>NZ_CP040930.1:0-3685000 GCF_006351945.1 Pseudomonas sp. SWI7 | reverse complement strand
AGCTACGGGTATCATCTTATGATGATGCGGTAGAGGAGCGTTCTGTAAGCCTGTGAAGGTGAGTTGAGAAGCTTGCTGGAGGTATCAGAAGTGCGAATGCTGACATGAGTAACGACAATGCGAGTGAAAAACTCGCACGCCGAAAGACCAAGGTTTCCTGCGCAACGTTAATCGACGCAGGGTTAGTCGGTCCCTAAGGCGAGGCTGAAAAGCGTAGTCGATGGAAAACAGGTTAATATTCCTGTACTTCCAGTTATTGCGATGGAGGGACGGAGAAGGTTAGGCCAGCCTGGCGTTGGTTGTCCAGGTTTAAGGTGGTAGGCTGAAATCTTAGGCAAATCCGGGATTTCAAGGCCGAGAGCTGATGACGAGTTGCCTTTAGGCGATGAAGTGGTTGATACCATGCTTCCAAGAAAAGCTCCTAAGCTTCAGATAACTGGGAACCGTACCCCAAACCGACACAGGTGGTTAGGTAGAGAATACCAAGGCGCTTGAGAGAACTCGGGTGAAGGAACTAGGCAAAATGGCACCGTAACTTCGGGAGAAGGTGCGCCGGCGAAGGTGAAGGGCTTGCCCCGTAAGCTTTTGCTGGTCGAAGATACCAGGCCGCTGCGACTGTTTATTAAAAACACAGCGCTCTGCAAACACGAAAGTGGACGTATAGGGTGTGACGCCTGCCCGGTGCCGGAAGGTTAATTGATGGGGTTAGCGCAAGCGAAGCTCTTGATCGAAGCCCCGGTAAACGGCGGCCGTAACTATAACGGTCCTAAGGTAGCGAAATTCCTTGTCGGGTAAGTTCCGACCTGCACGAATGGCGTAACGATGGCGGCGCTGTCTCCACCCGAGACTCAGTGAAATTGAAATCGCTGTGAAGATGCAGTGTATCCGCGGCTAGACGGAAAGACCCCGTGAACCTTTACTATAGCTTTGCACTGGACTTTGAATTTGCTTGTGTAGGATAGGTGGGAGGCTTTGAAGTGGGGACGCCAGTTCTCATGGAGCCATCCTTGAAATACCACCCTGGCAACTTTGAGGTTCTAACTCAGGTCCGTTATCCGGATCGAGGACAGTGTATGGTGGGTAGTTTGACTGGGGCGGTCTCCTCCCAAAGAGTAACGGAGGAGTACGAAGGTGCGCTCAGACCGGTCGGAAATCGGTCGTAGAGTATAAAGGCAAAAGCGCGCTTGACTGCGAGACACACACGTCGAGCAGGTACGAAAGTAGGTCTTAGTGATCCGGTGGTTCTGTATGGAAGGGCCATCGCTCAACGGATAAAAGGTACTCCGGGGATAACAGGCTGATACCGCCCAAGAGTTCATATCGACGGCGGTGTTTGGCACCTCGATGTCGGCTCATCACATCCTGGGGCTGAAGCCGGTCCCAAGGGTATGGCTGTTCGCCATTTAAAGTGGTACGCGAGCTGGGTTTAGAACGTCGTGAGACAGTTCGGTCCCTATCTGCCGTGGACGTTTGAGATTTGAGAGGGGCTGCTCCTAGTACGAGAGGACCGGAGTGGACGAACCTCTGGTGTTCCGGTTGTCACGCCAGTGGCATTGCCGGGTAGCTATGTTCGGAAGAGATAACCGCTGAAAGCATCTAAGCGGGAAACTTGCCTCAAGATGAGATCTCACTGGGATCTTGAATCCCCTAAAGGGCCGTCGAAGACTACGACGTTGATAGGTTGGGTGTGTAAGCGCTGTGAGGCGTTGAGCTAACCAATACTAATTGCCCGTGAGGCTTGACCATATAACACCCAAGCAATTTGCTTCTGCAGATTGCGGTGGTGAAGATGACATGAGCCGAAAGTTCGCAACGCATCACAAACATCACATATCCGGATTCGCTGGGCTGTCCAACAGGACATTCTGGCTACAGAATTTCTTGACGACCATAGAGCATTGGAACCACCTGATCCCATCCCGAACTCAGTAGTGAAACGATGCATCGCCGATGGTAGTGTGGGGTTTCCCCATGTGAGAGTAGGTCATCGTCAAGATTCATTTCGCAAAACCCCTATCTGCGTATGCAGGTAGGGGTTTTGTCTTTAAGTAGAAGCTCATGCTTTTCCTGGTAGGCCAAGCGGCCAGCCAGCGGTGGTAAAAGGTGGTTGACAGCGTTTTTGAATGCTGTATTATTCACCTCCCGCTACGAGAGATCGAAGCGAGTTAAGTGTTTGAAGTTGAACGAGTTTTTCGAAATTACTTCAAAATAAACGCTTGACAGGCAATGAGGAAAGCGTAGAATGCGCGCCTCGGTTGAGACGAAACACTCTCAGCCAAACGCTCTTTAACAAATCGAATCAAGCAATTCGTGTGGGTGCTTGTGAGTACGGACTGATAGTCAGAAAGATTATCAGCATCACAAGTGACCATGCGAGAAATCACATAGTCATTTGAGATTGCTGAGCCAAGTTTAGGGTTTCTTAAAAACCCAAGCAGTATTGAACTGAAGAGTTTGATCATGGCTCAGATTGAACGCTGGCGGCAGGCCTAACACATGCAAGTCGAGCGGATGACGGGAGCTTGCTCCTTGATTCAGCGGCGGACGGGTGAGTAATGCCTAGGAATCTGCCTGGTAGTGGGGGACAACGTTTCGAAAGGAACGCTAATACCGCATACGTCCTACGGGAGAAAGCAGGGGACCTTCGGGCCTTGCGCTATCAGATGAGCCTAGGTCGGATTAGCTTGTTGGTGAGGTAATGGCTCACCAAGGCGACGATCCGTAACTGGTCTGAGAGGATGATCAGTCACACTGGAACTGAGACACGGTCCAGACTCCTACGGGAGGCAGCAGTGGGGAATATTGGACAATGGGCGAAAGCCTGATCCAGCCATGCCGCGTGTGTGAAGAAGGTCTTCGGATTGTAAAGCACTTTAAGTTGGGAGGAAGGGTTGTAGATTAATACTCTGCAATTTTGACGTTACCGACAGAATAAGCACCGGCTAACTCTGTGCCAGCAGCCGCGGTAATACAGAGGGTGCAAGCGTTAATCGGAATTACTGGGCGTAAAGCGCGCGTAGGTGGTTTGTTAAGTTGGATGTGAAAGCCCCGGGCTCAACCTGGGAACTGCATCCAAAACTGGCAAGCTAGAGTACGGTAGAGGGTGGTGGAATTTCCTGTGTAGCGGTGAAATGCGTAGATATAGGAAGGAACACCAGTGGCGAAGGCGACCACCTGGACTGATACTGACACTGAGGTGCGAAAGCGTGGGGAGCAAACAGGATTAGATACCCTGGTAGTCCACGCCGTAAACGATGTCAACTAGCCGTTGGAATCCTTGAGATTTTAGTGGCGCAGCTAACGCATTAAGTTGACCGCCTGGGGAGTACGGCCGCAAGGTTAAAACTCAAATGAATTGACGGGGGCCCGCACAAGCGGTGGAGCATGTGGTTTAATTCGAAGCAACGCGAAGAACCTTACCAGGCCTTGACATGCAGAGAACTTTCCAGAGATGGATTGGTGCCTTCGGGAACTCTGACACAGGTGCTGCATGGCTGTCGTCAGCTCGTGTCGTGAGATGTTGGGTTAAGTCCCGTAACGAGCGCAACCCTTGTCCTTAGTTACCAGCACGTTATGGTGGGCACTCTAAGGAGACTGCCGGTGACAAACCGGAGGAAGGTGGGGATGACGTCAAGTCATCATGGCCCTTACGGCCTGGGCTACACACGTGCTACAATGGTCGGTACAGAGGGTTGCCAAGCCGCGAGGTGGAGCTAATCTCACAAAACCGATCGTAGTCCGGATCGCAGTCTGCAACTCGACTGCGTGAAGTCGGAATCGCTAGTAATCGCGAATCAGAATGTCGCGGTGAATACGTTCCCGGGCCTTGTACACACCGCCCGTCACACCATGGGAGTGGGTTGCACCAGAAGTAGCTAGTCTAACCTTCGGGGGGACGGTTACCACGGTGTGATTCATGACTGGGGTGAAGTCGTAACAAGGTAGCCGTAGGGGAACCTGCGGCTGGATCACCTCCTTAATCGACGACATCAGCCTGCTGATGAGCTCCCACACGAATTGCTTGATTCATTGTAAAAGACGATGCTGTAACGCGACCCTGTTATAGGTCTGTAGCTCAGTTGGTTAGAGCGCACCCCTGATAAGGGTGAGGTCGGCAGTTCAAATCTGCCCAGACCTACCATTACTTGGTTCAGCCGTAGAATACGGGGCCATAGCTCAGCTGGGAGAGCGCCTGCCTTGCACGCAGGAGGTCAGCGGTTCGATCCCGCTTGGCTCCACCAATCCTTCAGGTTTGCGGCACTGTTCAGAATACAGAAATGAACATTCCGGTGTGAATGTTGATTTCTGACTTTTGTCAGATCGTTCTTTAAAAATTCGGATATGTGATAGAAATAGACTGAAGACCAGTTTCACTGCTGGAATTCAGGCTAAGGTAAAATTTGTGAGTTCTGCTCGAAAGAGCGACGTGCGAATTTTCGGCGAATGTCGTCTTCACAGTATAACCAGATTGCTTGGGGTTATATGGTCAAGTGAAGAAGCGCATACGGTGGATGCCTTGGCAGTCAGAGGCGATGAAAGACGTGGTAGCCTGCGAAAAGCTTTGGGGAGTCGGCAAACAGACTGTGATCCAGAGATCTCTGAATGGGGGAACCCAGCCAGCATAAGCTGGTTATCTTGTACTGAATACATAGGTGCAAGAGGCGAACCAGGGGAACTGAAACATCTAAGTACCCTGAGGAAAAGAAATCAACCGAGATTCCCTTAGTAGTGGCGAGCGAACGGGGACCAGCCCTTAAGTTGGTTTGAGATTAGTGGAACGCTCTGGAAAGTGCGGCCATAGTGGGTGATAGCCCCGTACACGAAAATCTCTTATCAATGAAATCGAGTAGGACGGAGCACGAGAAACTTTGTCTGAATATGGGGGGACCATCCTCCAAGGCTAAATACTACTGACTGACCGATAGTGAACCAGTACCGTGAGGGAAAGGCGAAAAGAACCCCGGAGAGGGGAGTGAAATAGAACCTGAAACCGTATGCGTACAAGCAGTGGGAGCCTACTTTGTTAGGTGACTGCGTACCTTTTGTATAATGGGTCAGCGACTTATATTCAGTGGCGAGCTTAACCGAATAGGGGAGGCGTAGCGAAAGCGAGTCTTAATAGGGCGTTTAGTCGCTGGGTATAGACCCGAAACCGGGCGATCTATCCATGGGCAGGTTGAAGGTTAGGTAACACTGACTGGAGGACCGAACCGACTACCGTTGAAAAGTTAGCGGATGACCTGTGGATCGGAGTGAAAGGCTAATCAAGCTCGGAGATAGCTGGTTCTCCTCGAAAGCTATTTAGGTAGCGCCTCATGTATCACTGTAGGGGGTAGAGCACTGTTTCGGCTAGGGGGTCATCCCGACTTACCAAACCGATGCAAACTCCGAATACCTACAAGTGCCGAGCATGGGAGACACACGGCGGGTGCTAACGTCCGTCGTGAAAAGGGAAACAACCCAGACCGTCAGCTAAGGTCCCAAAGTCATGGTTAAGTGGGAAACGATGTGGGAAGGCTTAGACAGCTAGGAGGTTGGCTTAGAAGCAGCCACCCTTTAAAGAAAGCGTAATAGCTCACTAGTCGAGTCGGCCTGCGCGGAAGATGTAACGGGGCTCAAACCATGCACCGAAGCTACGGGTATCATCGTATGATGATGCGGTAGAGGAGCGTTCTGTAAGCCTGTGAAGGTGAGTTGAGAAGCTTGCTGGAGGTATCAGAAGTGCGAATGCTGACATGAGTAACGACAATGCGAGTGAAAAACTCGCACGCCGAAAGACCAAGGTTTCCTGCGCAACGTTAATCGACGCAGGGTTAGTCGGTCCCTAAGGCGAGGCTGAAAAGCGTAGTCGATGGAAAACAGGTTAATATTCCTGTACTTCCAGTTATTGCGATGGAGGGACGGAGAAGGTTAGGCCAGCCTGGCGTTGGTTGTCCAGGTTTAAGGTGGTAGGCTGAAATCTTAGGCAAATCCGGGATTTCAAGGCCGAGAGCTGATGACGAGTTGCCTTTAGGCGATGAAGTGGTTGATACCATGCTTCCAAGAAAAGCTCCTAAGCTTCAGATAACTGGGAACCGTACCCCAAACCGACACAGGTGGTTAGGTAGAGAATACCAAGGCGCTTGAGAGAACTCGGGTGAAGGAACTAGGCAAAATGGCACCGTAACTTCGGGAGAAGGTGCGCCGGCGAAGGTGAAGGGCTTGCCCCGTAAGCTTTTGCTGGTCGAAGATACCAGGCCGCTGCGACTGTTTATTAAAAACACAGCGCTCTGCAAACACGAAAGTGGACGTATAGGGTGTGACGCCTGCCCGGTGCCGGAAGGTTAATTGATGGGGTTAGCGCAAGCGAAGCTCTTGATCGAAGCCCCGGTAAACGGCGGCCGTAACTATAACGGTCCTAAGGTAGCGAAATTCCTTGTCGGGTAAGTTCCGACCTGCACGAATGGCGTAACGATGGCGGCGCTGTCTCCACCCGAGACTCAGTGAAATTGAAATCGCTGTGAAGATGCAGTGTATCCGCGGCTAGACGGAAAGACCCCGTGAACCTTTACTATAGCTTTGCACTGGACTTTGAATTTGCTTGTGTAGGATAGGTGGGAGGCTTTGAAGTGGGGACGCCAGTTCTCATGGAGCCATCCTTGAAATACCACCCTGGCAACTTTGAGGTTCTAACTCAGGTCCGTTATCCGGATCGAGGACAGTGTATGGTGGGTAGTTTGACTGGGGCGGTCTCCTCCCAAAGAGTAACGGAGGAGTACGAAGGTGCGCTCAGACCGGTCGGAAATCGGTCGTAGAGTATAAAGGCAAAAGCGCGCTTGACTGCGAGACACACACGTCGAGCAGGTACGAAAGTAGGTCTTAGTGATCCGGTGGTTCTGTATGGAAGGGCCATCGCTCAACGGATAAAAGGTACTCCGGGGATAACAGGCTGATACCGCCCAAGAGTTCATATCGACGGCGGTGTTTGGCACCTCGATGTCGGCTCATCACATCCTGGGGCTGAAGCCGGTCCCAAGGGTATGGCTGTTCGCCATTTAAAGTGGTACGCGAGCTGGGTTTAGAACGTCGTGAGACAGTTCGGTCCCTATCTGCCGTGGACGTTTGAGATTTGAGAGGGGCTGCTCCTAGTACGAGAGGACCGGAGTGGACGAACCTCTGGTGTTCCGGTTGTCACGCCAGTGGCATTGCCGGGTAGCTATGTTCGGAAGAGATAACCGCTGAAAGCATCTAAGCGGGAAACTTGCCTCAAGATGAGATCTCACTGGGATCTTGAATCCCCTAAAGGGCCGTCGAAGACTACGACGTTGATAGGTTGGGTGTGTAAGCGCTGTGAGGCGTTGAGCTAACCAATACTAATTGCCCGTGAGGCTTGACCATATAACACCCAAGCAATTTGCTTCTGCAGATTGCGGTGGTGAAGATGACATGAACCGAAAGTTCGCAACGCATCACAAACATCACATGTCCGGATTCGCTGGGCTGTCCAACAGGACATTCTGGCTACAGAATTTCTTGACGACCATAGAGCATTGGAACCACCTGATCCCATCCCGAACTCAGCAGTGAAACGATGCATCGCCGATGGTAGTGTGGGGTTTCCCCATGTGAGAGTAGGTCATCGTCAAGATTCATTTCGCAAAACCCCTATCTGCGCATGCAGGTAGGGGTTTTGTCTTTAAGTAGGAACTACAGAGATTCGCAGGCACGTCGATGACGGGCCAGCACACAGAATTTCTTGACGACCATAGAGCATTGGAACCACCTGATCCCATCCCGAACTCAGCAGTGAAACGATGCATCGCCGATGGTAGTGTGGGGTTTCCCCATGTGAGAGTAGGTCATCGTCAAGATTCAAACAAAAAAGCCCCTGTCTGCGCTGCAGACAGGGGCTTTTTCTTTTGGGGGGTTTAAACACCCCCAATGACTAGCTTCTGATAAGCGGTTGTCCCGCTGTGCGCTTTAGAACTGGTAGCTCACTGTGGCGCTCACATTACGCTCTTCGCCCATGTAGCAGTAATTCAAACTGGCGCACGAGGTGATGTATCGCTGATTGGTCAGGTTGTTGGCATTCAGACGAACATCCAAGCCCTTCAGACCCAGCTTACCCATGTCGTAGCCCAACGAGGCATCAACCAACGTGTAGGAAGGCACCTTGCGGCTGTTCTCTGCATCTGCCCAGCTATGCCCCACATACCTCACGCCGCCGCCCAACCTAATCCCGTCGAGCGCGCCTTGCCGGAAGTTGTAGTCGGCCCACAGCGAGACCATTTGCTCCGGGGCTTGGGTAGGCGAATTGCCTTTGTTGTCCAGACCGCTGGATACAAGGCTAGGCATCGATTTCGAGTACTCGATGTCGGTGTAGGTATAGCCACCCAGCAGTTTCAAGTTATCAGTGACCTGCACATGCGCTTCCAACTCCAACCCTTGCGAGCGCACTTGACCGACAGGCCTGTAGAAGTCTTCATCCGGTTGCTTGGAGGCCAGGTTCTCCTGCTCGATACGGAACACAGAGGCGGTGTACAGGTTGTCGCTACCAGGTGGCTGATACTTGATACCGGCTTCCCACTGAGTGCCCTCGGTAGGAGCAAGCGGTTTTCCGTCTTGATCGGATACGGTATTCGGGTTGAAGGACTCGGAGTAGCTCACATACGGCGCCAGGCCATTCTCGAAGAGATAGAGCACCCCAGCGCGAGTCGTGAAGTTGGAACGCTTGTCACTGACCCTGGTATTGGTATCACGATTTTCCTCGGATACCTTGACCCAATCCTGGCGCAGGCCCAGTGAGAAGCGCCATTGATCCAGCTCCACCAGATCCTGCAGATAGACACCCGTCTGTTGCAACCGGCGTTGGTATCGGTTTTCACCGAGCACCTGCAGGTTGCCATTACCATACTGCGGGTTAGCCGCATCCAGCGGATCTACAGTGCCATAACGCCACGAGACATCGGCTTTGCGGCGCTGGTAATCCGTGCCCAGCAGCAGGGTGTGCTTGGCAATGCCGGTGAAGAATTCAGCCTGGACCATGTTGTCGATGATGTAGGAGTGCAGCCGCTCATCACCCCCGGTGTAAGCTCGGTTGAGGACGGTACTGTCGGCATCTGCCCAACCTGCCGAGTACACCTGGTCCATCGATACGTCCGAGTCCTGGTAGCGGAAGTTCTGCCGCGCGGTAAATACATCGTTGAAGCGATGCTCGAACTGGTAACTGAACGACTGCTGGGTGCGCTCGTAATTGTCGATGCCCGGCTCCCCTTCGAAGAAGTGATCCGACAGGCGTACCCCATTACGCTTGCTCAGCATCCCGTCTGCAGGATTACCGCCGTGATACCCCCCGTTTGGATCACGCTGCAAGTAGGCCTGCAGGGTCAGCGATGTGTCTTCGCTGAAGTCGATGCTAAGCGACGGAGCGATGGCGTAACGTTCTTCCTTGTTGTGATCGAACTGAGTATCCGAAGCGTCTGCCAAACCGGTCAGGCGATAGGCAATACGCTTGTCTGCATCCAACGGGCCGCTGGTATCGAAGCCCAGCCCGCGCTGACCTTGGGTACCAACCGACGCTTGAACTTGATGGAAAGCGGTGAACACGGGCTTTTTGGTGGTCAGTGCGACCAATCCACCCGGTGAGCTACGGCCATAAAGGACCGAAGAAGGCCCTTTCAAGACATCGATCCGTTCCAGGAAATAGGGGTCGACCTGCATCGTGCTGTAGGTGCCGTTGTCCCCCATGGACTTGAGGCCGTCTACGTAGATGTTATCCACCGACCCGTCATTGAAACCTCGCATGGCCACGTAGTCATACCGGTGCGTCGCGCCATAGGGGCTGGTCATCACCCCTGGGGTATAGCGCATGGCCTGGGCGACGGTTTGAGAACCTTGGTCGTCGATCTGTTGCCGGGTTACCACCGAAACCGATTGGGATGTCTCTACCAGTGCCAAGCTGCTTTTAGTAGCGACCTGGCTGTGGGTGGCGTTATAACCCTCCATGCTCCCCAAGGCATTGCCCAGGGTGAAACCTCGAATGTCCGTATCGGGTAACGCCAGCGCAGCTTCCGCTGGCTGAGCCTGTACGATGAAGGTCCGGTTTCCTTGATCCAACGCCGTCAAGCCGCTTCCTGCCAACAGCACCCCTAACGCCTGCTCAGCCGAGTACTGTCCGTGAAGGCCTCTGGACTGCAAGCCTTGAGTGAGTGCCGGCGTACTGGAAAGCGTGATGCCCGCCTGACGAGCAAATTGATTGAGCACTTCATCCAGGGGCCCAGGCGCAATTGCATAAGTCGAGCTGACCAGTGAGGTATCAGCGGCGAGTGTGATGCCAGGCACCATGGCCAATCCAAGTGCCGTACCCAGCAAGGCAGCGCGGATGGCATTGCTTAGCAAATCTGAGTGCAAGACAGGTCGAAAATCATTCGCGCCAAAGGCGTACAGTTTTACCGGGTTGGTTGACATGAAAGGGTCCGTAAAATGTGCAGGAGATTCTTCTCACTGATCTAGCCGGATACGCGGCCAAAACCCGACACATTAGGAGCAGGCTTTGTTCACCAAAGTCTAGGCACGACCCAGCGCTTCCACGCGCACCCACCATCGCGTTAAATGACGGACTTGAACGGGAAGCGTGGTGGGCAGCAATTGCAGGAGATGTTCTGGATTCTGGAGGCGGAATACCCCGGACAAACGGAGCTCAGCAATGTCATCGCTGCAGGTGAGATAACCGCGGCGGTATCGGCTGATCTGCGTCAGGAAATCCCTGAGCAACATGTTCTTGCCCACGATGAGGCCTTCGGTCCAGGCCATCGCGTCCATCCCTGAAGGCGTCACCTGCTCGGCACCGCTGGCGGTGACGCGCCATTCTCCACCTGGCTCGAGCCATTGGATCAGGCCGGTGCTCTGGCTGCGAGTGAATACTCGCCCCTCACTGACGACCACCCGTAGGCAATCGTCCTCGATACGCCCCACGAAGCGCCCCCCGACGGTTTGCAACGCTGCGGTATTCGTGCGCAGAGTGACTGGAGGTTGTCCAGGAGCTGCCTGTCGACAGTCCAGCATGACCTCACCCCGCTTGAGGTCGATCGACAATTGCTGCCTGTTGAAGGCCACGTCCACGGCACTTCGGGTATTGAGTTGTAGCCGAGAGCCGTCGGGTAAGGTCACGTCTCTGCGCTCACCCGTGGCTGTCGCGTAGTCGGATGACCAGGCCTGTACCACACTCAAGTCCTTGCTCAGCCATGCTGCCGATCCGAACACGGCAACGGTGCCCAGCAGCTTCAACGCCTGTCGCCGCTCAAGGCGCCGATGACTGGCCTCCAGTGTCTGCAGCGCAACCCCCACAGCGGGCACGTGGCGCAGGTCCAGGTCCTGTTCCAAATGCAGCACGCGTTGCCAGGCCAGCTCGTGGGTCGCAGCCTCTGAGCGCCACTGCGCGAGACGCTCGTTCAAAGCCGGATCCTCACCACTGTGGCGAAGTTTCAGCATCCACTGGATGGCTTGTCTGACCGTCTTGGCGTCGGGATGCGGGCTAGGCATAACCGGTGTCATTACGCTTCGTAGCGCAGCAGGTAGCAGTGATAAAGCGCGTCAGCAATGTAGCGCTCCACCGTTCTCACCGATACGCCCATCTGCTGTGCAATTTCCTGATGCCGCAGGCCCTCGCATTGGGCTAGCAGGAAAGCAGTGCGAACCTTTGGCTTGAGGCCATCGAGCATCTTGGCAATGCGTTCAAGCAACTCCAGCAGCAGCTCGCGGGTCTCCACATCGGGCGTGTTAGCCTCCGGCACCAGCGCCAGCGCTTCCAGATAGGCTTTGTGCAGTTCCTCTCGACGCCAGTGGTCGATGATCAACCCGCGCGCCACCGTGCGCAGAAACGCCCTGGGCTGTTGTATCTGCAGATGCTCGCGGCGTTGCAACAGCCGCATGAAGGTATCCTGGGCCACGTCAGCAGCGTCGGCCGCATTGCCAAGCCTGTGGCGCAGCCAGGTATGCAGCCAGCCATGATGAGCACTGTAGAGGTTTTGCACGAGATCGTTGCTAGGCATGAGACACAGCTATCAGGGCTTAAATGATAATTAGTCTCATTGTTTCGCCCGGCGCGAGATTTTGCAACCTACCTGTCGGTCCCCAAGCCATTCAGTGCGAGCGCTGGCTGTCCAAGTACCTTCGAATGGTCACGGCTGCGCTGTTGAGGTGCTGCTCCAATACCGCAATTGCATCGCTGACACGTTTGGCACTGGCGGCATCGACCAAGGCCGTGTGATCGTCTTGGGTGAGCTTGCCCAGGCCCATCGACGAAAGATGAAAGCGTAGAAACCGCTCCTCTTGCATCAATTCGTTATCGATCAGGCGCAGCAGTTTATGGTTCGCTGCCTTGCTATAAAGCACCATGTGAAGCTCACGATTAAGACGAGCGATCTCGGCATGTCGTGTTTCGTTTTCCAATTGCTGGATGCAACTGCGGGCCTTGGCGATGTCTTGCGCCGTCAGAAGCGGAATGGATTGACGCAACGCCTCGCTTTCGAGCAGAACACGCAAGTCGTAGGCATCTGCCGCATCCTCGCCTATCAGCGGCGCAACGACTGCGCCCTTGTGAAGCTCCACGTTCAACAGTGACTGCGCTTCCAGTTGACGCAGCGCCTCACGCACGGGCATACGGCTGACGCCATAAAGTGTCGCCAACTCCTGTTGTCTGATTGCCGTTCCGGGTGGCAAACGACCCTCGAGAATGGCACTGCGCACGCGTTCTTCAATAACGCCGCGGGCCAGATGTGGCAGCAACTGTTCACTGTTCAACACGCTGCTCAGTTTGATTTTGTTGCCCACGCAACGCCTGCCTTAAACGATTACCAAAGTTGGATCCAATGACACGGTTATAGCGGTATGACGTGTCAAATGCTGGCCTCTACTGGGGGCATGCCCCAGGGCGCGGCTATGGTGGATGAAGTTGCTCTGCAAAGGAAGTGACATGACCCGCGCGGCAAGCGTTGATCCGGCGTACTCCGACACAGAGGCCGATGATCGCGATGTGCCATTGTCTTTTGCGGTGTCAGGCCGCACCATCGCTTCTTTCGACTGGCCTGGACAGTGCTTGGCAGTGGCGATCACCCCGATGCTCAAAACCGTGCTGCACCGAGTTGCCCTGGCTGCGCTGCTGGGTGGCCTGCTGCTGGGCGGTTTGCATGCCGACTGGGATTTCGCCCAGATCAGTCGCCAGTCTCAAGCGCTGTACGGGCCATTGGGGGAGGGCAAAGCGCGAATCGATGCGTGGCAGAACCTCATGGCCACCCAGAAGCAGGGGACTGAGCTTGAGCGTCTGCAGGTGGTCAACCGGTTCTTTAACCAACAATTGCGCTACGTCGAGGATATCGATCTGTGGCACGAGGTCGATTACTGGGCAACACCGGTCCAAGCACTGATAAAAGGGGCTGGCGATTGCGAGGATTACGCTATCGCCAAGTACTTCAGCCTCAGGCGCATGGGCATCCCCAGCGAGAAACTGCGGATCACCTACGTCAAGGCCTTGCGACAGAACCGGGCACACATGGTACTGACCTATTATTCAACGCCCCAGGCGCAGCCGTTGGTGCTCGACAGCCTGATGGACGCGATCAAGCCGGCCAGCCAGCGCCCCGACCTGTTGCCCGTCTATGCCTTCAACGGTGAAGGCCTATGGCTGACAGGCGCCGGTGGCAACAAGAAAGTCGGCGACACCAAGCGCTTGTCGCGCTGGCAGGACCTATTGAAAAAAATGCAGGCCGAAGGCTTCCCGGCCGAGCCGGTTTACTGAAGGAGCACAGATGTCACTGTTCAAACAATTGCTGTTGGCTATTTGCCTGTTCCTGGTAGTGGCGTTCACCGGCAGTTTCATGGTCAGCCTGGAGAGTTCGCGAAGCCAGTATGTCAACCAGCTCCGCTCGCATGCACAGGATGCAGCCACTGCGCTGGCCCTGTCGCTTACGCCCAATATCGATGACCCTGCCATGGTCGAGCTGATGGTGAGTTCGATCTTCGACAGTGGCTACTACGCCAGTATCAAAGTGGTGGACCTGGCTTCCAATACGGTGCTCGTCGAGCGCCATGCCGAACCAGACCCTGGGGGCGTACCCCGTTGGTTCGTTCACCTGATCGGTCTGGAAGCTGCCGGTGGCGATGCGTTGGTCAGCCGTGGCTGGCAGCAGGCGGCACGCGTCGAGGTCATCAGTCACCCCATGTTCGCCATTGCCAAGCTCTGGCAAAGCGCGTTGGGCAGCCTGGGCTGGCTACTGCTCTGTGGTGCCGCCAGCGCCATTCTGGGGGCGTTGCTGCTGCGCCGGCAGCTCAAGCCGCTGGACTACATGGTCGAACAGTCCCATGCCATCGCCAGGCGTGAATTCCTGAGCCTGCCTGAACTGCCCCGCACACCCGAGCTCAGGCGCGTCGTCCAGGCCATGAACCAGATGGTCGAAAAGCTCAAGGCACTGTTCACCGAGCAGGCCGAGCGCAGCGAGCGGTTACGCGCCGAGTCCTATCAAGACACCTTGACCGGTCTGTCCAACCGTCGCTATTTCGAAATGCAGCTCAATGCTCGGGTCAGCAACCTTGAGGAAGCACGGGCAGGCTACCTGTTGTTACTTCGGGTTCAAGGCCTGGCGGGCCTCAACGCGCGTCTGGGTGGCCAACGCACGGATCAGTTGCTGCAAGCCGTCGGTGAGCAATTGCGCCGCGCCTGCGCAAGCTTCCCGGAAACCAACGACCTGATTTCCCGCAGCCGGGGTGGTGAATTCGCCGTGCTAGCACCTGGCATGGTGCATGAAGAAGCCATACAGCTGGCCCAGGCGCTTGAGGCTACGCTGCAGAGCCTGCATGAGACGGGGGCCACCGATATTCAACCGGTGGCCTGCATCGGCTTGGCCCCCTTCAGCCCGGGCGACGCGCCTCCAGCGTTGCTCAAACTGGCTGATGAAGCCCTGGCACGCGCGGAGAACCAGCCAACCCCGGGTTGGGTCTGCCTGGAGCAAGGCGTCGCTGCCGTGGCTGCCGACAGCCAGCACGACTGGCATGAGCGCCTCGACCAGGCCTTCAGCAACGGTCACTTCGAGCTGTTTTTCCAGCCGGTGGTCGATTGTGCAACCGCCCAGCAGGTGCTGCACCACAAGGTGATATCCCGCCTGAAGGATCGACAAGGCGAGGCGCTTCCAGCCGGTCGATTCCTCCCTTGGCTCGAGCGCTTTGGCTGGATGCCAAGGCTGGACCTTCTGGTGCTGCAGAAGGTGCTGGCGCACATGCGTGGCCACGACCAGGTGCTGGCGCTGAACCTTTCCGCCGCTACCTTGGCGGACGCCCAGGCGCTGCAACGCATTTTCGAACTGCTCAGCCAGAACGTCGCCCTCGGGCCGCGTCTGGTGTTCGAAATCGGTGAAGAGCAGCTACCTGACCAGCCGGCGTTGGAGAAATTGACTCGAAGGCTGCACAGCCTTGGCTTCGGCCTGGCACTGCAACGCTTTGGCGGACGTTTCAGCATGATCGGTAACCTGTCCCACCTTGGGTTGGCTTACCTGAAGATTGATGGCAGCTACATCCGTAACATCGACCATGAACAGCACAAACGCTTGTTCATCGAGGCGATCCAGCGTGCCGCGCACAGCATCGATCTGCCTCTGGTGGCCGAGCGCGTGGAAACCGAAGGTGAGCGCGCAGTGCTCTGCGAAATGGGTGTAGGAGGCATTCAGGGGCAGTTGGTGGGTGAGCCTGCCCCTTGGGCGCACGATAAGCGCTGACCTGCAGAAATGAGGGCCCGCACGCAAGGCCGTGCGGGCACACCCTCAGCGTTCGCGCAAGGCCTCGGAGCGGGCCTTCATGATGGGCTTGAGCAGGTAGCTCATGATGGTCTTCTTGCCGGTCATGATATCGACCGTTGCCACCATCCCGGGAATGATCAGCAGCGGCTTTTCATCGGTGCCCAGATGACTGCGATCGGTACGCAGCTTAATCAGGTAGTACGTGGTCTTCTTGTCTTCGTCGGTGATGGTATCGGCGCCGATCTGCTCAAGCTTGGCCTTGAGTCCCCCGTAGATGGTGTAGTCGTACGCGGTGAACTTGACCGTGGCTTCCTGGCCTGGGTGCAGGAAGGCAATGTCCTTCGGCAGGATCTTGGCCTCGATGACCAGCGTGTCGTCCAGCGGGACGACCTCGATGATGTCGCTGCCTGGCTGAATCACGCCGCCGATGGTGTTGACCAGCAACTGCTTGACGATACCCCGCACAGGCGAAGTCACCATGGTGCGGTGAACGCGGTCATCCAGCGCCTTGCTGGTAGCGGTCGCCTTGTTCAGTTCGGTCCGGGCTTCGTTCAGCTGGGTGAGTGCCTCGCTTCGGAACTTGCCGCGGGTCTCTTCGATCTTGCTCTGCACTTCTCGAACGGCCGCTTCGGCACGGGGGATGGCCAGCGACGTGGAGTCAAGCTGACCACGGTTCTCAACCTCGGCACGACGCAAGCGCAGCACCTCCACTTGGGAAATAGCACCCGTCGCGACCAAAGGCTCCGACATGCTGATTTCTTTACGCAGCAGCTCAAGGCTGTTGGCGTACTGCCCGCGCTTGGAGCTGTACTCGCGCAGTTCCTGCTGGCGCTGGACCAGTTGCTGTTGCAGTCCGCCAATTTCGTCCTGAAGCTGCTGGCGCCGACTCTGGTACAACGATTCTTCGCTGGCCGCTTGGCTAGGTGCGGCCTTGCGCAATTCTTCGTCGATCTCTAACGGCTTGCCGTCGACCTCTGCACTCAGGCGCTGAACCCGCAGGGCCATGGACAGCCGATCGGCTTCCGTTTCCCCCACGTTGGACGCGAAGCGGGTCTCATCCAGGCGCAGCAGAGGCTGCCCCACCTCGACGATCTCGCCTTCCTTGGCAAAGATTTCCGCCACGATGCCGCCTTCCAGGTTCTGGATTTTCTGCACCTTGGATGACGGGATGGCCTTGCCTTCACCACGCGTCACCTCATCAATAGGCGCAAAGCTGGCCCACACGATCAGGAACACGAAGAACAGGATGACGCCCCAGATCGTCAGGCGCACCACGCGCGGCGCGTCCTCGATAAGGGCCTTGTTGACCTCGGGCAGCGGCTGACCGCCCAACGAATCGCTGCCCTTGAAGTAACGCCGCAGGCCTTCCTTGAGTTGCCCGAAATCCAGCTTATGCGACACTGATCTGCCCCTTCTTCAACGCATCCATGACGGCCGCTTTCGGGCCATCGGCAACGATCTGCCCGCGATCGATCACGATCAGGCGGTCCACGAGTGACAGCAGCGATGCACGGTGAGTCACCAACAGTACCGTCTTGCTTTCCACCACGGCCTGCAAACGCTGCTTCAGGCGTTCTTCGCCGGTGTTGTCCATGGCGCTGGTGGGTTCGTCGAGCAGCAGGATCTGTGGGTTCAACAGCAATGCACGGCCCAGGGCCACGTTCTGCCGCTGCCCGCCGGATAGGTTCTGACCACGTTCGCCGACCTGCAGCTCGTAGCCGTCCGGGTGCAGTCGCGCGAACTCATGCACGCCTGCAAGCTCAGCCGCCTGCAAGATCATTTCGTCATCGATGTAGCGGGCCCCGCTGACCAGATTGTCCCGCAGCGTGCCCGCCAACAGCTGAATGTCCTGGGGCACATAACCAATGTTGTGGCGCAGTTCGCTGACGTCGATCTGGCGGATATCCACGCCGTCGACCAGCAATGAGCCGCCATCGGCCTCGTACAGGCCAACGATCAGCTTGGCCAGTGAACTCTTGCCCGACCCGCTGCGCCCGATGATCCCTACCTTCTCGCCAGGGCGGATGGTCAGGTTGATGTTCTTCAGCGCCATGTTCTGCTGGTTGGGGTAAGTGAAATCCACGCCGCGGAATTCCACGCTACCCTGCAATACCCTACGGCTGAGCGGGCGTTCTTCAAAGTTGCGCTCTTGTGGCAGCTCCATCATGTGGTCGGTGGACACCATGGTTACCTTGGCTTGCTGGTAACGAGCCAACAGGCCGTTGAGCTGCCCCAAGGGCCCAAGGGCGCGGCCGCTGAGCATGTAGCACGCCACCAGGCCGCCCATGCTCAAGTTGCCGTCGATGATCAGGTACACACCCACGCAGATCATCGCCACCCCTGCCAACTGCTGAATGAGCAGGGTGATGTTCATGGCCAGGCTCGACAGTACCTTGACGCGCAATTCCAGCCGGCTGAGGGTACCGAGCGTCTGTTCCCACATGTACTGCCGCTCGCTCTCGGCGTTGTTGACCTTCACTGCGTCCAGCCCTGCCAGGGTCTCGATCAGGCTCGACTGGCGCTCCGAGGCCAGCGCCATGGTCCGCTCCATGGTCGCCATCAGCGGCCGCTGCAGGGCATAGCCGATGCCCAAGGCCAGTGGGAAGGCGATGATCGGGATCCACACCAAGTGTCCGCCAATGATCGCGATGACGATCAGGATCAGCACCGTGAACGGCAAGTCGATCAGGCTAGTCAGCGTCAACGACGCCAGGAAGTCACGAAGGCCTTGGAACTCGTGAATGTTCTGGGCAAAGCTGCCTACCCGGGCCGGTCGATACTTCATCGACATGCCCACGATACGTTCGAATAGTGTCGCCGAAATGATCAGGTCGGTCTTTTTCCCTGCAAGGTCCAGACATAATCCGCGCAGGCCCTTGAGGATCAGGTCGAAGATATAGGCGCCCGCGATACCGACCGCCAGCACCCAGAGGGTCGAGGTCGCCTGGTTGGGAACGACCCGGTCATACACGTTCATGACGAACAGTGGCGCGGCCAGGGCGATCAGGTTGATCACAAGGCTCGCGGCGATGGCATCGATGTACAGCCACTTGCTGCGCAGCAGCGTGTCTCGGAACCAGGATTTGGCTCGGGGGATCAGGTTGCCATGGTTGACGTCGAATTTGTGCTGCGGCTGCGCGAAGAACACTCGCCCGCTGTAGTCATCCTGAAGTGTCTCACGGCTGACCTGAACTTCGCCGCCATCGCTTTCGCTCAGTAACAGCCGTGCAGTGTCTTCGTTTTCCCACCCGAGCAACACGGCACTGCGTCCGCCTTTTAGCAACAGGATCGCGGGCATGGCAATGCTTGGAATCTGCTCCAGCTTGCGCTGCAACAGACGGCCCTGCAGGCCGGCCCTGGCCGCCGCACGGGGCAGCAGCTCGGGGCTCAGGCGCTGTGCGGGTAAAGGCAGACCCGTGGTAAGCATGACCCGGCTGGCAGGTTTCTGGTGCAGTACACACAAGCTCAGCAGACTATCCAGCAAAGGATCGTCGTGCTGACTACGTGGGTCATGGTTGAGCTGGACTCGACTGACTTCTGATTCCACGCGGCGCTCTCTTCATCCTTGTGGTGGGTGGGGATGAGCTGGCCGCCGATCATTCGATGGCAGCAAACCCAGGCATTCAGTGGGGCAATGCATGTCGGCGCTCGGTAGGCATGCAGCGAGCGATGCAGTGTGTCGCCAATGGTCGCCTTGAATTAGGTGGTGAGTAAACAACTGTATCGGTCTCTTTACTACATGACGCTGATCAGCAGACAAACGTTTCATTTCTGAATCACGCTGCAATCCAGGCTTCAGGATGCTGGGATAGGCGCAGAGAAACGACATGTGACAGGCCTGCCGTTACAGCCTAGCTCAATGTCATTTATCAGGCGCTGGTTTGCTGGCGTTGGTGCGACCCGTGTTAGGTAAAATTCATCCAGGTAAATCCACTTCCGTTGTCGACTCTGGCCGATAATCGCAGGCGCGTTATAAGGCCTGTTTAGACGATTAGCGCATTCGGTCGTCGTTCATTCTACGGTGAAGCAGCCTGAAAATTGGCAACATCAAGGGGCGTCTCGGGCATGTAATCGGCAAGGTTTATGCTTACGAGTCTTGGAAATGTGGCGTCAATAAACAAAATTGACCTTCTATTGACGCTGTTGGTCCTATTGAGCCCGACGAACGGTTGAAAGGCATGTGATTTATGGCTGCTGTCATCACCTGGGCCCGCGTGCTCCGTGCCATTGCGCTGTTTTAATGACGCAACGCATTTGCTGTTGATTGGCCCTTGGCTAAGGTAAAAATATCAATGTGACATTACCTTGGTGATTGTTTAGGATGGCCGATATAAGGTCAATAGTTTGGCATAAGTCTAATTACATTTCGTCATAGACGGAATATTGACGCAATCAAGCGTCAAGAGATCATCGACATAATTCCTGTTCAGGTGGCTGCGGATGCCGCTCTGGCACAGAAGTACCCCAGCGGGTCACACGGAGAGTCCAATGAGCAGCGTTGTAGCCATCGTCAAAAGTATTGTCGGCCAGGTTATCGCGGTATCCCCTGAAGGCATCCGGCGTGTGCTCATAGAAGGCGATCGACTTCTAGCGGGTGAGCAGGTCCTTACCGGCCCGGGTGGCGCGGTGACGCTGGAGTTGGCAGATGGCCGATTGCTCGACCTTGGTCGTGATACCCAGTGGAGCGCAGACGCGCCTGACAGCAGTACCGATTTGGGCCAGGCCGCTGCCCAGGCGGCGCCGTCTGTCGAAGAATTGCAACAGGCGATCGCCGCAGGCGCTGACCCTACCACCGATCTTGAAGCCACGGCTGCCGGTCCGACTGCTGCGGGCGGCGGTGCAGCAGGTGGCGGCCACAGTTTCGTCATGCTGGAAGAAACGGCCGGCAGCGTTGATCCCACGATAGGCTTCCCTACCGAAGGCCTTGGTTTTGCAGCGGCGGCCGCCCCCGTGGAAGTGGCTGGAACGCAAACCACCGCTGACAACCGAGTCACCGCGCCGACAACTGGCACTACGGTTGCCACCACCCTTGTGGTCGGGGCCACGCCATCGATCAGCGAAGCGGGTGGCGTCATTGTCTATACCGCTACGGTTGGCCAGGCACCGGGCAGCGACCTTGTCATCACGCTGGCCAACGGCTCTGTGATCGTCATTCCGGCCGGGCAGACCACTGGCAGTGTCAATGTCGTGATCCCGCCGAATGACACGCCCTACATTGATGGTGGGCAGATTTCTACAACGGTCACCGGTACCAGCGGGGGCAGTGGCATTACAGTAACCCCACCGCAAGGGCCGTTGGTTACTGAAATTACAGATACCATCGATGTCACCACTGCAACGTTGACCGCCACTCCTTCGGCCACCGAAGGCGGCGTCATCACTTATACCGTGACGCTGACCAACCCGGCCCAGACTCCGGTGACTGTGACCCTGTCCAACGGCCAGGTCATCACTGTTGAGGCAGGTAAGACCCAGGGCAGCATCGACTTCCAGACCCCGGCCAACGATGTTTACAACAACGGTTCGACCGTAAGTGTGACCATCGATAGCGCGACGGGCGGTAACTTCGAACAACTGACGCCGAACCCGACGCCAGCTGTAACGACGATCAATGATTCGATCGACACCACTACCGCGACCCTGACCGCGAGCCCTTCGGTCACCGAAGGTGGCGTGATCACTTACACCGTGACGCTAACCAACCCGGCTCAGACCCCGGTGACTGTGACCTTGTCCAACGGCCAGGTCATCACTGTTGAGGCTGGCAAGACTCAGGGCAGTATCGACTTCCAAACTCCGGCGAACGACGTCTACAACAACGGCTCGACCGTTAGCGTGACCATCGACAGCGCCACGGGTGGCAACTTCGAACAGCTGACCCCGAATCCTGCGGCTGCGGTTACCACGATTAATGATTCGATCGACACCACCACTGCCACGCTGACGGCTTCGCCGAGCGTGACCGAGGGCGGCGTCATCACTTATACCGTGACGCTGACCAACCCGGCTCAGACTCCGGTGACTGTGACCTTGTCCAACGGCCAGGTCATCACTGTTGAGGCTGGCAAGACTCAGGGCAGCATCGACTTCCAGACCCCGGCCAACGATGTTTACAACAACGGTTCGACCGTAAGTGTGACCATCGATAGCGCGACGGGCGGTAACTTCGAACAACTGACGCCGAATCCTGCGGCTGCGGTTACCACGATTACTGATTCGATCGACACCACCACTGCCACGCTGACGGCTTCGCCGAGCGTGACCGAGGGCGGCGCGATCACTTACACCGTGACGCTGACCAACCCGGCTCAGACTCCGGTTACCGTGACCCTGTCCAACGGCCAGGTCATCACTGTTGAGGCTGGCAAGACCCAAGGCAGCATCGACTTCCAGACCCCAGCCAACGATGTTTACAACAACGGCTCGACCGTTAGTGTGACCATCGACAGCGCCACGGGTGGCAACTTCGAACAACTGACGCCGAACCCGACGCCAGCTGTAACGACGATCAATGATTCGATCGATACGACCACTGCCACGTTGACTGCTTCGCCAAGCGTCACCGAAGGTGGCGTGATCACTTACACCGTGACGCTGACCAATCCGGCCCAGACTCCGGTGACTGTGACCTTGTCCAATGGCCAGGTCATCACTGTTGAGGCAGGCAAGACTCAGGGCAGCATCGACTTCCAGACCCCGGCCAACGATGTCTACAACAATGGTTCGACCGTAAGTGTGACCATCGATAGCGCGACGGGCGGTAACTTCGAACAACTGACGCCGAACCCGACGCCAGCAGTTACCACAATCAACGATTCGATCGATACGACCACCGCAACCTTGACGGCTTCGCCGAGCGTCACCGAAGGCGGCGTCATCACCTACACCGTAACGCTGACCAATCCGGCTCAGACTCCAGTGACTGTGACCCTGTCCAACGGCCAGGTCATCACCGTTGAGGCTGGCAAGACTCAGGGCAGTATCGATTTCCAAACTCCGGCAAACGACGTCTACAACAACGGTTCGACCGTTAGCGTGACCATCGACAGCGCTACGGGTGGCAACTTCGAACAGCTGACGCCGAATCCGACGCCAGCTGTAACGACGATCAACGATTCAATCGACTCCACTAGCGCGACCCTGACCGCGAGTCCTTCGGTCACCGAAGGCGGCGTCATCACCTACACCGTAACGCTGACCAATCCGGCTCAGACTCCAGTGACTGTGACCCTGTCCAACGGCCAGGTCATCACTGTTGAGGCTGGCAAGACCCAAGGCAGCATCGACTTCCAGACCCCAGCCAACGATGTTTACAACAACGGTTCGACCGTTAGTGTGACCATCGACAGCGCTACAGGCGGCAACTTCGAACAACTGACGCCGAACCCGACGCCAGCTGTAACGACGATCAATGATTCGATCGACACCACTACCGCGACCCTGACCGCGAGCCCTTCGGTCACCGAAGGTGGCGTGATCACTTACACCGTGACGCTGACCAACCCGGCTCAGACTCCGGTGACTGTGACCCTGTCCAACGGCCAGGTCATCACTGTTGAGGCTGGCAAGACTCAGGGCAGTATCGATTTCCAGACCCCGGCCAACGACGTCTACAACAACGGTTCGACCGTTAGTGTGACCATCGACAGCGCCACGGGTGGCAACTTCGAACAGCTGACCCCGAATCCTGCGGCTGCGGTTACCACGATTAATGATTCGATCGACACCACCACTGCCACGCTGACGGCTTCGCCGAGCGTGAACGAAGGTGGCGTGATCACTTACACCGTGACGCTGACCAACCCGGCTCAGACTCCGGTGACTGTGACCCTGTCCAACGGCCAGGTCATCACTGTCGAAGCAGGCAAGACCCAAGGCAGCATCGACTTCCAAACCCCGGCGAACGACGTCTACAACAACGGTTCGACCGTTAGCGTGACCATCGACAGCGCTACAGGCGGCAACTTCGAGCAGTTGACGCCGAACCCGACGCCAGCAGTTACCACAATCAACGATTCGATCGATACGACCACCGCAACCTTGACGGCTTCGCCGAGCGTCACCGAAGGCGGCGTCATCACCTACACCGTAACGCTGACCAATCCGGCTCAGACTCCAGTGACTGTGACCCTGTCCAACGGCCAGGTCATCACCGTTGAGGCTGGCAAGACTCAGGGCAGTATCGATTTCCAAACTCCGGCAAACGACGTCTACAACAACGGTTCGACCGTTAGTGTGACTATCGACAGCGCCACGGGTGGCAACTTCGAACAGCTGACGCCGAACCCGACGCCAGCTGTAACGACGATCAATGATTCGATCGACACCACTACCGCGACCCTGACCGCGAGCCCTTCGGTCACCGAAGGTGGCGTGATCACTTACACCGTGACGCTGACCAACCCGGCTCAGACTCCGGTGACTGTGACCCTGTCCAACGGCCAGGTCATCACTGTTGAGGCTGGCAAGACTCAGGGCAGCATCGACTTCCAGACCCCGGCCAACGATGTTTACAACAACGGTTCGACCGTAAGTGTGACCATCGATAGCGCCACGGGCGGTAACTTCGAACAACTGACGCCGAACCCGACGCCAGCTGTAACGACGATCAATGATTCGATCGATACGACCACTGCCACGTTGACTGCTTCGCCAAGCGTCACCGAAGGCGGCGTTATCACCTACACCGTAACGCTGACCAATCCGGCCCAGACTCCGGTGACTGTGACCTTGTCCAATGGCCAGGTCATCACTGTTGAGGCAGGCAAGACTCAGGGCAGTATCGATTTCCAGACCCCGGCCAACGACGTCTACAACAACGGTTCGACCGTTAGTGTGACCATCGACAGCGCCACGGGTGGCAACTTCGAACAGCTGACCCCGAATCCTGCGGCTGCGGTTACCACGATTAATGATTCGATCGACACCACCACTGCCACGCTGACGGCTTCGCCGAGCGTGACCGAGGGCGGCGTCATCACTTATACCGTGACGCTGACCAACCCGGCTCAGACTCCGGTTACCGTGACCCTGTCCAACGGCCAGGTCATCACTGTTGAGGCTGGCAAGACTCAGGGCAGCATCGACTTCCAGACCCCGGCCAACGATGTTTACAACAACGGCTCGACCGTTAGCGTGACCATCGACAGCGCCACGGGCGGTAACTTCGAAAAACTGACCGCAAGCCCCACGCCAGCTTCCACGGTCATCAACGACAGTATCGACACCGTCACTGTCAGCATCGCCAGTAACGGCAATGTGACCGAAGATCAGCAGCCGTCCTTTACGGTCAAAGTCAGTCAAGCCTTGGACCGTCCGCTTACTGTCACCCTGTCCAATGGTGACAAAGTCACCATCGAGGCTGGAAAAACCGAGGTCGAGTACAAGCTCGCCGCACAAGGCGACGATGTCATCAAGGATCCAAGCTCGGTCACGCTAGGTGTGACCGACGCTAGCGTCCCGGGTGCCACGTTCGAAAACCTCGTCATCGGTGGCCCGGCAACAGTCGAAATTTCCGACACCATCAGCGAAGTCATCGCAACCCTTACAGCGGACAAGGCGACTGTTACAGAGGGCGGGCAAGTTACCTACACCGTAACCCTGAGCAACGCTCAAGGCTTGCCTGTCACTCAACATGGGGCACTGACGTTCACGCTGACTGACGGGACCAAAGTCACTATTCCAGCCAACAGCATCTCTGGCAGCACCACCATTGCCGTTGGCGATGATGTGTACATGGGTGGCCAGCCTGCTCTGGCGAACAAGCTGGAGTCGGTTTCAGGTGGGGATAACTTCGAGAAGCTGACGCTGGGCAATGAGGTTGTAACCACTACAGTAACTGACGAGCCGGGCTCGGGTACTCCTGGCACTGGCAACCAAGGTGACCTTGTCCAGGTCACTATCACCGCCGACCAAGCCTCCGTCGCCGAAAACGTCAAACCAACGTTTACCGTCCAGATCAACAAAGCCCTGGCCAACGACTTGGTCGTGACCCTGAGCAACAACGCTCAAGTCACCATCAAGGCTGGTCAGACCTCCGTGTCTTACGAGCACGCGGCACAAGGTGACGACGTTTATAAAGATTCGGGCGAAATCAGCGTGGGCATCAAGTCGGCAGCCGACGCGGGCGGCCGCACCTTCGAAAACCTGCAGCTGGGCAACGATGCCTCGGTCAAGGTCACCGACACCATCGATGAAGTTGTAGCCAAGCTGACCGCGACCACTTCGGTTGCCGAGGGCGGCGAGATCACCTACACCGTGACGCTGACCAATAAAGATGGTCTGCCGATCAACAACCACGCAGAGCTGTACTTCCATCTGAAAGACGGCACCACCGTGGTGGTGCCTGCCAACAGCACCGTAGGTTCTGCCACCGCTACTGCGCCTGACAACGTTTATGTGGGCACGAACCCTGCTGTCGTGAACTCGATCGAATCGGTCAGCGGCGCGGATGCCTGGAAGTTCGAGCAACTGACGCTGGATAAAACCCAAGTCAGCACCACAGTTACCGATGAACCTGGGTCGGGTACCCCAGGCACGGGTAACCAAGGCGACTTGGTGTTGGTCACTATTACCGCTGATCAGAACTCCGTAGCCGAGAACGTCAAACCAACGTTCACCGTGCAGATCAACAAGGCTCTGGCCAACGATCTGGTCGTAACCTTGAGCAACAACGCTCAAGTCACCATCAAAGCTGGCCAGACTGCCGTTTCCTACGAGCACGCAGCACAAGGCGACGACGTTTATAAGGACTCGGGCGAAATCAGCCTGGGCATCAAGTCGGCAGCCGACGCAGGTGGTCGCACCTTCGAAAACCTGCAGCTGGGCAACGATGCATCGGTCAAAGTCACCGATACCGTCGATGAAGTTGTAGCCAAGCTTACCGCGTCGACTTCGGTTGCCGAGGGCGGCGAGATCACCTACACCGTGACGCTGACCAACAAAGATGGTCTGCCGATCAATAACCACGCAGAGCTTTACTTCCACCTGAAAGACGGCACCACCGTGGTGGTGCCTGCCAACAGCACCGTAGGTTCTGCCACCGCTACTGCGCCGGACAACGTTTATGTGGGCACTAACCCTGCCGTCGTGAACTCGATCGAATCGGTCAGCGGCGCGGATGCTTGGAAGTTCGAGCAACTAACGCTGGATAAAACTCAGGTCAGCACCGAAGTTACCGACGAGCCAGGTTCGGGTACGCCAGGTACTGGTAACCAAGGCGACTTGGTGTTGGTCACCATCACTGCCGACCAGACTTCGGTAGCTGAAAACGTTAAACCGACGTTCACCGTGCAGATCAACAAGGCCCTGGCCAACGATCTGGTCGTAACCTTGAGCAACAACGCCCAAGTCACCATCAAAGCTGGCCAGACTGCCGTTTCCTACGAGCACGCAGCACAAGGCGACGACGTTTATAAGGACTCGGGCGAAATCAGCCTGGGCATCAAGTCGGCAGCCGACGCGGGTGGTCGCACCTTCGAAAACCTGCAGCTGGGCAACGATGCATCGGTCAAAGTCACCGATACCGTCGATGAAGTTGTAGCCAAGCTTACCGCGTCGACTTCGGTTGCCGAGGGCGGCGAGATCACCTACACCGTGACGCTGACCAATAAAGATGGTCTGCCGATCAACAACCACGCAGAGCTGTACTTCCACCTGAAAGACGGCACCACCGTGGTGGTGCCTGCCAACAGCACCGTAGGTTCTGCCACCGCTACTGCGCCTGACAACGTTTATGTGGGCACGAACCCTGCCGTCGTGAACTCGATCGAATCGGTCAGCGGCGCGGATGCTTGGAAGTTCGAGCAACTGACGCTGGATAAAACTCAGGTCAGCACCGAAGTTACCGACGAGCCAGGTTCGGGTACGCCAGGTACTGGTAACCAAGGCGACTTGGTGTTGGTCACCATCACTGCCGACCAGACTTCGGTAGCTGAAAACGTTAAACCGACGTTCACCGTGCAGATCAACAAGGCCCTGGCCAACGACTTGGTTGTGACCCTGAGCAACAACGCTCAGGTGACCATCAAAGCCGGCCAGACTGCTGTGTCGTACGAGCACGCTGCTCAGGGCGATGACGTCTACAAAGACTCCGGCGAAATCAGCCTGGGCATCAAGTCGGCAGCAGACGCTGGCGGCCGCACCTTCGAAAACCTGCAGCTGGGTAACGAGGCGTCGGTCAAAGTCACCGATACCATCGACGAAGTTGTAGCCAAGCTGACTGCGACCGACTCGGTCACCGAAGGCGGTCAGATCACTTACACCGTGACCCTGACCAACAAAGACGGCTTGCCAATCGACAAACATGGCGCGCTGACCTTCACCCTGGACGATGGCAAAACTGTCATCACCATCCCGGCCAATGGCACGACCGGCTCGGTCACTGTGACCGCGCCTGACAACGACTATGTAGGTGCCAATGATCCGGTCGTCAAATCGATCGCTTCCGTTACCGGCGCAGATGTTGGCAAGTTCGAACAGCTGACGCTCGACAAGACCCCAGTCAGCACCGAAGTTACCGACGAGCCAGGTTCGGGTACGCCAGGCACTGGCAACCAAGGCGACCAAGTGCTGGTTACCATTACAGCGGATCAAACTTCGGTAGCCGAAAACGTCAAACCAACGTTCACCGTTCAAATCAACAAAGCCCTGGCCAACGATCTGGTCGTGACCCTGAGCAACAACGAGAAGGTCACTATCAAAGCCGGCGAAACCAGCGCCCAGTACACTCACGCAGCTCAAGGCGACGACGTCTACAAAGACTCCGGCGAGATCAGCCTGGGCATCAAGTCGGCGGTCGACGCGGGTGGCCGCACTTTCGAAAATCTGCAGCTGGGTAACGATGCCTCGGTGAAGGTCACCGACACCGTTGACGAAGTTGTGGCCAAACTGACTGCGACCGACTCGGTTACCGAGGGCGGTCAGATCACTTACACCGTGACCCTGACCAACAAAGACGGCCTGCCAATCGACAAACACGGCGCGCTGACCTTCACGTTGGACGATGGCAAGACCACCATCACCATCCCAGCCAACGGCACAACTGGTTCGGTCACTGTGACCGCGCCTGACAACGACTATGTCGGTGCTAACGATCCGGTCGTCAAATCGATCGCCTCCGTTGCCGGCGCTGATGTTGGCAAGTTCGAACAGCTCACTTTGGACAAGACGCCGGTCAGCACTACTGTCACCGACGAGCCAGGCTCGGGTACCCCGGGCACCGGTAACCAGGGCGACCAAGTATTGGTCACCATCACTGCCGACCAGACTTCGGTAGCTGAAAACGTTAAACCGACGTTCACTGTTCAGATCAACAAGGCTCTGGCCAACGACTTGGTCGTGACCCTGAGCAACAACGCTCAAGTCACCATCAAAGCTGGCCAGACTGCCGTAACGTACGAGCACGCCGCACAAGGCGACGACGTCTACAAAGACTCCGGCGAAATCAGCCTGGGCATCAAGTCGGCAGCAGACGCTGGCGGCCGCACCTTCGAAAACCTGCAGCTGGGTAACGAGGCGTCGGTCAAAGTTACCGATACCATCGACGAAGTTGTCGCGAAACTGACTGCTACCGACTCGGTTACCGAAGGTGGTCAGATCACCTATACCGTGACCCTGACCAACAAAGATGGCCTGCCGATCGACAAGCATGGCGCGCTGACCTTCACCCTGGACGATGGCAAAACTGTCATCACCATCCCGGCTAACGGCACTACCGGTTCGGTAACCGTTACGGCGCCTGACAACGACTATGTCGGTGCCAATGATCCGGTCGTCAAATCGATCGCTTCCGTTACCGGCGCAGATGTTGGCAAGTTCGAACAGCTGACGCTCGACAAGACCCCAGTCAGCACCCAAGTTACCGACGAGCCAGGTTCAGGTACGCCAGGCATGGGTAATCAGGGCAACCAAGTGCTGGTTACCATTACAGCGGATCAAACTTCGGTAGCCGAGAACGTCAAACCGTCGTTCACCGTGCAGATCAACAAGGCTCTGGCCAACGACCTGGTCGTGACCCTGAGCAACAACGCTCAAGTCACCATCAAAGCTGGCCAGACTGCCGTAACGTACGAGCACGCCGCACAAGGCGACGACGTCTACAAAGACTCCGGCGAAATCAGCCTGGGCATCAAGTCAGCAGCCGATGCGGGCGGCCGTACCTTCGAAAACCTGCAGCTGGGTAACGAGGCGTCGGTCAAAGTTACTGACACCATCGATGAAGTTGTAGCCAAGCTGACTGCGACCGACTCGGTCACCGAAGGCGGTCAGATCACTTACACCGTGACCCTGACCAACAAAGACGGCTTGCCAATCGACAAACATGGCGCGCTGACCTTCACCCTGGACGATGGCAAAACTGTCATCACCATCCCGGCCAATGGCACGACCGGCTCGGTCACTGTGACCGCGCCTGACAATGACTACGTCGGTGCCAACGATCCGGTCGTTAAATCGATCGCCTCCGTTACCGGCGCAGATGTTGGCAAGTTCGAACAGCTGACGCTCGATAAGACCCCAGTCAGCACCCAAGTTACCGACGAGCCAGGTTCGGGTACGCCAGGCACTGGCAACCAGGGCGACCAAGTGCTGGTTACCATTACAGCGGATCAAACTTCGGTAGCCGAGAACGTTAAACCTACGTTCACTGTGCAGATCAACAAAGCCTTGGCCAACGACCTAGTCGTGACCCTGAGCAACAACGCCCAGGTCACCATCAAAGCTGGCCAGACTGCTGTTTCTTATGAGCACGGCGCCCAAGGCGACGATGTCTACAAAGACTCGGGTGAAATCAGCCTGGGCATCAAGTCGGCAGCCGATGCTGGCGGTCGCACCTTCGAGAATCTGCAGCTGGGCAACGATGCCTCGGTCAAAGTTACCGACACTATCGACGAAGTTGTAGCCAAGCTCACCGCAACCGAGTCGGTCACCGAAGGCGGTCAGATCACTTACACCGTGACCCTGACGAACAAAGATGGCTTGCCAATCGACAAACACGGCGCGCTGACCTTTACCCTGGACGATGGCAAGACCGTCATCACCATCCCAGCTAACGGCACTACCGGTTCGGTTACTGTGACCGCGCCTGACAACGACTACGTCGGTGCCAATGATCCGGTCGTCAAATCGATCGCCTCCGTTGCCGGCGCAGATGTAGGCAAATTCGAGCAACTGACGCTCGACAAAACGCCGGTCAGCACCGAAGTTACCGACGAGCCAGGTTCGGGCACGCCAGGCACTGGTAACCAAGGCAACCAAGTGCTGGTCACCATCACTGCTGACCAGACTTCGGTAGCTGAAAACGTTAAACCGACGTTCACCGTGCAGATCAACAAGGCCTTGGCCAACGACCTGGTCGTGACCCTGAGCAACAACGCTCAAGTCACCATCAAAGCTGGCCAGACTGCTGTTTCTTATGAGCACGCCGCCCAAGGCGACGACGTCTACAAAGACTCCGGTGAAATCAGCCTGGGCATCAAGTCGGCAGCCGACGCGGGTGGTCGTACGTTCGAGAACCTGCAGTTGGGCAACGATGCATCGGTCAAAGTCACCGATACCATCGATGAAGTTGTAGCCAAGCTCACCGCGACCGACTCGGTCACCGAAGGCGGTCAGATCACTTACACCGTGACCCTGACCAACAAAGACGGCCTGCCAATCGACAAGCATGGCGCGCTGACCTTTACCTTGGACGATGGCAAGACTGTCATCACCATCCCGGCTAACGGCACTACCGGTTCGGTAACCGTTACGGCGCCTGACAACGACTATGTCGGCGCTAACGATCCGGTCGTTAAATCGATCGCCAGCGTTACTGGTGCGGACGTCGGCAAGTTCGAACAGCTCACTTTGGATAAAACGCCGGTCAGCACTGCTGTCACCGACGAGCCAGGTTCGGGTACCCCGGGCACTGGTAACCAAGGCGATCAAGTGCTGGTTACCATTACCGCGGATCAAACTTCGGTAGCCGAGAACGTCAAACCAACGTTCACCGTGCAGATCAACAAAGCCTTGGCCAACGACTTGGTCGTGACCCTGAGCAACAACGCTCAGGTGACCATCAAAGCCGGCCAGACTGCTGTGTCGTACGAGCACGCTGCTCAGGGCGATGACGTCTACAAAGACTCCGGTGAAATCAGCCTGGGCATCAAGTCGGCAGCGGACGCGGGTGGTCGTACCTTCGAAAACCTGCAGTTGGGTAACGAGGCGTCGGTGAAAGTCACCGACACCATCGACGAAGTTGTCGCGAAACTGACTGCTACCGACTCGGTTACCGAAGGTGGTCAGATCACCTACACCGTGACCCTGACCAACAAAGATGGCCTGCCAATCGACAAACACGGCGCGCTGACCTTCACCCTGGACGATGGCAAGACTGTCATCACCATCCCAGCCAACGGCACCACCGGTTCGGTCACTGTGACCGCGCCGGACAACGACTATGTCGGCGCTAACGATCCGGTCGTCAAATCGATCGCTTCCGTTGCCGGCGCAGATGTTGGCAAGTTTGAACAGCTCACTTTGGATAGGACGCCGGTCAGTACTGCTGTCACCGACGAGCCAGGCTCGGGTACCCCGGGCACCGGTAACCAGGGCGACCAAGTATTGGTCACCATCACTGCCGACCAGACTTCGGTAGCTGAAAACGTTAAACCGACGTTCACCGTGCAGATCAACAAAGCCCTGGCCAACGACTTGGTTGTGACCCTGAGCAACAACGCTCAGGTGACCATCAAAGCCGGCCAGACTGCTGTGTCGTACGAGCACGCCGCACAAGGCGACGACGTCTACAAAGACTCCGGCGAAATCAGCCTGGGCATCAAGTCGGCAGCGGACGCTGGCGGCCGTACCTTCGAGAACCTGCAACTGGGTAACGAGGCGTCGGTGAAAGTCACCGATACCATCGACGAAGTTGTGGCGAAGCTAACGGCTACCGACTCGGTTACCGAAGGTGGTCAGATCACCTATACCGTGACCCTGACCAACAAAGATGGCCTGCCGATCGACAAGCATGGCGCGCTGACCTTTACCCTAGACGATGGCAAAACTGTCATCACCATCCCGGCTAACGGCACTACCGGTTCGGTAACCGTTACGGCGCCTGACAACGACTATGTCGGTGCCAACGATCCGGTCGTTAAATCGATCGCCTCCGTTACCGGCGCAGATGTTGGCAAGTTCGAACAGCTGACGCTCGACAAGATCCCAGTCAGCACCCAAGTTACCGACGAGCCAGGTTCAGGTACGCCAGGCACGGGTAACCAGGGCAACCAAGTGTTGGTCACCATCACTGCCGACCAGACTTCTGTTGCCGAGAACGTTAAGCCGACGTTCACCGTGCAGATCAACAAGGCTCTGGCCAACGACCTGGTCGTGACCCTGAGCAACAACGCCCAAGTCACCATCAAAGCCGGCCAGACTGCCGCGTCTTACGAGCACGCCGCTCAGGGCGACGACGTTTACAAAGACTCGGGCGAAATCAGCCTGGGCATCAAGTCGGCAGCAGACGCGGGTGGTCGTACCTTCGAAAACCTGCAGCTGGGTAACGAGGCGTCGGTCAAAGTTACCGATACCATCGACGAAGTTGTCGCGAAACTGACTGCTACCGACTCGGTTACCGAAGGTGGTCAGATCACCTATACCGTGACCCTGACCAACAAAGATGGCCTGCCGATCGACAAGCATGGCGCGCTGACCTTTACCCTAGACGATGGCAAAACTGTCATCACCATCCCGGCTAACGGCACTACCGGTTCGGTAACCGTTACGGCGCCTGACAACGACTATGTCGGTGCCAACGATCCGGTCGTTAAATCGATCGCCTCCGTTACCGGCGCAGATGTTGGCAAGTTCGAACAGCTGACGCTCGACAAGATCCCAGTCAGCACCCAAGTTACCGACGAGCCAGGTTCAGGTACGCCAGGCACGGGTAACCAGGGCAACCAAGTGTTGGTCACCATCACTGCCGACCAGACTTCTGTTGCCGAGAACGTTAAGCCGACGTTCACCGTGCAGATCAACAAGGCTCTGGCCAACGACCTGGTCGTGACCCTGAGCAACAACGCCCAAGTCACCATCAAAGCCGGCCAGACTGCCGCGTCTTACGAGCACGCCGCTCAGGGCGACGACGTTTACAAAGACTCGGGCGAAATCAGCCTGGGCATCAAGTCGGCAGCCGATGCGGGTGGTCGTACCTTCGAAAACCTGCAGCTGGGTAACGATGCTTCGGTCAAAGTCACTGACACCATCGATGAAGTTGTAGCCAAGCTCACTGCGACCACTTCGGTTGCCGAAGGCGGTCAGATCACTTACACCGTGACCCTGACGAACAAAGATGGCTTGCCAATCGACAAACACGGCGCGCTGACCTTTACGCTGGACGATGGCAAGACCGTCATCACTATCCCGGCCAATGGCACTACTGGCTCGGTCACTGTGACCGCGCCTGACAATGACTATGTCGGTGCCAATGATCCGGTCGTCAAATCGATTGCAACCGTCACTGGCGCAGATGTTGGCAAGTTCGAGCAACTAACGCTCGATAAGACACCTGTCAGCACCCAAGTGACCGACGAGCCAGGTTCGGGCACGCCAGGCACTGGTAACCAAGGCAACCAAGTGCTGGTCACCATCACTGCTGACCAGACTTCCGTTGCTGAGAACGTTAAGCCGACGTTCACCGTTCAAATCAACAAAGCCCTGGCCAACGATCTGGTCGTGACCCTGAGCAACAACGAGAAGGTCACTATCAAAGCCGGCGAAACCAGCGCCCAGTACACTCACGCAGCGCAAGGCGACGACGTCTACAAAGACTCCGGCGAAATCAGCCTGGGCATCAAGTCGGCAGCGGACGCTGGCGGCCGTACCTTCGAGAACCTGCAACTGGGTAACGAGGCGTCGGTGAAAGTCACCGACACCGTCGACGAAGTTGTGGCGAAGCTAACGGCTACCGACTCGGTCACCGAAGGTGGTCAGATTACCTACACCGTGACCCTGACGAACAAAGATGGCTTGCCAATCGACAAGCATGGCGCGCTGACCTTCACCTTGGACGATGGCAAAACTGTCATCACCATCCCGGCTAACGGCACTACCGGTTCGGTAACCGTTACGGCGCCTGACAACGACTATGTCGGTGCCAATGATCCGGTTGTCAAATCGATTGCAACCGTCACTGGCGCAGACGTTGGCAAGTTCGAACAGCTCACTTTGGATAAAACGCCGGTCAGTACTGCTGTCACCGACGAGCCAGGGTCGGGTACCCCGGGCACCGGTAATCAGGGCGACCAAGTATTGGTCACCATCACTGCCGACCAGACTTCTGTTGCCGAGAACGTTAAACCAACGTTCACCGTCCAGATCAACAAGGCTCTGGCCAACGACCTGGTCGTGACCCTGAGCAACAACGCCCAAGTCACTATCAAAGCCGGCCAGACTGCCGCGTCTTACGAGCACGCCGCTCAGGGCGACGACGTTTACAAAGACTCGGGTGAAATCAGCCTGGGCATCAAGTCGGCAGTGGACGCGGGTGGTCGTACCTTCGAAAACCTGCAGTTGGGTAACGAGGCGTCGGTGAAAGTCACCGACACCATCGACGAAGTTATCGCGAAACTGGCTGCGACCGACTCGGTTACCGAAGGCGGTCAGATCACTTACACCGTGACCCTGACCAACAAAGATGGCCTGCCGATCGATAAGCATGGCGCGCTGACCTTCACCCTTGATGATGGCAAGACCACCATCACTATCCCGGCGAACGGCACCACGGGTTCGGTTACCGTCACAGCGCCTGACAACGTCTATGTTGGCGCGAACGACCCGGTCGTCAAATCGATCGCCTCCGTTGCCGGCGCAGACGTTGGCAAGTTCGAGCAGCTGACGCTCGACAAAACGCCTGTCACCACTCAGGTTACCGATGAGCCTGGCTCGGGAGTTCCTGGTACTGGCAACCAGGGCGACCTGGTCCAAGTGACTATCACCGCCGACCAGACCTCTGTCGCCGAGAACGTCAAGCCGACCTTCACCGTGCACGTGAATACCGCACTGGCCAATGACCTGGTCGTGACCCTTAGCAACAACGAGAAGGTCACTATCAAAGCCGGTGAAACCAGCGCCCAGTACACCCACGCCGCACAAGGCGACGACGTCTACAAAGACTCGGGTGAAATCAGCCTGGGCATCAAGTCGGCAGCCGATGCTGGCGGTCGCACCTTCGAGAATCTGCAGCTGGGCAACGATGCCTCGGTCAAAGTTACCGACACCATCGACGAAGTTGTAGCCAAGCTCACCGCGACCGACTCGGTCACCGAAGGCGGTCAGATCACTTACACCGTGACCCTGACCAACAAGGATGGCCTGCCGATCGACAAACACGGCGCGCTGACCTTTACGCTGGACGATGGCAAAACCACCATCACCATCCCGGCCAACGGCACGACCGGCTCGGTCACCGTCGCCGCGCCTGACAATGACTATGTCGGCGCTAACGATCCGGTCGTCAAATCGATCGCTTCCGTTACCGGCGCAGATGTAGGCAAGTTCGAGCAATTAACGCTCGATAAGACACCTGTCAGCACCCAAGTGACCGACGAGCCAGGTTCGGGCACGCCAGGCACTGGCAACCAAGGCGACCAAGTGTTGGTCACCATCACTGCCGACCAGACTTCTGTGACCGAGAACGTTAAACCAACGTTCACCGTGCAGATCAACAAGGCCCTGGCCAACGACTTGGTCGTGACTCTGAGCAATAACGCTCAGGTCACTATCAAAGCCGGCCAGACTGCCGTTTCTTACGAGCACGCCGCACAAGGCGACGACGTCTACAAAGACTCCGGCGAAATCAGCCTGGGCATCAAGTCGGCAGCCGATGCGGGTGGTCGTACCTTCGAGAACCTGCAGTTGGGCAACGATGCATCGGTCAAAGTCACCGATACCATCGACGAAGTTGTAGCCAAGCTGACTGCTACCGAATCTGTTACAGAAGGTGGTCAGATCACCTACACCGTGACCCTGACCAACAAAGATGGCCTGCCAATCGACAAACACGGCGCGCTGACCTTCACCCTGGACGATGGCAAGACCGTCATCACCATCCCAGCCAACGGCACCACTGGTTCGGTCACTGTGACCGCGCCGGACAACGACTATGTCGGTGCTAACGATCCGGTCGTGAAGTCGATCGCCTCCGTTACCGGTGCCGATGTTGGCAAGTTCGAACAATTAACGCTCGATAAGACACCTGTCAGCACCCAAGTTACCGACGAGCCAGGTTCGGGTACGCCAGGCACTGGCAACCAAGGCGACCAAGTGTTGGTCACCATTACCGCGGATCAAACTTCGGTAGCCGAGAACGTCAAACCTACGTTCACCGTGCAGATCAACAAAGCCTTGGCCAACGACCTGGTCGTGACCCTGAGCAACAACGCCCAAGTCACTATCAAAGCCGGCCAGACTGCCGTTTCCTACGAGCACGCAGCACAAGGCGACGACGTCTACAAAGACTCCGGTGAAATCAGCCTGGGCATCAAGTCGGCAGCCGACGCGGGTGGTCGTACGTTCGAGAACCTGCAGTTGGGCAACGATGCATCGGTCAAAGTCACTGACACCATCGATGAAGTTGTAGCCAAGCTCACTGCGACCACTTCGGTTGCCGAAGGCGGCGAGATCACCTACACCGTAACGCTGACCAACAAAGATGGTCTGCCGATCAACAACCACGCAGAGCTGTACTTCCATCTCAAAGATGGCACTACCGTGGTGGTGCCTGCCAACAGCACCGTAGGTTCGGCCACCGCTACCGCGCCGGACAACGTTTATGTGGGCACGAACCCTGCTGTCGTGAACTCGATCGAGTCGGTCAGCGGCGCGGATGCTTGGAAGTTCGAACAACTGACGCTGGATAAAACCCAAGTCAGCACCGAAGTTACCGACGAGCCAGGTTCTGGAACCCCGGGTACGGGTAACCAAGGCGATTTGGTACTGGTCACCATTACGGCTGACCAAACCTTCGTAGCCGAGAACGTCAAGCCGACCTTCACCGTGCAGATCAATAAGGCCCTGGCCAACGACTTGGTCGTGACCCTCAGCAACAACGAGAAGATCACCATCAAGGCCGGCCAAACCAGCGCCCAGTACACCCACGCAGCGCAGGGCGACGACGTCTACAAGGACTCTGGCGAAATCAGCCTGGGCATCAAGTCGGCAGCCGATGCTGGCGGTCGTACCTTCGAAAACCTGCAGCTGGGCAACGATGCATCGGTCAAAGTCACCGATACCATCGATGAAGTTGTGGCGAAGCTGACTGCGACCGATTCGGTCACCGAAGGCGGTCAGATCACCTACACCGTGACCCTGACCAACAAAGATGGCCTGCCAATCGACAAGCATGGTGCGCTGACCTTCACGCTGGACGATGGCAAGACCGTCATCACTATCCCGGCCAATGGTACGACCGGTTCGGTAACCATTACCGCGCCTGACAATGACTACGTCGGTGCCAACGATCCGGTCGTCAAATCGATTGCAACCGTCACTGGCGCAGATGTAGGCAAGTTCGAGCAGCTGACGCTCGACAAAACGCCCGTCACCACTCAGGTTACCGATGAGCCTGGCTCGGGAGTTCCTGGTACTGGCAACCAAGGCGACCAAGTGCTGGTTACCATTACCGCGGATCAAACTTCGGTAGCCGAAAACGTCAAACCGTCGTTCACCGTGCAGATCAACAAGGCTCTGGCCAACGACTTGGTCGTGACCCTCAGCAACAACGCTCAAGTCACCATCAAAGCTGGCCAGACTGCCGTAACGTACGAGCACGCCGCACAAGGCGACGACGTCTACAAAGACTCCGGCGAAATCAGCCTGGGCATCAAGTCAGCAGCCGATGCGGGCGGCCGTACCTTCGAAAACCTGCAGTTGGGCAACGATGCATCGGTCAAAGTTACTGACACCATCGATGAAGTTGTAGCCAAGCTGACTGCGACCGACTCGGTCACCGAAGGCGGTCAGATCACCTACACCGTGACCCTGACCAACAAAGACGGCTTGCCAATCGACAAACATGGCGCGCTGACCTTCACCCTGGACGATGGCAAGACCGTCATCACCATCCCGGCCAACGGCACCACGGGTTCGGTTACCGTCACAGCGCCTGACAACGTCTATGTTGGCGCGAACGACCCGGTCGTCAAATCGATCGCAACCGTCACTGGCGCAGACGTTGGCAAGTTCGAGCAGCTGACGCTCGACAAAACGCCTGTCACCACTCAGGTTACCGATGAGCCTGGCTCGGGAGTTCCTGGTACTGGCAACCAGGGCGACCTGGTCCAAGTGACTATCACCGCCGACCAGACCTCCGTTGCCGAGAACGTCAAGCCAACGTTTACCGTGCACGTGAATACTGCACTGGCCAATGACTTGGTCGTGACCCTTAGCAACAACGAGAAGGTCACTATCAAAGCCGGTAAAACCAGCGCTCAGTACACCCACGCCGCGCAAGGCGATGACGTCTACAAAGACTCGGGCGAAATCAGCCTGGGCATCAAGTCGGCAGCCGATGCTGGCGGTCGCACCTTCGAGAACCTACAACTGGGTAACGAGGCTTCGGTCAAAGTCACTGACACCATCGACGAAGTTGTGGCGAAGCTGACTGCGACCGATTCCGTGGCCGAAGGTGGTCAGATCACCTACACCGTGACCCTGACCAACAAGGACGGCTTGCCAATTGACAAGCATGGCGCGCTGACCTTCACCCTGGACGATGGCAAAACCACCATCACCATCCCGGCCAACGGCACGACCGGCTCGGTCACCGTCGCCGCACCTGACAACGTCTACATCGGCGCCAACGACCCGGTCGTCAAATCGATCGCGGCGGTCAGCGGCCCGGATGTCTGGAAGTTCGAACAGCTCACCCTGGACAAGACCCCGGTCAGCACCGCAGTCACCGACGAGCCAGGTTCGGGTACGCCAGGCAATGACAACCAGGGTGACCTGGTACTGGTGAACATCGTGGCCAACCAGGTCTCGGTCAACGAAGCCACGCCACCCCTGTTCACGCTGACCCTGAACCGCGTGCTGGACAAGGACCTCACGGTCACCCTGAGCAACAACGCCACTGTTGTGTTCAAGGCCGGCGAGACCAGCAAGTCCTATGTCGCACCTGCCCAGGGCGATGACGTCTTCAAGGACGAAGGCAAGATCCAGATCGGTATCGTCAAGGCCGAAGTGCCGAATGCTACCTTCGAGAATCTGGTGCTGGGCGCGCCTGCATCGGTCGATGTCACCGACACCATCAGCAAAGTCACTGCGGTGCTGGCTGTGGATAACACCTCGGTCGTCGAAGGCGGGAAGATCACCTACACCGTAACCTTGATCAGCGAAGACAGCGACCTGCCGGTCACTGGCCACGGTGGCGTGACCGTCACCTTGACCGGTGGCACCCAGGTATTCATCGCCGCCGGCTCTGCTACTGGCACCGTCACCATCAATGCGCCAGATGACGTGTACGTCGGCGGCCAGCCTGCGGTCACCAAGTCGATTACCGACATCACGGTCGCAGGCGCCAAGCAATTTGAAAACCTGGTGGCGGACAAGTCGCCGGTTACCACGACCGTGCACGACGAACCTACCGGCCAGGGCGACCTGGTGCAGGTCAATATCGTCGCCAATCAGGTGTCGGTGAACGAAGCCACTGCGCCGACCTTCACCCTGAGCCTGAACCGCGCACTGGACAAGGACCTGACCGTTACCCTGAGCAACAACGTCACCGTTGTGTTCAAGGCTGGCGAGATGACCAAGACCTACACGGCTGCTGCGCAAGGCGATGACGTCTTCAAGGACGAGGGCAAGATCGAGGTTGGCATCGTCAAGGCAGAAGTGCCGAACGCCACCTTCGAGAACCTGGTCATTGGCGGCCCGGCTTCGGTCAACGTCACCGACACGATCAGCAAGGTCACTGCCGTGTTGGCTGTGGATAACACCACCGTGACCGAAGGCGGCAAGATCACCTACACCGTGACCTTGGTCAGCGAAGACAACAACCTGCCGGTTACCGGCCATGGTGGCGTGACCGTCACCCTGACCGGCGGCACCCAGGTGTTCATCGCAGCCGGCTCCGCCAGTGGCAGCGTCAGCATCAATGCCCCAGATGACGTGTATGTCGGCGGCCAGCCTGCCATCACCAAGGCCATCACGGATATCAGTGTGGCGGGTGACAAGCAGTTCGAGAACCTGGTGGCCAACCAGTCGCCAGTGACCACCACCGTAACGGACGAACCTGCTGGGCAGGGCGACCTGGTACAGGTCAACATCGTTGCAGACCAAGTGTCGGTCAATGAAGCCACGGCCCCGACCTTCACCCTGAGCCTGAACCGTGCGCTGGACAAGGACCTGACCGTCACCCTGAGCAACAACGCCACCGTTGTGTTCAAGGCTGGCGAGCTGACCAAGACCTACACGGCCGCGGCGCAGGGCGACGACGTGTTCAAGGACGAGGGCAAGCTGGAGATCGGCATCGCCAAGGCTGAAGTGCCGAACGCCAAGTTCGAGAACCTGGTGCTGGGCGCGCCTGCCTCGGTCAACATCACCGACACCATCAGCAAGGTCACCGCCGTGCTGGCTGTGGATAACACCACTGTGGCTGAAGGCGGCAAGATCACCTACACCGTGACCTTGGTCAGCGAAGACAACAACCTGCCAGTGACTGGCCATGGTGGCGTGACCGTCACCCTGACCGGCGGCACGCAAGTGTTCATCGCGGCAGGTTCTGCCAGCGGCACTGTCAGCATCAATGCGCCGGACGACGTGTACGTCGGTGGCCAGCCTGCAATCACCAAGGCCATCACGGACATCACCGTCGCCGGTGACAAGCAGTTCGAAAACCTGGTGGCCAGCAAGGCGGCAGTCACGACCACCGTGACCGACGAGCCGGCTGGGCAGGGCGACCTGGTACAGGTCAACATCGTTGCAGACCAAGTGTCGGTCAATGAAGCCACGGCCCCGACCTTCACCCTGAGCCTGAACCGTGCGCTGGACAAGGACCTGACCGTCACCCTGAGCAACAATGCTACCGTTGTGTTCAAGGCTGGCGAGCTGACCAAGACCTACACGGCTGCTGCGCAGGGCGACGACGTGTTCAAGGACGAGGGCAAGCTGGAGATCGGTATCGCCAAGGCTGAAGTGCCGAACGCCAAGTTCGAGAACCTGGTGCTGGGCGCGCCTGCCTCGGTCAACATCACCGACACCATCAGCAAGGTCACCGCCGTGCTGGCTGTGGATAACACCACTGTGGCTGAAGGTGGCAAGATCACCTACACCGTGACCTTGGTCAGCGAAGACAACAACCTGCCAGTGACTGGCCATGGTGGCGTGACCGTCACCCTGACCGGCGGCACCCAGGTGTTCATCGCTGCCGGTTCTGCCAGCGGCACCGTCACCATCAATGCGCCGGACGACGTGTACGTCGGTGGCCAGCCTGCGATCACCAAGGCCATTACGGACATCACCGTGGCCGGTGACAAGCAGTTCGAAAACCTGGTGGCGAGCAAGACCACCGTCACCACGGCGGTGACCGATGAGCCGGCCGGCCAGGGTGACCTGGTACTGGTCAACATCGTGGCCAACCAAACCTCGGTCAATGAAGCCACGCCGCCTCTGTTCACCCTGACCTTGAACCGCGTGTTGGACAAGGACCTCACCGTCACCCTGAGCAACAACGCCACCGTTGTGTTCAAGGCCGGGGAGACCAGCAAGTCCTATGTCGCGCCAGCTCAGGGCGATGACGTGTTCAAGGACGAGGGCAAGCTGGAGATCGGCATCGCCAAAGCCGAAGTGCCGAACGCCAAGTTCGAGAACCTGGTGCTGGGCGCGCCTGCCTCGGTCAACATCACCGACACCATCAGCAAGGTGACTGCTGTGCTGGCTGTGGATAACACCACCGTCGTCGAGGGTGGCAAGATCACCTACACCGTGACGCTGGTCAGTGAAGACACCAGCCTGCCTGTGACAGGCCACGGCGGTGTGACCGTGACCCTGACCGGTGGCACGCAAGTGTTCATCGCGGCGGGTTCTGCCAGCGGTACGGTCAGCATCAATGCGCCGGACGACGTGTACGTCGGTGGGCAGCCTGCGATCACCAAGGCGATCACCGACATCAGCGTTGCTGGTGACAAGCAGTTCGAAAGCCTGGTGGGCAGCAAGACTGCCGTAACCACTACCGTGACCGACGAGCCGAGTGGCCAGGGTGACGTGACCACCGTAGGCATCAGTGGCACCACTTCGCTGACCGAAGGCGAGACGGCGCATTACACCCTGACGTTGAGCAATCCATCCCAGTCCGAAGTGACCGTCACCCTCAGCTACTCGGGCACGGCCAAGAACGGTGAGGACTTCACGGGTGTCACTACCGTGAAGATTCCGGCCAACAGCTCCGGCGTGACCTTCGATGTGCCGACGATCGACGACAAATTGGTCGAAGGCACCGAGAACTTCACGGTCAAGATCGAAAACGCCACCGGTGGCAACTTCGAGAACTTGCAGGTAAACGGCAGCAAAGGCAGCGTCACCACCGCCATCCTCGACAACGACAACCTGCCGGTTTCCCCAGGCGGTGCCGTGTATGGCGTGGAAGACACCGACTACGTATTCGCCTGGGGGGACTTCAAGGTCACCGACCCGGATGGCAACACCGGTCTGGCCGTGACCATCACCTCGCTGCCGGCTGCAGGCAGCCTCAAGTACTTCAACGGCAGCAGCTGGACCAACGTTACCGTCGGCCAGGTGATCAGCCAGGCCGATATCGCCGCCAGCAAGCTGAAGTTCGTGCCGCTGCTAAACCAGTCTGGCGCTGACGGCTACGGTGGCACCGGCGTGGGCAACCAACAGGCCGACTACGCGCAGTTCAAGTACAAGCCCAACGACGGGACCAACCTGGGCACCGAGACGACCATGAAGGTCGATATCAGCCCGGTGGCCGACATGCCGACCCTGGCCATCGGCAGTGCCGATGTGGTGTCCAAAGGCCTGACCAAGGAAGTGTGGACCACCCTGAAGGACCTGGGCACCAACGGCAATGGCATCACCGGTGATGCACTCAAGACGGTCTTTGCCAACTCCGGCAGCGCCACCTCCAGCGGCACTACCACCAACGTCCAGTCCGACGGCAGCGTGAATGGGGGCAGCGGTTCGAAGACCTCCGGCCTGATCTACCTGGAAGCAGGCAAGACCTACACCTTCAGTGGTACTGCCGACGACAGCTTCCTGGTCAATATCGGTGGCAAGACCGTGGTCACGGCCACGTGGGGTGGCGGCGGCCAGGTGACGGGGTCGTTCACGCCTACGGCGACCGGCTACTACCCGATCGAGGTTTACCACGCCAACCAGTCCGGCCCGGGCAGTTATGACCTGAACATTCAGGTGGGCTCTGGCGGCGTGACGGATCTGAGCAGCGCGAACATTCGCATGTACCAGAACGTGACCGAGATGGCCAACGCTGGCCTGAGCGTGTCCGACGCGCACACGGTCAATGGTCAAACCTACTACGATGGCTACAAGCTCAACGAAGGCCCAGAGAATGGTACGGTGAAACTGGTCGGTATTTCGACCGCCCTGACCGATACCGATGGTTCCGAGACGCTGAACGTCACACTGGGCGGCTTACCAAAAGGAACGGTGTTAACTGACAACGCAGGACATACAGCTACAGTCGCCGATGGGCCGATCAATGTAACAGGGTGGAAACTCAGTGGCTTGACCCTTACCCCACCTGCCTACTTCAAGGGCTCGTTTGACATCACGGTCACTTCAACGGCTACTGAAAGTCTGGGTGACTCCGCTAGTACCGTTGGCCGTATTCCGGTTACGGTTTATGGCGGCGTTTACAAAGCCAGTGTTGGTACATCGGGCAGCGACGTACTGAATGGCAGCGAAGGTCATGACATCATCGTGGCGGATGTATCTGGCCTGAACGTGGTGGCCGGAAAAAACTACAACATTGCATTCATTGTCGACAGCTCCGGCAGTATGACAGACGAATCGATTGCCGCAGCGAAGACACAGCTGGAATCTGTATTCAAGACACTCAAAGCGAGTTTGGGGGCCGACACGTCGGGAACGGTTAACCTCTTCCTGGTAGATTTCGATACTCAGGTCAACCAAAATATAGCCGTCAATCTATCGGACGCGAATGCTCTGAGCCAACTTCAAAGTGTTCTGAGCTCCATGCAGGGCGGCGACTACGGCGGCGGCACCAATTATGAAGATGCGTTTAAAACTACAGCTAACTTCTTCAAGAGCAAGATGGCGCTGGGCAATACGAACGCTGAGAATCTTACGTACTTCATTACCGATGGTAAGCCGACCTATTACCAGCGTGGCGAGCAGACTGATGCCCGACTGTGGACGAACGGCAAAATGCTGGACGAGGTTGTTAATGTTAACAACTACAAGGTTGGTGCCACGTTCAGTGAGTGGGCTGACTCGACTCACAGGGTGGACATAAACAGCGCTGGACAGGTAAAAGTTACAACTTATGGCTACAATTTCTGGGGTTCGTTTGTTGCCATGTCCACGAGCACTATCGGGACAATCCATGCCCAAGGTGATGGCACCTACGAGCTGTCCAGTTTGGGCGGCACTGGCAAGAATTCATCCTCGAATTGGAGCGATTCGGCTACAAATACAACTGATAGTTTCATGTTGCTTGGTGGCAGTTCGACCGTGCCGGGACTGAGTAAGGTTCAGGCTATTGGTTTGAATTCTGACGTCAGCCTCGCTGATCTCAAACCGTACGATACGGCGGGCAAACCGCAGACCAATATAGATCCGTCCAAACTGGCAAGCGCGATTCTTGGACATACTGAGGCGACGTTGCCTGGTGCCGATACGGTCGACGGTGGAAATGGCAACGACATCATCTTTGGTGACTTGATTACCTTGAACGGTGTTGTCAGCGAGGGCTATCAGGCCTTGCAAACGTATGTCGCCCAGAAAACAGGGGTTGATGCCAGTGCTGTCACCACTAGTAATGTTCACCAATACATCGCTGAGCACTACACCGAGTTCGATATTTCAGGGCCTAACGACGGCAACGACATCCTGTCGGGCGGCAACGGCAACGACATCCTGTTCGGTCAGGGCGGCAACGACATCCTCGATGGCGGCAAAGGCAATGACATCCTGTTGGGTGGCTCAGGCAACGACACCCTCATCGGCGGTCCGGGTAACGACATCCTGATCGGCGGCAGCGGTGCCGATACCTTCGTCTGGAAGGCCGGCGATTATGGCAATGACGTCATCAAGGACTTCAACCGCTCCGAAGGTGACCGCATCGACCTCAAGGACCTGTTGCAAGGCGAGAAAGGCAGCACCATCGACAACTACCTCAAGCTGTCGACGGTGGAGGGCACCACGACGTTGCAGGTCAGCAGCGAAGGCAAGCTCAACACCGATGGCGGGCTGGCCAATGCTGACGTCACCATCAAGCTGGAAGGTGTGAACTGGTCCAACCAGACGATCAACTCGTTGATCAGCGGTGCCGACCCGACCATCATCATCCACAACAAAGACAGCTGACGGTCCATGACCGGGGCAACCGTAACAGGTTGTCCCGGTGTGCCTTGACCTGGCGCAACTGCCTGGGCAGGCCTTCCGCCACGCACTCCCACAGCGCATACTTTCGCGCCGCACCCACGCGTGCGGCGCTTTTTGCCTATGCTGCTGTCTACCCTGAAGGAATCCATGTGACGAGGGACATCGCCATGTTCTACGTGCAACGCGACGCCGCTGGCCAGTTGCAGCGAGTGGAAGCTGCTGCGTTCGACGAATTTACCGAAATGCTTCCGGCCGACCATGCCGACATTCAGGAATGGTTTGCCGATGACGTCGTGGAAAACAGCCTCAATCAGCTCAAGCAAAGCGATCTCGACATGATCCGGGTGCTTGAAGACTTGATCGATGTCCTGACCGCCAAAGGCGTGTTCAAGATCACTGACCTGCCACCGGGCGCCCAGACCAAACTCCTGAACCGTTCGACAGCGCGCAAAGCACTGAGCAGCCTCAATAACCTGATAGAGGAAGAAGAAGAGGGTGGCCTGATCTGACGCCGAACTCAGGCACCGACCGAACTATGGTTATGCTTTAAAGGTATTTAAAATATATTTCTTATGACCTTATAGTTCACTCCACTGCGTACCCGTCGACCAATCGATGCGCCGCACGACTCGAACCCACACGGGAGTCCCCGTGCGTTTCCGATCGTCGCGCGTCATGAAGTCGCGCACTGCGTGGGAGTGAAACATGCCAGCCGCCTTGAACGCCCTGTCGCTCATCGATAGCGCGCCGTCACAACATTTTGATGTCCACCCGTTCGCCGGCGCCGTCGGCGCCGAAATCGTCGGCCTCGACCTTTCCAGGCCGCTCAATGCCCAGGACTTCGCGCGGATTCACCGTGCCCACCTCGATCATCATGTGCTGGTTTTTCGCGATCAGCGCATCACGCCTGAGCACCAGATCGCCTTCAGCCGCCGTTTTGGCGAACTGCAGATTCATGTGCTCAAGCAGTTCCTGCTTGAGGGGCATCCTGAAATCCTGATTGTTTCCAACATCATCGAGAACGGCCAAAACATCGGCCTGGGCGATGCTGGCAAATTCTGGCACTCGGACCTTTCCTATAAGGCACTGCCCAGCTTGGGCTCGATGCTACACGCCCAGGAACTCCCTGACGAAGGCGGGGACACGTTGTTCGCCGACATGCACAAGGCCTGGGACGCAGTACCCGCTGCGCTGCGCACGCTGGTAGCCGGGCGCAATGCCGCTCATTCCTACACCGCCCGCTATGCCGAAACCCGATTCGAAGGCAATTGGCGCCCTGCACTGACAGCCGAGCAACTGGCCCAGGTGCAGGAAGTGGTCCACCCCGTCGTGCGCACCCACCCTGAGACCGGGCGTCAGGCTTTGTTCGTCAGTGAAGGTTTCACCACCCGCATCGTCGGCCTGCCGGAAGACGAAAGCCGGGATGTCCTGCAACAGCTGTATGCCTTGAGCGTGCAGGATGACAACGTCTATCGCCATCAATGGCAGCCCCACGACTTGGTGTTCTGGGACAACCGCTCCCTGATCCACCTGGCTGCCGGTTGCCCTGCACACCTGCGGCGCAAGCTCTACCGCACCACCATCCAGGGCGATGCCCCGTTCTGACGAAAAGGATTCCATCATGCGCAAATCCATCAGCCGCCTGGCGGCAAGCATCGGGCTGGGCGCAAGCCTCATCATTGGCAGCCTGACGGCCCCCTCCGCCGCCCAGGCAGAAGGCAAGATCCGCATCGCCGAACAGTTCGGGATCGTCTACCTGCTGCTCAATGTGGTGCGTGATCAGCACCTGATCGAAAAGCATGGCAAAGCGCAGGGCATCGACATCGACGTCGAGTGGGCACAGCTTTCCGGTGGCTCGGCCATCAACGACGCGTTGCTATCCGGCTCCGTGGATATCGCAGGCGCTGGCGTAGGTCCGCTGCTCACCGTCTGGGATCGCACCCAAGGGCGACAGAACGTCAAGGCCGTGGCTTCGTTGGGCAACTTCCCGTATTACCTGGTCAGTAGCAATCCGGCTGTGAAGACCATTGCGGATCTGTCCGAAAAGGACCGAATCGCAGTGCCGGCAATGGGGGTGTCGGTGCAGTCGCGCCTGCTGCAATACGCTGCGGCGCAGCAATGGGGAGATGAGCAGTACAACCGGCTGGACAAGTACACCCTGGCTGTTCCTCATCCCGATGCTACGGCCGCCTTGCTGGCAGGCGGTACCGAACTCAACGGGCATTTCTCCAACCCGCCGTTCCAGGACCAGGCACTGGCCAACAAGAACGTGCACATCGTGCTCGACAGCTACGACCTGCTCGGACCGAATTCGCCCACGCTGCTATTCGCCACCGAAAAATTCCGCAAGGACAACCCCAAGACGTACAAAGCCTTCGTCGATGCCATTGCCGAAGCGGCCACATTCGCCCAGAACGACAAGGCGGCAGCCGCCGATACCTACATCCGGGTGACCAACGCCAAGATCGACCGCGCAAGCCTCATCAAGCTGATCGACAACCCTCGATACGAATTCACCGTCACGCCAAAGAACACTTACAAGCTCGCCGAATTCCTCTACAGGGTCGGCGCGATCAAGCACAAGCCAGCGTCATGGAAGGATTATTTCTTCCAGGATGAACGCCCGTTGCAAGGGAGCTGAGTCATGACTGCGCCATTGCCAGGCCACACGGTCAGCACCTTGATCCACCCCGCAGCACCGCCGTTGCTGAACGTGCAGGGCCTCACCCTCGAGTACCGCACCCGGCAACGGGTGGTGCGCGCGACCCATCAGGTCAGTTTCGAGGTGGATCAGGCAGATCGCTTCGTCCTACTGGGGCCTTCGGGTTGCGGCAAGTCAACCTTGCTCAAGGCCGTGGCTGGCTTCATCGAACCCTGTGAAGGGCAGATCCTGCTTCAGGGGCAGCCCGTCAGCGGCCCGGGGCCGGACCGAATCGTGGTGTTCCAGGAGTTCGACCAGTTGCCACCTTGGAAGACGGTGAAGCACAACGTCATGTTTCCGCTGTTGGTATCGGGCCAATTGAAGCGGGCCGAGGCCGAAGACCGGGCGCTTCACTTCCTGGAAAAAGTCGGCCTTGCAGCTTTCGCCGATGCCTACCCGCATACGCTGTCGGGCGGTATGAAGGCGCGCGTGGCGATCGCCAGGGCCTTGGCCACGCAGCCGAAGATATTGCTGATGGACGAACCCTTTGCCGCACTCGATGCACTTACCCGGCGCAAGATGCAGGAAGAATTGCTGCTGCTCTGGGAGGAAGTGCGCTTCACCCTGCTGTTCGTCACCCACTCTATCGAGGAGGCCTTGGTCGTGGGCAACCGCATCTTGCTGCTCTCACCTCACCCCGGCCGGGTACGCGCCGAGGTGCACAGCCACCAATATGACTTGGGCAGCCTGGGTGGCAGCGATTTCCAGGCCAGTGCCCGGCACATACACCGCTTGTTGTTCGATGAAGCTGCTGGCCCCGCGCAGGTCGACGATATTGGTTTCAATGACATCCGCATTGCCTACTGATCAGGAGTTTGAGCCATGACCACAACCTCTGTGCGCCAGGAATACGAGGTGCAGCTAGAGCCCTTGCTCAGTGTGCCTGTGGAACGCGACCTGTCGTTGACTCAGCGCCTCTGGCAGCACGGCTGGCTGCGCAAGGCCGTCATCCTGGTGGTCATCGCCGTGGTCTGGGAAGCCGTCGCCCGTTACCAGAACAACGACCTGCTGCTACCGACCTTCCTCCAGACCGCTGCCGCGTTTTGGGAAGGCCTGGTCAGTGGAGAGTTGCCGGCCAAGGTCGGCGTGTCGCTGGTGATCCTGCTCAAGGGCTACCTGCTGGGCATCATCCTGGCTTTTGGTCTCACTAGCTTGGCTGTCTCGACCCAGCTTGGGCGCGACTTGCTTGGCACTTTGACCTCCATGTTCAACCCCCTGCCTGCCATCGCCCTGTTGCCATTGGCATTGCTGTGGTTCGGGCTAGGCGAAAACAGCTTGATCTTCGTCCTGGTGCATTCGGTACTCTGGGCCCTGGCGCTCAATACCTATGCAGGATTCCAGGGCGTTTCCGACACCCTGCGCATGGCCGGGCGCAACTACGGCCTCAAAGGGCTACGGCTGGTGATGCACATCCTGGTGCCGGCGGCGTTGCCCTCGATTCTGTCCGGGCTCAAGATCGGCTGGGCGTTCGCCTGGCGCACGTTGATCGCCGCGGAACTGGTCTTTGGCGCCAGCAGCGGCAAAGGTGGCCTGGGTTGGTACATCTTTCAGAACCGCAACGAACTCTATACCGACAAGGTGTTCGCAGGCCTTGCGGTGGTCATCCTGATCGGGCTGCTGGTTGAGGGGATTGTCTTCAGCACGCTGGAGCGCCTGACGGTCAAGCGTTAGGGCATGCAGCGCTGAACAGGCAGGCGCGGACGCCGGCCATTGGCCAAGGCCAGTGAGCGCTCCCCTGATCATGGCGTTTGATACTGGGCTGCGGCGTTGCTGAGAATCTTGCCGATCTCTTCGCGCAACTGCGCAGGCTGCTCGACCACCAGCTCATCCCCACGGCTCAATAGCCACCAGCGCAACGAGCTCCCATCGCTCACCGTGGCCCGCAGCCGATGCCCTTGGTCATGGGCGGTCAACTGCATGTCGCTGCTCAGTGGGGCCTCCCTGAGCTGGCGCGCCAGTGGATCGCTGATGCGTGCCACCAATTCGATGCCTTCGCCCGGTGGCGCTTGCAGCGCCTCTCCTTTGAGGTGTGCCAGCAGATCGGTGGTGCCGCGTAGCTCGTTCACCACGCCGGCCGCCCAGTGCCACCCGTAGGGGATGCTCTTGTCATTGCGCTCCAGCGGAAAGATCAGCGACAGGTCATTGAGGTCGCGCTCCACGGTGCGCTTGCTGACGGTAAAGCCCAGGTCTCGTAGCCGACAAGCCAGTTCGGAACTGGTGAGCCCTGGAGAACGGCCCGGTAGCTGGCGCAGCAGCGCCCACTGACGGCTGAGGGTGGCGCGAGTGGTGGCGAACGGCAAAAGGTAACGTCCTTGTCTAGGCTTGCCGCTCTAGGATGGCGGCACGCGAGGGGCATGGCAATTGGCCACGGACCGCTCAGATCAAGTAAGTGACGGTTGGTTGCCTGCCACCGAATCGTTCGCGACAGGTTTTGACGTCCTGTTGCGCAGAATCACGCCTCATCACAGCCGAAGGTTGAGGTTGTGCATCGTTCAATGAGGATGAACATGTCTGCTGTCGGCAATATCCATTCGCTGCTCGCCCGCCTGCTTCCGGCACAGGTGATCGTTCCTCCCGCCGTTGCCCGACGCCAGCGGCTGTTTGCAGGTGTCGGCATGCCCAGTCAACGGACGATGCTGGTCAGCCGTCTGGACGAAGCCAGTGACCTGCAAGCGGTCTACCAGGATCTGCGCCTGCAAGCCCTGCAAGGGAACGTCGCGGCGCTGAACGACCTTGGTTGGATCTGGCTCAATGGCAAGTACTGGCGTGCTGATACCGTGCTGGCCGGGCACCTGCTGCGCATGGCGGCGTTGCAGGGCAGTGCCGTGGCCTGGTTCAACCTGGGGCAGCAGCACTACTTCGGCAAAGGTGTCGACCGTTCCTACACCCAGGCCGCCGAATGCTACCGCCAGGCGTTCGAGCGGGGCATGTCGCATGCGGCCGCTGCGCTGGGAGACTTGTACGAAGAAGAAGTGTGTGATGCCCGGATTCAATGGCAAGTCGATCCACAGCTTGCCTACCGATGGTTCCTGCAAGGTGCCGAGCAGGGTGAGGCACGCTGTCGCTTTGAGGTTGGCTACCGGCTGATTCACGGTCTGCATGTGCAACCGGAGCTCAAGCCGGCGTTGTACTGGCTCGAACTGGCGGCCGCTGCGGGTGTGGTGCAGGCAGCGGAAGAACTGGCCGTGCACTTCAGTCGACGCGATCAGGAGCGGTATCAGCAATGGCGCGACCGCGCCGTGCAGATGGGCAGTACCTTGGCCCTGACCATGAAGCTGGAAGACCAGGTTCAGCTCTGAAGCGTTGGTGCAGTTAGCTGCGAGCTTTGCACTGTAAACAAGATTTCATGCAGGCGCTTCGTCGCCCCCTGTTGACGGAAGGGGGAGCACCCGGCGTATATTGATAGTTAGCAAACTATGAATATATGTGGTTTTCATGTCCCTTGATCTTCTGCGTCTACAGGTCAGCAGCGGCCTGGTCGTTGCCGCTCGCCACTGGCGCCGCATCTGTCACGTGGCGCTGACCGGCTACGGCATCTCCGAAGCCTGTGCCGCGCCACTGCTGATGATCGTGCGCCTGGGCGATGGCGTGCACCAGGTGGCCGTCGCCCAGGCGGCTGGGCTGGAAAGCCCGTCCCTGGTGCGCTTGCTCGACCAGCTGTGCAAGGCCGGGTTGGTGTTGCGTAGCGAGGATCCACTGGACAGGCGCGCCAAGGCCCTGAGCCTCACAGTTGAAGGGCGCGCGCTGGCCGAGGCCATCGAGGCGGAGCTGGTAAGGGTGCGGGGTGATGTGCTGAGTCGTCTCGATCCAGAGGACCTGCAGGCCACCCTGCGTGTACTGCGCGCATTCGAAGCAGCCGGGCTGGGCAGCACGGGCGGGGTCGCATGAACGGCTTCTTCAGCTCGGTACCGCCGGCTCGCGATTGGTTCTACGGCGTGCGCACCTTCGCCGCCTCGATGATTGCGCTGTATATCGCCCTGCTCATGCAGTTGCCGCGTCCGTACTGGGCCATGGCGACCGTCTACATCGTTTCCAGCCCCTTTCTGGGGCCTACCAGCTCCAAAGCGTTGTACCGCGCCCTGGGTACCTTGCTGGGTGCCGCTGGGGCAGTGCTGTTGGTGCCGCCCCTGGTGCAGTCGCCGCTGCTGCTGAGCATCGCCGTGGCCCTGTGGACGGGGACGTTGCTGTTCCTTTCTCTGAACGTGCGTACGGCCAACAACTACGTGTTCATGCTGGCCGGGTATACCTTGCCGATGATCGCCCTGGCAGTGGTCGACAACCCGTTGGCCGTGTTCGACGTGGCTTCCTCGCGGGCTCAGGAAATTTGCCTGGGGATCGTCTGCGCAGCCGTGGTCGGGGCCATTTTCTGGCCGCGGCGGCTGGCGCCCGTGGTAGTGGGGGCAACCGGTAACTGGTTCAACGAGGCCATTCGCTATAGCGACAGCTATCTGGTCCGGCAGCAGAGCACGGTCGATGTCGGTGGTATGCGCGGGGCGATGGTGGCGACCTTCAACTCACTGGAGTTGATGATCGGCCAGCTCGGCCATGAAGGGACCGGCCCTCATACCTTGAAAAACGCCCGTGAGCTGCGTGGGCGCATGATTCACCTACTGCCGGTCATTGATGCGCTGGACGACGCATTGACGGCCTTGCAAGGGCGCGCTGCGCAGCAATTCGAACAGATCCTACCTGTGCTCGATGCAGCCCGTGAATGGCTCAAGGGCACGGCAGAAAGCCCTTCTGTCCAGCAGTGGGCAGCCTTGCACCAAAGGATCGACGAGCTGCGGCCGGATGCGGCTGCACTGGACCAGCGTGCCGAGCTGTTGCTGTCCAACGCGCTCTACCGGCTCACCGAATGGGTAGATCTGTGGCAGGACTGCTGTACCTTGCAGCATGCCCTGCGCACCGATGACGCCACACCCTGGCGCGCCGTTTACCGCCACTGGCGCCTGGCGCGCTTGCGGCCATTCTTCGACCGGGGCCTGATGCTCTACTCGGTCACCTCCACCGTCCTGGCCATCATCGTTGCCTGCGGCCTGTGGATCGGCCTGGGCTGGAATGACGGCGCCAGTGCGGTGATCCTGGCGGCTGTGTCGTGCAGCTTCTTCGCCGCGATGGACGACCCGGCCCCACAGATCTACCGCTTCTTCTTCTGGACCCTGCTGTCGGTCATTTTCTCGAGCCTGTACCTGTTCCTCGTGCTGCCCAACCTGCATGACTTCCCGATGCTGGTACTGGCCTTCGCCGTGCCTTTCATCTGCATCGGTACGTTGACGGTACAGCCGCGCTTCTACCTGGGGACATTGCTAACTATCGTCAACACCTCGACCTTCATCAGCATCCAGGGTGCTTACGACGCCGATTTCTTCACCTTCCTCAATTCCAACCTCGCCGGCCCGGTTGGCCTGCTCTTCGCGTTCATCTGGACCCTGGTGATGCGCCCCTTTGGTGTGGAGCTGGCTGCCAAACGCATGACCCGTTTCGCCTGGCGCGACATCGTCGAGGTGACCGAGTACGCGACCTTGGCCGAGCATCGCAAGGTGGGTGTAAAAATGCTCGATCGCTTGATGCAGCATTTGCCGCGTCTGTCGCAAACCGGCCAGGACAGCAGCGTGGCGCTACGGGACTTGCGTGTGGGGCTGAACCTGCTCGACTTGCTGGCGTACATGCCGCGCGCCGGTCAGGTTGCCCGTGAGCGACTGACCCTGGTGATCGCTGAAGTGGGTGCCCATTACGCGGCCTGCCTGCGCGCCGGTGAGCGGCTGCACGCGCCACCTGCACTCTTGCGCAACATGGAAAGGGCCCGACTGGCGCTCAGCCTCGATGAACCCTGCGAACGCCTCGACGCCCGCCCGCATTTGTTGCATGCACTGGCTGGTCTGCGCCTGGCACTGCTGCCGGGTGTCGAGGTCATGCTCGAGCCTGCGGAACAACTGCAACTGCCGTCTGGCCTGGATGGAGCGCCCCTGTGATCGGTGAACTGGATATCAGTGGGGTATTCCTGCCCACGCTGCTGGTAATGATGATTGGAACCTACCTGCTGTTTCTGGGTGTCCACGCCGTACTGGTGCGTGTGCACTTCTATCGCCTGGTCTGGCACCGGGCATTGTTCAACGTTGCCCTCTACGCCGTGCTGCTCGGTGCGGTGGACCATTTCTGTCGAAGCCTGATGCTGCCATGAAAAAACCTTTGCTGACCCTGGGCCGTGCGGTCCTTACCCTGTTGGTAGTGACATTTGCCGCCGTACTCGTCTGGCAGATGGTTGTGTACTACCTGTTCGCACCCTGGACGCGCGATGGCCACATTCGCGCCGATGTGATCCAGATCGCCCCGGACGTGTCCGGGTTGATCCAGAAGGTCGAGGTGCGCGACAACCAGACCGTCAAGCGCGGCGATGTGCTGTTCACCATCGACCAGGACCGTTTCAGCCTGGCGCTGCGTCAGGCCAAGGCCACGCTCGGCGAGCGCCAGGAAACCTTGGCCCAGGCCTCGCGGGAGGTGAACCGTAATCGCAAGTTGGGCAACCTGGTCGCGGCCGAACAGCTCGAAGAAAGCCAGTCGCGCCAAGCGCGCGCCCGCTCGGCGGTCAGCGAGGCGCAGGTGGCTGTCGACAGTGCCCAGTTGAACCTTGATCGCTCGGTGGTGCGCAGCCCCGTGGACGGTTACCTCAACGATCGCGCGCCGCGCAACCATGAGTTCGTAACCGCGGGGCGACCGGTGCTGTCGGTGGTCGACAGTGCCTCTTATCACGTCGATGGCTACTTCGAGGAAACCAAGCTGGGGGGCATTCACATCGGGGACGTGGTGGATATTCGTGTGATGGGCGACAACACCCGCCTGCGCGGGCATGTGGAAAGCTTTGCAGCCGGCATCGAGGACCGCGACCGCAGCAGCGGCACCAACCTGCTGCCCAACGTCAACCCTGCCTTCAGCTGGGTGCGGCTGGCCCAGCGGATTCCGGTGCGGATCGCCTTTGACGAAGTCCCGCAGGACTTCCGCATGATTGCCGGGCGAACCGCCACTGTCTCGATCGTCGAGGGCCAGCACCCATGAAACGGCTGATGCTCGCAGGGCTATGCCTGTCGCTTGGCGCGTGCATGACGGTCGGGCCAGACTACGAGCTGCCCAAAGAGGCGGCAATACAGCGCACTGACCTCAACGGCCCCCTGCGCCAGGATGCCGACAGCGTAGTGTCGGCACCGGTGCCGGAGGATTGGTGGCAGCTGTATCACGACCCGCGGTTGAACGCGCTGGTGCGCCAGGCCTTGAGTGCCAATACCGAACTGCGCGTTGCGGCAGCGAACATCGCCAAGGCCCGCGCGCAGGTCGACATCGCTGAGTCTCAAGGGGGCTTCGACGGTGGAGTGAAGCTAGGCGCCCAGCGCCTGCAGGAGTCTGGCGAGGCTTTCTTGCAGCCCGAAAAGGTGCCTGTGGCCAACATCGGCGAGGCGATCATCAGCGCGTCATACCAGTTCGACCTGTGGGGCACCTTCAAGCGCGGCACAGAGGCCGCCAAAGCCAGTGCCGATGCAGTCCAAGCCGCAGCGGACACGGCGCGGATCACGCTGGTGGCAGATGTGGTCAAGGCCTATACCCAGGTATGCTCGGCCAACGAGGAATACCACATTGCCCGTGAGTCGCTCGATTTACAGGCGCAAAGCGTCAAGCTCAGCCAGCGCCTGCGCGATGCGGGGCGTGGCGATGAAACCCAGGTGACGCGGTCGCAAACCCAGTTCAAGTCGTTGGGCGCCGAGCTGCCGCGATTCAAGGCCGAACGTGAGACAGGCCTGTATACCCTGGCCGCATTGCTGGCGGTCCCCGTGCAGAAGTTGCCAGCAGGCGTTGCCGATTGTGCCGAACTGCCGCAGCTGACTCAGCTAGTGCCAGTGGGCGATGGCGCCGCGTTGCTCAAACGTCGCCCCGATGTGCGTCAGGCAGAGCGACAACTGGCTGCTGCTACCGCCAATATCGGTGTGGCGACCGGCGCGCTTTATCCACAGATCAGCATCGGCGCGCAGGTCGGGACCATCGGCATCCTGGACAATTTGGGCGAGCCTTCGACCAACCGTTGGGGCTTCGGCCCGCAGGTCAGCTGGAGTATCCCCACCAATGGCACGCGGGCCCGCATTCGCATGGCCGAAGCGTCCACCCAGGCAGCCTTGGCGAATTTCGATGGCGTAGTGCTCAATGCCATACGCGAAACCCAGACGCGGCTGGCCCAATACAGCGCTTTGCTGGACCGCCGCGATGCACTGGCCGAGGCCGAGAAGTCAGCTCGGGAGGCGGCCGACCAGACGCACCGGTATTATCAGGCTGGGCGGGAGTCGTTCCTGGCGGACTTGCAGGCGACGCGGACCTATACCGACATGCGTGCGCAGTTGGCGGCTGCGAACAGCCAGGTTGCAATGGGGCAGGTTGGCGTGTTCCTGGCGCTTGGAGGCGGTTGGAAGCGACCCGTCGAGCACTGATGGGAAAATAGGGTCTGTGTAAAAAGTCTTGAGAACAGGGTCAGGTGAGGCGAGCGCAGCCCAGGTGGCGGGCTTATGGCTTGTAAATGAGCCTTCCAAGGCCACTGCAAGGCAGGGGCTGCAGCACAGCCCCACGCACTCACAAGGTCAGGCCGGCTGGGGCGCCCTCAGAATATTCTGCAGCAACTGAACACTTTCGACCGCATCGTGACCCAGGCTGGTCAGGTAGCCACCGTCGGGTTGATCGGTCAGGCCTTTTTCGTGCAGCCGCTGCGCGGCGGCGATGAGGGTCGGGGATGCGGTGTTGTGAATCTTGATGCCTTCCTGGCTGCTGTCGAGGTTGAACAGTGCGAGGACTTCCAGTTCAGCGATCAGTTCGGGTGAAAAGGACATGGCGACTCCTGACTTCCAGACGAGGATAGCGGCACCGCGGGGGGTGCCTGAATCTGGAGTGTAGCCGTGTTATTCGTCCTCGCCTTGATCCATCTCAGGAGGCAGTTCAGGCAGCGCGCGCAGGGCGTTTTCATACCACTGGCTATCGAAGGCTCGATCCTGCGCCAGCATGTTGTCGATCTCGAAGGCCAATACGTGGGCCATCAGGTTGAGGATATCCTCGCGCTCATACCCGACCAGTGTCAGCTTGTTGAACGTAGCCTTCGCCGCAGCCGGCTCGCCGCTTTCGATCTGGTTTTCGATGGCCTGCGTCAGCGTGGCTTCGGCAAACGCTTCATCGTCATTGTCGATATCGGTGGGCTCGCTCATGGGATTACTCCTGTGGTGGGCGCTACAGTTTGCCACGTCCGTGGTGGCAATGCCTGGTCATCGACCGGGTGCATGACGCTGGTCAGCCGACGGCGAACGGGCTATAACAGCCCTGCCATCCCCATACGGCCCGGAGGCTGTCGAACCATGCTCAAGCTCCACGGATTCCCTGTCAGCAACTACTACAACATGGTCAAGTTGGCCTTGTTGGAAAAGGGCGTGCCTTTCGAAGAAGTCCTGTTCTTCAGCGGTCAGACGCCTCAGGTGCTGGAAGTCAGCCCACGTGGCAAGGTGCCGGTACTGCAGACCGAGCACGGCTTTCTCAGCGAAACCACGGTGATCCTCGACTACATCGAGCAGACCCAAGGCGGCAAGGCGCTGCTTCCCGCTGACCCGTACGCGCAGGCGAAAGTGCGTGAACTGGTCAAGGAGATCGAGCTGTACATCGAGCTTCCTGCTCGCACCTGCTATGCCGAAGCCTTCTTCGGTATGCCCGTGGAACCATTGGTCAAGGAAAAGGCACGCACCGAGCTTCTGGCAGGTTTCGCCACGCTCAAGCGCAACGGGCGTTTCGCGCCTTACGTGGCAGGCGAGCAATTGACCCTGGCCGACCTGATGTTCTGCTTCTCGGTCGACCTGGCATGCGCCGTAGGCAAGAAAGTGCTCAACATCGACTTCCTTGAAGATTTCCCTCAGGCCAAGGCACTGCTCGAGCAGATGGGGCAGAACCCCCACATGGCAAAAATCGTGGCAGACAAGGAAGCGGCAATGCCGTCATTCCTTGAAATGATGCGCAACAAGCGCTGAAACAGCGGGCGAGTCCGGCCAGATGGGGGCTTGTTTCAAAGCCCCCTTCAACCTCAGTATTTTGCCCATGCGACGAGGGAGGGTTAGCTCTCAACCCGTCACTCAGCGCCGTTAGCGCGCAGCCAGCAACGCCTTGCCGCGAGCCACCGCTGCGCGTACCTGTGCCGGTGCCGTACCACCGATGTGATCACGGGCATTTACCGAGCCTTCCAGCGTAAGAACGGCGAATACGTCCTGTTCGATCTGGTCACTGAACTGACGCAGCTCTTCCAGGCTCATCTCTGCCAGGTCCTTGCCGCTATCGACCCCGTACTTCACCGCGTGGCCCACGATTTCGTGGCAGTCACGGAACGGCAGGCCACGGCGCACCAGGTAGTCGGCCAGGTCCGTTGCGGTCGAGAACCCGCGCAAGGCGGCCTCGCGCATGATGGCATGCTTGGGCTTGATGGCCGGGATCATGTCGGCGAAGGCACGCAGCGAATCGCGCAGCGTGTCTGCGGCATCGAACAGCGGTTCCTTGTCTTCCTGGTTGTCCTTGTTGTAGGCCAGCGGCTGGCCTTTCATCAGGGTCAGCAGTCCGGTCAGCGCACCGAAGACGCGCCCGCTCTTGCCACGCACCAGCTCTGGCACGTCCGGGTTCTTTTTCTGCGGCATGATCGAGCTGCCGGTGCAGAATCGATCGGGCAGGTCGATGAACTGGAACTGGGCACTGGTCCACAGCACCAGTTCTTCGGAGAAGCGCGAGAGGTGCATCATCGCCACACTGGCGGCGGCGCAGAATTCAATGGCGAAGTCACGGTCCGACACGCCGTCCAGGGAGTTGCCTGCCACGGCTTCGAAGCCCAGCAGCTTGCAGGTCAGCTCACGGTCGATCGGGTAGGTGGTGCCGGCCAGCGCAGCGCTGCCCAATGGCATGCGGTTGGTGCGCTTGCGGCAGTCGACCAGGCGTTCATGATCGCGGCTGAGCATTTCGAACCAGGCCAGCAGGTGGTGGCCGAAGGTGACGGGCTGGGCCGTCTGCAGGTGTGTGAAGCCAGGCATGATGGTTTCGGCTTCGCGTTCGGCCTGTTCCAGCAGCCCTTTTTGCAGGCGGGTGATTTCGGCCAGAATCAGGTCGATTTCGTCGCGCAGCCACAGGCGAATGTCGGTTGCGACCTGGTCGTTGCGGCTACGGCCGGTGTGCAATTTCTTGCCGGTGATACCAATGCGGTCGGTCAGACGCGCTTCGATGTTCATGTGCACGTCTTCCAGGTCGACGCGCCAGTCGAAGGCACCAGCCTCGATTTCGCCCTGGATGGTCTTGAGCCCGTCGATGATGGTGTCACGCTCGGCATCGCTGAGCACACCGACTTGCGCCAGCATGGTGGCATGAGCGATGGAGCCCATGATGTCGTGGCGGTACAGGCGCTTGTCGAAATCGACCGAGGCCGTGAAACGGGCGACGAAGGCGTCTACGGGTTCACTGAAGCGGCCGCCCCAGGACTGATTGGTCTTGTCAGTGCTCATGGTTTCACTCATTGCAGGCGTGAACGAAAAATTGCCGCGATGATAACAGGGTTGGGCCCAGTGCCGCAGGGCGCCTGCAGAGTGTGAGGGTGGAAAAGGCGTAGCGCGATGTAGGCCACGGAGATTTCACCGATTGAACGGCAGTGTTCCATGGACCGTCTACAGTTTGACAGAGGCGGGCAGCTAATCTGCCAGCCACAGTGAATCTTTGGCTATCGCACCGGTCTAGAGCGTGACACGCAGCGTCGCTTCACACAGCTGTCTACGCTTTTAACCGTGCGAGACTCACTCAGGAATCCAGCGCAATTATGAATGTCCTGATCGTTGATGACGAACCCCAAGGCCGCGAGCGCCTAAGCCGAATGTTCGGTGAACTCGAGGGTTATACCGTGCTGGAGCCAAGTGCCACCAATGGTGAAGAGGCCCTTGCGCTGATCGAAAGCTTGAAACCCGACATTGTCCTGTTGGATATCGGCATGCCTGGCCTCGATGGTCTGCAGGTCGCCGCCCGACTGTGCGAGCGTGAGGCGCCACCTGCGCTCGTGTTCTGTACCGGTGATGACGAGTACGGGGAAGACGCCTTCAAGGAAACTCCCCTCAGCTACGTGACCAAGCCTGTGCACGGGCAGGCGCTTCGTGAGGCACTGCGCAAGGCCGACCGGCCAAACCGCAGCCAGCTGGCCGCGCTCACTCGTCCAGGCCACGAGGGCGGTGGTCCCCGCAGCCACATCAGTGCCAGAACCCGCAAGGGCATCGAGTTGATCCCTATCGCTCAGATCATCTACTTCATCGCCGATCACAAGTACGTGACCCTGCGCCATGAAACGGGCGAAGTGCTGCTCGACGAGCCGCTCAAGGCACTCGAGGATGAATTTGGCGACCGTTTTGTGCGTATCCACCGCAATGCGCTGGTTGCGCGGGAGCGGATCGAACGCCTGCAACGTACACCTCTGGGGCATTTCCAACTGTACCTTCGAGGGCTCGACGGCGATGCCCTGACCGTGAGCCGGCGTCATGTAGCTGGCGTGCGCAAGATGATGCAGGCCCTTTGAGCGCTTGACGCCGTGGACGTGCCAGTGCTCATGGCAGTCGCACAGGGGCGCACCGCCGGGCCTGTCATCGGCAGCTTCGGCCCAGGCTGTTGATCCGTATCTGCTAGTGCCGCCGGTGATGCTGCTATCATCGGCGGCATTTCTCTGGTTCGGGGCGTTACATGTCCACTCGCGAAATCCGTATTGCCACTCGTAAAAGTGCCCTGGCCCTGTGGCAGGCCGAATACGTCAAGGCGCGCCTGGAACAGGCCCACCCTGGCCTGAAAGTTTCCCTGGTGCCTATGGTCAGCCGGGGCGACAAGCTGCTCGATGCACCTTTGGCCAAGATCGGCGGCAAAGGGCTGTTCGTCAAGGAACTGGAAACCGCTCTGCTCGAGCACGAAGCCGACATCGCCGTGCACTCGATGAAAGACGTCCCCATGGACTTTCCCGAGGGCCTTGGCCTGTATTGCATCTGCGAGCGTGAAGACCCGCGCGATGCGTTCGTTTCCAACCGGTTCGACAGCCTTCAGTCATTGCCTGCCGGCAGCATCGTCGGAACTTCCAGCCTGCGTCGACAGACCCAACTGCTGGCCCGCCGTCCCGACCTGCAGATTCGCTTTCTGCGCGGCAACGTCAATACACGCCTGGCCAAGCTCGACGCGGGTGACTACGACGCCATCATCCTGGCGGCAGCCGGGCTCATCCGGTTGGGCTTCGAAGCGCGAATCACCGATAGCATCAGCGTCGACGACAGCCTTCCTGCCGGGGGGCAAGGCGCTGTTGGCATCGAATGTCGCAGCGCCGACGTAGAGATCCACGCGCTCCTCGCGCCTTTGCATCATCTCGATACGGCCGATCGTGTGGTAGCCGAACGCGCCTTGAACAAACGCCTGAACGGCGGTTGTCAGGTGCCCATCGCCTGTTATGCAGTGCTTGAACAAGACCAGCTGTGGCTTCGGGGCCTGGTAGGGCATCCAGATGGCGGTACGCTGTTGGTCGCCCAGGCTCGGGCGCCTCGCCTGCAAGCTGAAGCACTCGGTGTGCAGGTGGCCGAAGATCTGCTCAATCAGGGTGCTGAGGCCATTCTCAAGGAAGTCTACGGCGAGGCAGGGCATTCGTGAGCCCTTGGCGCCTGCTGTTGACCCGACCCGCTGAGGAGTGTGCAGCGCTTGCCCACACACTGGGCCAAGCTGGCATAGCCAGCAGCTGCATGCCTTTGCTTGCGATCGAACCTGTCATGCTGCAGCCGCCGCAATTGGCGTTGCTCAAGGGACTGTCTACTTACCAAGGGTTCATCGTGGTCAGTAAACCGGCTGCCAGGTTATTGCTGGCGGCAGCGGCGCAGCGGCAACTGCCCGTACCGATGCAGGGTTGGTTCACGGTAGGCGCGGCTACGGCTGCGGTGCTGCAGGATGCACAGCTTGATGTCAGCTTCCCCGCATGCGGGGACGACAGTGAAGCCTTGCTCGAATTGCCTGCGCTCCAACAGGTTCTGGCGAACGCAGGGCCGCGCATCTTGATCGTGCGGGGTGTCGGAGGTCGCGAACTGTTGGCAGAGCGTCTTGCTCAGCGAGGTGCTACCGTCGATTATCTGGAACTGTATCGCCGCGACCTGCCGTCGTACCCTGCGGGCTACCTGTTGCATCGCATCGAAGCGGAACGCCTTAATGGCCTGGTGGTCAGCAGTGGACAGGGTTTCGAACACTTGCAGCAACAGGCTGGTAGCCAATGGCCGCAGCTGGCACGCTTGCCGGTGTTCGTACCAAGCCCGCGGGTCGCTGAACAGGCCCGGGCCGCAGGTGCCCAACACGTTGTGGATTGCCGTGGCGCCAGCGCTGCGGCCTTGCTGGCAGCCGTGCAGCGCAGCGCTGCACCTGCCGACCCAGGCGCCAAGCTCTAGGCGGCGCGCCCCCATGCAAAGGATGGATACGTGAGCGAGACTGTCTTGTCCAACAAGGATCAAACGTCGGCCCAGGCGCCGACGGAGCCTGTCACCCCAGTGCCCGCCAAGCGCTCCGGCAATGGCTTAGCCGCGCTGGCCCTGTTGTTGGGCGCTGCCGGCATCGCTGTAGGCGGCTGGGGCGCCTGGCAAGTGCACCAACTGCAAGGCAGCGAGTTCGACCAGGGCCAGCACCTGGAGGCGCTGAACCAGCGAGCCGAGGCGCTTCAGCAGCGTGAACAGAAAATCAGCGCACAGTTGGCCGGTCTGCCGGCAGCCAGTGAGCTTGAAGACCGTCGTCGTCTGGTCGCGCAGCTCCAAGGCGATCAGCAACGCCTGAGTCAGCGGCTTGAGACCGTACTGGGTGAAAGCCGCAAGGAATGGCGCCTGGCCGAAGCCGAGCACTTGTTGCGCCTGGCGACCTTGAGGCTGTCGGCCTTGCAGGACATCACCAGTGCCAAGGCGCTGGTCGAAGGGGCCGACGAGATTTTGCGCGAGCAAAGCGACCCTGGCGCCTTCGCCGCGCGCGAGCAACTGGCCCGCAGCCTCGCCACGCTCAACAATACCCAGCAGCCTGACCGCACCGGTCTGTTCCTGGAGTTGGCGGCCCAGCGTGAGCTCGTCCAGCAACTGAGCGCCCAGTCCCCGGAATTCGACAATGACGCCAATGCCATGGGTGCGCTGACCAGTGACGGCGATGGCGCCAGTCGCCTGTCCAAATGGTGGTCGGAAATATCCAAGTATTTCCAGATTGAATTCAATGCCGACGAGAACGTGAAACCGTTGCTCGCGGGTCAGCAGCTCAATCAGCTGCGCCTGGCGTTGAGTCTTACGCTGGAACAGGCGCAATGGGCAGCGCTCAACGGCGATGCGAAGGTCTATGCCCAGGCATTGGATGATGCACGCAGCGTGCTGCTGGCCAACTTCAACGCCGACAATCCGCAGAGCAAAGCCATGCTCGACAGCCTGAACGCACTGGCCGAGCAACCCGTTTCGGTCGTAACCCCTGACCTCAGTGAAAGCCTTGCCTCCGTTCAGGCCTATATCCAGCGCCGGCATCTGCCTGCCGAGGACAAGGGAGACAAGCCATGAAGCGTGTCTACCTGTTGGCGGTACTGGCCATTGTGGTGGCAGCGGCCCTCGGCGTGGCCGTGGCCAAGCACAGCGGCTACGTGATGATTTCCTATGGCAGCTTCCGTTATCAGTCCGGGCTTTGGGCCGCGCTGTTGGGCTTGCTGGCCGTCATCCTGGCGCTGTTGGTGCTGCGTTTTCTGGTCGGCCTGCTCCTGGCGTCCGGCGGGGCGGTCAACCCTTGGTCCCGGCGCAACCGCAGCCGGCGCAACCGCGTTGCCATCGAACAGGGCCAACTGGATCTGGCAGAAGGGCGCTGGGCCAGCGCCCAGCGTCATCTGCACAGGGCTGCAGAAGCCGAACGCCAACCGCTGATGTATTACCTTGGCGCCGCCAAGGCCGCCAACGAGCAGGGCCGTGTCGAGGAAAGCGACGGTCTGCTGGAGCGTGCGCTGGAGCGGCAACCTCAGGCAGAGCTTGCCGTGGCCTTGACCCATGCCCAACTGCAAATGGACCGTGGCGACAACGACGGGGCGCTGGAGACGTTGCTGGCCATGCAGGAGCGCCATCCACAGAACACTCAGGTACTGCGTTTGTTGCAACGCTTGCAGCTTGAGCGCGGCGACTGGTCTGCGCTCATTCGCCTGATGCCGGACCTGCGCAAGAACAAGGTATTGCCCGCCACCGAGCTCGCCACGCTCGAACGTCGTGCCTGGGGGCAAAACCTGAGCCTGGCACAGACCCGGGGTGAAGATGCGCAAACGGCCCGCCAAGCCCTGGAGCGTGCCTGGCAGCAATTGACCTCCGCCCAGCGTCAGGAGCCGCAACTGGTCCTGGCCTATGCCGAGCAACTGCGCCAGCTCGGCGCTCAGGGCGAGGCCGAGCAGGTATTGCGCACGGCGCTCAAGCGCAACTACGAAAGCCACCTTGCTCGGCTGTACGGCCTGGTGCGCGGTGAAGACCCTGCCCAGCAGCTGCAGACCGCCGAAGCTTGGCTCAAGGACCATCCTCAGGATGCCAGCCTGCTGCTGACGCTGGGTCGGCTCAGCTTGCAGAATCGGCTGTGGGGCAAGGCCCGTGACTATCTGGAAAGCAGCTTGCGCATGGAGCGCAACCCCGAGGCCTGCGCTGAGCTGGCACGTCTGCTCGCAGGCCTTGGCGAAACGGAGCGCAGCAACCAACTCTTCCAGGAAGGGCTTGGTTTGCTCGATGAGCGACTGCTGGCGCTGCCGTTGCCGGAGACGGTTCGCGCTTGACCTGACCTTGGCCCGCGCAAAGCCGCGGGCTTCAAGGGGAGGTAATCTTTCGGCTCGGGCCAGAGAAATCCTGACGTATTTTCTTAAGGCGCGTCTTACACAGCAGTTGGATATTTCTTAGGTAACGCTGGGAATTGTCTCGACTGTTGTGCCTTGAAACAAAGGATGTGATTCCTCTACCGTTTCAAGCCACGACTACCGATACCGGGACCCTCACTGCCCATGCTGCCGGCCCGCCTGCGTACTTTCTTCTTCCCAACCTGCCTGGTGGCATTCACTGCCCTGGTCACTGCATTCAAGCTGCAAGATGCGCTCGGGCTTTTGCCGTGCCTACTGTGTGTGACACAACGGGCGCTGCTGGCAGGGTATGTACTGGTGTGTCTAAGCGCAGTGCTGCATGGGCCGGCACTCGAAGGCCAACGCCGCTATGCCCAGCTAGCGCTTGGCTTTGCACTGGGTGGCGCTGCAGTAGCCGCAAGGCATGTCTGGCTGCAGGGGGTTGCGGCCGATGACCTGGTCTGCCCCGTCGCCATCGACCACAACGCTGGGCAGTACTGGAACGAGCTTGCCCGGCAACTATTTTCCGGTGCCCCTGATTGCAATGCGCTGACCTGGAGCTTCATGGACTTGACGTTACCCGAATGGAGCCTGATGGCCTTTGTGCTCCTGGCTGCGTTTGCGCTCGGTCATCTACTTGCAGGTCGCCTGCATGCCCTGCTCACCCATGACCTCAAACAACGCTGAGCCGCAGCACGACCAATGGCGGTAAGACGGCGTATTAAACACTTGTACGAAGTTATTACCCTGCGTACCTTGAAGGGCAGCTTGCGTGGGAATAATCTCCGAGCACGCCTACCGAAAATCCAAGGTTTGATGCTGTTCTGCTAATTCAATCTCGTGCCTTAGCAGCGCTACGCGAGGAGCAGCGGCATCTACCCACAGGGGAAGAGATCGCCATGCTCGATAGTTGTCAGAATGCACAGGAACGCTGGGGCGGGGTCAACGCGCTGATCGACCGTTGGCTGAGCGAGCGCGAGCAACTGGTTCATGCCTATCGTTCGTTGCGTGATGCCAAACCGGCCTTTGCAGACAAAGACACCAACGGCGACTTCTGTGCGCTGCTGGTGGACTATGTCTCGGCGTGGCATTTCGAAATCTGTGAACAACTGGTCAGCGAGGCCAAGGCATTTGGAGACACCCGAGCCCTTGATCTTGCAGGCGAGATCAGCCCACGCATTGATGACATTACCCAGATTGCACTGGCGTTCAACGATCACTGCGTCAAGGCTGAATGCAAGGACACCGAACGCTTCGCCGAGAAGCTTGGCAAGCTTGGCAGCTTGTTGCATGAGCGCTTCGAGCTTGAAGATTGCCTGATCGAAGTGCTGCACAACGCGCACAAGGAAGAAGGCCTGGCGCCCGTCTGAGGGTCATTCAGTCCTTGGTTTGCAGCAATTGGATTTCAAAAACCAGCGGCGTGTAGGGTGCAATCAGATCACCCGCGCCGTCGGCGCCGTAGGCCAGTGCAGACGGAATCACCAGTCGCCATTTTGCACCCGCATGCATTTGCGGCAGCGCCATCTGCCAGCCCTCGATAACCGAGTCGAGGCTGAACCACTGCGGCTCACGGCTTTGGTCGAACACTTCTCCACTGGGCAACCGTCCCACGTAATTGACCAGCACCTTGGCGCCCGCCTTGGGCTGCGGTCCATTGCCTGCTTGTAGCTCGCTGTACAGCACACCTTGCATCAACTCATGAACGCCAGCACGGGCCCGCTCATTGGCCATGAAACGTATCTCTGCGGCTTCAGGCGCCTGGGGCGCAGCGTCTTGCTGCGGTTGGTGCTGTTCGAGCAGCGCCTGCATGCGGGCCTGGCTCAACTTCAAGGGCTGTTCCTGGTAAGACTGGCGCAAGCCTTCGACGAGCGCATCGAGCTGTAGCCTTGGCATTTCCTGTCGCAGCCGTTCACCCAGACTGGCACCCAGGCTGTAGGCAAGGTCCTGATCATCGGTGTCGGCCACGGCCAACATCGGCAGTAGGCAAAAACCTAGAACAATGGATCGAAGCATGACCAATTCCTACGGCGGTGGGGGGCGAAGTATGCCAGTGTTCACGACGGTACGGGCTCGCGGCGTGCCGGACCACACGGTGCATTGATCAACGACAGGTCAGCGCTGGCGAAGCGTAGTTAATTGCCGTGCTTGCGGTGCGAGATGTGCTCAGACGTTGATATGCAACAGTGTATGGATATTGCGGTCAAGATGCCCTAGCGGCCTGCGCAGCGGAAGCATAGTATGAGTCGCACTCTCATCAGTCAGGAGGTAAGTCATGTCGGCCAAGAAAAAGCCAGTCAGCACGCCGTTACACCTGCTTCAGCAACTTTCGGGTAGCTTGCTTGAACATTTGGAAGAGGCCTGCTCGCAAGCGCTGGCTGATGCAGAGAAGCTGTTGGCCAAGTTGGAAAAGCAGCGCGGCAAGGCCCAGGAAAAACTGCATAACGGTCGCTTGAAGTTGCAAGACGCAGCAACGGCGGGCAAAGCCAAGTCGCAGAACAAGGCCAAAAAGGCCGTTGCCGAGCTCGAAGAGCTGCTCGACTCGCTCAAGGACCGCCAGACCCAGACCCGCGGCTACATCCAGCAATTAAAGCGCGATGCTCAGGACAGCCTGAAACTGGCCCAAGGCGTTGGCAAGGTGCGTGAAGCCGCCACCAAGGCCCTCGACCAACGTGCAGCCCAGGCTGCCGCCCCAGCTGCTACCAAGCCTGCTACCAAGACCACAGCCGCCAAATCGCCTACCCCAGCCACTGGCAAGGCCAAACCGGCTGCGCGCACCGCAGCTACCAAGCCTGCAGCCAAGGCCGCTGACGCACAATCCGTGGCAGCCAAACCTGCTGCCAGATCGGCCTCGAAGCCTACCGCAACCAAGGCTGCCACAAAGCCGGGCGCAGCCAAGTCCCCTGCGAAAGCGACAGCGGCCAAGGCTTCAGCGGCTGAATCTTCTGCATCCAGCACCCAGGCTGCCAAGGCGACGTCAGCCAAGCCTGCAGCCAAGGCAGCGAGTGCAAAAGCCGCAAGCAAGCCCGCACCTGCGAAACCCTCTACCCGTGGCACCGCCACCCGAACGGCCACTCGCACTGCCAGCAGCCGATCCACAAGTGCCAAGCCGGCGACGGCTGCCGACGACAAAGCCCCAGCGTCCGGCAACTCGGTGAACCCTGCCACACCTGTATCCGACGTAGGAGCTGCTCAGTCGTCGTCCACCGACGCCTGATGCGCCAGCGCCGCCGCGCGCAACTGCTCAAGTGCGCGGTGATCTCGCAGCTGGCTCGGTGCAAGCCAAGCCAGCCAGTCGCCAGTATGTCCCGGTCTGCCGGCGGGCCACTGTGCTGCACAGGCTTGCAAGCGTTCCAACAGCGCTTTTTCAGCTGAAAGCTCCAGTCTTTTGAGTTGCTCTCGCAGCTCAGCCAACGGTGGGTCGCCTTTCGCTGATTCTCGCCATTGTTCGCGCAGGCTTCGCAAGGGTGAGACCACATCCCGTTGCCAGGGCCCTGCACAGCCCTGCAAGGCCTCGACGCGCTGTTGCTGCACCTCGATTGACCTGGCCTGCAGCCAGGTGGCGCACAATAGCAGGCACACGTCGCCCCCTTGCCGTTGCAGGTCGAGGCAAGCCGCTTCCACACCGGGCCTGGCGTACAGGCTCAAGGCGTGATCCCACAAGTCGCATTGCATGGTTCCACTCGCGCTATGGGCCGAGGAAGCTGGTAGACTCCGCGACCATCATGATCAGACTATCCAACCTCACTTTACAGCGTGGTCCGCAGCGCTTGCTAGATGGCGCCGAGATGACCCTGCACACCGGTCACAAGGCCGGCCTCATCGGTGCCAACGGTGCCGGCAAATCCAGCTTGTTCGCTTTGCTGCGCGGTGAGTTGTCGCCCGATGGCGGTGATTGCCACCTGCCGGCAGACTGGCGGATCGCGCACATGCGCCAGGAGGTCGATACCCTCGACCGGGTGGCCGTGGACTATGTGCTCGACGGCGATGTGCGATTGCGCAGGGTGCAGGCTGCGTTGGCAGAGGCCGAGCAGGCCCATGACGGTACGGCACTGGCCCGGCTGCACAGTGAGTTGGACAGTGCGGACGGTTATACCGCCGATGCGCGAGCGCGCAAGCTGCTGGCGGGGCTAGGCTTTACCAACGAGCAGATGGACCGCCGCGTCGGCGACTTCTCCGGTGGATGGCGGATGCGCCTGAACCTGGCCCAGGCATTGATGTGCCCCTCCGATCTGTTATTGCTCGACGAACCGACCAACCACTTGGACCTGGACGCCATCCTCTGGCTGGAAGACTGGCTCAAGGGCTACCCGGGCACGCTGTTGCTGATCTCCCACGACAGGGATTTTCTCGATGCCGTGGTCGATCACGTGCTGCATGTCGAACAGCGCAAGCTGAACCTGTACAAGGGCGGCTACAGTGCATTCGAACGCACCCGTGCCGAACGCCTGGCACAACAGCAGCAAGCATACGAGAAGCAGCAGGCGCAGCGTGCGCACATGGAAAAATACATTGCGCGCTTCAAGGCCCAGGCCACCAAGGCGCGTCAGGCACAGAGCCGCATAAAGGCCCTGGAGCGCATGGAGGAGCTGTCGGCCGCTCACGTGGATTCGCCGTTCGATTTCGTGTTCCGCGAGTCGCAGAAAATCTCCAGCCCCTTGTTGAGCCTGTCCGAAGGGCGGTTGGGTTACGGCGACAAGGCCATTCTCGAGAAGGTCAAGCTGCAGCTGGTGCCGGGTGCACGCATCGGCCTGCTAGGCCCCAACGGCGCCGGCAAGTCCACCTTGATCAAGAACCTTGCCGGTGAGCTTGAGCCATTGTCCGGGCGCCTGGTGCGGGGTGAAAACCTCGCCGTCGGCTATTTTGCCCAGCATCAGCTCGACTCGTTGGACGACAAGGCCAGCCCCTTGCTGCACCTGCAGCGCATTGCCCCAACCGAGCGCGAGCAGACGCTGCGCGACTTCCTCGGTGGTTTCGATTTTCATGGCGATCGCGTAGACGAGCCGGTCGTGAACTTCTCGGGTGGCGAAAAGGCACGGCTTGCGCTGTCGCTTATCGCCTGGGAGCGGCCAAACCTGCTGCTGCTCGACGAACCCACCAACCACCTGGACCTGGAAATGCGCCTGGCCCTGACCATGGCATTGCAGGAGTTTGCAGGTGCAGTGGTGGTGGTGTCCCACGACCGGCATCTGCTCAAAAGCACAACCGATGACTTCTTGCTGGTCGCCGACGGTAAGGTCGAGCCCTTCGACGGGGACCTCGATGACTATAGCCGCTGGCTCGTGGAATATCGCCAGCGCAACGCGCCGGTCAGTAGCGCGGTAACCAACCCCGACAAGACCGACAAGAAGGCCATGCGCCAGGCTGCGGCAGCATTGCGCCAACAACTGGCGCCGCACAAGAAGACCGCTGACAAGCTTGAAGCTGAACTCAACCAGGTGCATGCGCAGTTGGCCGAGATCGAGACTGCGTTGGGTGATGGTGGTCTTTACGAAGCCGCCCGCAAGGACGAGCTGCGTGAATTGCTGGCCCGGCAAACCGCGCTCAAGCAGCGTGAAGGTGACCTCGAAGACGCTTGGATGCAGGCACTGGAAACGCTCGAAACCATGCAGGCCGAACTCGAAGCGCTCAGCTGACGCGCTTTTTGCGAGCGCTGCTACCGACCCTTCGCAAGCAGCGCTGCAAAATCGCTGAAATTGCGCTGGTCATTTTTTCATCGGCACCTTAGCTTAATGCTTTGAAACATGTGCATGAGCGAGGTGTGGGATGTCGATGGAAGTGTGGTTGGGCTTTTTTGCCGCCTGCTGGGTTATCAGCCTGTCTCCGGGTGCGGGCGCTATCGCCTCGATGTCTAGTGGGCTGCAATATGGGTTCTGGCGCGGCTACTGGAATGCGCTGGGCTTGCAGATCGGCCTGGTGATGCAGATCGCCATCATTGCGGCAGGCGTCGGGGCCATCCTGGCTGCTTCGGCCACCGCATTCCATGTGATCAAATGGTTCGGCGTCGCCTACCTGGTGTACCTGGCCTATAAGCAATGGCGCGCCCTGCCCATGGACATGAGCGATGAATCCGGTATACGACCCATCGGCAAACCGCTGAGCCTGGTGTTCCGGGGTTTTCTTGTGAACGTCAGCAACCCCAAGGCCCTGGTGTTCATGCTGGCGGTGCTGCCGCAGTTCATCAATCCTCATGCGCCTTTGTTACCACAGTACATCGCCATCGCCGCTACCATGGTTGCCGTCGATCTGCTGGTGATGGCGGGTTATACGGGGCTTGCAGCACGCGTGCTTAGGGTGCTGCGCACACCCAAGCAGCAAAAGCGCCTCAACCGTACCTTTGCCGGGCTGTTCATCGGTGCGGCCACGTTCCTGGCCACCTTGCGCCGCGCGCCGCTGTAAATCCAGGGCAGAGGTGGCTGCGCCTTCTGGCTCAGAGCTTTCTGCTCAAGGCATTACGGTGATTTATCGAGTCTTCTGCTGTGGCGCGCTGTCTATTCCCAGGCAGGATGATTGCGGTCGTCCTGCCTAGGGCGCTGATGCCCACCCTTGAGCGCAAGCTCTCAAACAGGACTGGCGCTTACACCAAAGCGCATGCCGGCACTGCGGAGGAATCATGGACAAACCGACTCACCACTTTTCCGAATTGTTCAAGCAGCTTGGACTGGACGACGACCCGGTCGAGATCGAGCGCTTCATCACCACCCATTCGCCACTCGATGATGATGTGAAATTGGTCGATGCACCGTTCTGGAGTGAGGGCCAGCGTGCCTTTCTCAAGGAAAGCTACGCCGCCGATGCCGACTGGGTTCCCATGGCCGATCAGTTGAACGAAGCGCTGCATCCGGCCAAGAAATAAGTTACCTGCAGCGTGAAGCGTGAGGGGCCGTGAGCCGTTCCGGTCAACGCGTCGATACTGCCATTCAAGGTATAGACAGTTCCGGAACCGGCTGACGGCCAGTCTTACCTGTAGCGCATGCAGGTGGCCGAGCCCTGAAATGCCTCACTCGCCGCGGATGTACTGCTCGAGCTGCAAGATCAACCCTGCCTGCTCCGCGATGGTCTCCTTGACCAGGTCGCCAATCGACAACAGCCCCAACAGCTCACCGTTGCTCACCACCGGCAGATGGCGCAAATGTCGATTGGTCATCAGGTTCATGCAGTATTCAAGGTTGTGCTTCGGCTCCACGGTAACCACCGGTGCGCTCATGATGTCGCGCACCGGCGTGGCGGCCGACGAGCGTCCCTTGAGCACCAGCTTGCGCGCATAATCGCGCTCACTGACGATACCTACCACCTCGTTGCCTTCAACGACAGGCAACGCGCCGATGTTCATCTCGGCCAACAGTCTGAGGGCGTCGAGCACTGAGTCGTCCGGACCGATGGTGTACACGGTCTGGTGTTCGGACTTGCTCTTGAGGATTTGCTCGACGTTTTTCATGGTGGCCTCTGCAGGTGGAGGAAAACACTGGCGACGGTCCTGCAAGCATCGACCACCCGGCGCCATCCGGCAATGCAGGAAACGGCATCGAGGTGATTGAAAAACGTCATGAGCATGCAGGGGGCGTTTGCCTCAACCCCCTCGGGTGATCAGTCGTCGGTGACAATCCTCCGGGCTCAACTGCTGGCCTGTACGGGATCGAACGGTGATCGTCTCAAGGGGCTGGTCTGTCATGTTGTCCAGCATGATCGAGTGGCATTCACCTGAACCGTACAAAAAACGCTCTCCCCACTGGCGCATGCTGATGACGATGGGGAAGGCGGCCCGGCCCATTTCGGTCAGCACATACTCCTTGTAAGCACTCCCATCGGAAGCAGGCCGGACCTCGAACACGCCCAATTCGACCATTGCCTTGAGCTTTACGGTGAGGATGTTCTTGGCGACACCAAGGCGCTTCTGAAAATCACTGAACCGCCGTACGTCGTCGAACGCTTCGCGGATGATCATCAATACCCATCGGTCCCCAATCGCTTCTAGGGTGCGCGCCACTGGGCATTCACTGCGCGCTAACTGTTCCTGTTTGGCCATGTTTGTCCATGAGCAGATGATGAAAAGCGCTAACCATATGAGAAAACGTTCATGGTCAGTAGTTGCATTTAAAAACCTGATTTGTTAAAAATCGCTACAAGTGGTTTCCTTTTGAAACCTATTCCAAGGATGGAAGTGCATGCCGTACAGGCCAGATAGCCCGGTCAAGCGGGCGGCGACAGCCGAAGCGTCTGCCAACCGTGACGACACGGCGCGCTGCGACACACCGCGTAGTACCACACTCAGCCCTTCCCAAACCTTCCTCTTTGCCATTACCTGCGCAATGGCCGTGGCGAATGTGTACTTCGCCCAGCCGCTGCTCGAGTCCATGGCCAGCAGTTTGGCGGTGCCTGCCAGCACCATCGGGATCGTCGTCACGGCCACCCAGGCAGGTTATGCGGTCGGTTTGCTGTTCATTGTGCCGCTGGGCGACTTGGTCAACCGGAAGAAGCTCATTCTCTGCCAAATGCTCCTCAGCGCCTTGGCCCTCTGCGCCGTAGGGCTGGCGCAGGCCTGGGTCGTGCTGCTCGGTGCCATGGTCCTGGTGGGGTTGATGGCCGTACTGGTGCAGGTGGTGGTGGCCTACGCTGCGGCACTGGCAAGCCCCGAGCAACGTGGCCAGACCGTGGGGACTGTGACCAGCGGCGTGGTCCTGGGGATTCTGCTTGCACGTTTCGTGTCTGGCGCGATGGCCGATCTGGCCGGGTGGCGCAGCGTGTATTTCGTGTCGGCCGCGCTGATGGCGGGGATGGCCTTCGTGTTGTGGCGCACGCTGCCCGCCCCTCCCCGCGCTGCGGTCAGCGGCGGCTACTTTGCCCTGCTGCGTTCGGTGCTGCAGCTGTTTCTGCGCGAACGTACCCTGCGCGTGCGCGGAGTCTTTGCGTTGCTTATCTTCGCTGCCTTCAGCGTGCTCTGGACATCCATGGTCCTGCCGCTCAGTGAACCAGATCTTGCGCTTTCGCATACCCAAATCGGGCTCTTTGGCCTTGCCGGGGTAGCAGGGGCTCTCGCAGCGGCGAGGGCCGGGCGACTGGCAGACCGTGGCCTGGCCAATCGCACCACAGGCATTGCGCTGGTCTTGCTGACCCTTTCCTGGCTTCCGACGGCGTTCGTCCATAGCTCGCTGCTGGCAATGGTCCTGGGCGTGGTGATGCTCGACTTCGCCGTGCAGGCCGTGCACGTCACCAACCAAAGCCTGATCTTCGCTGCACGACCGGATGCGCAAAGCAGGCTCGTTGGCGCCTACATGTGCTTCTACTCGCTGGGCAGCGGGCTCGGCGCCATCGCGGCGACCTACACCTATGCCCAGGCGGGTTGGGTAGCCGTGTGCATGCTGGGCGCATCAATCAGTGCCGTCGCCTTGATCTACTGGCTGTGGTTGAACTTCAACGACCGATAAGTACTTGCGATTCAACAGCTGCGCTCATTGTTTCGACACAGCAACGTGATGCCGTGCGCGCGACACAGCAACTTCATCTTAGGCGAGGCACGTATGGCGCTGCACAAACTGACCGTTTCTTCCCACGGCGTCGACTTTGAACTGCCCTCCAACTCACCCCTTACGGACATCGAATGGGAGGCCGGTGGCAAGAATGTCATTCCGCTCGGCTGCCGCGTCGGGGCGTGCGGGGCGTGCCTGATCAAAGTCAAGGAAGGGCTGGACGCGTTGAATCCACGCAACGATGAGGAAACAGCATTCATAGAACTGTTGGGCTATAGCGGGGCGGACTACCGTCTGGCCTGCCAGTGCCTGATCAGAGGTGAATTGGCCATTGAAGTCATTGGCTAGGCAGTGCGTTGTTCACGTCGACTCATGATGAGTGGCGTCTTGTATCAGAACCCAAGAAGAGGCTCGAATATGCTGAACCGTGTAAAGAATGTGGGCTATGGCGATCGCACTCCGTTCCTCAATGCTGCTGCATCGGTCAACCTGCGTGGGGAAATCGACAGCATCATCGATGAACAGGTCGATCAGTGGTACAAGACGGTGCCGCAAGCCGCGCACCTGGAAGGCAAGGATGTCAACAGCGCCTACTACAAGCGTCACCTGATCGAGACGGCGTGGCGTATCCGCCTGCTGCGCGTTGCCGAGGCCAAGGCCTTGGTCGAGGTGGCGAAAGTCAGCCCGGAAGCTGCGCAGATCTGGGCCCACTACGAACAGGAAGAAATGCTGCATGACGACTTGTTCATCCAGGATCTCCAGCGTGTAGGCGTCAGCCGCGAAGAGTTCCTTGCCACCGAACCCTACCTGTCCACCAAGCTGCTGGCAGGCTTCTTCTCCTACCTGCTCGACCATGAAGGCCCCCTGGGCGTCATCGCCTACTCGTACCTGGTCGAATACGTCAACGTCAAGCTCGAGCCGCGCAAGCTCGAAGCGCTCAAGGGTTCGGTCGGCGAATCCAAGATCGTGGGTCAGATCTCCCACTCCCACACCGACATCAACGATGACCATCCAGGCGAGGTATGGGCGGCATTGCGCTTCTTGATCAAAGGTGAGCAGGACATCGCTGCGCTCAAGCGCTACCTGGCCGAGCATCAGAAAGTGTTGGCCATGTACTTCAACGAGTTGTACCTGGACACGCTGGCCAGCCCGCAAGCCAAGGTAGCCTAAGCCATGGTGCAGGCAATGAAGACGACGCGACCTGGTGTGCTGATCCTGAGCCATTGCGGCTTTTCATTTCTGGAAGACTTGAAGTTAGAGCTGCATCGTCGACAGCTTCGCTGCTTCGTGCTTTCTTCATTGCCGCTTCCTGAACATGTACCGGCTCGTTTGCAGCAAATCGAGTCTTGGGCAGACCGGCTCTATGTCGGCGACGCTCACCAATTACGCAGCGATGAGGTTACCCATACCCTCCAGCGTCTGCATGAAGCAGGCGAACAGGTCACCTGCTGCATCAGCGTGTGGGAGGGGTACCGGCACCTGATGGCGCAGGCCAACCTGTCGCTTGGCACCTACGACATTGGCCCTGAGCAAGCGCTTGCCCTGCGCAACAAGCTCGGGGTGCGTAACCAACTGGCGGCAGCCGGGCTTTCACAGGTCCAGGCGCATGCTCTGTCGGCATCGGTCCTGCAGGCATTGCAGATGGATGGCCGGCCTTACTTCATCAAGCCGATCCATGGCATCGCTTCCTATGCCGCCTTCCCAATGCGTCCGGACACCCGTTGGGCCACGTTGGAAGCCTTGAGAGAGGCTTCGGCGAGCGACACCGTGTATGCCTCGGCCTTCAATGAGGGGCTTGAGTTCATGGCCGAGGATTACATCCCCGGTAAAGAATTCAGCTTCGAGACCTTACTGCTCGATGGCCAGGTCCACGTGGTGGCCATTCATGAAAAATACGAAGTCACCGAGACAGCCGAAACGGTGCTGGAAGACAGCTGCACCACACCGCCAGCCAGCCTCGATAAAGCGCAGATCGCAGCCGGCCTGGCATGGCTGAGTGAAGTGCTTGGCTGCCTGGCGCTGAAATGGGGTTGCTACCACATCGAAGCCAGGTTCACCGGCGAGCACTGGGACCTGATCGAAGTCAATCCACGGGTGGGCGGCAGCCTGATTTCCCATAGCGTTGAGGCGGTCGCTGACGGGCACAGCATGCTCTCGCTGTGGCTGGACCTGCTGTTCGCAAGCCAGGACGATGCGCCTCTGCGCGAGGCCTTCGCACAGCGTCTGGACAGGCTTGGCTGGCACGCCGAGGGCACCACCGAGCAGACGACGGCCACGTTCTTTCGCGTCTATTTCGCCAAACCCGGCACCCTGCGTAGCGTCGAGCTGGCTGAGACCCCACTGGCGCCCAGCGTGACGCACATCCTGCTCAAGGCAGGCGATGTGATTCCTGCCCATGCCCGTGAAGTATTCCTCGGCCAGTTGCTGTGGACATTCCCGCACACCGAACACCCCGCTGAACTCAAGCGCCTGTCTCGTAGCAGCGCAGACGCGCTCGATATCCAGTACGAGACCGAAGACTTCTGACGTCCGCCAGGCACCGGAGACAATTGACATGCCCTTGCAAAGACCCGTTTTGCTGGTTGTGGATTACAACTTGAGCCGTATCGGCGACGTTCAACACATGCGCAACCATGCCCGTGAGCGCTGGAATGCCGAAACCTGGTTGGTGCGCAGCGCTCCCCAGGCGTACGATCTGCGCATCAGCGATCGGCTTATCGACGCAGACCCGTTGGCGCCGGACTTCATCCAGCGCGTGCTTGAGCAATTAGGCGACGAGGCCGCGCGTGTCAGTGCTGGCATCGTGTTTTCCGACAATGCCGTGGCCAGTGGCGCTGCGCTGCTTGAGCGCCTTGGTTTGCCCGTTGACGACGCCCGCCTGGCACTGGGGGCGTTCGACAAGCTGGCCTATCGGATAAGCGAGCAGCGCATCGGGCCGCTGCTTACACAGCTCGGCGTGATGGTGCCGGATTTCGAACGCATCAGGTGCCTTGAAGACGTACAGAACTTCGCCCGGCGTCAGGCTCACGGCTTCGTCATCAAACCCACGACCGAGGGCAATAACCGGGGCGTCGTCCTGGTCGCCCCGGGTACAGACTGCGACCAGGCGTTTGCCGAAGTAGAGCCGTATCTGGCGAGCGGCGTGCTGGCCGAAGCCTTGATACCCTTTGACCGTGAATACTCCTACGACGGGCTGGGCGAGTTGTGGTTCATCACCGAGAAAGTGAGTGCCACCGGGCGCTACCCGGTAGAAGTGGCGCAGATCCTGCCGGCCCGGCTCGATCATCAGGAGCGCATGGCCATCCGTGTGGTGGGCGAGCAGGTCAACCGATTGGTCGGCCAGCGCATCGGGCCGTTCCACAACGAGATCAAGCTCAGCGAGAAAGACTGCAACACGGCCGTGGTCGAACCCAATCGGCGCCCTGCAGGCATGAAAATCTGGACGCTGGCTCAAGCTGTCCACGGGCTTGACTTGTATGCAGCCTGGATCGACTCGGTATTTTCGGCAGCCATACCCAAGGAGCTGCCAGAGCCTAGCTGTAGCGCGGCCACCCTCATGTTCGGCGTGCCTCAGGACATGACCGTCGATGTGGCCCGACTAGGCGACGTTCATGCCCTGGTGGTGGAAACCATTGCCTGCACAGCACAGCGGCTGGGCATTGCACAGGACGCTGTCGTCTTGCTCGAATGCGCTTGGGTGACCAGTGCGCGCCGTCTCGTCCATGCCACGCCCCGGGATAATGGCGATTTCGTGGCGCAGGCCTGCGTGACGCTGCACGATGCCCAGGCCGATATCCGTGATCTGGTCAGCGCGCTGCGCGAACAGTGGCTGGAGGTCATGGCGCGCAGCCTGGCTGCCGAACCCCTGCTCAAAGCCGCTTGCTGAGCGACGCCATCCACGCTTCGAGAACAATAATATGAAGATTCTGATCCTCCACCGTGTGCCTTACCCCCGAATCGAATACCACCGTGGCATCGATCATGCGCTGCACGAAGTCACCTATTTCGGCAAGCAAGCTGCAATCGACACGCTGCCTGCCGATTTGCACTGCAAGCGGGTGGTACGAGCGGGTACCGCCAGCGCTAGTGAGGAAGCATTGGCATGGCTGTCTGGTAGCCCCCAGCGCTTTGATCGCATTATTTCAATGTCCGAATACGAACTGCTCGATGCTGCACGCTTGAGAGAAGCATTGGGCGTTGAAGGGGCTTCATTACAGACCGTGACCCTGGCGCGCAACAAGCTGCTGATGAAGCAAGCGGTGCAGGCCAACGGCTTGCGCATACCGCAGTTCATGTCGCTGGCCTGTTACCTGGACGCGCAAGGCCAGGTGCCTTGGGCAGGCAAAACGGTCTTGAAACCCCACAGCGGCGCTTCGAGCGCGGACGTCAGCGTACATTTACCGTCTCAGGCCCACGCCGAAATCCGGCGCAAAATCCATGAACAGTCGTTGCACATCGATGATTTTCAGGTCGAGGAGTACGTTGCAGGCCCCATCCGCCATTTCGACGGTTTGGTGCTCGACGGTCGAATCGTCACGATGCAGGCCAGTGAATACGTAGGCACCTGCCTGGACTACATGGAGCGGGGTGCGCCGCTGGGTTCCTGGCATGTGGACAGCTGCGCATCCATGCGGGAGTGGGTGGGGCAGGCGCTGAACGCGGTGCGGATCACCCACGGCGCCTTCCACCTGGAAGCCATCATGGACGCCGACGGGCCGGTCTTCCTCGAAGTGGGTAACCGGGTCGGCGGGGCTGACGTGGTGGCGACGTATGAGATGGCCACGGGGATTCATTTGCCTTCGCTGGAACTGCGCATCTATGTCGACGGCGAACTGGACCTTTCGACGCTGAGCGGCCGGCAGGCGGACCTGGGCTACGGATGGTTCGTGTTCCCTGGGCACACTCACCCGCAGCGCACGTTCCTTGGGCTCGAGGGCGCAGGTGAACTGCGCGGCAGCCCTTGTATCGTGCAGTGGAACGAGCTCGAACCGGGTGCACCATTGCCTGGGCACGTGACCTACTCGGCATTCGAAGCGCCGCTGGCGGGCATCGTCAAGACCGCCGAGCCCGAGCGTACCCGCGACTGGATGGTTGATCTGTTCTCGCGGGTATCACTGGCCCGGCACCTGACATCCGTTGCTTAACTTCTTCTTCAAGGCAGCCTGCCAATGAAACCACAGCATGTAGTGCTGGCCGTTCTGATCACGGCCATCTGGGGCATCAATTTCTCTGTCATCAAACTGGGGCTGGCCACTGTCGACCCACTGATCCTCGCCGGGATTCGTTTCAGCCTGTGTGCGCTGCCGGCGATTTTCTTCATCCGCAAACCCGATGTGGCCTGGCGCTACATCATTGGCTACGGCCTGGTGTTCGGCATCGGCTTATGGGGTGTGGTCAACCTCGGGATCAAGGCTGGGCTGTCTGCCGGCATTGCCTCGCTGGTGCTGCAGTTCAGTGCATTCTTCACCATCCTGCTGGGCGGGTTGGTCTTCAAAGAAGCACTGACGCGCTTTCAGGTGCTGGGCATGCTGGTGGCCTTGGCGGGGCTGCTGTGCATCATCACGATCAGCGACGGCTCGGTGACATTGCCTGGTGTGTTGCTGGTACTCCTGGGCGCTGGCGCATGGAGCGTGGCCAACGTCATCAACAAGAAGGCAAAGACCAAGGACGTGTTCGCGTTCCTGGTGTGGTCCAGCGCTTTTGCACCGATCCCGTTGTTCGTGCTCGACTACGCGGTCAATGGCAGTGCCGGCTACACCGCGCTGGTCCATCAGGTGGACAGCACGGCGATTCTGTCGATTCTGTTCCAGGTTTATCCGAACACCTTGTTTGCCTATTGGATCTGGAATTCGCTGCTCAAGACGTACCCGGTATCGACCGTCGCACCGCTTTCGCTGCTGGTGCCGATTTTCGGCATGCTCGGCTCGGTACTGGTGTTCAACGAGAGCGTGCCCACCAGCAAGGTACTGGCCGTTGTCCTGATCGTGCTGGGTCTGGCTGTCGGCCTGTATGGGCAGCGCATCTTCAATGCTTTGTCCGCGCGCACTGCGCGGACCTCACTGTGAATCGATAGGAAGTCGAAATGAGTTTGGGAAGACGTGGATTCATGGGGGGCGCTGTGGGCGCCACCCTGGTTGGCGGCGGCATGATCGCCAGCCTGTCCAGCGCAGGCGCCGTTGCGGCGCCCGAGCCAGAAACCCCGGCATTCGATCCTGCCGACTGGGCATCGGTACGGGCGCAGTTTCAGCTGTCGCCACGGTATGTGCATATCTCCAACTTCTTCCTGGCATCCAACCCCAAGCCGGTGCGCGATGCCATGGCGCGGCACCGGGAGGCCTTCGACCAGAACCCCTATACCTACCTCGAAGACCACATGTTCGCCAAACCCGAAGACATGGTCTGGCGCAAGGTCTGCGAAACCGCGGCCGCCTATACGGGCGGGCGCGCAGAGGACATTGCCCTGACCACCAGCACGACCCAGGGCCTGGCAATGATCTACAACGGCATCAAGCTCAATCCCGATCAGGAAATTCTCACCACCCACCATGAGTGGTACACCCATGACGAAGCGATGCGCCTGGCTGTGGTCAAGTGGGGTGGCAGCATCAGGCGCATCGATCTCTACCAAGGTCCGCAGGACGTCAGCGTCGATGCCATCGTGACGCGTATCGAAGCCGCCATTCGCCCTTCGACCCGCATTCTGGCAATGACTTGGGTCCATTCAGGCACCGGCGTACGGTTGCCGGTCAAGGAGATCGGCGACCTGGTGGCCCGGCTCAACAAAGGCCGTGACGAGGCGCAGAGAATCCTGTACGTGATTGACGGGGTGCATGGTTTCGGCTGCTCCGAGGCGCAGGTCGCCAGCCTGGGATGCGATTTCTTCAGTGCCGGTACGCACAAGTGGATCCTCGGCCCGCACGGTACCGGTCTGGTGTGGGGGCGCCAAGGGCAATGGCGCCACGTCATGCCGACCATTCCCACCATCATGGCGGCCGAGCCTGCCAATGCCTGGCGCCAGGAACGTGCGCCGCAGGGCGATACGCAAGCGGCATGGGTAAGCCCCGGAGGGTTCCTGGCGTTCGAGAATCAGTGGGCGATGATCGAGGCGTTCCGATTCATCGAGCAAATTGGCCGCAAGCGCATTGCCGAGCGCGTTGCCGAACTCAATGGCCAACTCAAGGAAGGGCTGGCCAAACTGCCCAATGTTTCATTGCTCACGCCCCAAGACGCGCAGTTTTCGGCGGGTATCGTGTGCTGCGACGTTAAGGGTCAGGCGCCCAAGGACGTGGTGGCGAAGTTGAAAGCGCATAACATCATTGCCAGCGCAACACCTTACCGCCATACCTCGGTTCGCTTCTCTGCCGGGATCACCAACACGCCCCAGGACATTGAAAAGACCCTGCAGGTGATGCACAGCCTGACATGATTCAGGGCTGTGCAGGGATCACCGGGCGCGCTAGCCCGGCCTGCCAGGCCGGGTAGCGATGCCAAAGGCCGAGGCGGATCTCAGAGCTTCGGCATCTGCCCGATCCGCGCCACCATTTCGCTGACCACCTGCAGGTCCAGCATGAACTGGTCCACGGTCTTGAACTCGTTGTCGTTATGCCCGGTGTACTTCACACCGGGCATGGCCAGACCAAACTGCACGCCGTTGGGCAGGTCATGCACTGAGGTGGCTCCGGCGGACGTACCGAACGCGTGCTTCATGCCCAGGTTTTCGCTGGCCACAGCCAGCAGGGCCTTGACCCACTCGCCTTCTGGGTTGCGGTACATCGGCTCGTCCAGGCTGTAGTCGTAGGCGGGCGTGATATGGCTTTGCTGCGACCACTTACCGAGCTTGTCGGCGATTTCATCCTTGATCGTCGCGACCGCCTTGCCCTTGGGGATGCGCAGGTTGATCGCCAGCTTCAAGCCTTTGTCATCCACACCGATGAAGGTTGGCGAGGCGGTAAGCGGCCCCATGAATGCATCGTCATAGGCGATGCCCAGCTTCTTGCCCAGGTAGTCCAGGCCCCAGTTGTCCGCCGCATAGTGGGCAGCATCGGTGAACTGGTTCCGCTTCAACGGCACCGTCTTGCCCACGCCATTGATGAAGTCCAGCATGCGCGCGACAGGGTTCACGCCCGATTCGGGCTCCGAGGAGTGAGCTGACACACCGGTCACGGTGAGCACCACTTGCTTGCCGTCGGGTTTGGCGGCAATGCTGAAGTCGCCACCGTTTTGCTTCACGTACTCGGCACCGGCCGTGTTCAACCGCTGCGCCAGTGCGCTGGCGTCGTCGGTGAGCAAGGTCGCTACCGAGGTGGACGGGATCTGATTGGTAGCAAGCCCACCGGTAAGGTTGACGATTTCGGCACCCTGGCCGCTGGCCGCACGCTTGGCAAAATTCGCCATCACGGTGCCGTAGCCTTTTTCCGCGATGACCACCGGATAGCCGCCATCCAGGGCGAGGTTGTAGTCAGGCGTAGGGTTGCGCTCGAAGTAGTACGGGATGGCATCGCCGCTGGTTTCTTCGGTGGTGTCGATCAGCAGTTTGAATTGCCGCGCCAGGGGCAGGTTTTCATCCTTGGCGACCTTCAGGGCATACAGCGCTACGACGATGCCATTCTTGTCGTCCTCGGTACCACGGCCGTACATGCGATCACCGACCAGGGTGACCTTGAACGGGTCCAGGCGCGTGCCGTCGGCCAGCTTCCAGTTTTCCGGTGTGACAGGGACCACGTCGGCATGGGCATGGATACCGACCACTTCCTTGCCGCTTCCCAGGGAGATTTCGTAGACACGGTTGTCGACGTTGCGAAAAGCCAGGCCAAACCCGTCGGCCAGTGCCTTGATCTTGTCGGCGATCTTCAGGAACTCGGGGTTTTCATGCTGAGGCGTGCCCTCGACGGTGACCGTGGGAATGGCCACCAGTTCGCGCAGGGTCTGGGTGGCAGCCTTGCCGTACTTGATGCGGGTGTAGAGCCCGAGCAGGCGATTGATCTCGTTCTGCTGCTCGGCGCCCAGCGGCTTACCGGCCAGGTAGGTGTCCAAGGTGGTGCCCAGGTCATCGGCCTGGGCCAGTTCGCTGCCTTTGAGCTTGCCGAGAAACTGCTTGAAGTCATGCGGATCGCTGCCGTCGAACGCCTTGACGATCGCCGCAGACTGCTGCTGGGTGAGGTTGGCCTGGGCAGGCAATGCGAACAAGCCGATGCTGGCTGCCAGCAGGGAAACAGAGGTGAGCTTTTTCAGATGCATGAGTGTACGCATTCCTTCGCCAATCATTGATGAGGCCCCGTCGTGCGGGAAGGCCTTCACGCTAACACCAATGACCTGTGGTACGGCAGTACCAGGCGTGTGACATGGCGCACAAACGAAAAAGCCCCAGGCGTTGGCCTGGGGCTTTTCATGTATGGCGCACTCGGCGGGATTCGAACCCACGACCCCTGCCTTCGGAGGGCAGTACTCTATCCAGCTGAGCTACGAGTGCAACGCGCACGCATGATACCTATCTCGTTCGTCTGCGTCCATCGCCTTGATCTGTAGCCCTTTTTACCAGTTGCCATGTTCGCCTCCATGGCGGTTCTGCCTGGGGCTACTCTTTCGGTTCGTGCTCGCCTTGGGTAGCCAGGGCCCATCACGCCCTACCAGCGAGCCGATTTCAGATAAGGTGTTCAACCGCTCGTTCTTTTTTTCGAACAGCCTATTGTCCAACACCCCAGCAGACGCTTAGCATTCGTTTGAGATTTCAAACGCTCGGAGCCCTGCGCTGGGCGCTTTCAACAATCAACAATTCGGGAAGCCGACATGCAGCTCAAAGACGCTCAGTTGTTCCGCCAGCAAGCCTTCATCAACGGTGAATGGCTGGATGCGGACAGCGGCCAGACTATCAATGTGACCAACCCTGCCACGGGCGAAGTCATTGGTACCGTGCCGAAGATGGGTACTGCGGAAACCCGCCGCGCCATCGAGGCAGCCGACAAGGCCCTGCCGGCCTGGCGTGCCCTGACCGCCAAGGAGCGCTCGACCAAGCTGCGTCGCTGGTTCGAACTGATGATCGAAAACCAGGACGACCTCGCTCGCCTGATGACCACCGAACAAGGCAAGCCGCTGGCCGAAGCCAAGGGCGAAATCGCCTATGCCGCCTCCTTCATCGAGTGGTTTGCCGAAGAAGCCAAGCGCGTCTATGGCGACACCATCCCAGGCCACCAGCCTGACAAGCGTCTGATCGTCATCAAGCAGCCGATTGGCGTCACCGCGGCCATCACCCCGTGGAACTTCCCAGCGGCCATGATCACCCGTAAAGCCGGGCCGGCCCTGGCTGCTGGCTGCACCATGGTGCTCAAGCCTGCCTCGCAAACCCCGTACTCCGCCCTGGCGCTGGTCGAACTGGCCAACCGTGCCGGTATTCCGGCAGGCGTGCTGAGCGTGGTTACCGGCAGCGCAGGCGAAGTCGGTGGCGAACTGACCGGCAACGCCCTGGTGCGCAAACTCTCCTTCACAGGCTCTACCGAAATCGGTCGCCAGCTGATGCAGGAATGCGCCAAGGACATCAAGAAAGTATCCCTGGAGCTGGGTGGTAACGCCCCGTTCATCGTGTTCGACGACGCCGACCTGGACAAGGCAGTCGAAGGCGCGATCATCTCCAAGTACCGTAACAACGGCCAGACCTGCGTCTGCGCCAACCGCATCTACGTGCAAGACGGCGTCTATGACGCGTTCGCGCAGAAGCTGGCCGCCGCTGTGGCCAAGCTCAAGATCGGTAACGGCCTCGAAGACGGCACCACCACTGGCCCGCTGATCGACGGCAAGGCCGTGGCCAAGGTGCAGGAGCACATCGAAGACGCGGTGAGCAAAGGCGCCAAGGTCCTGTCCGGCGGCAAGCTGATCGAAGGCAACTTCTTCGAGCCGACCATTCTGGTCGACGTGCCCAAGACCGCTGCCGTTGCCAAGGAAGAAACCTTTGGCCCGTTGGCGCCGCTGTTCCGCTTCAAAGACGAAGCCGAAGTCATCGCCATGTCCAACGACACCGAGTTCGGCCTGGCGTCCTACTTCTACGCCCGCGACATGAGCCGTGTGTTCCGTGTCGCCGAAGCGCTGGAATACGGCATGGTAGGCATCAACACCGGCCTGATTTCCAACGAAGTGGCGCCATTTGGCGGTATCAAGGCTTCTGGCCTGGGCCGCGAAGGCTCCAAGTACGGTATCGAGGATTACCTCGAAATCAAATACCTGTGCATCAGCGTCTGATCGCACGGTAAAGGCTTTACCTCTGCCAGCGGGGCGCGAGAGCGACGTCCCGCTGGCCTTTTTTACATTGCAGCACCTGGTGGCCAGGGCGTTCGCGGCAGTCGATCAACGAATACTGACTGCGGGCAACCCCAGCTACCCCCGAATAAAAGCGCCATGTTCAACGGCGCAATGAGGGCATTATGAGCAAGACCAACGAATCCTTGATGCAACGCCGTGTCGCCGCTGTCCCACGTGGCGTCGGCCAGATCCACCCGATTTTCGTTGAATCGGCCAAGAACTCCACCGTCATCGACGTCGAAGGCCGCGAACTGATCGACTTCGCTGGTGGTATCGCCGTGCTGAACACCGGCCACCTGCACCCAAAAGTGGTTGCAGCGGTGCAAGAGCAGCTCACCAAGGTCAGCCACACCTGCTTCCAGGTACTGGCGTATGAGCCCTACGTAGAGCTGTGCGAAAAGATCAACAAGCTGGTGCCAGGTGACTTCGACAAGAAGACCCTGCTGGTATCCACTGGCTCCGAAGCGGTCGAGAACGCCGTCAAGATCGCCCGTGCTGCAACCGGCCGCGCCGGCGTGATCGCCTTCACCGGCGGCTACCACGGCCGTACCATGATGACCCTGGGCCTGACTGGTAAAGTCGTGCCGTACTCTGCAGGCATGGGCCTGATGCCAGGTGGTGTCTTCCGTGCACTGTTCCCGAGCGAGCTGCACGGTGTCAGCGTCGACGATGCCATCGCTTCGGTCGAGCGCATCTTCAAGAACGACGCCGAGCCACGTGACATCGCCGCCATCATCCTCGAGCCCGTACAAGGCGAAGGCGGCTTCCTGCCAGCGCCAAAAGAGCTGATGAAGCGTCTGCGTGCCCTGTGTGACCAGCACGGTATCCTGCTGATCGCCGACGAAGTGCAGACCGGTGCAGGTCGTACTGGCACCTTCTTCGCCATGGAGCAGATGGGCGTTGCGCCTGACCTGACGACCTTCGCCAAGTCCATCGCCGGCGGCTTCCCGCTGGCCGGTGTGTGCGGCAAGGCCGAATACATGGACGCCATTGCACCGGGCGGTCTGGGCGGCACCTATGCCGGTTCGCCAATCGCCTGTGCTGCGGCCCTGGCCGTCATCGATGTCTTCGAAGAAGAGAACCTGCTGGACCGCAGCAAGGCCGTGGGCGAGCGCCTGACCGCCGGTCTGCGTGAGATCCAGCAGAAGCACCCGATCATCGGTGACGTGCGTGGCCTGGGTTCGATGATTGCCGTCGAAGTTTTCGAGAAAGGCACTCATACCCCTAACGCTGCAGCTGTCGCCCAAGTCGTTGCCAAGGCGCGCGACAAGGGTCTGATCCTGCTGTCCTGCGGTACCTACGGCAACGTCCTGCGTATTCTGGTGCCGCTGACCGCCGAAGACGCTCTGTTGGACAAGGGCCTGGCCATCATCGAAGAGTGCTTCGCTGAACTCGCTTGATGTAGCTGGCTTAAAAAAAACCCGCTTCGGCGGGTTTTTTCATGTCAGCAATTTACCGACGGTGGGCGCCGATGCTCATCCCTGAACGATCTGGTTCTTGCCCTGGCGCTTCGCTTGATACATGGCTGCGTCGGCACGGGCATACAAGCTGTTCAGGGTGTCGTCGTCCTCCATCAAACCCGTCAGGCCCTGGCTCACCGTCACGCTGTAGGTCTGGCCCTCCTGGCCGAAACTCAGCCGCTGCACCTCCCGCTGCAACCGTTCGGCGATCTGTTCTGCCACTTTGGCCGTGCAGCCTGGGAATACTGCGGCAAATTCTTCGCCCCCGATGCGGCCGAACAGATCACCTCGACGCAGTACCGTCCTGCCGCTGTGGGCAATGCGCTGCAGCACTTGGTCACCTTCCTGGTGGCCGTAGCTGTCATTGATGTTCTTGAAATCGTCGATGTCCAGAAGCAGGAAAGTCAGCGGTGTACCGTCCTCCCGTGCCTTGTCGAAGGCCTGCTTGGCACATTCGAAGAAGTGGCGGCGGTTACTGCTCTGGGTCAGGACATCGGTGGTGGCCAGACGCTGAAGCTCGCCTTCGAGGCGTTTCTTGTCGGTGATGTCTTCGGCGATGCCGACGATGGTCACCCGATCGCTACCTGGCTGCTGGCTGACGTAGCACTTGTCGCTCAGCCAGCGCAGCTCGCCATCGCCGTTGAGGATGCGGTATTCGCGGTGTTCCACGGAGCCTGTGGACAGTACCTGGGCCAGGCTCTGTTCGGCAAATTCAAGATCATCCGGATAGATGCTGTCGCGCCATACGTTGAAATCGGCCATGACCCGGCTGACAGGGCGACCAAAGATGCGCTCGAACGCAGGGCTTACGTACAGCACTTGCCGCGTTTCCCAATCGAAGGCCCACAGTACGGCGTTGACACTTTCAAGCAACGAACTGAATAGCTGCTCACGTTCGCTGAGTCGGGCGACTTCGCCTTGGGCATGCATCAGTGCCAGCAGGGTTTGGGCAGCGTCGGGGGGAGGAGTACCGGTCAGAATCTTGGGATTGTTCTTGGCCATGTGCACAGCGCGCGCTCGACGGGTAAAGGTGCGGCCACCTTCCGGCCGATGTGGGCAGTTCGAGTCGAAACAGAGGGTTGAAGTTCCTGAGCTTACGCCCCAGAACGGGGCGTATCGATCAACGGAGGTCAGGCAGCGGTCGGGCGCAGGGAATAGGTTTTCAACTGCGAAGCAAAGTCGCGCAGGGCGTGGATGCCACTGGTCTCGGCCTCGTGTACCCAATCCTTCATGGCGGCAAGCATGTCGTGGCCATTGGCGCTGGTCCGCGCCCAGATCTGCTGCAGGGCCAGGCGCTTCTCGTAAATGGTCTTCAATGCCTGGCTGTGCGCCAGCATGGACTCGATACGGACATGGTGGCGATCCTCCAGCAAGCTGGTTTCACGGGACAGCAGGCGTTTGGCGCGGCGGAAGTGGTGGCTGACCGAGGCATCGACGCGGTCCAGTTCCTGTTTGACCAGCGGGCCGATCACAAGCTTGCGGTACTGGGCCATGATCTGGAAGCGGTTGTTCAGGATGGCCATGGCGGTGTCCATGTCCAGGCTGGCCTTGCCGGCAACGCGGTGGGCGATGGGGGCCACGCGCTGGACCTTGGCCAGGCGCAGCAGGCAGAACAGGCGAATCCACGCCCAGCCCATGTCGAATTCCCAGCGCCTGACCGAAAGCTTGGCCGAGTTGGGGTAGGTGTGATGATTGTTGTGCAGCTCTTCGCCCCCAATGACGATGCCCCAAGGCACCAGGTTGGTCGCCGCGTCGCGGCATTCGAAATTGCGATAGCCCACGGCGTGGCCCAGGCCATTGACCACCCCGGCTGCCCAAAAGGGAATCCACATCATCTGCACGGCCCAGATCGTGATGCCGGCGGTGCCGAACAGCAGCAGGTCGATAAGCGCCATCAGCACGATACCGCCCAGCTTGTAGCGGGAGTAGAGGTTGCGTTCGACCCAGTCGTCCGGGCAGTTCTTGCCGTAGATGCGCAAGGTCTCGGGGTTGCGCGCCTCTTCGCGATAGAGCTCGGCCCCTTTGCGCAGCACCGTACTCAAGCCCTTGTAGACTGGGCTGTGCGGGTCGTCCGGGGTTTCGCACTTGGCGTGGTGCTTGCGATGGACAGCGGTCCATTCACGGGTGTTCTGCGCCGTGGTGAGCCACAGCCAGAAGCGGAAGAAATGCTTGAGCCCGGTGTTGAGCTCCAGCGCACGATGCGCGGAATAGCGATGCAGGTAGACCGTGACGCTGACAATGGTCACATGGGTCATCAACAAAGTGATGCCGACCAGTTGCCAGGCCGACAAGTCGAGCAGGCCGTTGTACCACATAGGCAGAGATACCCTCGAGATTCAGGGGAAAGGTGCGATTATCCCTGGGTCGGGAAATAAAACCAGTCAAAGCTGACCACGCCATGTTTCAGCCGGGCGTCGGTGCCCGGCATACCTTGATGCGCGGCCTTTGCGAAGCGCTAACCGCACGTCGGGCAGCAGAAGCTTTATAATCCCCCAACATTTTTCATGGGCAATTGCACCCGACATGTCTGTTTCCGTTCGCGACGCTTTGCGCATGGCAGCGCTTTATGTGGTGCTCTCGATCCTCTGGCTGGTGCTGGCCGAGGTGGTGCTGCAGAGCATGACTGATGACTCCCTGGCCCTGACCGTGGGGCGTCAGATCAACATCGTGGTCTGGGTGTTGCTCAGTGCCTTGCTGATCTATGTGTCACGCGTGCGGCTGTTGAACTTCATCGGCGCCGGTGCGCGCCTGCGCGGGGAGGACCGTGAGCGCCTGCGCATGGCCGCTGCGGTGTTCGACTGCACCCTGGAAGGCGTCCTTGTGACCGACCGGCAGGGGGTGATCGTGCACGTCAACCGCGCGTTCATGCGCATCACCGGCTATCAGCAGGATGAGGTCATTGGCCAGCGCCCCAGCAAATTCAAGTCGGGGCGTCATGGCGCCGCGTTCTACCAGCAAATCTACGCGGCCCTGACCGAGACGGGGGAGTGGAGCGGCGAGATCTGGAACCGCCGTAAAAGCGGTGAAATCTATCCTCAATGGCAAACCATCCGCGCCATTTGCGATGACGAAGGCGAACTGAGCCATTACGTGGCGGTATTCAGTGACATCAGTGCCATCAAGCATTCGGAGCAGGAGCTGGCCTATCTGGCCCACCATGATCCCCTGACCGACCTGCCCAATCGCCTGTTGTTCACCGACCGGGTCCAGCAGGCGTTGGCAGCGGCCCAGGCCAAGAAGCGCGGTTGTGCGCTGCTGCTTCTGGACCTCGATCATTTCCAAAGCATCAACGACGGGCTCGGCCATACGATTGGCGATCAGCTGCTCAAGCTGGTGGGCGTGCGCCTGGGTGAAGTCGTGAGCAGCGGGGTTACCCTGGCGCGCCTGGGCGGCGACGAGTTCGGCGTCCTGGCCGAGCACTGCCAGGATCTGGGGCAGGCAGCAAAACTGGCCCAGCGCATCATCGAACGCATGCGCGAGCCCTTCCTCTTCGAGGGTCATCGCCTGTTCATCAGTGTCAGCGCAGGCATCAGCCTGTTCCCAAGCGACGCCCTGAGTGCCGAGCAGTTGCTACGCAATGCCGATTCGGCGCTGTACAAGGCCAAGACCAACGGCCGCGCCTGTTATGCCCTGTACACCGAAGAGCTGACCGCGCACGCCCAGTTGCGTGTGGAAACGGCGGGAGAACTGCGCCGCGCCCTCGAGCAGGACGAGCTGCGCGTGTTCTACCAGCCCGTGCATGACCTGGCCTCGGGCAGTCAGGTGGGGGTCGAGGCACTGGTCCGCTGGCAGCATCCCCAGCGGGGCCTGGTGCCCCCCGGTGAGTTCATCCCGATTGCCGAACGCACCGGGCTGATTGCCGAAATCGATGCCTGGGTGCTACGCCAGGCGTGCCTGCAGATGGTGCGCTGGCAGCGAGAAGGCCGCCTCCTGGCATTCGTGGCCGTGAACATCTCGAGCCGGCTGTTTGGCCAGCATGAGCTGTACCGGCAGGTGGCCGATGTGCTGCACGAAACAGGCCTGGCGCCAGCGCTGCTTGAACTGGAGGTGACGGAAAGTGCGGTGATGGAAGATCCGGAAGTGGCCCTGGAGCAGCTTCACCGTCTGCGCGAGCTGGGTGTGACCTTGGCCATCGATGATTTCGGCACCGGCTATTCCTCGCTGTTACGCCTCAAGCGCATGCCCGTGCAAAAGCTCAAGATCGACCAGGGTTTCGTGGCCGGGCTGCCGTGCGATGAAGATGATGTCGCGATCGTGCGGGTAATCATCGCCCTGGCCCGCAGCATGGGCATGCAAGTGCATGCCGAAGGCATCGAGCAGCAGGAGCAGGCCAGCTTCCTGCTGCAGGAGCAGTGCCAGCTGGGGCAGGGCTATTGGTTCGGCCGGCCGGTCGCCGCAGAACACCTGCGCTGGGAATAAGGCCAGGGGCTGGCTTGGCGCCAGCCCGCACCCTGCGCTCATCGCTTGTTCAACCCTCGGGCCAGCCGGTCGCCACCCAGCTGGATCAGTGCCACCAGGGCCACTAGCATGGCGATCACCGTTAGCATGATCTGGCTGTCGAAGCGCTGGTACCCATAGCGGTAGGCGATGTCACCCAACCCTCCGGCACCGATGGCGCCTGCCATGGCGGATGAATTGATCAGCGTCACCAAGGTGATGGTGAAGCCGCCGACGATGCCCGGCAGGGCTTCTGGCAGCAGCACGTGCCAGACGATGTGCCAGCGTCGGCATCCCATGGCTTGGGCCGCCTCCACCAGGCCATGGTCGACCTCACGCAGGCTGACTTCGGCGATGCGAGCGAAAAAGGGCGTAGCTGCGATGGTAAGGGGCACGATGGCCGCCCAGACCCCATAGGTAGTGCCGACCACCCACCGCGTGAAGGGGATCAGGGCAACCATCAGGATCAGAAACGGCACCGAGCGGAACAGGTTGACGAAGGCGGCCAGCACCCTGTTGAGCAGCGGTGCTGCATAGATGCCGCCCCTGTCGCTGGTCACCAGCATGACGGCCATCGGTACGCCCACCAGCAAGGCGATCAGCGAAGAAACGCCGACCATCAACAGCGTGTCGAGCAAACCCTCCAGTAGACGATCAACCCACATGGCCCAGCACCTCCACGTCTTCGGCCCAGCGCCGAGTGCGCTCCAGGAGGCGGCTGGCGTCATGGGGCGAGTGCTGCACCGAAACGATCAGTTGCGCCAGTGTACGCGCGCCGATGGACTGCACACCCCCTTGCAGCAGCCGCACACGTCCGCCCAACTCGGCGAACAACGCCGTCAGATCGGGCTCGCCGAACGCTGTCAGCTTCAGCACGATAGCGCTGTCGGGGCTCGATGGGGCAGCCTTGATGTCCGCGGTCAGGGCTTCTGGCAACGTGGGTTGCAGCGGCGCCAGCAACGTGCGCGTAGTAGCGTGCCGCGCCGCGCCGAACACCTGCCAGACCTCTCCCTGCTCGACCAATTGGCCACGCTCCAGTACCGCAACCCGGTGGCAGGTGTCGCGCACCACGGCCATTTCATGGGTGATCAGCACGATGGTCAGGCCCAGGCGTTGGTTGATGTCGCGTAGCAGCCCCAGAATCGAGGCGGTCGTCTCCGGGTCCAGCGCCGAGGTCGCTTCGTCGCACAGCAGGATGCTTGGGTCGTGCACCAGGGCGCGGGCAATGCCCACGCGCTGCTTCTGGCCGCCGGACAGCTGCGCAGGATAGACGTCGTGCTTGTCCTCGAGGCCAACCAGTTGCAGCAGCTCGCGTACCTTGCGCTGGCGCTGCGCCTTGGCAACGCCGGCCACTTTCAGGGGCAGTTCGACGTTCTGCCACACGGTCTTGGCTGACATCAGGTTGAAGTGCTGGAAAATCATGCCGATGTTTCGGCGCAACGCCACCAGTGCCTCCTCGTCGTAGCGGGCAATGTCCGCCTGGTCGATCAGCACCCGGCCCTGCGTAGGCTGCTCCAACCGGTTGATGACGCGCAACAGCGAGGACTTACCCGCCCCGCTGCGGCCGATGATGCCGAAGATTTCACCGCGCCGGATGTTCAGGTCGATGCCTTGCAACGCCGGCTGGCTCTGACCTGGATACGTCTTGCCCAACCCGATGAACCGCACATGGGCTTGGCTGACGTCGGGGCGCAGGTTCACGTGTTCAGCCTGACGCGGTGGGGCAGGGGATTCGAGTGCTCGTGCAGTGGACTGGCTCATCGCTGTCACTCCCAACCGGCCTGGTAGAGCGTGCCATGAGCCTTGTCCAAGGCCGCGCGCACGGCCGGCGAGTGCTGGTAGATGTCGACGAACTTGGCCAGGCGAAGGTCATTCCTGCTCTGTGGGCGAATGACGAACTGAATCACGTATTCCTTGTTCTCCAGACCATCGAAAAGCAGGGCCGAGGTGGCGTCAAAACTGTTGGCCAGCCGAATGTAGGCGGGGTAGCCCTGCACCAGGTCCGCGTCGTCATACGCCCGTACCAACTGGACCGCTTCGACCTGAATGATCTTGAGCTTCTTCGGGTTGGCCGTGATGTCCTGTTCTGTGGCCTTGTAGCCCACGCCAGGTTTCAGCGTGATCAAGCCGGCCTTGGCCAGCAGTTGCAGGCCTCGCCCGCTGTTGATCGGGTCGTTGGCGATTGCGACGCTCGCCCCTTCGGGCAGGTCGGCGAAGCTTTTGTAGCGCTTGGAATACAGGCCCACGTTGTTGATGATGCCTGGGGCGTAGGGCACCAGATCGAAACCGGCAGCAGCCTTGGCGTTTTCCAGAAAGGGAATGTGCTGGAAGTAGTTCACGTCGATGTCGCCACTGTTGAGGCTGACATTGGGCGCTATCCAGTCGCTGAATTCGATGAGCTTCACCTCGAGCCCCTGCTTGTGCGCCTCTTCGACGGCGGCTTCCAGCGGGATGGCGAAGGCTGACGTGGTGCCGATCTTCAGCGGCTGATCGGCCAGGGCTGCGCTCGAGAAGCCCAAGGCAATAACGACGGCCGCAACGGGACGAATTAGTTTTTCAAGCATGGTGCAGGGCTCCGGTGAAAGCGGGGGCAGGCGCAAAGCGGTAGGCCGAGCCAGGATGGTCGGCTGGCAGGTAGGGATGGTCGGTTGCGAACAGCTTTTCGCGCAGCGTGCCGCCGGCGTAGGCGGTCTTGTAGCGGCCGCGCGCCTGTAGCTGCGGAATCACCAGGTCGATGAAGTCCTCGAAGCTTTCCGGTGTAACGGTGCGGGTCAGGTTGAAGCCGTCCAGGCCGGTTTCATCGGCCCACGCAATCAGCTCATCAGCCACTTGCGCGGGGTCGCCGATCAAGGTGACGTAGCGGCCACCCAAGGCGTGCTGTTGCAGCAGGCGACGTCGGGTCCAGGCGTTGTCCTGTAGCTGGCGGGTAGCCGACTGGATGGCGTTGCCTTGGCTAAAGGCAATCGGCTCGTCCAGATCAAAGGCCGCAAAGTCGATGCCAGTGGAGGCAGCGAAATGCGCGACGCCGGCTTCGGGGCTGGCATGGCGCAGGTATTCAGCGTGCTTGGCCAGGGCTTGTTGCTCGGTGGGCGCCACGATCACCGTGATGCCCATGAAGACCTTGACTGCCATTGGGTCGCGACCCGCAGCTCTGGCAGCGGCGCGCACCTTGTCCACCTGGGCGCGGGTTGAAGCCTTGTCCTGGCCGCTGATGAACACACACTCGGCATGGTTGCCCGCAAACGTCAGCCCGCGCGGCGAGCTGCCAGCCTGAAACAGCACCGGTGTCCGTTGTGGCGACGGTTCGCACAGGTGGTAGCCCTCGACATGGTAGAACTCCCCGTGGTGGCGAACCTTGCGCACTTTGTCGGGGCGCGCGTAGATGCGCTGGCCGCGGTCAGCCAGCACGGCATCGTCGGCCCAACTGCCCTCAAGCAGCTGGTACAGCACCTTGAGGTATTCATCGGCCTGGTCGTAGCGACGGTCATGCTCGGGCTGCTGGGTCAGGCCCATGGCGCGCGCAGCGCTGTCCAGATAACCGGTGACGATGTTCCAGCCGACTCGCCCATTGCTCAGGTGATCCAGGGTCGAGAGGCGGCGAGCGAAGAGATAAGGCGCTTCATACGTGAGGTTGGCCGTGAGGCCGAAACCGAGGTTGCGGGTAACGGCGGCCATGGCGGACACCAGCAGCAGAGGGTCGTTGACCGGCAACTGGATGGATTCCTTCAACGGCACCTCTAGCGACTGGCCGTAGACATCGTAGGTGCCGACGATGTCGGCAATGAACAATCCGTCGAACAGGCCCCGCTCCAGCAGGCGCGCCAGGTCGGTCCAGTATTCGAGGGTCTTGTACTGGGTCGAAGTATCGCGCGGGTGCGTCCACAGGCCATGGTTGATATGCCCCACGCAGTTCATGTTGAAGGCATTGAGCAGGATCTGCCGGGCCATCAGAGGGTCCCCCGGCGCGGTGGGTTTTGCTCGTTGAGGTAGTAGTTGCCGATGGCGTGGTACTTCCAGCGCACTGGGTCGTGCAATGTGTGCACCCGGGCATTGCGCCAGTGGCGGTCGAGGTTGTGTTCGGCCAGCGTGGCTTGACTGCCACCGAGCTCAAACAGCGTGGTGCCGGCGGACAGGGCGATTTCGGTGCTGATGGCCCGTGCCTCTGCCACGGCAATGGACGCTGCGGCTACGGTTTCGGCCGTGCTGTCGTCACGCGCGCTGTCTAGGTAATGGCCTGCGCGTTCGAGCAAGGCTTCGGCAGCGTGCAGGCGGATGGCGAGTTGGCCGAAGTGCTTGACGGTCAGCGGATCGTCGCTCGCCTGCTCGACGCCTGAATCCACCCATGGCCGGCTGCGGGTCCGCACGAAATGCAAGGCGTCCTCATAGGCTGCACGGGCGATGCCGGTATCGATGGCCGCATGAAGAATTTGCGCCAGCGGGCCTACCGGGGTAGGGCGCTCGAACACGCTCTGAAACGGTACGACGTCCTGTGCGCTGACAGGCACGTTATCGAACACCACCGAGCCGCTGCCGGTGGTGCGCTGGCCGAAGCCACTCCAGTCGTCGATCACTTGCAGGCCGGGGCTGTCGGCAGGCACGAATGCCAGGTGCTGGACGCCTTGGTCATCGACCACCGAGGTGGGTATGCGCTGGGCGTATAGCGCACCCGTGGCGTAGAACTTGCGGCCATTGATGCGAAAGCCTTCGCCTTCGCGGCTCAGCCGTGTGGTGCGGTCATTGGCTGTTTTGGTGCCCAGTTCTGCCAGGGCATTGCCAAACCGCCGACCTGCCAGCACCTCGGCGTACAGACGCTGCTGCTGCTCGGGCGTACCGTTTACTCGTAGCACTTCCAAGGCATAGAAATGGTTTTGCGGAATCTGCCCGAGCGAGCCGTCGGCCTGCGCGATGAGGGCGATGACCTTGGCCAGGGTGACGTTGGATACGCCCGCCCCGCCGTAGGCCTTGGGGACGCTGATACCCCACAGGCCCGAGCGTGTGAACAGCGCCAGCTCAGGGTGTGGCAGACGCCGTTCACGGTCGCGCGCCGCGCTGTCGGGGCGTAGCTGTCGGGCGATGTCCAAGGCAACGGCCAGGGCTTCGCCGTCGCTGGTAATGATGCGTGTGGTCATGGTGTGTCTCCGGTGCCCCGGGCCGCGCAGCGGCCCAGGAGGCTACCAATCAGATCCAGGAATGCCGCGCGGGCAGGGTGCCGTTGAGGTGGTACGCGCCAACCGCGTGGTATTTCCAGCGCACCGGGTCGTGCAGCGTGTGCACGCGTGCGTTGCGCCAGTGGCGGTCGAGGTTGAACTCGGCCAGGGTGGCGCGGCTGCCGGCGAGTTCGAACAGTTTCTCGCTGGCCTGCAGGGCAATCTCGGTGGTCAGTACCTTGGCCTCGGCCACCGCAATCGACGCGCGGGCGGCCGACTCGGCATCCACCGTGCCGGCGTTGACCTCGTCCAGCACCTGCCCGGCCCGGCGCAGCAGCGCCTCGGCGGCATGCAGTTCAAGCTTCAGGCGGCCGATGTCTGCAATGACATAGAGGTCGTCGCTGGCGCGGTCTACCTGGGCTTCGATCCAAGGGCGCGACTTTGTGCGCACGAAAGCAATGGCGTCATCGATGGCGGCCTCGGCAATGCCTGCGTCAATGGCCGCCTGGATGAGCTGCGAGGCGGCGCCCTGGGTATTGGGTACCTCCCGCTGGCGCCAGTTGTCGATGACCAGATCTGCTTCTACCGGAACGTCATCGAGCAGTACCGTGCCGCTGGCCGTGGTGCGCTGACCGAAACCCGACCAATCGTCGACGATGCGTAGCCCGGGTGTGCCGCGGCGCACGAAAGCCAGGCGCTGGCGACCTTCCTCATCCAGCGCCTTGACCGCCACCCAGTGGGCGAACAACGCCCCGGTGGAATAGAACTTCTCACCACTGATGCGATAGCCGTCACCTGCGCGGTCGATGCGTGCCTTGAGGGTAAGGGTGTCCTTGGTTCCGCGCTCCGGGCCCGCATTGCCGATGCGCCAGCCGTCCAACACGCTGCGAAACAGCACCGCCTGTTGCGCCGGCGTGGCTGTCAGACGCAGCAGTTGCAGCATGCCGAACTGGTTCTGCGGGATCTGCCCCAGTGCGGGGTCGGCAGCGCTGATCAGGCGGAACACTTCGGCCACGGTTTCAAACGATACCTCGGGGCCGCCGTAGGCCTTGGGAACGCTGATGCTTCCCAAGCCACTGCGGGTGAACAGTTCGATCTCGGCCCAGGGCAGTTCGCGTTGCTGATCCCGACGGGCAGCGTGTTCGCGCGCGACAGCGGCGACTTCACGCGCAGCCTGCAGCGCTTGGGCATCGCTGCGCAGGACCTTGGCTGGCAGCACGGGCGGTGCGCTGTCGAGCACGCTGCGGGGGGGAATAAGGGCTTGGCTGGACATCAGTGCCGCTCCTTGGCTGCACGCAATGCCCTGGCGTTATGCACTGGGGTGATGGTGATCCTGACCATTGCTGACCTCACATGTGGGTTATGCCGCTACAGCTGATCGCGACAGACGTATGCTGGTCCGGTGGTCCGGTATATATACCGTAAAGGTTTATAAAATATTTATGAACTAACGGTTTGGAATATATATAGAAGCGTGTCGCCTGCCACCAGGCGACATGGATTCAGGCGTGAGCTCAGTGACGGCTGTGCTTTTACAATGCGGGCTGGCTTTGCCGGCTTACTCAGAAGCAGCCGTGCCCAGAAACTTGCGCAGAAACTGCCGCGTGCGCTCCTGTTGCGGCGCCGCGAACAAGGCTTTGGCCTCACCTTGCTCCACGATCACACCCTTGTCGAAGAAGATGACCCGGTTGGCCACGTCGCGAGCGAAGCTCATTTCATGGGTAACGATGATCATGGTGCGTTTTTCTTCCGCCAGGCTGCGAATGGTCGCCAGTACCTCGCCTACCAGCTCCGGGTCCAGGGCCGAGGTGGGTTCATCGAACAGAATCACCTCCGGCTCCATGGCCAAGGCACGGGCAATGGCCACCCGCTGCTGCTGGCCCCCGGACAGGCGACGCGGGTAGGCGTCTTCCTTGCCTGCCAGGCCCACCTTGGCCAATAGACGCCGGCCAAGGTCCACCGCTTGGTCGCGCGGTGTTTTCTTGACGATCACCGGCCCTTCGATGACGTTCTCCAAGGCCGTGCGGTGGGGAAACAGGTTGAAGTTCTGGAACACGAAGCCTGCCTGTTGGCGCAGGCGACGTATCGCGCTGTGTTGCGGGCCGAGGGGCCGGTCGGCATCGATGCTGATGGCGCCGATCTTGATCTGCCCGGCATCGGGCGTTTCCAGCAGGTTCAAGCACCGCAGGAAGGTGGTCTTGCCCGACCCGCTAGGGCCGATGATCGCCACCACTTCACCTGGCTGCACCGTCACATCGATGCCATCGAGCACGGTCAGGCCCTTGAAGCGTTTGGTCAGGCCTTTGACTTCGATCATGCTCAGTGCTCCTGGTCGTGTTGGTTGACCCGCGCTTCCATGCGGTTCTGGAAGTGGGCCAGGATGCTGCACAGCACCCAGTAGACCACGGCCACTGCCACGTACATGGTGAACACCTCGAAGGTACGTGCCGTGATCAACTGGGCCTGACGGAACAGCTCCGGCACCTGGATGGTGGCGGCCAGCGCAGTGTCCTTGACCAGCGAGATGAAGCTGTTGCCCAACGGCGGCAACGCCGTGCGCAGCGCCTGGGGCAGGATCGCCCGGCGCATGGCCTGCACGCGGGTCATGCCGATGCTGGCTGCTGCTTCCCACTGCCCACGGTCGATGGAAGCGATCGCGGCGCGCAGGATCTCGCAGATGTAGGCGGCCATGTTCAATGACAGCCCGATCAGCGAGGCGGGGATCGGGTCGAGCTCGATACCGATCTGGGGCATGCCGAAGTAGATGACGAACAGCTGCACCAGTAGGGGCGTGCCACGGAAGAACGATACGTATATCCGTGCCAGCCAGTTGAGCGGCAGCACTTTGGACAAACGCATCAACGCCAGGGCAAAGCCCAGCACCAATCCGAAGAACATGCCCCCTACGCTGAGCAGCACGGTGTAACCCGCACCCTTGAGCAGAAAGGGTGCGGAGTCGGCGACCAGTTGCAGGCTTTCAGCGATCATCGGGTGACGTCAGCACCGAAGTACTTTTCGGACAGCTTGGTCAGCGTCCCGTCCGCCTTGAGCTTGTCGATGGCCTTGTTGATGGCGTCCAGCAGTTCAGGTTCGCCCTTGCGCATGGCAACCCCGCTCTCCAGTCGCGAGAACGCATCGCCCGCCAGTTGCGTATCCTTGGCTTTCTGCGCGTATTCAAGTGCAGCCAGGCGATCGATCAGGATGGCATCGATGCGGCCGTTGCGCAGGTCGGCAAACTTGCTGGGGTCGTCTTCATAGGTACGCACTTCGGCCTTGGGCACATCCTGTTTGACCCATTGCTCGTAGTTGGTACCCAGGCCTACACCGACTTTCTTGCCTGCCAGGTCCTGAGCGCCCTTGATGCCGAGCTGGTCAGCCTTCTTCTTCAGCACCAGCGCCTGGATACCCGAGACGGTATAGGGTTCGGAGAAATCGTATTTCTTCTTGCGCTCCTCGGAAATCGTGACCTGGTTGACGACGATGTCCAGCCGCTTGGATTCCAGCGCAGCCAGGATACCGTCCCATTTGGTCGGCTGGATCTTGGCCTTTACGCCGAGCTCCTTGGCCAGCAATTCGGACAGCTCCACTTCGAAGCCGGTCAGCTTGCCGTTTTCATCCTGGAAGCTGAAGGGTGGGTATGTGCCTTCAAGGCCGACGTTGATCACGCCTTTTTCCTGGATGGTCTTCAACTCTTCGCCGGCAAAGGCCTGGCCAAGCAGGCCTGTGCCCAGCAGCAGGGCCAGGCTGGCATTGAGTAGCGGTTTGGCGAACTTCGACATGTCTGAGCCCCGAGCGTGTTGTGAATGAAGTGATGGCGACTATAGGGTTGGATGCGCAGCGCAGGAAATAGTCAAAAATTATCGCACTTTGCCTATTTATGCGTTTGGAAATTGTCCATTGATCTTGAGGGTAGGCGAGGCTGGCATGGCTGTCATTGCCCTGGCGGTCCAATCCAGTGTCAGGAAAGAGGGTGAGGCCTGTTCCAGGGCGCTTGCCCGCAAAATGACGGCATCGACAATAGAACAGATAGCCTAGAAGGCAGGAGAACACACCGTGAGCGAACAACCCGCCTCCGGGCACTGGCAACTGCAGGGAATCGTGGCCGGCTTGCGCGGTGCCCGTGAGCAATGGCGCACCCGCAATGGCCGCAGCAGCGGCGAGCAAGGTGGCCGGGAGCTGCCCTCGCGCGAAGCGGTGCGACAGATCCTTGAACAGCTCTGCGGCGCGCTGTTTCCCATGCGCCTCGGGCCAGTGGACCTGCGCGAGGAGAGCGAGGATTTTTATGTCGGCCACACCCTGGACGCCGCGCTCAATGCGTTGTTGGTGCAGGCGCGCCTGGAACTGCGCTACGCCGCCCGGCAAGGCAAGGAGGACCTGGCGGGTGTCGACGCCCATGCCCTGAAGCTGATCCAGGGCTTTGCCGCAGCGCTGCCGGGCATGCGTGTACTGCTCGATACCGACGTGCTGGCGGCCTACCACGGCGACCCGGCGGCACGCAGTGTCGATGAAGTGCTGCTGTGCTATCCCGGCATCCTGGCGATCATCCATCACCGCCTGGCCCATCACCTGTACACGGCCGGGCTGCCACTGTTGGCACGAATCAGTTCTGAGCTGGCCCACTCGGCAACGGGTATCGATATCCATCCTGGGGCCCAGATCGGCCCAAGCTTCTTCATCGACCACGGTACCGGCGTGGTGATCGGCGAAACCGCGATCATCGGCGAGCGCGTGCGGATTTATCAGGCGGTGACCCTTGGCGCCAAGCGCTTCCCGAGCGATGAGTCCGGCACGTTGCACAAGGGCTTGGCCCGTCACCCGATCGTCGAAGATGACGTGGTGATCTATGCCGGCGCTACCGTACTGGGGCGTATCACCATCGGGCAGGGTTCCACCATCGGTGGCAACGTCTGGTTGACGCGCAGTGTGCCGCCGCACAGCAACATTACCCAGGCCAACCTGCAGCTCGATTGTCAGGACAAACAGTGATCCTGGACGGTGCCTTGGGTAGGCACCAGACCGTCACATGCCCCTTTGCAGCCAGGGGTCGACAGGGCAAGTAAGGCTGCCCAAACAGTACTTCCAGGGCATTACCAATCGGCGCTCCAATTAGCAATGAGGCTCAAACCATGTTTAACTTGAACGCTTGTTCAATTAAAAAAACGCTGGTCCGCTGCCGGTGTTCATCAGGAGGATTCCTTTGCTGAACCCGTTAATTATGCGTCTTTCGTCCTTTGACGAGGTGCACACGCCATGAGTGCACCGACCCCTTCGCTTGCCCCTGGCAAGATCCGCATGAACCCCCCGGTGTTCTATTTTGCGGCAAGTTTCATCCTCATCTTTGGCCTTGTGGTCATCATCAACCCGGAGAGTGCAGGCCAGTGGTTGCTGGCGGCGCAGAACTGGGCTGCCAACACGGTAGGCTGGTACTACATGCTGGCGATGACGCTGTATCTGGTCTTCGTGGTGGTCACCGCCGTATCCGGCTACGGCAAGATCAAGCTCGGTGCCGACCACGACGAACCCGAATTCAGCTACCTGTCATGGGCGGGCATGCTGTTCGCTGCGGGGATCAGCATCACGCTGTTCTTCTTCTGCGTCTCGGAACCGCTTACCCACATGCTGCAACCGCCCCAGGGTGAAGGGGGTACGGCTGAGGCGGGTCGGCAGGCGATGCAGATCCTGTTCCTGCATTGGGGCCTGCACGGTTGGGGCGTCTTTGCCTTCGTCGGCATGGCGCTGGCTTATTTCGCCTACCGGCACAACCTGCCGCTGGCCTTGCGCTCTGCGCTCTACCCGCTAATCGGCAAGCGCATCAACGGGCCTATCGGCTATGCGGTCGACGGCTTCGGCATCATCGCCACGGTATTCGGCCTGGGGGCCGACATGGGCTTTGGCGTGCTGCACCTCAACGCCGGCCTGGATTACCTGTTCGGCATCAGCCACAGCCAGTGGGTGCAGGTGGTGCTGATCACGCTGATGATGGGCGCGGCGGTAGCCGTGGCAGTAGCCGGTGTGGAAAAAGGCGTACGGGTGATGAGCGACATCAACCTGTTCCTGGCCTGTTCGCTTTTGCTCTTCGTGTTGTTCGCAGGCCCCACCCAGCACCTGTTCAATACCCTTATCCAGAACCTGGGTGACTATTTGGGTGCCTTGCCGCGCAAGAGCTTCGATGTCTATGCCTATGGCGATAACCGTGAGTGGCTGGGTGGCTGGACGGTGTTCTACTGGGCCTGGTGGATCGCGTGGGCGCCGTTCGTGGGCTTGTTCATCGCGCGCATCTCCCGTGGGCGGACCATTCGCGAGTTCGTCTTCGGTGTGCTGCTGATTCCGCTTGGCTTCACCCTGGCGTGGATGTCGATCTTCGGCAACAGCGCACTGGACCAGGTCATCAATCACGGCATGACCGCGCTGGGCCAGGCCGCGTTGGACAACCCGTCCATGAGCCTGTACCTGCTGCTGGAGACCTACCCGTGGAGCAAGGCGGTGATTGCCATGACGGTGTTCGTCAGCTTCGTGTTCTTCGTGACGTCGGCAGACTCCGGTACCGTGGTGCTGTCCACGCTGTCGGCGACCGGCGGCGATGCAGACGAGGACGGCCCGAACTGGCTGCGCATCTTCTGGGGCGCCATGACGGCACTGGTGACCAGTGCCTTGCTGTTCGCCGGCAGCATCGACTCGCTGAAGTCAGCGGTGGTGCTCACCTCGTTGCCCTTCTCGCTGATCCTGTTGTGCATGATGTGGGGGCTGCACAAGGCCTTCTACCTGGAGTCGCAGCGCCAGATCGCGCAGATGCATTCGCTGGCTCCCTTCGCCCAGTCACGCCGAGGCCGTGGGGGTTGGCGCCAGCGCTTGAGCCAGGCGGTGCATTTCCCTTCGCGGGACGAGGTGTACCGGTTCATGGACGATGTGGTGCGCCCGGCCATTGCCGATGTGCGTGAGGTGTTCGAGCAGAAAGGGCTGGTGCTGATCACCCAGGACGACCCGAGCCATGACAACGTCAGCTTGAAAGTCGGCCATGGCGATGAACAGCCGTTCATCTACCAGGTGCAGATGCGCGGTTACTTCACGCCCTCGTTCGCCCGTGGTGGCCTGGGTGCCCATGAGTTGAAGAACCGTCGCTATTACCGGGCGGAGGTCTACCTCAGCGAAGGCAGCCAGAATTACGACCTGGTGGGCTACAGCAAGGAACAGATCATCAACGACATCCTCGACCAGTACGAACGGCACATGCAGTTCCTGCATTTGGTGCGCTGATCGACCCGTCCTGGAAGGGCGAGCCTCATGGCTCGGCCTTCCAGGATCGCCCCGCCTCTCTCCGACTAAGCGCCTTCCGGCTAATAGGGCGCATCGCCCAGAATGGTTGCCCTGTGCATCACCCGCCGGTTCGGCCGGTAGTCGTCCACTGCGTAATGCTGGGGGACGCGGTTGTCCCAGAACGCTACGTCGTTTTCCTGCCAGCGCCAGCGGATCGTGAACTCTGGCCGGGTGGCATGAGCGAAAAGAAGCTTCAGCAGTGCCTCACTTTCCGATTCGCTCAATTCATTGATGCGCGTGGTGAACCCCTCATTGACGAACAGTGCCTGGCGCCCGCTGGCTGGATGCGTGCGTACCACCGGATGAGATAAGGGTGGGTTTTCACGCCGGGTCTGCTCCCAGCGCGCCAGATCCTGCGGAGTTGTGCCAAAGCGCTCCAACGGGAATGACTTGGTGAAGTCGTGGGTCGCCGTCAGCCCGACCAGCATCGCCTGCAGCGGCGCTGACAATCCCTCGAAAGCTGCAATGCCACTGGCCCACAGGGTATCGCCGCCATAGGCCGGCAAGTGCTTGGCACTGAGCACTGCGCCCAGGGCCGGTGTCGGCAGAAAGGTCACGTCGGTGTGCCAAACGGCGTTGTCACGGACGTCAGTGACCGCAGTATCGAGCACCAGCACCTGGGGCGTATCGGGTACGTTGGGGTAGATGGGGTGGATGTGCAGGTCGCCAAAGCGGGCGGCAAAACGCGCCTGCTGGGCGGGGGCGATGGGCTGGTCGCGGAAGAACAGCACCTGATGGCGAAGCAACGCGTGTTCTATGGCGTCGCGCACCTCGTCGCTGATGTCGCGGGCAAGGTCCACGCCGCCGATCTGTGCGCCCAGCGCCGGGCTGAGTGGGGTAATGGTCAGGCTCATGTCGGTCTCTTCAGGCAGGCGCCCTTGCGGGCGCACGAGCGGTAGGGTTCAGTGGCTTTGCCCGTGCCAGGGCACCAGTCGGCGTTGCAGCGCGCGTAGGCTCATCTCCAGCGCGAACGCGATCAGCGCGATCAGCAGGATGCCCAGCACCACCACATCGGTGACCAGAAATTGCGCGGCCGACTGCACCATGAAGCCAAGGCCGCTGGTGGCGGCGATCAGTTCGGCCGCTACCAGCGTCGACCAACCGACGCCCAGGCCAATCCGAATGCCTGTCAGAATGTCGGGCAGCGCACTGGGCAGGATCACGTGACGAATCAGCTGGGCCCTGGTCGCACCCAGCGATTGCGCGGCTCGCAGCTTGGCCGGGTCGGTGGTGCGCACGCCCGTGGCAGTGGCGATGGCGATGGGCGCGAAGATCGCCAAGTAGATCAGCAGCACCTTCGACAGCTCGCCGATCCCGCACCAGATGACGATCAGCGGCAAGTAGGCGAGCGGGGGATAGGCCGGTAGAACTCGATCAACGGGTCGAAGATGCCCCGTGCCACGCGGCTATAACCAATGGCGATACCTATCGGGATGGCCGTGAACACCGCGGCCAGCAGTGCTGTGCCGATACGCCCGAGACTGGCGCCAAGGTGCTGCCACAGGCTGGCATCCATGTAGCCCTGGGTGAGCAAGACCCAGGCTTTGGCCGTGATGTCAGCAGGCGAGGGCAGAAACAGGGGCTCGACCCACCCGGCAGCCGTGACCAACCACCAGGTCAGCACTAGGCTGGCCAGGGTCAATGCGCTGATCCAACGGGTGGGCAGCAAGCGAGCCCCGCTGGCGGCAGGTGCTGATTGAACAGTGGGCTCACTGGCCGCTGGTATATCAATGCTGCTCATGCGCGCTCCTGGGATTGACGGTGCGAAAAGACCCGGGCCAGCACATGCTCGCGCGCTTCGATGAAGCGCGGGTCGGACTTGATCGCCCGCGCCGGCTCGCCGTTGGCGTAACGCTGGCCGAAGTCCAATTGAAGCCGCTCGACGATGCGCCCTGGGCTGGGTGCGAGCAGCACCAACTCAGTGGCGAGAAACACGGCCTCCTCTATGTCATGGGTGATCAGGAACACAGGTTTGTCGGCGCGCTGCCAGATATCCAGCAGCAGCGTCTGCATGTGCTCGCGGGTGAACGCATCCAGGGCACCGAACGGTTCATCCATCAGCAGTACGCCAGGGTCGGCGGCCAATGCACGGGCCAGGCCCACGCGCTGCTTCTGGCCGCCTGAAAGCTGCCATATGCGCCGCTCGGCAAACTCTGCAAGGTCTACCAGGGCGAGCATCTCGCGGGCTCTGGCTTCACGTGCCGCGCGTGGCACGCCGGCCAGTTCCAGGCCGAAGGCGACATTGCCCAGCACGTTCTGCCAGGGCAGTAGGGCATCATCCTGAAAGACCACGCCACGCTCGGCCCCTGGCCCCTGCACGGGCACGCCGTCGAGCGTGATGCGTCCCGCGCTGGGGCTGACGAATCCTGCGATCAGGTTCAGCAACGAGGTCTTCCCGCTGCCCGAGGGCCCAAGCGCCACCAGCAACTGCCGCGGCCCTACGCTCAGGGTGATGTCGGCCAGCACCGGGCTCGCGGCACCAGGGTACTGTGCGCTGATGCGCTCCAGTTCGAGCAAGGCCATGTCAGGCTCCTGTCATTGTCTGCAAATTCAGTGGGGGAGGTACTGGGCACTGACGTAGGGGCTGTAGTCCGGCAGTACGGCCTCGACCTTGCCTTGCTGCTTGAGGAACGTGGCCGTGTCGGTCAGGGCCTGGGTAGTGGGCGCACCCAGGGCGCTGGCCTGGTCTGCGGCCAGCGGGTAGACGTTGCCTTGCAGCAACACCGGGATGTCCGAAGGCTTGGCGCCGGACAGCTTGGCCAACTTGGCGACGTTGTCCTGGTTCGCCAGCCAGGCTTGCGGGTCCTTTCGGTAGTCGGCATACGCCTGCAGGGTGACCTGCGCGAAGGCCCTGACCACGTCGGGGTGCTTGGATGCGAAGTCCTTGCGCACGATCCAGGCGTCGAAGGTGGGGGCCCCTGCCTTGCCCAGCTCGCCCGAGGTGATCAGCACCTTGCCGGTTTCCTTCGCCACGCCCAGCGCAGGATCCCAGACATAGGTGGCGTCGATGTCGCCACGTTTCCATGCCGCGATGATCGCGGGCGGTGCCAGGTTCACGATCTGCACCTTGGCAGGATCGATGTTCCAGTGCTTGAGTGCTGCCAGCAGGCTGTAGTGCCCGGTTGACACGAAGGGAACAGCGACTTTTTTGCCCACAAGATCCTGGGGTGTCTTGATTTCATCGCGCACCACCAGCGCTTCGCCGGCCCCGATCTGCGTGGCGATCAGGAACGTCTCGATCGGCAGCTTGCGCGTTGCGGCGGCTGCCAATGGGCTGGAGCCCAGATAACCAATCTGCACGTCCCCACTGGCAACGGCGGTGATCACATCGGCACCATTGTCGAACTTGCGCCAGTCGATACTGGCTTTGGTCGCCGTCTCGTAGTCGCCATCGACCTGCGACACCTTGGCAGGATCGACCGTCGTCTGATACGCCACTGTCAAGTCTGACGCCTGGGCCATCCAGCTGGCGCCAGCAAGGGCTAAGGTACTGAGAATTCGCAGGGTGCGGTGCGGGTTCATGGTGAGCTCTCATCGGGTAAAGGATGCATGAGCTAAGGCTAATTGATCTAAAAAACTAAAAATAAATAACTTTTAAGAATTAGCTTAGCGCGTGTTTGGCACCCTTGGTCGATGCTTGACCACGCGCAATGGCGAAATCAGCCGACGCTGCTAGGCTCAGCGTCCCTATAGATCCAATTGGAATGAGGTTATGAGCAAACGATTGCAAATAGCCGGGGGTTATGAGAAACCCACTTGCTACAACAAAATGCAGTAATGGTTCCTTACATATTCCTTAAAAGTCTTACCGATTCACAAAACAGTCATTTTGGATTTATAGGATTGTCATTATCCTGTAGCGCAGGTTGGCGCCTTAGACCAAAGTCGTGAAACGTTTAGAAATGATTGACTAAAGGGTCACGCTTTGGGACTAAATCGCCCATCCACGGTGAGCGGGGCAACAGACCCGGCCGCCTGAGATACACAAAAATTAGAACGTAGAGGAGCAAAGCATGTACAAGTCCAGCCTGGCCATGGCCGTGGCACTGGGTGTTCTCGCCCAACAAGCAGGTGCTGCCGGTTTCGTTGAAGACAGCAAGCTGTCGGTCAGCTCGCGCACCATGTACTTCAATGGCGACAACCGTGACGGCGGCGCCGACAACCGTGAATCGGGCCAGGGCTTCAAACTGGATTACCTGTCCGGTTTCACCCAGGGCACCGTTGGTTTCGGTGTAGACGCCCAGGCTCTGTGGGGCATCCACCTCGATGGCGGCCGTGGCAAACACCCTGACAACAGCAGCTTCTTCCCAAGCGATTCCGACGGCTCCGCCGTCAGCCAGTGGGCTCGCCTGGGTGCCAACGCCAAGGCCAAGTTCTCCAAGACTGAAGTCCATTACGGCAGCGCCCTGGCGCCTAACCTGCCGATCCTGGTCTCCAACGATGGCCGTCTGCTGCCGCAGACCTTCGAAGGTGGCACCCTCCAGTCGAAGGAAATCGACAACCTGACCATCAACGCCGGTCAGCTGACCCACGCCATGGGCCGCGCCTCGAGCAACCGCACCGGCCTGTCGGTCAACGGCGCCTTCCGTGACAGCAACAAGTTCCGCTATGGCGGCCTGGACTACAAGCTCACTCCAGACCTGACCCTGCAGTACTACTACTCGAACCTGGAAGACTTCTACAAGCAGCACTTCCTGGGCGCTACCCACGTCTTCAAGATCGCTGACGACCAGTCGTTCAAGACTGACCTGCGCTACTTCAACAGCAGCAGCGATGGCCGTAACGGTGACTCGGGCTACACCTTCAACAACAACGGCGGCTTTGCCAAGACGCCTGGCGAGGTCGACAACAAGACCTGGTCGGCAATGTTCACCTACACCCTGGGCGGTCACTCGCTCATGCTCGGTCACCAGCGCGTCAACGACGACGGTGGTTTCGTCTGGTTGAACCAGGGTAGCGTGCGCAAGGACGGTTCGCGTTCCTCGCTCGAAGGCGCCGGCGGCGCCAGCTTCTACCTGTTCACCGACAGCATGATCAACCAGTTCGCCAAGGCCGGTGAGAACACCACCTTCGGTCAATACGCCTATGACTTCGCGCGCCTCGGCGTACCGGGCCTGAAGGCTTCGGTTTCCTACCTCAAGGGTGAAGACGGCAAGAACGCCAGCGGCAATGGCCACTTCAGCGAGTGGGAACGTGACGCCCGGATCGACTACGTCATCCAGGAAGGCACGTTCAAAGGCCTGGGTGCGAGCCTGCGCCACGGTGTATACCGCGGCACCGGTGAAAGCTCGTTGGCCGATCAGGACCAGACTCGTTTCATCGTGAACTACACTTACAATTTCCTGTAAGCCGTAGCCACATTAAAGAGCCTCGCCTGATGCGAGGCTTTTTTGTGACCAAAATTTGTTATGCGTAAAAAGCATTAATAAAGCTTTATTTATTCTTTTTAAGGTTGAAGAAATTCAGGCACATTCATTCCACAGGCACCCCAGCACAGGAGCTGCATCCCATGAGCCTCAAACTCGGCGATATCGCCCCGGATTTCGAACAGGATTCCAGCGAAGGCAAGATCCGTTTCCACCAATGGCTGGGCGACAGCTGGGGCGTGCTGTTCTCGCACCCTGCCGACTTCACCCCGGTGTGCACCACCGAATTGGGGCTCACGGCCAAGCTCAAGGATGAATTTGCCAAGCGCGGAGTCAAGGCCATTGCACTGTCGGTCGACCCGGTCGACTCGCATCACCGCTGGATCGACGACATCAACGAAACCCAGCAGACTGTGGTCAACTTCCCGATCCTCGCCGACGCCGACCGCAAGGTGTCCGATCTGTACGACCTGATCCACCCAAATGCCAGCGATACCCTCACCGTACGCTCGCTGTTCATCATCGACCCGAACAAGAAAGTTCGCCTGACGATTACCTACCCCGCCAGTACCGGGCGAAACTTCAACGAAATCCTGCGGGTCATCGACTCGCTGCAATTGACCGATTCGCACAAGGTCGCCACGCCAGGCAACTGGCAAGACGGCGACGACGTGGTGATCGTTTCTTCGCTCAAGGACGAAGAAGAGATCCGGCAACGCTTTCCAAAAGGCTACAAGGCGGTCAAACCCTATCTGCGTCTGACGCCTCAACCGAACCGAGCGTGAATACTGTGTTGCATAGCGCTTAGCCAAGCAGGGATTTTCGGGCCGTTTCGACGGCCCTTTTTTTTGACAAAAAATTGGCCAGTAAATACCTAAATCGAATAAATAAAGAATTAAATATGATTTATAGATATATAAAGATGCTGATAATGTCGTCCTACCGTAACCCAAGGAAGCGCAGCAATGCTGGTCGTATCAATCGGTGGTAGCCCAAGTCCTCGCTCACGCTCAGGCGTGTTGCTCGAACGTTCGCGGCAGTGGCTCGAGCACCGTGGCGTTGAAGTCGTCACCCTGCAGGTGCGCGACTTTCCTGCCGAAGACTTGCTGCATGCCCGCTTCGACAGCCCGCACGTGCAGCACTTCCAACAGTTGGTGGCCCAGGCCGATGGCCTGATCGTTGCCACGCCGGTGTACAAAGCGTCGTTCGCCGGCGCGCTGAAAACCCTGCTTGACCTGCTGCCCGAGCGCGCATTGGCCAACCGGGTAGTACTGCCCATCGCAACGGGCGGCAGCATTGCCCACATGCTGGCCGTGGATTACGCCCTCAAGCCCGTGCTGTCGGCTCTCAAGGCCCAGGAGACCCTGCAAGGGATATTTGCCGACGACAGCCAGATCGCCTATGCCGAAGGCAATAAGCCGGCCCAGCTGGCGCCTGCCCTCGAAGAGCGGCTGCACGACTCGCTGGAAACCTTCCACCTGGCCCTGGCCAGGCGCCCGCGCCCGGTAGCACCCGGTGTGCTCAATGATCGCCTGATCAGTGCTCGCTGGAGCATCTGATCCGGCAAACCCGCTGTATCACCTTACTCGCCCGTCAACGAGGCAAGCAGGTGCAACCCGAACCCCATCGCACAGGAGAGCGCCATGCGCACAATCTTCTTGCGTCGTGGTCTGGTCGCCCTGTTTGCGGCGGCTGTGTCCCTCGGCGCCATCACCCAGGCACAGGCTGAAACCCTGCGCATCGGTTATCAGAAATACGGCACCCTGGTGCTGCTCAAGGCCAAGGGCACGCTGGAAAAGCGCCTGGCCGAGCAGGGCGTGCAGGTGCAGTGGACCGAGTTCCCCGGCGGCCCTCAGCTGCTCGAAGGGCTGAACGTCGGTTCTGTCGACTTCGGCGTGACTGGCGAAACGCCTCCGGTATTCGCACAGGCCGCCGGGGCCGACTTGCTGTACGTGGCCTACGAACCTCCCGCACCCCACAGTGAGGCCATCCTGGTGCCCAAAGACTCGCCGATCCAGTCGGTGCAGGCGCTCAAGGGCAAGAAGGTTGCCCTCAACAAGGGCTCCAACGTCCATTACCTGCTCGTACGGGCACTCGAAGACGCAGGCCTGAAGTACACCGATATTCAACCGGTCTACTTGCCCCCGGCCGATGCGCGCGCAGCGTTCGAGCGTGGCAGTGTCGATGCCTGGGTGATCTGGGACCCGTACCAGGCCGCCGCCGAGCAGCAGCTGCAAGCCCGCACCCTGCGTGACGGCCAGGGCCTGGTAGACAACCATCAGTTCTACCTGGCCACGCGCAGTTATGCGAATCAGCACCCGGCCGTCATCAATACCGTCATCGAACAGGTACGTGCGGTCGGTGAGTGGTCGCAGGCCAACCCGCAGGAAGTCACTGACCAGGTCGCTCCGCTGCTTGGGCTCACGCCGGACATCACCCTGACGTCCGTCAAGCGCCAAGGCTATGGCGCAGCGCCCTTGACGCCGGACGTAGTGGCGGCCCAGCAGAAAATCGCAGACACCTTCCAGACGCTCAAGCTCATACCCAAGCCGCTGCGCATCAAGGACGTGATCTGGACACCCCCGGCCAAGGTTGCCAGTGCACCTTGATTGATCTGCCCGTGCCGGGCCTTCCCCGGCTCAGCTATCCCTTAGGAGACAACTCCAATGAGCCTCAACATCTTCTGGTTCCTCCCCACGCACGGTGATGGCAAATACCTGGGCACCGCGCAAGGCGCCCGGGCGGTCGACCATGGCTACCTGCAGCAGATTGCCCAGGCGGCCGACCGCCTGGGGTTCGGCGGCGTGCTGATACCCACCGGGCGCTCCTGCGAGGATTCCTGGCTGGTGGCCGCCTCCCTGATTCCTGTTACCGAACGGCTGAAGTTCCTGGTAGCCCTGCGCCCTGGGATCATCTCGCCGACAGTCGCCGCGCGGCAGGCCGCCACGCTCGATCGCCTGTCCAATGGCCGGGCGCTGTTCAACCTGGTAACCGGTGGTGATCCGGATGAGTTGGCCGGTGACGGCCTGCACCTCAATCATCAGGAGCGCTACGAAGCGTCTGTCGAGTTCACCCGCATCTGGCGCAAGGTGCTTGAAGGCGAAGAAGTCGACTACGACGGCAAACACATCCAGGTCAAAGGCGCGAAGCTGCTGTACCCACCCATCCAGCAGCCTCGTCCACCGTTGTATTTCGGTGGTTCGTCCGAAGCCGCCCAAGACCTGGCTGCAGAGCAGGTCGAGCTGTACCTGACCTGGGGCGAACCGCCCAGCGCGGTGGCTGAAAAGATCGCCCAGGTGCGCGATAAGGCCGCTGCTCAAGGGCGCGAGGTGCGGTTTGGCATTCGTCTTCATGTGATCGTGCGCGAGACCAATGCGCAAGCGTGGGAAGCGGCTGAAAAACTGATATCCCATCTGGACGACGACACCATCGCTCGCGCCCAGGCATCGCTTGCCCGTTTCGACTCGGTAGGGCAGCAGCGCATGGCCGCGCTGCACAATGGCAGCCGCGACAAGCTCGAAGTCAGCCCCAACCTGTGGGCTGGGGTAGGCCTGGTTCGCGGAGGTGCAGGCACTGCGCTGGTGGGCGATGGCCCGACCGTCGCCGCACGGGTCAAGGAGTATGCCGCCCTGGGCATCGACACTTTCATCTTCTCCGGTTACCCGCACCTGGAAGAGTCATACCGGGTGGCCGAACTGTTGTTCCCGCACCTGGACGTACAACGGCCTCAGCCTGCCACCGGCGGCGGCTACGTGAGCCCGTTCGGCGAGATGGTTGCCAACGACATCTTGCCCAAGTCCGTGGCCCAGCGATGAGGGGTACTGTATGAGTCGCAAAGCCTCGAATACCGTGACAGAGCGCTTGGCGCCCTGGGCGCTGCCGGTACTGCTGCTGGCCGCGTGGCAACTGGCGGTCAGCGCTGGCTGGCTGTCAACCCGCATTCTGCCAGCGCCAAGCGCCGTACTGTCAGCCGGCGTCGACCTGGTACGCAGTGGAGAGATCTGGACGCACCTGGCCATCAGCGGCTGGCGTGCCGGGCTGGGCTTCGTGATCGGTGGCAGCATTGGCCTGGTGCTGGGCTTCATCACCGGGCTGTCCAACTGGGGCGAGCGCCTGCTCGACAGTTCGGTACAGATGATCCGTAACGTGCCGCACCTGGCCCTGATCCCGCTGGTGATCTTGTGGTTCGGCATCGACGAGTCGGCGAAGATCTTTCTGGTCGCGCTGGGCACGCTCTTCCCCATCTACCTGAATACCTACCACGGGATCCGCAATGTCGACCCGGCCCTGGTGGAAATGGCGCGCAGCTACGGGCTTTCGGGGTTCAGCCTGTTTCGCCAGGTGATCCTGCCCGGTGCCTTGCCTTCGATACTGGTGGGCGTGCGCTTCGCACTGGGCTTCATGTGGCTGACCTTGATCGTCGCCGAAACCATTTCGGCCAACGCCGGCATTGGCTACCTGGCGATGAACGCCCGGGAGTTCCTGCAGACCGATGTGGTGGTGCTGGCCATCGTGCTGTACGCCGTGCTCGGCAAGCTCGCCGACCTGGCTGCCCGTGGCCTGGAACGTGTGTGGCTGCGTTGGCATCCGGCTTATCAAGTTGCCAGGAAGGAGGGCGCATGACCGTGCTCAAGGACAATCCGCCACACCTGCTGCGTGGCATTCCATTGGCCGCCAAGGGCCTGCGTAAAACCTTCGGCTCGCGCGAGGTGCTAAAAGGCATCGACCTGCATGTCCCGGCCGGCCAGTTCGTCGCCATCGTCGGCCGTAGCGGTTGCGGCAAAAGTACCTTGCTGCGCCTGCTGGCTGGGCTCGACCAACCAACGGCAGGGCAACTGCTGGCAGGTGCTGCACCGCTGGACGAGGCACGGGAAGAAACCCGCCTGATGTTCCAGGACTCGCGGCTGCTGCCGTGGAAAAAGATCATCGACAATGTGGGGCTCGGCCTGTCCGGCGATTGGCGTGCCAGGGCGCTGGATGCGCTGGAGGCAGTGGGCCTGGCCGACCGCGCCAACGAATGGCCCGCAGCCCTCTCGGGCGGCCAGAAGCAGCGCGTTGCGCTTGCCCGCGCACTGATCCACCAACCGCGTCTGCTGCTGCTGGACGAACCGCTAGGTGCGCTGGATGCACTGACGCGCATCGAAATGCAGCAACTGATCGAGCGCCTGTGGGGCCAGCATGGTTTCACCGTGCTGCTGGTGACCCATGACGTCAGCGAAGCGGTTGCGGTGGCAGATCGGGTGATCCTGATCGAGGACGGCGAAGTCGGGCTCGACCTGACGGTCGACCTGCCACGGCCACGACCGCGCGGTTCGCACCGCCTGGCCGCGCTTGAAAGCCAAGTGCTCAACCGAGTCCTTTCTGCGCCGGGCACTGCGCCCGAGCCGGAGCCTGTTGCCCCCCTGCCCACGCAGTTGCGTTGGGCGCACTGAACCCCCAGAAGCCATCGAAAAGGAAACACTCCAATGACCATCAAAGCCATCAACGTCCGTAATCAGTTCAAAGGCACCGTCAAGGAAATCCTCGAAGGCCCGGTGCTGTCGGAAATCGACGTCCAGACCGCCTCGGGTATCGTCACATCAGTCATCACGACCCGCTCCGTACGTGAACTGGAACTGCAAGTGGGCAGCGAGGTGATTGCCTTCGTGAAGTCCACCGAGGTATCCATCGCCAAGCTGTGATCGAGCACGGGGCCGCCTTGCGGCTCCTCAGTGCGAACGCTTGACCAGAAAAGGTGGCAGGTACAAGCCCAGGTAGGCTTCGAATACCCGCTTGCCTTCTTCGGCCATGCGCGGGGTGATGGTCTCGTGCAATTGCATCGACCGGGCATACACCCGATCGCTCAATTCCATGGCCAAGGCGAACACATCCACATCCGCAGGCATCACCGGCAAGTGAAAGTGCTGGTCGAACAACCTGTGCATCAGGGCGCCGAGCTCCATGTCGTGCTGCCGGTCAGCCTGCATGACCTCGCTGAGGCCATGCTGCGCCAGGATCAACTGCCGCGCAGCGGCATCCTCGTTGTAGATATCCAGCATGCGTTGCTCGATCAACCGCGACAGCTCATGCCAGCGGGTGAGCATGCTGCTGTCGATCGGCGCGCCAAGCGCCTCGCGGAAAACCCTGTGTACATCGGCAGTCAGCGCTTCGAGCAGCGCAGGCACGCTGGCGAAGAAGTGGTAGACCGATGACGGCGGGATTTGCGCGCGCTCGGCCACGCTGTAGATCGACAGGCCAGCCACCCCGCCCTCGGCCAGGAGCTCGCGGGCAGCTGCCAGGATCGCTTCGATCCGGGCCTGGCTGCTGGCGCGTGGCTTGCGCGCTGGGATGCCGCGGGTCATCAGTTGCTGATTGCCAGGATACTGGCCTGGTAGGCGCCCACGAAGGTATCGAACTCGCCCACTTCTTCCTGTTCCAGCTGCGACTGTTTGGCCAGGGACTCGCGCGCCAGCGTTTCGAAGGCCTGCTGCTGGTCGGGGCTCAGGGGCTGCTCGCGCAGTGTCTGGGCGTGGAGACGGCTTTGTCGCAGCGAGAACGCGATGAAGCTCTCATCATGCTCGGTCATGCGCGCCAACACCTGGGCCGATGGGGTCAGCTCGGGGTCGTCGACCTTTGCCTGCTGGGCTTGCAGGGCCTTGGCGTGCTCATCCCCGCCCTGGGCCTGGTCGAGCAGGTCGGCCAATTGAGCGATCTGAGCAATCAGCTCGCTGGCCCAGTCCTTGAGCGGCACAGGCTGCCCATCACGCTGCAACTTCAGGCCTGGACGCCGGCCTTCTTTGACCACGCTCAGGAAATTGCTGGTGCACTGGCTGCATTCGTTGTTGTTGAGCTGTGGGCTGTCGTCCAGCGCGCAGAACAGCAAAAACGCATCGAGAAAGCGTGCTTCGGTGAGGTCGATGCCCACTGGCAGGAGCGGGTTGATGTCCAGGCAGCGCACCTCCACGTACTGCACGCCGCGCGAGGTGAGCGCCTGGATTGGACGTTCGCCGGAGTAGGTCACCCGCTTGGGACGGATGTTGGAGTAGTACTCGTTCTCGATTTGCAGAATGTTGGTGTTCAGCTGTACCCACTCGCCATCGACATGGGTACCGACCTCCACATAAGGTGGGTACGGCGTGCCTACCGCCTTGCGCAGGCTGTCGGTGTAGCTGGACAGGTTGTTGTAGCAGGGCGTCAGGCCCGCCTGGGCATTGCTCTGGTAGCCCAGGTCGCTCATGCGCAGGCTGGTGGCGTAGGGCAGGTAGAGGGTGTCGCCATCGAGCTCTTCGAGCTGGTGGGCGCGGCCCCGCAGAAAGCCCTTGTCCAAGGCGGGCGAAGCGCCGAACAGGTACATGAGCAGCCAGCTGTAGCGACGGAAATTGCGGATCAGGGCGATGTACGCGGCCGACTGATAATCCCGTTCGTTTTCAGTGCTGCCTTCGGCTTCGCGCAGCAATGGCCACAGGGCCTCGGGCAGCGAGAAGTTGTAATGGATGCCGGCAATGCACTGCATGGTGCGGCCGTAGCGCAGGGCCAGGCCCTTGCGATAGACATGCTTGAGCTTGCCGATGTTGGAAGTGCCGTACTCGGCGATGGGAATGTCTTCTTCAGCCGGCAGCGAACACGGCATCGACGGGCTCCAGAGGTACTCGTCGCCCAGCTTGGTGTAGACGAACCTGTGGATCTGCTCGAGGTTTTCCAGCACCGCAGCGGCGTCAGGCAGCGCCGGGGTGATGAATTCAAGCAATGATTCGGAGTAATCGGTGGTGATCTGTTCGTTGGTCAGCGCCGCTCCCAGTGCTTCGGGGTGCGGTGTCTGGGCCAGACGGCCACTGTCTGTCACGCGCAGGCATTCGCGCTCAATGCCGTGCAGACACTGCTTGAGCAAGGGGAGATTGGCGCCGAGCAAGCTCAGGCGGCGGTTGAGGAGTGTGCTCAAGATGTATTCCTTCACGCGTCAGTCGCCCCAATATGGGGGTAGAGATGACGGTCTACAAGGGTAGGGGGAAGGGAACGGGCGTTATCGCCTGGTTTACCGCGGCCCCAGCAGTGCGCGCGCACTGCCGAAGTTACCGCAGATAGTGCTTTGTGAGCTAGAGCGCGACGAAGGTTCCTTGCGCCTTGGCCACCAGCTTGTCGTCCTGGACTACGTCAGCGTCGACCACCAGCGTGCGTCTGCCTGCGTGCAGCACCCGAGCGGTGCACAGCACCTCGCCATCGCTGACGGCGCGCAGGTAGTTGATCTTGCATTCGAGGGTGACGCTCTGCTGGTCGAAGCCGTGGCTGGACGAGCAGGCCAGCCCCATGGTGATGTCCACCAGGCTGAAGATCGCCCCGCCATGAAGCTTCTGGCCACGGTTGCGCAGGTGCGGCGCCACCGCCAGGCTCACCTCGGCAACGCCCGCTTCCAGGCGTTGCAGGCTGCAGCCCAGCAATTGGCTGAAGGCGCTTTGCACGTACTCGGGTGCCACGTCCATCACTTCTTCTTCAACTGCTTGGCGTTGGCGAACAGGGCAGCCATGGCGTTGTTGGCCGGCGCTGCAGTGGCGGTCTCGCGCTGACGGGGCGCTGGCTGCTGACGGCCACCCCCCTGGCCACGTCCGCCACCCCGGTTGCCTTCGACCTTCTCGCCCGGCGTATCGCTCATGCGCATGGACAGGCCGACACGCTTGCGCGGGATGTCCACTTCCATGACCTTGACCTTGACCACATCGCCGGCCTTGACCGCTTCGCGTGGGTCTTTGACGAACTTTTCCGACAGCGCCGAGATATGCACCAGCCCATCCTGGTGCACGCCGATGTCCACGAAGGCGCCGAAATTGGTGACGTTGGTCACTACGCCTTCCAGGATCATCCCAGGCTCCAGGTCCTTGAGGTCCTCGACCCCGTCCTGGAAGGTGGCCGTCTTGAACTCCGGACGCGGGTCGCGGCCAGGCTTGTCCAGTTCCTGCAGGATGTCGGTCACCGTGGGCAGGCCGAAGGTTTCGTCGGTGAATTTCTTTGGGTCCAGGCGCTTGAGGAAGCTGCTGTCCCCGATCAGCGAGCGGATGTCCCGGTCGGTGTTGGCGGCGATGCGCTGCACCAGCGGGTAGGCCTCGGGGTGAACGGCAGACGCGTCCAGCGGGTTGTCGCCGTTCATCACGCGCAGGAAGCCTGCGGCCTGCTCGAAGGTTTTTTCACCCAGCCGGCTGACTTTCTTCAAGGCTGCACGGGTGGCGAACGGGCCATTGGCATCGCGATGGGCGACGATGTTCTGTGCCAGGGTCGTGTTCAACCCCGAAATACGCGTGAGCAGGGCGACCGACGCGGTGTTCACGTCTACGCCAACGGCGTTCACGCAGTCCTCGACGACGGCGTCGAGGCCGCGTGCCAGCTTCACTTGCGACACGTCATGCTGGTACTGGCCCACGCCGATGGACTTGGGATCGATCTTGACCAGCTCGGCCAGTGGATCCTGCAGACGACGGGCAATCGAGACCGCGCCACGGATCGACACATCCAGATCGGGGAATTCCCGGGCCGCCAGCTCCGATGCCGAGTACACCGAGGCGCCGGCTTCGGAGACCATGACCTTGGTGATCTTCAGGGCAGGGTACTGCTTGACCAGGTCAGCCACCAGCTTGTCGCTCTCGCGGCTGGCGGTGCCATTGCCGATGGCGATCAGCTCGACCGAATGCTTGGCGCACAGCGCAGCCATTACCGAGAGCGTGCGGTCCCATTCGTTCCTGGGTGCATGGGGATACACGGTGGTGTAGTCGAGCAGCTTGCCGGTGGCATCGACCACGGCGATCTTGCAGCCCGTGCGCAGGCCAGGGTCGAAGCCCAGCGTGGCGCGCGGGCCAGCGGGCGCTGCCAGCAGCAGGTCATGCAGGTTGTGGGCGAAGACGTTGATCGCCTCACCCTCGGCATTGTCGCGCAGTTCACCGAACAGGTCGGTCTCCAGGTGGGTGTAGAGCTTGACCTTCCAGGTCCAGCGCACCACTTCACCCAGCCATTTGTCGGCCGCGCGGCCACGGTTCTCGATGCCGACGTGCTCGCCGATCATCAGTTCGCACGGGTGCAGGGTACCCGGCAGCTCTTCGCCCACTTTCAGCGAAGCGCTGAGTACACCTTCGTTGCGCCCGCGGAAGATCGCCAGCGCGCGGTGCGACGGCGCGCTGCGCAGCAGTTCGTCATGGGCGAAGTAGTCGCGGAACTTGGCACCTTCTTCTTCCTTGCCGGGCACCACGCGTGCGCTGAGCACCGCTTCCTGCTTCAGGAAACTGCGCAGTTTGTCGAGCAGGGCTGCATCTTCGGCGAAACGCTCCATGAGGATGTACTTGGCCCCCTCCAGCGCAGCCTTGACGTCTGCCACGCCCTTGTCGGCGCTGACAAAGCGCGCCGCTTCGCTTTCCGGGACCAGGGACGGGTCGGCGAACAGGCTGTCGGCCAGCTCGCCCAGACCGGCTTCCAGGGCGATCTGGCCCTTGGTGCGGCGCTTTTGCTTATAGGGCAGGTAGAGGTCTTCGAGGCGCGTCTTGGTGTCGGCCAGCTTGATCTCGCGCGCCAGTTCCGGCGTCAGCTTGCCTTGCTCCTCGATGCTGGCAAGGATGCTGATGCGACGCTCGTCGAGCTCGCGTAAGTAGCGCAGGCGCTCTTCCAAATGGCGCAGCTGGGTGTCGTCCAGGCTACCGGTCACCTCTTTACGGTAACGGGCGATGAAAGGCACGGTAGAGCCTTCGTCCAACAGGCCCACGGCCGCCTCGACCTGTTGTGGGCGTACGCCCAGTTCCTCGGCGATACGGCTGTTGATGCTGTCCATGTAAACCACCTGACGTTCTTGAATACGGAGTCGCCGGTGGGCCTTTCGCCCGACGGCGCTGGATGAAAGCGGCGCATTATACCCATCGCAAACAGCTTGCGGTGATGGCCTGGCGCCAGTTGGAAGTGGCGTCCCGGGAAAAATCTGCTAACAATGCTCACGGCACGCGTTGTAGCGGCTACGCCATAATGCGCAGCGATACCAGAGGAGTAATTCATGACCGGCACGCCAACTACCGCTGAAGGTGAAAAAATTCTGATCGTCGATGACGATCCAGGGCTCAGCAGCCTGCTTGAACGTTTCTTCACCAGCAAGGGTTATCGTGCCCGCGCGGTCCCCAACACCGAGCAGATGGACCGCCTGCTCCAGCGTGAAGTGTTCAACCTGGTGGTGCTCGACCTGATGCTACCGGGCGAAGACGGCTTGTCCGCCTGCAAGCGCCTGCGCCAGCACAACAACCAGATTCCCATCATCATGCTCACGGCCAAGGGTGACGAGCTCAGCCGCATCAAGGGCCTGGAACTGGGCGCCGACGACTACCTCGGCAAGCCATTCAACCCCGACGAGCTGATGGCCCGGGTCAAGGCCGTGCTGCGCCGTCAGGCGCCTTCGGTACCCGGTGCGCCGGGCAGCGAGGACGAGTCGGTCACCTTCGGCGACTACGAGCTGTCCCTGGCCACCCGCGAACTCAAGCGTGGCAACGAAGTGCACATGCTCACCACGGGTGAATTCGCTGTGCTCAAGGCCCTGGTGATGCATGCCCGCGAACCGTTGACCCGCGACAAACTCATGAACCTGGCACGCGGGCGTGAATGGGATGCGCTGGAGCGCTCCATCGACGTACAGATCTCGCGCCTGCGCCGCATGATCGAACCAGACCCGTCCAAACCGCGCTACATCCAGACGGTATGGGGTGTGGGCTATGTGTTCGTACCGGACGGAAACGCCGGCAAATGACGCTGCTGCCTAGATGAAGACGCCGCTGTGGTTTCCGCAGAGTTTCTTCGCGCGCACCTTGTGGCTGGTGCTGATCGTCGTTCTGTTCTCCAAGGCGTTGACCCTGGTCTACCTGCTGATGAACGAGGACGTCTTGGTCGATCGCCAGTACAGCCACGGCGTGGCATTGACCTTGCGCGCCTATTGGGCGGCCGACGAAGAAAACCGTGACCAGATCGCCGAAGCGGCAGGCCTGATCCGGGTGACCGGTGCAGGCGTACCCGAGGGCGAGCAACACTGGCCCTATAGCGAGATTTACCAACGGCAGATGCAGGCCGAGCTTGGCGAGGACACCGAGGTACGGCTGCGTATCCATGCGCCGCCTGCCTTGTGGGTCAACGCGCCCAGCCTGGGCCCGGGCTGGTTGAAGGTGCCGTTGTACCCCCACCCGTTGCGCGGGCAGAAAATCTGGAACGTGCTGGGGTGGTTCCTGGCCATCGGCTTGCTGTCCACCGCATCGGCCTGGATATTCGTGCGTCAATTGAACCAGCCGCTCAAACGACTGGTGTTCGCCGCGCGCCAGCTTGGCCAGGGGCGCAGTGTGCGCCTGCCGGTCAGCGACACGCCCAGCGAAATGACCGAGGTGTACAAAGCCTTCAACCAGATGGCCGAAGACGTCGAGCAAGCCGGGCGCGAGCGCGAGTTGATGCTGGCCGGCGTGTCCCACGACTTGCGCACCCCGCTGACCCGGCTGCGGCTTTCACTGTCCCTGCTCGGCAGCGACAGTGAGCTGAGCGACGACATGGTGCGCGACATCGAAGACATGGACGCCATTCTCGACCAGTTCCTGGCGTTCATTCGCGACGGGCGTGACGAACCCCTCGAAGAAGTCGATCTTGCAGCGTTGGTGCGTGAAGTGGTTGCACCCTACAACCAGCCCGAGGAGCGTGTTCGGCTGTGCCTGGAGCCTATACCGCCGTTTCCAGTGCGCCGGGTATCGCTCAAGCGCATGCTGGGCAACCTGATTGGCAACGCCCTGCACCATGCGGGCAAGGGCGTCGAGGTTGCAGCCTATGTCTCGGGGGATGAAAGCGCCCCGTACGTGGTACTGAGCGTGCTTGATCGGGGGGCAGGGATCGACGAATCTGAGCTCGAGACCATCTTCAACCCGTTCATTCGGGGTGACCGTGCGCGAGGCGGCAAAGGCACCGGGCTGGGCCTGGCCATCGTCAAGCGAATTGCCGCCCAGCATGGCGGAAACGTCGAACTGCGCAATCGTTCCGGAGGCGGTATCGAAGCACGGGTACGGTTACCCTTGGGGTTGCTGTTGCCGCGCAACGCTGTCTGACCGCAAGCTTGGCCTGGCGTGCTTCCAAGGGGCGATCAGCCACCGAGGAAGCCGGCGGGCCTGGCAGGCGGCCAGCGGGGTGATCAGCCCTTGCCCTTGGTCCGGGTCTGGTTGGGCCCGCCGTTCTTCTCCAGGTGTTCGAAGATCATGCCGGCTACGTCCTTGCCGGTAGTCACCTCGATGCCCTCCAGCCCCGGTGACGAGTTCACCTCCATCACCAGTGGGCCGTGGTTGGAGCGCAGAATGTCGACCCCGGCCACGCTCAAGCCCATCACCTTGGCTGCACGGATGGCCGTCATGCGCTCTTCCGGGGTGATCTTGATCAGGCTGGCAACACCACCACGGTGCAGGTTGGAGCGGAACTCGCCCGGTTTGGCCTGGCGCTTCATCGAGGCGATCACCTTGTCACCCACCACAAAGCATCGGATATCGGCACCACCGGCTTCCTTGATGTACTCCTGCACCATGATGTTCTGCTTGAGCCCCATGAAGGCTTCGATCACCGATTCGGCCGCCTTGGTGGTTTCGCACAGCACCACGCCAATGCCCTGGGTGCCCTCGAGGACCTTGATCACCAGCGGGGCGCCGTGGACCATCTGGATCAGGTCCGGAATATCATCGGGCGAATGGGCAAAGCCGGTGACCGGCAGGCCAATGCCACGGCGCGACAGCAATTGCAGCGAGCGCAGCTTGTCGCGCGAGCGTGCGATGGCGACCGATTCGTTGAGCGGGTACACCCCCATCATTTCGAACTGGCGCAGCACAGCGCAGCCATAGAAAGTGACAGAGGCACCAATGCGCGGGATGACTGCATCGAACCCTTCCAGTGGCTTGCCGCGGTAGTGAATCTGCGGCTTGTGGCTGGCGATGTTCATGTAGGCCCGCAGGGTATCGATCACCACCATCTCGTGACCACGCTGGGTACCGGCTTCGACCAGGCGGCGGGTGGAATACAGACGCGGATTACGCGAAAGCACAGCGATCTTCATGCAGCACCTGTCAAGGTAGTGTGGGTGGCCGGAAAGGCAGGTTTGTCTTGTACGTACTTCAGGCCCGGATTGACGACCAACTGGCCGTGAATCAGGGCCTTGGAACCCAGCAACAGGCGGTAACGCATGCTCTTGCGGCAAGCCAGGGTAAATTCGACTGCCCATACCCTGTCACCCAACGCGAGCGTGGTGCGAATGACATAACGGGTTTGGGCGTGGCCATTGGAGCTTCGGATGGTTTTCATGCTCACCAGCGGCGCCTCGCAGCGGCGGTGACGCAATTGCACGATCGAACCCAGGTGCGCAGTGAATCGGACCCACGGCTGGCCATTGCGTTCGAAAGGTTCTATCTCGGTTGCATGCAGGCTGGAGGTGCTGGCGCCGGTGTCGATCTTGGCGCGTAGCCCTGCCACGCCCAGCTCGGGCAAGGCTACCCATTCCCGCAGGCCAATTACAGTCAGATGATCAAATGTCTTCACGAAACGCACCCAGCGGATGAGAGAGTGAACTGTAAGCATGGCGGGGAATTTTTGCATCCGATGCTTACGGTAGTACAGTTCCCCCAATCACGGAATTCGAGGTATCGGGATGGCACAGAAAGTCGAAGATGACGACAAGGTTCGCCTGGACAAGTGGTTGTGGGCAGCGCGTTTCTACAAGACGCGTGCGCTGGCCAAGGCGGCCATCGAAAGTGGCAAGGTGCATTGCCGTGGTGAGCGATGCAAACCGGGCAAGGAGCCGCGGGTGGGCGATGAATTCGTCCTGCGTACAGGCTTCGACGAGCGCACGGTGGTGGTAAAAGCGCTGTCGGCGGTGCGCCGCGGTGCGCCTGAAGCGCAGGCTTTGTATGAAGAAACCGAAGAAAGCGTGCGCCGGCGCGAGCAGGCTGCGGCGCTGCGCAAGGCCGGTGCCACCGGTGTCACCACCGATGGGCGGCCGACCAAGAAGCAGCGCCGCCAGATACATCAGTTGCACGGAAGCTTCGAGTAGCTGTGGCCGCATGGCGGCCCAGGCCTCAGCGCAACACGGCCATTCGGCCGACCAGCGGCAACCTGCCCAACAGCCTGAACAGCGGAGCGGTCCAGCGCACCAGCGCAGCACTGCTTCTGGCCGCCAGGGGCGTATACAGGCTCCAGCCCAGTGCCAGCACCGCCATCAACAGGCCGCCGATGTAGTCATCCTGGCCCCAGTGTGCGCCAGCGACCAGGCGTGGCAGCATGAACACCACAGCCAGCCCCCAGATCACCAGGTACTGCCCGACGCGGCGGCTGAAGACGCTCATGAACAACGCCCAGATGAGCAATACCGAGGCATGATCGCCCGGGAAGCTCTTGCTGGAACGGTCCTTCAGCTCCCAGGTTGCCTCCAGGTGTGGATAGTAGTCGCTCAGGTGAACGGCGCCATCGAGCATCATCGACGGGCTGTTGTGTTGCCAGCCGGCCGCGTCGACCCACTTGGAAAACAGTGCCCGAATCACCACTAAGAGCAGTAGCGTGACCAGAAAGCCGAAAAATGCCTGGCGAACCTGGGCAGCCTTGAACACCCAGTCGCCGCGGATCAGCGTGGCCAGCAGGATCAGGCCGACGACGATGTCGAACGGGCGCAGGCTGCCGACGGTCCAGATGTAGCGCCAGGCAGTATTTTCAGCCAGCGGTGCATTGAGGCTGTGGAACAGCCATTCGTCGAATGCCAGGCACAGCATCTGGCCAACAGGCCATAACCAGAAACACAGTAGTGCGATGGGCAGTAGCGTACAGGCTACCAATGGCCCCCAGGACCACCTCGCTTGGAACAGTGGTCGATTGTCCATAAGATACCTCGATCTCCTAACGGGAATGAGCGCCCGAAACGCTCGACGACGGGATTGCAAATCCCGGCAATTATCTTGTCATTATTTTCAGATAGCCAGACAACCATGAGCGATTTGCCAGATACAGATTTCACCCAACGTTTCATCTTCGACGAGCGCGATGTGCGCGGCGAGTGGGTGTCTCTCGATGACAGCTACGCTGCGGTTTTGGCGCGTCACGAGTACCCGGCGCCGGTCAAGACCTTGCTCGGCGAGCTGATGGCCGCCACCGCGCTGCTGGTCGGTGCCCTCAAGTTCGACGGCCTGCTGATCCTGCAGGCGCGCTCGGCAGGGCCTATCCCCTTGCTGATGGTCGAGTGCTCCGGGGACCGCGACATCCGTGGCATGGCCCGCTACGAGGCTGACCAGATTGCAGCCGATGCCACCCTGTCCGAGCTGATGCCAGGCGGGCACCTGACGCTGACCATCGATCCGGTCAGGGGCCAGCGCTACCAGGGCACTGTCGAACTAGACGGCGCCGACCTCTCGGAATGCTTCACCAACTACTTCGTGCAATCCCAACAGCTGAACACGCGTTTCTGGCTGCACGCCGAGGCCGGCAAGGCCCGTGGTCTGCTGCTTCAGCAACTGCCGCGTGACCGTCAGCCTGATGACGAGGAACGTGAGGACAGCTGGCAGCATGTAGTGGCCCTGGCCAAGACCCTCAAGCCGCAAGAGTGGGACGAAGCCAACGAAACCCTGCTTCACCGCCTGTACCACGAAGATGCCGTGCGGCTGTTCGACATTCAGCCTCTGCGCTTCAATTGCAGTTGCTCGCGCGAGCGTTCCGGCAATGCGCTGGTAAGCCTGGGCGAAGCCGATGCCAAGGCGCTGGTGGAGGAATGCGGCGGTACGGTGGAGATCGACTGCCAGTTCTGCAATGAGCGGTATTTCTTCGATGCCAGCGATGTCGCACAGCTCTTTGCGGGCGGCGGCACGGACTCTGCCTCAGAAACTCTTCACTGAAACGTTTCACTACAGGAGATTCTCCTGTCGAATTGCGCAAAAGCTCGGTTCTGACAGGAGGGGCCTACTTTTTTTGGGCGTTTCTGGCATAATCCGGCCACTTTTTTCGCTGTAGTAGTTTTTCTGAAACGACTACAAAACGTTTGGAGCACTCGGCCTCGGGCCGGATGGGGTATCTCATGACGCAAGCCAACAACACCGTGTACACCGACCTGAGCGTCGATGAGCTGGTAAAAGAAGCGCTGCAACGCGGTGAAGGTGTACTAGCCGACACGGGTGCACTGGTCGTGGAGACCGGCCACCGTACCGGCCGTTCCCCGGCTGACCGTTTCATCGTCGAAGAACCTTCCACTCAGGACGCCATCGCCTGGGGCCCGATCAACCGCAAGTTCCCGGCCGACAAGTTCGATGCCTTGTGGGACCGCGTCGAGGCGTTCAACAACGCCCAGGATCACTTCGTTTCCTACGTCCACGTAGGGGCGGCGGCCGAGCACTACCTGCCGGTCAAGATGACGACCCAGACGGCCTGGCAGAACCTGTTCGGTCGTTGCCTGTTCATCAACCCGGAGCAGTTCAACCCGGCTGGCCGTGGCGAATGGCAGATCCTCAACGTCGCCAACTTCGTCTGCGAGCCTGAGCGTGATGGCACCAACTCCGATGGTTGCGTGATCATCAACTTCGCCCAGAAGAAAGTGCTGATCGCTGGCATGCGTTACGCTGGCGAAATGAAAAAAGCCATGTTCTCGGTACAGAACTTCCTGCTGCCGGCTGCCGACGTACTGCCAATGCACTGCGCGGCCAACATCGGCGAAGAGGGTGATGTCACCCTGTTCTTCGGTCTGTCCGGCACCGGCAAGACTACGCTGTCGGCTGATGAGAGCCGTTACCTGATCGGTGACGACGAGCACGGTTGGGGTGAAGGTGTCGTCTTCAACATGGAAGGTGGCTGCTACGCCAAGTGCATCGACCTGTCCGAGAAGAACGAGCCGGTCATCTGGAAAGCCATCAAGCATGGCGCCGTGCTGGAAAACGTCGTGCTCGATGCCAACAAGCACGCCGACTACAGCGACGTCAGCCTGACCCAGAACAGCCGCGCCGCCTACCCGTTGGAGCACGTGGCCAAGCGCTCCGAGGCGAACCTGGGTGGCGAGCCGAACGCGGTCATCTTCCTGACCTGCGACCTGACTGGCGTACTGCCTCCCGTGTCGATCCTGAACAACGAGCAGGCGGCCTACCACTTCCTGTCCGGCTACACCGCGCTGGTCGGCTCCACCGAAATGGGCTCGGGCGGCGGCATCAAGTCGACCTTCTCCACCTGCTTCGGCGCGCCGTTCTTCCCGCGTCCTGCTGGTGAATACGCCGAGCTGCTGATCAAGCGCATCAACGGCTTCAACTCCAAGGTCTACCTGGTTAACACCGGCTGGACGGGCGGTGGCTACGGTGTGGGCAAGCGCTTCAGCATTCCGACCACCCGTGCCGTGATCGCTGCCATCCAGAGCGGCGCGTTGGTCGGTGCTGAAACCGAGCACCTGGACATCATCAACCTGGACGTACCGAAGTCGGTACCAGGCGTCGAGACTGACCTGCTCAACCCGCGCACCAACTGGGCTGACAAGGCTGCCTACGACGAAGCCGCCAAGGGCCTGGCCAACCTGTTCATCGAAAACTTCAAGAAGTTCGATGTGTCCGATGCCATCAAGGCTGCGGGTCCTCAGCTGTAAGCTGAGGCAGGTTGTAGTAAAAAAGCCGCCCTTCGAGGCGGCTTTTTGCTGGGAGCTTCAAAAAGGTTGGTTCGGTCAAACGGCTCATTTTCTGATTCACTGTGTCCATCCAATGTGAAACCGCGAGCCTGCCCGATGATCCAGCCTCCTCAGCGCACTGCCTTTTCTCACGTGCATCCGATCCTGACCCGCGCGCAAGACAACGACGTCAACGGCCATATCGCGGGCTCGACCGTGCATGCTTATTTCGAAACGGCCATTCAGGCCTTTTTGATTGAGCAAGCCGGACTGGATCTGCGCGACGGCGCATTGGCGGCGTTCGTGGTCAGCTCGGCGGCGGACTTCTATGCCCTGCCGGGCTTTCCGGACGTACTGGAGGTTGCGCTGGGTGTGACGCGTCTGGCTGGGAGCACCGTGGAATACCGGCTGGCGCTGTATCGTCCTGGTGAAGCCCAGGCTTGTGCGGCGGGTACGGTGGTGCAAGTGTTCATCGACCGAGCCAGTGGCCAGCCGGTTGCACTGCCGGCGCAGTTGGCGGCCAGGTTAGCGGCGCTTGCAGAGCAGGCCCCATGAAAAAACCCCGCCTCAAGGCGTAATGCTGTTCATTTAGGGCCGCTCCGCGACCCATCGCGGCACAAGGCCGCTCGCACAGTGACTGCGTGACGCTTGAGTTAGCGGGCTCACTGGGCATCGTGGGAGCGGCCTTTGTGCCGCGATGGGCCGTGAAACGGCCCCAACACGCTTAAGTGAACAGCATTACGCCTCAAGGCGGGGTCTTTGCGCAGCGGTTACCGCTGCCCCATCAAGGGTGGCGATGACGGCCGTGCTTGCGGTGGCCGTAATGGTGACCACGGTCCCAGTGACGGCGGTCGTCGTAGTCGCGGCGGTAGCGGCGATGGTCGCGGCGATCATCCTGATCAGCCTTGTTGCCCATGTAGTTGCCCAGGGCACCGCCTGCGCCGCCGCCAGCGGCTGCACCGATGTAGCTGCCGGTGGTGCCGCCAACGGTACGGCCCACCACGTTGCCGCCTGCTGCGCCCAGCGCACCGCCGATGGCCGCTTCGCCACGCTGACGTTTGTCGGCGCCCACCGCACTGCCGGCGGCGCCGCCCAGGCCTGCGCCTATGGCGCCGCCTGTGCTACCACCGATGGACTGGCCTACGACTGAGCCCAGTACCCCACCCAATGCGCCGCCAATGCCGGCCTCGGTGGAGCCGCCTGCCATGGCAACGCCGCTGAGCAAGCTGAAAGACAACAACAGAATCGAGGAGTACTTCTTCATTCAAGAGAGCCTCAGAGTGATGACGAGGCGAATGTGCTTCTATCTGCAGCCAGTGGCAACGAATATCCGACGAATTGCACGGGTTGTACACAATTCGTCAACTCATTGATTTATAAGTGAAACTTTGTCTTTTTTTTGCGGTCTTATGCTCTTGTGACCCAGCCCTGCTCCTGTATTGGACCAGGGCTTTTTCATTCAGAGTATTCGCCCGTCGTCCTCTGCGCGTTCCAGTTTGATCGCAATGAACTTGGACGTGGGTGTATGACTACCCTCGCCAATGCTCTCCAGCGGCACCAACGGGTTCACTTCTGGATAATAGGCCGCTGCCTGCCCTGCAGGTATGTCGAACGCCAGAAGAGTGAAGCCGCGCACGCGGCGTACATGCTCATCTCCCCACAGTGAAACGATGTCGACCTTCTGGCCAGGCTCAAAGCCCAGCCGAACAATGTCGGCTTCGTTGGCGAACAACACGTCGCGCTGGCCGCGTACGCCTCGGTAACGGTCATCCAGGCCATAGATGGTGGTGTTGTACTGATCGTGCGAGCGCATCGATTGCAGTACCAAGTCCGGCACCTGGCCGCTGTTACGTACACGCTCGTCGATCAGGGAGTCTGGCAGCAGGTTGGCCTTGAAGTTGGCGCGGCCATTGGCCGTGGCCCACTCGCGCCGGGCGGCGCTATTACCCAGATAGAACCCCCCAGGCTGGCGCATGCGCTGATTGAAATCAGCGAAGCCTGCAATAGTGTCGGCGATCAGGGCTCGAATGCGGTCGTAGTCGGCCACTAGCCATTGCCAGTCCACAGGGTGTTTGCCCAGGGTGGCTGCAGCGATGCCAGCGATGACCGCAGGTTCGGACCGCATCTGCCGGGACAGTGGCTTGAGCTGGCCGTTGGAGCCATGGACCATGCTGAACGAGTCTTCGACGGTGACCGCCTGAGGCCCGTCCGCTTGCATATCGATATCGGTGCGGCCCAGACATGGCAGAATAAGCGCCTGCTTGCCGTGAACCAGGTGGCTGCGGTTGAGCTTGGTGCTGATGTGCACGGTCAGTTCGCAGTTGCGCAGCGCCCGCGCGGTGCGCTCGGTGTCAGGTGTGGCCTGGGCGAAGTTGCCGCCTAGCCCGATGAACACCTTGGCGTGCCCCTGGAGCATGGCATGGATGGCTTCGACGGTGTTGTGCCCGTTCTTGCGCGGCACCGGGAAGCCGAAGCGCGCTTCGATGGCGTCGAGCAGGGCGGCAGGCGGACGCTCGTTGATACCCATGGTGCGGTCGCCCTGCACGTTGCTGTGACCGCGAACCGGGCACAATCCGGCCCCTGGCGCGCCGATGTTGCCGCGCAGCATTTGCAGGTTGACCAGTTCCTGGATGGTCGGCACCGAGTGACGGTGCTGGGTGATGCCCATGGCCCAGCACATGATCACGCGCTGGCTCCGGCAGTACATACGAGCGGCCAGTTCGATGTCTTCGAGTGCCAAGCCCGACTGCTGCTGGATATGCGCCCACGGCGTGGCATCGACCACCGCCAGGTAGTCGTCCAGGCCGTGCCCGTGCTCGGCGATGAAGGCGTGGTCGAAGACCGCCGGCTCGCCCTTGGCTTGCGCTTCACGCTCCCATTGCAGGGCGAACTTGGCCATGCCGCGCAGCATGGCCATGTCGCCACCCAGCGCCGGGCGGAAGAACGCGGTGTTGGTGGGGCGGTCGCTGTTGGTCAGCATCTCCAGCGGGTTTTGCGGGTGCTGGAAGCGTTCCAGACCACGCTCCTTGAGCGGGTTGATGCACACCACCTGCGCACCGCGTTTCACCGCATCGCGCAGCGGGTCCAGCATGCGAGGATGGTTGGTGCCCGGGTTCTGGCCCCAGACGAAGATGGCATCGGCGTGCTCGAAATCCTCGAACGTGACGGTGCCCTTGCCCACCCCGACGCTCTGCCCCAGCGCCACACCGCTGGCCTCGTGGCACATGTTCGAGCAGTCCGGAAAATTGTTGGTGCCGTAGGCGCGCACGAAGAGCTGGTACAGGTACGCCGCTTCGTTGCTGGCGCGCCCGGAGGTATAGAACTCGGCCTGGTCAGGGCTTGCGAGCTTGTTCAGCTCTCGGCCGATGAGGGCGAACGCGGCGTCCCAGCTGATGGGCTGGTAGCGATCACTGGCGGCGTCGTACACCATCGGTTCGGTCAGTCGGCCTTGGTACTCCAGCCAGTAGTCGCTTTGTTGCAACAACGAGGTAACGCTGTAGCGGGCGAAGAAGGCGGCGTCCACGCGGCGTTTGGTGGCTTCCCAGTTGACGGCCTTGGCGCCGTTTTCGCAGAACTTGACCATGCCGCTTTCGGGCGAGTCGCCCCAGGCGCAACCCGGGCAATCGAAGCCACCGTTCTGGTTGGTCTTGAGCAGGGCGCGGATGTTCTTCAGCGGGTTGTCGCTGCCAACCCAGGCTTTGGCCACGCTGCGCAGTGCACCCCAGCCGCCGGCAGGGCCGTGGTAGGGCTTGTAGCGAGGGGAAGAGGCTGGGGCGTTTTTCGGAATAGGCTGGTACGAGGTCACGGCTGTTACGACTCCGCCGCCGGGCTGTAGACCCGCGGTGCGCTGTGTTTGGGCAAATGAATGAGGTTGAGGTTGTGCCTGCGTGCCCATTGCAGGGCCAGGCCCGTTGGTGCCGACAGGCTGACCAGGGTCTGGATGCCGGCGCGCAGTACTTTCTGGATCAGTTCCAGGCTGCAACGGCTGGTGACGATGGCCAGGCCTCCGTCGCTGTCGATGCCCTGGCGCAGCAGTGCGCCAATGAGCTTGTCGAGGGCGTTGTGCCGGCCAATGTCTTCGCGGCCCAGCAGCAGTTCGCCATGGCGGTCCATGAACAAGGCCGCATGCACGGCGCCGCAGTGCTGGCCCAGCGGCTGGAAGGCGTCGATGCGCTGGCGCAGGCCGACCAGCCACTGTGCAGGCGGCAACGGGGCGCCGGGCAGCTTGGCCAGGTCCGGCAGCGCCTGCTCCAGGGCTTCGACGCCGCACAGGCCACAGCCGCTGGTGCCGGCCAGCTGGCGGCGTTGGTTCTTCAGGTTCCAGAAAGCGCGGCTGGAGATTTCCAGGTCCGCGTACATCGACGCGCCACTTCCCGACAGTTTGACGTCGTAGATTTCGGCGGTGCTTTCAACGATGCCGCTGCCCACACTAAAACCAACGGCAAAATCTTCCAGGTCGGTCGGGCTGACGAGCATGACGGCCTGGTTCAGGCCGTTGTACACGATCGCCAGGGCGACTTCTTCGGCCAGTGGCGTGCTGCCAGGCTGGCCATCGCCGAGCTGGACGTAATCATAGGTAGTGCTGGCGGCGGGCAGGGCTAACGGTAACGAGGCCGCACAGAACGGTGGCTTGCTGTTCATCCAGGCGTGCTCTTGATCGGCGATTGGGCGCCGGCTTACTGAGGCTACAAGCCTAGGCTTGCCCGCCGGCGACGTCTAATTGCTAGGGTCTATGCCGTGATAGACCGCGTCGATAGGTCGCAGTGCGATGACTGACTGAGTCATGGCCTAGACTTCACTGTCCAACGGTTTCACATCAACAAGGAGAGCGTCATGAGTCTATTCAGCTTTGTGAAGGAAGCAGGCGAGAAGTTGATCGATCTGCTAACCCCCGGCAATGCCAAGGCCGAGGAGCAGTTGAAAAAGCACGTTGAAAACGTCGGGTTGGGTAACCCCAACATCACCGCCACCGTGGAAGGCGACACAGTCACCCTCAAGGGCGAGGTAGCGAGCCAGGAAGAGAAAGAGAAGATCATTCTGGCAGCCGGCAACATTGAAGGTGTGGCCAGCGTCGACGATCAGATCACCGTCACCGGCCCAGTAGCCCAGGCTGCGCGCTTCGTGACCGTGGAGAAGGGCGATACCCTGAGCGCCATCTCCAAGCGGGTGTACGGCGATGCGAACAAGTACCAGAAGATCTTCGAGGCCAACAAGCCCATGCTGTCGGATCCGAACAAGATCTACCCGGGCCAGGTGTTGCGTATTCCCGAGTAACGGGTAAGCCTGTCTATAGGCTTGTCACCGCAACCCGCGCCCATGGCGCGGGTTTGCGTTCACAGTCCGTGCAGCAATTCCCGATAGTCCTCGACAGCTGCGAACTCTGCGGTATCCCGAGGCTGAGCCTGGCTGTCCGGCTGACGCACCGCCAGCAAGTGGCCCACGCCGAATTGCCGGGCACTGCGCAAGATGGGCAATGTGTCGTCGATGAACAGGCTGCGGGCAGGTTCAAAGCCGATATCGGCTTGCAAGGCATCCCAGAACTGCGGGCTTTCCTTGGGAAACCCATAGTCGTGGGAGCTGATCATGCGGTCGAAGTAGGATGCCAGTTCGATGCGCTCGAGTTTGAGCGACAGTGAATCGCGGTGTGCATTGGTGATCATGATTACCCGCTTGCCTGCCTGGCTGATCGCGGCCAGAAAGGTATCGGCATCGGGTCGCAAGGCGATCAGGTCGGCGATTTCGCGCTTGAGCTCGCGGATCGGCAAGCGCAGCTCACGGCTCCAGAAGTCCAGACAGTACCAGTTCAACGTGCCGGCGTTGCGCTCGAACAGCGGTTCGAGTTCCAGCTGCGCCATCGCCCGGCTCACGCCGTGCAGTTCTGCATAGCGCTGCGGCAGGTGCTCCAGCCAGAAGCGGTTGTCATAGTGCAGGTCGAGCAGTGTGCCATCCATGTCCAGCAGGACAGTGTCGATGGCGGACCAGGGAAGAACAGGCATGGGAAACTCTCGTTCGGTCGGCAAGCCACGGTATAGTAACCCGTTCACGCCAAGGAGCCCCCCATGCGCCAGAAACCTACCGTCCTCAGCCGCGAAATCGTCGCTAGCAGCCGCCTGTTCCGAGTCGAGGCCGTCGAGTTGCGGTTCAGCAACGGCGTGGAACGCACCTACGAGCGGCTGGTGGGCCGGGGTAACGGTTATGGCGCGGTGATGATCGTGGCCATGCTCGATGCCGAGCACGCGGTCCTGGTCGAAGAGTACTGCGGTGGAACTGACGAATATGAACTGTCCCTACCCAAGGGCCTGATCGAGCCCGGCGAGGACGTGCTGGCGGCAGCTGACCGAGAGCTCAAGGAAGAAGCCGGCTTTGGTGCACGGCAACTGGAGCACCTGACCGAGCTTTCCCTGTCTCCGGGCTACATGAGCCAGAAAATCCAGGTGGTGCTGGCCACCGACCTGTATGAGGAACGGTTGGAAGGCGATGAGCCGGAGCCGATGGGCGTGGACAAGGTCAACCTGCGGGAGCTGTCGGCCTTGGCCATGCACCCGCAGTTCAGCGAAGGTCGCGCGCTGGCTGCCTTGTACCTGGCCCGTGACCTGCTGATCCAGCGCGGGGTACTGGCACTATGAACGATCAGCAATTGATGCAGGGCGTGGTGGCGTTGGCGCTGTCGGCGGGCGAGGCGATCCTGCCGTTCTGGCGCGCCGATGTGGCCGTCGTCAACAAGGCCGACGACTCGCCCGTCACGGCTGCGGACCTGGCTGCACACCAGGTGATTGCAGAGGGCTTGCAGGCTCTGGCCCCGCACATTCCCGTTCTGTCCGAAGAAGACTGCGATATCCCACTGGTGGAGCGCCAGAAGTGGCGCCGTTGGTGGTTGGTCGACCCGCTCGACGGCACCAAGGAGTTCATTGCCGGCAGTGAGGAATTCACGGTCAACATTGCCTTGATCGATCAGGGCGAGGTGGTGTTCGGGGTGGTATCGATCCCCACTTCGGGGCGTTGCTATTTCGGCGGCCGGGCCCTGGGTGCCTGGCGAGCGGAGCGGGGTGAAACCGCGCAGGCCATCCAGGTGCGCGCCACCCCGCCTGCCGGGTCGCCTTTCACCGTGGTTGCCAGCCGCCGGCACTCCAGCCCTCGGCAAGAGGCTTTGCTGAACGGGTTGGGTGCTGCGGTGGGGCCGCTTGATTTGGTTTCGGTGGGCAGTTCGCTGAAGTTCTGCCTGCTGGCCGAAGGCAGCGCCGACTGCTACCCGCGTTTGGCGCCGACCTCCCAGTGGGACACGGCGGCTGCTCAGGGTGTGGTCGAAGGTGCCGGGGGCGAGGTGATCGAGGTCGACGGCCAACCCTTCCAGTATCCGGCGCGCGAATCGCTGCTCAATCCCTACTTCCTGGCCCTGCCGGCGGGGGCTGGTTGGCGAGAGGCCTTGCTTGCGCTTGTTTGATTCACGCGAGTAAGCGCGGCGTTGGGTGTTGAAAACTGCTCATCGTTTGAGGGCCGAAAGGGCCGCTAAGCGGCCTTAGATGCTCGCCTTCACACAAGACTGACAGTTGATCACTCGCGATCACCCCGCCGCTCACCTGTGCAACACATACTGCCCGCTGAACAGCACCGCCACTTCATCACTGCCCACGTTGCTCACTGCCGTTTCCAGCGTCAGCCGTGCCCGCCCACGCCGTTGGTACATTGTCAGGAACCGCGACCAGGCCTTCTCGTCCGGTGCAGCGCAACTGGCCACGGCGGCGCCGGTAACCGGCAGCGGATAGCTGATCTGCCCCTCTTGAATGACGATATGCCCATCATCGATGCCCAACTCCTGTAGCCGCAGGTGCAACCAGCCCCAGCCGGCCAGGACCGCGGCGCAATAGAGGCTGCCACCGAACATGGTGTTCTTGTGGTTGACGTTGGCGGCCAATGGCAGTTGCAGGCGCAGGGTATGCCCTTGCCAGTCCAGCACCTCCAGGCCCATCTCCCGGGTCAGTGGAATATCGCCGTGAAGCACTGTCTGCAGCGGGTGAATCGGCTTGCTCATCAACGGGTTTCCTCATGGTCGTCGTGGCCACCGCCACCGCCCTCGAAACTCAGGCCATGCTTGCGTAACTTGTCGTGCAGCGTCTTGCGTGGAACACCCAGCGCTTCGGCCAGGCTACGCAGCGAGCCATGAGGCTGGGCCAATTCGGCAGTGATCAACGAGCGCTCGAAGTGCTCCACTTGCTCGCTCAGGTTGCCGGTGACGGGGGCGGGCGCGTTGGTTGCAGGCGGCGCCTGGCCATCGAGTGCCAGCTCCAGCCCGAGGGCAAAGCGTTCGGCCGCGTTTTGCAGTTCGCGCACATTGCCCGGCCAGTCATGGCGCAACAGCAAGGCCCGTTGCGCAGGTTGCAGCGCGTGCGGCCCCAGGCCATGGCGCTGGCTGGCCGCATCGGCGAAATGCTGGAAGAGCATCAGGATGTCGTCGCCACGTTCGCGCAGCGGTGGAATACGCAAGGGCGCCACGTTCAAGCGGTAATACAAGTCCGCACGAAAACGGCCCTGATCGGCGGCCTGGCGCAGGTCTTCCTTGGTGGCGGCGATGATGCGGATATCCAGCGGTATCAGCTGATTGCCACCCAATCGCTCGACGACGCGCTCCTGCAGCATGCGCAACAGCTTTACCTGAACATCCAGGCTCATGCTTTCGATTTCATCAAGGAACAACGTCCCGCCATTGGCGAATTCGAACTTGCCAATGCGGCGTTTTTGCGCGCCCGTGAAGGCGCCAGGCTCATGACCAAACAGCTCGCTCTCGACCACCGATTCGGCCAAAGCGCCAGCGTTGATGGCCACGAAGGGCCCGTCCCGGCGGCTCGACAGGTCGTGCAGGGCGCGGGCGACCACTTCCTTGCCAGCCCCGGTCTCACCCAGGATCAATACGTCCGCTCGCGTGCCGGCCAGTGCGCCGATCTGCTCGCGCAGGCGCTGCATGGCCGCGGACTGGCCTACCAGGCGCGTGGCCAGTTGCTGGCGGTCGCTCAAAGCCATGCGCAGGCTACGGTTCTCCAGCACCAATTGGCGCAGTGCCAGGGCGCGGCGTACGCTGTCGAGCAGGGCGTCGCTGGCGAAGGGCTTTTCCAGGAAGTCATAGGCACCGGCGCGCATGGCTTGTACCGCCAGCGGGACATCGCCGTGCCCGGTGATCAACAGTACCGGCAGTTCGCTGTCCAGGCCATGCAGCTGCTCGAGCAGCTGCAGGCCGTCGATGCCCGGCATACGGATATCGCTGACGACAACCCCCGGCCAATCTGTTGGAATGCGCTCGGCCAGGCCGTGGGCATCGGCCAGTGCCACGACCTTGAGCCCGGCCAGGTCCAGCGTCTGGCTCAGGGCTTGGCGCAGGTGTGCGTCGTCGTCGATCAGGATCACCTGGGCGCGGCTGTCGATCAGTGTCTCGGGGCTCATGCCGAAGAATCCTCTGAATTGGGCAAGGTGGCACCCGGCGGGGCTACACGCATTTTCAAGGTCAGCACCGCACCGCCCTCGGGGTGGTTGGCCAGCAACAGTTCTCCCCCCAGGGTGCGCATCAGGCTGTCACAGATGGCCAGGCCCAAGCCCAGCCCCTGGGTGCGGGTCTTGGTGGTGAAAAAGGGCTCTCTGGCATGCTCCAGTGCCTGACGGGTGAAACCGGGGCCGTTGTCGCGAATGGAGAGATAAACGCAATCGTCCTGCTGCTCTGCACTTATCCACAACCGGCGCGGGTTGGCCTTCTCGGTCAGCGCGTCCAGGGCATTGGCCAGCAAGTTGCCCAATACCTGACGCAGGCGGGTTTCGCCCGCCTGTACCCAAAGCGTCGCTTCAGGCAGGTCGCGCACCAGCTCCACCGCCATTGCCCGGCGACGTTTGGCGAGCAGGGCCAGGGCATCGTCCAGGGCCGGTTGCAGGGCTACGCTTTCCGGCGCGTGGCGGTCACGGCGGGCAAAGGCGCGCAGGTGGGCAATGATCGAGGCCATGCGCCCGGTCAGTTCGCCGATCAGTTTCAGGTTGCCGCGCGCGTCCTCGGTACGTTGATGGTCCAACAGGATCTCGGCGTTTTCCGCATAGCTGCGAATGGCTGCCAGGGGCTGGTTGAGCTCATGGCTGATACTCGCCGACATGGTGCCCAGCACCGACAGCTTGCCTGCCTGCACCAGTTCGTCCTGAGCCCTCACGGCCTCCTGCTGGGCATTTTCGCGTTCGAGCACGGCGCTTTTGAGGCGCGCGTTGAGCCCTTCGAGGTCGGCGGTGCGCTCGGCCACGCGCTGTTCGAGCTGCTGACGACCACGGGCCTCGAAGTCGATGCGGTCCATATAATGACGGCGCCGCTGCATCACCAGGCCAGTCAGCAGCACGATGACCAGCAGAGCGCCGGCACCGATGGCCGTAACCGTCTGCGCGGCGCGGTCCACCAGGATGCGCGGGGCAAGGATGCTGACCTGCCAGCCGGTCTCTGGAATGGCCCGGGTCTGGGTGATCCAGGCATCGTCACTGATCACCAGCGGCTGGGGTGCCTGGGTCGGGTACGGCTGGATGGCGATGATGGCCTGGCGCTCGGCCGCGGTCAGCGGACGGGTGGCGCGAAAACGCCACTCCGGGCGTGACGTGAGGATGACCACGCCGTTGTGATCGGTCAGCAGCAGTTGCTCGGGCGTGCGGCCCCACAAGGTCTCGGTATGATCGAGGTCGACCTTCACCACCAGCACACCGACGATGCGTTCGCCGTCGCGCACGGCGGCGGCAAAGAAATACCCCCGCTTTGCAGACGTGGTGCCCTGGCCGAAGAAACGACCGAGGTGCCCGGCCATGGCTTCGTTGAAGTAAGGGCGAAATGCGAAGTTACGCCCCACGAAGCTGTCGTGTTTGTCCCAGTTGGACGCCGCCAAGGTGTTGCCGCTGACGTCCATGAGGTACATCACCTCGGCGCCGGTCTGCTGCACGATGTTTTTCAGCAGGCGGTTGGCATTGGTGACCGCCTCCAGGCGGAACGGATCGGCCAGCACCCCGCGCAAGGCCGGCAAATCGCCAAGGATCTGCGGCAAGGTTTCATAGCGGTGCAGCGTCCCCAGCAGGTTGGCGACATAGAGGTCGAGGGTCTGCCGGTTCTGCGAGGCCAGTTCTTGCCGGTAATAGCGCTCGGCCAGGTGATGCAGCGGCCATAGCAGCGGCACCAGGCACAGCGCCAGTAAGGCCAGGCTGCGCCAACGGGGGCGGCGAGGAGGGGTGTTCTTGGCGATCATCACATCATTGCGTCAGAAAAGTCTGATGCAATTATGCGCTAGTTAAGGCAGCACTTGTGCTTCTGCCCACGACACGCCCACCTTGTCCTTGTCTGACAGCACAGGCGGCTGTTGCAGGCCCCAGTCAATGGCCAGCGTCGGGTCGTCCCAGCGGATGCAGCGGTCAGCCTGGGGATTGTAGTAGTCGGTGGTCTTGTACAGAAACTCCGCCGAATCGCCCATCACCGCAAAGCCATGGGCAAAGCCTGCCGGGATCCACAACTGACGATGGTTTTCCGCCGACAGGTGCACCGCCACCCACTGACCGAATGTTGGCGAGTGCCTGCGCACGTCCACGGCCACATCGCGGATCTCGCCCTGTACCACGCGCACCAGCTTGCCTTGGGTATTGGCCACCTGATAATGCAGCCCACGCAGCACGCCCCGGCCGGAGCGCGAGTGGTTGTCCTGGACGAACTCGACCTCGGCGCCGGTCAGCCGGGCAAACTCGCGGGCGTTGAAAGACTCGAAAAAAAAACCTCGGCTGTCGCCGAAGACCTTGGGTTCGATGATCAGCACTTCGGGGAGGGCAGTGGGTATCACGTTCATCGGGAAACACTCTGCAGGCTATGCGTTATGACCCTAGCTGGCAGACGCGTGCTTGTCCTGTCCAGAAGAGCGCCCGACAACGGTCTGAACACTGCTAGGGTTAGGTTGCGCACGACGAGCGTCACGTATTTGCCGATTATTATCGAAATATAATCCGTATATTATGCGCCTGCTCGAACGCTATTCTGTTTAAAGATGGATTTATATCGGTTATAAACGCTTTTTACGCCCACACCCTTCCGGGCAGGGCCATGACAGAGGTCAACGATGAAAACCCTCACTTCCACGCCACGTGCCGATGGTTTCCACATGCCCGCCGAATGGGCCCCGCAAACCCAGGTCTGGATGGTCTGGCCAGAGCGGCCGGATAACTGGCGACTGGGCGGTAAGCCGGCGCAGGCGGCCCATGTCACCTTGGCCAAGGCGATCGCGCGCTTCGAGCCGGTCACCGTGGGCGTCTCGGCGGGCCAGTATGAAAACGCGCGTCGCCTGCTGGACCAGCCCAATATCCGGGTCGTTGAACTGGGCAGCGACGATGCCTGGGTGCGTGACACCGGCCCCACCTTCGTGGTCAACGACAACGGCGAAGTGCGTGGCGTGGACTGGGATTTCAACGCCTGGGGTGGCTTCGAGGGTGGACTGTATGCACCGTGGAACCGGGACGAGGCATTGGCTGGCAAGGTGCTGGAGATGGAGCGCTGCCAGCGTTATCGCACCGAAGGGTTCGTGCTCGAAGGCGGCTCGATCCATGTGGACGGCGAAGGCACGGTGATCACCACCGAAGAGTGCCTGTTGAACCACAACCGTAATCCGCACCTGAACCGCGAGCAGATCGAAACCGTGCTGCGCGACAACCTCGCGGTCGATACCGTGGTGTGGCTGCCGGACGGCCTGTACAACGACGAGACCGATGGCCATGTCGACAACTTCTGCTGTTACGTGCGCCCTGGCGAAGTGTTACTGGCCTGGACAGATGACGTGAACGACCCCAACTACGCGCGCTGCCACGCGGCCATGGAAGTGCTGCAGACCACCCGCGACGCCAAGGGGCGGGCCTTCGTCGTGCACAAGATGCCGATTCCCGGGCCGCTGTACGCCACCGAAGAAGAATGTGCCGGCGTCGACCAGGTGTCGGGCAGCCAGGAGCGTGACCCTTCGGTGCGTCTGGCAGGCTCGTACGTCAACTTCCTGATCGTTAACGGCGGCATCATCGCGCCGAGCTTCGACGACCCGGCCGATGCCGAGGCCAAGGCCATACTGTCGAGCATATTCCCTGATCACGAGGTGGTGATGATCCCTGGACGGGAATTGCTGTTGGGTGGCGGTAACATCCATTGCCTGACCCAGCAGCAGCCGGCGCCTGTGCACCGTTGATGGTTCGTGGCGCGTGGTGAGGACGCGCACGCGCACAACCGCCCAGCGACGCCTGGCACCTGCAGTGGCATAGCTTTTGTATTGTTTTTCAAGCAGATAGCCTGATGTAACCGGGTTACCTGCTTGTAACACTACTTGCGTAGGTTAGCTGCTCACGGGCCAGGAGTACGTGTAGAAATGAATGCAGCAAGTGAGTCGGCATTGCGCCCATTGGCAATAGACCAAGCATCGCTCGAGCGTTTGGCGACGTGGTTGAAGCACCATGGAAGCAGCAGGGTCAGGACGACCGACCCACGACGGCTACTTGCCGGGCGCTACCCTGAAGGACTGATCAGCGAGGCGGAGTTTCATGCGTTGATGGCGGTGTGGCGTTAGCCGCGACCCAACGTTGCTCAAACCCTGTACCACACTGGCAGGGGCAGCCCCGCAAAGGCTGCCCCTGCTGACGTTCAGAAGCTGTAGGTGCCTGTGACGACCAGGCTGCGGGGGTCGCCGACCTGGATCTGCGCTGCACTGGTCGCCGAACTGTAGTATGTCCGGTCGGCAATGTTGCTCAGCGCCGCCCGCACATCCCACGCCTGGGTGCGGTACCCGGCCAGCGCATCCCAGCGGCCATAACCTGGCAGCACCGTGGTGTTCTGGTTGTCGGCATACCGCTGACCGACCAGCGTCAGGCCTGTTTCGGCGTACCAGCCCAGTTCTGGCTTCCAGGTGACGAACAGGCTGGCGTTACGCTTGGCCACGTCATTGATCCGGTTACCTTGCTGGCCGTTGTTGTCCTTGACGATGGTGGCATCCTGCAAGCCAACCCCGCCGCGCACGTACCAGTTGCCGATCACATTGCCCGTGGCGGTCAACTCAATGCCGCGCGAGCGCTGAAGGCCGCTGAGCAAGGTGATTTCCGGATTAAGCGGGTCGCGGGTACGACGGTTGTAAAGCTCCAGTTCATAGACCGCCAGGGTGGTGGTCAGGCGCTGGTCGAACCAGTCGCTCTTCACGCCAACTTCCTTTTGCCGGGTCAGCTCGGGTGCCGTCTCGTTGCTGTTGCCCGGGGCGCCCGGCGTGATGCCGATCAGGCCACCGCCTACCGGCGAGAAGGTCTTGCTCCATGATGCGTAGAACGAGTGATCCTGCCACGGGGTGTACACGATCCCTATGCGAGGGCTGGTGGTCCGGCTGCTCTGTTTTTCGGACAGGCTGCGCACCTTGTTGGTGGTCTCCACGTCGAATTCATCGAAGCGCACGCCTGCCAGCAGCTGCCATTGATCGTTCAGGCGAAGCTGGTCTTGCAGGTACAAGCCACGGCTTTGCACCACGGTGTGGTTGTTGCTGGACATCACCATGCGACCGTCGTGCTGCTTGCTCCGGTCAGGGTCGTACAGGTCCAGCGGCGGCACGGGCCGCCCGCCGGCGTTTGCCGCAGCCGCGGTATACAAGGTAGGGTCGCGGCGTTGGCTGCCGAACTCCAGGCCCAGCAACAGCGTGTGCCCCAGGCCTAGTGTGTCAAAGGTGCCTTCGGCTTCCAGGGTGTTGAACAGGTTGCGGGTGTTCAGGTCCTGCTGCCAGCGCTGACGCGTCACCGTGCCATTGCTGGGGTTATAGGCGGTGGGGTAGGTGTTGTCGAATTCGCTGTCGAGCTTGAACAGGCTCAGGGTGTGACGCAGTTGCCACGCATCGTTGAGCTCGTAGTTCAGGCGTGAGCGCAAGGACTGCGCCCGATCATCGATGAAGTCACGCTGTGTATCGCCGTAGGTCGTGCTGCGGCTGACGTTCGCCGGGCGGCCATCGACGCCGGGGATACCGCGGTCCGGCGTGCGGTTGAAGCGGCTGTACTCGTATTGCACCAGCCAGTTCAGCTGCGGCGTGACCTGCCAGCTGACCGAGGGTGCGAACAGCTGGCGGCTACCGTCGATACCGTCACGGAAGCTGTTGTTGTCCTGGTTACCCATGTTCAGGCGCAGGCTGACCGTGTCGCTGGGGTCTGCGCTCAGGTCGGCATACAGGCTGCGCAGATCCTCGCTGGCTGCCCGTGCCTCCAGGGTAGAGCGACGGCCTGCCTCGGGCGCCTTGCTGATGCGGTTGACGATACCCCCCTGGCCGCCCCGCCCATACAGCACGGCCGCCGGGCCTTTGAGTAGATCGACCCGTTCGATGCTGTGCAGGTCGCGGATGTACTGGCTGTCATCGCGCACGCCGTCCAGATAGAAGTCATTGCCGGCTTCGAAGCCGCGAATGCGTACGCTGTCGAAGCGCGTGTCGGCACCACTGCTGACGTTGGGGATACCCTCGAGCGCTTTGCCCAGCGTGTCGCTGCCGTAGTCCAGCACCTGCGACGTCTTTACCGTATCCACCGCCTGCGGCACGGAGCGCACGGCAGTGGCGGTTCGAGTCGCGGTACCGACCTCACGCACCCGCGGGTTGTCTTTTTCCCGCTCGCTTTCGGCGGTGACGGACAGCTCAGGTAGGGTGGTGGTGGCAGCGCTTGTGGGGCTGGCAGCCAGCAGGCATGAAATGGAGAGCGTGATAGGAGCGAGGCGAGAAGGGGCAAGCATGGCGCACGTTCGACCGAGCAATAATGAAGGTGCGAATGATAATGGGTGCTATTTACTAATGCTCGCCTATTCTGAACCCTGGATTTTTACGTTTGTATCACTTTGTAACTAATTACGAAGGCCTGCCAAGGGAACTTGTCGCCTTGATCAGGATGAGTTTTCCATATCAAGAAGGAATATCCTCCTACAGCTTTAGTTCTAAAGAAAATGCCTCATGAGCGCTCGGTTTTTAGTTATATCAACCTGAATTTCACGTTTTTTTGACATTTGTAATCGCACGCCGCTAGGATTCGGCCACGCCTGCTGGCCAATCCGTTTGGCCATGCTGTTGCCAGGCCGGCCGCGTTTACCGGCAAAGGGGCTTTTGGCAGAACCTGCATAGCGTCGAACCTACGAAGGGGCGTTGGTTCATGGCGTCATTACGCAGCGCGTTTTCGATCAAGAAATAAGGAAAATAACATGTTGAATACCAGGATCAGCCTGGTCGCCCTGGCGATGATCGCCGCGACCCAGGCCCAGGCCAATGACCAGGCCGCCAGCAACGGCTTCATCGAGGACAGCCACGCCAACGTCCTTCTGCGCAACGCCTACATCAACCGTGACAAGAAGCACGGCACCGATGACCAGATCGAGTGGGGCCAGGCATTCATCGGTAACTTCTCGTCCGGCTTCACCCAGGGCACCGTCGGGGTCGGCGTCGATGCATTCGGCCTGTACGCCTTGCGCCTGGACGGCGGCAAGGGCCACAACGGTGGTGGCGGCGTCGACTTCTTCAAGCCGCACGACACCACCAACGCCGATGGCAATGCCCGTTCGCCGCACAACCTGGCCCGTGCCGGTGCCGCCGTGAAGTTCCGCATTTCCAACACCGTGCTCAAGTACGGTGACCAGATGCCCGCCCTGCCAGTGCTCCAGTACGACGATGCGCGCCTGCTGCCGGAAAGCTTCACCGGCACCCTGATCACCTCCAAGGAAATCGAAGGCCTGGAACTGAACGCCGGTCGCTTCACCCAGGAAGCGCGCAAGAGCGCCGAACGTCGCGATGGCGGTGGTCTGAAGTCGATCAACGTGTTGGGCGGTAGCTACAAGTTCAACGACAACTTCACCGCGTCGCTGTACACCGCCGACACCGAAGACGTGATGAAGAAGCACTACCTGGGCTTGAACTACGTCTACGCCATTGCCGAGAACCAGTCCCTGACCCTGGACTTCAACGGCTACAAGTCGAACATCGACAACAAGTACGTGCGTGAAGCGGGCCTGAACGGCGACTCGAACACCATCTGGAGCCTGGCCGCCACCTACGCCTACGGCGCCCACTCGTTCACCCTCGCTCACCAGCGCAGCACTGGCAGCACCGGCTACAACTACGGCTGGTACCAGAACCAGGGCGGCGTGGGTGACGGTGGCTCGACCATCTTCCTGGCCAACTCCTACTGGTCCGACTTCAATGCCGAGGACGAGCGTTCCTGGCAGCTGGGCTATGGCCTGGACTTCGGTGCCTACGGCATCCCTGGCCTGACCTACAAACTGGCCTACGTGGTGGGTGACAACATCAACACCCGCAATGTCGCCAACCCACAGGGCTTCGGCGAAGGCAAGGAGCGCGAGATCTTCAACCAGATCCGCTACGTGGTACAGGAAGGCCCTGCCAAGGACCTGTCGGTCAAGCTGCGCAGCTCGTTCCTGCGTACCAACAATGCCGTGCGCCAGAACGGTTACAACGACGACGGCAACGAAGTCCGCGTATTCGTCGAGTACCCGATCAGCATCTTCTGATCCGGTCACCCACGCAGGCCACCTTCGCACCGCGTGCGCCGCTGGCCTGAGCCTACGGGCTGCCCGTCTCTAGACAGGCAGCTCAAGGGTCACGCGCAACCCGCTCCCCTCACGGTTGCGCACCCGCAATGCCCCCCCATGGCTGGTCATGATTCGCTCGACGATACTCAGCCCCAGCCCATACCCGCCGGATGCCTGGTTACGCGAGCTCTCGCCCCGTACGAACGGTTCGGTGACGGTCGCCAGCAGGTGCGGCGCAATGCCTGGGCCTCGATCCTCGACGTGAACCAGCACCCGTGCCCCTACGCGCTCCACCGACACACTCACCTGACTGGCATAACGCAATGCATTGACCAGCAGGTTTTGCAGGCAACGCTGCACCATCAGGGCATCGACGCTCACCACGCCGCCATGGCCGTGCACGGGTATGGGTTCGTCGGCAGTGGCCAGCTCGGCGCACTGGCGTATCACCAGGCGATCCATGTCGACCGGTTGCAGGTTTTGCTGTTCGCCCGCACGCAGGTAGTCCAGCACCTGGCCGATCATGTCGTCCATCTGGGCGATGTTCTGCCGCAAGCGCTGCCGGTGTTCGTCGTCGGGCATGCGTTCCAGGCGTAGGCGCATGCGCGTCAGCGGGGTGCGCAGGTCATGGGAGACAGCAGCGAGAAAGTAAGCCTTGTCGTTGACCATGGCGATCAGACGCTGCTGCATGGCGTTGAAGGCTTGCGCGGCCTGACGAACCTCATCGGGACCATCGAGCGCCAGCGGCGGTTGTTGCAGGTTGCTGCCCAGCGCCAGCGCCGCATCCGCCAGGCGGCGTAGCGGACGCAGGCACAGGCGCACGGCAATCAGGCATACCACCAGCACGGCGACAATGCGCAACGCGTACACCCGCAGCAGGTAGTCACTGATCAGCAGCCAGGCGGATTCACCGCTCCAGCCCTGCAGTTCCTGCCCGTCGATAGTCAGCCAATGCCCGTCTGCCAACGGCACCGCAAACTGAAGATGGGCCTGGGCTGTGCGCAGCCCGAACAGGCTGCGCCAGACGATCGGCTGGCCCAGTTCGTCGGTCAACTGCACCTTCATCAAGCGCACCTGCGGCTCATGGCCAAGCTCGTATTTCAGTGCCTGATGAAGCAGCAACTCGACCCGTTTGCGCCCGCGCCGTTCGTCCTGCTGCAGTACGGGCAGCTGCTCGGCGCAGCGCAACTGGTAATGGGCCGGCACCTTGAGCACGCCGGCATGACAGCTGGCCTGCTGGATCAGCGGTGCACTGCGCGCCGCAATCAAGCGCACGGGGGCTTCGAACACCTGGGCGAAGCGCACATCGAACCAGATGCTGCTGGACATCAACTGAATGGCCAGGGTGCCGCCCACCATGATCAGCATCAGCTGCCCGAACAGCGTGCGCGGCCACAGTCGGCGAGCCCAGCGCATGTCAGGCCGTGGCCTGGGTCTGAGCAATACTCAGCAGATAACCTTCGTTGCGGATGGTGAGGATCTGCGCCACATCGCCAGGCGCATGGCGCAGATGCTGGCGCAGGCGGCTGACGCACATGTCGACCGAGCGATCGTCCGGCAGGTGGTCGCGGCTGAAGGCACTACGTGTCAACTGGTCGCGAGACACCACACGGTTGTTGGCTTCGAGCAGTTCGCGCAGCACCCGGTAATCGGAGCGCGGCAAGGTCAAGGTCTGCCCGTCGGGGCGGGTCAGCAGGCGCTTGATATGTTCCAGGCGAAAACCTGCAAAGACATGGGCTTGGACCTGGGTTGGCTCCTGTACGGCAGCCTCCAGCCGATGGGGCCTGCGCAGCACGGCCTTGATCCTGGCAATGAGTTCCCGGGGTTCGAAAGGCTTTGCCAGGTAATCGTCGGCCCCTACTTCCAGGCCAATGATGCGGTCCAGTGCACTGCCCTTGGCCGACAGCATGATCACCGCCAACCCCGGCAGGGCCTGCAACTGACGGCACAGGCTCAGGCCATCTTCACCGGGCAGCATCAGGTCCAGCACCACAAGGTCCACCTTTTGCCGCGCCAGGTGCTCGTGCATCTGCTTGCCGTCGGCCGCCGCCAGTACGACGTAGCCTGCATCGGTCAGGTAATCGCACAGCAGCTCGCGAATCTCGTCGTCGTCATCAACAACCAGCAGGGTTGTGCTCATCTGAAAAAACACCTGTGAGGCGGGCGTCGTCAACGCCCGTTACGTTGCATTACATCCCCGTACATGTCGGGTGTAGAGCCCGGAGGACTGATCCCTAGAATCCTAACAAAAAATCATCTGCAAATACGAAGCCTTCCCAAATGAATCCCTCAAGCATCGCCAACACCTTCACCGCGTTCACCTGTGGCGGCACCCGCCTCAAGCCAATTGCCTTCTTCGTCGGCCTCGCCATCAGCGGTGGTGTCATGGCCGCCGACAGCGCACCTCTGGTGCTCGATGCCACGCAAATCGAAGACAGTGCCCTGCTGCCCCAGGACGATGCCGGCCAGCTGGGCTACACCGTCGAACGCACGCGCAGCTCCACCGGCCTGGCGCTGACCCCACGGCAAACGCCACAGTCGGTCACCACCATCACCCGCCAGCAGATGGATGACCGCGCCATCCACAGCATCGAGCAGGCGCTGGAAACCACCCCCGGGGTGACCGCCAGCAAAGCCGAAGTGGGCGGACGCACCGATTACCGCGCCCGTGGCTACTCCATCACCAACTGGAAAATCGACGGCCTGCAGGCACCCGGCGCGTCCGACTTCAGCGGTAGCGGCAACGCCCTGAACATGGACCTGTACGAGCGCATCGACATCGTGCGCGGTGCCAACGGCCTGCTCGGCGGAACCGGTGATCCGTCCGCCACCATCGACCTGATTCGCAAGGCGCCCACTCGCACCTTCGGCGGCAGCGCCTATGCCACCTACGGCAGTTGGGACAAACGCCGCCTGGGCGCCGACCTGAACCTGCCGCTGTCCGAAGACGGCCGCCTGCGCTCGCGTTTCGTGGTGACCCAGCAGGACGCCAACTCGTTCCGCGACTACCAGTCCGACCGTTCACGCGCGGCCCTGGCCAACTTCGAGTTCGACCTGGACGACGCCACCACCCTAGGTGCCGGCTATCAGTACGAGTACAACAAGGTGGTGGGCGGTGGCTGGGGCGCGAACATCCCCATCTGGTACCGCGACGGCAGCAAGACCGACCTGCCACGCAGCTCCAACCTGGTACCAAGCTGGAGCTTTGGCGAGTACACCACCCGCACCGCCTTCGGCTCGCTGGTGCACCGCTTCGACAACGACTGGTCGCTGGACCTGAAGGCATCCCAGAGCACGACCGATGCCCTCAACCACCGAGGCCTGGGCAAGGTCAACTCGGCAGGGCGTGGCCGGTTCGGCGGCTACTGGAATCAGGACGGCAGCGGCGCGGTGCTCAACGGCCTGCACAGCTCGAGCGACACCACCCAGCAGTCGGCGCAGATCGACCTGTCCGGCCCGTTCCAGTTATTCGGCCGTACGCACCAGGCCATGGTCGGCTACAACGACAGCCGTAGCGTGCAGTGGTCCCCGGAATACCGCTGCAGCATGGTCGGTGGCGGCAAGGCCACCGATCCAGTGGTGGGCTGCTTGTTCCGCGCCAACAATGGCCTGCCCATCAGCGACTGGCGCAATGGCGTGGACGGGGACTATGCCATGCTGGCTTCGCAGACCGGCAAGCACAGCAAGACCACCACCCGCCTGCAAGGCATGTACGCCGCGACCCGCCTGAGCATCACCGACCCACTGTCGGTGATCCTGGGCGTGCGCACCACTGACTACTCGGCCATCACCCGCAGCGTGGATGCCGTGCGCACCAGCCAGGAAGAAAACGGCGTTGTGACTCCCTACCTGGGCGCGGTCTACGACCTCAACGACACCTACTCGCTGTACGCCAGCTACACCGACATCTTCAACCCGCAAACCCAGGAAACCAGTGCCGGCAGCCGGGTCGAGCCGATCCGTGGGCAAAGCTACGAGACGGGTATCAAAGGTGCCTGGTTCGACGGTCGCCTGAACGCCTCTGCGGCGTACTTCCGCACCAAGCAGGAAAACAAGGCCGTGCTGGACGGCGGCCTGTCGACCCCGACCGGTGGCGATGCCTACAAAGCAGGCTCAGGCCAGGAAACCGACGGTATCGACCTGGAAATCGCCGGCGCCCTCACCCCGGACTGGAACGTGTACGCCGGCTACACCTACCTGCACTTCCGCCGCGTTGACAGCGACGGGCGCAGCGACCCTTCGCACCTGTTCAAGGCCTCCACCACCTACCACCTCAGCGGCCCACTCGACCGCCTGACGGTCGGCGCCGGCGTTACCGCGCAGTCCAATATCCGCGCCCTTTCCAGCCCGGCGGGCCAGCCCGTCAACGGCGTGAGCAGTGGTGCCACCGACGTGAACTGGTCCGGCTACGCCATCTGGAACGCCATGGCCAAGTACCAGGTGACCGACGACACCAGCGTGACCCTCAATGCCAACAACCTCTTCGACAAGCACTACTACACCCGCTACGGGTTCTATGCAGGGGCCGTTTACGGTGACCCGCGCAGCTTGTCGCTGACCGTCAACACCACCTTCTGATCCACGTTGCAAGGACGAACACCTCACCAGCACCCGGCGGGTGAGGTGGTTCATGCAGGGCTGAGGGCGCGGTCAGAGGATGGGGGGCTTCGCGTTATCCACAGCGGGCGGCTCGAACCTGTCATCGAAGCTGTCCCAGCCCTCGCCGAACAGCTCCATCGGGTGCATGGTCCGGTCGGCACCATTGCCGCATGCCAGCGCCTTGGCTGGGCAATACAGATCGCAGCCCCAGCAAATGCGCTCGGGGTGGCTGGGGTGCTTCGGGAATTTCTTGGCCATGAGGTGCCTCCGGCAGGCGGTACATGACCTGAGCCTAACCTTCGCAGCGCTATTCGAGTTGACCGAAGTCAAACACCAGCCAATGGCATCCTGATCATCGCCTGACCGTCTGTCCCCAGAAAATTGGCAGAAACTTCTACGTCGCTTGCCTATATAGCGTAATGTGGGCGTCCCGATCCGTGAACTGTTACAGCACAAGACCCCACTAAGTCATTAGCGGGGCGATGACGCGTCGCTCAACGGCACCTTTCTGTAGGGCTTCCCTCAACTATTCTCAGCAAGGACTTGAACGGATCGTGACAGCTCAGCATGACGTTGAACGGTATTGGGGAGAGGTATGACCCTGCAAAAACGTAACAACGTCCAGGTTGCCGGAGCCGGTGACGTGACCCTCGTTCTGTCCCATGGTTTCGGCTGCGACCAATCCATGTGGCGGCTGCTGCTCCCGCACTTTCTCGAACGCTTCCGGGTCGTGACCTACGACTTGGTCGGGGCGGGGCACTCGGACCTGAGTGCCTACAAGCACGACAAGTACTCCACGCTGTGGGGCTACGCGAGCGATCTCAACGAAATCATCGACGAATACGCCCAAGGCCCGGTCATCGTGGTCGCCCACTCGGTCAGCGCCATGATCACTGCCCTGGCCGAGCGCCAGCGGCCAGGCCGCCTGATGGGGCTGGTCATGGTGGGCGGCTCGCCCTGTTACGTCGACGACGAGGCGTACACCGGCGGCTTCACCCCCGATGAAGTGCACGACCTGCTGACCACCCTCGACGAAAACTACCTGGGTTGGTCCAGCTCCATGGCCCCCGTGCTGATGGGGACCCCCGGCCAGCCGGCCCTGGAGCAGGAACTGGCCAGCAGTTTCAGCCGCACCGACGCCCAGATCGCCCGGCACTTCGCCCGCGTGATCTTCCTGTCCGACCACCGCAAGGACGTGACAGGCCTGCAGCTGCCCACCCTGATCGTGCAATGCACCGGGGACCCCGTCGTGCCTTTAGCGGTAGGCAACTACCTGCACGCCGTCATGCCCAGCAGCCGGCTGAGCATCATCGAGAATATGGGCCATTACCCCCAGCTGAGCGCGTCAGGCGCTTGTGCGGCCGCGATGGACCAATTCTTCACCCACCTTGGCCTCGACCATGGATAACACGGCGCTGCTGTCCACCCAGGCCTTCTTCGAGCACGCACCCTGTGCCCTGGTGGTGATGGCGCCCGACGGCACCCTGGTGCGCTGCAACCAGACACTGGCCGACTGGCTGGGATACGACAGCGCCACCCTGCACGCGATGAGCTTCGACCAACTGCTGCCCGCCGACGGCCGCGTGTTCCTGCTGACCCACTGGGGCCCACTGCTGAACATGCAGGGGTCGATCTCCGAAGTGAAGATCGCCCTGCGCCACCGCGACGGCCGCAAGCTGCCCATGCTGCTCAGCGGCGTGCGCCGCGAAAGCGATGACGGCATTCGTTACCATCTGGCGCTGTTCAGCGCGCTCGAGAGCACCAGCAGTGGCAAGGCTGCCCTGGAAGCCATGCAACGCGCCGAAGAAATGCTGGCGCAGAAGATAGAAGCCGAAAGCGCCCTGCAGCGCGCCCAGGCTGAACTCGCCGCCGCCTACCAGGAAGTCCAGCGCCGTGCCGTCTTCTCCGAACAGATGGTCGCCATTGCCAGCCACGACCTGAAGAACCCCCTGACCGCCATCCAGATGGCCGCGTCCATGCTCAAGCGCGATCTACCAAGCGACCGTGCTCGGCGCTTGTTGGCGGGCATCGATACCTCGACCGAGCGCGCGCTGCGCATGATCGTCGACCTGCTCGACTTCGCCTCGGTCAGGCTCGGCCCCGGCATGACCATCCGCCGCGAGCCAGTGGACCTGGTGCGTGCCGTGGATTATTCGGTGAGCGAGCTGAAGGTGGCCTTCCCTGATGCACAGATTCGGCATTACGCCCGCGGTTGGCGCGTGGTGCAGGTCGACCCGGATCGGTTGCAGCAGTTGATGGGTAACCTGGTGGCCAACGCTGTCGCCTATGGCGACCTTCGCTATCCCATTACCGTGACCACGGATTTCTCGGATGACGGGGCGGTGGTGACTGTGCATAACCATGGTGCTGCAATCGATGACGCGCTGCTGCCCACGTTGTTCGAGCCGATGACCCGAGGCAGCGATTGCCAGGACACGGTCCGGTCGGTGGGGCTGGGGTTGTTCATCGTGAAGAAGATCGCCGAGGCGCATGGAGGGAGTGTGAATATGTGCTCTGATGGGGTGTTGGGCACACGGTTTGAGGTTTGGTTGGGGTGAGGGGCCTTGGGCAGGTGCGCTCAATTCACCGGGAATCCTAACCCGTATCTTGCGTAAGCGCCGTCCCATACGAGCAACCCCCCCAACACCGCATCCGGAACCGAGCGAATCCCAGTGTGGGAGCGGCCTCGCGCCGCGATGGGCTGCACAGCAGCCCCAGCAATCCCGAACCTACACAAAAAATCTCCGGGATGACCGGCAAGCTCGATACCTTGCCGTCCGAGCAGATAAGTCACGTGGCTGAATCTGAGTAAACTTTTAGGCGTATTCCAGCCCCAGCTCTGAAATTCTGGCTATCGAAAAAACGACTCAGCCTGCAACGCATAGGCTTCTGTCAGCTTGTCTCCCCACGCCACTTGCCATGAGCTAAGAATTAAGTCACTGTAAAGACCATTGTCATTACAGCGAGCAAGCCATCATGGCCTCCATCAACGTCCGCATCGACGACGATCTCAAAACCCGAGCCTACCGTGAGCTCGAGCGCTTGGGCGTGACGCCCTCGGAGCTCATGCGTCAGGCATTACAGTACGTGGCCGAGCGTGGACAGCTACCGTTCAGGCCTGTGCTCATGACGGATGAGGATGAAACGCTGCTGGCGACCGTCCGCGAGCGCCTTGCCGACCCTCAGCGAGTGAAGGTTTCTCTGGATGACCTATAGCCTTGAGTTCGATGCGAGAGCGCTGAAGGAATGGCAGAAGCTTGGGGATACGATCCGGCAACAACTCAAGAAAAAACTCGCCTCGGTTTTGCTAAATCCCAGAGTCGAAGCGAACCGGCTACACAGCTTGCCGGATTGCTACAAGATCAAGCTGCGCAGTAGCGGCTACCGATTGGTCTATCAGGTGATCGATCAGGAGGTTGTTGTATTTGTGGTAGCTATCGATAAGCGCGAACGAGAGCAGGCTTATCACAAGGCAGCCGAGCGAGTCTTGAGTAAAACGTCATGACGAAAAAGCCCGCCGGAAGGCGTAATGCTGTTCATTTAGGGCCGCTTCGCGACCCATCGCGGTACAAGGCCGCTCACACATTGACTGCGTGACGCTTCAGTTAGCGGACTCATTGGGCATTGTGGGGCCTCGCGCGGCGATGGGCTGCACTGCAGCCCCAACAAGGCGTTTCGGAAGTTCGATTAATACCCCGTGAGCTCTCAAGTTTCGCAAAGTTGGTTCAGTGCTTCACTTGCGTTTCTTGCCCGTATACCTAGTCATTATTAGGGCGCCCTGGGGCGCCCTTAATGTTTTCAAGTCATACTGTCTTTCTGGTTTTTAAAGCGTCTATACCTTCGTTTAAGTTTTTCGCCAGCTCATGCAGTGCCGCCGCGGCTAAAAATCCTGATCTGGACGCATAAGCGCTATCTTCTTTCACGCGATCATCTATGCGTTTTAGGAGACCTTCTGGTAAAGACGCGTTAAAGCGAACCGACTTCCCATAGTAGGGGGTAACGTCAAATTCTACGAATGCCCAGATGCCATCAGCATAAGCTGGGTCCTTCCTATGAAGCTCGATGTTTTGAGGTTGCGGCAGAGGCTCTCCATCTTCTACCAACCCTTCAAAGTGCATCTCTAACGCCAGTTGGACTTCGCTCAATGCTTCATCGATCGTTTCGCCAGCAGAGAAGCAGCCCGGTACGTCTGGAACTGTCACTCCGTAGTCGGAGTCTTCATCTTTATGCAAAACAACTGGGTATTTCATTTTAAACATCCCTCCGAAAAAGTTCGGCGATTCGATTTCACTATTGCTAACAGCAAGCTTACGATCTTCCAGCAAGTGTAAAGCCGGTCAGAGACCGGCTTGCTTCCAGATGTTTCGAAGCGTCCCGATTGCCACATCTTTATTCGGATGAGGAACCGTAACCCGCCCCTTCTTGGTTGGATGCTTGAACTGCTGGTGGCTCCCATCAGTCCCTTAGACTCTGACCCAACCGTCATCCTTCAGCCGCTTGATGATGTCTCGGCTGTGCACGGGTACCTCCTCAAAGCTTGCCGCGGTTGTGTGTATACTACACAACGATTCAGAGGATTGTACACACTAGTACACAATATCTAAGATCCGACAACCCAACGCTTGTTCCCCAGAGCAGGGGGATGAGCTCACATCGACCGTATTTGCATACGCTTCACCTCCGTTTGCTAATCCTCGCCCCACCGTATCCTGCCTAGAATGCTGAGCGTTATCAGGGGTGGCCCCTGCGACCTGTGGGGGATGTCCTCTAGTCTGTGGCTGGCGGCTCCTGACGTCGTGGAGCGAGGGCATCTCATGATCTGGCCCCTTGAAGCCGTTAAAGGTGGGCGGGTAGAGGCTGCATTGGCTGACGAGACCAGTGCTGCGAGATCCTGAGTTGGATGAAATGCAGCAATGCGATGACCGGGGCATGCCCGACTGTTAGTCAGGTGCACCCCATTCCTTGGTCTGCGGCACCATTCCCTACATCGCTGCTGCTAGAGCCATTGGCGTCTGTCACGCCTATGTCAGGAGTGAAGTTGCCGCAAAACCAAATGCGATAAGGGCTGCAGCACTGTCAAGAGCGCCCGGCTCTTCCCATTGAAAGAGACGGATCACTGGATAACTGCTTAGGGCAGTCAGGCCTTCTCGGCCATCGGGTTTCACGTACCTGAGCCGCCCGCCCTTGCGGCCGTTGGATTGCACAAGCAGGTCAAGACCGCCCCCATCGAAGAGCTTGTACTCGCGCTTTCTGGGCTTTGCCGTGCGACAGGGGGTACCGGTAGGCGGGGCAGTTTTGCGGGCCACAAGGATAGTCTTCGATATCGAAACGGACCTCTACGCTTAAAACTACCCTTATTAGCGCTGGCCACGCTCGAAATTCGACGGAACGCCAAAACGAAAAAACCTGCCATAAGGCGGGTTTTCTGGGGGTTCCAGAGATTTTGAAAGACTTCTCTGGAACCTTAGATGGTGCCGGCACCAGGAATTGAACCCGGGACCTACTGATTACAAGAACCCTGCTCACAGTACGTAAATCAATAGGTTACGTCGTTTTCTGGTACGTGCAGGGAGTGCTGAATCCCATATAGCATAGGGTTTCTCATCGCACTGGTACGTGGCAGGTCAGGCTTCCTGACGGATGCGCAGCCGGAAATGGTGTGACGATGGTGTGACGGTAGAGTCGTGTCGTAACGCCGACTGCAGTTTGAGCGGTTAATATCCGAGGTCTGGTTCCAGATCAACCGGGTCGCACTCGTACAGGCCTTTGGCAATTTCGATTTCAATATCCCAGTCTTCTGGCTGGCTGCCTTCTACCTCTACATTAGAACAGTTGAGAAACACCTCAACTTCAATGGAGCTTTCAATTGGCACCACCTCAGCGTCTAGCGAAACCTCCTCTCGGTCGATTGAGTCCCAAACGAAGTATTCCACATCGAGATGAAGCTCAACGTTAACGGTGATGTTCAATCCGATGACCCAACTCCGTTTATCATCACCTGCCCATACCTCTGTTGTGTCGATATCGTAAGACTCTAATTTTTTGTCGTAAACGACCGCCTCAACTCTCGCGACTGTGCTACTTGTTACGTCGCTAGTGCACCATTCGGATTCCGCTACATGATCAACGAGTGCGTCGTGGAGTTTATCGCGTAGCGAAGAGCTGTCATCTTGAACTGCTTCGGATACCCGTTTTTCGATTTCCTTAGCATATGCGTCTGTAGCTACGAACAGAGTAGCTAACTCCTCGATCGACCTCACACAGTACAGATAATCGGAATCGTCCGCGAACTTGCTCCAGCCATCATCAGCGGAAGCGATTAACCCCATTGTACTGTTGTTCCTAGCGAAGTCTTCAAGGATGAGCAAGGAGGTGGCATCAGGGAACTCAGATTTTTTTGCCTTACGTTCCGCAAATGGAGGACGTGATTTAAAATAGAGCTGAAATAATCGGTCCGCCAGAAGATTCCCATCAATTGGTAAAATAGCGCCCTGGCAAGTTTGTGCGTAGTCTGCGATCTGTTGATAGAAGTGTTTTGATGCAGTTGCTTCGACTGATAGCTTCTCGAAATCTTCATCAATGGCCAGCATTTCAATTGAGGCTAAGCGTTTCAGGTCATTGGAAGAGCTTTTTAGTTTCTGGGCGGCCTCCCTAACTTTGTCCATGCGATGCGAAACAATTTCTTGCGCTACAACTTCAGGCAGTTGTAAGGACATCGTGTCAGGGAGCTGCATGGGGAGGAGCTTTAACGCTCCGACATTAAAGTTGTAACCTGCTGCTTGAACGAGATCTGTATCGAGGGAGAAGAATGATACGTCGCCCTCCCATAGCTGCGCTGCTGTTGGGTTGCCTTTGGGCATAGAACCGTCCTTGTAAAAGTTCGCAGGTTTGATAATGGTGTCGTGACTGTTTGACCTAAGCATGGGGGGGAGCTTGATTGGCAGTCAAGCTCCAGAAGGAAGTGAGAACTAATCGGCTGACGGGGATACGCGGGAGAGGCTGAAGTCGTAGATGTCGAGCATGGCTTCGTCGCGGTGGCCGCTGGCGTCTTGCTTCTGTTTGCGGTCGCCGGGCGTGTCTGTGATGCCGCGGCGCTTGAGGTCGTGCAAAGCGAAGCGCTGCTCCTCGGTGATGACGCCGTCCTTGATCGCCCTGGTGATGAAGCGCTGCCAGGTGCTGTCCAGGCTGCTCTTCTGCAACTGCCCGCCGTGGGCCGCCACGATAATGAAGCGGCGCTCGGCCAACGCTGGAATAGGGTAGGACTGGCTGGCCCATGTACGACGGCTGTACGACTTGGCGCTCATGGCCATCCGTAAGACCGTCACCCCAGGCGGTCGCCAATTCACATACACCGCAGGCCGCAACGAGGCCACCGGACACGCCGACCTGGCCTGGGCACTTTTCCACGCGCTCCACAACGAGCCGCTCGAAGGCCAGACCGCAAAAAGTACACGCATCATGGAGATTTTCTGATGGGCAATATCGATCAGGCAGGCGTCGCGTCGTCCGCTGGGGAGCTGCTGGCCAACCCCGGTGCCCGGGCCGAAGCGTTCACGTTCGGCGACCCGACACCGGTCCCGGACGGGCGTAAAATCTTGGATTACCTGGAGTGTTACGACAATGGCCGCTGGTTTGAGCCGCCGGTTTCGCTGGACGGTCTGGCCCGGTCCTCGGAGGCCAGCGTCTATTTGCAGTCTGGCCTGATCTTCAAGCGCAATGCCCTGGCTCGGACGTTCAAACCCCACAAGCTGCTGAGCCGTCAGGCCTTTGAACAAATCGTCATGGACCTTGGTTGGTCGGGGAACCTTTACCTGGAGAAGCGCGACAACATGCTGCGCGACACCCTCGGCCTTCGTCCATGCTTGGCTAAGTACATGCGTCGTGGGTCCGATCTTCAGACCTACTACCAGGCGCGCGGCTGGCGGGACGACCACGAATTTCGTGTGGGCAGCATCTGCCATCTGCGCGTAGCTGACATCAATCAGGAAGTGTACAGCCTGCCCGAGTGGTTACCCGCTCTACAGGCCGCATTGTTGAACGAGTCGGCCACATTGTTCCGACGCAAGTATTACCAGAACGGCAGCCACGCAGGGTTCATTCTCTACATGACAGACGCCGCTCAGAACGAGGACTTCGTCGACGATCTGCGCAAGGCGACGAAGAGCAGCAAAGGGCCGGGCAACTTCCGCAACCTATTTATGTACGCGCCCAACGGTAAGAAGGACGGCATTCAGCTGATACCCATCAGTGAGGTGGCTGCGAAAGATGACTTCGGCGCGATCAAGAACATTAGCCGCGACGACCAGCTCGCCATGCTGCGCATACCGCCCCAGCTCATGGGTGTGGTCCCCCAGAACGCGGGCGGCTTCGGCTCGGTCCGGGATGCAGCCGAGGTTTGGGCTATCAACGAGCTGGAGCCTGAGCAGGCCCGGCTTCTACAAATCAACGAATGGCTGGGTGAAGAGGTAGTCCAATTTCGGGCATATGAGTTGCCGGTTGGCTCTGAGGCTTAATAAACCTATGATCTAGCAAGACGGGGGGATGATTCGCTCCCTGTTAAAGCAAATATTTTTGTGGTGGATTTTCAACCTGGCTAGTCATCGTCATCATCAAGTAACCCATCCTTTATTTGCTTGTCAATTTTCACAACCGCTGCATTTACTGTTCCGATTAGTTTTTTTAAATCTTCTGACGTGATGATTACGTTGACGCCGTGAACAGTCTTTCCATTACGGTGCACTATGTCATGTCGCTTTAAAATGGCAGCCTTTAGATCGGCCATATGCTCACTTGGGAGATGTGTATCAAGCACGGCTTTGTAAAGGCCTGCTGTTTTGTCAAGATTGTGGAACGTCATCGTGTCGATTGCTTGGATGATCTCGTTGTTGAGATTTTCCAACCTTCGAAATATATCTTGTAGAGAAATTTTTTCTTTGAATGTTTCATTTGACTCCACAAACCGACGACGTACTGCGGCACGAGTCACGATCTGCTTTTTCATTGTGTCAGACAAGTAAGTCTCAAAAGCAGTAATAATATTGGAATATAAAAGCCTTGCTAAGGTTGAATTTCCTGGAGATAAAGCCATCAAGGACTGAGTATCGGTGACAGCGCTAATGAAGATGTCGTAAAAGTTAGTGAATTCTTTTTGATACTCTGTCAGGTCCTCAAACGCATCGGTCCAGCCGCCTCCCACAACGTCAGTGGCATCGAGAACGCACTCTGTACCTTCGGGCATTATCTCAAGCATTGCCACAGCCATGCTCTCTAAGGTTTGGCAGGGAAACCCGCAGTCGTGGAATGCCTCCGTATCCCAGAACAGGTTATCGTTGAACATGAGACATAGGAGTGGATCAGTATACTCCTTCTCGCGCTCTTTCCATCGCCAGGAAGTTATACCTTCCTGTACTATGATTTTAAGACGGTCTAGCCAATCCGTAAGAGTAGCTGATTCAAGAAGAGCAATGATTTCGGCCTGTTTTCTTTCCCATTCTCCAAAAGTTAGGGTAAGTTCGCGAACGCCTTTAACTCTTCTGCCTATAGTTTCTTGGAATTCATGTTCTAAGCTTTCGTAGTTGAATCCATCAAGCTCCAATCGTCTACGGATCACCGGCCCGGGGGCCACATAAAGAAAGTCGGTTTCTAGCTCTTCCAGTTCGCTAGGGTCCGCTTCACACCATATTAATGTATTCCGTTGGGATTTGGATCTGGTCCGAATGGTTCGGTCTGTTTTTCGAAAGTACCATTGATAAAGATAGTTTTTTGTTGAGAGTATAGGATAACCGCCTATCGTGATTTGCGAATAGCTACCCATCTAGACCGCCATTTGTATAGTTTCTTTAAGTTTGATTATAGATTTTAATGCGCAAATAGATCGCCTGTCGACCCTAATTTAATTTGGGTCAGTCAAGAATTTAAAATTCGGCGTGAACTTAAAGTTGTAGACCTTTTTCCCCTTAACAAGCTTTCCATCTCGAATATACAAAGGTGTATCCCAACGGTTCACATGGAAGCGTCGGTCCTCTACATGGATAACGCCGAACACCTCTCCACCCGGATCCATCGGTTGCACGCGACCTTCCTGCACCTCCACGCAGAATGTCCACCCGTCCCCTCCAATCAGCCGGTAGATCCCATTTTCAATCACCATCATCCATCCCTGCGTGAGCTGCCTTGCGTTGAATATACACCCAGCGCGCGCGCTCGTCCCCCCGCCACGCCTGCGGGCTAAACGTGCCGGAATTTCCGCACCCCTGCGCAGTTGCTTAGCCGGCCTGGCTATTGAGCTGCTGGGAAGAATTGGTGCGCTTGGTCTTCTGCGAATCCCTGCACCCACGCGGTGTTTCGACGGCGCAGTGCTGATCCTGAAGCGTTTTTTTGCAGGGCTATGGGGTGGTCTAGAAAAAGGAGTAACAAGCGTAACCGTGGGGGATGGCTAGTGCTGGAGGCCCCGCATTTACTGGGCTTCGCTGGTTACAAAGAGAGGTAATAGAAAGGTAATGGGAAATGTAATTCTTCTCTAAGTCCTTGATTTTTAAAGGGTTTGATGCATGGAAAATATCACTCAAAGAAAGAGTAATCTAATTACTTTTAGGTTACTTAAAAATTACTTTCTGGATTTGAGCCGAGGCCGCGAAATTCGAGGGCTGCGAGAGAGAAAATGGTCAGGATTACCTAGGTTACTCTTTTATGTGGCGCCTCCCTACTTTTGGAAGGCGACCTTAAAGGCGCGGGCATGAGCGCGCGCATTACTTGCTTTCGGATCTGCCGCGCGCAACGCGGCTGGGCAGTACAAAAAGGAACTGGGCAAGTGCCTGGACAAATTCCACAGATTTACGTGCATCGGCCTCATTGGGTAGGTCAGCCTGTTCGTCAGCGTGCCGCTGGTCGTTGGCTTCTAGTCGTACTTCATGCGCCCAGGCCGCCATCTCAGCAGTGATGAGGTGCTGCGCTTGAGCTTCTCCAATCCTTTTGTACAAGCTGCCGTCTTTTAACCCGATTTCCTTCAGCATTGCGTCCACCGAGGAAGCGGCAAGCATGGTCGCGCCCGCTGGGGCGTGGATCGACGAGATTGCCTGCTGCAAAAACTGCCTAGCTCGCTGGGGGACCGAATTGTCTACCTTTTCGCTTGAGGGCCAGATATTAGTGATAGGCCTTAGGCCGGAGGGATTCCAAGGCGAGACAGTTAAGATGCAGCCACCGCATGTCTCGCATCCGTAGACCACCCAATACCTGCGGTTGGACTGGTCACTGGCCCAGGTGTCAGCAGCTGTACGCCGGCCGAGGTTCGGACGAGCGACGTTGCAGTGGGGGCAACGGCCTAGCTGAAGATGCGCATCCTGTTCCATGGAAAGCCCTCTTGGTACGTGCGTTGGTACGTGGAGAACAAAAAAAAGGCCTGCATTGACTGCAGGCCTTTGATTTATATGGTGCCGGCACCAGGAATCGAACCCGGGACCTACTGATTACAAGTCAGTTGCTCTACCAGCTGAGCTATACCGGCAATGGGGCGTCATTATAACGATCGTTTGGCGTGTGTAAACCACTTCCTTGCGATTGTTTGAAAATGACCTAACTCACCGACCCAAAAGGGAAATTTTCTTACCAGCCGCGGTGGAGGGTGGTGACGTTTGGTTCGGTCTTGCCGGGGTTGAAGAACAGCTTGTCGTTGTCGCAACCGCGCTTGCGGCAGGTGTTGTCGGCGCGCAGGGGTAGGCCTCGGTCGCCGCCCAGCTGCATGCCGGGGTGGTTCCAGCCGAGGTTGCCGGGGGCGGGGTGCGAGGGGCCGCTGGCGCAGGCGGTAAGGGCCAGGGCGAAGGCGAGCAGGGCGAGGGGCTTGGCTTGGGTCACGAGAGTCAGGTCCGTTGTCGAATCTGGCGCAACGCCAGATGGCCGCAGGGCTGGCAGGCAGCGCGCGACGTCACTTTTTAATGATTTGGGGGGCGCATGATACACGGTTGTGGGGGCGGGGATTAGGGGTGGGATGTTGCGGGGAGTGTGCGGTGGGTCATGGAATTGGAAGTTGAGTGGGTTTTTGGGGGAGGCGGGGGTGTGTGGGGCTGTGGATATGGGGTTTGGGGTGGAGTTACTGGGGCCGCTTTGCGGCCCATCGCGGCGCGAGGCCGCTCCCACACCGGGATACGTTGGGCTGGAGTTTTGTGTTTGATTGATGGTACGGGATGAGTGGTTTGTAGTCTGAGGGCCTTGGTTTTGTAGGAAATGTCTGGACTCTTCTGCTGGAGGCTTCTGCAAATTTACGTATCGGACGTATCCTACGCGCTCTGCCGAAGTATCGCCGTTGTCTGGGAAATACCTCACGGATACCTTTGCCCCGTCGCTCTGGCGACCGGGTGTGAGAACCCGACTTCGAATAAGCGCTACCTGCAATGGTGGCCGTGCGCGGGCAGGCTTTGGTCTGGCCGGGGTTCCTTATTCACTCGGTTTCTCACCCTGCGTACGGCTGCCACCCTATCCGTGAGAAGGTCTGCGTGGCGGCTCCTGTTTTCGAATAAGGAACCAAGCCATGGACACGAGCAATTCGGACCCTATCACCACCGCAGGCGTAGAAACCTTCCTCCAGGCCGGCACCCCGCCCGTAAACCTCCTTCGCGTACAGCCCGGCATCCCGGTGGATGCTGCGTACGAGCACGTCTCCATCCTGATGGGTTACATCAAGCACCTGGTGCGTGAGGGGGACATGGAGGATGACCACAAGCTGCTCGGTGCGGCGGATTACCTCTGTGACATGGCCAACGCCTTGCTGAATGACATCGAAATCGCCAAAGGCAAACGCCACTAGCCAACCAGAACCTTGGCGGCATGGATGACAAGGGGCCAGGGTGCCAAGCGGATAGACAAACCGTTCTCAGGCACCCGCCCAATGCTTTCATCACTGCTCAAGGAAAACAGACTTCGGAATTTCAAAGCCACACGCGAGTACTGAAGCATTCACAGTTCCGGCATGGCAGCTCGATCCCCTACGCACCAAACGTCTCTGAAATCAACAAAAAATCGCCCCTGAAAAATTGCTTATGCACAAGCGGCATCGAATGCTTGTGCCAATGGCATAACCCCGCCCGCAATAAACCAAATTTGCGCAAATGCCTGTTTTTGCTGGTCTTGAACGTCATTTTGGAATAAGCCAATCCGTCCGAATGGCCCCGTACACCAACAGGTAACCCCAAGCTTGTTCACAGACTTATCCACAGGCTTTTCTGCGGCTATCTGTCGCGCTCGGCGAGGATCATCAGGTTGCGTGGGGTGAGGGCATAGTCGCAAAACACGCCCAAACGTACGTCATAGCCCTGTTCGGTCAGAAAAAGGGCACGATCCAGTGCCAGCCAGAGTTCGAGTGGGCGGCGGAAGAGGTTGCGCAGGCGTTCGAGGTTGCGTACCTGCGCCAGGCGATTCCATCCTGCCGATTCCAACGCCGCCCAATCGATATCACCATCCAGGTCCAGTTGCTTGAGCGCAGCCAGGTCACGGCAATACTGCTCGAAGGGCTTGGCCAACCAGGCCACCGGCAGCGATGGCGTGGGCAGGTACTGGTCGGTCTGGCGCTGCTGGCGTTGCAGCAGGTCGAAACCCAGGCGGCGGGCCATGGACGTGTCGCGCTGGCGGCGTACGCGGGCACCGGCGGTGACGGTTTCGCTCAAGGGCAGGCCAAGGTCATCCAGCGACAGGTGCAAGGCCGAGGCGCGGGCAGCTGTGGATAACGCTTGGTACTGGGCGGTGGCAATGCGGTTGTAACAGCATGGGGCCACGGCCAGTTGTGGGCAATGTTGCTGGCTGGCCAGGCGCAGCAGCTGGACATGCAGGTCGCCGCAGGCGTGCAGGGCGACCACGCTGGTGTCTGCATCCAGATGCTCGGCGCTCCCAGGGGCCATCACGTCCTGATGGATGTGTTGCACGGGCAAATGGTGATGGGCACTGAGCGCCTCCCCGGCAGCCACCAGCGCCGTGTCGTACTCCAGGCAGGTCAGGCGCTGGCCGGGGTGCAGCAAACGCCGGCCCAGGTGGCCTTTGCCCGAGCACCAGTCCAGCCAGTGGCGCGAGGGCGCGCGGAAGGCGAGGTGACTGGCGAAGGCTTCGATCTGCTGCCATTTGCGGCCGGGTACATTGACGTCAAGCCGGTGAGCGGCGGCGGGGAGCGCACAGGTGGGCAGGGCACCCAGCGCGCTGAGCGCCTGGGCGGCATCAGCCAACTGTGGATAAGGTGCGGGCAGTGCGTGTGGGTCGATGTCACCTTCGGCCTCGGCCAGGCTGCTTTGACGCAGATGCCGCGCAAGTTCCGGGTAGGTGCTTTCCCAATCCAGGTGCAGATGGGTGAACGGCCTGGGTTTCCACAGCGCCTGATGCTCGGTCAAAAACCGGTCAAGCGCCTGAAAGCGTTCGAGCAAAAGGTGGCTGTGGAGGGAGGTAGGCATTGGGAGCGCTGTCGATAAAGGGTGGTCAGGCCTTGCTGCCGGCTGAACCCGCTTTCACCCAGCCGGGTAAAACGGGCCAACCGGCTGCAGCCGGTAACGGATCAGCGCCCTTGGCAGGCGTCCACGCGCAACCAGCGCTCCAGCAGCTTGAAGCCCTGCACCAGCATGAACGAGATCAGCAAGTAGAACAGGCCAGCGGCAAAGAAGATCTCCACCGGCAAGTACGTGCGGGCAATGATGGTTCGCGCCATGCCGGTCAGTTCCAGCAGGGTGACCGTACTGGCCAGCGCGCTAGCCTTGAGCATCAGGATCACTTCGTTGCTGTAGGCCGGCAGGCCGATGCGGGCAGCCCGGGGCAGCATGATGTAGACCAGCGTCTTGGCCCGGGACATGCCCAGTGCCCGCGCAGCCTCGATCTCACCCTTGGGAATGGACTGCAAGGCGCCGCGCAGGATTTCGGCGATGTAGGCGGCGGTGTGCAGGGTCATGGTCAGCACGGTGCACCAGAACGGGTCGCGCAGGTACGGCCATAGCGCGCTGGCGCGCACGGCGTCGAACTGGGCCAGGCCGTAGTACACCAGAAACAGCTGCACCAACAGCGGGGTGCCGCGGAAGAAGAAGATGTAACTGAACGGCACGGCGCGCACGTACCAGTGCCGCGAAGAGCGGGCGATACCCAGCGGGATGGCCAGGATCAAGCCGGCCACCACCGCGATGGCCACCAGCTCCAGGGTCAGGGTGGCGCCCTGGGCCAGGCGCGGCAGCCACTTGATGATCACTTCCCAGTTCATTGTTCGGCCCTCGCGAAGCCGCGAGCGGCGCGTTGTTCCAGGAAATGCATGCCGGTCATGGCAATGACGGTCAGGCTGAGGTAGATGCAGGCCGCCACCATGTAGAAGGTGAACGGCTCCTTGGTCACGGTCACGCCAATCTGGGCATGGCGCATGATTTCTTCAAGGCCGATCACCGACACCAGCGCGGTGTCCTTCATCAGGATCATGAACAGGTTGCCCAGGCCGGGCAGGGCGATGCGCCACATCTGCGGCAGGATGATCCGCGACAGGATGCGGCCCTTGGACATGCCCAGCGCCAGCCCGGCTTCGCGGTGGCCTTTGGGGATGGCCAGGATGGCGCCCCGGAACACCTCGGTGGCGTAGGCGCCAAAACACAGGCCCAGGGCAATGACGCCTGCGGCAAAGGCGCTGAGCTCAAGGCCTGGCATGTGCAGGGCTTCGCCCAGGGCGTTCATCAGGCCCACGGTGCCAAAGTAGATCAGCAGCACCCACAGCAGTTCGGGAATACCCCGTACCAGGGTCGAGTAGAAACCGCCAAGCCACTGCAAGGGCTTGAGCGGGGAAGTCTTGGCCAGGGCGCCGAGCAGGCCCAGCACCAGCCCTAACAGCAAGGCGCACAGCGCCAGTTTTACGGTCATCAGGGTGCCGGCCATCATGGCCGGACCGAATCCGTGCAAGTCGATATTCATGGGCAGGTCATTCTAGGGAGAGGCGCGCCACCGGGGCGCGCCAATCGGGGCGGATCATTCGATGCTGAACGGGAAGTACTTGTCGTTGATCTTCTTGTACGTACCGTCGGCCTTGATTTCGGCCAGGGCCTTGTTCAGGTCGTCGCGCAGCTTGGTGTCACCCTTGCGCACGGCGATACCGATCTTGTCGCTGTCCATCACTGGCTCGCCCTTGAACTCGTAGTTCATGCCGTCCTTGCTCTTGAGCCACTCGTACTGCACGTACTTGTCAGCCAGGATACCGTCGATACGGCCGGAAACCAGGTCCAGGTAGGCGTTTTCCTGGGTGTCGTACAGCTTGATGTCCACATCGCTGTAGTTGTCTTCCAGGTAGGTGCCGGCCAGGGTGGCGCGCTGGGTGCCGATGACCTTGCCCTTGAGCGAGTCCTTGTCAGTCTTGAAGTCGACGTTCTTCGGTGCGATGAACTGCAGCTTGTTGGAGTAGTACGGGTCGGTGAAGTCCACCGCCTGCTTGCGCTCGTCGGTGATCGACAGCGACGAGACCAGGAAGTCGAACTTCTTGGCGTTCAGGGCCGGAATGATGCCGTCCCAGTCGGAGGTGACGACCGAGCACTCGACCTTCATCTTGGCGCACAAGGCATCACCAATGTCCTTGTCGAAACCGACGACATTACCGCTGGCGTCCTTGTTGTTGAACGGTGGGTAGGCGGCTTCGATACCCATGCGCAGTTTTTCCGCGGCCATGGCATTGGCCGACATGACCAGGGTGGCAGCGGCTGCCAGGAGAAACTTCTTGTAGGTGTGCATGTATTGCTCCGTTAGCGGTGGCTGGACATGAATTGCTTGCAACGCGCCGAGGTCGGGTTCTCGAAGACCTGCTGCGGCGATCCCTGCTCTTCGACCAGGCCCTGGTGCAGGAAGACCACTTCACTGGACACCTGGCGGGCAAAGTTCATCTCGTGCGTCACCAGCAGCATGGTACGGCCTTCTTCGGCCAATGCGCGGATAACGTTAAGCACTTCCTGGACCATTTCCGGATCGAGGGCCGAGGTGGGCTCGTCGAACAGGATGACCTTGGGCTTCATGGCCAGGGTACGGGCAATGGCGGCGCGCTGCTGCTGGCCACCGGACAGCTGGGCGGGGTAGCTGTGACGCTTGTCGTAGATCCCCACCTTGTTGAGCAGCGCCTCGGCTGCCTCGACGGCCTCGGCCTTGCTTTGGCCAAGTACGCGGCGTGGGGCCTCGATGATGTTGTCGAGGATCGACATGTGCGGCCACAGGTTGAAGTTCTGGAAGACGAAGCCGATTTCGCTGCGCAGTCGGTTGATCTGGCGGTTGTCGGCAGCCATCAGGTCGCCGTTCTTTGCGGCCTTGAGCTTGAGGGCTTCACCGGCCACGAGGATTTCGCCCTGGTGCGGGTTTTCCAGCAGGTTGATGCAGCGCAGCAGGGTGGACTTGCCGGAGCCGGACGACCCCAGAATGGAGATCACGTCACCGTCGCGTGCGGTCAGCGAAATGCCCTTGAGAATTTCCTGCTCGCCATAACGTTTGTGCAGGTTGCGGATTTCCAGCGCGGGCGTGGCCTGAGCCATGTGCGGTCCTCATGTGTTCGGGTGCGTTCCCAGCTGTTGGCGGCCTTCCTGGCGTGCGCCAAGCTAGCATAGCGGCATTATGACGGCCAACAGGGTCGCCGGGCACTCTGGGCATTGGTGGGGCAGTTTGTCGCATCGTTGCAGCGCAACGTCGCGCAGATGTCCACAAGGGAGGTTACCCGGCACCAGAGCCATGATGAAAAAAGGCGCGATGGTGCCAGTTTTGACGGTCTCAGGGAAGCGCTTTCGGACCATGTGCCCGTCAAACCTGACTGTCCGGGCAGCCTGTCGAGGCGGCCCGGTGCAGCCTTTTTTACCCCCGCCGCGGTCCAGGGTTGTACCGAAGGGTTGCGCCCTGTTTGCCTTGTGATGGTGCGCAGGTGTTACCGAGGGGCACCTTTGGTGCATTTGTAAGTGAGTATTTCGGTAATGAGCGCTTTTGATGGCTAATCGGCCATTTAATGGCCCTTTTTGCCGTGGCCCCCGCCGTTGTTGGCTTCGGGCGTGGTCTTGTCGAGTGCGAGTAGCACATGGCGCGGTTATTGCCAGTGTCCAATCAATGGTTGCCGCTGTGCATGCTCCAGACGCGAGCCGTGCTTGCGCAACCGATGTGATCTACTCCTTGCAAAGGTAGTTTTATGAGCGGCAACAATTCCAATGACCTCGCTCAGGGGCTTAAACAACGGCATGTGACCATGCTGTCCATTGCTGGCGTCATCGGCGCAGGCCTGTTCGTCGGTTCCGGACACGCCATTGCAGCGGCGGGCCCGGCGGTACTGCTGGCTTATGCCGCCGCCGGTACGCTGGTGGTGCTGGTCATGCGCATGCTTGGTGAAATGGCGGTGGCTTCGCCCGACACCGGTTCGTTCTCCACCTACGCCGACCGTGCCATCGGGCGCTGGGCCGGCTTCACCATCGGCTGGCTGTACTGGTGGTTCTGGGTGTTGGTGATTCCACTTGAGGCCAACGCCGCTGCAGCCATCCTGCATGCCTGGTTCCCGGCCGTTGACCTGTGGGCGTTCTCCCTGCTGATCACCTTGGCACTGACCGTGACCAACCTGTTCAGCGTGAAGAACTACGGTGAGTTCGAGTTCTGGTTCGCCCTGCTCAAGGTGCTGGCCATCATCGCGTTCATCGTGGTCGGTTGTGTGGCCATGTTCGGCCTGGTACCCAACAGCCAGGTCAGCGGTGCCAGCCACCTGTTCGATACCCAAGGCTTCATGCCAAACGGCCTCGGCGCCGTGCTGGCTGCCATGCTGACGACCATGTTCTCGTTCATGGGCACCGAGATCGTCACCATCGCCGCTGCCGAGTCCAAGGACCCGGGCAAGCAGATCAGCCGTGCCACCAACTCAGTGATCTGGCGTATCTGCCTGTTCTACCTGGTGTCGATCTTCCTGGTCGTGGCGCTGGTGCCATGGAATGACCCGGCGTTGGCCGAAGTCGGTTCCTACCAGACCGTGCTCAGCCGCATCGGTGTACCCAACGCCAAGCTGATCGTCGATATCGTGGTACTGATCGCCGTGACCAGCTGCCTGAACTCGGCGCTGTACACGTCCTCGCGCATGTTGTTCTCGCTGAGCAAGCGTGGCGATGCCCCGGCCATGGCCCAACGCACCACCAAGGCGGCTACCCCTTACGTGGCGGTGCTGCTGTCCACTGCGGCGGCGTTCCTGTGCGTCTTCGCCAACTTCCTTGCGCCAGCCCAGGTCTTCGAGTTCCTGCTGGCAAGCTCCGGCGCCATCGCGTTGCTGGTGTACCTGGTGATTGCCGTTTCGCAACTGCGCATGCGTGCCAAGCGCGAGGCCAGTGGTGAGCAGATCGCGTTCAAGATGTGGCTGTTCCCAGGGCTGACCTGGGCGACCATCGCCTTCATCGTGGCGGTACTGGGCGTAATGGCACTGCGTGAGGACCACCGCATCGAGATCATCGCGACGGCACTGCTGAGCATCGCCGTGGTGGCTGCGGGGCTGCTGGTGCACCGCAAGCGCGAAGCCGGTGGACGGGCAGCGGTGGCCAAGTAAGGCCGCCACTCCATTTGCCTGCGTGCAGGGCCGGCCATCGCGGCCGGTCCAGCGCCTCGGCAAGGCCGCTCACGCAGGTATTCGGTCGTCTTTAGGAGCGGGGCAAGTCGGCTGTTTCCAAGCCGTCAGCCCGGCCACCCTAATCAACCAAACTGCTTCTGCTGTTGCTGCTGCTTGGCTACCAGCTCGGACGCAGCCAGGTAAGCCTCCTGGAACTCATCGCTTTCCAGCCACGCCATGGTCGTGTCTTCGTCCGCGCCATCGAGCCATGCACGGTAGGCGTTGAATACCATCACGATATAGTCGGTCGCGTGTTCTTCCTTGTGGCCCTTGAGCACCAGGGCCAGCAGCGGGTCAACCAGGAACACCGAGATCATCGGCACCAGGCCGCCTTCCTGGGCTTCCTTCATCTTCTTGAACAACGGGTCGTAACTGGCCGACGCCATGGCCTTGTCGAACACCTGCTCGACGCTGGCGCTATCGCCTGCGCTGGCCTTCACGGCCTGGCCGCTGCGCACCATGCGGTTCTGCTTGGCCTTGGTGGCGGCGCGCTTGGCGCGTTTTTGTTGCTTGCTGGAGGTGGCCATGGGCAATCCTTGGGTGGGGCTTGAAAGTGCGCGTATTGAAGCGCAGTTGCCCGCGAAACCCAAGTGCCATGCACGCAGCGCCGGCTGTCAGCTGGCGATCGCGTCGTCCTCCTCGAACCCGCGCGATGCCCGCCCGACCAGCAGTGGGTCCGGCGCGTAGGCCACGCTCAAGTCCTTGTCCGGGTAGTCCAGCGAATGCAGGAAGTGGCGGATGCAGTTGATGCGCGCACGCTTCTTGTCATCGGACTTGATCACCGTCCACGGCGCGTCGGCGGTGTCGGTGTGGAAGAACATGGCTTCCTTGGCGGCGGTGTAGTCGTCCCACTTGTCCAGAGACTTGATGTCGATGGGCGACAGTTTCCAGTGCTTGAGGGGGTCGTCCCGGCGCGAGATGAAGCGGCGCAGTTGTTCCTCGCGGTTCACCGAAAACCAGTACTTGAACAGCAGTATGCCGCTGTTGCACAGCATCCGCTCAAGGTCCGGCGCCTGGCGCATGAACTCCAGGTATTGAAGGGGGGAGCAGAAATCCATCACCTTCTCGACGCCCGCGCGGTTGTACCAGGAGCGGTCGAAGAACACCATTTCCCCCGCCGTGGGCAGGTGCTGCACATAGCGCTGGAAATACCACTGGCCTTTCTCTTGTTCCGACGGCTTTTCCAGCGCAACGATGCGAGCGCCCCGGGGGTTCAGGTGCTCCATGAACCGCTTGATGGTCCCTCCCTTGCCTGCAGCGTCACGCCCTTCGAACAGAATCACCACCCGCTGGCCGGTTTCTTTCACCCAGCTTTGCACCTTGAGCAACTCGATCTGCAGGGCGTGCTTGGCCCTTTCGTACTCTTGTCGACGCAGGCGCTGCGGGTAAGGGTAGCCGGATGGCAAGCGCGCCGATGTGCTGTCTTCGCTGCTGCCCTTGGGAGCGCTGGCCACTTCAAGTGCGGTCGGTGCCTGGCTGATCGCGGTGATGGCCGGTTCGGGTTTGCGCGGGCGGGGGCGGCGAGTGCGGGGCTTGGCCGTGGGGGTAGCCTTCTTGGGGGGTGGGGAAGTCTGGAGAGGGGCGTCGTCGCTCATGGAGGTCCTTGCAAGGTGGTTCGAATGTTCACCTTGAATGCTAAGGACCACAGGGCGCTGGCTCTTTGATGTTGATCAACCCGGCCGGGATGAGTGCTGCTGACCGAAGGCTACCCACGACGAAGGGCGACCCACCAGCACTTTTCGACAGGCAACAAAAAACCCGCACTGGGCGGGTTTCTTGTGTCGCTTCGGGTGACTTTGCAACCACCAGAAGCTGAAGGTGGTGCCCAGAGACGGAGTCGAACCGCCGACACGAGGATTTTCAATCCTCTGCTCTACCGACTGAGCTATCTGGGCGACGAGGTGAATTAAATAGACTTTCAGACCGCTCGTCAACGACTTTTTGAAAAAAATATTAAATTAATTCCGTCGCTTACGTGCCCCCGGGTCATTGCGAGGGCGGTACGTAGCCTTCTGCCTGAGCGTATTCTTCGCCAGCGAAAAACTTGTCCATCTCGGCCTGGAGGAATTTGCGGTCCTCGCCATTCATCATGTTCAGGCGCTTTTCGTTGATCAGCATGGTCTGGTGCTTCTGCCAGTCGGCCCAGGCCTTCTGCGAGATGTGGTCGAAGATGTCCTGGCCCTTGGCCCCTGGATAGGGTGGGCGGTCCAGGCCGGGCAGTTCTTCGTTGTACTTGCGGCACATCACGGTGCGGGTCATCAGGCATCTCCTGCAATCAGTTCGTCGGCTGCGCGTTTGAGCAGCTTCTTCACCGGGGCGGCCAGGCCCAGGCGCGGTGGGGTGGCCAGGTTATACCAGAGCCAGTCGGCCTCGACCATGTGCTCGCCAACCGGGTCGACGTGCACCAGCCAAGGCTCGATGGCCAGCTGGAAGTGGCTGAAGGTGTGGGTCAGGTTGTCCAGGGCGCGGCTGCGGCCCAGGCGCAGGCCGTGCTGGTCGGCCAAGTCGTCGAGCTGGGCGATGTCGTCGAGCTCCGGCAAGCTCCACAGCCCGCCCCACAGGCCACTGGACGGGCGACGGTACAGCAGGATGGCGCCGTCGTCGTTGGCCAGCAGCGGCATCAGCGTGCGCCGCTGGGGCAGCGCCTTGCGCGGCTTGGGCTCGGGGTAGCGGGTTTCTTCGCCGTGCAAGTGCGCCTCGCAGCCGCGCCGGACCGGGCAGAGCAGGCAGGTGGGCTTGCTGCGGGTGCAGAGCGTCGCGCCCAGGTCCATCATCGCCTGGGTGTAGTGGTTGGCACGAACCATGGGCGTGAAACGCTCGGCAGTGGCCCACAGCTGGTTGGCTACCTTCGGCTCACCCGGGTAACCGGCCTGGGCGGTGAAGCGCGCCAGGACTCGTTTGACGTTACCGTCCAGGATCGGCGCACGGATGCCCATGCTGATGCTGGCGATGGCCCCGGCTGTGGAGCGGCCGATGCCGGGCAGCTCGGTGAGCTGCTCGACGCTGCGCGGAAACACCCCGCCATGCTGCTCGACCACGATGCGTGCAGCCTTCTGCAGGTTGCGGGCGCGGGTGTAGTAGCCCAGGCCCGTCCACAAGTGCAGCACCTCGTCCTCGGGCGCCTCGGCCAGCGCTTGCACGGTCGGCAGCGCATGCATGAAGCGGTCGAAATAGTTCAGCACGGTGCTGACCTGGGTCTGTTGCAGCATGATTTCAGACACCCACACCCGGTACGGGTTGATGCCCTGTTGCCAGGGCAGATCGTGCCGGCCGTGCGTGTCGTACCACTCCAGCACAGCGCTGGAAAACTGCTCGGGTGTCATCGCTTGAACAGCCCCTTGAGCGCGTCTTTGAGTTCCGGGCTCACTTTGTCTCCGAGTTTTTCATCGAGTTTTTCGTCGATCTTGTCTTTGAGGCGGTTGCCTGCGAGTTTGGCGGCGACCTTGCCCATGCCGTCCTTGTCCAGACGGCAGGCCTTGGCGCCCAGCTCCAGCGGGCCACGGCAGCGCAGCGGCACTTCCACGCCCACGTAGCGCTCGTTGACCTGGCAGGCCGGGTCGGGCATGGCCCGCTGATCGCCCTCGACGATAACACCCACGTTGTAGTCCATGCCCAGTACCCGCAGGTCCACGTCACCATGGCCGTTGACGGTCAGGCCTGGAATTCGCACCTTGAGGTCAGGGTTGCTGGCCACGCCATTGCGAATCACCACGCTGCCACGCAGCGCCTGGAACGGGGTGTCCTTGCCGCGCGGCTCGCCGCTGAGCGACTTGCGGTTGAGCGTGGCAATGGCCTGGCACAGCTGTTGTTCGAGGTTGGCGTTGACCAGCACACCGTCATTGATGGTGAAGTTGGCCGTGCCGTTGAGCGTGTCCACCAGCGCTTTCTGGCTGTTGCCGGTGGCGGTCAGGTCGCTGGACAGGGTCAGCAAACCCTTGACCGGCGGCGTCTTGTCCTTGTCGTCGGTCTTGATGAAATGCTCGACGGGTACTCGCTGGATGCGGGTGTTGACCCCCAGCTGTGGCACGGCGGGGCGCACGTCGACCGTACCCTTGGCCTCGAACGTGCCGTTGTACAGGTCACCGCGCAAGGTTTGCAGGGTCAGTAGCCCACCCTGGCCATTGGCCGTCAGGCGGGCGTTGCCGATGGGCAGCTTGTCCAGCGTCAGCGAACCGAAGCTCAGGTCTGCCTGCAGGTCGAGGGCGCGCAGACGGTCCACCGGCAGCAGTTTGTCAGTGCTCCAGGCGCCCTGGGTGGGGGCGTCGGGCAGGGGTGTGCTGCCTGCACCGGCCACGGCACTGGCTTCTTGCTGCTGTACCTGGGCCTTGCGCGCAGCAGTGGCGCCCTTGGCCTCTTCGCTCTTGGCCGGCAGGTACCGGTCTGCATCGAAGCTGTCGCCCTTCAGTTGCAGGCGCAGGGCTTGCTTGGCGAAATCTTCAACCGCCACGCGTCCGGTGAAGGTGCTGCTGTCCAGTTTCACCGACAGGTCTTCCAGGGCGATGCTGGCAGGCGTGCCTTGCAGGCGCGTGACCAGCTCGAGCTTGCCGAATGCAGCCGGGTCCTGAGTGGCGGGCAGCGGGTGGCCGATACCGTCCAGGAAGGTACGCAGGTCGAACTGGGCAATGGACAGGCCGCCACTTAGCTGCGGCGTCTTGTCCAGCTCGCGCAGGTTGAGTTCGCCCAGGGCGCGCAGCTGGTTGGCCGACAGTTTCAGGCCGTTCCATGACGCCACGTTGGCGGCCTGGTCGAGCAGCAACTGGCCCTGGGCGGCGAAGGTTACGGTCTTGCCGCCAGTGGGCTCTCCAGAGGTTTCGCCCGACAGGCGCATGTCTTCGAAGCTGTAGCGCTTGAGCGCACGATCCAGACGCAGCTCGCCGGCCACTTCGGTGCGCGCCTTGATGTTGGGCTGGCTGGCGCTGATGAATGCGCTGGCCTTGAGTGGAATAGTGGCGCCTTCGTGTACCGCGCCGGTGCTGAGTTGAATGCTTTCGGCGTTGTAGCTGACGCCGCTGCGTGCGTCGGTGTACTGCACGCGTGCGTTGTTCACGGTCAGGCTGTCGATATCGAGCTTGACCGGTCGGTCTGCGTTGGCAGTGCCGGAGCGCTGATCGGTGGTTTCGGGGCCTTGCGCATTGCCTGGTGCAGGGGTTTCGCCCTCGGCCGACGCAGGCAAAGGCTTGCCGATGTCCTCCCAGTTGCCATGCCCTTGTTCGTCACGGGTCAGGATCAGGTTCAGCCCTTCGACGCGCACATCACTCATCTGCACCTCGCGGCGCAGCAGCGGCAGCACCCGCACCGACAGGCCCAGCATCTGCAAGTCGGCAAACGGCGCCTTGGGCGCATTCAAGGTGGCGATGCTGGCGTCATGCAGCTCAAGCCCCAGCCATGGGAACAGGCTCCAGCCAATGTCGCCGTTGAGAGTCAGCTCCACGTGAGCCTTGTCGCGCGCCAGCTGGCGAATCTCGTCTTTGTAGTCGTTGGGATCGAACAGGTGGGTCAGGGCAAAGCCCAGCGCCACGATGATCAGCAACAACCCGAGAAGCCCTAGGCCCAGGATTTTGCCGAACGCTTTCATGGGCGAGTCCTTAACTATCGGAATGTGAATTCAAGCGCGAGAGTATAGCGCCGCAGCGGCCGTCCCTGCTGATTCGGCTGGATATACCGGCCATTTCCCACGTGCTCAGTAGATGCTACGGCTTTCGACAGCGGTGATCTTGGCAGTTCAGAAAGATCGGCTACAGCGCGTTACCGTTTCAGCCGAACTAAAATAGGCGATATCAGATTGCTTTCATGTGATCGGATACTGCTACCCTTGCGCCGCTTTGCCTGCCTCCACAACTTATAAAAAAGGATCATCCCCATGAGCCGCACCATGACGGCGGATGCCTTGGCCAGTGCGCCAGGCTTCCTCTCCAAGGAACGCATCATCGCCCGGCCGGGCTTCAACCGCTGGCTGGTGCCTCCGGCTGCTTTGGCCATCCACCTGTGCATCGGCATGGCCTATGGCTTTTCGGTGTTCTGGCTGCCGTTGTCTCAAGCTTTGGGCATTACGGCGCCAGTGGCATGCGCGCCAGACATGAGCTTCGTCGCCCGATTGTTCAGCGCCGAGTGCGACTGGCCCATTTCGATGCTCAGCTGGATCTATACCCTGTTCTTCGTCTTCCTCGGCTGTTCGGCCGCCGTGCTGGGCGGCTGGCTGGAACACGCCGGCCCGCGCAAGGCCGGGCTGGTCTCGGCGCTGTGCTGGTGTGGCGGCATGCTGATCTCCGCCATCGGGGTGAAAACCCATCAGCTGTGGCTGATGTGGTTAGGTTCCGGCGTGATTGGCGGTATTGGCTTGGGCCTGGGGTACATTTCGCCCGTGTCCACCCTGATCAAGTGGTTCCCGGACAAGCGCGGCATGGCCACCGGCATGGCCATCATGGGCTTCGGCGGCGGTGCAATGGTGGGTGCACCGTTGGCCACGGCGCTGATGGGTCATTTTGGCAGCGCGCAAGAGGTGGGCGTGTGGCAGAGCTTCGTGGTCATGGCCGCGATCTACTTCGTGTTCATGACGGCCGGCGCCTTGGCCTATCGCATTCCGCCCACCGGCTGGAAGCCTGAAGGCTGGACCGCGCCGGCCAAGAAGGCGGGCAACGGCATGGTCACCGATCGCCATGTGCACGTCAGCGTAGCCTGGAAAACCCCACAGTTCGTCCTGGTCTGGCTGGTGCTGTGCCTGAACGTGTCGGCCGGTATCGGCATTCTCGGCATGGCCTCGCCGCTGTTGCAGGAAGTGTTCGCTGGCAAGTTGCTGGGCAATGAACTCACCTTCAGCCAGCTCAATGCCGCGCAATTGGCGCAGATTGCCGCCATCGCGGCGGGCTTTACCGGCTTGTTGAGCCTGTTCAACATCGGCGGGCGGTTCTTCTGGGCGTCGTTCTCCGACTACATCGGGCGCAAGAATACCTACTTCGCCTTCTTCGCCTTGGGCGTTGGCCTGTACAGCCTGATCCCGAACATGGGTCACCTGGGCAACGTGGCGCTGTTCGTGGCGGCGTTCTGCATCATCCTGTCGATGTATGGCGGTGGCTTCTCCACGGTACCCGCCTACCTGGCCGACCTGTTCGGCACACAGATGGTTGGCGCCATCCACGGGCGTCTGTTGACAGCCTGGGCGGCCGCCGGGGTGCTGGGGCCTGTGTTGATCACCTACCTGCGCGAATCTCAATTGGCGGCTGGCGTTGAACGTGCGGCAGCGTACGACATGACCCTGTACATCCTCGCCGGCCTGTTGGTGCTGGGCTTCATCTGCAACGTGCTGATCCGCCCGGTGGCCGACAAGTACTTCATGTCCGATGCGCAACTGGCCGCCGAACGTGCGTTGAGCCACGACAAGGGCGCTGACGGCGCGCGGTCCCTCGAGTGGAAGGCTGCGCCTGGCAGCCTGCCGCTGGTGCTGTTGGCCTGGGCCGTGGTGGTGGTGCCGTTGGCCTGGGGCGTCTGGGTGACCCTGCAGAAGACCGCCGTATTGTTCCACTGATCCGGGCTGGTCGAAGCCTTGCCACGGGGCCGTCGCGCCTGGCTCCGTGGCGTCGATGCTACCAGCACGTGCGACAGGGCCGCGTTGAGTGGCGGCCCTTCGGATACCCCACAAGCGATCCCCTGCTCCTGGTTGTATAGACCTGTAGTGGTATTCGAGCCCGTCATTGCTGGGCTTGCCATCTATCTTGCGCGTTCCAAGCAGCGGCCATCTGCGCCTATAATGCAGCCCTTTCGCCTAATGATTTTGCGGAGCTGGTGATGGTCGAACGTAAGGCTTCCGTCGAGCGCAATACCCTGGAAACCCAGGTCAAGTGCTCGATCAACCTCGATGGCAGTGGCAAGGCCCGATTCGATATCGGCGTGCCGTTCCTTGAACACATGCTGGACCAGATCGCTCGCCATGGGCTGATCGATCTGGATATCGAGTGCAAGGGTGACCTGCATATCGACGATCACCATACCGTCGAGGACGTCGGTATCACCCTGGGCATGGCGTTTGCCCAGGCCATCGGCGACAAGAAAGGCATCTTCCGTTATGGCCACGCCTACGTGCCGCTGGACGAAGCGCTGTCACGCGTGGTCATCGACTTCTCCGGCCGCCCTGGCTTGCAGATGCATGTGCCTTACACCCGTGCCAGCGTAGGCGGCTTCGACGTCGACCTGTTCCAGGAATTCTTCCAGGGCTTCGTCAACCACGCCCTGGTCACCCTGCACATCGACAACCTGCGTGGGCACAACACCCACCACCAGATCGAGACCGTGTTCAAGGCCTTCGGCCGCGCACTGCGCATGGCTGTTACCCTCGACGAGCGCATGGCCGGGCAGATGCCGTCCACCAAAGGGTGCCTGTAAATGCAGACGGTAGCGGTAATCGACTATGGCATGGGCAACCTGCACTCGGTAGCCAAGGCGCTCGAGCACGTCGGCGCCGGCAAGGTACTGGTCACCAGCGATGCAGCGGTGATCCGCGAAGCGGACCGGGTGGTGTTCCCAGGCGTTGGCGCCATTCGCGACTGCATGGCCGAAATTCGCCGCCTGGGCTTTGACAGCCTGGTGCGTGAAGTGAGCCAGGATCGCCCGTTTCTGGGCATCTGCGTGGGCATGCAGGCACTGCTTGAGCACAGCGAAGAAAACGACGGCGTCGACTGCATCGGCCTGTTCCCGGGCCAGGTGCGCTTCTTCGGCAAAGGCCTGCAAGAAGAGGGCGAGCACCTGAAGGTGCCGCACATGGGCTGGAACGAAGTCAGCCAGAGCGTCGACCACCCCCTGTGGCACGACATCAGCGACCGGGCGCGTTTCTATTTCGTGCACAGCTACTACATTGCCGCCGGCAAACCCACCCAGGTGGTCGGGCGCGGTCACTACGGCGTCGACTTCGCCGCGGCGCTGGCTGATGGTTCGCGCTTCGCGGTCCAGTTCCACCCGGAGAAGAGCCATACCCATGGCCTGCAGCTGCTGCAGAACTTCGTGGCCTGGGACGGGCGCTGGTAAATGAGCCGTTCGAAGACCAAGGCGCCGATCCTCACGTTGGCCCCCGAGCAGGAGCGTGAAGCGCTCGATACGCTCAAGCGCTTTCTCGAAGACCGTTTCGAGCTGGAGCTGGGGTCGTTCGAAGTCGCCGAGGTACTCGAACTGTTCACCCATCACATTGCACCCCATTACTACAACAGGGCGATCGCCGATGTTCAGCTGCACCTCAAGGAGCGGTTCGAGAGCATCGAAAGCGATCTGTGGGCGCTCGAGAAGCCCTGAAACCCCAAGAACGGACAGGTTCCCAAGATGCTGATTATCCCCGCTATCGATCTGAAGGACGGTGCCTGCGTGCGTCTGCGCCAGGGCCGTATGGAAGATTCCACGGTATTTTCCGATGACCCGGTGAGCATGGCCGCCAAGTGGGTCGAGGGCGGCTGCCGTCGCCTGCACCTGGTCGACCTCAACGGTGCCTTCGAAGGCCAGCCGGTCAACGGTGAAGTGGTCACCGCCATCGCCAAGCGCTACCCGACCCTGCCGATCCAGATCGGTGGCGGCATTCGCTCGCTGGAAACCATCGAGCACTACGTCAAGGCTGGCGTCAGCTACGTGATCATCGGCACCAAGGCGGTGAAGCAGCCTGAATTCGTGGCCGAGGCCTGCAAGGCCTTCCCCGGCAAGGTCATCGTCGGCCTGGACGCCAAGGACGGTTTCGTCGCCACCGACGGCTGGGCTGAGGTGAGCACGGTGCAGGTCATTGACCTGGCCAAGCGCTTCGAGGCCGATGGCGTCTCGGCGATCGTCTACACCGACATCGCCAAGGACGGCATGATGCAGGGCTGCAACGTGCCCTTCACCAAGGCCCTGGCAGAAGCCACGTCGATACCGGTAATCGCCTCGGGCGGCATTCACAACCTGGGCGACATCAAGGCACTGCTACAGGCCAATGCGCCTGGCATCATTGGCGCCATCACCGGCCGTGCCATCTATGAGGGCACCCTCGACGTCGCCGAGGCCCAGGCCTTCTGTGACACCTACCCGAGCATTGGCCAGCGCTAAGCATCTGCGGCAAGGGGCCCGTTCGGTGCGTATCCCTTGCCGCCCCAAGCTTGCAGTTGCTTCCCAGGAGCCCTCTCATGGCTTTAGCTAAACGCATCATCCCTTGCCTGGACGTGGACAACGGCCGTGTGGTCAAGGGCGTCAAGTTCGAGAACATCCGCGATGCCGGTGACCCGGTTGAAATCGCCCGGCGCTACAACGAGCAGGGTGCGGACGAAATCACGTTCCTCGATATCACGGCCAGCGTTGACGGCCGCGACACCACGCTGCACACCGTCGAGCGCATGGCCAGCCAGGTCTTCATCCCGCTGACCGTCGGTGGTGGCGTGCGTACCGTGCAGGACATCCGCAACCTGCTCAATGCCGGTGCCGACAAGGTGTCGATCAATACTGCCGCCGTGTTCAACCCGGAATTCGTGGGCGAGGCCGCCGATCGTTTCGGCTCGCAGTGCATTGTCGTGGCCATCGATGCCAAGCAGGTATCCGGCCCTGGCGAAACGCCGCGCTGGGAAATCTTCACCCACGGCGGACGCAAGCCGACCGGTTTGGACGCGGTAGAGTGGGCCAAGAAGATGGAAGGCCTGGGCGCGGGCGAGATCCTGCTGACCAGCATGGACCAGGATGGCATGAAGAACGGGTTCGACCTGGGCGTGACCCGTGCCATCAGCGATGCGTTGAGCATCCCGGTGATCGCCTCGGGCGGGGTGGGTAACCTTCAACACCTGGCCGATGGCATCTTGCAAGGGCATGCCAGTGCCGTGTTGGCTGCCAGCATCTTCCATTTTGGGGAGTACACGGTGCCTGAGGCCAAGGCCTATATGGCAGCGCGCGGAATCGTCGTTCGCTGACCCGAAAAAAAAGGGGCTGCCAGGCAGCCCCTTTTGCTGATCAGCCCTGCTTCACTTCGCGCATGGGCTTGCCTTTGACCGGCGCGTCGTTGGCCACGTAGTACTTGGCAGTGCTGCGCGGCAACGGCTTGCGACCACGGATCTTGTCCGAGATTTTCTCGGCAATCATGATGGTGGTGGCGTTGAGGTTGCCGGTGATGATGATCGGCATGATCGACGCATCCACTACACGCAGGCCCTGCATGCCATGCACGCGGCCTTCGCCATCGACCACCGCCATGTCGTCGGTACCCATCTTGCACGAGCAGGATGGGTGGTAGGCGGTTTCGGCGTGCTCCCGGATGAATTTGTCCAGCTCTTCATCGGTCTGCACATGCGCGCCTGGGCTGATTTCGCGACCGCGGTACGGGTCCAGCGCCGGCTGGGCCATGATTTCGCGGGTCAGGCGAATACCGTCACGGAATTCTTCCCAGTCCTGCTCGGTGGCCATGTAGTTGAACAGGATGCTCGGATGCTGGCGTGGGTCCTTGGACTTGACCTGCACGCGGCCGCGGCTAGGCGAGCGCATCGAGCCCATGTGCGCCTGGAAGCCATGTTCCTTGACGCCCTTGGAGCCGTTGTAATTGATGGCAACCGGCAGGAAGTGGTACTGGATGTTCGGCCATTTGAATTCAGGGCGCGAGCGAATGAAACCGCCGGCCTCGAACTGGTTGCTGGCCCCGATGCCGGTACCGTTGAACAGCCACTCCGCGCCGATGGCCGGCTGGTTCCACCACAGCAGCGATGGGTACAGCGATACGGGCTGGGTGCACGCGTACTGAAGGTACAGTTCCAGGTGATCCTGCAGGTTTTCGCCAACCCCTGGCAGGTCGTGAACGACCGGGATGTCCAGGCTTTCGAGCAGGGCGCGCGGGCCTACACCGGAGCGCTGCAGCAGTTGCGGCGTGGCGATGGCGCCGGAGCTGACGATCACTTCCTTGCGCGCACGTGCTTCGACGCGCTCTTCGCTGTCGCCCACCAGGTAGCTCACACCAATGGCGCGCTTACCGTCGAACAGTACGCGGTCGCTCAGGGCGTGAGTCACGATGGTCAGGTTGGGGCGTTTCTTGGCCTGGTCCAGGTAACCGCGGGCAGTGCTGGAGCGGCGGCCATTCTTGGTCACCGAACGGTCCATCGGGCCGAAGCCTTCTTGCTGGTAGCCGTTGAGGTCTTCGGTGCGCGGGTAGCCGGCCTGTACGCCAGCTTCGACCATGGCGTTGAACAGCGGGTTGTTACCCGCCTTGGGCGTGGCCACGCTCAACGGGCCGTCGCCACCGTGATAGTCGTTGGGGCCGATGTCGCGGGTTTCGGCCTTGCGGAAGTACGGCAGGCAGTCCAGGTAGGCCCAGTCTTCCAGGCCTGGCAGCTCAGCCCAGCCATCGAAGTCCAGGGCGTTGCCGCGGATGTAGCACATGCCGTTGATCAGCGAGGAGCCACCCAGGCCCTTGCCACGGCCACATTCCATGCGGCGGCCGTCCATGTGCGGCTCCGGGTCGGTCTCGTAGGCCCAGTTGTAGCGACGGCCTTGCAGCGGGAAGGCCAGGGCGGCTGGCATCTGGGTGCGGAAGTCGAAGCGATAGTCAGGGCCGCCCGCTTCGAGCAGCAGTACGGTGGTGCCTGCGTCTTCGGTAAGGCGAGTAGCCAGGGTGTTACCGGCAGAGCCGGCACCAACGATGATGTAATCGTATTCCATGGGGAAGCTTCCTCCGGAAGCAGTTGCGCGTCTGGCGCTGCACCTGGGTGCAGCCTGGCCTCACGCGCAAATGGATGAGTGCTGCAAGGGCCGGTCGGTCAACGACCGGCGCTGTCCTGCAGCATGGGCTGGCGTGCTACGGGCGGTCAGAAGACCGACGCGTAGTCGCCCAGCTCGACCTGTACCGACTTGATGCGGGTGTATTGGGCCAGCGAGCTGATGCCGTTCTCGCGACCAACGCCCGATTGCTTGTAGCCACCCACCGGCATTTCGGCTGCGGACTCGCCCCAGGCGTTGATCCAGCAAATGCCCGCTTCAAGCTGGTGGATGATGCGGTGGGCACGGTTCAGGTCGTTGGTGCACACGCCGGCTGCCAGGCCGTATTCGGTGTCGTTGGCGCGGCGGATCACTTCTTCCTCGGTCTCGTAGCTGAGGATGCTCATGACCGGGCCGAAAATCTCTTCCTTGACGATGGTCATGTCGTCGCGGCAATCGGTGAACACGGTCGGGGCCACGAAGGCACCCTTGCCGAAGTCGCCTTCGGTCAGGCGCTCGCCGCCACACAGTACGCGAGCACCTTCTTCCTTGCCCTTGGCGATGTAGCCCAGCACGCTTTCCATGTGCTGGAAGCTGACCAGCGGGCCGAAGTTGGTGTTTTCATCTTCCGGGTTGCCGGCACGGATGCGCGCCACGCGCTCGAGAATCTTGGCTTCGAAAGCGGCCTTGTGCTCGGCTGGGATGAACACGCGGGTACCGTTGGTGCACACCTGGCCCGAGCTGTAGAAGTTGGCCATCATGGCGATGTCGGCGGCCTTGTCCAGGTCGGCGTCGGCGCAGATGATCAGCGGCGACTTGCCGCCCAGCTCCATGGTCACTTCCTTGAGCGAGGAGCTCGAGGCGCTGGCCATGACCTTCTTGCCGGTGGTGGTGCCGCCGGTGAAGGAGATCTTCTCGATGCGCGGGTGCTCGGTCAGCCAGCTACCGACTTCGCGGCCGCTGCCGGTCAGTACGTTGAACACGCCGTCCGGCAGGCCGGCCTCGGTGTAGATCTCGGCCAGCTTGAGGGTGGTCAGCGAAGTGACTTCCGACGGCTTGAAGATCATCGCGTTGCCGGCAGCCAGGGCCGGTGCGGATTTCCACAGGGCGATCTGGATCGGGTAGTTCCAGGCACCGATACCTGCGGTCACGCCCAGCGGTTCGCGGCGGGTGTAGACGAAGGACGATTCGCGCAGCGGAATCTGCTCGCCTTCGATGGCAGGTACCAAGCCTGCGTAGTATTCCAGTACGTCGGCGCCGGTGACGATGTCGACGTAGCGTGTTTCGGAGTAGGACTTGCCGGTGTCCAGGGTTTCCAGCATGGCCAGCTCGTCGTTGCGTTCGCGCAAGATGTCCACGGCGCGGCGCAGGATGCGCGAGCGCTGCATGGCGGTCATGGCCGCCCACACTTTCTGGCCGCGCTCGGCGCTTTCGACAGCCTTCTCGACGTCAGCTTCGGTGGCGCGTTGCACGTGGGCAAGCACTTCGCCGGTAGCCGGGTTGATGGCTTCGAAGGTGGCATCAGTGCCAGCGTCGACATAACCGCCATCGATGTAGAGTTTTTGCGTTCCGAAACGGGCCATAGTGTCCTCGCAAGTGCAATGTGTGAGTAGGCCGGGCGTCACGCTCCTGCCGTGCTGGCAGAGGCCGTGCGCCGTTTTTCAGCAGCGGGGTCGGTGCCCAGTGTGTGCTGCTTGGCCAGTTGTAGATCCATGTATTCGTAAGCGATCCGTATCGCCTGGTCAGTGTCGAAGGCATCCCCCGACAAGGCGCCACGCAGCCACAGGCCGTCGATCAGGGCCGCCAGCCCGCGGGCTGCCTTGCGTGCATGGTAAAGCGGCAGCACGCGGCGAAACTGGCAACACAGATTGGAGTACAAACGGTGGTCATTGATCCGTTGCAATCTGTGCAGATCGGGCTGGTGCATGCTGGAAGCCCAGAAAGCCAACCAGGTTTTCATCGCCGGGCCATTCACCTGGCTGGCATCGAAGTTGCCCTCGATGATCACTTTCAGGTGGGCGCGCGGCGCATTGTCCGTCAACGCCTGGCGGCGCGCTCGCACGCCTTCGTTGAGCATGCTCATGATGTAGCCCATCGTCGCTGCGATCAGGCCGTTCTTGTCCCGAAAGTAGTGACTGATGATGCCGTTCGACACGCCGGCCAAACGGGCAATGAGCGCAATGCTGGCGTCCCCCAGACCGACCTGATCGACCGCCTGTAGCGTGGCTTCGATCAACTGCTGACGGCGGATGGGTTGCATACCGACCTTGGGCATCTTGCTTTCTCCTCAGGTCTGCCAGCAGACGACAAGCGTCTGACTCGGCGAAGACCAGTCTATTTTGTTTTGATTGAACGTTCAATCAATAAAGAATAAGCTCTGCGACAATTTGTGCCATTGACAGCCCATGTGGCGGCGCCAGCGGCATCGATTAAAACCTTAGGAAATCGCGCAAACCCAGGGCCGGCAAGGCTTGTACGGGGGCGATCGATAAAGGACGCAGACGCCGTCGCAGCGTGAACAACCTGCGACATGCCTCAGGATCGGGCGATATCCCTGTGACCAATGCGCGCATGTGCAACCCTGCGCAGCAGTTTGAAGCGGTGGTAACGGCGTATGTGTTGCAGCGGATCGGTTCGAAACCGCGATTCCCAGGGTGCTTTTATAACACCTGATGCAGTGGGGGTATTCCACCAAATGCTCAGGAAGACCGATTAGCCTCCACTGCCGTTCTGCCCGGAGCCTTCTTGCAATGAGTTCTGCCTCACTAACCAAACCCCCCGCCGAGAGGGTACGGGTCAACCGCGTGGTGTTCTACACCTCGGCGCTGATGATCCTCGTTCTGACTGCCTTGCTTATCGCTGTTCCTGAAACTGCCGGCCGCGTACTGGGCGTCGCCCAGCAGTGGCTGACGCGCAGTTTCGGCTGGTACTACATGCTGGTGATCTGCGGCTACTTGCTGTTCGTCATCTACCTGGCGTTTTCCGACTACGGCAAGCTCAAGCTGGGCGGCAAGGAAGATCAGCCTGACTTCAGCTATGGCGCCTGGGCCGGCATGCTGTTCTCGTCGGGCATCGGTATTTCGCTGTTGTACTTCGGCGCATCCGAGCCACTGGATCACTATTTCAATCCGCCCGAAGGCACGCCGGCCAGCCTGGAAGCGGCGCGTCAGGGCCTGCAACTGACGTTCCTGCACTGGGGCCTGCACGGCTGGGCGATCTACGCCCTGGTGGGCTTGGCCGTGGGGTACTTCGCCTACCGTCACAACCAGCCGCTGGCACTGCGCTCGGCACTCTATCCACTGGTAGGCGAGCGCTGGGTCAAGGGCGCTGCCGGCAACGCTGTGGATATCTTCGGCATGTTCGTGACCCTGCTGGGCCTGGTCACCAACCTCGGGATCGGCTCGATGCAGGTCGCATCGGGGCTCGAATACCTGTTCGGCATGGACCACAGCAAGACCAACCTGCTGGTAGTGATCCTGGTAATGGCTGGCGTTGCCACGGTGGCGGCGGTCTCGGGTGTGGAAAACGGCATCCGCCGCCTGTCCAACCTGAACATCGCGCTGTTCAGCGGGCTGCTGATCTTCGTACTGCTGGGCGGCCAGACCCTGCACCTGCTCAACGGCTTCGTGCAGAACGTGGGCGACTACCTCAACGGCATCGTGCTGAAAACCTTCGACCTTTATGTGTATGAGGGTGAGTCGGGCAAGTCAGAGCGCTGGTTGGGCCTGTGGACAGTGTTCTATTGGGCCTGGTGGATTTCCTGGGGCCCGTTCGTGGGCATGTTCATTGCCCGGATCTCCAAGGGCCGTACCGTGCGCCAGCTGGTCAGCGGTGTGCTGTTGATCCCGCTGGGCTTCACCCTGGCGTGGCTGTCGATCTTCGGCAACACAGCCTTGGACCTGGTGATCAACCATGGCGCCGTCGAACTGGGCAAGACCGCCCTCGAGCAGCCGTCCATGTCGATCTACCAGCTGCTGGAATATTTCCCGGCCGCGAAGATCGTGATCGGCGTGGCCGTGTTCGTGGGCTTCGTCCTGTTCCTGACCCCAGCGGATTCCGGTGCAGTCATGATGGCCAACCTGTCGTGCAAAGGCGGCAAGGTCGACGAGGACGCCCCGCACTGGATGGTGGTGTTCTGGTCGGTGATCATCACCCTGGTCACCATCGGCCTGTTGTTCGCCGGCAACTTCGAAGCCATGCAGACCATGGTGGTACTGGCAGGCCTGCCGTTCTCGGTGGTGCTGGTGCTGTTCATGTTCGGCTTGTACAAGGCCATGCGGCAGGACGTGGCCATGGAGCAGGAGCGGGCCGAACTGGCCGCACGTGGCCGTCGAGGCTTCAGTGAGCGCCTGACCCAGCTCGAACTGCAACCGACCCAGGCTGTGGTGCAGCGCTTCATGGACAAGCAGGTCAGCCCTGCGCTGAAGGATGCTGCGGCTCAGTTGCAAACCCAGGGCTTCGACGTCGAGACCCGGGTCGGCCAATCGCGCAACATGATGGGCCTGCGGGTGATGATGGAAGAAGGTAACCCCTTCGTCTATGAAGTCAGCCTCGACGGCTACATGGCTGCACCGACAGAAGCCCCGGTCGAAGGTGAGCCCGAGGTACGGCAACGCTTCTACCGTGCCGAAGTGTATTTGCACGACGGTAGCCAGGAGTATGACCTGATGGGCTTTGCGCCTGAACAGATCGTGCGCGATGTACTGGACCAGTTCGAGAGCCATCGGCAAGTGTTGGGGCGGGTATACAGCTGACGCTTGGTCCTGGCCTAGCAATATGTACGGCCGATGACCACACGTGCGTGGCTACGGTGGGTCTCCCGATTCAAGGAGGCCCACCATGCCCACCGCTCGAGCCGCTTCATACGACCTCAAAGCCCAGGTCAACGCGCAATTTTCAAGCAGGCCTACATTACGGCAAGTAGCCAGCCGGCAGATCATGGGTCTGCTGATCGAGCACTACCCCCTGATCGCCGTCCATCGCCCCACGCTCAAGGATGCCAACCAGCTGAGCCTGGTCAGAGCTAACCCCGATGGGCAAAGCGTATCGACCCTTCCGCTCGTGGACGAGATCCTCAAGGCAAAGCTGCACAACCGGGTGCTGGACTTCGCGCCAGTGGCCAATTTCAACCAGTATCTGCTGCTCGACGGCAAACATTTCTTCGCCATCCCAGATCCGTTCGAGACAGCAGAGGGCGATCAAATCGATCTCTTCGCTCTGCAACCTGCCTTCGAAGACCTGCTGCTTTTACTGGATGGCTACTTCAACGCGGCGCAGGTCGAGTACTGGCGTGCTGTCGGCAGCATGGGGGTCAGCCGTGACCGCTGGCTGCAACTGGTCTTGAAGACGGCGCTGCTGCACAACCTGTCACTTCAAGGCTTGAGCGCTCGGCAGCAGGCATGTTTGCGTGGACTCTTGGGCAGCCCCAGTGAGCGGCCGACGGTGTTCATGGTGGAGATGACCCGCCCCTATCAGAACACCACCGTTAGCCGATTCCTGCCCGATCTTATCGTGCAAGGGCAGTGGGATGAGGGTGAGACAGTGCTGTGGTGCAAACCGTCCGGCGTGGTCTGGGCGTTCGACACGCTGGATGAGTTCGCGCAGGCCCTGCAGCAGGAATATCCCGGCCTTGTGGACGAGCTAGAGATGGCCTGGCATCGGCATGAGCTTGAAGGGGATCCCTTTGCGCAGCAAACGGCCATGATGCAGGAACTCATGCTGGGGCAAGTGAACGACCTGTACAAGGCGCCATTGACCGACGTCACGCAGTTGGAAAACGCCTACTTTGCATTGAGCGATCCTGCGCAATGGTTCATCGAAGGTTATGTCGACCCGTCCGATTTCAAGAAAGCGCCGGTTGGTGTATTTCGGGTGGCAGCAGCCGATAGCTTCGCTTGCCAGAGCGCCTTTTTCGAAATTGCCCTGGCCCAGGCCGACTCGGACGGGGAAGGGGCACTGTCCGGGATTCTCGATCTTCACAGCTACACCAGTCAGCAATTGCGAAAGCAGCTGTTGCAGGACCATCCGGTTGATGCCAATTACTTTCCCGATGATGTGCTTCTGGAATTGAGCACTGCCTACGGGGTTCCTGGCGGGGCAGGTACAGGCGCCGGCGACGGCGTTGTGGAAAAGCGCACTATCACGTTGACGGAGTTTGCCATTGGTAACCTGAGTTCGCTCGGGCAAGCGACCATCACCGCCATCGGCCACCGTGAAGATCAGCTGATCATGGATTGGTTGACCGTTGATTACCTCAAGCAGCTTGTCTGGCGAGTGGATATCGGTGCTACTTACCCAGCGTATGTGGTCACCCATCTCGACGACGCGCAGCGCCAACCTGAGCGGGTCAAACGCTTCGCAGGAGAATGGCGAAGCGCATTGCTCAATAGCGCCTTGCTGGCGAAATTGACGCAACAGTTGAGCGAAATCGGCCTGCAGGCTATTTCCGATTATTGCGGCGGTAGGCTGGACGCAGCGCAGCCGGCCAGCACACTGATGCCGTTCGCATTGCGACGTGCGCCGGACAGTGAGCAATACGATCGGGTGCATGGCATGTATGTCCTGGTCAATCAAACCCCAGGGACCGTTGTGCTGTACAGGCCCCTCTACGGCGGGAAGGCCGTGCTGGAATTCACCAGTACGGACGCTTTGATGGCTCAGGTGCGCGACGATGCTGAGCTGCAGACCAGCATCCTTGACTGGCTCACGCCTGAAGTGCGCCCGGTCTACGACCACGGCGGCTTCAGCGAGCCTCATCTGGGGCATTCGATCATCGATACCTCGATCTTGCCCGGGCGTGTAGCGCCTGCTCAGTTCTGGGCCAAGCCTTGGTTGGATGCTGTCGATCTCAAGCTGTACAGAGCCAACCGCGATTTGCTGGTCGATTTGGCCGAGCGCAGCTCGGTTTCCAACGCAGAAAGCCAGTGGGCGATTCTCACTCAAGGTGCCTGGTTGCTGTTCGATGTCGCTTCTATGGTGGTAACAGGGCCCGTCGGCGCCATAGCCTGGATGGTCCAAACGCTCAATGCCGCGGCGGCCGACGAAAAAGCCATCCGAGAAGGTACGGCGTTCGAGCGCTCGGCTGCCATTGTGGATATCGTGCTCAACCTGGTAATGGCACTGGGGCATGTGTTCGGACCAAAAACTGCCGCCAAGCCGGTAGAGTTACCCGATGCCTTACGCCCTTCAACGTTGGCGCCGGGGTCGACACTCCCAGTGCTGGCCGATGCCGATATGCCCACGCAAGGCAAAGTCTACCTTCCTGGGCCGGTCACCAAGCCGCAGGCGATCATGGATTTCTCCTTCTCTGGTGGGGAAGGGTTCAATGCCTTGCCGGTCGAAATGCGCAGCAAGGTCTTGGGGTTGCGCGTGCAGATCGATCTGGAAGAGCACTCGCCCGCTTCCAGCGGGGAGGCCGCAGGTCTTTACACGGTCGATGGGCAGCGCTACGCAAAAATGCTGATGGGCACCTTTGCTGTATCGGTTGATACCGAAGGTGTGCGGATCGTTGATGCGCAGGGCCAGCCTGGCCCGTGGTTGAGGTATGTGGGGGGAGCGTGGCGTATCGACTCGGGCCAACGCTTGCTCGGCGGTATGCCCAAGAGCCGTCTTCAGCTTGTGCGCGAAGAGAACATGCGCCGCGAAGAGAGCATGCGTGAAGAGGATGCGCGCTTGACGTATGCGCGCGAAACATTGGCCGAGACCTATGACCGACATGCTTCGGAAGTGGATAAGACCACCGAAAAACTTGAGGAACTCGAGCGAGTCGAAACGCCCGATGCACAGCAGCTGGAAATGATCAGTCTACTGCGCCAAGTCAGAAGGAGGCAGCGCCAGTATGTGTGCAAAGACCTGGACGCACTCATCAAACACGACAGCGAGCACGACGCTCTGCTCATGTCGGGCGGATCGGTAAGACCTTCCAGTCAGCTCGTCTCGACCACGGTAGCGTATCAACGCAGTATTATCCGACGTGGCCTGTTGAGGTCCTGCGAGATGTATTACAACTTGCTGGCGGATATGATCAATGAGGAGTCCATAGACGCTCAGCTTGAGGAAATCGCAGTCCTCCCTACCACTGAGCAGGAGCAGCAACGCTACAAGCAATTGACCGCCTCGCTCGAACGCGTGACGCAGTGGGCCAAAGACATGCTGGCCTTGGCCGCTAAACTTGATCCTCTACTTGAGAGCACCCGAGCCGACAATGACATTGTGTTCCAGGACGAGGATGGCAAGAGCGAAAACAAGCATCTTGAACTGACCAGAATCATTCAACAGCGCCAATTGAACGCCATTGATCTTGAGTTTCGACTGCTTGAAGACCTTGGCGAACTGTCAGTTGATCGTCTCCGGGGCGCCTCTGAAAAGCAGATCAACGAGTACAACGAAATGTTGGTTGGAAAGGCACTCAAGAGTGCGGGCAGTGCACATGGTGAATTGGCTGGCAGTAGCCTGTCTGGCGAAGAGCGAGTCGCTGTGCTCAATGACGTGATCGATGCGTACGAAGAGACCATTGGCATGGCGCAATACCTGGCCGGCGCCAAACCTGAAGCTATCCGGCTCGATAAGCTCCAGCAGTATCTGGAAGAGCTACGCCGGTTGAAGCTGTTGGCCAACGAGGAAATGCAGGCCAATCTTCGTGAGGTCGAGCAGACCAAGACCTCTGCACCACGCGCTCCCGTCTATGCGCCGCGCGGCGGTGTGCGTCGAATGGTCAGGACCCAGCAGGGACGTAACGTTGTGGGTGTCGAGAGCGTCGACGACGCAGGCCTGCCCGTGGTGCAGCAAGTGGACAGTCATGCGAAGGTGTTGCGAACCTTTCGCCGGCAGAATAGCCAGTGGCAAGAGGTCGAGCCCTTAGGCACGACCGAACATTCGCCTGGCCCTGCCATAAGGCTAAGCGAACTACGCCGACAAGCGCAGAAGCTGATCGATGGCGTTGATGCCACGGTTGCGATGGCAAAGAAATTTTTCGCCAAGAATGAGCCCCTGGGATTGACCACGATTGTCGACCAGCACGTCAAAGACCTCGAAAGCAATCTGGCGCTTTTGCCCCGAACGGATGCCGAGAGTGCGTTGAGAGGGCGAATCGAGCATGCAATCACCGAGCTCGAAGACCATCGTCAGGAGCTGCTCAAAACGTATTACCTGACCTGCAAGACCCCTACCTTGAACGCGCTCAAGTTCCTTCACGGACTGGGTGAGATCAGCATTAGTCAAGCCGATCGCAGGGTGCCGTTGGGGGCAAACGATTACTTGGACACCTACGAGATCAAACGGGCGTCAGGCAAGCCTATCTGGGAGGCTCACTTTCACTACCCCGCCGTCGACACGCCGGATCGAGAATTTTCTCGAGGGCATCTGAAATTGTGGGAGCAGCGCAGGCTTGGGCATCAAGCCGTGTTGCGGGCCGCGAAGAAACAGGAAGTGCTCTCCATCTACCGTGGCCAGCTACGCAAAGGCGATGTCGAGGGCATCATTCCATTCGAGTAACGCTGTTGACTGTGATGGCCTGTGCTCTGCTCGCCGCCCGGGGGGCAGGGTCCAGACGTCACCGACGTGCCTGCGCTGGCATGAAGGCACGCGCTCGACTCGCTTCGCAGGCCCGCACGCGACGCTGCTCAACGATTGCTGTAACGGCCTTGCTTGCCGTGGGCGGGCATGGCCAGGTTGCTCCGTTCGGCAATCATCTGTTGCAGGTTGATCAGCTTCACACCCTGTCGCGCGAGGGTGGGTAGCTCGCGCTCCAGCACTTCGAGGGTTTGTGGATACGGGTGGCCAATCAGCACCGCTGACCCCTGCTTGCGCGCCAGGGCGATGCCTTGGTGCAGTTGGCGCGTGATTGCCTCTGGCGTGCGCTCGTCATCCAGAAACACATCCCTGGACACGTTCGCCGTACCCTGTGCCTGAGCTTGTGCCGCGGCCACGGTCGCGGCGCTAGTGCGGCTGTCGACGAAGAACAGGTCGCGTCGCTGTAGCTCGCCCATCAACCAGGTCATGGCGTCGCGTTGTGCAGTCATACGGCTGCCCATGTGGTTGTTCACACCAGCGGCATAAGGCACCTTGGCCAGGGCTGCATCAAGACGCCTGGCAAGCTCGGCCAGCGGCACGCCGGGGTGCCAGGCATAGGGCCCGGTGGCCGGGTCCATGGGCATGTGCAGGATGACGGTTTTACCCGCCTTGTGCGCTTGGCGGGCGAAGTCGGTGGCATGCGGGGTGTCAGGCATGATGGCCATGGTCACCGGCCCCGGCAGCGCCAGGGTTCGGCTGTCGCGTTCGGGGCTCTGACCCAGGTCATCGATGATGATGCTCATGTACGCCTGGCCGGTGGGCGCTGCGTGCGCCACGCCCGCCACCAGCCCGATCAGCAGATACAGCAAATAACGCATGGGTGGCTCAGCTGCCTTTGGTGATGTTCAGGCCCTTGAGCAGACTCAGGGCCTGGCTCAGCTGGAAGTCGTTGTCCTGGGGCCGCTCCTTGCGCTTGCTGCTGCCTGTGGGGCGGTCGGCGCCACCATTGCCGTTGCCCAGGTGCCCTTGCAGGTCGGCTTCCTTGAAGTTGTCGTTGTCCGCTTCGGCCGTAAGCTTGGCCTGGCGGACCTCGATGTCCGGCACGATACCCTGGGCCTGGATGGAGCGACCGTTGGGGGTGAAGTACAGGGCAGTGGTCAGTTTCAGCGCACGGTCGTTGGCCAGTGGCAGCACTGTCTGGACCGAGCCCTTGCCAAAACTGTCGGTGCCCATCAGCACGCCGCGCTTCTGGTCCTGCAAGGCGCCCGCGACGATTTCCGAGGCCGAGGCACTGCCGCCGTTGATCAACACCACCAGTGGCACACCTTCGCTGGCATCGGCGGGGTCAGCCGAGAAGCGCAGCTCGGAATTGGCGATCCGCCCTTTGGTGTACACGATCAAGCCCTTGGTCAGGAAATGGTCAGCCACTTCCACCGCCGACTGCAACACGCCCCCCGGGTTGTTGCGCAGGTCCAGGATCACGCCACGCAGCTTCTTGCCGTTGTCCTTGCGCAGCTTGGCCAAGGCCTTGCCCACTTCGTCGCCGGTCTTGACCTGGAACTGGGTGATGCGGATGTAGCCGTAGTCGTTCTCAAGCAGCTGGCTCTTGACGCTCTTGACCTGAATGACTGCACGGGCCAGCGTCACATCGAACGGCGTACCCCCGTCGCGCACCAGCGTCAGGGTGATCTTGTCGCCCACCTTGCCGCGCATCTTGTCCACGGCTTCGGTCATGGTCTGGCCACGTGTCGGTGCGCCGTTGATCTTGACGATCAGGTCCCCCGCCTGGACACCTGCCTTGGACGCCGGCGTGTCATCGATGGGCGAGACGACCTTGATGAAGCCGTCTTCCTGGCCGACTTCTATGCCCAGACCGCCAAATTCACCACTGGTACTTTCCTGAAGCTCCTGGAAATCTTCAGGGCCCAGGTAGGCCGAGTGGGGATCAAGGTTGCTGAGCATGCCCTTGATGGCGTTTTCCAGCAGGGTCTTGTCATCGACAGGCTCGACATAGGCCGCCTTGATGCGGTCCATGACTTCAGCGAAAGTGCGCAGCTCTTCAAGCGGCAGCGGCGCCTTGGCCGTTACCTCTGTGGCCGGCACGGCTGCCGCCTTGGTCGGCTCTGCGGCAACGGCCAGGGGTGCGCCGACCGCCAGGGCGATGGACAGGGCCAGCTGGGTAAGACGGGGCGAGTGCAGCATGTCGAACGAACTCCTGATCCTGTAGACGCTCCCTTCGGAGCATGGGCACAGCACACGCTGCGCCACATAAGTTTGACTAGCCGCGGCACCACTGGGAGGGGTCGGAAGGCCGGCCCTGCTGGCGGATGGCGAAATACAGACCGGCAGCCTCCTGGCCACCACTGTCGCCGACTGTCGAAATGGCTTCGCCTGCCTTGACGACGTCACCGGCGCTCTTGAGCAGGCTCTGGTTATGGCCATACAGGCTCAGGTAACCATTGCCATGGTCGAGAATGACCAGAAGACCGGCGCCACGCAACCAGTCGGCGAACACCACACGGCCTCCATGGACAGCCCGCACCTGGGTACCGGGGTTGGCACTGATCATCACCCCGTCCCACTTGGCGCGTGAATCACCGCCGCGGGCATCCCCGAAGCGTGCCAGCAATCGACCATTGACTGGCCATGGAAGTTTTCCGCGGGAAGCAGAAAATGCACCGCCATAACTGGCACCGTCGCTCGAAACCATGGGCCCGAGGGTCGCGCGGGCCTTGCGAGGTGGCTCGACCGGCTCGGGTGCCTTGTCACGGGCGGCGGCGGCGAGGGCCTCTTGCTGGCGGCGTTTTTCCGCTTCCTGCTGGGCCAGCAGTGCGCGTTGACGAGCCTGCTCGGCTTCACGCGCCTGGCGGGCCAGGGTTTCCTCGATGGTCTTGAGCACCTTGGAGAGGTCGGCCTGGTCCTGCTCGCGGGCGCGCAACTTCTGGTCGCGGTCTTTCACATCGCCGTTGAGTTTGGCCAGCACCTCGCGGCGCTTGCCCCGTTCGACTTCCAGCGCCTGACGGCGGGTGTCGAGGTCGGCGCGCTGGGCCAGCAATTGCGCTTGTTGACTGCCGATGTCGCGTTCCACACCGGCCAGTTGGCGCAAGGTGTCATTGAAGGCGCGCAGTTGCTCCAGGCGTGCCTTGCTGAGGTAATCGTAGTAGGTGAGCGTTCGCGCAAATTTTTCGGGGTTCTGCTGGTTGAGCAGCAGCTTGAGGTATTCCTCACGGCCGTTCTGATAGGCCGAACGGGCCTGAATGGCGATCAGCCGCTGTTGTTCAACGCGGGCGCTCTGGAGTTTTTTTTTCTCGGTATCAAGGCGCTCCAGCTCGCCTTCGGTCTTTTTTAGTTGCTGCTGCAGGGCCTCCACCTGCTTTTCCAGGTTGCCGATGTCGGTTTCGGTGGCCTTTAGGTCTTTCTGCACACCTGCCTTTTCTTCCTGGAGCTTGCCCAAGGTTTTCTTGAGTTCGGCGATGTCCTGGCGGGTGGCGTCCAGTTGCTGCTGGGTCTGTGCGCGCTCATCGGCGAACGCCGGGGTGAGCAGGCAAGACAAGGCGAGAAGGATCAGGGCGCGAAGCATGGGTTTGGCATACCGGGGATGGAGACTGGCCTAGTATGAATGAGCGGCAGGCTGCACGCTACACGCCACAGGAAGGGGCCGTGAACCGGCACGTGCTTCGTGTGGCGTGTGGCATGACCGTCAGGCGTCGATCAGGATGGAAGTGCCTGTCATCTCGGCAGGCTTCTCCAGCCCCAGCAGCTTGAGCATGGTCGGTGCCACGTCTGCCAGCACGCCGCCTTCGCGGACCTTGAGGTTGCGCTTGCCTACATAGATGAACGGTACTGGCTCGGTGGTGTGCGCGGTGTGCGCCTGGCCGGTGGATTCGTCTTCCATTTGCTCGACGTTGCCATGGTCGGCCGTGATGAGCGCTTCGCCGCCGACCTTTTCAAGCGCCGCGACGATGCGGCCCATGCAACCATCCAGGGCCTCGACGGCCTTGACTGCCGCATCGAACACACCGGTATGGCCAACCATGTCACCGTTCGCGTAGTTCACCACGATCACGTCGTGGCGCTGCTGCTCGATGGCTTCGACGATACGGTCGGTGACCTCGGGCGCGCTCATTTCCGGCTGCAGGTCATAGGTGGCGACCTTGGGCGATGGGATGAGGATGCGCTCTTCGCCTTCGAATGGCTCTTCGCGCCCGCCCGAGAAGAAGAAGGTGACATGCGCGTACTTTTCGGTCTCGGCGATGCGCAGTTGGGTCTTGCCGTTGTTCGCCAGGTATTCGCCCAGTACGTTGTGCAGGCTGGCCGGCGCGAAGGCGGCCGGCGCCGGGATCTTGGCCGAGTATTGGGTCAGGCCGATGTACGCCGCCACTTTCGGCAGGCGCGCGCGCGGGAACTCGTTGAAGTCAGGCTCGACGAACACGCGCGACAACTCGCGGGCGCGGTCGGCGCGGAAGTTCATGAAGATCACCGCATCGCCATCTTCGACCTTGACGGGCTCGCCGATGCGCGTGGCCTTGACAAACTCATCGCTCTCATCGCGGGCGTAGGCTGCTTCAAGGCCGGCCAGGGCAGTATCGGCAGTGTATTGCGCGTCACTGTCGACGATCAGGTTGTAAGCGGCGCTCACCCGGTCCCAGCGGTTGTCGCGGTCCATGGCGAAGTAGCGGCCGATGAGGCTGGCGATGCGGCCTTTGCCCAGCCGGGCGAAGGTGGCGTCAAGCAGCTCGATGGAGGATTGGGCGCTGCGCGGCGGGGTGTCGCGGCCATCGAGGAAGGCGTGCAGGTAGATTTTTTCGGCACCACGCTGCGCAGCCAGCTCGGCCATGGCAACGAGGTGGTCCTGGTGGCTGTGAACGCCACCGTCGGACAGCAGGCCGAGAATGTGCACGGCCTTGCCAGCGCCCGCCGCCGCATCGACCGCACCCGTGAGCACCGGGTTGGTGAAGAACTCGCCGTCACGAATGGCCTTGGTGACGCGGGTGAAGTCCTGGTAAACGACGCGCCCGGCGCCCAGGTTCATGTGGCCGACCTCGGAGTTGCCCATCTGGCCATCCGGCAGGCCGACATCCATGCCCGAACCGGAAATCAGGCCGTGCGGCTGGGTAGCCTGCAAGCGGTCGTACACCGGCGTGTTGGCGGCGTGGATGGCATTGTATTCAGGGCTTTCGCTGTAACCGAAGCCGTCCAGGATGATCAGGACCAGGGGTTTGGGCGTGCTCGTCATCAATCAAACTCACGGTTGTTCAAAGATGATAAAGACACGCATTTTAGGGCAAATGCGCCGGGTATGGGCGAATAATCGTCCTCGAACCCGACCGGTGCACCCATGCGGCAATGTGTAACGGCGCTTGATCGGCGCTCCGGTCAGGCTTTGGTGGCACCGGGCTGGTGTGTATACTGGCCGGCATTTTCAATCGCGTGGAACACCCCAGATGGTTGCTAACCTGATTCAATTCGCGACAAACCACTACCTCCTGGTGGCGATCTTCGTCGTTCTGCTGGCGGCCTTGCTGGTCAACGAAATCCGCCGTGGCGGGCAGAGCCTGAGCAATGGGCAACTCACCGCCCTGGTCAACGCCGACAAAGGGCTGGTGATCGATATCCGCCCGGCCAAGGAATATGCTGCCGGTCACATCGTCGGTGCGCTCAGCATCCCCCAGGACAAGCTGGCCACCCGCATGACCGAGCTCGAAAAGCACAAGGACAAGACCCTGATCGTGGTGGACGCGATGGGTCAACATGCCGGCACCGTGTGCCGCGACCTGCTCAAGGCTGGTTACAACGCTGCCAAGCTCAGCGGTGGCGTTTCCAGCTGGAAAGCCGACAACCTGCCTTTGGTGAAGTGATATGAAGCCTGTCATCGTCTATTCCAGCGACTACTGCCCCTACTGCATGCGTGCCAAGTACCTGCTCCAAAGCAAGGGTGTGGCATTCCAGGAAATCAAGGTCGATGGCAAGCCGCAGGTTCGCGCTGAGATGACCCAGAAGGCCGGCCGCACCTCCGTGCCGCAGATCTGGATCGGCAGCACCCACGTCGGTGGCTGCGATGAACTGCATGCCCTGGAGGGCGCCGGTAAGCTCGACGCACTGCTGGCCGACTGATTTTTGCACTGCATTCCCAAACATTAGGATAAGGATCTGCCATGACTGACCAACAGACCACCGGCGCTGCTGCAGAAGACAACAGCCCTCAGTTCTCGATGCAGCGCATCTATGTGCGTGACTTGTCGTTCGAAGCCCCGAAAAGCCCGCAGATCTTCCGTCAAACCTGGGAGCCGAGCGTCGGGCTGGACCTGAACACCAAGCAGAAGGCCCTGGAAGGTGACTTCCACGAAGTGGTGCTGACCCTGTCGGTGACGGTCAAGAACGGTGACGAAGTCGCCTTCATCGCCGAAGTGCAACAGGCGGGTATCTTCCTGATCAAGAACCTGGATGCCGAGTCGATGAGCCACACCCTGGGTGCGTTCTGCCCGAACATCCTGTTCCCGTATGCTCGCGAAACCCTGGACAGCCTGGTGACCCGTGGTTCTTTCCCGGCCCTGATGCTGTCGCCGGTCAATTTCGACGCGCTGTATGCGCAAGAAATGCAGCGTATGCAGGAAGCCGGCGAAGCACCCACCGTGCAGTGATCGCCCGCTTCACCAAAAGCGCCCTCAGGGGCGCTTTTTGTTTGTCTGGCGTACAGCCCCACGCCGGCAGGCCCCGTAGGGCATTGCGCGGCTGCCTGACGCTAAGTCAGCTACCGGCAAACCCGTTCTGACGCCAGGCTTCGTATACCGTCACAGCTACCGTGTTGGACAGGTTCAGGCTCCGGCACCCGGGGCGCATGGGCAGTCGCAGTCGTTGTTCGGCGGGCAGGCTGTCCAGCACATCCGTCGGCAGGCCGCGGCTTTCGGGGCCAAACAGAAATGCGTCGCCAGGCTGGTAGGCCACTTCATGGAAAGGGTGCGAACCCTTGGTCGTGAAGGCGAAGAGCCTTGGCTGGCCCAGGCTTTCCAGGCAGTGCGCCAAGCTCGGGTGGCGCTTGAGCGTGGCATACTCGTGGTAATCGAGGCCTGCGCGGCGCAAGCGCTTGTCGTCCAGTTCGAAGCTGATGGGCTCGATCAAGTGCAGCGCGCATCCGCTGTTGGCGCACAGGCGAATGATGTTGCCCGTATTGGGTGGAATTTCGGGTTGAAAAAGGATGACGTGAAACATGCACGGCTCCAAGCATGAAGATGGTGAGAATTCTACCCCTGAACCGGACGTGCGATCGAAAGCCTTCCCCAGGGTGATGCTTTCACTGGCAATCGTGGGCGTGATGATCGGTTTGATGATTGGCCGTCTGACCGCGCCCGTGGAGCGCGAGCTGCAGCAGGTGAGCGTGGCGCAAGATGGGTTGGTGTTGTGGTTCAACGCAGAACCCAAGCTGCATGGGGAGAATGTGGAAGGTACCGTGGCGTTGCTGTTTCAGGCCAAGGGCCGCCCCCAGCGAGGGCAGTTGACCGTGCGTGGCAAGCCGGTCAGCTGGCGGGTGCAGGACAGCCAGGAGGGCCTGCTGTTGACGGTGGTGGCTGCGCGTACGCTGCAGGGCCACTGGTCCAGTGAAGAAGTGTCTGGACGCTGGCGGGTGCAGGTGGACCTGCGCGAATAAAAGAGGGGATTCCCGGCCTGCCTGTACCAAGGTCCCCGAAACGTGTGCGTGAGCGAATAAAAGAGGGGTCACCTGGCCTGCCTGTACCAGGGCCCCCGAAACGGATGTTATTTGTCCTGTTGCAGGTGCCGTGCCAACTTCTGAGCCCCGCTATAACAGGATGAAAAGGGGAAAACGGCCAGTGTTTGCGGCCATTTGTGCCTTCGGGCGGTGCGTCTGGCACAGAAACGGTGCAACCATGCGCCTAAATGAAAAAGGGCCGCGAAGCGGCCCTTTTCAGGTGTTCTGCAGTCGTCTACGCCTGGTGGTCTTCACCTTCCTCTTCATCACCACCGGCTACGTTCATGCCTAGTTCCTTGATCTTGCGCGTCAAAGTGTTGCGACCCCATCCCAGCAACAGTGCCGCATCTCGGCGCCGCCCGGCGGTGTGCTTGAGGGCCGTCTCGATCATGATGCGCTCGAAACTCGGAACGGCGCTGTCAAGCAGGCTGGTCTGCCCGCGCGCCAGTGCCTGGTCCGCCCACTGGCGCAGTGCTTGCTCCCAGTTGGTAACCGGTGCGGCATCCTGTGGCAGGTTCAACAACTCAGGTGGCAGGTCGCCGATCAATACCTCACGGCTCGAAGCCATTACCGTGATCCAGCGGCAGGTGTTTTCCATCTGTCGCACGTTGCCCGGCCATGGCAGGTTGCGGATGAACTCCTCGGTCTCTGGCTTGAGTACCTTGGGTTCTACCGATAGCTCCTGGGCCGCCCGGGCCAGGAAGTGGCGGGCAAGGGCGGGAATGTCTTCACGGCGGTCCGCCAACCGAGGGATATGAATGCGGATGACGTTCAGGCGATGGAACAAGTCCTCGCGGAACTTTCCGGCCTGCACCAGCGCTTCCAGGTTCTGATGGGTAGCAGCAATGATGCGCACGTCGACCTTGACCGGAATGTGGCCGCCTACGCGATAGAACTCGCCGTCGGCCAACACACGCAGCAGGCGCGTCTGGGTATCGGCCGGCATGTCGCCGATCTCATCGAGAAACAGCGTGCCGCCGTCCGCTTGTTCGAAGCGCCCTCGACGCAGGTTGGCCGCGCCGGTGAAAGCGCCTTTTTCATGGCCAAACAGCTCCGACTCCATCAGGTCCTTGGGGATCGCCGCCATGTTCAGGGCGATGAAGGGGGCGGCTGCGCGCGGGCTGTGCCGATGCAGCGCGTGGGCGACCAATTCCTTGCCCGTACCGGACTCGCCATTGATCAGCACGGTGATGTTGGAATGGCTCAGACGGCCGATGGCGCGGAACACCTCCTGCATCGCCGGTGCTTCACCGATGATTTCAGGGGTGCGCGCCAGGTTTTGTGGCACTTCCAACCCTTGCTGCTCCTGGGCGTGCTGGTTGGCACGCTTGACCAGGGCAACCGCTTCATCCACATCGAAAGGTTTGGGCAAGTACTCGAAAGCACCGCCCTGGTACGACGCCACGGCGCTGTCCAGGTCCGAGTGCGCGGTCATGATGATGACCGGCAGGCGCGGGTGCTGGTCGCGTATCTGCGCCAACAGCTCCAGGCCACTGGAGCCAGGCATGCGGATGTCGGAAATGATCACGTCAGGCTGCTGACGGGCCAGTCGGCCCATGACGCCCTCGGCGCTGTCGAAGCTCTGGGTGGTCATCCCTTCCTGTTGCAGGGCTTTTTCAAGGACCCAGCGAATGGAGCGATCATCGTCGACGATCCATACGGTTTCACTTCGGCTCATGAGGCGGTGGCTCCTTGTTCCAGGGGCAGATAGATAGAGAAGGCGGTGTGACCTGCGTGGCTTTCACACTCGATCAGCCCCTGGTGCTGACTGATGATGTTTTGGGTAATGGCCAGGCCCAGGCCGGTACCGTCCGGGCGACCACTGACCATGGGATAGAAAAGGGTGTCCTGCAGCTCGGCAGGGATGCCGGGGCCGTTGTCGATGATCTCGACGCGCGCCACCAGGCGATGGCGCACGTGACCGATGGTGAACTGGCGCAGTGCCCGGCTGCGCAAGGTGATGCGGCCCAGGCGCAGCTCATTTTGCGAGCTGATGGCCTGCATGGCGTTGCGCACGATGTTGAGCACAGCCTGGATCATCTGTTCGCGGTCGATCAGCACGTCCGGAAGGCTAGGGTCATAGTCACGCGCCAGGGTGATGCAGCCCTGGCTCTCGGCCTCCACCAGGCTGCATACCCGCTCCAGCACCTCATGGATGTTGGTCATGGCCAGCGACGGCAGCTTGTTCGAGCCCAGCATGCGATCGACCAGGTTACGCAGGCGGTCAGCTTCCTCGATGATCACGTTGGTGTAATCGCGCAAGCTCTCTTCGGGTAACTGACGCGCCAGCAATTGTGCTGCACCGCGGATGCCGCCCAAGGGGTTCTTGATCTCATGGGCCAAGCCGCGCACCAGCATCTTGGTGGTCTCCTGCTTGCTTAGCTGGGCTTCTTCCTTGGTGATGCGCAGGAGGCGATCGCGTGGGTGGACCTCCAGCAGCAGCAGGGTCTGGCTCAGGTGCAGGATCGGTGTAACGGCATAGTCCACCGTGATGGTCTGCCCCGTCAGCGAGGTCAACTGGGCTTCACGCTTGGTAAAGGGGTGTGCCTGCTCCACGGCCTGGCGCAGCGAGCTCAATGCTTCGGTGGATTCGGTGAACAGCTCGCTGATGAACTGCCCGTGGCTGCGCTGGCCACTGACGGCCAGCAGCATTTCGGCGGCCGGGTTCATGTATTCCAGCCGCAGCTCGGCGTTGAGCAGCAGCGTGGCCGTGGTCAGGTTGTCCAGAAGCAGACGGTGTTGCGCATCACTGATGGTCATGGTGCGGCGTCGACCTCTTTCGGTGCTTGCTGGCAAAGGAGCCGCGCTGTGCGCGACACATCCAGTGGTTGCTGTTGGTCTGGAAATGCAAGAAACAAACCAAGGCGCCGAAAAGAGGCAGATTCGACAGGATCCTGTAACTTTTCGCCCAGATTCGCACCAGAAGACGCTGCATTAACGTTTCAGGTGCTTCATTTTGGAATAAATAACGGTGCAACCAGGAAATTGCTGCACCATTTTGGAGCATAGGGCTTTTACGAGGGATCGCAAAGCTGGCCAGTTGCCCTGATCATGCCCTGCTTCATCAGCGGTGCATTTGGCCGGCTTGCAATAGCGCTAGCCACGCGCTGCGCACAGGCCCGCCCGTCCTGACGCCTGAATGCCGCAAGCTGTTCAAGCAATTGACTTTCGAGCCTGTCCAGCTGCGGGCGAATGACCGTTTGCAGGTCCTCCCGCAGGTGGTGCGGCGCTTGTCCTGCCAAGCGCCATTGGTGCAGCAGGGTGTACTGCACAAGCTTGTTGGCTTCCATCTGGTCGGCAAAAAAGGCTTCGGTATCGTGCGGGGCCAGGCCAAACACAGGTGCAGCCACCTGCACGCGCATCAGGACCTCTTGCTCGCGTTCAGTGGCTTGCACGGGTTGCCCTTTGTCCCACTTGTGCAAGGCAACGGCCTGCGCAATGGCCAGGCGCTGCTCAATGGTAGCTAACAACGGCTCAAGAGCAGGGTGTTGCGGTGCAGCAGCAGTGCAGCCAGTCAAGCTGAACGCTGTAAACAGACAAAGCAGTCGATTGCGCATACAGGGTGCCTCCTAGGGGTGGAGGTCTGATTCTGAGAGGGATGGGCAACGCACCGAGGTAGGTAACTTCCGAAATGCCTGAAGTCCAAAACGCAAACGGCCTCCCAAGGGAGGCCGTTTCGATCCAGTCATCGGCGCCAGGCGCCGATCAGATCAGCAGCTGTAGTACAGCTCGTATTCCAGCGGATGGACGAAGGTACGGACCTTGATTTCTTCTTCGCTCTTGAGCTCGATGAACGCGTCGATGAAATCATCGGAGAACACGCCGCCCTTGGTCAGGAACGCACGGCCCTTGTCCAGCTCTTCCAGGGCTTCCTTCAGGCTGCCGCACACCTGTGGGATGTCCTTGGCTTCTTCAGGCGGCAGGTCATACAGGTTTTTGTCGGCTGCATCGCCTGGGTGGATCTTGTTCTGGATGCCGTCCAGGCCAGCCATTAGCAAGGCCGCGAAGGCCAGGTACGGGTTAGCCGATGGGTCTGGGAAACGCGCCTCGATACGGCGGGCTTTCGGGCTGCCGACATAAGGGATACGGATCGAAGCCGAACGGTTGCGTGCCGAGTAGGCCAGCATCACGGGTGCCTCGAAACCTGGGACCAGACGCTTGTACGAGTTGGTCGACGGGTTGGTGAAGCCGTTCAGGGCCTTGCCGTGCTTGATGATGCCGCCGATGAAGTACAGGGCGGTGTCGGACAGGCCGGCATAGCCTTCACCTGCGAAGGTGTTCTTGCCGTCTTTCCAGATCGACATGTGCACGTGCATACCCGAGCCGTTGTCGCCGTACAGCGGCTTCGGCATGAAGGTAGCGGTGCGGCCGTAGGCGTCGGCAACGTTGTGCACGACGTACTTGAGGGCCTGGACTTCGTCGGCCTTCTTCACCAGGGTGTTGAACTTGACGCCGATTTCGTTCTGGCCGGCAGTGGCCACTTCATGGTGGTGCACTTCGACCAGCTGGCCCATCTCTTCCAGTGCGTTGCACATGGCAGTACGGATTTCGTGGTCGTGGTCGAATGGCGGTACTGGGAAGTAGCCACCTTTGACGCCTGGGCGGTGGCCTTTGTTGCCGCCTTCGATATCGGCACCGGTCATCCACGAGCCTTGCTCGGAGAAGATCTTGAACATCGAGCCGGAGATGTCCGACTGGAACTTCACTTCGTCGAAGATGAAGAACTCAGGCTCCGGGCCGGCGAACACGGTGTCACCGATGCCAGTGCTCTTGAGGTATTCCTCGGCGCGCTTGGCGATCGCACGTGGGTCACGGTCGTAGCCCTGCATGCTCGACGGGTCGACGATGTCACAGGTAATGATCAGCGTCGGCTCTTCGGTGAACGGGTCCAGAACGGCAGTCTCGTCTACCGGCATCAGGATCATGTCGGAGGCTTCGATGCCTTTCCAGCCAGCGATGGAGGAGCCGTCGAACATCTTGCCGACTTCGAAGAAGTCTTCGTCCAACGCATCACGCGCCGGCATGGTCACGTGGTGCTGAGTACCTTTGGTGTCCGTGAAACGCAGATCAATCCACTTGACGTCATGATCTTTGATGAGCTGAACCGACTTCGACATGTTGTCCTCCGGATGGTCTAGGGCACGGTTGGCCGCCGCCCTGGAAAAAGGGTGTTGCCGGGCGCGGATAGTCGGCCAAGCTTACCTGCCTCACAAGGGAGCAAATTGCATGCCAGTGCCCGAAAATGGCGAGGCCGGGACAGAAGGGGGCGTTTGTGGGCATCTGGCTGGGGCTGCAGGGAGAAATGTGCACCCTTACGATGCGATTTTTTTAATTGTCGCACCAATAAGGTGCATTGGGTCGAATGGCGTTGAATGGGATCGTACTCGACGTATGAGGCCGACTGGATGCAATGGGCCGTCTGTCCAAGATCGCGGATACCGCCTTCAAGCCCCGACGCGCGGTGTCTGAAGTTGGCTTCCTGCATTTTTCTGCAAGCTTCTGCTCAAAAGTTGGTCAAATCCTGAGCAATTTCCGATATAATTCGCGCCCCTCATTTTCGGCAGGCCCTGCGCGCGCTGTAAACCAATGAAACTTATCGTCAAAGTCTTCCCAGAGATCACCATCAAGAGCCGGCCGGTGCGCAAGCGCTTCATCCGTCAGCTCGCCAAGAACATCCGCAACGTGCTCAAGGATCTGGATCCTGAGCTCGTGGTCGATGGTGTCTGGGACAACCTCGAGGTAATCACCCGCATCGAGGACGAGAAGGTTCAGCGCGAGATCGTCGAGCGCCTGACCTGTACACCGGGTATTACCCACTTCCTGCAGGTCGAGGAGTACCCCCTGGGCGACTTCGACGACATCGTCGCCAAGTGCAAGCAGCACTTCGGCCACCTGCTGGCCGGCAAGCACTTTGCGGTGCGTTGCAAGCGCGGTGGGCACCACGACTTCACGTCGATGGACGTCGACCGCTACGTGGGCAGCCAGCTGCGCCAGCAGTGCGGTGCGGCCGGCATCACGTTGAAGAACCCGGAAGTGCTGGTACGCATCGAAATCCGCAACCAGCGCCTGTTCGTGATCCACAACCAGCACCAAGGGATTGGCGGCTACCCGCTGGGCGCCCTGGAGCAGACCCTGGTCCTGATGTCCGGCGGGTTCGACTCTACCGTGGCCGCCTACCAGATGATGCGTCGCGGCCTGATGACGCACTTCTGCTTCTTCAACCTCGGCGGACGTGCCCACGAACTGGGCGTGATGGAAGTGGCACACTTCCTTTGGAAGAAGTACGGCAGCAGCCAGCGCGTGCTGTTCATCAGCGTACCCTTCGAGGAAGTGGTCGGCGAGATCCTCAACAAGGTCGACAACAGCTACATGGGCGTCACCCTCAAGCGCATGATGCTCCGTGCCGCGGCGCGAATGGCCGAGCGCCTTGAGATCGACGCGCTGGTGACTGGCGAAGCCATATCCCAGGTATCCAGCCAGACCCTGCCGAACCTGTCGATCATCGACTCGGCCACCGACAAGCTGGTGCTGCGCCCTCTGCTGGCGACCCACAAGCAGGACATCATCGACCAGGCCAACGCCATCGGTACCGCCGATTTCGCCAAGCACATGCCCGAATACTGCGGCGTGATTTCGGTGAACCCGACTACCCATGCCAAGCGTCACCGCATGGAGCACGAAGAAAAGCAGTTCGAGATGCAGGTACTCGAGCGCGCCATCGAGCGCGCCAAGTTCATCTCCATCGACCATGTGATCGATGAGCTGGGCAAGGACATCGAGATCGAAGAAGTGGCCGAGGCATTGCCGGGCCAGATCGTCATCGATATCCGCCACCCCGACGCCCAGGAGGACGAGCCTCTGGCGATCGACGGTATCGAAGTCCAGGCGCTTCCGTTCTATGCCATCAACAGCAAGTTCAAGCACCTGGACCCCACGCGCCAGTACTTGCTGTATTGCGACAAAGGTGTGATGAGCCGTCTGCACGCACACCACCTGCTCAGTGAGGGACATGCCAATGTGCGTGTTTATCGTCCGGCATAAGACGCCAGGGCTGTATGGCGGCAGCATCCGCCATCGCCCTCCCGACCTGCGGGCCCGCTGAGCCTCAAACGTACTTATTCGCCGCCTACACTGGCGGCAACCGAATCCTCTGATCGAGATACAGTTGTGATCGAAAATCTGCGTAACATCGCCATCATCGCCCACGTTGACCATGGCAAAACCACCCTGGTAGACAAACTCCTGCGCCAGTCGGGCACGCTCGAGCGTAACGAGCTCAACGACGAGCGCGTGATGGACTCCAACGACCAGGAAAAAGAGCGCGGCATCACCATTCTGGCGAAGAACACCGCCATCAACTGGAACGGCTACCACATCAACATCGTCGACACCCCCGGCCACGCCGACTTCGGTGGCGAGGTTGAGCGTGTGATGTCGATGGTTGACTCCGTGCTGCTGCTGGTCGATGCCCAGGACGGCCCGATGCCACAGACCCGCTTCGTGACCAAGAAGGCCTTCGAAGCTGGCCTCAAGCCAATCGTGGTCATCAACAAGGTCGACCGCCCGGGCGCGCGTCCTGACTGGGTTCTGGACCAGATCTTCGATCTGTTCGACAACCTGGGCGCCACCGATGAGCAGCTGGACTTCAAAGTCGTCTACGCCTCGGCCCTGAACGGCATTGCCGGCCTGGACCACACCGACATGGCCGAAGACATGACCCCGCTGTACCAGTCGATCATCGACAACGTACCTGCGCCTTCGGTTGACCGTGACGGCCCGTTCCAGATGCAAATCTCGGCACTGGACTACAACAGCTTCCTGGGTGTGATCGGCGTTGGCCGCATCGCCCGTGGTCGCGTCAAGCCGAACACCCCGGTTGTCGCCATCGACACCAATGGCAAGAAGCGTAACGGCCGTATCCTCAAGCTGATGGGCCACCACGGTCTGCACCGCGTCGACGTTGAAGAAGCCCAGGCTGGCGACATCGTCTGCATCAGCGGTTTCGACGAGCTGTTCATCTCCGACACCCTGTGCGACCCAACCGCCGTCGAAGCGATGAAGCCACTGACCGTTGACGAGCCAACCGTGTCCATGACCTTCCAGGTCAACGACTCGCCGTTCTGCGGCAAGGAAGGCAAGTTCGTCACCAGCCGGAACATCAAGGACCGTCTGGACAAGGAACTGCTGTACAACGTAGCCCTGCGCGTTCAGGAAACCGATTCTCCTGACAAGTTCAAGGTATCGGGCCGTGGCGAGCTGCACCTGTCGGTGCTGATCGAAACCATGCGTCGCGAAGGCTTCGAGATGGCCGTGGGCCGTCCGGAAGTGATCATTCGTGAAGTCGACGGCGTCAAGCAAGAGCCGTTCGAAAACGTCACCATCGACATCCCTGAAGAATCCCAGGGCAAGGTCATGGAAGAGATGGGCCTGCGTAAGGGCGACCTGACCAACATGGTTCCGGATGGCAAGGGCCGTGTGCGCCTTGAGTACAACATCCCGGCCCGTGGCCTGATCGGCTTCCGTAACCAGTTCCTGACCCTGACCAACGGTGCAGGCATCCTGACCTCGATCTTCGATCGCTACGACACCATGAAGTCGGGCCAGATGTCCGGCCGTCTGAACGGTGTACTGGTGTCGGTCGAAACCGGCAAGGCCCTGACCTACTCCCTGGAAACCCTGCAAGCGCGCGGCAAGCTGTTCGTCGAGCACGGTCAGGAAATCTACGGTGGTCAGATCATCGGCCTGAACAGCCGCGACAACGACCTGGGTGTGAACCCGACCAAAGGCAAGAAGCTCGACAACATGCGTGCTTCGGGCAAAGACGAAGTCATCGCCCTGGTACCGCCAGTGCGTCACACCCTGGAACAGGCCCTGGAATTCATCCAGGACGACGAGCTGTGCGAAGTCACGCCGAAGTCGATCCGTCTGCGCAAAAAGATCCTGGACGAAGGCGAGCGTACCCGCGCTGCCAAGAAAGCCAAGAACTGAGTTAGCTCAGGCTGAATGAAAACGCCCCCGGTCGAAAGGCCGGGGGCGTTTTTGTTTGTCTGGCGACTCGTTGTCCTGTCGGTGGCCAGCTAGGCTCCAGCGGTATGCAAATACCGACAGGTTATCGACCCCATTGGGTCTTAGCGCCCAACCACCTTCGGCTTGTACGCACAATACCCCGGCCGTGGCCCGACCTTCGGATGGTTGCGGCAGGTGTCGGGGCGCTTGTCATAAATGGTGCACAGGCGGCTCTTACGATCCAGGTACATGCAATCGTCGTTGCTCATGCGCGTCAGGGTGAAGATGCCCGACTTCTGGTTGAAGCGCTCGATGATGCCTTCTTTCTGCAAACGCTTGGCCACGTTTTTAGGCGGCTCGTCTTTTTCGAATTCATCCACCACGCCGATGCGGATCAGGTCCTTGATCTTGACCTCCACCGGCAAGGTGCAGCAAGTTGAATGGCAGCCGCCGCACATGTGGCTGGCATAGCGCTGCCAAGTCTCCAGGCGGTCGACTTCGGCAGCGGCGATCAGGGTCGTTTTCATCGTTTTATGAGGCGGATCACGGTATAGGGCGCGCGATGATACCGGAATTGCTCAATTTATGAACAATTTTATGACCGGTTGCATGCGGCCACGCAAATACTCGAACACTGGTGATTGCGGCCGGTCGAAGCGTCTAGGCTCAACATTTGCTTTCTGCTCTTGTCCATTTGCCCCGAGGATGACGCATGTCCCAGGAACCCAAAGCGCGTGACGCTGAAGTCGCGGATTTTCGCGCTGCAGTGCTGGATAAACTTACCTATGCCGTCGGCAAGGACCCGGAGCATGCTTTCGACCATGACTGGTTCGAAGCCATCGCCCTGGCTGCGCGCGACCATATGGTCGATCACTGGATGGACCATACCCGGCAATCCTACCGACGCAGTCAGAAGCGGGTGTATTACCTCTCCCTGGAGTTCCTGATCGGTCGGCTGCTGTATGACAGCCTGAGCAACCTGGGCTTGCTGGACATCGCGCGCGACGCGCTGGATGGCCTGGACGTGGACCTGGAGCGCATTCGCCTGCTTGAGCCCGACGCGGCGCTGGGCAACGGCGGTTTGGGCCGGTTGGCAGCGTGCTTCATGGAAAGCATGTCAACGCTGGGCATTGCCGCGCATGGTTACGGTATCCGCTACGAGCACGGGCTGTTCCGGCAGGCCATGGTGGACGGTTGGCAGCAGGAACAGACGGAAAACTGGCTGGATTTCGGCAACCCGTGGGAATTCGAGCGGGCCGAAGTCATCTACCCCATCAGTTTTGGTGGCAGCGTCGAAACGGTCAGCGACACGCATGGCAACCAGCGCCAGGTGTGGTCTCCCAGCGAAACCGTCCGGGCGGTGGCGTACGACACGCCGGTCGTTGGCTGGAGAGGCTCCAGCGTCAATACCTTGCGCCTGTGGCGTGCACGGGCGCTGGAGGAACTGCACCTGGAGCGCTTCAACGCAGGGGACCACCTGGGCGCCGTTGCCGAGGTGGCGCGCGCCGAAAGCATCTCCCGCGTACTGTACCCGGCCGACAGTACCGAGGCTGGCCAGGAGCTGCGCCTGCGCCAGGAGTACTTCTTCGTGTCGGCATCGCTGCAAGACCTGCTGCGTCGGCACCTGAACATGCACGATAACTTGCTCAACCTGCCCGATGCGGCGGCTATCCAACTCAACGACACCCACCCCTCCATCGCCGTGGCCGAGCTGATGCGGTTGCTGGTCGACGAACATCAAATCCCCTGGGACACCGCCTGGGAAGTGACCGTGGGCACCTTGGCCTACACCAACCACACCTTGCTGCCCGAGGCCCTGGAAACCTGGCCGGTGGCCCTGATGGAGCGCATGCTGCCCAGGCACATGCAGATCATCTACCTGATCAACGCCTACCATATCGATTCGTTGCGTGCCAAAGGCATGCATGATTTCGACCTGCTGCGTGCCGTGTCCTTGATCGAAGAAGACAACGGCCGGCGGGTGCGCATGGGCAACCTGGCGTTCCTGGGCTCGCACAGCGTCAATGGCGTATCGGCGCTGCACAGCCAGTTGATGAAAAGCACGGTCTTTTCCGAGCTGCACAAGCTGTACCCCCAGCGGATCAACAACAAGACCAACGGCATCACCTTCCGCCGCTGGCTCTATCAGTCCAACCCCCAACTGACCGGCATGCTGGTGGAGGCGTTGGGCCCCGAGCTGCTGGACGACCCTGAGCGCCTGCTGACCGGGCTGGTTCCGTTCGCCGACAAAGCCAGTTTCTGCAAGCAGTTCGCAGCGCAGCGGCTGCACAGCAAGCGTGCATTGGCGAGCATCATCCAGGATCGCGTGGGCGTTACGGTGAACCCGGAAGCGATGTTCGACGTGCAGGTCAAGCGTATCCACGAGTACAAGCGGCAACTGCTCAACCTGCTGCACACCGTAGCGTTGTACCAGGCTATTCGCCACGACCCGGGTACGCACTGGGTACCCCGGGTCAAGATCTTCGCGGGCAAGGCAGCGGCCAGCTACCATCAGGCCAAACTCATCATCAAGCTGACCAACGACATCGCCCGGGTGGTCAACAACGATCCCACCGTGCGCGGCCTGCTCAAGGTCGTGTTCCTGCCCAATTACAACGTAAGCCTGGCCGAAAGCATCATCCCGGCGGCGGACCTTTCCGAGCAGATATCCACGGCCGGCTACGAGGCCTCGGGTACCAGCAACATGAAGTTCGGCCTCAATGGCGCCCTGACCATCGGCACCCTCGATGGCGCGAACGTGGAGATGAGCGAGCAGGTCGGCCCCGACAACATGTTCATCTTCGGCTTGACGGCGCAGCAAGTGGAAGCGCGCAAGCGCGCCGGCGATTTCGGCGCCTCGGCTGCCATCGCGGCCTCCGGGCGCTTGAACGACGTGTTGCAGGCCATCCGCAGTGGTGTGTTTTCCTCGGACGACCCTTCGCGTTACACCGGTCTGATCGATGGCCTGATTGGCTACGACCGCTTCATGGTCTGTGCCGATTTCGATGCCTACTGGGACGCTCAGCAGCGGGTGGAAGACCTGTGGCACAAGCCGCAGCAGTGGTGGCGCATGGCGGTGCTGAACACGGCACGCATGGGCTGGTTCTCATCGGACAGGACCATCCGCGAGTACGCGACCGAGATCTGGAAGGCGCTGGACTGACACAGGGCAGGCCAGGTGGGCACCGCCACCTGGCTCGTCGACGTTGCCAGCAGCAGCGATCACAGGCCGCCCGGCGCCAGCATGGGGCCGGGCAGCCCTGTGCCGACCGTCGGCCTGGCGAGCGCTGAACTCCCGATCCATTGTGCCGTCTGACAGCCGTGGCGAGTCTCATCGCTCGCTAGCCCGCCGCTCTCCCTGTAAACTGCGTGGGTTTTCCATCCCCAATCCTGTTGGAGCCATACATGTCCCGCGTTACCCTGAGTCGCTATCTGATTGAGCAGACCCGCAGCAACAATACCCCTGCCGATCTGCGCTTCCTGATCGAAGTGGTGGCGCGTGCGTGCAAGGAAATCAGCCATCACGTGTCCAAGGGCGCCCTTGGCGGTGTGCTGGGCAGCATGGGCACCGAAAACGTCCAGGGCGAAGTCCAGAAGAAGCTGGACGTCATCTCCAACGACATCCTGCTCGAAGCCAACGAATGGGGCGGTCACCTGGCCGGCATGGCGTCCGAGGAAATGGACAACGCCTACCAGATTCCGGGTCGCTACCCCAAAGGTGCCTACCTGCTGGTCTTCGACCCTCTCGACGGCTCCTCCAACATCGACGTCAACGTGTCGGTCGGTACCATCTTCTCGGTACTGCGTTGCCCTAACGAGTACCTGAGCCAGAACGAAACCCTGAACGAAAATGCCTTCCTGCAGCCGGGTACCGAGCAGGTTGCGGCCGGCTACGCCATCTATGGCCCGCAGACCATGCTGATTCTGACCCTGGGCAACGGCGTCAAGGGCTTCACCCTGGACCGCGAACTGGGTAGCTTCGTGCTGACCCACGAGAACATCAGCATTCCGGAAACCACCGCCGAATTCGCCATCAACATGTCCAACCAGCGTCACTGGGAAGCCCCGGTACAGCGCTACGTGGGCGAGCTGCTGGCAGGCGAGACCGGCCCGCTGAAAAAGAACTACAACATGCGTTGGATCGCCTCGATGGTGGCCGACGTACACCGTATCCTCACCCGTGGCGGCCTGTTCATGTACCCGCGCGATGCCCGTGAGCCGAGCAAGCCGGGCAAGCTGCGCCTGATGTACGAAGCCAACCCGATGTCGTTCATCATCGAACAGGCCGGTGGCGCGTCCACCAACGGCTACGACCGCATCCTCGACATTCAGCCAGAGAGCCTGCACCAGCGTGTGTCGGTGATCCTGGGCTCGAAGGAAGAGGTTGAGCGCGTCACCGCCTACCACAAGGAGTAAGTCATGCTCGCACCTTGGCAGCCTTTGCTGGAATGGTGGTTCGGTTGGGGCACCAGCGCCCAGGCCGTGGCTGACGAGAAGAGCGCCCAATGGTTCGGCAAGCATCACGACGCCGAGGCCCAGGCGCTGTTCGGTGAGCTTGTCGACCAGGCCTTGGCAGGTGGGCTCGACGAGTGGCAGCAGAGCCCTCAGGGCTGGCTTGGGCTTCTGCTACTGCTCGATCAGCTGCCACGCATGATCTACCGCGACACGCCACGTGCGTTCGAGGGTGATCGGCGTGCGCAAGTGGTCGCCCTGCAGGGGTTGCAGAAGGACTGGGATTATCAGTTGCTCCCGATCCAGCGGGTATTCGTGCTGCTGGTGCTCGAGCATGCCGAAGTGCTGGACTGGCAGAACATGTCCGTCGAGCGCTACCAGGTGCTGCTTGACGAGCAACCTGAAGCCAACCGTCGGTTGTTCGAAGGCTTCCTGGATTATGCCCAGCAACACCAGCGGGTAATCGAGCGGTTTGGCCGGTTCCCGCACCGCAACCTCGTGCTGGACCGGCCCAGTACCAGTGAAGAGATGGATTTTCTGCTCGAGCCGGGTTCCAGGTTCTGAAGCAGCGCTCTACGTCCAATGACTGAGGCCGCCCTCCATGGGCTAATGCGATTGACTTGACACCATTGGGACCGCACAGCGGCCCCATTAGTGTCTGCTGTTTCAGACCCGGCCCAGGCACCTAAAACCCCATATTGAACACACCAAGCCCCGGGCGGCTCATTCGAATAAGCCATTTTCCCGATCAGCGGTAGCGGTCTTGGGCAGGTCCAACAGGGAACCTGGGAGGCATTTTCCCGTCGAAGGGCACTGCAGGCCACTCGCCTGCTCCCTCGTTCAGGAGTGTCTTCATGTCGTTGCGTTCCCTCGCCCTGTTGTCGCTGTGTGTCGTGCTCGCCGCCTGCAGCAAGATCAATCAGGAAAACTATTCCAAACTCAAAGCCGGCATGAGCAAGGCCGAGGTCGAGCAATTGCTCGGCACGCCGACCGAGTGTTCTGGCGCCTTGGGCATGAGCAGTTGCACGTGGGGGGACGAGCGGAGCTTCATCAGCGTGCAGTACGCGTCGGACAAGGTCTTGATGTATTCGGGGCAGGGTCTCAAATGAGGGCTGCCGGGCTACTGTTGGGCCTGTGCCTGACCCTCTTGCTCGGCGGGTGCGCGGGGTCGATGAACGACCCGCTTGCACCGAAGACCGCGGGGCAGGTGGATCTCAAGCGTTACCAGGGCAAGTGGTACGAGCTTGCACGCTTGCCCATGCGCTATCAGGCCGGCTGCGAACAGTCGGAGGCCCATTACAACCTCAAACCCGACGGGTCATTCGGTTTGCTGAACCGCTGCCGCACCCTGGGTGACGAGTGGCTGCGTGCCGAAGGCCGTGCCTACATCGAGGCGCCAGGGCATACCGACAGGCTGTGGGTGGAATTCGACAACTGGTTCACACGCCTGGTCCCTGGCGTTGCCAGGGGCGAATACTGGATCTTGTATGTGGACGAGCGCTACCGCACCGCGGTTGTCGGCAGCCCGGACCGCAAGTACTTGTGGATTCTGTCACGCACGCCCAGCTTGCCGGCCTGGGAGCGCGAACACTTGCTGGCCAAGGCCCGCCAGCAGGGCTACGACACCAGCCGGTTGATCTGGCGAGCTTCCGACCAGCAGATCGTCAAGATGCACTGAGTGGGTTGCAGGCGTGGTGGGCGGAAGCGAACGTCATGCCTACCCGGGGCCTGCTGTAGCGCCTCAGCTCGAATCGCGGCCGCCGCTAAGCGGCCTTGATAGGGTCATCCCAAAAGCTGCCGCAGTACCTGAGCGAATGCCGCGCGGCTTTGCTCCTCTTGCAGATGATGGCCTTGGCGTACCACCCATTGGCCATTGACCATCACGTCGCGAACCTGCCGGTCACCGCCGGCAAACAGCCACCGATTGAGAATGCCATCACCGTCGGCCATGGCGATGTAGGGGTCCTGATCATCAAGCACCAGCCAGTCGGCGCGCTTGCCTACAGCCAGTTCGCCAATGGGCTGACCCAGCGCCTGTGCACCCCCTGCCCACGCAGCGTCGAGCAAGGTGCGCCCGACCATCGGTTGGTCGCGGCGATGCAAGCGGTTGCGTCGCTGGTCGCGCAGGCGCTGGCCGTACTCCAGCCAGCGCAGCTCTTCAACCACGCTTAGCGAGACATGGCTGTCCGAACCAATCCCCAGGCGCCCGCCCTGTGCCAGGTAGTCTGTGGCCGGGAAAATGCCGTCGCCCAGGTTGGCTTCGGTCGTCAGGCACAATCCCGCCACGGCGCCGCTGCGGGCCATGGCTGTCACTTCGTCCGGCTGGGCGTGTGTGGCGTGCACCAGGCACCAGCGCTCATCCACGGCCACGTGCTCATACAGCCATTGCAAGGGTCGCAGGCCGCTCCAGGCCAGGCAGTCATCGACTTCCCGTTGCTGCTCGGCAATATGAATGTGCACCGGGCATTTGCCGTCACTGGCCGCCAATACCTCGGCGATCTGCCCAGGCGTCACGGCCCGCAGCGAGTGAAAGCACAAGCCCAGCCCCTGCGCCGGTTGCGCGGCCAGCAGCGGCGCCAATTGCGCCTGCAAACGCAGGTAGTGATCGGTGGACTGGATGAACCGGCGCTGGCCATCGCTTGGCGTTTGGCCGCCAAACCCTGCATGGCTGTAGAGTACCGGCAGCAGGGTCAGGCCGATGCCGCTCTGCGTGGCCGCTGCGCTGATCCGACGAGACAACTCGGTCGGGTCTGCATACGCATTGCCTGCCTGGTCATGGTGCACGTAATGGAATTCCGCCACCGCGGTATAGCCCGCTTTGAGCATCTCGATGTAGAGCTGGCGGGCGATGACCTGCAGCTGCTCAGGCGTGATCTGCCCGACCAGCCGGTACATGAGGTCGCGCCAGGTCCAGAAGCTGTCATTGGGGTCGCCGACGACCTCGGCAAGCCCGGCCATGGCCCGCTGGAACGCGTGGGAGTGCACATTCGGCATACCGGGAAGTAGGGGGCCCGCCAGACGCTCTGCGCCGTCGGCGCAAGCGCCAGCTTCAATGCGTGTCAGGAACCCGTCCGTACCGACGTCTAAGCGCACGTCTCGGGCCCACCCCGTAGGCAACAAGGCGCGTTGGGCAAAATAGGCGGGCATTGCAGGCTCCTGTTCTTGTTAGCTTGTATATACATATACAGGCGTTTGCCTGCCGGGTAAACTCCGGCAAGCTAACGCTCATTTCTTATGCACAAGGATTTCTGGCCGTGCCGACACCTCCTGCCAACGCGCTGGTTGCCCCCATGGGCGAAGGCCCGGCGCCGCTGTACGCGCGGGTCAAACAGATGATCAAGCAGCACATCGACGACGGTAGCTGGCCGCCGCATCACCGTGTGCCCTCGGAAAGCGAACTGGTCAGCCAACTGGGCTTCAGCCGCATGACCATCAATCGCGCCCTGCGCGAGCTCACAGCCGAGGGGCTGTTGGTGCGCATGCAAGGTGTCGGCACCTTCGTAGCCGAGCCCAAAGGCCGCTCGGCGCTGTTCGAAGTGAACAACATCGCCGACGAAATCGCCGCACGCGGGCACCGGCATAGCTGTCAGGTCGTGGTGCTTGCCGAGGAAGCTGCAGGTTCCGAGCGAGCGCTGGCCTTGAACATGCGCGAAGGTCAGCGGGTATTTCATTCGCTGATCGTGCATTTCGAGAACGATACCCCGGTGCAGATCGAAGATCGATACGTCAATGCGGCCGTGGCGCCCGAATACCTTCTGCAGGACTTCACCCGTCAGACGCCTTATGCCTATCTGTCCCAGGTAGCTCCGCTGACAGAGGGCGAGCATGTGGTCGAGGCGATCCTGGCAGAGCCTGAAGAATGCCAGCTCCTGCAAATCGAACGCGGCGAGCCATGCCTGCTGATCCGCCGCCGTACCTGGTCCGGGCGCCAGCCGGTCACGGCCGCGCGCCTGATTCACCCCGGTTCGCGCCATCGCCTGGAAGGACGTTTTGGCAAATGAGCCGATTGCATGTGTTGCAGGCGCGGGACTATCCGCGCATGCCCTGGAAAAACGGCGCTGGCTTCACCGAGGAAATCGCCCGTGACCACGGCAAGGGCCTGGACGGTTTTGGCTGGCGCTTGTCGATTGCCGATATCCAGGCGTCGGGCGCCTTTTCGAGCTTCGCCGGCTACCAGCGGATCATCACCGTGCTGCAGGGCGATGGCATGCGTCTGTGGGTAGACGGCCAACTCAGCCGGCCGCTGCTGCCATTCGACGGGTTTGCCTTCGACGGCGCAAGCGAGGTCGATTGCCACCTTATCGGCGGGCCGATTCGTGATTTCAACCTCATCTATGCACCGCAGCGCTATCGGGCGCGCTTGCAGTGGCTGGAGGGTGTCAGCCGTCTGCACACCTCGGCCTCGACCGTACTGCTGTTTGCCGCCAGCCAAGCGGTAGAAGTGGCGGCGGGGCACCAGGTCCTGCAATTGGGGCGTCATGACTGCCTGCAACTGGAAGGTAACGAAGCGTTGCTGGCGTTGGACGTACAGGGGCAGTGCTGCCTGATCGAACTCGATCCCCGTTGAGCTGACCCTGGGCTGGCATCGCTTGCGGCGTCAAGGTCTGCGAATTTCACTTGTCCATGCTTGTACATACAAGTAAAGATGTGTTTGTATTGTTTCACGACACATCTGCTGCAGCCGACCGCAAAGGACATTCCCGTGACCGACAACAACAAATACCGTGACGTTGAAATCCGTGCCCCGCGTGGCAATACGCTCACTGCCAAAAGCTGGCTGACCGAAGCGCCACTGCGCATGTTGATGAACAACCTCGACCCGCAGGTCGCCGAGAACCCCAAGGAACTGGTGGTGTACGGTGGCATCGGCCGGGCCGCGCGCAACTGGGACTGCTACGACAAGATCGTCGAAACCCTGACCCGTCTGGAAGACGACGAAACCCTGCTGGTCCAGTCCGGCAAGCCGGTCGGCGTGTTCAAGACTCACAGCAACGCACCACGCGTGCTGATCGCCAACTCGAACTTGGTCCCTCACTGGGCCAGCTGGGAGCACTTCAACGAGCTGGACGCCAAAGGCCTGGCCATGTATGGCCAGATGACCGCTGGCAGCTGGATCTACATCGGCAGCCAGGGCATCGTCCAAGGCACTTACGAAACCTTCGTCGAGGCGGGTCGCCAGCACTACGGCGGCAGCCTCAAGGGCAAGTGGGTGCTGACCGCAGGTCTGGGTGGCATGGGTGGGGCCCAGCCACTGGCCGCGACCTTGGCCGGGGCTTGTTCGCTGAACATCGAGTGCCAGCAAAGCCGTATCGATTTCCGCCTGCAAACCCGCTACGTCGATGAGCAGGCCACTGACCTGGACGATGCCCTGGCGCGCATCGCCCGTTACACCGCCGAAGGCAAGGCCATTTCCATTGCCTTGCATGGCAATGCGGCCGACGTGTTGCCTGAGTTGGTCAGGCGCGGGGTGCGGCCAGACATGGTCACCGACCAGACCAGCGCGCATGACCCGCTCAATGGCTACCTGCCCGCCGGCTGGACGTGGGAGCAGTACCGCGACCGCGCCCAGACCGACCCGGTGGCCGTGGTCAAGGCTGCCAAGCAGTCGATGGCCGTGCATGTACAGGCCATGCTCGATTTTCAGCAGCAGGGCGTGCCCACCTTCGACTACGGCAACAACATTCGCCAGATGGCCAAGGAAGAAGGCGTGGCCAATGCGTTCGATTTCCCAGGTTTCGTGCCGGCTTACATCCGTCCACTGTTCTGCCGGGGCATCGGCCCCTTCCGCTGGGCAGCGTTGTCCGGCGAAGCCGAAGACATCTACAAGACCGATGCCAAGGTCAAGGAATTGATCCCCGACGACGCCCACCTGCACCGCTGGCTGGACATGGCCCGCGAGCGCATCAGCTTCCAAGGCTTGCCGGCCCGCATCTGTTGGGTAGGGCTGGGGCTGCGGGCCAAGCTGGGCCTGGCGTTCAACGAAATGGTGCGCAGTGGCGAGCTGTCGGCACCGATCGTGATCGGGCGCGACCATCTCGATTCGGGCTCGGTCGCCAGCCCCAACCGCGAAACCGAGGCCATGCGCGATGGCTCCGATGCGGTCTCCGACTGGCCATTGCTCAATGCCCTGCTCAATACCGCCAGCGGTGCCACCTGGGTGTCGCTGCACCATGGCGGCGGTGTCGGCATGGGCTTCTCCCAGCACTCGGGCATGGTCATCGTCTGTGACGGCAGCGACGAGGCGGCGGCTCGTATCGCTCGCGTGCTGGCCAATGACCCAGGCACCGGTGTCATGCGTCACGCCGATGCCGGTTACGCTATCGCCATTGAGTGCGCGCAAGCGCAGGGGCTGGACCTGCCGATGATCACCGGCTGATCACGCCCCTCTGCAACGCACCCCACAAGGGTGATACTCGACAACAAGAAGAGGCGGGCTGGCGCTGCCGGTCATGCCTCGCGAACTGGAGTAGCAACGTGACCGAACTTACCCTCAAGCCCGGCTGCCTGACCCTGGCGCAACTGCGCACTGTGCATGCAGGCCCTGTACGGCTTCAACTCGACGCCAGCGCCGGCCCGGCCATCGATGCCAGCGTGGCCTGCGTCGAGCAGATCATCGCGCAGGACCGTACCGCCTACGGCATCAACACCGGTTTCGGACTGCTGGCGTCGACCCGTATCGCCAGCCACGACCTGGAAAACCTGCAGCGTTCGCTGGTGCTGTCGCATGCCGCCGGGATCGGTGCGCCGCTCGATGACGCGCTGGTCCGATTGATCATGGTGCTGAAGATCAACAGCCTGAGCCGCGGCTTCTCCGGTATTCGCCGCAAGGTCATCGACGCGCTGATCGCGCTGGTCAACGCCGAGGTCTATCCCCACATCCCCCTCAAAGGCTCGGTCGGCGCCTCCGGTGACCTCGCGCCGCTGGCCCACATGTCCCTGGTACTGCTGGGCGAGGGCAAGGCGCGCTACAAGGGCCAGTGGCTTGCGGCTACCGAGGCCCTGGCCATCGCCGGTCTTGAGCCGTTGACCCTGGCCGCCAAAGAGGGGCTCGCCCTGCTCAATGGTACCCAGGCCTCCACGGCCTATGCCCTGCGCGGGCTGTTCCATGGCGAAGACCTGTTCGCCGCCGCGGTCACCTGCGGCGCGCTCAGCGTGGAAGCCGCCCTTGGTTCGCGCTCGCCCTTCGATGCCCGTATCCATGCGGTGCGCGGCCAGCGCGGACAGATCGACACCGCTGCCTGCTTCAGGGCCCTGCTGGGGGACACCAGCGAGGTATCGCTTTCGCACCAGAACTGCGACAAGGTCCAGGATCCTTACTCGCTGCGCTGCCAGCCACAAGTGATGGGCGCTTGCCTCACCCAACTGCGCCAGGCTGCCGAGGTACTCGGCGTCGAGGCCAATGCCGTGTCGGACAACCCTTTGGTGTTCGCCGCCGAAGGCGACGTGGTTTCCGGCGGTAACTTCCATGCCGAGCCGGTGGCGATGGCCGCCGACAACATCGCCCTGGCCATCGCCGAAATGGGCGCGTTGAGCGAGCGCCGCATCTCGCTGATGATGGACAAGCACATGTCCCAGTTGCCGCCCTTCCTGGTGGAGAACGGTGGGGTCAACTCGGGCTTCATGATCGCCCAGGTCACCGCCGCCGCACTGGCCAGCGAGAACAAGGCCCTGTCCCACCCGCACAGCGTCGACAGCCTGCCGACCTCCGCCAACCAGGAGGACCATGTCTCAATGGCCCCGGCTGCCGGCAAGCGCCTATGGGAAATGGCTGAAAATACCCGGGGCGTGCTGGCGATCGAGTGGTTGGGCGCCTGCCAGGGCCTGGACCTGCGCAAGGGGCTCAAGACCTCCGCCAGGCTCGAACAGGCGCGCCAGGCATTACGCCGTGAAGTGCCGCACTACGACCGCGACCGGTTCTTTGCACCGGACATCGAAAAGGCCGTGCACCTGCTGGCCGAAGGCAGCCTGACCGCGCTGTTGCCAGCGGGCGTGCTACCAAGTCTGTAATGCGCTCGGGGGCCTTTGGTGGCGGCCCCCGTATCTCACGACCACAAAAACAATTCAAGGACGTGACATGCAACCTGCACAAGGTCTCAAGCGCGGGCTGACTGCCCGCCACATTCGTTTCATGGCCCTCGGCTCTGCCATCGGTACCGGCCTGTTCTACGGCTCGGCATCGGCCATCCAGATGGCCGGCCCGGCGGTATTGCTGGCCTATCTGATCGGCGGCGCTGCGGTATTCATGGTCATGCGGGCATTGGGCGAAATGGCCGTACACAACCCCGTGGCCGGCTCATTCGGTCACTACGCCAGCACCTACCTGGGCCCCATGGCCGGCTTTATCCTCGGCTGGACCTATGCGTTCGAGATGGTCATCGTCGCCATCGCCGATGTGACGGCGTTCGGCATCTACATGGGCTTCTGGTTCCCAGAGGTCGCCCGTTGGACATGGGTGCTGGGCATCGTCTTGGTCATCGGTGCGCTCAACCTGTGCAACGTCAAGGTATTCGGCGAACTGGAATTCTGGCTGTCCTTGCTCAAGGTGGGCGCGATCGTGGCCATGATCCTGGCGGGCCTTGGCATCATGGTCTTCGGCTTCAGCCAGGTGGGCAGCGGGCAGGCCGTGGGCGTGGGCAACCTGTTCGAGCATGGCGGTTTCATGCCTAACGGTGTCGCCGGGTTGATCGCCTCGTTTGCCGTGGTCATGTTCGCCTTTGGCGGCATCGAGATCATCGGGGTGACCGCAGGCGAGGCCAAGGATCCGCAACGGGTAATTCCCAAGGCGATCAACGCCGTGCCCCTGCGCATCCTGCTGTTCTATGTGCTCACCCTGTTCGTGCTGATGTGCCTGTACCCCTGGCCGCAGATTGGCAGCCAGGGCAGCCCCTTCGTGCAGATCTTCAGCAATCTGGGGATCGGCTCTGCGGCTGCGGTGCTGAACGTGGTGGTGATCTCTGCGGCCGTTTCTGCCATCAACAGCGATATCTTCGGTGCGGGCCGCATGATGTATGGTCTGGCCCAGCAGGGGCATGCCCCCAAGGGCTTCAGCCGGCTGTCCAGGCATGGCGTGCCGTGGATGACGGTGGTGGTGATGGGGGCAGCACTGCTGGTCGGGGTACTGCTCAATTACCTGATCCCTGAAAACGTGTTTCTGCTGATCGCCTCGATCGCTACCTTCGCCACCGTCTGGGTCTGGCTGATGATCCTCATCACTCAGGTGGCGATGCGGCGGCGCATGAGCCGTGAGCAGATGGCCGAGCTCAAGTTCCCGGTACCGTTCTGGCCCTGGGGCCCGGCATTGGCCATCGCCTTCATGGTCTTCGTCTTCGGTGTGCTTGGCTATTTCCCGGACACCCAGGCGGCGTTGTTGGTCGGCATGGTCTGGCTGGTCTTTCTGGTGGCGTCCTACCTGTTGTGGTGCAAGCCGCGCACAGGGCAGGGCGCGTCGGTGGCCGAAGCCGCCGAGTTGCATCGCTAGCAAAGGAGAACCTGCATGAAAACCCTCTGGCAACACTGCCACGTGGCAACCATGGCCCAAGGCCGTTATTCGATCATCGAAGACGCCGCCATCGTGACCGGTGGTGGGCGGATCCTGTGGATCGGCCCACGTGCCGACTGGCAAGTCGAAGGGACCGAGCAGACGGTGGACCTGGGCGGCACTTGGGTGACCCCCGGGCTGATCGATTGCCACACGCACGCGGTATTCGGCGGCAACCGCAGCGGCGAGTTCGAACAGCGGCTGCAAGGTGTGAGCTATGCCGAGATCGCCGCGCAGGGCGGGGGCATTGCCAGCACCGTGAGGGCCACCCGCGCCGCCAGTGAAGACATGCTGTTCGCCAGCGCCCGGCAGCGCGTCCGGGCGTTGATGCGCGACGGTGTGACCACCCTGGAAATCAAGTCCGGTTACGGCCTGGACTTGGTCAACGAGCGCAAGATGCTGCGTGTAGCCCGGCGTCTGGGTGACGAGCTGGGTATCACGGTTCGGGCCACGTGCCTGGCGGCTCACGCCTTGCCGCCGGAATACGCCGAACGCAGCGACGACTTCATTGCCCACATCTGTGATGACATGCTGCCGGCATTGGCAGCAGAAGGGCTGGTGGATGCGGTGGACGCCTTCTGCGAACACCTGGCCTTCTCACCCGTCCAGGTTGAACGCCTGTTCATCAAGGCACAGCAACTGGGTTTGCCGGTCAAGCTGCACGCTGAACAATTGTCTTCCTTGCACGGCTCCAGCTTGGCCGCCCGCTACCAGGCACTGTCGGCCGATCACCTGGAATTCATGACAGAAGAAGATGCCGTGGCCATGGCAACGGCTGGCACCGTGGCCGTCTTGCTGCCCGGCGCGTTCTACTTTCTGCGCGAGACCCAAGTTCCGCCGATGGAGGCCCTGCGTCGGCACGGCGTGAAAATCGCCCTGGCCAGCGACCTGAACCCGGGCACCTCACCGGGCCTGTCACTGCGGCTGATGCTGAACATGGGCTGCACCTTGTTCCGCATGACGCCGGAAGAGGCCCTCGCCGGTGTCACCACCCATGCGGCGCAAGCGCTGGGCATGGGAAGCAGCCATGGCACTCTTGAAGCGGGCAAGGCCGCCGACTTCGTTGCCTGGCAAATAGAACGCCCTGCCGACCTGGCCTACTGGCTTGGCGGCGACCTGCCCAAGCGCGTCGTGCGCGGCGGCCATGAACTGGATATCTGAGCGAGGCGAGATGGACAAGGTACTGAGCTTTCACCAGGGTCAATTGCCGCTGTTGATCAGCATTCCCCATGCGGGCCTGAAGCTGACCCCGGCAGTGGCCGATGGCCTGGTCGATCAGGCGCGCAGCTTGCCCGACACGGACTGGCACATTCCCCGTCTGTACGATTTCGCCCAGGCGCTGGGCGCCAGTGTACTGACGGCCGAGTATTCGCGCTTCGTCATCGACCTCAATCGCCCAGAGGACGACAAGCCGCTGTATGCCGGGGCCACCACGGGGCTTTATCCGGACACGCTCTTTGAAGGTGAACCTTTGTTCAAGGAGGGGCTGGCGCCAAGCCCGGCAGAGCGCAAGCATTACCTTGAGCACATCTGGCACCCTTATCACAGGGCAATCAGGCATGAGCTGGCACGTTTGCGTGAGACGTTCGGCTATGCCCTGCTCTGGGACGCCCATTCCATCCGCTCGCACATTCCTCGGTTGTTCGACGGCAAGCTACCGGACTTCAACCTCGGGACCTTCAATGATGCGAGTTGCGACCCCAGCCTGGCCCAGCGGCTAACGCACGTCTGTCAACAGGCGCACGGTTACGATCATGCGCTCAATGGGCGCTTCAAGGGCGGGCACATCACCCGTCATTACGGCAACCCAGCCGCGCACGTTCACGCCGTCCAGCTCGAGCTTGCGCAAAGCACCTACATGCTAGAGCGTGAACCTTTCAGCTACCGTGAAGATTTGGCAGGCCCCACCCAGACGGTGCTCAAGCAGCTTCTGCAAGCACTGCTAGCCTGGGGTCAGGCGCATTATCGCAACTGAAGGCAATCGGCCAGGCAGCGCGGGGTATGCGCGCCGCCCGGTCAATCGTCAGCCTTTGGCGACCTCCTTGAGCGTGAGTTCGCGCAGCAGTGCCTGCTCCTCGAGTTCCCGATCCATCTGCAAGCCTTGTTGCAAGATGACCTCTTCCTGCAGCGGATGGCTGGTGTTGGCCAGTTCCAGTACCCGCTGGCGGTACCGGTTTTCAACCTCCTCGAACCGCTCGGCGTATTCACCGCGAAGGCGCTGGGTCCAGTCCTGGCTGGACAGCAGATAGTCGATGAACGCTTCGCTGTGTTCGCGCTTGCGCACGTGTTCGAGCACGCTCGAAAGCTCATCGGCCGCCAGGTTGGCAGCACTTCGGAAACGCATGCGGTCGGCGATGGGCAGCTCGAGTTCCTTGGCCAGTTCGCGGCGATAAGCCAGGCGCACCGAAACCAGATCCCCCGGTATCGAGCGGTGCTGGGCAAGGTGTTCGAGTTCCTCTACCCGGAACAGCTGCAACAGCCTTTGGCGCATCTGCTGCAGGCTATCTCCTGCATCGATCACGACACGTTGATGCATCAGGTACAACTCGATGTTGTTGAACGCCTGAAGCGCGCCGTCATGACAGGTTTGTGCGCCATTTTCGTCAGGCAGCGCCGCTACAGCGATGCTTTCCAGCAATGGCCGCTCGGTCGGGTTGCTGACCGCCGCGACCAGCATCAGTCGCACCCGTTCGCAGAACCTGCCCCGAGTAGCGGGCTCCACGTAAGGGGCTGCGTTTTGCAGACGGCCCACCAGGCGCAGCAAGTCACTGCCTGCAAGCGCGTCCCAGCATACCTGCAGGGATTCATTTTGCAGTGCATTTCCCAACATCCACGATTCCATCCGTGGGGTATCGTCACCGGACACCGGAAAGTGCGGGTGGTCCAGAGAGCCATCACTGGAACCATCGGTGAGCAGGTCGGTGGGAATGTCCAAGGCGAAGGAGAAGCTGTGATGGCTGTCGGAAAACGTGCGGACCCGCTGGATGGTTTCGGCTGGCAGCGGGTTGTCCAACAGGGACACAGAAGAAATCGGGATGGTGCTATCCAGGTTCGACAGGACACGGTCCGGCAGTTCGGTGATGTTGTTCGAACTGAGGTCGAGCAACTCGAGCGGCAGCAACAGGTCGCACCAGTGCGGCCAGCCCTGCAGGTCCATGTTGCTCAGCACCAGGGACTGGAGATTCGCTGCAAGCTGTGCAGGAACACGATTGATGGTGCCCACCCGGTTGCCCGAAAGGTCCAGCGAAGTAAGGTGGTTCAGGCGGCCAAAAATCTCGAACATAGGCTCATCGATTTCCAAACCCATGTTGCGCAACTCCAGGTACTCCAGCTCCGGCAAGCGCAGCAAGGCGGTAGGCAGTGTCGATTGCGGCGCTTGATGACCGTCTATGGTCAGGCGCGTGATACCCGGAAACCGACTGAGCAGCTCATCAAGCTGCGCAGTCGTGCCTCGCAAGCGGGTCAAGGCCAGGGCGCGAACACGCTCGCCAAAGAAGGGGGGCAGGCGCCTCGGGAAGTGCTCGATCGACACGTCTTCCAGATGCAGCCTGAGGTATCGATGGCCCTGTTCCTGATATGTCCAGAAATCATTGATCGCCGTTTCAATGCGTTGACGCTCGGCCAGGGCGGTTTGTGTCAGGGGGTTGCTGGAACTCGATGCCTGCGCCCAGCCCTCCAGCGCTTCTCGTACCTGCGAGCGCTCGGTGCGCAGGCGCGTGATTCCCTCGATAAGCGACGGCGGCTGGTCCACGCGAATACCAGAAGTGTCCAGCTGCTCGTTCATGAGCAAACGCTGCACGTGAATTTCGTTGATCGGGTTGCCTTCAAGGTTGATGACCGGCGGGAGTCGCAGTGATTCGGCTTCGTGCAGCAGGAACGATGGCAGCGTGAGCAGGTTATTGGCGCGCAGGGACAGCTCACCGATGCGGCTCAAGGCATCGCTGTCGATGCCCATCGGCCATTGCGACAGATGCATGCGGTCGAGCCCGAGGTAATCGAGTGTGAGCGCGTGGAAGCTCGGACGGTTGCCTTGTGCCAAGCGATTTCCGGAAAGGTCCAGATGACGCAGCTGCCGGGCACCGGTCAGCATGTCCAGGTCACTGGAGGACAAGGCAATGTTCTGGTTGGTCAGTACCAAGCGCTGCAGCTGTGGCAGGTTTTCCAGAATGGTGGGAATGCTGAATATGAATGCCGAGGGTGTTGCCCGCGGTGTGTAGGGCCGGTCAATTTCCAATGCCTGGAGTTGCGGCATCTGACGGAGCAGGCGTTGCAGCAAACGCTCGTTCTGCGCCCAGCTGGCCATCGCGCCTGAGGGCAGGTCATAGAGGGTCAGGCTGCGCACTCGCTGGTAGAAGAACTCGGGTAAGTTCAACGGAATATCGGCCAGAGAGATCAGCGCCAGGCGTAACACGGACGTGCTCCGGTCGCCTTCGTCCAACGCCGTGTCATACCAGAACTGCACGATAGCCTCGCGCAACGCATCGTAGTTGCGTGCTGCCGCATCGGTCGACGGCGAAATGGCCTCGCTCCAGTCATCGAGCCTGCTTTGCAGTTCGGTGCGCTGCTCGGCCAAACGTTGCAGGTGTTCGAAAATCTGCAGGCGCGTGCGGCCGCTGCTGGCCAGCGTATTGATCACCTGATCGGCAGAGCGGCCGGTACGCTGCGCCAGCTCCAATGCCTCGACCTCTGCAAGGAGCTGCGAATAAGAGACCGCATGGGCTTGCGGGCCACCGCCGCTCAGCGGATACCCCAGGCGGCCCTCGGCAAGGCGCATGGGTGACCGATAGCCGGGGCGCACCGGTCGCATGCCCAGGGCCCTGCGCAAGGCTGGGCGAGGCAGCAACGGACTTTCCTGCATCAGGTGCCGCAGGGCCGCAGCGTCAGCCGCGCCGAGTTGTGCCATGACGTCTGGCAGCGCCTCGTGAAGCGCGGTAAAGAGGTCCGGGTGTGCCGTTACCAACCGAGATGACTCGGCTTGATCCTGGACGATGTACCCTGCAGGGGCATGGATGATGGTTACGCAGGGGTTACCTTGCTTGGGGCCGATTGCCTCGGCTTGAGTGGGCCAGAACCCACCTCGCAGGATTTGTAGCCTGGTACCGGTAGGCCATTGCCTGAGTGTCGGCAAGGTATGCAGTACGAGTCGATCGCTGTCCCAGCTCTGAGCCCCTACCAGAAACAGCCCCTCGTAAGCCCGCGCCAGACGGACCTGTTGCAGATAAACACGAATTTCCTCGCTCAGGCGTAGCGGTACCCTACCGCTTGCCAGCAGGCCCCGTTCGTTGGCAGTCGCGCTGCGTACCAGCTCGTCGGCAATGGCGGCTGGAAGACCGGGGTATGCCCGCATGACCGGTTCGGCGTCGGGCAGCTGGGCCGATGCCATGCGCCTGTAGGCTCTGAAAAATTCGGTTGAGCGGTCTGCCGTGACGGGCAACTGGCTGATCGACTGGTCAAGCTTGAACCGCTGGAGGGTGTCTTGCAGCAACGCCGGCAATCGCTCGCTCTCCACCAGCGCCCTGCGCAAGGTATCTTCGTCCGTGTCACTGATCTGCAGCATCCGTTGCAGCGTCGGCTCATCGAAGTCAGCACTCAGGTGCCCCATTCGTTGCAACAAGGTCGAACCTGTCCAGGTAGCGGGGCGGTCGGTGACCTGTATCCACGCGCCAGCGCCGTTGTAGCGCAGCGGTGGCTGATAGCGATGCTCGCCCCGTGGGTGCTGCAGCCGGTATTGGCCAGTGTCGGCGTCTGACACGACCTGATACTGGCGACCCTGCAGCACCAGCCGTTGCTGACCCTCATGCAACAACAGGCCCTGCTCATCCGGTGCCAATGACTGTGGCAGTGGGTCCTGGATTTGATAGGGCGTCAGGTCAGGTTTCCACAGGCTAACCTGCCCATCAGGCATGTCCACGTCTTCCAGCTCTTCGATGAATGACGGGGTCTCGACGGGAATGCGCGCATCACCCGATTCGTCGTCGGGTTCTTCGACGATGGGTTCGTCGCCCCCTGGGATTTGCGGCGCGCCTTTGAGCGCATGGCCGGCAGCTGTCAGCGCAGCCATGACCGCCACGTTCTCGACGACATCGATCAGGTAGTCGTAAGCTGTGTCGCGCTCGTCTGCCTCCCAGGCTTCGATCCCCTCATACACCTCATGGGCCAGCTGGACGATGCCCACCAAAAGCATGGCCTCCCCAAGGCCAGGCACGAAGAAGCCGGCGATGTTCAATGCCAGCAACGCGCGCCCGGCAATGAGCTCGCGGTGAGCCTGGGCCGTACGCCGGTCCACGATCTGGGTTGGGACAGCGTGGAAGAGCACGTCCTGTTCATGACGTTCCACCTTGCGAAAGGCCATGAGCCCCTGGAACGCGTGGGTGAAAGGCGTTTGAACGGGGTAGAGCCTGGCATGTGGATCGCGTACGGGCTCGTGCAGGCCGCGGGTACTCCAGCCCGGTGGTGTCAGACGCGCTTGCAGGCGCTGTCTAACCATCCCCTTGTCGCGCTCGGGCACATGCTTGTCCAGGTAGCCCATGTCAGCCTGGAGCCGATCCCGCAGTGCGTCATGCATGGCCTGCGTATCGGCGAACGCCTTGAGGGGTGTTTCCTCGTCGTCGGGGATATACAGCGCAATGCGGCTATCGGCACCCGATTGCCTCTCGATGACCACTACTCCCGTCAGTACGCAGCCCCAGAGTTGCAGCTCGCTGAACCTGAACCCCGATGCGAGAGGATCCAGCTTTTGATCGAGCGGTACTTCCAGCGCGGCGGTGTAGAACGTCTCGCTGATATCGCCCTTCAAGCGAGCGTAGTGCAGGGACTGTCGCCAAGCCGATTCCTCCGCCCGCCCCAGTGTTTGATACACCTCCAGGGCCACCTCGTCCGCACTGCGGTCAGCCGTTGCGGCCGGGTAGTAGATCGCGTGTATCAGGTCGTGATATTTCCCACCAATGTCCAACGTCCGACACAGGTCGGCGAAGGCTTCTGCCGGGATGTCCAGTGCATTGGTGATAGGCACGGTGCCCATGAAACGCCGGTGGTCGAGAATCACCGATTTTTTCAGGAGCCCATCGGGTGCATCCATGCCACCTTCAACGGCGGCGGACGCCTCGAAGTTATGCAGGGCTGCCTGAAGCAGTGAACGGGTCGCCCGCTCCACGGCCTGCCGCCCGTCCAGGGCGTTGTGCTCCTCGATCAGGCGCGCGTCCACCAGGTAGCTCTTGTCGACATCGACCTGTAGACCAAAGCGTTCGGCAATGGCTTCGGTCAACGCCTTTCTGGCATAGATCTCCAGCTCTGCAACCTGCTCGAACAGCGCCGCGACCTGCGCTTGGTGCTGACGGTGCTGTGCGTGTTCGATGCTCCAGGCACGCGCGACGGCCGGTTGCTCCGTGATCGCTGACGCCAGCCAGGCAGGTGCCTGCCGCCAATTGCGCATGGCCTGGTGCGTGTGGGTCGGGCTTTTTTTCAGCCACTGGGGGATGCGCTTGGCAATGGTGGAGTAATGGACACCTTGTGAGGGTAGGGTGTCGCTGGTGGGTGTTGGCATTTAGCAGTCCTCTGCACGATGAGGTGAAGGACTCTGTAGGGCCGGGGAAGGAGAAAGGAGGTAGATATATCTGCCCGGCAACTGTACCGGGCCAGGCATGGAGTTGATGTACAAGCATGCTCTGCGCTCAATTCAGGTTTATGATGGCTCACGGTCGAACAACCTTCACACGGAGTGCGCAATGCAGACCCTCTACCCGCAGATCAAACCCTACGCCCGGCACGATCTGGCCGTGGAAGCGCCACACGTGCTGTACGTCGATGAAAGCGGCTCACCCGAAGGTTTGCCAGTGGTCTTCATTCACGGCGGCCCGGGTGCAGGCTGCGACGCCCAGAGCCGGTGCTATTTCGATCCCACCCTGTACCGCATTATCACCTTCGACCAGCGCGGCTGTGGCCGCTCCACCCCCCATGCCAGCCTGGAAAACAACACCACCTGGCACCTGGTGGAGGACATGGAGCGCATCCGTGAACACCTGGGTATCGACAAGTGGGTACTGTTCGGCGGCTCATGGGGCTCCACGCTCGCGCTGGCCTATGCCCAGACTCACCCCGAACGCGTGCATGGTCTGATCCTGCGCGGCATCTTCCTGTGCAGGCCCCAGGAGATACAGTGGTTCTACCAGGAAGGTGCCAGCCGCCTGTTCCCCGACTACTGGCAGGACTACATTGCGCCCATCCCACCGGAGGAGCGCGGCGATATGGTCAGCGCGTTCCACAAGCGCCTGACCGGCTCCGACCAGATTGCCCAGATGCACGCGGCCAAGGCATGGTCCACTTGGGAGGGCCGCACGGCCACACTGCGGCCCAACCCCCTGGTAGTGGACCGGTTCTCCGAGCCGCAGCGGGCCTTGTCCATCGCCCGCATCGAATGCCACTACTTCATGAACAACGCCTTCCTGGAGCCGAACCAGCTGGTGCGCGACCTGCCCAGCATCGCCCACCTGCCGGCGGTGATCGTGCACGGGCGCTACGACGTGATCTGCCCACTGGACAACGCTTGGGAACTGCACCAGGCGTGGCCGAACAGTGAACTGAAGGTCATTCGCGATGCCGGGCATGCCGCATCCGAGCCGGGCATTACCGATGCTCTGGTGCGCGCAGCCGACCAGATGGCCAGGCGCCTGCTCGACTTGCCACTGGAAGAAGCATGAAGGGCCTGTTGCAACGGGTGCGCAACGCGCGGGTGGAAGTGCAGGGCCAGGTCATCGGCGCTGTCGAGCAAGGCCTGCTGGTGCTGGTGGCCGTGGAGCCGGACGACACCCGCGAGCATGCTGACAAGCTGCTGCACAAGCTGTTGAACTACCGCGTGTTCAGCGATGAGCAGGGCAAGATGAACCTGTCGTTGAAAGAAGTGGGGGGCGGGCTGCTGCTGGTCTCGCAGTTCACATTGGCGGCCGACACCCGCAACGGCATGCGCCCCAGCTTTTCCACGGCGGCGCCGCCGGCCTTGGGCGCCGAGCTGTTCGACTACCTGGTGACGCAAGCCAGAGACCGCCACGCCGACGTCGCTACCGGTCAGTTCGGTGCCGACATGCAGGTCCACCTGGTCAATGATGGCCCTGTAACATTGCTGTTACAAATTTAAGGTTAAAAAAAGCCGCTTTCTTGAATAAATAAGCGGTTCTATACCATAAATAGTTGTTGCAGCCTGATGCGTTGTCACGCGACCTGCTGGATAATCGCGCGCTGCATGAGGCCTGCGTTCGCAGGTCCGTTTCACTCTGACTCGAGCATTGTCCGTAGCCGTTTGGGGAATCATTACGCCCTTACGGGGTCCGAACAGTGCTCGCCAACCCGGCATTTGTCGCTGGCCGTTGGTTTCATGATCTGTTTTCGGCGAGGGTTGCTCGTGATTGTTAGTCCCCAAAAAGCATCAAGAATCCCCGGCGTCAGGCTGCGCAAGGCGCTGATGGCCAGCATGGCAATCGTTGGCCTGATGAGCGCGGGCCAGCTGTGGGCATTCAATCTTGACGATGTTGCAGCCAAGGCAAAGGATCTGGCCGGCCAGAAGTACGAAGCGCCCAAAAGCAACCTGCCGGCCGTGTTCCGCGACATGAAGTTCGCGGACTACCAGAAGATCCACTTCCTGCAGGAAAAGGCCGAGTGGGCCAACGACAAGACACCGTTCAAGCTGTCGTTCTACCACCAGGGCATGCACTTCGATACGCCGGTGAAAATCAACGAAGTCACCGCCACCAAGGTCCAGGAAATCAAGTACGACCCGAGCCGCTTCGAGTTCGGCGACGTGCCGCATGATGCCGATGCCACCAAGAACCTGGGCTATGCGGGCTTCCGCGTGCTGTACCCGATCAACAAGGCCGACAAGCAGGACGAAATCATGACCCTGCTTGGCGCCAGTTATTTCCGCGTCGTGGGCAAGGGCCATGTGTATGGCCTGTCGGCCCGTGGCCTGGCCATCGACACGGCGCTGCCTTCGGGCGAAGAATTCCCACGGTTCACCGAGTTCTGGGTCGAGAAGCCGCAGCCGGCCGACAAGCACCTGGTGATCTACGCGCTGCTGGACTCCCCGCGCTCAACCGGCGCCTACAAGCTCACCCTGCGTCCGGGCAACGACACGGTCGTTGACGTGCAGTCGCGCGTGTACCTGCGCGATCATGTCAGCCGCCTGGGTGTCGCGCCGCTGACCAGCATGTACCTGTTCGGCCCGAACCAGCCGTCCAAGGTCCTCAACTACCGTCCTGCGCTGCACGATTCCGAAGGCCTGTCCATCCATGCCGGCAACGGCGAGTGGCTGTGGCGCCCGCTGAATAACCCCAAGCACCTGTCGGTCAGCAATTTCAGCGTCGAGAACCCGCGCGGCTTCGGTCTGATGCAGCGCCAGCGCGCCTTCAGCGACTATGAAGACCTGGATGATAACTACCAGAAGCGCCCAAGTGCCTGGATCGAACCCAAAGGCGACTGGGGCAAGGGCTCCGTCGACCTGGTGGAAATCCCGACGGCCGACGAAACCAACGACAACATCGTTGCTTTCTGGAGCCCGGAAAAGCTGCCCGAGCCTGGCGAGGCGGCCGAGTTCGCCTACCGCCTGCATTGGACCATCGACGAACCCAAGTTCCAGGCGCCTGAGTTGGGCTGGGTCAAGCAGACCCTGCGCTCCACTGGCGACGTCAAGCAGTCCAACCTGATCCGCCAGCCTGATGGCAGCGTGGCTTTCCTGGTCGACTTCGCGGGCCCGGCACTTGCCGCCCTGCCTGAAGACACCCCGGTGCGCAGCCAGATCAGCGTGGGCGACAACGGTGAGGTGGTCGAGAACAACCTGCGCTACAACCCTGAAACCAAGGGCTGGCGCCTGACGCTGCGTCTGAAGGTCAAAGAAGCCAACAAGTCTACCGAAATGCGTGCAGCGCTGGTGCGCGATGTGCCCGTAAAGGCTCCAGCGCCTGCCACGGACGCCAAGCAGGACAAGGCGTCTGCCAAGCATGCCAAGGCCGAGAAAACTGCCAAGGCCGAACAACCTGCCGCCGACGCGGCGCCCACCGCCGAGGCTGCGGCCACCACCGAAAAGGTGCTGACCGAAACCTGGACCTATCAGTTGCCTGCCGATGAGTAACTCGAGCCCAAAGCCGGTATCGCTTGGCGAGTACCTGGCCCACCTTCCAATGAGCGATGAGCAGCGCGCGGAACTGGCCAATTGCGCATCGTTCAGTGAGCTGCACCAGCGCCTGGCGGCCAACTCGCACGCCAGCCCAGCCGAGGCCGTGCAGGCCTCGGTGGGCTCGCGCCTGACGGTCGGCACCGCGGGTGAACTGGAAGAGGCCGAGATGCTCGGGGTGGACGGTAACGGGCGCCTGTGCCTGAAGATCGCGCCGCCCATCACGCGTACCAAGGTCGTTCCCGAGCCATGGCGTACCAACCTGCTGGTGCGGGTATGGCGGCGCCTGACCGGGCGTACCAACGCACCGCAGCCACCCAAGCGTGAGTTGCCGGCGGCCCGCTGGCGCACTGTCGGCTCGATCCGCCGATACATCCTGCTGGCGCTGATGATCGGGCAGACACTGGTCGCTGGCTGGTACATGAAGAGCATCCTGCCCTACCAGGGCTGGTCGTTCGTCGATCTGGACGAAATCTTCGCTCAGCCGATCTGGGATACGGTGGTGCAGGTATGGCCGTACGCCTTGCAGACGTCCATCCTGATTCTCTTCGGGATTCTGTTCTGCTGGGTGTCGGCCGGCTTCTGGACTGCCCTGATGGGCTTCCTTGAGCTGCTGACCGGGCGCGACAAGTACAAGATTTCCGGCAGCAGTGCCGGCAACGAACCCATCGCGCCCGATGCACGTACTGCGCTGGTCATGCCGATCTGCAACGAAGACGTGCCGCGGGTGTTTGCAGGCCTGCGTGCAACGTTCGAGTCGGTAGCAGCCAGCGGTAACCTGGACCGTTTCGACTTCTTTGTGCTCAGCGACACCAACGACACCGACATTGCCGTTGCCGAGCAGCAGGCATGGCTGGACGTGTGCCGTGAAACCAAGGGGTTCGGCCGTATCTTCTACCGCCGTCGCCGGCGTCGGGTGAAGCGCAAGAGTGGTAACCTCGACGACTTCTGCCGCCGCTGGGGCAGCGAATACAAGTACATGGTGGTGCTGGACGCCGACAGCGTCATGAGCGGCGAATGCCTGAGCAGCCTGGTGCGCCTGATGGAGGCCAACCCTGATGCCGGCATCATCCAGACCGGGCCCAAGGCGTCGGGCATGGATACCCTGTATGCGCGCATGCAGCAGTTCGCCACGCGCGTATACGGCCCATTGTTCACGGCCGGCCTGCACTTCTGGCAGCTGGGTGAGTCGCACTACTGGGGGCACAATGCGATCATTCGCATGAAGCCGTTCATCGAACACTGCGCATTGGCGCCATTGCCAGGCAAGGGTGCGTTCGCTGGGGCCATTCTTTCCCACGACTTCGTCGAAGCCGCGCTCATGCGCCGCGCCGGTTGGGGCGTATGGATCGCCTATGACTTGCCGGGCAGCTACGAAGAACTGCCGCCCAACCTGCTCGACGAACTCAAGCGCGACCGTCGCTGGTGCCATGGCAACCTGATGAACTTCCGGCTGTTCCTGGTCAAGGGCATGCACCCGGTGCACCGTGCCGTGTTCCTGACGGGTGTCATGTCCTACCTGTCTGCGCCGTTGTGGTTCCTGTTCCTGGTGCTGTCCACGGCGTTGCTGGCGACCAACACCCTGATGGAGCCCCAGTACTTCATCGAGCCGTACCAGCTGTATCCGCTGTGGCCTCAATGGCACCCGGAAAAAGCCGTGGCGTTGTTCTCCACCACCATCGTGCTGCTGTTCCTGCCCAAATTGCTCAGCGTCATCCTGATCTGGGCCAAGGGCGCAGTTGAGTACGGCGGGCGGATCAAGGTCACCTTGTCGATGCTCATGGAAATGCTGTTCTCCATGTTGCTGGCGCCGGTGCGCATGATCTTCCACACCCGCTTCGTGCTGGCCGCGTTCCTGGGCTGGGCCGCCACCTGGAACTCCCCGCAGCGCGACGACGATTCCACACCCTGGAGCGAAGCGGTCAAGCGTCATGGTCCGCAGACCTTGCTGGGCGTGGCATGGGCAGGTCTGGTAGCCTGGCTGAACCCCAGTTTCCTGTGGTGGCTGACGCCGATCGTGGGCTCGTTGATGCTGTCCATTCCGGTCTCGGTCATTTCCAGCCGTACCCGCCTGGGTCTGGCCGCCAAGGACGAGAAGCTGTTCCTGATTCCTGAGGAATACGCCACACCGCAGGAGCTGCTGGCCACGGACCAGTACACCCACGAGAATCGCTGGCACGCCCTGCGCGACGGTTTTGTGCGCGCGGTAGTGGACCCGCGGCAGAATGCTCTGGCGTGTGCCATGGCCACTGCCCGGCACGGTCAGGCAGCGCCCATCGAGGCCATGCGTGCCGAACGCATCGTCAAAGCTCTGGAAGTTGGCCCCCATGGACTCGACCTGGGCACGCGCCTGGCATTGCTGAGCGACCCCGTGGCGCTGACCCGCCTGCACGAGCAGGTATGGTCGCAGCAGCACGCGGCATGGATCGATGCCTGGCGCGCCTCGATCAAGGGCGACCCGCATTCACCGTTGTTGCCGCTGCATCCTGAACATGAGGGTCAACCGGCACTCGCAGGCTCCTGACCTGCGCCATTGGCGGGCCAGCCCGTTCCGACCTACCCTGCAGCCGACGTTTGCAGGGTAGCGCCGGACCGGGTTGGCCCGCGACGCTTTTGCCCTTCGGGCCGATTTAGGCCAACAAAGTCCCCCCCGATGCTATATCGCCAGCGCGCCATGCGTTAGCATCCCTCTCCGATAGCTCATGGCGGCCCGCACGGCCGTACCAATAAGAAAACGCGCTACTTCTACTTTCAGGGGACTTGGTGATGTTCAAGAAATACCTTTCGCGGCTGCTGGTGGGCATGACCGCTCTGGTGGCGGTGTCCGCCGCCCAGGCCGGGGCCATCGACGAGGCCGTCAAGCGTGGCACGCTGCGTGTGGGCATGGACCCGACCTACATGCCGTTCCAGATGACCAACAAGCGTGGCGAGATCATTGGTTTTGAGGTCGACATCCTCAAGGCCATGGCCAAGTCGATGGGCGTCAAGTTCGAAGCGGTATCCACCGCCTACGACGGCATCATCCCCGCCCTGCTGACTGACAAGTTCGACATGATCGGCAGCGGCATGACCTTGACCCAGGAGCGCAACCTGCGCCTGAACTTCAGCGAGCCTTTCATCGTCGTGGGCCAGACCCTGCTGATCCGCAAGGACCTGGCCGGCGAGATCAAGTCGTACAAGGACCTGAACAACGAGAAGTACCGCCTGACCTCCAAGCTGGGTACCACCGGCGAGATGGTGTCCAAGAAGCTGATCGGCAAAGCCAAGTACCACGGCTATGACAATGAGCAGGAAGCGGTCATGGATGTGGTCAACGGCAAGGCAGACGCCTTCGTCTATGACGCGCCGTACAACGTAGTGGCCGTTGAGAAGGCCGGTGCTGGCAAGCTGCTGTTCCTCGAAGAACCCTTCACCTACGAGCCGCTGGCCTTCGGCCTGAAGAAAGGCGACTACGACAGCATCAACTTCATCAACAATTTCCTGCACCAGATCAAGCATGACGGGACCTACGATCGTATTCACGACAAGTGGTTCAAGAACAAGGACTGGCTCAAGGACATGGAATAAAAGGCAACTTCAGGCCGCAAGCTGCAGGCCGTAGCCAGTGACCGACCTTGTGGGGTCGGCTACAGGCTGCGGCTTGTGGCTTGCGGCCTGCCGTTTTCCGGAGTATCCAAAGTGATCAAACACAAGAAGGCCCAGTGGCCCTGGCATGGGCTGACTGCACTGGTCCTGATAGGCCTGGCCGTCAGCCTGTACATGGCGACCTCGATGATTTCCTACGAGTGGCGCTGGAACCGCGTCCCTCAGTATTTCGCTTACCAAGCCGAAGACGTACAGCGCGCGACCGACTATGGCACCGTGCAGGAAATCGTCATCTCCGGTGATGAAGCCCGCGTCACCCTGAAGGATGAAAGCGGGGAGCTTCAGGTCCTGGACGTGGCCAAGGACAGCCTGCAACTGAGCCGCGGCGACGACGTGGCCGAAGGGGACCAGATTGGCGTGACCCGGCACTGGGCCGCAGGTCCACTGGCCTGGGGGTTGTGGACCACCCTGTGGATTTCGGTGGTGTCCGGTGCGCTGGGGCTGGTGATCGGGCTGGTGGCCGGCCTGTGCCGGTTGTCGACCAACCCGACGCTGCATGACCTGTCGACCGTGTATGTCGAACTGGTGCGCGGTACGCCGTTGCTGGTTCAGATCTTCATCTTCTACTTCTTCATCGGCACGGTCCTGAACCTGTCCCGCGAGTTCGCCGGTGTCGCCGCCCTGGCGCTGTTCACAGGCGCCTATGTGGCCGAAATCGTGCGTGCTGGCGTGCAGTCCATCGCCAAGGGGCAGAACGAAGCGGCGCGCTCGCTGGGCCTCAATGCCGGCCAGTCGATGCGTCACGTGATACTGCCCCAGGCATTCAAGCGTGTACTGCCGCCGCTGGCCGGTCAGTTCATCAGCCTGGTCAAGGACACGTCGCTGGTGTCGGTGATCGCCATTACCGAACTGACGAAAAGCGGACGGGAAGCCATCACCACCTCGTTCTCGACCTTCGAGATCTGGTTCTGCGTGGCAGGTTTGTACCTGCTGATCAACCTGCCGCTGTCGCACATTGCCAGCCGGCTCGAGCGGAGGCTTGCGCAAAGTGATTGAAGTCCGTGACCTGCTCAAGGTATTCGACACCCGTGGCCATGTGGTACGGGCGGTCGACAACGTCACCACGCACGTGGCAAAAGGCGAAGTGGTCGTGGTCCTCGGCCCTTCGGGCTCTGGCAAGTCGACCTTCTTGCGTTGCCTCAACGGCCTGGAGCATTTCGACGAGGGCCATGTGGCCATCGCCGGCCTGGATCTGGCGCACCCCAAGACCGACATCAACGCCTATCGCCGCGAAGTCGGCATGGTGTTCCAGCATTTCAACCTGTTCCCGCACATGACCGTGCTGGAAAACCTGTGCCTGGCGCAGAAGGTAGTGCGCAAGCGCAGCAAGGCCGACCGCGAGGCCAAGGCTCGGGCCTTGTTGCAAAAGGTGGGGATCGCGGAGAAAGCCAACGAGTATCCGTCACGGTTGTCGGGCGGTCAGCAGCAACGGGTCGCGATTGCCCGCGCGTTGGCCATGGACCCGAAAGTGATGCTGTTCGACGAGCCCACCTCGGCGCTGGACCCGGAAATGGTAGGGGAGGTGCTGGATGTGATGAAGACCCTGGCCCTGGAAGGCATGACCATGGTCTGCGTCACCCATGAAATGGGCTTTGCACGAGAAGTGGCCGACCGCGTGCTGTTCTTCGACCATGGCAAGCTGCTGGAAGACTCGCCGCCCGCGGAATTCTTTGCCGCACCGAAAGACCCACGTGCGCAGGCGTTTTTGCGGCAAGTGCTCTGAAAGTGAAGGCTACCCTCGCGCAGTGGGTAGCCTTCGGATTGTGCGCTACAGGGCTCCCAAACCAAGCGCTCAGATGTTGAACCGCCTTACCATCCCCCGCAGTTGCTGCCCCAACTGCTCCAGCTCACCACTCGATGCTGCAGTCTGTTCGCTGGCTGCACTGGTCTGATCGGACGCATCACGCACATTCAGCACGCTGCGATTGATCTGTTCGGCCACCACGCTCTGCTGTTCGCTGGCCGTGGCAATCTGCTGGTTCATGCCTTGGATGCTCGAGACCGTCCCTGTGATCTGGCTCAGCGCATCGCCTGCCCTGCGGCTTAACTCCACGCTTTGCTCTGTGAGGTTCTTGCTGCTGTCCAGCAAGCGCGTGACTTCGTCGGTGCCGTTGTGCAGGCTGTCGATCAGTTGACCGATTTCTTCGGTGGCGGTGGAAGTGCGCTGGGCCAGGCCGCGCACTTCATCGGCCACTACCGCGAAGCCCCGCCCGGCTTCACCCGCCCGCGCCGCCTCGATCGCGGCGTTGAGTGCCAGCAGGTTGGTCTGTTCGGAGACCGACTTGATCACGTCCAGAATACTGCCGATGCGCTGACTCTCGCCGGCCAGATGCTGCATGGCTGCCAGGCAATGGTCCATCTGCCCGGACAACTGTTCAATGCGGCCAATCGCTTCGGTCACCACCTGATCGCCCACCTGCGCCTGTTGGTCGGCATTGGTGGCGGCCATCGATGCCTGCTCTGCGTTCTGCGCCACCTCCTGGACCGTGGCGCTCATCTGGTTCATGGCAGTGGCAACCTGGTCGGTTTCTTCTCGCTGCTGGCTGATGCGCACCTTGGTGTCTTCGCTGCTGGAGGCCAGTTGCGACGCGGCTTGCGAGAGTTGCCCGACACCGTGGTCGATGCCGCCGATCAGTTCGCGCAAACTTATCGTCATCTCACGCATGCTGGCCTGGAGCTTGCCCATCTCGTCGCGGCGCTGCACCGGTTCGACCTGGCTCAGGTCCCCTTTGGCGATACGTGCCGCCACATCCAGGGTCTGGCGCAGCGGTTGGGTGATCTGCAATGTGATCAGCCACCCGGCGATCACACCGACCACTAGCGCCAGCAGCGCCACGGTGGTCAACAGCGAGCGGGCGGCCAGTGCTTCCCTGTCGCGTTGTTCGACTTTGCGCTTGCCAAGCTCCAGGCTCACCGAGCGCAACTCGTCTCCGCGGCGCTCCATCGTGTTTTGCAGTTGCTCGGCCTTGACGGCGACCTGGCGGTACTGGTCCAGGGTCGCGCGGTATCGGGCCAATTCGGTGCCTGGTTGCTCGATCACCGTGCGCGGCAGCCCGAGAGGCGCCAGGCCCTTGACCAGTTGAGCCAGGCTGGTACTTGCGGCCTCCAAGGCGCTTTCACCGACTTTGGCGAAGTCTTCGACAGGGGAGAAGGTGTAGGCCGGTACCAGGCTTTGCTGGTTGGCGCTCTCCACATGCCGGCTCAGTGTGTCCATCATGCCCAGCACGTTGGTCTGCTGCCCATCGGCAGGCATCTTCAACAGGGCCTGGGTTTCAAGTTCATCGATGGCCGTGCTGAGTTTCTGCCCCTGAACGAGCAGGGCCTGGCGCAAGGTGGTGCGGCTGTTGGCAGTGCGCTGCAGTTCGGCGAAGTCATCGCGCAATTGCTGCAGCAAACCCAGTTTTTCGGTCAGCATCTGCCGTGACTCTTCGACATTGCTGCGCTGCTGCAGCGTAGTCAGCATGTTGCTCAATTGCTCGAGGATGCGGCCGATCCGAGTCTTGCTCTGCTCATCGTCGAGCACACGGTACGTGATGCGCTCAGCGCGCAGGTCCTTGGTCAGGTCATTGATTTCGCCAATTTCACTCAGTTGCTGCGAACGAACGATGGCGCCGTCCAGGGCGCGCCAGCCACTGATCGTGGTGACCAGCGTGAGCAGCAGGACCACGGCGAAACCGAGGGCCAACTTGGCGGCGACGCTGATGTTGCCGAGCTTGCGGTTGAGGTAACCGAGCATGGGGATTCTCCGTGCAAGTGGAAGGAATGAAGAGCACGCGCAATGCGTGCAAGCCATCCCTGCCCATCGGCGGAGGACCTGTAGGACTTGACCTGAAACCCGCGTAGGAAAATTCGGACCATATGGTCAGATCTTTTACGGTTACATAAGCCTTTCGAGCGCAACCGCACGTCTTTCAAAGAGGCTGCGTGGCAGCCTCAGTCTGAATGCGCCGATTGACCGGCACTGTCATTGGTCGTGTCGACAGGCCTGCCCGTCAGAGCTTGAAACGCCTCACCAAACCCTGCAAATGAGTGCCTAGGCGTGCCAGCTCAACACTGGAGCTGGCAGTCTGTTCGCTGGCCGCCGAGGTCTGGTCGGAAATGTCCCGTACGTTGATCACGCTGCGGTTGATCTCTTCGGCCACCGCCGTCTGCTCCTCGGCTGCCGTGGCGATCTGCTGGTTCATCGCCTGGATGGAGGAGACGGTGCGGGTGATGTTTTCCAGCGAACTACCTGCACGGCGGGTCAGTTCGACGGTGCTGTCGGTGAGTTGCCGGCTGCTGTCCATCACGCTCGCTGCGCGCTGTGTGCCGCTTTGCAAACCGGCGATCAGTTCCTCGATCTCCTCGGTGGATTGCTGTGTGCGTTGTGCCAGGCTGCGCACCTCGTCAGCCACCACTGCAAACCCGCGCCCGGCTTCGCCTGCACGGGCCGCTTCGATCGCCGCGTTGAGCGCCAGCAGGTTGGTCTGCTGGGCCACCGACTTGATCACATCCAGTACGCTGCCGATCTTGTCGCTTTCACCCTTGAGCTGGCTCATGGCCTCGCTGGAGTTGGCCACCTCGCTGGCCAGCCGCTCAATCTGCGCCACCGCTTCGCTGACCACACGATCGCCCTCACGGGCCTGCTGGTCGGCCATGACGGCTGCTTCCGAGGCCTGCTCGGCGTTGCGTGCCACGTCGTGAACGGTCGCTGTCATCTGGTTCATCGCCGTGGCAACCTGGTCTGTCTCGACTTTCTGGTTGGTAACGCCTGCGCTGGTCTGCTCGGTCACCGCCGAGAGCTCTTCGGCGGCACTGGCAATCTGGGTTACACCATCGCCGATGCCGCCAATCAGCTCGCGCAGGCCTTGGGTCATGCGCTGCATGCTGGCCTGCAACTGGCCAAGCTCGTCTTTACGCAACGAAGGTTCATGCAGGGTGAGGTCGCCGTTGGCCACCCGTTCGGCTCCACGCAGCGCCTCGCGCAGCGGCAGGATGATCTGACGGGTGATCACCCAGGCCGCCAGCAGGCCCAGCAAGACGGCCAGGCCAGTGGCCAACCCCAGCAACGCTTTTGCCTGGGCAGCGGCGGTGTCACGCACCTGGGTCTGCGATGTGGTCATGGCCTGGCTGGTCTGCATCAAGGTCACGCCTTGATCGGCCATTTGCTGCAACGCCTGGGCGCTGGCGCTCTGCGCTTCGCCGAACTGCATCACGGCGTCGCGGTAGCCGCCCATGGCGGTACTGGCGTCGGTCAGGCCGGCGGCGAATTCGGCAGGCAGCTTGGCGGGCAGCCCTCGCAACTCGTCCAGCGCCTGGTCGATGGCCTTGAGTGCGGTCTGCTGATAATCGGCATTACCGCTGTAGGTGTAACCACGCACCTGGAATCGCGCTTGCTGGAGCAGGCTGTTGACGGTGACGGCATATTGGTACTGGGTGATATCGCCCGCTTGAAGCAGGCGCTGCTGAACGCGTCCTACCAGTTCGACTGCCTTGTCCGCGCTGTCCCCCAGCACGCCGCGGCTGGCCTCGCGTCGCACATTCGTCTGCTTGAGCTGCGCGAAGGCCTGCTGGTAGGCCGCTACTGCATCGCGCTGCTGTTCGAGTCGCTGGTGATCGGCGGGTTCGTCGATCTGGCCGAGCATCAGCTGAACCTGACGATCCAGAGTGCCAAGCGCCTTCTCCATCTCACCGATCGAGGCGTCGTCGCGCTGGCGCTCATAATGCTGACGTGCAATGCGCAGCTCCTGGGCGTACTGCTGGATGACCGAGATGTTGCCCAGCTTGTCACCCCTGGCTGTGATGCTGTTCATGCCGTGCCAACCGGTCAGGGTGATGATCAGCGTCAGCAGCAGTACCAGGCCAAAGCCCAGCGCCAGTTTGCGGGTTACACTCACGTTGCCCAAAAGCTGGGCTAACCATCGATTCATAGAAACTCCCTGGCGGCTTGGCAGCACGATTCGTTGTTGTTGCCAATGCCATCGGCCAGGGAAGCGGAAACTTGATGGGGAAAAGCTGACCAGGTCGTCAGAATATGCGTGAGAGCAAGGCCGTGACGGCCGTTTCCACACGCAGGATGCGCGCACCTAGCTGCACCGGGGCCAAACCCGCCTTGCCCAGCAGATCGACCTCGTAGGGGATCCACCCGCCTTCCGGGCCAATGGCCAAGGTGACTGGCTGTTCTACAGCGCGAGGGCAGGCAGGATAATCACCTGGGTGACCAACCAGCCCAAGGGTGCCTTCAGCGATGGCGGGCAGACGGTCCTCGACGAACGGCTTGAAGCGTTTTTCGATGATGACTTCCGGCAGCACCGTGTCACGTGCCTGCTCCAGCCCCAATATCAGGTTTTCACGGATGACGTCGGGCTGAAGGAAGGGGGTCTGCCAGAAGCTCTTTTCCACCTTGTAGCTGTTGAGCAGGATCAGGCGAGGCACCCCAAGGGTGGCGACGGTCTGGAACAGCCTGCGCAGCATCTTGGGCCGTGGCACCGCCAGCACCAGGGTCAACGGCAGCTTGGCCGGTGGCGCCTGGTCGAAGCTGACGTGAAGCTCGGCTTCATGACGCTCCAGGCGCTGCACCGTCGCCAGGCCCATTAGGCCGTTGATGCGGCCTACGCGCAGGGTGTCGCCGACGGCGACCCCGTGCACATCCTGCATATGGACGAAGCGCCGATCAGCCAATACGACGCGGTCGGCCGCGATGAAATCGGCCTCCTCCAGCAGCAGCAGGTTCACGACTGCGTCGCGGGTGGTTGGTCTTGATCATCGGCAGGCTGTTCGTCGCTGCCACGCTTGCGAATCAGGCTGCCGCACAGCACGCCGACCTCGAACAGCAGCCACATGGGGACGGCCAACAGGGTCTGGGAGAAGATGTCCGGAGGCGTCAGCACCATGCCGACCACGAAGCAGCCAATGATCACGTAGGGGCGGATCTTCTTCAGGTACTTCACATCGACCACGCCAATCCAGACCAACAGCACCACGGCCACCGGAATCTCGAAGGCCACGCCGAAGGCGAAGAACAGCGTCATCACGAAGTCCAGATAGCTGGCGATGTCGGTCATCATCGAGACGCCCTCGGGCGTTGCGCTGGCGAAGAAGCCGAAGATCAACGGGAAGACCAGGAAATAGGCAAAGGCCATGCCGGCGTAGAACAGCACGATGCTCGACATCAGCAGCGGTATGGCGATGCGCTTTTCATGGCGGTACAGGCCCGGCGCGATGAAACCCCAGATCTGCTGCAGAATGAAGGGGATCGCCAGGAACAGCGAAACGATCATGGTCAGCTTGAACGGCGTCAGGAAGGGCGAGGCCACGTCGGTGGCAATCATGGTCGCATTGGCGGGCAGATGATCACGCAGCGGCGCCGAGACCAGGGTGTAGATCTGCTGGGCGAAGGAAAACAGCCCGGCAAAGATCAGGAAGATGACGGCAACGCAACGCAGCAAGCGGGTGCGCAGTTCGGTCAAGTGCGAAACCAGCGGCATGGGCTGGTCGTGTTCCGGATTCTCGCTCATGGGGCTCGCGGCGGCTCGGGCGGTACGGGAGTAGGGTGCGCAGTGGCATCGGTTTCGGCTGATGTGGCTGGCAGGCCGGCAGGCGGCTGCACGGTTGCCGTGGTCACCGGAGGCTGGGCAGGCGGCGCATTGGGGTTGAGGATGCGCTTGGCCTGCTCTTCCATGTGCATGATGTGCTCGTTGTGCAGCTGGCGGCGGATGTCATCGGCGCCGATTTCACGCTCGACTTCCATCTTGATGCTGTTGAAGCTGCGTTTGAGCCGACCGATCCACAAGCCTGCCGTGCGGGCGGCGCCCGGCAGGCGCTCGGGGCCGAGCACCAGCAGGGCGACGAGGCCGACGAGCAGCAGCTCGCTGAAACTGATGCCGAACATAAGTCAGTCTTTCCGCTGCGGCTCTTGGACCGGTTGGGCCTGGCCTTCGATGGTGTGGCCCTGGCTGGCTTGGGCGGTGGTGTGCACCGGTTGCACAGGGGGTACGGGCTGGGCCGGAGGAGGGGTAGGTTCAGCTGGCTTGGTTTCCTCTTCGTTCATGGCCTTGCGAAAGCCCTTGATCGATTCGCCCAGGTCGCTGCCCAGGTTCTTCAGCTTCTTGGTGCCGAACACCAGCACGACCACGACCAGCAGGACGATCCAGTGTTTCCAGTCAAAGATACCCATTTCGTACTCCCGAAAATTGTGTGAAGGTCACCGGGCGTCAGCCCTGAACATACATCAGGCCGAAGGCTGGCGGGCGGCTTTTTCGTCATGGCCCGACAACCCGAAGCGCCGGTCGAGTTCATCGAGCACGGCCTGCGGGTGCTGACCCAGGGCGCTGAGCATCACCAGGCTGTGAAACCACAGGTCGGCCGTCTCATAGATGACGTCGCTGCAGTCCTTGCTAAGCGCAGCATCCTTGGCGGCAATGATGGTTTCGACCGACTCTTCGCCGAGCTTTTCCAGAATCTTGTTGAGGCCCTTGTGGTACAGACTGGCCACATAGGAGCTGTCCGGCGCTGCCTGCTTGCGTTCTTCGAGCACGGCGGCCAGCCGGTTGAGGGTGTCGCTCATGTCAGTGTCCTGCGTCGTAGATGGCGTGCGGGTCTTTCAGAACCGGGTCGACGGTGGCCCATTGGCCATTCGAATAGACGCGGTAGAAGCAGCTTTCCCGGCCGGTATGGCAGGCAATGTGGCCCACCTGTTCGACCATGAGGATGATCACGTCGGCGTCGCAGTCCAGGCGCATTTCGTGAAGCTTTTGCACATGGCCCGACTCCTCGCCCTTGCGCCACAGTTTGCCACGCGAGCGCGACCAATAGATGGCGCGTTGCTCAGCAGCGGTCAACGCCAGTGCTTCACGGTTCATCCACGCCATCATCAGCACGCGTCCGGTCTTGTGGTCCTGGGCGATGGCAGGCACCAGGCCATCGCTGTTCCACTTGATCTCGTCCAGCCAGTCTTTCATCGTCGACTCCAAAACGGGCCCGTCTGCGTCGCGGGCCTTTTGCGCTAGTGTGCCAGCCACGGGCGCGGCTGGCTATTGGCGCACGATCAGGTAAAGGCCTGCGGCCAGCATCAACCAGGCCGGCCACGCAGTGGCTGCCGCCAGGCTACCGGCCTGCAGGGCGACACCGCCCAGGATCACGCCCCCGCCCAGCAAGCCGGCACCGAGCAGGCGCAGGGCCCAATGATCGCCATGTCGGCGCTCGGGCATCTTGGGGTCGTGCAGGTGCGGTTGCGACAGGCGTTCGAGCAAGTCCCGGGTCATGTTGGCCAGGTGAGGCAACTGCTCAGCCTGGCTGTGCAGGTTGCCCAGCAACGCCTTGGGGCTCATGCGCTGACGCATCCAGCGCTCAAGATAAGGCTTGGCCGTGCTCCACAGGTCCAGCTCGGGGTACAGCTGACGCCCCAGGCCTTCGATGTTGAGCAGGGTCTTCTGCAGCAGCACCAGTTGAGGTTGCACTTCCATGTTGAAGCGGCGCGCGGTCTGGAACAGGCGCATCAGCACCTGGCCGAAGGAAATGTCCTTGAGGGGTTTTTCGAAGATCGGCTCGCACACGGTGCGAATGGCCGCTTCGAACTCATTGACCTTGGTATTGGCCGGCACCCAGCCCGAGTCGATGTGCAGCTGGGCGACGCGGCGATAGTCGCGCTTGAAGAAGGCAATCAGGTTGCGCGCGAGGTAATCCTGGTCTTCATCGGTAAGGCTGCCGACGATGCCGCAGTCGATGGCAATGTATTTGGGGCTCCACGGCTTGACCGTGCTCACGAAGATGTTGCCCGGGTGCATGTCGGCGTGGAAGAAGCTGTCGCGAAACACCTGCATGAAGAACACTTCGACGCCGCGTTCGGCCAGCATCTTCATGTCGGTGCGCTGATCGGCGAGGGTGGCCATGTCGGTCACCGGTACGCCATAGATACGCTCCATCACCAGCACTTTCGGCCGGCACCAGTCCCAGTAGACCTGGGGCACGTACATCAGCTCGGAATCCTCGAAATTGCGCCGCAGCTGGCTGGCATTGGCCGCCTCGCGAAGCAGGTCGAGTTCGTCGTAGATGGTTTTTTCGTAATCGCCGACAACGTCCACCGGGTGCAGGCGGCGTGCATCGGCAGAGATGCGTTCGGCGCCCTTGGCGATCAGGAACAGCCAGGCGATGTCGGCAGCGATGATCGGCTTGAGCCCCGGTCGGACCACCTTGACCACCACTTCTTCACCGCTTTTCAGGCGTGCAGCGTGCACTTGCGCCACCGATGCGGAGGCCAGGGGCTCCACGTCGAAGCGGCTGAACACCTCACTCACCTTGGCCCCAAGCTGGGCTTCGATCAGCGCCACGGCCTTCTGCGGATCGAACGGCGGTACGCGGTCCTGCAGCAGCATCAGTTCGTCGGCAATATCGGTGGGCAGCAAGTCGCGCCGGGTAGACAGCAGCTGGCCGAACTTGATGAAGATAGGCCCCAGGTCCTGCAGCGCCATGCGCAACCGCGCACCGCGGCTCAGCTCGGAGGCCCGACGCGGCAGCCAGCGCCACGGCAACAGCAGGCGCAGGCTCATCAACCACCAGGGCAGAGGGTAGTCGAACAGCAGGTCATCGAGCCGGTAGCGGATGACGACGCGCTGGATGCGGAAAAGGCGGCGGAAGGCGAGCAGCTTCATGCGTTATCGCTGGAATCAAGGGATCGGGAAAGGCGCAGGATGCGCGCCTCGAGGCGTTCTGTATCGACCTTCATGGCATCGAGTTCGCTGAAGGCGGCCTCGGCTTCGCGCTTGCCTACCAGCGTACGCGATTCTTCCGCCAGGTACTCGGACAGGCTCTGGCTCAAGCGCGCCAGGCCTTGGCGGGTCCAGCGGGTGCGCAGGCGAATGTGCCCTGCGATCAGGGACGTGGGCACCGGGCCCAGCCACTTCTGCAGCTCATGCTCCCAGTCCAGCTCGAGGTCCTGGAGAATGCCGAACAGATCGAGCAGGGCCGCGGTGTCGCCATGCAATTGCACCTGTGGGCTGTGCAGGACTGCTGTCTTGTCCCGCGACAACGCCAGGTGCGCCAGGCTCGCTGCCGGTGCACGCAGCCGACAGTCGACCTCGCCTTCCCAGGCACTGGCCAGCATCAGGCCCTGTTCGTCGGGCAGGATGAAGACCTGCATGGCCGGTTGGCGGCAGTCGATCTCGATGACCTTGCCTTCCAGCGCCGCCAGCCTTGGCAATGCCGTGCTGTCCATGCGCAGGACGCGGTTCAGGCCATGTTCGGCGCTGGCGAGCAGACCGGCCATGAGCATCAGGGCTTGATCCCCCGGTGCACGGCCACGATGCCGCTGGTCATGTTGTGGTAGGTCACCCGGTCGAACCCGGCTTGCACCATCATGGCCTTGAGGGTTTCCTGGTCAGGGTGCATGCGGATCGATTCGGCCAGGTAGCGGTAGCTCTCGGAGTCGTTGGTGATGAGCTTGCCGGCCAGGGGCATGAAGGCGAACGAATAGGCGTCGTAGGCCTTGGACATCAGCTTGTTGGTCGGCTTGGAGAACTCCAGCACCAGCAGGCGGCCGCCCGGCTTGAGCACGCGCAGCATGGAACGAATGGCGTCTTCCTTGTGGGTGACGTTGCGCAGGCCGAAGGCGATGGTCACGCAATCGAAATGGTTGTCCGGAAACGGCAGCTTCTCAGCGTCGGCCTGGACGAACTCGATGTTGCCGGCCACGCCACGGTCCAGCAGGCGGTCGCGGCCGACCTTGAGCATGGACTCGTTGATGTCGGCCAGCACCACGTGCCCGGTCGGGCCCACCAGGCGCGCGAACTTGGCTGCCAGGTCGCCCGTGCCGCCGGCGATGTCGAGCACACGGTTGCCGCTGCGAACGCCCGACAGCTCGATGGTGAAGCGCTTCCACAGGCGGTGCATGCCGCCGGACAGCACGTCGTTCATCAGGTCGTATTTGGCCGCCACCGAGTGGAACACTTCGGCGACTTTGCGCGCCTTCTGGCTCTCAGGCACGTCCTGGTAGCCAAAATGGGTCGTGGGTTCGGCGTGGTCGCCTTTGCGCTGGTCGTTCATATCGCTTCACCGAAATTAATTGACGCCATTCTAGGGCGAACGAGCGGATTTGTCTTGGCGGGGTGTACCGCCAGGCGGGGGCGGGCATAATGTCGATTATGTCTACATGTTCAGGAACACCCGCATGACCCAGATCAGCGTCGAACGCAAACACACCCTTGGGCGCGACGCCGCCCGTGCCAAGGCCCAGGCGCTGGTGGATCGCCTCAGCCGCGAGTATGACCTCAAGGCCTCATGGGATGGCGACCGCGTCGATGTGGCACGCAGCGGTGCGAACGGCAGCGTGCACATCGGCCAGGACAGCATCCGTGTCGATCTCAAGCTCGGCATGATGATGTCGATGATGAGCGGCACCATCAAGGGCGAAATCGAACGGGCGCTGGACAAGGCGCTTGCCTGAATCTGGACACCGGCCATTCGGCCCGGTTCGCCGGGTGATGGCGAACGGGGCGTTTCAGGTGGGCTCGGCAAGAAATTTCATGATGACCGGCGCGATGGCGTGCGGCCGGGTGATCAGAAACAGATGACCATCATCGATGATGTGCAGCTGCGCGTTGGGAATACGCCAGGCCAGCAGACGCATGTTCACCAGCGGAATCAACGGATCGTCATCCCCGGCCAGCACCAGGGTGGGCTGGCGGAGCTTGTGCAGCCAGTGGATGCTGGTCCAGCCAACTGCTGCGAACAGTTGCCAGTAATAACCCAGCTTGCCAGCCGAGCGTGCCGTGGCCGCGTGCTTTAGCGCCAGGTGCGGATCCCGGCGAAACCCGCCGCCATACACCAGCGGTGCGATGCGCATGACATGCGCCGGGTCTACGTACCGGCGGGGGCTGGCCATGCTCCACAGCACCTTGGGCTTGCCAGGCACCATCACCGCCCCTGCCGCCGTGGCGGCCAGGATGAGTTTTCGGCAGCGCTGCGGGTAGTCATGGGCGAATTGCTGAGCCAGCCCACCTCCCCACGACACACCGATGACGTTGACCTGGCCGTAATTTAGCGCGTCGAGCAGCCGAGCGGCGAGCCGGGCAAGCCCTGAAAACCGATAGGGCCGCTGCGGCGTGGATGAACCGCCCACACCCGGGGCATCGAAGGCGATGACCTGCAGGTCGGGGTCCAGTGCCTCGATGAACGGAAATATCAGCTCGAAGTTGGCCCCGATGCCGTTGAAGATCAGCAAGGGCGCCAGGGTCGACTGACCTGGCCGCACGACGGTACGGATGGACAGGCCATCGAGCTCGACCGTTTTGAACACGTAGGGTGACGGCATGCGCATGGCTCCTGGAGCAGGTAAACGCCTTGGCACCGCGCAGGTGGCCACGGCGCAGGGGTTCAACGCTGGTGCACGTAGCGGCCTGGCGCAGACTCGGCTGCAGGATGACTGGGGCACCCCAGGTGGCCCGGCGCCTCGATCAATGCCCCGGCCCGCTCGACCAGCCAGCCCTGCCAGTGCAGCCACCATGAATCGACATGCCTGACGGCGTCCTCTTGCCACGCCAGCGGATCGTCATGCTGGCCACCGCCGGCCTGAAAGCGCGCCTTCGGGTTGCCTGGCGGGTTGATGATGCTCTGGATGTGCCCGCTGTTGGAGAGCACGAACTCGACCTTGCCGCCGAACAGTCGCGCCGAGCGGTAGCAAGCCTGCCAGGGCGTAATATGGTCGGCATTGCCCGCCACGCTGAAGAGATCGCACTTGACCTGCTTGAGGTCGATGGCGGTACCGCAAACGGTGATGCCACCGGGACGGGTGAGCGGATTGCCCCTGTACATCTCGATCAGGTCGGCATGGAATGCGGCGGGCAAGCGCGTGGTGTCGTTGTTCCAGTACAGGATGTCGAACGCTGGCGGCTCGTTGCCGAGCAGGTAATTGTTGACCCAGTAGTTCCAGATCAGGTCGTTGGGACGCATCCAGGCAAACAGCCGGGCCAGATCGCTGCCCTCGAGCACCCCCGCCTGCTGGGATTGACGCTTGGCCGCATCCAGCGCCTGGTCGTCGACGAACAACGCCAGCGCGTTGTCGAGCGTGGCGTCCAGCACGCTGACCAGCAAGGTCAAGGCATTGACCTTGGTTTCATGGCGCGCCGCAAGGTGGCCCAGCAGCGCGGTGCAGGTGATGCCCCCTGAGCATGCACCGAGCATGTTCAGGGTCGCACTGCCGGTGATGCTCAGCACGGCGTCCACTGCCTCGCCCAGTGCTCGCACATAGGTGGACAAGTCCCAATCGCGCTGCGCCCTGGTCGGGTTGCGCCAGCTGACCATGAAGGTCTGTTGGCGGGCGTCCAGGCAGAAGCGCATCAGGCTTTTTTGCGGGCACAGATCAAAGATGTAGAACTTGTTGATCTGTGGGGGCACCACCAGTAATGGCCGTTCATGCACCTGCTCGGTGAGGGGGCTGTACTGGATCAATTCCAGCACCTCGTTACGGTACACGACCGCGCCGCGACTGCTGCCCAGGTCCTTGCCCACCTCGAAAGCATCCATGTTCACCTGGCGGGGCATGCCGCCGTTGTGGACCACATCCCTGGCCAGGTTCGACAGGCCATCAAGCACGCTTTTGCCGCCGGTCTCGAAGAAACGCTTGAGTGCGGCAGGATTGGACAGGTTGTTGGTAGGCGCCAATGCTTCGGTCATGAGCTGGATGACGAACTGCCCACGGCTGATGTCCTCAGGGGGCAGGTCACTGCTGCTGATCCACGCCTGGAGTTCGTTACGCCATGCCAGGTAGCCTTGCAGGTAGCGTCGGTAAAGCGGGTTCTGTGACCAGGTCGGGTCGCTGAAGCGGCGGTCATCGCTGGCAGGGGCGAGGCTCGATTTGCCCAGCACCACATTCTTCAGTTCGAGCCCGAAGGCAAGCGCGTGCTTGGCACTGTGCAAGGGCTGGCGTACGGCCTGGCGCAGCACGGTCTGGGCCGTGCCCAACAGGTCCTTGCGTTGAACGCCGACCATCGGGTTCAGGCCCGCGGCGCGTTGCGGGGCCTGCTGCTGATCTTCATTGTTTTTGTTACTCATCCGCGACGCTCCGTTGTCTGAGACGAGTACCGGCTGCCGAGGGGTGCACCGACGTGTCCCCGATACCGCTACTCGGGTAATCCGTGACCACGTCCTGCACTGCTACGGGCGATCAGGCGCCTGCCGCGCCATGCTGGTAAATGGCCACCTCTACTGGTTACCCGAGTTTCAGGCGCGAAGCAACCTGGCGCTGTCGTATGTTCCTTATCACTGTCAGTTGGGTCGGCATGGCGGGCGAAGGCGTTTGCCAGGAGAACAGTTAAAGCATCAGCTTGACCACGGATTCCGAAGGGTCTCGCGTCTTGCCGGCCTTGTGCAGTGCCTCAAGGTATTCGGCCCACAAGACGTCCTGACGCAGACACAACTGTTCCAGGTATTCCCAGGTGAACAGACCACTGTCATGGCCATCGTCGAAGGTGAGTTTCAGGGCGTATTGCCCAGCCGGTTCCAGCCCGACGAGGCCGACGTTGACCTTGCCAAACTGCAGGATGGGGTTGCCGTGCCCCTGGACTTCGGCCGAGGGGGAGTGCACGCGCAGGAATTCGGCGGGCAGGTGGTAGACCTCATCGGGCCCATAGGTGAGGCGCAGGGTCTTGGAGGCTTTGTGCAGGTTGATGGCGGTAGGCATGCGAGCCATGGGCGTGATCTCTGTTTGAGTTACACACCGCACGCTACCCGCTGCACGAAATGCTCGCCAGCTTCTTGAGCAAAAAACCTGTTTCGCCAGGCTGCAAGCGTCGCACGGGGCGCTTGCAGCCTGGCGCGGGCCCGTTACAGGATGTAGCGGGACAGGTCTTCGTTCTGGGCCAGCTCGCCCAGGTGGCTGTTCACATAGGCTGCGTCGATCTGGATCGGCGCTTCGTCATGGGCACTGGCCAGGTCGCCGGCGCTGAACGACACCTCTTCGAGCAGGCGCTCAAGCAAGGTGTGCAGGCGACGGGCACCGATGTTCTCGGTTTTCTCGTTGACCTGGTAGGCGATTTCGGCCAAACGCTTGATGCCATCCTCGACGAACTCGATGTTCAGCCCTTCGGTCTTGAGCAGTGCCTGGTACTGTTCGGTCAGCGAGGCATGCGGCTCGCGCAGGATGCGCTGGAAGTCTTCCGGGGTCAGGGCCTTGAGTTCCACGCGGATCGGCAGACGACCTTGCAGCTCAGGCACCAGGTCGCTCGGCTTGCTCAAGTGGAACGCGCCCGAGGCGATGAACAGGATGTGGTCGGTCTTGACCATGCCCAGCTTGGTGTTGACCGTGCAGCCTTCGATTAGCGGCAGCAGGTCGCGCTGTACACCCTCACGGGAGACATCGGCGCCGCCGACATTGCCGCGCTTAGCGACCTTGTCGATCTCATCGATGAACACGATGCCGTGCTGTTCGACCGCTTCCAGCGCCTTGGCCTTGAGCTCTTCTTCATTGACCAGGCGACCGGCTTCTTCGTCGCGCACCATTTTCAGCGCTTCGCGAACCTTCAGCTTGCGCGACTTGCGTTTGCCCTTGCCCATATTGGCGAACAGGCTCTGCAACTGGTTGGTCATTTCTTCCATGCCAGGGGGGGCGGCGATTTCGACGCCCACGGCATCGGCCACCTCGATTTCGATTTCCTTGTCGTCCAGCTGGCCTTCGCGCAGGCGCTTGCGGAACAGCTGGCGGGTATTGGAATCGGAACTGGTCTGGGCGGCTTCCTCGCTGAAGCTGCTGGCCCGTGCCGGTGGCAGCAGGGCGTCGAGGATGCGCTCTTCGGCGGCATCCTCGGCGCGGTGGCGCACACGGATGATTTCCTGCTCACGCAGCATCTTCAGAGCAGCGTCGGCCAGGTCGCGGATGATGGATTCCACATCGCGGCCCACATAGCCCACTTCAGTGAACTTGGTGGCTTCGACCTTGAGAAACGGGGCATTGGCCAGCTTGGCCAGGCGCCGGGCGATCTCGGTCTTGCCCACGCCGGTGGGGCCGATCATCAGGATGTTCTTGGGCGTCACTTCGGCGCGCAGCTCGGCAGGGAGCTGCATACGGCGCCAGCGGTTGCGCAGGGCGATGGCCACGGCGCGCTTGGCGTCGTCCTGGCCGATGATGTGACGGTTGAGCTCGTGGACGATCTCGCGGGGGGTCATGGACATGATCAATAGGGTCCTCGTACGAATGATTCAGCGTGGAAAAGCCCCGTCACCGAGACGGGGCGCCAAAGCAGCTGATCACTCGGCCAGGTCCTGCTCCTCGATGGTCAGGTTGTGGTTGGTGAACACGCAGATGTCACCGGCGATGTTCAGCGCGGTCTCGGCGATTTCGCGGGCCGAGAGGTCGGTCTTGTTCAGCAGTGCACGGGCTGCGGCCTGGGCGTAGGCGCCGCCGGAACCCATGGCGATCAGGCCGTCTTCGGGCTCGACCACGTCACCGTTGCCGGTGATGATCAGCGAGGCATCCTTGTTGGCCACCGCCAGCATGGCTTCGAGGCGGCTCAGGGAGCGGTCGGTACGCCATTCCTTGGCCAGTTCCACGGCCGCGCGGATCAGGTGGCCCTGGTGTTTCTCCAGTTGGCCTTCGAAGCGTTCGAACAGGGTGAAGGCATCGGCAGTGGCGCCGGCAAAGCCCGCGATGACCTGACCGTGGTACAGGCGACGCACTTTCTTGGCGTTGCCTTTCATCACGGTGTTGCCGAGGGATACCTGGCCGTCGCCGCCCATGACGACTTTGCCATTGCGGCGGACTGAAACGATGGTGGTCAAGGGAGAGTCTCCACGCAGCGGGGCGAAAATGCCTGTTGCAAACTCATATGGGGGTGCAGGACGGGATTTCAACCGCGGGGGATGAACGGTTCGAGGGGGGGCGGGTGCGGGATCAGTGACGGAGTATTGCCCAAATTCTGAGGAAACACTTTAGATGGGGTACGCAGCAGCCCAGGATTTAGGTTTCGTAGCCATTATCGTTGGGGCCGCTGCGTGGCCCTTAACAGCACGCTTTCAACGCCCCCCGATTGTAGGGGTGGTTTCGGTTGGTAAACGTGAACATGGCGGGGTTTATCGAACGGCTCAAAGCGTTAGGTCAGGCTCCGCTGCAACGCCTCGATAAACACCTCCTCAGCCCGGCTCAACCGCTGGTCCCGGTTCCACAACACGTGGATATCCACATCGGCAATTCCCTCCTCTGGCGGCAGCTTCCACAGCAACCCAGCCGCCACATCCGGCGCCACCACATGCTCGGGCAGGCAGCCGATGCCAAAGCCGGCGATCACCAATCGGCGCACCTCCTCCAAACTCGGCGATGACGCCACGATCCGCCCGGAAAATCCCTGCTGGTCGCGGAAGATGGTTAGCGGCGAGAGCATGCCGCCAATCTGGTCACTGGTGAAGCTGACGAAGTTCTCCCGCTGCAGATCGCCCTCGGTCTGACCGAAAAGGGCATGGTGCTTGCCGCAGAAAAACGCATAGCGCTGACGCAGGAACGGCCGTTGCTCCAGCCGTGGCTGTGGCCGGCGATTAAGGCTCAGACCTGCCGTAGCGGTCTTTTCCTGCAAGGCGGCAATGATGTCCGAGCTGCGCATTACGTCGATTTCCAGGTCCACCCGCGGGTGCTGACGGTGGAAGTCCGCGAGTAAGTGATCGAAGCGTTCGCTGACGATGCGGCTGATCATCAGCAAGCGCACCTTGCCCACCAGTTCGTCCGCCGGCTGCTCTAGCAGGCCGCCGATCTGTGACATCTGCCCATACACCTCGCCGGCCAGCTGGAACAGCTGTTCGCCCATGTCGGTGAGCACGAAACGCGGCCCGCGGCGAGCGATCAGCTGGCGGCCAAGCTGCTCCTCAAGACGCTTGAGCGCCTGGCTTACGGCCGGTTGGGTCAGGTGCAGGCGTGCGGCGGCGCGGCTGATGGACAACTCCTGGCCAATCACCCGGAAGGTGCGCAGCAGGTTCCAGTCGAGGCGGTCGTTGAGCAGGCGATCGGACATGGCAGGCTCGATGATAAGCAAGGCTAATAGTTCGAATAATAAATAGAAAATTGACTAATCATAGCCCCCAGACGATAAATCGCAGTCATCGAGACCTGTAGCACCGATAAAAAGCCAAGCGCCACAAGAGCGCCGCCGTGACCATCAACTCCTGCCATAAAAACAAGCAAAGGAGCCCCCCATGAAGCCCACCGCTTCGCCCCAGCCGCGCCGTGCCGCCGCCGCCGCGTTCATCGGCACCATGATCGAGTGGTACGACTTCTATATCTATGCCACCGCCGCCGCCTTGGTGTTCGGTGCCTTGTTCTTCCCCTCCGACGACAACCTGTTCAGCACCATGGCCGCGTTCGGTACCTTCGCCGTGGGCTTTTTCGCCCGGCCGCTGGGTGGCATCGTCTTTGGCCATGTGGGCGACCGCATCGGGCGCAAGAAGTCGCTGGTCATCACCCTGTTAATGATGGGTATCGTCACCGTGTGCATCGGCCTGCTGCCGACTTACGCGCAGATTGGTGCCGCCGCGCCGGTGCTGCTGATCATCCTGCGGGTGATCCAGGGCATCGCCGTGGGTGGCGAGTGGGGTGGCGCGGTGCTGATGGCCGGTGAACATGCGCCCAAGGGCCGGCGCAATTTCTTCGCCTCGTTCGCCCAGCTGGGCAGCCCGGCAGGCCTGATCCTGTCGCTGCTGGCCTTTGGCGCAGTGACCCGCCTACCCGAAGAAGACCTGATGAGCTGGGGCTGGCGCGTGCCGTTCCTGGCCAGCGCGCTGTTGCTGCTGGTGGGCCTGGCGATTCGCCTGGGGGTCAACGAGTCGCCCGAATTCCTCGCCAGCCGCGAGCAGGCGGCGAGGGCTCAGCGCAAGGAGCAGACGCCGGTACTGGAAGTGCTTCGCACCGCCTGGCGCCCGCTGCTGCTGTGCATCGGCGCCAACACCCTGGGCATTGCCGGGGTCTATTTCACCAACACTTTCATGATCAGCTACACCACCCAGCAACTGCACTTGGAGCGCTCGCTGATCCTCGAATGCCTGTTCTTCGTGGCGATCATTCAGTTCTGCGTGCAGCCGCTGGCGGCGTGGCTGTCGGAAAAGCTCGGCGCCACCCGCTTCCTGGCCTTGGTCGCGCTGCTGGCGATGGCCTCGCCGTACCCAATGTTCGTGCTGGTCAGCTCTGGCCAAGGCCCAATGATAGTGCTCGGCATCGCCTTGGCGGCGGCCTGCATGGCCTCGTTCTACGCGGTGATCGCGGGCTACGTCAGCGGCATGTTCGACACCCGCGTGCGTTACACCGCGATTTCCCTGGCCTACCAAGTGTGCGGCGCCCTCGCGGGTGGCCTGACACCGCTGATCGGCACCTGGCTGGCCCACACCTTTACCGGCCAATGGTGGCCGATGGCGGTGTTCTACAGCCTCATCGCCAGCATTTCGCTGGTCTGCGTGCTGGCCCTGGCACGCCAGTACGCCCGAAGTCAGCGCCTGGAACTGGCCTGATCGATTCCTCTGATTGTGGAGTACCCGCACATGTTGAAAAGCGATGGCGAACGCCTGTGGGCGAGCCTGATGGCCATGGCCGAAATCGGCGCCACCGCCCGCGGCGGCAGCTGCCGCCTGGCCCTGAGCGACGAAGACAAGGCAGGCCGTGAACTGTTCAGCCACTGGTGCCGCGAGGCCGGCCTGACGCTGAGCGGGGATGCCATCGGCAACCTGTTCGCCCGCCGCGCCGGTAGCGATCCGGCTGCTGCTCCGGTGATGATGGGCAGCCACCTCGACACTCAGCCCGAAGGCGGCCGCTTCGATGGCGTCTATGGCGTGCTGGCCGGCCTGGAGGTGGTGCGCCGCCTCAACGACCTGAACATTCAAACCCGCAAGCCGCTGGAGATTGCCGTCTGGACCAACGAGGAGGGCGCCCGCTTCACCCCGGCCATGTTCGGCTCGGCGGTGTTCACCGGCACCCTTGCGCTGGACCAGGCCCTAGCCATCCTTGATGCCGATGGCGTCAGTGTCGCCGACGAACTGCGGCGCACCGGCTACGCCGGCCAGCGCCCGCTGGGTGGCCAAGTGGATGCCTACTTCGAGGCGCATATCGAGCAAGGCCCGATCCTGGAAGACAACGCCAAGGCCATCGGCGTGGTTAGCGGTGGCCAGGCCATCCGCTGGCTGGATGTCACCGTCGAGGGCCTGGCCGCCCACGCTGGCACCACGCCGATGCCGCTGCGCAAGGACGCCCTGTACGGCGCTGCGCAGATGATCCAGGCGGTCGAGCAACTGGCTGCCGACTTCGCCCCGCAAGGCCTGACCACCGTCGGTGAACTGTCGATCGCCAAGTCCTCGCGCAACACCATCCCTGGCGTGCTGCGCTTCACCGTCGACCTGCGGCACCACCGCGACGAATCCATCGAGGCCATGGAGCGCGACCTGACCGTAAAGCTGCAGGCCATCGCCAGCCAGCGCGGCCTGCAGGTGCGCATCGAGCGCCATTGGGTCAGCCCTGCCACGCCATTCGACGCCGACTGTGTGGCGGCCGTGCAGCAGGCGGTGGACGGCCTTGGCTATGCCCAGCAATCCATCGTCAGCGGCGCCGGCCATGACGCCATCCTGCTGGCCCGCTACTGCCCGACAGCGATGGTGTTCATCCCCTGTGTCGGCGGCCTGAGCCACAACGAAGCTGAAGACGTGCTGCCCGAGGATGCCCGCCAGGGCGTTGATGTACTGCTCAATGCCGTGCTGGCCCGCGCCGGCCAAGTCGAACAAGGAGAAGCCTGATGCGTTGTTACTTCCACCCCGAACAGCTGCTGCACCATCCGCGCAGCTACTACTCGCGCGGTGCCATGCGCACCCCGCAGGAAGTCCCCGAACGTGCCCAGCGCCTCCTGCAGGCCGCCAAGGATCTTGGCTTCGACATCCGCCAGCCCGCCGATGCTGGCCTGGCGCCACTCAAGGCCGTGCATGGCGAGGCCTACCTGGCGTTCCTCGAAGAGGCCCACGCACGCTGGAAGGAGGTACCCGAGGACTGGGGCGACGAGGTCATGTCGAACATCTTCGTGCGTGAACCCAACGCCCTGCGCGGCATCCTCGCCCAGGCCGGGCGCTACCTGGCCGACGGTAGCTGCCCGGTGGGCGAGAACACTTGGCGCTCGGCGTACTGGTCGGCACAGAGTGCAGTGGCCGGGGCCCAGGCCATTCTCGATGGTGAGCCGGCGGCCTATGCGCTGTGCCGGCCGCCGGGGCACCATGCCCGGTTCGATGCGGCCGGTGGGTTCTGTTACATCAACAATGCTGCCGTGGCCGCCCAGGCCTTGCGCAGCCGTTACAGCCGGGTGGCGATTCTCGATACCGACATGCACCACGGGCAGGGGATTCAGGAAATCTTCTACGAGCGTAACGATGTGTTGTACGTGTCGACCCACGGTGACCCGACCAACTTCTATCCAGGGGTGGCCGGGTTCGAGGACGAGCGCGGAAGTGGCGCGGGGGAGGGGTACAACCTCAACCTGCCGATTGCCCATGGGGCCAGCGAGGCGGACTTCATGGCGCAGCTGGAGGTAGCGCTGGATGCGGTGAAGGGCTTTGGTGCCGAAGTGTTGGTGCTGTCGCTCGGGGTCGATATCTACGAGCTGGATCCGCAGAGCAAGGTGGCGGTGACGACTGAAGGGTTTGCCGCGTTGGGTGAGCGGATTCGGTCACTGCGGTTGCCGTGCCTGATTGTGCAGGAGGGGGGATATCACCTGGAGAGCCTGGAGGCGAATGCGCAGGCGTTTTTTGCGGGCACGGTTGACTGGCGGTAAGGATCAGCAGGGGCGTGGGCGCTGGCATGAGCGGCGTTACACCGGTAAAGGTATCGAGGCTACCTTCCGAAAAGCCATGTGGGTGAGTGCCCTGCATGGCGGCTTTTGCAGTTGTTGTAGAAACGGGGAGTTTTGTCCATGCATCAGCCCGTCTAGGTTTGACCGCGTCAGCAGTCAGCAAACAAGTGTCCAAGCTTGAGAACACCCTTTCAATTCGATTGCTGAAACGCAGTGCGCGTAGGTTGAAGGTTAATGCCGAGGGTGCGCGAAATATATTCGCACTGAAAAGAGTTGCTGGAATCTTCGGCCACTGTATTTAGGTTGAAGGAAAGCTTTCTCGAAAGCCCGCAAGGGCTTATTCGTATCGCGGTGTCCCGCTCATTGCATGGAAGATGTCATCAACCAATCCCGTGGTTTCTAGCGCAATCTCCGGATGTCAATGTTCAGCTCATTTCCAATGTGGGCGCGTCGGACTTCTTCTGTCCCTCAGGAGCGGTGAGCCATAACGGCTGTGCCAACGATACAAGCTGCGAAGCTGAAGCCCTAAACCGCCCCGCAGCCCGTTGACCGGCCTACCTCGCTCACGCCTCGTGACAGACGCGCCCATCGACCAACGTATAGCGCACAGCACCCGGCAGGCAGTGCCCGATGAACGGGCAGTTGTCGCCACGGGAGTACCAATGCTCACCCGCCACGGTCGAGGCCTGTGGATCGAATACCACCAGGTCAGCCGCTGCCCCCACCTGCAACTGGCCAGCCGGCAGCCGCATCGCTCCAGCAGGACCGCAGGTCAGGCGCGCCAGCAACGTGGGCAGGTCGAGCAAGCCATCCTGTACCAGCGTCATGGCCAATGGCAGCAACACTTCCACGCTGCTGATACCCGGCTCCGTGGCGCCGAACGGGGCCAGCTTGGCATCGCGCTCATGAGGCTGGTGATGGCTGGCGATCGCCTGGATCACGCCGGTTTTCACCGCCTCGCGCAGGCCATCGCGGTCGGCAGCGCTACGCAGTGGCGGTTGCACGTGGTACAGGCTGGAAAATTCACGCAGCGATTCGTCGGTCAGGATCAGCTGGTACAACGCGACATCGGCAGTCACCGGCAGGCCAAGGCTTTGCGCCTGGGCGATCAACCGGGCGCCACGGGCGCTGGTGATCTGGGTGAAGTGAGCGCGAACACCTGTCTGCTCCACCAGCAGCAGGTTGCGCGCCAAGGCCACGGTTTCGGCAGTTTCAGGGATGCCGGGCAAACCCAGGAAGCTGGCCATGGCCCCTTCGTGGGCAAGGCCGCCCTGGGCCAGGTCGCGGTCCTGGGAGTGGAACACCACCGTCAGGTCGAACGTGGCGGCGTACTCCAGCGCACGGGCCAAAGTGCGGTTGTTGGGTATTTCCTTAAGGCCATTGCCAAAAGCGACGCAGCCGGTGTCGCGCAGGCCTACCAGTTCGGCCAGCTGCTCCCCCTCCAGGCCCTTGGTCAGCGCACCGATCGGGTAGACCTTGCTGTTGCCCGCCTCGCGGGCGCGGTCCAGGATCAGCTCGGCCACTGCCGAGGTGTCCAGGGCCGGGCGGGTCTGCGGCGGGCAGCACAGGCTGGTCACGCCACCGGCCACGGCCGCGCGGGTCTCGCTGGCGATGGTGCCTTTGCGGCTGTAGCCGGGCTCGCGCAGCGACACGCCCAGGTCCACCAGGCCAGGGGCGACGACCAGGCCATCGGCCTGAAGGGTGCGGCTAGCAGCAAAGCCAGCGGGCGCGGCGCCCATGGCGGCAATGCGGCCACCCTCCAGGTGCAGGTCGGTGACCTGGTCAAGGCCGCTTTGAGGGTCGATGACCCGGGCGCCAAGAATGCTGATGCTCACTGGGCGATCTCCTGGTCGAGTTGACGTTGTACGTTTTGCCCGCTCATGGCCATGGACAACACGGCCATGCGCACGGCGATCCCGTAGGTAACCTGGTTCAGGATCACCGAATGCTTGCCATCGGCCACGGCCGATTCGATTTCCACCCCACGGTTGATCGGGCCGGGATGCATGACGATGGCGTCCGGCTTGGCGCCTGCCAGGCGGGCGGTGGTCAGGCCGAACAGACGGTAGAACTCGCCTTCGCTGGGCAGCAGGCCACCGGTCATGCGCTCACGTTGCAGGCGTAGCATGATCACCACGTCCACATCCTTGAGGCCTTCTGCCAGGTCGGTGTACACCTTCACGCCATACTGCTCGATGCCGACGGGGATCAGGGTTTTGGGGCCGATCACGCGAATGTCCGGGCAACCCAGCGCCTTGAGCGCCAGCATGTCCGAACGCGCCACGCGCGAATGAAGGATATCGCCGACGATGGCAACCGATAGGTTCTCGAAGCCGCCCTTGTGACGGCGAATGGTGAGCATGTCGAGCATGCCCTGGGTCGGGTGCGCATGGCGGCCATCACCGCCGTTGATCACGGCAACCTCCGGGCACACGTGCTCGGCAATGAAGTGCGCCGCGCCCGAATCCGAGTGGCGCACCACGAACATGTCGGCCGCCATGGCTTCAAGGTTGCGCAAGGTATCGAACAGCGTCTCGCCCTTGCTGGTCGAGGAGGTCGACACGTTCAGGCTGATCACGTCGGCCGACAGGCGCTGGGCGGCCAGCTCGAACGTGGTCCGGGTTCGGGTCGAGTTCTCGAAGAAGACGTTGCACACCGTCTTGCCACGCAGCAGCGGCACTTTCTTCACGGCGCGGGCGCCGACTTCCAGGAAGGAATCGGCAGTGTCGAGAATTTCGGTCAGCAGTTCGCGGGGCAAACCGTCAAGCGAAAGGAAATGGCGCAGCTGGCCCTGATCATTGAGCTGCAGCGGGCGCTTGGCGTCGATTGGCGTCATCGCGGGGGACTCTTAAAGGGCGGTAGCGGGGGCGAGGTCCTGGCGCTCGAGGGCGAGCGGCGTGGGTCCGGTCAATTTTACCCGTTCATGGGCCGCCAATGACAAGGTGGCGCCGAGCACATTCGGGCGGATGGGCAGCTCGCCTGCATCCAGGTCCAGCAGGCAGACCAGGGTGACGCTGGCCGGACGGCCATAGTCGAACAGTTCGTTGAGGGCGGCACGAATGGTTCGACCGCTCATCAGCACGTCGTCTACCAGCACCAGGTGCTGGCCTTCGATTTCGAACGGCAGCTCCGAGGGGCGCACCTGCGGGTGCAGGCCATTCTGGCTGAAGTCGTCTCGATAGAACGACACGTCAAGCGTACCCATGGGGCTGGTGTCGTCCATGGCCTGTTGCAACGCCTGGGCCACCCACACACCGCCGGTGCGAATGCCGATGTAGCGTGGCTCGGCGATGGCGCGGCGGGCCAGATGGGCGCGAAGGTCGACAGCCATCTGCCGGATCAGCGCGGCAGGATCAGGTAGGCTCATTGCAGGTTCCTCGGAAGGGTGCGCCGGAGGCATCCGGCCGCGAAGATGATCAGGTATTGGCCTCCAGCCAGCTTTGCAGCAGCAGGGCGGCGGCGATAGCGTCGACCGGGTTGTCCCGGTACGTGCCGCGCTGGCCGCCACGGGCCATGCGCTCACCCTTGGCCTCGAACGTGGTCAGGCGTTCGTCATGGGTATGCACCGGCAGGTTGAAGCGCCCATTGAGGCGGCGGGCGAATTTTTCGGCGCGGGCGCTCATGTCGCTGGGGGTGCCGTCCATGTTCAGCGGCAGGCCGACGACAATGGCGTCAGGTTTCCATTCGGCGATCAGGCGCTCGACCTGGGCCCAATCCGGCACGCCATTCTGGGCGCGCAGCGTACACAGTTCACGGGCCTGGCCGGTGACCGCCTGGCCGACGGCAACGCCAATCTGCTTGGTGCCATAGTCGAAGCCCAGCAGCAGCCGGGGTGCGGCAAGTGCGTCGGCCATCAGGCGTGGCCCGCTTGGCTGGTCAGCAGGTGAAGGTTGATGCCAAGGCTTGCGGCCGCCGCTTCCAGGCGCAGCTCGCTGGTCATGGCAAACAGGATATCCGGGTCGAACGCACAGTTGAGCCAGGCGTTATCGGCCAGTTCGGCCTCCAGCTGGCCCGCTTCCCAGCCGGCGTAGCCCAAGGTGATCAGGCTCTTTTCCGGGCCCACGCCTTCCGCGATGGCGAACAGCACGTCCTGGGACGTGGAGAGCGAGAGGCCCTGGAGTTCCACCGTGGCCTGGTAGCTGCACTCGCTGGTGTGCAGCACGAAGCCGCGGTCGGTCTGCACCGGGCCGCCTTGGTAGATGGGCACCTGCAGGGTGCTGGCCGACGGGGTTTCGTCCGGGCGCAACTGCTCGAGGATGTCGGCCAGGTTCAGTTCCTGCGGCTTGTTCACCACAAGCCCCATCGCGCCATGAGCATTGTGCTCGACGATGTACGTGAGGGTCTGGGCGAAGTTCGGGTCGGCCATGTGCGGCATGGCGATCAGGAACTGGTGCTTGAGGTAGCTCGGCGTGAGGTTCTTCATGGGGGATAGTGTGGCGCCACCCGGCCACAGCTGCAAGCGTGCCGGCTCAGTTGCTGGACAACCGATCGCCTCTGGCGAAGCGCCAGGTGCGGATGATTTCCAACCGGTCGTACTCGGCCAGGTCACCGGTGAACGGTGCGAACGGTGCAGCCAGGCGCACAATGCGCTGGGCCGCCTGGTCCAGCACGGGCTGACCGGAGGATTCGAGCACCAGCACTTCGTAGAGTGACCCGTCGCGGTTGATCGAGACCATCATGCGCAGGTTGCCGTAGATCTGCTGCCGGCGTGCCTCGTCCGGGTAGTTCAGGTTGCCCACGCGTTCGACTTTCTTGCGCCACTCCTCCTTGTACCAGGCGCCCTTGTCGCGCATGGTCGAGGCCGCATTCAGGCGATGGATACGCGGGCGCTTGGCATATTGCTGCTGCTCATTGGCAAGCTCGGCTTCAAGGCTGGCGATCTGGCTGGACAGCTGCGAGCTGTCGAACTCCCGCACGGGCGTGCTCGGCTTGGGCTGGGGCTTGCTTTCCCGGGGCTTGGGCTCGACCTTCTGGGCCTTGGGGGCCTTGGTCGCGACCGCCGACTTCTGTGGAGGCGGCGGTACCTCGGGCCTGGCGGCAGGAGGCGGCGTGATCTTGTTGATCTTGGTGTCCTGGAAAGGCGCAAGCTCGGTGGTCTTGGGCACGGCCTTCTTGTCCAGGGTGCCGCTGCCTTGCTGGTTGTCCTGCGCCTGGAAATCAGCCTTTTCCGGCGGCTTTTCGCTCTTGAACGTGGCCAGGGTGATGTCCATGGTGCGGCTGATCTGCGCCGGCTTGACCACGGTAAAGCCCACTCCGAGGATCAACGCCAGGTGCACCAGCGCCGCCAGAAACAGCGTGAAGCCCAGCCTGTCCACCGGGCGAACGCGGGGCGGCAACAGGTCGGCGGGGATGTCAGCGGGCAGCGTCATCAGGTATCCAGGGGCATCGTCGAGCTACAAACGGCACGCGACAGTCAGCAGAAGCACGGGGCGGCCGTGCCGGGCTTGCAGCCTGTCGCTTGCGGGTGAGCATGATACCCCACGCCAGCCCGTTACCGAATGTCCGTGGTCAACGCGCCTTGAGCTGGCGATCAATGGCATCCATCAGCTGGCCGCCGATGTCGGTGCCGTAGGCGGCGTCGATTTCGCGGATGCAGGTGGGGCTGGTCACGTTGATTTCGGTGAGGTAGTCGCCGATCACGTCCAGGCCGACGAACAGCAGGCCTTTCTCGCGCAGTGTCGGGCCCACCTGGGCCGCGATCCAGCGGTCGCGCTCGCTCAAGGGGCGTGCCTCGCCGCGACCACCGGCTGCCAGGTTGCCACGGGTTTCGCCGCTGGCCGGAATACGGGCCAGGCAGTAGTCGATCGGCTCGCCGTCGATCATCAGGATGCGTTTGTCACCGTCCTTGATCGCCGGCAGGTAGGCCTGGGCCATGATCTGTTGAGTGCCCAGCAGGGTCAGGGTTTCGAGGATCACCGACAGGTTTGGGTCGCCCGCCCGGTGACGGAAGATCGACGTGCCGCCCATGCCATCCAGGGGCTTGAGGATCACATCGCCATGCTCGGCGGCGAATGCGCGGATGATGTCCGGGCGGCGGCTGACCAGGGTAGGCGGGGTGCACTGCGGGAACAGCGTGGCGAACAGCTTTTCGTTGCAGTCACGCAGGCTCTGGGGGCGGTTGACCACCAGCACGCCTTCGCTTTCGGCCTGTTCGAGCAGGTAGGTGCTGTAGACGAATTCCAGGTCGAAAGGCGGGTCCTTGCGCATCAGGATCACGTCCAGTTCGGCCAGGGCGCTGTCCTGCTCCTCGCCCAGCTCGAACCAGCGGGCCGGGTCTGCGAACACCGTCAATGGGCGCATGCGCGCACGGGCCTTGCCTTCGCCTTGATACAGGTCGCGCTGCTCCATGTAGAACAGGCTCCAGCCGCGTGCCTGGGCAGCCAGCAGCATGGCCAGCGAACTGTCCTTCTTGTAGGAGATGGACGCAATAGGGTCCATGACAATGCCGAGGCGAACGCTCATGGGGTGGTTCCTCTTGGCGGCGTGGCCGCGATGGATCGAAAGAAAAGTGGCTCAGGGTGGCGCCGCCAACGCCGCCGGTCAAGGGGCGCGGCAGATGGAATGGCTACCCGGACTGTGCTAAAAATGCAGCTTCAAGCCTTTGGCTACACGCCTCAAGCGAAAAGCGGCCATGGGCCCATGGGGCTTTCCTGTCGCGTGCCGCTTGCACCATGCAGCTCAATTCCCCCGGGTAGGCGTCTATGGAACAACCCCTGAAAGTGATGGTGATCGACGATTCACGCACCATTCGCCGCACGGCGCAGATGCTGCTCAGTGAGGTGGGCTGCGAGGTCATCACTGCCAGCGATGGCTTCGATGCCCTGGCCAAGATCGTCGATCACAACCCGGCCGTGATCTTCGTCGATGTCTTGATGCCGCGCCTGGACGGCTACCAGACGTGCGCGGTGATCAAGCAGAACAGCACCTTCAAGGACGTCCCGGTGATTCTGTTGTCGTCGCGCGACGGTTTGTTCGACAAGGCCCGCGGGCGTGTGGTCGGTTCTGATCAGTTTCTGACCAAGCCGTTTACCAAGGAAGAACTGATCGAGGCAATACAGGCCCATGTGCCTGGGTTTGCCACAGCCCAACAAACAGCACCCTGACCGTGCCCTGCCCTGGCACGGTCTTACGAATCCTGATGGGGAACCAGTATGGCCCGCGTTCTGATTGTCGACGATTCGCCGACAGAAATGTATAAGTTGACCCAATGGCTGGAAAAGCACGGGCACGAGGTACTCAAGGCCAATAACGGCGCCGATGGCGTGGCCCTTGCCCGGCAAGAGAAGCCGGATGCAGTGCTCATGGACATCGTGATGCCAGGCATGAACGGCTTCCAGGCCACTCGCCAGCTCAGCAAGGACCCGGAGACCAAGGCCATTCCGGTCATTGTGGTGACCACCAAGGACCAGGAGACCGACCGCATCTGGGCGACGCGCCAGGGCGCACGTGACTTCCTGACCAAGCCCGTGGAAGAAGATGCGCTGGTGCAAAAGCTCCAAGAGGTGCTGGGGGCTTGACCACACGCCCGCAGGGGGCGTCGCTGACCGCCTTCGAACTGTTGCTGGATATCGATCGCCGCTGCCGGCTGCTGGTGGCCGACCAGCCAGCTTCGGGTGACAGGTTGCAGCAGTGGAGCGGCATCGGTTTTCGTGTAGCCGGGCAATGGTTCGTCGCCCCCATGGGCGAGGTGGCCGAAGTGCTGCGTGAGCCCCGCAGTAGCCGAGTACCCGGTGTACAACCCTGGGTATGCGGGGTGGCCAATCTGCGTGGCCGGCTACTGCCCGTGATGGACCTGGGCCGTTTCCTCGGCCTGGGCAGTGCCGTGCCAGGCAAGCAGCGCCGCGTCCTGGTGCTCGATCACGAGGCGCTTTTCGTTGGTCTGCTGGTGGACGAAGTGGTGGGCCTGCAGCACTTTGCTATCGACAGCCTGCAACCTGCGCTGCCAGTGACCGATGCTGCCGGGCCCTTCGTTCAGGGGCGCTTCGAACGCGACCACGACTACTGGGCGATCTTCAGCCCCTTTGCCCTGGCCCAGGCACCGGGCTTTCTCGATGTGGCGTTATAGGACCTTGCAAACGTGAACCAGCCTGCTCCCCCCGTCACCGCCACCACCGTGAGCCCCCGCACCCGCAGCATTGCGCAGATCACCGTGCTGTTCCTGATCCTGATCCTCTCGATCATTCTGCTGTTCGCCAATTTCGCCTACCTCAACACCCAGTCCAACTACGACAAGCAGTACATCGGCCATGCCGGCGAGCTGCGCGTGCTGTCCCAGCGCATTGCCAAGAACGCCACTGAAGCGGCTGCCGGCAAGGGTGTGGCCTTCAGGCTGCTGTCCGATGCGCGCAACGACTTCGAGCGTCGCTGGGGCTACCTGCGCGAAGGCGACAAGGCCACTGGCCTGCCCGCAGCGCCACCCTCGGTGCGCGAAGAAATGGAAGCGGTGCGCGATGACTGGGAGAGCCTGCGCAAGAGCACCGACACCATCCTGGCCAGCGAACAGACCGTGCTGTCCTTGCACCAGGTGGCGGCAACCCTGGCCGAAACCGTCCCGCAGTTGCAGGTCGAATACGAAAAAGTGGTCGAAATTCTGCTGCAAAGTGGCGCCCCGGCCAGCCAGGTCGCCGTGGCTCAGCGCCAACTGCTGTTGGCCGAACGTATCCTGGGGTCGGTCAATACCGTACTGGCCGGCGATGCGGCGGCGGCGCAGGCCGCCGATGCCTTCGGCCGTGATGCCGGCCGCTTCGGCCAGGTGCTCGAGGGCATGCTCAAGGGCGACGCTGGCATTGGCGTTACCCGTGTCGAGGACGCCGATGCCAGGGCGCGGCTGGCGGAAATCGCCGAGCTGTTCCAGTTCGTGGCCGGCTCGGTCGATGAAATTCTCGAAACCTCGCCGGAGCTGTTCCGGGTGCGGGAGGCGGCCGGCAGCATCTTCAGCCTGTCGCAGACCTTGCTCGAGGAAGCCTCGCACCTGGCCAACGGGTTCGAAAACCTGGCCAGCGGGCGCACGCTCGATACCGTTGGGGGGTATGCACTGGGCTTGTTGGCGCTGGCCTCGATCATCCTCATCGGCCTGGTCATGGTGCGCACCACCAACCGTCAGTTGCGTGAGACCGCCGAAAAGAACGAACGCAACCAGCAGGCGATCATGCGCCTGCTCGATGAAATCGAAGAGTTGGCAGATGGCGACCTGACGGTGACCGTGTCGGTGACCGAAGACTTCACCGGCGCCATTGCCGACTCCATCAACTATTCCGTTGACCAATTGCGCGACCTGGTCGCCACCATCAACCACAGCGCGGTGCAGGTCGCCTCGGCGGTGCAGGATACGCAGAACACGGCCCGCCAGTTGGCCAAGGCATCCGAGCAACAGGCCGAGCAGATCAGCGAGGCCTCCGAGGCAGTCGGGGACATGGTCGAGTCGATCGACCGTGTTTCGGCCCATGCCTACGAGTCGGCCAAGGTCGCCGAGCGGTCCGTGGCCATTGCCAACAAGGGCAATGAGGTGGTGCACAACACCATCGATGGCATGAACAACATTCGCGAGCAGATCCAGGACACCGCCAAGCGCATCAAGCGCCTGGGCGAATCGTCCCAGGAGATCGGCGATATCGTGAGCCTGATCGACGACATTGCCGACCAGACCAATATCCTGGCCTTGAACGCCGCGATCCAGGCCTCGCTGGCGGGTGAGGCAGGGCGGGGGTTCGCCGTGGTCGCGGACGAGGTCCAGCGCCTGGCCGAGCGCTCGTCCTCTGCCACGCGGCAGATCGAAGCCCTGGTGCGGACCATTCAGGCCGACACCAACGAAGCGGTCATTTCCATGGAACAGACCACGGCCGAAGTCGTGCGCGGCGCCAGGCTGGCGCAGGACGCCGGCGTGGCGCTGGCTGAGATCGAAGGGGTTTCGCAGAACCTTGCCGACCTTATCCACAGCATTTCCGATGCGGCCCAATTGCAGACGTCCTCGGCGGGGCAGATCTCACACACCATGGCCGTCATCCAGCAGATCACCGCCCAGACGTCCGCAGGTTCCAGCGCCACCGCCGACAGCATTCGTCACCTTGCGCGCATGGCCAGCGAGATGCGCCGTTCGGTCTCCGGATTCACCCTGCCGGCACCTGCCGAGCCCCATTGAGAAATGCCCATGTCCACGCCCATGCCCGGCCCCATTGCTGGCCCTGCCCGCCACGATACCGTGGGCCTGGCCTGGACCAAGGCTGCCCTGCTCGATTGCCTGGGGCAGGGGCGCCAGGCGCTGGAACGTTTTGCCGGCGAGCCTGAAGACCTGTCGTTACTCACCTTCGTGGCGGACAACCTGCACCAGGTACACGGTTGCCTGGTGATGCTGGAGTTGCCTGGGGCAACGCGCCTTGCCCAGGAGCTGGAGATGCTCGTGACCGACCTGGCCAACGGTAAGGTCACCCCGCGAGGCGACTGCCTGGGGGCGCTGTTCAAGGGCCTGGAGCTGTTGCCTTCCTACCTGGAACGTCTGCGCGGTGCACGCCATGACTTGCCACTGGTGATGTTGCCGCTCCTGAACCAGCTGCGTGCCTGCCGGGGCGCGGAACCGGTGGTTCATGGCCGCCTGCTCGGCAATGCAGGCCAGCGTCTGGCAGGTGCCCAGGACCTGGCGAACCTTGACGTGTCATTGGGCAACTGGCGCGAGCAGTTGCAGGCTGGGGAGGGCCGCGACGCGCTAAGGTCGGTAGTGGCGGCATTGTGTGACGACCTCATGCGCATCAAGGACCGCCTGGACCAGTTCGTGCGCAGCGACCGGCAGCACAATGAACAACTGGAGGTGTTGCTCGCGCCCCTGCGCCACGTGGCCGATACCCTGGCCGTGCTGGGTTTCCAGCAGCCGCGTCGGGTCATCATCGATCAAGTGATGACGCTGCAAGGGCTGGCCGAGGGCGATCGGGCCGTGGATGACGCGGTGCTGATGGATGTGGCGGGGGCCTTGTTGTACGTGGAAGCCACGCTCAACGGCATGGTCGGGCCACTCGAAGAAGGGGGGGAGCCAGGCCTGCCGGGCGCCGATGTCGCCGAGATTCGCCTGGTCGTGCTGCGAGAGTCGCTGAACGTGTTGCAGCAGGCCAAGGACCTGATGGGCGATTGCCTGGAGTCGGGCTGGCCCCGTCAGCACCTGCAGGCCTTGCCAGGCTTGCTCCAGCAGGTGCGCGGCGCCCTGGCCATGCTGATGTTGCCGGCCGCTGCCGAGGTGTTCGCGCGCTGCACGGTGTTTGTCCAGGGCTGGGTACAACAGGCGCAGGCCGACCCCTCGTCCGAGGAACTGACGCTGCTGGCCGAAGCCTTGAGCGCTGGCGAATGCTATCTACAATGGCGCGTGGCCGACCCACTGGCCGACGCTCAGCGCTTCATCGTCATGGCTCGCGAGCGCCTGGGGGCGTTGGGCGTGCACTGTTCCACCGTTGAAGAGCATGCCGATCTGGAAGAGGCGGATGGCCTTCAGGACGAATTGCGTGGCGTATTCATCGAAGAAGCCCAAGCATTGCTTCAGGACATTGAGCGGCACTGGTTGACTTGGCGTGCCGACCACCAGCAGCACAACGCGCTGATCGAAGTGCATAGGGCATTGCATACGCTCAAGGGCGCAGGCCGCCTGGTGCATGCCCAGGCGTTGGCAGAGCTGGCCTGGGCCGCCGAGCACTTGCTCAACCGTGTGCTTGCCGGCCGCAACGTGCTTGGTGCGGACGGGCAGATGGCGCTTGAGCAAGCGTTCGCGCAACTGCCCGAGGTGCTCGCCGACTTCGCCGCGGGGCACCTGCCGCATGTGAGCGCCGTACAGCAACTGGTGGGCCACCTGCATGCCCTTGCCGAGCGCGACCTGCCAGCCGCGGCCAGCGCGCAGGGGCTCGACCCGCAGTTACTGGACATCTTCCGTGGCGAGGCCCAAGGCCACCTGGCCAGCCTCGACGGGTTCCTGGCAAATGCCCAGCACGGCGTCCCTGTAGACGACGCCCTGCAGCGGGCCTTGCACACCCTCAAGGGCAGTGCGGCCATGGCCGGAGTTGTGCCCATCGCCGAACTTGCCACCGTGTTCGACCGACTGGTGCGCGAGTACAAGGCGCACGACCTGCTGCTCGATGAAACGGAGCTGCACTGGCTCAAGTCCGCCGCCTCGATGTTCGGGCAGGGCCTGGCGCAGTTATCCACCACCCCGTTCGAGCCACTGCCTGGTGCGGCCCAATTGATCGAGCAGGTCGAGTTGGCCATCGATACGCGCATCGCCGCCCTGGGCGGCGATGCGCATGCCTCGACCGGCAACGCCCGCGACCCGCAACAGGTCGCAGCTTTCCTGTCGCAAGCCATGGATCGTTTGCTGGACGCCGAGTCGTTGCTGGCCGACTGGCAGCGGCGCCCGGCTCAACGGGCGGCCTTGGAGACACTGCTCGATGACATGACCGAGCTTGCCCATGCCGCCCATTCGGCCGATCTGTGGCAGGTCGATGAGGTGTGCGAAGCCTTGCTGGACCTGTACGGTGCAGTGGAGGAGGGCAGCCTGCCTGCCGATGCGCAGTTCTTCACCCATGCCCAGCACGCCCACGAGGCGCTGCTGGACATGCTCGACGAGCTGGCTGCCGGCCAGGACGTCGTCCCGCGTACGCCGCTGGTGGCTCGCCTGCGCGAACTTCAGGGGCAAGGGCTTGCACCCGATGCCACCGGGCGCGTGGGCCTCGACAGCGTCACACCGCTGCACCCGGACATGGACGTGCAACTGATCGACACGCCAGCCCCAGACCTGGCCCTCGACCCCGCGCCAGTGCCGCCGTCACAAGCTCCGGAAAGCGCCGGGGAAGAGCTGATGGAGGTTTTCCTCGAAGAAAGCTCGGACATCGTCGAGAGCGCCGCTGCAGCGCTGGCGCGATGGCAGGCCGACCCGCGCAGCACGGTGGAGGTGGACAACCTGATGCGCGACCTGCACACCCTCAAAGGGGTGGCACGCATGGTCGAAATCGGCCCCATCGGTGACCTGGCCCATGAGCTGGAATTTTTGTACGAGTTGCTCGCGGCAGGGCGCCTGCCACCGAGCGGGGCCCTGTTCTCGCTGTTGCAGAACTGCCACGACCGCCTGGCGCACATGCTCGATGCGGTGCGCCTGGGGCAACCGCTGCACGCCGCCACGGCGCTGATCGATTACATCCGCAACTTCAGCAGCGCAGGCCTGACCGACAGCGCGGCCGGCACCAGCCCGGTCGAAACTGCCGCCAGCGAAGGTCCGGCAGTAACCCCCGAGCGAGTGCCGGGGGACATGGTCAAGGTCGATGCCGAATTGCTGGACGACCTGGGCAACCTGGCCGGTGAGCACTCGATCATCCGTGGACGCATCGAGCAGCAGGTCAATGACGCCCAGTTCACCCTCAACGAAATGGAAACCACGCTCGAGCGCATGCGTGACCAGCTGCTGCGCCTGGATATCGAAACTCAGGGGCGGATCTCCAGCCGCCAGCAGCTGGAAGGCGATGTCTATGAAGACTTCGACCCACTGGAAATGGACCGTCACTCCCAGCTGCAGCAGTTGTCGCGGGCGCTGTTCGAGTCGGCCTCGGACCTGCTGGACCTGAAGGAAACCATGGCCCAGCGCGCCCAGGAAGCCTACGGCCTGCTCCAGCAGCAGGCGCGGGTCAACAGCCAGTTGCAGGAGGGCCTGACGGCAACGTTGATGGTGCCTTTCGAACGCCTGGTGCCGCGCTTGCAGCGCGTGGTGCGGCAGGTGGCGAGCGAGCTGGGCAAGCAGGTCGAGCTGGTGGTGGGCAACGCCGAGGGCGAGCTGGACCGCAGTGTGCTGGAACGCATGGTGGCGCCGCTTGAACACATGTTGCGCAATGCCGTCGACCATGGCCTGGAAAGCCGCGAAGCCCGATTGGCTGCGGGTAAGCCTGAGCAGGGCACGATCCACCTGAACCTGCTGCACGAGGGGGCGGACATCGTCATCGAGATGACCGACGATGGCGCCGGCGTACCCCTACAAGCCGTCCGACTCAAGGCGATCAAGCGCGGCCTGCTCGACCCGCAGGCACAGCTGAGCGACCACGAGATACTGCAGTTCATCCTCAGGCCGGGCTTTTCCACGGCCGAAAAGATCACGCAGATCTCAGGGCGAGGCCTGGGCATGGACGTGGTCCACGAGGAGGTCAAGCAGTTGGGCGGCTCGATGACCATCGAGTCGGCCCAGGGCAAAGGGGCGCGTTTTCAGATTCGCCTGCCGTTCACGGTGTCGATCAACCGCGCGCTGATGGTGCACCTGGGCGACGAGCAGTACGCCATCCCGCTCAACACCATCGAAGGCATCGTGAGGGTACCGCCCGCTGAGCTGGCAGGTTGCTACGAGCAGGAGCCGCCGCGCTACACCTACGCAGGCCATCAGTACCAGCTGCGCTACCTGGGCGAGCTGGTGCAGGGCGCGCCGCGTCCTACGCTGCTGGGCCAGAGCGTGCCGCTGCCCTTGTTGCTGGTGCATTCACAGGAGCAGTCGTTCGCCATTCAGGTCGACAGCCTGTCGCCCAGCCGGGAGATCGTGGTCAAAAGCCTGGGCCCGCAGTTTGCGGCCGTTGCCGGCCTGTCGGGTGCAACGCTGCTGGGGGATGGGCGCGTCGTGTTGATTCTCGACCTGTTGGGGCAATTGCGTGGCCAGCAACGGCGGCTTGCTCGTTTGCCTGGAGGCACGCCGCGTGGGTTGCTGCCGGCAGCGACCCCGGACCGCACCTTGCTGGTGATGGTGGTAGACGATTCGGTCACGGTGCGCAAGGTCACCAGCCGCCTGCTTGAGCGCCATGGCATGAGCGTGATCACCGCCAAGGACGGGGTGGATGCCATGGCGGTGCTGGAAGGGCACCGGCCCGATGTGTTGCTGCTGGATATCGAAATGCCGCGCATGGACGGTTTCGAAGTGGCGACCCGCATTCGTCAGGACGCCCGCCTCAAGGCGCTGCCCATCATCATGATCACCTCGCGTACGGGGCACAAGCACCGCGACCGAGCCATGGCCATCGGGGTCAACGAATACCTCGGCAAGCCTTATCAGGAGTCGGTCTTGCTGCACAGCATACTCCGGTGGAGCCAGTCCCATGCTTGAACTGATAGCCGGGCAGCGCAGCAGCCTTACCGGGCTGTTGCTGCCATTGGGCGACCGTACGTTGGTGCTGCCCAATGTGGCCGTAGCCGAACTCAGTGGGCTGCGCAATGTAGCGTGTCAGCGCGGTGACCTGCCCTGGCACCTGGGCTGGGTCGACTGGCGCCAGCAGCGCTTGCCCCTGATCGGCTTCGAAGCGGCCTGTGACAGCCATACGCCCTGTGGAGAACGGGCCCGTGTGGTGGTGCTCAACGCACTGGGCGACACGGGGTTGCGTTACCTGGCCTTGTTGCTGCAAGACATACCGCGCTCGTGCAAGCTCGACAGCCAGCTCAACTACGTTGACGTGGCGTTGGCACCCCTTGAGTTGGCCGCTGTCCAGGTAGGGGATCAGGTGGCGCGCGTGCCTGACCTGGTCGGGCTCGAGCGCCTGGTCAGGGACGCACAGCGCAGCGGCAGGCTGCAAACGCCGGGTTAGAGCGTGCCGCCGGTACGCGTCGAGTGTCGTGGCTGAAACTAGCTGGGTTTCGAAAGGTCTTTAAGTGCATGTATTACGGTGAACGCTTCAATGCCTGGACCCACTTGGTGGGTGCGTTGCTGGCAGGCCTCGGTGCCCTCTGGCTGATCATCGGCGCCATCTTGCAGGGGGACCCCTGGAAGATCGTCAGTTTCTCCATCTACGGTGGCACGCTGCTGTTGCTGTACAGCATTTCCACGCTGTATCACAGCACGCGAGGGCGGGCGAAGGTGATCATGCGCAAGCTCGATCACCTCTCCATCTACCTGCTGATCGCCGGGAGCTACACGCCCTTCTGCCTGATCAGCCTGCGCGGGCCCTGGGGCTGGAGCCTGTTCGGCATCGTCTGGGGGCTGGCCGTACTGGGCATGTTGCAGGAAATCAAGCCCCGCTCCGAAGCACGCGTCTTGTCCATCGTGATCTACGCCGTGATGGGCTGGATCGTGCTGGTCGCGGTCAACCCGTTGCTGGAGGCGCTGGGTACGGCCGGTTTTGCCTGGTTGGCCGCAGGGGGCGTGTTCTACACCGTGGGCATCATATTTTTCGCATTCGACCGGCGCTTTCGCCACTGGCATGGCATCTGGCACCTGTTCGTGATTGCCGGCAGCCTGATGCATTTCGTGGCAGTGTCGCACTACGTGCGCTGATGAACCCAGCCTGTGAGCAGCCTCTGCTCCCCTGAGAAGGCTTAGAAATCGCCCCAGAGCTGTTGCGCCACCGAAAGGGCTACCACCGGCGCAGTTTCAGTGCGCAATACCCGCGGGCCAAGGCGCGCTGCATGAAAGCCCGCTGCCTTGGCCTGTTCGACCTCGGGTTCGCTCAAGCCGCCTTCGGGACCGATCAGAAAAGCCAGGCTTGCCGGTCTGGCATGGCTGACCAGCGGTTCGGCCACCGGGTGCAACACCAGCTTGAGCTGCGCCTGGGTTGCGGCCAGCCACTCAGTCAAGGTGATGGGTGGGTGGATGATCGGCAGGCTGGAGCGGCCACACTGTTCGCAGGCGCTGATCGCCACTTGCCGCCAGTGGGCCAGGCGTTTGTCGGCACGCTCGTCCTTCAGGCGCACCTCGCACCGCTCGCTGACGATCGGGGTGATTTCATTGGCGCCCAGCTCAGTGGCTTTCTGGATGGCCCAGTCCATACGCTCGCCCCGCGACAGCCCTTGACCCAGGTGCACCTGCAGGGGGGAATCGGCCTGGCCAGCGAATGCCTGGTCCAGGCTCACACGCACGGCCTTCTTGCCCACCTCCAGCAACTGCCCACGGTATTCCTGGCCGCTGCCGTCGAACAGCTGCACGGGGTCACCCGCCGCCATGCGCAATACGCGGCCGATGTAGTGGGCCTGTGCCTCGGGCAGGTCGTGTTCCCCAAGGCTCAGGGTAGCGTCGATGAAAAAGCGGGACAGTCTCATGGGTAAGCTCTGAAAAGGTAAGGACAACCGGAAGGCCCGCGCTGGCATGACGCATGCGCAGCGCAGGTTCCGGCGCGGTCGAAGGCCTGGCCTTCGCCCCGTAATCAGCCCGGATCGCGAAAATCCGGGTGGAAGGTGCTGGGCACCGTCACGCAGGTGCTGTCGCGGGTGGCGATGTCGATGCCTTCGCTGGCCACTTCGGCCAGGAAGTCGATCTGTTCGGGCGTGATGATATACGGTGGCAGGAAATACACCACACTGCCCAGCGGACGCAGCAGCGCGCCACGGGTCAGGGCATGCTCGAACACTTTAAGGCCGCGTCGCGCCTGCCAGGGGTAGGGCACTTTGCCGGCTTTGTCCTGGACCATTTCGATGGCCAGGACCATGCCGGTCTGGCGAATCTCGGCCACGTGGGCATGGTCGGCCAGATGCGCGGTGGCGGTGGCCATGCGCGTGGCCAGCGCCTTGTTGGCCTCGATCACGTTATCCTGCTCGAAGATGTCGAGGGTGGCCAATGCGGCCGCGCACGCCAGTGGGTTACCCGTGTAGCTGTGCGAATGCAGGAACGCGCGCAAGGTGCGGTAGTCGTCATAGAACGCCTGGTACACCTTGTCGGTGGTCAGGCAGGCGGCCAGGGGCAGATACCCCCCGGTCAGGGCCTTGGACAGGCACAGGAAGTCCGGGCGAATACCTGCCTGCTCGCAGGCGAACATCGTGCCCGTACGACCGAAGCCAACCGCGATCTCGTCATGGATCAGGTGCACGTCGTAGCGATCGCAGGCTTCGCGCAAAAGCTTGAGATAGACCGGATGGTACATGCGCATGCCGCCGGCGCCCTGGATCAACGGCTCGATGATGACCGCGCTGATCGAGGCATGATGCTCGGCCAAGGTCTGCTCCATGACTTGGAACAAGGTGCGCGAATGCGCCTCCCAACTGACGCCCTCCGGACGCAGGTAGCAATCGGGGCTTGGGACTTTCAGGGTGTCGAGCAGCAACGCCTTGTAGGTTTCGGTGAACAGCGGGACATCACCGACGGACATGGCCGCGATGGTTTCACCGTGATAGCTGTTGGTCAGGGTGACGAACCGCTTCTTGTCCGGCTTGCCGACGTTCTGCCAGTAGTGGAAGCTCATCTTCAGCGCCACTTCGATGCACGAGGAGCCATTGTCGGCGTAGAACACCCGGTCGAGCCCAGCCGGTGTCATGGCCACCAGGCGTTCGGACAGTTCGATCACAGGCTGGTGGCTAAAGCCTGCCAGAATCACGTGCTCAAGCTGGTCGACCTGCTCCTTGATGCGCTGATTGATACGCGGGTTGGCATGGCCGAACACGTTGACCCACCAGCTGCTCACGGCATCCAGGTAGCGCCGGCCCTCGAAATCCTCGAGCCACACGCCTTCCCCGCGCTTGATCGGTATCAGCGGCAGTTGCTCGTGGTCTTTCATCTGGGTGCAGGGGTGCCAGAGGACCTTGAGGTCGCGCTGCATCCACTGATCATTGAGGCCCATGAGCATTTCTCCTGGCTTGGCGGCGTGGGGGCGTAAGCCTAAGCAATGGCACGGGTGAGAACAACCCGCCAGAAAATGTCATTTAGCCAGACCACTTGATGTCACTACGCTGGCAGCCCTGGCAGCGGTGACGTATTCTAGCGCCTCTCTCGGGGCATCCCGCCTCTCTCTGTTTTCTGCAACCTTTGACTCGGAGTTCGCCAACATGGCTGCTGCTTGGGTGCGCCTGTGCGCGTTGGTATTGATTGGTGTTTCCAGCGGTGCCGCGCTGGCGAGTGACAAGATGCCCACGGCAATCGTCGTGGGTGGCGGCATGGCAGGCCTGACCGCAGCTTATGAGCTGCAGAACAAGGGCTGGCAGGTGACCTTGCTCGAAGCCAAGGCAGGCATGGGCGGCCGCTCGGGCCTGGCCACCAGCGAATGGATCGGCAATACCAAGGCGCAGCCTGTACTCAACCAGTACGTTGATCGCTTCAAGCTCGACACGCTGCCAGCGCCGGAATTCGTGCGCACCCCTGGCTACCTGATCGATGGCGAGTATTTCAGCGCCGCAGACCTGGCCCTCAAGCAGCAGGCCACGGCCGAAGCCCTCAAGCGCTACGAGAAAACCCTGGACGACCTGGCCCGTTCGATCGACGATCCGCTCAACCCCCAGGCGACCAGCACCCTGTTCGCCCTGGACCAGATCAACGTGTCCTCTTGGCTGGACAAGTTGCAGCTGCCTGCCACCGCCCGTCAGCTGGTCAACCAGCAGATCCGCAGCCGCTACGACGAGCCATCGCGCTTGTCGCTGTTGTATTTCGCCCAGCAGAACCGCGTCTACCGTGACGTGAGCGACCGTGACCTGCGTGCAGCGCGGCTTCCTGGCGGCAGCCCGGTGTTGGCGCAGGCATTCGTCAAGCAACTGAAGACCATCAAGACCGACTCGCCGGTAAGTGCAATCGTTCAGGACAAGGATGGCGTCACCGTGAAAGTCGGCAGCGTGGGTTATCGCGCCGATTACGTGGTGATGGCCGTGCCCCTGCGCGCACTGGCCAAGATCCAGATGACACCTGGCCTGGATAACCAGCATGTGGCGGCGCTCAAGGGCACCAACTACGGCTGGCGCGACCAGGTCATGCTCAAGTTCAAGAAACCGGTGTGGGAAAGCCGGGCGCGCATGTCGGGCGAGATCTTCAGCAATACCGGCCTGGGCATGTTGTGGATCGAGCCGGCCCTCAAGGGCGGTGCCAATGTGGTGATCAACCTTTCCGGCGACAACGCCCGCCTGCTGCAGGCCTTTGGCGACAAGCAAATGGTCGACCAGGTGCTCATTCGCCTGCACACCTTCTATCCTCAGGCCCGCGGCGCCTTCACTGGCTATGAAGTCAAGCGCTACAGCGCCGATGCCGGCACCGGGGGTGCCTACCTGGCCTATGGACCTGGCCAGATCAGCAAGTACTGGCGTCTTTGGGAGCGCCCGGTGCAACGCATCGCGTTTGCCGGTGAGCACACCGATGCCCTGTACCCAGGCACGCTTGAAGGCGCACTGCGTAGCGGTCAACGGGCTGCCGGCCAAGTGCAGGACCTGCTGGCCGGCAAGTCGTTCGACCCAGTCAAGGCCGTGCCGGCTGCCGCGACAGCCGCAGCAGGTGCGGCAGCGGCCAAGAGCAAGGGCAATTTCTTCACCAACCTCTTTGGCGGCGCGTCCAACAAAGACAAGGCAGGCGACCAAGCGCCGGCCAAGCCTGAGGCCCAATCGACCGACGCGACGGGTCAGAAGAAGCCAGGGTTCTTCGCTCGGCTGTTCGGCGCCAAGGAAACCCCAGCGCCAGAGCCTCAACCGGCGGCAAAGGCCGCTGACGTAGCACCTGTAGCACCCCCCGTCGCGCAGCCTGCAGCGCAAGCGCCACAACAGGCACCGGCCAGCCCGGCGCCCGCCGTCAAGGCAGCACCCACCAAGGCAGCAGCCACCAAGGCCGCCCCGGTCAAGCAGGCGCCGGCCCACAAGCCAGCGGCCAAATCGGCCCACAAGCCAGCTCACAAGCCTGCCGACAGCAAAAAAGCGGCTACCAAGCCGGCGCCAGCCAAGAAGCCTTTGACCGATAGCCAGGCCAAAGCGAGCTGATACCGCCGGCCTGCCCGGCACCGCCCCGGCGGCGCCTAACCGCAGGGCTCAGCCACTCGACTGAGCCCTGTGCCATGCGCATTGATCGAAGCGCTCGCTGCCTGATATCGGCGTTAACGTTTCCTTAATAGCCTTCTATGAAAATTGCTATCGGATTTGTTGATAATCCAAAGCAAGTTTTTCCGCTTTTATTCGATACGTTTGACGCTAGTCTTTGCATAGCTTTCACGGGGAAGAACGCCAACATGCAAGTGCGCAATTCATCTTCACGTTACGGCGCTGTCAGCATTCTCATGCACTGGGGCGTGGCGCTGACCGTCTTCAGTCTTTTCGGCCTCGGGTTGTGGATGGTCGGGCTCGACTACTATGACCCATGGCGCAAGGCCGGCCCAGACCTGCATAAAAGCATTGGTCTGATGCTGCTGGCGGTGATGCTGTTGCGCGTGCTGTGGCGTTTTGTGAGCCCGCCGCCGCCGGCACTTGCCAGTTATGGCCCGCTCACCCGATTGGGTGCCAAGCTGGGGCATCTGGCCCTGTACCTGGGGTTGTTCGCCGTGATGATTGCCGGTTACCTGATTTCCACCGCCGACGGCGTGGGGATCCCGGTGTTTGGCCTGTTCGAGGTGCCTGCCCTGGTCAGCAATCTGCCAGACCAGGCGGATCTGGCCGGTGTCATCCACCTGTGGCTGGCGTGGGGGGTGGCGGTTTTTGCGGGGTTGCATGCCCTGGCCGCACTCAAGCACCATTTCATCGACCGTGACGCGACCCTCATGCGTATGCTGGGCCGCAAAGCTTGACGCTCAACCTCAATCGCAAAGGAAGGAAGTAACGATGTTGAAAAAGACTTTTGCCGCTCTGGCGCTCGGTACTGCTCTGTTCTCCGCTGGCCAGGCCATGGCAGCCGAGTACAAGATCGACAAGGAAGGCCAGCACGCTTTCGTGGACTGGAAGATCAGCCACCTGGGCTACAGCTTCATTCACGGTACGTTCAAGGATTTCGACGGTAACTTCACGTGGGACAGTGCCAAGCCTGAAGCCAGCAAGATCAGTGTCGACCTGAAAACCGCCAGCCTGTGGTCGAACCACGCCGAGCGTGACAAGCACATTGCCAGCCCCGACTTCCTGGACGTTAAGAAGTATCCGGATGCCAAGTTCGTGTCCACCAGCGTCAAGTCCACCGGTGACAAGACCGCTGACGTCATGGGTGACCTGACCCTGCACGGCGTGACCAAGCCGGTGACTTTCAAGGCCACCTTCAACGGTGAAGGCAAGGACCCATGGGGCGGTGAGCGCGCTGGCTTCAATGCCACCACCACCTTGAACCTGAATGACTTCGGCATCAAAGGCCCAGGCCCAACCTCGCAGACGCTGGATCTGGATATCAGTGTCGAAGGCGTGAAGCAGAAGTAATACGTGTCAGCCGAATGAAAAACGGGGCCGCTTGCGGCCCCGTTTTCGTTTACGACCCCTTGCGGGTCAGCAGTGCCGGGCGTTCGCCCCGCGGACGGCTTGGTAGATCGTCCAACTGCTCGGGGGTCGGATAACGGTCCAGCTTGGATTCCTTGCGGATGATCACAGGCTGATGCTGTGGCTGGCGCGTGTTGCCTACGGCCGGTTCCTGGCGGGCAGCTGCGTCACGCGGTGGGCGACCACCACGCGCGCCGCCGTCACGACGAGCAGTGCCGCCATTATTGGCACGAGGCGGGCGTTTCTCACCACCGCCAGTACGGGGTTGACCGTTGTTGCGGCCTTGACCACCGGCATTGGTACGCGGCGTACCTCCTTGCGGTTGACTACCATTACCGGCTGGGCGACGGTTGCGGCCTTGGCCCTTGCCATTCTGGTACGGGCTCACGTAGTCAGCCCGGTTACCGAAGTTATCCACATCGTCATCCAGAAACTCTTCCGGATCGCGGTTGGGCTGCATGGCCGGAGGGGTCGCGTTGCTGGCCTGTTGCTGACGAGGCTTCTTGTCACGTGGCTTGCGCGGCTGTTGCTGCCTGTCGCCGGACTTTTCCTTGTCAGCGGGTTTGTCCGCAGCCTGCTGGCGGGTTTTGCCCTTGTCCTTGCCCTTATCCTTGCGGCCACCGTTGGCGTCCTTGCTGCCCTCGCCGCGGGCCTGCTGACCACGACCGCCACGGCCATTGGGCTGCTGGCGTTCGCGGACTTCAGGCTTCTCGGCCTCGACCTGGCTGGCATCGAAGCCCATCAGGTCGCCGTCAGCGATCTTCTGACGGGTCACGCGCTCGATACTCTTGAGCAGTTTCTCCTCGTCAGGTGCCACCAGGGAAATGGCCTCGCCAGAGCGACCGGCGCGGCCAGTACGGCCAATGCGGTGCACGTAATCTTCTTCGACGTTGGGCAGCTCGAAGTTGACGACGTGGGGCAGTTGGTCGATGTCCAGGCCACGGGCGGCGATGTCGGTGGCGACCAGCACGCGAATGTTGTTGGCCTTGAAGTCAGCCAAGGCCTTGGTGCGTGCGTTCTGGCTCTTGTTGCCATGGATGGCTGCGGCAGTCAGGCCGTGCTTTTCCAGGTACTCGGCCAGGCGGTTGGCGCCATGCTTGGTACGGGTGAAGACCAGTACCTGCTCCCACGCACCCAGGGTGATCAAGTGCGCCAGCAGGGCACGCTTGTGGCTGGCCGGCAGGCGGTAGACACGCTGCTCGATGCGCTCGACGGTGGTGTTTGGCGGGGTGACCTCGATGCGCTCCGGGTTGTGCAGGAGCTTGTCGGCAAGGTCAGTGATGTCCTTGGAGAACGTGGCCGAGAACAACAGGTTCTGGCGTTTGGCAGGCAGGCGGGCCAGCACTTTCTTTACGTCGTGGATGAAGCCCATGTCGAGCATGCGGTCAGCTTCATCCAATACCAGAATTTCTACATGGGCCAGGTCGACCTTGCCTTGACCGGCCAGATCGAGCAGGCGACCAGGGCAGGCAACCAGGACGTCGACGCCCTTGGCAATGGCCTGCACCTGCGGGTTCATGCCGACGCCGCCGAAGACGCACGCACTGACCAGCGGCAGGTCGCGGGCATACAGCTTGAAGCTGTCGTGCACCTGGGCCGCCAGTTCGCGGGTAGGGGTCAGTACCAGGACCCGTGGCTGACGGGGGCCATGGCGCTGGGATTTGTCCGGGTGACCTGCCGGGAACAGACGTTCGAGAATCGGCAGGGCGAAACCGCCGGTCTTACCGGTACCGGTCTGTGCGGCGACCATCAGGTCGCGGCCTTGCAACACGGCGGGAACTGCCCGCTGTTGCACGGGGGTCGGCTGGGTATAGCCCGCGGCTTCAATGGCGCGGACAAGAGCCTCGGAGAGACCGAGGGAAGCAAAGGACATGGGCAATCCTGTTCTCGTGTGGGCTGGGCCCGTAGGGATGTTCTGCCTGGCGCGACGGGCATCGGCATGATGCGATCGCGTCCGGTCCAGCTGGGCTTTCACTGCACATCCGGGAAACGGAGGGCTGACGCCAGAGTGCGTCGATGCCGATCGGGATGCCTGTTGCGAGGCCGAGCGTCCGGGCGTGAGCCGGGCGGGAAGGCCCGAGTATAACAGAGCTAGCGCGCTGTGCTGCTTTCCTGCTGCTCAACGGCGTTCGCAAGGTGCTCAGGGTCGTGTGTGTAGTGGTCCATGATGGCCGCGTAGGCCGGTTCCTGCTTGAATCGCCGCAGTTCCTCGGCAAAGGCCTGGGCCAGTACCTCACGCCCAGGCTTGCGGGCCAGGCCCAGGTACTGGGGCTGGCGACTGACGACAAGCGGCAAGGCTTCGATCTGCTGCTCCAGACCCATGAGCCGGATGACATGCAGGCCGACCCTGCGGTCGGTAATCGCAAGGTCTATGCGCCCCAGCGCCAGCTTGCCAAAGTTCGCTTCATGGGTCGGCGCCGCTTCGCGCTTGAAGAAGGTAGCCTCATTGAACGCCGCACTGTAGTTGTAGCCTGGCGAGGTGCCCACGGTCAGGCCGGCCAGCGCATCCAGGCTCGATACCTCATGGCGGCGAGCCTTGGTCTGGAACAGGATCAACTCGGCCGTGGACATGGGTTCCGGGACATACAGCAAATAAGGGTGGCGGGACTCGACCTGGAAGACATCCATGATGCCGTCGGCCTGGCCCTGCTCGATCATTGCCAGGCACCGCTTGAAGGGCATGAACTGCCATTGGACCTCGTACCCAAGACGACGCAATACCTCGGTCGTGACCTCGTAGTCGATGCCACGCGGCTGGCCGTTTTGCTGGTAGACATAGGGTGCCCAGTCATCGCTTACCAGGCGCAAGCGCTCGCCCAGCGCGAACGGGCTGAGGCAAAAAAGCAGCAGGATCCAGATCAGACGGGCGGAGATTGGCATGCCCGGAGATTACGCGCTCGGCCAGGTCAAGACCAGTGCCGGATTGGGCGAGGCAGGGCGCCGCAGGTGGGGCCTGCGACACGTGCGTATGAACCAGGCGCCGGTCAGCTACCAGCACGTGGTCCATCGGGCTTCAACGAGACGGCTGGAGGTTGTTCCAGATCGCCATGCTCGGTTCTGCCTGGTTCAAGGTGTAGAAGTGCAGGCTCGGTGCACCGCCTTGCAGCAGCTCCTCGCACATGCGGGTGATGACTTCTTCACCGAAGGCCTGGATGCTGGCCGTATCGTCCGCATAGGCTTCGAGCTGTTTGCGAATCCAGCGTGGAATTTCGGCGCCGCAAGCGTCGGAGAAACGCGCCAGCTTGCTGTAGTTGGTGATCGGCATGATGCCGGGCACCACGGGGATGTCCACGCCCAGCTTCTGGGCTCGCTCGACGAAGTAGAAGTAGCTGTCGGCGTTGAAGAAGTACTGGGTGATGGCGCTGTCGGCACCGGCCTTGACCTTGTGCGCGAAATTGGCCAGATCGGCTTCGAAGTTGCGTGCCTGTGGATGCATCTCGGGGTAGGCGGCGACTTCGAGGTGGAAATGGTCACCCGTTTCCTGACGGATGAACTCGACCAGGTCACTGGCATAACGCAGCTCGCCACTGGCCATGCCCATGCCCGAAGGCAGGTCACCGCGCAGTGCGACGATACGCTTGATGCCGACTTGCTTGTACTCGGCCAGCAGCGCGCGCAACTCGGCCTTGGTATCGCCTACGCACGAGAGGTGGGGCGCAGCCGGCACCTGCACTTGGCTTTCCAGCTGCAATACCGTGTTGAGCGTGCGGTCGCGGGTGGAACCGCCGGCGCCGTAGGTGCAGGAGAAGAAGTCAGGGTTGCAGGCGGCCAACTGGCGCGCCACGCCCATCAGCTTTTCATGACCTGCGTCGGTTTTGGTCGGGAAGAACTCGAAACTGTAACGGCGTTCTTGTGACATCACTCGTTCCTCTAACAGCAAGCCCAAAGCTGCAAGCTGCAAGTAGAAGCCAGGTCGGTGATGGCCGACCTGGCCTGGCATCGTTCACGTTTCTTTCAGGCGTGCACTTCAAGCGGCAATGCCACGGTCTGGCACTGCCTGGCGCTTGAAGCGTACCGATCAGTAACGGTAGGCGTCTGGCTTGAACGGGCCTTCAACGGTTACGCCGATGTAGTCGGCCTGCTGCTTGGTCAACTGGGTGACCACGCCGCCGAAACCGCGGACCATTTCCAGGGCCACTTCTTCGTCGAGCTTCTTGGGCAGCACTTCGACCGTCAGGCGCTCGGCTTTCTTCTCGGCCGACAGGTCGGCGTACTTCTGCTCGAACAGGAAGATCTGTGCCAGGACCTGGTTGGCGAAGGAGCCATCCATGATGCGGCTTGGGTGGCCAGTGGCATTGCCCAGGTTGACCAGGCGGCCTTCGGCCAGCAGGATCAGGTAGTCGTCGTTCTGAGGATCGAAGCTGCCGGCGCCGGTACGGTGGATCTTGTGCACCTGCGGCTTGACCTCTTCCCATGCCCAGTTCTTGCGCATGAAGGCCGTGTCGATTTCGTTGTCGAAGTGACCGATGTTGCAGACAACGGCACGCTTTTTCAGGGCCTTGAGCATGTTGGCGTCGCAGACGTTCACGTTACCGGTGGTGGTGACGATCAGGTCGATCTTGCCCAGCAGCGCCTTGTCGACACTGGCTTCGGTGCCATCGTTCAGGCCATCGAGGAAGGGCGATACCACTTCGAAACCGTCCATGCACGCCTGCATCGCGCAGATGGGGTCGACTTCGGTGACCTTGACGATCATGCCTTCCTGACGCAGCGACTGAGCCGAGCCCTTGCCCACGTCACCGTAGCCGATCACCAGGGCCTGCTTGCCCGACAGCAGGTGGTCGGTACCGCGCTTGATGGCATCGTTCAGGCTGTGACGGCAGCCGTACTTGTTGTCGTTCTTGCTCTTGGTGACCGAGTCGTTGACGTTGATGGCCGGAACCTTCAGCTCGCCTTTGGCCAGCATGTCCAGCAGGCGGTGCACGCCGGTGGTGGTTTCTTCGGTCACGCCGTGGACGCGCTCGAGCACCTGTGGGTACTTCTTGTGCAGCAGTTCGGTCAGGTCGCCACCGTCGTCCAGGACCATGTTGGCGTCCCAGGGCTGGCCGTCCTTGAGGATGGTCTGCTCCAGGCACCATTCGTATTCCTGCTCGGTTTCACCCTTCCAGGCGAAGACCGGGATACCGGCGGCTGCGATGGAGGCGGCGGCCTGGTCCTGGGTGGAGAAGATGTTGCACGACGACCAGCGCACTTCGGCACCCAGGGCGACCAGGGTTTCGATCAGCACGGCAGTCTGGATGGTCATGTGGATGCAGCCCAGGATCTTGGCACCCTTGAGCGGTTGCTCGGCTTGGTACTTGCGGCGCAGGCCCATCAGCGCAGGCATTTCCGATTCGGCGATGATGGTTTCGCGACGGCCCCAGGCGGCCAGGGAGATGTCGGCAACTTTGAAATCGGTAAAACCAGCAGGCATGTTTGCAGCGCTCATCAGAGCCTCCATTCGTAGTGTGCGAATGGGCGCCGTTGTGCGTTGAGCGTCCGCGGGAGCGGACAACGCCCCATCCGAGCCTGACAGGTCGAGCCTGCTGCAGCGCCCCTCGGACAGGTGGCGGGCATGGCGCCGCTGTGGACGGCCATGTAAAACGGCCACGATTATAGCCGGGTGCGGCACCATCCCCAAGGTTTTCTGTCGATTAATCGAGACGATAGTCGATGTTGGGTGGAGCGGCGCTGGCCGCTCTGCCATCATCGTTTTACGCAAGCCAGGATGCTCAGGAGTCCCGATGAACTTCCACACCCGCAAATGGGTTAAACCCGAAGACCTCAACCCCAACGGCACGCTGTTCGGTGGCAGCCTGCTGCGCTGGATCGACGAGGAAGCGGCCATCTATGCCATCGTGCAGCTGGGCAACCAGCGCGTGGTGACCAAGTACATGTCCGAAATCAATTTCGTCAGTGCCTCGCGCAAGGGCGACATCATCGAACTGGGCATCACCGCCACCGAGTTCGGCCGCACCTCGATCACGCTGCGCTGCGAAGTGCGCAACAAGATCACGCGCAAGAGCATCCTGACCGTCGAACGCATGGTCTTCGTGAACCTGGGCGAGGACGGGCTGCCTGCGCCCCACGGGCGTACCGAAATCAAGTACGTGCAGGACCAGTTCCCCGACTCCGCCGTGGAGTGACGGTCTGGGGGCTGCAGGGTGCAGCCCCGCTTCTTTCAGGGTTGTACGCTGACCCTGCGTACCACCTTGCCGATGCTCAGGCCCTGCACCAGGATCGAGGACAGCACCACGATGTAGGTGATCGACAGCAGCAGGTCACGCTCTTCACCCAAAGGCAACGACAGCGCCAGGGCTACCGATACTCCACCACGCAGGCCACCCCAGGTCAGCACCCGCACCGTGCCCTTGGGCACCGGGCGCCAACGCCGCAGCAACACGATGGCCGGCGCCACGGTCAGCAGGCGCGAGAGCAGCACGGCCAGCGCCAATACACTGCCGGCGGCCATGTGCAGCCAGTTGAAAGGCAGCAACAGCAGCTCCAGGCCGATCAACGCGAACAGCAGCGCGTTGAGCATATCGTCGATCAACTCCCAGAAACCGTCCATGTAGCGACGGGTCATGTCGTTCATCGCCAGGTTGCGCCCCAGGTTGCCGATGATCAGGCCCGCCACCACCATCGCGATAGGGGCCGAGACGTGCAACTCATAGCACATCGCCGAGCCACCGATCACCAGCGCCAGGGTCAGCATGACCTCGACCTGGTATTGCTCCACACTCTTGATCATGCGGTAGGTGGCGTAGCCGATCACACCGCCAAACAACACGCCACCGATGGCCTCGCGAACGAACAGCAGCGCCGTGTCGGCGACACTCGGGGTTTCACCGAGCTGGATGATGCCAAGCAGCACGGTGAAGACCACAACGGCAGTACCGTCGTTGAACAGCGACTCGCCGACGATGGTGGTCTTCAGGGGTTTAGGAGCATTGGCCGTACGCAGGGCGCCCAACACCGCAATCGGGTCGGTCGGCGAGATGAGCGCGCCGAACAGCAGGCAGTAGATCAGCGGCACCTGCCAGCCGAACATCGCGAACACCCAGTGCGACAGGTAGCCGATGACCACGGTGGCGATCAGCACGCCCACGGTCGCCAGCAGGCCGATGGGCCAGCGGTAGCTGCGCAGGTCGGACAAGTTCACGTGCAAGGCACCGGCGAACAGCAGGAACGCCAGCATCCAGTGCATCAGCAGGTCATTGAAGTCGATCTGGTTCATCAGCGCTTCGACGCGGGCTTCCAGGCCAGGAAAGCCGATCAGGCTCAATGCCTGAAGCATGAGCGAGAACAGCAAGGCCGTGACCATCACGCCGATCGCAGGTGGCAGGCCGATGAATCGGTAGTTCACATAGGTGAGAAGGGTGGTAAGGCAGATAAACGCGGCAACTAATTCAAGCATCCCGATTCCTGTAACAGTGGCTTCCAAGTCGTCACCCGAATGACTCGGGCAGCTCTTTGATGACCTGACGAGGGGTTCGGGGCACAGGGTTTGACCGATTTTGCATTAATCGTTCCCATTAGCGCCCTGCCAAAGGCGGTGGGCGGGCTGTAACAGGGGGTGGCGAGGCCGCTTCGTGATTGACGCGCTCACCTGGCCAGGGCTTATAGTCTGCGTCCGGTAACCCCTTGAGGACCCACCGCGTGTTGGCCACGTCTCTGGTGCTGATCGCTGCCTTGCTTCATGCGACCTGGAACACCCTGATCAAATTCAGCGGCGAGCGCCTGCTGGTCATTGCCAGCATGGACACGGTGGCCCTGGCCCTGGTGATGCCTGCGGTGGCTTTCGTGGACATCCCGCCTGCCGGTATCTGGCCCTGGTTGCTGGCTTCGGCGTTTGCCGAGCAGCTGTACCGCTGGCTGCTGATCAAGGCGTACTGCGTGGGTGACCTGGGCCTGGTCTACCCGCTGATGCGTGGGCTGTCGCCTCTGGTCGTACTGGCGCTGACCCTGGCGTTTGCCGGAGAACCCCTGAGCCAGCAGCAGATCATCGGCATTCTGCTGATTCCCTGTGGCATGGCCTGCCTGTTGTGGCAGGGCGGTGGCGGAGACCGGCTGCCGTGGTCGATGTTGCCGGTGGTGGCCCTGATCGGGCTGTGCATCGGGTGCTATACCTGGTTCGACGGTCAGGCCGTGCGCGAATGGGGCAAGCCATGGGACTACTTGGTGTGGCTGACGCTGCTCAGTGCCTGGCAATTCCCCGCGCTGGCCGCAGTGGCGCGACGGGCACCGTTCGTGCTGTTCTGGAAAACCCAGTGGCGGCTGGGCCTGGCCGTCGGCCTGTGCGTGCTGTTCAGTTATGCCCTGGTGCTCTGGGCGATGCACCTGGGGTCGGTGGCCGAGGCAGCGGCGCTGCGCGAGCTGAGCGTGATCCTTGTGGTGTTGCTGGGGATGCGCTACCTCAAAGAACCTTTCGGCGGGCCAAGACTCCTAGCTTGCGGGCTGGTACTGGCAGGTATGCTGGTAATGAAGCTCTGACCGACTGACAAACGAGGAATCCTGTCCATGACCGTTGCCCTGTGGTGCATCCTGATCGCGCTGATCCTGCCGCCGCTCTGTGCGCTGATCGCCAAGCTGGCGAGCGGCCGGTTCGGCTTGAAGCACAACCATGACCCGCGCGCCTTCCTCGATACCCTGTCGGGGCTGCCGCGCCGCGCGCACTCAGCCCAGCAGAACGGTTACGAAGCCTTTCCGGCATTCGCCGCCGCTGTGCTGGTGGCAGACATCGTCGGCAACGCCGAACAGGTGACCCAGGATGTGCTGGGTGTGATGTACATCACCAGTCGGCTGCTCTACATCATCTGCTACCTCGCCGACTGGGCGGCACTGCGCTCTCTGGTCTGGTTCGCTGGCCTTGCAATCATCGTGGCGTTCTTCGTGGTCTCGGCCTGACCGCATCGCCCGGTGCCGAGGCCCCCGTCACGGGACCTTGGGCACTTCAGGCAGCGGTTGGCCCTTGGGCCACAGCATCCAGATCTGGCCCTGCTGCTTCATGTTCCCGGCCAGGTCTCCGGCTGCCTGGCCGGTCCCCCAGAACAGGTCGGCGCGAACCTCGCCTGCGATAGCGCCCCCAGTGTCCTGGGCCGCGACCGGGCGCACAACGGGGCTGCCGTCCGGTCGGGTGGTCGATAGCCACAGCAGGCTGCCAAGCGGGATGACCTTGCGGTCGATAGCCACGCTGTAGCCCGCCGTCAGTGGAACGTTGAGCGAGCCACGTGGCCCTTCGTTGCTGTCGGGGCGCGTGCTGAAGAACACGTAGCTGGGGTTGCTGGCCAGCAATTCGGGAACCCGTGAAGGGTTGGACTGGGCCCACGCATGAATGGCGCCCATGCTCACGTCTTCTTTTTTCAGCTGCCCTTGCTCGACCAGCCAGCGCCCAATCGGACGATACGGATGACCGTTCTGGTCAGCGTAACCCAGGCGCAGCTGGCGCCCGTCCTCCAATTGGACGCGACCAGAGCCCTGGATCTGCAGGAACTGCAAGTCCATCGGGTCGGTCAGCCAGGCCAGTACCGGGGCCTTGGCGCCGTTGCGGTTGATGACCTCAGCAGTGTCGTAGGGCTTGAGCACGCGCCCTTCGAGGCGACCACGCAGGCGCTTGCCCTTGAGTTCGGGGTACACGCTGGCCAGGTCCACCGTGATCATGTCTTCGGGAGGGCCGTAGACCGCCACATCATAGGTGGCAGAGGGGGTCAGGCTGCCAGGGTAGACAGGTTCGTAATAGCCGGTGATCAAGCCGTTGGCACTGTTGTCAGCCGAACGCAGGCCATAGACCTCAAGGTTCTGCTCGAGAAAGATGCGCACCTGTGCAGCGCTTGCCGGCTGGCTCCCAGCGGCTTCACAGGTGGCCGCCCAGACCGGGTCGCGCTTGAGCTTTTCGCAGCCGCTGCGCCAGGCATAGAAACCGGCGAGCAGGTCTTCGTCGCTGACCGTGGGCAGGTCTTTCCAGGTACCAGGCGCGTAGGTTGCGATGGCGTGGGGCTCGGGCTTTGCCGTCTGGTCGTTGTCGCAGCCGGCCAGCAAGGCCAGTAGCGGGAGTGTCCAGGCCAGGTGGCGCAAGGCATGTTTCATCGGTGTATTCCTGTCATGGACGAACACGCGGTTCACCCTTGTTTTTTATGTGGCTATTGGTCTTTCGCCCATTGGCAGCGATACTGGCCGGCCCTTTTTCCAGGCATGGGTAGGCGAGATGTTTAAGCGGTTGGGCGTTGTGGTGCTTGCAGCATTGACCTTGGGTAGTGGCCTGACAGGTTGCGGGGGCGTTGACCCCAACTCGCCACTGGGCAAGCGCAAGGCCATCTTCAAGGACATGCTCAAGACAAGCGAGGACCTGGGCGGCATGTTGCGTGGTCGACTGCCGTTCGACGCCGGTCGCTTCGCCCAAGGGGCGGACACCCTGGATACGCTGTCTCACCAACCCTGGCAGCACTTTGCGCAGGTACCCGAGGGCGAAGGCAGCGCGGCGCGCCCCGAGGTGTGGCAACGGCAGGCCCGCTTTCAAGACCTGGCCCGGCAGCTGGAGGCAGCCACCGGAGCGCTGGTGCAAGCGACCCGCCAGCCGTCGCTGGACGCTGCGCAGTTGAAGGCACCCATGGACAAGGTCGAAAACGCATGCCGGGCGTGCCACAGCGAATTTCGTAACCATTGAATGACGCGGCAGGCGGCGGCTGGCCCGTGCGCCGCCTCAGGCGCTGGCCTCAGCGGTCAAGGTCGTCTACCGCGTCCTGCAGTTCCTTGCGGGACTCGGCGAGCTTGTCCTTGCGCTTGTTGATTTTTTCGGCGTCGCCTTTCTTCTCGGCCTTTTTCAGGTCCTTCTCCCGCTGGGCCACCTCATGGCGCGCATCGAGCACCTTCTGTTCACGCTCTTTGCGCAGGCTGGCCTCGGTGCAGTTGGCCACGCCACGCAAGGCCTCCTCCAGCCCGGCCGCCTGCGCGGCATTGCCGTGCTCACGGGCGATCTTGAGCTGGTTCTCGATCGCGCTGCGCTTGGCATCGCAACCGGTCAGGCCGGCATCGGGCGCGGCGGCCTGTGCAGCGCCTGCGCCCAGGCCCAAGGCCGCGAGCAGAAAAAGGGAAGAAAAGCGTTTCATGAAAAGCCTCCTGGACGGGGCAGGGCAACGAGAAAAATTCTGGATGGAAATCCTGCCTTGGTTTTGGCCATTTAGGAACCCTTGATAAGACTGGGCCGCTAAATCTCCGGCTTTTCCTACAGTTTTTTTGGTAAATAATCATTGCTCAGGCCTGAGCGGCTGCTCCGAGAACCCGTCTACACCTTGCCCGGCCAGATGTGACCCAATGGCTTGCACCTCGGCGCTGGCGAAGAATCGCGCAAGTTCGTCCGCCCGTTTCGAGCCGATGCCAGGCTGGGCTTGCCACTGCCCACGCGTCTGGGCAACCACCGTCGGCCAGTCACCGGGCAGCGCCACCCCCTTGCCGATAGGTGTCCCGATACCGCGAACCCATTGTGTGAATGGACGCAAGCGGGCCTGTTCGAAGGCGGCCAGCAACTGGGCTGCCCTCAGGGTGCTGATGCTTGGCACCTGTTGCAGGCGCCCGGCATCGAGCTCCAGCCAGTCGGTCATCGTCGAAACCAGGCCTGCCTCGACCAGTCGTCGCCAGGTGCCTGGGCCCGTTCCTGGCAGGGCCAGGCCTTGTTTGCCGGCCAGCCAGCTGAGGCGAGCGATGAACTGCTCATTACAGCCTTCTCCGGCACGCCAGCAGCTGTGGGCATGGTATTGGTCGACTGCCGGTGCAGTGACTGGCTGGCGCTCGACCGAGTAATGCACGATCTGGTCGAAACGGGGGATGGTCAGCCCTGCCAGGCTGATGGCTATCTGGTCGCCTGGACGAACGTCCAATGCCTGCCAGCGTGACAGCGAGCCCAGGCTGACACGGGTCACGCGTCGGTCATCGAGGGTCACCGGCTCGACGTGAACGATGGGGGTGACCTTACCTGTGCGTCCGATTTGGAAGCGCACCTCGCGCACCTGCGCCAATTTTTGTGCGTAGGGGTATTTCCAGGCTGCGATCCAGTACGGCGCCTTGGCCTGCCAGCGTTGGGCAGGCGGGCGTTCGCCCTGGCGCAGGATCACCCCATCGCTGGCGAAGGGTAGCGGCGTGCCGAACCAGTGGTCCCGCCACCGCGCAGCTTCTTCGGGGGTGTTTATCGCAACGCTGTAGCGCTGACTGTCCGCAAAGCCCAGTTGGGCCAGCTGCGACAGGCGCTCGGTTTGCTGTTCAGGCCCCTTGGGCCACTCCCAGACGAACAGACCGAGGCGGGCGCCTTGTTCCTCGTCGATCTGGTGGCGAGCGAGCAGGCCGGCGACCGTGCCACGGGCATTGAGGCCCCCTGCGCTTGCCTGTATGTGGCCTTCAAGGCGCAAGTAGAGCTCGCCTTGCAGCGACAGATCGAGCGGGCGGGGCAGCTGCCGGACAATCCCTTCGAGTTGTGGGATATGGCGGCTCCAATCGTGCCCCCGGACCCCGTCGCCTCGGCTGATCAACTGGGTCAGCCGGCCCTGGCGGTAGATCAGTGACACCGCCACGCCATCGACCTTTGGCTGTACCCACAGGTCGGTCTTGCCAGTCATCCAGCCGGCAACCCGCTGGAAGTCGGCCAGCTTCTGCACGCCGGTGTGCGGCACGGGATGGACGACCGGACCGCCCGCCCTGGCCAGCGGCGAGGCCTCGGTCGCAAGGCCAACGCAGCGCTGCAACATGGCCAGGTGATCGCGGCTCTGGTCATACAGCTCATCGGCCACCAGTGCCACGCCGTCACGGTGATAACGTTCGTCCCAATGGGCGAGCGTTGCGCTCAGTTGGGCGATCTGTGCGTGTGAGCGTGCCGGTGTCCAGTCCGGGCACGGGTTGGCCCAGGTCGGCGGCAGGTGCAACACCACCATGATCAGCAGCAATACGATTGGCATGGCCCGCTTCCTTGCGTGGCTTGAAGTGTGCCGAGCCTATGGGGTTTTCACGGTGTTCGCCTCGGGCGGTTTGTCAGGCGATATGTCACAAAAAAGCCCCTGCCGATTGCTCGGCAGGGGCTTTCGCTCAGCGCTGTAGGAAATTACAGGCCGGCAGCGTCACGCAGCGCTTCAGCGCGGTCAGTGCGTTCCCAAGTGAAGGTGGTGAAGGTGTCGTCACCCACGGTTTTCTGCTGCGGGGTGCGACCGAAGTGGCCGTAAGCAGCGGTTTCCTGGTACATCGGGTGCAGCAGGTCGAGCATGGTCGTAATGGCGTATGGACGCAGATCGAAGCACTCGCGCACCAGCTGGATGATCTTCTCGTCCGACACCTTGCCAGTGCCGAAGGTATTGATCGAGATGGAGGTCGGTTGGGCCACGCCGATGGCATACGAGACCTGGATCTCGCAGCGCTCGGCCAGGCCGGCGGCGACGATGTTCTTGGCCACGTAGCGGCCGGCATAGGCGGCGGAACGGTCGACCTTGGACGGGTCCTTGCCCGAGAACGCGCCGCCGCCGTGGCGGGCCATGCCACCGTAGGAGTCGACGATGATTTTGCGACCGGTCAGGCCGCAGTCACCGACCGGGCCGCCGATGATGAAGTTGCCCGTCGGGTTGATGTGGTACTGGGTACCTTTGTGCAGCAGTTCGGCAGGCAGCGTGTGCTTGACGATCAGCTCCATGACCGCTTCCTGCAGGTCTTTCTGCGACACCTCGGGGTTATGCTGGGTGGACAGCACCACCGCATCGATACCCACGACCTTGCCACCTTCGTAACGGCAGGTGACCTGCGACTTGGCATCCGGGCGCAGCCAGGGCAGCAGGCCGGACTTGCGTGCTTCGGCCTGACGCTCGACCAGGCGATGCGAGAAGCAGATCGGCGCTGGCATCAGCACTTCGGTCTCGTTGCTGGCGTAGCCGAACATCAGGCCCTGGTCACCGGCGCCTTGGTCTTCTGGCTTGGAACGGTCGACGCCTTGGGCAATGTCCACCGACTGCTTGCCGATGATGTTCATCACGGCGCAGGTGGCACCGTCAAAGCCGACGTCGGAGCTGTTGTAGCCGATGTCGATGATGACCTTGCGTACCAGGTCCTCGAGGTCGACCCAGGCCGAGGTGCTCACCTCGCCGGCAATGATCGCCACGCCGGTCTTGACCAGCGTTTCACAGGCGACGCGGGCGTACTTGTCCTGGGCGATGATCGCGTCCAGCACGGCGTCCGAAATCTGGTCGGCGATTTTGTCCGGATGCCCTTCGGACACGGACTCGGAGGTGAAAAGGGAGTATTCGCTCATCTCGAAGGTTCCTGAAATTTACCGATGGTGTATGTCGCCAGCCGTCCGCTGGAAATGGCGGACCTGGATCTGGAAACCGTTACGCAGGCCTACGTACAGGCTATCCCCGTGGGACAGGCCTGCCGCGTTGGCCCAGCGGGCCAAGTCGTCCTGTTCGAAGCCGAGCCACAGGTCGCCGCAGGCTTCCCGCGCCCACCCCTGGTCATGGCTGCACAATTCGGTGATCAACAGGCTGCCGCCTGCCTTCACCCGTTTGGCCAGCTGGCACAACGCCAGGGCCGGATCGCTGAAATGATGCAGGACCATGTTCAGCACAACGCAGTCGGCGACCACATCCGTTGCACCCAGTGCATCGGCCAACTGCAGGTTCACGTTGTCCAGCCCTTCGCGCTGACAGACCTGGCGGGCGAGTTCGAGCATGGTCGGGCTGTTGTCAAGCGCGGTAACCTGCGCAAAACGCCGAGCCAGGTCCGGAAGGAACCCCCCATCGCCGGGGCCGACCTCAAGCGCGCTGGCGCTTGGGTCGAAATGCAGCTTGTCGAGCAGCGCCAGCAGGCTCTCGCGATATTGCGGCAAGCCTGCGATCAGGTCCTGCTGGGCGCGAAAGCGCTCTTCCACGCGCAGGAAGAAGTCCTGGCTGGTTGCCGCGCGGCGCTGCTGCACCTGGGCGATGCGGCCTTGCACCTCGGCGGGCAAGGCCAGGTCATCGACCTCGTCGAGCAGCGCGGCGTGCAAGCGTCCGCCCAAGCGCAAGCTGTCGGGCAGGGCGCGGCGATAGAAAATGGCGTTGCCTTCCCGACGGGTGGCTACCAGGTCGGCCTGGGCCAGCACCTTGAGGTGGTGGCTCATGCCCGACTGGCCGATGTCGAAGATCTGCGCCAGCTCCAGCACGCCGAAGGAATCGTTGGCCAGGGCGCGCAGCACATTCAGGCGCAACTCGTCGCCACTGGCCTTGCACAGGGCGGCCAGTGCCTCGCGTTGTTCCGGTATTGCTTGCGCACGAAGGTTCATGGTGCGGGAGTCTAGACAGGCATCGTTGCCCTAGCAAGGCCTATATCAAAAAGTTTTGATATTGCAGGTCCGTTGCCCATTAGCCATTACCCTTGTGTTGCCATTGCGGTCGATGATCGGACCAATGCACGCCGCCTGCTGCTTAAATGTTTGCCCCAAGCGCCCCAGTGGGCGAAAATGGACGCCTTTTTCGTATCACCACCTATTCAAGCCCCCAGGAGATCAGCGATGCCCAGCCGTCGTGAACGTGCCAACGCCATTCGTGCCCTTAGCATGGATGCCGTGCAAAAGGCCAACAGCGGCCACCCCGGTGCCCCCATGGGCATGGCGGATATCGCCGAGGTTCTTTGGCGCGACTACCTCAAGCACAACCCGAGCAACCCGGCATTTCCCGATCGCGACCGCTTCGTGCTGTCCAACGGCCACGGTTCGATGCTTATCTATTCGCTGCTTCACCTGACCGGCTACGACCTGTCGATCGACGACCTCAAGAGCTTCCGTCAACTGCACAGCCGTACCCCTGGCCACCCGGAGCACGGTTACACCCCTGGCGTCGAGACCACCACCGGCCCGCTCGGCCAAGGCATCGCCAACGCCGTGGGCTTCGCCCTGGCCGAAAAAGTCATGGCGGCCCAGTTCAACCGTGACGGCCACACCATCGTCGACCACAACACCTATGTGTTCCTGGGCGATGGCTGCATGATGGAAGGCATTTCTCACGAAGTGGCCTCGCTGGCCGGTACCTTGGGGCTGAACAAGCTGGTTGCCTTCTACGACGACAACGGCATTTCCATCGACGGTGAAGTGCATGGCTGGTTCACCGACAACACCCCGGCGCGCTTCGAAGCCTACAACTGGCAGGTGATCCGCAACGTCAACGGCCACGACGCCGAAGAGATCAAGACGGCCATCGAGACCGCCCGCAAGAGCGACCGTCCGACCCTGATCTGCTGCAAGACCACCATCGGTTTCGGCTCGCCGAACAAGCAGGGCAAGGAAGAGTCCCACGGCGCGCCGCTGGGCAACGACGAAATTGCCCTTACCCGTCAGGCACTGGGCTGGAACCACGGTCCGTTCGAAATCCCCGCCGACATCTATGCCGAGTGGGACGCCAAGCAAGCCGGTGCCAAGGCCGAAGCCGAGTGGAACCAGCGTTTCGACGCCTACGCTCTGGCGCACCCGGAGCTGGCCGCAGAGTTCAAGCGCCGCATGGCCGGTGACCTGCCTGCCGATTTCAGCGAAAAGGCCCAGGCCTACATCGAGGAAGTGGCGGCCAAGGGCGAAACCATCGCCAGCCGCAAGGCCAGCCAGAATGCCCTGAACGCCTATGGCCCGATGTTGCCCGAGTTCCTCGGCGGTTCGGCGGACCTGGCCGGTTCCAACCTGACCCTGTGGAAGGGCTGCAAGGGCGTGGAAGCTGGCGATGCCAGCGGCAACTACGTGTTCTACGGCGTGCGTGAATTCGGCATGACCGCCATCATGAACGGCGTGGCCCTGCACGGCGGCCTGGTGCCTTACGGCGCGACGTTCCTGATGTTCATGGAATACGCCCGCAACGCCGTGCGCATGTCGGCGCTGATGAAGCAGCGCGTGATCCATGTCTACACCCACGACTCCATTGGCCTGGGCGAAGACGGCCCGACCCACCAGCCGATCGAGCAGCTGACCAGCCTGCGCACCACGCCGAACCTGGACACCTGGCGCCCGGCGGATGCCGTTGAGTCGGCCGTGGCCTGGAAGAACGCTCTGGAGCGCAAGGATGGTCCATCGGCGCTGATCTTCTCGCGCCAGAACCTGCAGCACCAGGCCCGCGATGCGCAGCAACTCGCTGCCATCAGCCGTGGCGGCTACGTGCTCAAGGATTGCGCTGGCGAGCCTGAGCTGATCCTGATCGCCACCGGCTCCGAAGTGGGCCTGGCCGTTCAGGCCTACGACAAGCTGACCGAGCAAGGCCGCAATGTACGCGTGGTGTCCATGCCGTCGACCAGCGTGTTCGATGCCCAGGATGCTGCCTACAAGCAGTCGGTGCTGCCACTGGAAGTCAGTGCCCGTATCGCCATCGAAGCGGCACATGCCGACTTCTGGTACAAGTACGTCGGCCTCGAAGGCCGCGTCATCGGCATGACCACCTACGGTGAGTCGGCGCCGGCCTCGGCACTGTTCGAAGAATTCGGCTTCACCCTGGAGAACATCCTCGGTACCGCCGAAGAGCTGCTGGAAGACTGATGTATCAGGGAGGGCAGGATGCCCTCCTGGTCGTGCGAGGGGAGGGCGTCGCCCTCCATCGCGCCATGAGGCCGCTTCCACAGGTACTGTCGCCAGCCACGGCGTAGTACCTGTGGAAGCGGCCTTGTGCCGCGATAGGCCGCCATGCGGCCTCGAAGCCATCACGCTTAGCGAGTCAACGAATGTCCCACTTGCGTCCCTATAAAGTTGCACTCAACGGTTATGGCCGTATCGGCCGCTGTGTTCTGCGCGCGCTGTTCGAGCGGGGCAGCAGGGCCGATTTCGAGATCGTCGCACTCAACGACTTGGCCGACCAGGCCAGCCTGGAATACCTCACCCGCTTCGACTCCACCCATGGGCGCTTTCCCGGCGAGGTCAAGGTCGATGGCGATTGCCTGCACATCAATGGCGATTGCGTGAAGGTGATGCGCAGCGCCACGCCCGAAGGCATCGACTGGGCGGCCCTGGACGTGGACCTGGTCCTGGAGTGTTCCGGCGCCTACAACACCCGTGCCGATGGCCAGCGCTTTCTCGAGGCCGGTGCGCCAAGGGTGCTGTTCTCCCAGCCCATGGCCAGCGAGGCTGACGTCGATGCCACGGTGGTGTACGGCATCAACCAGCACTGCCTGACCGGCATTGAGCGGCTGGTCTCCAATGCTTCGTGCACCACCAACTGCGGTGTACCGCTGCTGCGGGTGCTGGATCAGGCATTTGGCATCGACTATGTACAGATCACCACCATTCACTCGGCCATGAACGACCAGCCAGTGATCGACGCCTATCACCATGAAGACCTGCGCCGTACCCGTTCGGCGTTCCAGTCGGTGATTCCGGTGTCCACCGGCCTTGCGCGCGGCATCGAGCGTCTGCTCCCGGAACTTGCCGGGCGAATCCAGGCCAAAGCGGTACGCGTGCCGACGGTCAACGTCTCGTGCCTGGACATCACCTTGCAGACCGCTCGCGACACCACCGCAGCCGAGGTCAACAGGGTACTGCGCGAGGCGGCGCTGACCGGGCCGCTCAAGGGGCTGCTGGCCTACACCGAGCTGCCCCACGCCAGTTGTGATTTCAACCACGACCCGCATTCGGCCATCGTCGATGCCAGCCAGACCCGTGTATCAGGCCCGCGCCTGGTCAACCTGCTGGCCTGGTTCGACAACGAATGGGGGTTTGCAAACCGTATGCTCGACGTTGCCGGACATTTTCTGCACGTCGTCCACCCAACCCGCAACAAACAGCCCTGAAGGACCGCATTCATGACCGTGTTGAAGATGACCGACCTCGACCTGCAAGGTAAGCGCGTACTGATTCGCGAAGACCTGAACGTGCCTGTCAAGGACGGTGTGGTGACCAGCGATGCGCGCATCCAGGCAGCGCTGCCGACCATCAAGCTGGCCCTGGAGAAGGGTGCGGCGGTGATGGTCTGCTCGCACCTGGGCCGCCCCACCGAAGGTGAATTCTCTGCCGAGAACAGCCTTGAGCCGGTTGCCAAGTACCTGAGCAAGGCGCTGGGCCGCGACGTGCCGCTGGTGGGTGACTACCTGGGTGGCGTCGAGGTCAAGGCAGGCGAGCTGGTGCTGTTCGAGAACGTGCGCTTCAACAAGGGCGAGAAGAAGAACGCCGATGAGCTGGCCCAGCAGTACGCGGCGCTGTGCGATGTGTTCGTGATGGACGCCTTCGGCACGGCTCACCGCGCCGAGGGTTCCACCCACGGCGTTGCCAAGTTCGCCAAGGTCGCGGCGGCTGGCCCGTTGCTGGCAGCTGAGCTGGATGCCCTGGGCAAGGCGCTGAAGGCCCCGGCCAAGCCAATGGCCGCCATCGTCGCCGGCTCCAAGGTGTCCACCAAGCTGGACGTGCTCAACAGCCTGAGCTCGGTATGCGATCAGCTGATCGTCGGTGGCGGCATCGCCAACACCTTCCTGGCGGCTGCCGGGCACCCGGTCGGTAAGTCGCTGTACGAGCCCGATCTGGTCGAAACGGCCAAGGCCATTGCCGCCAAGGTCAGCGTGCCGCTGCCTGTCGATGTGGTGGTTGCCAAGGCCTTCGCCGAAGACGCCGAAGCGACCGTCAAGGCCATTGCCGATGTTGCGACCGACGACATGATCCTGGACATCGGTCCGCAGACCGCCGCCCAGTTCGCCGACTTGCTCAAGTCCTCCAAGACCATCCTGTGGAATGGCCCGGTTGGTGTATTCGAGTTCGATCAGTTCGGCAATGGCACCCAGGTGCTGGCCAAGGCAATCGCCGACAGCGCCGCGTTCTCCATCGCCGGTGGCGGTGATACCCTGGCAGCCATCGACAAATATGGCGTCAGCCAGGATATCTCCTACATTTCTACCGGTGGCGGCGCCTTCCTCGAGTTCGTCGAAGGCAAGGTTCTGCCAGCGGTGGCCATGCTCGAAGAGCGGGCCAAAGCCTGATGAACACGGCGCCTGGCAAAAGGAGTGGCCTGATGGCCAAGCAGTTGCCTGTGTTGCTGCTGGTCGGGCTGCTGAGCGCCTGCGCCGGCAGCCCGGATGCTCAGGACGACCCGGCGCAACCGCCCAAGGGCGGTTGCTATCAGTCCGAATGGCAAGCCGAAACCGTGCCAGTGATCAGCAAGCGCGTAGGCCCGGAAGGGCTGGAAAAGTACGACGAAGAGCACCAGCGCAAGGCGCCCGGCTGCCCTTGATCGGGCCGCTGGCAACCTGCAGGCCGGTTTGTGGTCTTGGAGAAGGGCCGTGTGCTGCCCATCGAGGTAACTGAATGAAAGCGCTCTTGGCCGTAATGGCCCTGGCGACACTGGCAGGATGTTCACTGCTGCAACCGGCGCAGACCGCGCCGGCGGACAACTGGACCCGGTGGGTCTGCGACACCCAGGCCGAAGTGCTGTGGCGGTTTGCCGACCCCCAGCGTGACCAGGTTGACGTACGCCTTGGCGGCGGCGACCAGGTGTACCGGCTCAAGGCCGAGCCCGGCGCCTCCGGCGCGCTGTACAGCGACGGCATGCTGGCGTTTCACACCAAGGGCGAAGAGGGCCTGGTGTACTGGGTGGCGACCAACGATCTGATAGGGCGGGGCTGCAAGGCACCGTGACTGGCCGGGCCGCTAGGTGGCCCACACTACTTGAACAGCAACTGCCCCTGCGGCAGGCTTGCACGAAACAACGACGCTTGTCGGGAGAGAGATACACAATGGCACTCATTAGCATGCGCCAGATGCTGGACCACGCCGCCGAGTTCGGTTATGGCGTACCGGCTTTCAACGTCAACAACCTTGAGCAGATGCGCGCCATCATGGAAGCGGCTGACAAGACCGACTCCCCTGTGATCGTCCAGGCCTCGGCCGGTGCGCGCAAGTACGCAGGTGCGCCGTTCCTGCGTCACCTGATCCTGGCGGCCATCGAAGAATTCCCGCACATCCCGGTGTGCATGCACCAGGACCACGGCACCAGCCCGGATGTCTGCCAGCGCTCCATCCAGCTGGGCTTCAGCTCGGTCATGATGGACGGCTCGCTCGGCGAAGACGGCAAGACCCCGACCGATTACGAATACAACGTGCGCGTCACCCAGCAGACCGTTGCCATGGCCCATGCCTGTGGTGTGTCGGTAGAAGGCGAACTGGGCTGCCTGGGCTCGCTGGAAACCGGCATGGCCGGTGAGGAAGACGGTATCGGTGCCGAAGGCGTGCTCGACCACAGCCAGATGCTGACCGACCCTGAAGAAGCTGCCGACTTCGTCAAGAAGACCCAGGTCGATGCCCTGGCCATCGCCATCGGCACCAGCCACGGTGCTTACAAGTTCACCAAGCCGCCTACCGGTGACGTGCTGGCCATCGACCGCATCAAGGAAATCCACAAGCGCATTCCCGACACCCACCTGGTGATGCACGGCTCCTCCTCGGTACCGCAGGAGTGGCTGGCGATCATCAACCAGTACGGCGGCGACATCAAGGAAACCTACGGTGTGCCGGTCGAGGAAATCGTCGAAGGCATCAAGTACGGCGTGCGCAAGGTCAACATCGACACCGACCTGCGTCTGGCGTCCACCGGTGCCATCCGTCGTCACATGGCCATGAACCCGAGCGAGTTCGACCCGCGCAAGTTCTTCGCTGAAACCGTAAAAGCCATGCGCGACGTGTGCATCGCCCGTTACGAAGCATTCGGCACTGCCGGCCATGCCTCGAAGATCAAGCCGATCTCCCTGGAAAGCATGTTCCAGCGCTACGCCAAAGGCGAGCTGGCCGCAAAAGTCAACTAAGCAAACCGGCCCCCGGAAAACCCGCAGCGATGCGGGTTTTTCGTTTCTGGCGGTGGCTGCGAAAGCGTTCTGCCATTGCATGTCACAGAATGTCAGCGAAACCGCGATCGGTCGGCTACCTTCAGTCAGTGGCTGATGGTTTTTGGCTTGTGATGCGTGCTATCAGCTCATGCCTGGGGTAAAACTGGATCCAACGGCCAGTTTGTAGTCGGTCATATAACAGAGATGCAGCATGGATGGCGCTCACCTTCAACTCATGCCACAGGATGGCAGCTCGGTGCTTCTGGTAGTCGACGATTACCCAGAGAACCTCATCAGTATGCAAGCCTTGTTGTCGCGCCAGGATTGGCTGGTGCTGACGGCAAGTTCGGGCCGAGAAGCCCTGAGCGCATTGCTGGAAAACGATGTCGACCTGGTTTTACTGGATGTGCACATGCCTGAGATGGACGGCTTCGAAGTCGCTCGCCTGATGCGCGGCAGCCAGCGAACCCAACTCACGCCCATCATCTTCCTGACAGCCAACGAGCAGTCCCAGGCCGCCGTGTTGAAAGGCTACGCCAACGGCGCCGTGGACTACATGTTCAAGCCGTTCGACCCGCGGATTCTCAAGCCCAAGGTGCAGGCCCTGCTCGACCAGCAGCGCAATCGGCGGCGCCTGCAGGCGCTGACCCGTGAACTCGACGAGGCCCGCGCCTTCAATGCATCGATTCTGGACAATGCGGCCGAGGGTATTCTGGTGGTGGATGCCGGGGGCATCATCCGCTTCGCCAACCCGGCTATCTGCTCCCTGCTGGCAACGCCTATCGAACAGTTGCAGAACGTCGATCTGCTGGGGCTGTTGCAGCTGAGCACGCCGAGTACGTGGCAGGATTCGACGTTCCACCAAAGCTATCTGGCCAGGCGCATCCACCGCATGCATGACGCCCAGTTGCGTCGCCCGAGCGGCGAGCTGCTGCCGGTGGCCCTGTCATGTGCGCCCCTGCCTGCCGAGCAACAGGCGATGGTGGTAACCGTGCTGGACATGTCGGCGGTGCACAACCTGCACCAACAGCTCGAATACCAAGCCATTACCGACCCGCTCACCGGTCTGCTCAATCGCCGTGGGTTCTACCAGGCGGCCGAAGGGGCGTTGCTGCGCAATGAGCGTTCGGACCGGGCGCAGGCCTTGATGTACATGGACCTCGATGGCTTCAAGCGTATCAACGACTCCCTTGGTCATGATGCCGGTGACCGGGTCCTGCGCTGGGTGGCCGAGCAACTCAAGGATTGCCTGGGCAGTGAAGCGCTGTTGGCACGCATGGGCGGGGACGAATTCACCGCGCTGTTCGACGGCTTGCCCTATGCCGAGCAAGCCGGGCGCTACGCCGAGCGGCTGCTCGAGCGCATTGCCATCAGCCATCAGATCGATGGGCTGGACGTGTGCCTGGGCGTGAGCATCGGTATCGCCACGTACCCTGACTGCGGTGGCAACGTAGAAGGCTTGCTGCGCGCAGCCGATGCGGCCATGTACGCTGCCAAGCAGGCAGGGCGCCAGCAGTATCGCTTCTACGACCAGGAGCTCAATGGCCGCGCCCGCTCCCGCCTGATGCTCGAAGACGGCGTGCGTACAGCCATCGAGCAGCAGGATTTCACCCTGGTGTACCAGCCGCAAGTGGCCTTCGCCGATGGTCGCCTGCGCGGCTTCGAAGCCCTGCTGCGTTGGCAGCACCCCAGCGTTGGCGATGTGCCGCCAGGCCTGTTCATCCCCCTGCTCGAGGAGGCGCGGCTGATCAACCGCCTGGCCGGCTGGATCTACGGTCAGAGTGCTGCCCAGCGCCAGGCCTGGTATCAACGCTTTGCGACCGACATCGTGTTGGGCATCAGCCTGAGCCGGGCCCAGTTCGTCTCGCCAAGCCTGGTCGAGGAGCTGCAACGGGTCATCCAGCGCTATGGCCTGCAGCCGGCGCACCTGGAAGTGGAAGTGGCCGAAACCTCGCTCATGTACAACATCGATGCGGCGGTCAAGCAGGTCGACCGGTTGCGTGCGCTGGGTGTGCGGGTGGCGTTGGACGATTTCGGCGCCGGTGACTGTTCGCTGCGCATGCTGCGCGATTTGCCCATCGACACCCTGAAACTCGATCGCCACCTGGTGGCGCGCTTGCCGGACGCGTCGACCGATGCGGCGCTGGCACGCAGCGTCATCGGGCTGTGTGCCGATTACGGGATCACCGTGATTGCCGAGGGCGTTGAAACCCAGGCTCAGGCTCAATGGCTTAAAGCCGCAGGCTGCGAATACGTTCAGGGCTTTCTGGTAGCGCACCCCATGACAGCTGCCGATGCCGGCAACTTCCCGGCAATTTTCCCCTGGCCTGATCCGCTGGCGGGTTAGAATTGGCGCTCGTTACGCCGACCGTACTGCCATGACCGTCCTACGCTACCTGCAAGCCTACCCACCGCACCTGCAACAGCAAGTGCGGCAGATGATCGACAGCGACCGCCTTGGCGAGTACCTGCACAAGCGCTATCCAGAGCGCCACGAGGTACAAAGCGACAAGGCCCTGTACGGCTACGTCCAGGAACTGCGCCAGCGTTTTCTGCGCAGTGCACCGCCGCTGGACAAGGTGCTGTTCGACAACCGCCTGGACCTGACCCACCGGGCGCTGGGCCTGAACACTGCTGTCTCTCGCGTGCAGGGCGGCAAACTCAAGGCCAAGAAGGAGATCCGCATCGCCTCGCTGTTCAAGGAGGCCGCGCCGCAATTTCTACGCATGATCGTGGTGCACGAGTTGGCGCATTTGCGCGAGCGTGACCACAACAAGGCGTTCTACCAGCTCTGTCAGCACATGGAGCCGGACTACCATCAACTGGAATTCGACCTGCGCGTCTACCTGACCTATCGGGAATTGCCGGGCAACGCTTGAGGACCCCGCAGCATGGAAGTGAGCAAGACAAAAAGCAGTTTCTACCGCCGTCTTTACGTCGCCTGGCTGATCGACAGCCAGACCGCTACCAGCGTGCCTGCGCTGATGCAGGCTACGGGCATGCCCCGGCGCACGGCCCAGGACACCCTTGCGGCGCTGGCCGATCTGGACATCGTCTGCACCTTCGAGCAGCAGGAAGGCGCGCGCAATCACGCAGGTCACTACCGTATACAGGACTGGGGGGCCATCGACCGGCAGTGGATCGAGCTTCACCTGAATCAGGTACGCCAGGTACTGGGTTATCCCTGACCTGTACCCGCTAAGGCCGCTGCAATAAAAATCGCAGGTTCGGCCAGAATAGAGGCTAGATGACACTATTGGCCGCTGCCCCGGCCAGAGCCTTTGTGTAAGCTCATTCGCAGTGTACGTTTCTTCACCGCACAAGGGCTTGGGCATGCGGCTGATGCTTTGTGTTCTCGGGTTACTGGCCACTGTCATGGTGCCCCCGGCCGCAGCCGCCGCCAAGCTGCGGCTGGTATCGGACCATTGGCCGCCCTTCACTGACGCCAGCATGCCTGGCGGCGGTTTGGCCATCAGCATCGTGACCACGGCGCTGACGCGGGCGGGCTACAGCAGCAGCTTCGAGGAGGCACCCTGGGCGCGGGCCCTGGCAGGCGTCGGTGACGGCCGTTACGACATACTGATCAACGCCTGGCACAACGACGCGCGCGCACGCATCGGGCAGTTTTCCAGCGCCTACCTGAGCAACCGCATCCGCCTGCTGCAGCGCAAGGACGCGGGCCTGCATTACGAGCACCTCTCGGACCTGTACCCCTACAGCATCGCCGTGGTGCGTGATTACGCCTACTCGAGCGCGTTCGACGGCAATACCCGCTTGCACAAGGTTGCGGTCAGTACCTTTTCGTCCGCCGTGCGCATGCTGGCGGCGGGGCGTGTAAGCCTGGCCGTGGAGGACGAGTACGTGGCCCGCTATCACCTGCAGCGCGAGCCGGACAATGTGCGTGACAAGGTAGAGCTGATGGAGCCTGTACTGGGCGAGAACCCGCTGCACATCCTGGTCAGCCTGAAGCATCCGGACCACCAGTCGATCGTCGCGCGCTTCGATGCGGCCATCGCCGCCATGAAGGCCGATGGCAGTTATGACCGGTTATTGCATCAGTATGGGTTCTAGGCGAGCGGGGTGGCGTTCCCAGGCGCCGGCTTGGCAGTGGCTTCGGATTTCAGCTTCGCAGCTGATCATGGCCGGTCCGCAGCGCCTGGAGATTTGCCCGTCTTCGTAGGCAAAGCAGGCTATTTACCCTCGCGCCAGACCTAATGCGAGGCGTCACCTGCCGAAGCATCCTTCTTGATCAAATGCGCCGCCAACGTGCGCAAAGGGGCCAACTGGCGGCAGATCAATGCCAGTTGCGTCTGTACCAGGCGCTGATGTTCATCCACCTCCTCGGGCATCTGTTCAAGAGCGGTGGCGAGCGCTTCTTCGGCATCACTGTGAATCGCTACCGGTGAACGCGCCGCCAGGCCATTGGCTATCTCCTCAAGGCTGTTCGCCAGGCGGCTGCCCGCATCCTCGATCAAGTGCTCCCGTGCCTCGGCCGGTAGGGCCGTGTCGCGGTGGGCGCCCAGTCCCGACAGGTAGCTGAGCAGGGTGTGCGACAGCACCAGGAAGCGGAAGCCCACATCGGCCTCCTTGCGAAAGTGGCCAGGCTCCATGAGCATGTTGGCCAGGGTCGTCGACAGCGCTGCATCGGCATTGTGGGCATTGCGCCGCGCCAGGCGATAGGCCAGGTCGTCGCGCTTGCCGTAGGCGTATTGCTGCATGATCTGGCGCAGGTATTCGCTGGCGCAGATCAGCGTGTTGGCCAGCGCCTTGTTCAAGCGACGGCCTTGCCAGTCGGGCAGGAACAGGAACACGGCAAGGATGGCGATCAGGCTCCCGATCAGGGTATCGAACAGCCTTGGCAGGAACAGCCCGTAGCCATCGCCGATCTGGTTGAAACAGAACAGCACCATCAGTGTGATCGCGGCCGTGGCCAGGGTGTAGCGCGTGGTCCGGTTGACGAAGAACACCACCCCCGCCACGACCGCGAACAGCGACTGGATGACCGGGTTGGGGAACAGGTCGAACAGCGCCCAGCCAACGGTCAGGCCTACGGCGGTGCCGATGATGCGCTGCACCAGTTTACGCCGGGTCGCCCCGTAGTTGGGTTGGCACACGAACAGGGTGGTGAGGATGATCCAGTAGCCCTGGGTTGGGTGGATCAGGTGCACCATGCCGTAACCGATGGACAGGGCCAGCGGCAGGCGCAGAGCATGGCGGAACAGCAGCGAGGTGGGCGTCAATTGCGTGCGCAGGCGCTTGCCCATGTCCTTGAGCGAGCGCGGCGAGCGGTCCAGCAGGCTGCTGTCGCTGGCATCGGCCAGGCTGTCGGGATTGCTTGCAGCACCGAGCAGGCGATCGAGCGTGGCCAGGTTGGCCGCCAGTGCACGCAATGAGCGCAGCAGCCCGCGCCAGGCCGGGTTGTTCTGGCCGCGCAGGTGTTCGAGCGAAGCGTTGAGGTCTTCGAGTGCCTCGGTAAAGCCGCTGGCCAGCACGAAAGGTTGTCGCAGCCGAATCGAGCGTGCCAGCTCCTGGCACGAGGCGCCTTGCTTGCGCAGCAGGCGCTGGCACCGGAACATCACATCGCTGTGGAAGAAGGCTTCGGCCAGTGCATTGTAGGGGTAGTGGGAGGCGCTGACCCGCTCATGGATATCCTGGGCCAGGAAGTAGAGTTTCAGGTAGCGGCTGACCTTGGAGTTGGGTTGGCTGTTGCCCACCCGGTGCAGGATGATTTCCTTCGCCGCATTGAGGGCCGCCACCACCTTGCCATTTTGCTGGGCCAGTTCAAGCCGACGTGCCTCGACGTCCAGGGTGCGGACAGGCTCGAACAGGCTGGCCTTGAGCTTGAGGTAGCTGCCCAGTTCGAAGAACAGTTTCGCCAGGCTTTGCTGCACCGGCTGGTTGGAAAACAATGCCTGCCACAGCACCGAGAGCAGCCCATACCAGGCCGCACCCGCCACCAGCAGCATGGGTTCGTGCCAGAAGTCCGTCACCTGCCCGCCGCGCTGGTCCACACCGATCATCGTGTACACCGCTGTGATCAGCGTTGCCGATGCGATGGCGCCGTAGCGCTCGCCCAAAGCGCCCAGCATGGTCAAGGCAAACGCTGCCAGGGCCAGGGCGCAGACGAAGATCAGGGGGTAGGGGAACAGCAGTTCGACCGCGAGCGCCGCGATGGCAAAACACACCAGGGTGACCGCCAGGGCGCTGAGGCGGCCTTGCCAGCTGTCATCGGTTTCAGCCAGGGCACTGGCGATGATGCCCAGAAACAGCGGGATCAACAGGGCCATTTCGTTCTGGTGCCAGCACAGGGCAAGGCTGCCGGTAAGGGCAATGGTCACCCGGATGCTGTAGCTGAACTTGTCCTGGCCCCACAGGCGACGCAATGAATGACGTAACGAGCTCGATGACATGATGGCCTGCCGGGCAGTGATCGTAGAAATACCGTAGCGATGAGCGGGCAGCCAGATGCCCCGCCACCCGCTATTGAGCACGTGCCAGCAAGAAGCGTTCCGTGCTGCGCGTTGGATTCTACCCTAGACGAACTGCGCCGCGGCGTTGGCCGATGCCCAGGCCCACTGGAAGTTGAAGCCGCCAAGGTGCCCCGTCACGTCCAGCACTTCACCGATGAAGTAAAGCCCCGGGCTCTTGAGCGACTCCATCGTCTTGGACGAGACCTCACGGGTGTCCACGCCGCCCAGGGTCACTTCGGCGGTGCGGTAGCCTTCGGTGCCGGCAGGCACCAGTTGCCAGCGTGCCAGCTTGTCGGCGATCAGGGCCAGTTCGGCCGGTGTGTACTGCTTCATCGGCTTGGATTCGAACCACTGCTCGGCCAGCAAAGTGGCCAGCTTGCGCGTGAACACCTCGCCCAGTACGGTCCTGAGTTCAGCATTGCCGCGCTCGGTTTGCTGGGTGTGCAACCAGTCCAGCGCATCGCGGTCAGGCAACAGGTTGATCTCAAGCGTATCGCCAGCTTCCCAGAATGAAGAAACCTGCAAGATCGCCGGGCCGCTCAGGCCCCGGTGGGTGAACAGCAGATTTTCACGGAAGCTGGTGCCGTTGCAACTGGCGGTGCAGTCCAGCGAGGTGCCGGACAGTTCGGTGCACATGGCCTTGAGCTGGGGCTCGGTGATGGTGAACGGCACCAGGCCCGCGCGGGTTGGCAGCAAGGTATGGCCAAACTGTCGGGCCACCTGGTAGCCGAAACCGGTCGCACCCAACGTCGGGATGGACAGGCCGCCCGTCGCGATCACCAACGACTGGCAAGCGAATGGGCCAGTGCTGGTGCGCAGCAGGTAGCCGCTGTCGGTCTTGTCGATCTGCTCGATGCTGGTGTGCATGCGGATTTCGGCGCCGGCTTCGTCGCACTCGGCCAGGAGCATGTCAAGGATGTCACTGGCCTTGTTGTCGCAGAACAGCTGGCCCAGCTTTTTCTCGTGGTAGGGCACGCCATGCTTGCACACCAGCTCGATGAAGTCCCACTGGGTGTAACGCGCCAGGGCCGACTTGCAGAAGTGCGCGTTGTGCGAGAGGAAGTTGCTCGGCTCGGTGTACAGGTTGGTGAAATTGCAGCGCCCGCCGCCGGACATCAGGATCTTCTTGCCTGGCTTGTTGGCGTGGTCGAGCAGCAGGACCCGGCGGCCCCGGCGGGCGCTGAGCTGGGCACACATCAGGCCGGCAGCGCCTGCGCCCAGGATGATCACGTCGGTGGAGTGCACGGTGTTACCTCATCAATAGCCGCGGCCGTGTTGCAGCCCATCGCAGGCAAGCCAGCCCCCACAGGGACGGCACCGGCTTGAGGCCTGTGATGACCCTGTGGGGGCTGGCTTGTTTGCGACAGGCTGCAACGCGGCCCGAAATAAATGTCAGACGATGCGGACTTTCAGGGAGCGGCCCTTGATCTTGCCGCTATTCAAGCGCTGCATGGCCTGCTTGGCCAGTGCCCGCTCCACTGCCACAAATGCCTGGAAATCAAAGATCGCGATCTTGCCCACCTGCTTGCCGGGGATGCCGGCATCACCGGTCAGCGCACCGAGGATATCGCCCGGGCGCAGCTTGTCCTTGCGCCCGGCTGCGATGCACAGCGTGCTCATGACCGGCAGCAGTGGCTCGCCGCCTTTGTTCTTGAGGCTGTCCAACAGGTCCCAGCGCAGCGGGCTCTTCTGCAAGGCTTCGATGGCCTGGGCGCGATGGCCTTCGGCAGGCGCGACCAGGCTGACCGCGATACCCTTCTCGCCAGCGCGGCCCGTGCGGCCCACCCGGTGCACGTGGATTTCGGCATCACGCGCCAGTTCCACGTTGATGACCATGTCCAGGCCGTCGATATCCAGGCCACGGGCGGCCACATCGGTGGCCACCAGCACCGAGCTGCTGCGGTTGGCGAACATGGTCAGCACCTGGTCGCGGTCACGCTGCTCCAGGTCACCGTGCAGCGCCTGGGCCACGATGCCCTTGGCCGTGAGGTGGGCCACCACGTCCTCGCACTGCTGCTTGGTGAAGCAGAACGCCACGCAGGACTGGGGACGATAATGGGCCAGCACACGGGTCACCGCCTCAAGGCGCTGCTCGGGGGCGATTTCGATGAAGCGCTGCTCGATCTGGTTGTCGGTATGCAGGCTCTCGACCCTGACCTGCTGCGGGTCGCGCATGAAATCGGCCGCCAGCTGCTTGATGCTGGAGGGGTAGGTGGCGGAGAACAGCAAGGTCTGGCGGCGCGCTGGGGTCTTGGCGATGATGCTGGCGATGGCATCGAAGAAGCCCATGTCGAGCATGCGGTCGGCTTCGTCGAGGATCAGCGTGTTCAGGCCGCCCAAAACCAGCGTGCCCTTGTCCAGGTGCTGCTGGATGCGGCCCGGGGTGCCGACGATGATGTGCGCACCGTGCTCCAGGGAGGCGATCTGAGGGCCCAGCGACACGCCGCCACACAGCGTCAGGATCTTGATGTTGTCTTCGGCACGGGCCAGGCGACGCAGTTCCTTGGCCACCTGGTCGGCGAGCTCGCGCGTGGGGCACAGCACCAGCGCCTGGCAGCCGAAGTACCGAGGGTTGATCGGGTTGAGCAAGCCGATACCAAAGGCGGCGGTCTTGCCGCTCCCGGTCTTGGCCTGGGCGATCAGGTCCTGGCCCTTGAGAATGACCGGCAGGCTCTGGGCCTGGATCGGCGTCATCGAGGTGTAGCCGAGGGCGTCCAGGTTGGCCAGCATGGCGGCGGACAACGGCAAGGTGGCAAAGGCGGTGGAATCGGTGGTCACGAGGCGGGCCTACGGTGCGAAGCGAAAAATGCTGCACAGTCTACCAGCCCCGACGCCATTCGCCCTAAGACTCCACGTGCTCTTCCGGACGACGGGCACGCCTTCCGTCCGTCGGCGCCAGTTGCAGGAAGATGGCCGCCGCCAGCATGGCCATGATGCCAATGGTGAAGAACGTCAGCTGGAACGCACCCAGGGTGGTTTCCACGCCTTCGGCGCTGCCTGCTGCCGTGAAACCGCCCAGCAGCGCACCGGCACAGGCCACCCCCAGGCTCAGCGACAGCTGGGCGACCACCGACAACAAGCTGTTGCCGCTACTGGCGCTGGCATCGTCCAGGTCGATCAGCGTCACCGTGTTCATGGCAGTGAACTGCAGGGAATTCACGGCGCCCAGCAGGCCAAGTTGCACCAGCAGCAGCCAGTACGGGGTCTGCTCGTCCACCAGGCCCAGGCCGGCCAGCAGTACGCCCAGCAGCACCGTATTGCCGGTCAGGATGATGCGATAACCAAGGCGTTCGATCAGCGGCCTGGCCACGGACTTGGCGACCATGGCCGCCGCCGCCAAGGGGATCATGCTCATGCCCGCCTGTGCCGGTGAATAGCCAAGCGCTACCTGCAGCAGCAGCGGTACCAGGAACGGCAGTGCCCCGCTGCCCAGGCGGGCGAACAGGTTGCCCAAGATACCGATGGCGAAGGTACGTACCCGGAACAGGCTGGGAGAGAACAACGGCTCCGGGTCGCGCCCGGCCCGCAGCCAGTAGGCCGCCAGGCAGGCCATGCCGGCGAACAGCAGCAACATGACGCGCAAGTGCGGCAGGTGCAGCTCGCCCAGGCCTTCCATGGCGATAGTGATCAGCACCATCGCGGCGCCGAACAGCAAAAAGCCCGGCCCGTCGAACGTAGTGCGCTCGGCGCCGCGCAGGTCGGGTATGAACTTCCAGACGGCGTAGCAGCCCAGCAGGCCGACCGGCAAGTTGAGCAGGAAGATCCAGTGCCAGCTCAGGATCTCCACCAGCCAGCCACCTACCGTCGGGCCCAGCAATGGCCCGAGCAGACCGGGGATGGTGATGAAACTCATGATGCGCACCAGTTCGGTGCGAGGGTAGGCACGCAGCACCACCAGCCGGCCGACCGGCAGCATCAGCGCCCCGCCGAGCCCCTGCACGATCCGCGCGAAGATCAAAAAGCCCAGGCTGTTGGCCACCGCGCACAGCAACGAACCGAAACTGAACAGCAAGATGGCACTGAAAAAGATGCGCTTGGTGCCGAAACGGTCGGCGATCCAGCCCGAGGCGGGGATCAGCAAGGCCACGGTGAGCATGTACGAAATGATCACACCCTGCATGCGCAGGGGGTCTTCGGCCAGGGATCGGGCCATGGCGGGCAGGGCGGTGTTGAGAATGGTGCCGTCCAGCGACTGCATGAAGAAGGCGATCGCCACCACCCATGGCAGCCAGCGGGCGGTGATGGGGTCGAGCGGGGTGCGTTCGGGCATGACGTCCTCGTCTGTCTGTACTGGCCTCTTCACGGCGAACGCCGCGCCTACGGGGCAAGGCAGGCGTGGCGACCGCCATGAAGGGGCCGGCAAATTCCAATCACAATGTCAGCGTCAGCGCTTTGACCAGCGCGCCCGGCAAATGACTCGATCCGGTACTGCGTTGCCCATAGGTACTGGTGGAGAGGATCAGCTCCCGCTCGCACGTCAGCGCCTCCAGTTGGTCGCCCAGCAGGTTGTACAGGCTGTCATCGAAGCGCATCGTGTTCACCGGCCCCTGGATCTGCCCGTCCTGCACCCAGAACGTGGCGAAGCGGGTCAGGCCGGTCATGCGCGCTGCGGGCAGGTCGGAGTAGTTCAAGTACCAGAGGTTACTGATGTAAAGGCCGGTGCCGAGCCGCGCCAGGACCTGTCCACGGGGTAATTGGCCGGGTGCGAGGCTGAGTGCGCAGGGCGACTCGTAGCTGTCGGCACCATTGGCCAACACCCCGAATTCGGCTGCGCTGCGCGCGCAGGCCAGGCGTTGTGCTGGTTTGCCCTGCTCGATCAGCGCCACGTCCAGGCGCGGTGAACCTTCGTCGGAGAACGCCGGGCTCAATGAGCCGCTGACCTGCTCGGTGAAGCTGATCAGTGGGCTGAGTGTGGCATCACCGCTGTACAAACGCTGCAAGGCACTGCTGCCGGTCGCCAGGGCCTGCGCCGAGAAACCGCCCCAGCACAGCATGCCGGCGATTTCGTCCATGGCCGCAGGCGCCAGGTAGGCGCGGTAGCTGCCGGGTTGGAGTACCACCGGCGCACGCCCCAAGTGGCCTAACTGCGCCCGAGCCTGGCGCAGGCGAGCGGTGAAGTCGTCGGCGCGCCATACCTGCCCGGCATAGTTGGCCTTGACCGCCTGGCCGCTCTCGTGGAACAGGCTCCAGTCGATGTTGAAGCTATTGGCCTGGTGCCAGCCAAAGGCGCCGAATGAGCTGGCGAAACCGCGCCAGATCGGGCCTGCGGCATAAATGCCGACCAGGTCTAGGTCACCGGCTTCCTGTTCCAGCAGGGCCAGCACCTCATTCAGGTCGGGCAGGGCCTGCGTCTGTTGGCTGTCACTGCGCCAGGCACTGTCATCCAGGCTCAGGTACGGGTCTGCTGCCAGCAGTGGCAGCATCTGGCGCAGTTGCGACAGGGCGTCGAGCAAGCGCTGGCGGTCCAGGTGCCTATCACCGCTAAGGGTCAGCTGTTGCTCGGCCTGACGACCGGCGTGGATCAGACGCAGGTGAGCACTGGCCTGGCTTACCTCGCCCGCCTGACGGACCTTGGCGTGGTTCAAGCGCACGAACTGCGACTGCTCGGCGCTCAACCCCAGGGTGTAGTGTTCGCCTGCCTGAAGGGCAGAGCCCAGGGTGTCGATGAGGGATTGGAAGGCCTGTTTCATCATGCATCTCCTCCAAACACGTCGATGGCGCTGAACACGCAAGCCGGCGAGGCGTGGCCGACCCGGATCACCTGGTTGGGCTCGCCCTTGCCGCAATTTGGGGTACCCAGGACCTGGAAGGTGCTGCGGTCGCCGACGGCGGCCAGGTTGCGCCAGAACCGTGCGGAGATGCCGCGGTAGTTGGGGTTCTTCACGATGCCCTTGAGTTCGCCATGTTCGATCAGTTGGCCCCATTCGCAGCCGAACTGGAACTTGTTGCGCGCATCGTCGATGGACCAGGACCGGTTGGTGCGCATCAGGATGCCATGCTCGATTCCTGCGATCAGTTGATCCAGGGATTGATCACCCGGCTCGATGTTCAGGTTGGCCATGCGGTCGATCGGCGCCCGGTTCCAGCCGCAGGCGCGGCTGTTGGCCACGCCGCCCAGACCAGAGCGGAACTGGGAAAGGGCACCGCCCAGCGGGCGCAGCAGCACGCCGTCCTGAATGAGAAATTGCTTGCTGGCCGGCGTGCCATCGTCGTCGTGGCTGTAGCTGGCCAGCTCTTCGCTCAAGGTCGGGTCGAAGGTTACGTTCAGCAGGGAGGAACCATATTGCAACCGGCCAAAGTCGGCGGCTTTGACGAAGCTGGTCCCGGCGTAGTTGCGCTCGTCGCCCAGGATGCGATCCATCTCCAAGGGGTGGCCGATGGACTCGTGGATCTGCAGCATCATCTGGTCAGGCATCAACAACAGGTCGCGCACGCCGCTGGGCGTGTTCGGCGCCAGCAGCAATTGCAGGGCCTGGTCGGCAACCTGCCGGGCAGCGCCCCTCAGGCCGCAGCGCTCGATGATTTCGAAGCCACCCTGCTGACCGAAGTTCTCCCTGCCCAGGCTGCGGCTCTGGCTGTCCTGGCCATCGCTGGCCGTCACCGCCAGGCCAGGGAACAGAAAGCGCTGGGCCTGGCGCAGTTCGGCACCGGCCGAGTTCAGGTACGTCTGCTCCACCAGGCTCATGCCAAGGCTCGCCTGCCAGTCCACCAGGCGTGAGTCCGACGGCACGCTGGCCGATTCTTCGGCGAGCAGGCCAAGGCAGTCGGCAAGGCCCGGCATGGGCTGGTCGAAATGAGGCGAGAGGTAATCGTGACGCCCGGTGGGCACAGGCTGATCGCGCAGGTCCAGCAGGCTGTAGCGGGCAATCTGTCGAGCGAGGTTTTCAGCCTGCTCCAATGCGCGCTGAAGGCCGCTTTGGGACAGATCGGCCGTGGCAGCGTAGGCCTCCACCCCGTTGATGCGCACGGTCAGCATGGCGCCCTCGTCCTGGCTCAAGGCAGGCGGTTCGGCAACGTTACGGCGCACGGACAAGGCCTGGTGCGACTGTCTGACATGGCGCAAGGAAAACAGATCGGCCGTGCTGCGCAGGGCGGCGAAGCGCTGGCGCAGCAGGGTGCTGGAATCGAACATGGACAAGCCTCCGGATACACGGTGGCCCCCTGGAACCACGCGCTGGGCAATGCCAAGGCGGGCCGCGCTACGGGCTCGGGCAATGCCGGGTCATTATGGCAGCCTGCTGATGTGCTGGTCAGGCATTAACGGTCGTTTGCGTTGCTGCGAACCCTTAGTCGGCTTCTTTTTGTATGGCAGCCTTGAGCAGTGCGTGCAAGTGCACTGCCACAGGGTGCGCGGTGTCCGTCAACAGGTAGATGCCGTGCGGGGGAAGCGCCGGCAGATCCTGGTCTTGCAAAAAGACGAGCGCGTCGTCGGCTTCGAGCGCCTCGACGATGCCAACTGCCAGGCCACTTTTGACGCAGGCCAGTACCGCATGCCAGTTGGCACTTTCCAGCAGGATACGGTACGCGATGCCTTTGGCCTTCAATGCCTGGAGCGCTGCCTCCCGGTATGGACAGCCCTTTAATTGCAATGCCAGGGGTAGCGGGCGGCTGTCATCGCGGATGAAGCCCTTCGCGGCAGCCCAACGGGGTTCTGTGGAGCGCAGCCAGTCACCCTGCTGGATCTGCTCGCTGCTGACCGCCACGGCCAGGTCCAGCTGCTGCCTGGCAAACAAGTCCAGCAACTGCGCGCTGGAGCACGCCACAGCTTCTAGCTCCATCTTCGGATTACTGGCAACGAACACCGGCAGACACTCACTCATGAGCGTGGCGGCATAGCCGTCCGGTACTCCTAGACGGACTTTGCCGGTCAGCTGCCGGGGAGACAGCGTCGCCAGCAGCTTGTCGTGGGCGATCAGAAAGCGTGTCGCCTCGCCCAGCAGATGCCGGCCTGCGGGCGTGAGCGCCACTGCCTGGTTGCTACGCGCAAACAGCTGTTGGCCAACCTGCTCTTCGAGCTTTTGTATCTGCGTGGTCACCGCTGAAGGGCTGCGATGGACATAGTCTGCCGCTGCGTTGAAACGACCGAGTCGAGCCACGGCCTGGAAAGTTCTCAACACATTGATATCTAGACCTTTGCCCATGAAACCACCTGATTTGGCTGGATCGAATCAGCACTTCGATTTAATCAACTGTACAGGCTTTATAGCCCCTCTTAACGTGAGGTCAAAGCGTGCGCCACTGCCGAAATGCAAAGGAATGATACGGATGAGCCTGAACGACTTTGTTGTAGACGCTCTTGTGCATACCCCTTCCTATCAACGGGCACGGTTATGGTCCGTCGAAAACCACGAGAAATACTCAACCCTCGCGCCGCCTGAACAGGGCACTCAAGACACCTACCGCTTCAACCACGAGATATTTTTGCTCATGCGCGCCCTCAACGAGCAGGGCTTGAATGAACCTGGCTTGTGCGCCGATGCGCAAGGCAGGGGACCACTGCGCAGCGTTATTGGTGATGTAGCACAACGACTGGCTGCTCTAGGCCGCGACCGCAGTGCTCACTACGTTGAACTAGGGCCGGAACCGGTCAAGAGTGCTTGTTTGCTCAAGCATATGGCTGACACCTGTACGGCCGTTCGCTACACCGCCATCGACATCAATCAGACTTCCGAACCGGCCATGAGGGATGCCCTGGGTCCGATCCTGAGCGCCCAGGGCAGCTTCAACTATATCGCTGCCGACTATCGCACCGTGACCCGCGAAGCGTTGCATCCTGATGAGGACATCACACTGATTACCTTGCTGGGCTTCCAGGAAGGCAATGAATGGCCGGTCAGTACGGGCAGACTGATTCGTACATTGGCCGGCAAAGGGACCTACGTTCTTTCTGAAATGCAGGTATACGAGCCTGGCCTGGAGCAAACCATTCTCGGTTTCTACGCCAATGCCAATATGGTTCAGTTCTCCCGTTTGGTTGCCCTGCAACAAGGTTTCTGCCCCATGGCTGAGCATGAAGCCTTGCTGGTGCCCCTGCGCATACTCGACGAAACCGTTTATGTGGCAGTCACCTTGCAGCCTGTCCTACACGGGCAAACAGAGGGGTTCCTGTTGACCAACATCTGTCTGAAATTCACCCCGGAGCAGTTTCGCCGCACCCGGGCTCGGCATTGCAACTGCAGGGTGGTCGATGAATTTGCCAGCGGTGATGGTTCGGTGCGCTATCAGATCGCTGAATACCTCCAATAGCGTGATCAAACGGAGATAGACGTCATGAGCCATTCGAATACCTTGCCCTTGTTCGAACGCGGCCTGGGCCGAATCAAGCTGGCGCTCAAGTCGACCTTCAAGGGCGCGCCTCGGCCATCAACGGCCTGTTCTGATGGTCACGCTTGCTGGCGGGACGATCTGCTGCAGCAAGTGGGGCCTGCTATTGCAGACATCCGTACGCTGGGCGAACTGGGATACAGCCAGAGCCCACATGCGAGCTTGGCCGTTGATACGATCACAGGGGTTGCGGCGGTTCATCGGCTGTTCACACCTGAGTGCGTCACCATTTTGCAAGACATCTGCGCACGCCTGGAGCACGTGGCAGGTGACAGTGACTGGATCATTTCCCGGCGCACGCGGGGGGTGACGGCACGCTCGCCGTTTATCAACGACATGATGAGCAGCCGTGCATTTCTGTTGGCTGTCTCGCGCATCGCGGGCGTGCCACTGGTGCCTTATCCGATGCTCAATGCCCGCTCGCAGGTCAACTATTACTACCCGAAACCGCCCGAGCAACAGCAGCAAAGGGGCATGTGGCACACCGACGGCACGAACTATGTGTTGAACATCGTGTTAACGGGACCGGCCAGTTATACCGGCGGCGAATTCCTGTATCACAATGGCACAGTCGATACGTTCGACGCCTTGGACTACCGGACCTTCGAAACGGCGCATCTGAACGCATCGGGCGATGCGCTGTTCATCTTCGGCAGTCGGTTGTTCCACGGTGTGCGACCGGTACTCAGTGGGCGACGAATGTCGCTCGTGTTGTCCTTTCATTGCCCTTACTTCAACGACGATTCCAACCGCTTCTGGCACTTGGCGTCGGATGACGGCATCCCTCGAACACTCCCCAATTGGTTAGCCTTGCGATGGGCGCTCCATCGATCGGCAGCCCGTCACTACGCCAGGCTGGGTATCGAACCCATCACCTTCGAAGAATTACGTCAGACAGGGGCGTGACCATGCCTTCGAGTGCGCTCTACATGCTGATCTTGCAAGTTGTCTTTGTCCTGTCCTGGAGTTCCGGTTTCATTGGCGCACGGCTCGGCACGCAGGATGCAGGCGCGGTGAACTTGCTGTTCTGGCGCTTCCTGTTGGTCAGTTGCTGTCTGTTGCCGTTTGTATGGCATCGATTACGCAACCTGTCCTGGGCGCAAGTTCGCTACAACGCGGTCATCGGATTTCTGGCCCAGTTCGCGTACTTGATAAGTGTCTACATTGCCATACGCGGTGGCTTGCCGGCGGGGATAGCCGCAATCATTTGCGCGCTGCAGCCCCTGATCACGGCGGCGATGGGCAGCGCGGATCAGCAGGAGCGAAGCGGCAGGCAGGAGTGGCTTGGGCTGGTACTTGGGTTTGCCGGTGTCAGTGTGGTGATTCTTGGTGAATACCGCCTGTCTTCCACCCGGCTCGAACCCTGGCTGTATGCGCTACCGCTGATTGCCGCGATCACGTTATCAATTGCCACCGTCTACCAACGGCGACAGTCGGTCATGGGCACGGATCACAGTAAAGAAGGCTTGTTGATGCCGCTCTTCCTGCAATCGAGCGCGACGCTGGTACTGCTCAGCGTCACGGGAGTGCCGTTGCGCCTGATTGAGCTGCCCGGCAGCGCTCAGGTCTGGGTGGCGGTGGCGTGGTTGACGTTGTTTTCGACCTTCATCGCCTACCTGAGCCTGTGGATACTTTTGACCAAACTGTCTGCCACACGGGTGTCCGCGTTGGTTTACCTGGAACCCCCTGTAACGCTCATTTGGGCGGCGTTGATGTTCGGCGATGCCATTCACTGGACGACCTATCTGGGTATCGCGATAGTCGCCACAGGCATTGCCATCACCCGCACCGCTCGACGTGTGCGGTCGTCAGGGGAGTGTCCGCAACGATGAGCGGGTTTGGGCCACCTTCTAGAACCACCCTGGTTGCATGTTCAAGCTGGTGTCATCGCGCGCCTCGAGCAAAGCCAGGTCTGCATGGCAGCCCGGTATTTCGCAGGTAAGGAAATACCGGGCTGCCTGCAGCTTGCCAAGGTAGAAGTCGCGGTCAGTGGCGCCGCACTGAAGCAGACCGAGTTCGGCATGAATCGCCTGTTGCAGCCAGCGCCAGCCAATCACGCAATGGCCGAAGACCTTGAGGTACAGGGTCGAGTTGGCCAGGGCGCCGGCAACCTTGCCTTGGGCCAGGTCGCCGAGCAGGGCCAGGGTGACACCTTGCAAGCGGTTGACCAGCTGCTCCAGGGGATGGCGCAGCGGGTCGAGGTCGGGATGATGGCTGGCGCGCTCGCCAGTGACAGCGATCAGGCGCATCAAGTGTTTGAGCCCGGCCCCCCCGTTCTGGGCCAACTTGCGGCCCAGCAGATCGAGCGATTGGATGCCCTCGGTCCCTTCGTGGATGGGGTTCAGGCGGTTGTCACGGTAATACTGCTCGACCGGGTACTCCCGGGTATAGCCGTGCCCACCGAGAATCTGGATGGCCAGTTCGTTCGCTTTCAGGCAATACGCCGAGGGCCAGGATTTGACGATGGGCGTCAACAGGTCGAGCAACGCTTGGGCCTGCTGGCGAGTGTTTTCATCGGGTGCGGTGTGGGTGTCGTCGAACAGCCGCGCCGCATACAAGCCCAGGTCGAAAGCGCCTTCCACATAGGCCTTTTGCGCAAGCAGCATCCTTTTGACATCGGTGTGCTCAATGATCGGGATGGCCGGGCTTTGCGGGTCCTTGTTGTCGGCTGATCGGCCCTGTGGGCGCTGACGCGCATAGTCCAGCGAGTACAGGTAACCGGCGTAACCGAGCATCACCGCGCCCATGCCGACGCCGATGCGTGCTTCGTTCATCATTTGGAACATGCAGGCCAGGCCCTGGTGTGGCTGGCCGATCAGATAGCCCACGCACTGGCCGTTGTCGCCGAAGTTCAGCGCAGTGGACGTGGTGCCGCGCCAGCCCATTTTGTGAAACAGCCCCGCAAGCGCTACGTCGTTGCGCGAGCCCCGGCTACCGTCGGGCCCGACCAGGTACTTGGGCACGATGAACAGCGAGATGCCTTTGACCCCCGGTGGGGCGTCCGGCAGTTTGGCCAGGACCATGTGCACGATGTTTTCCGACAGCTCATGGTCACCGCCGGAAATAAAAATCTTGTTGCCCCTGAGCCGGTAGCTGCCGTCACCGGCAGGTTCTGCGCGGGTGCGGATATCGGCCAGCGAAGACCCTGCGTGGGGTTCGGTCAGCGCCATGGTGCCGAAGTAGCGGCCCTCGATCATCGGCTGCAGGTACAGGCGCTTTTGTTCTTCGCTTCCGAAGCTCTCGATCAGGTTGGCCGCGCCCATGGTCAGGAACGGGTAGGCGGTGGTGCCGGCGTTCGCAGCCTGGAAATGCGCAAAGCAGGCTTGTGACACAAGGCTGGGCAACTGCATGCCCCCGACCTCGAAGTCGCGGTTGGCGTTGAGGAACCCGGCTTCAAGAAAGGCATCGACGGCAGGCTTGACCTCTGGGATCAGCTCAGCGCGGCCGTCTACATAGCGCGGCTCGTTTTCGTCAGCTTTGCGGTTGTGGGGCGCGAAGTATTTTTCGGCGATGGTGCGCGCAGTGGTCAGCGCGGCGTCGAAGGTTTCACGGCTGTGCTCGGCAAAGCGAGGGCGCTGTATGAGGCTTTCGGCGTCGAGGACTTCATAGAGTTCGAATGCCAAGTTTCGGGTGCTAAGCAAGGTCTCGGGCATGACGGCGGTCCTGGGGCACAATGCTGCGAGTGTAGAAGCGGGTTGGATGGCGAGGACAGGTTAATAGGTCTGGGTGATATGGCGTGAGAAAAGTAAAGCCCGTGGTGCCGCAAGCCACTTGCGATACCACGGGTCACACCACCGCTATTGGACGGGCGCCGCTGCTTAGCCAGGTTGTCACTGCGGCAAGATGGCGACCATAAAAAAGGGAGAGCCCGAGCTCTCCCTTTTCTTCGACCTTCAGCGTTAGCCGATGGTCATCAGGCTGGCGTTACCCCCTGCTGCCGCCGTATTCACGCTGACCGCACGCTCGATGACCAGGCGCTCCAGTGCAATCTGATGATCGCCGCTGGACAAGCCGTGTACCCCGACGATGGCACCGGCACGCTTGGCCACCTGCTGGCAGACGCTGCGCAGCTGGTCCGAATCGCCGTGATGGATCACGGCATCGAACGCCACTTCGTCCTTGTTCCAGTCGGGTACCAGCTTCACCTTGGCCTGCAAGTCACGGGGCAGTCGGGCGCGCAGGGCCTTGCCCGGTTCGCCGTCGGCCCACACCGCCGAGCTGCCTACCGCGAGCACCGCAGCGAACTGCGCCAGCAGGTCGGCTTCGTTGTCAGCCAGGCACAGCACGTGTTCGCGCGGCAGGATGGTGTAGGTGTTGCGCTCGCCGGTCGGGCCTGGCAGCAGACGGGCGATACCGCTCTGCGACTGGCTGGCGAACTGGCTGCACAGCACGGCAAGGTCGGACAGCTGATTGCTCTCGGCCCACGCCTTCAGCGCGTGGAGCGGCTTGACCAACTGCTCGTGCAGTGCGCGGTCTGGCTTGGCTTCGCCGTCCTGGTGCTGGAAGTGGCTGCCGATGGCGTCCGCCGGGCGGGTCGACAGCAGGCGGTACAGGTACAGCGGACCGCCGGCTTTCGGGCCAGTGCCCGACAGGCCTTCGCCACCGAACGGCTGTACACCTACGACGGCGCCGACGATGTTGCGGTTGACGTACATGTTGCCGGCATGGGCCGACTCGACCACCTTGGCGATGGTTTCGTCGATACGCGTGTGCACACCCAGGGTCAGGCCGTACCCCGAATTGTTGATCTGCTCGATCAACTGGTCCAGGTTGCGGCGGTTGTAGCGCACCACGTGCAGGACGGGGCCGAAGATCTCGCGCTTGAGCTCGTCGAGGCTGTCCAGTTCGATCAGGGTTGGCATCACGAAGGTGCCACGCTTGATCTCGGCACTGTCGGCAATCGCCACCTGATAGACCGAGCGGCCTTTCTCGCGCATGCCCTGGATGTGCTTCTCGATGCCAGCCTTGGCTTCAGCGTCGATCACCGGGCCGATGTCCACGGCCAGCCGGTCCGGGCAACCGAGCCGGCTTTCGGCCATGGCGCCCTTGAGCATCTCGATCACGCGGTCGGCGGAGTCTTCCTGCAGGCACAGTACGCGCAGGGCGGAGCAACGCTGGCCGGCACTGTCGAAGGCCGAGGACACGACATCGATCACCACCTGCTCGGTCAGGGCCGAGGAGTCGACGATCATCGCGTTCTGGCCGCCGGTTTCGGCGATCAGTGGCACTGGGCGACCCTGGTTATCCAGGCGACCCGCCACGTTGCGTTGCAACAGGCGCGCCACTTCGGTGGAGCCTGTGAACATCACGCCTTTGACGCGCTCGTCACCCACCAGCCCAGCACCGACGGTTTCGCCGCGGCCCGGCAGCAGTTGCAGGACACCTTCCGGAATGCCGGCTTCGAGCAGCAGGCGCACCGCCTGGGCGGCGATCAGCGGGGTTTGCTCGGCAGGCTTGGCCAGTACCGGGTTGCCGGCGGCCAAGGCTGCGGCTACCTGGCCGGTGAAGATCGCCAGCGGGAAGTTCCAAGGGCTGATGCACACCACAGGGCCCAATGGGCGGTGGGCATCGTTGCTCAGGTCGTTGCGCGCCTGGACGGCGTAGTAGCGCAGGAAGTCGACGGCTTCGCGCACTTCGGCGATGGCGTTGGCGAAGGTCTTGCCGGCTTCGCGGATCAACAGACCCATCAGGGGCTGGATCTCGGCTTCCATCAGGTCGGCCGTGCGTTCCAGGATGGCGGCGCGCTCGGCTGGCGGGGTGGCCTGCCAGATGGGCGCTGCGTTGAGTGCGCACTGGATGGCATTGTCGACGTCTGCAACGGTCGCTTCCTGAACGTGGCCGACCACATCGCGGTGATCGGCAGGGTTCAGAACCGGCGTTGCCGCACTGTCACTGGCGGTGCAGGCCAGCAGCGGACTGGCTTTCCAGTCGTTGTTGGCGGTGGCCAGCATGGCGCAGGACAGCGAAGCCAGGCGGTGCTCGTTGGCCATGTCGATGCCGGCGGAGTTGGCCCGCTCGGTGCCGTACAGGTCACGCGGCAGTGGAATGCGGGGGTGTGGCAAGCCGATGCGGCCTTCCTGGGTACCCATGCGCTCGATGCTGGTGACCGGGTCGGCGACCAGTTCCTGGATGGAAATGGATTGGTCGGCGATGCGGTTGACGAACGAGGTGTTCGCGCCGTTTTCCAGCAGGCGACGAACCAGGTAGGCCAGCAGGGTTTCATGGGTGCCGACCGGCGCATATACGCGGCAAGGGCGGTTCAGCTTGCCATCGGCGATCTTGCCGACCACCTGTTCGTACAGCGGCTCACCCATGCCGTGCAGGCACTGGAACTCGTACTGGCCAGGGTAGTAGTTCTGCCCGGCGATCTGGTAGATGGCCGACAGGGTATGGGCGTTGTGCGTGGCGAACTGCGGGTAGATGGCCTCGGGTACGGCCAGCAGCTTGCGGGCGCAGGCGACGTAGGACACGTCGGTGTAGACCTTGCGCGTGTAGACCGGGTAGCCCTCCAGGCCTTCGACTTGGGCACGCTTGATTTCGCTGTCCCAGTAGGCGCCTTTTACCAGGCGGATCATCAGGCGGTGGCGGCTGCGCTTGGCCAGGTCGATCACGTAGTCGATCACATACGGGCAGCGCTTCTGGTACGCCTGGATGACGAAACCGATACCGTTCCAGCCGGCCAGTGCGGGCTCGAAGCACAGGCGCTCGAGCAGGTCGAGGGACAGCTCAAGGCGGTCGGCTTCCTCGGCATCGATGTTCAGGCCGATGTCGTATTGCTTGGCCAGCAGGGTCAGGGACAGCAGGCGCGGGTACAGCTCTTCCATCACCCGCTCGTACTGGGCACGGCTGTAGCGTGGGTGCAGGGCCGAGAGCTTGATCGAGATGCCCGGGCCTTCATAGATGCCGCGGCCGTTGGATGCCTTGCCGATCGAGTGGATGGCTTGCTCATAGGATGCCAGGTACTTCTGGGCATCGTGCTCGGTGAGTGCCGCTTCACCGAGCATGTCATAGGAATAACGGAAGCCCTTGGACTCGAAACGCGTGGCGTTGGCCAGTGCTTCGGCAATGGTTTCGCCCGTGACGAACTGCTCGCCCATCAGGCGCATGGCCATGTCCACGCCCTTGCGGATCATCGGCTCGCCGCTCTTGCCGATGATGCGGGTCAGCGAGGAGGTCAGGCCCGATTCGTTGTGGGTGCTTACCAGCCTGCCCGTTAGCAACAGGCCCCAGGTGGCGGCATTGACGAACAGCGACGGGCTGTTGCCCAGGTGCGGCTGCCAGTTGCCGGTGCTGATCTTGTCGCGGATCAGGGCGTCGCGGGTGCCTTTGTCGGGAATGCGCAGCAGCGCTTCGGCCAGGCACATCAGCGCCACGCCTTCCTGCGACGACAACGAGAATTCCTGCAGCAGGCCTTGAACGATGCCGGCCCGGCCCCCGGTGCTCTTCTGGTTGCGCAGCTTCTCGGCGATGCCGGCAGCCATCTTGTTGGCCGCGTCGGCAAGCGGAGCGCTCAGGCGCGCCTGCTCCAGCAGCATCGGCACCATCTCCTGCTCGGGCCGACGGTAGGCGGCGGTAATGGCCGAGCGCAGCACCGACTGCGGCAGGATGCTTTCGGCGAACTCCATGAAGCTCTGGTGACCCTGCTCGGGCTGCACGTCGCCGGCTTCATCGTTCAGGCCGAGGGTCTGGCCATTGATTTCGGTCAGGGTCGCGCCACCCTCGAGCTTCTCCAGGTAGCTGAAGATCGCTTGCTTGATCAACCAGTGCGGCGTGCGGTCCACGGACAGCGCAGCGGCCTTGAGTCGTTCACGGGTAGGGTCGTCGAGTTTGACCCCAAGGGTGGTCGTCGCCATTTCTTATCCTCATTATTGCCACGAGTGTGGCTTAAGCTGGCGACAAGATTATCTTCAGGAAAACGCGGGTGCAACCAGGTGCAACCCTAAAATGTCGTGAATAGGGTGCAACTCGTCAGGCTGTCGTTTTCAGTGAGGGTCAAAGCGTCAGGCGAGGAAGGATTTGTTCTAAAAAAGAGCCTCATCTGCCCCATTAGGGAGCAAAAACGAGGCTTTGTCTGAAAATGCATACTTGGGTGCAACTTCACAGTGAAAAATGGTTGCACCGGATTTACGTTGTTGAATAGCATCTGCCGCCTGGGTGCAACCACCAACGATGTGGGTGCGCATGAGATAACAACAAACGCCAGGGCCAACACATGGGTAATCCCTTAACGATCACATTCGTGGTCTACATCGCAGCAATGGTGCTGATCGGCTTCGCTGCCTACCGCGCCACCAAGAACCTTTCCGACTATATTCTCGGCGGCCGCAGCCTCGGCAGCGTGGTCACCGCATTGTCGGCCGGTGCATCCGACATGAGTGGCTGGCTGCTGATGGGCCTGCCCGGCGCCATCTACTTCGCGGGGCTGTCAGAAGTCTGGATTGCCATCGGCCTTACCGTCGGCGCCTACCTGAACTGGCTGTTCGTCGCCGGGCGCCTGCGCGTGCAGACCGAGCACAACGGCGATGCGCTCACCCTGCCGGACTACTTCTCCAGCCGTTTCGAGGACAAGAGCGGCCTGCTGCGGATCATCTCGGCCATCGTCATCCTGGTGTTCTTCACCATTTATTGCGCCTCTGGCATCGTGGCCGGTGCTCGCCTGTTCGAGAGCACCTTCGGCATGTCTTATGAGACAGCGCTGTGGGCAGGGGCAGCCGCCACCATCATCTACACCTTCGTCGGAGGCTTCCTGGCCGTGAGCTGGACCGACACGGTCCAGGCGTCGCTGATGATCTTCGCGCTGATCCTGACCCCGGTGATCGTGCTGATCTCCACCGGCGGCTTAGACCAGACCTTCGCCGCGATCGAGGCCGTCAACCCGGCCCACTTCGACATGCTCAAGGGCGCCAGCTTCATCGGGATCATTTCGCTGATGGGCTGGGGGCTGGGCTACTTCGGTCAGCCACATATCCTGGCGCGCTTCATGGCGGCCGATTCGGTGAAGTCCATCGCCAAGGCGCGCCGTATTTCCATGACCTGGATGATCCTGTGCCTGGCCGGTACCTGCGCCGTTGGGTTCTTCGGCATCGCCTATTTCTCGGCCCACCCTGAGGTGGCCGGGCCGGTGAACGAAAACCACGAGCGCGTGTTCATCGAGCTGGCGAAGATCCTGTTCAACCCGTGGGTCGCCGGTGTCCTGCTGTCGGCCATCCTGGCGGCGGTGATGAGTACCCTGAGCTGCCAGCTGCTGGTGTGCTCGAGTGCGCTGACCGAAGACTTCTACAAGGCCTTCCTGCGCAAGAATGCCTCCCAGCGAGAATTGGTGTGGGTCGGTCGTCTGATGGTACTGGCCGTGGCCCTGATCGCCATCGCCATGGCTGCCAACCCTGAAAACCGCGTGCTGGGCCTGGTGGCCTACGCCTGGGCGGGCTTCGGTGCTGCGTTCGGCCCTGTCGTGCTGATCTCGGTGCTGTGGAAGGGCATGACGCGCAATGGCGCGCTGGCCGGTATCGTGGTGGGTGCACTGACCGTGATCCTGTGGAAAAGCTTCGACACCATGGGGCTGTACGAAATCATCCCTGGCTTCCTGTTCGCCAGCATCGCCATCGTCCTGGTGAGCAAGCTGGGCCGTCCTTCGCAGGCGATGGTGAGCCGCTTCGAGACGGCTGATGCGGCGTATCACGCTGACAAGTGACAGCGCCAAGGCGCGCTGCTAGCTGAAAGACGGGCCCGCTCCTGCAGTGTCCGCACGGCCTTCAAAGGTTCGTGCTGCACTGCGGTAGCGGGTTCGTTGTTTTCTGACGACCGTCAGGCCTGACGTCGTTTGCCAGGCAGGGTAAACTTGCGCTCTGCGCAGGAGTTGCCATGAACTATCGTCACGCCTTCCATGCCGGCAACCATGCCGACGTTCTCAAACATATCGTGCTGACCCGCCTCATCGCCCTGATGTCGCGCAAGGAGCAACCGTTCGCCTACCTCGACACCCATGCCGGGCTGGGGCTGTACGACCTCAAGGGTGACCAGGCGAGCCGGACCGGTGAGTACCTCGAGGGGGTCGCGCGGCTGTGGAACCGTGACGACCTGCCGGCCATGACCGCCGATTACCTGCGCGTCATCAAGCGTCTGAACGCAGACGGCGAGCTGCGCTACTACCCGGGTTCACCTGAATTGGCGCGTCGCCTGATGCGTCAGCAGGACCGCGCCTTGCTCAACGAGAAGCACCCGGAGGACGGGCCGCTGCTCAAGGAAAACATGAAGAAGGATCCGCGCGTGTTCGTGCACCTGGGCGAGGGCTGGCACGTGCCGCGCGCCTTGTTGCCCGTGCAGGAAAAACGCGCGGTCATGCTCATCGATCCGCCGTTCGAGCAGGCCGATGAACTCAAGCGTTGCACAGCCGCGATGAAGGAAGCCATTGGTCGGATGCGCCAGACGGTGGCGGCCATCTGGTACCCCATCAAGGACCAGCGGTCGCTGACCCGTTTCTACCAGGACCTTACCAGCACTGGGGCGCCCAAGCTGCTGCGCGTCGAGCTGTATGTGCATCACCAGGACAGCCCGCAAGGCCTCAATGGATCTGGGCTTGCCATCGCCAACCCGCCTTGGGGGCTGGAAGATGAACTCAAAGAGCTGCTGCCCTGGCTCGCCCGGGAGTTGGCGCAGACCGAAGGCAGCTATCGCATGGACTGGCTGATCGCCGAATAAGGCCGCCCCGGCGAGGCTGCTCCACACAGGCCGCGTGACGCCTGAGTGAGTAGCCCCACAGAGCGTGGAGCGGCCTAGTCAGCGATGGGCCGCAAAGTGGCCGCAGGGTTTCAGCTTCGCAGCGCGTAGTGCAGGGGCCGCTTTGCGGCCCATCGCGGCGCTAGGGCGCTCCCACAGTGACCGCGTGATGGACAAGTTGCGCGGTTGCCGTGCTTGTGGAGTTTGTGCCGTGGCCGAAGGCGTAGCCTTTGCAGAGGCATGCGTACGCTGCGCTTTGCGTTATAATCCCGCCTTTTAGCCGCCACCCGCCCACCGGGCCGCTGGCGCATCTCTACCGAATGAAGAGGCCTATCCCTTGGCATTGACGATTCTTGGCCTGTCCGGCGCCCTCAGCCATGACCCTTCCGCGGCCCTGTACATCGACGGCAAGCTGATTGCCGCCGCCGAAGAAGAGCGTTTCGTGCGCGACAAGCATGCGAAAAACCGCATGCCCTACGAATCGGCGAAGTTCTGCCTGGAACAAGCCGGCATCAAGCCCGCCGACGTCGATGTCATTGCCATCCCGTTCGCGCCCATCAGCCTGTTCGGCAAGGCGCGCTGGCACTACGCCAAGCGCTACTGGTACGCACCGGACCGCGCCCTCGACGCGATCCTGATGGGCAACCGCCGCTACAAGCGCTACCGCAAGAAGATCGTCTGGTGTCTGGAGCAGCTGGGTTTCGACCCGAAAAAGGTCAAGATCGAGCCCGTGGAACATCACTTGGCTCATGCCTCCAGCGCCTACCACTGCTCGGGCTTCAAGGAAAAGACCGCGATCCTGGGCATCGACGGCAAAGGCGAGTACGCCACCACCTTCTTCGGCTACGGCGAGAACGGCAAGATCCACAAGATCAAGGAGTTCTTCGATCCGGATTCCCTGGGTGGCCTGTACGGCGCTATTACCGAATTCCTCGGTTTCGAAATGCTCGACGGTGAGTTCAAGGTCATGGGCATGGCGCCGTACGGCGATGCCAGCAAATATGACTTCTCGCGCCTGGCCAGTTTCGAAAACGGCGAGTTGGTGATCAACACCGATTACGCCAACGTCATCGGCTTGCGTCGCTACAAGGAAAAAGGCAAGGGCTTCTACTTCTCGCCCAAGCTGATCGAGTGGCTGGGGCCCAAGCGCGAAGGCGACATCGCCGACGAGCCGTACATCCATTACGCAGCCAGCATGCAGGCGCTGTTCGAGAAGATCGCCCTGCAGATGATCGACCACTACCTGGGCGATACCCTGCGCGAAACCGGCAAGCTGGCGTTCGCCGGCGGTTGTGCGCTGAACGTGAAACTCAACCAGAAGATCATTGCCCGTTCCGATGTGAAGGAGCTGTTCGTGCAGCCGGCCTCCGGTGACGCCGGTACGGCAGTGGGCGCGGCAGCCTACGTGTCCCACGCCCGCGGCGTGCCGGTCGAGAAGATGGAGCACGTCTACCTTGGCCCGTCCTACTCCAACGAAGATGTGATCGCGGCCTGTGCTCGTCATCCCAACGCCCCGAAATGGCGCAAGCTCGACGACATGCCGCAGCGCATCGCCAAGATCATGGTCGATGGCAACCCGGTGGCCTGGTTCCAGGGCCGCATGGAGTTCGGCCCGCGTGCCCTGGGTGGTCGCTCGATCATTGGCTGCCCGAGCGTGCCGGGCGTTGCCAACCGCATCAACGAGCAGATCAAGTTCCGTGAGCGCTGGAGACCCTTCTGCCCGTCCATGCTCGATACGGTCGCCCCGCAAATGATCAAGGTCGACCATCCGGCGCCATTCATGACCTTCACCTTCGAAGTGGCTGAAGAATGGAAAACCCGCGTGCCAGAAGTGGTCCATGAGGACGGCACCTCCCGTGCCCAAGTGCTCAAGCGCGAATACAACCCGCGCTACTACGACATGATGAAGGCGCTCGAAGACCTGACCGGCAATGGCGTCTCGCTGAATACCTCGCTCAATCGCCGGGGCGAACCGATGATCTGCTCGCCGACCGATGCCCTGAACATGTTCTTCGGCTCGGATCTGCAGTACCTGATCATGGAAGACATCCTTGTCGTCAAGGACGGCGCTGCCGCCTATGAACAGCCGCTCTGAACCGCGCATCCTGCAGTTCTGCCATGGCTATGACGGGCCTTTCCTGGATTGTGCCCGTCAATACGCCAGCCTGTTCGAGGGCAGCGGCTACAAGGTTACGACCGTGTTCCTGACCGGCGCAGCCGACCCGCAGGTGGCGGCCGGCTGTGCGTCGGATGAAGTGCTGTTTCTGGAGTTCAGCTCCAAGGCGGTCCGTGGCCTGAAGCTTGGCGCGATTCGGGCGTTGCGCAAGGTCGCGGCCCAGCGCAACTTCGCGTTCTGCATAGCTCACCGCTTCAAGCCGATCTACGTCGCCTTGCTCGGTACCCGGTTACCGGTGATAGGCGTGCACCATGCCTTTGGCGACTATGAGCGCAAAGGCCGGCGCCTGTTCGCCAACCTGTTCAGCAAGCGCTTGAGCCTGCTGGGTGTATCCGACGCAGTTCGCGACGACATGCGCCGCTGCCTGGCGCAGTGGCCCGCCGAGCGCATCCAGACGCTGTACAACCGCATCGACATCGCGGCCCTGCAAGCTGCCCTGGTACCGCGTGCCGAGGCACGCGAAGCCTTGGGGCTGGATGCGCAGGCCTGGGTGGTGGGCAATGTCGGTCGGTTGCACCCGGACAAGGACCAGGCCACCTTGCTGCGCGGCTTTGCCCAGGCATTGCCGGCCTTGCCGGGTGGTGCGCGCCTGGCCATCCTGGGCAAGGGCCGCCTGGAACCCAAACTGAAGGCCCTGGCCCGCGAGCTGGGCGTTGCCGATCAGGTCGACTTCCTGGGGCAGGTGCCCGATGCGCGTCGCTATTTCCAGGCCTTCGACGTGTTCGCCTTGAGTTCCGACCATGAGCCTTTCGGCATGGTCCTGCTCGAAGCCATGGTCGCTGGCGTCCCGGTGCTGGCCACGGCCTGTGGCGGCGCGCGGGAAGTGGTCGAGGGTGTAGGCATGCTGTTCCCACTGGGCGAGGCCAGCCAGCTGGCGCAAGGCCTCGAACGCATGGCTGCGCTGGACGACTCGCAACGCCAGGCGTGCGCCGAGCATATGCTCGAACGCCTGCGCGAGCGTTTCTCGGACCAGGCGGTGCGCGATACCTTCTGGCAACTGCCCCAGGTTCGCGCGTTGGTGGGGGCCTGATGTTCAATCATGTAAAAGCCCTGCGCGAGCGTGGCTGGCAAGTCATTGACGCGCAAACCTATGCCCAGGCCTGGGCGCGTTTCGGCGGCAGTGTCGCCACTCATCCCCTGGTGGTCTCGCAGTTGGCGGACCTGGCGCAGATCCCCGTGCGTTACCTGGCCTGGCACCAGGGCGGGGAGCTCAAGGCGGCCATTCCCACCTGGGGGCGCCACCTGGCGCTGTCCAAGGACGTGCTCAAGCGCAGCGGCAAGAAGGCGTTGTTTGACCTGGGCAATGCCGAAATCATCCTGCCGGCGGCGGCCGACGCCGCTGCGCCGCTGCGCCATGGCGCACGCTACCTGTCCGAGCTGAACCAGGGCCGCTTTGTTGGTCTCAAGGCGCAGAAAGAACAGCTGGCGATGGCCCGTGCGCCCGAAGACCTGTCGAAGAAATTCCGTTACAACCAGCGCCGTGAGCTGCGGTTACTGGAAGAAGCCGGTGGCGTGGTGCGGCCGATCAGCGACTTCGATGCCGCTACCATCGCCGCCATGTATTGCGACCTTTTCCAGCGTCGCTGGGGGTTCGCAGCCACCGGCGCCGAGCGCATGGGCGACGTGATCGCGCGGCTGCGGGACCTGCTGATCGGCTCGGTCCTGCTGCTCGAAAACAAGCCTATCGCCATCCAGCTGGTGTACCGCGTCGAGGCGCCTGAGTGGATCAGCGTCGAATACGTCAATGGCGGCGTCGACCCCGAGACCAAGGCGTTCAGCCCCGGCAGCGTGTTGAGTTTCCTCAACACCCAGGCCGCCTGGGAAGACGCCCGCGCGCGCAACAAGCCATTGCGGTTCTCGTTCGGCCGTGCCGACCGCGAGTACAAGGACCGCTGGTGCCACCCCGTGCCGGTGTACCAGGCGTGAGCCGCAAGCAGCAGTTGCTAAAGCGCCACCGGCGCAACAAGCGCCTCGCGCTCCTGGTGGCCCTGGCGGCGTTGATTGCGCTGGGTTTGGTCACCTGGTGGCTGCCGTTGTTGCTGCTGCCGCTGCTGTGGGTGGCCCACGAGGCGTGGCTGGCCGATCACCTGTTCTACACCCCGGCCGACGACTACACCTACGCCTTCGATGAGGCCGATGAAGTGGCGGGCGTAAGCTTGAAGGACGGCCGCTTGCAGCTACCTGCATTGCCCGTCGCAGAAGGCGCCACGTGGGTGCTGCAGGTTGAGCTGCGTTGCGCCCTGCTGGGCAGGTTTCTTGACCCCGGCGTGTCCATCGAAGGCGCAGGTGGCGAAGACCTGCAGGTGTTCGAGCGCGGTGTTCGCGGCAAGCGCTACCTCAACCTGACTGGGCTCGACACGGCGCTGCGTCAGGGCCAGATCACCTTGCGCGGGCGCTTCTGCCGGCTGGTGGGCCAGCCGCGCCTGTGGATGTTCCAGCAGCCAGACCTGCGTCGTAAGCGGGTGATGGTCATCGCGCCCCATGCCGATGATGCCGAACTTGCCGCCTACGGCCTGTACAGCCAGGCAGACGAAGCCTGGATCGTGACCCTGACCGCTGGCGAAATCGAGGCCGAGCACTACCAGGCCATGGGCCTGTCATCTGTCGAGGCTGCGCGGCTCAAGGGGCGCTTGCGGGCCTGGGACAGTATCGCGGTGCCTCGCTGGGCAGGCGTTGCGCAAGAGCGCTGCGTGCAGTTGGGCTATTTCTGCCTGCAATTGCCGGCCATGAGGCAGGCACCGACGACCCCCTTCGGCTCGCGTGAAGCGGACATGGCCGATACGCGCCCCTTCCGTACCCTCAACGCGTTGCCTCTGCCCGGCGACGACGGCGTCCCGACTTGGCACAACCTGCTGGCCGACGTGCGCGCGTTGATACAACAGGCGCGTCCGGAAGTGATCGTGATGCCGCACCCGGTGCTCGATCCGCACCCTGACCACGTGGCTGCCCAGCAAGCCCTGCAGGAAGCGTTGCAGGGCCTGCCGTGGCAACCCGAGATCCTGCTGGGCTATGCCAATCACCTGCACGACAACGACCGCTGGCCCATGGGCGACAGCGGTGCAGGCGTGGCCTTGCCGCCGGTCACCCACGCGTTGTCGGTCGGGCAGCCGTGCACCTTGGTGCTGGACCGTCCTCTGCAACTGGACAAGGCCATGGCTCTGGGCATGATGCACGACCTTCAGCCCCGCCCGCCCTTCAAGCGCCGAGTGCGACGGGTGATCCAGCGCTGGCTGGCAGGCCGGCGCAGTTCGCCTTACGGCGAGAACGAATTTTTCCGCAAGGCCGTGCGTCGCCACGAGCTGTTCTGGGTTCTGACGGACCGCCACCAGGGTGTACATCGGGAAAACGTATGAAGCGTTTCAAAGTCCTGCAACTGCAACCGGACTACAACATCAAGCAGCACGATTTCGCCGACCTGGCCGAGCAGATCTTCAAGGCGCTGCCAGCGGATCGGTTCGAAACGACCATGGCCTTTCTCAAGGGCCGGCCTGCGCCTGGCCAACCGGTCAGCCGCGCCGACCATTCGGTGTACTTCGACTTCAGCGACAGTGCGCTCAAGGGCATGCGTCTCAAGGCCTTGTGGCAGCTCTACCGGTATTGCCGGCGCGAACGCTTCGACGTGGTGATCTGCAACCGCTTCAAGCCTGTGAACATGCTGTTGCAGCTCAACCGCTGGTTGAAGATCCCGTTGTGCATCGGCATTTCCCATGGCTTCGGCGAGTACGACCGCGCCTACCGCCGTCGTCAGACCCAGCGCCTGATCGACGGGCATTGGCAGTTCGTAGGCGTGTCGCCGGCAGTCAAGCAGTACCTGCTGGATTGCAGCTGCGGTTTCACCGATGCCAACACCCACGCCATCACCAACGCCATCGACACGGATCAGGCCCAGGCGTTGCAGCTGGACAAGGCCGAGGCCCGTACGCAACTTGGCCTGGCCCAGAACGTTCGCATGGTCGGGGCGCTGGGCCGCCTGGTGCCGGTCAAAGGCCATACCTACCTGATCCAGGCGTTTGCCGCCCTGAAGGACAAGTACCCCACCGCGCAGCTGGCGATCATCGGTGCTGGTCGTGAGCAGGCGCGCCTGCAGGCTGAGATCGATCGCCTGGGGCTGACGGGCAGGGCGCACCTGCTGGGCTTTCGTGACAACGCCCTGCGCTACGTCCGTGCCTTCGACATCTGGGCCATGCCATCGCTAGCCGAAGGCCTTGGCCTTGCCCTGCTCGAAGGCATGAGCGGGCGCTTGCCGGTCATCGCCAGCGACGTGCCGGCCATGTTGCCGCTGATTACCGGCGCGGGCGGCGAGGTGGTCAAGCCCGCGGACGTTGTCAGCCTGACCACGGCCCTGGACCGCTACCTGGCGCTGGATGACGCGGCGTTGCATGCCAAGGGCGAGCAGGCCTACCACTACCTCAATCAACACCACGACATCGACGTGTTCCGTGAGCAATACCTGGCGCTGATCGAGTCGGGCTTGGCTGCCAAGGAGCCGAAATGAGTGCGGACCCAACCCTGGTCACGGTGATCATTGCATCGTACAACCATGGCCCTTACATCGAGCAGAGCATTCTCAGCGTATTGAACCAGACCTACCCGCACATCGAGCTGCTGGTGGTGGACGACGGCTCGACCGATGACAGCGTCGAGCGTATCGAGCGCCTGCAGGCGCAACATGGCTTCGATTTTCGCGTGCAGCGCAACAAAGGCCTGACCCACACGCTCAACGAGGCCATTGCGCGGGCCAAGGGCACGCTGATCGCGCCGTTCGGGTCCGACGACATCATGATGCCGGATCGCATCGCGATCCAGGTCCAGTACATGGCCGACAAGCCCGAAGTGGGTATCTGCGCTGGCAACATCGAGCTCATCGATTCCCAGGGTGAGCTGTTCCCCGAAGCGCGGCAGCGCCGCGAGGTTCCGTTCAGGCGCCTGGACTTCGAGGACATGTTCCTGGAACGCAAACCCTACCCACCTGCGCCCACGCTGCTGATCCGCCGCGAGGCGCTGGAGAAGGTGGGCGGTTTCGACCCGGATATCCGCCTGGAAGACCTGCTGATCGAACTGAAGGTGACCCATGCCGGGTACTTCATCGATGGCCTGAGCGTGGTCATGGCGCGCTACCGCAAACATGCCAGCAACTCGTACAAGAACCACCGATTCATGATCGACAACATCCTGCGTACCTATGCCAAGTTCAAGGATCACCCGGCCTACGAGCAGGTCAAGTTCAAGGCGCTGAACTCGATGTTCCTCAAGGTGGCCAACCGTGACCGCAAGCTGGCCCGCGAACTGCTGGCGCAGATTCCACTGCGCGCCTATACGCGCAAGACCTGGCGCGGGCTGGGGCGGTTGTTCTTCTCGCCCTTGGAAAAGGGCTGAAGGGCCATGGGCTGGCTATCGCGCTACCGGGAAAAACGGGCCAAGCGGGCGATTCGCAAGCTGCCGGCCATCGAGCGCGGGCAGGCGCGATTTGCCGCGCGTTACCCCCAGTACGCTTTCGGCGTGGGCAGCTATGGCGTGCCCGAGGTGCATGACTGGCAAGAGGGCACGACGCTGCGCATCGGCGCCTATTGCTCGATTGCCGAAGGCGTGCAGATTTTCCTTGGCGGGCATCATCGGGCCGACTGGGTCACCACTTACCCATTCCCGGCCATGCTGCCCGAGGCATCGGTCATAGAGGGCTATGCCTTCAGCCGCGGGGATGTGACCATCGGCAACGACGTGTGGCTGTGCTCCAACTGCACGATCCTGTCGGGGGTGAACATTGGCAGTGGCGCCATCGTGGCCGCTGGGGCCGTGGTGACGCGGGATGTACCCGCTTACGCGGTGGTCGGCGGCAACCCGGCCAGCGTCGTGCGCTGGCGATTCCCGGAAGCGGTACGCGTGCAACTGCTGGCCAGCGCCTGGTGGGACTGGCCACCTGCCGAGATTGCCCACGTGGTGGGCAAGCTGTGCAGCGATGATATCCAGGCGTTTCTCGCCTATGCCGAGCAGCGCGCCTCAGGCCTGGCGGGTCGAACCTGACTTCAGGTTGTCAGGCTTGGTCTGCCGGCGCTGAGCCAGGCGCTTGCCCAGGGCGATCCCCGGCTTTTCCAGTATGAGGAACGTGGCGCTGCTCAAGACCACCAGGACGGTGCAGGCGATGGCGATCACGGCCATGAATGCCCCGTGGTCGTCGTAGGTGAACCCGTAAGAGGGGTAGAGGCGATAGGCGAGCCACCACAGCACCAGCCCATGGAGCAGGTAGAGGCTGTAACTGATTTCACCCAGCCAGCGGGCACTGCGCAGGGCCAGGGCGCCCAGCAGGTCGTTGCCCGAGACGATGATGCAGAACACGAGGCTCAGCAGCAGCAGCGGGAATACCGCGAAGGTCTTGTGCAGCACTGTCATCACCAGCACCAGCAAGCCGATGGCCATCCAGGTGCCGTACCTGCCCTTGGCCCATTGCACCAGCCTCGGGCTGCGTACCCAGTACACCGCCGCAATGCCGCCTGCAAAGCTCATCAGGTATTTCTTCTTCAGCGCATGTTCCCAGCCCACGAGCTTTGCCAGCAGGTACAGGGCGACCACGCAGGCAATGGCCCTCAAGAGCGTACCGCGGTAGACGAACATCAGGCCCAGCAACGGCAAGGCCAGGTAGAAGTAGATTTCGTAGTTCAGGGTCCAGGTCACGTTCGAGATCAGGTTGCCGGTGCCGGCCAACTGGTTGATGTCGGGACGGTGGAACAGCAGCCAGGCTGAAAGCTGTTGTGCCAGCGCGGTCGGCGTATCCAGCAGCTCCCAGCCTTGCAGATAGAACACCGTCACAAGCACCGCAGCCAGCAGGCCGAAATACAGGGGGTACAGGCGCATGACCCGGGAAATGGCAAAGGCCCGCCAATCGAAGGCGCGGCCCTGGCGAACCAGCCTGCTCCAGAACAGAAACCCGGTGATCATGAAGAACAGGGCGACGCTCGCTTGCCCGATCTGGGCAAAGAAGCGCTCCGGTGGCATGTTGATCTGGCCAGTGTGCTGGTAATGCCAGGCAATGGCGGCATGGTGGATGAAGACCCCCAGTGCCAGGTAGCCCCTCAAGCCATCGAGGGTGGCCCAGCGCCCCGCCACCGGCTCCAGATGGCGCGCCACCCAAGGGCTGCGCAGCAGCAGCCCTGCCAGCAACAGGGCCAGGCCGAACACCAGGAAACTGAGCAGCGGCGCGAGGTAGCCCATGTCAGCGATCCGCTCCAGGGGCCAGTTCGAGCTTCTGGCGCAGGGCGTGGCTCATGGTCTGGCTGGCCGCTGCACTGTAGCCCTCCAGCAGGGCCTGGACGTTTTCCTCGAACAGCCACTGCTTGTCTTCGGCGTAGCGCTGCATGTGGCGCAGGTTGCGCTGGCGCAGCTCTGCCGACAGTGGCGAAGGCAGCAGGCGCATGTCGGCAAGGTCGATCAGGCCAAATTCGCCGTTGTCCATCAGCAGTACGTTGCCCAGGTGCAAGGACCGGAAGTAGACGCCTTGCTGGTGCAACTGACCCATGAACCGCCCAAGCCGCTGCACCAGGGCCTTGCGTGCTGCCAGCGAGGAGCAGGCCTGCAGCGCCTGGCGCACGGTCTGGCCTGCCAGGGGGATGTAGCGCACCCCCTGGGTGCCATCGGCGTAGTTCAGCAGTTCCACGACGGGGGGCGTGGGAATGCCTTCGAGTGCCAGTTGCTGGCTGTTTCTGGCAAAGCGGCGCGCGTAGGGGTAGAAGGCGCCGGCGGTGTACCAGGCGCGCGGGCGGAACAACTTCAGGAAGCTGCCATCTTGCAGGAGCAGGACCTTGGGCCCAAGCCCGTCCTCTTCGATGATGCGGGCACCCTCATGCAGCTGCCTGGCCTGCGCCTCGCTCAAGCGAGCGCGGTTGGCCGCCACCAGCCTGCCGCCCCGGCGGGCGATGTTCAGCCCGGCGACCAGTGCCAGCGGAATCCACAGCAGGAACCAGTGCTCCTTGGGCCGCGACAGGATACCGCCGCCCTCGGTCAGGCCCGCACCAATGCCGAACACCAGCAGTGCCGAGGCCATCTGCAGGGCAGGGTGGGTGCGGTACTTCCAGCCGCTGTAAAGCGCGTAGATGATCATGCCCAGCCACGGCAGCAAGCCCAGGATGCCCACGTAATACAGCACGCCCATGACGAAACTGTGGGGCTCGCTCAGCAGGTAACCCACGCCGACATCGATGGACAAGGGCGCGTCGTAGCCGTGGCCAATCAGCGGGTGCTGGAGGAACAGGTCCCAGGTAATGCGCCAGATATCGAAACGGTACGAGTCGCCGCGCGCCATGATCAACTGCGGGTCCACCACCAGTACTGCGGCGATGAACAGCGGAGCGGCCAGGAACAGGGGGATCGAACGACGGTCCAGGCACAGCAGGGCGATCCAGTTCACCGCCAGGGTCATGGCCACCAGGGGCGTGCGGGAACCGGTGGCCACCACCGCGGCGAACATGACCGCAAAGGCCGCCATGCACAGCGACACGGTCAGCGCCCGCTTGCCGTTGACCGCCATCCACAGCCAGTAGGTCCCGAAGAAACCGTACAAGTGCGAGCTGAGCAGCGGGTTATCCAGAGCGCCTGCGCCGATCAGCCGGCTGCCTGGCGTGTAGGTGAGCATGAACGTGGTCAGGTCCCGCAGCGTGGCCAGCAGCGCCAGTAGCGCAGCCCCCAGGAACAGGCCCTTGAGCGCCTCGGGCCGGTAACGCAGCATCAGCCCGGTGCCCAGGAACAGCATCAGGGTGTGCAGGGGCCGCTTGATCAGGTTGTCCGCCTGCGCCGCCGAGGGTGACCAGCTCAGGCTGAGGATGGCGTAGCCGGCGAAGGCCACGAACAGCCACAGCAACGGTTCACGAAACAGGGTTTTCAGTTCACGAGGCCGGACACATAGCGCCAGCAGGGTCGGGATGCTGAAAAGGCCGTAGTACAGCTTGTGGTGCAGGCTGCGTTCGGGCAGGAAGAACAGGGCACCGAGCAGCGCCAGCATGCCGGCCGGCAGCAGCCACAGGCACACGAAATCGAAAAAGCGGTTGCCGGCGTTGTGTAGGCTGCTTGGGAACATGGAGAAAGAGGGCCCAGGTCGAAAGAACGGGCAATGTTACCCCAGCTTTGCGCGCATTGCTGCTGGTAAGCGGCGGGGGCCGAGTGGTCCGACGTCGCTGCCAACGTGTGGTAAAGTCAGCACCCCATTTTCAGCATGTTCCGTGATATGACAGACGCCAACGGCTCTCAGAGCCCATCGAGCATGAAGATCTATTTCCGTCTACTTGGCTATGTCCGACCCTACATCGGCGTGTTCCTGCTGAGTATCCTGGGCTTTCTGATCTTTGCTTCGACCCAGCCAATGCTGGGTTACATCCTCAAGTATTTCGTCGACGGCCTGTCCAACCCGGATGCCTCGCTGTTTCCCAACGTCCCGCACCTGCGCGACCTGAACCTGCTGCACACGGTGCCGGCGCTGATCATCATCATCGCCGCCTGGCAAGGCCTGGGTTCGTTCCTGGGCAACTACTTCCTGGCCAAGGTCTCGTTGGGCCTGGTCCATGACCTGCGGGTGCAGCTGTTCAACAACCTGCTGAGCCTGCCCAACCGCTACTTCGACCAGAACAACTCCGGGCACCTGATTTCGCGCATCACCTTCAACGTGACCATGGTCACTGGGGCGGCTACCGACGCCATCAAGGTGGTCATTCGCGAAGGCATGACGGTGGTGTTCCTGTTCGGCTCGCTGCTGTTGATGAACTGGCGCCTGACGCTGGTGATGCTGGCCATCCTGCCGCTGATCGCCTTCATGGTGGGCCGTGCCAGCAAGAAATTCCGCAAACAGAGCAAGAAGATCCAGGTTGCCATGGGCGACGTCACCCACGTGGCGTCCGAGACCATTCAGGGCTACCGCGTGGTGCGCAGCTTCGGCGGCGAGGCCTACGAGCGCCAGCGCTTCCTCAAGGCCAGCCAGAGCAACACCGACAAGCAGCTGCGCATGACCCGTACCAGCGCCATCTACACGCCCCTGCTGCAACTGGTGATCTACGTTGCCATGGCCGTGCTGATGTTCCTGGTGCTGTACCTTCGTGGCGATGCCTCGGCAGGCGACATGGTGGCCTACATCACCCTGGCCGGCCTGCTGCCCAAGCCGATTCGCCAGCTTTCGGAAGTGAGTTCGACCATCCAGAAGGGCGTGGCCGGTGCCGAGAGCATCTTCGAGCAGCTCGACGAGCAGCGAGAAGTGGACACCGGTACCGTCGAGCGCGATGCGGTCAGCGGGCGCCTGGAAGTGCGCAACCTCAGCTTCACCTACCCCGGTACCGATCGCCAGGTGCTGAGCGACATCAACTTCACCGTCGAGCCTGGGCAGATGGTCGCGCTGGTGGGCCGCTCCGGCAGCGGCAAGTCCACCCTGGCCGGCCTGATTCCACGCTTCTACCACCACAGCAGCGGCGAGATACTGCTCGATGGCGTGGAAATCGAAGACTTCAAGTTGCTCAACCTGCGTCGACACATCGCCCAGGTCAACCAGCATGTGACCTTGTTCAGCGACACCATCGCCAACAACATTGCCTACGGTGACCTGGCCGGGGCGCCGCGTGCCGACATCGAAGCGGCGGCTGAGGCAGCCTTCGCCAAGGATTTCGTCGATCAGCTGCCCAAAGGTTTCGATACCCAGATCGGCGAAAACGGGGTGTTGCTCTCCGGTGGCCAGCGCCAACGCCTGGCCATCGCCCGCGCGCTGTTGAAGAACTCGCCACTGCTGATCCTGGACGAAGCGACCTCGGCCCTGGATACCGAGTCCGAGCGGCACATCCAGGCTGCGCTGGACCGCGTGATGCAGGGGCGCACCACGCTGGTGATCGCGCATCGCCTGTCGACCATCGAGAAGGCCGACCAGATCCTGGTCATGGATCAGGGCCGTCTGGTGGAGCGGGGCACCCATGCCGAGCTGCTGGCCGCCAACGGTTACTATGCGCGCCTGCATGCCATGGGCCTGGATGAGCCGGCCAAGGCCGACATCACCTGATTCTACCTGCCAAGGGGCCTCGGTGCCCCTTCTGTTTCGGGGTATTCCTCAGCGCGAACTGGCCCTAAAGCCGCCAGCCGCGCTGTGCTAATATCCCGTCCCTGTTCACTATTGTCATATGGGTTGCCCATGAAGTTGTCCATGCCGCGTTTCGATCAAGCCCCGGTACTGGTGGTCGGCGATGTCATGCTCGACCGCTACTGGCATGGCGGTACGTCGCGTATTTCGCCGGAAGCGCCAGTGCCGGTGGTCAAGGTCGATCAGATCGAGGATCGCCCAGGCGGTGCGGCCAACGTGGCCTTGAACATCGCCGCACTGGGCGCGCCGGCGTCCCTGGTGGGCGTCACCGGGCAGGACGAAGCTGCCGACAGCCTTTCCAACAGCCTGCAGGCGGCAGGCGTGCGTTCGGTCTTCCAGCGCATTGCGCATCAGCCGACCATCGTCAAGCTGCGGGTCATGAGCCGGCACCAGCAGCTGCTGCGCATCGATTTCGAAGAATCCTTCGCCACCGACCCGGTGTCGCTCAGCGCAGAAGTCGACGGTTTGCTCGAAGGCGTCAAGGTCCTGGTGCTGTCGGACTACGGCAAGGGCGCGCTGAAAAACCACCAGGCGCTGATCCAGGCCGCACGGGCCAAGGGCATCCCGGTGCTGGCCGACCCCAAGGGCAAGGATTTCTCCGTCTATCGCGGGGCCAGCCTGATTACCCCCAACCTCAGCGAGTTCGAGAACATCGTTGGGCGTTGTACCGACGAGGCGGAGCTGGTTGCCAAAGGTTTGCAGCTGCTCCAGGAGCTGGACATGGGCGCCTTGCTGGTGACCCGTGGCGAGCACGGCATGACCTTGCTGCGCAATGGTCATCCGCCCCTGCACCTGCCAGCCCGTGCACGTGAAGTGTTCGATGTGACCGGCGCAGGCGATACGGTGATCTCCACCCTTGCCGCCGCCATTGCCGCCGGTGAAGAGCTGCCCCAGGCAGTGGCCCTGGCCAACCTGGCGGCGGGTATTGTCGTCGGCAAGCTTGGTACTGCGGCGATCAGCGCGCCGGAACTGCGCCGCGCCATCCAGCGCGAAGAAGGGTCCGAGCGCGGGGTGCTGGGCCTTGAGCAATTGCTGGTAGCGATCGACGATGCCAGGGCACACAACGAGCGTATCGTGTTCACCAATGGCTGCTTCGACATTCTGCATGCGGGCCACGTGACCTACCTGGAGCAGGCGCGCGCTCAAGGCGATCGCCTGATCGTGGCGGTCAACGACGATGCATCGGTCAGCCGGCTGAAGGGCCCGGGCCGGCCGATCAACAGCGTCGATCGCCGCATGGCCGTGTTGGCAGGCTTGGGCGCAGTGGACTGGGTGATCAGTTTCTCCGAAGGCACCCCAGAAAACCTGCTGAGCCAGGTCAAGCCGGATGTGCTGGTCAAAGGCGGCGACTACGGCATCGATCAAGTGGTTGGCGCCGACATCGTCAACGCCTATGGCGGCACCGTGAAAGTGCTGGGGCTGGTCGAAAACAGCTCCACCACTGCCATCGTCGAGAAGATCCGCAAGCACTGACAGGGCAGGGCTGCGTGGCAGCCCTTGTTGCGGCGGCGCCAGCGGCGGCGCGCTGCATGCCCGCTTCGCTCAGGGCTTGTGCAGCGAGGTACGCGCCCGCTTGAGCAGCGCTCGGGCCTTGGCACCGAACCGTTGCAGGTGGGAGGCTCGGGCAGGCTTGGGTTCAACCAGGCCTTGTTGACGCACCCAATCCTTCCAGCGTATCCGTTCCTCGTTGACCACCCAGCCCTCCTGCCGGGCGAAGCTTTCGGCCAGGTACAACCCCCGTGTGCTGGCCGGCACCAGTTCGTCTTTCTTCAGGGTATACAGCTCAGCCAGGGGTTGGCCGTCCTGTAGCGGCATCAGGTACAGGTCCGGGCGCTTGCGGTTCAGCCGCGCCACCAACTGGTCGCCCTCAAGACGTTCATCCACATGGAACAGGCTGAGCTTCTTGGCCTCCCTGGGCACTTGCAGGCGCATGTCGTAGATCAGTTGCAGCGAAGCGGTCGGCAGGTGCACGTAGGCACGGGGCCGCTCCAGCAGGACCAGGTTGCCGCAGTGGACCGGGCGGGCGGCACCGGACTGCGGGGTCAGTTGAAAATGCGGCGTTTCTCGGTAGTGCAAGGCTGCCGCATAGGGCACAGGTAGCCAGGTGTCGTTGAAGCGGCCGCCCAGCCAGCCCTCTGTGGTTTCCAGCAGGCATTCCTCGGCTACTTCCTGCACGGCGGTGTGCAATGGCAGGTTCAGTTCCTGAGCGGGCACGTAACCTGAGATCAGCTTTAGCACCACGTCGCCGCGGTCTTGGCGCCGTTGACGCACCAGCACCCAGTAGTCGCGGTTCTGCCAGGTCAGCGTCAGGCGCACCGACACACCCAAGTTGGCAAGCTCGACCACGAACCGCTGGGGATCTGCCACCGCCACCGGTTTGCGACGTTGTTGGGTCTGGGCGAAATTGAGGGGCATGCCAGTGCCCTGGTAGAGAAGGCTTTCGGCCGTGGCCTCGACATGCAGCGGCAGCGTCTTGAAGTTGCTCGGGTTCTTGCGTATCAGCGTTCGCGCCACGTTGCTCCTCCTTGCGACGGCTCGCCCGGCGCGTGGCCAGGCAGACTCAATGCTGGCCCAGGATTCGGGCGACGGTGGCCACGTTATGGGCCAGGTGCAACGGGTTGATGGTGCCCACGATAGCACTGCTGACGCCAGGGTGGGCGAAGAGCAGCTCGAAGCTGGCACGGACCGGGTCGACGCCGGGTGCCAGGCAGGCATGGCCGCTGGCCAGGGCCTTTTTGACCAGGATGGCCTTGCCGTGCTGCGCAGCGTAGTCGAGTACCGGGCGCTCTGCCTGTTCGTTCAGGTTGAAGGTGACCATGGCGCAGTCGCCTTGCTCCAAGGCCTTCAAGCCTCCGGCTACAGTCTTGCCTGAAAACCCGAAGCCCAGGATCTTGCCTTCACGCTTGAGCGTGGCCAAGGTCTCATACACCGCCTGCTGCTCGAGGATGGCCAGGTCATTACCGTCGGAGTGCACCAGCACCAGGTCGATGCGGTCGGTTTCCAGCCGGCGCAGGCTGCGCTCCACCGATCGGCGCGTGTGGGCCGCGCTGAAATCGAAACGCGATTGACCGGCGTCGTATTCCTCGCCCACCTTGCTCACCAGCACCCAGGCATCGCGCTGACCCCGCAGCAGCGGGCCAAGGCGCTCTTCACTGCGGCCATAGGCCGGAGCGGTATCTAGCAGGTTGATGCCCAGGTCGCGGGCCTGGCCAAGCAGCAGCCTGGCTTCATCGTCGCCGGGGATGGTGAAGCCTGAAGGGTATTTCACGCCCTGGTCCCGGCCAAGCTTGACCGTGCCCAGCCCCAGGGGCGAAACCTGCAAGCCCGTGCTGCCCAGGGGGCGGTGCAAACCGTGGAGAGTTGGCAAGCTCATGGCAGGAGGGTCTCCCATGCAGGCTGGCCCAACGGCGGGCGCGGCAAGTCGGTCAGGTCGGCCTGGGCCTGAGGTTGCACGGCGTCGCGTTGCAACTGGCGGATAACCCGGTCGCTGAAGTCAGGTGCCAGGGCCAGCTTGGTAGGCCAGCCCACCAGCAGCCGGTGCTGTGCGGCAAGAAACGCATTGTCCGGGCGCACCAGGCCGGACTGGGCAGGCTCGGCACGGTCCACTCGCAACGTGGCCCAGTGCAACTGGCTTTGATCCACCCAGGGCAGCAGGCTGGCCACTTCTTTCTGCGCGGCGGCGATCTGCGCGGCCGGCTCGCGGGCCACGCCATCGGCTTCGGCCAGTTCGCCGCCCAGGTACCACACCCACTGTCCGTCGGCGGCCGGGTGGGTGGTGACCGTCATCCGCGGCTTGGGGCCTGCGCCCAGGCAATGGGCATAAAGTGGCTTGAGGTTGGCTCCCTTGACCATCACCATGTGCAGGGGGCGGGTTTGCATGGCGGGCTGCTCGAGCCCCAGTGCCTGCAACAGGTCCGCGATGCCGGCGCCCGCGCTGAGCACGATGCGCTGGGCGCGGATGTCACGCCCGTCCACACGCAGGCCCACCAGCTCGCCCTCGTCGCGCAGCGGCTCGATGCGTTCGCCCGCCAGGAGGCTGTCACCGGCCAGTTCGGCCAGGTTGGTCAGCAGGCTGGGCACGTCGATCACCAGTTCGGCCAACCGATAGACCTTGCCCTTGAAGGCGCGGTCCTGCAACGCCGCAGGCAATTGGTCGCCTTTGACCTGATCCACCCGGCCGCGCACCGCCTTGCTGGCGAAGAAGCTGGTGAGATTGCCGGCCAGGGTGCCTGGAGACCACAGGTAGTGCGCATCGGACAGCAGGCGCGTATGGCGCAGGTCCAGTTCGCCGTTGCCCGCCAAGGCTTCGCGCCAGCGGCGCGGCATGTCGGCAATCGCCTCCGAGGCGCCGGTCAGCGCCCCATGCAGCGCGTACTTGGTGCCGCCATGGATGATGCCCTGGGACTTGAGCGTCTGTGCGCCGCCTACCGTGGCGCGCTCCACCAGCACTGTCGAATAACCCAGGCGGCGCAAGCGGGCATTGAGCCAGAGGCCTGCGACCCCGGCGCCGACGATCAGCACGTCAGTGGAAATGGCAGATGGCATGGCGATACCTCGAAAACTGGGACAGCTGGCAAGTATACAGGCTCAGGGTCGGATGCACGGGCTGGCGTGCGCCACGCATCCTGACGCTGCTGCCACGGCCCGGCTCAGTGCCCCGTGGTCTTGGAGAACAGCTGAATCACCACCACGCCGCCGACGATCATCGCCATGCCGAGCATCGCCGGGATGTCCAGTTTCTGCCCATAGAGCACCAGTGCCGCCACGCTGATCAGCACGATACCCAGCCCCGACCAGATCGCGTAGGCGATGCCCACCGGGATGCTGCGCACCACCAGCGTCAGCATCCAGAACGCGATGGCGTAGCCCGCCACCATCAGCAGCAGAGGCAATGGGGTGCTAAGGCCTTTGACAGCCTTCATGGAGGCGGTGGCGACGACTTCGGCGCAGATGGCAATCGCGAGGTAGGTGTAGGCATTCATGACGGTTCTCCAGTGGATGGGCGCATTCTAGGCCGTACTCGAATGCGGTAAAGTCATTACCTATCTGGTAAGGAGATAGGTGAATGGCCGAGCAATGGAGTCTGGATCAGTTGCGCACGTTCATGCGCGTGGCTGAGCTGCGTTCGTTTTCTGCCGTTGCGCGCGAACAGCACAAGGCTCAATCAGCGGTCAGCAACGCCATCGTCCTGCTCGAAACGGACCTTGGGGTCACCCTGTTCGAACGCAGCAGTGGGCGCCAGCCGAAGCTCACCGCAAACGGCGAAGCGCTGCTTGCCGATGCCCGCGAGCTGCTGCGCCAGTGCGAGCGTCTGGATGGGCGGGCCTTGGCGTTGATGCGTGGCCAGGAAGCACTGCTGCGGGTGGCGCAGGATGAGGCGATGCCGTATCAGCCTGTCATCGACAGCCTGGATGAGTTGGCAACCCGTTACCCCTTTCTGGAAGTTCAACTGGCCAGCGGCGCGCAGGGCGACGTCGCACGCAAGCTGGTGGAGCGGCGTGCCGACCTGGGGTTGTTCTTTCACCATGAGCGCATACCGGCGTCGCTGGAACGGCGGGCCTTGGGTAGCGTGGAAATGGTCACGGTCTGCGCCGTCGGCCACCCCTTGGCGCAGGCCGGCCGGGCGGACCGACAGCAACTGGCACGCCATCGCCAGCTGCTGATCACCCCCCAGCAGAGCGGTTACCCGGGGGGTGAGGCGATCAGCCCACAGGTGTGGCGGGCCGACAGCTTCTATGCCATGGCCGAACTGCTGATGCGCGGGCTGGGCTGGGCCTGGCTGCCGCGGCATGTGGTGCAGTACCCCACCTATCAGGCGCACATGGTGGAGCTGGCCAGCGACTGGCGGCCACCGGCGCTGGTGGTGGAGCTGGCCTGGCGTCGGGACGAGCCATTGGGCCCGGCCGCGCAGTGGCTGGCCGAGCGTTTTGCAGTGCATTTGCGTGCGATCGGGTAAACTTCGCCGCCATGAACAGAACTCTCTACACCTTGCTGTTTCACCTTGCCCTGCCACTGCTTGCACTTCGCCTGTACCTACGCGCGCGCAAGGCGCCTGCCTACGGGCGCCGTATCGACGAGCGCTTTGCCATCAAGCTGCCGACGATGCGCAAGGGCGGCATATGGGTCCATGCGGTTTCCGTAGGCGAAAGCATCGCAGCTGCCCCCATGGTACGCGCACTGCTAAAGGCCTACCCTGAGCTGCCGATCACACTGACGTGCATGACGCCCACCGGTTCGGAGCGCATTGGCGCCCTGTTCGCCGATGAGCCGCGGGTCCAGCATTGCTACTTGCCATACGACCTGCCGTGGGCGGCGGGGCGCTTTCTCGACCATGTGCAGCCAAGGCTGGGCGTGATCATGGAAACCGAACTCTGGCCCAATCACATCCATCAATGCGCCAGGCGCGGTATTCCCGTGGCGCTGGCCAATGCGCGCCTGTCCGAACGCTCGGCCCGTGGCTACGGGCGGTTTGCCAGGCTGACCCGGCCCATGCTGGCCGAAATGAGCCTGATTGCCGCGCAGACCGAGGTGGAGGCGCAGCGCTTTCTGGCACTCGGCGCGCGTGCTGCCTGCGTGCAGGTCACCGGCTCGATCAAGTTCGACCTGAAGATCGATGAGCAGCTGGTGCCGCGCGCCCAGGCTTTGCGCCAGCAATGGGCCGCCACTTCGCGCCCGGTGTGGATTGCCGCCAGCACACACGACGGCGAAGATGCCCTGATCCTCCAGGCACACCAGCAGTTGCTGCAGGTGCATGGGGATGCGTTGCTGATCCTGGTGCCCCGGCATCCGGAGCGCTTTGACGCGGTTCATGCCATCTGCAGTCAGCAGTTTGCCACGGTGCGTCGCTCTACCGGGCTACCGGTGCTTGCCCAGACCCAGGTGCTGCTGGGCGACACCATGGGTGAATTGCTGTTCTTGTATGCCCTGGCCGACATGGCGTTCGTCGGTGGCAGCCTGGTGCCGACCGGCGGGCACAACCCGTTGGAACCGGCAGCCCTGGCGCTACCGGTGCTCATGGGGCCGCACGTGTTCAACTTCCTCGAAATCAGCGCCATGCTGCGCGAGGCGGGTGCGTTGCAGCAGGTCGATGACGCTCAGGGGTTGGCCGGTGCCGTGCAACGGCTGGTCGAATTACCGCAAGATGCCCGGCGCATGGGTGAGGCGGGTAGGGCGGTGATGAGGGCCAACCAAGGGGCGCTGCAGCGCTTGCTGAAGGGGTTGGGAAGGCTGATGCCCTGAGCGCTCACTGTCGGGGCGATGGTTGCGGTTGGCGTGATCAGGGCCGCTTTGCGGCCCATCGCCGGCAAGCCGGCTCCCCCAGATGAGGCTGCCCGTCCTCAGGGCTTACGCTCGAAATTCTTCGCCGCCGCTGCCGCCAGGTCCGGTGGCAGGAAATCCTTGTCCGGGTTGTAGTCGGGTTTCAGGTAGCGCTTGAGGTCCTGCAAGTCTTGCGGGCTCAGCGTGCCGGCCGCCTGTTTCAGGCTCAGGTTGTCGAGGATGTAGGCGTACCGGCTGTTGTTGTAGTCGCGCACCGAGGTGTACAGCTGGCGCTGGGCGTCGAGCACATCGACGATGTTGCGGGTGCCCACCTGGTAGCCGATTTCGGTAGCCTCGAGCGCGCTCTGGTTGGAGATGATCGACTGCTTGCGCGCCTGTACCTGTTCGACGTCGGTGTTCACCGCACGGTGCAGGTTGCGGGTGTTCTCCACCACCTGACGGCGCAGGCTTTCGCGCTGCTGTTCGCTCTGGCTGAGGCGCTGGTAGGCTTCGCGTACCTGTGAACTGGTCAGCCCGCCGCTGTAGATGGGAATGTTCAACTGCAGGCCAACGGTGGTCTGCTCCACGTCGCCACCATAGCGAACACCCAGCGGCGATGGGTTGCTGAAGCCCAGGTTGTCGTTGTCACCCTTCTGGTATTTGGCCACGGCATCTACGGTCGGGGCGTGACCGGCCTTGCGCTGACGCAACGTTTCTTCCGCCGCGGACACCGCGTAGTTGGTCGCCAACAGGTTGAGGTTCTGCCGGCCGGCGGTTTCGACCCAGGCCTTGGCGTCGTTGGGCACGGGCACCTGCACCGGCAGGCTGTGGACCACACCCTGGATAGCGGTGTACTCCCGATTGGTCAGGGTGACCAACGCCTGGAAAGCATCCTGCACCTGACGGACGGCGATGATGCGGTTGGCGCGGGCCGTGTCATAGCTGGCCTGGGACTGCAACACGTCGGTCTTGTCCGAAAGCCCCACGTCGAAACGTTCGTTGGACTGGTCGAGCTGACGCTTGAGGGCCGCTTCCTCGGCCTTGCTGGCCGCCAGGTTGTCCTGCGCACGCAGCACCGCAAAGTAGCTTTGCGCAGTCTGCAGGATCAGGTTCTGCTCGGTGGCAGACAGCTCCAGCGCGGCCTGTTCGTTGACGGCCTCGGCCGCTTGCAACTGGAACCAGCGGTCGGCGCGGAAGATGGGCTGGGCCAGGGTCGCGCTCCAGGCATTGCCGCTGCGGTTGGATGTGATCGACGGCTCGTCGAGCTTGGTGCGGGTGCTTTGCATCTCGGCACCGGCCGACAGGTTGGGCAGCAAGCCGGCACGGGCCTGGGGCACGATTTCGCGGCGCGCGCCGTAGTCGGCGCGGGCGGCTGCCAGGTCGGCGTTGTTCTCTACCGCTTCCTGGTAAACGCTCACCAGATCGGTTTTCACCGTTGCCGGTACGTCCGCCGCCCAGGCCATCGTATGGGACGCACAAGACACGGCCAGGGCCAGTGAGAGTTTGCGCAGCATAGGGGCAATCCTTGTACGAAATGTAATTACTGAACTGTTGAGTTTTGCTTGATGACGCAGTGTAGTGCCACGCGCTCCGGGCAACAATCACCCTGATGCCGTTGATCATTCCCGGGATTGCTCGCTTGGCTTTGCCGGCAACTCCAGTCTAGACTGCGCATGTTCTTGTCGGGGTGCCTTGAAGCAAAGGCTGAGATCGCATAGGTGCGGATCCCGTTGAACCTGATCAGGTTAGCGCCTGCGTAGGGAACAAGATTGCTCGCCTTCCCGGGGAGCCTCTTGTGCCAGGTCCGGGAAAGCATCGGCTGTTTGCAGCCCATGACACCCCGTCTTTGGCACCGCACCCGTCTAGGAGTGCGTCCGCGTCCTTCAGGTTCACCCCGACATTCCACTGCTAGGAAGCCGTCTGGAGAGCCTGTGATGACCCAACAAGAAAAAGCGATGAACCTCAGCGAATCGGCGCAAGTCGATCAGCAGTCCGTGCAGCCGTTTCCGCGCTCGCGCAAGGTCTATGTCCAGGGCTCGCGCCCGGATATTCGCGTACCGATGCGCGCGATCAGCCTGGCCGACACGCCCACCGATTTCGGGGGCGAGCGTAATGCGCCCGTGCTGGTCTACGACACTTCCGGCCCTTACACCGACCCAGAGGTGTTGATCGACGTGCGCAAGGGCCTGGCCGACGTGCGTTCGGCCTGGATCGATGCACGCGGTGACACCGAGCGCCTGAACGGCCTGAGCTCCCACTTCGGCCAGCAGCGCCTGAACGACGCCGAGCTGGCCAAGCTGCGCTTCGCCCATGTCCGCAACCCGCGTCGTGCCAAGCCAGGCGCCAATGTGTCGCAGATGCACTACGCCCGCCAGGGCATCATCACCGCCGAGATGGAATACGTGGCCATCCGCGAGAACATGAAGCTGCAGGAGGCCCGGGCGGCAGGCCTGCTCGATACGCAGCATGCCGGTCACAGCTTCGGCGCCAGCATTCCCAAGGAAATCACCCCCGAGTTCGTGCGCGAGGAAGTGGCCCGTGGCCGCGCCATCATTCCGGCCAACATCAACCACACCGAGCTGGAGCCGATGATCATCGGCCGCAATTTCCTGGTGAAGATCAACGGCAACATCGGCAACAGTGCGCTGGGTTCGTCCATCGAAGAAGAGGTGGCCAAGCTCACTTGGGGCATTCGCTGGGGTTCGGACACCGTCATGGACTTGTCCACCGGCAAGCACATCCATGAAACCCGCGAATGGATCATTCGCAACTCCCCCGTGCCCATCGGCACCGTGCCCATCTACCAGGCATTGGAAAAGGTCGGTGGCGTGGCCGAGGACCTGACCTGGGAGCTGTTTCGCGACACGCTGATCGAACAAGCCGAGCAGGGCGTGGATTATTTCACCATCCATGCCGGGGTGCTGCTGCGCTATGTACCGCTGACCGCCAAGCGCGTCACCGGCATCGTCAGCCGGGGTGGTTCGATCATGGCCAAGTGGTGCCTGGCGCATCACCAGGAGAACTTCCTGTACACCCACTTCGATGAAATCTGCGAAATCATGAAGGCCTACGACGTCAGCTTCTCGCTGGGCGATGGCCTGCGCCCGGGCTCGATCGCCGATGCCAACGATGCGGCGCAGTTTGGCGAGCTGGAAACCCTGGGCGAGCTGACCAAGATTGCCTGGAAGCACGATGTGCAGTGCATGATCGAAGGCCCCGGCCATGTGCCGATGCAGTTGATCAAGGAGAACATGGACAAGCAGCTCGAATGCTGTGACGAAGCGCCGTTCTACACCTTGGGCCCGCTGACCACCGACATCGCCCCTGGCTACGACCACATCACTTCCGGCATCGGAGCGGCCATGATCGGCTGGTTCGGCTGCGCCATGCTCTGCTATGTCACGCCCAAGGAACACCTGGGGCTGCCCGACAAGGACGACGTCAAGACCGGCATCATCACCTACAAGATTGCGGCCCATGCAGCCGACCTGGCCAAAGGTCACCCAGGGGCCCAGATTCGCGACAACGCGCTGTCGAAGGCGCGCTTCGAGTTTCGCTGGGAAGACCAGTTCAACCTGGGGCTGGACCCCGACACGGCGCGTGCCTTCCATGATGAGACCCTGCCCAAGGAGTCGGCCAAGGTGGCGCATTTCTGCTCCATGTGCGGGCCGAAGTTCTGCTCCATGAAGATCACCCAGGAGGTGCGTGAATACGCTGCCCGGATCGAAACCGTGGACGTCTCGGTGGAGCAGGGCATGCGCGAGCAGGCCGAGCGCTTCCGCCAGGCCGGCAGCCAGCTGTACCACAAGGTCTGAGGCCCAGCCTTTGGGCCAAGGTGGGCGCCACTCAGGCCGCGAAGCAGGGACCTGGTTAGCGGCCTGCCTTGCGCCCACCCCAACAATCACATTGCCGAGTGCGAGCAAGCATGACCACGTCCAGTCAATTTTCCCCTGATCATCCCATTCCCAACGGCCAGCGCGTATTCGGTGGTCGCGACCTGTTTTCACTGTGGTTTTCCCTAGGCATCGGCCTGATGGTGCTGCAAGTCGGTGCCATGCTGGCGCCGGGCCTTGGCCTGTCCGGGGCCATCCTGGCCATCGTCCTGGGCACCGGGGTCGGTGTGCTGTTGCTGGGTGCTGCCGGTGTGATCGGCAGCGACACCGGTTTGTCCGCCATGGGTACGCTCAAGCTCAGCCTGGGGGCGCAGGGTGCGCGCTTGCCAGCGCTGCTCAACGTATTGCAGCTGATAGGCTGGGGCGCCTTCGAGATCATCGTGATGCGCGATGCCGCCAGCCTGTTGGGTGCGCGAGCCTTCGGTGAGGGCAGCATCTGGAACAGCCCGGTGCTATGGACGCTGTGTTTTGGCGCGCTGGCCACCGTGCTGGCGGTCAGTGGACCGTTGGCTTTCGTGCGCAAGATCCTGCGGGCCTGGGGCATCTGGCTGCTGCTGGGCGCCTGTGTCTGGCTGACCTGGAACCTGTTCGCCAAGGCCGACCTGGCGATGTTGTGGCAGCGCGGCGGGGATGGGTCGATGTCGCTGGCCGTGGGCTTTGACATCGTCATCGCCATGCCCCTGTCCTGGCTGCCGCTGATTGCCGACTATTCGCGTTTTGCCCGCGACGGCAGGCAGGTGTTCGGCAGCACGGTGGTGGGGTATTTCATCGGCAACACCTGGTTGATGAGCCTGGGGGTGGCCTATACCCTGGCCTTCGCGGCGCAAGGCGAAGTCAATGCCCTGCTGCTGGCGCTCGCCGGGGCGGGCATGGGTATTCCGTTGCTACTGATTCTGCTCGACGAATCGGAAAAAGCCTTCGCCGACATTCATTCGGCGGCGGTCTCCGCCGGCGTGCTGGCACGCGTGAAGGTTGAACACCTGGCCCTGGCCATCGGCGTGCTGTGCACCCTGATCGCCCTGTTGGCACCGCTTGCCCAGTACGAAAACTTCCTGCTACTGATCGGCTCGGTGTTCGCCCCACTGTTCGGTGTGGTGCTGACGGACCATTACTGGGTTCGCCGTCGCAGCATTCCAGCCCATGTGGGGGCGCTGCACTGGCCGGCATTGCTGGCATGGGCGGCAGGCGTGGCGGCGTATCACATCATCGCCGCCCAGGCGCCGGACCTGGGCGCGACCCTGCCGGCGCTGGTGCTGGCAGGGGTGTTGTATGGCGTATTGAACTTCAGCCGCGGCCGGGGAACAGTTCGGGCTTGATCACGCCATTGAGGCGTGGGTAGGGAATTTTCAGCTCCACATGGCCCATGGAATACGGCGCGATGGCGTACACCTCGTACTTCACCACCACCGCGCCGTAGGTCAGGGCGATATGCGGCGAGCGCTTGAATGGCCAGGTTTTGATGAACTCGGCATCCTTGTCCATGCCGACACTCATCAGCCAGGCCCGGTGTGATTCCTCCACCGTCTTCCAGAACGTTTCTTCCTGGCCGGGGACCAGCATGTCCTGCAGGGTCAGGACCTTGTCCAGCTTGCGTGAATAGTTGATGAACGCACGACCTGGCATGCCATGGGCACCACCGGTATCCAGGTAGCTGGACAGCTCGATGATCACCAGCCCGTCATGCTGTTCGCGTACTTTGGCCTGCAGGTAGCTGCTGTTGCGCTTCTCGGCGCTGGCCAGGTAGTGCTGTTCGTAGGCTTGCAGCGTTGTCGGTGCCGCCCCGTGCTGGTTGTCCTCGGTCAGTTGCAGCAGACGCTTTTCGACAATGCCGTCGAGCTTGGGCAACGCCGGGAAATGCACGGTGTCAATATTCACCAACGGGCAATCACGCTCGCTGCAGCCTGGCTTGACGTGTTCCCAGGCTTCGCGCTTGACCTCGAGCGGCGCTCGGTAGTTGGGGGCGAACAGGCTCTGGCATGCGCCCAGCGCCAAGGCCAGCACAGCGATGGATGTCAGTTTGACAAGTGTCATGATGATCCTTGCAAGAACAGGGAAAAGTCGGCCTTTGACCGTCGGCATGGCCTTCAGTTCGCCACTAAGCTAACAGAGACCGGGCCTGCTGTGCCATGTACGCCAACGGTTGTCGCCGGGGGGTGAAACGTGCCAGCGTGCAGAGTAGGATGGCGCGATGCAGCAGCGATGCAACGAGGATTTTCATGTCGGATACGTTGAATTCAGTGCCCCAGGCGGTCGAGATCGTCAAGCGGGACAAGTGCTTCCAGGGCTTTTATAGGCTCGACAAGCTCCACCTTCGCCATGAGCTGTTCGCCGGTGGAATGGGTCGGGAAATCAGCCGTGAGCTGTTCGTGCGCCATGACGCGGTGTGCGTTCTGCCGTACGACCCGCAGCGCGATGAAGTGGTCCTGATCGAGCAGTTTCGTGTGGGTGCCCTGGACAAGGTCGCCAACCCCTGGTTGATCGAGATGGTCGCCGGGCTGATCGACAAGGACGAGCAACCTGAAGAGGTGGCGCACCGCGAGGCCGAGGAAGAGGCCGGCCTGACCTTCAGCGCGCTGTGGCCGATGACGCGCTATTTTCCTTCGCCAGGCGGCAGTGACGAATACGTCCACCTGTTCCTGGGCCGCTGCAGCGCCGAGGGTGCCGGCGGCCTGCACGGGCTGGAGTCCGAAGGCGAGGACATCCGGGTGCGCGTGTGGTCGTTCGAGGATGCCTTGCAGGCGGTACGCGACGGGCGCATCTGTAATGCCGCGACCATCATCGGCTTGCAATGGCTTGCCCTGAACCGCGACGAAGTTCGAGGTATGTGGAAGTGAACCTGTTGCGCGAGCGCTACCGGGTCGACCTGGCCGGGTTGCAGGCCGCCTGCGAGGCCAACTATGCCCGGCTGATGCGCCTGCTCCCGGACATGCGCACCACCCAGAGTTCGCGCAGCATCGGCATGACCCAGGGCGACCAGATGCTGGGCGTGCTGGTGCTCGACGTGGTCCTGGCCTGCCCCTATACCACCACGCTGCGCATACGCCAGGAGCACAGTCTGCCCTGGCTGCCGGTCCCGGTCATGGAGGTGCAGGTGTACCACGATGCCCGCATGGCCGAAGTGGTGAGTGCTGAGCACGCCCGGCGCTTGCGTAGCATCTATCCTTACCCCAACGCCGCCATGCATCAGCCGGACGAGAAAGCCCAGCTGAACCTGTTCCTGGGTGAATGGCTTTCCCACTGCCTGGCCTGCGGCCACGAACTGGTAAGCGCTCGCTGAAAGGAGACGGCCTTGCCGCACTCGAACCCTGCCGGCACCGTTAACGTGGTGCACCTGACCGACGCCCATCTGTTCGCCAGCCCCGAGGGCAGCATGCTGGGCCTCAATACCCGCGACAGCCTGCGCCATGTGGTGCAGCAGGCGTTGCGCGAGCAGCACGACACGCACCTGCTGGTGTGCACGGGGGACCTGTCCCAGGACGCCAGCGTTGCGTCCTACGCAGCCTTTGAGCAATTGACCGCAGGCTTTGCCGCGCCGGCGCGCTGGCTACCGGGCAACCATGACGAAGCGCAGGTGATGGCGCAGGTGGCGCCCGAGTTGGTGCAGCCAGTTACCGACATCGGGGTCTGGCGCATCGTCATGCTCGACACGGCAGTGCCAGGGGCGGCCCATGGTTGGCTGCAGGACGCCCAGCTCAGTGTGCTGGAGGCGGCCTTACGCACGGCAGGGGAGCGCCATTGCCTGGTGTGCCTGCACCATCAACCGGTCGACATCGGCTGCGCATGGATCGCCCCCATCGGCCTGCGCAACGCCGATGCGCTGTTCGCCGTGCTCGATCGTCATCCCCAGGTGCGCGCGCTGTTGTGGGGGCACGTGCATCAGGAATGGGATCAATGGCGCGGCGACCTGCGGCTGCTGGCCACGCCTTCGACCTGCATTCAGTTCGCGCCAGGCAGTGAGGATTTCGAGGTGAGTCAGCAGCATCCTGGCTACCGCTGGATCCGCCTGCATGCTGATGGGACGGTGGACACGGGGGTGGAGCGAGCGCTGGATTTCGAGGTCAGGCTCGATTTCGATAGCCCCGGGTATTGAACCGCGAGGCCGCTCCATAGACCGTGTGGTGCCTGAGCTGACGGGCTCATGGGCTTGTGGGCCCAACTGTCTGGTGCCGTATCAGCAAGCCAGCGCATTGCCGTGTAGATGCCGGTCAGACGCCCATCCCGCCGCTTACACCAAAGCTGCGACTCCTCTCAGTGACTCTTCACCCTGCCCGTCGGGGAATGTGTTTCAGAAAAACCGGCGCGGCGCCAAAACCTTGCGAACGCGATACACTGCGCGTCCCTGCGCCTGCCTACAGGCGCAACGCTACAGCTTTCGGGGAGCAGCATGTCGGGTTCCATCCTTTATATACACGGCTTCAACAGTTCGCCGTTGTCAGCCAAGGCCAGGCAGCTTCAGGCCGTCATGCAGCACCTCGGGCTGATCGACCGGCTGCGCCTGCCAGCGCTGCATCACCACCCCCGCCAGGCCATCGAGCAGCTTGAAGGCTGCATCGCCGAACTGGACGCGCCGTTGCTGGTGGGCAGCTCACTGGGCGGCTACTATGCCACCTACCTGGCCGAACGCCATGGCCTCAAGGCCTTGCTGATCAATCCCGCCGTAGGGCCGCACCGCTCGTTCGACGGCTATCTGGGTACCCAGCACAACCATCACACAGGCCAGGCGTGGGAGTTGACCCTCGACCACGTCCAGGCGCTGGCCGAGCTGGAGGTCCCGCCTCCTGCGGACCCAAGCCGCTACCAGGTATGGTTGCAGACCGGTGACGAAACCCTGGACTATCGCCATGCCGAGCGGTACTACCGCCACTGCGCGCTGCGTATCCAGGCCGGTGGGGACCACAGTTTTCAAGGCTTCGCCGAGCGCCTGCCGGCCCTGCTGGCCTTCGCCGGTGTTGCCCCGACGCAGTACGCTGCACTCGATTTTTCTGTATTTTGATTTTTTTGCATTCACCAGACTGACGACGAGACCCCATGGCCAATCCCAGCGCTAGCGCCTATAACGCAGACGCCATCGAAGTCCTCTCGGGCCTTGACCCGGTTCGCAAGCGGCCGGGCATGTACACCGACACCAGCCGCCCCAACCACCTGGCCCAGGAAGTCATCGACAACAGCGTCGACGAAGCCCTCGCCGGCCACGCCCGTTCGGTGCAGGTCATCCTGCACGCCGACCATTCGCTGGAAGTCAGCGACGACGGACGCGGCATGCCGGTGGACATCCACCCAGAAGAGGGCGTGTCGGGCGTCGAACTGATCCTCACCAAGCTGCATGCCGGCGGCAAGTTCTCCAACAAGAACTACCAGTTCTCCGGCGGCCTTCACGGCGTCGGCATTTCGGTGGTCAACGCCTTGTCCACGCAGGTGCGCGTGCGCGTAAAGCGTGATGGCAACGAGTACCAGATGACCTTTGCCGATGGCTTCAAGGCAAGCGAGCTGGAAGTGGTCGGCACGGTCGGTAAGCGCAACACCGGCACCAGCGTCTATTTCAGCCCCGACCCCAAGTACTTCGACTCCCCGCGGTTTTCCATCAGCCGGCTCAAGCACGTGCTCAAGGCCAAGGCCGTGCTCTGCCCAGGCCTGCTCGTCAGTTTCGAGGACAAGGCCAGCGGCGAGAAGGTGGAGTGGCATTACGAAGACGGCCTGCGCTCCTACCTCGTGGATTCGGTAAGTGACTTCCAGCGCCTGCCCGACGAGCCGTTCTGCGGCAACCTGGCCGGCAACAAGGAAGCGGTCGATTGGGCCCTGCTGTGGCTGCCCGAAGGGGGCGACAGCATCCAGGAAAGCTACGTCAACCTGATCCCCACGGCCCAGGGCGGCACCCATGTCAACGGCCTTCGCCAGGGCCTGCTGGATGCGATGCGTGAGTTCTGCGAATTCCGCAACCTGCTGCCGCGTGGTGTGAAGCTGGCCCCCGAAGACGTCTGGGAGCGCATCACCTTCGTGCTGTCGATGAAGATGCAGGACCCACAGTTTTCCGGGCAGACCAAGGAGCGCCTTTCCTCGCGTGAAGCCGCCGCCTTCGTTTCAGGCGTGGTCAAGGATGCCTTCAGCCTGTGGCTCAACGCCCACCCGGAGCTGGGCATGCAGTTGGCCGAGTTGGCCATCAGTAACGCCGGGCGCCGCCTGAAAGCCAGCAAGAAGGTCGAGCGCAAGCGCATCACCCAGGGCCCGGCACTGCCGGGCAAGCTGGCCGACTGCGCAGGCCAGGACCCAATGCGCGCCGAGCTGTTCCTGGTCGAGGGCGACTCGGCCGGCGGTTCGGCCAAGCAGGCGCGTGACAAGGAGTTCCAGGCGATCCTGCCGCTGCGCGGCAAGATCCTCAACACCTGGGAAGTGGACGGCGGTGAAGTACTCGCCAGCCAGGAAGTGCACAACATCGCCGTCGCCATCGGCGTAGACCCAGGTGCCACCGACCTGGCCCAGCTTCGCTACGGCAAGGTGTGCATCCTGGCCGACGCCGACTCCGACGGCCTGCACATCGCCACCTTGCTGTGCGCGCTGTTCGTGCAGCATTTCCGGGCACTGGTCGAAGCCGGTCACGTGTATGTGGCCATGCCACCGCTGTACCGCATCGACCTGGGCAAGGAAATCTACTATGCCCTGGATGAAGCCGAACGAGACGGCATTCTCGACCGCCTGGTGGCAGAGAAAAAACGCGGCAAGCCGCAGGTCACCCGCTTCAAGGGCCTGGGCGAGATGAACCCGCCCCAGTTGCGCGAAACCACCATGGACCCCAACACCCGGCGCCTGGTCCAGCTCACCCTGGACGACGTGCAGACCACGTGCGAGCTGATGGACAAGCTGCTGGCCAAGAAGCGTGCAGGTGATCGCAAGGCCTGGCTGGAAACCAAGGGCAACCTGGCCGAGGTCATGGTTTGATTCGTTGGCTCCTGGCGGCTTGCCTGCCGCTGGTGGCCTTGCCGACCTTGGCAGACACCTGGCCTGAACTCAAACTGATCGGCGAGCACCCCGTCGATGGCATGCGTGCCGGTAACCTGTCGGGCCTTGCGCAATGCCGCGGCAGCTTGTGGGGTGTCTCGGACCGCGACGACGACCGTATTTACCGTTTCGAGCTCAAGGACGGTGCATGGCAGGCGCAGGCAGTGGCCTTTGACCCCCCACCGGTGCCGGAAAGCGGCTTACCATGGGGGCTGAAGATGCGGACCTGGCTGGCGTCGTGGCTGCGCGGTGGCGACCTTGACTTCGAGGGCATCACCTGTGACCAAGCCGGCAACCTGTACCTGGTCAGCGAGGCGCATGCCGCCGTGCTGCAACTGCCTGTTTCGGGCACGCCAGACTGGCTGAAGATCGATTCGGCCATGGTGCGCCAGGCGCGCGCCAGCGGCATGCTGCTGAACTTCAATGCGCTCTTCGAGGGTGTGGCCGTCAACCCTGCTGGCGATCGCCTGTGGCTGGCCGGCGAGCGTGAGCGCCGCGGGCTGGTGGCCATCGAGCGCCAACAGTCGGTGTGGGCCTGCGGGCCCCGCTGCGTCCTGTTCAGCGAAGCCGGTGTAGAGATGCAACCGCCGCAGATACCCGATGCGCGGCCGGTTTCACGGGACTTCGCCGACCTGGCCTGGTTCGACGGCAAACTGTTCACGCTCGAGCGCAATGCCTATCGCATCTGTCGCCGCGATGCCGACAGCGGCCAGGTCGAGCGCTGCTGGTCATTTGCGGCCGACGCGTTGACCGAGCCGCGCCGCTATGACCAGCTGTTCGGTGTGGCCGAGGCGCTGGTGGTCGACGCCGAGGGGGCGTGGATCGGCCTGGACAACAATGAAGGCGCGCGTGCCGATGGCGAGCGCCGACCGATCGTCTGGCGCTTTGCGGCCCCTGCCGGCGGCTGGAGCGCCAAGCCGTGAGTCAGGCACCGGGCAGACGGGCGGGCAGGGTGCTGATGATCCTGGCCTGGGCGGCGGCGCTGTTTCTGGCTACGCGCTTCTTCGGGCAGTGGGAAGACCGCCAGCGCAATCCCAATGCGCAGGTCCAATCCTCCCACGGGCAAGGGTTCGTCGAGGTGCGCCTGCTGGGCAATGGCCAGGGCCACTTCGTGGCCGATGGCGCCATCAATGGCCAGGTGGTGCATTTCATGCTCGACACCGGTGCCACCGATGTCGCCATACCCGAATCCCTGGCCGACGGCCTTGCGCTCAGACGTGGCAGCCCGGTAACCGTCAGCACGGCCAACGGTCGCACGCAAGGCTATCGCACCCGGCTGGACAGCCTGCAATTGGGCGATATCCACCTGCGCGACATCCGCGCGATCGTGGTGCCGGGCCTGGATGGCACCACCGTGCTGTTGGGCATGAGCGCCTTGAAACTACTTGAATTTACCCAGCGCGGCGGCACCATGCTGCTGCGCCAGAACCTGAAATGACGAGGCTCGCATGAGCGAACTACAAGACAGTCTGGACGGCGTCGAACGCCGCTCGTTGGCTGACTTCACCGAACACGCCTACCTCAACTACTCCATGTACGTGATCATGGACCGGGCCCTGCCGCATATCGGCGATGGCCTCAAGCCAGTGCAGCGGCGCATTGTCTACGCCATGAGCGAGTTGGGCCTGGACGCCGATGCCAAGCACAAGAAGTCGGCGCGTACCGTGGGCGATGTGCTCGGCAAGTTCCACCCTCACGGGGACTCGGCCTGCTACGAAGCCATGGTGCTGATGGCGCAGCCCTTCAGCTACCGCTACACATTGGTGGACGGCCAGGGCAACTGGGGCGCGCCGGACGATCCCAAGTCGTTTGCCGCCATGCGCTATACCGAAGCACGGCTGTCGCGTTATGCCGAGGTGCTGCTTGACGAAGTCGGCCAAGGTACCGTGGATTGGGTGCCCAACTTCGACGGCACCTTGCAGGAACCGGCGGTGTTGCCTGCGCGCCTGCCCAACATTCTGCTCAACGGCACCACCGGTATCGCCGTGGGCATGGCCACCGATGTGCCACCGCACAACCTGCGTGAGGTGGCCAGTGCCTGCGTGCGTTTGCTCGACGAGCCAAAGGCCACCATCGAGCAGTTGTGCGAGCACATTCAAGGGCCCGATTACCCGACCGAGGCAGAGATCGTCACGCCTCGGGCCGACATCCTCAAGATGTATGAAAGCGGGCGCGGTTCGATTCGCATGCGTGCAGTGTACCGGGTCGAGGATGGCGATATCGTCGTCACGGCGTTGCCGCACCAGGTGTCCGGCGCCAAGGTACTGGAGCAGATTGCCGCACAGATGCAGGCCAAGAAGCTGCCGATGGTCGCTGACCTGCGCGATGAGTCCGATCACGAAAACCCGTGCCGTATCGTCATCATCCCGCGCTCCAATCGCGTGGATGCCGACGAGCTGATGCAGCACCTGTTCGCCACCACCGACCTTGAAAGCAGCTACCGGGTCAACGTCAACATCATCGGCCTGGACGGTCGTCCGCAGCTGAAGAACCTGCGGGCGCTGCTGCTGGAATGGCTGGAGTTCCGTACCGGCACCGTCCGGCGCCGCTTGCAGCATCGTCTGGACAAGGTGGAAAAACGCCTGCACTTGCTGGATGGTTTGCTCACTGCCTTCCTCAATCTGGACGAAGTGATTCATATCATCCGCACCGAGGAACACCCTAAGCAGGCGCTGATCGCCCGCTTCGACCTCACCGAGATCCAGGCCGATTACATCCTGGAAACCCGCCTGCGCCAGCTCGCCCGGCTGGAAGAAATGAAGATCCGTGGCGAGCAGGACGAGCTGCTCAAAGAGCAGGCCAAGCTGCAGGCGCTGCTGGGCAGCGAGGCGAAGCTGCGCAAGTTGGTGCGCAGCGAATTGCTCAAGGATGCTCAAACCTATGGCGACGACCGACGCTCGCCGATCGTCGCGCGGGCAGAAGCCAAGGCGCTCTCCGAAAACGAGCTGATGCCGACCGAGCCCGTCACGGTGGTGCTGTCGGAAAAAGGCTGGGTGCGGTGTGCCAAGGGCCATGACATCGATGCCACGGGCCTGTCGTACAAGGCCGGGGATGGGTTCAAGGCCGCAGCCGCGGGGCGCTCGAACCAATTTGCCGTGCTCATCGATTCCACCGGCCGAAGCTACTCGGTGGCTGCCCACAGCCTGCCGTCAGCCCGTGGCCAGGGCGAGCCCCTGACCGGGCGCCTGACGCCACCACCGGGCGCCACCTTCGAGTGCGTGCTGCTGCCCGAAGACGATGCGCTGTACGTGGTGGCCTCCGATGCCGGCTACGGGTTCGTGGTCAAAGGTGAAGACCTGCAGGCCAAGAACAAGGCTGGCAAAGGGCTGCTCAGCTTGCCCAACGGCGCCAAGGTGATGACGCCGCGACCGGTGCTCAACCGGGAGCAGGACTGGCTGGCAGCCGTGACCACCGAAGGCCGTCTGTTGGTGTTCAAGGTCAGTGATTTGCCGCAGTTGGGCAAGGGCAAGGGCAACAAGATCATCGGCGTGCCCGGTGACCGGGTCGCCAGCCGGGAAGAGTATGTCACCGACCTGGCCGTGGTAGCCGAAGGGGCTACGCTGGTGCTGCAAGCCGGCAAGCGGACCCTGTCACTCAAGGGCGATGACCTGGAGCACTACAAGGGCGAACGCGGCAGGCGCGGCAGCAAGCTGCCACGTGGCTTCCAGCGGGTCGATGGGCTGCAGGTCGAATTGCCCGCCTGACCGTCAGACAGGCCCGCAATGGCGATTTCACCGCCGTTGCGGGCAGAAATGCTGGAGTCGAGCACTCATTTCGCGGATGATATGCCCCCTGCGGTGCCGGCGTAGCCGTGTGCCCGTTTGAATCCATACGTATCACTGCGGCATGCCTGAAGGCAGCCGCCTGGATGGGATGATGAAATTTCTGCGCCTTCCCTTTGCGCTGTTGATGACGGGTCTATTGGGCCTTGGCGGGTGCACCATGCACCAGCCGGTTGCCTTGTACCAGCTCGACAGCGGTGATCCTGGCCAGCCGTCGCAACACGCGGGCATGGCCGTCGTGCTCGGCCCGGTTTCGGTGGCCGACTACCTGCAACGTGAGACGTTCCTGCAACGCCAGGCCGACGGCAGCCTCAGCGCCGCCACCGACGGGCGCTGGGCGGGCAGCCTGTCCTCGGACATCGATCAATTGCTGGTGCGGCAGCTGGCCTGGCGTCTGGATAGCCAGCGCGTGGTGCTGGCGCCGGCGACGGCAGGTTTCAGCCCGGACGTGCAAGTGCTGCTGTCGATCACGCGGCTGGACTCTGGCAAGAACCAACCCGCGGTTCTGGATGCACAATGGCGTGTGCTCGACCGCCGTGGCCAGGTGCGCGACAACCGCATCGTGCATTTGGAGCAGAAGCATGAAGGTAGCGAGGCCTCGCAGGTACAGGCGCAAGGTCAATTGCTGCAGAAGCTGGCCGAGCAACTGAGCACTGCGGTGAAGCCGTTGGCAAACCAGCCGGCCATTGCCGAAGCCGCACCCAAGAAGCCTGCAGCGCCTGTGCAGGTCAAGAAGCAGCCCGAGAAATCCAAAATCCCGATGGCCTCGCCGATTCGTACCGACATGGAAGTGTATCGGTTCTAACCGAAGGCCAGGCATGAAGAAGCCCGCCTCAAGGCGTAATGCTGTTCATTTAGGGCCGCTCCGCGACCCATCGCGGCACAAGGCCGCTCCCACAGTGACTGCGTGACGCTTGAGTTAGCGGGCTCACTGGGCATCGTGGGAGCGGCCTTTGTGCCGCGATGGGCCGTGAAACGGCCCCAACACGCTTAAGTGAACAGCATTAGCATCAAGGCGGGCTTTTTCGTGGGCGCTGTACAGGGCCGCGCAGCGACCCTGTAATGGCTCAGGCGCGGCGTTCGTGCATGCGGGCCAGTTGGCGTTCCAGCATCGAGGGGTACGGCTCCATCAGGCGCTCCACGCAGCATGCCCCTTCCGGGCTTGCGATTGGGCGAATGCGAGCTCGCTGGCGGATCAAACCGTCGTCGTTGACCTTACGCTCGACCAGCAGCAGGTTGCGGCTGTGTTGAGACAGTGCCAGCGCGTCCTGCACCTTTTCAGCCATCAGCAGGTCGACCAGTTCCAGGCCATCGAGGTCATTGCTCATGGCAAGGCCCAGTTGCAGTTGCAAGGTGATGCCGCTGTCAGCGACGTCGATCTGCAAGGCATGGCCCAAGGCGCGTAGCAACTCGCCGCAACAGATGGCATTGGTGAGATAGTCCTCGCCGCACTGGCGGCTGTGGAACAGGACCAACGTACTGCCGTCGTTGAGGGTGTGGGTTTCGCCCTCGTACAGCGAGGCCGCATGCTCCAGGCACTCCTGATAGCGCTCGGTCAGTTCGGTCAGGCGGGTGCGCGGCAAGCGCCGCAGCTGCTCCTGGGAACCCAGTTGCACGGCAAGCACCGCGCTGAACTGAGGCTCATCGGACTCCACTTCGACCGCGTGTGCCGGTGCGTCGTCGTCCAGCAGGCCGGCGAACGCCTCGTCGTCATCGTCCGCGCTCGTGACGGTAGTGCGCTGAGCAGGCTTGGAAACGGGGGCGGGCGCGTCATCGAAATGCTCGTCGTCCTCGGGCTCCGGTTCCGGCTCTGGCGGAGGCGGTGGGGCCAAGCGGGCATGCAGTTGCCGGGCGATGTCGCCGATCTCGTCCTGGCGGTCGGTGGCGGGCGTGTAATACTGCGGATCGCGCAACCAGACCCGCAGTTGCAGCAGCGGCAAGGTGATGAATCGGCCTTGGCGCAGGCTCAGGGTCAGGGCAAGCACCAGCAGAATGGCCGCCAGGATGGCCATGCTCTGCATGCTGATCAACATGGGCTGCTGGAACTGGCTCATGTCCAGGCTCATGCGCAGTTGCCCGGCAGCCACGTCCTGGAAGGTGATTTTGGTCTGATAGACGCCCTCGGCCTCACCCAGCAGGCTGTTGCGCGGCCGCTGGCCTGCCTCGGCGAGGATGCGGTTGTCGACGCTGTAGATGGCGGCGTGTGCCACCAGCGGGTTCTTCACCAGGTTGCCCAGCAGCACGTTGAGGCTGAGGATATCGTTGGCCACCAGCAACTCGGTCGCCGACGTCGCCGTCTGGGTCGTCAGGCTCTGGCCCACGGCATCGGCCTGATCGTGCATGGCCTGTTTGAACTGCAACCCCATGACGCAGGCATAGATCACCAGCGCCAGGGCCACCAGGAAGATGTTGGTGCAGGCGATGCGCAATGCCAATGGCACGCGACGTTGACTCAGGGCGCGATAGATCATCAGGAAGAAATTGTCTGTTTTGACTGAGGTGGGCCGGTTCACTGAGCTCGGCTCTTAATGGCATGAAGTGGGGGGGAGTATAGCGACCCGGGTTTTGTCGGCAAAGTAGCGTTAGCGCCCGATGGTCACGGAAAATCGGTAGAATGCGCATTTTTCATCGAAGTCGGAGCCTGGTTGTGCGCGAAATCGTCCTGATCAACATCACCGGTGAGGACCGCCCCGGTCTTACTGCTGCCATCACTGGCGTCCTGCTGCAGGGCGGTGTGAGCATTCTCGATATCGGCCTGGCGGTGATGCACGGCACATTGTCGTTCGGCATCCTGGTGGATATTCCGGATAACGAAGTGGCGACCAAGCTACTGCAGAGCGTCCAGGCCAAGGCGCACGAGCTGAACCTGCAGGCGCGCTACACACCGATTTCCGAAGCGGACTACCAGCACTGGGCCGATGGCCATGGTGAAGCACGGCACGTGGTCACCCTGCTCAGCCGCAAGATCTCGCCAGACCAGTTGCAGCGTGTCAGCGCCATCATCAGCCAGCACGGGCTGACCATCGAGCGCATCGAGCGCCTGTCGGCCCGGGTGGCCCTGGACGCGGACACCAGCAAGGGCAAGGCTGCGGTGGAGATTTCGGTTCGCGGCGAGCCTGACGATGGCCAGGCGTTGCGCGCCGAGTTCTTTGCCTTGTCCGAGGCCCTGAACATCGACATCGCCTTCCAGCGGGACGACCTGTTCCGCCGCAACCGCCGCCTGGCCGTGTTCGACATGGATTCGACCCTGATCGAGGCTGAAGTAATCGACGAGCTGGCCAAGGCCGCAGGCGTGGGCGAGCAGGTCGCGGCGATCACCGAGCGGGCCATGCGTGGCGAGTTGGACTTCCGGGCCAGCTTCAAGGAGCGCATGGCGCTGCTCAAGGGCCTGGATGTCAGCGTGCTGGAAGAAATCGGCGCATCGCTGCGTTTGACCGAAGGTGCGGAAAACCTCTTTGCCGAGCTCAAGCGCCTGGGTTACAAGACCGCCATTTTGTCGGGTGGCTTCACCTACTTCGCCCGCCAGGTACAGGCGCGCCTGGGCATCGACTACGTTTTTGCCAATGAGCTGGAAGTGGTCGATGGCAAGGTGACTGGCGTGGCGGTGGAGCCTATCGTCGATGCCCAGCGCAAGGCCGAGCTGCTTCAGCAACTGGCCAGCGAAGAAGGCCTGCAGCTGGAACAGACCATCGCCGTGGGCGATGGCGCGAACGACTTGCCGATGCTGGCGTTGGCGGGGCTGGGCGTAGCTTTCCGCGCCAAGCCGCTGGTGCGGCAGTCGGCCAAGCAGGCAATTTCCACGCTGGGCCTTGATGGCGTGCTGTACCTGCTGGGCCTGCGCGATCGCGACACACGCGGCTGATATAGCCTGCGCTTGCGCAAAGCGGCCCCAGGGCTCTGGCGCTAGCGCCCGAACCCTGGGGCCACGTCTCAGGCCATTACGCCTGTAACGGCGTGGCCAACAGCTGGCCCATGCGCACGGCCGAGGCGGCGCCCACGTGTTCGGCCCATTTGACCTGGTCGGGGCCGAACAGCACGATCGCCGTCGAGCCCAACTTGAACCGACCCAGCTCGGCGCCTTTTTCCAGGTGAATCGGCGCACGGCTGGCGTCGTCGTAGCGGAAGGTCTTGAGCTCGCGCTTGGGCGGCGTGATCAGCCCTGCCCAGACGGTCTCGATGGAAGCCACGATCATGGCACCGACCAACACGACCGCCATCGGGCCGCGCTCGGTGTCGAACAGGCAGACCACCCGCTCATTGCGAGCGAACAGTTCGGGCACGTTTTCTGCGGTGGTCTGGTTGACCGAGAACAGCCGCCCCGGCACGTAGACCATCTCGCGCAACGTGCCTGCCAGCGGCATGTGCACGCGGTGGTAGTCCTTGGGTGACAGGTAGACAGTGGCAAACTCGCCGCCCATGAAGGGGGCCGCCATGGCCGGGTCGCCGCCCAGCAGTTCCTGTGCGCTGTAGCTGTGGCCCTTGGCCTGGAAGATGCGGCCGTGCTCGATCGGTCCCACCTGGCTCACTGCACCGTCGGCCGGGCACAGGATGGCGCCGGGGGTCTGGTCCAGGGGGCGTGCGCCGGGTTTCAGGGCACGGGTGAAGAACGCGTTGAAGTGCTCGTAGGCGGTCAAGTCTTCGACCAGCGCCTCACGCATGTCGACCTGGTAGCGCTTGGCAAACCAGGCGGTGAAGGCGTTCTTGAACCAGCGGGCGCGGCACTCGGCAACGCAGCCGGCCAGGCGCGACAGCAGGTGATGCGGCAGCAGGTACTGGCTGATGATGAACAGACGGGATTTCATTCAGGTTCCTTAAACTTCGACAGGCGTGTCCGGGTGATTGCCCCATTCGCTCCAGGAGCCAGCGTACGCTTTGACTCGCGGGTAGCCGAGGGCCTTTGCCACCAGATAAGTGAAGCCGGAGCGGCGATGCGTCTGGCAGTGGGTGATCACTTCCTTGTCAGGCGTGATACCAAGGGACTGCAGCACTTCGGCGATGTCCGGGCGGATGCGCAGATGGTCATTGAGGTCCATGCCGGCGGTCCATTCGAAATTGACCGCACCGGGTATGTGCCCGCCTTTGGCCGCGAGCATTTTTTCGCCGGTGAATTCCTGTGGGGCGCGAGCATCCCAGATTGCCAGGTCATCGGCGCCCAGGCGGCTTTGCAGGTATTCGCGGGTGGCGGTGGGTTCCGGATGCAGGTGCAAACTCACCGGCTGGGTACCCTTGGCAGGCACATCGGTACTGAGCCGGTCGGCAGGCCAGGTCTGGATGCCACCGTTGAGGTAGTGGTACCGGGTGTGACCGATCACATCGAGCAGCCAGATGAAGCGGCCAGCCCAGCCACCGCCATCATCGTCATACACCACATAGACGGCATCGCTGCGGTGGCCCAGTTCGCCGAACAGCTTTTCCAGGTCGCTCAACGGCGGTAGCAGCCCCGGTGCAGGCGGCTGACCGAGCTGAGTCCGCTTGCCCTCGACGAAATGCGCGCCCGGGATATGCCCGCTGACGTAACGATTGGCGCTGCTGAGGTCGACCAGGATCAAGTCGGGCGAGCCCAGGCGTGGCAACAGGTCGGCGGCTTCGATCACCAGCGGCAGGCCGGAAAAGTCGGTCATCCACGGTCTCCAGTGTGCAAAGAGGCGATTGTAGCGCAAGGCTCAGCCCTTGCGGTTGGCAAACACCGATAGCGCCCGTTCGATGCATTGCGAGGTTTTGCCAAAAGCCTGCACGCTGATGTCGGCCAGGGGCCGGCACCCTTGGTCGGCCACCAAGAGCATCAGCACCTGGTCATTGACCGCCAGCGAGCGCAGCAGCACATGCTCGCCTCGGAACAGGGCACGCAAGGGCGGCGGCAACAACGAGGCGAACTGGGTGTGGTTTTCGGGTGTAATGCGCAGTTGCCCGGCCTTGGACATCAGCTTTTGCAGCAGCTTATTCGCCGCCACCGGCAATATCAGGCTGCTCGCCTCTTTCGCTAGCCCGGCTGCCTGCTGCACGCGCAGACAGTCATTGGCACGGTCCAGGCCCAGCAGCAGCAGGCGTTGCATGCCGCACGCCAGTACCGCTTCACGGGCCTGGGCCGCCAGGTGCACGGTATTGGTGAAAGGACTGGGCTGGGCCAGCAAGTCCTGGCAGAGCGACCGCCAGCGCGCCAGTTCTTCGGCGGTGGGGGCGGGGGCGCCAGCATGTCCGGGTGGGGGCGGCGTTGATGCCAGGGCCAGATCAAGGCCTCGGCAGGGTGGAACAGTGCTAGGCGCGCATGACGCCTGGCACTGGCCGCAGCTTGTTGGTGAACCTGCTGTTGAACATCTTCGAGCGAGGTCTGCAGGTAGAGTGCGGTCAGCAGTTGCCAGCGCAGCAGGTGGGGATTGTCCCAGCCCACCTGCGCTGCCAGTGCCAGGTTGTTGGCAAGCAGCACGGTGTTGGCCGGTTGGTTGAACCAGCGCCGCAGGCCGGGCTCGGCATCGAGCCGGTGTTGTTGATTGAGCAGGTCTTCGTCCCGAGCGATGTTCAACACCTGGGCAAGCTGGTCGCGCTCCTCGAGCAGCAGGCGATAGCCCTGGGTCACCCATTGCGGCAGGCGCCACTGCTGGGCCACGGCCTGGCACAGCGCCATGATGCGAACACCGAACAGCTCCTGCTCGACAATGGCGGCGTCTTCACCTTTATGGATGACCCGCAGCTCCCAGGTGTCGAGCAGCTTCGGGTGGGCCAATGCCAGCGGCCATAACGGGGACAGGAACAGCAGGCTACCCCAGTGAATTTCCTGCCACAGCCGCGCCAGACGGCTGGCGAACAGGCCGCTGGCCTGCTGCGAGGCATGCTGGCTGATCAACTGGAACTGGCGCAGCACCGGCGGGATGTCTTCGATCGGCAGGGCTGGCAGGCGCCTGAGCAGGAGAGCGCTACGCTCAAGCCCCAGGCGATTGAGGGCGATCTCCAGGCTTTCGGCCGGCTCGGCCTGGCTGGCGTTGGTCGGGTGGTTGGCTTCGCGCATCACCGAAAGCACCAGGGCCGGGCTGTCCTGCATCAGCTCGGCGATGTCGCGCAATGAACGCCGGTTATCGTTGATGGCCGCCATGACCCGGTCGTAGCTGTGCTTGGGCACAGGAATGCGCACACTCTCCAGCAACTTCACCCAAGCCTCTAGCGTACGCGGGGCCTGGCCGGATACCTCGGTTTCGATTGGCATTTTGACATCAGTCCAAACTGGCTTTTCGCTTTTAGTGGCTATAGTCTGGCGCAGTTCTGCCGATAAGGAGAAGAAGAGTTTTGACGCTCCCGCCTCTTTCCCTGACCACGACAGCAAGTGCTTTGAATCTATGGCTAAAATTATCGGCATCATCGTCGTATTCGCGAGCGTGCTCGGCGGCTACGTCCTCTCCCACGGCAAGATTGCGGCGCTGATCCAGCCGTTCGAAGTGCTGATCATCGGCGGCGCGGCCTTTGGTGCGTTCCTGCAAGCCAACCCTGGCTACATGACGATGCACGTTCTGAAGAAGTCGATGAAGATGTTCGGCTCGCGCTTCACCCATGGCTATTACCTGGAAGTGCTGGGGCTGGTCTATGAGATTCTCAACAAGAGCCGCCGCGAAGGCATGATGGCCATCGAGGCCGACATCGAAGACGCCTCGGCCAGCCCGATCTTTGCCAAGTACCCGACCGTACTTGCCGATGAGCGCATGACTGCGTTCGTCTGCGACTACCTGCGCATCATGTCCACCGGCAACATGGCCCCCCACGAACTCGAAGGCCTGTTCGACATGGAGCTGCTGAGCATGAAGGAGGAGCTGGAGCATCCATCCCACGCGGTCACTGGGGTCGCAGATGGCATGCCAGGCTTTGGTATCGTTGCAGCCGTATTGGGCATCGTCGTCACCATGGCGTCGCTGGGCGATGGTGACCAGGCAGCCATCGGTATGCACGTGGGCGCCGCCCTGGTGGGTACCTTCTTCGGTATTCTCGCCGCCTATGGCTTCTTCGGCCCGCTGGCCAAGTGCCTTGAGCACGATGCCAAGGAAGAACTCAACCTGTACGAGTCGATCAAGGCCTCGCTGGTCGCTTCGGCCTCGGGCATGCCGCCGTCGCTGGCCGTGGAGTTCGGGCGCAAGGTGCTGTACCCCAAGCATCGCCCCAGCTTCTCCGAGCTCGAGCAAGCGGTACGCGGTCGCTGAGTCATGGAGAACAATCAGCCCATCATCGTCAAGCGCGTAAAGCGCTTTGGCGGCGGCCACCACGGTGGCGCCTGGAAGATCGCCTTTGCCGACTTCGCCACGGCCATGATGGCGTTCTTTCTGGTGCTGTGGTTGCTGTCGACGGCAACACCTGAGCAGAAGATCGCCATCGCCGGGTACTTCAAGGACCCGATCGGCTTCTCCGAAAGCGGTACACCTTACGTCATCGACCTGGGCGGCTCGCCCGAGCTGGCGCCGGAAAAGACCATCAACCCCGAGGTGAAATCGGAGCCGACCCCCGACACCAGCATCGAACTGAACAAGGACCAGGTGGAAACCATGGCCGAGCAGGTCGAGCGCGAGCGCCTCGAGCTGCTGCTGCAGGAGTTGCAGAACAAGGTGGAAGAGAACCCGCAGCTGCAGAAGTTCAAGGACCAGATCCTGTTCGAGATCACTCAGGACGGCCTGCGCATCCAGATCATGGACGCCGAGAACCGGCCCATGTTCGACATCGGCAGCGCACGCTTGCAGCCGTATTTCGAGGACATCCTGCTGGCCATGGCCGATACCATCAAGACCGTGCCCAACAAGATCAGCGTCAGTGGCCATACCGATGCCAAGCCGTACGCAGGTGCTGGCGAGTTCGGCAACTGGGAACTGTCGGCCAACCGCGCCAATGCTGCACGGCGAGCACTGGTAGCAGGGGGCTATCCAGAGGGTCAGGTGGCACGGGTGGTGGGGTATGCGTCTTCGTCGCTGTTCGATCGCAAGAACCCGCTCAACCCGGTAAACCGCCGGATCGACATCATCGTGCTGACCAAGAAGGCCCAGCGTGATATCGAAGGCGAGCAGGGCGCCGCGCCCCCGCCGGCTGAAGCGCCTGCCGGGGCGCAGGCACCGTCACCATCCGCACCGGCACCTTCGGCGGTCGATGACCAGACGCCCATGCAGCCACGTGAGTTGCGCCAGAAGCTCAACATCTTCGAGGACGGCACGTTGAAGATGGATGAGACCAAGGAGCAGTGAGGGCTTGGCAGCCCCGTGGGGCTGCCGGTCACTGCCGGATCGGACGAGGCGCCATGCCTGCATCGTGCTCGCAGGGGTTGATCAGTAGGTTTCTTCCGGCAGGCTGGCGATGATCGAGCGGTAGCTGTTCATTCGCTGAGGCTTGATTCGCCCGTCTTCCAGAGCCTTGAGCAGAGCGCACCCGGGCTCGCGATCATGCTTGCAGTCGCGGAAACGACAGGTGCCGAACAGGTCGCGGAACTCGATGAAGCCTTCTTCTACATCGGTGCGGCGGACGTGCCCCAGGCCGAACTCACGGATGCCCGGCGAGTCGATCAGGTCGCCCCCGTTGGGGAAGTGATAGAGGCGGGCGGTGGTGGTGGTATGGGTGCCCTGGCCAGACCATTCCGACAGGTCACCGACCCGGGTGCCGGCCTGTGGCAGCAGGCTGTTGACCAGTGACGACTTGCCCACCCCCGACTGACCGACGAAGACGCTGATGTGTCCATCCAGCGCCTGCTGCAGGCGCTGCATGCCATCCCCTTGGTGCGCCGACACTTCCAGCAGCGGGTAGCCCAGTTCACGGTAGACGTCCAGGAGCGCCTGCAGGCCTGGCCCGTTCTCGTCATTGACCAGGTCGGCCTTGTTCAGCAGCAACAGGGGCCGCAGGCCGGCATGTTCGGCGGCCACCAGGTAGCGGTCGATGAGGTTGGGGTGCGGTTCCGGCGCCGGTGCGAAAACGATGACGATGAGGTCGACGTTGGCGGCCACTGGCTTGAGCTGGCCATGGTTGTTGGGGCGGCACAGTTCGGTTGCACGGGGCATCTGCGCAACGATGACGCCGATCCCCTGGTTGCCGGCACGCCAGACCACGCGGTCGCCGGTGACCAATGCCGGGAGGTTGGCGCGCAGGTGGCAGCGAAATACCTGGCCTGCGGTGTCGCCATCTTGGGCTTCGACTTCGACTTGCACGCCGAAGTGTGCGATCACCAGCCCCAGCTGTTCGGGCCCAAGGTCGCCGCCTTCCAGTTCCTGCAAGGCATGCTGCTCGCGCTTTGCTGCACGTGCAGCGCGCTCGTTCTGGATTTTTTCGATACGCCAGTTCTGGCGACGGTTGAGCTGGCGTTTGGCCATGAACGCTCCGTAGAAGGCCCCGAGCGGGGCGTAGAAAACGACTGGCAGTCTAGCATGCCGGGCCTGAACGCTGTCCGCTTCACTTTGGTTCATGAGGGTGCACTGCGCTAATATAAGCCTCCATCGGAGGAGTGCCTGCATGCAAAACCCACAGAACCTGATCTGGATCGACCTGGAGATGACCGGGCTGGATCCGGACAGCGATGTCATCATCGAGATGGCCACCATCGTCACCGACAGCGACCTCAATACGCTGGCCGAGGGACCGGTCATCGCCATCCACCACAGTGATGAAGTGCTGGCGCGAATGGACGACTGGAACACCCGCACCCACGGCGCCTCCGGCCTGACCCAGCGGGTGCGTGAGAGCCAGGTGAGCATGGCCCAGGCCGAGGCCCAGACCATCGCCTTCCTCGAGCAGTGGGTACCCAAGGGCAAGTCGCCGATCTGCGGGAACAGCATCTGCCAGGACCGTCGGTTCCTGTACCGGCACATGCGTCAGCTGGAAAATTACTTCCATTACCGCAACCTCGACGTCTCCACCCTCAAGGAGCTGGCAGCGCGCTGGGCCCCCGAGGTGCGAGACAGCTTCAGCAAGGGCAACACGCACCTGGCGCTGGACGATATCCGCGAATCCATCGCCGAGCTGCGCCACTACCGCGAACACTTCATCAAATTCTAAAAAAACGTAGCTCACACGCTGCATGCGGCCAGCCAATGACGGGCCGGGCACTGATGCCCGGTTCTTTGCGCTGACGGCCGCTCGCGTGTGTGATCGGTGTGGGTCTTGCTCATGTTGCTGATGCTTTATCTGATCGCCATCACCGCCGAAGCGATGACCGGTGCGCTGTCTGCCGGCCGTCGCGGCATGGACTGGTTCGGCGTGGTGCTGATCGCGTGCGTGACCGCATTGGGCGGTGGTTCGGTGCGTGACATGCTGTTGGGGCACTACCCGCTGACGTGGGTCAAGCACCCGGAATACTTGGTGCTGACCAGCTGCGCGGCGCTGTTGACCATTTTCATCGCGCCGATGATGCGCCGCCTGCGCTCCCTGTTTCTGGTGCTCGACGCCTTGGGGCTGGTGGCCTTTACCCTCATTGGCTGCATGACCGCGCTGGAGATGGGGCAGGGGATGCTGGTGGCGTCCATCAGCGGTGTGATCACGGGGGTCTTCGGCGGAATTCTGCGGGATATCTTCTGCAATGACATTCCGCTTGTGTTCCGCCGGGAGTTATACGCAAGCGTGTCGTTCGCCGCGGCCTGGTTCTACCTGGGCTGCGACTACTTCAAGGTGCCCGCGGAGCAAGCCATGCTGCTGACGTTGTTCGGTGGGTTTCTGGTGCGGTTGCTGGCTATTCGCTTTCACTGGGAGATGCCCAAGTTTCATTACAATGACCAACAGTGAAGGTGGGCGCCCGCACCCGGCTAGCAGGCTCAGGCTTTGTGCTTCACCGCAAGGCTGCAGAGGCGGCGTAGCCTCCCAGCAGGTTCATGCCACCCCGTGCCGGGCAAGCGCCCACTCCACGTGCTCCCTCACCAGCGGCGAGGCATCGTCGCGCCTCGCCTTGAGGGCTTCGATGACCGGGATCGTGGAAGGGGCGTTGCCCAGGCCGACGGCCAGGTTGCGCAGCCAGCGCTCGTAACCGGCACGTCGCAGAGGCCCGCCTTCGGTCTTGCGCAGGAAAGTAGGCTCATCCCACAGAAACATCTGCGCCAGTTCCGCGTTCTCCAGGCCGTGGCGGGGCTGGAAGTCCTGCTCGCGGCTGGGCTTGGCGAAGCGGTTCCAGGGGCAGACGATCTGACAGTCGTCGCAGCCGAATACCCGGTTGCCCATCATCGAGCGCAACTCCACGGGAATCGGCCCTTTGAGTTCGATGGTCAGGTAGGAGATGCAGCGGCGGGCATCCAGCACGTACGGGCCGACGAAGGCCTGGGTGGGGCAGATGTCCAGGCAAGCCGTGCAGCGGCCGCAGTGTTCGCTGGTGGTGGCCTGGTCCACTGGCAGAGGCAGGTCGACGAACAGTTCGGCCAGAAAGAAATAGCTGCCGGCCTTGCGGTTGAGCAACAGAGTGTTCTTGCCGATCCAGCCAAGCCCGGCTTGTTCGGCCAGGGCCTTTTCCAGAACTGGCGCGCTGTCGACGAAGGCTCGGTAGCCAAAGGGGCCAATGGCCTGCTGGATGCGGTCGGCCAGCGACTGCACACGCTTGCGCACCAGCTTGTGGTAGTCCCTGCCCAAGGCATAGCGGGACACGTAGGCCTTCTCCGGCTGGGCCAGGCGCTGCGCCATCTGCGTGTCGCCGGGCAGATAGTCCATGCGCAGCGAGACGACGCGCACGGTGCCTGGGATCAGTTGCTCGGGGTGGGCGCGCTTGCTGCCGTGCGCCCCCAGGTATTCCATCTCCCCCTGATAACCGGCGTCCAGCCAGCGCTGCAGGTGGTGCTCGTGTTCGCCCAGGTCGATACCGGCGATGCCGACGTGGGCAAAGCCCAGTTCCTGGCCCCACAGCTTGATGTTGTGGGCCAATGCGTCGAGGTCAGGTGTGGAGGCGGACATGGATGGGCAAGCAATACGGGCAGAGGTGCGTATAATTCTGCCAGACATTGGAGCTTTTGACCCCATGCAACAGACCAGTAACCCCCTACACACCCCCACAGTGCTGAGCAGCCTGACCGTTGCCCACCTGCCGCCACGCCCTGCTCAGGCCCATAAAGGTGACTTCGGCCATGTGCTGGTGGTCGGCGGCGACCTTGGCACCGGCGGCTCCGTCCTGCTCAGTGCCGAGGCCGCCTTGCGCTGCGGCGCTGGGCTGGTGAGCGTAGCCACGCGGCCGGAGCACGTGGGCGCCGGGCTGACCCGGATGCCCGAAACCATGTGCCTGGGCGTGCAGTCGGCCAACCAGTTGATGACCGTGCTGGCCCGCGCTTCGGTGGCGGTCGTGGGGCCTGGCCTGGGGCAGGCGGCATGGGGGCGCAGCCTGCTGTCCGCCGTGGCCAACGCCGATGGCGCGCAGGTCTGGGATGCCGATGCCCTGAACCTGCTGGCAGCCACGCCCCTTGCGCTGCCCAGTGGCAGTATCCTGACCCCGCATCCAGGCGAAGCTGCGCGGCTGCTGGGTATTTCCACCGAAGCGGTGCAGGCGGATCGCCCGGGTGCAGCGCGCAAGCTGGCACGCCGCCACAACAGCGTGTGTGTGCTCAAGGGCGCAGGTACCCTGGTCGCCGACCCCGAAGGGCGGCTGGCGCGCTGCGACCGTGGCCATCCGGCCATGGCGGGCGCAGGCCTTGGGGATGTGCTCAGTGGCGTGTGCGGCGCGCTGCTGGCCCAGGGGCTTGGCGCCTGGGACGCCGCAGGCCTGGGCGTCTGGCTGCATGCCTGTGCTGGCGAGCGCCTGGGTAGCGGCGGCCGTGGGTTGGCCGCCAGTGACCTGATACCTGTGATTCGTGAGTTGTTGGAGGAGCATTCAGCGTGTCTGGCTTAAACCTGTTTCTGGCCGACGAAGCGGCCATGGTCGCCTTCGGCGGCCAACTCGCCCGGGTAACCGGTGGGCGCGGGATCATCTTCCTGGAAGGCGACCTTGGCGCTGGCAAGACAACCCTGTCTCGCGGCCTTATTCGTGGGTTGGGCCATACGGGTGCGGTGAAAAGCCCTACATTTACCGTGGTAGAACCCTACGAGATTGGTGATGTCCGAGCTTTTCACTTCGACCTCTATCGGCTGGTCGATCCGGAGGAGCTTGAGTTCATGGGCATTCGTGACTATTTCGAGGATGATCCACTGTGCCTGTTCGAGTGGCCACAAAAGGGTGCGGGCGTTTTGCCAAAGCCTGACCTGACCATTACCATAAGCCCCCAGGCGAGCGGACGCTCGCTTGTACTTTCGCCGCAGGGGGCTCGCGGCGACGCCTGGTGCGTGGCACTGGCCGAATACTATAAACAGCAAGCGGGGTAGGTATGCGCATACGCGCACTGGTCGCCATCGTTGGGCTTTTGCTGACAACGGTGACCGTTGAGGCTCTGGCCGTCACTCAAGTCAAGAGCGTGCGCCTGTGGCGTGCGCCGGACAACACCCGGTTGGTCTTCGACCTGTCCGGGCCTGTGCAGCACAGTGTCTTCACATTGAGCGCACCCGATCGGCTGGTCATCGACATCAACGGCGCAACCCTGGGCGCACCCTTGAAGGTGGCAACGTCCAATACGCCGATCAGCAGCGTGCGCTCGGCCCAGCGCACACCGACCGACCTGCGGGTGGTCGTGGACCTGAAGAAGTCGGTCACGCCCAAGAGCTTTACCTTGGCGCCCAACGCGCAATACGGCAATCGTCTGGTGGTCGACCTGTACGACCAGGAGGCGGACGCCATTGCCGCCAGTGCCCCAACGCCTGCGCCGCCACCGGTGCAGGCGCCGGCCACCACGCCAGCGGTGCCCGTCACGCCGACCCAGCCAGCCATCAAGCTGCCACCGGTGCCCAGTGGCAAGCGCGACATCGTGGTGGCCATCGATGCTGGCCACGGTGGCGAGGATCCTGGCGCTTCGGGCTCCAGCGGGCAGCATGAAAAAGACATCGTCCTGCAGATCGCCCGCGAACTGCAGCGCCAGATCAACAGCGAGAAGGGCTTTCGCGCCGAGCTGACGCGCACGGGCGACTACTTCATCCCATTGCGCAAGCGCACCGAGATCGCTCGCAAGAAAGGCGCCGACCTCTTCATCTCCATCCACGCCGATGCTGCCCCGTCGCGCGCTGCCTTCGGCGCCTCGGTGTTCGCCTTGTCCGACCGCGGTGCGACCTCCGAGACCGCACGCTGGCTGGCCGATACGGAAAACCGCTCCGACTTGATCGGCGGTGCCGGCAATGTCAGCCTCGACGACAAGGACCGCATGCTGGCCGGGGTGCTGCTCGACCTGTCGATGACGGCCACGCTCAGTTCCAGCCTCAACGTCGGTCAGAAGGTGCTGGGCAACATGGGGCGTATCACCTCGCTGCACAAGCAGCGCGTGGAGCAGGCCGGCTTCATGGTGCTCAAGTCCCCGGACATTCCGTCGATCCTGGTCGAGACCGGTTTCATCTCGAACAATGCAGAAGCCGCCAAGCTGGCTACGCGCAGCCACCAGCAGGCATTGGCCCGCTCCATTCACACCGGGGTTCGCCAGTACTTCCAGCAGAACCCACCGCCAGGCACCTACGTGGCGTGGCTACGCGACAGCGGCAAGATCGCCCAGGGCCCGCGTGAACATACGGTGCGGCCTGGTGAGACCCTGGCCATGCTCGCGGTTCGCTATCAAGTCAGCGTCACCAGCCTGCGCAGTACCAACAGCCTCAAGACCGATGAACTGAAGGTCGGCCAGCGCCTGGACATTCCTGCCACCACGTTGGCCTCGCAATGAGCGGCGGCTCACGCATCCAGCTGCTCAGCCCGCGGCTGGCCAACCAGATTGCGGCTGGCGAGGTGGTGGAACGGCCCGCATCGGTTGCCAAGGAGCTGTTGGAAAACAGTCTCGACTCCGGTGCTCGCCGGATCGACGTGGACGTCGAGCAAGGTGGCATCAAGCTGCTGAAGGTGCGCGACGATGGCAGCGGCATCTCTGCCGACGACCTGCCGCTGGCGCTGGAGCGCCATGCCACCAGCAAGATCCGCGAGCTGGAAGACCTCGAAGGCGTCCTGAGCCTGGGGTTTCGCGGTGAAGCCCTGGCGTCGATCAGCTCGGTCGCACGGCTGACCCTGACCTCGCGCACGGCCAACGCCAGCGAAGCCTGGCAGGTGGAAACCGAAGGGCGCGAGATGACCGCGCGGGTGCAGCCTGCTGCGCACCCTGTCGGCACGTCCGTGGAAGTGCGGGACCTGTTTTTCAACACGCCGGCGCGGCGCAAGTTTCTCAAGGCCGAGAAAACCGAATTCGACCACCTGCAGGAAGTGATCAGGCGCCTGGCACTGGCCCGGTTCGACGTGGCCTTCCATCTGCGGCACAACGGCAAGAGCATTCTGAGCTTGCACGAGGCCCGCGAAGAAGCCGACCGGGCCCGGCGGGTGGGCGCCATCTGTGGTCCCGGTTTCATGGAGCAGGCCCTGCCCATCGACGTGGAGCGCAACGGTCTGCGCCTGTGGGGGTGGGTCGGGTTGCCGACATACTCGCGCAGCCAGGCAGACTTGCAGTACTTCTTCGTGAACGGGCGCGCGGTGCGTGACAAGCTGGTGGCCCATGCCGTACGCCAGGCTTACCGGGACGTGCTGTTCAACGGTCGTCACCCGACCTTCGTACTGTTCCTTGAGCTTGAGCCCAACGGCGTGGACGTCAACGTTCACCCAACCAAGCACGAAGTGCGCTTCCGTGAAGGCCGCAGCGTCCACGATTTCCTGTACGGCACCTTGCACCGTGCCCTGGCCGATGTGCGTCCCGAAGACCAGTTGGCTGCCCCGGCTGCCCTGCCTGAGGCGACCCGGCCGACGGGGCAGCAAGCAGGCGAGTTCGGGCCTCAGGGCGAAATGCGCCTGGCTGCGGCCGTGCTCGAGCAACCACGTGCTGCGCCGTCTCCCATTGCCGGCAGTGGCAGTGGCGCGGGTTACCAGTACTCATACACGCCCAGGCCGTCGCAGCCATTGCCGGCTGCCGAGGCCCAGGCGGTCTATCGCGAGTTCTACAAGCCCTTGAGCGAAGGCGCTGCCGCGCTGCCGGAAAGCCAGGGCGACATCCCCCCGCTTGGCTTCGCATTGGCCCAGCTCAAGGGCATCTACATTTTGGCCGAGAACGCCGCGGGCCTGGTGCTCGTCGACATGCATGCCGCCCATGAACGGATCATGTACGAGCGGCTGAAGGTGGCCATGGCCAGCGAGGGTCTTAGCGGTCAGCCGCTGCTGGTGCCCGAAACGCTCGCCCTGAGCCAGCGCGAGGCCGATTGCGCCGAAGAACACGCGGCCTGGTTCCAGCGCCTGGGCTTCGAACTGCAGCGCCTGGGCCCGGAAACGCTGGCGATTCGCCAGATTCCAGCATTGCTCAAGCAGGCCGAAGCCAACCGCCTGGTGCAGGATGTGCTGGCGGACCTCATGGAGTACGGCACCAGCGACCGTATTCAGGCACACCTGAACGAACTGCTCGGCACCATGGCCTGCCACGGTGCCGTGCGTGCCAATCGGCGCCTGGCGATTCCTGAAATGAACGCCTTGCTGCGCGACATGGAAAATACCGAGCGCAGCGGCCAGTGCAACCATGGCCGTCCCACATGGACCCAGATGGGCCTGGATGATCTGGACAAACTATTCCTGCGCGGTCGATGACATGAGTGGCAAGCCCCCTGCAATATTCCTGATGGGCCCGACCGCGTCGGGCAAGACCGACCTGGCCATCGAGCTGAGCAAGGTCTTGCCCTGCGAACTGGTGAGCGTTGATTCTGCCCTGGTCTATCGGGGCATGGACATTGGTTCGGCAAAGCCCTCGAAGGTCGTCCTGGCTGCCCACCCGCACCACCTGATCGACATCCGCGACCCGGCCGAAGCCTACTCGGCAGCGCAGTTTCGTGCCGACGCCTTGCGCGTGATGGCCGAGATCACCGCACGCGGCAACATCCCCTTGCTGGTGGGCGGGACCATGCTCTATTACAAGGCGTTGACCGAGGGGCTGGCCGACATGCCGGCGGCCGATGCCCAGGTCAGGGCCGAGCTCGAGGCTCTGGCCGAGGCCGAGGGCCTGGCAGCGCTGCATCGGCAGTTGGCTGAGGTCGATCCGGAGTCGGCCGCGCGCATTCATCCCAACGATCCGCAGCGGTTGATCCGGGCGCTGGAGGTATACCGGGTCAGCGGGCAAAGCATGACGGCCCATCGCCAGCGTCAATTGGCTGAAAGTAGCGGTGTAGACGCAAGCGCCTGCGGTCATTTGCCCTATACTGTCGCCAGTCTTGCGATTGCGCCTACAGATCGTCACATTCTGCATCAGCGAATTGCGTTACGATTTTCACAGATGTTGGAACAGGGCTTTGTCGACGAGGTCCGATTGCTGCGAGCCAGAAGTGACTTGCACGCCGGGCTGCCGTCTATACGGGCAGTGGGCTATCGGCAGGTCTGGGATTACCTGGACGGCCAGCTGACTGAGAATGAGATGCGTGAACGCGGTATCATCGCGACCAGGCAGCTGGCCAAGCGGCAATTCACCTGGCTGCGTGGCTGGCCAGGCGTGCATTGGCTCGACAGCCTGGCCTGCGACAATCTGTCCCGCACCTTGAAATACCTTGGGGCCGTCTCCATATTGAGCTGAGTCCCTGCTGATTGCCGTCTATCCTTGTGAAAGCCGGCCTTACTTATCGTTTTTTCAGATTTTCCAATTATTTATCCTTACAGGAGTGCGGCATATGTCAAAAGGGCATTCGCTACAAGACCCTTACCTGAATACCTTGAGAAAAGAAAAGGTTCCGGTTTCGATCTACCTGGTCAACGGCATCAAGCTGCAAGGCTCGATCGAGTCGTTCGACCAGTTCGTGGTACTGCTGAAGAACACCGTCAGCCAGATGGTCTACAAGCACGCCATTTCCACTGTTGTACCTGCCCGCCCGGTTCGTCTGCCAAGCCCGTCCGATTCCGATCACGGCGACAGCGAGCCAGGCAACGCCTGATAGGAGCCTGCATTGTTCTTTGAGCGCCACGGTGGTGGTGAACGCGCGCTGCTCGTTCACTTGGAAGGTCAGAACCCTGAGGCGCGCGAAGACCCGCAGGAGTTTCAGGAACTCGCGTTGTCGGCCGGTGCCGACATCGTCTCGCTGGTAACGGTCACGAGGCATCAGCCCTCGGCCAAGTACCTGATTGGCAGTGGCAAGGTCGAGGAGTTGCACGACCGTGTCCATGCCGAGCAGGTAGACCTGGTGATTTTCAATCACACCCTCACGCCCAGCCAGGAGCGCAACCTCGAACGCGTGTTCGAGTGCCGTGTGCTCGACAGGACCGGGCTGATTCTGGATATCTTCGCTCAGCGCGCACGTACCCACGAAGGCAAGCTGCAGGTCGAACTGGCCCAGCTTGAGCACATGAGTACGCGGCTGGTACGCGGCTGGACCCACCTTGAGCGACAAAAAGGGGGTATTGGCCTGCGGGGGCCGGGTGAAACTCAGCTCGAAACCGACCGTCGCCTGCTGCGCGTGCGCATCCGGCAGATCAAGTCCCGCCTCGAGAAAGTGCGCAGCCAGCGTGAACAGGCGCGTCGCGGGCGTAAGCGTGCGGACATCCCGTCGGTCTCGCTGGTGGGCTACACCAACGCCGGCAAGTCCACGTTGTTCAACGCCCTGACCCAGTCGCAGGTGTACGCGGCCGACCAGTTGTTCGCTACCCTCGACCCGACGCTGCGTCGGCTTGAGCTCAACGACCTGGGGCCTATCGTGCTGGCCGATACCGTGGGCTTCATCCGGCACCTGCCGCACAAGCTGGTCGAGGCGTTTCGAGCTACGCTCGAGGAGTCGAGCAACTCCGACCTGCTGCTGCACGTGATCGATGCCCATGAGCCCGAGCGCATGGAGCAGATCGAGCAGGTGCTGGCAGTATTGGGCGAGATTGGCGCTGAAGGCTTGCCGATCCTCGAGGTGTATAACAAACTCGACCTGCTCGAAGAGGTCGAGCCGCAGATCCAGCGCAACGCCGACGGCAAGCCGGAGCGGGTCTGGGTTTCGGCACGTGACGGGCGTGGCCTGGAGCTGGTTGGCCAGGCGATTGCCGAGTTGCTGGGTGATGATCTGTTTGTCGGCACCTTGTGCCTGGAACAACGTTTTGCTCGCCTGCGCGCGCAATTCTTTGACTTGGGCGCGGTGCAGAGTGAAGCGCATGATGAAGAAGGGCGCAGCCTGCTGAGCGTGCGTCTGCCCAGGGTCGAACTCAATCGCCTGGTCAGCCGTGAAGGCATGGAGCCGCAAGTGTTTGTCGAGCAACACACTTTGCAATAAATGCCCCACGAGGTCGTCGGGCAGCAGTGACAGGCATTCTGTAGCATTGGACGGCGCGCCGTGGGCGCGTCTTTGCTTTATCAGATGGAGAGCGCTATGGCTTGGAACGAGCCGGGTGGCAACTCGAACAATCAGGATCCCTGGGGCGGCCGCCGCGGTGGCGGTGGTGGCGGCGACAAAAAAGGTCCGCCGGATCTGGACGAGGCCTTCCGCAAACTGCAGGACAGCCTCAACGGCATGTTCGGTGGTGGCAAGAAACGGGGTGGCGGTGACCGCAATGTCGGCAAGGGCGGCGGCCTGGGGCTGCTGGCCATCGGCCTGGCAGTGCTGGCGGCCATCTGGCTGTACAGCGCCGTGTATGTCGTCGACGAGCAGGAGCAAGCCGTTGTGCTGCGCTTCGGCAAGTATTATGAGACGGTCGGTCCCGGCCTGAACATCTACTTCCCGCCGATCGATCGCAAGTACATGGAAAACGTCACGCGCGAGCGGGCCTACACCAAGCAGGGCCAGATGCTGACCGAAGACGAGAACATCGTCGAGGTGCCGCTGACCGTCCAGTACAAGATCAGCAACCTGCAGGACTTCGTGCTCAACGTCGACCAGCCCGAGGTCAGCCTGCAGCATGCGACCGACAGCGCCCTGCGTCACGTGGTGGGCTCTACGTCCATGGACCAGGTGTTGACCGAAGGTCGTGAACAGATGGCCGTGGACATCCGCGAACGTCTGCAGCGTTTCCTCGACAACTACCGCACCGGTATCACCGTTACCCAGGTCAACGTGCAGAGCGCGGCAGCCCCGCGTGAAGTGCAGGAAGCCTTCGATGACGTGATCCGGGCCCGCGAAGACGAGCAGCGTGCCCGCAACCAGGCCGAGTCCTACGCCAATGGCGTGGTGCCCGAAGCCCGTGGTCAGGCTCAGCGCATCATCGAAGACGCCAACGGCTACCGCGATGAAGTCATTGCCCGAGCCAAAGGTGAGGCCGACCGCTTCACCAAGCTGGTCACCGAGTACCGCAAGGCACCTGACGTGACCCGTCAGCGCCTGTACCTGGAAACCATGCAGGCGGTGTATAGCAATTCGAGCAAGGTCATGGTGGCGACCAAGGACGGGCAGAACAACCTGCTCTACCTGCCGCTGGACAAGATGGTCGAAGGCAGCCGCAACCCGTCCGCGCCTGCAAGCGGCGTATCGTCGGCCAACGACGCTGCGGCCGCGCGCTCGGCGCAGGACACGCAACAGCAACAGCAGCCACTGCGCACTAGGGAGAGCCGCTGATGAGCAACCGATCGCTGATCGCCCTGATCGCCGCCGTGGTTCTGGCCATCGTGGCCTGGAACAGCTTCTATATCGTGTCCCAGACCGAGCGTGCAGTTCTGCTGCGCTTCGGTAAGGTCGTCCAGGCCGATGTCCAGCCAGGGCTGCACGTGAAAGTGCCGTACGTGAACCAGGTACGCAAGTTCGACGCCCGCCTGATGACCCTCGACGCGCCTACCCAGCGGTTCCTGACCCTGGAGAAGAAAGCGGTGATGGTCGACGCCTATGCCAAATGGCGCGTCAAGGATGCCGAGCGCTTCTACACGGCCACCTCCGGCATGAAGCAGATTGCTGACGAGCGTCTGTCCCGTCGTCTGGAAAGCGGCCTGCGTGACCAGTTCGGCAAGCGCACCTTGCACGAGGTGGTGTCGGGTGAGCGTGACGCGTTGATGGCCGACATCACCGCTTCGCTGAACCGCATGGCCAACAAGGAGCTGGGTATCGAGGTCGTCGACGTCCGCGTCAAGGCCATCGACCTGCCCAAGGAAGTCAACCGCAGCGTGTTCGACCGCATGAGCACCGAGCGTGAGCGCGAGGCGCGCGAGCACCGGGCCAAGGGTAACGAGCTGGCTGAAGGTATTCGTGCAGACGCCGATCGTCAGCGCCGTGTGCTGCTGGCCGAGGCCTATCGCGAAGCTGAAGAGACCCGCGGTGACGGTGATGCCCAGGCGGCTTCCATCTACGCCAAGGCCTACACGCAGGACGCTGATTTCTATGCGTTCTACCGTAGCCTGCAAGCCTACCGCGAGAGCTTCTCCAGCAAGAGCGACGTGCTGGTCCTGGATCCGAAGAACGAGTTCTTCCGCTTCATGGACAAGAGCAGGCCCTGAGTCGAATTCGGGCAGGCGCCCCGCCTGGCAGCTAAAACGCCAGGCAGGGTGCATCCCGAATCAAAAGGGGTGTATGATGAGTCAGCCGGGAAATTTCCCGGCTTTTTTGCGTCTGCAAGGTTGATCGGCCCGGTGTCGGTCCGCTTTTGACACGTTCGCAAGGCAATTCGAGGGTATCGGGTACGGTGGCTGCGCTGGGATCAGTGCTGCCCGTTGCTGTGCGCGATACCTGCTTTACTGACGGCCGGCCTGCTGGCGGCCGCCCGGACCAGAGGGGAAAAGGCGTAATGGCAACGGTAGACCGCTGGCTGCTGCCAGATGGCATCGAGGAAGTACTGCCACCTGAGGCTGCGCGTATCGAGATCGCGCGTCGCCAGGTGTTGGACCTGTTCCAGAGTTGGGGTTACGAACTGGTCGTCACCCCGCATATCGAGTACCTGGAGTCGCTGCTCACCGGCGCCGGCCAGGACCTGGATCAGCGTACCTTCAAGGTAGTAGACCCGCAGTCCGGCCGCCTGATGGGCTTTCGTGCCGACTTCACGCCGCAGGTTGCGCGCATCGACGCCCATACCCTGCGCCGTGAAGGCCCAAGCCGGTTGTGCTACGCCGGCAGTGTGCTGCATGCCCAGCCGCGTGCCTTGTCCACCTCGCGCAGCCCTATCCAGCTGGGTGCCGAACTGTATGGCGATGCCAGCCCCACCAGCGATGTGGAAGTCATCAGCCTGATGCTCGCCACGTTGCAGTTGGCCGATGTGCCTGATGTCCACATGGACCTGGGCCATGTGGGTATCTACCGTGGGTTGGCTCGGGCCGCCGGTCTGTCGGGCGCGGTCGAGCAGCAGTTGTTCGACGCCCTGCAACGTAAGGCGGTCGACGAAGTGCAGGCGCTGACGGCCGACGTGCCAAACGATGTGGGCAACATGTTGCGAGCCCTGGTCGAGCTATGCGGCGGCAGGGAAGTCCTGGCCGAGGCCCGCGTACGCCTGGGTCGTGCACCTGCCAGCGTGCTGGCGGCCCTGGACGATTTGCTGGCCATCGCCGATCGGCTGGCCGCCCGTTACCCGCAGTTGCCGTTGTACTTCGACCTGGGTGAGCTGCGCGGTTACAACTACCACACGGGCGTGGTGTTTGCGGTGTTCGTACCAGGTGAAGGGCAGTCGATTGCCCAAGGCGGCCGTTATGACGACATCGGCGCCGACTTTGGCCGGGCGCGCCCGGCTACCGGTTTCTCCACGGATTTGAAGACCCTGGTCACACTGGGGCGAGCGGAGGTCGTACTGCCCACGGGCGGCATCTGGATGCCGGACAGTGGCGATGCGGCCCTATGGCAGCATGTCTGCCAGTTGCGCAACGAGGGCCAGCGTGTGGTCCAGGCCCTGCCTGGTCAGCCGCTGAGTGCTGCCCTTGAAGCGGATTGTGATCGTCAATTGATTCAGCAAGACGGGCGCTGGCAGGTTCTGCCGCTGGCCCAGTGAGTTTCTGCGTCGGCAACAGGCCGGCAACCAAGTTTGCGTGAATGAGGACCAATGTAATGGGTAAGAATGTCGTCGTCCTGGGCACCCAGTGGGGTGATGAGGGCAAAGGCAAGATCGTCGATCTGCTGACCGAACATGCTGCCGCCGTCGTGCGCTACCAGGGTGGCCACAATGCGGGCCACACCCTGGTGATCAACGGTGAAAAGACCGTTCTGCACCTGATTCCATCCGGCATCCTGCGTGAAGGCGTGCAATGCCTGATCGGCAACGGTGTGGTCGTTGCACCCGATGCACTGATGCGCGAGATCACCAAGTTGGAAGAGAAGGGCGTACCGGTGCGTGAGCGCCTGCGCATTTCCCCGGCTGCGCCGCTGATCCTGTCGTACCACGTCGCGCTGGACCAGGCCCGTGAAAAAGCCCGTGGCGAAGCCAAGATCGGCACCACCGGCCGTGGTATTGGCCCAGCGTACGAAGACAAGGTTGCCCGCCGTGGCCTGCGCGTGGGCGATCTGTTCCACCGCGAGCGTTTTGCCGCCAAGCTGGGCGAGCTGCTGGACTACCACAACTTCCAGCTGGTGAATTACTACAAAGAGCCTGCCATCGACTTCCAGCAGACGCTGGACGAGTGCATGGCCTACGCCGAACAGCTCAAGCCGATGATGCTCGACGTCACTGCCGAGCTGCACAACCTGCGTCGTGCCGGCAAGGACATCATGTTCGAAGGCGCACAGGGCTCGCTGCTGGACATCGACCACGGTACCTACCCGTACGTCACCAGCTCCAACACCACCGCTGGCGGTATCTCGACCGGTTCCGGCGTGGGCCCGATGTACCTGGACTACATCCTGGGCATCACCAAGGCCTACACCACCCGCGTAGGTTCGGGTCCGTTCCCAACCGAACTGTTCGATGACACGGGCGCCACCTTGGCCAAGCGTGGCCATGAGTTCGGTTCCACGACCGGGCGTGCCCGTCGTTGCGGCTGGTTCGATGCCGTCATCCTGCGCCGCGCCATCGACGTCAACAGCATCTCGGGTATCTGCCTGACCAAGCTCGACGTGCTCGACGGCCTGGAGACCATCAACATCTGCGTAGGTTACAAGGATGCCAATGGTGAAGTGATCGAAGCCCCGACCGATGCCGACAGCTACATCGGCCTGCAACCGGTGTACGAAACACTGCCGGGCTGGAGCGAGTCGACCCTGGGTGCCAAGACCCTGGAAGCGCTGCCTGCCAATGCGCGTGCCTACATCACCCGCATCGAGGAACTGATCGGCGCACCGATCGACATCATCTCCACCGGCCCGGACCGCAACGAAACCATCGTGCTGCGTCATCCGTTCGCCTGATCTGCCCTCCAGGCTGATCTGACGCCGTGGCCCTGAACAGGGGTCGCGGCGTTTTTCATTGTGGGTACGAAGCTCGTATTGCTTGAGCTTGGCGTGTATCCCCGCTGCTACCGGCATAACCCTTGCTGTAAGAATTGTCTGTCGATGCCATCAAAGTAATGGCGCCAGAAAACACGAGGGTTTTACCGTGTCTGCCATCCTTTCGCTGTTACGAAGCCGCCTGTTGCGGCCTGTTTTTGTGGCCTTGGGTATCGCCCTTTTGGTGCAGGTGCTGGTGGCCGTTGCCCTGACACGAAGCACGGTTTCGGCCCTTGAGCGCGAACTGGCCCAACGCCTTGGGCATGACAGCCAACAACTCACGACTGATCTGGAACAAGCCGGCCAGGAGGTGCGCGCAGGCCTCGATGGCTTGTCTGCCAGTACTCGCCAACGCTTGAGTGCAGGGCTCTCGACACGCCTGCAGGCCGAGCAGCAGCAACTGCGCGAGACCCTCGAAGGCACCTTGAAAGAGTCCGCCAACGACATGGCAGAGTTGCTGGCCTCGGTGGCGCCGCGCGCCATCTGGGACAAGGATGTGCCGGTGTTATCGGATTTCGCCCGACGGGCGCAGCGCAATCCCAACGTTCTGTTCGTGATTTATGACGATGCAGAAGGCCAGCACCTGACCCGCTACCTGAACCGACAGAACCCAATCAACCAGGCATTGCTCGAGAAGGGGCAAGGGGAGCGGGCGCTGGACAAAGTAATCGAGGCCGCACGCCGCGACCCTGCTGTGTACATGGTCGAAGCGTCGATCAACCCGAATGGGGCAGAAATCGGCAAGGTGCTGATGGGTGTTTCAACCGCCGGCATCGATCAGCAGCTGGCCGCTCTGGATCAACGTTTCGCGGCCTTGATCACCAGCAGCGAACAGTTGGTTGGCGACAGCCTGGTGGGGGCGGCTGCCGACAGTGGCAAGACACTGCGTGAACGCCTGGAGGCTGCGCAAGGCAGCGCCGCGGCCATGCAGAACAATACAGCTCAAACCGTGCGCGATGCGGCTGCAGAATTGCGTTGGCGCATCGGCCTGGGCCTGGTGCTGGTGGGGCTGGGCGTGCTGTTGGTGGTGGCCATAGTGCTGGGCCGGCGTGTGGTGAGCAAGTTGCGCCTGTTGATCGCGGCGCTCGATGACCTGGCAGCGGGCGAAGGCGACCTGACCAAGCGGGTACCCCTGGACAGCCGCGACGAGATTGGCGACATGGCCTCAGCGGTCAATCGCTTCGTCGACAAGCTGCAACCTATCGTGCGCGAAGCCGGTGACGTGGCCGAGCGCACCGGTGTGGAGATCGGCGCCATGACCCAGCGCAACGCAGGCGCCGATGCCGCCGCCGCGTTGCAGCGTGATGAGGTGGCGGCCAGCCTGAGCGACCTGTCGAGCATGGCTGAAGAAGCCCAGGCCGAGAGCCATGCCATGCAGGCCGCCTTGCAGCAGGTGGTGGACATTCGCCAGGCCACTGACGAAAACAGTCGCACCTCGACGCAACTGGCCGGGCTCATCGAAAACCTGGCCGGGCAGGTGGATGCAGGCTCGCAGGTCATCGAGCGCCTGGCCAAGCAAAGCGAGCAGATCGAGGTGGTGCTGACGGTCATCCACGGCATTGCCGAGCAAACCAACCTGCTAGCCCTCAACGCCGCCATCGAAGCCGCCCGTGCCGGCGAGACGGGGCGAGGCTTTGCCGTAGTGGCGGATGAAGTCAGGGCGTTGGCGAGCAAGACGCAACGCTCCACCGGTGACATCCAGGCGCATATTGCCGCACTGCAGGCAGGGGCGAAGGAGGCGGTGGCCACGATCAGTCAGGCGGGTACAAAGGCCAGCGAAGGGCTGCTGGTGCTGCGTGACAACGAGCGTCGCCAGCAGTCGGTACAGGCTGCCGTCGAGCAGGTGCATGCGGCGATAGGCCTGGCCACCCGCGCCGCCGAACAGCAGGCCAATGGCGCGCAAGCGGTGCGCGGCAGGGTGCAGAACATTCATACCCAGGCCGAACGTTCAGCCGAAGTGGTGATGCAGACCACGGCAAGCAGCAAGGTGCTTGACGATCTGGCGGCCCAGCTTCGGGCAAGTCTGGGCCAGTTCCGGGCGTGATGCGCTTTGGGCCATCACGCGCGGTTCAGGTACATCCGCGTTGTCAGCAAATACACCGGCAACCCTGAAACCACGATCAGCAGCGCCGCATAGGGTGCCGCCGCTGCGAACTCGACATTGGCCGTGTGTGCCCAGACTTCGGTGGCAAGGGTCGTCATGCCGGTAGGACTGAGCAGCAACGTTGCCGTCAATTCCTTCATGGCGTCCAGAAACACCAGGGCGAAGGCCGCTGCCATCGCCGGGAAGATGATCGGCAGGGTCACTTTGCAGAACGCGGCAAAGCTGCTTGCACCCAGGGTGCGGGCCGCCTCTTCCAGCGTAGGGGATGCCTTGTTCAAGGCCGTGCGCACGGGCGACTGGGCCAAAGGCAGGAACAGCAGTGCATAGGCCAGAAGCAGTAACGCCGTGGTCTGGTACAGCGCCGGCACGTAGTGCAGGGCAAAGAACACCAGCGTCAGGGCAATGACAAGCCCGGGCAGGGCATGCAACAGGTAGGGCAGGCGTTCTGCCCAGATGGCCAGGCGCCCCTTGTAGCGCACCACCAGGAAGCTGATCGGCAGAGCCAGCACGACGCAGAAACCGGCGCCGCCTAGCGACACGGACAGCGATGTGAACAGTGCCCTGGAAATATCCGCAATGGGGAACGCTGCGGATGAACCCACACTGAGCCAGTAACCGAGCATGGCCAATGGAATACCGCTGCCCAATACGGCCAGGCCCAGGCAGAACACTTGAGCAGGTATCGCCCAGCCACGCAGCTTTACAGGTTGAGCGCGGCGTGCCACGCCCTGGCCAATGCGTACATGCCGTGCCTTGCCACGTACCCGCAGTTCCAGCCACAGCATGATCAAGCACATGGCCAACAGCACGGCGGACAACATGGCCGCGTTGGCGTTGCTGAATTCCAGCTCGAACTGCTGGTAGATGGCGGTGGTGAATGTCTGCAAGCCCAGAATCGACAGTGCGCCGAACTCCACGAGCATGTGCAGGGCGATCAGCAGGGCGCCACCCAGCATCGACGGCCACAGCAAGGGCAGGGTGACTTTCCGGTACACGCTCCAGCGGCTGCAACCCAATGTGCGCGCCGACTCCTCAAGGGAGGTGTCCAGGTTGCGTAAAGTGGCCGCCACCGGGAGGAAGATCAGCGGGTACTTGGACAGGGCCATTACCAGAATGGCGCCGCCCAAGCCTTCGAAGTCCGAGCTCAGCGAAACCCAGGTAAAGCTGCTGACGAACGACGGCACGGCAAAGGGCAGGCACAGCACCACCCCCCACAACCTGCGCCCGGGCAGGTCGCTGCGTTCCAGCAGCCATGCCAGCGCCAGGCCTACGACCATACAGGTCAGCGTAACCCCGACCATCAGCAGCAGGGTGTTGCGCATCAGCCCCCATACGTAGGGGCGCCACAACAGGTACAGCGCCTCTCGCCAGCCGGCTTCCCAGGCTTTGATGGCCACGTAGAGCAATGGCAGTACGCTCATCGCCACCAGGAAAAGCACGGGCAGCACCACCCAGATCGAGGGGCGCTTGCGGCGCGGTACGAAACGTACCGGCACCGGCTGGGTCAGGGCGGCAGTCATCAGAGCAGACCGACCTCACGCTCAAGCTCAAGGGCTTCTTCGGCATTGCCGAGGTCGGCCGGCGTGATCTTGGGCGGGCGCAACTCGTCGAACGGCTTCAGGCCGCGATCGGAAACCATGCCCTTGTGCAGTGGGTATTCGGCCGTGGTCTGGGTGATCACGCGCTGGCCTTCTTCGCTGGCCATCCAGTTGAGCAATGCCTGGGCTTCCTTGGGATGCTTGCTGGCCTTCACGGCCGCGGCACCCGAAATGGTCACCAGGTTGCCGGCGTCGCCATCGGCCAGGTAGTACAGCTTGGAGTCAAGCTTGCCGCGCTCGCGCTCCAGGGCGTACCAGTAGTAGTTGTTGACCAGCACCGCGCCCACTTCACCTTTCTCCACGGCCTTGAGGGCGACCATGTTGTTGGTGTAGGTCTTGCCGAATGCCTTCAGGCCGGTCAGCCATTCTTCCGTTGCTTCGCGGCCATGCATCTTCAGGATGGCTACCGCCTGCTCCTGGAAGGCCCCGCTGGTGGGTACGAAGCCAACGCGCCCGTCCCATTCAGGGTTGGCGAAGTCCATGACCGTGGTCGGCAGGTCCTTCTCGTCGATTTTCTTGGGGTTGTACACCACCACCCGGGTCCGCGCGGTCACGCCCATCCAGATACCGTTGGCGGCGACATATTCCTTGGGCAGCATGTTGAGCGTGGCATCATCGATCTTTGCCAGCAGGCCCAGCTCACCCAGGTTATTCAGGGGTGGCGACTCTTCGGTATAGATGATGTCGGCCGGCGAGCGCTCGCCTTCTTCGATGATCTGGCTGGCCAGCTGGTTGCTGCTGCCCTTGCGGATATTGATATGGATGCCGGTCTTGGCTTCATAAGCCTTGGCGATGGCCTCGCCGATTTCCTTGTGCTGACCGTTGTACATGGTCAAGGTGACCGGCGCATCTGCCATGGCGGCCGGAGCGCCGATGACCAGGCTCAACACGGCGGCGGCCAGGGTGCGCATCAGCGGTTGCGGGCGGATCGTCATGCGGGTACTTCCTCGCTTACGGCTACATATTTGGAAACAATGGTAAACGAAATCGTTTCTCATGTGGCGAGGTGACGATAAATTCATTGAGCGGGGTGCTTGGGGCTATGCACGCGTCGGAAAGGGCGAGGCGTTGGGTTTTGTGCGCCATCTTGCACAACGCCGAAAACACGGAAGGGCGGGGCCATGATGCTAAATTTCAGGCAAGAAAAAACCCACTAGCAAGCTAGTGGGTTTTTGTATGGTGCCCAGGAGAAGACTCGAACTTCCACGACCGTTAAGTCACTGATACCTGAAACCAGCGCGTCTACCAATTCCGCCACCTGGGCAAAGCTTTACATCATCTGATGAAGGCGACTATTGTTCGCTTCACACAGTAGTAACAGATCCTTGGTCATCTATTACTTGAAAATTTTGGTGCCCAGGAGAAGACTCGAACTTCCACGGCCGTTAAGCCACTGATACCTGAAACCAGCGCGTCTACCAATTCCGCCACCTGGGCACACATTCGAGATAAAAGATGCTTTACAGCGCCGCTCATCTCTACTACAACTTCGGGGTTGTCCGTCGTCGTGGTGCGCACTATACGGATGCCCTCGGGGGCTGTAAAGCCCTCGATCAAAAAAAATCTCAAAAAATTCAACTTGTTGATTTCATGGGCCTATTGCCGCTCGCCGGGCGCTCCTCAGGGGGCTGTCCAAGGCTGACATTTCCGGTTTCAATACGCCTATGCCAGAATTCCTATCTATATACCCCAAGGTGAACCCCTTCTGATGGCCGATTGGCAATCCCTCGATCCCGAGGCCGCTCGCGAAGCGGAAAAATACGACAACCCCATTCCCAGCCGTGAGCTGATCCTGCAGCGCCTTGCCGACCGTGGCGAACCGGCCGCGCGCGAGGAGCTGGCGGCAGAGTTCGGTCTGCACGAAGAAGACCAGATCGAAGCACTGCGCCGCCGCCTCAGGGCCATGGAGCGCGACGGCCAGCTTATCTATACCCGGCGCGGCACCTATGCCCCGGTGGACAAGCTGGACCTCATCTGCGGCCGCGTCTCCGGCCACCGCGACGGCTTCGGCTTCCTCATTCCCGACGACGGTAGCGAAGACCTGTTCCTGAGCCCGTCGCAGATGCGCCTGGTGTTCGATGGCGACCGCGCCCTGGCGCGTGTGTCCGGCGTCGACCGCCGTGGTCGCCGCGAAGGCGCCTTGGTCGAGGTCGTCTCCCGCGCCCATGAAAGCGTGGTAGGCCGCTACTTCGAGGAAGGCGGCATCGGTTACGTGACCCCTGACAACCCGAAGATCCAGCAGGAAGTGCTGGTCACGGCCGGGCGTAACGGTGGCGCGAAGATCGGCCAGTTCGTCGAGATCAAGATCACCCATTGGCCAACGGCGCGTTTCCAGCCGCAAGGCGATGTGGTGGAAGTGGTCGGCAACTACATGGCGCCGGGCATGGAAATCGACGTTGCCCTGCGCAGCTACGATATCCCGCACGTCTGGCCCAAGGATGTGATCAAGGAGGCCCGCAAGTTCCGCTCTGAAGTCGAAGACAAGGACAAGGAAAAGCGCGTCGACCTGCGCCACCTGCCCTTCGTGACCATCGACGGCGAGGACGCGCGCGACTTCGACGACGCCGTTTACTGCGAACCCCTGGGCAAGCTGCGGATGTTCTCCGGCGGCTGGCGCCTTTATGTGGCGATCGCCGACGTGTCGAGCTACGTCCGCCTGGGCTCGGCGCTGGATGTGGAAGCCCAGCAGCGCGGAAACTCGGTGTACTTCCCCGAGCGTGTGGTGCCCATGCTGCCCGAGGAATTGTCCAACGGCCTGTGCTCGTTGAACCCGCACGTCGATCGCCTGGCCATGGTCTGTGAAATGACCATGAACAAGGCCGGGCAGATGGTCGACTACCAGTTCTATGAAGGGGTCATCCACTCTCACGCCCGGCTGACCTACAACAAGGTCAGCAGCATGCTCGAGCATTCACGCACCCGTGAAGGCAAGGCGCTGCGCGAGGAATACAAGGAAGTCGTCCCGGACCTGAAGAACCTCTACAACCTGTACAAGGTCCTGCTCGATGCCCGGCACACCCGCGGTGCCATTGACTTCGAGACCCAGGAAACTCGCATCGTCTTCGGCGAAGACCGCAAGATCGCGGAAATTCGCCCGACCGTGCGCAACGATGCGCACAAGCTGATCGAGGAATGCATGCTGGCCGCCAACGTGGCCACGGCAGAGTTTCTGCAAAAGCACGGTGTGCCGGCCCTGTACCGGGTGCACGATGGCCCGCCACCGGAGCGCCTGGAAAAGCTGCGTGCTTTCCTGGGTGAGCTGGGGCTGTCACTGCACAAGGGCAAGGACCCGTCGCCCAAGGACTACCAGGCACTGCTGGCGAGCATCGCCGCCCGCCCGGACTTCCACCTGATCCAGACCGTGATGCTGCGCTCGCTCAGCCAGGCGGTGTACAGCACCGACAACAACGGCCACTTCGGCCTGAACTACGAGGCGTACACCCACTTCACCTCGCCGATCCGTCGTTACCCTGACTTGCTGGTCCACCGCGCCATCCGCAGCGTCATCCGCTCCAAGGTCGATACCCCACACGTCAAGCGTGCCGGTGCCATGAGCATTCCCAAGGCGCGTATCTACCCGTACGACGAGAACACCCTCGAGCAACTGGGCGAGCAATGCTCGATGACCGAACGCCGGGCCGACGAAGCCACACGTGACGTGGTCAACTGGCTCAAGTGCGAGTACATGAAGGACCGCGTGGGCGAGACGTTCCCGGGTGTGATCACGGCGGTGACAGGTTTCGGCCTGTTCGTCGAGCTGACCGACATCTACGTCGAGGGTCTGGTGCACGTCAGTGCGCTGCCGGGCGACTATTACCACTTCGACCCTGTGCATCATCGTCTGTCGGGCGAACGCACTGGCCGCAGCTTCCGCCTGGGTGACACGATCGAGGTCAAGGTCATGCGCGTGGACCTGGACGAGCGCAAGATCGACTTCGAAGTGGCCGACGCCACCCTGGCCGCTCCGATCGGTCGCAAGCAACGCGGTACACCTGCTGCCGCTGCCCCGACCGAGCAAGCGCCGGAGCAAGAGAAGGCCAGGGCCACGCCCAAGCCGCGCAGCCGCAAGAGCGAAGCCTCCGAGGCGTACTTCCCCAAGGACGCCGTGCAGCGCAACGCCGAGGTGCGCAAGAGCCGCGAAATGAAAAAGGCGCTGATGACCGAGGCCCGCAGTACCAGCCACGGCAGCAGCAAGTCGGACAAGGGCAGCAAGACGTCTGGCAAGCCTACCAAGCACCGTAAAGGGCCGTCGAAATCCGGCGCATCACGCAAGAGCAAGAGCAATTCATGAGTCAGTTGGAAAAGATCTACGGCGTTCACGCGGTACAGGCGCTGTTGCAGCACCATCCGAAGCGGGTCAAGCAGATCTGGCTGTCGGAGGGCCGCAGCGAGCCGCGCCTGCAAGCGCTGCTGGCCTTGGCCGCCGAGAACCGCGTAGCTGTGGGTCAAGCCGAGCGCCGCGAGTTGGACGCCTGGGTCGAAGGCGTGCACCAGGGCGTGGTCGCCGAGGTGAGCCCCAGCCAGGTCTGGGGTGAGCTCATGCTCGAGGAGTTGCTCGAGCGCACTGAAACCCCGCCTCTGATCCTGGTGCTGGACGGGGTGACCGACCCGCACAACCTTGGTGCCTGCCTGCGTACCGCTGATGCAGCGGGCGCAACGGCCGTGATCGTGCCCAAGGACAAATCGGCGACCCTGACGCCTGTGGTGCGCAAGGTCGCGTGCGGAGCAGCCGAGGTGATCCCGCTGGTGGCCGTGACCAACCTTGCGCGTACGCTTGAGAAGCTGCAGCAGCGTGGCCTGTGGGTGGTGGGAACCGCCGGCGAAGCCGAGCAGGAAATCTATCAGCAAGACCTGACCGGCCCGCTGGTGATGATCATGGGCGCCGAAGGCAAGGGCATGCGCCGGCTGACCCGCGAGCACTGCGACTTTCTGGTGAAGCTGCCGATGAGCGGCAGCGTCAGCAGCCTGAACGTGTCCGTGGCCACTGGCGTGTGCCTGTTCGAGGCCGTGCGCCAGCGCCAGGCCAAGGGTTGATCCGATGACCGTGCCGGTCTTTTGGCCGGCACGTGCCCGCTTGAACGGATCCTGCACGGGCCGCTGTACCCGCGACGCGACAGATGCCGCGTCGAAGTGTTTCCGGTTGTTCAAATAATCGCCAATTGCCTTGCTTGTCTGTCTGGCCTTCTCTACAATTGCGCCCCTTGCCGAGCTGGCAGGTGCGCATGTGCCTCTACTCCCTGGCAAGACACACCAGTGTCATTCACTCCTTGTCTGACCAGATTCGCTGGCAGACTACTAACCCGTAAGGAGCATTCATGCGTCATTACGAAATCATCTTCCTGGTTCACCCGGACCAGAGCGAGCAAGTCGGCGGCATGGTTGAGCGTTACACCAAGCTGATCGAAGAAGATGGTGGCAAGATCCACCGCCTGGAAGATTGGGGCCGTCGTCAACTGGCCTATGCAATCAACAATGTTCACAAGGCTCACTACGTGATGCTGAACGTTGAGTGCACCGGCAAGGCCCTGGCCGAGCTGGAAGACAACTTCCGCTACAACGATGCCGTTATCCGTAACCTTGTCATCCGTCGCGACGAAGCCGTTACCGGTCAGTCCGAGATGCTGAAGGCTGAAGAAAACCGCAGCGAGCGCCGTGAGCGTCGCGAGCGTCCTGAGCATGCCGAGTCCGCCGAAGGCGACGACAGCAATGACAGCGACTCCAGCGATAACGCTGACGAGTAATCCACGGACCTTTAGAGGAGCCTATTAAATGGCACGTTTCTTCCGTCGTCGTAAATTCTGCCGCTTCACTGCTGAAGACGTGAAAGAGATCGACTTCAAAGATCTCAACACCCTGAAAGCTTACGTATCCGAAACCGGCAAGATCGTTCCAAGCCGTATCACCGGTACCAAAGCTCGTTATCAGCGTCAGCTGGCTACCGCTATCAAGCGCGCCCGCTTCCTGGCCCTGCTGCCCTACACCGACAGCCACGGCCGCTGAGACCGGGTCGTCGACAAGCAGTAAGGGATTAGCATGCGAGCGTTAGCAAGTTTCATCATGCGCGGTCGTGTGCAGGCCACCCTCGTGGTGGTCATCAGCGCGGTATTGCCGCTGCTGTTCTGGTTGAGTGCCGCTGCCGGCAGCCTTGTGCTGCTGCGACGCGGGTTCAAGGATGCTTCAACGGTCATCGCTGGCGGCTTGCTGGCAGGGTTGGCCGTTTGGGTCATGGGCGATCCGATCACCTTCATGGTGATCGCGGGTGCCCTGGCACTTGCCGGCCTGTTGCGGGCCGAGCATCCCTGGAGTCGGGTGTTGGTGGTCAGTGCCGTGTTCGCCGTGGCGTTCAGCCTCGTGCTTGATCTGGCGCTGGCCCCTACCTTCGATGCGCTGGCCAAGGCGTTTGCCGAAGCCATGCCGCAAGTCGAAGGGCAGCCGGTACTCTCCGGTGAAGTGATCCGCCCATTGCTGGTCACTTCCACAGCCGTGACAGTGCAGTTGTTCTGCGTGCTGGCCCTGGTGCTGGCGCGTTATTGGCAGGCAGCGTTGTACAACCCTGGAGGCTTCGGTCACGAGTTTCGTGCCCTGAAGCTGCCGAAACAGACCATGGTGGCCCTGGTGGCAGTGATGGTGGGGGCCCCGTTCATCGGGCCGCAGTTCATCATCCTGGCATCGGCTTCGAGCCTGGTACTGGTGCTGGCCGGCATCGCTTTGATGCATGGGCTTGTGGCGCAGGGCCGACTGGCCGGTTTCTGGCTAGTAGGGATGTACGTGACGCTGCCGCTGATCATGCAGCTGATTTACCCGTTGCTGGTGGTCCTGGCCATTGTCGACAGCCTGATTGATTTTCGCGGTCGCAAGTCCCCCAAAGGGAATGACTCCGCGAACGGTGAAGGTTAAAAGTTAAGAGGTTTTACCAAATGGAACTGATCCTGCTGGAAAAAGTCGCCAACCTGGGCAACCTGGGCGATAAAGTAAAAGTTAAGGCTGGTTACGGCCGTAACTTCCTGCTGCCATTCGGCAAGGCTACCGTTGCCAACGCCGCCAACCTGGCTGCGTTCGAAGAGCGTCGCGCCGAGCTGGAAAAAGCAGCTGCAGACCGTAAATCGTCGGCTGAAAGCCGCGCTGCCCAACTGGCCGAGCTGGAAGTGACCATCACTGCCACCGCTGGCGACGAAGGTAAGCTGTTCGGTTCGATCGGCACCCACGACATCGCTGACGCCCTGACCGCCTCCGGCGTTGAAGTGGCCAAGGCTGAAGTTCGTCTGCCGAACGGCACCATCCGTCAGGTTGGCGAATACGACGTAGCCGTGCACCTGCATAGCGACGTTGAAGCCACCGTACGTGTGGTCGTCGTAGCTGCCTAAGCTGCGCTGACTGGCTGGCCCGTCAGGTGTCAGCCGGTTAACATCGGGCACGGTCCTGTCTTCGACAGGCCGTGCCCTTTGTCTTTTTCATCCTCCAGAATTCTTTCGTGGCCATGAACGAGATCACTACCTCCGAACAGCTCGACCTGCAAACCGCAGCCCTGAAAGTGCCGCCGCATTCCATCGAGGCCGAACAGGCCGTGCTCGGTGGTCTGATGCTGGACAACAACGCCTGGGAGCGGGTGCTGGATCAGGTGTCGGACGGTGACTTCTACCGGCATGACCACCGGTTGATCTTCCGTGCCGTGCACAAGTTGGCTGACGCCAACCAGCCGTTCGATGTGGTGACGCTGCACGAGCAGCTCGACAAGGAAGGCTTGTCGACGCAGGTCGGTGGCCTGGCATACCTGGCCGAATTGGCCAAGAACACGCCTTCGGTGGCCAACATCAAGGCTTATGCCGCGATCATTCGCGAGCGGGCCACGCTGCGGCAGCTGATCAGCATCAGTACCGACATCGCAGACAATGCGTTCAACCCGCAAGGCCGTGATGCGGCGGAAATCCTCGACGACGCCGAGCGGCAGATCTTCCAGATCGCCGAGGCGCGGCCCAAGACAGGCGGCCCGGTAGGGGTCAACGACCTGTTGACCATGGCCATCGACCGCATCGACACCTTGTTCAACTCCGACAGCGACATCACCGGTATCTCCACCGGTTATACCGACCTGGACGAGAAAACCAGCGGCCTTCAGCCGGCCGACCTGATCATCGTGGCGGGCCGGCCTTCGATGGGCAAAACCACGTTCGCCATGAATCTGGTGGAAAACGCCGTGTTGCGTACCGACAAGGCCGTGCTGGTGTTTTCGCTGGAAATGCCAGGCGAATCGCTGGTCATGCGTATGCTGTCCTCACTGGGTCGTATCGACCAGACCAAGGTGCGCTCCGGTCAATTGAGCGACGACGACTGGCCACGCCTCACGTCGGCGGTGAACCTGCTAAACGACCGCAAGTTGTTCATCGATGACACCGCCGGCATCAGCCCATCGGAGATGCGCGCGCGCACCCGACGCCTGGCACGCGAGCACGGTGAGATCGCCATGATCATGGTCGATTACCTGCAGCTGATGCAGATTCCTGGTTCTTCGGGTGACAACCGCACGAACGAGATTTCCGAAATCTCCCGGTCGCTCAAAGCCCTGGCCAAGGAATTCAATTGCCCGGTCATTGCCCTCTCGCAGCTCAACCGCTCTCTGGAGCAGCGCCCGAACAAACGCCCGGTGAACTCCGACTTGCGTGAATCCGGTGCAATCGAGCAGGACGCCGACGTCATCATGTTCGTGTACCGCGACGAGGTGTATCACCCCGAAACCGAGCACAAAGGCGTGGCGGAAATCATCATCGGCAAACAGCGTAACGGGCCAATTGGCTTTGTGCGCCTGGCGTTCATCGGCAAGTACACCCGTTTCGAGAACTTGGCGCCGGGGATGTATAACTTCGACGACGATGAATAACGCCTGATCCTGCTTCACCAGACGCACCTGCTTACCTGAATCGTGGGGCGAACGTGCCCCACAAGGCGTCACGCCCCAACCGTCGCACGCTTGCCAATTCCCACGAAGACAGTCGGATTTGGTTAAAATTTGTGCTATTCTCCGCGCCCGCGATTTCCCTGCACACCAGAGCCGGTCACTGATATGCAAGCAGCCAAACCACTTTACGATTATCCCAAGTACTGGGCCGAATGCTTCGGGCCAGCACCTTTCCTGCCAATGAGCAGGGAGGAGATGGATCTGCTCGGTTGGGATTCCTGCGACATCATCATCGTGACCGGCGACGCCTACGTCGACCATCCGTCGTTTGGCATGGCCATCATTGGCCGGTTGCTGGAAGCCCAGGGTTTTCGCGTGGGCATCATCGCCCAGCCGAACTGGCAGTCCAAAGACGACTTCATGAAGCTTGGCGAGCCCAACCTGTTCTTCGGTGTGGCTGCCGGCAACATGGACTCGATGATCAACCGCTACACCGCCGACAAGAAGATCCGTTCCGACGACGCCTACACCCCGGGCGGCCTGGCGGGCAGCCGGCCTGACCGTGCCAGCCTGGTGTACAGCCAGCGTTGCAAGGAAGCCTACAAGCACGTGCCCATCGTGCTGGGCGGCATCGAGGCCTCGTTGCGCCGCATCGCGCACTACGACTATTGGCAGGACAAGGTGCGCCACTCGATCCTGATCGACGCCAGCGCCGATATCCTCCTGTTCGGCAACGCCGAGCGTGCCGTGGTCGAGGTGGCGCAACGGCTGTCCAACGGCGAGAAGATCGAATCGATCACCGACGTGCGTGGCACGGCCTTCGTGCGGCGGGACACCCCGGACGGCTGGTTCGAAATCGACTCTACCCGTATCGATCGTCCGGGGCGTGTCGACAAGATCATCAACCCGTACGTCAACACCCAGGACACCCAGGCCTGCGCCATCGAACAAGCCAAGGGCGACCAGGAAGACCCGAACGAAGCCAAGGTGGTGCAGATCCTCGACAGCCCGCGCGTGACGCGTGAGAAGTCGGTGATTCGCCTGCCGTCGTTCGAAAAGGTGCGTAACGACCCGGTCCTGTATGCGCACGCTAACCGTGTGCTGCACCTGGAGACCAACCCAGGCAACGCCCGCGCCTTGGTGCAGAAACATGGCGAGGTGGACGTGTGGTTCAACCCACCGCCCATTCCCATGAGCACCGAGGAAATGGACTACGTGTTCGGCATGCCCTATGCGCGCGTGCCGCACCCGGCCTATGGCAAGGAGCGCATCCCGGCCTATGAGATGATCCGCTTCTCGGTCAACATCATGCGCGGCTGCTTCGGCGGCTGTACGTTCTGCTCGATCACCGAGCACGAAGGGCGCATCATTCAGAACCGCTCGCACGAATCGATCCTCAACGAGATCGAGGAGATGCGCGACAAAGTGCCCGGCTTCACTGGCGTGGTATCGGACCTCGGCGGCCCCACCGCCAACATGTACCGCATCGCCTGCAAGAGCCCGGAAATCGAGAAGCATTGCCGCAAGCCTTCGTGCGTGTTCCCGGGTATCTGCGAGAACCTGAACACCGACCACAGCTCGTTGATCGAGCTGTATCGCAAGGCCCGTGCGCTGCCAGGCGTGAAGAAAATCCTCATCGCCTCGGGCCTGCGCTACGACTTGGCGGTGGAATCGCCGGAGTACGTCAAGGAGCTGGTAACCCACCACGTGGGCGGCTACCTCAAGATCGCCCCCGAGCACACCGAGCGTGGCCCGCTGGACAAGATGATGAAGCCGGGCATTGGCAGCTATGACCGCTTCAAGCGCATGTTCGAGAAGTTCTCCAAGGAGGCAGGCAAGGAGCAGTACCTGATCCCGTACTTCATCGCGGCGCACCCCGGCACCACCGACGAAGACATGATGAACCTGGCCTTGTGGCTCAAGGGCAACGGTTTCCGTGCCGACCAGGTGCAGGCGTTCTACCCCTCGCCGATGGCGTCGGCCACCGCCATGTACCACTCGGGCAAGAACCCGTTGCGCAAGGTGACCTACAAGAGCGAGGGCGTGGACATCGTCAAGAGCGACGAGCAGCGTCGCTTGCACAAGGCGTTCTTGCGTTACCACGACCCCAAGGGCTGGCCAATGCTGCGCGAGGCGCTGCAGCGCATGGGGCGTGCCGACCTGATCGGGCCAGGCAAGCATCAGCTGATCCCGTTGCACCAGCCGCAATCCGATACCTACCAGAGCGCCCGGCGCAAGAACTCGACGCCAGCCGGTAGCCACAAGGTGGGCAAGGATCAGAAGATCCTGACCCAGCATTCCGGCCTGCCGCCGCGCGCCAGCGATGGCAGCAAGCCATGGGACAAGCGCGAGAAGGCCAAGGCGGAGGCGTTCGCCCGCAACCAGCAAGCGGCCAAGGAGCGCAAGGAGTCGGCCAAGGGTGGCAAAGGCGGGAAAAAGCCGCGTCAGCCAGTCATTCCACGCTGAAACCCCGGGCCGCCTGGCGGCCCCTCCTTCAGCGACTACCGGTTACTCGATCACTGCACATCGACATCATTCCGGGCATCACTCGGGGCGCGAGAACTCGCAGATCGCGCCTGTGGCAGCGTGGGCATAGGCAGCGAGCAGGCTGTTCAAGAAACTGGACATGGGCATTTGGTACTGCTCCTAAATGAGAGGTTGTCCCATCGTCTATTAAAAGGGCATGATGTGCCCTTAGATTGGTTGTATACAATCCATTGAACAATTCAACTGGCTGGCCCATTGACATCCCCTTGACGCACGTCACCCAGGGGCTGGACGGTTTCAGGCAGTCTCGCTGTTGATAAAACCCTGCCAAGGAGATTCACGATGTTTGCGAAAGCTGTAGCGGTATCCCTGCTGACCCTCGCCAGCGCCTCTGTCTTCGCAGCCGAGTGCTCGGTAACTGTCGATTCGACTGACCAGATGTCCTTCAGCACCAAGGAAATCACGGTCGACAAGAGCTGTAAGGAATTCACCGTCAAACTCACTCACTCCGGCAGCCTGCCGAAGAACGTCATGGGCCATAACCTGGTTATCAGCAAGACGGCCGACATGCCGGGCATTGCCACCGAAGGCATGAGCCAGGGTCTGGAAAAGGACTACATCAAGGCCGACAACGCCGCCATCATCGCCCATACCAAGATGATCGGCGCGCCAGAGAAGGAAACCGAAGTGACGTTCGACGCCACCAAGCTTGCAGCAGACGGCGACTACAGCTTCTTCTGCACCTTCCCAGGCCATATCTCGATGATGAAGGGCAAAGTCGTGGTCAAGTGATTTGACCGCGCGCTAGAACACGAACTGGGGCCGCAACGCGGCCCCAGTTGCGTATTCAAGGGGCGAACGGCAGTTCGCGCTTGTGCTGGGTCTTGCGGTAATTGGCAACGATGACATCGAAAGCGGCTTGATCGATTTCCTGGCCATGCAGGAATGCATCGATTTGCTGGTAGGTGACCCCATGCGCTGCTTCGTCTGGCTTGCCCGGGTCGAGGTCTTCGAGGTCAGCGGTAGGCACTTTCTCCACCAGTGACTCCGGCGCTCCAAAATGCCGCGCGATGGCGCGTACCTGATGCTTGACCAGGCCACTGAGCGGCGCCAGGTCGCAGGCGCCGTCGCCGAACTTGGTATAAAAGCCCATGACCGCTTCGGCCGCATGGTCGGTGCCGATCACCAGACCTGCGCGCGCGCCTGCGATGGTGTACTGGGCAACCATGCGCATCCTGGCTTTGATGTTACCCACCACGAAATCCACAAGCGTGGGCGAGCCGTTTTTCAACGCCTGCGTTTCGCCTGCCAGTGCCTTGACGGCCGGGGCGATGTCGATGGTATGCGTCTCGTCCGGCTTGATGACCTCCAGGCACGCCTGTGCATCATGCTCATCGTGCTGGACATGATAGGGCAGGCGCACGGCGATGAAGGTGTAGCCCTTGTCACCGGTTTCTTCACGCAACTCGTTGATCGCGCGCTGGGCGAGCAGGGCTGCGGTAAGCGAATCGACGCCGCCGCTGATGCCCAGTACCAGGGTCTTGAGCCTTGCATTGGCCAGGCAGTCCTTGATGAACGCTACCCGCCGGGTCACTTCGGCCTCGAGGGCGGCAGCGTCGGCGAACGGCGGTTGTACCTTGAGTGCCTGGGCAATCTCTTGCTGAACCGCTTGCATGGGGTTACTCCTTGCTGGGAACTTTGAAAACGTGACGTAGGTAAGTGACGAAGTTTTCGTCACGACACTGGGTCTTGGCCGCTTCGTCTGAAATCTTGGCCACCGGTGCGCCGTTGCAATCGGTCATCTTCAGCACGATGCTCATTGGCGTTACGCCCGGAATGTCGCAGGTCAGGTTGGTGCCGATACCGAAGCTTACGTTGATGCGACCACGCAGGGCACGGAAGATTTCCAGCGCCCGTGGCAGGTTCAGCCCATCGGAAAACACGAGCGTCTTGGTCATCGGATCGATGCCCAGGTGCTGATAGTGAGCAATGGCTTTTTCGGCCCAGAGCACAGGGTCGCCGGAGTCGTGGCGCAGCCCATCGAAGAGCTTGGCGAAGTACAGGTCGAAATCGCCCAGGAAAGCATCCATGGTCACGCAGTCGGTCAAGGCGATGCCCAGCAACCCTCGGTATTCACGCACCCAGCAATCGAGCGCGGCGATCTGGCTGTCGATCAACCGCGGGCCCAGCTGTTGGTGGGCCATGATCCATTCATGAGCCATGGTGCCCAGCGGCTTGATGTCGAGCTTCCAGGCCAGGTCCACGTTGCTGGTCCCGACGAAGCGGGCCGGGAAGTCATCGCGCAACACGCGCACCACGTCCTCCTGCACGCGGCTGGAGAAACGCCGGCGGGTACCAAAGTCAGCGACCTGCATTTCGGCCAGTTCATCGGTGCTGGCGTTGGCGCGCAGCCAATCGAATTTACGGTAAAGCTGATCCCGGGCAGCGGCCAGGCGCATGTGCGGGTGCAGCGAACGGTTGCGCACCTCGCTGATGATGGCGAGCAGAGGCACTTCGAACAGGATCACATGCAGCCACGGCCCCTTGAGGCGCAGCACCAGCTGACCGTCGTCGATACCCAGGTGCACGTAGCGCAGGTTGAAGCGGAACAACCTTAGAAAGCGCAGGAAATCGGGCTTGAGAAAGCTGATGCGCTCCAGGAAGGCGAGTTGGCCGTTATCCAGCGTCAGTTCGGCAAGCTGTTCGAGTTGCTGGCGAATGTCGTGCAGGTAGGGACGCAGGTCCTCGCCATTGCGGCAGCGAAACTCCCATTCGACATCGGCGTCAGGGTAGTTGTGGAGCACGCCCTGCATCATGGTGAGCTTGTAGAAATCGGTGTCGAGCAGGTTATGCACGATGCGCTCGGCGAATGCGCTCTCGCTCATCAGGGTGGCTCCAGAAACGGCAATAGGCGGTCATTGTGCCAGTCTTTGCCATGCCGATGTGATTGCGACGCAGACCCTGCGGCGAAGCAGCGCGAAACCTTTCAGAAGAATCTGAATACGATGTCGTACCGGCCAAACCGGACGGCGTTACGTTGCGTGTCGAGTGTAGTTACGGTGCGGGCTGTAGCAGTCACGCACCAGCGGTGTGCAGTTCGGTGACGTTAATTGTTACAGGTCGGTTGCCCATTGGCCTGTGCGCCAGTTGCAACACCCTGACGGTGCGGTTGCCCTGCGCCGCGATAATCGGTGCTACCAGAGGTGGGATAGACGGTTGCACGCTCAATAAAGAAACGGGCAGCGCCCGCCCGCCACGATATGCACGGTGGGGTTTGAAGATGATGCGAATCTAATGGCACGGCCCTTGCTCAGAGCACAGGGCTGAGTCGTTGTAGTGCCAATCAAAAAAACTCTAGGAGCACCACCTCATGTCGCAGACGTTTTACAAGAAAGGTTTCCTGGCCCTGGCCGTTGCCACGGCGCTGGGTGTTTCTTCGTATGTACAGGCCGACGTCAAGATCGGTGTCGCAGGCCCGATGACCGGCGCCAACGCAGCGTTTGGCGAGCAATACATGAAAGGTGCGCAGGCAGCGGCTGACAAGATCAACGCAGCCGGTGGGGTCAATGGCGAGAAGATCGTGCTGGTCAAAGGCGACGACGCCTGCGAACCCAAGCAGGCCGTGTCTGTGGCGAACCGGCTGGTTGACCAGGACAAGGTCATTGGCGTGGTAGGGCATTTCTGCTCCTCCAATACCATTCCGGCATCCGAGGTGTACGACGAAGCAGGCGTCATCGCCATCACGCCAGGCTCGACCAACCCGCAGGTCACCGAGCGCGGGCTGTCGGCCATGTTCCGCATGTGCGGGCGTGACGACCAGCAGGGCGTCGTCGCCGGCAACTATATCGTCGATGTACTCAAGGGCCAGAAAGTGGCCGTATTGCACGACAAGGACACCTACGGCCAGGGGTTGGCCGATGCGACCAAGGCACAACTGGAAAAACGCGGCGTCAAGCCCGTGCTGTACGAGGGCCTGACTCGAGGCGAGAAAGACTTCAGCGCCATCGTCACCAAGATCCGCTCCACCGGCGCCGACGTGGTCTATTTCGGTGGCCTGCACCCGGAGGCCGGCCCCCTGGTACGTCAGCTGCGTGAGCAAGGGCTCAAGGACGTGAGGTTCATGTCCGACGACGGCATCGTCACCGACGAACTGGTGTCCACGGCAGGCGGGGCGCAGTACGTCGATGGCGTCTACATGACCTTTGGCGCCGACCCGCGTCAATTGCCGGACAGCAAGGCGGTGGTCGAGGAATTCCGTAAAGGCGGCACCGAGCCCGAAGGCTACACCCTCTACGCCTATGCCTCGTTGCAGGCACTGGCGGCCGCGTTCAACGGCGCCAAGTCCAACAAGGGCGAAGACGCGGCCAAGTGGTTGAAGGCCAACCCTGTGCAGACGGTAATGGGTGAGAAGAAGTGGGACAGCAAGGGTGACCTGACGGTGTCGGACTATGTGGTCTACCAGTGGGACAAGGACGGCAAGTACCACCAGCTGGAAAAACAACAATAACAACGGCTCCAGGCCCCGGGCGCAAGCTCCGGGGCCGGGCCCCGCGGTACCCGTCTTTATCCGAAGATCAGCACAGTGCTGCAGCGCCATGGCTGCCTGGTACCGGGCCCTGCGTGGGCAGCACCGGTGCGATCTCGATCAGGTGAGATTGCGTTATGGATGGTATTTTCCTGCAGCAACTGGTCAACGGCCTGACCCTCGGGTCGGTCTACGGCCTGATCGCCATCGGCTACACAATGGTCTATGGCATCATCGGCATGATCAACTTCGCGCACGGCGAGGTGTATATGATTTCCGCCTACCTGGCGGCGATCAGCCTGGCATTGCTGGCCTATTTCGGCGTCGAATCCTTCCCCCTGCTGATGTTGGGCACCTTGTTGTTCACCATTGTGGTGACCGGGGTATACGGCTTCACCATCGAGCGCATCGCTTACAAACCCTTGCGCAACTCCACCCGCCTGGCGCCGCTCATCAGCGCCATCGGCATTTCCCTGATCCTGCAGAACTACGCGCAGATCAGCCAAGGTGCGCGGCAACAGGGGGTACCTACCCTGCTTGAAGGCGCCTGGCGCGTCGAGGTGGGCAGCGGTTTCGTGCAACTGACCTACACCAAGATCTTTATCCTGGTGGCGGCCTTCGTTGGCATGGGCCTGCTGACCTACGTGATCAAGTACACCAAGCTCGGGCGCATGTGCCGCGCGACCCAGCAGGACCGCAAGATGGCGTCGATCCTGGGCATCAACACCGACCGGGTAATTTCCTACGTGTTCGTCATCGGTGCCGTGATGGCGGCGCTGGCCGGCGTACTGATCACCATGAACTACGGCACCTTCGACTTCTATGCCGGCTTCATCATCGGCATCAAGGCCTTCACCGCTGCAGTGCTCGGTGGCATCGGCTCACTGCCTGGCGCCATGCTCGGCGGCATCATCCTCGGCATCTCCGAATCGCTGTTCTCCGGGCTGATCAACTCGGACTACAAGGACGTATTCAGCTTCTCGCTGCTGGTGCTGATCCTTATCTTCCGCCCCCAAGGCCTGCTGGGTCGCCCACTCGTGGCTAAGGTGTGACCATGTCCGTTGCCAAATCCGTATCCGTTCCCCAAAAGACAGGTTTCGATCTCAAGCGCAGCGTAGTGGAAACCCTGATTGCAGGGCTGCTGGCGCTCATCGTGTTCGGCCCGGTCGTCGGTGTGGTGCTCGACGGCTACAGCTTCAACGCCGAACCGCGGCGTGTGGCGTGGCTGGTCGGCGGCGTGATGCTCGGGCGCTTCCTGCTCAGCCTTTACCTGCAAACCGCTGCCGGTCGGCGCATGCTGCAAGGCTTCGACAATGGCGGTTCAGGCGTGCATGTGAACCCGCCGGACTACAAGTCGCGGCTGCGCTACATCATTCCTGCGCTCATCGTGATCGCCATCGTCTTCCCGATCTTTGCCAACAAGTACCTGCTGACGGTGGTGATCCTCGGGCTGATCTATGTGCTGCTTGGTCTTGGCCTGAATATCGTGGTTGGCCTGGCCGGGCTGCTGGACCTGGGTTATGTCGCGTTCTATGCCATCGGTGCCTATGGCCTGGCGCTGGGCTACCAGTACCTGGGGCTTGGCTTCTGGAGCGTGCTGCCCCTGGCGGCCATTGCCGCAGCGCTGGCCGGGTGCATCCTGGGCTTTCCAGTGTTGCGCATGCACGGTGATTACCTGGCCATCGTCACCCTGGGTTTTGGCGAAATCATTCGCCTGGTGCTCAACAACTGGCTGTCGTTCACCGGTGGGCCCAATGGCATGCCGGCCCCGGCGCCGACGTTCCTCGGCCTGGAGTTCGGTCGGCGGGCCAAGGACGGGGGCGTGCCCATCCACGAGTTCATGGGTATCGATTACAACCCCAATCTCAAGTTCGTGTTCATCTACGCGGTGCTGTTTTTGGTAGTGCTGGCCGTGCTGTACATCAAGCACAGGCTGACACGCATGCCGGTAGGTCGAGCATGGGAGGCCCTGCGCGAAGACGAGATCGCCTGCCGCTCCATGGGGCTCAATCATGTGCTGGTCAAGCTCTCGGCGTTTACCCTGGGCGCCTCGACTGCGGGGCTGGCGGGGGTGTTCTTCGCCACCTACCAAGGTTTCGTCAACCCGTCCTCGTTCACCTTCTTCGAGTCAGCGCTGATCCTGGCCATCGTCGTACTGGGCGGCATGGGCTCGACGGTCGGCGTGGTGATTGCCGCGTTCGTGCTCACCGTTGCGCCAGAACTGCTGCGCAGCTTCTCCGAGTATCGGGTACTGCTGTTTGGGGTGCTGATGGTGCTGATGATGATCTGGCGACCGCGCGGGCTGATCCGCATCAGCCGGTCCGGTGTGACCCCGCGTAAAGGAGTGGCGCCATGAGCGACGACATCATTCTTTCGGTAGACCACCTGATGATGCAGTTCGGTGGCATCAAGGCGCTCAGCGATGTGAGCCTGAAAGTCAGGCGCAATCAGATCTTCGCCCTGATCGGCCCCAATGGCGCAGGCAAGACCACGGTGTTCAACTGCCTGACCGGCTTCTACAAGCCCAGCGGCGGACGAATCGAGCTCAATGCACGGGGGAGCCATACCAACGTCATTCAGTTGCTGGGCGAGCGCTTCCAGGCGGCGGACTTCGTCTCGCCATCACGGTTCGCCAGCCGGCTGTACTACAAGATGTTCGGCGGCACCCACCTGGTCAACCGGGCCGGTCTGGCCCGGACGTTCCAGAACATCCGGCTATTCAAGGAGATGTCTGTCGTCGAGAACCTGCTGGTGGCCCAACACATGTGGGTCAACCGCAACCTGTTGGCTGGCGTGCTCAACACCAAGGGGTATCGCAAGGCCGAGAGCGACGCGCTGGACCATGCCTTCTACTGGCTGGAGGTGGTGGACCTGGTCGACTGCGCCAATCGCCTGGCCGGCGAACTGTCCTACGGCCAGCAGCGACGCCTGGAAATCGCCCGTGCCATGTGCACCCGCCCCAAGGTGATCTGCCTGGACGAACCTGCCGCGGGCTTGAACCCTCAGGAGACCGAAGCGTTGAGCCGCATGGTGCGGGTCCTGCGCGACGAGCATGACATCACCGTGGTGCTGATCGAGCATGACATGGGCATGGTCATGAGCATTTCCGACCACATCGTCGTGCTGGACCACGGCAACGTGATCGCCGAGGGCGCGCCTCAGGATATCCGCAACAACCCGACAGTGATCGCTGCCTATCTGGGTGCCGACGAAGAGGAGCTGATATGACTGCACCCATTCTGGAATTGAAGGACCTGGATGTGTTCTACGGCCCCATCCAGGCCCTGAAGCAGGTGTCCATGCACATCGACGAAGGTGAGACGGTGAGCCTGATCGGTGCCAACGGGGCGGGCAAGTCCACCTTGTTGATGTCCATTTTCGGGCAGCCCCGCGCCGCTTCCGGCCAGATCATCTACCGGGGCACCGACATCACCCGCAAGTCCTCGCACTACATTGCCGCCAACGGCATCGCCCAGTCGCCGGAAGGGCGGCGGGTGTTCCCGGACATGAGTGTCGAAGAAAACCTGATGATGGGCACCATCCCCATCGGCGACAAGCATGCCGACGAGGACATGCAGCGGATGTATACGTTGTTTCCACGTTTGAAGGAGCGACGCAATCAGCGCGCCATGACCATGTCGGGGGGCGAGCAGCAGATGCTGGCCATCGCCCGCGCCTTGATGAGCCGGCCTCGGCTGCTGCTTCTGGATGAGCCTTCGCTCGGGCTGGCGCCCATCGTCGTCAAACAAATCTTCGCCACCCTGCGCGAGCTGGCCAAGACGGGCATGACCATCTTTCTGGTCGAGCAGAACGCCAACCACGCGTTGAAGCTGTCGGACCGGGCTTACGTGATGGTCAACGGGCAGATACGCATGACGGGTACGGGCCAGGAGTTGCTGGTCAATGAAGAGGTGCGCAGCGCTTACTTGGGAGGGCACTGAGCCCTGATGGTGTTCCAGCCCTGAGTCAATCGGGGCTGGTCAACGCTTCAAGAAAGTGGCCTGCACGTTTCACCAGGCGGTGCCTGATGTGGACAACTGCAATGGCCTCGGGCTTATGCACAGGCTCGAAGCGACTGGCCAACCTTTGTTACCCACAGCCTGATTTAGTCCACCGTTCGTGTGGAGGTGCCTGTGGAAAACATGGTGGCATCTTTCTCCAAGCCAAGGAATTCAGGGGCTCCATAGACTTGATCGTTTTTTGATCAGGATCTAGCTGCATGACGATATCTCTACCTGACTAGTACTTTTCGAGAGTGATGTCATAAACCCGTACGCCTGTGGATAAGGTTGTGGAAAAGCGTTGGACAGACGTCTGGATGCGGCATGGGATAAAGGAATTGGCGCGGTTGAAAAAGGCAGGCGCGACCGTGTAATGCTGAAAGGGTTCCGCCTGGTGCCGCAGTTGCCCCCAATTGGCGGGGAAAGGCTTGTGGATAAGGTGCTCATAGGTGGCTGTAGCCCAGTGTATATGCGGCCTTCAGTGTGTTGATCAAAAAATGATCAGTGCGCGTGACGACTTGCCCGGCGCATCGGGCACGGGCATGCTGCGGTTTCACCCAGGATCTCTTACGTGAGGAACACTGCATGACTTCGACCGTCTTCATCACAGGCGCCACGTCCGGCTTTGGCGAGGCCACTGCCCGCCGGTTTGCCGAGGCGGGCTGGAAGCTGGTGCTCACGGGGCGCCGCAAGGACCGCCTGGATGCCTTGTGTGCCGAATTGTCTGCGCAAACCGAAGTCCATGGCCTGGTGCTGGATGTGCGTGATCGCCAGGCGATGGAACAGGCCATCGCCACCTTGCCAGCGGGCTTCGACACGCTCCGCGCACTGGTCAACAACGCCGGGTTGGCGCTGGGGGTGGACGCTGCACAGCATTGCAGCCTCGACGACTGGGAAACCATGGTCGACACCAACATCAAGGGGCTGATCTACACCACGCGCTTGCTGCTGCCCCGCTTGATCGCCCACGGGCGGGGGGCATCCATTCTGAACGTGGGGTCGGTGGCGGGTAATTACCCCTATCCGGGCAGTAACGTTTATGGCGGCACCAAGGCGTTCGTGGGTCAGTTCTCGTTGAACCTGCGCTGCGATTTGCGCGGTACTGGCGTGCGGGTGAGCAACATCGAGCCTGGCTTGTGCGAGAGCGAGTTCTCGCTGGTTCGGTTTGGCGGTGATCAGGCCAAGTACGATGCTACCTACGCGGGGGCCGAGCCGATCCAGCCGCAGGACATTGCCGAGACCATTTTCTGGATACTCAACCAGCCGGCGCATATCAACATCAATAGCCTGGAGTTGATGCCGGTTAGCCAGGACTGGGCTGGGTTCTCTATTGATCGCTCGGCGAAGGGGTAATTTGGGGTTTTGACCGGGGTGTATGACTGAGTTCTTCTCCACGGGCGAACCCCCGGCGAAATCCTGCCGCATTCGGAAGGGCTATTCGCGAACCTGAATGACCGTTGCCGTTGCCGTTGCCGTTGCCGTTGCCGTTGCCGTTGCCGTTGCCGTTGCCGTTGCCGTTGCTGTTGCTTTGGCTTTTGCTTCTAAGCGCGCGGTAGTCCAGGCGGCGCAGATCGCGACTTCAGGAGGCCGAGCGCCGGGCTTGCGGAGGGAGGTGACAGGCATGGATGCCTGTCAAGCGCTGGGCCCCAGGATGGGGCCTGCAGCGCGGTCCTCCCGGGAGCAAGCCCGGAGCGAGGGGACCCCGGAGCGCAGCGTAGGGGCCGGATGATAGGAGCAGGCGGTTTTTGCTTACTTTTTGACAAGACAAAAAGTGAGCCGCCGTAAGGGCGGAAGGGTGACTGTGCGCCACCCGCGCCAATGAATACCAACTTGCTGTATGTGCCCATGCTTTAAAGTTTGAAGTTTGAAGTTTGAAGTTTGAAGTTTGTAGTTCGATTGGGTTGGTGTGGGTATTGATAGAGAGCATAGTCCATTTGCGATGGCGACGCTTAATCACCTTTTCGCCCTTACGGCGAGTTACTTTTTGTCAAACGCCACAAAAAGTAACCAAAAAAGGCTGCGCTCCGTTCATACGGCCCCTACGCTGCGCTTCGGGGTTCCCTCACTCCGGTCTTGCTCCCGGGAGGACCGCGCTGTAGGCCCCATCCTGGGGCCCAGCGCTTGACAGGCATCCATGCCTGTCACCTCCCTCCGCAAGACCTGCGTTCGGCCTTCTGAAGTCGCGAAGATCAAAAGCAAGATCAAGATCAAGATCAAGATCAAGATCAAGAGCAAGAGCAAGAGCAAGAGTGTCTATAGTGGGGATGATAACGTCTAAACTTGCCGCTATACATAGCCTGTGTAGTGTTCAAGGAGTGTGCTAGCGTTAACTAATTTTGAAGTTATATTTGCTAGTGCAAGAGCAGAGAGCTTTGATTTTCGGTTATGTCATATTCCAAGTATTAGGCAGCGCTATTAGCAGTACGAACATGCGGCGCCATCAAGTCAAGCGCTTGATACTGTGGCAGTTCCTACAACACTCGCCATTGTACGTATTCCAGTGACGAAAACGTGCCAGCGCACTGGACGTCTCCAGGATCTGAGCCTCACTGCCCATTACGGTAACAACATTGCAGGCCCCGACCTCACCCCTCCAATCGCTTCAACCCTTCCAGGCAGGTGGCCAGATGATAAGGCGTAGTCGACGGCATATCATGCCGGCTGACATCGCCTTGCCCGTCCCGGCATTCATACCATCCCGCTTGCCGCAAGAACCGCCCCTGCAGGGCCTGCAACAGCTTGGGCAGCTTTACATCTGCATCAGGGCGCAAGGCCAGGGCCCTGGCGTATTCGGCCTGTGCCCAGATCCGCTGAGTCGCATCCAGCACATGCCCTTGCACATCCAGCATCGCCAGCACCGCCTCGTCCTTCACGCCATGGTGCTCGGCAAAAACAAAGCCCCGCTCAATGGACGCATGCAACGCCGTCCCACGCAGCAGCGGCGAAGTGTGCAGCAAATAGAACCACTCGAACTGATGACCCGGCTCGAACCAGTTATCCACAGTGCCCCGGGGCTTTTCCAGCATCACCCCGTGGGCAGGGTCGATGAAGTGGGCCTGCATCGCTGTGCATAACTGTAGAAGCAATTGCTGCACAGCCTGATCATCACGCACGGCCAACACCTGCAAGAAGGCCTCTGCCAGGTGCATCTGCGGGTTTTGCAGCGCGCCACTGCCCAGGTTGCCCCAGTCTTCACCCAGACTGGCCTCGTACAAGCCATCATCCCGGGCAAAGCGATGCTCGATGACGTCTAGCGCACCAGCCAGGGTGGAGGCCACCAGGCTGTCGCGGACCTGGCCCCAATAGTGCGCGCAGGCGAAGACGATGAACGCGTGGGTATAGAGGTCCTTGCGTCGGTCCAGCGGTTTGCCCTGGGCGTCGATGCTGTAGAACCAGCCACCGTGCTCGGGGTCATGAAAGTGCTTTTGCAAGGAGCGGAACAATGCCGCGGCGCGTTCGGCCGCGCCCGGTTGACCGATGCGGCTGCTGAACAGGTACAACTGGCGTGCGCAAGCCATGGCCCGATAGCGCTGCACCGGCAGCGGCTGATGCTCGGCGTCCAGGGCCTCGTAAGGCAACGCCATCTCGGTGTTCCAACCTGGCCCCTGCCATAGGGGCACGATGCACGCGGCAAAGTGCTGATTGAAGCGGGTCAGTTCGGGCAGGGTAGGGCGGGGGTTGCACATCTTGGCGCTCGTCGCTGTCGGGCAGGGCGCCATGGTAGCAGAAGTCGGGTCTGCCGAGCCCGTCAGCCGGGGTTGCCGAGCCCTTGCCAGTGCCGCGCACCGACGAAAATGAAGCGCAGTTGCTGGGTGATCTTCTCCTGAGGGGTCAACGCCTGCGGCTCACCCCTTTCCGGCCTGTCGATCAATTCGGGCAAGGTGGCGAACACGGTCTTGACCACCAGGTCCGCCATGACGGTAAGCGCCGCATTGTCCAGGTGCTGCCAACGCTGCATCCGGGCCAGGTCGGTGGCCAGGTCAGCGGTAATGTTTTCCCGCAACTGGGCGATGGCCTGGCGCACGGGCTGCGACCCTCCGTACTGCTCCCGTGCCAGGAATAGAAACTGGGCGCGGTGGGCAGCGACTACATCGAGAAATATACGAACTGACGCATCCGTGATACCGCCCAGCTCGAACTCGTTGTGCCGCACCAGCCGGATGGTCTGGCGGAAGGTATCGTCCACCTCATTGACCAGTGCCAGGCCCAGTGCATCCATGTCCGGGAAATGCCGGTAGAAACCGGTGGGCACGATGCCGGCCGCCTTGGCCACTTCGCGCAAGCTGATGCTGCCAAAGCCACGACCACTCTCCATGAGCAGGCAGGCGGCATCGAGCAGGGCCTGGCGGGTCTGTAGCTTCTGTTCGGCACGCGGCAACATGATGCAGGTTTCTATAAAGGGTGGCTGGGCACTCTAGTTAAAAAAACGAAGCCCGGTCAATGGACCGGGCTCGAAGGGGGAGGTCAGGTAGACGACAGCGCGGTGCGTCTTCCATAAGGTCAGCTCACCCGTGCCGTTTGCGACAAGCGATCTGCACCGCCCTCGGCGACACGGGCGCTGCGCTCGATCAGGCGATCGGAACCCCCTTCGGCAACACGGGCGCTGCGCTCGATCAGGCGGTCGGAACCCCCTTCGGCAACACGGGCGCTGCGCTCGATCAACCGGTCGGAGCCGCCTTCGGCGAGTGTTTCAAGTGGTTGGATGGTTTGAACAGCGCTCGAACGCGATTCGGCCGTCAGGTGCTGCTCGGCACCTGGCAGGGCGAACGCATTGGCTGCAAGCAGGGAAAAGGTGAGGGTCAACAGGTGGCGTTTCATGATTCGGTGCTCCTCTGCGGGGCTGGAAAGTGGGTGTGTAGCCAATGCTACGCCTCGCACCTGCACAGAGAAGTTCATCCGGGTAATGGTAAAAATCGACCCCATTGATATCAGGCGTCAAAGGCTCTATTCAGAGCCTTGCAGGGCCGCCGGGGGGCTTGATGGTAGGGGTGCGTAAGGGATGCACCGAGTGAGCATGACGAGCCAAACGCACCCAGACGCGGGAAATTCTTGGCTATCCTCCCCCTGAGATAAAACCCTCACGCCTTTCATCAGTCCCAGATACATGACCCCTCACCGCTACGCTTGTTTTCGCCTTGCCGCATGGAGACTCACGCAATGACGCGCCCCGCCAGAATCATCCTCTGGACCCTGACCACACTGCTGACCGTGCTGGCAATCCTGGTCGTGGTGATTGCCACCTTCGACTGGAACCGCGTCAAGCCGCTGCTCAACGAGAAGGTGTCCGAGGCCTTGCATCGGCCCTTCGCCATCAACGGCAACCTTGCAGTGCACTGGCGCACCGAGCCTGAAGAAGGGGGCTGGCGGGCATGGATACCTTGGCCGCATTTCACGGCTGAAGACCTCACCCTGGGCAACCCGGACTGGCTCAAAGAGCCGCAGATGGTAGCACTGGAGCGCGTGGAGTTTCGCCTGTCGCCGCTGCCCCTGTTGTTTCACCAAGTCAGCATCCCGCGCATCAACTTGACCAAGCCGACTGCCAGCCTGACACGCCTGGCGGACGGCAGGGCCAACTGGAACTTCGACTTCGGCCCGAAAGACGAAAACGAAGCACCGTCCAAATGGGAAATGGACATCGGCGCGATTGGTTTCGACCAAGGTAACGTCAGCTTCGACGACCAGACGCTCAAGGCTCGCATGAAGGTCCAGATCGATCCGCTGGGTAAGCCCATTCCGTTCAGCGACATCGTGGGCAAGGCCACGGCCGAGAAGTCGGCGCCTGCACAGGACTATGCATTCGGCCTCAAGGCGCAGGGGCGCTACAAGGATCAGCCCGTGTCCGGCACTGGCAAGATCGGTGGCCTGCTGGCACTCAAAGCATCCGATCAACCCTTCCCACTGCAAGCGGATGTGCGCATCGCCGACACCCATGTGGTACTGGCCGGTACCCTGACCGATCCGCTCAACCTGGGTGCACTCGACCTGCGACTGCGCCTGTCGGGCGCGAGCCTTGGCAATCTGTTCCCGTTGACCGGCGTGACATTGCCTGACACCCCGGCATATTCCACCGATGGCCACCTTAGCGCCAACCTGCACGCTGAGCAGGGCGCCACCTTCAAGTACCAAGGGTTCAATGGCAAGATCGGTGACAGCGACATTCATGGTGACCTGGCGTACGTCGCCAGCAAGCCTCGGCCCAAGCTCACGGGCAAGCTCGTTTCCAACCAGCTCCTGTTCAAGGACCTGGCGCCACTGATCGGCGCTGACTCCAATGCCGAGCAGAAAGCCCGTGGCGGTGCCAGCAAGCAGCCGTCCGACAAGGTCCTGCCGGTCGAGGAATTTCGTACCGACCGCTGGCGCGCCATGGATGCCGATGTCACCTTCACCGGCAAGCGCATCGTGCACAGCGAGCAGCTTCCCTTCAACGACCTGTCGGCCCACGTGATCCTGGAAGACGGCCTGCTGCGCCTGGAGCCTTTGAGGTTTGGCGTAGCGGGCGGCAACCTGGCATCGCGCATCCGCCTGGACGGCCGCAACGTTCCGTTGCAGGGGCGTGCACGGCTGACCGCCAGGGGATTCAAGCTCAAGCAGCTGTTCCCTTCTTTCGCGCCGATGCAAAGCAGCTTTGGCGAGCTCAATGGGGATGCCGACATTACCGGTAGCGGCAACTCCGTGGCAGCACTGCTCGGTAGCGCCAATGGCGACCTGCGCATGCTGGTCAACGATGGCGCCATCAGCCGCAGCCTCATGGAAATCGCAGGTTTGAACGTGGGCAACTACATCGTCGACAAACTGTTCGGTGATGAAGACGTGAAGATCAACTGCGCCGCTGCCGATGTCGGTATCAAGGATGGCCTTGCCAGCACGCGTCTGTTCATTTTCGATACCGAGAACGCGATCATCTACATCAACGGCACCGCCAACTTCGCCAATGAGCGGCTGGACCTGAAGATCACACCGGAATCCAAGGGGCTGAGGCTGTTCTCCCTGCGCTCGCCGCTGTATGTGCGGGGGGCTTTCGCCAAACCGAGCGCCGGGGTGCAGGCCGTACCGCTGGCGCTGCGCGGTGCCGGCATGGTTGCCCTTGGGGTGGTCGCGGGGCCTGCGGCCGGTCTCCTGGCGCTGGTCGCGCCCAGCAGTGGTGATGATCCCAACCAGTGCACACCGTTGTTGCAGCAGATGAAGGAAGGCAAGGCGCCGGCGGCCGTCAAAGGCCGCAAGTGATGGAAGACGATGGGCGCGGCGGTTCAGAGGTCCTGCCGCGCCCTGCGGCCCTGTTAGCTGCCGAGCTGGAATGCTGGGGGCTGCGCAGCAGCCCCGACCCTCTGAGCTGCCGAGCTGGAATCCCTTGGCGCTGCGTGGCCTGGCAGCCAGCCCAGCACCTCGGCGGGACCGATCACAGGGTTCAGTAACTCAAAGGTCTGGGACAAGACAGTCGGCGCTTCACAATCACCGAGGCTGGGAACGGTCCGATCAGGGCGCCGGACCGACCGCAATGGGCTGCGAAGCAGCCCTGCGTGACGAGCATTACCGCATCAGCGGCCTTGCGTGTTGCGATTGGCCTTACAGACCGTCGAGCAGGTCGGACATGTCATCGGCGTGCTCTTCTTCTTGCGCCAGAATGTCTTCGAAGATACGGCGAGTGGTCGGGTCCTTGTCGCCGATGTACTGGATGATCTCGCGGTAGCTGTCGATGGCGATACGCTCGGCCACCAAGTCTTCCAGGACCATTTCCTTGAGGGTCGCACCTGCCACGTACTGGGCGTGAGAGTTCTTGCTCAGGTTGTCCGGGTTGAAGTCAGGCTCACCGCCCAGTTGCACGATACGCTCGGCCAGCTTGTCGGCGTGTTCGGCTTCCTGGTTGGCATGCTCCAGGAATTCTTCGGCAGCCACACTGGCCTTGACGCCAGAAGCCATGAAGTAGTGACGCTTGTAGCGCAGGGTGCAGACCAGCTCGGTGGCCAGCGAATCGTTGAGCAGCTTGATGATGCGCTCGCGATCAGCATTGTAGCCTTCGGTCACTGCACCATTTTCCACATGCTCGCGTGCACGCTGGCGCAGGGTCTGGATATCGGTCATTTCAGTCGTGTTCATGTTTCATCTCCGAAAAGCATCAGGTAGTCGTAGTCAGGTAGCGGAAGCCTTACGCGCCTTTGACGGCCTCGCGGTCTTCTTCACGTTGTTTGCAGGTCTTGAAACCCTTGGCATCCACATGGCCGGTGGCATCGAAGCGCACGTAGTACGGCTGCTGCTTGCCGTCGCGGTTGAGGATGTAATCGTTGCAGGTACCGCCATTGGGCAGGTCGATGACATTGGACGGGCTGCCGCCGATGGCGATCACGCGCTGCATGGTCATGCCATTTTCGACCTGCTTGACCAGGGGCTCGTTGCGGTAGGTCACATAGTCCACCGGGTTTTCCGGGCGGCTGCCGCATGCCGCCAGGGTGGCGCTGGCCAGAAGGATTGCCAGAGTCTGCTTGAACATCGTCCCGCTCCTTGCACAAAAGGGTATGTGCAGGTTTTGAACCTCACGCAGCGCCAGGAGTTCGATCGAGCTAGCCAATTGCCTGCGTGCAAATGGTTGTCGTGCCTTGATGGCAAACCGGGCCTCGCGCCAGGCTTGTCTACACTGCTGGTGTCACCGTGCGTTGGGCGCGGGCTCAGGAGAACACGACATGAAACGGCTGCACATTCCGTTGCTGATGGTTGCGCTGGTGTTCAGCGCCCAGGGCTTTGCGGCAACTACCACCCAGCAGGAAAAGATGAAAACGTGCAATGCAGATGCCACGGCGCAATCGCTCAAGGGCGACGCCCGCAAGGCCTTCATGAGTGCGTGCCTGAAGAAACAGGTGCCGCCCACCCAGCAGGAAAAAATGAAGACGTGCAATGCCGACGCCACTGCCAAGGTGCTCAAGGGTGATGAGCGCAAGGCGTTCATGAGTGACTGCCTGAAGAAGAAATGATCGGTGCCTATGCCTGCAGGCCTAACGCTGGCAGACTGCGGATCTTCTTCGCTGGCTGCCGCTGAGGCTGTATGACCTTCACCCCCGCCAAGTCACCCTGGCAAGTTTGATCATCGTATTCGCAGGCTTGCTGATGGCGTTGCCGTTGAAGCTGCTGCCCAGCCTGCTGGCAGGCCTGCTGGTGTTCGAACTGGTCAACATGCTCACGCCGCGCCTGCAGCCGTTGATTGCCGGGCAGCGTGCGCGCTGGCTGGCAGTGGCGCTGCTGGGGACGCTGGTGGTGATCAGCCTTGCGCTATTGATCGCCGGGGCATTCAGCTTCCTGTTGCATGAAGCGGAAAATCCAGGCGCTTCGCTGGACAAGTTCATGGCGCTGGTGGAGCGGGCACGCGGCCAGTTGCCGCCGTTCATCGAGGGCTACCTGCCGGCCAGCGCGGCAGAGTTCAAAGTGGCGATCGGCGACTGGATCAAGAGCCACCTCAGTGATTTGCAACTGGTGGGCAAGGGCATGGCGCACATGTTCGTGACCCTGCTGATCGGCATGATCCTGGGGGCCATCGTCGCCCTGCAGCGCATACCCGACATCTCTCGGCGCAAGCCACTGGCTGCCGCCCTGTTCGAGCGTCTGAGCCTGCTGGTCCAGGCGTTTCGCAACATCGTTTTCGCCCAGATCAAGATTTCCCTGCTCAATACCGCATTCACCGGCATCTTCCTGGCCGTGGTGCTGCCGTTGTTCGGGGTGCATCTGCCGCTGACCAAGACCTTGATCGTGCTGACGTTCCTGTTGGGTCTGCTACCGGTCATTGGCAACCTCATGTCCAACACCCTGATCACCATCGTGGGGTTGTCGTTGTCGGTGTGGGTGGCTGCGGCGGCGTTGGTCTACCTGATCGTCATCCACAAGGTGGAATACTTCCTCAACGCCAAGATCGTCGGGGGGCAGATCAGGGCCAAGGCTTGGGAGCTGCTGTTGGCGATGCTGGTGTTCGAAGCGGCGTTCGGCCTGCCGGGGGTGGTGGCAGGGCCGGTCTATTACGCCTATCTCAAGAGCGAGCTGCGCAGGATGGAGCTGGTTTGAATGCGGCCACGGCGGGCCTGCTCAGGGCATAGCAGGGCCGGCGTCAGGCTTGGTCAGGCGGTGTTGACCAGCGCCACCGCCAACGAGGGGCGACCCAAGCGCCCCGTACCCCGGTCATTTCGTCACGCGCCGTAGCGCTTGCGTGCCTCAATGGCCAGCCCACTGCCGATGCTGCCAAAGATGTTGCCTTCCACATGACGGGCATTGGGCAACATCGCCGCCACGCTGTTGCGCAGGGCTGGAATGCCGCTGGAGCCGCCCGTGAAAAATACCGTGTCGACCTGGCCCTGGCTGACCCCGGCCTTGGCCAGCAAGTCCGTGACACTGGCCCGCACCCGTTCCAGCAGGCTTTCGATGGCCATCTCGAACAAGCTGCGAGACAGGTCCACGCCAAGGCCGGGTTCGATGCGGCCGAGGTCGACGTGACGACTGGGCTGTTCGGTCAGCTCGATCTTGCTGGCTTCCACTTCCATGGCCAGCCAATGCCCGGCGCGCTCCTCGATGAGCTTGAACAGCCGATCCACGCCGAGGGTGTCCTCGATGTCGTAGCGCATGTTGCCCAGGGCCAACTGCGACTTCTGTGAGTACAAGGCGTTGATCGTGTGCCAAGTGGCCAGGTTCAGGTGATAGCTGGTTGGCATCAAGGCACCGCTTTTCATGCGGCTGCCATAACCGAACAGCGGCATTACCCCTTGCAGGCTCAGCTGCTTGTCGAAGTCCGTGCCGCCGATGTGTACGCCACCGGTCGCAAGGATGTCGCTCTGGCGCTCGGCTACCGCGTGCCGCTCAGGCGACAGCCTGATGAGGGTGAAGTCGGAAGTACCGCCGCCGATATCGACGATCAGCACCAGTTCCTCCCGGCTGATGCCCGACTCGTAGTCGAACGCCGCAGCGATGGGCTCGTACTGGAACGACACGTCCTTGAAGCCGATCTTGCGTGCTACCTCGGCCAGCGTGTCCTCGGCTTCCTGGTCGGCTGCCGGGTCCTCGTCGACGAAGAATACCGGGCGGCCGAGTACCACCTGATCGAACTCACGGCCGGCCTCGGCCTGCGCGCGGTTTTTCAGCTCACCGATGAACATGCCCAGCAGGTCCTTGAACGGCAGTGCGCTGCCCAGCACGCTGGTGTCGTGCTTGATCAACTTGGACCCGAGCAGGCTCTTGAGCGAGCGCATCAGGCGCCCCTCGTAGCCTTCGAGGTATTCGTGCAGGGCCAGCCGACCGTAGACAGGGCGGCGCTCCTCGATGTTGAAGAACACCACCGAGGGCAACGTGATCTTGCCGTCTTCCAGGGCAATCAGCGATTCCGTGCCCGGTCGGTGCCAGCCAACCGTCGAGTTGGAGGTGCCAAAGTCGATGCCAAGGGCGCGGGCCGGGGATACGTCGGACATGGGGAAAAGGCTTCCGGAGGCAAAACGGCCGCGCAGTGTATGCCAGCTGGCGACAGAATCAAGACCGGTCGTCTGCCATGGAGCAACCCCAAGCGGGCCTTGAAAGGCTATGCTTGATCCCTATCTTCTCCAGCAACACGCACATTCTCACTGGTGATCCCTAGATGGACTTCAAAGACTACTACAAGATACTTGGCGTAGAGCCCACAGCGGACGACAAGGCGATCAAGGCCGCGTACCGCAAGCTGGCCCGCAAGTATCACCCTGATGTCAGCAAAGAGCGCGACGCCGAAGACAAATTCAAGGAAGCCAACGAGGCCTACGAAGTGCTGGGCGATGCGCAGAAACGCGCCGAATTCGATGAAATTCGCAAGTACGGCGGCCAGCATGGTCGGCCATTCCAGGCGCCGCCAGGCTGGGAAAGCCGAGGCGGGGCCGGAGGCGGTTTCGAGAGTGGCGATTTTTCGGACTTTTTCAGCTCGATGTTCGGCGGTCGTGGAGGCAACCCGTTCGGGGGCGCCCGTCAACAACAGCGCAGTGCCGGCAGGCGAGGGCAGGACGTGGAGCTTGAACTGGCGGTATTTCTGGAAGAAACCCTGAGCAAGGAGTCCAAGCAGATCAGCTTCCAGGTTCCGCAAACCAATGCCATGGGCCAGCGTACGGGGTTCACCACCAAGACCCTGAACGTCAAGATCCCGGCCGGCGTGACCGATGGCGAGCGCATTCGCCTCAAGGGCCAGGGTGCCCCGGGTGTCGGTGGCGGTGCCAATGGCGATTTGTTCCTGACCATCCGCATGGCCCCGCACCCGCTGTTCGACGTCGAGGGGCATGACCTGATCATCACCGTGCCGCTGGCGCCTTGGGAAGCGGCCTTGGGCACCAAGGTGGCGGTGCCCACGCTCGAAGGCAGGATCAACCTGACCATCCGCCCCGACAGCCAGAGCGGGCAGCGCCTGCGGGTGCCAGGCAAGGGCCTGGCCGACAAGCATGGCCAGCGCGGCAACCTCTATGCACAGCTCAAGGTCGTCATGCCGACCACCTCTGACGAATCTACCCGGGAACTGTGGGCCAAGCTTTCCGAGAAGGCCGCGTTCGACCCGAGGGCACAATGGAGTAAGTGATCATGAGCAGCACCCTGATCGTTCAACTGGACATGCATACCTTGTGTCAGGAAGCCGACCTTACGGCGGACTGTGTGATCGAGATCGTCGAGCACGGCATTGTGGAGCCAACCGGGCGCAGGCCTGAAGACTGGCTGTTCGACGATCAGGCACCGCTGCTGGCAAGGCGCGCGGCCAAGCTGCACCAGGAGTTGGAGCTGGAATGGGAAGGCGTGGCGCTGGCCCTGGAATTGCTCCAGGAGGTGCAGCAGCTGCGCAACGAGAACAGCATGTTGCGCCAGCGCCTGGGCAGGTTCACGCAGATGTGAGGGGAGTCAGGCGCGGGCAGGGCTGGAGCGCTGGCCTGCGCAGCCTTGTGTCACCGGGCAAGGCTGCGTGAAGGCGGCCTTGCCCAGTGTCATGACAGGTCTGGCTCGGCCCCTGGGTTCAGCACCCGCTGCATGAAGGTCAGGTCCAGCCAGCGCCCGAATTTCACCCCCACCTGCGGCATCTGCCCGGTGACCACGAACCCCAGGCGCTCGTGCAGGTGCACAGACGCTGCGTTGCCGCTTTCGATGGCCGCGACCATGACGTGCTTGCCGCCACCTTGTGCGCGCTCGATCAATGCACGCATCAGCGCCGGCCCAAGCCCTTTGCCGCGCTGATCGCTGCGCACGTACACCGAATGCTCGACCGTGTGGCGGAACCCCTCGAACGGGCGCCAGTCCCCGAACGAGGCGTAGCCCAGCACGTCGGCGCCGTCCACGGCTACCAGTATCGGGTAACCCTGTTGCGCACGGGCGTCGAACCAGGCCTGGCGGTTGGCCAGGTCCACCGGCGTCTCGTTCCAGATAGCCGTGGTGTTGCGCACGGCATCGTTGTAGATGTCGAGGATGGCCGGTAGGTCGGCAGGCAGGGCGTCGCGGATTTCGTGACTCATGGCAGCGTCTCGCAAGGTCGAAGCGTGCAGGTTAAATGGTTACCAGCCCGCGTACACCTTCGGCCTGCATGTTTTCGCCCCGGCCACGCTGTACGATCTGGCCGCGGGCCATGACCAGGTAGTGATCCGCCAACGCTTCGGCAAAATCGTAAAACTGCTCGACCAGCAGGATGGCCATGTCGCCGCGCTGCGCCAGCCGCTGGATCACCGCGCCTATTTCCTTGATCACCGAAGGCTGGATGCCTTCGGTGGGCTCATCGAGAATCAGCAGGCGCGGGCGACTGGCCAGTGCCCGGCCAATAGCCAGCTGCTGTTGCTGCCCCCCGGACAAATCCCCGCCTCGGCGTTGCTTCATTTGTTCGAGCACAGGGAACAACTCGTAGATGAAGGCAGGCACTTCACGTGCCTCGCGCCCCGGAAAGCGTGACAAGCCCATCAGCAGGTTTTCCTCGACGCTCAGGCGCGGGAAAATTTCGCGGCCCTGCGGTACGTACGCGATGCCGGCCTGCACCCGGTGGTGCGGCTTGAGTGCGGTAATGGGCTTGCCTTCCCACTCCACGCTGCCTTCGCGCACAGGCACCAGGCCCATCAGGCAACGCAGCAACGTGGTCTTGCCCACGCCGTTGCGACCCAGCAGGCAGGTGACCTCGCCCAGCCTGGCTTCGAAGGACAGGCCGCGCAGGATGTGGCTGCCGCCGTAGTACTGGTGCAGCGTATCGATCTTGAGCATGCGAGGCTCCTGAAGTAACCGGTTGTGCGACCCCGGTAGCTCACCGGTGTACGCATGATTAAACGTGCACTTGCTCAACGACCGAGGTACACCTCGACCACACGATCATCGGCCTGCACCTGCTCAAGCGGCCCCTCAGCCAGCACCGAACCCTGGTGCAGCACCGTCACATGGTCGGCGATGCTGCCCACGAACCCCATGTCATGCTCGACCACCATCAGCGAGTGCTTGCCTGCAAGCCCCTTGAACAGCTCGGCAGTGAAGGCGGTTTCGGCGTCGGTCATGCCGGCCACGGGTTCATCGAGCAACAGCAATTGGGGTTCCTGAACCAGCAGCATGGCAATTTCCAGAAATTGCTTCTGGCCGTGGGACAGCAGCCCGGCCTGGCGCGAGGCCAGCCCGTTCAGGCGCACGGTGGTCAGGACTTCGTCGATCCTGTCGCGTTGCTCGCCGCTCAAGCGCGACCTCAGGCTCGCCCACACCGACTTGTCGGTCTTGAGCGCCAGCTCGAGGTTTTCGTACAGGCTCAACGCCTCGAACACCGTGGGTTTCTGGAACTTGCGGCCGATACCCGCCTGGGCAATCTGGTATTCGCTCATGCGCGTCAGGTCGAGCGTGTCGCCAAAGTAGGCACTGCCTGCGCTGGGCCGTGTCTTGCCGGTGATCACGTCCATCATCGTGGTCTTGCCGGCGCCGTTCGGGCCGATGATGCAGCGCAGCTCGCCCACGCCGATATACAGCGTCAGCGCATTGAGCGCCTTGAACCCATCGAAACTGACGCTTACCTCTTCAAGGCTCAGCACGGTGCCGTGCCGCGCGTCCAGGCCAGGTACCCGGGCATGGCCCAGGCCTATGGCGTCGCGGCCGATACCCTGCGGGTCGAAGGCAGGTTCGAGCATGAACTCCGGGTGTACCGGGGGCAGGCCTCTCATGGCTGGCTCCTTTTGTTCCACAGGCCGACCAGGCCCTTGGGCAAGTACAGGGTCACGAGGATGAACAGCGCGCCGAGGAAAAACAGCCAGAATTCCGGGAAAGCCACGGTGAACCAGCTCTTCATGCCGTTGATCAGCCCTGCGCCCAGCAGGGGACCGATCAGGGTGCCGCGCCCGCCCAGCGCCACCCAGACAGCGGCCTCGATGGAGTTGGTGGGCGACATCTCGCTAGGGTTGATGATGCCGACCTGTGGCACGTACAACGCGCCTGCCAGGCCACACAGCATGGCACTGAGCACCCATACCAGCAGCTTGAAACCACGCGGGTCGTAGCCACAGAACATCAACCGGTTCTCGGCATCGCGAACGGCTGTCAACAAGCGCCCGAACTTGCTGCGCGTCAGCCGCCAGCACAGGTACAGGCTTGCGACCAGCAGTGCGACGGTGAGCAGGAACAGCACCGCGCGGGTCCCGGGTGCGGCGATGTCGAAGCCCAGCAGGGTGCGAAAGCTGGTGAAACCGTTGTTGCCGCCAAAACCGGTCTCATTGCGAAAGAACAGCAACATCCCGGCAAAGGTCAGGCCCTGGGTCATGATCGAGAAGTACACACCCTTGATCCGCGAGCGGAAGGCAAACCAGCCGAACACCAGGGCCAGCATGCCAGGCGCCAGCACCGCCAGGCACAAGGCCCAGGCAAAGTGCTGGGTCCCTGCCCAGTACCAGGGCAGCTCGCTCCAGGACAGGAACGTCATGAAACCCGGCAGCCCGTCCCCGGCGGCCTGGCGCATCAAGTACATCCCCATGGCATAGCCGCCCAGGGCAAAGAACAGGCCATGGCCAAGCGACAACAGCCCCGCATAGCCCCAGACCAGGTCAAGGGCCAGGGCCACGATGGCGTAACAGAGGATCTTGCCCACCAGTGTGAGCACATAGGCCGACACATGCAGGGCATGATCGGCGGGCAGCAGTGACAACAGCGGCAAGGCGAGCAGCAGGGTCAGGGCGGCGATACCCAGCGCCAGCGACAGGCGAGGGCCGGCTTTGTGCGCGGCGGTGACAAGCAGTGGCTGGTTCATCAGTCGATCACCCGTCCCTTGAGGGCAAACAGGCCTTGCGGGCGCTTCTGGATGAACAGAATGACCAGCGCAAGGATGAGGATCTTGCCGAGCACCGCACCGATCTGCGGCTCCAGCAGTTTGTTGGCGATGCCCAGCCCGAACGCCGCCCAGAGGCTTCCGGCCAGTTGGCCGACACCCCCAAGCACCACCACCAGGAATGAATCGATGATGTAGCTTTGCCCCAGGTCCGGCCCCACGTTGCCGACCTGGCTCAAGGCCACGCCGCCCAGGCCTGCGATGCCCGAGCCCAGGCCGAAAGCGAGCATGTCCACACGCCCGGTGGACACGCCGCAGCAGGCCGCCATGTTGCGGTTCTGGGTGACGGCGCGCACGTTCAGGCCCAGACGCGTGCGGTTGAGCAGCAGCCAGGTCAGCAGCACCACGGCCAGGGCGAAGGCGATGATCACCAGGCGGTTGTAGGGCAGGATCAGGTTGGGCAGGACCTGGATGCCACCCGACAACCAGGCCGGGTTGCTGACCTCGACGTTCTGTGCGCCGAACAGCAACCGCACAGCCTGGATCAGGATCAGGCTGATGCCCCAAGTGGCCAGCAGGGTTTCCAGGGGCCGGCCGTACAGGTGGCGGATCACCGTGCGCTCCAGCGCCATGCCGACACCGGCACTGACGGCGAACGCCACGGGCAGGGCGATCAGTGGGTAAAACTCCAGGGCGCCCGGGGCGTAGCGCTGCACCACGACCTGCACCATGTAGGTGCTGTAGGCGCCGAGCATCAGCATCTCGCCGTGCGCCATGTTGATCACCCCCAAAAGGCCGAACGTGATCGCCAGCCCCAGCGCCGCCAACAGCAGGATCGACCCCAGCGACAGGCCACTGAAGGCCTGGCCGAGCACTTCACCGACCAGCAGCTTGCGCTTGACCTGGGCCAGGCTGGTTTCGGCGGCGGTACGCACCGTGGGGTCCGTTTCCATCTCTGGTTGCAACAGCGCCTCCAGGCGGGTGCGGGCCGTTGGGTCACCGGTTTCTCCCAACAGGCGCACGGCCGCCAGGCGCACCGACGGGTCGCTGGCACCGAGCTGCAGGTTGGCCAACGCCAGGCCCAAGGCTGCCCGCACGGCCGCATCCGGCTCGCTGGCGTAGCGCCGGTCGAGCAAGGCGACCTGGGCCGGTTGTGCACTCTTTTGCAACTGCCTGGCGGCAGCCAGCCGGGTGGCGCTGTCGTCACTGAGTAACCGGTGGCTGGCCAGGGCATTGTCGATCAGCCCGCGCAGGCGGTTGTTCAGGCGCACCTTGCGGTTGTCGTCCTTGGCAATGCGGCCGGCCTGCAGGTTTTCCAACAGCGCCAGCCGGCCCGGCTCGGGTTGGGCGGCCCAGGTATCGAGCAGGCGCGCCTGCTCGGCGGGCTTGGCGGCGAGGAAAAACTCGCCCTCGCTGGCTTGGGCTGCCATGGGCAGCAGCAGTAGCAGGGTAAGCAGGAATCTGAGCATGAGGCTCTCCTGTAAATCAGCGCTTACGCGCAGGCGTACCCGAACGCCGGGCCGCCTACGGGCGGGCTGCAAAGCAGCCTTGGGCCTCAGTTACCTTTCACGGCGTAATCAGGGCGCTTGTCGTTGCCTGGGATGAAGGGGCTCCAGGGTTGTGCCCGCAGCGGTTGCTCGGTCTCCCACACCACGCTGAACTGCCCATCGTCCTGGATCTCGCCGATCATCACGGGCTTGTGCAGGTGGTGATTGGTCTTGTCCATGGTCAGGGTGTAGCCCGAAGGGGCCTTGAAGGTCTGCCCGGCCAGCGCTTCGCGCACCTTGTCCACATCGGTGGATTTGGCTTTTTCCGCCGCCTGCGCCCACATGTGAATGCCCACATAGGTGGCTTCCATCGGATCGTTAGTTACCGCCTTGTCGGCGCCAGGCAGGCCTTTGGCCTTGGCATACGCCTTCCAATCAGCGACGAACTTCTGGTTGACCGGGTTATCCACCGACTCGAAGTAGTTCCAGGCGGCCAAATGACCCACCAACGGCTTGGTGTCGATGCCCCGCAGCTCTTCTTCCCCCACCGAGAACGCCACGACCGGCACATCGGTCGCTTTCAGGCCCTGGTTGGCCAGCTCTTTGTAGAAAGGCACGTTGGAGTCGCCGTTGACCGTGGAAATTACCGCCGTCTTAGCCCCGGCCGAGAACTTCTTGATGTTGGCGACGATGGTCTGGTAGTCGGCGTGGCCGAACGGCGTGTAGACCTCCTCGATGTCCTTGTCGGCCACGCCCTTGCTGTGCAGGAACGCACGCAGAATCTTGTTGGTGGTGCGCGGGTAGACGTAGTCGGTGCCCAGCAGGAAGAAACGCTTGGCGCCGCCGCCATCCTCGCTCATCAGGTATTCCACCGCCGGAATCGCTTGCTGGTTGGGCGCAGCGCCGGTGTAGAACACGTTCGGCGACATCTCTTCGCCCTCGTATTGCACCGGGTAGAACAGCAGACCATTGAGCTCCTCGAATACCGGCAACACCGATTTGCGCGACACCGACGTCCAGCAACCGAACACCACCGCGACCTTGTCCTGGGTCAGCAACTGGCGGCTTTTTTCGGCGAACAGCGGCCAGTTGGACGCCGGGTCCACCACCACCGGCTCCAGCATCTTGCCGTTCACCCCACCTTTGGCGTTGATCTCATCGATGGTCATCAAGGCCATGTCCTTGAGCGACGTCTCGGAGATGGCCATGGTCCCGGACAGCGAATGCAGGATGCCGACCTTGATGGTCTCGGCGGCCTGGAGGCTCCAGCTAAGGCCCATCGCCGCCATCGAGGCGCTGAGGGTGAAGGCCTTGATCAGACTGCGTCGCTTCATGTGCTCTCTCCGCTGAGTTGTTGTGGTGTGGGCAGAAGGGCGATTGCAAAGGCTGTGCCGTGGTGCGCAAGGCTGCGGTCTAGAAGGGTTGTGCTTCTATGCAGGGCTTGGATAGGGGCCAGATTGGTGCTTGCGCGACTGGCCTGCACAGGATTGGGTCCAGGGCGGTGAACAGTTTTGACACATAAGCGGTACTTGAGTACCGTTCGGCACCGCAGTAGATTCTGCGACCGGGATTGGCGTCCCGTTTTACAGAGAGATCGAGCATTGACGCTCCTTGCGACTTTGCTCTGCATGGCTGCACCCGTCATGGGCGGAGCCGTGTGTGGGAGCCTTCGGGCTCACCGGTTCTCTCTGCCGGCACGCCAACCCGCACGGCTCCGTCCACCCATATTGGCGTATGGGCTCGGAGCGTCATAAAGAGAGAGCTGCAAGGAGATGCACCATGCTCAAGAAGATCGTTCCAGATCCACCCCGCACATCGCGTTCCGTGACCGCCAGTGCCGATTTCGGCACCTGCAATCAGGCTCATGATCCAATACTGTCGGTTCAGGCTGGAATCGATAGCGAGGATGCACTTGTGTGCGCCGTTGCCGCGCTGAAAGCGGCTTATGAAACCAATGCCGCAGCACTGGAAAGGGTGGGAGAGCCGCTTCGTAGTCTACTGACCGCGACGGAAAACTCGCTAGAGAAAGGCTTGGCCCTGGCCGAGGCAGTGCTCAAGGGGTTGGAGCAAGGCTGAAGCGGCCTGGCTGTTGTGCGCCCATTCGCCAGTTCTGCCTGAGAATGGGCTGCACAGTTTCCTCATCAGTTGCTCGACGACCCACGTACGGCAGTACGCGGCTGGCGCCGGCTACGCACGAACTGGTAGGTCACCGCCAGGATCACAAACCAGATCGGCGTCACCAGCAGCGCCGAGCGGGTGTCGGCTTCCAGGCTCAGCAGCACCAGGATGCCGGCGAAGAACGCCAGGCACACGTAGCACATCAAGCGCCCGCCAGGCATCTTGTAAATCGACTGCTCGTGCAGCGCTGCGCGGTGCTTGCGGTAGCTCAGGTACGACAGCAGGATCAACGTCCAGACGAACATGAACAGCACCGCCGACACCGTGGTGACCAGGGTGAAGGCTTCGATCACGTTCGGGACCAGGTAGATCAGCACCGCGCCGAGCAACAGGCACAGGCAGGAGAAGTACAAGCCGTTGGCCGGCACGGCGCGACGGGACAGTTTCTCGAACGCTTTGGGCGCATCGCCTTCCTGGGCCAGGCCGAACAGCATGCGGCTGGTGGAGAACACCCCGCTGTTGGCAGACGAGGCCGCCGAGGTCAGCACCACGAAATTGATGATGCTCGCCGCCGCTGGCAGCCCTGCCAGCACGAACAGCTCCACGAACGGGCTCTTGCCCGGAACCACGTCGCGCCATGGGGTCACGGCCATGATCGCGATCAGTGCCAGTACATAGAACACGATGATGCGGATCGGGATCGAGTTGATCGCCCTGGGCAGCGTGCGCTCCGGGTTCTTGGCTTCGGCCGCTGTGGTGCCGACCAGCTCGATGCCCACGAAGGCGAACACCGCGATCTGGAACCCGGCGAAGAAGCCCATCACGCCATGGGGGAACATGCCGCCGTCATTCCACAGGTTGGCCAGTTGAGCCGTGCGCCCGCTGGGGGAGGTGAAACCGGTGATGACCATGTACAGACCGGTGGCGACCAGGCCCAGAATGGCGATGATCTTGATCAGGGCAAACCAGAACTCCATTTCGCCGAACAGCTTGACCGTGACCAGGTTCAGCGACAGCAGCACGGCCACGCAGGTGAGCGCCGGTATCCACTGAGGCAGGTCGGGGAACCAGAACTGGGTATAGGCCGCAATGGCCACCACGTCGGCAATGCCAGTGACTACCCAGCAGAACCAGTAGGTCCAGCCGGTGAAGTAGCCCGCCCAGGGACCGAGCAGGTCGGCGGAGAAGTCGATGAACGACTTGTAGTTCAAGTTCGACAGCAGCAGTTCGCCCATTGCACGCATGACGAAGAACAGCATGAAACCGATGATCATGTAGACGAAGATGATCGACGGCCCAGCCAGGCTGATGGTCTTGCCCGAGCCCATGAACAGGCCGGTGCCGATGGCACCGCCAATGGCGATGAGCTGGATGTGTCGGTTGGTGAGGTTGCGTTGCAGGTGTTGATCGTCGGATGGAGTCGGCGCAGTTTGCGTCATAGGCTGCATTCCCTTGTAGAGGTCAGTCGCGTTGGCTGACGTAGCCGGCTAGGCTATCACGCACTGCAAAGGTGCGGGCGTGACAGATCGACACCATATCGTGAGTGCAGGGCGCTTTAGAAATGATCAGGGTCAAGCGTCGGCGCTTTGGACAATAAAGCTGCACCGACCGGCAGGGCCGTGAAACGCTCGGCGGGCCTTTCGGCTCGCCTGAGGTTCCACGACAGCCGCCTACCGTGCCCTATGCCTGCGCCGCCAACCTGGCGCGCCGTACCATCAGGTTGTCGAGTACCCACATCAGCACCATCGACACCCCCACCAAGGGGAAGACGAGCCCCAATGCCAGCATCACTACCACGGCCGTCTTCCAGCGCGGCAGGTCGTGGCGCAACGGGGGGACGCCCAGGCCGCCTTCGGGCCTGCGCTTCCACCACATCACCAAGCCACTGACCGACCCCAGCAGAATCATCAGGCACACCAGCGCAATGACGATCTGGTTCAGCGGGCCGAACATCTTGCCCTCGTGCAGCATGACCCCCAGTTCCGTGGCGCGGGCCACAGGGCTGTAGTCCTGCCAGCGCACATCGGCCAGCACCTTGCCGGTGTACTGGTCCACATGCAGGGTGGCATCGTTGCGTGGATCGTCGGCGAACACCGCAACGGTGAATACGCCGTCGGCCGTGGTAGGCAAGGTAATGCTGTAGCCCGGCTCCACCTGCCGCGCCGTGGCGATGTCCTCGACCTGTTGCACGCCCACGTTCGGTGCTGCCGGTTGGCTGGACAGGGTGTGATGCCCGGCGTGCTCGGCATGGGCGCCGGACTGGGGCATCGGCGTGTTCTCCACGGCCCAGGGCACGGTCTGGCGGTGAGCATGGTTGAGCTCGCGTGCCTGCTGGTCCGACTTCGGCACATCGTTCCACATCGCTACCGGAAAGCGGTTCCACAGGTCGGCATATTGCTTGCCCCAGAACCCGGTCCAGGTCATGCCGCTGAGCAGCATCAACAACAGCAGCGCCGAGCCCCAGAACCCACTGACCGCATGCAGGTCGCGCCAGAACAGCCGGCCTCGGGCGGCCAGGCGCGGCCACAGAACGCCTGCGCCCAGGCGCCCGCGTGGCCACCACAGGTACAGGCCCGAAACCACCAGCACGATGCCCCAGCCTGCGGCCAGTTCCACCAGGCGATCACCCAGGGTGCCCACCATCAACTCGCCGTGCAGGGCGCGGGCGATGGCTTGCAGGTTGCGCTTGCCGTCCTGCTCGCCGAGGATCTTGCCGCTGTACGGGTCGACGAACACATTCAGCTCGCGCCCGCCGTCGTGCACCACGAACTGCGCACTGCGCTGCGCGTTCAGCGGCGGCAGGTACTGGCCCACATGGCCTTCGGGGTACGCCGTGCGCACCTCGGCCAGCATCACATCGGCCCCTTGGCGATGATGGCCGGCCTCGACCACCATCAGGTCGCGGTACAGCCACGGATCGAGCTGCGGCTTGAACAGGTACACGAGCCCGGTAAGTGCCAGCAGGATCATGAAGGGGGCCACGAACAGCCCTGCATAGAAATGCCAACGCCAGGCCAGGTTGTAGAATGAAACGCGTGTTCCTCTCATGGGAACCTCCAGGTAAACGCACAGGGCGCGGTCACTGCCGCGCCCGCGGTGGATGTCAGAAGCTGAAATCGACTTTGGTCCAGACGGTCCGGCCGGGCTCGTTGACCGGTTGAGGGTCGCTGGCCGGGTAGCCGAAACCGGCGTTGCCTGCCAGGTTCAGGTGTTCGGCGTAGGTCTTGTCGAACAGATTGTCGACCCCGGCGCTGAGTTTCAGATTTTTACTGACCTTGTACGCGCCGTTGAGCGAGAACACCCCAAACCCTGCACTGGCGTCATAGTCCTTGCCGACCACATTGCCCTGGTTGAAGGCGATGCGGTTCTGCGCCGCGACCAGCCGCCAGAGCGCACCTGCACTCCATGCATCGCGGCTGTACGTCAGGCCCAGGCGGCTTTCCAGGGGCGGCATCTGGGGCAGCGCCTTGCCGTCGCTGCTGTTCTTGCCCCAGGCGTAGGCCAGCGTGGCATCGGCCTTCCAGGTATCGCTCAGCGAGTAGGCCGCACCCACCTCGCCACCCATGATGCGGGCGTCGATGTTCTGCGCCTTTGAAGCCCCCATGCCCATCATGCCGGTGCGGTAGTCGAACAAAATGTAGTCGCGGATCTGACCGACATAGCCCGAAGCCCAGGCTTCCAGCCGTTCGCTACGGTACTGGACACCAAAGTCGAGCTGGGTCGTTTTCTCGGGCTTGATGCCGTCGAAGGCATTGACCGACCCGGTGGGCGCCGTCTTCGGCGAAAACAGCTCCCAGTAGTCCGGGAAGCGCTGGGCGTGCCCAAGGCCAATGTAGGCCGTTGCCGGCAGGGCTGCCATGTCGTGTTCATAGCGCACGAAGCCGCTGGGCAGCGTGTCGGCGCGGGTGTCGTTGCGGGTCGGACTGGCCTGACGCAGATCCCGCGCAGACGCGCGGTCCAGGCGGGCACCGGTGATGACCCGGTCGTCGCCGCTGAGCGACCAGGTCAGCTCGCCGAACACGCCGTAATTGTGGAAATCGGCATCCTTGGTCCAGGCCTGGCCTTTGTGCGCGTCTACGCCCATGCCGCCGCGCTGGCGATGCGCGTTGGTCTGCGCGTCGATACCGCTGATCAACTGCACATCGGCCCAGCGCCAGGTCGCCTTGATGCGTGCGCCCATCGTGCGGCGGTCGACGTTGCTGACCATTGGCATGCCCATCATGCCGCTGCCAGAGGGTGTACGCAGGCTGTAGTTGTCCATTACATGGTCGGCATAGTTGTAATAAGCCTGGGCCTCGATCTTGTCGAGCACCTCACCCAGGTTGGACTTTTCAAAGCGCAGGCCCAGGCTTTCACGCTTGAACTGCGAACCGTCCATGCCCCGACCGGCATAGCGCGCCTCCCCATCGCCCTTGCCTGCGGTGAGTTCGAGCAATGTATCGGCATCGGGCGTCCAGCCCAAGGCGACATCGCCGTTCCACTTTTCCCAGCGCGACGGTACCGAATCGCCAGCCCCGTCGTGGTAGTCATCAGCGCGCGACTGATTGCCGACGAAACGGGCATAGGCCTGGCTGTTGCCGGCAGCAGCGTCCAGCACCTTGTCGAAGCGGCCATTGGAGCCGGTGAGCAGGCTGGCATTGACGCGGCTGCCCAGGGTGCCGAATGCCTCGGGATCACGCTCGAACAGGACAGTGCCTGCCGAGCCGCCCGGCCCCCAGATCACGCTCTGTGGGCCCTTGATCACGGTCAGTCGGTCGTAGGTTTCCGGGGCGATGTACGAGGTTGGGGCATCCATGCGGTTAGGGCAGGCGCCCAGCATCAGCCCGCCATTGGTGAGGATGTTCAGCCGCGAGCCGAACATGCCGCGCAGTACTGGGTCGCCGTTGGTGCCTCCGGCACGAATGGCCGAAAAACCGGGGATGGTTTTCAGGTAATCGGCACCGTCACTGGCCGGCACGGGCTGGCGAGGGTCCTTGGGGTTGGTGACCACGGTCAGTGGCGAACTGGGGGCGATGGCGGTGATCACCGTAGGGCCGAGTTCAGGTGCATCGGATGAATGGGCAAGGTGCCCAGGGTCTGCCGCCAGTGCGACAGGCGTCAACAACGAGCCACACAGGGCGGCGATGGTCCCGCGCAGGGACAAAAGAGGGGTGCAGCCGGACATAAGGATTCCAGTCGATCAGTCGTGAGAAGACGCGAAGCGATCAGGCTTCGCGCGCAAACGGGTCAAACACTGATCGATGCAGGCGGCGCGCGGCTGCGGGCGCCGGGGAAGACGGCCTGCCTGGCATGCCCGTGGCGCGTGGCAGGCTGAAGGTGGACTTGAGGCAGGGCGGCTGCCAGGCTGAGCGGGCTGAGCGCCTGGGGCAATGCAGGGCAGTTGAACAACAGGCTGCAATAGCCGCACTTCTCCCACATCACATGAAGCTGGCCGTCCTGGCTCGGGCCGTGATGAGCGTCGCCATGCTGATGAGCAGCCGGCATCGGCATGTCCATCGGCATGGGCATGCCGCCGCCGTGGTGATCCATGGGCATCGACTGGGAAACCAGCGGCCCGATGAAAATCATCCACATGGCGAACAGGCTCAGCCATCCGCCACCGGCGCGCCTGCGATCAGGGCGGGTGGTACGGGGCTGGCGGTGTGGCAGCGAGCGCATCACGCCCTGTCAGCGCCAATCAGTGCTGATGGGCCTGCGGCTGGCCGGTCGGCGGCGCTTTCTGCACCGCCACTTGCACGGTGACGGGGCCAGCTTTCTCGAAGCGAAGGGTCAGCGGGAAACGCTGGCCATCGGTCAGCAGGCTGCGATCCTTGGGCTGCATGAGCATCACATGGTAAGCGCTGGGCGCGAACACCAGATCCTTGCCTGCAGGCACTACTACGTTTGGCACTTGCTGCATGCGCATGGCACCGGCCGCGCTCATGGCGTGCGCATGCAACTGGGTGTCATCGCTGATAGGGGACTCGGCGCTCAGCAGGCGGTCATCGGTGTTGCCATTGTTGTGCACCACGAAATACGCGGCGACGTTGGGGGCATTGGGCGGCAGCTGCAAAGACCAGGGATGAGCGATATGCAGGTCGCCCACGGTGTATTCGTGAGCATGGGCGAAGACGGCGGGCAGCAGGAGGGCGGCCACGGCAAGGGCGTGCTTGAGCATGATGGATGTCCCGATGAAATGAGGTTCAGGCAGACAGCGAGAAACACTCAGGCAAGCGGGGAGGCACGGGGATTGAGCGCGGGCCGGAGCTGGCGCGGCGTAGGCGTGGGTGGCGCATCCAACGACAGTGGGCCGGCAAGACGCACAGGCGGGGCATGCAGTTGTAACGCTTGGCCGCCTGATGCGAGCGGCGGCGCAGCACCCAGGCAGCACCAGCAGTGCATCGTGCTGGCGCTGTCATCGCTTTGCGGACCCAGGTCGATCTTGGCCAGGGCCTGCACATCGACCTTGGCTTTGTTGGCCATGCTGGAACAGAACGCCCCCCACAGCAGTTGCTCTGCCGGGCCTTTGGGCGCAGCAGAGGACAACGGCATGGCCAGCAGGTTGAACAGCACCGCTAGGCAGGCTATCCAGGCGATGTGCCGACGTGGGGGCATGGAGAGATCCGGTCAGGAATCGTGGCGACTATTGTACGGCCGAGTATAAGCAAATTTGGCGGGGTGCGGTGACGTGACGCAGGTGGCGTGCATGGCGGCTGGCTTCGCGATGCTCTGGCACCGCGAAGCCGTTCAGGTTCAGGCCTTGTGGCGGCCCATCAGGCCGCGTACGGTTTCCTGCAGGTCGGCCGGCAGTACCACCACCTTGGCGTTAGTGCTGCTCGCCAGGTTTTCCATGGCGCCAACGTAGCGCTCACCGAGCAGGTACATGGCCGGGACGGTTTCGTTGCCGACCGCTTCGGTGACCAGCGAGATGGCCCGCGCCGAAGCTTCGGCCAGGCTGATCTGCGCCTCGGCATCCAGCCGGGCGGCTTGCAGGCGCGCTTCGGCTTCGAGTACTGCCGCCTGCTTGGCGCCTTCGGCACGGGTGACGTCGGCCTTGCGCTCACGCTCGGCGGCCGCCTGGCGCTCCATGGCCAGTTGCATGTTCTGGGACGGCTTGATGTCCTGGATTTCTACCGAGCGTACGGTTACGCCCCAGTCCTCGGTCTGCTCGGACATGGCCTCGCGCAGGCGCGCTTTGATCTGTTCGCGGCTGGAGAGGGCTTCGTCCAGGTCCATGGCGCCGACGATGGCGCGCAGGGATGTCATGGTCAGGCTGGTGACGGCAAAGGCATAGTTCTGCACGCCATAAGACGCCTTCTGCGGGTCGATGACCTTGGCGAAGCACAGGGCGTTGGCGACGATGACGGCGTTGTCGCGGGTGATAATCTCCTGTTCCTGCACGTCGAGGATGATGTCCTTGGTCGGCAGGCGATAGGCGACTACGTCCATGTAGGGGATGACGACGTTGAGGCCAGGCTTGAGGGTGGTGTGGTAGCGGCCCAGGCGCTCGACGATCCATTCCTCGCCCTGGGGGACAATGCGCACCCCCTTGAACACGGTGATCAGTACGAACAGGGCGATGGCGCCGACGACGATGAGGCTGGTCATGATGACAAATTCCTTTTTTACGGATTCAGGCCCGCATGACGCGGGCGGTATTTCCTTCGACGGCGATCAGGCGTACCCGCTCGCCTGCCGGGATGGTGGTATCGGCAATGCAGGTCCACTCCTCGTTGCCCAATACGGGCTTCTGGAAGCGCACCCGGCCTTTCTGGAACTCGGACACACCTGTGGTCAGCAAGCCGACCTCGCCGATCACGCTGGCGGCGGTCCAGCGCTCATCGGGCTGCTTGCGGCGAAACACCTTGAACCACAGCAGGGTAGTCAGCGATGACAGCACGACCCAGAGCAGCCCTTGCATGGCCAGTTCCAGGCCTGGAAACGCCAGGGAAACCAAGGCCACCAGCACGGCGCCGATACCGAACCAGAGGATGAAGAACGTAGGCAAGACCAGCTCGAGCAACGTCAGCGCGATGCCGAACACCAACCAGATCCACCATTGCAATTCCATATCAGGCACGTCTTCCGAGGGGGGCGCCCGAGTTTAAGGCAGGACTGCGACACATGGCCACTTGCGGGCGCTCGGAAAAAGCCTAAGGGTGTGTAGGAGTCCAACCCCACTAGGCGCGATGCAAGGGGCTTTCGCCACTAAGCAAACAAGGCCGCTACCAGTTCCGGCAGGGCATGGAACGTCCGATCGGTGATCGGCAATGTCGGGCGCTTGAGAATGAACACCGGCAGACCCAGCGCGCGGGCTACCTCCAGCTTGGGTTCGGTGGCGACGCTGCCGCTGTTCTTGCTGATCAGAACGTCGATGCGCCGGTCGATGAACAGCGCACGTTCCTGGTCCAGGTCGAAAGGCCCGCGTGCACCGATCACCTCGCAGCGCGCATTGCCAGGGCAGGCCTGCAAGGCGCGCAGGGTCCAGAACTGGCCATCCGGGATGGCGTCCAGGTGTTGCAGGGGTTCCCGACCCAGGGTGAACAGCGGTCGGGCATAAGGCCCAATGCCCTGCATCAGCGCCGGCCAGTCTTCCACTTCTCGCCAGTCATCCCCCGCTTGTGCCTGCCAGGCTGGACGGTGCAGGGCCCAGCAAGGAATCCCGACACGCTGCGCGGCGCTGGCCGCGTTGGCGCTGATACGAGCGGCATAGGGGTGGGTGGCATCGACCAGCAGTGTGATGCCGTTTTCACGCAGGTACTGGGCCAGCCCCTCGGTCCCTCCGAAGCCGCCCACGCGTACCTGGCACTGCAGGTCGTCGGGCACCCGGCCGATGCCGGCCAGGCTGTAGATGTGGTCTGGGCCCAGCAGGCGCGCGATGGCCAGCGCCTCGGTAATGCCGCCGAGCAACAGAATGCGCGCGTTCATGGCTGACCCGCCCGGCCGACGATGCCGCCCTGGCGGTCGATGGCGACCACCTCGACGCTGACCTGCGCCGGCACGACGCTGCGGGCGAAGGCGAGGGCATGCTGGCACACGGCATCACCCAACTGCACACCCGCGCTATGGGCCAGCGCCAGGGCTTGCTGGCTGGTGTTGGCGGCCACGATGGCTGCCTGAAGCGCCAGATCGGCCCCGCCTGCCGCCGCCCAGCCCGCCAACTGTGGCAGGTCGATGCTCGAATGACGGCTGTGCAGGTCCATGTGCCCGGCGGCGAGCTTGCTGATCTTGCCAAAGCCTCCGCACAGGGTCAGGCGGGGCACCGGGACCTTGCGCAGGTGCTTGAGTACCGCGCCCACGAAGTCGCCCATCTCGATCAGGGCGATTTCCGGCAGCCCGTAGACACGACGCATGGTGTCCTCACTGGCGTTGCCGGTGCACGCGGCGATGTGGGTGTAGCCGTTGGTGTGTGCCACATCGATACCTTGATGGATGGAGGCAATGTAGGCTGCGCAGGAGAAGGGGCGGACGATACCGCTGGTGCCCAGGATCGACAGGCCGCCGAGGATGCCCAGGCGTGGGTTCATGGTCTTGAGCGCCAGGGCTTCACCGTCCCGCACGTTGAGGGTGACCTCGAACCCGCCGGTGTAGCCGCATTCGACGGCCAGGCCCTGCAGGTGGTCCGTGATCATGCGCCGTGGCACCGGGTTGATGGCCGGTTCGCCCACTGCCAGAACCAGCCCCGGCCGGGTCACGGTGCCCACGCCTGCGCCCGCGACGAAGTGCACACCGGGCTGGACACGCAGGCGTACCTGGCTGAACAGCAGTGCACCGTGGGTCACGTCCGGGTCGTCGCCGGCGTCCTTGAGGGTGCCTGCTTCGGCGTAATCGTCGACCAGCCGGCAGAACTCAAGGCGCATCTGCACCACCTTGCCCTTGGGCAGGGTGATGCTCACCGCGTCGCTGTCTGCACCGGTGAGCAGCAGACGCGCTGCCGCCAGGCTGGTCGCGGTGGCGCAGCTGCCAGTGGTCAGGCCACTGCGCAGCGGGGCGGCCTGTTCGCGGGTTTCTTCACGCATCGGCCGGCTTGACCACGTCGAGCAATGTGATGGGCAATGCTTGGCGCCAGGTATCGAAGGCACCCAGGGGCTGGGCATGGGCAACATGGATGCGGGTCAGTTCGCCGCCGTGCTGCTCCTTGAAGTGGGCCAGGGCCAGTTCGCTTTGTACCGTCACGGCGTTGGCCACCAGCCGTCCGCCTGGGCGCAAGCTGGACCAGCAGTGGGCTAGAACCCCTGGACGGGTGACTCCGCCACCAATGAACACCGCATGCGGGGGTTCCAGCCCGTCCAGTGCCATGGGGGCTTTGCCGCGCACCAGGTGCAGACCAGGCACGCCCAAGGCATCGCGGTTGTACTCGATCAACCCCTGACGGCCCTCGTCGGCCTCGATGGCCACTGCGCGGCATGCCGGGTGTGCACGCATCCATTCGATGCCGATCGAGCCGCAGCCCGCGCCCACGTCCCAAAGCAGTTGCCCAGGCTCCGGGGCCAGCCGGCCCAGGGTGATGGCGCGCACATCGCGCTTGGTCAGTTGGCCGTCATGCCGGTAGGCGTCATCGGGCAGGCCTGCCAGACGGTGCAGGCGCGGCGCTTCGGGCGCTGCCACGCATTCGATGGCCACCAGGTTGAGCGCGGCCGTTTGCCCGTGCTGCCACGTGGATGCATGCCCGTGCAACTGGCCCTGAGCCTCGCCACCCAAGTGTTCGAAGACCCACAGGCGGCTGGGGCCGAAACCCCGTTCGCGTAACAACGCTGCAATTGCCGCCGGGCTGTCTCCATCGTTGCTCAATACCAGCAGACGCAGCCCACCATGCAGGTGCGCGTTGAGTGCGGCCAGAGGCCTTGCCACCAGCGACACCACCTGGACGTCCTGCAGCGCCCAACCCAGGCGCGCAGCCGCCAGGGCGCACGAGGAGGGCATCGACAGCACCTGCATCTCGTGGGCAGGCACCTGGCGCGCCAGGCTGGCGCCCACCCCATAGAACATCGGGTCGCCACTGGCCAGCACGCACACAGGCGCGCCACGCAGCGCAAGCACGGGCGCGAGCGAAAAAGGGCTCGGCCAGTGCAGCCGTTCGCCGGTCACGCAACGCGGCAGCAGGGCCAGCTGGCGGGGGCTGCCGAAAATCCGCGCGCCACTGAGCAGCGCTCGGCGAGCTTGTTTGCCCAGACCGCTGAAACCGTCTTCGCCGATGCCTACTACCGTCAGCCAGGGTGCCATTGATACCTCTAGAGTTCGTGCGTGTGCAGCACGCCCAATTGTGCCTTTACCCGAAAGATGCTCGACCACCGGCTTTTCATGCGGGCGGCCAAAGCAGGCATAATACCGCGCCTTCTCCACTCAAGCGCAGTTTCACGGATTGCCGGACACCTCAGCGATGCCACCTCACGCTTCCTACAGTTCGCCTCGCCCCTCGGCTTGCCCGGGGTTGTGGCGTATCGTCAGCGCCCTGGATGGCGGCATCTGCCGGATCAAGCTGCCGGGCGGGGTGTTGCTGGCCCAGCAGGCCGAGGCCGTCGCCAGCGCCGCCGAGCGCTTCGCAGGCGGTGTGATCGAGGCCACCAACCGGGGCAACCTGCAGATCCGTGGCGTGGGGCCTGATCACCCGGGCTTGGTAGCGGCGCTGCTCGCCGCTGGGCTGGGCCCGCGTGAAGCGGCCGGCGACGATGTTCGCAACCTGATGCTCAGCCCCCTGGCCGGGCTTGACCCAGCGGGGGGGCTGGACGTCAGGCCGCTGGCAGGGCAGATCCTCGACCTGCTCGAGGGCACGCCACGCTTTCACGCGTTGTCGGCCAAGTTCGCCCTTCAGCTCGATGCTGGTGAACGCCTGGCCATGCTCGATCACCCGCACGACCTGTGGCTTTCGGTGCTTGAGCTTGAGCAGCGGCCCTGGCTCGCATTCGGCCTGGCCGGCAGCCTTGGTGAGGGTGACGTACTGGGTGCGGTGCCGTTCAGCCAAGGCCTGACCCTGGTGCGCGCCGTGCTCGAACGTTTTCTGGACCTGGCCACCCCAACCCAGTCGCGCATGCGGCATGTGCTGCAGGCCTGCACGGCAGCCGATTTCATCGGTGGGCTTGGCGTGGCGTTGCGCCAAGACCCCGCCGTGCTGGGCTGGCGCCGACCGGTTCGCCCGGTGACGTGGCTGGGGGCACTGCCTCAGCGGCGTGGGGTTGCGCTGGGCGTGGCACCGCCACTGGGGCGGCTCACCCCGGCCATGCTGCGTGAGGCGGCGCGTGTCGCGCGTGAACAGGGCGACAGCAGCCTGCGCTTGACCCCCTGGCAGAGCCTGGTGCTGCCCAACCTGGCGCCCGGCGGCCTCGACCAGGCGCAGCGCAGCCTGATGACGGTCGGGCTGCTCTGCCACGCGGCCGAGCCCCTGGTGCGCATCAGCGCCTGCACCGGCGCCAGCGGCTGTGCCAAGGCCTTGAGCGAGACGAAGGCCGACGCCGCGGCATTGGCCGCATTATTGGGCCCCGGGGCGCCTGCCAGCGTGCATCTCACTGGCTGCCCCCGGTCCTGTGCCCTGGCCCATACCGCCCCGGCCACGCTGCTGGCCCGCGCGCCCGGGCGCTACGATCTTTACCAGCGTGATCCCCGCCTGCCGGGGTTCGGCGCCCTGCGCGCCACTGACATTACCTTGAATGAAGCAGGCGCCATGCTCGACCTGCCGACGGAGCACCTTGATGATTGACTACATCCGCGATGGTCAGGAGATCTATCGCAATTCCTTCCGGATCATTCGTGAGGAAGCCCGACTTGAGCGGATTCCCGCAGACCTCGAAAAGCTTGCGGTGCGCGTGATCCATGCCTGCGGCATGGTCGATGCGATCGATGGCCTGCAATTCTCCGAAGGCGCCGGCCAGGCGGGCCGCCAGGCCTTGCTACGTGGCGCACCGATCCTGTGCGATGCGCACATGGTCGCCGAGGGCATCACCCGGGCACGACTGCCGGCGAACAACCCGGTGATCTGCACCTTGCGCGACCCGAGCGTACCAGACCTTGCCAAGGCCGCTGGCAACACCCGCTCCGCCGTTGCCCTGGAGCTGTGGCGCCCACACCTTGAAGGCAGCGTGGTGGTGATCGGCAACGCGCCGACGGCGTTGTTCTACCTGTTGGAAATGCTCGATGCCGGCGCGCCGCGTCCAGCGCTCATCCTGGGGTTTCCCGTCGGCTTCGTTGGCGCTGCCGAATCCAAGGCCATGCTGGCGGCCGACAGCCGTGGCGTGCCCTTCGTGATCATGCAGGGGCGGCTGGGCGGTAGTGCCATGGCCGCCGCGGCCGTGAATGCCCTGGCCACGGAGGTGGAGTGATGGCCCCGCGTGGACGCCTGATCGGCCTTGGCGTAGGGCCGGGTGACCCTGAACTGATCACGCTCAAAGCCCTGCGCCTGCTGCGCGAGTCGCCCGTGGTCGGCTACTTCGTCGCCAAGGGCAAGCGCGGCAACGCATTCGGCATCATCGAAGCGCACCTGCAACCCGAGCAGACGCTGCTGCCGCTGGTCTATCCGGTGACCACCGAAGCCTTGCCCGCCCCCCTGTCCTACGAGCAGGTGATCAGCGATTTCTATGACGAAGCCAGCGTACAGGTGGCCGAACACCTGGACGCAGGGCGTGATGTGGCGGTGATCTGCGAGGGTGACCCGTTCTTCTATGGCTCCTACATGTACCTGCACGACCGCCTGGCACAGCGCTATGAAGCGCAGGTGATTCCTGGCGTGTGCTCCATGCTCGGTGGAGCCTCGGTGCTGGGTGCACCGCTGGTCTATCGCAACCAGAGCCTGTCGGTGCTCTCTGGCGTCTTGCCGGCCGAAGAACTCAAGCGCCGCCTGGCCGACGCCGATGCGGCCGTCATCATGAAACTGGGGCGCAATTTCCCCAAGGTGCGGCAGGTGCTCGGTGAGCTGGGCCTGCACGCGCGTGCGCTGTATGTGGAACGCGCCACCATGGCCAACCAGAAAATCGTACCGCTGGACCAGGTTGACCCACAGTCCTCGCCGTATTTTTCGCTGATCATCGTGCCGGGGGAAAAATGGCAGGGCTGAACACGCAGGTAGCACCGGCCATCGTCATCCTGGGACAGGGCAGCCTGGCCACTGCCCGTTGCCTTCAGCAGGTCTACGCCCAGGCCACGATTCACGGCCTGCAAGGGCGCGTTCAGGGTGCAGACCAGGATTACAACGCCTTTGGCGATCTGCTGCGCAGCCTTTACCAGCGCGGTACGCCAATCATCGCCTTGTGCGCTGCGGGTATCGTGATCCGCAGCCTGGCCAGCCTGTTGGGGGAGAAGGGCAGCGAGCCGCCGGTGCTGGCCGTGGCAGAAGACGGCAGCGCCGTGGTGCCCCTGCTCGGTGGCCTCAGTGGCGTCAACCAGATGGCACGGGACATGGCCTCGGCGCTGGGTGTGTCAGCGGCCATCACCACCAGCGGCGAGTTGCGCTTTGGTACGTGCCTGCTCAACCCGCCCCAGGGTTACGCCTTGGCGGACCTGGAACAAGGCAAGCGCTTCGTTTCCGACCTGCTGGCCGGGGAGCCGGTTCGCATCGAGGGTCAGGCGCCGTGGCTGGCGCAGGCACAGTTGCCTGCCAGTGATGCCGCGCAGCGCACCATCCATGTAGGCCATCTGGCGCGTCCCGCCAGCCGAGACGAGCTGTTGATTCATCCCCGCTCCGTCGTGGTCGGTGTCGCAAGCGGCGATCTGCAGATGATTCGTGACGCGCTGCAGCAGGCCGGTATTGCGCAGGCGTCACTGGCCTGCGTGCTGGCCGATGAGCGGGCCATGGCGGACACCCGGTTGCAGGCTGCCGCGCAGGCGCTGGGTGTCGAATTGCGCTTTGCCGCTAGGCCCGACGATGTGGCTGGCATGGTGGGCGCTGCACTGCCCGATGCGCGGTTGCAGTGCCAGGGTGAGGTGGTCATCGCCGTGGCACCTGCGCCGATCGAAGTGGCTCAGGTTGGCCGTCGCCGCGGGCGGCTGGCGGTCATCGGTCTGGGGCCAGGCGCAGCGGAGCTGATGGTGCCAGCGGTCAAGGCTGAGCTGGCCCGGGCCGAGGATGTGCTGGGCTACGAAACCTATGTACGAATGGCAGGGCCGTTCCGGGACGATCAGGTGCTGCACTGCACCGACAACCGTGAGGAGATGCAGCGCGCCCGGCACGCATTCGAACTGGCCGCGCGTGGCCGTTCGGTGGTGGTGGTGTCATCGGGGGACCCAGGCGTATTCGCCATGGCCGCTGCGGTGCTCGAGGCGTTGCACGCGTCCACGGACGCTGCCTGGCACGCTGTCGACCTGGAGATACTGCCTGGTGTATCGGCCTCCTTGGCAACGGCTGCACAGGCTGGCGCGCCGCTGGGGCATGACTTCTGCGTGATGTCGCTGTCGGACAATCTCAAGCCCTGGTCGATCATCGAGAAACGCCTGGACCTCGCTGCCCAGGCCGATCTGGTGCTGGCCTTCTACAACCCGATTTCCAAAGCACGGCCGCACCAACTTGGGACCGCGCTGGACGTCGTACGCCGGCACCGTGGTGCTGATACACCTGTAGTCCTTGGCCGTGACATTGGTAGGCCGGGGCAGACGTTGCGCGTCGTCTCTTTGGCCCAACTGGTGCCAGAAATGGTCGATATGCGCACCATGGTGCTGGTGGGCTCATCGACCACGTGCACGTTCGAACGCCCAAATGGTGGGCAGTGGGTCTACACGCCGCGGTGGTATGGCGCCAAGCCCTGAAGCACGGTAGCTCGATCCGAGGGGGAAGCGTTTCGGCGCAGGATGAGCAGCGTCGAGCGGTTAGGTTCAAGGCCGAAGCCACCTGGTTTCGACCGGACCTAACTGGAGCCTTTGACATGACCACCAACAAAGAAAACCTTGAACTGCAAGTTTTGCCTGACATGAACCTGTTCGTGTTCCCCGACACCATGAGCGAGGCCAACCGTACTGCGGCCAAGGCCTGCCACGCCCTGGCTACCCAAGGCGCCAACAAGCAGCACCACCCGATCCAGGAAACCCAGGCCTGGTTCAACCAGTACGTGTTCCTGATGTCGAAGATGGGCTGGACACCCACGCGCGTTGATGTTCAGCGCATTACCCAGAGCGACAGGCACCTGGAAATCAGCAACCTGGTTGGCAAGGGGCTGCAAGCTGCCTATGGCGCCTTTACTGGTGACGTGGCCTCGGCGCTGGAAGGGTTGGGCAAGACCGTCGTTTCCGCACTGGCTGCCAGCACCAAGAATGTCGAACTGCTGGACCGCAAGTCCGTGGAGGATGACCGCAACAGCCTGAGCCTGAACAAGTGTGAGCAGACCGGTGCTGGCCAAGTCGCCATGATGGTGAGCGCAGTCCAGACCGATGCCAAGCCTGACAAGAAAGCCAACTACCTGTTGGCCAAATGGGAGAGCAGCGGCACCACCAACTATGCCTGCGGTGCCGTGCTGAACCTTGATCAGCGCCAGTACGAGAAAGTACGCGCCGTTGTTGAAACCAAGCTCGACGACAACGCCCTGGAAGTGTTGCTGGCCCTCGAAATCTAACCTGTCGGTATGGCTCACCGGAGCCTTGGCTTCGGTGAGCCTGGAGGGTGCATCAATGTCAAATAACTACAGCGTGTGGCGCAATGGCAACAGCCTGGTGCTCGTCGACAAGACCATCAGCGAGTCCTGCAGGCTCGACATGCTCAATATCCAGCTGGCGGCCTACCTCGCCGCGTGCAATGGCGGGGTCTCAGGGGTTGATGGGGACAGCTGGCTCAAGGAATACATACGTGTGCAGAGCGGTTTCGGCTGCACGCTAGCCACGCTACGGTCGCAAACGACACCCATGGTGCCGGTTGCCGCTTTCAGGCCTTGGACCATGCTTTGCGACAGCCTTCTCCAGGCTACGCCTCACCACCTTCGCGAAGCTGTCGCGCAGTGTCTGGAAGCCTGCGCAAGCAGTGAAACATGTGATAACCGGATAGGGGGGCGCTGTGACCTTGGCGAACCCCTTGGCGACACCTGCCTGAACCACGCGCATGCCGAGGTTCGGCTGGTGCTGCCTGACTATTCCATCATCAGCACTCAATTGAACCTTGGAAGTCGAGCGCCGCTTGATACTGACTGGCTCTGGCAATCGTTCGACCCTCCGGCGGTGCCGGCCTGCTGGCAGTTCCAAGGGCAGTATTTGATCGATTCCAGGCGTATGAACCTCATCGGGCCGGGGCTTGCAAAAAAACTTCAGGCCAAGCTCGCCCTTCATCGCAGCGAAATCAGCGTGCAGGAGCCGAACCATGACTAACACCGACGCATCATCGATCGCCGGCCAGCTGGTACACAGCAGTGTGCTGGTCTTTTTGCCAGGCGTATGCCCGCAAGCACGTTCAGACATACTGCTGGCCAACGCTTTTGCTCAGCAGGTGGCATGGGGGGATTTGAAAGACGGTCTCGAACCTGACTGGTTCAGGAATTACTGGCGCAACCTCGCTGCCCTGGGCTTCGATGGCAAGCTGGCGCCAGCAGGGCGGCGGCCGGGGCCTGACCGGGGCAGCCTCGCTGCGCAGGCAATCGAGCACATCAGCCAAGCGGGCTCTGCCCGGCTGGGCGAAGCGGCCAACCAGGCGCTGGAGGCCTTACGTCGTGATGACAAGGCTCTGAAACTGTTCAGCAGCCATTCGATCGTGGGCACTCAAGCGCGTGTGCAGTTGTTGCCCTGCGCCCAGCAGTCCAATGGCTTCATCGACATGGTGCTGCTGCACATGGATGTCTCGATGGAAAAAAGCGCCAGCGACTTCCTGTTCAAGGGCGCGAGCAACGGAATCAGTGTGAGAGACCTGCGACTGGAAGTGATCCATTTCAATCTGCAAGGGTTTCGTGAGGATTATCGGCGCAGGGCAGAGGCCAGTGTTGCGCGAACGGCCGAGCGCGTCATCAGGGATTTGGTGCTCTAGTTGCGCGGCGAGCTGCCGTCCGGACCCAGGCCCTGATCGGCATTGGCCGGCTGCTGGCTGGCCCAGTATTGAATCAACTCTCGCAGTTGCGACAATTCGACGGGCTTGGCCATGTGGCCGTCCATGCCGGCTTGCTTGGCGCGGTCCTTGTGCTCGGCAAGGATATGCGCGGTCAGCGCAACGACGGGCGTGTGCGCGCGCTGGTTGGCGGCTTCCCATTCGCGCAGGCGCCTGGTTGCCGAGAAACCATCCAGAACCGGCATTTCGCAATCCATGAGCACCAAGTCATAGCGCTTGGCTTTCATCGCTTCAAGAGCTTCTTCGCCGTTGGACGCGGTATCGGGCTGCAGGCTCAGCTTGCCGAGCATACCGCGGATGACCTTGGTCGAAATGGTGTTGTCCTCTGCGACCAGCACGCTGAAATGCGGGGGCAGGTCGAGCGCCTGGGGCTGGCCGGGTGCAGCCGCCGGCAGCGCCTGCTCGCGGCCGCGTTGAGCCAGTTCTTCGGCCAGGGTGGTCTTGAGTGTGTAGCCAGCCACCGGTTTGGCCAAGATCCGCTTGATCCCGGCGTTGCGCGCGATGATCTTGCTGGGCGCGTTGCTGATACCGGTCAGCATGACCACCAGAATGTCGTGATTGAGGCTGGGGTCTTCCTTGATCTTGGCGGCCAGTTGCATGCCGGTCATGCCGGGCATGTTCTGGTCCAGGAGCACCGCGTCGAAGTAATCGCGAAGATGAGCCTTGGTACGCAATAGGGCCAGGGCCTCCTTGCCCGAAGGCACTGCGCTGACATTCATGCCCCAGGCGCTGCACTGTTGGACCAGCACCTTGCGGCACGTGTCGTTGTCGTCCACCACCAGTACCCGCGCGTCGCGCAGCGGTCCGTCCAGGTCGGTCGGAGGTTGCTCGAGGCAGGCTGGGTCCAGCGGCAAGGTCAGCCACAAGGTATTGCCGGTGCCGGTGCTGCTCTTGATGCCGAATTCCCCATGCATAAGGCCAATCAGCTGCTTGGCGATCACCAGCCCCAAGTGGCCGCCCAGCCGATTGCTGGACAGGAAATGCCTGCTGTGCAGTTCTGCCTGCAACAGCGCCTCGCGATCGGCTGCCGGCAAGGGATCGCCGCTGTCCTGTACGGCGATGCGCAAGCGGGGCACCTCGCCGCGCTGGTCCAGTGCAACGACAAGCAGAATTTCCCCCTGGTCGGTGTTTTTCAGTGCGTTTTCCATCAGGCTCGACAGCGCCTGACGCAAGCGGGTGGGGTCGCCACTGACCACGCGGGGCACCTGGGGCTGGGTGAAGCTGATCAGCTCGATGTTCTGCTGCTCGGCCTTGGCCCTGAAGATGTTCAAACAGTCTTCGATCAGCGCGTTGAGGTCGAACTGGACGTCGTCGAGTTCGATCTGGCGGGACTCGAGCTTGGAGATATCGAGTATCTCGTTGATCAATGTGAGCAACTCGTTGCCCGCGCTGTGAATGGTCTGGACGTAATCGCGCTGCTTGACCGATAACGGCGTGCCCAGCAGCAGTTCGGTCATGCCCAGCACGCCATTCATGGGGGTACGTATTTCGTGGCTGATCTTGGCCAGAAACTCGGCCTTGGCGTTGATTTCGGCGTCACTGGCCGCCAAGGCGCGGCTGACACTGAAGCGCTCTTCGTTGATACGCCGAAGCCGGTCGCTGACCGCCAGGTTCAACAGCAGCCCGCTCGCCACCGCCAGCCCCAACAGAATGCACAGCAACCAAGGCGTGGAGGTGCGGGTAAGCCCAAGCAGGGCAGGCAGCAGCACCAGCCCGCCAACGTTGAAGATGATCATCGCCAGACCGAACAAACGGGCCGGAGCGTAACCTCGGTACCAATGGTAGCTGCTGACCACCAGCATCGTGACGCTGCCCAGTGCCATCAAGGCATAGGTCATGAGATTGAGCGGCAAGGTATCGATGAACAGCAGCACGATCCCGCTCACCCCCACCAGCAGCATCTCGCCGCTCAACAGCCGGTTAAGGCGCGGCGTGTTGCGCGGTGCGAAGAAGTGCTGGGTGAAATACAGCCCAGCCAGCCCCGCCAGTACCAGCGTAAGGTACGCCGCTGGCGTCTGGGCGCTGTACCACACATGCCACCATGGGCCGCTGAGGTTCAGCAGGATCAGGCCACTGAGCAACATCAGGCCATGGTAGAACGCCAGGATCAGCGCAGTGCTCGAGCGGCTGTAGATGAAGCGAATCAGGTTATGCAGGATCAGCATCACCAGGCCACCGAACAGCATGCCGAAAAGCAACGGCTGGGTCTGGTTGGCGGCGGCTCGCGCAGCAGGCTCCAGGCTGATGGCCGGGCGCAGTTGGTGTTCCGATACCAGGCGCAGGTAGATATCCAGGCCTTGCTTGCTGTTGGGCAACGGCAGCACGTGGTCGCTGCCGCGCAATGTGGGGTTGGCACTGCCGGCTTGGCGGCCGTGATGCAGGTGGCGTATCAGCTTGTCGCCTTGCAGCGCATACAGGTCCAGACCCGACAGATCAGGTGCGAAGACGCGCAGCAATTGTTCCTGCTCACCAGGCTCTAGCCGATAATGCAGCCACAGGGCCTGGTCGGGGGGCGCTGCATCGAGTTCTGCCAGCTCCAGCGGGCTGAACTGGTTGCGATAACGGTCCGAGCGCACGTCGCTCAGTTGCAGGTTGCCTTGTTCGTCGAGCAGCAGGGCCCAGCCACTGTCATGTTCCGCCATCGCGGGGAGCATGCAGATCAGGGTCAGCAAGCTGACGATCAACGCTGAGGCAATCCGGAGCCGGCGCACTACGAAATCCCTTCTTGGCCCATGTGCGGGGTGCTAACTATGCGCGGCGTGCCGAGTTGAAGGCAAGGCCCGCGGGCACGCCGACAAGACGGTTGCCGTGCGCCCGGCTGCACGGGCCCGGGCGCCTCGACATTACAGCGGTGAAGCGGTTATTGCTCGGCACGTTCCCGGGCAATGGCCCGGTAGCCGATATCGGTACGGTAGAAGCTGCCGTCCCAGGTGATCTGCTCGGCCAGGCGATAGGCTTGCTGCTGGGCGGACTCGACGGTTTCACCCAGGGCGGTGGCGCACAGCACGCGACCCCCAGCGGTCACCACGTCACCGTCCTTCAAGGCAGTGCCTGCATGGAACACCTTGCCTTCGAGCTTCGCAGCCGCCTCCAGGCCCGAAATGGCTGCGCCCTTGGCGTAGTCACCCGGGTAGCCGCCTGCGGCCAGCACCACGCCCAGGCTCGGGCGTGGGTCCCACTGCGCTTCGACCTTGTCCAGGGCCTTGGCGAAGGCCGCTTCGATGAGCAGCACCAGGCTCGATTCCAGGCGCAGCATGATCGGCTGGGTTTCCGGGTCGCCGAAGCGGCAGTTGAATTCGATGACCTTGGGGTTGCCCGCCTTGTCGATCATCAGGCCCGCATACAGGAACCCGGTGTAGACATTGCCTTCCTCGGCCATGCCGCGCACGGTCGGCCAGATCACCTGGTCCATGACCCGCTGGTGCACGTCGTCAGTGACTACCGGGGCAGGGGAGTAGGCACCCATGCCGCCCGTGTTCGGGCCGCTGTCCTGATTGCCGACGCGCTTGTGGTCCTGGCTGGTGGCCATGGGCAGCACGTTGTGGCCGTCGACCATGACGATGAAGCTGGCTTCCTCGCCATCGAGAAATTCCTCGATGACCACGCGTGAACCCGCTTCCCCAAAGGCATTGCCCGCGAGCATGTCACGCACGGCGGCTTCGGCTTCTGCCAAGGTCATGGCGACGATCACGCCCTTGCCAGCGGCCAGGCCATCGGCCTTGATGACGATCGGCGCGCCTTTTTCCTGCAGGTACGCCAGGGCCGGTTCGATTTCGGTGAAGTTCTGGTAGTCGGCCGTCGGGATCTTGTGGCGGGCCAGGAAATCCTTGGTGAACGCCTTGGACCCTTCCAGCTGGGCAGCGCCCTGGGTCGGGCCGAAGCAGTCCAGGCCACGGCTGCGGAACAGGTCGACCACACCGATGACCAGGGGCGCTTCCGGGCCGACGATGGTCAGGTCGACGTTCTTCTCGGCAAAATCAGCCAGTTGCTCCAGGGCGCAGACGTCGATCGCGACGTTCTCGCACTTGGCCTCGATGGCGGTGCCAGCGTTGCCCGGGGCCACGAAGACTTTTTCGACGCGTGGGTCCTGGGCGACTTTCCAGGCCAGGGCGTGCTCACGGCCGCCGCTGCCGATGATCAAAACTTTCATGTCAAAACCTCTAGATCTGTCGAGCGAGAGGCCCTGCCTCTCGCTGTGCCAGGTCGCACCGCGGCAGTTGCCTGCCTGGGTGCGGCCGATTGCCGTGAATCAGTGGCGGAAGTGGCGCATGCCGGTGAACACCATGGCGATACCGGCTTCATCAGCGGCAGCGATCACCTCGGCGTCACGCATCGAGCCACCTGGCTGGATGACCGCGCTGATGCCGACCTTGGCCGCATTGTCGATGCCGTCACGGAACGGGAAGAAGGCGTCCGAAGCCATGACGGCACCCTGCACCTGCAAGCCGGCATGCTCGGCCTTGATGGCGGCGATACGGGCGGAGTTGACCCGGCTCATCTGGCCCGCGCCCACGCCGATGGTCTGGCGCTGCTTGGCATAGACGATGGCGTTGGATTTGACGAACTTGGCCACTTTCCAGGCGAACACCAGGTCGTGGATCTCTTGCTCGGTCGGTGCACGCTGGGTGACGATCTTCAGGTCATCGGCCGTGATCATGCCGATGTCACGGCTCTGGACCAGCAGCCCGCCGTTGACTCGCTTGAAGTCCCAGCCGGCAGCCCGCTCAGCTGGCCACTCGCCACATTCGAGCAGGCGCACGTTCTGCTTGGCTGCAACCACATCGCGGGCAGCCTGGGAGATCTTCGGTGCGATGATCACCTCGACGAACTGGCGCTCGACGATGGCCTTGGCGGTTTCGCCGTCCAATTCGCGGTTGAAGGCAATGATGCCGCCGAAGGCCGATTCGGTGTCGGTGGCGTAGGCCAGGTCGTAGGCTTTGCGGATACCGCCTTCGTCTTCAGGCACCACGGCCACGCCACACGGGTTGGCATGCTTGACGATGACGCAGGCCGGCTTGACGAAGCTCTTGACGCACTCGAGCGCCGCGTCGGTGTCGGCCACGTTGTTGAAGGACAGCTCCTTGCCTTGCAGCTGCACGGCAGTGGAAATGCTGGCTTCGCCTTTCTTGGCTTCCACGTAGAACGCCGCACGCTGGTGCGGGTTCTCGCCGTAGCGCATTTCCTGGGCCTTGACGAACTGGGTGTTGAAGGTGCGCGGGAAGTCGCCGCGTGCTTCGGTGCTCAGGGTTTCCTTGGCCTGGTCCACGGTGCCCATGTAGTTGGCGATCATGCCGTCATAGGCTGCGGTGTGCTCGAAGGCCTTGAGCATCAGGTCGAAGCGCTGGGCGTAGGTCAGGCCGCCGGCCTTCAGGCCCTCGACGACGCTGGCGTAGTCACCGGCGTTGACCACGATGGCCACGTCCTTGTGGTTCTTGGCAGCCGAGCGGACCATGGTCGGGCCGCCGATGTCGATGTTCTCGATGGCGGTAGGCAGGTCGCAGCCAGGCTTGGAGATCGTGGCTTCGAAGGGGTACAGGTTGACCGCCACCAGGTCGATGGGCTTGATCCCGTGCTCGTTCATGATCGCGTCGTCGGTGCCGCGGCGACCGAGGATGCCGCCATGGATCATCGGGTGCAGGGTCTTGACCCGGCCATCCATCATTTCGGCGAAGCCGGTGTAGTCGGCCACTTCCACCGCGTTGACACCGTTGTCCTTGAGCAGCTTGTAGGTGCCGCCGGTGGACAGTATCTCGACGCCGAGCTGTTGCAGCTCACGGGCAAATTCGAGGATACCGGTCTTGTCGGAGACGCTGATCAGGGCGCGGCGGACTGGCAGGCGGGTAGTCTGGTCGGTCATTTCGGGTTCCAATAACGCGGTGGAGTCAGCAAAAAAGGCGTCTGTGTTGAGACAGGCGCCTTTTTCGATCGGGATTCTGGCTTACAGCAAGTCGTATTGCTTGAGCTTCTTGCGCAGCGTGCCTCGGTTCAAGCCGAGCATCTCGCTGGCTTTGGTCTGGTTGCCCTTCACATAGCTCATCACGCTTTCAAGCAGCGGCGCCTCGACTTCGGAGAGCACCAGGTTGTACACGTCCGTGACGGTCGCGCCTTCGAGGTGGGCGAAGTAGTTGTGCAGCGCCTTCTCGACGCTGTCGCGAAGGGTCTGGCCCTCTTCGCTCGGCGTGTTCAGGTGCTGTTTCAGGTTGGCGTTGTCGCTCACGGGCGTTGTTCCACTCACAAATGTTTCGGTCATCATCGTCATGCGGCCACCCCTTGTCCGTCCTCTGTCTCAAGGCTCTGTCGACGTTCACTGAAAAACGCGCGAACGTTGGCGCACTGCGCTTGTGTGTCTTCCAAAGCGTTGAACCGGGAGCGAAACTCCTTGCCGCCGGGTCGTGTCGCCAGGTACCAGCCCACGTGCTTGCGGGCGATCCGCACACCCATGACATCGCCGTAGAAGGCGTGCAGGGCGGCCAGGTGCTCCAGCAGGATGCGTTCCACCTCGTCCAGCTGCGGCGCTGGCAACTGCTCGCCAGTGCGCAGGTAATGCTCGATCTCGCGAAAGATCCAGGGCCGGCCTTGAGCGGCCCGGCCGATCAGCAGGCCATCGACGCCCGTGGCGTCGAGCACTGCCTTGGCCTTTTGCGGCGAGGTAATGTCGCCGTTGGCGAAGACCGGAATGGACACCGCTTGCTTGATAGCGGCGATGGTGTCGTATTCGGCTTCACCGGTGTACAGGTCGGCGCGTGTGCGGCCATGCACCGCAAGCGCCTGGATGCCAGCCTGTTCGGCTATTTTCGCCACGTTCAGGCCATTCTTGTTGGCCCGGTCCCAGCCGGTGCGGATCTTCAGCGTCACCGGAACATCCACGGCGCCCACGACGGCCCGCAGAATGTCGCTGACCAAGGCTTCATCTCTCAATAAAGCAGAGCCTGCCGCCTTGTTGCAGACTTTTTTTGCCGGGCAGCCCATGTTGATATCGATGATCTGGGCGCCCGCGGCGACATTGGCCTGTGCAGCCGCCGCCATCATCTGTGCGTCGCCCCCGGCGATCTGGACCGAGCGCGGCTCGGGATCTCCTTCGTGGATGCGGCGCAGGCTCGACTTGCGGCTGTTCCACAGGGACAGGTCGCTGGAGACCATTTCCGACACCACCATGCCTGCGCCCATGCGCTGGCAAAGTGTTCGGAACGGCTGGTCCGTGACCCCAGCCATGGGTGCGAGGATCAGGTTATTGCGCAGTGTATAAGGGCCGATGCGTACCGCCGACATAGGTGTTCCCTGTTGTGGGGCCGAATCTTGAGGTTCGAAAAAGGGTTGGCATGATACCCGCTCTGGATGACCGGATAAAGATGGATTTGGATAAAATCTGAACAACTGAGGGTTGCCGCCCCTGCACCCTGGGCTCCGGGTCGTCAGACCCCGGACAAGCGGCATCATGGCCGGCGCAGCGGCAGCGTACCGGGTTGGCCGTCAGGGTTTATTCCGGCGAGCGGAAGCTCAGGCTGTAGTTCACCGCTCGCTGACCTGGGTCAAGAATATCCAGCGCGATGTGGATCGGCGTCTGGCTGGGCATTTCGCCGCGTCCGGCCAGCTCCCCGGACAGGTATTCGGCCGGCTTGAAACGGCGACTGGCGATCAGCTGGCCATTGAGGTCCGAGAAGCGCAGTTCGAGCAGTGGAAAGGGTTGGGCGAAGGGGGCACGGTTATAGATGATGGCGTCCACGATCAGCGCACCTTTGAAGTCCGGATGGCTGCGCACCACCAGGTTGCTGCTCTTGATCCGGTTCACATCGACACGAGAGGGGACCTGGCAGCCCACGGCCGGACACACCTGCTCGAACAGCGGGCGGTACTGGTCCTGTCGGGACAGCTCGTCGAAATGGAACCAGACGTACTGCAAGGCGAGCATGGCAGCAGCGATCAGCGTCAACCCACCCCACAGCAGGCGCTTGCCCCAGGCCGGGGCCGGCTTCTCCCAGCCCAGTTGCAGCGGGTCGTCCACCACATCCACCAAGGGTTCCTTGCGCCTTGGGCGTTCGGCCTTGTCAGTGACCTCAGGCTCCATGCGCCCCATGGGCAACGGCGCTTCGTCGTGTTCATCGTCGGCGCGCAGGCTGGTTGCCAAGGGTTCGTCGTCGTGCGCGGTGAGGCCGGCAATCGACACCTCGTCATCGTCTTCGGGTCGCAGTGGCGCTCCCAGTTTTGGCTCATCCTCATCCGTCACGATGCTGCCCAGCGGCGGCTCATCTTCTGCGTCTGCGTCCAGGCCGGCGGTGAAGGTCGGCTCGGTACGCGCCTCGCGCCGCGAATCTGCCTGGGGAGCAGGCTCGAGTACGGGGGCAGCAGCAGCCTGTTCCGGTTCAAACGGCTCGCCTGCTGCAGTGCCGAACACTTCGTCCAGGTGTTCGTCCGCGTCCTCCTCGTGACGCCATGCCTGCAGCATGGACGCCTGATCGGCCTCACGCACCTGTACGGGCGCGTGGCGGCGCTCCAGGCGCTCCAGTTCCTTGTCCAGGTCGAGCTCGTCCAAGGCCTGGGCGGTCTGGGCCCAGGCCTCGTCGTCCGGCGCGATGGGGTGCACGTGCGCGGGGGTGGGCGCGGCAGGCGCCGGCGCTGCCTCGGTGGCCGGCAGCGGGCTCGGCGGGAGGGGGGCGCTGCGGTTCTGCTCCAGTAGCTGCTTGGCGGCATTGAACACTTGCAGGCACTGGCCGCAACGCACCACGCCACGGGCCACGCTCAACTGGTGGTGGGTGACACGAAAGCTGGTCTGGCAATGCGGGCACTGGGTGACGAAACTGTCGGTCATGCGGCAATCCGGAGGCTGTGCTGAGGGCTATTCTAGGTTCGACTAGCGGCGGCGACCACTGATTCGCACCCAGCCATCGCGAACGACGATAGGGTCCAGGTCGAAATCGGCAGCGTAGGCGGCGGCCACTTCTTCGCCTTGTTCAGCGAGAATGCCCGACAACGCCAGCAGACCGCCCGGGCGGACCAGGCCGCTGAGCTGCGGTGCCAGCGACACCAGTGGCCCGGCCAGGATGTTGGCCACCAGCACGTCGGCCTGCATGGCAGGCATGTGCTCGGGCAGGTACAGCGCGAACAGCTCGTCGGCAATGCCGTTGCGTTGGGCATTGTCGCGAGAGGCTTCGATCGCCTGCACGTCGATGTCCGTGCCTACCGCTTCGCGCGCGCCCAGCAACAGTGCAGCGATCGCCAGAATGCCCGAGCCACAGCCAAAGTCCAGCACCTGGGTGCCCTGCAACTGCTGACCGTCGAGCCACTCAAGGCACAGCGCCGTGGTGGGGTGCGTGCCCGTGCCGAACGCCAGCCCAGGATCGAGCAACAGGTTCACGGCGTCCTTTTCCGGAGCATCGTGCCAGCTCGGCACGATCCACAGCCGGCGGCCGAAACGCATCGGCTGGAAATTGTCCATCCAGCTGCGTTCCCAGTCCTGGTCTTCGATCACTTCGGCCTGGTGCTGGGGCAGCTCGACGCCCGTCAGCAGGCGCAGGTGCGCGAACACCTGTTCAGGGTTGGTGTCAGCCTCGAACAGGGCCAGCAGGTGGGTGTGCGACCACAGCGGCGTGGTATTGAGGTCTGGCTCGAAGATGGGTTGATCTTCGGCGTCCATGAAGGTGACCGACACCGCGCCGACTTCCAGCAGCGCGTCTTCGTAGGTTTCGGCTTGTTCCGGGCTGATGGCCAGACGTACTTGCAGCCAGGGCATGGCGTGTACCTTTGATAGATCCAGAAGGGCAGCCCAAGGCTGCGCGGAGCCTGGCAGTTTACGCGAGTGCGTAGGGTTTGTAGAGACGCCTGCGCCTGTCAGGTGCCGGTGCCTAGACAAAGCACAGGGACAGGGATTCAGCCCGGTAGGCGGGCTTGTCCTCGTCTTTTATCTCCAGCGTGGCGATGGCCTTGAGCAACCATTGGCCGGGGCGCTTTTGCTGCACATCGGCCAGCTCGACATGCAGGCGCACCTGGCTGTCGACCTTCACCGGCTGAATGAAGCGCACGCTGTCCAGGCCGTAGTTGACGACCATCTTCAGCCCCTGCGGCAAGACCAGGATGTCCTCGATCAGCGTAGGAATCAGGGACAGGGTCAGAAAGCCATGGGCGATGGTGCCGCCGAACGCGGTTTGCGCAGCTCGCTGCGGGTCAACGTGGATGAACTGATGATCGCCAGTCGCCTCGGCGAAACGATCGATACGCTGCTGGTCGATGGTCAGCCAGGCCGAGTGGCCGAGGGACTTGCCGACGTATTGGGTAAGCGCGGTGGCCGGCACTAGCGGCATGGTAATCCTCCTGGGTATGAAATGGCACGCGCGTGCAAGATCAGCATGCTTGGCCAGGCCGGTCAAGTTGCGCTCGGCGCGGGCAGCCTGCCCATGCTTATAATGAGCCGCACGCCTGAAGGAGAACGTTATGCTGTTGCGGGGTTTGACCTGGCTGGTGCTGTTCCAGCTGTTGGGGACGGCAGTCAATCATCTGTTGGTTCCCGTCCTGCCGGGGCCGATCATCGGCCTGTTGCTATTGCTGGGTTTTCTGATGGTGCGCGGCGAGGTGGGTGCGCCCCTCAACGAAGCTGCCGGCAGCCTGCTGCGCTACTTGCCGCTGTTGCTGGTGCCTCCGGCCGTGGGGGTGATGGTGTATGCCCGTGACATCGCCGCCGACTTCTGGGCCATCGTCGGTGCGCTGTTGATTTCCTGCCTGCTGACGCTGGTGGTGGTGGGCGTGCTGATGCAGAAACTCATTCATCGTCAGGCCCGGCGCGAGGACCAGCCATGATGCTCGATTGGCAAGGCGCATTGGATGCAGTGGTCCACCACCCATTGTTCGGCATTGGCGTGACCCTGGGGGCCTACCAGCTGGTGCTGGCCGGGTATGAGAAGACCCGCTGGATCTTCCTGCAGCCGGTGCTGGTGTCGATGGCCCTGGTGATCGGCGTGCTGCTGCTGTGCGGCATCGACTACGCCGAATACCGCAAGAGCACCGAAATCATGAACATCCTGCTGGGCCCTGCCACCGTGGCCTTGGCGGTGCCGCTGTTCCTGAACCTGCGGCGCATTCGCCAGTTGTTCTGGCCGACCTTGACTACGCTGGTACTCGGAGGCCTGTTCGCCACGGTGTGCTGCCTGTTGCTGGGATGGTGGTTTGGCGCCGAGCACATGATCCTGATGACCATGGCGCCCAAGTCCGTCACCTCGCCCATCGCGATGCTGGTAGCCGAGCAGATCGGTGGCGTGGCGGCGCTGGCTGCGGTCTTCGTGCTGATTACCGGGGTGATCGGGGCCATTTTCGGGCCTGCCTTGTTGAGCCGCTGCGGTGTGCTCAGCCCTGAAGCGCGGGGCATGTCCCTGGGCATCACGGCCCACGCGGTCGGCACCTCGGTGGCCTTGCAGGAAAGTGACGAATGCGGCGCCTTCGCCGCGCTGGCGATGAGCCTGATGGGCGTGGCAACGGCAGTGTTCCTGCCGCTGGCCGTCAGCCTGGTGGCTTGAGGAGTGATGATGATGCTACCGCTGTTTCCCCTCGACACCGTGCTGTTCCCAGGGTGTTTTCTCGACCTGCAGATTTTCGAAGCCCGCTACCTGGACATGATCGGGCGTTGCATGAAACAAGGCGAAGGCTTTGGCGTGGTCTGCATCGTGGAGGGCGAGCAGGTCGGCAAGGCGCCGCCCGTGGTGGCGTCCATTGGCTGCGAAGCGGTGATCCGCGATTTCGTCCAGCAGGACAATGGCCTGTTGGGTATTCGCGTCGAAGGGGTGCGGCGTTTCGATCTGCAGGCCACCGAGGTGCAAAAGGATCAACTGCTGGTGGGGCAGGTGCAGTGGCTGCCTGAGCTTGACGACAGCCCCTTGCAGGAAGCGGACGACGACTTGCTGGCCCTGCTGCTGGCCTTGGGCGAGCACCCGATGGTCGAGGCGCTCGACATGCCCCGGCCTGTGGACGGGCGTCAGGCGCTGGCCAACCAACTGGCCTACCTGCTGCCCTTCACCGAGCAAGACAAGCTGGACTTGCTGGCCCAGGACTCGCCCGAGCAGCGGCTGGGCGAGATCCACAGGTTGCTCGAGCGCATCCAGGGTGAGCTGTTTGCCTGAATAGCGCCTGGCGTCAGTACTGGTACCTGAGCAGGGCGTGGGGCAGAGCGTGGGTGGCAAAGAAGGCCAGCAAGGCGATGCAGGCCGGCAACACCAGCCACCAGACCTTCAGGGGCAGGGCCGGCAGGGTCTGACGGTACTGGGACAACGTCAGGCTGATCGCGCAGACGCAGCAGGCCAGCAGGGCGCCGGCCAGGATGTCGGTGGGCCAGTGTGCACCCAGGTACACCCGCGACAGGGCAATGGCCAATGCCGGAATGCAACCTAGCATGATCCAGGTCAGGCGCATGCGCGGTGGCTGGCCGCGGCCGGCGAGCACCGCTAGCACCAGAAAGAACGCAAACGACGCCGAACTGTGGCCGCTGGGCATACTGTAGCTGGTCAGCGGGTCGGTCAGCACTTCCGGCCGGGCCCGGGCGAACAGCCACTTGAGCGTGCCATTGGCGATGGCGGTGCCCATCAGCGCCCCAGCTGCGAAGAAAGCGTGCCGCCACTGGCGTACCACCAGCAGCAAGCCTGTCAGCAGCCCGCCGAGGAAGAACTGGGTGCGAAAATCCCCGAGCCGCGTCACCACCACCACGGCGCCGTCGATGGCCTGGCTGCGATGCTCCTGGACCAGCGTCATCACCCCGTCGTCGAAGGCGTGCAGGTAGGGCCAGCCAAGAAATACCCCGGCCAAGGCCAGCAGGCACAGGGCACCAATCAGCCGTGTGCCGTGGCGACGGTCGCGGATGCTGGTGCTCAGGCTAAGGCCGATGATCACCGCCAGCGTGCCGAAAATGATCCCGGCCTGGGGCCAGAAGCCTTCGGGCAGGGGCAGGCGCATGGCCGCACCGGTGGCCCAACCGGGCAGCAGGTAGGCGATCGACCACCCTGCGGCTGCCACCAGGCTCACGGCGATGAACCGCAGTAGCGGCATGTCGAACATGCCGGCGACCATTGGCAGCATGGGCCGCAACGGGCCGATGAAACGGCCTACGAGCAGGCTGGCGATGCCATAGCGCTTGAAGTAGGTTTCGGCGCTGCCGATCCATTCCGGGTGGTGCCGCAACACCGGCAGGCGGCGAATGTTCTGGTGGAAATGCTTGCCGATCATGTAGGACAGCGCGTCACCCAGTAACCCGCCCAAAAAGCCCAGCAGCAAGGTTTCGCCAAGGCCCAGCACACCGCTACCTGCCAGCACGGCTACCGCAAACAGCAGCACCGTGCCTGGAACGATGATGCCGGCGATGGCCAGGCATTCGATGCACGCGACCAGGAAGATTGCGACGCCAAGCCACTGTGGGTTGGCACCCAGCCAACCGGTCAGGCCGTCGAGCCATTGTTCCATGGTTCAGCTCTCTTGTTCGATGATGGAGAAGTCACGGCCTTCGACCTGGCCGCGCCGCAATGGGTTGCGTGTGCAGAACCGGGCGTATGCGGCGTCGACGAAGCGGTACGGCAGGTGCTCGTCACGCCCGTGGGGAATGCCCAGACGGGCTGCCTGGATCACCCGCGGCACCGGGTTGGCGCAGTCGTCCACATACAGCCGCTGCGGGTCGAAGCGCTGCGCATCCCAATGTGGCACCTTGAGGCCCAGCGCCCGGCACAACAGCGTCTGCCCCGCGCACAGGCGCTCGGCGGAGCGCAGGTTGCCGCTGGCGTCGGGGTTGTTCAGGTGCATCTGCGCCAGGCTGTCGGGCCCTGAGAGGGCGTCCTGCCACGGGTAGGCGGACTTGATGAGCACCGCATTGCCGGGGCCCTGGGCGCTGAAGTTCAGGGAGTCGCCGCCGCGGGCGTAGTACATATAGATGTGCCCGCCATCGAGAAACAGCGCCTTGCGCTTCTCGGTGTAGCCCAGCGACGCATGGCTACCCTTGTCGGTGAGGTAATAGGCCTCGGTCTCGATGATGCGGGCGGCAAGCCACAAGTTGCCCTGGCGGTGGCGAATGACCTTGCCCAGCAGGGCTTTGGCCAAGGTTTGGGCGTCGCGGTCGAAAAAGCTGTCTGGCAGTGCTGGCATGCAAGGGCTTCGCAGGCTAAAGGCATGAGGGTAACAGGCGCTACCTTAACCGAATCTGAAACCTTCGAACATGTGACGGCGCAGGGCAGAGATTTCCACAGAGTTCTGCTTCCTTATGGATAAGACCGGTTACATCTTTCCTACAGATTTGCCACAGCTTTTTCTACCATCCGCCACCCACCGCTGGGCGTACACCTGCGCGACAGTTATAATCAGCCGTTTCCCCACCGCCAAGACACCGAGCCCATGACTGAGTCCGTTCTTGACTACATGACCCGCCTGGGTCGCGCAGCCCGTGAAGCCTCCCGGGTAATCGGCCGTGCCAGCACCGCGCAGAAGAACCGTGCCCTGCACGCTGCCGCCGACGCGCTGGATGCAGGCCGTGACGCGCTGATCGCAGCCAACGAGCAGGACTTGGCCCATGGCCGTGCCTCTGGGCTGGAAGCCGCGTTGCTCGACCGCCTGGCCCTGACCCCGGCGCGCATCGACGGCATGATCACCGGCCTGCGGCAGGTCGCCAGCCTGCCGGACCCGGTCGGCGCCATTCGCGACATGAGCTACCGCCCATCGGGTATCCAGGTCGGCAAGATGCGCACGCCGCTGGGCGTCATCGGCATCATTTACGAATCACGCCCGAACGTCACCATCGACGCGGCCAGCCTGTGCCTGAAGTCAGGCAATGCCACGATTCTGCGCGGCGGCTCCGAAGCCATCCACTCCAACCGCGCGATTGCCGCCTGTATCCAGCGCGGCCTGGCGGCGGCGGGCTTGCCCGCCGCCGTGGTTCAAGTGGTGGAAACCACCGACCGCGAGGCGGTGGGCGCGCTGATCAGCATGCCCGAGTTCGTCGATGTCATCGTACCGCGCGGTGGCCGGGGCCTGATCGAGCGCATCAGCCGCGACGCACGGGTACCGGTCATCAAGCACCTCGACGGTATCTGCCATGTCCATGTCAGCCAGCATGCCGACCTGGACAAGGCCTGGCGCGTGGCGTTCAACGCCAAGACCTACCGCTACGGCATCTGCGGGGCGATGGAAACGCTGCTGGTGGACCAGCTGGTCGCCGAGCGCTTCCTGCCCGAAATGGCGCGCCGTTTCCAGGAGAAAGGCGTTGAGCTGCGCGGTTGCGAGCGTACCTGTGCGCTGATCGACGCGCACGCGGCCAGCGAGGACGACTGGCACACCGAGTACCTCGATGCCGTACTGTCCATCCGTGTGGTGGACAGCCTGGATCAGGCCATCGAGCACATCAACCACTACGGTTCGCACCACACCGACTCGATCATCACCGAGCATCAGGGGGAGGCGCGCCAGTTCATGGCTGAAGTGGACTCGGCCTCCGTCATGCTCAACACCCCGACGTGCTTCGCCGACGGGTTCGAATATGGCCTGGGTGCCGAGATCGGCATTTCCACCGACAAGCTTCACGCCCGTGGCCCGGTCGGCCTCGAAGGCCTGACGTGCGAGAAATACGTGGTGATCGGCGACGGTCAACTGCGCGGCCAGGAGTCCTGCTGAGTTGAGTCAGGCCCAGGCAGTTCGCCGCGTCGGCATTCTTGGCGGCACCTTCGACCCGGTCCACATCGGCCACCTGCGCAGTGCGCTGGAAGTCGCCGAGTTCATGGCCCTGGACGAGCTGCGCCTGTTGCCCAATGCTCGCCCGCCGCACCGAGACACGCCGCAAGTGGCCGCGCACGATCGCCTGGCCATGGTGCAGGGCGCCGTCGCGGGCGTTGCAGGCCTGAGCGTGGACGCGCGTGAACTGGCACGGGACAAGCCGTCGTACACCATCGATACGTTGGAGTCGATCCGTGCCGAGCTTGCCGCTGACGACCAGTTGTTTCTGGTGCTGGGCTGGGACGCCTTCTGCGGACTGCCCGGCTGGCACCGCTGGGAAGAACTGCTGCAACACTGCCACATCCTGGTGCTGCAACGCCCGGATGCGGATGTAGACCCCCCCGACGAACTGCGCAACCTGCTGGCTGCCCGTTCGCAGAGCGATCCCACCGCCATGTCCGGCCCGGCGGGAAACATTTCGTTCGTCTGGCAGACACCGCTTGCGGTGTCGGCTACACAGATCCGACAGCTGCTGGCCAGCGGCAGGTCGGTGAGGTTCCTGGTGCCGGACGCCGTACTGGCCTACATCGAGGCGCACGAACTGTATCGTGCGCCCAACTGACGGTGCCCCTGGCACCTCATCCTACGAGTTGAACGAGTTTTATATGACCAAGCAGAAAATTTACGGCGACGAACTGGTCGCAGTGACCACGGCAGCGCTGGAAGACGTCAAGGCCCAGGATATCCAGGTCATCGACGTGCGTGACAAGCACAGCCTGACCGATTACATGATCATCGCCACCGGTACCTCCAACCGTCAGATCAACGCCATGGCCGAGAAGGTCCGCGAGGCAGTCAAGGCCAAGGGCGCCCAGCCTCTGGGTGAGGAAGGCAAGGGCGACAGCGACTGGGTGCTGCTGGACCTTAACGATGTCATCGTGCACATGATGACTGCGGCTGCACGCCAGTTCTACGACCTCGAACGCCTGTGGCAGGGCGCCGAGCAGAGCCGCGCCGCCGATGGCAAGCACCACAGCCCGGACCATGTCCACGAGTACTCCGACAAGCTCAAAGATCGCGAATAAGGAAAGCGCCGTGCGTCTGCGCCTGATCGCGGTTGGCTCGCGCATGCCGAAGTGGGTCGAGGAGGGCTGGCATGAGTATGTCAAGCGCCTGCCGGCCGAACTTTCGCTCGAGCTGGTGGAAATACCGCTGAACACCCGCGGCAAGAATGCCGACGTCGCCCGCCTGATTCGCCAGGAGGGCGAAGCCATGCTCAGCAAGGTGCAACCCGGGGAGCGCGTCGTAACCCTGGAGGTCCATGGCAAGCCGTGGAGCACCGAGCAACTGGCAGGTGAACTGGACCGCTGGCGCCTGGATGCGCGCACGGTGAATCTGATGGTGGGTGGGCCCGAAGGGCTTGCGCCGCAAGTGTGCGCCCGCGCCGATCAGCGCTGGTCCCTGTCGCCGCTGACCTTGCCGCACCCGCTGGTCAGGATACTCATCGGCGAGCAGGTCTACCGGGCCTGGACGGTGTTGTCCGGGCATCCCTACCACAAATGAGCCTGTAAGCAGCCCGATGTCGCAGCCGATCCGCCTCAAGGACCACGAAAAAGACGCCCGTCTGGTGCGCAACCGCGTCGTGGTCGGCGCCGTGGCGGTCATGCTGCTCATCTGCGTGCTGATTGCGCGGCTGTATTACCTGCAGATCATCCAGTACGACTACCACTCCACGCTGTCTGAGAACAACCGGGTGCATGTGCAGCCGATCCCGCCGACACGCGGGCTGATCTTCGACCGCAACGGGGTAGTGATCGCCGACAACCGGCCCAGCTTCAGCCTGTCCATGACCCGTGAGCGTGCGGGAGACTGGCAGCAAGTGCTGGACAGCATCGTCGAGATACTGGAACTCACTCCAGACGACCGCGCACTGTTCGAAAAGCGCATGCGCCAGGGACGCAGGCCGTTCGAGCCGGTACCCATCCTGTTCGAACTCAACGAGGAACAGATCGCCCGTGTGGCGGTGAACCAGTTCCGCTTGCCAGGGGTGGAGGTGGTCGCCCAACTGGTGCGTCACTATCCACAAGGGGCGCATTTCGCGCATTCGGTGGGCTACGTCGGCCGTATCAACGAGAAAGAGCTCAAAACCCTGGACCCTGTGAACTACAGCGGCACGCACCACATCGGCAAGACTGGTATCGAGCGGTTCTACGAGGCCACGCTGCACGGCCAGGTCGGCTACGAAGAAGTCGAGACCAACGCCCGCGGCCGTGTGCTCAGGGTGCTCAAACGTACCGACCCCAAGCCTGGCAAGGACATCGTGCTGAGCCTGGACATCAGGTTGCAGGAAGCGGCCGAAGCCGCCCTGGCCGGGCGCCGTGGTGCGGTGGTGGCGCTCGACCCACGTACCGGCGAAGTGCTCGCCATGGTGAGCCAGCCCAGCTTCGACCCCAACCTGTTCGTCACCGGCATCAGCTTCAAGGCCTATGCCGAACTGCGTGATTCGATCGACAGGCCGCTGTTCAACCGCATCTTGCGCGGCCTTTATCCGCCCGGTTCGACGATCAAGCCAGCCGTGGCCATCGCCGGCCTGGACAGCGGCGCGGTGACCCCGAGCAGCCGTGTGTTCGACCCTGGGTACTACCAGCTGCCCAACTACGATCACAAATACCGTAACTGGAACCGCTCGGGTGACGGCTGGGTGGACCTGGACACCGCCATCATGCGCTCCAACGACACCTACTTCTACGACCTGGCCCACAAGATGGGCATCGACCGGTTGTCCAGCTACATGAACAAGTTCGGCATCGGTCAGCGGGTGTCGCTGGACATGTTCGAAGAGTCCGCAGGGTTGATGCCGTCGCGGGAATGGAAGCGGGCTACGCGCCGGCAGGCCTGGTTCCCGGGCGAAACCCTGATCCTGGGTATCGGCCAGGGCTATATGCAGGCCACGCCTCTGCAACTGGCCCAGGCGACGGCGCTGATTGCCAACAAGGGTGTATGGAACCGGCCGCACCTGGCCAAGACCATCGAAGGGGAACCGCCGGTGGATGAAAACCCGATGCCGGACATCGTGCTGCGCGACAAGGCCGATTGGGCGCGTGTGACCCACGGCATGGAGCAGGTGATGCACGGCGCGCGCGGTACCGCCCGCAAGGCTGCCATCGGTGCCCAGTACCGCATCGCCGGCAAAAGTGGTACCGCACAGGTGGTGGCCATCAAGCAGGGCGAGAAGTACGACCGCAACAAACTTCAGGAACGTCACCGCGACCACGCCTTGTTCGTGGCCTTCGCACCGGCAGAAGACCCCAAGATCGTGGTGTCGGTCATGGTCGAGAACGGCGAGTCGGGCTCTGGGGTGGCCGCGCCTGTGGTGCGCCAGATCATGGATGCCTGGCTGCTGGACGAAAACGGCCGGCTCAAGCCTGAGCTTGCGCCGGTTACCGCTACTCAGGAGTCGCCGCTGTGATGAACAATTTCGATCGCATGCTCTCCAGCGAGGATGTGATGCGTCGGCGCGCCAGCTTCCTGCAGCGCATCCACGTCGATGGTCCCCTGCTGATCATCCTCCTGACCCTGGCCGCGGGCAGCCTGTTCGTGCTGTATTCGGCCAGCGGCAAGAACTGGGACCTGTTGCTCAAGCAGGCCACCTCGTTTGGCATCGGCCTGGTATCGATGTTCGTCATCGCCCAGCTCGAGCCACGGTTCATGGCGCGCTGGGTGCCACTGGCGTACCTGACCGGGGTATTGCTGCTGGTGGTGGTGGACGTCATGGGCCACAACGCCATGGGTGCAACGCGCTGGATCAACATACCCGGGGTGATTCGCTTCCAGCCCTCCGAGTTCATGAAGATCATCATGCCGGCGACCATCGCCTGGTACTTGTCCAAGCGCACCCTGCCGCCGCACCTCAAGCACGTGGCCATCAGCCTGGTACTGATTGGCGTGCCTTTCATTCTGATCGTGCGCCAGCCGGACCTGGGGACGGCGTTGCTGATTCTGGCCTCCGGTGCCTTCGTCCTGTTCATGGGCGGCCTGCGCTGGCGCTGGATTCTCAGCGTGCTGGCGGCAACGGTGCCCGTGGCGGTGGCCATGTGGTTTTTCGTGATGCACGACTACCAGAAGCAGCGGGTGCTGACCTTCCTCGACCCGGAGAGCGACCCGCTGGGCACGGGCTGGAACATCATCCAGTCCAAGGCGGCGATTGGGTCTGGCGGCGTATTTGGCAAGGGGTGGCTGCTGGGCACGCAGTCGCACCTGGACTTTCTGCCTGAAAGCCACACCGACTTCATCATCGCCGTGCTGGGCGAGGAGTTCGGCCTGGTGGGCATTTGCCTGTTGCTGATCGTGTACCTGCTGCTGATCGGGCGTGGCCTGATGATCACGGCGCAGGCACAGACATTGTTCGGCAAGCTGCTCGCTGGCAGCTTGACCATGACGTTCTTCGTATACGTATTCGTCAATATCGGGATGGTAAGTGGCCTTCTGCCCGTCGTCGGCGTGCCCTTGCCCTTCATTAGCTATGGCGGAACTTCATTGGTGACGCTGCTGTCAGCGTTTGGCGTTCTGATGTCGATCCACACGCATCGAAAGTGGATCGCACAGGTTTGAATAAGGTGAACAATTACATGCAAGCAGTGCGTAACTGGGCTACCCGTTGTGCGCCGTGGTTTGGTGCGGTGAGCCTGTTTGGCGCTGTACAGCTGGCCGAGGCCGGCGACTACGACAACTCGCCCCAGGTGGCCGAATTCGTTGGCCAGATGAGCCGCGACCATGGTTTTGCCCCAGAACAACTGATGGGCGTGTTCCGTGAAGTGCAGCGCAAGCAATCGATCCTCGATGCGATTTCGCGGCCAGCCGAACGGGTCAAACCCTGGAAGGAGTACCGCCCGATGTTCCTCACCGACGCGCGCATTGCGCGGGGCGTGGACTTCTGGCGCCAGCACGAAGCCGTGCTGGCGCGGGCCGAGCAGGAATATGGGGTGCCGGCACAATACATCGTGTCGATCATTGGCGTTGAAACCTTCTTCGGGCGCAACACGGGCAACTTCCGAGTGCTCGACGCGTTGTCCACCCTGGGCTTCGATTATCCCCCACGCGCCGAATTCTTCCGCAAGGAACTGCGTGAGTTCCTGCTGCTGGCCCGTGAAGAACAACTCGATCCCCTGACCCTCAAGGGCTCCTATGCCGGGGCCATGGGGCTGCCGCAGTTCATGCCCAGCAGCTTTCGCAACTACGCCGTGGACTTCGACGGTGATGGGCACATCAACATCTGGACCAACCCCGATGATGCCATCGGCAGCGTGGCGAACTACTTCAAGCGCCATGGCTGGATGGCCGGGCAGAGCGTGGTCAGCCGCGCCACCGTGCAGGGCGAGCGCGCCGATCAAGGCCTGACCACCGGTATCGAGCCGGCCAGCACGGTCGGGGAGTTGCGTGCCCTTGGCTGGTCGGTTCATGATTCGCTGCGCGATGATCTGCCCGTCACGGCCTTCCGCCTGGAGGGTGAGAACGGCCCCGAGTACTGGGTGGGCTTGAAGAATTTCTACGCGATCACTCGCTACAACCGCAGCGTGATGTATGCCATGGCGGTGCATCAGCTTGCGCAACAGCTGGTCCAAGCACGGGGCGTCAACTAATGCGCGCAATTTTCTCTACCACTTCCTTCAAGCTGGTCACCTGCGCCGCCATCGGCCTGGCGTTGGTCAGTTGCTCCTCCAGCCGCCCGGCGCCCAAGAGTTCCAGCGGCGCGAGCGTGGTGCGCAGCCAGCCCGGCCTGGACATCAACCGTGCCCACAAGGACGGTGCGCCGTGGTGGGATGTGGACGTCAACAAGATCCCCGATGCCACGCCCACCCTGCACACCGGCAACTACAAGGCCAACCCCTACACCGTCCTGGGCAAGACCTACTACCCGATGCAGGATGCGCGCAACTACCGCGCCGAGGGCACGGCGTCGTGGTATGGCACCAAGTTCCATGGTCAGAACACCGCCAACGGCGAGCTGTACGACCTGTACGGCATGAGTGCCGCGCACAAGACGCTGCCACTGCCCGCCTATGTAAAGGTGACCAACCTGGCCAACGGTCGCAGCGTCATCCTGCGGGTGAACGATCGCGGCCCGTTCTATTCCGATCGCATCATCGACCTGTCGTATGCGGCGGCGAAGAAGCTGGGCTACGCCGAGATCGGTACTGCCCATGTGCGCGTCGAAGGCATCGACCCCCAGCAATGGTGGGCTCAACGCGGCCAGACGCCGCCCATGGTGCTCAAGGAGCCCCAGGTGGCCCAGACCCAGGCGATCCCGGCCAGCTCCGGTCGGGTAGAGCAGTGGACGCCACCGCCGCAGCAGCATGCGGCGCCGGTGGTGCCGGTGCAGGTCGGTGGCAACAACGTGCCTGCCGGCACTGGCGGCAGCTTCCTGCAGGTCGGCGCATTCGCCAACCCCGATGCGGCCGAGCTGCTGCGCGCCAAGCTCAGCAGCATGGTCAGCGCACCGGTGTTCATCAGCTCGATCGTACGCAACCAGCAGACGCTGCATCGCGTACGCCTGGGGCCGATCAACAGCGAGGGTGAAGTCCAGCAGGCGCAGAACAGCATCCGCCTGGCGAACCTGGGGCAGGCCAAGTTGGTCACAGCTGACTGACCAGGCGTCCCGACAGGGTGACTGACCCCTCGCGCACGCTATGAACAGCCTGCGGGTGGGGTCCACCTATGGACAAGAGCGGTGCAAAGTGGCGGTTTTGTCATGAATTGACAGGCCCAGCCATGTACAATGCCGGTTTTGCCCGCAGCGGCACCCTGTCGCACGTTGCCGGGCCAGGCCCCAGGCCAATAACTAGACTGACCGGTGCTGGGCCGTGTGCTTGCCCAGAAAACATCTCCAGACCATTAGCGATTTTCGAGAGACGGATGAACATCACCAACCTTGCCAAACGACTTTGCTTGCCCGTATTGCTCCTGCTCACCCCGGTGGCCTTCGCGGCCGAGCAGATGACGCCCGCGCCGCCTCAACTGGCAGCCAAGTCCTACGTACTCATGGACGCGTCCAGCGGCAACGTGCTGGTCGAGAACAACGGTGACGAGCGTCTTCCGCCAGCCAGCCTGACCAAGCTGATGACCGCCTACATCGCCACGCTGGACATCCGCCGTGGCCAGATCGGCGAAAACGACCCGGTGACCGTCAGCGAAAACGCCTGGCGCACCGGCGGTTCGCGCATGTTCATCAAGGTGGGCAGCCAGGTGACCGTCAGCGACCTGCTGCACGGCATCATCATCCAGTCCGGCAACGATGCTTCCGTCGCCCTGTCCGAGCACATCGCCGGCAGCGAAGACGCTTTCGCCGACATGATGAACAAGACCGCTGCCGACCTGGGCATGACCAACAGTCACTTCATGAACCCCACTGGCCTGCCGAACCCGGAGCATTATTCCTCTGCTCACGACATGGCGATCCTGGCCCGTGCGATCATCAACGTCGACCCGGCTCACTACGCCATCTATTCGCAGAAAGAGTTCTTCTGGAACAACATCAAGCAGCCTAACCGCAACCTGCTGCTGTGGCGTGACAAGACCGTGGATGGTCTGAAGACCGGCCACACCGAAGAGGCTGGCTACTGCATGGTGGCATCGGCCGTACGTGACGGCCAGCGCCTGATCGCCGTGGTGTTCGGCACCAACAGCGAGCAGTCCCGCGCTGCCGAAACCCAGAAGCTGCTGACCTACGGCTTCCGCTTCTTCGAAACCCAGACCTTCTATCAGAAGGGCACCGAGCTGACCAAGGCTCCTGTGTGGAAAGGCGCCACCAGCGAAGTCAAGGCCGGCCTTGCCGAAGACCTGACCATGACCATGCCCAAGGGCCAGCTCAAGCGCCTGCAGGCTTCGATGACCATGAACCCGCAACTGACCGCCCCCATCGCCAAGGGTGACGTGATCGGCAAGGTTGAAGTCAAACTGGACGACAAAGTGGTTCACAGCGCCGACCTGATCGCCCTCGATGGCGTCGAGGAAGGTGGTTTCTTCCGCCGTATGTGGGATAGCATCCGTCTATTCTTCTACGGGTTGTTCAACTGACACGTGACCTGCACGCCCCCGCGTGATCGCGGGGGTGTTGTTGTTGCCACGGCTTGCGAGGCCGTTTCCGCCATGAGCGAACCAGACGTCAAGTCTCACAAAATCGAATTTCCCTGTGCCGATTATCCGATCAAGGTCATCGGTGACACCGGTGTCGGCTTCAAGGACACCGTGATCGAAGTGCTCAGCAAACACGCCAAGGTCGATCTTTCCACGCTGGCCGAACGCCAGAGCAAGGAAGGCAAGTACACCACTGTGCAATTGCACATCGTGGCCGAAAGCGAAAATCAGCTCCACGATATCAACAGCGCCCTGCGTGCCACCGGCATCGTGAAAATGGTGCTCTGATGCCCGGCTGCCTCGGTGTCCGCGAACTTGGCCTGCAGCCCTATGAACCGGTGCTCGAGGCCATGCGGCGTTTCACTGAGCAGCGCACTGCCGATACCCAGGATGAAGTCTGGCTGGTCGAACACCCGCCGGTCTTCACGCAAGGGCAGGCTGGCAAGGCCGAGCACCTGCTGGTGCCGGGCGATATTCCCGTGGTGCAGACCGACCGGGGTGGCCAGGTGACCTATCATGGGCCAGGCCAGCTGGTGGCCTATCTGCTGCTGGATGTACGCCGCCTGGGCTTCGGCGTACGCGACCTGGTCAGCCGCATCGAGCGCAGCCTGATCGCCCTGCTCGATGGCTACGCGGTGCAGGCCGCTGCCAAGCCCGATGCACCGGGTGTGTATGTAGACGGCGCGAAGATCGCTTCGCTCGGCCTGCGTATCCGCAACGGCCGCTCCTTTCATGGCCTAGCCTTGAACGTGGACATGGACCTGGCACCCTTTTGCCGAATCAACCCCTGCGGTTATGCGGGGCTGGCGATGACCCAGCTGCGTGACCTGGCAGGCCCGATCGAACTCGACGAGGTCAGGACAAGGCTGCGCGAACAGCTGGTCAAGCACCTCGACTACGCAGAGCAGACGACCCTCACGGGCGGAATCGACTGAATATGACTACTGTGCAAGAAGCCGTGCCGAACCTGATCCCAACCCAGGACGCTACTGCGCGTTCCGCCCCCAAAAAGGTCGAAGCCGGGGTCAAGCTGCGAGGCGCCGACAAGGTCGCGCGCATCCCGGTCAAGATCATCCCCACCGACGAGCTGCCCAAGAAGCCTGACTGGATCCGCGTGCGTATCCCGGTCTCGCCCGAGGTAGACCGCATCAAGCAACTGCTGCGCAAGCACAAGCTGCACAGCGTCTGCGAAGAAGCCTCCTGCCCGAACCTGGGCGAGTGCTTCTCGGGCGGCACCGCCACCTTCATGATCATGGGCGACATCTGCACCCGGCGCTGCCCGTTCTGCGACGTGGGGCATGGCCGTCCCAAGCCGTTGGACCTGGACGAGCCGAAGAACCTTGCGGTGGCCATTGCCGACCTGCGCCTGAAGTACGTGGTCATCACCTCGGTTGACCGTGATGATCTGCGCGATGGCGGCGCCCAGCACTTTGCCGACTGCATCCGCGAAATCCGCGCCTTGTCGCCAGGCGTGCAGCTCGAAACCCTGGTTCCGGACTACCGGGGCCGTATGGACGTGGCGCTGGCGATCACGGCCCAGGAGCCGCCGGATGTGTTCAACCACAACCTTGAAACCGTGCCGCGCCTGTACAAGGCCGCTCGCCCGGGTTCGGACTACGACTGGTCGTTGGACCTGCTGCAGAAGTTCAAGCAGCTGGTACCGCATGTGCCCACCAAGTCCGGCCTGATGCTCGGGTTGGGCGAGACCGACGAAGAAGTGATCGAGGTCATGCACCGCATGCGCGAACACGACATCGACATGCTCACCCTGGGTCAATACTTGCAGCCATCGCGCAGCCACTTGCCAGTGCAGCGCTTCGTGCACCCCGACACCTTTGCCTGGTTCGCCGAGGAAGGCTATCGCATGGGCTTCAAGAACGTCGCTTCCGGCCCATTGGTGCGCTCGTCCTACCACGCCGACCAGCAAGCGCACGAAGCCAAGATCAAGCTCTGATCTGACCGTGAAAATAGAAATGCCGATGCGCCGCAAGGCTGCATCGGCATTTTTTTTTCTGCCAGCCAACCCGTAAGCTGTCCGGGACAAGCCGTATGGAGTTGCCCGATGAAGTGCGTTGAACCTTCTGCCTTGCCACTGCGCAAGGCCATTGCGCCCGATGCCTGTTTTGCCGTGGTTGCCCCGGCAGGCCCCGCGCGTCTGGATGTGCACAAGGCGACCCGGTGGTTCGCCGAGCGCGGCTACCGCTGCCGGGTCTATCCGGGTGCGACCCAGGCCGAGGGCTACCTGGCAGGCGCCGACGCGCAGCGACTACAGGACCTGCACGACGCCTTCCGGGACCCGTCCATCGACGCGGTCCTGTGCATGCGTGGCGGCTACGGCAGTATGCGCCTGCTGGACAGGCTCGATTTCGAGCTGTTGCAAAACCACCCCAAGCCCTTGATCGGCTACAGCGATATCACCGCCTTGCATGCGGCGCTCTACCGCCATACAGGGATGATCAGCTTCCACGGGGCCATGCTCAACGCCGACCTGTTGGGGGGCAAGCAGGCACCGACCGAATCGTCGCTGGTGGCGCAGCTGAGCGGGCACCTGGCAGCCGGTGACCCGATCACACACCCGGCGCAGTTCCCCTTGAACACCGTCATCCCCGGCCTTGCCAGTGGCCCGCTGATGGGGGGGAACCTGTCGATGCTGGGTGCAACCCTGGGGACCTTGGCAGAGCTGGATACCCAGGGCTGCATCCTGTTCATCGAAGATGTGAACGAGCCGTTGTACCGGGTCGATCGTCTGCTGACGCAGTTACGGCTGGCCGGCAAGCTGGAAGGTATCAAGGGTGTGCTGGTAGGGGACTTCGCTGGCATTACCGCGGCGGCGCTGGCACCGCTGCTGCGCGACACGTTCGGCCCCTTGGGCGTACCAGTACTGGCCGGGTGGCGCAGTGGACACTGTGACCCCAATATCTGCCTGCCGCTGGGTGCCCGAGTGACGCTGGACAGCGAACGGCAGCGCCTGGTGCTTGAGCAGGCGCTGTTCCAGGCGTGAGCCTGGCGCCAAGGCCACCCCAGGCAGACGATTACCGTTGCTGGGGTAGCTGACCCGCACCATCGCCAGTAAGCGTAAGCCTACGGCTACCGTAGGCTCTCCAGGAGCTTGTGCGTCGGATAACCATCGGCTGGCCAGCCCAGGCCCTGCTGGGCGTTACGGATGGCCTTGCGGGTGTTGGCGCCAATGATCCCGTCGGCGTTACCCGCATCAAAACCCTTGGCATTGAGCAAGTTCTGCAACTCCATGCGCTCGCTGCGGCTCAGGGGCGTGTCGTCCTTGGGCCAGCTGCCAGCGATGAAGCCCCAGCCGGTGAAGCGATCGCTCAGGAGGCTGACGGCCAGCGCGTAGGCCGATGAGTTGTTGTACTTGAGAATGGCGCGGAAGTTGTCGAGAACCAGAAATGCTGGGCCTCGCGCACCAGCGGGCAGTAACAGGGCGGCTGGCAGCTCATTGCTACCGGCTGGCAACTGCGTACCGGCAGGCAGTGTCAGGCCCATGGCCAACCATTCGGCGATAGGCTTGCGCGAGGTCCCGTCAGCTTGCCAATAATCGAAGCCTGCCGGTACCTGCACCTCGAACCCCCAGGGTTGGCCACGCTTCCAGCCTGAGCTTTGCAGGTAATGTGCGGTGGAGGCCAAGGCATCGGGCGTGCTGTTCCAGATATCGCGGCGGCCATCGCCGTCGAAATCCACGGCATGGGTGTTGTAGGTGGTCGGGATGAATTGGGTCTGGCCCATGGCGCCGGCCCAGGAGCCGCGCATCGCGTCGGCTTGGATATCGCCGTGCTGGATGATCTGCAGGGCGGCAATCAGCTGGTCATGCGCAAACTGTGGACGTCGCCCTTCATAGGCCAGGGTGGCCAGGGAGCGGATCACTGACTTGCTGCCCTGGAACTGGCCGAAGTTGCTTTCCATGCCCCATACCGCGACCAGGATCTGGCGATCGACGCCATAGCGCTGTTCCAGACGGGTCAGCAGCTCGGCGTTCTGCTCCAGCAGCCTTTTGCCGTTGCGTACGCGCAGGGGCGACAAGGCACCTTCCAGGTATTCCCAGACTGGCCGGGTGAATTCTGGCTGGCTTCGGTCAGCCTTGATCACGTCCATGTCGGGGGTAACGTCGAGAAACGCCTTGTCGAAGACGTCGGGGGCAATGCCCGCTTGCAGGGCCTGCTGGCGGAAACCTGCTTGCCACTGGGCGAAGGTTTGGGACGGCTGGATATCTGGGTTGCTGTCTGGCGCCTTGCCAGGTGCATTTACGACGGGGGCCGGCTGCGCCTGGGCGAGGGGCAATGCATCGGCTGCCGTGGGTTTTTCCGCACAGGCAACGAGCAGGATGAAGCTGGAGGCCGCAACGAGCTGGCGGGTTTCCCAGCGAGGAAAAAGACGGTAGAGCATGCACAGGTCCAGGTCTGCAGGTCAGGTGATGACCATATCATGCCTGCGCTACGGATGCCTTCATGCCGCCAAAAAGTAAGAAGCCTCCCAATCTCTCGATTGGAAGGCTTCGCGGCGGTAGCTGCCCTTGCCTTTCTCCGGTCGTTCCTGACGGCAACGGAACAGGGGCTGGGCGACGATGGACTTGGCCTTGTTGTGGCCTTGCTTGTTCGGCTTTTTGCTCATGAAGGCGGTTCCTGTGTTCGGACATTGCAGGCTGCATTGTGCAGGGTTGGCCGGGGTCAGGCCAATTGATTGTTTATAGGGTGAGCGTGATCTGGCCGTTTCATGAGGTGGCGTGCCGGCGGTGGCCAACAAGCGCGTGCGCTACAGGCAGGGCACCGGCTATTGGGCAGGCAGTGCCAGGCGCTGGCCGGCCATCAGCAGCGCCAGGCGCGCCAGGCCCGTCCAGGGTGAACCCTGTGCCTGGCCCTTGATCTGGGCGTCGATACGCTGAGCGTCCTGCAGCAGCTGTGGCCAGCGTTGCGCAGGTAACCGCTGCAGGGCCTTGCTGACCAGGGGGCGGCGTTTGTCCCAGATCGGCGGGCGTGCCTGGCTGAAGGCTTTGTCCAGGGGAACGCCTTGACTGAACAGTTGGGCCAGGCCCGCCAGTTGCCGCAGTTCACGGGCCAGGGCCCACAGAATCACCGGCGGCTCCACCCCTTCGCCGCGCAGGCCTTCGAGCATGCGCAAGGCATGGGCGGCTTCACCCTTGAGAATGGCGTCGACCAGCCCGAAGACGTCAAAGCGCGCGCTGTCCGCCACCGCAGCCTGGACGGTTTCCAGGGTGATGACATTGCCCTCGGCCAGCAGCTTGAGCTTTTCGATTTCCTGCGCGGCAGCGAGCAAGTTGCCCTCCACGCGCGCAGCAATCAGGTCCACGGCATCACGCTGGGCGCTCAGGCCTGCCTGTTGCAGCCGCTGATTGATCCACTGAGGCAGCTGATGCGCGTCCACGGGCCATATCTGGATGAACTGGCAGTGATCACCCTCGACCAGTGCCTTGCCCCATTTGGTCTTCTGCGCGCTGGCATCGAGCTTTGGCAAGCTGATCAGCAGCAGCGTGTCTTCGGCAGGGCGGGCGCAGTATTCCAGCAATGCAGCAGCACCCTTGTCGCCCGGCTTGCCCGAGGGCAGGCGCAGTTCCAGCAGGCGTCGCTGGGCGAAGAGCGACAGGCTCGCACCCGCTTGCAGCAGGGTGCCCCAATCGAAGTTGGCATCGGCACTGAACACCTGGCGCTCGTCGAAGCCTTGCTGGCGGGCGGCGCTGCGGATCGCGTCGGCCGCTTCCTGGCACAGCAACGGATCATCGCCGCTGACCACGTAGACGGGCGCGAGCGAGCCTTGCAGGTGTTTGGTGAGTTGAGCGGGGGCGAGTTTCATGGCATTGGGGGGCAGGGCGCCTGGCGGCGCCCTGCACGGGCTCAGTTGCCCGGCACTTCCAGTGGCGACTGCTGAGGTGTCTCGGCCTGCTGGCGACGCGCAGCTTCAAGCGCATCCGCTTCGGCCTTGGCACGCTCATCGGCCTTGCGCTGCAGCTCATCGAGCTGGGCAGGGGTGAGGTTCTGCAGGCGCACGATCATGGCATTGACCAGGTCGCGGCGCATCTCGTCACGGGCGCGCTTGGCATCCTGCTCGGAACCGGTGATGTTCGAGGCGTCGCGCACATAGATCTTGCGCACTTCGACCTTGTCGCTGGTCAGCTCCAGGTTGTTCAGGCCCTGAATGCTATAGTCCAGCTCGGTGGTCAGCTCGAATTCTGCCGTGCGGTTGCCGCTGTTGTAGGTAACGGCGCGCTGGCGCTCCTGTTCGTTGGTCAGCACCAGGCGGTACGGTGCGCCTGCGTGAACGTTCACGCCGCTGCGCTCGAGCACTTCGCGCAGTTGAACCACGGTCGGGCCGTAGGCATTGCGTGCGCTGACGTCCATCTCCTTGACGCTCAGTTCGCTGGTGCCCGTGCCGCGCAGCTGGAACCCGCAGGCACTGAGCATGACCGCCAGGCCGACTACCAGCAGATTGCGTTTGATCATGTTGTTGCTCCCTCGTGAGCCTGTTCCGCCCGTGCGCAGAGCCTGCGAACGGGCGTTGCCATCAGTTGGCGACGATATTGACCAGTTTGCCCGGCACCACGATGACCTTGCGGATGGCCAGGCCATCGATGAAGCGCAGGACATTCTCGTTGCTGCGCGCGGCGGCTTCGACTTCTTCACGGCTGGCTGCGGCCGGCATCTCGATCTGGCCACGCAGCTTGCCATTGACTTGCACCACCAGGGTCACGGTGTCCTGAACCAGCGCGGCTTCATCCACTGCAGGCCAGGCGGCATCGATGACGGCCTGGTCATGGCCCAGTTGCTTCCACAGCTCGTGGGAGATGTGCGGCGTGATCGGAGCCAGCAGCAGGGTGACGGCTTCGAGGCCTTCGTGCAGCAGGGCACGGTCTTGCGCAGTGGCCTGCGGCGCTTTTTCCAGCACGTTCATCACGGTCATCACCTGGGCGATGGCGGTGTTGAACTTGTGGTACTGGCCTACATCGGTGCTGGCTTGCTTGATGGCGGCGTGGATGGCGCGGCGGATCACTTTCTGCGCGTCATCCAGGGTCGCAACCTCCAGCTTGCCAGGCAGGCCTTGGGCGACGTGGGCCTGGGCCAGGCGCCAGACGCGGCGCAGGAAGCGGCTGGCGCCCTCTACGCCGGAGTCGGACCACTCCAGGCTCATGTCGGGCGGCGAGGCGAACATCATGAACAGGCGGCAGGTATCGGCGCCGTACTGCTCGATCATCGACTGGGGATCGACGCCGTTGTTCTTGGACTTGGACATCTTCTCGGTGCCGCCGATTTCAACCGGCAGGCCATCGGTCTTCAGGCGTGCGCCGACGATCTTGGCCTTGGCGTCGCGCTCGACTTCGACATCGGCGGGGTTGAACCAGTCCTTGCCGCCGTTGCTGGCGACCCGGTAGTAGGTTTCGGCCACGACCATGCCCTGGGTCAGCAGGTTCTTGAACGGTTCGTTCGAAGTGACCAGGCCTTCGTCACGCATCAGCTTGTGGAAGAAACGCGCATACAGCAGGTGCAGGATGGCGTGTTCGATGCCGCCGATGTACTGGTCGACCGGCAGCCAGTGGTTGGCCGCTTTGGGGTCTACCATGCCGCCTTCGTAGTTGGGCGAGGCATAGCGCGCGAAGTACCACGAGGACTCGACGAAGGTGTCCATCGTGTCGGTTTCGCGTTTGGCCGCAGTGCCGCACTTGGGGCAGCTGCATTCGTAGAATTCGGGCATGCGTGCCAGCGGCGAGCCTGCACCGTCCGGCACCACGTTTTCAGGCAGGGTAACCGGCAATTGGTCTTCCGGCACCGGCACATCGCCGCAGGACGGGCAGTGGATGATCGGAATCGGGCAGCCCCAGTAACGCTGACGGCTGATGCCCCAGTCGCGCAGGCGGAACTGGGTGCGGGACTTGCCCAGGTCTTTACGCACCAGCGCCGCTTCGATGGCGTCGAAGGCGCCGGCGAAATCCAGGCCGTCGAACTCGCCGGAGTTGATCAGCTGGCCATGCTCGCCATAGGCGGCCTGCCACTCTGCGCCCACTTCGTCACCTGCACTGGTACGCACCACGGCCTTGATCGGCAGGTCGTACTTGCGGGCGAACTCGAAATCGCGTTCGTCGTGGGCTGGCACGGCCATGACGGCACCGTCGCCGTAGTGCATCAGCACGTAGTTGGCGACCCAGACCGGCAGTTTCTCACCGGTGAGCGGGTGCTCGACCACCAAGGACGTGGCCATGCCTTTCTTTTCCTGGGTGGCCATGTCCGCTTCGGCCACGCTGCCGCCCTTGCACTCGTCGATGAAGGCCTGCAGCGCCGGGTTGCCCTGGGCCGCCTGGGTGGCCAGCGGGTGCTCGGCGGCGACCGCCACGTAGGTGGCGCCCATCAACGTGTCCGGGCGAGTGGTGAAGACTTTCAGCGTGCCGGTGTGGCCAATGCTGGCCTGATCGTACGGGAACTGCACTTCCATGCCGCGGGACTTGCCGATCCAGTTGCGCTGCATGGTCTTGACCTGTTCAGGCCAGCCCGGCAGCTCGTCGAGGCTTTCCAGCAGCTCATCGGCATAGTCGGTTATGCGGAAGTAGTACATCGGGATTTCGCGCTTTTCAATCAGCGCGCCGGAGCGCCAGCCGCGCCCGTCGATGACCTGTTCGTTGGCCAGCACGGTCTGGTCAGCCGGGTCCCAGTTAACGGTGCCGTTCTTGCGATAGATGATGCCCTTCTCGAACAGGCGGGTGAACAGCCACTGCTCCCAACGGTAGTAGTCGGGCTTGCAGGTGGTGACCTCGCGGGCCCAGTCGATGGCAAGGCCCAGGCTCTTGAGCTGGGTCTTCATGTAGTCGATGTTTTCGTAGGTCCACTTGGCCGGGGCGACGTTGTTCTTCATCGCCGCGTTTTCGGCGGGCATGCCGAAGGCATCCCAGCCCATCGGCTGCAGGACGTTCTTGCCCAGCATGCGCTGATAGCGGGCAATCACGTCGCCGATGGTGTAGTTGCGCACGTGGCCCATGTGTAGCTTGCCGCTCGGGTACGGGAACATCGACAGGCAGTAGTACGTGTCCTTGCCTGGCTGTTCGGTAACAGCGAACGATTGTTGCTCGTCCCAGAACGTCTGGGCGGCGGCTTCGATATCACGGGGCGTGTATTGTTCGTGCATGGCTACTTTTGGCTGAGAGAGAGGAGACCTTTCCAGGCAGCGAACCTCGCTGCGTCCGGCACTCCGGTGTCATCGGGAGTGAACGCCGTAGCATACAGCAGCGCCGCGCATCGTGGGAAACGTTCGTTGCGAATGGCCGCTGGTCGCAGCGCCGGGCTGCTTTTCGCAACGACGCTAAGCTCTGGGGTGGGGGAGATAATCGTTATCTTCAATGAGGTGAACGAATGGGAGAGTCGCAGCTACCCGCAGTAAAACCAGAACTCTATGAGCGCCTGATCGATAGGCTGGGCCTTGCCCTGGATACGGCCAGAACGTCCATGCGGCTTCGGGACGAGGCGCTGACCGAGTTGGAATTGCGTGGCTTGAGCCGCGCTGAGTTCGATGTGATCAAGGCGTATCTGGATACTTTCCAGAAGCGCGCTAACGAGGCGGCATGCCCTAGGCCGCAGGCTGAGCCTACGTCGGCCAGGATCATCTGGCTCAAGGACATCAAGCGCACCGTGCGCACGCCACGCACACGCAAGGCCTCCCGCCGCTAGGGGTTGCGCGGCGCATGTCCAGGGTTTGCACATTTATCCGACCTTGATCGACGCCGGCCATGTTGTTGGCCGGCGCCGATGCTTTTAGTCTGCACACCTTCGAAGGAGGTGTGCATGCCCATCCGCTATTTCATCAAGCAATGGTTGTTACCCCCCGGTGTGCTGTTTCTGCTGCTGCTTGCAGCCTGGTGGTTGCGCAGGCGTCGCCCCCGGCTGGCCGCTGTGTGCTTTGTGGCAGGGCTGGGCGGGCTGTGGATGACCAGCTTGCCCGTGGCCGTGCAGTACCTGGCAGAAGCGCTGGAAACCGAGCCTGCGTTAGCCGGGCAGGACTGGGCTGGCCTCAAGCGTCGGGCCGATGCCATCGTCGTGCTGGGCGCAGGGCGTGAACGGGGCGACCCTGCCTGGGCGGGTGTCGACCAGCCGACGCCCACGGCCCTGGAACGGCTGCGCCTTGCCGCTCGCCTGGCCAAGGCGTCCGGGCTACCGGTGCTGACCAGCGGCGGGCTGCACTACGGCACACCGCCCAGCGAGGCGCAGCTGATGGCTGACAGCCTGCATGAGGACTTCGACGTTGAGGTGACGTGGTTGGAGCAGGCCAGCCGCACCACTTGGGAAAATGCCCAGTACTCGGCGAGCGTGCTTCAGCCGTTGGGGATACGCCGCGTCGTGGTAGTGACCCAGGCCTGGCACATGCAGCGCTCGCGCTGGAGCTTCGAGCAGGCAGGTTTCGAGGTGGTACCCGCGCCGGTCGGTTTCCTCGGCCGTGATCCCGCGCGGCCATTCGGAGGTTGGCTGCCGGAAAGCCGGGCGATGTGGCAGAGCGGGCAGTTGCTCAACGAGGTGGCAGGGCTGGTGGGGTATCGGTTGTTCTACTGAAGGGGGGCTGCGAAGCAGCCCCTTGCAACGTCAACTGCAAGGCCGCATCACACGGCCCTGGCCACACGCCCGGCCATCAACGCCCAGGCCAGCAGCAACCCACACAGGATCGCAAGCGGCCACGAACGCCATTGCAGATAAGGCGTCAGCTGCTGCATCGGCACGACCTCGCCGTACATCACCGCCTGCTGGAACTGAGGTACCTGGGTCGTGATGCGCCCGAACGGGTCGATCAAGGCCGTCACGCCATTGTTGGTGGCGCGGATCATCCAGCGGCCGGCTTCAAGCGCACGCATCTGAGCCATCTGCAAGTGCTGCAGCGGGCCTATGGAAGTGCCGAACCAGGTATCGTTGCTGATGGTCAGCAGCAAGTCGCTGCGTGCTGCCAGGCCGGCGGCAAACTCGGGGTAGACCACCTCGTAGCAGATGTAAGGCGCGATCTGATAACCCTTGGCCTGGAGCAGCGGTTGGTCCTCAGGGCCCCGGGCGAAATCCGACATGGGCAGGTTGAAGAACTCGATCAGCCCTCGCAGCATGTCTTGCAGCGGGACATATTCGCCAAAGGGCACCAGCTTCTGCTTGAGGTAGGTGCCGTCCCCTTCGCCCGTGACGGTGATGCCGTTGAAGTAACGACGCTGACGGTGCACCACCTCGCGAACCGGCACGCCAGTGATCAGGGCTGAATGCCGCTCTGCGGCGAAGCGGCCCATGACGTCGATGTAGCCTTGGGCCTGGTCCTTGAGCACAGGTACTGCGGTTTCCGGCCAGATCAGCAAGTCGGCAGGCTTTGAACTGAAACTCAGGTCGCGGTACAGGGCCAGCTGGGCGTCGATATGCGCCGGGTCCCACTTCACGTCCTGTTCGACGTTGCCCTGAATGGCAGCGACCTTGAGCGGCTCGCCTGCGGGGGTGGTCCAGGCATGCCCTTTGAGCGCCAACCCCACTGCCCAGGGGGTGAGCAGCAGCACGCAGGCGATGGCAAGAAAGCCCGGGCGGGCACGCAAACGGTTGAGGTTGCACAGCAGCGCAGCCGTCAGGGCCAACGCAAACGACACCAGCCACACCCCACCCAGAGGCGCCAGGCCGGCCAGCGGGCCGTCCAGTTGGCTGTAGCCTGCGTACAACCAAGGGAAGCCGGTGAGGAACCAGCCGCGGAACGCCTCTTGCGCCACCCACAGGGCAGCAAAGCCCAGCGCATCGGCCAGGGGCGCCTCGCTGCGCCGCAACCAGCGCGCCCACAACCAGGTGGGCAGCGCGAAGAACCAGGCCAGGGCCGCAAAGAACGCGACCAGCAGCGCAATGGCCAACAGCGGCGAGGCGCCGCCGTAGTTGGTCATGCTGACGTAGATCCACCAGGTGCCGGCGCCGTAAAGGCCAAAGCCGAACCACCAGCCACGCCACAGGGCCTGGCGCGGGCCAAGCTCGCGCAGGCCCAGGTAGAGCATGGCGATGGACAGCAGCGCCAGTGGCCACAGATCGAATGGCGCCAGGGCCAGGAGGGTAGAAGCGCCGGCCGCCAAGGCCAGCAGGTTACCGGGCCAGCCGGGGCGGGTGATCCAGCGCATGTCGTTCCTTAACGGTTGATCGGGGTCAGGCGCAGCAGGTGTATCCGGCGGCTGTCGGCGTTGAGCACGCGGAACTTGTACGCACCGATTTCGGTGGTTTCGTTGCGCTTGGGCAAATGGCCGAACGCACTCATCACCAAACCGCCGACGGTGTCGAACTCATCGTCGGAGAACGCGCTGTCGAAGGACTCGTTGAAGTGCTCGATCGGCGTCAGTGCCTTGACCAGGAAGTCGCCGTTAGGCAGCGGCTTGATATAGCTGTCCTCTTCGACGTCATGTTCGTCTTCGATATCGCCGACGATCTGTTCGAGCACATCCTCGATGGTCACCAGGCCAGCCACGCCGCCGTATTCATCGATGACGATGGCCATGTGGTTGTGGTTGGCGCGAAACTCGCGCAGCAGCACGTTCAGGCGCTTGGACTCGGGCACGAACGTGGCCGGGCGCAGCAGCGTCTTGATGTCGAAGTTGTCGCCGTTCTCCTTGAGAATCAACGGCAGCAGGTCCTTGGCGAGCAGGACACCGAGCACATCGTCATGGCTTTCGCCGATTACCGGGTAGCGCGAGTGCGCTGCGTCGATCACCGCCGGCAGGAACTCGCGTGGTGACTGGCCGGCCTTGATGCTGTTCATCTGCGAGCGTGGCACCATGATGTCACGCACCTGAAGGTCCGCCACCTGGATGGCCCCTTCGACGATGGTCAGCGCCTCGCTGTCGAGCAGCTTGTTCTGATGTGCTTCGCGCAGCAGCTCCAGGAGCTCCTGGCGGTTTTTCGGCTCATGGGCAAAAGCCTGGGTTAGTTTACCCAGCCAGGACTTCTGCCCGTTGCTCGATCGATCTTCGCTCATGGCGGTTCTCGTGATCCTTGGTCTATCAGTGTGGGGTTGATTCGGTTTCGTCATCGGCGTATGGGTCCGGGTGACCCAGTTGCGCCAGCAATTCTCGTTCCAGGCTTTCCATTTCCTCGGCTTCCTCATCCTCGATGTGGTCGTAGCCAAGCAGATGCAGGCAGCCATGAATGACCAGATGTGCCCAGTGCGCCTCCAGCGACTTGCCTTGCTCGGCCGCCTCGCGTTCAACCACCGCGACGCAGATCACCAGGTCGCCCAGCAAGGGAATATCGAGCAGCTCATCTGGCACGTCGGCCGGGAAGGACAACACGTTGGTCGCGTAGTCCTTGTGCCGATACGTGTGATTGAGCTCGCGTGCTTCCGCTTCGTCGACAAGACGAATGGTCATCTCCGAGTCGGCCTTGCGTTGCTGCAAGGCCAGCTCGCACCAGCGGCGAAAGTCGGCATCAATCGGGGCGAGCGCCTGGGTCGCCCGTTGTATGTCCAGTTCAAGCATTTTTGCCGGGTGCCTCGGGGGTGGCTTGGCGGGCTTCGAAGCGGTCATAGGCCTCGACGATACGCTGCACCAAGGGGTGACGTACCACGTCCTTGGGCTGGAAGTGGGTGAAACTGATACCCGGCACGTCCCGTAGCACCTCGATCACATGCGCCAGACCCGACTTGGTGCCCCGGGGCAGGTCGACCTGGGTGATGTCGCCGGTGATCACCGCCGTGGAGCCAAAGCCGATGCGGGTGAGGAACATCTTCATCTGCTCGAGCGTGGTGTTCTGGCTTTCGTCGAGAATGATGAAGCTGTTGTTCAGGGTGCGACCGCGCATGTAGGCAAGCGGCGCAATTTCGATGACCTGGCGTTCGATCAGTTTGGCCACGTGCTCGAAACCCAGCATTTCATAAAGGGCGTCGTAAAGCGGGCGCAGATAAGGGTCGATCTTCTGAGCAAGGTCGCCCGGCAGGAACCCGAGCTTCTCGCCAGCTTCAACGGCCGGGCGCACCAGCAGGATACGGCGAACCTGTTCACGTTCCAGCGCGTCGACGGCACAGGCCACGGCCAGGTATGTCTTGCCGGTACCGGCCGGGCCGATGCCGAAGTTGATGTCGTTGGCCAGGATCTCCTTGACGTAGCGCTGCTGGTTGGCGCCCCGTGGTCGGATATTGCCCTTGCGCGTGCGCAGCGAGACGCTGACCTCGTTTACCGCCGGGTTGCCGATGTGCTCGACGGCCGATTCCTGAAGGTACAGGTGCACGGTTTCCGGCGACAGCTCGGTGGCCTGGGTCTCACGGTAGAGACGGCGCAGCAGTTGCTCGGCAGCATGGGTGGTCTTGGATTCGCCGATCAGTTCGAACTGATTGCCGCGGTTGCGGATCTCGATGGCCAGGCGCTGTTCGATCAAGCGCAGGTGCTCGTCGAATTGGCCACACAAGTTGGCGAAACGGTGGGCCTCGAAAGGTTCGAGGATGAAACGATGGGGTTCGATGGGTGCGTTCAAGGTCGTTTATAGCCGCCCGACGGCAATGAGTGTGAACTCAAGAATAACCCTTGAATGGCAGTGGCGAAAGTCCTGATGGGTTCAACGGCGTTATGCCCAGCAAAGCCCAGGCTCTGCGTGAAAAGCCTTGATACTCGGTGATTGAAAACAGCCTGGAGCGCCAGCCCGGTCGGAATGCTCATTTACAACCCGTAAACACCGCTTCCTCGGCCGTTTTCGCCTTGTCTGACCTTCGTCTCAAGACTTTTCACACAGAGCCTAGGGCAGCGGGGAGAACGGCGAGCGTCCCTCGGCGTTCTGCAGCTCCAGCAGGTACTTGCGGAAGATCTGGCCGAGCACCTGCGTCGCATGCTCCAGGTCGTCCCTGGGCATCTGCTCTGTCACTTCATCTGCCATGTCCAGAGCATCTTCAGCGCCGTTGACTGCCGCCATCTTCAAGAGAATGTAGGCCTGCACGTTGTTGGCCTTGACCCCTTCGCCGCGGAAAAACATCGACCCTAGGCGGTACTGGGCCTCGGCGTGGCCTTGCAGGGACGCTTTCTGGTACCAGTCCAGTGCCTTGTTGAGGTTCTTTGGCGCTTGCGCATAGAAGTACTCGCCCAGCTCGAACTGTGCCTGGGCATCGCCGGCATCGGCCACCTGTTCACAGCTCTTGAGTGCGCTTGCCAGGTCCTGCGGCTGCACGTTCAAGGTGCAGCGACCCGTCGTCGGGATGAGCAACGAGTTACCGCCCTCCGCCAGGGCCAGCAGGGGCTGGAGAAGCAACAGGCAGCCCAGGGTGAGGGCGCGGCCGGTGCGGTTCATGGGGATCGACTTACCTCTGCAAAGCTGCGGCCAATGTCTCTGGTGGCACATTATGGGATAAGCAGCGCCAACCTTACAAAGTTTTACTCGAATTTATGTCGGCGTGGCGAAACAGGCTGATGGCAAGAGTCCTTCGTTACCCGTATGGCCTCATCGAACGTGCGCCCGTTCACACGGCGTACGCCCCTGGCGATGGCCGGTACAACCACCGTGATAGCGGGTTCTACCGGCGATCACGGTGGGTAAGCGCCGGGTTACTTCAGGGCTGCGAAGGCCTTTTCAGCGGCATCCAGGGTGATCTGCAGCTCGTTGTCGCCATGAGCGATCGAGGTGAAGCCAGCTTCGAACGCGCTCGGCGCCAGGTACACGCCACCGTCGAGCATCAGGTGGAAGAACTGCTTGAAGCGACTGGCGTCACTGGCCATTACGTCATCGAAGGTGACGATGTCGTCGGCCCCGCTGAAGTACAGGCCGAACATACCGCCAGCCTGCGTGGTCACGAACGGCACGCCGGCAGCGTCGGCGCGCTGTTGCAGGCCGTCGAGCATGCGGCTGGTGTAGTCTGTCAGCTCGGCGTGGAAGCCTGGACGACTGATCAGCTTGAGCGTGGTCAGGCCGGCGGCCATGGCCAGCGGGTTGCCCGACAGCGTACCCGCCTGGTAGACCGGACCCAGCGGGGCGATGCAGCCCATGATTTCGCGCTTGCCGCCAAAGCAGCCGACCGGCATGCCGCCGCCGACGATCTTGCCGAAGGTGGACAAGTCGGGGGTGATGCCGTAGTGCGCCTGCGCGCCGCCCAGCGAAACCCGGAAACCGGTCATCACCTCATCGAAGATCAACACCACGCCATGCTTGTCGCACTGCTCGCGCAGGCCTTCGAGGAAGCCCGGCGCCGGCGGTACGCAGTTCATGTTGCCGGCAACCGGCTCGACGATGATGCAGGCCACGGTCTGGCCCACCTCAGCCAGCGTCTTCTCGACGGCGGCGATGTCGTTGAAGGGCAGGGTCAGGGTGTGCTTGGCGAAGTCGGCCGGCACGCCGGCCGAGCTGGGCACGCCTTGGGTCAGCAGGCCGGAGCCGGCCTTGACCAACAGGCTGTCGGAGTGGCCGTGGTAGCAGCCCTCGAACTTGATGATCGCGTCACGGCCGGTGTAGCCACGGGCCAGGCGGATGGCGCTCATGGTCGCCTCGGTACCCGAGCTGACCATGCGCACCATTTCCATGGAAGGCACCAGCGAGCACACCAGGTCTGCCATTTCGGTTTCCATGGCGGTCGGGGCGCCATAGGACAGCCCGTGTTCCAGCTGGCGACGTACCGAGTCCAGCACGTCAGGGTGGCCATGGCCCAGGATCATCGGGCCCCAGGAGCCCACGTAGTCGACGTAGCGCTTGTCATCTTCGTCGACGACGTAGGCCCCCTCGGCATGCTTGAAGAACAAAGGCGTGCCGCCCACGCTCTTGAACGCGCGCACGGGCGAGTTGACACCACCGGGGATGTGCTTCTGGGCTTGGGCGAAAAGTGCTTCGGAACGGGACATGGAAAATTCTCTCGAATCAGGATGCGAACAAGGCGTTGAAGGCGCGGGCGCGGCGGGTGACTTCCTGCGCGCTGTCGGCACCGAACAAGCCGTGGATCACCGCCAGCAGGTCGGCACCGTGGTGCACCAGTGCAGCGGCATTGTCGAGGGTGACCCCGCCGATGGCGGCGATCGGCAGGTTCACCTGGGCGCGCGCCTGCGCCAGAAGACGGACGTCGGCAGCCGGGGCGCCGGGTTTGGTGCTGGAGGTGAAAAAGCGGCCGAAGGCGACGTAACTGGCGCCTTCGCGGGCTGCCTGGGCGGCCAGGTCCAGGCTGGCATGGCAGGTCGAGCCAATGATCGCCGCGCTGCCCAGCAGGGCGCGTGCAGGGGTCAGCGGCCCGTCGGTTTGCCCCAGGTGGACGCCCACGCCCAGGTGCCTGGCCAGTTCGGCATCGTCGTTGATGATCAGCTGGGTGCCGTAGCGCTCGCACAATTGCTGGAGCGCCTGGGCTTCTCTCAAGCGCCGCGCGGCGTCGTCGCTTTTGTCACGGTACTGCAGAAGGCATACGCCCCCTTCGAGCGCTGCCTCCACATGAGACAGGAATCGGCCGGCCAGTAATTGGCTGTCGGTGATGGCATACAGGCCGCGTAGCGTCATGAGCACCTCGAGTCAGGAGCAGAAATCCAGGGGCAGGCGCCGAGGCACGAACTGGCCTCGTCCCAACTGCTCCGCATCGCGCAGGGTGCGCCAGGTGTAGTCCAGGGCCGTGCGCACGGCGCTTTCCAGGTGCTCGCCCAGGGCCAGTCGACCCGCCAGGGCGCTGGCCAGGGTGCAGCCCGATCCGTGGTAGCTGCCCGGCAGGCGTTGGCAGGTCGAGGTGCTGCGGTGACCGTCGCGGCTGTACAGACGGTTGTGGATTTCCACCTCGTCGCCGTGTCCGCCCGTGATCAGCACGTGCTCGCAGAACTCCAGCAGCCTGGCAGCGCACTCGTCGGCGCTGCCGTCGGGCAGCTCGGCGAGAATGCGGGCTTCGGGCAGGTTCGGCGTGGTGATGGTCGCCAGCGGCAACAGGCGTTCACGCAGGGCGTAGCCTACTTCGTCCTTGCCCAGCCGGCCGCCGCCGCCTGCACGCAGCACCGGGTCGCACACCAACGGCAGGTGCGGGTGTGCAGCCAGCAGCTCGGCCACGGTATCGACCATGTCGATCGAGCCGAGCATGCCCAGCTTGACCGCGGCCACCGTGGAGTCGGTGAGCACGGCATTGGCCTGGGCCAGCACCCACTCACGGTCGAGCACGCGGAAGTCGGAAACATTGACGGTATCCTGCACGGTCAGGGCGGTCACCGCGGGCGCGGCATGACAGCCTTGTGCAAGCAGGGCTTCGATATCTGCCTGCAAGCCGGCGCCGCCACTGGGGTCGTGGCCGGAGAGACAGAGGACAACGGGGCGGGAGGCGTAGGTATTCATGGTCGGCGAGCTTACCACCAAACCTGTTTGTGCGGACCTTGCGCGTGCAGGTCGGTGCGTTTTCCGAAGAACGGTATGCGCACCTGAATGCCGCTAAGGCCCGTTCCAGAGCGGTCCTGTGGGTTTTGTGCCGCCGCTCGACGCAGCTTGAGGCTGTGCTAGAGTGCGCAGATAAATCGATAAACAGGTTCTGCAGGATTTCGTCGTCTCAAACGGAAAGGGGGCAACCGCGACGCGACCGGACAGGCCTTGCTGGGGCTGTATGCGCTATTTGCTGATTGTGCTCATGGGTTTGCTGCCCACATTCGCCGAAGCGGTGGACATCACCGCGGCCACCCGTCACCTGCCTCTGGGCAAGGTCATGCAGGTTTATGAAGACCCGGACGGCAGCGCCAGCATCACGGATGTCAGTGCGCCCGACTTCGCACAGCGTTTTCGCCCCCACCCTGAAGACGTCCTCAATGCCGGGTTTTCCACGTCGGTGTTCTGGCTCAAGCTCGAACTTCACCCTGACCCGGCGCCGGGCATGCCCCTGCACTGGTTGCTGGAGCTGGCCTACCCACCCCTTGATCACCTCGAACTTTACCTGACAGGCCCGGACGGGCGCTTTCGCTTGGCCCAGCGCACGGGTGATGCGTTGCCTTATTCAAGCCGGGAGATCCGTCAGGACAACTACCTGTTCAACCTGCAATTGCCACTTGGGCAGGTCACCACCGTCTTTGTGCGACTGCACAGCCAGGGCTCGGTGCAGGCGCCGCTGGCCCTCTGGTCGCCCCAGGCTTACCTGGAAGCCCAGGCCACGCGCCTGTACGTGCTGGGGATGATCTACGGGGTACTGTTGGTGATGCTGGTGTACAACCTGTTCCTGTACCTGAGCGTGCGGGACGTCAGCTACCTGTACTACATCCTCTATATTGCCTCCTTCGGCCTTTACCAGGTCTCGGTCAACGGCGCCGGCATCGCTTACCTGTGGCCTGACAGCCCCTGGTGGGCCAATGCCTGCACACCGTTGTTCGTCGGCGCAGCTGCGCTGTTCGGCTCTCAGTTCGCCCGGCATTTTCTGCAGCTTCGCCATAACAGCCGTGGCTTTGACCGGTTGCTGCAGGCGCTGATGCTGGGCGGTGCCGTGGTGATGGTGCTGTCTGTGAGCGTGCCCTATGGCCTCGCCATGCGCCTTGCCACCGCCTTGGCGCTCGTGTTCAGCCTGGGCGTTTTCTGCGCAGGGCTCGACGCCTGGCGGCGCGGCCTGCGCGTGGCGCGCTGGTTCATCATCGCCTGGACCGCGTTTCTGGTCGGGGGGCTGGTCAACACGCTGATGGTGCTGGGCTACCTGCCGAACATGTTCCTGACCATGTATGCCAGCCAATTGGGCGCTGCGCTGGAGGTGGCGTTGCTATCGCTGGCCTTGGCAGACCGCATCAAGACGCTGCGCGACGAGCAGGCCCGCACCCTGCGTGAGACGGGGCAGCAACTGGAAGTGCTCAACCAGCAACTGGCCAACAGCAACCGGCTCAAGGACGAGTTTCTGGCCTGCGTCACCCATGAACTGCGCACCCCGATGAATGGCGTGATCGGGTCCCTGGAGCTGATGCATACCCTGCCGATGGACGCGGAAATGGCCCGCTTCCACCAGACTGCGGTGGGCTCGGCTCAGGGCATGATGCACATGGTCGACGACATCCTGACCTTGTCCGAATTGCAAGCAGGGCGGCTGCGAGCGCAGCCAGCGCCCTTCGACCTTCGGACATTGCTGCAAGGCTTGCGCGCTACGTATGCCGGCCAGGCGCTGGGCAAGGGCCTGTACTTGAGTGTGGACATGCCGGCGGACCTGCCCGACCGGCTGGTGGGGGATGGGCCGAAGCTGGCCCGCTGCCTGGGGTGCCTGGTGGACAACGGCCTGAAATTCACCCACCAGGGCGGTGTGATGATCCAGGTCCGGGGGCAGCACAGGGGCCCTAATCAACTGGCCTTGACGTTTACCGTGAGCGACACGGGTATCGGTTTCGAAGACCTCGACCAGTCGATTCTTTATCAGCGGTTCTTTCAGGTGGATGGCTCCATGACCCGGCGCTATGGCGGGTTGGGCATTGGCCTTGCCATCTGCAGGCAGATGAGCGAATTACTGGGGGCACGGCTATCGCATCAATCGGCGCCTGGCGTGGGCAGTCGGTTCGAGATGAGTCTGGAGTTGGCGATTTCGCAGGGGCAGGTGGCTGTGCAGGGGCATGCGGGGCGGCGTTGGCGGTAAGCATCGGTAGGTTAGGACGACCCAGGATGCTGATTCGCATGCTCATGGCTTGCCTGCTGGTCAAGAACGAACTCGCAACCTAGCAGGCGGCATCCGCTTTATAGGCGCTTGATTCAGCTTCTAGGAAGACTCCCACGGACGATTGGGAACTGGATTACAAGTTCCTGAAGGCCTCACCGGCTCGGGCGTCGAACGAACACGCCGCTGGCGATCCCGATGAAGCCGGCCGCCTAAGCGCCGCTCATCACGCACCCCTGCGTTTAGTCAGGAATGCCCCTTTGTCCATCGACCAGACAGTGCTTCACTGGGAACCTCACGCCTGCCCGGATTCAGGAGTACCTCCATGAACCTGCACCAGTTCGCTGAAACCCACGAGGTCACCAATCAGCCGCCACCGCTGGACGGGGCCAACCTGTACCGCCTGGACCTGCCGCTACAGGAGTGGTCCAGGCGCTTTGGTGCCGACTGGGCGCAGTCGCGGATCGATGCGTACGGCGCGCTGGCCGGTGGGCCGTTGATGCAGGCAGGCTTTCTGGCCAATGCGCACAAGCCTGTGTTCAGCAGCCATGATCGCTATGGCCATCGCATCGATCTGGTCGAGTTTCATCCCGCCTATCACCAGTTGATGCGCACCGCCGTCGAGCATGGGCTACCGTCGCTGCCCTGGGCCGAGCCGCGCCCGGGCGCCCACGTGGCCCGCGCGGCGATGACCTACCTGCACAGCCAGGCCGAGGCCGGCACGGGCTGCCCGCTGACCATGACCTTCGCTGCGGTGCCGGCCCTGCGCCTGCAACCCGAGATCGCCTACTACTGGCTGCCCAAGGCGCTGTCGCGTGAGTATGACCCGCGCAACGTCGGCGACCGGCACAAGGCCGGCGTCACGTTGGGCATGGCCATGACGGAGAAGCAGGGTGGCACGGACGTGCGCGCCAATACCACCCGTGCCTACCCAGTCGGCGCGCCGGGGCCCGGCCAGGCCTACGAGCTGGTGGGTCACAAGTGGTTCTGTTCGGCGCCCATGTGCGATGCCTTCCTGGTCCTTGCCCAGACCGAGCACGGCCTGAGCTGCTTCCTGCTGCCCCGCCACCGCCCGGACGACACCCGTAACCAGTTCTATATCCAGCGCCTGAAGGACAAGTTGGGCAATGTCTCCAACGCCTCCAGCGAAGTGGAGTTTCGCGGTGCGCTGGCCTGGATGATCGGTGAGGAGGGCCGGGGCGTACCGACCATCATCGAGATGGTGGCCATGACCCGTTTCGACTGCATGGTCGGCTCCAGTGCCCTGATGCGCCAGGCGCTGACCCAGGCCCTGCACCACTGCGCGCATCGGCAGGTGGCGGGCCGCCTGTTGACCGAGCAGCCGCTGATGCAGAACGTGCTCGCCGACCTGTCGTTGGAAAGCGAAGCGGCATTGGCCCTGAGCCTGCGCATGGGCCACGCCCTCGAGCAGCTCGACGACCCCCAGCAGGCGCACTTCGCGCGCCTGGTCACGGCGGTAGGCAAGTACTGGATCTGCAAGCGTGCCCCGGCCATGATCAACGAAGCGGCCGAGTGCCTGGGCGGGGCGGGGTATGTGGAGGACAGCATCCTGCCGCGGCTTTACCGCGAGGCGCCCGTCAACTCGACCTGGGAAGGTTCGGGTAATGTGCAGTGCCTGGATGTGCTGCGCGCCTTGTCCAAGGAGCCGGGTGTGCTGGAGGCGTTGTTCGCCGAACTGGGGGACGGACACGGCGACAAGCGCCTGGCCACCTGCATCGTCAACCTGAAGGATGCGTTCCTCGACACGGGCGACATCCAGTACCGGGCGCGGCAACTGACCGAGACCATCGCCCTGGCATTGCAGGCCAAGTTGCTGCTGGAGGCCGGCCATTGTGCGGTCAGCGATGCGTTCATCGCCAGCCGCCTCACAGGGACGGGGCGCGCTTATGGCACGCTGCCGCGCGGTGTGGACGTACAGGCCCTGATGGCGCGGGCCATGGCCAGCTGACCGGCTTGGCCCAGCTGCGCCGCCTTGCATCATCAAGGGGATGAATTTACCCGAGAAGGCAGGCAAGATGGTTCGCATGCATGTCCAGACAGGAAGCACAGTGTGAGCCACGCGTTTGAAGTCGTTGATACTCCCGAACAGGCCGTCGATCGTCTGGCGGCCTTGCATGAGCAGGCCACCGGTGCCCTGAGCCAGGCCCTCAAGCGTTACCTCAAGGACCGCACCGAGCCCGATGCCCAGCAGCGAGACCTGTTCCGCTACCCGGCGCTGCGCCTGACCTACCACAGCAATGGCGAAGTCGCTGCCACCACGCGGGCCTACGCCAAGGTCCAGGTGGCGGGCACCTACAGCGTCACCATCACCCAGCCGGCTGCTTTTCGCGGCTACCTGCTGGAGCAATTGCGCCCGTTGATGCACGACTACACCGTCACGGTCGAAGTGGGGGTGAGCGAGCAGCCCATTCCGTATCCGTACGTGGTCGACCAGGGCGACGAGCTGGCCGGCAGCGGCATCACCGCCGCGCAGCTGGCGCGGGTATTCCCCAGCACCGACCTGTCCTCGGCCACCGACAACATCGCCGATGGGCTCTACGACTGGGACAGCACCGATACCTTGCCCCTGGCGCTGTTCGATGCCGCGCGCGTGGACTTCTCGCTGCGGCGCCTGGTGCACTACACCGGCAGTGACTGGCGCCACGTGCAGCCCTGGATCCTGCTGACCAACTACCACCGTTACGTGGACCAGTTCATCAGCCATGGCCTTGAGCAGTTGCGCGATGATCCGCGCTTCGTGCGCATGGTGTTGCCGGGCAACGTCGTGATCGAGAAGAGCATGGACCATGGTGAGGCCCAGGCGCTGGTCGCCGGTGTGGTCTGGCACCGCTACCAGATGCCGGCCTACCACCTGATTGCAGGGGACGGCGACGGCATCACGCTGGTCAACATCGGCGTCGGCCCGTCCAACGCCAAGAACATTACTGACCACCTGGCAGTGCTGCGCCCGCATTGCTGGCTGATGATCGGGCACTGCGGCGGGCTGCGCCAGTCGCAGACCATTGGCGACTACGTGCTGGCCCACGCCTACATGCGCCGTGACGGCATCCTTGACCGCGTGGTGCCGCCGAACATTCCGATCCCGGCATTGGCAGAGGTGCAACTGGCCCTGCAGGAAGCCGCTGCGCAGGTGACCGGCGAGCGGGGCGAGCAGCTCAAGAAGCGCCTGCGCACCGGTACCGTGCTGACTTACGACGACCGCAACTGGGAGCTGCGCTGGGCCCAGGAACGGCCGCTGATCAACTTGTCCCGCGCCGTTGCCGTGGACATGGAAAGCGGCACCATCGCAGCCCAGGGCTATCGCCTGCGGGTGCCGTACGGCACCTTGCTGTGCGTGTCCGACAAACCGCTGCACAGCGAAATCAAGCTGCCAGGCTCGGCCAACGCGTTCTACAACCGCGCGGTCAGCCAGCACCTGAAGATCGGGATCGCGGCGCTGGACCTGTTGCGCACCGAGCTCAATTCGCTGCACTCGCGTAAACTGCGCAGCTTCGACGAGCCGCCGTTCCGCTGAGGACCCATGTCACTGCCACCCCGTTCCAAGCCGCGCCGCCCTCAGGGGCGGCCTGTGCCTGGCGCTCACCGCCAGCCCAAGGCGCCACCCGCCGAGCCGCGGTTGATCCTGTTCAACAAACCCTTCGACGTGCTGACGCAGTTCAGTGACGGCGAGGGGCGGGCCACGCTCAAGGATTTCATCGATATCCCGGGCGTCTACCCCGCCGGCCGGCTGGACCGGGACAGCGAAGGCCTGTTGCTGTTGACCAATGACGGCGCGCTGCAGGCGCGTATTGCCGACCCCAAGCACAAGCTGCCCAAGACCTATTGGGTGCAGGTCGAGGGCGAGCCCACCGAGCAGCAGCTGCGCCAACTGCGCGAAGGCGTGCAGCTCAATGACGGACCAACGTTGCCCGCCGAGGCCCGCAGCCTCGAAGCCCCCGCTCTGTGGCCGCGCAACCCACCAGTACGCTTTCGCAAAAGCGTACCGACCTGTTGGCTGGAGCTGGTGATTCGCGAGGGTCGCAATCGCCAGGTACGGCGAATGACCGCCGCCGTGGGCCTGCCCACCTTGCGCCTGGTGCGCGTGCGTATCGGCGATTGGACACTCGATGGGCTTGAGCAAGGCTGCTGGCGCGAGGTGGCGCCGACCCTGCGGCGCTAGGCGGCATGGCCAGCGGGCACGTGGCGACCGCGCTGGCTACACCCCCTCGATGAACCCCACCACCACGCTCTTGATGATGAACGCCAGCACACCCAGGCCGAGCACGAAGAACAGGATCAGGGTGCCGAACCGCCCCGCCTGGGATTTTTTCGCCAGGTCCCAGACGATGAAGCCCATGAAGCCGATCAAGGCGGTCACCAGGATGATCATCATCCACTCTTCGAATACGGCAGGATCCATTGCAGTGCTCCAGGCGGGTTGAGGGGGCAAGTATACCCGTGAGGTGGCAGCCGATCAGCGAAGGTGGGTCAATGGAAGCTCGGTGCTGGCCAACACCTGGTTGAGCACGAAGCTTGAACGCACGCTGGTGACGCCCTCGATGCGCGTGAGGCTACCGAGCAGCAGCTTCTGGTAATGGTCCATGTCGGGCACGACGACCTTGAGCTGGTAGTCGGCGTCCATCCCGGTCACCAGGCTGCACTCCAGCACCTGCGGCAGGTTGCGGATGGTGGCCTCGAAGGTTTCGAAACGCTCGGGGGTGTGCCGGTCCATACCGATGAGTACGTAGGCAGTCAGGCTCAAACCCAGCTTCTTGCGATCGAGCAAGGCCACCTGACGGGAAATGTAGCCGTCGTCTTCGAGTTGCTTGACGCGGCGCGAGCAGGGCGAGGGTGAAAGGCCGATGCGTTCGGCCAGCTCCTGGTTGGAGATGCGCGCGTCACGCTGCAATTCAGCCAGAATGCTCAGGTCGTATCGGTCCAGCTTGCTCATGAATCATGCCTTTTCTGTTCGGATTGCGGCGAATTATCAATCCAGGGTTAAAAATTGCGCAAGTGCTATTTATCTGAGCAATCTTAGCAATCCTGTGCCGGGGCGCGACCGGTATCGTTAACACCAGAATCACTGCCCGGACATCAGTCCACGGCGATGCGCCCCAGACGGGCGCTCGCGGCCAAGCCATCCAACAGGATGGGCCAGGCCCCCGGGCTACGCACCTTCCAGAAGACGGTGTGAGGTGAGCCGGCGCCACAAGTGCCGAGCACGGACGACAATTGCTGAAGGGAGGCCCAGGTGGCCTCCCTTTTTTCATGGCTGAAATTTAATGGGCGGCGTGATGGGGCGCGGTAGACTGGCGCAGTCAGCCGTTTTACCGTCGAGAGGACTACCATGAAGTCGCACATCTGGCAGTGGGCAGGTGTTGGTTTGCTGGGCATGGGCATCAGCGTTGCAGCCCTGGCGGCCGGGCCCAACGACGGCCCAGGTGCTTTGCCCCCCGCCGCTACAGGGCCAGGTGTGGAGGCAGGGCCCGCGCCTGGGCGTGCGCTCAATTCGCGTGACGAAGTCGGTCAGACGCAGCCCCCACGGCCGGGGTTCTACCAGGACATTCCCCGCCGCCCCGATGACGGCCCGCGTTGGCATGGCCCAGGCCCTGGCTACGCGCCTCACGAGGGCTGGCAGGGCCGCCCTGGGGGCCACGGTGAAGGCTGGGGCCCCGGGCCGCACTACCGGCCTGGCCAGACCGTGGAGCGGTTTGCTGACCGTTTCTGGAAGGTGCCCTACCAGGGGCAGGACTATTTCTACTCCGGCGGGTACTGGTACCGCCCCTGGGAAAGGGGTTACCAGGTCGTGGTGCCGCCCCCGGGTGCGCGAGTCAGCTACCTGCCGCCCTATGCGCACAAGTTTCGCGTGGACGGCGCGATGATCTACCTGGTCGCCGACACCTACTATCGCTACCTGGAAAACAGCCGCGAGTACGTGGTGGTCAATCCCCCAGCACCTGCGCCTACAGCGGCGTCGGGGTATGACGTGGTGGCTTATCCGCGCTATGGACAGGGGCAGGAGCAGCAGGATCAGGACCGTTACCAGTGCCATCGCTGGGCGGTCAGCCAGTCGGGGTTCGATCCTGCCATGGCGGCCTACGCGCCGGCGCCTGCGGTTGCAAGTACCTACCAACGGGCGCTTGGCGCGTGCTTGTCCGGGCGAGGCTACAGCGTCAACTAGAGGGCTACACCGGGTCGGCGTGGACCATCACGTCGGCCTTGGGGTACTGCTGGCGGATCACTTCCGACGCCTGCACGCACAGCCCATGTGCGTGATGCAGCGGCAGTTGCCCAGGCAGCTCGATGTGCAATTGCACGAACCACTGGTTGCCCGATACCCGGGTGCGCAGGTCGTGCACGCCCAGCACGCCCTCGATGGCCAGCACGCGGCTGGCCATGTCTTCGCTCACATCCACGGGCAGCTCCTTGTCCATGAGAATCGCCGTGCTTTCGCGCGCGATCTGCAGGGCGCTCCACAGGATGTACAGTGCGATGCCCAACCCGAACAGCGCATCGAGTTGCGGCCAGCCGAAGCGCGCCAGCAGCAACGCCAGCAAGATGCTGCCGTTGAGCAGCAGGTCGGAGCGGTAGTGCAGGGAATCGGCGCGTACCGCCGTTGAACCTGTGGCGCGGATGACCTTGCGTTGCACGGCCAGCAGCGCGACGGTCAGCACCAACGACAACAGCATCACCCCGATGCCGATGGCGGTATCGCCTAACGGCTGCGGGTTGCGCAGGCGCTCCAACGCCTGCAAGGCAATCAGCACGGCACTGCCGCCGATGAACAGCGCCTGGGCGATGCCAGCCAGGGCTTCTGCCTTGCCGTGCCCGAAGCGGTGGTCGTCATCGGCCGGGCGCAGGGCGTAGTGCACAGCCAGCAGGTTGAGGAAGGACGCCACGGCGTCGAGGGCCGAATCGGTCAACCCGGCCAGCAGGCTAACCGAGCCGCTCAACCACCAGGCCAGCGCCTTGCTGACCACCAGGATGCTGGCCACCGCCAGGGAGGCGCGCGTGGCCAGGCGGAGCAACCGTTTGTGTTCGGCCGAAGTGGTCATCTCAGGCGGTCGTCCTTGACGTCAGGCGGCAGGTACCAGCCCAAGGCTGGCCAATTGTTCAGCACTGCCGCGGTGCTGGATCAAGCGTGGGTCGTCCAGCGGCAGGCGCTGCCCCAGTTCGCTTTCCAGAATGGCCTGCAGTTTGAGATTGTCCACGCTGCCATCGGCATTGACGGCGTCCTTCAGTTTGGCCGGGTCCACTTGCGCGGTTTGCCCTGGGGGGTAGTAGATGGCGCCGGTGGCGAAGTCGATGCCGAAGGCGATCAGCCCTGGGATGACGTAGAACAGCAGGCCAACGGCATCCAGCACGGCGATCGCAGGGTCGACCTTGCCGTCGATCTGGCCGCGACGGTCTGGGTAGAAGATGGAGCCGCAAGCCGTCAGTTGCGTCAGCAAGGTGCCCACGAGGGCAGCACCGATCAGGCGGGAAGCAATGCGCATGTAAATCTCCGGGCGTGGCGTTCGGCAGGCCAGGCAAGGCGCCTGAACCCGCGCAGTTAAGACCATGATAGGACAACGTCGGTTCGCCGTTATACTCGCCTGCTTGTTCGAGGGCCACCATGATTTCATTACCTATAGACCGTGTATTGCCAGAGCTACGACAGGCCCTGGCCAGTCGCAATGAAGTGATACTCGAAGCGCCCCCGGGTGCTGGCAAGACCACTCGGGTGCCCCTGGCGTTGTTGCATGAGCCCTGGCTAGCCGGGCAAAAGATCCTGATGCTCGAACCTCGCCGACTGGCTGCGCGGGCAGCGGCGGAGCGTTTGGCCAGTGAGCTGGATGAGCAGGTGGGCGAGACGGTCGGCTACCGCATTCGCCTTGAAAGCAAGGTAGGGCCGCGAACGCAGATCGAAGTGGTCACCGAAGGCATTCTGGCTCGCAGGCTTCAGGAGGACCCGGCGCTGGAGGGTGTGGGCGTGGTCATCTTCGATGAGTACCACCTGCGCAACCTCGATTCCGACCTGGCACTGGCGCTGTGCCTGAGCGCCCGTGAACTGCTGCGCGATGAGCCCCCGCTCAAGCTGCTGTTGATGTCTGCCACGCTGGAGGGTGCCCGCCTCTCGAAGGTGCTCGACGATGCGCCCGTGGTCACCAGTGAAGGGCGGATGTATCCCGTCTCGACGGTATGGGGAAGCCCCTATCAGCCGGGCGAGCGAATCGATGCGCGCATCACGGACACGTGCCTGGCCGCCCTCGATGAACAACCTGGCAGCATCCTGGTGTTCCTGCCTGGGCAGGCGGAAATTCGGCGGGTGGCAGAGGACCTCAAGGCACATCTCGGCAGCCGTCCAGAGGTGATGGTGTGCCCGCTGTACGGTGACCTCGACCTGCAGGCGCAGCGTGCGGCGATAGACCCGGCCCCCAAGGGCTCGCGCAAGGTCGTATTGGCCACGAACATCGCCGAGACCAGCTTGACCATCGAAGGGGTCAGGGTGGTGGTGGACAGTGGCCTTGAACGAGTACCCAGGTTCGACCCCCGCAGCGGCATGACCCGACTCGACACACAGCGCATTTCCAAGGCCAGCGCTACCCAGCGGGCGGGACGGGCGGGGCGCCTGGAGCCTGGTGTCTGCTATCGGCTGTGGTCGCAGTCCCAGCACGAGCAGATGGCCAGCTACAGCACCCCTGAAATCCTCCAGGCAGATCTGGCAGCCTTGGCGCTCCAGCTGGCTCGATGGGGCATGAAGCCGGAAGAGATGACCTGGCTCGATCAACCACCAGCGGCGCCCTTCGCTCAAGCCACAGACCTGCTCAAGCGCCTGGGCGCGCTCGACGATGCTGGACAGCTCACGCCACACGGTGCGGCCATGAGCGCGTTGCCAGCCCACCCCCGGATCGCCCACATGCTCATCAAGGGCAATGCGATGGGCCTGGATGACTTGGCATGCAACATCGCGGCTCTGCTGGGCGAGAAAGATATCCTGCGTGGGGCCGGTGCCGACCTGCACTCCCGGCTCAGCGCACTGTCGGGCGAGCAGCATGCCCGTCGCAGTGGCGGTTCCCTGCAACGCGTGAAACAGTCTGCTCGGCAGTACCGGTCGCTGCTGCGTGGCAAGGCCTCGAGCCCTGTAGACGCGCTCGATCACCCACGGTGGGTAGGATGCCTGCTGGCGTTCGCCTATCCCGACCGAATCGGCCTGCAAAGGCGCGCCAGTGCAGCGGAGTACCGCCTCTCCAACGGCCGGGCAGCCCTGTTCCCCGAGCCCGATGCGCTTACCAAGCACGCGTGGCTAGTGGTCGCCGACCTGGGTAGCCGGCAAGGACAGCGCGAGGAGCGGATCTACCTGGCGAGTGACCTCGATCCGGCCTTGTTCGATAACCAGCTGGCTGACCTGGTGAGGTCGGTCGATGAGGTCGATTGGGACGAGCGCGAAGGCGTGCTCAAGGCGCAGCGGCAGTGGCGGGTAGGCCAGCTCGTGCTGTCGACGAAAGCGCTGGCGAACCTTGACGAGCAAACCCGTTCGCTGGCCTTGGTCAGCCTGGTGAGGCGCAAGGGCATCGAGCTTCTGCCCTGGAACCCCGAGCTGCGGCAATGGCAGGCCCGGGTGGGTCTGCTGCGCCAGCTGGATATCGAGCGTGGGCAGGCACAAAGCAAGTGGCCTGACCTGAGCGATGCCAATCTGCTGGACACGCTCGACCAATGGCTCACGCCCTACCTGGGTAAAGTCACGAGGCTCAGCCACTTCAGCCAGCTGGACCTGCCCTCGATCATCAGAAACCTTCTGCCCTGGCCGCTTCCACAGGAGCTGGACACCCAGGCACCCCAGGCGATCCAGGTGCCATCCGGCTCGAATATCCGTATCGACTATTCGCAGCATCCGCCAATTTTGGCCGTGCGGCTTCAGGAGCTGTTTGGCCTGGCAGAAACCCCACGCATCGCTCAGGGCAGGCAGCCGCTGGTTCTGCACCTCCTGTCGCCGGCTCGCAGGCCTGTGCAGGTCACCCAGGATCTGGCGAACTTCTGGCGCAGCACTTACGTGGAGGTGAAGAAGGATCTGAAGGGGCGATACCCGAAGCACTATTGGCCTGAAGACCCGCTGGTGGCCGAAGCGACTGCCAGGGCTAAGCCTAGGAAGTAGCGATGCGCATACGTAACTGAACGTCGCCCGCCGTGTGCAGAACGGCTTGGTGAGCGAGCACAACGCACTGGAAATCCTCGCCGGCAAGCTGGGCGACGACCAGACCGGCGTGCCGGTGGTCGGCATCGACATCATCCTCAGCAAACAGCCCTCTACGCCAGCGCCGCCACCTGATGGACAGTGCCCTGGCCAGCCAGGATGTCATCAATCTGAGCCTGTGCGTGGCCCTGACCGGCGCGCAGGTCGGAGCACTGACCCATGACATCGTGTGGATGAAAAACAGTGTCATAGGCGGGCAGACCATACGGGTGCCGACTTCGTACTTGATCCAAGCGGACGCCCACAAAGTTCGTAGCCGCCGTAGTATTCCTTTCCGTCGATAGCGGAAGGTTCAAGAACCTTAGCGCTTGAGGGCAGCGGTTGGGTATCTCGGAGTTTTGTACAGCCTTAGCGACGCATTTTGACAGTTCTAAAATCATGGACACTGGGGATAATAACGGGCATGCCGTTCCGCATCAATGTCGCCAGTTCTGCATTAGACTCCACCGGCATGCTTGGTTTGTAGAGTCCTTCTTCCAACAACGACTCAATAACGTGTACGAGGCGTCCTGTAATCTTTGAATTTAATGCTTCAGTCAATACATGGTGGCGGTTCTCAGTTTTAACATATTTCTCGATGGCCTCTGAAGCATCATTTGGGCTGCGCAGTATATTGCGTTTCGCTTCTTTTAACTCCCCTTTGGAAATCTTGAACCAGTGTTGAATCTCTTTATAGGACATTTCCTTCAGTTTCATATTGCTGAAATCCCTTTTCGCTAACTCCGAGGGATGTGTCGGCCACTTGCCTGCTTCGCCGCGACTCGGCAGCGTAATAGCTGGTCTTCGCACATTTTTGTTGGGGTATAGGAAAGAGTGCCCAGTGGGATCGCTGCGGTTCACGGGGTCGTTTGAACAGTAGGCGTAGGTATTCATGCCACCCGCGTCGAACGGGCTTAGGCTATCAGGTGAAAGAAAACGCATTAAGCGCGTGTTGTAGACTCTGTATCCGGAGCCAAGCAGGTAGAGCGGTGTCAGCGCTTGCGCATGCTCACCATTGAAGCCAAGTAACGTGTGTGCAGATCGAATCTCTGCGGCAAAGCCGTAAGGCGAGTACGCCGATCTCTCGAGTCTGTTCATGCGATTGTGCTCGCGGTTGGAGAACTGTCGTTTCGCCCGTTAGCAGGGCGGGCGTCTTGAGTATCCGGGTGATGTACGCACCCGGCCACTGGCAAAACTGACAGGTGTTAGAGAACGGCCTTGGGCCCCGCACGAAATCGCGAGCAACCCAATCGCCGAACCACGAATGCCAACGGTTATAAAGATCCATGCCATTACGCATTTGTTATCCGTCGACGGCCGGAAGCCTCATAGAATTCCAGCTGCGAAGAACGCCACCGAATTTTTCCAGATTTCGCACTGGCCGCAATCATCCGATCCCCACCCTGACCCAAGCCCTGCGGGGCATATCTCCAAGCCCCGCAAATCATACTGCCCACTCGACCTCAAGCCTCCTCGAAATGCATCTCTGGCGGCTGTTGGCGCAACCCACGGGTGATGACCAGCAGGTACAGGCACCCCATGCCCAGCCAAGCCACGCCAAGGTAGATGGCCATGGGGTCCAGGCTTGCCATCAGCCACAGATCCGCCATCAGCCCGACCAAGGGGAAGGCCAGGTACACCGCTGCAGCCTTGAGCCCGCGCTCGCCCTGGGCGATCCAGTAGTGAAAGATCACCGACAGGTTGACCAGGCTGAACGCCAGGAAAGCGCCGAAGTTGATGAACGAGGTGGAGGTCGTCACGTCCATGCGCAAGGCCAGCAGCGCGACTACGCCACACAGGACGATGCTGATGACCGGTGTGCCGAACCGCGTACTCAGTCGCCCGAACCAACGCTTGGGCAGCACACCGTCGCGGCCCATGGCGAACAGCAGGCGCGAGGCACTGGCTTGGGCGGAAAGCCCCGAGGTGAACTGGCCCACGATCAGGCCGATCAGGAAGAAACTCACGAAAATGTCCCCGCCAATGGCCTTCGCGATTTCGTAGGCGGCCGAGTCCGGGTTGCTGAAGGTCGCGCTTGGGTGCGCGAGTTGGACGAAGTAGCTGGCCACGATGAAGATGAAACCGCCCAGCAGGGTGATGAGCAGGATGGCGCGAGGGATGGTCTTGCGCGGTTCATGGGTCTCCTCGGTCAAGGTGCTGACCGCATCGAAGCCCAGGAACGAATAACAGGCGATGGCGGCGCCACTCATGATCAGGGGCAGCTGGAAACCGTCCTGATGAAAGGGTGCCAGCGACCACAACGGCTGGTTCAGCTCGCCGGTGGCGTAATGCACGGCCAGGCCCACGAAGGCTGCCAGTACCAGGAACTGAAGCAGCATAAGCACGCCATTGACGGTCTTGGCCAGCTGCAGGCCGATGATGTTGATGGCCGTGGTGACGGCAATGAAGGCCAGCACCCACACCGGGTGCGGCACCGCCGGAAAGGCCGAATGCAGGTAGGCCGCGCCGATCAGCCAGATCGCCATGGGCAGGAACAGGTAGTCCAGCAGCACCGCCCAACCGGCCAAAAAACCCAGCTTGGGGCTGATGGACTTGCGCACGTAGGTGTAGGCCGAGCCGGCGACGGGGAAGGCCTTGGCCATCTTGCCGTAGCTCAGGGCGGTGAACAGCATGGCGATGGAGGCGGCCAGATAAGCCGAGGGCACGGCGCCCTGGGTGGTGTCGGCGAGGATGCCGAAGGTGCCCAGCACAATGATGGGGGTCATGTAGGCGATGCCGAACAGCGTCACCGCACCCAGCGACAGGGTGCGTTTCAAGTGGGCCATGGTGTTACTCCGGATTGTGTTTTTTATGGAGTTCAATGTCAGGGCCCGGCCTGGGCCCTGGGCGCCAGCCGTGGCGCAAAGGTTCAGACGGTGGTCAGGATCAGTTCTCGCAAGCCGTCAGGGTGCTCGACCTGCTGGCCTGGCAGTTCGAAGCGGCGCTCGGCCAGGTAGCTGTAGTCCTGGCGCGCTTGCCCGATCAGCGCCAGGTCGAGGTCCAGTTGCAGCCGGCAGGCGGTGCGCCCTGCCTCGCATAACAGTTGGCCGTAAGGGTCGACCACCGCGCTGCCGCCTGCAAAGACCAGGTTGCCATCGCCCTGGCCGACGCGATTGACCATGACCGCATAGGCCTGGTTTTCCATGGCGCGGGCGCTGATGGCGGTGCGGTGCGTGGGGCCATAGGGGTCCATGTTGCCGTTGGTCACCAAGATCAGCTCGGCGCCCAGCTGGCCCAGGGCGCGGGCGCTTTCGGGGAATTCGATGTCGAAGCAGATCAACAGCCCTACGCGCACCCCTTTGTACAGCGCCGTGGCGTAGCGATCGCCCGCCGTGAAGATGCCCTTGTCGGAGGCCCACAGGTGGGTTTTGCGGTACTTCAACGCGACACCGTCCGGGGTGATCAACACGGTGGTGTTGTAGAAGTGCCCGTCTTCGCCCGCTTCGGCAAGGCCAACCACGGCTGCCACGCCCTTGTCGGTCACCGCTTGGGCGACGGCAGCAAGCGTCGGGCCGGTCAGGGGCTCGGCGATAGCCGCGATGTTGTCATGGGTTGGAAAGCCCATCAGTTGGGTTTCCGGGAACACGATCAGGTCCACATCCGCTGCTGCGCGGTGGATCGCCTCGAGGGTGCGTTCCAGGTTGTAGGCGGTGTCGCCGTCGCGACCGTCCAGCTGGACGAGTTCTACTTTCATTGCAACTCCTGAATGCGCAGCCCAACGGCTGCCAGGTGATCGACGCGGCGTGAAACCAGCTGCTGTGGCGCACGGTGAGTGCCCGAGTATGCCGCTGCCATCGGCGGCGGGGTAATTACGCCCTTGAGGTAACCCATAGGGGTTAGCCCCATGCAAATCCGTCGGTACTGGTCAACGCTGCGCTGAAAACAGCGCCGCAATGCCGATGCACTCCAGTACACTTTGCCTGCTCGGTTGTATTCACCCTGACCTGCGTCTCACCTTTTGGTACAGAGCCCGGACATGAACCTTACACTTCAGGACATTGCCTGGCATCGCTCGGTCGGCCAGGTGATCGATGCGTTGGACCACCCCGGCTTCTGGCTGCGCCTGGTGCGTTTGCTGGAGCAATACGTGGCGTTCGACAGCTGGGTCGCGTTTCTTTTCAGTGAGCACCGCCCATTGGTGTATGCCGAATCCCCGGGCAGCGACGGCGGGCTGGACCCGTTATTCCAGGATTACCTCAAGGGCCTCTACCTGCTGGACCCGTTCTACATCGCCAGCCGGGAAGCACCGGCAAGCGGCCTGGTCCAACTGGCCGACGTGGCCCCTGAATGCTTCGAGCGCACCGACTACTACCAGCGTTATTTCCGCCTCAACGTGGTGGCCGACGAGGTGCAGTACAACGTGGCCCTGGATGCAGGGCGCACGCTTTGCCTGTCGCTCGGTAGCCGCTCACGCTTCGCAGGTGAGCAGATTGCGTTGCTGCACCTTTTGCAACCCTGGGTGCTGGCCACCATGCGCCAGCGCTTTCGGTTCGAGCACGATGTCGACGAAGTCACCCCGGCGCCTGCGTGGCAGAACCACTTGGCCGAGGGCTTTGGCCACCTTGAAACGCCGCTCACCGCCCGCGAACTGGAAGTGGGCCGCATGCTGCTAAGCGGCTGTTCCAGCAAGGAGATCGGCCGCAAACTCGCCATTTCATCGGAAACCGTGCGGGTCCATCGCAAGCACATCTACCGCAAGCTGGGCATCAAGTCCCAGTCGGAGCTGTTCGCGCTGTTCCTCAAGGCCCAGCGCTAGCAGCCAACGGCTGCGTTCAGGTGCGCTGCTCGACTTCGAGCAGCATGAACAGCCGGTACATGACCACCGTGCCGAACAATTGCAGGAAGCCTGCCAGGCTATCCACGAGCAGTTGCACGCCAGGGGAAGGATCGGGGATGGCCATCAGGATCAGGCCTTCGATCAGCCAGATCGACGCCAGCACCCCCAGCAGGCACACCAGAATGCGCATGAAATGGCCAGTAGTCATGCGGGCGCTTTCGCGCATCGCCTGCACCACGGGCAAGCCGCGCAGCACCAGCAGGTATTCGCCGAACACCAGGTTGACCATGATCCACACCCCTGGGAACACGAACAAGGCCATGCCGGCCATGATCAGCAACGAGCTGATCAGCACCAGCAGCGTCAGCGCCGGCCAGAGCTGCACCGCACGGGCAAACAGGTCGCGCTTGGCGATGGCCTGGCCATTGCTGCGGGTATCGAGGTAGAGGATCAGTGCAGCGCTGTACAACGGGTAGCACAGCACGTAGATCAGCATGCCGTAGGCCGGCGAGGCCTGCTCGCCCAGCTGGCGATACAGCACCTGGGTCAGCACGGCTTCGAGCACCACCAGCGGCAGGCACAGTTGGGCAATACCGGCCAGGTGGCGGGTGAAGAAGTGGAGGGAGTCGCGCAAAACGCTCAGCGGATTCATGGGTCAACATCGCATGGCAGTTGAAACAGGGGGTCTAACTCTAGCCCAAAGCGACCTCTGATCCGTCACTTGCTGAAAAAAGTTTCACCCCGCCAGTGATTGAATCAGCCGCGTTAACGCCCCATCTTTGAGCCTGTCCGTTGTCCCGCTACCCACGAGGTCGCCCCATGAATACCGAAGAACAATCCCTGATCGATGGCCTGTTCAGCCGCATCAAGCAGGCCGAAGACCCAAGCCAGCCCCGTGATGCGCAGGCACAGGCCTGTATCGAGGCGCACGTGCGCCAGCAGCCGGCGGCCCCTTACTACATGGCCCAGGCGATCCTGGTGCAGGAAGCGGCCATCAAGCGCCTGGACGAACAGAACAAACAGCTCGAAGCCGAACTCAAGCAGGCACGTGCCCAGGCCGAGGCTGCGCAGGCCGGCGCCTCGCAGAACACAGGCGGCGGCGGTTTTCTGTCCAGCATCTTCGGCGCTGGTGGGCGCAGCTCGGCGCCGGCACCTGCCCCTCAACCCCAGCGCTCGGTCGCGCCGTCCGCACCCGCCGGTGGCGGCTGGCGCGAGCCGGCGGCACCTGGCTTCTCGCAGCCGCCGGCCCAGCAGCCGGGCTTTGGCGCAGCGCCCGCGCGTGGCGGTGCCAGCAGCTTCCTGGGCGGCGCCATGCAGACTGCGGCCGGTGTAGCCGGGGGTGTCTTGCTGGCCCAGGGCATCAGCAGCCTGTTCAACCACAACGCCCAGCCCGAAGAGGTGGTCGAGGTGATCAAGGAGGAGCCTGCGCAGGCCAGTGACAGTGGCGGCTGGACCGACCAGAACGAGCAGCAGCACGTGGCCGACAACAGCGGCTGGGGCAGCGACCAGGGCGGTTACAGTGACGCCGATTACGGCGGTGATGACGGTGGATTATTCTCCGACGACGATTCCTACGTCTGACGGCTCTGGCATACTGCTGGCCTTCGCGGGGCGCTGAACCCGCCCCGATTCGGCCAGACGAGGTGCCAAGGTGAAAAAGATCGCGTTGTTCGCCGACGTGCAGAACCTCTATTACACCGTGCGCCAGGCCCACGGTTGCCATTTCAACTACACCGCCTTGTGGAACCAGGTCAGCCGAGAAGGCCAGATCGTCGAGGCGGTGGCCTATGCCATCGATCGGGGCGACAGCAAGCAGCAGCAGTTTCAGCAGATACTGCGCAACCTGGGTTTCGATGTGCGCCTCAAGCCCTTCATCCAGCGCAGCGATGGCTCGGCCAAGGGCGACTGGGATGTCGGCATCACCCTGGATGTGATCGATGCGGCCAGCCGCGTGGATCAGGTGGTACTGGCCTCGGGTGACGGGGATTTCGACCTGCTGCTCGACCGCGTGATCCAGCGCCACGGCACCGAAGCGGTGGTCTACGGCGTGCCGGGGCTGACGGCGATGTCGCTGATCCGCGCCGCCACCCGCTATGTGCCCATCGAGGGCCCGTTGTTGCTCAAACACTAAGGTTTTTATGGAACGTATCGCTGTCATCGACTTTGAAACCACCGGCATTTCCCCAGGCACCGGTTGCCGCGCCACTGAGGTGGCCGTGGTGATGCTCGAGCGCGGGCAAATCGTCGAGCGCTATCAGAGCCTGATGAACGCGGGGGTGTCGGTGCCTGCTTTCGTGTCGGGCTTGACCGGCATCACCACCGCCATGGTGCGCAAGGCACCCCCGGTGGAGCAGGTGATGAACGAGGTGGCCGAGTTCGTGGGGGCCACGCCGCTGCTGGCCCACAACGCCGCCTTCGACCAGAAGTTCTGGGATTTCGAACTGAGCCGCATCGGCCGCAGCCGCAGCCAGCCCTTCGCCTGCTCGCTGTTGCTGTCCCGGCGCCTGCTGCCGGCCGCCCCCAACCACAAGCTGGGCACACTGAACCACTGGGCCGGGCTGCCCAACACCGGCACGGCCCACCGGGCCATGGCCGACGCGGAAATGGCCGCTAACCTGGTCCAGCACCTGGCCGGCGTGCTGCGCCAGGACCACGGGGTGCAGCAGCCTTCCCACGACTTGTTCTGCCGTTTGCAGAATACCCCCGCCGCCAAGGTGCGCGACGCGCTGGCAGCCTACCGCTGAAACGGGCAGCGCCTGGCGTCGCACGCCCGCGGCTGCAAGTGTGCTGCTTATCCAACGCCTCACTGTAGGGTTGCCGCTGCGTTTCACACCGTTAGACTGCGTCACCCGCAAATGGATTTTCGAGTCGACCATGTCCAGCACCCGCCGCTTCCCGCTGTTGCTCATCGGGGCCTTCGTGGCCCTGTATTTCGTATGGGGTTCAACCTACCTGTTCATTCGCATCGGTGTGGAAAGCTGGCCGCCCATGCTCATGGCTGGGGTGCGCTTTCTGATTGCCGGGGGGCTGTTGTACGGCTTCATGCGCTGGCGAGGGGCGCCATCACCGTCCTGGCCGCAGTGGCGGACAGCGGGGCTGGTGGGCTTTTTGCTGCTCAGCTGTGGCAACGGGGGCGTGACGATCGCTGAGCATGCCGGCGTGGCGTCCGGCGTGGCAGCGCTGGCGGTGGCGACCGTGCCCTTGTTTACCCTGGTGTTTGGGCTGATGTTCGGTTATCGCAACTCAGGGCTCGAATGGGCGGGCATCGTGCTTGGCCTGACCGGCATCGGCTTGCTCAACCTGGGCTCCAACCTGCAGGCGAGCCCGCTTGGCGCGGCGCTGTTGATCTTCGCCGCCGCCTCGTGGGCATTCGGGTCGGTCTGGAGCAAGCGCCTGCCCATGCCTCCGGGCCCCATGGCCAGCGCTGCACAGATGCTGGTCGGTGGTACGGCGTTGCTGTTGGGCAGCCTGCTGTCGGGTGAACGCATGACGCAGATGCCCACCGCTGCCGGCTGGGGCGCGCTGGCCTACCTGGTGTTCTTCGGCTCGATCCTGGCGTTCAGCGCCTACATGTACCTGCTCAAGCACGTTCGCCCGGCGGCGGCCACCAGCTATGCCTACGTCAACCCGGCCGTGGCGGTGCTCTTGGGCATCGTGTTTGCCGGCGAGCAGATCGGTGCCGAAGAGTGCGTTGCCATGGCCGTGATCATTGGCGCGGTGGTCCTGATCGGCCTGCCGCAGTGGCGCAAGGCGCGGCCCATCGCCTAGCCGCTCGACCGGGAAACCTGCAAGTGCACAGGGGGGATGCGGTAGACTTGCCGGCTTCGCTGAACCCCTGATGGTATTGCCATGAATTTCGCCAAACTCGGCCTGATCGAACCCTTGCTGCGCACCCTTGAGCAGCGCGATTACACCAACCCGACCCCGGTACAGGCCCAGGCCATCCCCGCCGTGCTGGCCGGCCGCGACCTGATGGCCGCCGCCCAGACCGGCACCGGCAAGACCGCAGGTTTTGCCCTGCCCGTGTTGCAACGCCTGGCGCTCGAAGGCGAGAAGGTCGCGGCCAACTCGATTCGTGCCTTGGTCCTGGTGCCCACCCGTGAACTGGCCGAGCAGGTGCATACCAACGTGCGCGAGTACGCCGAGCACCTGCCGCTGAGCACCTATGCGGTGTATGGCGGGGTCAGCATCAACCCGCAGATGATGCGCCTGCGCCGTGGTGTGGACCTGCTGGTGGCGACCCCGGGCCGGCTGCTGGACCTGTATCGCCAGAACGCGATCAAGTTCAACCAGGTGCAGATTCTGGTGCTCGACGAAGCCGATCGCATGCTCGACCTGGGGTTCGCCGAGGAACTGCAATCGGTCTATGCCGCGCTGCCCCGCAAGCGCCAGACGCTGCTGTTCTCGGCGACGTTCTCGGACCAGATCCGCCTGCTTGCAGGGCTCGCGCTCAACGACCCGCTCAGCATCGAAGTCAGCCCGCGCAATGCCACGGCGGCGAGCGTCAAGCAATGGCTGGTGACGGTGGACAAGAAGCGCAAGGTCGACCTGTTCTGCCACCTGTTGCGCAAGCAGCGTTGGAAGCAGGTGCTGGTCTTCGCCAAGACCCGCAATGGCGTCGATCAACTGGTCGAGCGCCTGCTGGCCGAAGGGGTCAAGGCCGACGGTATCCATGGCGACCGCCCCCAGGCGACACGGCAACGGGCGCTGGACAGCTTCAAGGCACGCGAGGTGCAGGTGCTGGTGGCCACCGACGTGGCTGCGCGCGGGCTGGACATCGACGACCTGCCGCTGGTAGTCAACCTGGACCTGCCGATCGTGGCCGAAGACTATGTGCACCGTATCGGCCGCACTGGCCGTGCGGGCAACACGGGTGAGGCGATTTCGCTGGTGTGCGCGGATGAGGTGCAGTTGCTGGCGGCCATCGAAGTGCTGACCCGGCAGACACTGACGCGTCATGAAGAGCCTGACTTCATTCCTGATCACCGGGTACCCCTGACCGATGCCAGTGGTCAGGTGATGAAAAAGCCCAAGAAACCGAAGAAGCCCAAGGAGAACAGTGCCAAGCGTGGGCTGGGTCGCTGGATGGACAGTGATGAGGCAGGCACCGCGCCACCTGCGGTGAAGGCCGTGCGCAAGGTGCCTAGCTTCAATGGGGGGCCGCGCAAGCGCAAGCCCTGACGGTTAGAGCGTTGGCGTGAGGCAGTGGCTTTTGATCTCAACGGGGCAGGTACGAGCCTTGGCACCGCGTAGGGCGCTGCCTCTCCTTAAAACGAGAATCACCGGGCGCCATTCAATGAATCCAGTCCAACCGCCAGTCGGCACTCGTAGGGGTGCGCACACCGTAGCCCCGACGATCACATCGGCAGGACGGTACTTCCAGAGACCGTGCAGCCTTACTTGCAGTACAGAGCCTGGCCTGACAAATCTGCCAGTTTTTTTCACCAGGCACATTGCACATCATTAGATACCCCGATAGGACTAGGTGTGTCTCATGTGTCATACAGCAAGCTTGGTATCACGGACTGGCCAAGCATTCTCCTATTTGCCCTATGGCGACCAACGCTGCGCCCCACGCCTCTATGGACTGGCTTACAGCGGCCAGCTACTGGACCGTAGTACCGGGGGGTATCTGCTCAAGAGAAGGATGTACCAACCCCAGCTGAGGCGTTTCTACACCCCAGATCCGCTGAGTCCTTTCCTAAAGGGAGGCTTGAACGCGTATGCCTACTGCGAAAACGATCCGGTTAATTTCAACGATCCTGAAGGGAGTAACCGATTCAAGTTGTATAAAAGTAATCTAGAGCCTGTTTGGAACAAGATCGAAAATAGAAAACTTCGGCTGAAGGGCTTCTCTTACGACTCCTCAAAGCCCGAGGGTGAACGTATTAAGAGGTTTCGTGTGAAAGTGGCAAATGGCCAACCGCTAGAGCGTGCTGACCCAGATGCTCCCACGAGTGGTTCTTTCTATGTTAACGAGGACCAATCTCTGTTCATAAGTGAGTATCTCGTTGCCGATGACAAGGTGGGTTTGTATCGGTTGAAAGATTTCGGTTTCATCGAAGCAGGCTTTACGTTGAAGGATGTGAACCCTACCCATATCAAAGTGGTAAATGGAAAACCTGTACCGGATAGCAACATGATCATGGTCAACGATTCAGGCAAGACCGATTATTCGAAACAGGATCTGCGACTGCCTGGGTTGAACGACGCAATCCGCAAAGGGCAGCCTGGAATGCGTTGATCACTCATTGCAAGGTAAGCAGCTGGTGGCACAGCCGGGGCTTGAGTAGCCCCGATTGCACAAAGCGAGGACAGGCCTGTGAAACCTGCGATCAGCCCGTCGTATTCCCCTGCCGCCCCACCCACGCCGCCGCTGCCCGACCGGCCCGCAGCCCGCTGGCGAAGCAGGCAGTCAGCAGATACCCGCCTGTTGGCGCTTCCCAGTCCAGCATCTCGCCCGCACAGAACACCCCTGGCATGTGCTTTATCATCAGCCCCTCATCCAGGCTTTCGAAACGCACCCCGCCGGCACTACTGATCGCTTCGTCCAAGGGACGAGTGCGCACCAGCGTGATCGGCAGGGCCTTGATCGCCTGGGCAAGGGCTGGCGGGTCGGCGAATGTGGCCGGGTCGGTCAGCTCGCGCAGCAGCGCCGCCTTGACCCCGTCCAGGCCCAATTGCCCTTGCAAGTGCTTGGCCATGGACCGCGAGCCCCTCGGGCGTGCCAGGGCCTGGGCAATCTTGTCCACAGGCTTGTCCGGCAGCAGGTCCAATATCAGCACACCGCTGCCACATTGCTCGATGGCCGCACGCACCTGCGCCGACCAGGCGTAGACCAGGCTGCCTTCCACACCCTGGGCGGTCAGGATGAACTCGCCTTTGCGCGGCGCACGGCCTGGCACGCTCAGGGCAATGTTCTTGACCGGCGCCCCTGCGAACTTGTCGGTGAGCACCGCACTCCAGCCCGCGACCTCGAACCCGCAATTGCTCGGGCGCAGGGGTGAGATATCCACAGCGCGGTCAGCCAGGGTTGCCTGCCAGCGCCCATCCGATCCCAGCCGCGCCCAACTGCCGCCACCCAGTGCCAGTACGACCACGGCGGGCCGGACCAGCCGCTCGCCCTGTGGATAAGCAATGCGCAGCGCGCCGTCCTCGCTCCAGCCCAGCCAGCGATAACGGTTGTGGATAACCACGCCGGTTTCACGCAGGCGCTTGAGCCACGCGCGTAGGAGCGGGGCGGCCTTCATGTCGGTTGGGAACACGCGGCCCGAGCTGCCCACGAACGTGGCGATACCCAGCCCGTGAATCCACTGGCGCAAGGCGTTGGCGTCAAAGTCGCGCAACAGCCCGTCAACCTCGCTTTGGCGCTCGGCATACCGCGCCGCGAAGGCAGGGTAGGGCTCGGAGTGGGTGATGTTCATGCCGCCCACGCCTGCCAGCAGAAACTTGCGACCCACCGAAGGCATGGCGTCGAACACTTCCACCGAAAGCCCGGCCTGTGCCAGGGCTTCAGCCGCCATCAGGCCGGCGGGGCCGCCCCCAATGACAGCGGCGACAGGAGGGGCGGGGTGACTTACTTCGGACATGATGGGCTGCAGGCTGTGGAAAAGATGCGCATTCTAGCGCAGCACAGCCCTCACAAGCACTGATCAAAAAATGATCAATGTCGCGCAGGCAGCGCTATTAAAGGGCTACAGCCTGTTTCGCTCAGGTTATCCACAAGCGGTTCCACAGTCATTGTGCACAACGCAAGACGTTGGCCGCCGTGTGATGAAGCACGCCATGGCGCTTGGCCAGCGCTCTGCGATCCTTGCTGTAACCGCCCCCGATCACGCCCATGACCGGAATGTCGCGGCCCAGGCACTGGCCGAGCACGCGCGCGTCACGTGCGGCCAGCCCTGCATCGGTGATTTGCAGGTAACCCAGGGCATCGTCCTTGTGAACATCGACCCCGGCGTCGTACAGCACCAGGTCAGGCTGATAGAGCGGCAGCAGGTAATTGAGCGCCTCATCCACCACGTGCAGGTAAGCGTCGTCCCCCATGCCACGTGGCAGGGGGATGTCCCAGTCGCTTTGCGCCTTGCGGGCCGGGAAGTTCTGCTCGCAATGCAGGGAGACGGTAATGGCGTCGGGCGTGTCTTCAAGAATGCGCGCGGTACCGTCCCCTTGATGAACATCGCAATCGAAGATCAGCACCCGGTGCACGCGGCCGGCTTCGAGCAGGTAACGGCTGATCACGGCCAGGTCATTGAAGATGCAAAAGCCGGCTGGGTGGTCGTAGTGGGCATGGTGGGTACCGCCCGCCAGGTGACAGGCCACCCCGTGTTGCAGGGCCATCTCGGCCGTCAACAGCGAACCCCCGACTGCGCGCACGGTGCGCCGCGCCAGCGCTTCGCTCCACGGCAGGCCCAGGCGCCGCTGGTCCTCGCGGGATAGCTCGCCGTGCATGTAGCGCTCGATGTAACGGCGGTCGTGGGCCAGCGCAAGAATGTCATTGGGGCAGATCTCGGGCCGCAGCAACGCCTGGTCGGTGGTCAACCCACTGTCGATCAGGTGATCGTGCAGCAGACGAAACTTGTCCATCGGAAAACGATGGTCCGGCGGAAACTCTGGGCTGTAGTCTTCGTGGTAGATCAGCGGCAGCGACATGGGTTATCCACAACAAGAAACAGACTTGATCTTGCCATGACAGCCAACGGCTGTGGAAAACTTTGCTAGCCCAGCGTGCAAGCCGGTGCCCACCTATGCAACGGGCACTTTCAACGTGCGGCGCTGGCCAGCACGCGCTGCCATTCGGGCGCGTTCAACCGCCCCAGGATGCGTGCCTTGCCATTGTCGTCCACGGAAACGAACAAGGCACTGGCATAACCGCTGTCCCGTTCGCCGCCGGTAACGTTCTGCTGGCGAGCGAACTGATCGACGCAGCCGTTGTGGGTTACCAGCACCAGGTTGTGTTCAGGGCGTTTGGCTGCCAGCGCCTGAGCCGGGAAGCCGCCGTCGCACTGGCCGATCCATTCCCGCGTGGCCACCGGCTGCCCCAGAATGAAATGCGCCGTCTGCTGGGTGCGCACCTTCGGGCTGCTCAACAGGTCGGCATCGGCCAGCCCCAGGTGCTTGAGGCCTTCGCCCACGCGCCCGGCAGCCTGGCTGCCGGCGACCGTGATGCCAGCCGGGTCGCCCAGGCAGGGGCCCGGTGCGCTGTCACAGCGCTCGGCATGGCGGATCATGACGATCACCGCACCGTTGGCCCAGGCCTGGAGCAGGCCGCTTTTGCTGAGTTGTTGTTCGCTACCAAGGTCCACGATGGAGGTTCTCGTCATAAACCAGGAGGTCGATGCCGCCACGGCCAGGCACAGGCTCAAGGCGACGGTCACGGTGCTGCGGGGCAGCCATCGCTTGCGCGGTGAATGCATTGCGTAGGGCGGCAGAGTGTTGCTCGACAGCATGGGTGGCTCCGACAGGGAAACCGCGCGCTGGGCGCGGCAGGGATGGCGGCATTTTGCTAACCCGCGTGTTGCCAGCCGGTGAAGCGCATGTGAAAAATGCATTCGGCTACTCATTACCCGGTGCGCGGTCGTGCCTGCGCCTACGCTGTACAGTGCAGCACGCCAAAACGGAGCGAACCCCATGACCCCCATTCTGGAACTGGAAAGCGCGCGGCTGATTCTGCGCCAATGGCAGGACGAGGATCTGCGCGAGTTCGCTGCCCTGTGCGCCGACCCCCAGGTCATGCGCTACTTCCCCGCGCCGCTCACACGCCTTGAAGCGGCTGCCTTAATCGGCCGCATCCGCGGGCATTTTCATGAGTACGGGTTTGGCCTGTGGGCGCTTGAGCGCAAGGACAGTGGGGCTTTCATCGGCATGACGGGCCTGCTCAATGTCAACTTCGACGCGCCCTTCGCCCCGGCAGTCGAGATCGGCTGGCGCCTGGCACGTCGGCACTGGGGCCTGGGGTTTGCCAGTGAGGCGGCCTGGACGTGCTTGCGCTGTGCGTTTGCCCAGTTGCAGGTCGAGCAGGTGGTGTCCTTTACCAGCACCCTCAATCTGCCCTCGCAGAAGGTGATGCAAGCCATCGGCATGGAGCAGGACCTGGCAGGCAGTTTCGACCACCCGCGTGTCGCCCTCGGCCATCCACTGCGCCCGCATGTGCTGTATCGGATCGATCGCGCGCGGTGGGAGCAGACCTTGCGGGCCGAGTGAACCGCCAGGGGGGCTGGCGATGTCAAACCCTGTATTATTTGCGCTATTGGACGGTGCGGCTCATGCGTGGGCCGCGCCGGTTGAATCGAGCGCCGGCCCACGGCGCCTTGTGAGCACGTCTTGCGTCTACGGAGAACCCTGATGAGTCATGTGTTGGACGACCTGGTCGACCTGTTGAGCCTCGAAGCCATTGAAGAAAACCTGTTCCGCGGCCGCAGCCAGGACCTGGGTTTTCGCCAGCTGTATGGCGGCCAGGTGCTGGGCCAGTCCTTGTCGGCCGCCAGCCAGACGGTAGAGGATGCCCGCCACGTGCACTCGCTGCACGGCTACTTCCTGCGCCCGGGCGATGCCAGCCTGCCGGTGGTGTACTCGGTGGACCGCGTGCGTGATGGCGGCAGTTTCAGTACCCGACGTGTCACGGCGATTCAGAAGGGCAAGACGATCTTCACCTGCAGCGCCTCGTTCCAGTACGACGAGGACGGGTTCACCCACCAGGCACAGATGCCCGATGTGGTCGGCCCTGAAAACCTGCCCACCGAAGTGGAACTGGCCAGCGCCATGGCCGATCAGCTTCCTGAGCGCATCCGCGACAAGGTGCTGTGCGCCAAGCCCATCGAGATTCGCCCAGTAACCGAGCGTGACCCGTTCAACCCCAAGCCCGGCGACCCGGTGAAATACGCCTGGTTCCGCGCCGACGGCAATCTGCCGGCTATCCCTGCGCTGCACAAGTACATCCTGGCCTACGCCTCTGATTTCGGACTGCTGACCACATCGATGCTGCCCCATGGCAAGTCGGTCTGGCAGCGGGACATGCAGATCGCCAGCCTGGACCACTCTTTGTGGTTCCACGGCAACCTGCGGGCTGATGAATGGCTGCTGTACGCCACCGACAGCCCCTGGGCTGGCAATGCCCGTGGCTTCTGCCGCGGCAGCATCTTCAACCAGGCCGGCCAACTGGTCGCCTCGTCCAGCCAGGAAGGCCTGATCCGTCATCGCAAGGACTGGGCATGAACCTGGGCCAGGTGCGCCATTGGGTGTTCGACATGGACGGCACCCTGACCGTGGCCGCGCATGATTTTGCCGCTATCCGCGTGAAGTTGGGCATTCCTCCCAAGGACGACATTCTGGCGCACCTGGCGGCTCTGCCCGCAGACGAAGCCGCCGCCAAGCATGCCTGGCTGCTGGAGCACGAGCGTCATCTGGCGCTGGTCTCCAAAGCTGCCCAGGGGGCGGTGGAGCTGGTCCGTGAGCTGGCCAGCCGTGGTTGCCAACTGGGCATCCTCACCCGCAATGCCCGCGAACTGGCACACATCACGCTCCAAGCCATTGGCCTTGCCGACTGTTTTCCGGTGGCGCACATTCTTGGGCGTGACGAAGCGCAGCCCAAGCCCAGCCCCGATGGGCTGCTCAAGATTGCCGGCGCCTGGGGCGTCGCGCCGCAGGCGATGGTGATGGTGGGCGACCACCGCTTCGACCTCGACTGCGGGCGAGCCGCCGGCGCGGGCACGGTGCTTGTGAACCAGCCGCACGACGCCTGGCCGGGCCTTGCTGACCGACATGCGCCCGACTGTCATGCCTTGAAGCGTATGCTGGGCTGACCCCACGCTCGCCGACCACTTTCCTTTTTACAGATGGAGCACTCGACCATGAGCAGCAAGGCGATCTACGTTCAACCCGGCGGCGGCTACGACAAGGTCGAGGTCGGCACCTGCGAGGCCACTGCCCCAGGCGTGGGTGAAATCACCGTACGCTTGCATGCCAGCTCCCTCAATTACCACGACTTCGCCGTGGTCAGCGGCATGTGGGGCCCAGCCGAACGGCGCATCCCGATGGCCGACGGTGCCGGCGAGGTGATCGCCGTGGGCAGCGGCGTCAGCGACTTTCAGGTCGGTGACAGCGTGGTCAGCACCTTCTTCCCTGACTGGCTGGATGGTGAGGCCAATGTCGAGGGCTTTGCCCGGGTGCCGGGCGATGGCCTGGACGGTTATGCCCGTGGCCATGTGACCGCGCTGGCCACGGCCTTCACCCGCGCGCCCAAGGGCTTCAGCCACGCCGAGGCGGCGACCTTGACCACCGCCGGGCTTACCGCCTGGCGCGCGCTGATGAGCGACGATCACCTCAAGCCCGGTGACACGGTGCTGGTACAGGGCACCGGCGGGGTGTCGATCTTTGCCCTGCAGTTCGCCAAGCTGGCCGGTGCGTCGGTGATCGCCACCTCTTCCAGCGATGCCAAGCTCGAGCGGCTCAAGGCCTTGGGCGCCGACCACGTGATCAACTACACGCGCACGCCGGCCTGGGGCGAAAAGGTGCGTGAGCTGACCGACAACCGTGGGGTGGACCATGTGATCGAAGTCGGCGGGCCCGCCACCCTGGAGCAATCGATGATCGCCGCACGCATCGGGGGCCATGTCTCGCTGATCGGCATTTTGACCGGTGTGGCGGGGCAGCTGCCGCTGGTGCAGGCCCTGGTGCGGCAGATCCGCCTGCAGGGTGTGCTGGTAGGCAGCCGTGCCCAGCAGCAGGCCATGGTCCGGGCCATCGAGGCCAACGGCCTGCGCCCGGTGGTGGACAAGCACTTCGAGCTCGAACACATCGTCGATGCGTTTCGCTATCAGGAAAGCAACCGCCATTTCGGCAAGATCTGCCTGACCTGGTAACGCCTTGGGGTAACGGGATGTAATGGCTGGCGACCAGACCAATACATTCGCGCACATCGGGAGCACAGGCGGCTGGCTAGAATGCCCGGCTCCGTTGCGACTGATTCTCTCTTCAAGAGGACGCCCCGATGTGCCTGTTCCCCCGTTTGCGGCAGCGCCTGCTGCCTGCCTTGCTGCTGCTGGCGTCCTGCCTCGGCTTTGCCCACACCGCCCAAGCCCTGCAAGTTACCGATGTGCTGGGGCGTACCGTCGAGCTTGACCACGCCCCGCAACGTATCGTGCTGGGCGAGGGGCGTTTGTTCTTCGCCCTGGCGCTGCTCGACCGTGATAACCCCTTCCAGCGCGTGGTGGGCTGGCAGAACGACATGCGCTTGCTGGACCCGCATACCTATGAGGTCTACGCCCGGCAGTACCCGCAGATCGCCAAGCTGCCCTTGATAGGGCAGGCCTCCGAGCAGAGCGTGAGCGCCGAGCAGATCCTGTCGCTCAAGCCTGACCTGGCCATTTTCAGCATCGCCGGCGAAGGCCCGACCCAGCACAGCCCGGTGGCCGATCTGCTGGCCAAGGCCGGCGTGCCGGTGTTGTTCATCGATTTTCGTGTGCACCCCATGCGCAATACCCACGTCAGCATGCAGGCGCTGGGTACGCTGCTAGGCCGTGAACAGCAGGCGCAGCAGTACCTCGACCTGTACGACCGTCACCTGGAGCAGGTGAAAGCGGGCGTGGCTGGCATCAAGGAAAGCGAGCGGCCCAAGGTGTTTCTGGAATTGCTGGCCGGGGTGTGGCAAGCGCCTGGCCATACCACTGGCAAAAGCGGCTTGGGCAGTGTGGTCCAGGCGGTGGGTGGCCATAACATCGGTGCCGACGTGGTGCCCGGTGCGCTGGGCGATGTGAGCGTCGAGTACGTGCTGCAAGCCGACCCCGACGTCTATATCGCCACCGGCAACCGCGCCCCCGGCGTACTGCTGGGGGCCGGGGTTTCCGAAAAAACGGCCCGGGACAGCCTGGCGAAGATCACCGCCCGCCCGGAATTCGCCCCCTTGCGGCCCATCCAGGCCGGCCAGGCCCATGGCTTGTGGCATGACTTCTACAACTCGCCGTTCAACATCCTTGCAATTGAAGCGATGGCGCGCTGGGTGCACCCGGAGCGGTTCAAGGACATCGACCCGCAAGCGACCATGGCCGAGATCAACCGCATGCTCAAGGTAGGGCTGGACGGTCAGTACTGGGTCGACGCCCAGTGACCGCACAGGCGCTGCCAGGCGTGCAACAGGCCGCCTGGCACTACCGCCGGCTGCTGTGGCGGCGTACCGGGCTGGTTGCCGGGCTGGCCGTGCTGTTGCTGGTTTCGGTCTTGAGCGACCTGGCCAGCGGTGCGTCGGGGATGAGCCTGGGGCGACTGGTGCAAGGCCTGTTCGACCCGGCCACGCTCAGCGCCACGGAGCGGGTGATCATCTGGAACGTACGCTTGCCCTACGCGCTGATGGCCGTGCTGGTGGGCACGGCACTGTCGCTCGCAGGGGCCGAGATGCAGGCAATCCTCGACAACCCGCTGGCCAGCCCCTTCACCCTGGGGGTGTCCTCGTCAGCGGCACTGGGGGCTTCGCTTGCCATCGCCTACCCGCTCAGCATCGCCTGGATGACGGCGGGGGTGCAGGTGACGGTGATGGCCTTCGTCTTCGCCTGCCTGTCGGTGGTGTTGTTGCAGGCCATGTCGCGGCTTCGCGGGGCGGGCGTGGAGAGCCTGGTGCTGTTCGGCATCGCCCTGGTGTTCAGCTGCAATGCCCTGGTGTCGCTGTTGCAACTGCTGGCCACCGAAGACGTATTGCAGCAACTGGTGTTCTGGACCATGGGCAGCCTGGCCCGGGCCGATTGGAACAAACTCGGCATTCTGGCGCTGGTCGTGGCGCTGGTGTTGCCGTTTTCGCTGCGGGCGGCACCTTCGATGACGCTGCTGCGCATGGGCGAGGACCGGGCGCGCAGCTTCGGTGTGGACACCCGGCGGCTGCGTTTTGCCTCGCTGCTGCGCATCAGCCTGTTGTCGGCAACCGCCGTGGCATTCGTTGGCACCATCGGCTTCGTCGGCCTGGTCGGGCCGCACATTGCGCGCTTGCTGGTGGGGGAAGACCAGCGGTTCCTGCTGCCGGCCAGCGCGCTGGTGGGCGCGCTGATGCTGTCGTTGTCCTCCATTGCCAGCAAGCTGATCATGCCAGGCGTCATCGTGCCGGTCGGCATCGTCACCGCCCTGGTGGGGGTACCGATTTTCGTGACGCTGGTGTTCCGGCGAGGGAGAAAGCTGTGAGCCTGGTGATCGACAAGGTTTCGGTCGCCTACGGTGCGCGGCAGATTTTGCACGAGGTCAGCCTGCCTGCCCTGCCCGGAGGCAGCCTGGTGGCGCTGGTGGGGCCCAACGGGGCGGGCAAGTCCACGCTGCTCAGGGCCCTGGCAGGGCTTGAACGCATGCGTGGCGGCCTGCGCCTGGATGGCCAGGACGTGAACCGCCTGGCCTTTGCCGAGCGCGCTCGACGGCTAGCCTACATGCCCCAGCAGTTGCCCCCCGGCATTGCCCTTGGCGTGCTGGAAAGCATCATGGCCGCACTTCGCGTAGGCAGCGCGGACGACCTGCTGGGCCAGGCCTTTGCGGCCCTGCGCCAGCTGGGTATCGAGCACCTGGCCCAGCGCTCGCTGGACAGCTTGTCCGGTGGGCAACGGCAATTGGTGGCGCTGGCCCAGTTGCTGGCGCGCAACCCGCAGGTGCTGCTGCTCGATGAGCCCACCAGCGCGCTGGACCTGCATTATCAATTGCGGGTCATGGACGCCGTGCGTGAGCGCGTACAGGTGCATCGCCTGTTGGCAGTGGCGGTGCTGCACGACATCAACCTGGCTGCCAGCCATGCCGACTGGCTGGTGGTGCTGCGCGAGGGCAGGGTGGTCGCCAGTGGTTCGCCGCAGGATGTGTTGGTGCCCGACCTGCTGGCGCAGGTGTATGGCGTCCAGGCGCGGGTCGAGCGCTGTTCCCAGGGGCGGCTGCAAGTGCTGGTCGACCACGCCTTGGCCTGATGCCCGCGCCACCCGCTGCCTGCTGGACAGGTAGCGGGTGCAACACACTCGAATGAAAAACAGAAGGGTCATTGGCGTTGATGGCGCGTTCGGACATGCCAATCGCGACATTTGTCGCTTGCACAAAAGCGCTGTCGTGATCGAACAGTTCCGGGGCGTTCTCGTGTAATTTCCCTCATCCCTGCGGGGCTTAAATGAAGCCCGACCCCCACTGGCACGTTGCCTTGTGATGCGCTGCAAAGATCAACAACAGAGCGCAAGCAACCTGTCGACCTGAACCCTTCAAGGAGCTATTTTCGCCTACGCCTGCCCGTCCATCCTTGTGTCAGCAAAAAGAGAACAACATCAATGAACACCGTGGGATCTGATGGCAACCTTGCACAAGGTTTCAAGCCACGTCATGTAACGATGCTGTCCATCGCCGGCATCATCGGCGCCGGACTTTTCGTCGGCTCGGGCCACGCCATTGCGGCAGCCGGCCCGGCTACCATAATCTCCTATTTCGTGGCCGGGACCTTGGTCGTCCTGGTCATGCGCATGCTCGGCGAAATGGCCGTCGCGCACCCCGATACCGGTTCCTTTTCCACCTACGCCGACCAGGCCATCGGCCGCTGGGCCGGCTACACCATCGGCTGGTTGTACTGGTGGTTCTGGGTGCTGGTCATTCCCATCGAAGCCCTGGCGGCAGGGCATGTGCTCAACGCCTGGTTCCCGCAGATAGACAGCTGGATCTTCGCCTTGGCGTCCGTGCTGTTGCTGGCAGGTACCAACCTGTTCAGTGTGGCCAAGTACGGTGAGTTCGAGTTCTGGTTCGCCATTTTGAAAGTGACTGCGATCCTTGCCTTCATCAGCCTCGGCTTCGCGGCGCTGATGGGGTGGCTGCCCAACCGTGAAGTCAGCGGTTTGAGTGGGCTGATTGCCGAGCATGGCGGTTTTGCGCCCAATGGCTGGGCGGCGGTGGTGGGCGCGTTCATCACTGTGATGTTCAGCTTCATCGGCACGGAGGCAGTGACCATCGCCGCTTCGGAGTCGAGCGATCCTTCGCGCAACATCGCCAAGGCCACCCGTTCGGTCATCTGGCGCATCAGTACCTTCTACATCCTCTCCATCTTCGTGATCATTTCCGTCGTGCCGTGGAACGACCCACAGTTGGCTATGGTGGGCTCGTATCAGCGTGCACTGGAAATCATGAACATCCCCAATGCGGCCTTGCTGGTCGACCTGGTGGTGCTGGTAGCGGTCACCAGCTGCATGAACTCCTCGATCTACATCGCCTCGCGCATGATGTATTCGCTGGCCAAGCGTGGCGATGCGCCGGCAATGCTCAAACACACGTCCAAGGTCGGCGTACCCCGTGCTGCGGTGTTCGGCAGCACCCTGATCGGTGCATCCATCGCCGTGCTCAACTACTTCGCACCCAAGGGCGTGTTCGAGTTCCTGCTGGCAAGCTCAGGTGCCATCGCGCTGCTGGTCTACATGGTCATCGCCATCTCCCAACTGCGCATGCGTCGCCGTCTTGAGCGGGAGAATACTGAGCTCAAGTTCCGCATGTGGCTGTTCCCCTGGTTGACCTGGGCGGTGATCATCTTCATTGCCCTGGCCTTGGCGGTGATGATGTACACGCCCGAGCACCGGGCGGAAGTGAGCGCCACGCTGGGGCTTGCGATCCTGATTTCCTTCCTGGGTATCGTGACGACACGCGGTCATGCGCAGCCTGTGGGGGCGCGGTCGTTGGGTTGAGATGAGCTTTGCTGGAGCCTTGAGGCTGCGATGCGGCCTCAGGGTTATCAGCTTCGCAACTCAGGGTGCTGGGGCCGCTTTGCGGCCCATCGTGGCACGAGGCCTGCTCCTACTTGGATGGGTAAGCCTTCGGGGCTGCACACGTCTGTACTGAGGCAGGCGGGAATGCCAGCCTTGCAGGGCTGGCAGCTCATAGGCGCTGGGCGGCGAGGCGATCAGCCTACTGCGCCGGGCGCTTGTCTTGCGTGCAGGCAACGTAGGTACTGCCCGACTCGCCCCGCAACGACACATCGTGGTTGCCAACTTCCTGGGTGTAATGCCCCAGGTCATCCTTGCCGATGCCGCTCAGCTTGGCGATGTCCTCGACGCGCTGGCCCTTGAACATCCCCGAAAATTCGTTGAAGTCACCTTCGCCGTCACTGGCAGCATGTGCTGTCAGCTGCGTGATCGGTTGGCCGTAGACCTCCACTGGCTGCGCCAGCGAATACTCAGCGTCCGACAGCTCCGACGCCTGGACGGTGGCCTGGCCCTTGGCCGCCGTGACCAGTGCATCGAACTGCTCGGGTGAGACCACGCGCTTGCACGTCAGAACTTGGCCGATACGCGTGAGAGCCTCGGTTTGATCGAGGTTTTCAGCGTGAGCGGTGGCCACGCCAGCAAGGCTGGCAAGCAGGGGCAGGATCAGGCGAGTCGTGTTCATGCATCAGTTCCTTCTGGTGGGTAGCCCCTATTGAGTGCCGGGGTCACCAATGGTTTCAAGGCGCAGGGACGCTACCGGCCATGGCGTGAAGAGGCAGTCGCACCCACACTTGGTCCGGTGCTCACGGCGCACTCGCCTGCCCTTGATCCAACCTGCCAAATTTCTTTGAGCAATGGACTACCATCCGATGGCCTAATGCAATTAAATGCGCCACCCGGACAACTATTCCGGCCAGTAACTGTCACTCACAAAACACCCGGTCATAGCGTGAAGGTGCCCGCTTTCACCACAGGAGCTCAGATACATGGCAGCACTGCAAAGCAGTACGTTGGACGCGGTCGAAAACAACCAGGATCAGTTGCTGACCCAGTGGTTGGCAGGCCTGGAAGCCAACGGTGCCACGCGCAACGTCAAGGAACAGGTGCTGGCCCAAGAGACACGCGAGTTCCTGCAACTGTTGGTGCAGGGCTTGAAGGGCCAAGGTGGCGCCAACCTGGCAGCCGCCGATTGGGAGGCCGTACGCCGGTTCCTCGAAAAGCTGTCGTCATCGCGCGCGCAGATGGGCCATGACTCCCACCAGACCGTGCACTTCATCTGCGCCCTGAAGCGTCCGCTGTTCGCCTTGCTGCAATCGCACTACAGCGCCGACCCGGCCACGCTGGCCGAGGAACTCTGGCGCGTGTCCGAGCTGCTCGACAGCATGGGCATGCACACCATGCGCACTTACCAGGCGAGCCGTGAAAACGTCATTCGCCGCCAGCAGGAAGAACTGCTGGAGCTGTCTACGCCGGTGGTCAAACTGTGGGACGGTGTGCTGGCCTTGCCATTGATCGGCACCCTCGACTCCCAGCGCAGCCAGACCGTCATGGAGTCGCTGCTGCAGCGCATCGTCGACACCGGTTCGGAAATCGCCATTATCGACATCACGGGCGTGCCCACCGTGGACACCCTGGTGGCGCAGCACCTGCTCAAGACCGTGACGGCCATTCGCCTGATGGGCGCCGATTGCATCATCAGCGGCATCCGCCCGCAGATCGCCCAGACCATCGTGCACCTGGGCCTGGACCTTGGCACCCTGACCACCAAGGCTAACCTGGCCGATGCCCTGAAGCTGGCCCTGACCCGCGTGGGCAGCGACCTCGGCCAGCGAGCCTGAGCCATGGAGCGTATCCCGATCCTGCAGATGGGGGAATTCCTGCTGGTGACCATCCAGGTGGACATGCACGACCAACTGGCCCTCACCCTGCAGGAAGACCTGACCGACCGCATCAGCAGCACCTCCGCCCGCGGCGTACTCATCGACATCTCGGCACTGGACATGGTCGACTCGTTCATCGGGCGCATGATCGCCAGCATCTCGGGCCTGTCACGCATCATGGACGCCGAGACCATGGTGGTCGGCATGCAGCCTGCCGTAGCGATCACCCTGGTGGAACTGGGCCTGACGTTGCCCGGGGTAAGTACGGCCTTGAATGTGGAACGCGGCATGCAAGTGCTGCGTCAGCGTGTGACCCGCAAATGAATGTGCGCGACAGCGGTAGCCTGCCGGTGCGCATCGAGCAGGATGTAGTCCTTGCGCGCCAGTTGGCCCGCAAGCTGGCGGGCGAGTGCGGCATGCGCCTGGTCGACCTGACCAAGCTGGTCACCGCCGTCAGCGAGCTGGCCCGCAACACCGTGGTCTACGGACGTGGCGGCGACATGGACTGGCAGGTGCTGGAGGACTTCGGTCGCGTGGGCCTGCGCCTGCATTTTCGTGACGAAGGCCCTGGCATTCCCGATATCGGCCTGGCGTTGACCGACGGCTGGACCTCGGGCGGTGGCATGGGCCTGGGCCTGACCGGCGCGCGGCGCCTGGTGGATGAGTTCGAGTTGGATACCGCGCCTGGCGAGGGTACCCGTGTGACGATCACACGATGGGCGTGAGCATCGCTGCCAGCCAGACCTGCGTCGTACCGTTGGCTGACCCCAGTGACGTTGGCCACGCTCGACGGATCGCGCAAAAACTTGCTCAGGCCCACGGTCATGACGAAACGGACGCCGGACGTGTCGCGCTGGTGGTGACCGAGCTGTGCACCAACGTGCTCAAGCATGCCGGGCACGGCGAGCTTCATCTGCGGGCGCTGCCGCGCGGTGACGGCAGGTTTGGCATCGAAGTGCTCACCCTCGATCGCGCGCAAGGGTTCGATGCCCAAGCCTGCCTGGCCGACGGCTATTCGTCGGCGGGCACCCAAGGCATTGGCCTGGGCGCCATCGCCCGCCAGGCTCAAGTCTTCGACGTCTATGCCGATACCCGGGGAGCCGTAGTTCTGGCGCGGTTGTATGCCCAGAATGACCCAGGTACTGACCTGCGCTTCGGCGTCAGCCAGCATGCCCTCAATGGCGACCCGGCCTGCGGCGACACCTGGCACCTGACCTTCGATGGGCTGCGCGTGAGCGCCCTGGTGATCGACGGGCTGGGGCATGGCAGCGAAGCCGAAGCGGCAGCCCAGGCGGGCGCGGCAGTGTTCGCACAGGCACCGTTCGCCCACCCGCAGCAGCAGCTTCTGTCCATGCACCAGGCGATGGCAGGCACACGCGGTGGCGCCGTGGCCCTGGCGCACTACGACGGCTGCAATGCACGGCTGAGCTACACCGGCATCGGCAACATCGGCGCGAGCCTGGTCAATGGCAGCCAATCACGAGGCCTGGCGTCAATGCCCGGCATCGTCGGCGGGCAATTCAGAAAAACCCAAGTGTTCGACTACGCTGATCTGAACGGAAATGTGTTGATCATGTACAGCGATGGCCTGCAGTCCCGGTGGAACCTCAAGGATTACCCTGGCCTGGTGCACCGTCATCCGGCCGTGATCGCTGCGGTGCTGCACCGCGACTTCTGCCGAGGCCGGGACGATGTCACCGTACTTGTCATCGACCTGGAGCTGCCCAATGGCTGATGCCGCACTGATTGCCCGCCTGCAAGCCGAGAACGACGCCTTGCGCGCCGAGCTGGATGAAACCAACCAGGGCGTGCTGGCGCTGTATGCCGAGCTGGATACCCAGGCTGAGCACCTGCGCCAGGCCTCGGACCTCAAAAGCCGCTTCCTGTCCTACATGAGCCATGAGTTTCGCACCCCGCTGGGCTCGATCTTGAGCATCACCGGCCTGCTGACCGACGAGCTCGACGGGCCGTTGTCGGCGGAACAGCACCGTCAGGTCACCTTCATCAGTACCGCTACCCGCGAGCTGTCCGACATGGTTGACGACTTGCTCGACTTGGCCAAGATCGAAGCCGGTCGCATCACCATTTCGCCGGCCTGGTTCGACATGTTCGACCTGTTCGCCGCCCTGCGAGGCATGTTCAGGCCCATCGTCGATGCCACGGCCGTGGACCTCATCTTCGAAGAACATGCCGGCCTGCCGCGGCTGTACACCGATGACAAGAAGCTGGCGCAGATTCTGCGCAACTTCATTTCCAATGCCCTGAAGTTCACCTCACAGGGCGAAGTGCGTATTTCCGCCTGCCTGGAAGGCGATGACAGTATCCGTTTCGCCGTGAGCGACACGGGTATCGGCATTGCACCGGAGCTGCTGGGTACCCTGTTCGAAGACTTCGCCCAGGTGGACTCGCCGTTGCAGAAACGCTTGCGCGGTACGGGCCTGGGCCTGTCGCTGTGCAAGCGCTTTGCCGAGCTGCTGGGAGGTCATGTGGGCGTCGAGAGCGAGCCGGGCGTCGGCTCCTGTTTCTTCGTGGTGATCCCGCTTGCCCTCGCCCCGGAGAGCACTGAATGAATGCCGATGTGCGCTTGCTGATCGTCGATGACAACGTTGCCACCCGCTACGCCATGCGCAGGCGGTTGGCGGTGCACGGGTACCAGGTACTGGAGGCCGGCACGGGCGGCGAGGGCCTGGCGCTGATCCGCGACAGCCAGATCGACGCCTTGATCCTGGACGTGAACCTGCCGGACATGAGCGGCTTCGACATCGTCCGGCTGCTGCGTCAGGACCCACGCACGGCGCTGCTGCCAGTGATTCATGTGTCGGCCGCGTCGATCCAGAGCGGCGACATCATCACCGGGCTGAACGCTGGCGCCGATGCCTACCTGATTCACCCCGTCGACCCGGACGTGCTGCTGGCCACCCTGCGCACCTTGCTGCGCGTGCGCGACACCGAGCGCGCATTGCGCCAGAGCGAGGCACGCTTTCGCGAGATTTTCACCAGTGTGTCGGCGCCGATTGCCGTGATGGACGCCCAGCTGAAGGTGCATGAATGCAACCAGGCGTTCAGCTACCTGATCCAGGACAACCGCCACCCCGAGCAGCTGCACGACTGCTTCGCCGATGGGCAGGAGGCGGCGCTGGCCAGCCTGCGCGAGCACCTCATGGCTGGCGAGCGCTGGCAGGGCACCTTGAGCATGCAGGTGCATGGCCATGTACGCGAGACCGAGTGGCAGCTTTCGCCGTATCAGGCGCCGGGTTTGTGCCTGGTGTTCGTCGAGGACATCACCGAGCACCGTCACCGCGAACGCTCGCACCTGGCCCGGCTGGACGACGCGACCAGCCAGTTGGCCCATGAAGTGGCCGTGCGCGAACGCACCGAGGCGCAGCTGGTGCAACTGCAAAAAATGGAGGCACTGGGCAGCTTGACCGGCGGCATCGCCCACGACTTCAACAACCTGCTGACCGGCATCATCACCAGCCTCGAACTGATCTGCAAACGGGTGGCCGAGAACCGTGTCGACAGAGTGCCGCGCTATGCCGAAGCTGCGCTCAGCTCGGCCAACAGCGCGGCTTCGCTGACCCATCGGCTACTGGCCTTCGCTCGCCAGCAACCGCTGGACACCCGGCCCGTGGACGTCAACCGCCACGTGCGCTCGCTCGAAGAACTGCTGACCCGCACCATTGGCGAGCGCATCACGTTGACCCTGAACCTCTCCACCCAACCGGCCATCGCCCTGGTCGACCCGGTGCAGCTGGAAAGCGCGGTGCTCAACCTGGTGATCAACGCCCGCGACGCGCTGCCCAAGGGCGGGCGGATCTGGCTCGACACGGCCGCCATCTGGTCCCAGGAAAACCCCAATCTTGCCGACGGCCCCTATGTGATGGTCAGCGTGCGCGACAACGGCACCGGCATCGAACCTGAGTTGCTGGACAAGGTGTTCGACCCGTTCTTCACCACCAAGCCTGTCGGGCAGGGCACCGGCCTTGGGTTGTCGACCATCTATGGTTTCGCCCGGCAGTCCGGCGGCCACGTGATGCTCAACAGCGTGGTGGGGCAGGGCACCGAAGTGGCGCTGATGCTGCCGGCCAGCGCGCAGGCAGCCGTGCCCGTGGTGCGCGAGCGTGGGCTCGATCTACAGGGTAACGGCGAGCATGTGCTGATCGTCGAGGACATGGCCTCGGTGCGGCTGTCGGTGGCCGAAGCGCTGGCCGATGCCGGCTACCACTGCACACTGGCTTCGACCACCGACCAGGCGCTGGAATACCTGCGCGACGACCCGAGCCTGGACCTGATGCTGACCGACGTTGGCCTGCCAACGCTCAGCGGCCGAGAGCTGGCCGACCTTGCCCGTGGCTACCGGCCCGAACTGCCTGTGCTGTTCATGACCGGCTATGCCGATGCCGCGTTGGACCGGCAGGCGTTTCTCGGCGATGGCATGGACATGCTGATCAAGCCGTTCCGTATGGGTGAGCTGCTGGGCAAAGTGAGGCAGGCCATCGGTAAGGTGTAGGACCCAACCTACAACCGAAGTTAATTAATCTGAAAATAAATGAGGTGTTTTCTCATTCTCGTTCGGCAGGTAGGGAAGGCCGGAATACAGGCCGCCCGCCGATACGCTACGGAGCGAGAGAATGAGTTCTACCCCGGTTTCACCGCGCCACCCCCTGAACCGAGCCCTGCGTGGCGCCTTGCTCGGGCTCGTGGTAGGCAGCCATGTCCTGCCAGCCCTGGCCCAGCCTGCGGCCACTGACAGCAGCAGCCCGCTCAAGCAGTGGAACATTCCGGCAGGCCCGCTGGCGCCAGCGCTCGATCGTTTTGCCAGGGAAGCCGGCATCAGCCTCTCGTATGACGCGCAAAGCGTGGCCCACCAGACGACGCCGGGCGTCCAGGGCTCGCTGGGTACCGCAGCGGCCTTGTCTTCGCTGTTGCAGGGCAGTGACCTGCAATCTGAACAGCAAGGCCCCAACGCCTACCTGCTGCTGCCCCAGCCCAAGCCCACCGGCCCGCTGGAGCTGGGCGCCACCGAGGACTACCGCCTGGCCCCGGTAATCGTCAACGCCAAGGTCAAGGCCAGCGCCGACGACGACATCAACTCGGTCGTGGCCAAGGAGTTGTGGGTGGGGGGCAAGGTCGCCACCAGCATCCTCAATACCCCGGCGTCGGTATCGGTGGTGACCCGCAAGGAGATGGAGCAGCGTAGCGTCAGCACCACCGAAGAAGCGCTGCAGTACACCCCAGGGGTGATCAGCGACTTCTATGGGTCGGACGACCGTAACGACTACTTCCAGATTCGCGGCTTCCAGGCCACCACCTACCGTGACGGCCTGACGCTCAGCTCCATGCGTGGCGTGCGCGAAGACCCTTACGCCTACGAGCGTATCGAGATCATTCGCGGCGCCAACTCCACCCTGTTCGGCCCCGCCGACCCAGGCGGCTCGGTCAACTTCGTGACCAAACAGCCACGGTTCGAGCGCTTCGGCCAGGGCTACGTGACCTACGGCTCGTACGACCATGCCGAGACCGGCATCGATGTGGGCGATGTGCTCAACGAAGGCGGCACCGTGGCGGGGCGCTTCACGGCCAAGCTGCAGGACAGCGACCGTGAGTACGACCATTCCCGGGACGACAGCCGCCTGGTGATGGGCGGGCTGACCTGGGCACCGAGCGACTTCACCTCGGCCACCGTGGTGCTGGACTACCTGAAGACCAACAGCTCGCCCAACAGCGGTGGCTACCCGCTGGACAAGGAGTACGACCGAAGCAAGTTCTTCGGTGAGCCCGGCTACAACTTCCACGATGTGGAGCGCACCAGCCTGTCCGGCAACATCACCCACGACTTCGACAACGGCTTTGTATTGCGTGGCAACCTGCGCTACAGCGAACTGACCGACGATTTTGGCTACGCCTACTTGAGCGACAGCCCATCGCGGGTGGGCACGACCATCCCGCGCTATGTGTTCGGCACCGACAGCGACGCCGACCAGCTCAACGGCAACCTGATGCTGCAATACGATGCGCAGTTCGAGCACATCGACAGCAGCACCCTGGTGGGGGTGGAGTACCTGGACTCCTCGACCAAGCAGCGCTCGGTCTATAGCCTCGCCACCCCGATCGACATCGCCAACCCGGTGTTCACCGGCGTGCCGCGTGGCATCGAGCCCTATAGCCGCAAGAAGCAGGACGTGACCACCAAGGCTGTGTTCATGCAGCAGAACCTTTCGTTCTACGACCGCGTCATCGCCACCGCTGGCGTGCGCAATGACTCCATGGATCTGTCCAGCACCGAGTACGTGGGCGGGGCCGCCAAGCAGAGCGACGATTTGTCGGAAACCTCGTATCGCGCGGCGCTCACCTACATCGTCAACGACGAAGTGTCGACGTACGTGAGCATGGTGGAGTCGGTGTCCCCACCCCAGGTGGGCGTGACGCCGCAAACCGGCAAGCAGTACGAAGTGGGCGTGAAGTACTCGCCCATCGGCATGGACGCGATGTTCTCCGCTGCGGTGTATGACCTGACCCAGGAAAACGTCACCATCGCTGTGGTACTGCCCAGCGGCATCATCGAACAGCAAACCGTCGGTGAGTCCCACGCACGCGGCCTGGACCTGGAAGCCAAGGCCCAGGTGACGGCTGATATCAGCGTGATTGGCGCCTATTCGTACATGGACACCGATGTGAAACGCGGGTCGCTGTATGACGGCTCTTCGCTCAAGGGCAACGCTTTTGCCACCGCGCCCAAGCATTCGGCTTCGTTGTGGACGTACTACGACATTCCGGCGACCGACGTGAGTGTCGGGCTGGGTGCGCGGTACGTGGGGGCTTACTACATGGATGCGGCCAACACCAAGAAGACCGACGGCACCACGTTGTTCGACGCGGCATTCAAGTACCAGATCGCCAAGGGCACCGACCTGGCGGTGAACGTGAGCAACCTGTTCGATGAACAGCACGTGGTGGGCTCGGGGACGGCTGATTATTACAACCCTGGGCGTGAGGTGACGGCGCGGGTGAGTTATAGCTGGTAAGCGATTATTGGGGGGGCTGAGCAGTGTCTGTAGAGGCTGCAATCGATGGCCTGTGCAGTCTGGCCGTTGTGAGCCGCACGGTAGGCGTTGAGCTCTAATGTGGAGCTGAAATGTTGGGGCCGCTTCGCGGCCCATCGCGGCCCATCGCGGCCGGTCCGGCATCCCGGCGAGGCCGCGTCCACTAATACCGCGCAACCCTTAGTCCCGCACTATCAAGCAGCTAAAGGCTCGCTTGAACCTGAGCCACTGCCTCCTGCAGGCGTTCGGTGAATCCGGAGTGGGTCTGATGGGTCATCACCAGCCTGTCCACGGCGCGGGTCATGGCTACATACAGCAAGCGCATCTCATCGGCTTCGTCTTCGCCCTGCACCGGCATCTCGTGCAAGCGCGGAATCACCACGAACCCGAATTCCAACCCCTTGCTCGAATGCATGCTCACGATCTTCACCGTGTTCTCGCCATACAGCGCGCTGCGTTTGGAAACGGTCTTGGCGCTGGTGTACGGGATGCCCGTGGCCTTGAGTGTGTCCTCGATCCAGGTGGCCTGGAAACCTTCTCGGTAAATCACGGCCATGTCTTGCCATGCCCGGCCGTTTGCCTGCTCATGCTCAAGCCGGGCGACAATGCATTGGGCTTCCTGCACAAGCCCAGGGTGGCTGAGCAGTTGCGGCAAGTCGCCGCGCCGGCCTGCGCTTTGCGGGGCCAGTACCGGGATATGGTCATCTTCGGCATCCCGGGCGCTGAGCAAATCCTTGGAAAACGCATGCGCGACCGACAGCACTTCCAGCGTATTGCGGTAGTTGATGCGCAAGATGGTGGTCCGCCCTGACGCCTTGATCCCTACACTGGCGAAGCTGAATGTCATCTTCGAGGCAAGGGTGGCCTTGCCGCGGTAGATGGCCTGGGCGTCGTCGTAGAGCACTAGCAGGTTTTCCTGCTCCTGGTCGAGTTGATGAACGACCAGGCGGAACCACTCCGGTTTGAAGTCGTGGCCCTCATCGATCAGGATCGCGGCATACCGATCACCGTCCAGCTTGCCGTCCGCCATGTGCTTGAGCACATCGTCCTCGAGCGCCTGGAAGAACTTCTGCCCCTTGAGTTGAGGGATGGGCAGCTGCGCATCGGTCAGCAGCTTGCGACACCAGGCATGAAAGCTCATGGCAACTACCTGAACGTCTTGCTGGTGCGCCTTGAGCACCTGGTTCAAGCGCGCTGCGAGGGTCTTGTTGTAGCACAACACCAGCACCGGCTTGCTGGAGGTGCGCGCCAGGTAGAGGCTGCGGTACACCAGGACCATGGTTTTGCCGCTGCCGGCCACGCCGTGAATCACCCGGTGCCCACTGCCCATGGAACGCGCCAGTTGCTCCTGCTGCAGGTCCATGACCTTGATCAGGCTGGGCATGGGCGCCTCCTGCTCACCGAACAGCCCGAACTGGGCACGTGCAGGGTTCAGGCGAATTTCCGGGAACAGGTGGTAACGCACGCGGTCCACGTGCTCGTCCGACAGCGCCACGGGAAAGTGCTGCACGAACATGGCCTTGAAACGTTGTTCGAACAGGCCTGCATCCACGGTTTCGAACATTTCGTCCTTGCAGATGACACGCACGCTTTGCAAGGCCGAACCGGCTTGCAGCGAGGTGAATTCCTTGCGCGTCATCTCTGGCAGCACGACGCCCCAGGTATAGGGCATCAACAGTTTGCCCGCTCGGATAGAGCCTGGCTTCTGGGTCAGCGCGGGGTCCTTTTCCAGCGCTTCCTTCGTTTCGAACGCGTTCTTGCGGGCCTGCGCCATGGGGTTGATGACGGTGACTTCGCGGCCGTTCTCAAGCTTGGTGACCTCGTTGATCGTCACCTCTTTCAGCGAGCTCAGCTTCCAGTCCTTGACCTCGAGAATGAGCAAGCCCACTTCAGGGTGCAGGAGGACGAAGTCCGGTTGCAGCCCCTTTGGGCCAACCGGCACGTTGAACCAGCATAACCAGTCATCGGGGAGTTTCTTTTCGAGGCGCTCAGCCAGGCGTTTTTCCCCGGGCGAGTCGAAACGGCACGCGCCGAGTGTTGGGATGATTTGGGCCATATCCTTATTGTCCATATCCAAAACGACGCGCCACAGTAGGATTTATCCTTCTGCAGTGCAAATCTGAACCACTGTCCTGCACCCGATCTGACGGTCAGATAACCCGAGCGTAATGGCTCGCCTAGTTCGCAGGCATCAACGTCTTGATCAATGCGCGCACCGTCCCCGGCAGGGCCTCCAGCTCCCGGACGAGTATGCTGCGTTCGCGCTCGGCCCAGGGTTCGTCCAGGGCGATGGTCACCAGGTTCATGGTGTGGCTGTGGCGCGATGCGGACGACTCGGGAATGATGCCGATGCCCACGCCTGCCTCGACCATGCGGCAGATGGCCTCGAAGCCCGACAGCTGGATACGCAGGGCCAGGGTTTCACCCATGCGCTCGACCTGGTCGCGCAGAAAGGTCAGCAGGGTGCTGCCGTCGTGCAGCCCGATGTGCTGGTAGGCCAGGGTCTGTTTCAACGTCACCTGGCGGCGGTTGGCCAGCTCGTGGCCGGCGGGCACGATCAGCACCAGCCGATCGGTGCTGAAGTGCATCACCTGCAGGCCGCTGGCCTCCACAGGGCCGGCGATGATGCCCATGTCGGTGCTGCCATCGAGCACGCCTCGCACGATGTCGCGGGACAGGCGTTCCTGCAGGTCGACCGTGACACCCGGCCGTTGCGCCAGAAAGCCTGCCAGCACCTCGGGCAGAAACTCGGTCACCGCCGTGGTGTTGGCAAAGATGCGGATATGCCCCGCCGAATCGCCGCCGAACTGAGTGAACTCCGCCTTCAGGTAATCGACCTGGCGCATCACCAGGCGTGCGTGGGTCAACAGCGTGTGCCCGGCCGGGGTCAGTTCGACGCCGCGGCTGTCGCGGTACAGCAAGCGCGTGTCGAGCTGCGCTTCCAGCGCCTTGATACGCGCACTGGCGGCGGCGGGAGAGAGGTGGGCTCGGCGGGCGCCCTGGGTCAGGCTGGGAGATTCGCCGATGTGGATGAACAGGCGCAAGTCAGCCAGATCGAAGTGCATGGGCAAGTCCTGGGTAGGGAAGGCGTTCGGCATTTATGAACGCCGGGTTATGGAAATGCAAATTCACAGAATGCGCGACAGGGTCGCATGATCGTCCCTGTCGCCTGCGCAGCGTCGATGACGCGTCTGCAAGCGGCCTGCCATAACAACAATTCCAGAGGCCCACCCATGCCCACTACGCCCTTTGATTACAGCCCTTGGCTCGGCCGCACCGAGCACGCCTGGGATGTGCTCAGCCGCAACCTGGTGCAGCGCATCGCGGCGACGTTCGGCGAGACCGCCCCGGCCCATGGCGAGGCGTTGCCGCCGCTGTGGACCTGGTGCTTCTTTCAAGACCCTGTACCCGAAGCGCAACTGGGCACCGACGGGCACCCGGCACGCGGGGGCTTTCTGCCGCCGGCTGACGGGCGCAACCGCATGTGGGCCGGTGGCCGGGTCGAGTTCATCGCCCCGCTGGTGGTCGGCGGCGAGGCGCAGCGTACCTCGACCATCCTGCACATCGAGGAGAAACACGGCCGCAGTGGCGCCTTGCTGTTCGTGACGGTGCGCCATGACTACACCCAGCACGACCAGCTGTGCATCCGCGAAGAGCAGGACATCGTCTACCGCGAGCCGACCCCGCCCAAGGCGAGCACAGGCGAGCCTTGTGAAACCGGCACCTGGGGTGAAACCGTCACGCCCACCGCGACCCTGCTGTTCCGCTATTCGGCGGTCACCTTCAACGGCCACCGCATCCATTACGACTACCCCTATGTCACCGCCACCGAGGGATACCCGGACCTGGTGGTGCACGGCCCCCTGATCGCGACGCTCAACCTGCGGGCCTTTCTGCGCGCCAACCCCGGTGCCCGCCTGCGCCGCTACAGCTACCGCAGCCTGCGCCCGCTGACCCTGCCCACGCCCTTCCAGCTCAGCGGCTGCCTCGACGGCCCAGGCCAGGCGCGCCTGTGGGCCGGCAACGCTGCCGGCGTGGCGCAAAGCGCCGACGTCACCTTCGACTGACCCCCTTTCAGCACCGTAGAGAAGCCTGCCATGCACAGCTACGACAGCGATGACCTCAACGCCATCCGCGAAGGCGTGCGCGCCTTGTGCGCCGAATTTCCGGCCGAATACTGGCGCACCCTGGACGAGCAGAAGGCCTTCCCCGAAGCCTTCGTCAAGGCCATGACCGACGCCGGCTGGCTGTCGGCGATGATCCCCGAGGCCTACGGCGGTTCAGGGCTGGGCCTGGCCGAGGCGTCGGTGATACTCGAGGAAGTGAACCACTGCGGTGGCAACTCCGGCACCATCCACGGGCAGATGTACAACATGTTCACCTTGCTGCGCCACGGCAGCGAGGAACAGAAACGTCATTACCTGCCCAAGCTGGCCAGCGGCGAGCTGCGCCTGCAGTCGATGGGCGTGACCGAACCGACCACCGGCACCGACACCACGCAGCTCAAGACCACGGCCGTGCGCGAGGGCGACGACTACGTGATCAATGGGCAGAAAGTGTGGATCTCGCGCATCCAGCATTCGGACCTGATGATCCTGCTGGCGCGTACCACGCCGCTGGCGCAGGTCACGCGCAAGTCCGAAGGCATGTCCATCTTCCTGGTGGACCTGCGCACGGCCATTGGCAACGGCCTGACCGTGCAGCCGATTGCCAACATGGTCAACCACGAAACCAACGAGCTGTTCTTCGACAACCTGCGCATCCCGGCCAGCAGCCTGATCGGCGAGGAGGGCAAGGGTTTTCGCTACATCCTCGACGGCCTGAACGCCGAGCGTACGCTGATCGCTGCCGAGTGCATCGGCGACGGGCGCTGGTTCGTCGAAAAGGCCAGCCAGTACGCCCGCGACCGCGTGGTGTTCGGCCGCCCGATCGGCCAGAACCAGGGCGTGCAATTCCCCATCGCCGAAGCCCACATCGAACTGGAGGCGGCCGACCTGATGCGCTGGCGGGCGTGCGCCGAGTACGACAGCGGCGCCAACGCCGGTGCTGCCGCGAACATGGCCAAGTACTTGGCAGCCAAAGCCTCGTGGGAGGCGGCCAACGCCTGCCTGCAAACCCACGGCGGCTTCGGCTTTGCCAACGAGTACGACGTGGAGCGCAAATTCCGCGAGACCCGCCTGTACCAGGTGGCGCCGATTTCCACCAACCTGATCCTGTCGTACGTGGCCGAGCACCTGCTCGAGCTGCCGCGCAGCTTCTGAAGGAGGGTATGCCCATGCGTGATACCCAAGCACTGGCCACCTTTCTGGCCGACCTGCGCTACCAGGACATCCCGCCCGCCGTGCTGGCGCGTACCGAAGACCTGTTCCTCGACTGGCTCGGCTCGGCCCTGGCCAGCCAGGGCGCGCACCCGGTGCCGCTGTTCGAGCGCTACGCCGAGCGCATGGGGCCACCTGCCGGTAAAGCCCGGTTGATGAGCACCGGCCGTGGCACCTCGCCGTATTTCGCTGCGTTGGTCAATGGCGCAGCGTCGCACCTGGTGGAGCAGGACGACCTGCACAACAGCTCGGTGCTGCACCCGGCCACGGTGGTGTTTTCCGCAGCCCTGGCTGCCGCGCAGGACCTGGACAAGTCGGGGCCGGACCTGCTGCTGGCGGCTGTGGCCGGCTATGAGGCTGGCATTCGCATCGGCGAATTCATGGGCCGCTCGCACTACCGCATTTTCCACACCACCGCCACCGTCGGCACCCTGGCCGCGGCTGTCGCGGTGGGCAAGCTGATGAACTTCGACCAGGCCCAGTTCATCAACGTGCTGGGCAGTGCCGGCACTCAGGCGGCCGGGCTGTGGGAGTTCTTGCGCGATGCGGCCGATTCGAAACAGCTGCACACCGCCAAGGCCGCTGCCGACGGGCTGCTGGCGGCCTACCTGACCGCCGATGGCCTGAGCGGGGCGCGCAACATTCTGGAAGGCGACCAGGGCCTGGCGGCCGGCATGTCCAGCGACGCCGACCCGGCCCGCCTGTCGGACCGCCTGGGCAGCCGCTGGGCGCTGGCCGAAACCTCGTTCAAGTTCCACGCCTCGTGCCGCCACACCCACCCGGCGGCCGATGCCTTGCTCGAACTGATGCAGCGCGAAGGGCTGCGCCACGGCGACATCGCCGAGGTGATCGCCCACGTGCACCAGGGCGCCATCGACGTGCTCGGCCGGGTGAAGGTGCCCACCAGCGTGCACCAGGCCAAGTTCTCCATGGGCACGGTGCTCGGCCTGATTGCCGTGCACGGCAGCGCGCAGTTGCTGACATTCCGCGACCTGGCCCTGAGCGACCCGGACGTGGCGGGGTTCCGCGACAAGGTGCGCATGCAGCTGGACCCCGAGGTGGACGCCGCCTATCCGGCCCGGTGGCTGGGCCGGGTAGAAGTGGGCTGCAAGGACGGGCGCCGCTTCACTGCTGCCATTGACGAACCCAAGGGCGACCCCGGCAACACCTTGTCCCGCGCGGAACTGGAGGACAAGTTCCAGCGCTTGCTGGCCTACGCCGGCCAGCGCAGTGCGGCCGACGGCCGTGCCTTGATCCAACGTGTCTGGCAGCTGCGCGATACCCGCTCGCTGGCCGACCTGCCATGACTCCCGCACAGGACCTTGCCATGAGTGCATCTGCCCCCCGCCCCCTGGACGGCATCACCGTCGTCAGCCTGGAACACGCCATCGCCGCGCCGTTCTGCACCCGCCAACTGGCCGACCTGGGCGCCCGGGTTATCAAGGTCGAACGCCCCGGCAGCGGTGATTTTGCCCGAGGCTATGACCAGCGCGTCGACGGCCTGGCGTCCCACTTCGTGTGGACCAACCGCTCCAAGGAAAGCCTGACCCTGGACCTGAAGCAGCCTCAGGCCGATGCCATCCTCGAAGGGCTGCTGGCCAAGGCCGACGTGCTGGTGCAAAACCTCGCACCTGGCGCTGCGGCGCGCATGGGCCTGGGGTTCGAGGCCCTGCATGCGCGCTTCCCGCGGCTGATCGTGTGCGATATTTCCGGCTACGGTGAAGGTGGCCCCTATGAGAAGAAAAAGGCCTACGACCTGCTGATTCAAAGCGAAGGCGGTTTCTTGTCGGTCACCGGCAGCCCAGGCGAGGAGGGGATGGCCAAGGCTGGATGCTCGGTGGCCGATATCGCCGCTGGCATGTACGCCTATACCGGCGTGCTTTCGGCCCTGCTGTTGCGTGATCGCACCGGGGTGGGTAGCCGCATCGACGTGTCCATGCTCGAAAGCCTGGTGGAGTGGATGGGTTACCCCATGTACTACGCCTACAACGGTGCACCGCCACCGCCTCGCGCGGGTGCTTCGCACTCGACCATCTACCCGTACGGCCCTTTCCCCACAGGCGATGGCGGCACGGTGATGCTGGGGTTGCAGAACGAGCGTGAATGGCAGCTGTTCTGCGAGAAGGTGCTGCTCGACCCGGCGTTGGCCACTGACGAGCGCTTCTGCGCCAATTACCTGCGCTCGGAGAACCGCGACCTGCTGCGCCAGATCATCGTCGACGGTTTCGCCACGCTGAGCCTGGAAGACGTCGTGGCGCGCCTTGAGACCGCCCAGATCGCCAACGCCCGGGTCAACGACATGCAAGGGGTGTGGCAGCATCCCCAGTTGCAGGCCCGTGACCGCTGGCGCGAGGTGGACAGCCCGGCGGGCAAGCTGCCGTCCCTGCTGCCGCCGGGGCGCAACGCGGCCTTCAGCCCGCGCATGGACCCGGTGCCTGCACTGGGCCAGCACACCTCCGCGATCCTGGCCGAGCTGGGGTATGGCGACGATCAGCAGGCGCAATTGAACAGCGCAGGCGTGGTTTAGTAGAGGAGCAAAAGCATGCCATACCCCATCGTTCGCTCCGCCCTGTTCGTGCCCGGTAGCCGCCCGGAGCGCTTCGCCAAGGCCCTGGCTGCCGGTGCCGATGCCGTGATCGTGGACTTCGAAGACGCGGTCGAAGAACCGCTCAAGGCCCAGGCCCGCGAGCACCTGGCGCGCTTTCTGGGCGAACACCCCGACGCCCGGGTGTGGGTGAGGGTCAACGCACCCAGCCATGCAAACCACGCCGAGGACTTGCAATTGTGCGCGCAGCATCTGGGCGTGACCACGGTGCTGCTGCCCAAAGTCGAGAGCGCCGCACAGGTGGCGGTTGCCGCCCGGACGGGCAAGGCCGTCGTGCCGATCATCGAAACCGCCAAGGGGCTGTTGGCCCTTGAACGTATCGCCGGCGCCGAGGGCGTCGAGCGCTTGTCGTTCGGCAGCCTGGACCTGGCGCTGGACCTTTGCCTGAACACCGACAGCCCGGCAGGCCAACGCTTCATCGACCAGGCCCGCATGGCCGTGCAACTGCATTCCCGGGGCGCCGACCTGGCGCCGCCGCTGGACGGTGTGTTTCCTGCGATCCGCGACCCGCAAGGGCAGCGCGAGGCCATGCGCCATGCCTACGACATGGGCTATGGCGGGGCGCTGTGCATTCACCCAAGCCAAGTGCCGGTGATTCACGAGGCCTTGCAGCCCAGCGAGCACGAACTGGCCTGGGCGCAGCGCGTGCTCGAGGGCAGCGCAGCGGCGGGTGGGGCAGGGGCCTTCCAGCTGGACGGGCAGATGGTCGATGCGCCAGTGGTATTGCGCGCGCAGCGCCTGCTGGCGTTGGCCCATGCTGGCTAGTGGCTATGGTCCAGGCCAGGCCATGAGGGTCGGCGTTCGCTTTTGCCGAACGCAGCCTTACACAAAAGCAGATTCCCCAAACACCTATACTTGCGCCACCGTAATCTTGGCTACGCTTCCCTGCTGACCTTACCAACAACAATAACAGGTGAAACCCATGTTGAAGCTGACCCAGGCGCTGTTCTGCGCCGCCGCCGTCTCCCTGACCTCGTTCGCTTACGCCGCGGACCCGGTCATCATCAAGTTCGCCCACGTGGTGGCCGACAGCACGCCCAAAGGCCAGGGCGCGCTCATGTTCCAGAAGCTCGTGGAGGCCGATGACAAGCTCAAGGGCAAGGTCAAGGTCGAGGTTTACCCCAACTCGTCGCTGTTCGGCGACGGCAAGGAAATGGAAGCGCTGCTGCTGGGCGACGTGCAGATGCTGGCGCCCTCGCTGGCCAAATTCGAGCACTACAACAAGCAGGTGCAAATCTTCGACCTGCCGTTTCTGTTCGACAACCTAGCGGCGGTCGACCGCTTTCAGCAGGGGCCCCAAGGCAAGGCGCTGCTCACCTCCATGGAAGACAAGGGCATCCGCGGCCTGGCCTACTGGCATAACGGCTTGAAGCAGCTGTCGGCTAACAAGAAGATCCTGCTGCCCAAGGATGCCCGTGGCCTGAAGTTCCGCGTACAAGCCTCCAGCGTGCTGGAAGAGCAGTTCAAGGCCGTGCGCGCCAACCCGCGCAAGATGAGTTTTGCCGAGGTGTACCAAGGCTTGCAGACCGGCACCGTCAACGGTACCGAGAACACCTGGTCGAACTACGAAAGCCAGAAGGTCAACGAAGTGCAGCCGTTCTTCACCGAGACCGACCACGGCCTGATCGACTACATGGTGATCACCAACGCCAAGTTCTGGAACGGCCTGCCTGAAGATGTGCGCACCGAACTGCAGGGCATCATGGACAAGGTCACCGTCGAGGTGAACAAGCAGGCCGAGGCGCTGAACCAGGCCTCGCGGCAGAAGATCATCGACGCCAAGACCAGCGAGGTCGATGCGCTCACCCCCGAGCAGCGTGACGAATGGCGCAAAGCCATGCGTCCGGTCTGGGACAAGTTCGAAGGCCAGATTGGCGCCGACCTGATCAAAGCCGCCCAGGACGCCAACACAGCCACTTGATTGGCCCCGCCTGCAGCCGCCCCTGCGTGGGCGGCTCAGCCTCATTCTGCGCGGAGAATGCCCATGCAAACGTTACGGCGCGTCTGGGAGCGCTTCGAGGAAGGCATGATCGCCTTTCTTCTGGCGGCCATGACCCTCATCACCTTCATCTACGTAGCGCTGAACAACCTCTACACGATGTTCTACAACTTGAGCGACCGTTGGACCTTTGCCAGCGAGCCGCTGTTGAACATCGGTGACCACTTGATGGGCTACGCCCAGGAAATGACCTGGAGCATCGCCCTGACCAAGGCCCTGTTTGGCTGGCTGATCTTCTTCGGCATCGCCTATGGCGTACGTACCGCCGGCCACCTTGGGGTCGATGTGCTGGTCAGGCGCACCCGCAAGCCGGTGCAGCGTGTGCTGGCCATGGTTGCCTGCGCCTGTTGCCTGGCGTATGCCGGGCTGTTTCTGATTGCCAGCATCAAATGGGTCAGCGCTGTGCTGGCGGCTGGCATCGGGGCCGAAGACCTGGACCGCTACGGCATCAAGATCGGCCACATCGCGATGATTGTGCCCTTCGGGTTCGCTTTGATCATCGTGCGCTACCTGGAAATCCTCTACCGCATCTACACCCACCGCCAGATCAACCTGGGCCTGGCCGACGAAGCGGCCGAGGCGAGCAAGCTGGCCAACCCCGGTGAGGAGTCGCAGCAATGACCGTTATCTGCCTGTTCCTGCTGCTGTTCATCTTCATGTTCCTGGGCGTGCCCATTGCCATTTCCCTGGGCCTGTCGGGGGCGGTGTCGATTCTGCTGTTCAGCCAGGACTCGCTCAGTTCGTTGGCGATCAAGCTGTTCGAAACCTCTGATAGCTACACCTTCCTGGCCATCCCCTTCTTCCTGCTGTCTGGCGCCTTCATGACCACCGGCGGCGTTGCGCAGCGTCTGATCGATTTTGCCAACGCCTGCGTGGGGCACATTCGGGGCGGCCTGGCCATTGCCGCCGTGCTGGCCTGCATGTTGTTCGCTGCGTTGTCCGGCTCGTCGCCGGCCACGGTGGCGGCAGTGGGTTCGATCGCCGTGGCCGGCATGGTGCGCTCGGGGTATCCGAAGGAATTCGGCGCCGGCATCATCTGTAACGCCGGTACGCTGGGCATCCTGATCCCCCCGTCGATCGTGATGGTGGTCTATTCAGCCGCGACCGAAACGTCGGTGGGCAAGTTGTTCATGGCTGGCGTGATCCCTGGGATCTTGCTGGGCGTGTCGCTGATGGTAGCCATCTACATCGTGGCGCGGGTCAAGAAGCTGCCTGCCCAGCCACGTGCCAGCTTCCGCGAATGGCTTACGGCCGCGCGGCGGGCGTTCTGGGGGCTGTTGTTGCTGGTGATCATTCTGGGCGGCATCTACAGCGGCATGTTCACCCCCACTGAAGCGGCGGCCGTGGCGGCGGTGTACTCGGCGTTCATCGCCCTGTTCGTGTACAAGGACATGACCTGGCGCGAGTGCCCCAAGGTGTTGCTGGAGTCCGGGCGGCTGACCATCATGCTGCTGTTCATCATCGCCAACGCCATGCTGTTCGCCCATGTGCTGACCACCGAGCAGATCCCGCAGCAGATCACCCAGTGGGTGCTCTCCGAAGGCCTGACGCCCATCGGCTTCCTGATCATGGTCAACGTGGTGCTGCTGATTGCCGGCAGCTTCATGGAGCCGTCGGCGATCATCCTGATTCTGGCGCCGATCTTCTTCCCCATCGCCATGGAACTGGGCATCGACCCGATCCACCTGGGCATCGTGATGGTGGTGAACATGGAGATCGGACTGGTTCACCCGCCAGTGGGGTTGAACCTGTTCGTGACCAGTGCCGTGACGGGCCTGACATTGGGCCAGACCATTCGCGCAGCGCTGCCGTGGCTGTCGATCTTGTTGCTGTTCCTGATCCTGGTCACCTACGTGCCGTACATCTCCCTGGCGCTGCCTGAGTTTCTCGGCATGCCCTAACCAGCGGCTCGATCAACCCTGCCCTTGCACCGATGCCACCGCCTATCCGGCGGTGGTTTCACTTTCGGCCAAGGGGGCAGGGGTGTAGGTTGACCTTCCAAGGGTGCCACCAGCCCGCCAGCCTTCCACAAGCCCCGAGCGGACCCACCATGACAACAACAAGATCACTGCTGTGCCTTGCCATCGCCTGCGCCTGGCTCACCAGCCCCGCGGCCCAGGCCGCCAACACCGCCGACAACCCGTGCAAGACCACCGCCGAATGCGCCGAACAGGCCCGCAAGATCGGCGCCTTCGTGGAAAAGACCCCCGACGGCCAGCGCCACGGCGAGACCCAGTTCGACTACCTCAACCGCATCAACAAAGCCTCGCTGGTGATGCTCAAGGAAACCGGCATCGTCACCGCCGAACAGGCCGCGACCATTGCAGGCGGGGTACGCCACGCCATCGACCAGGCCACCCAGCCAGACGGCAAGCGCCCCAGCGATGTGCTGCAACTGGAGCAGATCATCACCGACAAGGTCGGCCCCGAGGCCTCGCTGATTCACTCGGGGCGCAGCCGCCAGGACATGTACGCCACCTACCGCCTGGCCTCGCTGCGCCGCCACGTGCTGGCCTATGGCGACGCCCTGGACGCCACCCGCCAGCGCTTGCTCACCCTGGCCGCCCAACACGTCGATACCCTGGTGCCGGCCTATACCAACGGCGTGCAAGCCATGCCCATCAGCTACGCCCATTACCTGCTGGCCTACGAGGCCTCGTTCGAGCGAGACGCCCAACGCCTGCACGAACTCTACGCCCGCCTGAACCTCAGCCCCATGGGCACCGCCGTGCTGGCCAATTCCGGCTACCCCATCAACCGCGAGCGCCTGGCCCAGCTGCTGGGCTTTGACGGCGTGCGCGAGAACTCGCTGGACGCAAGCCAAGTCTCGACCTACGACATCCCGCTGGAAACCGCCGGCCTGGTCTCGTCCTCGGCCATTCGCATCGGCGCCTTCATCGGCGACATTCACACCCAGTACCACCAGACCCGCCCCTGGCTGCTGCTCGACGAAGGCGCCACCTACACCAGCAGCGCCATGCCGCAAAAGCGCAACCCTGGCCTCTTGATGCGCACTCGCGAAGCCGCCTCCGACGTGGTCGGCCTGGCCAACGCCACCACCCTGCGCGCCCACAACGTCACCACCGGCATGACCGACTACAAGGCCGCCTTCGACGACCTGGGCCTGTTCCGCTCCACGGGGGACATGTTCAAGCGCCTGGACCAGGTGCTCGACGCCCTGAAAATCAACGCCGCACGCGCCGAAGAAGAACTGGACGCCGACTGGACCACCTCCATGGAGCTGGCCGACACCTTGGAGCGCAAGCACCACGTCCCCTTCCGCATCGGCCACAGCTTCGCCTCGCTGATCGTCGAAAAAGCCCGCGCCGACGGCACCTTGCCCAAGGACTTCGCCTACGCCGATGCGCAGGCGTTGTTCACCCAGGCGGCGGACAAGTACAAATGGAAGGACAACACCCTGCCCCTGAGCGAAGCGGATTTCCGCGCCAGCCTGTCCCCCCGCGCCATGGTGCAAAGTCGCAAGGGTACTGGTGGGCCGCAGCCTGAAGAAGTGCGGCGCATGTTGGCTGAGGCCCAGGCGCGGTTGAAGGAGGATCAGGCCTGGATGGAGCAGCGGCGGCAGAAGCTGGTGGATGCGGATGCGGGGTTGGACAAGGCGTTTGATGGGCTGACGAAGCGGTGATCTGGCAGGGGCGCTTGCTCCGATGACTCGGTGATTCGGCGGGCGCACGCGATCCGTGTGGGAGCGGCCTTGCGCCGCGATGGGCCGCATAGCGGCCCCAGTATCTTGGCTTCAAACCACGAATTGGCAGATCCACTACTCCACACAACGGTTAAGTGATCTGACAGAAAAACGCCCTCCGTGTGGGAGCGGCCTCGCCGGAGCGCCGGACCGGCCGCGATGGGCCGCATAGCGGCCCCGGCGATTTGAGGTGCTGGCTTAAATCCTGGGGCTGCTGCGCAGCCCATCGCGGCACAAGGCCGCTTCCCACAGTGGGTCGGGTGACCTTGAAAAGATCGCACCCGACCCCCGAAACATTTTGAACCAAAAATCTCACCCCCCTCTCCATCCGTAAACGAAGCGGCTAAATAACCCGCGGCGAACCCCGGCATCCCCTTGCATGCACCCGGGCCTTTTACTGCTGGTAGCGGAGCCTCAAATGATCCAAACCCCCTTGCTGATCGGTTTCATCGTCATGGCCCTGGCATCACTGGCCATCTACATCAAAGGCGCACATTACGGCCCGCTTCTGGGCCACACCCTCATCCACGCCGCCGTCCCCTTCATCGCCGCCACCGCCTACCTGTGCATGTACCTGGGCGTCGGCAACCTGATCAAAGTCGACGGCAGCGTCACCTACCTGGCCCGCTACGTGGACTGGGCCTTCACCACCCCACTGTTGTTGGCCGGCGTCGTCAGCTCCGCCTACTACGGCACCCGCGACCTGTACGGCAAAAGCGGCTACATCACCGCCATCGTCACCCTCGACGTCATCATGATCGTCACCGGCCTGATCGCCTCCCTGGCCCCTTACGGCGTGATCAAATGGGTGTTCTTCGCCTGGTCCTGCGCCGCCTTTGCCGGCGTGCTGTACCTGCTGTGGAAACCTGTCGCCAGCATCGCCAGCCAACAACCCGGCGTCAGCCCCGCCTACCGCCGCAACGTAGGCTTTCTCACCGTGCTGTGGCTGATCTATCCCGTGGTCTTCGCCGTCGGCCCAGAAGGCTTCTGGGCCGTGAGCGACGCCACCACCGTGTGGGTATTCCTGGTGCTCGATGTGCTGGCCAAGGTCGTCTACGCCTTCACCTCGGAACGTAACCTGCGCGCCGTGCCGGTAGGCCGAGGCTACTGAGCATGACCTGCACAGGGCGCAGCTGGCGCGCCCTTGTGGGGCTAGCGATAGCGGCCAGCCTTGCAGGCGGGCTGGCACCGCTGGCTTACGTGCTGCTGGTCGGGCTCGGGCTTGGCCTGCTGCATGGGGCAAGCGACCTGTACCTGATCGAGCACGGGCAGCGCAGGCGCTTTGTGCTCAGTTACCTAGGCGTGGCCGTGGTGTGCGCCTTGGTCTGGCAAGTGGCGGGGGCGCTGGCGCTTACCGCCTTTTTATTACTGTCGGTTTGGCACTTCGCCCATGAGGACGAGGTGTTCCAGCGGCGGCATGAGCAGATTGCGCTGGGGCTGTTCATCCTGGGCGGGCCTGCGGTGCTGCACAGTGACGCAGTAGCCCAATTGCTCAACCTGGCGATGGCGGCCGGTGCCTCTTCTGCCTTGGGCGGATGGCTAGCGGTGACGCTGGCGTGTGCCGGCCTGATTGCTCTCGGTGTGCTGCTGATGAATGCCTGGCAACAGCGTGACCTACGACTGGCGCTGACCTTGCTGCTGGTGGTGGTAACCCCGCCGCTGATCGGGTTTGCGCTCGGGTTCTACCTGCTGCACGCCGAACCCCAAACCCGTGTGCGCGAGCGCATGGTAGGTGCCTTGTCGATGGGCGACTACCTGCATCGCACCTGGCCAGTGCTCGTCGGGGCAGGGGTGTTTGCCCTGGTGGGTGGGGCTGTGTTCTGGCAGCAGGAGCAGACCGGCATTCGGGCGCTGTTCGTGGTGCTGGCGGCATTTGCACTGCCGCATATGGTGGTGTTGCCACGTTTTCTCTCGGGGCGCGCAGTGCCCCAGGTGTCGGGTCCGGTTTGACCTGATCGACAGCCCCGGCGCGCAGGTGCGCCGGGGGACCGGGATCAGCGCATCATGCCCAGTTCAGCGTCGTCCAGCAGGGCTTTGCCGAGTGCGCAGAGGTAGTGGGCGGCCCAGATCAGTTTGGGTTTGTCTTCCATCAAGCCTTCGAGGGTGAGGTCGCGGGCGTAACCCATCAATTCCGAAGCCTGTTCGCGCGCGTGTTGGCAGGAGATGCCCGGCTCGATGCGGAACAGCGCGTGGGTGTGGTTTTCGCCTTGGTAGAAGACGGTTTGGCCTGGGGTGCAGGGGGGTGTGCAGGGGGGGTGTGCGGTGGACATGGGTGTGGCTCCCTGAAGTTTTTTGGGCTGGCTGTTTTTGTGCTGCGGCTGGGTTACTGCCGTTTTGATTGAGCCAGGGGCTTGAGGGTTAGTGCGTGGGGGGGCGCGAGGGAGGGTGATGGATTTGGAGGAGGGCGGATTCCAGCAGGCGGCGCAGGGATTCGAGCTCGTGCATGGAAGCCATGATCAGCGGGGCTGCCGGGGAGCGGGGCTGCATGAGGAGGGCTTGTTGGGCCACGGCTTCGGCGCAGAGGGCGTAGTCGGCGGCTAGGGTTAGGGTGTCTTCCAGGGTGGCGGGTGGAGGTGGTGGATCAGGGACGATCTTCAGCATGTTCTGGTCCTCAGTGGAGCGACCAACGCTTGCTGTCAAACAAGTGGTGGCAGCTGTGCATGGGTTGACAGACCGGTGAAGACCAAACCGGCGCACACGAGGTGCCCCACACACAGCCGCCATAGGCAATCCGCGTGCTTGGTCGTCATCAGCCTGTCAAAGCTAGTCGTTGATGTGCAACGACGTGCTGAGACTAAGGGGGCGGAAAAACGACCGCAATGGGAAAGGTGGGTTGGGAGTATCTTTGGGAAATGGACTACAGGGAAGGAAAAAAATCTGAAAGTTTGGGGTTGTTTTAGACGTACTGACTATGGATGTGCCAGAGCTTTAGCGCTGCGAATAATGCAGGGCGCTGCAGCGGCAAACCGGGGCTAGCCAAAAAGGTGGCAGCTCTACGTGAGTTAGCCGACCGGGACGTCAGGCACCCGGCGCACCCAAGGTGCCACACGCAAAGCTGCCATAAAACGGCACGTCGAGACTGCTGTGTGTTCTCAAGGTGTGCAATGAGGAATCGGCCTGGCCAGTGTCTTTGGGAAGTCACCTACAGGGAAGACACTCTGATTCTTTTCTATGGATAGAAAAGCAGTGTAAGTCAGCCGAATCTCGTTCTCTGATCTTCTTGGAGCAAGACGATAGAGCCCCGCAGTATTTCATTAGCCAATTCCCCAAAGAACTCCCGGGCCTCCTGATCTTGTGCGAGTCCCGGCGTAATGAGCAGCTTCATTTCGCCGGGATCTGCAGGCTCAGCGCATCATGCCCAGTTCAGCGTCGTCCAGCAGGGCTTTGCCGAGTGCGCAGAGATAGTGGGCGGCCCAGATCAGTTTGGGTTTGTCTTCCATCAAGCCTTCGAGGGTGAGGTCGCGGGCGTAACCCATCAATTCCGAAGCCTGTTCGCGGGCGTGTTGGCAGGGGATGCCTGGCTCGATGCGGAACAGCGCGTGGGTGTGGTTTTCGCCTTGGTAGAAGACGGTTTGGCCTGGGGTGCAGGGGGTGTGTGCGGTGGGCATGGGTGTGGCTCCCTGAAGTTTTTGGGCTAGCTGTTTTTGAGCTGCGGCTGGGTTACTGCCGAATTGCTTGAGCCAGGGGCTTGAGGGTTAGTGCGTGGGGTGTCGCGAGGGAGGGTGATGGATTTGCAGGAGGGCGGATTCCAGCAGGCGGCGCAGGGATTCGAGCTCGTGCATGGAGGCCATGATCAGTGGGGCTGCCGGGGAGCGGGGCTGCATGAGGAGGGCTTGTTGGGCCACGGCTTCGGCGCAGAGGGCGTAGTCGGCGGCTAGGGTTAGGGTGTCTTCCAGGATGACGGGTGTGGGTGGTGGATCAGGGACGATTTTTAACATGAGTTGCTTCCGTTGCTGGGCCGACATCCGCCGCTGTCAAACGGTGGGTGGCAGCTGTACGTGGGTTGACAGACCGGCGGAAACAACAAGATCCGGCGCACGCAAGCGTGCCCGCACGTACAGCCGCCATAAGGGCGACCGCTTAGTTGTTTACCGCTGCGACCTGTCAAAGTCGTGTCGTTGGGTTGGCAACGACGGGGTGAGACTAGGACGCTGGGAAGGCTGACGCAACGGGAAACAGGGGAGGGGAGTATCTTTGGGAAATGGACTACAGGGAAGGGGGGAAGTCTGAGGTTTTGGGTGGGATGGGCTAATCCTGAGCGTGGTTGCATGGGCGTCCGGCTTATCGGATTGACGCTGTGTACCCAAATCTCAAGTGCCGACTGGCGCTCACAGATATATTGATATCGTAGGCTGCTGAGCCGGGGTAATTTGAACAAGACCTGTATCTATATGATTTTAAAGATAAAAATTCGGTTAAAAAATTTCATGGAATACTATTTGGAATACTGTTAGCGGAAACTCATTGGAAAGAGGTTGGCGGAGGTATGGCTTTTTGTCGAGTTGGGCGGGGTGCGGAGAGAGGCGGTTTGCTCACGTGCTTCCGCTATTTTCGTATGTGCCCCCAAAGGCGTAGTTACCAATCTCGTGGAGTTCTTTTCGGAGCAGTTTCGGATGGCTTCGTTGCCTGTTGCTTTTTATCATCAGCTTTTTGGGCTTTGCGTGCTGCTTGCTGAATTATGCCCTCCAAGGTATCGATAATCGTTTTTTTCTGTCGCTTGGCAAGGTCGTCAAGCTGAGCTTTTACCTCGCTATCCAGGATGAAACTGTATGACTTTTTACTGATTTGTCGGTTCCTGTGCTGTTTCTGTCGCCATGCTGCCTTCATATTTCTTATCAGCAGTTCATCGATGGCCTCATCCCCAAGGTTGCGACTCCAGCTGACGAGGTTGTCGTAGTCCGAGGCTTCAGGGTACTTCCGAATCTGCTCTCTCTTCGCGATCAAGTAATCAATCACCCATCTATGCTGCCGCCAATCGTCAGGGCTGAGCCAGTCAAGCATCATTTCTTGGGGGGGTGATGAGGAGCGATTCTCAAGCTTTTGAAGTCGCATGCATTGGGCTCTGTGAGATGTTTATGTAATGTTATTTCATACTAAGATATGTTGTATAACAAAATAACGTTACTAGATTTCACTACGCAGTATCAATACGCATGACGTTACGTTGTAATTGTACGATGTTTCGTTATGTCGTAGCTGTAGCCACTTTGACCCAATATAAGCTGGGTTTGATATCCTGAAAAACTCGAAAAAATTGGCGTAATAAGCCAATTTTAGACGATAATGTGGATATGGCGCGGCGATGCCTTGTGCGCTAAAAGTTCATGGATGTGTGCACAAAACTGCGACTGTACTGGGGAGAGATCGGGGGCGTGGGAAGCTTAGTCGTCCTGAGCGGGCTGAAATAACGGAAGGGCGAGTGTGTCTGTTCGGTATATAGGTCGATTGCAATGCAGACTTTGCCCCAAAGGTGAGTTTTCTGCCAGCAGCTCGGTGATGAGAGCGGCTCTTATCGCAGCGACCATGCTGCTCCAGTTTGCCGGGCTGAGCTTCAGCGAATCCTTCCAGTGATTCTCTGCTTCCCGCGTTTGCTGGAAACGTTGAACTGACTCAAATGAATTCTGGTGCTCGTGCTCATGGGTATTTTTTTACAAGCTCCACCAATCCTCTGAACAAACATGAGGAGCCTGTTCATGAGGATTATTCGTCTAAAAGACGTCATCGATTCCACCGGTCTGGGCCGGTCCACTGTCTACAAGTACATCTCGGAAGGGACCTTCCCCAAGCCGGTCTCGCTGGGTGACCGTTGCGTCGGCTGGGTTGAAGGCGAGGTGCATGATTGGATCCTGGCAAGGATAGAGGAGCGTGACCTGGCCGAGGTCGCTGCAGCCTAATTGAAAAGTGAATAAGCAAGCACCATGACCGGGGAAGCCCCGGTCATGGTGCTTTATGCCGCATCAGCCGGCTGAGGTGGTTCCCATCTCAGACAACTCCCTCGACGGGCTCATAGCAAAAAGCACTGATAGGCTGGGCAATGTCGCTTTCCATTGTGCCGCTTCCCTGGGCAGTGCCTTCCTTCGCGAAGCTGGTTTTATTGATATAGCCATATAGATAGCCATAGCCTCTACTCAATACCACCAATCTATTATAGTCATATTCAATAAGTTACGACCTTTCAATAGCCTTGAGCGGAGAATGTCTCAGCGGTTAAAACATACTCACTGAGTATCTGGTGTGCATCCAACCAACCAGGTACTCAACCATGCACTCATTCAGCAATACCGCCCTCATCAGCTTCTCCCAGTCTCAAGCCTCGATCAGGATCGAACGACTCGTTCAGTCCATTGAGCGTACTGACAAGCCAGCTTTCGAGATCATCCAAACTCAATCTGGATACGAACGTGCACAACGGACCAGGCTCTCCAAATACTTCGACTCAATGCAGCAGATGGTTGACCTCTTCGATGACCTTCACCCCTACGTCTACAGCGAACACCTGCAAGCCTTCTGGGAAGCTTGTCAGGACATTGGCTTGGAGCGTGGTCCGGCAGGTGTGACCTGCCTCAATGAGCATGGGACGGCGTATCTGGATTTCCATCTTTCCATGAATATACTGGTCGCTCGGATACGTCAGCTGATCAGCAGCAAGCGGTACAAGCGCAAGGCGGATGACCGCCGCTACGAAGCCAGTCGCAAGCAAGCCACGCTCAGCGAGTACGTCAGCCAGGTGCTGGATCGTTACTCCCGCACGGTGGTCATTCGTGTGGATCTGCATTATCGAACGATGGTTCGTCCACGTTTGCGCATTGAGCATGTGTTCAATGACCTGGATAAGTTCATTCGTGCGCGGGAGCGTAATCCCATCTTCGAGCATGAGACAGGCTATGTCTGCACAGTCGAGCACGGAGAGGATAAAGGCTTTCATATCCATGCGGCCTTCTTCTTCAACGGTGCCGAGGTACGCAGCGATTTCGCTAAGGCGAGAAAGGTCGGCGAGTTGTGGGAACAGATCACTCGTGGCCAGGGTTACTTTTTCAGCTGCAACGATGACAAGGCCCGTTATGGTGACGAGCTCGGAATCGGGGTGATCAAGCGAGCTGACAGCGAGGCATGTCGAAAGTCCATCAAGGCCGTGTGTTATCTGACCAAGGACAACCAATACCTGCGCATGAAGCCTGCTGGGGCGAGAACCTACCGCACTGGTCGTATTCACAGAACAACTGACTGAAAAGTCTACAGGCCAGAACCATCGTTCTGGCTCCGACTTGTCCAAGCGGTTATCTGCCGTCTGAATCTGGCAACGTAATCAGTCATCTCCAGATTCGTCGATTCCTTGACCCGCAGAATTCAATCAGCGCGACAGAACACCTACAACCGTCTTCGGTCTGCATGGGCTAGTGCGTTGGAAATTTCTGTCGACGATGCCGATGGTTTGGTGGATATCCCTGCCAACGCTGAATACCACCTCTCTCAGGATGATCCAGCGGAGGGGGGGCGGTACTTCCACCGGGTGAGCTATATCTGCAAGGCTGCGACCAAGGACTACGGCAGTCGCTGCTGTGTGTTTGGTTGCAGTAGAGGGTGAGCCACAGCAGCAGATCAGAGGGGAATTGCTTAGCTTTCACTGGTAGACCACGCAATGTTGCTCCCTATCGCTCGACCTACAGGGCTCCATGAATCAGTGTCCAAGCCGGACAGGGTTCGCACCGATCCTCTTGTCGCTGCGACGCTTGTGGTAATCATAAGGCGACGAATATACAAATCAAAATAGATTCATGTACAGATTCTAGAGCGGACCATATACTTTCCGAAATAACCCGCACAAGCATTCGCTAACCCGAACGAGCCAGCCAGGATGTCGAACGAACAGCTTGCAGATCTAACTCAGCCACAACGCGACCGCCTCGCGTTCGTGGAATTGCGTGTGCGCTTCATTGGGGATATACGCCGCCAGGACCTGGTGGCGCGGTTTGGCATCCAGTCCGCCGCCGCTTCAAGAGATCTGGCGCTGTACAAGGAGTTGGCTCCAGGCAACATCGACTATGACTCCAGGGGCAAGTCTTATGTTCTTGGGCCGAACTTCCATCCGGTCTACGACTTTCCCCCTGAGCGTGTGCTGTCGTGGCTGACCCAAGGCTTCGGCGACGGCGAGCCGGTGCGGCTCAAGGCGTGGGTGGCCAGTGAGAGTCCGTCACGGCTTACGCACCCGGATCTGGATGTGCTGGCGAGTGTCACCCGGGCGATTCACCAGGAGTGCCCGCTTGGCATTGAGTACCACTCGATCTCCAGTGGCCGCACTAAGCGGGAGATTGTCCCGTTTGCACTAATCGATAACGGGCTGCGATGGCACGTCCGCGCCTTCGACCGGAAGTCGCAGGAGTTTCGAGACTTCGTCATTACCCGGATCAAGCGGCCGATCCTGATGAAGGGGGAATGCGTTCAGCTTCATGAACGCAACGACCAGGACATTCAATGGACTCGGATCGTCGAGCTGGAAATAGTGCCGCACCCCGATCAGCCACGCCCCGAAATCACGCAGATGGACTACGGGATGGTTGGCGGTTCGCTGCGAATGAAGCTACGCGCTGCCACCGCCGGTTACATCTTGCGGCAGTGGAGTGTTGACTGTTCGTCCGACCACAGCTTGTGTGGCGACGAATACAGGCTGTGGCTGAAAGACCATCTGGCGCTCTACGGCGTCAAGAACGCGGTATTGGCCCCGGGCTACCGCTCGCCCGATAAGAATAAAGGTAAAGGAGAGCAATAACGTGGCCTACGATCCAAAACGCGCGCTGGAACTGCTCCGAACCGGTTCTGGGCGTGCTGATGCCACTTTCCGTGATGGCCAAGAAGATGCCATTCGCCACATCGTCGAAGGCAACGGCCGCTTGTTGGTCGTGCAGAAGACCGGGTGGGGCAAGAGTTTCGTCTACTTCATCGCGACCAAGTTACTGCGGGAAGCGGGTGCGGGCCCTGCGTTGTTGATCTCGCCGTTGCTCGCGCTGATGCGAAACCAAATCGCTGCGGCAGAGGGGATGGGGGTTAGCGCCGCCACGATTAATTCCGACAACATGGACGACTGGACGGCAGTCGAAGGCAAGCTGGCCAACGGGGAAATCGACATTTTGTTGATCTCGCCCGAGCGGCTGGCAAATGAGCGTTTTCGTACGCAGGCGCTGGCAGGTATTGCTGCGCAGATTTCGTTATTGGTTATCGATGAAGCGCACTGCATTTCTGATTGGGGGCATGACTTCCGCCCTCATTACCGACTGCTGGAACGCATCGTCAAGACGTTACCGCCCAATCTTCGACTGCTTGCTACAACCGCGACTGCGAACAACAGGGTGATGGAAGACCTCGCAGCAGTGCTCGGACCCAAACTCGATGTATCTCGGGGCGATCTAAATCGCACCTCACTTTCTTTGCAGACCATCCGCATGCCCAGCCAAGCCGAGCGTCTTGCATGGCTGGCCTTGCAGCTCGCCACGCTGCAAGGCCACGGCATCATCTACACGCTGACTGTGCGTGACGCCAATCAAGTGGCGGAATGGCTGAAAACCCAAGGCCTCAACGTAGAGGCCTACACTCGCGAAACCGGTGACCGTCGAGAGCAACTGGAACAAGCGCTGCTCAATAACCGGGTCAAAGCGTTGGTTGCCACAATGGCTTTGGGCATGGGCTACGACAAGCCTGATCTGGCATTTGTTATTCACTACCAGATGCCGGGTTCGGTAGTCGCCTACTACCAGCAAGTTGGCCGTGCGGGGCGTGCGCTGGACTCCGCCTACGGTGTGCTGCTCAGCGGCGAAGAAGAAACTGACATTACTGACTGGTTTATCCAAAGTGCTTTTCCGACTCGACGGGAAGTAGCCGATGTCCTGGATGCGCTTGAAGAAGAGTCCAACGGATTGTCCGTCCCCGAGTTGCTGAGTCGAGTCAATCTGAGCAAGGGGCGTGTCGAAAAAACGATTGCGTTGCTTTCCCTCGAGGCGCCAGCGCCCATCGCCAAGCAAGGCAGCAAGTGGCAGCTCACGGCAGCAACGCTGAGTGACGGCTTCTGGGATCGAGCAGAAAGGCTCACTGCGCTTCGACGGGACGAACATCAGCAGATGCAGGACTACGTAGGCCTGCCGTTTGGTGATCACATGGGCTTCCTGGTCGGCGCGCTCGACGGCGATCCAAGTCTTGTCACGGAGCCTGCCTTACCGCCTCTGCCTACAACTGTGGATACAGAACTGGTTAAAGCTGCCGTCGCATTTCTTCGTCGGACAAGTTTGCCCATTGAGCCGCGCAAAAAGTGGCCAGATGGCGGGATGTCCCGGTACGGTGTCAGAGGGTTCATCGCGCCCGCTCACCAAGCCAATTCAGGTAAAGCACTTTGCGTGTGGGGGGATGCCGGTTGGGGACGCGTTGTTCGAGATAATCGGTATCAAGACGGTTTTTTTTCCGATCAGTTGGTTCAGGCATGTGCTGAGATGATCGCCCAGTGGCGGCCGGAGCCCGCTCCAGAATGGGTCACTGCTATCCCATCTTTAAAGCACCCCGAGATTGTGCCGAATTTCGCAAAAAGGCTGGCTGACTCGTTAGGGCTGCCTTTTTATGAAATGCTCGTGAAAACGGAAGACAGACCAGAGCAGAAGACTATGGCCAACGCCACTCAGCAGGCACGTAACCTCGACGGTTCTCTCGCGTTAGTCGATCAGCCTATTCCGCGCGGGCCAGTTCTCCTCGTTGATGACATCGTTAACTCTCGATGGACTCTAACTGTGGCAGCATGGCTCTTGCGGATGGGGGGGAGTGGTGAGGTTTGGCCAATGGCCCTTTCACAAACTGGGCACGACGAATAATGCCAGTCCTTTCACCCAACACCCAGGCGATCCTGTTGCTGACGGCGCCACTCATTGCTGGACGTGGCACACCATCATCCGATCTGCTGTCTCCCGGAGAATACAAACGTCTCGCCCGCCATTTGCGCGAGATCCAACGTCAACCCGCTGATCTCGTTTCCCCAGGATCTGTTGAGATTCTGCGTGCATGCCAACCGGTGATTGATGAGAGCCGCCTGCTGCGACTGCTGGCGCGTGGATTTCTACTGAGTCAGGTGATCGAGCGCTGGCAAGCGCGCGCTATTTGGGTGGTTAGTCGTGCCGATTCAGAGTATCCACGCCGCTTGAAAGCCCGGCTCCGTGAGGACGCACCGGCGATACTCTATGGCTGTGGTGATATTGGCCTACTAGAAACAGGTGGACTTGCCGTTGTCGGGTCGCGCCGGGTGAACGACGATTTGATTGACTACACCATGTCCATTGGAAAGCTGGCTGCCTGCGCTGGTCGGACCATAGTTTCGGGTGGTGCCAGAGGCGTCGATCAGGCAGCCATGCGAGGTGCTTCGGAATCAGGTGGAAAGGTTATTGGTGTTCTTGCTGAAAACCTTGAAAAGACCGTCATGAATCGTGAGGAAAGAAATCATTTACGTGACGGTAACTTGGTGCTCGTTTCTGCTTACGATCCCAGCGCTGGCTTCAACGTCGGCCATGCCATGCAGCGGAACAAGCTGATTTACGCATTGGCTGATGCGTCCCTCGTGGTGAGTTCCGACCTTAACAAAGGTGGTACTTGGGCGGGTGCCGTCGAGCAGCTCGACAAACTCAAGTTCGTCCCAGTCTTCGTTCGAACGATAGGCGACTCTTCCGCCGGGCTGGATGGTTTGCGAAAGAAAGGCGCACTTCCTTGGCCGAACCCGCAAGACGTAGATTCGTTCGAGGCGGTACTCAACGTAGCGATGTCTACACCGACGGCCACCCCTCGAGCTGGGTTTGCGTTGTTTTCGAACGACGTGCCATCGCCGGCCGACGCCAAGCCAACGGCACCCGTGCTACTCGACGCCGCTCCAATACCCGAGGCCGAGAGCGACCCTTCGGCTCCTGTCGACGTTTTTTTCGATGCGCAACCACAAGCTACGGCATCGGAAGAGCCGCCAGTCACACCGGAGTGCCTGGTACTGACTGGCGAGACTAAGGGATCTCCTCAGCCGGACTCGACTCCGGCAGAAATGCTTTTCGCTGCAGTGCGTACAGCGATTCAGCAGCTCTTGAATGCGCCAATGAAAGACGTCGAAGTGGCCGCAGCGCTGGACGTTTCAAACTCGCAGGCCAAGGCATGGTTGCAGCGTCTGGTCGACGAAGGCGTATTGGAAAAACAGAAGAAACCAGCAGGCTACGTCGTCAAGCAAATACGGCTGTTTGAGTAACCGATGAAGACCACACAAAAACACAAGCCGAATTGCGACGGCATCGCTATAGAAGGGTCATGCGTTTGAGCGACCAACAAATCACACTTAGTCAGCTGGAAAGCCACCTCTGGGAATCGGCCAACATCCTGCGCGGCCCGGTGGATGCGGCTGATTTCAAGACCTACATTTTCCCACTGCTGTTCTTCAAGCGCATTTGCGACGTCTGGGATGACGAGAGTCGCGAAGTCGTTGAAGAGGGCGGCGATCCTGAACTGGCTCTTTTCCCTGAGTCGCATCGGTTCCAGATTCCTGACTACTGTCACTGGGAACATGTGCGCGAGAAATCGATCAACGTAGGCTCAGCCCTTCAATGGGCTATGCGGGAGATCGAAAAAGCGAACCCAGAGAGCCTTTACGGCGTCTTCGGCGATGCGCAGTGGTCGAACAAGGAGCGTCTCTCAGATCCTCTTCTTAAGAATTTGATCGAGCACTTCTCCAAGCTTCCGCTAGGCAACAAGAATGTAAGTTCAGACCTTCTAGGCGACGCCTACGAGTACCTGATCAAGAAATTTGCCGACGCTACCAACAAGAAAGCAGGTGAGTTCTATACCCCCCGCAGCGTGGTGCGGCTGATGATCGACATGCTCGATCCGAAAGAGGTCGACACCATCTACGACCCAGCTTGTGGGACGGGAGGTATGTTGCTCGCTGCTGTCCAGCATGTGAAGGAAAAACACGGCGATGTAAAACGCCTTTGGGGCAAGCTCTTCGGCCAGGAGAAAAACCTAACGACCTCAGCCATCGCCCGCATGAACTTGTTCCTGCACGGCATTGAGGACTTTCAGGTAGTGCGAGGCGACACGCTTCGCAACCCTGCTTTCTTCGAAGGCGACCATCTGGCGAATTTCGACTGCGTGATTGCCAACCCTCCCTTCTCGCTTGAAAAATGGGGGGAGGAACAGTGGATCAATGATCCTTTTGGCCGGAATTTCGCTGGTCTACCACCATCCAGTTCTGGCGACTTCGCCTGGGTGCAACACATGGTAAAATCCATGGCTGATGCAACGGGGCGAATGGCTGTGGTACTACCCCAGGGAGCCCTATTTCGCAAAGGCGCAGAAGGTAGCATCCGCCAGAAGCTGTTAGAAATGGATTTGATTGAAGCTGTTATTGGTCTAGCCCCCAATCTGTTCTACGGCACGGGCCTTGCCGCAAGCATCTTGGTCCTACGCAAACGCAAGCCAGTTGAACACAAAAATAAAGTATTAATCGTCGACGCATCACGCCTATTCAAGCGGGGTCGTGCGCAAAACTTCCTTGAGTCGGAACATGCCGATGAAATCCTGGTCTGGTATCAGAGCTTTACCGATGTGCAGGATGCAGCAAGGGTCGTCACCCTTGATGAAATTAAGGCGGAAGACTGGACGCTGAACATTTCGCGCTATGTCCTGCCACCGCAGCAAGAAGACATTCCGCCACTGCCTGACGCCATCGCGGCATTCAAGGACGCACTCACCCGCTGTCGCGAGGCCGAAGAACGGCTCGCGAAGGTCATGACAGAAGGGGACTGGCTGAAATGAGTCACCCAAGCAAACGCATCTCCCAACAAGAACTCGAAAGCTACCTGTGGGGCGCAGCCGTGCTGCTGCGCGGTCTCATCGACGCGGGCGACTACAAGCAGTTCATCTTCCCCCTGCTGTTCTACAAACGTGTAGCCGATGTATGGGAGGAGGAATACCAAGCGGCGCTAGCCAACTCCGCCGGCGACCTCTCTTACGCCCAGTTCGCTGAAAACCACAGGTTTCAGATTCCTGATGGGGCCCATTGGAAGGATGTAAGACAGACTGCGACGAATGTGGGGGCTGCGATTCAAAGGGCCATGCGCGCCATTGAATCAGCCAACCCAGATCTGCTCGATGGCATCTTCGGCGATGCGTCCTGGACTAACCGCGAGCGCTTACCCGACGAAACGCTTAAAAACCTCATCGAGCACTTTTCGACCCAGACGCTTTCGGTGGCCAACGTGCCCGAGGACGAGCTCGGTAATGCCTACGAGTACCTGATCAAGAAGTTCGCCGATGACTCGGGCCACACGGCAGCCGAGTTCTACACGAACCGCACCGTCGTCCACCTGATGACGCAACTCCTGGAGCCGCAGGCGGGTGAGTCGATCTATGACCCCACCTGCGGCACTGGCGGCATGTTGATTTCGGCGCTGGACGAGGTGAAACGCTCAGGCGGCGAATACCGCACGCTCAAGCTCTATGGGCAGGAGCGCAACCTCATCACGTCAAGCATCGCCCGTATGAATTTGTTCCTGCACGGCGTGGAAGACTTCGAAATCATCCGGGGCGACACCCTGGCCGACCCTAAGCACATCGAGGGCGACCGACTTCGCCAGTTTGACGTGATCCTGGCCAACCCGCCGTATTCCATTAAACAGTGGAACCGCGAGGCTTGGAGCAGTGACAAGTGGGGTCGCAACTCTCTCGGCACTCCGCCGCAAGGCCGCGCCGATTACGCCTTTCAGCAGCACATCCTGACTAGTCTGACGGCCAAGGGGCGTAGTGCTGTGCTCTGGCCCCATGGCGTGCTGTTCCGCAATGAAGAACAGGTGATGCGCACCAAGATGATTGAGCAAGACTGGGTCGAGGCCGTCATCGGCTTGGGCCCCAACCTGTTCTACAACTCCCCAATGGAGTCGTGCATCGTCATCTGTAACCGCAAGAAGACGGCTGCGCGCAAGGGCAAAGTGATCTTCATCGACGCAGTGAACGAGGTCACCCGCGAGCGCGCGCAGAGTTTCCTCAAGCTTGAGCACCAGCAACACATCCTGACCGCCTACAAGACCTTTGCGGATGTGCCTGGTTTCGCCAAGGTCGCCACTCTGGCCGAAATCGGTGCCAACGCTGCCAACCTGTCGATCCCGCTGTACGTGAAGCGAGTTGCGGCCGCGCCTGCAATTGACTGCAACGGCGATGCGGTATCGCTGCGCTCCACGTGGGACCAATGGCAAAGCGACAGTAGCGCCTTCTGGCAACAGATGGACACGCTGGTGGAAACGCTGGATGGACTGATCACGGAGGACATCGAGCGTGTCTGATCACAAAAATCTCAACCCGGGTTGGAAGGCCTGGCGCTTCGATCAGATGGCGACCAACGTCAATGTGCGTATCGACATCCCGTCCGAGTCAGGGATGGAGCACTACGTTGGCCTGGAACACCTCGATGCGGAGTCGCTGAAGATCCGCCGCTGGGGCTCGCCGGATGACGTGGAAGCCACCAAGCTGATGTTCATGAAGGGCGACATTATTTTTGGGCGCCGCCGGGCTTACCAGCGCAAGTTGGGAGTAGCAGCATTCGATGGCATTTGCTCGGCCCATGCGATGGTGCTGCGTGCTAAACCTGAGGTTGTGCTACCCGAATTTCTACCCTTCTTCATGCAGAGCGATCTGTTCATGAGGCGTGCAGTCGAAATTTCGGTTGGCTCTCTATCGCCAACGATCAATTGGAAAACGATGGCGGCTCAGGAATTCGTGTTGCCCCCCCTAGAAAAACAGCAACGGACAATCCACTTCCTTTCGGCCGTCGAGGACCAGGCGGAGGCTGTTCTGCATGCGCTCACGGCTGCGACGAAATTAAGGAAGTCGATAGCGCTGGAGGAGTTCTCAAGAAGCGATTATCCAATAGTCAGAATGGGCGCGGTGGCAGAGATAAGAAACGGCTCAACACCGCGTCGAGCAACAGATGCCTATTGGAAGGGGGACATTCCTTGGCTCCCGACAGGTAAAGTTAACGAGCGGGTAATTCGAGCTGCTGATGAGTTCATCACTGAGAAAGCCTTATCGGAGTGCCCTCTAGCATTGATCCCCGCGGGCGCAACACTAGTTGCCATGATTGGTGAAGGCCAAACACGAGGGCGTGCAGCAATGCTAGCGATTGACTCGTGCATTAACCAAAACTTCGGTGCAGTCATTCCTGGAAGCTCGCTAGACCCTTGGTATCTGTTTTACCTGTTGGAGTCTAACTATGAGGCTCTTCGTCATTGGTCGCAGGGTACGAACCAGCGTGCGCTGAGTTGCGGCCTACTGAAAAGTTACCCGATCCCCGTTCCACCACTCGAAGTACAGCAGGAGTTGGTAGGCCAGCTCAAGGATATTGAAGCGGCAGAAAGTCGGTTGGCATTGCGGCTTGATATGACTCATGAAATGCGCCGTGCTGCCCATCTAACAGCGTTGTCAATGGAGTAGCACTATGGCCGTTTTTAACGAATCCAACACAGTCGAAGCCTACGTCCGCGACCTGCTCGCTGGCCCAATCAAGTCGGCACCGGCAAACACTATCCAAGAGCCGCTGGCCAGTTATGGACCCAGCCCAAAAGGCATTGGCTGGCGCTATGCAGCACCTGCTGAAGTACCCCGCCAGATTCAGGAAGTGCTGGTCGAGCGCTGGGTACGCAATGCGCTGATCCGCCTGAACACCGAGATCGCCGCCCGGCCAGATCGCGCCGATGAGGTGCTCTACAAGCTGCGCGCCATTGTGCTATCGGTGCGTTCGGATGGCCTAATCCGGGCCAATGAAGAGATGACCGCGTGGATGCGAGGCGAGCGCTCCATGCCCTTCGGTCAGAACAACGAGCATGTGCCGGTGCGGCTGATCGATCTGGATGATCTGTCGCAGAACCAGTACGTTGTGACTCAGCAGTACATCTATCGCGCAGGTCCTACCGAGCGCCGGGCCGATCTAGTGCTGTTGGTCAACGGTCTGCCGCTAGTGCTGATCGAGGCCAAGACGCCGGTCAAAAAATGCATCAGCTGGGTCGATGGCGCAGTGCAGGTGCACGATGACTACGAAAAGTTCGTGCCGGAGCTGTTCGTCTGCAACGTGTTTTCGGTGGCCACCGAGGGCAAGGCCTACCACTTCGGGTCGATTGGGCTGCCAGTCAAGGATTGGGGCCCATGGCACCTGGACGGTGGCGATACGCAGCACCACCCACTGAAATCCCTCAAGCTGTCCGCCGAGAGTATGCTGCGGCCGCATGTTGTGTTGGACATCCTCGGTAGCTTCACCCTGTTTGCCACGGACAAGAAGAAGCGCCGCATCAAGATCATCTGCCGCTATCAGCAGTACGAGGCGGCTAACAAGATTGTCGAGCGCGTGCTGGCAGGCTACCCCAAGAAAGGACTGATCTGGCACTTCCAGGGTTCGGGCAAGTCGCTATTGATGGTGTTTGCCGCGCAAAAGCTGCGGATGCACGCCGGGTTGAAGAACCCCACGGTGTTGATCGTGGTGGACCGAATCGATCTCGACAGCCAGATCACCGGCACCTTCACCGGGGCGGACATTCCCAATCTGGAAAAGGCCGACACGCGCGAGAAGCTGCAGCAACTGCTGGCGCAGGATGTGCGCAAGATCATCATCACCACGATCTTCAAGTTCGGCGAGGCCACAGGCAGCCTGAACAATCGCAGCAACATCATTGCGCTGGTGGACGAAGCCCATCGCACGCAGGAAGGCGACCTGGGTCGCAAGATGCGCGAGGCCCTGCCCAATGCGTTTCTGTTCGGCCTGACCGGAACGCCGATCAACCGCGCCGACCGCAACACCTTCTACGCCTTTGGCGCCGATGAAGACGATAAGGGCTACATGAGCCGCTACGGATTCGAGGAATCGATCCGCGACGGCGCCACGCTGAAACTACACTTCGAGCCGAGGCTGATCGATTTACACATCGACAAGGCCGCTCTCGATGCCGCCTACAAAGATTTGACCGGCGGCCTGTCGGACCTGGACAAGGACAATCTCGCCAAGACCGCCGCCAAGATGGCCGTGCTGGTGAAGACCCCCGAGCGTATCAGCAAGGTATGTGAGGACATTGTTCAGCACTTTCAGGACAAGGTAGAGCCCAATGGCTTCAAGGGCCAGATCGTTACCTTCGACCGGGAGTCGTGCCTGCTGTTCAAGGCGGAGTTGGATAAGTTGCTGCCACCGGAGGCTACCGATATCGTGATGTCGGTGCAGGCCGCCGATAAGAAGGCGCACCCGGAGTACGCTGCTTACGACCGCTCGCGCGATGAAGAGGAACGGCTGCTCGACCGCTTCCGCGACCCGGCCGACCCGCTGAAGCTGATCATCGTCACAGCCAAGCTGCTGACCGGCTTCGATGCGCCGATCTTGCAGACGATGTACCTGGACAAGCCGTTGCGTGACCACACCTTGTTGCAGGCGATCTGCCGGGTGAACCGGACCTACTCCGAGCAGAAAACCCATGGCCTGATCGTGGATTACCTGGGCATCTTCGACGATGTGGCTGCTGCGCTGGAGTTTGATGACCAGAGCGTCAAACAGGTTGTTAGCAACATCCAAGAGCTGAAGGACAAGCTGCCCGAAGCGATACAGAAGTGCCTGGCCTTCTTCCCCGGCATCGATCGTGACCAGCAAGGCTATGAAGGCCTGATGGCTGCGCAGGAGTGTTTGCCAAATAACGAGGTGCGTGACAACTTCGCCGCCGAATACAGCGTACTCAACAAGATCTGGGAGGCGTTGTCGCCCGACTCGGTGCTAGGTCCCTTCGAGAAAGATTACAAGTGGCTGTCACAGGTGTATCAGTCGGTGCAGCCTTCCAGCGGTCATGGCAAGCTGATCTGGCACTCACTAGGTGCCAAGACTATCGAGCTAATCCACCAGAACGTGCATGTGGATGCGGTACGCGATGACCTCGACACCCTGGTGCTGGACGCCGATTTGCTAGAGGCAGTTCTCTCGAACCCTGACCCGAAGAAGGCGAAGGAAATCGAGATCAAGCTTAAGCGCAAGCTTCGTGGGCATGTGGGGAACCCAAAGTTTAAAGCCCTGTCGGAACGGCTCGATGCGCTGAAAGATCGCTTCGAATCCGGACAGATCAACAGCGTCGACTTCCTTAAAGCTTTGCTGGAGATCGCCAAGGAAACCCGGCAAGCCGAGAAGGAAGTCCCGCCAGAAGAGGATGAGGACCGTGGCAAGGCGGCGCTGACCGAGTTGTTTAACGAGGTCAAGACGGCCGAAACGCCGATCATGGTCGAACGCGTGGTAGCGGACATCGACGAGATCGTGCGTCTGGTGCGCTTCCCCGGTTGGCAGGGAACCCAAGCTGGTGAGCGCGAGGTGAAGAAGGCACTGCGCAAAGCACTCTTCAAGTACAAGCTGCACGCGGATGAGGAGCTATTCGAGAAGGCCTACAGTTACATCCGCCAGTATTACTAAGAAGTTCAGAGATGAATGACAAAGCGAGCGGCAACGTATGCAGTCGAATTGTTGACGCTGTGCTAGGCAGGGGTAGCCGATCTAGTGAAAAAATAAAAGCATCTGAATGAGAGCAAACAGGGCAGCTGTGGCTGCCCTGTTTGCTTTGCTCCGGTTACTCGAATTTTGAGGAGCGTTTTTGCACGATACAAAATAGCAAGCATGCAACGATAAACGTGATCAAAAATGGTGGAAATCGCAGCATCAGAATCACAGCAAACATCAAAGCTGAAGCGCTTGCCAGTACGCCGATGAAGGTGAGAAGTGCGATCAGGAAGCGTATCATGCCATGGGACTTTCTCCTGGAGTTGAGGCGATATTGGTTCATGTCCGGGACGTCGCGGCTGCCACCTACTGGATCGGCTTGCCTGGCGCATGCCAAGGGCAAAGCGCTCCTACAGATGTCCCCGTTCTGCCAGCGATACGCAGCCTTCATAACCCACGACGACATGATCCAATATTTGAGTGCCAATCATGTTGAGGGCAGTTTTGAGGGTTGTGGTCAGTGCGCGATCGGCGTGACTGGGCTCTGGGTCACCGGAGGGATGGTTGTGTACCAGGATCACGGCGGCAGCGTTGTGTTCCAGGGCGATCTTGACCACTTCCCTTGGATACACGCTGGCCCCGTCCAGGGTGCCTCTGAATAGCTCTCGGAAACCAATCACCCGGTGCTTGGTATCGAGCAGCAATAACGCAAAGACTTCATGCTCGTGGTACTGCAGCAGTGTTTGCAGATGGCTGAAGACCTGCTTAGGTTCAGTCAATGATCTGCCTTTCGACAAACGACTCATCGCGAGTTGTTGAGCCATCTGCAGGATGTCGGCTTCGGTGACGGGGGATTCCATGACATAGGTGCCGGATGTCTCTCCTGCCCGGAGTTTGTGATATTTCATGACGGTCTTCCTGTGCGAATGCGGGGAGATTGAGGCACGCGGTTACTGGGCGCTGGGTCTAGCGTGCCGGCTGGCTTGGGATTCCAGCTTTTGGGCCAGTGATGTTTTTGCAGGCGTTGCCGGTTGGGGTTCTGCGTGGCTGTGCACGACCTCAGTGGCGGGAAAGAATTCCTCGACGATGACGCCGGTGTCTTCCTCACTGTCTTCAAACGCGCCGTTGTTAAAGCCCTGACGGGCCGCCTGATCCAAGGCGGTTTGGTCAAAGCCGGAGGCTTGCCGGGTCTCATCCAGCTGCTTGGCTTCCAGTAAAGCGTCTTCTAGGCTCAGACCGCTACGTACCGTGATGTCTACGTAGAAGATCGGTGTGCCGTGGCTCTGCCGGGTGGATTTGCCGCGCAGACGCAACTCCAGCGGCAGACAGGCCAGGCGGTTACCGGAGATGGCTTGGAAGTACTGCAAGCGTGCCGCCAGGGTGCGGATGCTGTTGAAGCCGGTGGTGCGAAACACAAAGCTGCCCAGCGGATCGTCGTCGCCAATCACCACGTTCAGCCGACCATAGGGCTTGCAGGCATTACCCTGAGCCAGTGAGCAGCCATCGGGTGACGGGCAGGGCAGGGTCTTGATCCCGTCCTCACATTGGCGCTTGCAGGTGTCCCCATTGCCGACACACAAAGGTCGGCCAGTGGTGCGGTCGAACAGGCTGTAATCGGCGCGGAAGTTCAGATCCGGTTCGTTGAACAACAAACGGATCGGAATACTGCGCAACTTGCCGTCCTGGCCGTTACGCAGTTCCTCATTGAGCGGGTGCAGCAGCCATCCGTCGCGGCTTTGTACCTGCGAGGTGATGGTGAATTGATCGTCTTTCTCCGGCAGGCGTTTGCCGTTCTTCTCGACAACCTTGCCGATGGAAATGCGCCCAAGTACCGGTGGGGTGATGGCTAAACCTTTGAGCATGGCGGTTCTCCTGCATCTGAAAATTAAAAAGCCACCGGGACGTGAGCGGTCCTGGTGGCTTGGGGGAGGGGGAAGATTCAGGCAATCAGAAAACGGCGACTGCCTTCGCGGGGCTTGCTGTAGCGGGCCTGCAGGTAGGGTTTGTCCTTGAGCATGCGTTCGATATCCAGCCCGGTGCTGTCCCTGGACTTCTTCCAGCTGATGTAGCCCTCGGCAAACTGCGCACGGGTGGCTTCACCTATGGCCTGCTGCAGGACTTGTTTGAGCTGCGCCTCACGCGTCTCCTGCAGGGCAATGCTCTGGCGAACAGCCTTGAGCTCCAGGTACGTGCTAGCCAGCTCCGTGTGCTGGCTGAAATCCAGGGTCTGGCCGTTGTCCTCGGGGTAGAGGCAACGCAATGCCGCCTCTGCGGAGTCCGTACCATCGGCCGGTGGTGGGGTGTCACTGACCACGTAATCCCAGAACAGCCGCTCCAGGTCGATCAGCCGAGCAATCATCGATTCGTCCCGTTCGATGCGATGGATCTCCAAGTGCTGACCACCGAGCAGCACCGCCACATCGGCCGCTTGCTTGCCCGTCACAGCCAACTGGTGCATCACTTGTAACTGCACATACTCCGGCACGCCCTCTTTCCAGAGGCGTGCGCCGTTTATGCCGGCAGTTTTGCATTCAAGGATGTGTACATCGTCGGCGCCGATGACCTCGCGGTCGATGTTGGCCAGCATCCAGGGCAGTTGAGGATCAGGATGCTGCAACACGGCATTGACCCGCCGTACCCGGTTGCCGGTGCGCTGGGTGTAGTGGGTCGCCACAATCGGTTCGAGGATGTTGCCCCAGTAGGCGGGGCTCTCTTCATCCTGAGGGTCGAGCTTGGGCAGTGAGGTGTCACGGCCGGTTTTCTCCAGCCACAGTTCGAGCTGGGACTTGTAAGGGTTAAGGCCTACTGCAGCGGCGGCATCTGAGCTGCCGATGCCTTGTTTGCGTACCGCCAGCCAGTCCTCTCGGGGCAGTTGTTTAGTGCCCACCAGGCGTAAGGCAGGACGGGGTTTTGTGCTGGGGTTTTGCAGTGTTTGCGTTGCCATAATGATTTCCTGTTCGGCATAAAAACGCCCGGCCAGCAGAAGCTGACCAGGCGCTTTAATAGTTGAGTTGGTGAGCGGAGCTAGGCAGCGAGTTGCAGTGCTGCCTGTAGGGCGCGTTGTTTGATGACAGCACCTTGGCCAAACCAGGCCGAGTCCATGCGGTATTCAGTGCTCCTGGCGCGTCGCTCGTGATCGACATACTCGGTCACGGCGTTGAGCAAGCCCCATGCAGTTCCTTGGGCGGATTCCAGTGTCGCTCCACGACCTTGGCCTTCATATAACCCTTGGACTTTGCGTAGCGCCCGCTCGTTGGGTAGTACAGCTGGTAGCGGACTGTTAGGACTGGCATCACACAGTACATTCATGAAGAAGCCCATCGCTTCATGCCACTGCACCTTGCGCTCCGCCAGTGCGCGCATGCGGTACATGAACTCGTCCCATTGCGAGACGGCGATGCCCAACTGCTTTTTCACTGCCTGCTGATCGAAGCGGGTGTTATGCGGCACCTTGATCGCGCGGGCGGTGCCATCGAGGGCGATGGTCAACGTGTTGTTGCAGACCACGCGCACGGTGGTCGGAGTGGCGGTGGTGGCCAGAGTACCGTCACAGGAGGTGGCTAGCAGCAGATAGCCATTGACCTGATCGTTACCTTTCAGCGCTGTTCCCTGGCCAGTCCGTGCCAATGCCCAGAACTTGCGACCGCCTTTGAGTACGCCAGCGGTTTCCAGCTCGTAACCGGAGACCTCAGTGAGATCCCGGTAGAACTCCAGCACCTCACGTGGCTGCACAACCTGGTAGCGGTTGGATACCACCGACAATGGGGCCTTGGTGTCGGAGCGATACAGCACCTTCTGTTCTGGAAAGGAGTGGATCGAGCCCAGGGTGCCAATACTGTCCGATTTGAAATGCACTGGGCTGTCCTGGATTTGCCAGTTCATGCCGGCTTCGCGCTGCCAGACTTCCAGCGGTTGTTTTTGCGTCAGGCGGTTACCCAGACCATGCCAGGGGGTAGCGCCAACATATGCCATTTGTTCAACGAGGTGTGCCATGGGAGTGATTCCTTTGGGTGCAGGCCGGCATAAATGCTGCGCATCGCGCAGCACTGGCCGAAGAATGTTGTAAGAGGATTAGGCGGGTAGGTTGAAGCGATGATTGCAGGCGAGGCAGAGGTTGTTGGCGAGCACATGGCGATCCAGCTGTTCTCCGAGCTGAGCGCCGAGGGCGCAGCCTCCCACGCCTCCAGCGAGTCCACCGAGAATGGCCCCCGAGACTGTGCCTAGGGTGATACCAATTGGACCGGCAATAGCACCGAGAGAGGCGCCCACCTGGCCACCAGCAAGCGCGGTGCTTACTCCGCGAGCGGCGCCGCCCACCGCGCCAACGGCGGCAGTGATTTTCGTGGCTGTTCTTAAGGTCGCGATCTTGGGGGAGTTACAGCGAGGGCACTGCAATGACATGGTTTGAGCTCCATGGTGTGGATGTCATGGCAGTGATGTAGGACTATAATTTTTTTGATTGGAAATTCATGAAAATGTTGCACGCTCAGCCATCTGACCAGACCCTAGCATCGTGAATCGTGAATCGTGAATCGTGAATCGTGAATCGTGAATCGTGAATCGTGAATCGTGAATCGTGACGTCCGGATCAATCCGATAGCGCCCCAGATGGAGCCTTGCTGCCCCAGTCAAATCGAGAGAGTTCAAAGCCTTCTAGAAAAAACTGCCCATATACTCATCCGAGCCATTTACGTGAGAGGCGTCACACGATACTTTGTACCTGATGGCAATATGCCAATCGGTTGATTGGCGGCTGCGGTCAGGGAGCTTTAATATCCTCCTTTTGAAGAAATATTCGGCATCATCCGAAGGCTTTTCGTGTGTGGTGTTGGCTTACCATCCCATGCCTAACCTCGTCCGTCAGAGCGCTTCAGTTTATACAGATTTCTAAGAGCTGCTGCACGGATGTAAAATTTGTTTCTAAATAAAACTAAAAAAGGAGTCGCATCAGTGAGTGAAGTCATGCAGTACGGGTTGATTGGTTTGCTTGCTTTGGCTGTAGTAGGTCTTGGTGTCAAGGTTACGCTTTCTTATAAAGGGGGGAATAAGGTTAATATGAAAAATATAAAGGCCAAGGGAGACGTTGTCGGTCGCGATAAGAAATAGGCGCATGAGTGCTTTTAGCTGGTTCAGAGGTATCACTGCCGGTGGTGATGTAGTCGGTCGTGATAAAATCACTAATAATAACCTGCCTCATCCTCGGCAGCTTGATTTGCTGTCTGAAAGCTTTAAAGGGGAAGTTGCAAGAAACGCTACCACTACTGAAATAATAGATGAGCTTCATCATTATAGTAACGTGAGGACGGACATAAGGGATTTGTCTCAGAAGTTGAATGGGGCGGGTTTTGGCTATTTGCTAAGTGAGGCTGAAGAGTTAAAGCAGCTAGTTGCTAAGCTAATTATTAAGTACCAGCACTACCGATCTGCCCAGAAAATAATTACCTATTTGTTGGCTGAGGTTGAATCTATTTTTAATGCTAAAATTAAGGGAAAATTGCCGTCCGTATCTTCTGAGGCAGAGCTTAAGCTTATACTGAGGGAGTGCCTTATTGTCGAGATTCAAGATAAGCTTGGCGATAATGTTCTTGATATATTTAATCGGCAAGTAAATGGAATGGTGTTCTTTTTGACAGGCAACTGTCACTTGGAGTGGAGTTAATGCTTTTATATAATAAGGCGGTGGATGTAAATCATACCTTGTTAAGATTTGCTGCGCTGATATTGATGTTGGATGTTAAGGTGGTAGAGCTTGATAGGCTAAGAATTTATGACTTTGTGGTGGCTAATCCATTTCATGTTTCTAAGTTATCGCTAAGTCAAGATCTTTTAAAGGCTAAAAATGTTTTTAAAAGTTATGCTAATAGATATCAAATATACGATCCGAAAGGGCTTTTTGAGTCGATGAGGCCTGTGCAAAATATAGCTATACTGAATTTGAAGGAGATGGGTGTTCTTTTGGAGGATGCGTATAGCGGTAGATATTTGCTGCAGCCTGATGAGATTCCTGATCAATTGGCTCGAATCGCTCAAGATAAAGAAAATAGTGTTTCATTACAGGTCTTAAAGTTTATTGAGGAACATCTAGTTGTTATGGATTTGGTCGGGCCAAAAGGGCTGAAGCAAGCGAGCGGACTAATGGAATATAGATATGACGTTGCTTAAACCGACGATTATTGTTGAAGAACTTCTTGCAAAAGCTGGAGGGAAAGTAGCTTATCAAGAAAAATTTCATAAGGGGATTAATGTTCTGAGTGGCTGTAATGGAGGTGGAAAAACTTCTGTTGTTCAACTGCTTATGTTTGGTCTCGGCTATGAGATAGTTAAGTGGAAGGACGAGGCCTCACAGTGTGATTGTATCTATGTTGGTGTGCGTCTAAATGGTACCCCGGTTACGTTAAGAAGGATTAATAGGCTTGCTGACAAGCAGTCTATGGATATTTGTTATAAGGGGATTGACGAGGCACTGAAATCACCAGTTGAAGAGTGGTTTAATTACCCTTATGCCATTTCAGCGGCGAGAGAGAGTTTTTCTCAAAAGATCTTTTCTTTACTAGATATTCCTGAGGCGAAAGCCGATTCGAACGGCAATAGTGTAACGCTGCATCAGGTTTTTAGATTGATTTATAGTAATCAATCTAATTCTTCGGGTAGTTTGTTTAATGCTGAGCCTTTCGATTCTGCATTTAAGCGGGAGTCTGTCGGGAATTATTTGCTTGGGCTTTACGATGATGAGCTTTATAACTCTAAAATATCTCTTGCGGTCCAAGAGAAAAATTTAGATAGGCTGGTCGCTAAGCTGCAGGCCGTATATTCTGTCGTTGGTAAAACATCTTTTGCAAAGGACTTTGGAACTATAGACGAGGCGCGGGCGCATTATGTTTCTGAAATCGCTGCTGCTAATTTAAAGGTATTAGATGCGAAGCAGTCAGCATCTATTTCCTATGTTAAAGAGAAGGGGGTTACTGAAGGAGGCGCTGTAGAAAGCGTCAAGATCAAGGGGAAGCTGCTTGAGTGTGAAAGTGATATTCAAGTCCTCAGTTACGAGATTGAGGATTCGAGAGAGTTTCTTGCTGAGTTGATTGATAAATCAAAATCTATTCAGGATTCCATTAAAGTGGATTCTGTTGTTGGGGATGTGGTTTTTAAGTTTTGTCCTGGTTGCTATAGGAAAATCGATAAGAAGGCTGATGGCTGTTGTTGCCTTTGTGGGGCCGAAGGGGAAGCAGGTCAAGTCAATGGTCAGTTTAATTTACTTCGTATGAAGAATGAAATTGACATTCAAATAAGAGAGTCTGAGCGTATTCTTATAAAGAAAGAAGAGCGCTTGCTAAGTTTGGTCGAGGATAGAAAGAAGCTCAGAACTGCACTTAGGCAGAATATTTCAAAAATCACATCAACTATTTCATCTGTGAACTCTGAAAGCGAATCAGAAATTTATAATTTGTATCGTGAGATGGGTGAAATAGAAGAGAAAATTTCTACTCTTGATAGAGTGGCAGAACTTCATCGTTCTATATCTGAGTTGACGGCTCAGAAAAATACGGCGCAAGCTGAGGTAACTCGACTTAGAGATCTAATAAGTCTAAAAAAATCTCAATATTATCTTCGTGAGCCGGAAGTGAAAGGACTCATAGCTACTCATCTGATTAACATCTTAAGGCAAGATGTGGGTGCCGAAAAAGAATTTAAGAATGCAGAAACTGTTGAATTCGATTTTGCATCAAATACAGTGTCCATTAATGGGAAAGTCGCATTTTCTGAAAGTGGTACAGTGTACTTGAATAACGCCTTCCATTTGGCGTTATTTATAACTTCCTTGGAGAAAGAGTACGTTCGTATACCTAGATTCATGGTTTTGGACGGAATTGAGAATGGTGGGATGGAAGATGTTAGGTCAAGAAATTTTCAAAAGGTTATGGGGGATTATCTCTCTAAATATACGGTTGATTATCAGCTAATATATGCGACTAAAAGTATTTCTCCATTCTTGGATAGTAGTGCATATGTTGTAGGTCGGACATTTACCGAAGATGATAAAAGTCTAAATTTATAACATATTTTAAGGCTTAAAATTAATTTGATATCCGTGTTGGAGAAGCTGTTATTAAGGCTGCTAAGTTTGTAGAGAACCGGCAATAAAAGGTAGCTCACTGAAGGCAAGTGAGGGCACTAAGCCAGGATTTAACGTCGAATGGCTTTTGCAGCTTGCCTTGCTAAGGTTGCCCGGCCATGTTTTGAGCGGGCTTCAGTTTAAGGTTTTGAGTATGGGGGGCGTGGCGTGTTTACGGTACAGATTACTAAGCCTTCATCCTAATCAGGTCTCTTGTCTCCTGAATGGCTGAAATAGACAAGCTGCCAGTTGCCGCTTCTTGGATGTGCTCACTCCACCAGGCCATCATCGGGCGTCTGCGTTCGATGTAATCTGCCCGGTTATAAGCGCTGCGTACCTCATCTTTATCGACGTGGGCGAGCGCTACCTCAATCAACTCAGGATCCCAACCCTGCTCGTTGAGGATGGTGCTCGCCATTGAGCGCATGCCATGACTTACTAAGCGCCCCTCGAAACCCATACGCTTCAGCGCCATGTTGGCGGTCTGGCTATTGCAGTGGGTGCGAGGGTCTCGGTCTGCAGGGAAAACGTACTCCCTATGCCCACTGTAGGGCTTGATCGCTTCCAGGAGCGCCAAAGCTTGTTCAGTGAGCGGAATGATGTGTATCCGACGTTTCTTCATGCGCTCCGCCGGTATCGTCCAGATCTTCTTTTCGAAGTCGATATCAGCCCAACGGGATGTGGCAGCCTCGGCTGGCCGGGTCATGGTGTGAAGTTGCCACTCAATTAGGCAGCGCGTAGTTCTTTTTATGCTGGCGTTGGCAATTGCCACCATGAGCTCTTTCAGCTCATCGGGTGTCAGGGCCGCCATATTTTTCTTTTTGGGCTTTTTGAAGACGGAGCGAATCCCACTGAGTGGATTCGCGTGAATCAATCCCGAATTAACTCCATAGGTCATGATTTCATTGAGACGCTGAGTCAAACGTTTAACAGTTTCGAGGCTGCCTTTCGTTTCGAGGGGGCGGAGCAAGGCGATGACCTTAGGAGCAGTGATAGCTGAGATTGGGGTCGGGCCCAGGTCGGGGAAAACATGCAGCGTGAGGGAGCGCCAAATATCCTCGGCGTACGCTGGGGTGACTGAATCCTTTTTGAGCTCGAACCACGCTGTCGAGATATTTTCAAAAGTGTGTTCCGTGGCTGCTTTTTTCGCATGTCGCTCGGCGTCGCGTTTCTCTTTAGGGTCCAGCCCTTGGGCGACGAGCTCTCTTGCCTCAACGGTTCTTTTGCGGGCTTGCGCCAGGCTAACCTCAGGAAAGGTGCCTAGCCCCATATTGATCCGTTTTTTCGTCACGGGTTGAATGTAATTAAAATTCCAAAGCTTAGAGCCATTGATTCTCACCCGCATCTGAAGGCCATTACCATCCGTGAGAATGTAGTCCTTATCCTTTGGCTTCGCGGCTTTCACTTTTACGTCTGAAAGGCGCGTGGCTTGGGCCCCCATGGTGTATTCCAGTGCTGTTTATGTATTCCAAAAAATAGCAGCTGAGCGCTTGGAATACCACTTGGAATACACGAAATCATAGATGCTGTCGGACGTTGACGGACGCTATAGGGTCCTAAGCCCTTGTATTTACTGGATTTCCGGCACAAAAAAAGACGTCCGTGGACGTCTTTAGATGATTATTTGGTGGAGCCGGGGGGATTTGAACCCCCGTCCGCCAGTACTCCGCTGTCGGTACTACATGCTTAGCCGTGTCTATTGAGTTAATCCGCAGCCGCCCGACGGGCAGGGTGCTTTGGACGAGTTGGGTAAGTTTTAGTCGCTTTGCCCCCAACGTGCTACACGACGATCCTGTTCTGTATGACAATCACTTCGGGTTTACAGGCATCCCCTGGTGATTGCTGGAGCCGAAGCTACCAGGAGAGCGGGCTCAGCTGCTTACGCAGCGAGAGCGTAGCCCTCGTAGTTTTCGTCATTGGCAACTATAGAAAGTTGCAACAGTGGATTTACGAGTTCTGTTACCAACTCGGCATGCACCTAGAGTTTCGCTACCGGCGTCGAATCCTAATCGGCCCCCCACTAGCTCTAAGCTAACGCACCTTACGGCACGTGAACCGGAGTATACGGCATTGCGCGGGCGGCGTCGACAACTGAGCGCTCACCCGCGCGATGCATCAGGCGCCGCCGCTGCTCGAGCCGCTGCCTTTGTTGGTGTTTTGCAGCGTGGTCAGGGCTTTTTGAGTGATTGCAATGCACTCCTTGTCATTGCCTTTTGCCTGGGCAGCTTTGGCCTTGGTCACTTCATCATCGATTTGCGTTTTGAGGCCTTCCGAGGTGGCTCCGGCGGTGGCCATGGTGTCGTTGATTTCCTGCAGGTTCAGGGCGCACAGGTCTTTTTCGGCAGCGAAGGCCGGCGAAGCGAGCAGGGTAGCGGCCGCGAACAGGGCCGAAAGCGCGGTACCTTTCATGGGAGTCTCCTCTGTGGCCTCTGGTAGGTGGGCCTGTAAAGGTGGACTGTTCCGTTTGGCTGACAGTTCCGTTTTGATGGTGGCGGGATGGCATGAGGGTTTGTGGCGGGATGTTGCTGGAGAGCAGAGTGGGAAGGGGCCGCTTTGCGGCCCATCGCGGCTGGTCCGGCGCCCCGGCGAGGCCGCTCCCACAGGGGGGTAGCTTTAGGCTACTGGGCAGGCGGTTGGGCGGGTGCCGTCTACGACTTCGTTGTAGGGCGCCTGGTCGCGGTCGCGCAGGCCATAGTCGCGGATGACCGAGGTGACGCGCACGCGGTAGTCGTCGAAGATCTTGTCGCGGCCGGCGCGTTGGGCAGAGAGGTGGGCGGTGACGTTGCGCCATTGCACCACGGCTTCTTCGTCGCGCCAGGTGGTCACCGACATCACTTTCTTGGGGTTTAGGGTGCTCTGGAAGCACTCTACCGAGATGAACCCTTCCATGGGCTTGAGCAGGGGGGTGAGCTTGTTGACCAGGTCAACGTAGGTTTCGCCCTGGCCGGGCAGTGCTTGCAACTCGAACAATACGACGATCATGGGGCGTGCCTCATCCTTGATGACTTTGTTGTTTTCATGCGGTGGTGGTGCAGCGGGTTACTTCAGGTTGGCGAGCCAGGCGCGCATCACGCGGGCGGCGGCCTGGGTCAGGCGCTCGCCAAGTTCGGCGGCGGCCGAGCGCAGGGCGATGGGGTCCAGGCCGGTCTGGCCGACTTCGTTGGCGTGGCCTACCAGCCACTGCTCTATGCGGGCGGGGTCGGCTTCCAGGTGGCATTGCAGGCCCAGGATGCGGTTGTCCACGGCAAAGGCCTGGTGCGCGCAAATATCGGTCTTGGCCAGCAGCACGGCGCCCTGGGGGATGTCGAACTGGTCGCCATGCCAGTGCAGCACGGGTACGTCGCCCAGTTCGGCAAGCGGCGACTGCTGGCCTTCGGCGGTGAGGGTAAGCGGCGAGAAGCCGATTTCCTTGACGCCCATGGGGTAGACCTTGGCGTTCATGGCGCGGGCGATCAGTTGTGCACCCAGGCAGATGCCCAGCAGGGGCTTGCCGGATTCGACGCGTTGGCGCACCAGCTCCAGTTCGGTCTTGAGGAAGGGGTAGGGCTTTTCGTCGTAGGCGCCAATGGGGCCACCCAGCACGATCAGCAGGTCGGCCTGCATCACTTGCTCGGCGTGGAGGGTTTCGACGGTGGGGTCGATGTAGGTGAGGCTGTAGCCGGCCTCTTTCAGGACGGGGGCCAGGGTGCCGACGTCTTCGAAGTGGATGTGGCGCAGTGCGATGGCTGTTTTCATGTGCAAACCCGAGGATGAAAGGAGTGAGGGCGCGGTTTACGCCGTAGGGTTGAGGTCGACCTTGATCGTACCGGCCTTGGGGAAGGTGCAGCAGGCCAGGGCGTGGCCGTCGCGCTTGTCCTGGTCGGTCAGGCAGAAGTCGGGTTCGACGGTGTACTCGCCTTCCGACACTTTCAGCCGGCAGTGGCCGCAGATGCCGGCGCGGCACAGGCTGCGCACGGCGATGCCGCTGGTTTCCAGCATCTCCAGCAGGCTCTTGCCCGCGGCGGGCTCCAGCACCTGGTCGTTGTGCTGAAGGTGCAGGCGCAAGGGGCTTTCGGCCTGGGCAGCGTCTGGCGTGGCCGGGGTAGCGGAGGCTGGTGGGGTGAAGGACTCGATCAGCAGGGGGCAGGTGGGGAACAGCGCCAGCAGGTGCTCGCGCATGCCCTGGGCGAAGCCGTGGCTGCCACAGATCACCACGCTGTCCGGGTTGCCCAGCGCTTGCAGGTCCTGGGCTTGCGGGCGGCCGGCCTTGAAGTGGCCTTTGCCGTGCACCGCTTCGCGGGTGACGAACACCTGCAGGTCGAACCAGGGGCAGCTCAGTTCCAGTTGCAGCAATTCGTGCAGGAACGGGATGTCGGCAATGGACGGCACGCACAGCAGCAGGCTGACCTGGGGCACGTTCAAGCCGCGCAGGGCGCGCTCGTGCAGCCCGCGCAGCAGGGCGATCGGCAGGGTGATGCCGATGCCGCCGGCCAGCAGGCCGACGTGGCGGCAGGCCTGGACCGAAGCCAGGGTGATGTCACCTGCGGCGAACTGCACGTCGAAACGCGCGCCGGGCTGGCAGGTGGCGTGCAACTGGTCCGAGACCCCGCCACGGCCTTCGCGCTTGATCGCCAGCTCGAACTGGTCGTTGCCAAGCCTGCGGGTAATGGAGTACAGCCGTTGCTGACGGGCGCCGGACAGGTCCGTTGCCTGCAAGGCCACATGCCGGCCGGGCACGAGGTCTGCCAGAAAGGCGCTGGAGGCGTTGAGTACGCGCAGGCCAAATACCTTGATCTGCGCGGTCTCGCTGCTGACGTGCTCGCACACGGCTTCAAAGCCTGTCGGGGTACTCATGCGCTAGCCCTCTCGCGCAGCTGTTCGACGGCCTGTTCGGCGCTCTCCAGGCCATTGCCGGCCAGGCCGATGCGGTTGACCAGGGCTTCGAGGGAGTCGGTATAGACGCTGATCTCGTTGTTGTCGCCCACGTCGTGCAGGATCTCGTTGCCGTTGGGGAAGCCCAGCATGTCGAACACCCGCGACCAGGCGCCCATCTCGTTGTTGGCGAACATCTGCACGGTGCGCAGGATGATCGAGCGCAGGTACAGGCGTTCCTTGCGGGTCAGTCCGTTGACGATGTCGGTGGCGACGAAGCTGAACACGCTGGAGTGGCTCCACTCGTCCATGGCGTGGGTGCGGGTGACCTCGTGGCAGACCGACTGGATGGTGATGTCTTCGGCCATGGTCTTGAGGTAGTCGGTGATCAGCGTTTCGCTGGCGCAGGCGATGCCAAAGCGGGTCAGGCGGCGTTCCCATTCGGCGGTGCAGTTGGCCAGCAGCGCTTCGCGCCAGGTCACCAGGTTGAAGGCGCTGAAGTCCAGGGGGGTAAGTTGGCGCATGTCGTAGATATAGTTGCAGGCCATGATCGACATGCGTGTATGCAGGGCTTCATCGAGCAGGGCTTGAGACATTACATCTTGCAGCAGTGCGCGGTTATGGCTGTGGGGCGGGGTCTTGATAATGTCTTCGCAGGCCGGCACCACCACATTGCATTCAATATAAATGGTCTTGAGGTTATAAATGCCCCAGGCGTAGGACATGCACTTGGACTGTAAATCCTTGGGGGCTTCAAGCCAGGCCTGGTGGTTGCGAAACGGCAGCAGTGAATGGCTGAAGTCGTTCTTGTTGGCATCGAACGCCAGGCCCCAGTAATCGGGTTGTGGCTGGTTCACGGCAGCGCGGGTTTTCCACAGGGTTGAAAGTTTGGCGAGCATGCCTTTAACTGCATCATCGGTACCGCTATGGTTAACATCCATGTTAAAACTCCAGGCTATCGGTTGTCGTTGTTCAGTTTGATTACGCCGGCTGGCTGGCACACACAGGTGCGGGCGGCGCCCTTCAAGTTTGCGGTACAAATGTGTCGTTATTATTGCGTCAGGTCATTTAAATGAAAGTTGCAGCGCAATGACTTTGCGCTGCCGCGCCATTACCCATTCCTGCAACAATGTCAGGGCGACGGTCAGGCCCATGAAGGCGGCACTGGCCCAGAAGATCGCGTTGGGGTGGCCCTGGTCCAGCAACCAGCCGAACCCGACTGGCCCGATGGCGCCGCCGATGTTGAAACCCGTGGACACGATGCCGAAGGTCTTGCCTTCAGCCCCTTTGGTGGCGGCAGCCCGTACCAGCATGTCCCGTGACGGGGCGATCACGCCGGTCAAAAAGCCCGCCAGGCCCAGCACGGCAAGCAAGAGCGGCTCGCTCAGGCCCGCCGTGGCCACCAGCAACATCAGCATGCACGCCACCCCAAAAGCGCTGGCCGCCACCACCCCGTGACGCTGGGTGCGGTCGGCCAATGCACCGCCTGCCAGCACGCCGAATGCGCTGGCGAACAGGAAGGCGGTCAAGGCCGAGTTGGCCCAGTACAAGGCCACGCCCTGGCCCTGCATCAGGGCCGCGACGGAAAACTTTTCGATGGCGCCAGTGCTCAGGTTCAGCAGCACGAACAGCAGCGTCAGGCTGATGATCATCGGCGAGAGCAGCGCCACGCGTTGCGCCTGCACGGGCTTGGGTGCCGGGGCGGGCGGCGCGTCACTGACCTGGGCCAGTGCCGAGCCGGGTATCAACAGCAGGGCCAGTGCTGCAAAGCCCACCAGCGCTGCGGTCGCGAAGGCCATGGCCGGGCCGCTGGCTACCGCCACCCCCAGCAGCAACACCGGGGCCACCGCCGCGCCCAGAAAACCTGCAAAGGTGTGCACCGAGAACGCCTTGCCGATGTGCGCAGGGTTGATGTGCCGGGACAGCAGGGCGTAGTCGGCAGGGTGGTAGACGGCATTGGCCACGCCCGCCAGCGCCATGCCCACCAGCAGGCAGGTGTAGCCGGGCAGCAGGGCAATCAACAGGAAGCTGCAACTGCCCAAGGCCAGGGCCATCAGCAGCAGGCGCCTGGCGCCATGGCGATCGACGGCAAACCCCATGGGGGCCTGCACCAGCGCGGTGACGATGTTGAACACGCTGAGGGCCAGGCCCAACGCCACATAATCCACGTTCAAAAAAGCAGGCAGCAGCGGAAAGAGCGCCGCCAGCACCATGATGTGCAGGTGGCTGACAAAGTGCGCTGCGGCGACTTGCGGCAACAGGCCGATACGTATCGTCATGGTGAAACCTGTAGGGGCATGAGCTGAGTCGGCGCAGAGCTTAATGAGGCTTTGGTCTTGTCGGGTAGTCCAATTAGTGGCAATAGGCCAGACCGCTTTGGCCCATCTTTCGCGCGTTCTGGCATGCCCAGGCCAGACGCCTGCTTGCCGGGCCAAGCCAGGTGGTCTGCAACAGCGCGGGCAACCGGTACGGTCGCAGGCGCCGCAGGCCGCTAGGGTAGTGCGGTTGTCGCCAGCGTTCAGACCAAGGAGTACACATGCCGCATTTCGCTTATAAAGAGGGCCACGCGCTGCCGGGCATCAGTGCCGCTGCGCTGCCGCAGGTGGACAGCGAGGTGTGGACCGCCATCGATGCCGAGCGGTTGCGCCAGGTGCAGTCCATCGAGCTGATCGCCGCCGAGAATGTGGTCAGCCGCGCGGTGCTCGAGGCCCAAGGGTCGGTGCTGACCAACAAGTACGCCGAGGGGTACCCGGGGCGACGCTATTACGCCAGCTGCGGCAATGTGGATGTGGTCGAGGACCTGGCCACCGAGCGGGCCCGGCTGCTGTTCGATTGCAGCTATGCCAACGTGCAGCCTCACTCCGGCAACCAGGCCAACCAGGCGGTGTTCCTGGCGCTGCTGGAGCCGGAGGACAAGATCCTCGGCCTTGACCTGAAGTCGGGCGGGCACCTGTCCCACGGGGCGGCGTTCAACGTGTCCGGGCGTTGGTTCCAGGCGGTCAGCTACGGTGTGCACCCGCTGACGCACCGGGTCGACATGGACCAGGTGGCGCAGATTGCCCGTCGTGAGCGGCCACGGCTGATCATCGCCGGGGCGTCGGCGTATTCACGCGCGCTGGATTTCGCCCGTTTCCGCGCCATTGCCGACGAGGTGGGGGCGTATCTGATGGCCGACATCGCCCACGTCGCCGGGCTGGTCGCAGGCGGCGCCTATCCCTCGCCAGTGCCCCATGCCCACGTCACCACGCTGAGCACCCACGCGACCCTGCGCGGCCCGCGCGGAGGGATGATCCTGTGCAACGACCAGACCCTGGCGCGCAAAATCAACGCGGCGGTGTTCCCCGGCCTGCAGGGCGCTGCACTGATGCACACGGTCGCGGCCAAGGCGGTGGCGCTGGGCGAGGCGCTGCAACCGGGTTTTGGCCCCTACGCCCATGCGGTAGTGGCCAATGCCCGGGCCTTGTGCGGGCGGCTGGCCGAAGGTGGCTTGCTGGTGGTGTCGGGCGGCACGGACTGCCACTTGGGGGTGATCGACCTGCGCCCCTGGGGCCTTGCCGGCAACGCCGCCGAGGGTGCGCTGGAGGCGGTCGGCATCACCGTGAACCGTAACGTCGTGCCCGGTGACGAGGTCAAGTCCAGCGTCACCTCGGGCATTCGCCTGGGCAGTGCGGCCTGTACCTCCCGGGGCATGGGCGAGGATGAGTTCCGCGAGATCGGGGACATGATCCTGGCCATGCTCGGGGGCGTGCGCAGCGGTGCCATGGACAGCCGCACCGAGCGCTCGATCCGCGAGGGCATCTTCGACCTGACCCGGCGTTTCAAGCTGCCTTACTGAACCCGGCGCTCAAAGCTTGAGGGCGTTGGCCAGGCGCAGCATGGCCGCTTCGATCTCATAGGCCGTGAGCGAGGAATACCCCAGCAGCCAGCCGTGGGTCTGCGGCTCGCCCAGGTACAGGCTGCTCAGGCCCGACAGCTGCACGCCGGCCGTGGCCGCCTGGCGAATGGTCTTTTCTTCGGACCAGCCTGGCTTGAGCAGGCAGGGGATCTGCAAGCCACCTGGCGGCAGGTGGGCGGTGACCACCGGGCTCAGGTACTTGGCGATGGCATCGTGCATCACCGCCCGGCGCCCGGCGTACAACTTGCGCATGGCACGCACGTGGGCGTTGTAGTGCCCGTCCTCCATGAAGCGCGCCAGGGTCAGCTGCAAGGTCTGCGGGGTGTGGCCATCCATCATGCTGCGGGCATAGGCGAAGGGCTTGACCAGTTCGGGCGGCAGCACGATGTAGCCCATGCGCAGGCCGGGGTAGAGGGTTTTGCTGAAGGTGCCGATATACAGGGTGCGCTGGTAGCGGTCCAGGCCCTGCACGCAGGCGGTGGGCTGGCCGTCGTAGTGAAACTCGCTGTCGTAGTCGTCCTCGATGATCCACTTGGCTTTCTGCGCGGCCCAGTTGATCAGCTCCAGCCGGCGCTCCAGGGGCAGGGTCGCGCCGGTGGGGTACTGGTGCGAGGGGGTGACGTACACGCAGTTGGCGCCGCTGCGGTCGGCGAACAGCAGGTCGGTGCGGATGCCCCGTTCGTCCACGTCGATGGGCAACACCTTGGTTTCGGCGATGGCGAACGCCTTGCGGGCGCCGTAGTAGCCGGGGTTTTCCAGCAGGATGGGTTTGCCGGCATCTACCAGCAATTGCGCGCACAGGTACAACGCCTGACGCGTACTGCTGAGCACCAGCACCTGGTCGGGGGTGCACGTGGCCCCGCGTTCGAGGTTCAGGTAGGTGGCGATGGCCTTGCGCAGGGGTTCGGCGCCTTGCGGGTCACCGTGCAGCAGGACGCTGGCGCGGTAGTCCTTGACCACTTGACGCTGCAGCCGCTCCCAGACGTCGGTGGGGAAGCTGCGGGTTTCCGGCAGGCCGGTGGCGAAGGCCTTGATCACTTGCTGGTCACGCACGCCGCCGGTCTCGAAGATCATGCGCCCGCGCTGGCTGAGTTCGGCGCCGGGCGCGACCACGCTGCGCCGCACCTCCTGGGTCCGTTGCCGGCGTGGGCCGGCCCCGCGCAATTCGGCGCCCACCGTGTCGCACACGTAGCTGCCCGCGCCGCCGCGGCGCACGATGAAACCGTCCCGGTGCAGCTGTACGTAGGCGTTTTCGACGGTATCGCGGGCGCAGCCCAGGGACTTGGACAGCGCACGGGTGGAGGGCAGTTTCAGGCTCGGGCCCAGCGCGCCATCCAGGATCAACGCACGCAAGGCACGCTGGATGCGCTGGTGCAGGTCCAGCAGCTGAAACTCGGCGTCGTTGAGCCGAATCTTCAGGGTGTCCAGCGCGAAGGTCTTCGCCATGTGGTCTGCTCTCCATCCATGAACTGGCAGGTAAGGGCAGGCCAGTTTATCCGTAGACTCCGGCCTTCGCCACCCAGGCCTGGCCTGGTATTCACCGCGTCGGCGCGTTCACGCACAGGAGCCCACCCACCATGGCACGGTCACACAATTTCAGCGCAGGCCCCACCGCAGTCCCTCTGGAAGTGCTCAACCAGGCGTACGACGAGTTCCACGATTTTGCCGGCACGGGCATGTCCATCATGGAGATGAGCCACCGCTCGCCCATCTTCCGCGCCATTGCCGAGCAGACCGAGGCCGACCTGCGCGAGCTGCTGGAGGTGCCGGCGCATTACCGCGTGCTGTTCGTGCAGGGCGGCGCTTCGTTGCAGTTCGCCCAGGTGCCCATGAACCTGGCCGGGGACAACGGCAGCGTGGACTACCTGCACACCGGGTTGTGGTCGGGCAAGGCGATCGAGGCGGCGCGCCAGTATGGCGAAGTGCGCGTGGTCGCCAGTGCCCAGGGCACCGGCTTTGACCGGGTGCCGGCGGTCGCGCACTGGCAGCTGAACCCAAAGGCGGCCTACCTGCACTATACCGAGAACGAAACCGTGCACGGCGTGCAGTTCACCGAAGCGCCCGCCAGCGAGGCGCCGCTGGTGTGCGATGCCTGTTCGAGCCTGCTGTCCAAGCCCATCGACATCGCACGCCATGGTCTGGTGTATGCCGCCGCCCAGAAGAACATGGGCGTGGCCGGGCTGACGGTGGTCATCATGGACCCGGCGCTGCTGGATCGCTGCCATGGGTTCACCCCGGACATCCTCAACTACGGGCGCATCAGCGATGCCCAGTCGATGCTCAACACGCCCGCCACCTTCCCCTGGTACCTGACCGGCCTGACGTTGCAGTGGATCAAGCGCAGCGGGGGCTTGCAGGTGCTGCACCAGCGCAACCAGACCAAAGCCAGCCTGCTGTACGAAACCCTCGACGGCAGCGACGGTTTCTACCGCAACCCGGTGCAGCCGGCCTATCGCTCGATCAACAACGTGCCGTTCCGGCTGGCCGATGAAGCACTTCAAGCGGTCTTCCTGCGCGAGGCCGAGGCGGCCGGGCTGCATGGCCTGAAGGGCCACGCCAGCGTCGGCGGCATTCGCGCCAGCCTGTACAACGCCATCTCCGTCCAAGCGGTGGCCGCCCTGTGCGAGTTCATGGGGGCGTTCGCCCGCAGGTACGGTTGAGCGCACTGAAAGTGGTCTGGTCCGCCCCGGTGAAGCGTCGGGGTAAAACCAGCCAATCTGCGGCTATAAATGACTGCCTACCGCAGCCGGATACAGCGTCTAGCAAGGAGCCAAGACCTATGTCATCTACTCGTACCCCCTCGCCCCTGCGCCTGCAGGACCTGCTGCACCCGGTGGTGGCCGGGCTCATTTCGGTAATCGTCAACTATGGCGGCACTTTCATCCTGGTATTTCAGGCTGCCAAGGTTGCAGGGCTCAGCCCCGAGCTGACCGCCTCGTGGGTGTGGTCGGTGTCCATCGGCGTGGGCGTGACCGGGCTGCTGCTCAGCTGGGTCAGCCGCGAGCCGATCATCACGGCCTGGTCCACGCCGGCGGCGGCGTTCCTGATCGTGGCCCTGGCCACCACGCCCTACGCCGAGGCGGTGGGGGCGTACATGGTGTCGGCGGTGGCCTTCGTGCTGCTGGGCGTGTCGGGCTACTTCGAAAAAGCCGTGCGCCTGATTCCGCCGGGGGTAGCTGCGGGCCTGCTGGGCGGCATTCTGTTGCAGTTCGGTATCGGCGCCTTCGCCAGCATGAGCGTCGACCCCCTGCTGGTCGGGCTGCTGATCGGGGCGTACATCGTGTTCAAGCGCCTGAGCGCTCGCTACGCCGTGGTGGGCATCCTGGTGCTGGGGCTGGTCTACCTGGTGATGCAGGGCCGGGTCGATTTCGCTGGGCTGTCCCTTGAATTCGCCACGCCGGTATTTACCCGCCCCGAGTTCTCGCTCAACGCACTGCTGAGCGTGGCGCTGCCGTTGTTTCTGATCACCCTGACCGGCCAGTACATGCCCGGCATGCTGGTGTTGCGCAACGACGGGTTTCGCACCAGTGCCAACCCGATCCTCGGCATCACCGGGCTGGGCTCGCTGTTGATGGCGCCGTTCGGCTCCCACGCCTTCAACATCGCCGCCATCACCGCCGCCATCTGCACCGGCAAGGAAGCGTCCGAAGACCCGTCCAAGCGCTGGGTGGCCGGCGTGGCCGCCGGCATCTTCTACATCCTGGTGGGCATTTTCGGCGTGACGCTGGCGGCGGTGTTCATGGCCTTCCCGGCCACCTTCATCACCACCCTGGCGGGGCTGGCCCTGCTGGGCACCATCGGCGGCAGCCTAGCCAACGCCATGCTCGATGCAAAAGCACGCGAGGCGTCGTTGATCACCTTCCTGGCCTGTGCGGCCGACATCACCCTGCTGGGCATCGGCGGTGCGTTCTGGGGGCTGGTAATCGGCCTTGTGGCCTACGCCGTGCTCAACGGTCGCCTGCCACGCCGGGCCAAGGCCGCCCAGGCAGAACCGGCCGCAGTGCCCACCAAAGGAGCGACGAATTGATGACCGAGTACGCCGAAGACCTCACCACCCTGCATGCGCGCCATGGCCGCTACCCGCAGGCCAACACCGTCGAGGATTTTCGCCGCAACCTGGCCGCCGTGCATGAGCGCATCGCCCGGGCCTGCGAGCGGGTCGGGCGAGACCCGGCCGAAGTGCGCCTGCTGCCGGTCAGCAAGACCTTCGACGAAGCCCACCTGCGCCTGGCCTATGCCGCCGGTTGCCGCCTGCTGGGCGAGAACAAGGTGCAGGAGGCCCAGCGCAAGTGGGAAGCCATGGTCGACTTGCACGACTTGCAGTGGTCGGTGATCGGCCACTTGCAGACCAACAAGGCCAAGCAGGTGGCGCGCTTTGCCAGTGAGTTCCAGGCACTGGACAGCCTGCGCGTGGCCGAGGTGCTGGACCGCCGGCTGCGCATCGAAGGGCGGCAGATGGATGTGTTCGTCCAGGTCAACACCTCGGGCGAGGCCAGCAAGTACGGGCTGGTGCCCGATGACGTGGCGGCGTTTCTACAGGCACTGCCCGCGTTCCCGGCGCTGCGTGTGCGCGGCCTGATGACCCTGGCGCTGTTTTCGGCCGACGCCGCGCGGGTACGCCCGTGCTTCGTGTTGCTGCGTGAGCTGCGCGACCAGCTGCGCGCCACTGCGCCTGAAGGGGTGTCGTTGCAGGAGCTGTCGATGGGCATGTCGGGTGATTTCGAAGTGGCCATCGAGGAGGGCGCCACGGTGGTGCGTGTCGGCCAGGCGATCTTCGGCGCCCGCGCCATGCCCGATGCCTACTACTGGCCCACCGCCGATGCCGCGCCGCACCCGGACGCTACTCCGTCGCTGGCCACCAGCCATTGACCACTCTGTACAGGAAACCTGCAATGTCTGCTGCTCCCGCTTACCTCATGCACACCTCAGCCCGCCAACCGGTTGCGTTCAGCCGGGGCCAGGGCGCCTTGTTGTGGGATTCGCACGGGGTCGAGTACCTCGATGCCATCGCCGGGGTGGCCGTGACCAGCCTGGGGCACGCCAACCCCGAGATCGCCTCGGCCCTGGCCGAACAGGCCGACGTGCTGCTGCACACCACCAACATGTTTCGTATCCCATGGCAGGAACAGCTAGGCGAGCGCCTGTGCCGGCTCTCGGGCATGGAGCGGGCGTTCTTCTGCAACTCCGGCGCCGAGGCCAACGAGGCCGCGCTCAAGCTGGCGCGCTTGCACGCCACGGCCCGCAATGTTGCCCAACCTCAGGTGCTGGTGATGGAAAACAGCTTCCATGGGCGTACCCTGGCAACCCTGGCCGCCACCGGCAACCCGGCCGTTCACCGCGGTTTCGAGCCGCTGATGCCAGGCTTCATCCGCGTGCCCTACGATGACATCGAGGCGGTGCGCCAGGTGGCGGCCAACTCGCCCAACGTGGTGGCCGTGCTGGTCGAGCCCGTGCAGGGCGAGGGCGGTGTGCACCCGGCATCGGCGGGCTATCTGCAAGCGCTGCGCCAGCTGTGCGACGCGCACGACTGGCTGATGATGATCGACGAGGTGCAGACCGGCATGGGCCGTACCGGCACCTGGTTCGGTTTCCAGCACGCCGGCATCGAGCCCGACGTCATCACCCTGGCCAAGGCCCTGGGCAATGGCTTCCCCATCGGCGCGTGCCTGGCCCGAGGCAAGGCCGCCGAGCTGTTTTCCCCCGGCCACCATGCCTCCACCTTCGGCGGCAACCCGCTGGCTTGCCGCGTGGGCTGCACGGTGGTGGACATCATGCAGCGCGATCAGCTGCCGCAGCGCGCTGCGGTGCTGGGCCAGCGTTTGCTGGCGGCCTTGCAGCTGGCGCTGGGCGGGCACCCTGAAGTGGTGTCGGTGCGCGGCCTGGGCCTGATGGTCGGCATCGAGCTCAGCCGCCCCTGCGCCGAGCTGGTCGACCGGGCCCGGGACGAGCAACACCTGCTGATCACCGTCACCCGCGGTACCACCGTGCGCCTGCTGCCGCCCCTGATCTGCTCCGAGACGCAGATTGACGACATCGCTGCACGCCTCACCCGCTTGCTGTCACCCCAAGCCTGATTCAGAACAAGGACGCTTAACCCATGTACGACTCGACGCTGACCCTCAACGCCTTCGATCCAGAGCTGCACGCCTCGATTCGCAACGAAGTGAATCGCCAGGAAGACCACATCGAGCTGATCGCCTCGGAAAACTATGCCAGCCCCTTGGTGATGCAGATCCAGAGCACGGTGCTCACCAACAAGTACGCCGAAGGCTATCCCGGCAAGCGCTACTACAGTGGTTGCGAATACGTGGACGTGGCCGAAAGCCTGGCCATCGAGCGGGTCAAGGCCCTGTTCAACTGCGACTACGCCAACGTGCAGCCCCACGCCGGCGCCCAGGCCAACGCGGCGGTGTTTTTGGCGCTGATCCAGCCAGGCGACACCGTGATGGGCATGAACCTGGCCCAGGGCGGGCACCTGACCCACGGCAACCCGGCCAACTTCTCGGGCCGCCACTACAAGATCGTGCCCTACGGCCTGGACCCTGAAACGGGCTTTCTCGACTATGACGAGATGGAGCGCATCGCGCTGGAAACCCGCCCGAAGATGCTCATCGGTGGGTTCTCGGCCTACTCGCGCTACAAGGACTGGGCACGCATGCGCAGCATCGCCGACAAGGTCGGGGCGATCTTCTGGGTGGACATGGCCCACGTGGCCGGGCTGGTTGCCGCAGGCGAATACCCAGACCCGCTGCCCCACGCCCATGTGGTCACCAGCACCACCCACAAGACCCTGCGCGGCCCGCGCGGCGGCCTGATCCTGTCCAAGGGGCAGGACGAAAGTTTCTACAAGAAGCTCGACTCGGCGGTATTCCCGGGTGTCCAGGGTGGCCCACTGATGCACCAGATCGCGGCCAAGGCCGTGGCCTTCAAGGAAGCGCTGTCGCCGGCATTTCGCAGTTACCAGACCCAGGTGGTGACCAATGCCCGGGCCATGGCCAAAGTGTTGCAGGTGCGCGGGTACAAGATCGTGTCGGACGGGACCGACAACCACATGATGCTGATCGACCTGTCGGCCAAGCCCTACACGGGTAAGGAAGCCGATGCGGCCTTGAGCAGCGCCTATATCACGGCCAACAAGAACTCGGTGCCCAACGACCCGCGTTCGCCGTTCGTGACCTCGGGGCTGCGCATCGGTACACCGGCGGTGACCACGCGAGGGTTCGATGTAGAGGCGTGCGAGCAGGTGGCGGGGTGGCTGTGTGATGTGCTCGATGCCCTGGAAACCGGGCGCAGTGACGAGGTGGGGCACCATGTGCGTGAGCAGGTGGTTGCGCTGTGCCGTCGTTATCCGGTTTATGGTTGAGAGGATGGGGGCCTGGCACGGGCGGTGTCGGGGTGTTTGAGGCAGGTTTTTTGACCTGTGTGAAAGGGCTGCCTGGCAGCCCTTTTTTGTTGCTGGGTTTGCTGTGCCGTCGGGTCCGGGATGAAGACCGCCTGGGCCGCTGTGCGGCCCATCGCGGCACAAGGCCGCTCCTACAGGGATTTGCTTATTCGAAAGCTACCGGGATCTACTGTGGGAGCGGCCTCGTGCCGCGATGGGCCGCATAGCGGCCCCAACTACCGCGCCCGAGTGACCCGATCCACCAGATACACCAACCCGTGATAATCGATGCCACTGTGGGTCGACAAGCCAATTTCACAGGTGCGGCTGGTGGAGATGCCTTCACCGCAGTACTGCACCGCATCCTTCAGGCTGCGCAAGGCATGGGCATTGAGCTCAGGGGTGGTGAAGCCCTTGTCGCCGGCAAACCCGCAGCAATGAATCCCTTCAGGTATCACCACCTGCGTGCTGCACCGCCGCGCCAGGTCGATCAGCGCCTGGCTTTCGCCCAGGTGCTGCGTACTGCAGGTCACATGCACGGCGACCGGTTCATCCTGCGGAGTGAAGGTGAGCCGATCGACCAGGTGCGTACGGATGAAACGCACCGGGTCGTACAGGTCCAAACGGGTATCCCCCAGGTCCTGGACCAGGCGCAGGGTGCAGGGGCTGGTGTCGCAATAGATCGGGTCCAGGCCGCCCCGGCTGGCGTGCAGCAGTGCATTGATCAGCTCCTGGCGCTTGTGTTCAGCCTGCTCAGGGTAGCCTTTGGAGGCGAAGGGCTGGCCGCAGCACAGGCTTTCGGCATTGTCAGGGAAGACCACCTGATACCCTGCCTTCTCCAGCAGGCTGCGGGTCTTGTCGAGCAACGAGCTCTGCTCGCGATCGGCATACGCCGGGCCCATGACCTTGGACACGCAGGCAGCCAGGTAAACCACGCGAGGGCGCGGGTCGTTGCTCGCCTCACCCACGCGCACAGGGCGCACAGGCTGGGGCATGGCCGGGGTCCAGCGGGGCATGCGCCCTTTGCTGGTCTTGCTCAGGACGGCGCTCAAGCGGTTCAGGCGCGGCGCGCCCAGCAGCTTGCGGGCGGTATTGGCGGCGGTCAGGGACAGGCGCGCGCCGCCCATGGCCGTCTTGAAGTGTTCGGCCAACCAGTCGGCGGCCTTGCCATGTTCGGCCGTCTGGGCGCGCAGCTTCTTGACCAGCTCGCCGGTGTTGATGCCCACCGGGCAGCGCTGGGCACACAGCCCCGTGGCGGCGCAGGTGTCCATGCCCTGGTACTGGAAAGTGTCGCGCAGCGCGCGGGTGTCCTGGCCGTCGCGCTCCCTGGCCTGGATATCCCGCCACATGACGATGCGCTGGCGCGGGCTGAGGGTCAGCCCCTTGGACGGGCACACCGGTTCGCAGAACCCGCATTCGATGCATTTGTCGACGATCGCGTCGGCAGCCGGCAGCGGCTTGAGGTGCTTGAGGTGGATGGCCGGGTCTTCGCTGAGCACCACATCGGGGTTGAGAATGCCGTTGGGGTCGAGCAGGCGCTTGAGCTGCCACATCAGCTGGTAGGCATCCTGGCCCCATTCGAGCGCCACGAAGGGCGCCATGTTGCGGCCGGTGCCGTGCTCGGCCTTGAGCGAGCCGCCGAACTCCACGGCCACCAACTGCGCCACGTCGTCCATGAAGGCCTGGTAGCGCGCCACTTCCTCGGCGCTGTTGAAACCCTGGGTGAAGACGAAGTGCAGGTTGCCTTCCAGCGCATGGCCGAAAATGATTGCCTCGTCGTAGCGGTGCTGGTCGAACAGCTGGATCAGCCGGTTGACGCCTTCGGCCAGTTGCTCGACGGGGAAGGTGACGTCTTCGATGATGACCGTGGTGCCGGTCTGGCGCACGGCGCCCACGGCGGGGAAGGTGTCCTTGCGGATCTTCCACAGCTGGTTGTACACCACCGGGTCTTCGCTGAAATCCACTTGCTGTTCCAGGGGGAACTCGGCAATCGAGGCCATCACCTGGTGCACTTGCTCGTGCAGCAGGGTCTGGCTGGCGGCGCGGGATTCGATCAACAGGGCGCAGGCGTTGGCCGACAGGCCCTTGACCCACACCGGCATGCCGGCCATGTCCTGCACCGAGCGCAGGCTGCGCCGGTCCAGCAACTCCACGGCCGATACGGGCTGGCGCTTGAGGATCGGCACGGCGCGGCAGCAGCTTTCGACACTGGGGAACACCAGCAGGGCGCTGGCCTTGTGCGGGTGGTCGGGCACGGTGTCGTAGGTCACCGCGCTGATGAAGCCCAGGGTGCCCTCGGAGCCGACCAGCAGGTGCTGCAGGATGTCGAGCGGCTGGTCAAAATCCACCAGGGCATTGAGCGACAGGCCGGTGGTGTTCTTGAGCCGGTACTTGTGCCGGATGCGCTCGGCCAGGGCCGTATTGGCGCGGGTCTCCCGACCCAGGCGGGCGAGGGCGTCGAGCAAGGGGGCGTGGCTGTTCTGGAAGGCCGCGACGCTGGCCGGGTCCTCGCTGTCCAGGCAGGTGCCGTCGGCCAGCACCAGGCGCAGACCGGCCAGGGTGTGGTAGGTGTTCTGCGCCGTGCCGCAGCACATGCCGCTGGCGTTGTTGGCGACGATGCCGCCAATCTTGCAGGCATTGATCGAGGCAGGGTCGGGGCCGATCTTGCGCCCGAACGGCGCCAGCCAGGCGTTAGCCTGGGCGCCGATGACACCCGGCTGCAGCCTGATCTGTTCGCCCTGGCCGCGCACCTCGCGCCCGTTCCAGTTATCGCCCAGCACGATCAGGACCGAATCGCTGATGGCCTGGCCGGACAAGCTGGTGCCGGCGGCGCGGAAGGTGATGGGCACCCGCTCGCGCTGGGCCAGCTTGATCAGCCCAACCACTTCGTCCTCGGACTCTACCCGCACCACCAGCTTGGGGATCAGGCGATAGAAGCTGGCATCGGTGCCGAAGGCCAGGGTAGAGGTCGGGTCGTCGAAGCGACGCTCGGCAGGTATCAGGCGCTCGGCATCGCGCAGAAACGCAGCAGGCAGGCTCATGCAGTCTCCTCGCGGGGCCGCGGCGTCTGGTGCGGCGCGTGCCCCGGTAATCAGGCGGTGTTTCAGGCAGGCGCTCAGGCGCCGAGTTCGCGTACCAGCGAGTCGCGGGTGATCTCGCCGATGGACTTGGTGCCGGTCAGCACCATGGCCACGCGCATTTCTTTCTCGAACAGCTCCAGCAGGTTTTTCACCCCGGCCTGGCCATGAACGGCCAGGGCATACAGGAAGGCCCGGCCGATCAGTACGGTGTCGGCGCCCAGGGCGATCATGCGCACCACGTCCAGGCCGCTGCGAATGCCCGAGTCGGCCAGGATCTTCAGGTCGCCCTTCACCGCGTCGGCAATCGCCGGCAAGGCGCGGGCGCTGGACAGCACGCCGTCGAGCTGGCGGCCACCGTGGTTGGACACGACGATACCGTCGGCACCGAACTTGACCGCATCGCGGGCATCGTCGGCATCGAGGATGCCCTTGATGATCATCGGGCCGTCCCAGAATTCGCGGATCCATTCCAGGTCGCGCCAGGAAATGGACGGGTCGAAATTGTTGGCCAGCCAGCCGATGTAGTCGGCCAGGCCCGTAGGGTTGCCCCGGTAGGTGGAGATGTTGCCCAGATCGTGCGGGCGGCCCATGACGCCCACGTCCCATGCCCACTGCGGGTGGGTCATGGCTTGCAGCATACGCCGCAGCGGGCCGTTCTTGCCGCTCATGCCCGAGTGGGCATCGCGGTAGCGGGCGCCGGGGGTGGGCATGTCGACGGTGAACACCAGGGTGCGAACGCCGGCAGCCTTGGCGCGCTCCAGGGCATTGCGCATGAACCCGCGGTCCTTGAGCACGTACAGCTGGAACCACATCGGCCGGTCGATGGCCGGGGCCACTTCTTCGATGGGGCAGACCGAAACGGTGGACATGGTGAACGGGATACCGTGGGCAGCAGCCGCACGCGCCGCCTGCACTTCGCCACGGCGGGCGTACATGCCGGTCAGGCCGACCGGGGCCAGGGCCACAGGCATGCTCAGGGTTTCACCGAACAGCTCGGTCTGCAGGCTGAGTTCGGACATGTTCTTCAGCACGCGCTGGCGCAGGGCGATGCTGGCCAGGTCCGAAACGTTATGGCGCAGGGTGTGCTCGGCGTAGGCGCCGCCATCGGCATAGTGGAACAGAAAGGGCGGCAACTTGCGTTGGGCGGCGGCGCGGTAATCGGTAGAGGCAGAAATGATCATGGGCTCTCGCAGCTTGGCAGGTGAGTAAGGCCGGGCGATGTGGGCTGCCCGGCCCCTTTCACTTTAGTGATGAACCAGCATGCCGGTCAGCCAGTAGGCCTGCACCAAGGTGATCAGGCCGACGATGGTGGCGAAGAACAGGCTGTGCTTGACGGTGAAGCGGAACAGGTCGGACTCCTTGCCCACAAGGCCGGTGGCGGCGCACGCCACGGCGATCGACTGCGGCGAGATCATCTTGCCGGTCACGCCGCCGCTGGTGTTGGCGGCAACCAGCAGGGTGTCGTTCACGCCGATCTGGTGCGCGGTGGTGGCTTGCAACGAGCTGAACAGGGCGTTGGAGGAGGTGTCCGAACCGGTCAGGAACACCCCCAGCCAGCCCAGGAACGGCGAGAAGAACGGGAACGCCGCGCCGGTGCCGGCCAGTACCAGGGCCATGGTCGAGGACATGCCGGAATAGTTGGTCACGAAGGCGAAGGCCAGCACCATGCCGATGGACAGAATGGGCCAGCGCAGCTCGAAGAGTGTTTCCTTGAAAGTGGTCAGACCAGTCTTGACGTTGATCTTGAGCACGGCCATGGAGATCAGTGCCGACAGGAAGATCGCGGTGCCCGTGGCAGAAATCGGGTCGAGCTTGAACACGGCCGGCATGGCCGTAGGCGCCGCCACGATGGGGGCGGTCTTGATCACCAGTTGGTCGAGGTGCGGGATGGCGAAGTTGAACACGAAGTTGTACATCGCACCGCCCGGGGCAAACGCGGCCTTGAAGGGCTTGAGGGTCCAGATCGTCACCAGCACCGTGAGAATCAGGAACGGCGACCAGGCCTTGAAGATTTCACCCAGGCTGTAGGGGCTTGGCTGGCTGCCACCGGTTTGCACCACGGCCGCGCCAACGCTGCCGGTGGCCGCTGCGAACGAACGCTTGGGCTGCCACACTTTCAGGAACAAGGTCAGGGCGATCAGGCTGGCCAGGGCCGAGGTGATGTCAGGGAGTTCCGGGCCGATGAAGTTCGAGGTGAAGTACTGGGTGACGGCGAAGCTCAGGCCGGCCACCAAGGCAGCAGGCCAGGTTTCCTTCACGCCGCGCAGGCCGTCCATCATGAACACCAGCCAGAACGGCACGAACAGTGACAGCAACGGCAGCTGGCGACCGGTCATGGCGCCGATGTGGAAGGCGTCGATGCCGGTGACCTGGCCTGCCACGATGATCGGGATGCCCAGCGCGCCGAAGGCGACCGGTGCGGTGTTGGCGATCAGGCACAGGCCTGCGGCGTACAGCGGGTTGAAGCCAAGGCCCACCAGCAGCGCGGCGGTGATCGCCACCGGTGCACCAAAGCCGGCCGCCCCTTCCAGGAAGGCGCCGAAGCAGAAGCCGATCAGCAACACCTGCAGGCGCTGGTCGTCGGTGATCGACAGCACCGAACTGCGGATCACCTCGAACTGGCCGCTCTTGACCGTGAGTTTGTACAGGAACACGGCCGCGACGATGATCCAGGCGATGGGCCACAGACCATAGAGGAAGCCGTAGCCGGCAGCCGCCAGGGCCATGTCGACAGGCATCTGGAAAGCGAAGATCGCCACCAGGATCGACAAACCCAAGGTGATGCTGCCGGCGACATGGCCCTTGAGACGGAAGACGGCCAGGGCCAGGAAGAAGAAGACGATGGGGATGACTGCCGCCAGTGCGGACAGGCCGAGACTGCCCAGCGGGCTGTAGAGTTGTTGCCAGGTTTGCATATGGGGTGGCCCCTAATTGTTGTTGGTCATGCGCCGGCCCTGGATAATTGGTAAGACCAATTTACAATGGCTCGCCGCTAGGTTAAAAGCGCACACGGGGGTGTGTCAATTTGTCCGAGGCAGCACTTTGGTCGAATGCCGATGAGCGGGCAGGTGATGTGGCGTGAAAATCGAGCGCTGGTGGGTGTCGGCCGGCTGTGGATCGGCGAGAATGGATGCCCCGGATATCAGCCGGGATTCGTGGAGAGCGTGTGATGGTTTTTGATCAGGTCCGCCAGCGGCGCCTGTCCGACGACATTGTCGATCGGTTGGAAGGGATGATTCTGGAAGGCACGTTGACGTCGGGCCAGCGGCTGCCAGCCGAACGCGTGCTGGCCGAGCAGTTTGGGGTATCACGCCCGTCGTTGCGCGAAGCGATCCAGAAGCTGGTGGCCAAGGGGTTGCTGGTCAGCAAGCAAGGCGGCGGCAACTATGTGGCGCAGTCGCTGGGCTCCACGTTCAGTGACCCGTTGTTGCAACTGCTCGAACACAGCCCTCAGGCGCAACACGACCTGCTGGAGTTTCGCCATACCCTGGAGGCGTCTTGTGCCTACTACGCGGCCCAGCGCGCCACCGCACCCGACCGGGCTCGCTTGAAGGAGGCGTTCGACGTGCTGCAGGACTGCTACGCACGGGTGGGGGAAGTCACGCGGGCCGAAGAAGGCGCCGCCGATGCGCGCTTTCACCTGGCCATTGCCGAGGCCAGTCACAATGCCGTGCTGCTGCACACCATTCGTGGCTTGTTCGACCTGCTCAAGCGCAACGTGGTCACCAACATCGGTGGCATGTACCAGCAACGCAGCGAAACGCGCGACATGCTGATCAGCCAGCACCGGGAGTTGTACCTGGCGATTGTCGAAGGCAGGGCCGAGGATGCGCGTGAGGTGTCCAGCCGGCACATTCTGTACGTGCAGGAGGTGCTCGAAGAGGCGCATGAAGAGGCGCAGCGGGTCGCACGGGCGGAGCGGCGCAACGGGCACTGAGGGTATGTGTGCGGGCGAGTGTACGCATGAGCAGGTGGCCGCTGTGGGCGGCGCGCTGTTCACGGCAGGTAAGCTTCCCCTTGATGAAACGATCGGGCAACTAGTTGCCCGTATCATCACTCGGCGGGGAAGAGGGGCAAGCGCTAGTCTTCCTTGCCCTTGTTGCGCACGGCCCGCTGCAGCTCGCGGTTGGAATCGCGTTCGCGCACGGTATCGCGCTTGTCGTATTCCTTCTTGCCCTTACCCAGTGCGATTTCGCACTTGATCAGGTGCTTGCTCCAATACAGCGCCAATGCCACGCAGGTATAACCCTTTTGCGCCACGGCCGCTTCGAGCCGCTCGAGCTCACGCTTGTTGAGCAGCAGCTTGCGGGTGCGGATGGGGTCTGCGATGACGTGGGTGCTGGCGGTGGTCAGCGGGGTGATGTGGCTGCCGAACAGCCAGGCCTCACCGTCCTTGAGCAGCACGTAGCTGTCAACGAGGTGCGCCTTGCCGGCTCGCAGGCTTTTTACTTCCCAGCCGGACAGGACCAGCCCGGCCTCGAACTTGTGTTCGATGAAGTAATCGTGTCGCGCTTTCTTGTTCTGCGCGATGGTCCCGGTCGGATGTTTTTTTTGCTTAGCCATAGGGTCGGCATTATAGGCAAGTCCGCGCGTCGTCCGCTATGGGATTTCTGCGTGCTTGAGCCACTGGAATGAATACCGGACAATGCAGGCACTGTCATAGGTACAGAACCTGTAATCGGAATGCTGCGAAGCACCGCCACCCAGCCTAGGAAGTGACGCCTGGATGACTACCCATATTCAACGCTCCGCCCTGCTGCCGTATCCTGCCCAGGCCTTGTACGACCTGGTAAACGATGTAGCCAGCTACCCGGACTTCTTGCCCTGGTGTTCCGACTCGACGGTGCTCGAAGCCAGCGAAACCCACATGCGCGCCAAGCTCGAGGTGGCCAAAGGCGGTATCAGCCAGCACTTCGTTACCCGCAATGTGCTGGTGCCGGGGGAATCCATCGAGATGAACCTGGAGGAGGGGCCGTTCACCCAGCTGCATGGCATCTGGGTGTTCAAGCCGCTGGGCGAGAAGGCCTGCAAGATCAGCTTGGACCTGTCGTTCGACTATGCCGGCTCATTTGTGCGCGCCACGCTGGGGCCGCTGTTCAATCAGGCAGCCAATACCCTGGTGGATGCGTTCTGCGAGCGGGCCAAGCAGTTGTACGCTGCTTCGTAAGGTCTGCAATCGAGGTATCGCCACGCGCCTCCAGTGGCAGGAGGCGGTGACGTTTGATTGGCAGCGTTTATTGCAGCAATGAAAAAGCCCGGACACTGTCCGGGCTTTTTTGTATCAGCGCGTTTAGCGCGTTTCCAGCGGTGCCGGTGTAGGCACTGGCGTGGTTTCGATGGTGTCGATTTCGCGCTGGATGGATTCCTCGACCGAGCCTGGTTTGGCCGGTTTTTCTTCCGGTTGGGCTGCCGGCTGCTCGCCGTTGGCGCCTGGGCTGACCGTGGTGTCACCGCTGCCACCGAGGATTTCCTGGTCGCGGCTGACGCCCGGCATGAAGTCGCCAGACAGGCTTACCAGCTGGTCGTTTTCATTGAAGAAAATGCTCATGCGTTCCTGTTGGCGCTGACCGCCACCAGGTTGCAGGCTGTAGAGGTAATCCCACCGGTTGGTGTGGAACGTATCCTGAATCAGAGGGTTACCCATGATAAACCGCACTTGCCGCCGGGTCATTCCCGGACGCAATTGGTCTATCATGTCTTGCGTGACGACATTGCCCTGCTGGATGTCGATTTTGTAAACCCCGGGAAACGAGCAACCGGCGAGTGCGAGCAGTCCCACGAAGGTGAGGCTGGTTAGCAAGAGCTTGGTGTTTTGCATCGGTGGGCGACTTCCACTATCTTGGCTGGACAACGTAAACACCGATCATACCCGTATTAAGAGAAGCTGCGAAGCAGCATCGGCGAGAAAGCTGACCATGGTTGAAAATAGCGAATTGCGCAAAGCCGGTCTCAAGGTGACCCTGCCTCGAGTCAAGATCCTTCAAATGCTCGACTCTGCCGAGCAGCGTCACATGAGCGCCGAAGATGTGTACAAGGCCCTCATGGAGGCAGGCGAGGATGTTGGCCTGGCCACCGTGTACCGTGTACTGACCCAGTTCGAAGCAGCAGGTCTGGTGGTTCGCCACAACTTCGACGGCGGTCATGCAGTGTTTGAACTGGCCGATGGCGGTCACCACGACCATATGGTCAACGTGGATACCAGTGAAGTCATCGAGTTCATGGACGCCGAGATCGAGAAGCGTCAGCGTGAAATTGTCGAAGAGCACGGTTTCGAGCTGGTGGACCACAACCTGGTCCTTTATGTGCGTAAGAAGAAGTAACGATTACTTCGTTCTTAAACAGCAAAGGCGACCCTAGGGTCGCCTTTGTTTTTTCTGCAAGCGGTGGTGTTGGCCGTTACCCCGGCCCTTTGCCGAATGACTTCAGGCCTTGCCGCTGACCACCATCTTGCGCGCATGGGCCAGCGATTCCTTGGTCAGGTCGATGCCACCCAGCATGCGCGCCACTTCCTCGACCCGCTCGCGTTTGCCAAGGCTGGCCACAGCCGTGTGCGTGGTATCGCTCTCGCGGACCTTGTGCACGAACAGGTGATGATGGCCTTGAGCGGCCACCTGGGGCAGGTGGGTGACGGTCAATACCTGGCCGCGCTCGCCCAGGCGACGCAACAGTTGGCCCACGATTTCCGCCGTCGGCCCGCCGATGCCTACGTCCACTTCGTCGAACACCAGGGTAGGGATGCGCGAGGTCTGGGCCGTGATGACCTGGATCGCCAGGCTGATCCGGGACAGTTCGCCGCCCGAGGCGACTTTGGACAGCGCCTTGAGGGGTTGGCCGGGGTTGGCGCTGACCAGCAATTCGATCTGCTCGAGCCCATTGGGTGAAAGGTCGGCCGTCTCATTGGGCGTGAGCTGAATGCAGAAGCGACCGCCGGGCATGCCCAGGCGCTGGATTTCCTGCTCGACAGCCTCTGCCAGCTGCTTGGCGGCATGCTGACGCAGCCCGCTCAGTTCGCGGGCCTTCTCTTTATAGTGCTGAGCGAATGCAGCCATCTCTTCGCCCAGGCGTTCCAGCGATTCGTCGCTGGCGTTGAGCCCTTCGAGTTCCTCCATCAACTGCTGCTGCAGGTGGGGTAGCTCTGTGGGGTGCACCCGGTGCTTGCGCGCCAGGGTATAGATGGTGTCGAGGCGTTCTTCCAGGGCCTGCAGGCGCATGGGGTCGGCATCGAAGTTGTCGAGGAAACGGTTGAGCTCGCCCACGGCTTCTTCCACCTGAATCTGCGCGCTGGCAATCAGGTTGGCCGCTTCCGACAGTGCCTTGGGGGCATTGCTGGCAGCGCCCAACCGGTTGAGGCTGGAGGTGAGCGCGCCAAGCACATTGCCCGAATCGCTTTCACTGCACTGGTCGATGACCTGGCGGCAAATGCCGAACAGGGCCTCGGCGCTGGTGAGGTTCTTGTGCTCCTGCTCCAGGTGCTCCAGCTCGTTTTCGCCCAGGCCCAGGTTGTCCAGCTCTTCGAGCTGGTAGCTGAGCAGCTGGTGACGGGCCCGCTGTTCGTCGCCGGAATTGGACAGGCGCTCCAGTTCGAGTCGCGTCTGGTTCCAGCGCTTGGCCGCCATTTGCACCTGCCGGGCCAGGTCGATGGCCCCGGCGTACTCGTCGAGCAGGCGCCGGTGGGTGTCGGCCTTGAGCAGGGACTGGTGCTCATGCTGGCTGTGGATGTCTATCAGCAGCTCGCCCAGGGCCTTGAGGTCGCCGAGCGGGCAGGGCGTGCCGTTGATGTAGCCACGGCTGCGGCCTTCGGCAGTGATGACACGCCGCAGGATGCACAGCCCGTCGCTGGCGAGGTCGCGTTCGGCCAGCCAGGTGTGGGCTTCGGGAATGTCGACCAGGTCGAACGTGGCGAGGATGTCGGCCTTGTCGGTGCCGGGGCGTACCACACCGCTGTCGGCGCGGTCGCCCAGGGCCAGGCCCAGGGCATCGAGCATGATCGACTTGCCCGCACCTGTCTCGCCCGTGATCACGGACATGCCGCGGGCGATTTCCAGGTCGAGGTGTTCGACGATGGCGTAGTTGTGAATGGACAGGTGCACCAGCATGAGGGCGACTCCAGAAAGTCATGTCTGGTTATTTATACAGTAGTTTTTTCCAGCCTGCCAATGCCCTTTTGGCGCAAACGCTTGAAGGCGTAAAAACCGGGTTGCCCCTTGAAGCTGTATTTTCCGGCCCCATATACGCCACATCACCGGCGAGCCTGGCTCGCAGTCCACCAAATTGCGCAGGAGATATCCCATGGCTGATGAGCAGCTGAACGAGAAAGACCTCAACGTCGAGCAAACCGGTGCCGACAACGCAGCTGATGCCCGCGTGCTGGAACTCGAAGAACAGCTGGCCGCGGCCAAGGACCAATCGCTGCGTACCGTGGCCGAACTGCAGAACATCCGCCGTCGTGCCGAGCAGGATGTGGAAAAGGCGCACAAGTTCGCCCTGGAAAAATTCTCCACCGACCTGCTGCCTGTGATCGACAGCCTGGAACTGGCCCTGGCTCACTCCAGCGCCCAGGACGAACACGTCAAGCAGATCCGCGAAGGCGTCGAGCTGACCCTGAAGATGTTCCAGGACACCCTCAAGCGCTACAACCTCGAGGCCATCGACCCGCACGGCCAGCCGTTCAACCCTGAGCATCATCAGGCCATGGCCATGCAGGAAAACGCCGAGGTCGAACCCAACAGCGTATTGAACGTGTTCCAGAAGGGCTACCTGCTCAACGGCCGCCTGCTGCGCCCCGCCATGGTGGTGGTCAGCAAGGCGCCGAGCGCAGCGCAACCTTCTATCGATGAAAAGGCTTGAAATCCTTCCGGGCATCCCCATCTAGGTGTCAAGCCTTCAAGTATTACCGCAGTTGGCCACAGTAGCCGCTGCTACCTCATTCAAGTTTCGGGAGAGTTAACATGGGCAAGATCATCGGTATCGACCTGGGGACCACCAACTCGTGCGTCTCTGTGCTGGAAAACGGTAACGTCAAAGTCATCGAGAACGCCGAGGGTGCGCGTACCACCCCCTCGATCGTGGCCTACGCCAACGACGGCGAAATCCTGGTCGGCCAGTCGGCCAAGCGCCAGGCCGTGACCAACCCGCACAACACGCTGTTTGCCGTCAAGCGCCTGATCGGCCGTCGCTTCGAAGAAGACGTCGTGCAGAAAGACATCAAGCTGGTGCCTTACAAGATCGTCAAGGCCAACAACGGCGACGCCTGGGTTCAGGCCAGCGGCAAAGACATGGCGCCGCCGCAGATCAGCGCTGAAGTGCTGAAGAAAATGAAGAAGACCGCCGAAGACTACCTCGGCGAGCCTGTGACCGAAGCGGTCATCACTGTGCCGGCCTACTTCAACGACAGCCAGCGTCAGGCCACCAAGGACGCCGGCCGCATCGCCGGTCTGGACGTCAAGCGCATCATCAACGAGCCGACCGCCGCTGCACTGGCCTACGGCATGGACAAGGCCAAGGGCGACCACACTGTCATCGTCTATGACCTGGGTGGTGGTACCTTCGACGTATCGGTCATCGAAATTGCCGAAGTCGACGGCGAGCATCAGTTCGAAGTACTGGCCACCAACGGCGACACCTTCCTGGGTGGCGAAGACTTCGACATGCGCCTGATCGACTACCTCGTCGACGAGTTCAAGAAAGAGTCCGGCATGGACCTGAAGAACGACCCGCTGGCCCTGCAGCGCCTGAAGGAAGCTGCTGAAAAGGCCAAGATCGAGCTGTCCTCGGCCCAGTCGACCGACGTCAACCTGCCGTACATCACTGCAGATGCAACCGGTCCGAAGCACTTGAACGTGAAGATTTCCCGCGCCAAGCTGGAATCGCTGGTCGAAGACCTGGTCAGCCGCACCATCGAGCCTTGCCGCATTGCGCTCAAGGACGCCGGTATCGACGCCAGCAAGATCGACGACGTGATCCTGGTCGGTGGCCAGACCCGTATGCCGCTGGTTCAGAAAGCCGTTGCCGACTTCTTCGGCAAGGAAGCGCGCAAGGACGTGAACCCGGACGAAGCCGTTGCCATGGGTGCCGCCATCCAGGGCGCAGTATTGGCCGGTGACGTGAAGGACGTTCTGCTGCTGGACGTCAGCCCGCTGACCCTGGGTATCGAAACCATGGGCGGCGTGATGACCTCGCTGATCGAGAAGAACACCACCATCCCGACCAAGAAGTCGCAGGTGTTCTCGACGGCCGACGACAACCAGGGCGCCGTGACCATTCACGTGCTGCAAGGCGAGCGCAAGCAGGCGGCACAGAACAAGTCGCTGGGCAAGTTCGACCTGGCTGACATTCCGCCAGCACCACGTGGCGTGCCGCAGATCGAAGTGACCTTCGACATCGACGCCAACGGCATCCTGCACGTCAGCGCCAAAGACAAGGCCACTGGCAAGTCGCAGTCCATCGTCATCAAGGCCAACTCCGGCCTGTCGGACGACGAAATCGAGCGCATGGTGCGTGACGCCGAGGCCAACGCCGAGGAAGACCGCAAGTTCGAAGAGCTGGCCGCTGCCCGTAACCAGGGTGATGCACTGGTTCACTCGACCCGCAAGATGGTCGCCGACGCGGGTGACAAGGTCACCGCCGAAGAAAAGACTGCCATCGAAGCGGCCGTGGTCGCCCTGGAAACCGCCGTCAAAGGCGACGACAAGGCTGCCATCGACGCCAAGGTCGAAGAGCTGTCCAAGGTCTCTGCACCGGTTGCCCAGAAGATGTACGCCGAGCAGTCGGCTGAACAGCCTCAGGGCGGCGCGCAGCAGGCCGAGCCGGAAGCCAAGCACGATGACGTGGTGGACGCCGAGTTCGAAGAAGTGAAAGACAACAACAAGCAGTAATTCCTGCAAGTTGTCGGCCAGTGCACCGCCGTTTGGCGGTGAACTGGTAGGATGTCGCCGCGCGGGGGCTTGCTCCCGCGTTGACGTATCTGGAATTCGAGAATTTTTGCAGCATTTGTCAGCCCCTCATGGGGAGCAGGTGCTGACGGCGCGGCGCAGATGCCGGACGCCCAACAAGGTGCAAATGACCTATGTCCAAGCGTGATTATTATGAGGTCCTGGGTGTCGAGCGCGGCGCCACGGATGCTGACCTCAAGAAAGCCTATCGCCGGTTGGCGATGAAGTACCACCCTGACCGCAACCCGGGTGACAAAGAGTCCGAAGACAAATTCAAGGAAGCCAACGAGGCCTACGAGGTCCTGTCGGACGCCAGCAAGCGCGCAGCGTTCGACCAGTATGGCCATGCCGGTGTCGACCCGAGCATGGGTGGCGGCGGGGCCGGTTTCGGGGGCGCCAACTTCTCCGATATCTTCGGTGATGTGTTCAGCGATTTCTTCGGCGGCGGCCGGGGTGGTGGACGCGGTGGCGCCCAGCGCGGCAGCGACCTGCGCTACACCCTGGAGCTGAACCTGGAAGAAGCCGTACGCGGCACCACGGTCAGCATTCGCGTGCCGACGCTGGTCAACTGCCAGCCGTGCGATGGCAGCGGTGCGAAGAAAGGCTCCACCCCGTCGACGTGCCCGACCTGCGGCGGTATCGGCCAGGTGCGCATGCAGCAGGGCTTCTTCTCGGTGCAGCAGACCTGCCCGCGCTGCCATGGCCAGGGCAAGATCATCACCGACCCTTGTGGCGCCTGCCATGGCGAAGGCCGGGTCGAGGAATACAAGACCCTGTCGGTCAAGGTGCCAGCAGGCGTCGACACCGGTGATCGCATACGCCTGTCGGGCGAGGGCGAAGCCGGCGCGCACGGTGGGCCGACCGGTGACCTGTACGTGGTGATCAACGTGCGTGAGCACGAGATCTTCCAGCGTGATGGCAAGCACTTGTACTGCGAAGTGCCGATCAGCTTCACCGATGCTGCGCTCGGTGGCGAACTCGAGGTGCCAACCCTCGACGGTCGGGTCAAGCTGCGCATTCCCGAAGGCACCCAGACCGGCAAGCAGTTCCGCCTGCGTGGCAAGGGCGTGGCGCCTGTGCGCGGTGGTGGTGCGGGCGATCTACTGTGCCGCGTGGCGGTGGAGACGCCGGTCAACCTCAGCCGTCGCCAGCGCGAGCTGCTTGAAGAGCTGCGTGATTCGCTCGAAGGCGACAGCTCCCATTCGCCCAAGGCCAATGGCTGGTTCGATGGCGTGAAGCGTTTCTTCGGCGATCTCTGACAAGGAAAAGGCTATGCGACGTATTGCAGTGATGGGCGCGGCAGGGCGAATGGGCAAGACCCTCGTCGAAGCCGTGCAGCAAACCGCAGGTGCCGGACTCACGGCTGCCATCGACCGCCCGGACAGCACGCTGGTGGGTGCGGATGCAGGCGAGTTGGCGGCCCTGGGGCGCATTGGCGTGCTGCTGTCAGACGACCTGGCCAAGGTTGCCGATGACTTCGACGTGCTGATCGACTTCACCCATCCATCGGTCACCCTGAAGAACCTGGCGTTCTGCCGCAAGCATGGCAAGGCCATGGTCATCGGCACCACCGGGTTCACCGTGGAAGAAAAGCACCTGCTGGCCGAAGCGGGCAAAGACATCCCGATCGTGTTCGCGGCCAACTTCAGTGTGGGCGTCAACCTCAGCCTCAAGCTGCTGGACATCGCGGCGCGTGTGCTGGGCGATGACGTCGATATCGAGATCCTCGAGGCGCATCACCGCCATAAGGTCGATGCGCCTTCGGGCACCGCGCTGCGCATGGGTGAAGTGGTGGCCAATGCGCTGGGGCGCGACCTGCAGGAAGTGGCGGTGTATGGCCGCGAAGGGCAGACCGGTGCACGTGATCGCAAGACCATCGGCTTTGCCACGGTGCGCGCCGGCGATGTGGTCGGTGATCACACGGTGCTGTTCGCTGCCGAAGGCGAGCGCCTGGAGATCACCCACAAGGCCTCCAGCCGCATGACATTCGCCAAGGGTGCCGTGCGAGCGGCTTTGTGGCTGGACGGGCGCGAGCCTGGCCTGTACGACATGCAGGATGTGCTCGAGCTGCACTGAGCCATCGGTCGTGACCAGGGCAACCTGCCACCGCTGACGCGCACCTGTGCGGGTCTAGGCGGTGGGGCTCGCTTCTGGCGCGTGGCTCTGACAGCGGTCTGTCGCATTCATGTGTTTAAGAGGCACATATGCGGTAGACCCAAAACGCACTTTTCTGTAAGCTACAGCTTTAGTGTGTCCACTAAAAGCGCGCAGCGAATTGAATTCAGCACATAAAAGCGGGGTGACGTGTCCATACGTCACTCCGCTTTTTTGCAACCTGCGATCGCCCTTTCATGCTTGATTTTCGGGAGGTCTTCTTGACAAAGCCAGCCATACTCGCCCTTGCCGACGGCAGTATTTTCCGCGGTGAGGCAATCGGTGCCGACGGCCAGACCGTTGGTGAGGTGGTATTCAACACCGCTATGACCGGCTACCAGGAAATCCTTACAGACCCTTCCTACGCGCAGCAAATCGTTACCCTGACCTACCCGCACATCGGCAACACCGGCACCACGCCGGAGGACGCAGAATCCAACCGCGTCTGGTCGGCCGGCCTGGTCATTCGCGATCTCCCGCTGCTGGCCAGCAACTGGCGTAACACTCAGTCGCTGCCCGAGTACCTCAAGGCCAACAACGTGGTGGCCATTGCGGGTATCGACACCCGCCGCCTGACCCGAATCCTGCGTGAAAAGGGCGCTCAGAACGGCTGCATCCTGGCCGGTGACGACATCAGCGAAGAAGCCGCGATCGCTGCTGCGCGCGGCTTCCCAGGCCTTAAAGGCATGGACCTGGCCAAGGTGGTTTCCACCAAGGAACGCTACGAATGGCGCTCCAGCGTGTGGGAGCTCAAGACCGACAGCCACCCCACCCTCGAAGCTGCCGACCTGCCTTACCATGTGGTTGCGTTCGACTACGGCGTCAAGCTGAACATCCTGCGCATGCTGGTCGCCCGTGGCTGCCGCGTCACCGTGGTACCGGCCCAGACGCCGGCGAGCGAAGTGCTGGCTCTCAACCCGGACGGCGTTTTCCTGTCCAACGGCCCGGGCGACCCTGAGCCTTGCGACTACGCCATTCAGGCGATCAAGGAAATCCTGGAAACCGACATCCCGGTCTTCGGCATCTGCCTGGGTCACCAGCTGCTGGCCTTGGCCTCCGGCGCCAAGACCGTGAAGATGGGCCACGGCCACCACGGTGCCAACCACCCGGTTCAGGACCTCGATACCGGTGTGGTCATGATCACCAGCCAGAACCACGGCTTTGCGGTAGACGAAGCGACCTTGCCTGGCAACGTGCGCGCCATTCACAAGTCGTTGTTCGACGGCACCCTGCAGGGTATCGAGCGCACCGACAAGAGCGCGTTCAGCTTCCAGGGCCACCCTGAAGCGAGCCCAGGCCCGACCGACGTCGCGCCCCTGTTCGATCGTTTCACCGATGCCATGGCCAAGCGCCGCTGAGCCTCCTGCTTCAAGGCCCCGGGCGGCATGTGCCATGCCCGGATGCGCCTGACCCAGATTGTTCAATGCGGCTTGCCGACTGACCCCGGATTTGAGTGACAACCATGCCAAAACGTACAGACATCAAAAGCATCCTGATTCTCGGCGCTGGCCCGATCGTGATCGGCCAGGCCTGCGAATTCGACTACTCCGGCGCCCAGGCTTGCAAAGCCCTGCGCGAGGAGGGGTTCCGCGTCATCCTGGTGAACTCCAACCCAGCCACCATCATGACCGACCCGGCCATGGCCGACGCCACCTACATCGAGCCGATCAAGTGGCAGTCGGTGGCCAAGATCATCGAGAAAGAGCGCCCTGACGCCGTCCTGCCGACCATGGGTGGCCAGACTGCGCTGAACTGCGCCCTGGACCTGGAGCGCCATGGCGTTCTGGAGAAGTTCGGCGTGGAAATGATCGGCGCCAATGCCGACACCATCGACAAGGCCGAAGACCGTTCGCGCTTTGACAAGGCCATGAAGGACATCGGCCTGGAGTGCCCGCGCTCCGGTATCGCCCACAGCATGGAAGAGGCCAATGCGGTGCTCGAGAAGCTTGGCTTCCCGTGCATCATTCGTCCGTCGTTCACCATGGGCGGCACTGGCGGCGGCATCGCCTATAACCGCGAAGAATTCGAAGAAATCTGCACCCGTGGCCTGGACCTGTCGCCGACCAAGGAACTGCTGATCGACGAGTCGCTGATCGGCTGGAAGGAATACGAGATGGAGGTGGTCCGCGACAAGAAGGACAACTGCATCATCGTCTGCTCCATCGAAAACTTCGACCCGATGGGCGTGCACACCGGCGACTCGATCACCGTCGCCCCGGCGCAGACCCTGACCGACAAGGAATACCAGATCATGCGCAACGCCTCCCTGGCGGTGCTGCGTGAAATCGGTGTCGAGACCGGCGGTTCCAACGTGCAGTTCGGCATTTGCCCGAACACCGGCCGCATGGTCGTCATCGAGATGAACCCGCGTGTGTCGCGTTCCTCGGCCCTGGCCTCGAAAGCTACCGGCTTCCCGATCGCCAAGATCGCCGCCAAGCTGGCCATCGGCTACACCTTGGACGAGCTGCAGAACGACATCACCGGTGGCCGCACCCCGGCTTCCTTCGAGCCGTCGATCGACTACGTGGTGACCAAGCTGCCACGCTTTGCTTTCGAGAAATTCCCGAAGGCCGACGCTCGCCTGACGACCCAGATGAAATCGGTCGGTGAAGTCATGGCCATCGGCCGTACTTTCCAGGAATCCTTGCAGAAGGCCCTGCGCGGCCTGGAAGTCGGCGCCTGCGGCCTCGACCCGAAAGTCGACCTGGCCAGCCCCGAGGCTGCCAGCATCCTCAAGCGCGAGCTGACCGTGCCGGGCGCCGAGCGCATCTGGTATGTGGCCGACGCCATGCGTTCGGGCATGACCTGCGAGCAGATCTTCGACCTGACCGGCATCGACATGTGGTTCCTGGTGCAGATGGAAGACCTGATCAAGGAAGAGGAAAAGGTCAAGACCCTGGCCCTCACCGCGATCGACAAGGACTGCATGCTGCGCCTCAAGCGCAAGGGCTTCTCGGACCAGCGTCTGGCCAAGCTGCTGGGCATCACCGACAAGACCCTGCGCCGTCACCGCCACAAGCTGGAAGTGTTCCCGGTGTACAAGCGCGTCGACACCTGCGCCGCCGAGTTCGCCACCGACACCGCCTACCTGTATTCCACCTACGAGGAGGAGTGCGAGGCGAACCCGTCGACCCGCGACAAGATCATGATCCTCGGCGGTGGCCCCAACCGCATCGGGCAGGGCATCGAGTTCGACTACTGCTGCGTGCACGCCGCCTTGGCGCTGCGTGACGACGGTTACGAGACCATCATGGTCAACTGCAACCCGGAAACCGTTTCCACCGACTACGACACCTCCGACCGTCTGTACTTCGAGCCGCTGACGCTGGAAGACGTGCTGGAAGTCTGCCGCGTCGAGAAGCCCAAGGGCGTGATCGTGCACTACGGCGGCCAGACCCCGCTCAAGCTTGCCCGCGCCCTGGAAGAAGCCGGCGTGCCGATCATCGGCACCAGCCCCGACGCCATCGACCGTGCCGAAGACCGTGAGCGCTTCCAGCAGATGGTGCAGCGCCTCAACCTGCTGCAGCCGCCAAACGCCACCGTGCGCAGCGAAGAAGAGGCCATCAGCGCCGCTGGCACCATCGGCTACCCGCTGGTCGTGCGTCCATCCTACGTCCTGGGTGGTCGTGCCATGGAGATCGTCTACGAACTGGACGAGCTCAAGCGCTACCTGCGCGAAGCCGTTCAGGTGTCCAACGACAGCCCGGTGCTGCTGGACCACTTCCTCAACTGCGCCATCGAGATGGACGTGGATGCGGTCTGCGACGGTACCGATGTGGTTATCGGCGCCATCATGCAGCACATCGAGCAGGCCGGCGTTCACTCCGGTGACTCGGCATGTTCGCTGCCACCTTACTCGCTGAGCAAGGAAGTGCAGGATGAAGTGCGTGTGCAGGTCAAGAAAATGGCCCTGGAGCTGGGCGTAGTTGGGCTGATGAACGTGCAGCTGGCCCTGCAGGGCGACAAGATCTACGTGATCGAAGTCAACCCGCGTGCCTCGCGTACCGTACCGTTCGTGTCCAAGTGCATCGGCACGTCGCTGGCCATGATCGCCGCCCGCGTCATGGCAGGCAAAACCCTGAAGGAACTGGGCTTCACCCAGGAAATCATCCCCAACTTCTACAGCGTGAAGGAAGCCGTCTTCCCGTTCGCCAAGTTCCCAGGGGTTGACCCGATCCTCGGCCCTGAGATGAAATCGACCGGTGAAGTAATGGGTGTCGGTGACAGCTTCGGTGAAGCCTTCGCCAAGGCCCAGATGGGTGCCAGCGAAGTACTGCCGACCGGTGGCACTGCGTTCATCAGCGTGCGCGACGACGACAAGCCGCAAGTGGCCGGCGTTGCCCGCGACCTGATCGCCCTGGGCTTCGAAGTGGTGGCAACCGCAGGTACCGCCAAGGTCATCGAGGCGGCCGGCTTGAAGGTGCGCCGCGTGAACAAGGTGACCGAAGGCCGTCCTCATGTGGTCGACATGATCAAGAACGACGAAGTGTCGTTGATCATCAACACCACCGAAGGCCGTCAGTCGATCGCCGATTCCTACTCGATTCGCCGCAATGCGCTGCAGCACAAGATCTACTGCACCACGACCATTGCGGCCGGTGAAGCCATCTGCGAGGCGCTGAAATTCGGTCCGGAAAAAACCGTTCGCCGCCTGCAGGATCTGCACGCAGGACTCAAAGCATGAGCATGACCAAATACCCGATGACCGTCCAGGGCGCTCGCGCCCTGGAAGAAGAACTGCTCTTTCTGAGCAAGACCGAGCGCCCGCGCCTGAGCCAAGCCATTGGTGAAGCGCGTGAGCTGGGTGACTTGAAGGAGAACGCCGAGTACCATGCCGCCCGCGAGGAGCAGGGCATGGTCGAGGCCCGTATCCGCGACATCGAAGGCCGTTTGCAGAACTCGGTCGTGATCGACGTGACCACCATTGCCCATACGGGCAAGGTCATTTTCGGCACTACCGTCGATCTGGAAAACACCGAGACGGGTGATCAGGTCACCTACCAGATCGTTGGCGAGGATGAAGCCGACGTGAAGAAAGGCAAGCTGTCCAGCAGTGCGCCGATCGCTCGCGCCATCATTGGCAAGGAAGAGGGTGACACCGTTGTCGTCAAGACGCCAAACGGTACGGTCGAGTACGAGATTGTCGAAGTCAAGCACATCTGACCGGCGCCTGCGGGCGCCTTCCCTCGAGGGGATCCTCTGGCAGCTGGCCCAGGTATTCTGGGTCGGTGGCCTGTGGGTGTTCCACGTGGGGTTGGTGCCTGCGTTGAAAGTCAGCGGCCTTGCGCCATTGCTTGTCCAGGACATTGCCGGGCAGATCGACCGTTGGTTGATCGGCGTGGCACTGCTCGGCTTGATCACCCAGCTGGCCGTATTGGCGAGGGTGGAAGGCCTGGCTGCCTGGTGGCGCCAGTTCCGTGGCCAGATGCTGTTGCTGGGCCTTGGGGCCTGCATCGGCTACTACACCTTGCGCTACGGGATCTCCGTGGGCGAGCGCTGGCAGATGTTCTGTTTCCTGGTGCTGGGCTTTTCCGGCATCGTGCTGGTCGCCCAGCCCGTTCCACTCAGGGCGCGACATTCGCGCCACTGAGCGGCGCCACCGTTACTTGTAACGGTGGACGTTGGACAGCTGCTTGTTCGGCTGAGGGTTCTTGCGGTAGATCAGCGCCTTCTTGCCGATGGTCTGAACCAGCTCGGCGCGGCCGGCCTTGCACAGCGCGGCAATGGTCTCGGCACGCTCTTCGCGGTCTTCGGAACGAATTTCGACCTTGATCAGCTCGTGGTCGGCCAATGCGCGTTCCAATTCGGCGACGACGCCTTCATTCAAACCGTTGCCAGCAACGATCAGGACCGGCTTGAGGTCATGACCAATGGATTTGTATTGCTTCTTCTGCTCGTTATTGAGCGGCATAATCTGACCCTTTCCGTCTGATTCTGTAAAATTGACCGGCATTTTACCCGAGGGCCACCGGCTCCGCCCAGTCAATCACCACGCATATCATCGAGGTGCCCCGTGGTACAACGTTCCAAAAGCAGCGCAAACTGGCTGCGAGAGCATTTCAACGACCCTTTCGTCAAACAGGCGCAGAAGGACGGCTACCGCTCGCGAGCAAGCTACAAGCTGCTTGAGATCCAGGAAAAGGACCGCCTGATCCGTCCTGGCATGAGTGTCATCGACCTGGGCGCGGCGCCGGGCGGCTGGTCCCAGGTGACCAGTCGTCTGATTGGTGGTCAGGGTCGACTGATCGCCTCCGACATCCTGGAGATGGACTCAATCCCCGATGTCACCTTCATTCAGGGGGACTTCACCCAGGACGAGGTGCTACGGCAAATTCTCGAAGCCGTCGGCGATTCACACGTAGACCTTGTGATTTCGGACATGGCCCCCAATATGAGTGGTACGCCCGCGGTCGACATACCGCGAGCCATGTTCCTTTGCGAGCTGGCCCTGGATTTGGCAACCCGCGTGCTTCGGCCCGGCGGTGATTTCCTGATCAAGATCTTCCAGGGTGAAGGTTTCGATGTGTACCTCAAGGACGTGCGCACCAAGTTCGACAAGGTACAGATGCGCAAACCGTCTTCATCGCGGGATCGCTCCCGCGAGCAGTACCTGCTTGGCAAGGGGTTCAAGGGCGCGTGAACGGTACTAAGCGCAGCGGCCGATAGTTAATTCCAATCGGCCACGGCGTCAGGATCGTCCGAACTTCGTGTAGTCTGGATTTCACAAAGGGTTACAGACGGTGCCTGCGGTTGCGTGGGCAATGTAGTAAGTTAGGGCGATGAATATCATGCGAGGCACGGCTGCGTCGTGCGCCGGCCTCAGAGGGTAGCGAATTGAACGACATGGCAAAGAATCTGATCCTGTGGTTGATCATCGCAGCTGTCCTGGTGACGGTGATGAACAACTTCTCCAGCCCTAACGAGCCGCAGACCCTCAACTACTCCGACTTCATCCAGCAGGTCAAGGATGGCAAGGTCGAGCGAGTGACCGTCGACGGTTACATCATCACCGGCAAGCGCTCCGACGGCGACAGCTTCAAGACCGTGCGCCCGGCGATCACCGACAACGGCCTGATCGGCGACCTGGTGGACAACCACGTTACCGTTGAGGGCAAGCAGCCCGAGCAGCAGAGCATCTGGACCCAGTTGCTGGTTGCCAGCTTCCCGATCCTGGTCATTATTGCCGTGTTCATGTTCTTCATGCGCCAGATGCAAGGCGGGGCAGGTGGCAAGGGTGGCCCCATGAGCTTTGGCAAGAGCAAGGCGCGCCTGCTCTCCGAGGACCAGGTCAAGACCACCCTGGCTGACGTCGCCGGTTGCGACGAGGCCAAGGAAGAAGTGGGCGAGCTGGTCGAGTTCCTGCGCGACCCGGGCAAGTTCCAGCGCTTGGGCGGCCGCATTCCGCGCGGTGTGCTGATGGTGGGCCCGCCCGGTACCGGTAAGACCCTGCTGGCCAAGGCCATTGCAGGCGAGGCCAAGGTGCCGTTCTTCACCATTTCCGGTTCGGACTTCGTTGAAATGTTCGTCGGTGTCGGTGCCAGCCGTGTGCGCGACATGTTCGAGCAGGCCAAGAAGCACGCCCCGTGCATCATCTTCATCGACGAGATCGACGCCGTCGGCCGTCACCGTGGGGCTGGCATGGGCGGGGGTCACGACGAGCGTGAGCAGACCCTCAACCAGTTGCTGGTAGAGATGGACGGCTTCGAGATGAACGATGGCATCATCGTCATCGCCGCGACCAACCGCCCTGACGTGCTCGACCCTGCGCTGCTGCGCCCCGGTCGCTTCGACCGTCAGGTCGTCGTTGGCCTGCCGGACATTCGGGGTCGTGAGCAGATTCTTAAAGTGCACATGCGCAAGGCGCCGATCGGCGACAACGTCAACCCGGCCGTCATTGCCCGTGGTACGCCGGGCTTCTCCGGTGCAGACCTTGCCAACCTGGTCAACGAAGCCGCGCTGTTCGCCGCTCGCGCCAACAAGCGCCTGGTCGACATGAAGGAGTTCGAGCTGGCCAAGGACAAGATCATGATGGGCGCTGAGCGCAAGACCATGGTCATGTCCGAAAAGGAAAAGCAGAACACGGCCTACCACGAAGCCGGTCACGCGATCGTCGGTCGCCTGGTGCCCGAGCACGATCCGGTCTACAAGGTGTCGATCATCCCGCGGGGTCGTGCACTGGGTGTGACCATGTTCCTGCCCGAAGAAGACCGCTACAGCCTGTCCAAGCGTGCGCTGATCAGCCAGATCTGCTCCCTCTACGGCGGTCGTATCGCCGAGGAGATGACCCTGGGCTTCGACGGCGTCACCACCGGCGCTTCCAACGACATCATGCGTGCCAGCCAGATCGCGCGGAACATGGTCACCAAGTGGGGCCTGTCCGAGAAGCTGGGCCCGCTGATGTATGCCGAAGAAGACGGCGAAGTGTTCCTGGGTCGTAGCGCAGGCAGCCAGCAGACCAGTGTTTCCGGTGAGACGGCCAAGCTGATCGACTCCGAAGTGCGCAGCATCATCGACCAGTGCTACGCCACTGCCAAGCAGCTGCTGACCGAGAACCGCGACAAGCTCGATGCAATGGCCGAAGCCTTGATGAAGTACGAAACCATCGACGCCGAGCAGATCGACGATATCATGGCCGGCCGTACGCCTCGCGAACCTCGCGATTGGGATGATGATTCGGCTTCCGGTACACCGGCTGCCCAGGGTGACCGCCCGGAATCGCCCATCGGTGGTCCAGCGGCTCAACACTAAGGGCACCTATGAGCTCAGTGCAGCACCCGACCCGATTGCCTTGCGGCAATCGGGTTCTTGATTTGTCGCGTACCCATGTCATGGGTATTCTCAATGTCACGCCCGATTCCTTCTCCGACGGTGGCCGCTTCAGTCAGCGCGACGAGGCTTTGCGCCACGCCGAGGCAATGGTGGCTGCAGGCGCCACGCTGATCGATGTGGGCGGGGAGTCCACCCGCCCGGGTGCGCGGCCCGTTTCGGTCACCGAAGAGCTTGAGCGCGTGGCGCCGATGGTCGAGGCCATCCACCGTCATCTCGATGTCGTGGTGTCGGTGGATACGTCCACGCCTGCCGTCATGCGCGAAGCCGCCCGCCTGGGCGCTGGCCTGATCAACGATGTGCGCGCCCTCGAGCGCGATGGGGCGCTGGATGCCGCTGCTGCAACCGGGCTGCCGGTGTGCCTGATGCACATGCGCGGCGAGCCGGGCACCATGCAGGACGACCCGCATTATGAGAATGTCACCCAGGACGTGGCGCGCTACCTCCAGCAGCGCATGGTGGCCTGTGCGGACGCGGGCATCGAGGCCGACCGCATCGTGCTCGATCCAGGCTTCGGTTTCGCCAAGACCCTGGCCCACAATCTCAGCCTGTTCAAGCACCTCGAAGCGCTCCATCGCCTGGGGCGTCCGCTGCTGGTAGGCGTTTCCCGTAAAAGCATGATCGGCCTGACGCTCGAGCGTCCTGTGGATGAGCGTCTTTATGGCAGCCTGGCGCTCGCGGCGCTGGCCGTGACCAAGGGCGCAAGGATCCTGCGCGTGCATGATGTAGCGCAAACCGTTGACGTGGTCCGCATGATCGCCGCCGTTCAGCACGCCGAATAAGAACATTGGAGTTCCTATGAGCAGAAAATATTTTGGTACCGACGGCATTCGTGGCCGCGTCGGCGAATACCCGATCACCCCAGAGTTCATGCTCAAGCTTGGCTGGGCGGCTGGCATGGCGTTTCGCAAACAAGGCCATTGCCGCGTGCTGGTGGGCAAGGACACGCGGATCTCCGGCTACATGTTCGAATCCGCGCTCGAAGCTGGTCTTTCGGCCGCAGGCGCCGATGTGATGCTGCTGGGCCCGATGCCCACGCCTGCCATCGCCTACCTGACCCGCACCTTCCATGCCGAAGCCGGTATCGTCATCAGTGCCTCGCACAACCCGCACGATGACAATGGCATCAAGTTCTTCTCGGGGCAGGGCACCAAGTTGCCGGACGAAGTGGAGCTGATGATCGAGGAACTGCTCGATCAGCCCATGACCGTCGTGGAGTCGAGCAAGCTGGGCAAGGTTTCGCGCATCAACGACGCAGCCGGTCGCTACATCGAGTTCTGCAAGAGCAGCGTGCCCAGCAGCACCAGCTTCGCCGGCCTCAAGCTGGTGGTCGACTGCGCCCATGGCGCCACGTACAAGGTCGCGCCCAGCGTGTTCCGTGAGTTGGGTGCCGATGTGACTGTGCTGCACGCCCAGCCTGATGGCCTGAACATCAACGAGGGCTGTGGTTCGACCCACATCGAGTCGCTGCAGGCCGCCGTGCTGGTCGGCCACGCAGACCTGGGCATCGCTTTCGACGGTGATGGCGACCGTGTGTTGATGGTCGATCACACCGGCGCGATCGTCGACGGTGACGAGCTGCTGTTCATCATTGCGCGCGACCTGCATGACCGCGGCAAGCTGCAAGGGGGCGTGGTAGGCACGCTCATGAGCAACCTGGGGCTGGAGCTTGCACTCAAGGACCTGGATATCCCATTCGTGCGTGCCAAGGTCGGTGACCGCTACGTCATGGCCGAGCTGCTCGAGCGCGAGTGGCTGGTGGGTGGGGAAAATTCCGGCCACGTGGTGTGCTGCAACTACACCACCACAGGGGATGCGATCATCGCTGCGCTGCAGGTGCTGATGGCGCTCAAGCGCCGTGGCGAGACCCTGGCCCAGGCGCGCCAGGCGCTGCGCAAATGCCCGCAAGTGCTGATCAACGTGCGCTTCAGTGCAGGCGACGTGGACCCCCTCGAGCACCCGGACGTCAAGCAAGCCAGCGCGCAGGTCACAGAGGCCCTGGCAGGCCGTGGGCGGGTGTTGCTGCGTAAATCCGGGACCGAGCCGCTGTTGCGCGTCATGGTCGAAGGTGAGGATGAACACCAGGTGCGTCTGCATGCCGAAGCACTGGCAAAGCGCGTCGCAGAAGTTTGTGCCTGAAGCCGCTTGCCAGCGCGAATCTGGTTGGGTAAGATCTGCGCCCACTTTGACCGACGAGGTAAAGCATGCGTCGCCCTATGGTTGCTGGTAACTGGAAGATGCACGGTACCCGCGCCAGCGTCGCTGAGCTGACCGAGGGTTTGCGCAATCTTGCCCTGCCGAGCGGAGTGGAAGTCGCGGTATTCCCGCCAACCTTGTTCATCAACCAAGTGGTTGCCGAACTCGACGGCAAGGGTATTATCGTCGGTGCACAGAATTCTGCGGTAATGCCCGAACAGGGCGCGCTGACCGGTGAAGTTGCTCCGGAACAGCTGGTTGAAGCAGGTTGCAAGTTGGTGTTGATTGGCCATTCGGAACGTCGCCAGGTAATCGGCGAAGATGACGAAGTGCTGAATCGCAAGTTTGCAGCGGCTCAGGCCAAAGGTTTGAAGCCCGTGCTCTGTATTGGGGAAACCCTTGAAGAGCGCGAGGCCGGCAAAACGCTCGAAGTTGTTGGGCGTCAACTCAACAGTATCATCGAAGCTTTCGGTGTTAGTGTGTTTGCCAATGCGGTAATTGCCTATGAGCCTGTATGGGCCATCGGCACTGGCCTAACGGCCACGCCTCAGCAGGCCCAGGATGTGCACGCCGCCATCCGCGGCCAGCTGGCGGCAAAAGATGCTGAAGTGGCTGCGAAGGTGCAGTTGCTCTACGGCGGCAGCGTGAAGGCGGCCAATGCGGCCGAACTGTTCGGCATGCCGGATATCGATGGGGGTCTCATTGGTGGGGCTTCCCTGAACGCAGACGAATTCGGTGCAATTTGTCGCGCCGCAGGAAACTGAACAAATGCTGGAAACAGTCATCGTTGTTTTTCATCTGTTGGCAGCGCTTTCGCTGGTAGTGCTGGTACTGTTGCAACAGGGTAAGGGGGCGGAAGCCGGTGCATCTTTTGGTGCGGGTGCTTCCAATACCGTCTTCGGAAGTCAGGGCTCTGCCACCTTCCTAAGTAAATTCACTGCAATACTCGCTGCCACTTTCTTTTTGACAGCACTTGGGTTAGGATACTTCGCGAAGCAACAAGCTCACCAGCTTAGCCAAGCAGGTCTTCCAGATCCAGCCGTGCTAGAAGTGAAAGAGCAGCCAAAACCGGCCATCAATGATGATGTACCGGTGCTCCAAGAACAGAAGAGCGAAGCCACTCCTAATTCGGGTGATGTACCTCCTCCGGCAGAAGAGCAGAAGTAACGGGTTTCAAAGTAGTATTGCCGAGGTGGTGGAATTGGTAGACACGCAACCTTGAGGTGGTTGTGCCCATAGGGTGTAGGGGTTCGAGTCCCCTTCTCGGTACCATTTAAAGCTTGAGAGCCCGCCTTGGCGGGCTTTCTTGCAGGTGAAGGTTTGGATTTGACCCTCAAGTGGGTTCGGTCTTATACTTTCGCCCCAGCTTTGTCGCGGGGTGGAGCAGCTTGGTAGCTCGTCGGGCTCATAACCCGAAGGTCGTTGGTTCAAATCCAGCCCCCGCAACCAGCTTCAGCGAAGCCCCTTTTCAGGGGCTTTTTGCTAACCGAACAGTTCAGGCGTCGTTGTCCAACGGCGCTTTCAGGGATGGGCGCTTCGCCCATTTTTTATTTGCACAGCATGCACGAGGGGGTTCAGGTGTCGAGCAAGCTAGAACAGTTGCAGGCCTTGTTGGCCCCGGTTGTCGAGGGTCTGGGCTATCAATGCTGGGGGATCGAATTCGTTTCCCAGGGCAAGCATTCGGTATTGCGTATCTACATCGACAAGGAAGGCGGCATTCTGGTGGAGGACTGCGAAGCTGTCAGCCGTCAAGCCAGCGCCATCCTGGATGTCGAGGATCCGATCAGCAGCGAGTACACCCTCGAGGTGTCTTCTCCAGGCATGGATCGCCCACTGTTCACACTGGAACAGTTTGCCTCGCATGCCGGCGAACAAGTGAAGATCAAGCTGCGCTCACCCTTCGAGGGTCGTCGTAACTTCCAGGGCCTTCTCCGCGGTGTGGAGGAGCAGGATGTGGTGGTCCAGGTGGACGACCAGGAGTTCCTACTGCCGATCGATTCGATCGACAAGGCCAATATTATTCCCAGTTTTGACTGAGACGTGCCGGGCCCGACGGATTATCCGGGCCCAATGGCTTGCGCAAGGCGAGGCGTACGATGAGCAAAGAAGTACTGCTGGTTGTTGAATCGGTATCCAACGAAAAAGGTGTACCGCCCGGCGTCATTTTCGAAGCGCTGGAGGTGGCCCTGGCCACCGCAACCAAAAAACGTTTTGAAGACGAAGTCGACCTGCGTGTGGAAATCAACCGCCACACCGGTAGCTACGAGACTTTCCGTCGTTGGACCGTGGTCGATGAAGCCGACCTCGATGATCCGGCCATCGAAACCTGGCTGGACAAGATCAAGGACACGCATCCCGAAGCCAAGATTGGCGACGTGATCGAAGAAAAGATCGAATCCATCGAGTTCGGCCGCATCGCCGCGCAGACCGCCAAGCAGGTCATCGTGCAGAAGGTCCGTGAGGCCGAGCGTGCGCAGGTGGTCGATGCCTACCGTGAGCGTGTGGGCGAAATCATCTCCGGTACCGTCAAGAAGGTCACCCGCGACAACGTCATCGTCGACCTGGGCAACAATGCCGAGGCGTTGCTGGCCCGCGAAGACATCATTGCCCGCGAAACTTTCCGTGTGGGTGTGCGCCTGCGTGCACTGCTCAAGGAAATTCGCACCGAAAACCGTGGTCCTCAGCTGATCCTGTCGCGCACCGCGCCGCAGATGCTGATCGAGCTTTTCCGCATCGAAGTGCCGGAAATCGCTGAAGGCCTCATCGAAGTCATGGCCGCTTCCCGTGATCCGGGTTCGCGAGCCAAGATCGCCGTCCGCTCCAAGGACAAGCGCATCGACCCGCAAGGCGCCTGCATCGGCATGCGTGGGTCGCGCGTCCAGGCCGTATCCGGAGAGTTGGGTGGTGAGCGTGTGGATATCGTTCTCTGGGACGATAACCCGGCGCAGTTCGTCATCAACGCCATGTCGCCGGCTGAAGTCGCGGCGATCATCGTTGATGAAGATGCCCATGCCATGGACATCGCCGTCGCCGAAGACAACCTGGCTCAAGCCATTGGCCGTGGCGGTCAGAACGTTCGCCTGGCCAGTCAGTTGACTGGCTGGACCCTGAACGTGATGACCGAGAAGGACATCCAGGCCAAGCAGCAAGCCGAAACTGGCGACATCCTGCGCAATTTCATCGATGAACTGGAAGTCGACGAGGAGCTGGCCCAAGTGCTGGTCGACGAAGGCTTCACCAGCCTTGAAGAAATTGCCTACGTACCGTTGGAAGAAATGCTCAACATCGATGGCTTTGACGAAGATATCGTCAATGAGCTCCGCGCTCGAGCCAAGGACCGTTTGTTGACCAAGGCCATCGCTACCGAAGAAAAACTGGCAGACGCCCATCCGGCCGAAGACCTGCTCTCCCTTGAGGGCATGGACAAGGACCTGGCGGCGGAACTGGCGGTGCGCGGCGTGGTTAACCGCGAAGACCTGGCCGAGCAGTCGATCGACGACCTGCTCGACATCGACGGCATCGACGAAGAGCGTGCCGGCAAGTTGATCATGGCCGCCCGAGCCCACTGGTTCGAGTAATTAGGCGCGGCCTGAGGAGAGAAGTGCATGACGCAAGTCACGGTGAAAGAACTGGCCCAAGAGGTCGAGGCACCGGTAGAGCGCCTGCTGCAGCAGATGCGTGAGGCAGGTCTGCCGCACACCGACGCCGGTCAGGTAGTGACCGACAATGAGAAGCAGACCTTGCTGACTCATTTGAAGAGCAGCCACAAGAGCAAGGCGGAAGAACCGCGCAAGATTACCTTGCAGCGCAAAACCACCAGCACCCTGCGTGTCGCCGGTAGTAAGAGTATCAGCGTAGAAGTACGCAAGAAGAAAGTATTCGTGCAGCGCAGCCCGGAAGAAATCCAGGCTGAGCAGAAGCGTGAGCTCGAAGAGCGCCGTGCAGCTGAAAACGCTGCCCGCGACAAGGTTGACGCTGAAGTGCGTCAGCGCAACGAAGAGCAGGCGCGTCGCCAGGCTGCTGATGCCGCCGCTTCCGCTCCGGCTCCGGCTGCTAAGGCAGAACAGGCTTCTGCCCCTGCCGCTGCGCCGGTCGTAGCCAATGCGCCGACGTCGGAAGACGCTGCCGCCCGTGCGGCCGAGCGCAAGAAAGACGAGACCCGTCGCAACGAAAGCCGCACCCGTGATGACGACCGTCGTCGTGGCGAGGCGCCACGTGTGTCGATCAAGGTCAAGGTCAAGGAAAAGGAAAAGGCTCCGACGCCTCGTGCCGCGCCGCGTACCACCGACGAAGAGAGCGATGGCGCTCGTCGTGGTCGTGGTGGCAAGAGCAAGCTGAAGAAGCGTAACCAGCACGGCTTCCAGAACCCGACCGGTCCGGTCATTCGTGACGTGACCATCGGCGAGACCATCACCGTCTCCGAGCTTGCCAACCAGATGTCCGTCAAGGGCGCTGAAGTGGTCAAGTTCATGTTCAAGATGGGCACCCCGGTGACCATCAACCAGGTGCTCGATCAGGAAACCGCTCAGCTGATCGCCGAAGAGCTGGGCCACAAGGTCACGCTGATCAGCGATTCCGCCCTGGAAGACTCCCTGGCCGAATCCCTGAAGTTCGAAGGCCAGACCGAGTCCCGTGCGCCGGTCGTCACTGTCATGGGTCACGTCGACCATGGTAAGACCTCGCTGCTCGACTACATCCGTCGTGCCAAGGTTGCTGCTGGCGAAGCCGGTGGTATCACCCAGCACATCGGTGCCTACCACGTGGAAACCGACCGCGGCATGGTCACCTTCCTCGACACCCCTGGCCACGCTGCGTTTACCCAGATGCGTGCCCGTGGTGCCAAGGCGACCGACATCGTCATCCTGGTGGTGGCGGCGGACGACGGCGTGATGCCACAAACCCGCGAAGCCGTTCAGCATGCCAAGGCAGCTGGCGTACCGCTGGTGGTTGCGGTCAACAAGATCGACAAGCCTGGTGCTGACCTTGATCGCATCCGTAACGAGCTGTCCGTCGAAGGCGTGACCTCCGAGGACTGGGGTGGTGACACGCCATTCGTCAAGGTTTCGGCCAAGATGGGTACCGGCGTGGACGAGCTGCTCGAAGCGGTGCTGCTGCAGGCCGAGATCCTCGAGTTGACCGCTACGCCGACCGCCCCAGGGCGCGGTGTGGTCGTCGAATCGCGTCTGGACAAGGGCCGCGGCCCAGTCGCTACCATCCTGGTTCAGGACGGTACGCTGCGTCAGGGCGACATGGTGCTGTGCGGCTCCAACTATGGCCGCGTTCGCGCCATGCTGGACGAGAACGGCAAGCCTGTGAAGGAAGCTGGCCCGTCCATCCCGGTCGAAATCCTTGGCCTGGACGGCACACCGGAAGCCGGCGACGAGCTGTCGGTAGTGGCTGACGAGAAGAAAGCCCGCGAAGTTGCCATGTTCCGTCAAGGCAAGTATCGCGAGGTCAAGCTGGCCCGTGCTCACGCAGGCAAGCTGGAAAATATCTTCGAGACCATGGGTCAGGAAGAGAAGAAAACGCTCAACATCGTTCTCAAGACCGATGTGCGCGGTTCTCTCGAAGCGCTGCAGGGTTCGCTCGGCGGCCTGGGCAACGACGAAGTGCAGGTCCGTGTCATTGGTGGCGGCGTAGGTGGTATCACCGAGAGCGATGCCAACCTGGCGCTGGCTTCGAACGCAGTACTGTTCGGCTTCAACGTGCGTGCCGATGCCGGTGCGCGCAAGATCGTCGAGCAGGAAGGTCTGGATATGCGTTACTACAACGTGATCTACGACATCATCGAAGACGTCAAGAAAGCCCTGACCGGCATGCTCGGCAGCGATGTTCGCGAGAACATTCTGGGCGTCGCCGAAGTGCGTGACGTGTTCCGTTCGCCGAAGTTCGGCGCCATCGCTGGCTGTATGGTCATCGAAGGTACCGTCTACCGTAACCGTCCGATCCGCGTACTGCGCGACGACGTGGTCATCTTCGAGGGCGAGCTGGAATCGCTGCGCCGCTTCAAGGACGATGCCGCCGAAGTGCGTAACGGCATGGAGTGTGGTATCGGCGTGAAGAGCTACAACGACGTCAAGGTCGGCGACAAGATCGAAGTGTTCGAGAAAGTCCAGGTGGCTCGTACCCTCTGAGGGTGAGCAGGCTGCAAGCGCCTTGGCGGGCGCTTTGCAGCACCTCTTCAGGCAGCGCCCGGTCAGGCATCGTTCTGACCGGGCGTTTGCCGCTTTACGTTACAGGTAACAAGAATGGCCAAAGAATATAGCCGTACCCAACGCATTGGCGATCAGATGCAGCGCGAGCTGGCTGAGCTGATCCGTCGTGAAGTCAAGGATCCGCGTGTCGGTCTGGTCACCATCACTGCTGTGGATGTGAGCCGCGACCTGGGCCATGCCAAGGTGTTCATCACCGTGATGGGTGAAGAAACCTCCGATGCCGTGCAGCAGTCGCTCAAGGCCCTGAACAGCGCCGCCAGCTTCCTGCGCCTGCACCTGGGTCGCTCCATGCAGCTGCGCAGCGTGCCGCAACTGCATTTCCACTTCGACGAAAGCGTCAGCCGTGGCGTGCACCTGTCGGCATTGATCGAGCGTGCAGTGGCCGAAGACCGCCTGCACAAGGATGCCGACGAGTCTGGCACCAAGGAGTAATCGGTGGCCCAGGTCAAACGCATTCGCCGCAATGTCAGCGGCATCATCCTGCTGGACAAGCCCTTGGGCTTCACCTCCAACGCTGCCTTGCAAAAGGTGCGCTGGTTGCTCAATGCAGAGAAGGCCGGTCACACCGGTAGCCTCGACCCGCTGGCCACTGGCGTCTTGCCGCTGTGCTTCGGCGAGGCCACCAAGTTTTCGCAATACCTGCTCGACTCCGACAAGGGTTACGAGACGGTCATGCAACTGGGCCAGACGACCAACACCGGCGACGCCGAGGGCGAGGTGCTGCGCACCCGCGAGGTGACCGTTGGTCGCGCCGAACTGGAAGCCGCATTGCCCGGTTTTCGTGGCCCGATCAGCCAGATACCGCCCATGTACTCGGCTCTCAAGCGTGACGGTCAGCCGTTGTACAAGCTGGCGCGTGCAGGAGAGGTAGTGGAGCGCGAGGCGCGTTCTGTTACTATTAGCCGTCTTGAACTGCTCGAGTGCGAAGGCACCCGTGCACGCTTGAGCGTTGGCTGCAGCAAAGGCACCTATATTCGTACCCTGGTGGAGGATATCGGTGAAGTGCTGGGCTGCGGTGCGTATGTCGCAGAGCTGCGCAGGACGCAGGCCGGGCCTTTCGCGCTGGCACAGACGGTCACCCTCGAGGAGCTCGAGCAGGCCCACGCCGAAGGCGGCAACGAAGCGCTCGATCGTTTCCTCATGCCGTCAGACAGCGGGCTGCAGGATTGGCCGATGGTGAGCCTGTCCGAGCACAGCGCGTTCTACTGGCTGCATGGGCAGGCAGTGCGTGCACCGGACGCGCCGCAATTCGGCATGGTTCGTGTACAGGATCACAATGCCCGCTTCATCGGTATCGGTGAAGTGAGCGAGGACGGGCGGATCGCGCCACGTCGATTGATTCGGTCGGAATGACCGAAACCATGGGCCTAGGCAGGTGCCGAGGTCCGTGGAGCAGAGGGTGGCTGTCAGTAGGCACGGTCACACCTCTTTCTATTGATACAGGGTTAAGTCCCTGGCCTATTGGAACCCGTTCGCGGGGTCCGTTTAATCAGGAGAAGCCTCATGGCCCTCAGCGTTGAAGAAAAAGCTAAGATCGTTGCCGAACACCAGCAAGCCGCCGGCGACACCGGTAGCCCGGAAGTACAGGTTGCTCTGCTGACCGCCAACATCAACAAGCTGCAAGGCCACTTCAAGGCCAACGACAAAGACCACCACTCCCGTCGTGGTCTGATTCGTATGGTCAACCAGCGTCGTAAGCTGCTGGACTACCTGAAGGGCAAAGACACCACCCGTTACAGCGCGCTGATCGCTCGCCTGGGCCTGCGTCGCTAATAGCGGCCTGGTTGGTGGTGTGCATGGCGTGCCGCTGGCTTCGACAGGGCTGTTTCACAGCCTTGTCGTGGGGCACGCCACGCATGACTTCGAGGCTGGCAGCCTGGTAACTCGAGCGGTTTTTTCGTTCGGTTCCAGGCTCCCGGCCTCGAGTTGTATCTGGACGGTAGACAGGGCCGATTCCCTGCACTGCCCAAGCATTCGCAAGAAAACAGTTCCCCCAAGAGCCACTGAAGAAGGTAGGAAACCGTGAACCCGGTAATCAAGACATTCCAGTTCGGTCAATCGACCGTTACTCTCGAAACGGGCCGCATTGCCCGTCAGGCAACCGGCGCCGTGCTGGTCACCGTCGACAACGACGTCACCGTGCTGGTGACCGTGGTCGGTGCCAAGCAAGCTGATCCAGGCAAGGGCTTCTTCCCGTTGTCGGTTCACTACCAGGAAAAAACCTACGCTGCCGGCAAGATCCCCGGTGGTTTCTTCAAGCGTGAAGGCCGTCCTTCCGAGAAAGAAACCCTGACCTCGCGCCTGATCGACCGTCCGATCCGTCCGCTGTTCCCTGAAGGGTTCATGAACGAAGTGCAGGTCGTCTGCACCGTGGTTTCCACCAGCAAGAAGACCGACCCCGATGTCGCCGCGATGATCGGTACCTCGGCGGCCCTGGCCATCTCCGGCATTCCATTCGAAGGCCCGATTGGCGCGGCGCGCGTTGCCTTCCACGAAAGCACCGGCTACCTGCTGAACCCAACGTACGAGCAACTGGCGGCTTCGAGCCTGGACATGGTCGTCGCCGGTACCGAAACCGCCGTGCTGATGGTTGAATCGGAAGCCAAAGAGCTCACCGAAGACCAGATGCTGGGCGCCGTGCTGTTCGCCCACGATGAGTTCCAGGCCGTCATCCAGGCCGTCAAGGAACTGGCTGCCGAAGCCGGCAAGCCAACGTGGGACTGGCAGCCCGCTGCCGCCAACACCGAGCTGATGAACCTGGTACGTGCCGAGTTCGGCGAGCAGGTGTCGCAGGCCTACACCATCACCCAGAAAGCGGACCGCTACACCCGCCTGGGCCAGCTGCGCGATGAAGCCATTGCCCGCCTGAGCAACGAAGAAGCCGGCCCGACCGCTGGCCAGATCAAGGAAATCTTCGGCGAGCTGGAATACCGCACCGTGCGCGAGAACATCGTGAACGGCAAGCCGCGCATCGACGGCCGTGACACCCGCACCGTGCGCCCGCTGAACATCGAAGTCGGTGTTCTGCCCAAAACCCACGGCTCGGCACTGTTCACCCGTGGCGAAACCCAGGCGCTGGTCGTTGCCACCCTCGGTACTGCCCGTGACGCACAGTTGCTGGACACCCTGGAAGGCGAAAAGAAAGACCCCTTCATGCTGCACTACAACTTCCCACCGTTCTCGGTCGGTGAGTGTGGTCGCATGGGCGGCGCTGGCCGTCGTGAAATCGGCCACGGTCGTCTGGCGCGTCGCGGCGTGCAGGCGATGCTGCCAAGCGACAGCGAGTTCCCGTACACCATCCGTGTCGTCTCGGAAATCACCGAGTCCAACGGTTCCAGCTCCATGGCTTCGGTCTGCGGTGCCTCGCTGGCCCTGATGGATGCCGGTGTACCGATGAAAGCACCGGTTGCCGGTATCGCTATGGGTCTGGTCAAGGAAGGCGAGAAGTTTGCCGTTCTGACCGACATCCTGGGTGACGAAGACCACCTCGGCGACATGGACTTCAAGGTAGCCGGTACCGCCAAGGGCGTCACCGCCCTGCAGATGGACATCAAGATCAACGGCATCACCGAAGAGATCATGGAAATCGCCCTGGGCCAGGCCCTGGAAGCGCGCCTGAACATCCTCGGCCAGATGAACCAGATCATTGCCCAGTCGCGTACCGAGCTGTCGGCCAACGCGCCGACCATGATCGCCATGAAAATCGACTCGGACAAGATCCGCGACGTGATCGGCAAGGGCGGCGCCACCATTCGCGCCATCTGCGAAGAGACCAAGGCTTCGATCGATATCGAAGACGACGGCTCGATCAAGATCTTCGGCGAAACCAAGGAAGCGGCAGACGCTGCCAAGCAGCGCATCCTGGGCATCACTGCCGAGGCCGAGATTGGCAAGATCTACGTGGGCAAGGTCGAGCGTATTGTCGACTTCGGCGCCTTCGTCAACATCCTGCCTGGCAAGGATGGCCTGGTGCACATCTCCATGCTGAGCGATGCGCGCGTCGAGAAAGTCACCGACATCCTCAAGGAAGGTCAGGAAGTCGAAGTGCTGGTACTGGACGTGGATAACCGCGGCCGTATCAAGCTGTCCATCAAGGACGTCGCGGCTGCGAAGGCTTCTGGCGTCTGATCGCCTAGCGCTTCACAAAGGGCTCCCGCGGGAGCCCTTTTTTTTGGATCTATACTGGGCTGTGCCCGTGTAAATACAAAAACAGACACGGAACTTTTAGCGGACTTGCATCTTGCATGCAGGTTTATCGCGCAGGTTGCAGAATGCACGAGCGGTGAACGATGCGATGATACGTAAGTCATTGATTTAAAAGGAATCAAGCGAAGCGTAAAACCTGGCACAAGCCATGCAACTACCTGTTTACCTGCCGCCAGACACATGGCGCAGACCTTTCGAAAAACAGGAGTGACTCACATGAAGAAGTTCGCCATTGCTGCCGCTACTGCTACCGCTCTGACCCTGACCATGGCCAACGCCGCTTTCGCAGCCCAGGCCACCCAGGCTCCGGTAATGCTGGCTGCCAACACTATGGATGACGCTAAGCAAGAAGGCTCTGACACCTGGATCACCACCAAGGTCAAAGCGGATCTGCTGACCGAGAAAGGCGTACCAGGCAGCGACATCAAAGTAGAAACCAGCCACGGCGTAGTCTCTCTGTCCTCGGACGTCAAAGTGACCGAGTCGCAAAAAGAAGTGGCCGTGCGCGTTGCCAAGAACATCAAAGGCGTCAAGAGCGTAATGGCTGACGGCCTGAAAGCTGAATAAGGATCGTCCTGTCGGCCAAATGGATTTGGCCAGCTACAACAAAAGCCCCGGCCTGTGCCGGGGCTTTTTCGTGGAAGCTTTCATTGAGCCGCATAGGCTTGGCATCAAGCCTTAGGAGTCACGATCAGTCGGCATCCAGGTGCATTGGCGTGACAACGCGGCCATCTTTTTCGGGCTGCCCCAGGTGGGTGTCGATGAAGTACACCCTATCGTCTTCAAGCTTGGCTTTGTCCACCAGGTAATCCTTGATACTGCTGGCCCGCTCCTGCCCCAGAGTGCGTAACAGAGCCGTGCTTTCGGCCCAGAACTTGAGCACGGCGTTGCGAAGGTTGGCAGTGCGCGCGTCGCGGTCAAGCTGCTCCCATTCGGCAGGCGGTTGCTGCTTGAGGCGGCTGCGGTAAATGCCTTCGAGCATCGCTGGCTTGTCGGCCTCGTCGACCACCATCAGGGACGCACTGGCCGGTACCTTGTCACCGCGCCGCTGCAGAATCTTGTACCAGGTGGCCTGATATTCCCGCTCCAGACGCTGTTGGGCAAGAATGGGGCCGTCGCTTGCCTGAGCGCTGGTGCCTTCGATTTCCAGGCGCAGTTCCGGCCGCTTTCTCAACCCTTCGGCAAGTTTATCCAAGGATGCTTGGGCATCGCCTGCCAGCTCGCTGGACCCGGGTGCAAAGGCCACAGTGCCCAAGTCTTCGGCGCCGCCTCCGGCAACAAGGCCACCTATGAGCTTGAACGGTGCCTGCGCGGCGCGCAGCACCAGGTTGCGCAAGGTTTGCCACACGATCGGCATCACGCTGAACTGCGGGTTGTTCAGATCGCCCGCAACGGGCAACTCGATGGAAATCTTGCCGTGAGTGTCTTTGAGCAGCGCCACTGCGAGGCGAATCGGCAGATCGACCGCGTCCGGGCTGTCCACTTTCTCCCCAAGTTGCAACTGCTCAACGACCACCTTGTTCTCGGCTTTGAGTTGGCCCTTGGTGATCAGGTAGTGCAGGTCCAGGTTCAGCCGGCCTTTGCGGATGCGGTAGCCGGCAAACTTGCCCGAGTAGGGCGTCAGGGTGGTCAGTTCGACGCGTTTGAACACGGCGGCGATGTCCAGGCTCGCGAGTGGGTCGAATGGGTTGAGGCCACCTTTGATGGTGACGGGTGCGTACCGGTCAACCTTGCCTTGCACATCCACCGGGGCAGGGAGGGGCTTGCGGTTATCGATGGTCCCCACCTGGCCGTTGAGCTGTTGCACGGCCGTGGCGAAATTGGGCGTGAGCGACAGGTCGGCGAAGTTGGCCGAACCGTCCTTGATCACGATCTGGCCAATGTGGATACCGAGCGGCTTTTCCTCGGTGGCGCTTGCAGGCTGGGGCTGGGCCTTGGCAGGCGCATCGTTTGACTGTGGGATCAACAGGTCATTGATGTTGGTAGTACGGTCTTCGTTGATGATGAAGCGTGCATAAGGCTGTTGCAGTGTCACCTTGGCGATCGACAGGGCATCGCCATGCACATATGTCAGGCCATCGAGGTTGACCTGCTGCCATTTGACGAAGTCCCGGCTCTTGATGGTGTCGAGGGTGTGCAACTGATTCACCTGCGCTTTGCCGCTTACCGTCAAGGCCAACGGCGAGGTACTTTTCAGGTCCACCTTCAGGTCGCTGTCGAGCATACCGCTGCGCAGCTCCAACAGAATGAAGGGGCTGATGTAGGCTTGGGCTAACCGCAGGTCGATGTCCCGGGTGCCGACATCCAGCTTGGCCCACACCGGCGCCAGGTTGACCTGGCCCTGGCCCTGCAGGGTGCCTTGCTTGCCGATGCCGGTGTCGAACTTGACCGTGAAGGGCTTCTGGTTGAGGCTGTCGAAGCCCTTCAAGTCAGCGTTCAAGGGGCCTACGTCCAGGGTGACCGGTTCTTTTTGCGTGCGGTCTGCCAGGTGAACACGGTAGTTCCTGAGCTGGACATCATTAAGCAACACCTGCCAGGGCTTGCTTGGGGCCGCTGGCGTCTGCGGTGCAGCTGAAGCCCCTGCAGTGGGCGGCTCGGCCTTTTCAGCTGGTGTTGGCTTGCCAGGCTCGCCGGCAAACAGCACCTGCCAATCGAGCTGACCGTCCTTCTCCAGCGCTGCCCAGGTTTCCAGTTTTTCACTGCGTACCTTGCCGATCGTGACCTGCTGCTTGACCAGGTCGACGGAGGCATCACTCAACTCCAGATTGGCGAGCCTTGCCAACGGACGACCATTCGGAGCCTTGATGGCAAAGGGCGCCACCCGCACCGAGGCTTTTTCCAGACGCAGTTCGGTCTTATCTGCCAGGTTGAGCCGATAATGCGTGCTCAGGCTGAGCTTGCCGTCTTCCAACACCAAGGGCACCGCATCGCGCACATAGGGCCAGAACAGCTTCATCTTGCTGTCGGTGACCTTAATCGTGCCTTCGGACGCGATAGGCGCTAGGCTCAACGTGCCCTGCCAGTCGATGCGCCCACCGTTGGGACTGTTGGCCACCATGGTCATGTCGGCATTGTCATTGGCGAGGGTGCTGAGGTTCTTCAATTCCAGGCCAAGGTTGTCGTAGAGAAACTCGATCGGCTCGCTGGGACGCAGGTCTTCGAAACGCACGAAACCCTGCTCAAGCTTGATGCTGCCGATACGCAGCGGGAAAGGATCGCCTGGGGGTGTATCGGGCTCGCTTTTGCTGGCAGGCAGTTGGAAAAGGCGAGCGAGGTTGAGCGTGCCATCTTTGGCAAATAGCACTTCGGTGCGTGGTTTGACCAACTCGAGGGCGTCAAGGTGCAGCGCGCCGGTCCATAGGCTGTCCAGCGACAGGTTGGCGTACAGTTTTTCGAAGCCAACCTGCTCTTTACCGGGCTCGCCGATCTGCAAGCCCCACAAGGTCAACTCAAGGCTGAAGGGGTTGAACTCGGCCCGCTGGAGGTGGGCCGGCACCGTGGCGTAGTGGGCGAGCTGCTGGTTGGCGATACGCAGCGCGACGCCCGGAAGAATGAAAAAGCCAAGCAGGCTGTACAGGGCGAGCAACGCCAGCAGTGCGCCGATGGCGCGAGTCAGTCCTTTGTACATGAATCGCTTCGTCTGTCCGGGCCGGGATGCCTTGGAGTATGGCACGTTAAATCAGTTCCGCTGAGGTGCGCTCAGTGCTTATTCGATGCCCATGCGGCGCCTGGCCCGGTGCGCAGACCCGTCGCGCATGGCCCAGCGCAATACCGGTGCGGTGCCTTGCACGCCCAGGCGGATCAACCGTTTTTGCCAATGGCCCGGTTCGAGGCCAAGCTGCTGTTGTGCCCACTGGGGCAGCAGCTCGATACCGGCGTGCAGCATCAGCTTGCCCACCGGTTTTGCCAGCCGGCTGGGCGCAGGGGCGTCGAGCAGAATACTCATGACTTCCTGACTGCGGGCATCGCAGCTCAGTTGTGGGCGCATCGCATGCAGGTAGTGTTCGACCTCACGGCGCGAGCGTGGCACGTCCAGGGCGCCCAGGCGTTCGGCGATCAGGGCGATTTCCTGGTAGTAAGCGTCTTGGTCGGCCAGGGACAAGCGGGGGTTGCGGTAACGCAAGTGAGCGGCCAGAAAGCTGCTGACCTCGGCCACATGCACCCAGGTCAGCAGGTGAGGGTCGCTGGCCGCATAGGGGCGGCCATCCGGCGCAGTGCCTTCGACTTGCAGGTGTATCCGGCGCACTTTTTCGATCAGCCAGTGCGCATCTTCGGTCGCACCGAACGTGGTCCCTGAAATGAACTGGCTGGTGCGCCGCAGGCGCCCGATCAAGTCATGGCGAAAGTTGGAATGGTCCCAGACCCCAGCGAGCGCCAGCGGGTGCAGCAACTGCAGCATCAGTGCGCTGATGCCGCCGACCAGCATGCTGGGGAAGTCGCCATGCACCCGCCAACTGACACTGCCGGGCCCGAACAGGCCAGGGTCGCCCTTGGGCGACTCCAGGTCGAGCTGCCCCAACGCCAGGCCGGTGAGGCTCATGGCTTGTTGTTCGATACGGCGGCGAAGCGCTTCCATGGTGACCTGCAGGGCTGGGCAGCCTGGGTAGCGGCCGCCGGTTATCGGTTCAGGCGAGTGTCGATCAACCCTTGGACGACGCTCGGGTCGGCCAGGGTAGAGGTGTCGCCCAGGCTGTCGAGCTCGTTACAGGCGATCTTGCGCAGTATACGCCGCATGATCTTACCCGACCGTGTCTTGGGCAGAGCCGGAGCCCATTGCAGCAGCTCGGGCTTGGCGAAGCTGCCGATCTCCTTGCCGACGAGCGCCAGTAACTGGGCCTTGAGGTCTTCATCGGGGCTGACACCGTTCATGGTGGTCACAAAGGCGTATACACCCTGGCCCTTGAGATCGTGGGGGTAACCCACCACGGCTGCTTCGGCCACGCTGTCGTGAAGCACCAGGGCGCTTTCGACCTCCGCCGTGCCGATGCGATGTCCGGACACGTTGATCACATCGTCCACGCGCCCAGTGATCCAGTAATGCCCGTCGGCATCGCGCCTGGCGCCATCCCCGGTGAAGTAGTAGCCGGGCATGGGCTTGAAGTAGGTGTCGACCATGCGTTGGTGATCGCCATGGACGCTGCGAATCTGCCCCGGCCAGCTGGCCTTGATCGCCAGCAGCCCAGCCCCTGGACCCTCGATGACCTGGCCCTTGTCGTCAAGCAGCACCGGCTGCACGCCGAACATGGGTTGGGTGGCGCAGCCAGGCTTGAGGGTCTGGGTGCCGGGCAGTGGCGTGAGCATGATGCCGCCGGTTTCGGTCTGCCACCAAGTGTCGACGATGGGGCAGCGGCGCTGTCCGACCTCATCGAAATACCAATGCCAGGCTTCCGGGTTGATCGGTTCACCCACGCTGCCCAGCAAGCGCAGGCTCGCACGGGAGGTACTTTGCAGGGGCGCAAGCCCTTCGCGCATCAGGGCGCGCAGGGCGGTGGGTGCGGTGTAGAAGATGTTGACCTGATGCTTGTCCACCACTTGCCAGAACCGCGAGCTGTCGGGGTAGTTGGGCACGCCCTCGAATATCAGCGAGATGGCGCCATTGGCCAGAGGGCCATACACGATGTAACTGTGGCCGGTGACCCAGCCGACGTCGGCGGTGCACCAGAAGACTTCCCCCTGCCGGTAGTCGAACACCACGTCGAATGTCATGGCCGCTTGCAGCAAGTACCCGGCCGTGGTGTGCAGCACGCCTTTGGGTTTGCCGGTGCTGCCGGATGTGTAGAGGATGAACAGCGGCGCCTCTGCCTCCATCGGTTCGGGCGGGCAAGTCTCGTCGACCTGCTCGATGGCGTGGTGGTACCAGAGGTCACGACCGTCGTCCCACGCGACATCACCCCCAGTGCGCCGCACGACCACGACGGTGCTGACGGCTGGGCAACTGGCCAGCGCCTTGTCGACATTCTGTTTGAGGGCGATGCGCTTGCCGCCGCGTACGCCTTCGTCAGCGGTGATGACGGTGCGGCAGTCGGCATCGAGGATACGGTCACGCAGCGCGTCGGGGGAAAAACCACCGAACACCACGGAGTGAACAGCGCCTATGCGCGCGCACGCGAGCATGGCGAACGCGGCTTCGGGGATCATCGGCATGTAGATGCACACCCGGTCACCTTTGGCCACGCCTCGCGACTTCAATACATTGGCCAGGCGACACACCTGGCGGTGCAGTTCACGGTAGCTGATGGCCTTGGTGTCGCTAGGGTCGTCGCCTTCCCACAGCAGGGCGGTCTGCTCGGCCCGCGTGGCCAGGTGGCGATCGATGCAGTTGTAGCTGACGTTCAGTTGGCTTCCGTCGAACCAACGGGCCTGGCCGGTGCGCAGGTCCGACCGTTGAACCTGGGACCATTGCTTCATCCAGGTCAGGCGTTGCGCTTGAGCGGTCCAGAAGGTATCCGGGTCTTCGACCGACTGGCGGTACAGGCGGTCATAGTCGTCCTGGGAAAGGGCTGCCGCCTGACTGACGGCGAGGGCGTGCGGGTAATGTCGGAGATCGAACATGGCGGTGGTCCTGCTCTTGTAAGGGGCGAGGCACGGCAACGGCTATTGAGTAGGACAGTTTTGGGGGGAGGGGTGTTCAACCGGTCCGGCGATTGGGCGGTCACGGGCTACAGGGACAGTGGAGCTGCAGACTGGCTTGCTGCGCAGGCTTCACTCACGTGCGATAGGCGCTGCGCGGCAGCCCCGCCAATCGCCCGGAAGCGAACTGCAGAAGCTACGGCGCACTTTTTTCACGCCCTGCCTGACGAGCAGGATGCACTGCCAGGCAGAGGGTGGGATCAGCCGCGATGGCGGCCGCGGAAGTAATTGATCAGGCCCTGGGTAGAACCGTCCTCGGCAACCTCTTCCTGGCTGCCCACAAGACGCTGGTACACACCCTTGCCCAGCTCCTTGCCCAATTCCACGCCCCATTGGTCGAAGGCATTGATACCCCAGACCACGCTCTGCACGAACACCTTGTGCTCATACATGGCCACCAGGGCGCCCAGCCGGCGTGGGCTGATACGCTCGACCACCAAGGTGTTGCTCGGACGATTGCCCGGAATGACCTTGTGCGGGGCGAGCTTTTGCACATCGGCTTCGCTCATGCCCTTGGCACGCAGTTCGGTCTCGGCTTCCTCGCGCGTCTTGCCCAGCATCAGCGCCTGGCTCTGGGACAGGCAGTTGGCGTACAGCCACTGGTGGTGGTCGGCCACCGGGTTGAAGCTGACAACCGGCACGATGAAGTCGGCCGGGATCAGCTGTGTGCCCTGGTGCAGCAATTGGTGATAGGCATGCTGGCCGTTGCAGCCCACGCCGCCCCAGATCACCGGGCCGGTCTCGGTTTTCACCGGGGTGCCGTCCTGCAGCACGCTCTTGCCGTTGGACTCCATGTCCAACTGTTGCAGGTGCTTGGTGATGTTGCGCAGGTAGTGGTCGTACGGCAGGATCGCGTGGCTGCTGGCACCCCAGAAATTGCCGTACCACACGCCCAGCAGCGCCAGCAGCACGGGCATGTTCTTCTCGAACGGCGCGCTCTGGAAATGCTGGTCCATGGTGTAGGCACCGGAGAGCAGTTCCTTGAAGTTGGCGGTGCCGATGGCAAGCGCAATCGGCAGGCCGATGGCGGACCACAGCGAATAGCGCCCACCGACCCAGTCCCACATCGGGAAGATGTTCTCTTCGCGGATGCCAAACGCCACGGCGGCGGCCTTGTTGCTGGAAACGGCGATGAAGTGGCGGTACAGCTCGGCTTCCGAGCCGCCCTGGGCCAGGTACCAGGTACGCGCGGCCATTGCGTTCTTCAGGGTCTCGAGGGTGTTGAACGACTTGGACGAGACGATGAACAGGGTGGTTTCGGCGCGCAGGCTGGCCGACAGTTCGTGGAACTCGCTACCGTCGATGTTCGCCAGGTAATGGCAGCGTACACCGCGCTGGGCGTAAGGCATCAGCGCTTCGGATACCAGTTCCGGGCCCAGGAACGAGCCACCGATACCAATGTTGACTACGTCGGTGATGGGCTTTTCGCTGTAGCCACGCCACAGGCCATCATGGATGCGGCCTACCAGCTCGGTGATCTGGTTGAGCACCTTGTGCACTTCCGGCATGACGTTCACGCCGTTGACGCTGAGCTTGTCACCCACCGGGCGGCGCAGGGCGGTGTGCAGCACCGGCCGGCCTTCGGAGGCGTTGATGATCTCGCCGCTGAACATCGAGGTGATGGCGTCCTTGAGGCCCACTTCGTCGGCCAGGTTTACCAGCAGGTCACGTGTCTGTTCGGTGATCAGGTTCTTGGAATAATCCAGGAACAGGCCACAGGAGCTCAGGGAGAATTGTTCGAAGCGCTGAGGATCGGCGGCGAAGGCTTCACGCATGCTGAAGCCTTGCATGGCATCGCGGTGCTGCTTGAGCGCCTGCCAGGCGGGTAGAGCCGTGACATCGTGGGGGGTACGGTAATACGCCATTGCGCGGGGGTCCCTTGGTCCGTGGTGATGCGTTGGACACGGCAGTCATTGCCGGGTTCAGGCTGGCATCATTATAGGCAAAGGTCCGGCGCTGGGAATGGGGGGCGTTCAAGTAGATGAGGTGCCTGGGCACCCCAGGCCGTTCAGGCAGTCGTGTCCTGCACTTGCACGTACAGGTTGTCGATCAGGCGGGTGTTGCCCAGGTAAGCCGCCGCGATGACCACCAGGTCTCGGTCATCGACCACGGCCGGGCGCAGGGTCAGGGCATGCCGTACTTCCAGGTAATCGGTGCGCAGACCGGCTGTGCTCAACTGGGCCTGGCCGTCGGCCACCAGCGTGGCGAAGTCCTTTTGGCCATGGGCGATGGCAGCTGCCAGTGTCTGGAGTACCCGATACAGCACTGGCGCTGTTGCCCGCTGCTCTGGGGTGAGGTAGCCGTTGCGCGATGACAGTGCCAAACCGTCTGCGGCGCGCACCGTAGGCAGGCCCATCACCTGGATCGGCATGTTCAGGTCGCGCACCATGGCGCGGATGACTGCCAACTGCTGATAGTCCTTTTCGCCAAAGACCGCGAGGTCAGGCTGCACCATGTTGAACAATTTGCTGACCACGGTGGCCACGCCTTCGAAGTGCCCTGGCCGACTGGCGCCGCACAGCCCTTGCGACAGGGTGGGCACGCTGACCCGCGTCTGCACGCTCATGCCGTCCGGATACATTTCATCCACGCCAGGGGCAAACAGCAGGTTGCAGCCCGATTCGACCAACAGCTGCTGGTCGGCTGCCAACGTGCGAGGGTATTTGTCCAGGTCTTCATTGGCCCCGAACTGCAGCGGGTTGACGAAGATGCTGGCAACGACGAAGTCGGTGCATTGCGCGGCCTTGACCACCAGGGCCGCATGGCCGCTGTGCAGGTTGCCCATTGTCGGCACGAAGCCGATGCGCTTGCCTTCGTTGCGGGCGCGGGCTACCGCGGCGCGCAGCTCCCGCACGGTCTTGACTGTATTCATGCGCTGAACCCGTGTTCACTGGCGGGGAAGGTGACCTGCTTGACGGCCTGGACATAAGCGGCGAGGGCGCTGGCGATGTCAGGTTGGCCGTCCATGAAGTTCTTCACGAACTTGGGCACCCGACCGCTGAGAGACAGGCCGAGCATGTCGTGCAGCACCAGTACCTGACCATCGGTGGCGTTGCCGGCACCAATGCCGATGACCGGGATGCGCACGGCCTGGGTGATCGCTGCGGCCAGATCGCTCGGCACGCACTCGAGCAACAGCATCGCGGCGCCCGCGGCTTCAAGGGCGATGGCATCGGCCTGCATCTGCCGGGCTTGTGCCTCAAGGCGGCCTTGTACTTTATAGCCGCCGAGCACGTTTACTGTCTGAGGTGTCAGGCCCAGGTGGGCGCACACAGGCACGCCGCGCTCGGCCAGCAGCCGAATGGTCTCGGCCAGCCAGGCTGCACCTTCGATCTTGACCATGTGGGCGCCGGCCTGCATCAGCGCCGCGCTGTTGGCAAAGGCCGATTCGGGCGTGGCGTGGGCCATGAAAGGCAAGTCGGCGAGAATCAATGCGCCGTGATTGCCGCGCTTGACCGAGGCGGTGTGGTAGGCCATGTCTGCCGTGGTGACCGGCAAGGTGCTGTCATGGCCTTGCAAGACCATGCCCAAGGAGTCGCCCACCAGCAGGACGTCGACGCCAGCCTGGCTGGCTGCCTTGGCGAACGTCGCGTCATAGCAGGTCAGCATGGCGATTTTTTCACCCTTGGCCTTCAGGCCATTGAGGGTGGAAAGGGTTACTTCAGGCATGTAGAGAGTTCCTCATTCTGGCGCCAGGGGAAACGACTGCATGCAACCTGAGTAGTCATCTTCCGCGGCGGCACATCATCGCGCGTGATGTTCTGGCACAGGTCCGTCCGGGCCTCGATAGGGGTGCGCAACACGGGGGTGCCACGCGGGTCGCCTATAGTCGTGAGCGGAATGAGGGAAGTCAATCACCCTGTTACCGCATTGTTACGATCAGGGTGTTACTGGCGTTACTGCCCTAACGAACGGCCGGTTACAGGCGTTCGAGGCCAATGCAAGGGCAGGCGGCGAGCAGTTGGGACAGTTGGCGGCCATCGGCAAGCCGGAAGTCTGCAGGTACCAGTTCGGCCAGCGGATAAAGCACGAAGGGCCTGGCATGCATGTGGTAGTGCGGTACCTGCAGGCGCGGCAGGTCCAGCACCTGGTCACCGTACAGCAGGATGTCCAGGTCGAGGGTGCGCGGCCCCCAGCGTTCCTTGCGCACCCGGCCCTGGTCGTTTTCGATGGCCTGCAAGGCATCGAGCAGGTCAAGTGGCGCCAAGGCGCTGTCGAGCGCGGCGACCGCATTGGTGTAGCGGGGCTGACCCGGCAGTAACGAATCGCTGGTATACAGCGCCGAAGCAGCCACCAGTCGCGTTGCCTGGACCTGATCGAGGGCGTCCAGGGCGCTGCGCAACTGCTCGGCCGGGGCATCCAGATTGCTGCCCAAGCCGACGTACACGCGGATGCTCACTCGAAGGCCTCTTCACCACCGCGCTTGCGCTTGCTGTTGCTGCGCTTGCGTTTGCGGGACGCACCGCCTTCATCACGGCTGCCCAGGTCGCGAATCATGTCGCGGCGCTCGCTGTCATTGGCTTCCTGATACTCGGTCCACCACTGGCCAAGGTCATCGGTTTCTTCGCCAGCGCTTTCGCGCAGCAGCAGGAAATCGTAACCGGCACGGAAGCGCGGATTGTCCAGCAGCATGTCGGCGCGTTTACCGCTGCGGCGCGGCAGGCGTTCCTGCATATCCCAGATTTCGCGGATCGGCAGCGTGAAGCGCTTGGGGATGGCGATGCGCGCGCATTGCTCGGCGATCAGGTCATGGGCTGCGCCGTTCATGGCCGGAATCGGTGGCACCCCTTGGTTCTGCAGGTGCAGAACGCGTGCTGGCAGGGCAGGCCACAACAGGGCTGCGAACATGAAGGCAGGCGTTACCGGCTTGCCTTGCTTGACGCGCAGGTCCGTGTTGCTCAGCGCCTGGCTGATCAGCGTGTGGGTATAAGTGGGGCGGTCTTCCAGCGCCTGGGCACTGGCGGGGAACAGGGGTTCGAACAGCTGCAGGTCGACCAGCATTTCGAACACCATGGCGCCCTGGCCCGAAAGGAACAGCTTCAGGCTCTCTTCGAACAGCCGCGCCGGCGGTATTTCGCGTAGCAACGGCGCCAGTTCGCGGATCGGCTGTACGGTGTGCTTTTCGATACCGAAGTCGAGCTTGGCCGCGAAACGCACCGCACGCAGCATGCGTACTGGGTCTTCCTGGTAGCGATGGGTAGGATCGCCGATCAGGCGCAACAGGCGATTGCGCACATCGTGCACGCCGTTGGCGTAATCGAGGATGCGCTCGCTGACCGGATCGTAATACAGCGCGTTGATGGTGAAGTCGCGGCGCTGCGCGTCTTCTTCCAAGGTGCCATATACGTTATCGCGCAAGATTCGCCCGCTGGCATTATGGGACGAGCGGTGGCTATCGCCCTGATCGTCCTCGGAGTGAGGGGCACGGAAGGTGGCGACTTCAATGATTTCACGGCCGAAATGCACGTGAACCAACTTGAAGCGGCGGCCGATGATCCGCGCGTTACGGAACTCGGCGCGTACCTGTTCGGGGGTGGCGCTGGTGGCCACGTCGAAGTCTTTCGGCGTGATGCCCAGCATCAGGTCGCGGACACAACCACCGACCAGATAAGCCTGGTAACCGGCGCTCTGCAGGCGCTCCACGATGTTTACCGCATGGCGGCTGAACTGGTGGCGCTGCAGCGAATGCTGGCTTTTGTTGATCACCTCGGGCGTGGTACGCCGGTGGTGCTGGCCCGGTACGGGCGGGCGGAACGACTGGAACAGCTTCTTCAGCATGGGATGCACTGTTTGAAGGAATGTTCGGCCAAGAATATGAGAATGGCCGCATGATGGGCGGGGATTCTAGCATTTACTCGCGGGATGGTGTAGGCGGTCGCAGAATGCCTGCCCAAAGGCAGAAACGACAAGGGGAGCCTAAGCTCCCCAAGAAGTCGTTGCGTGTGCTCTTATTGTTTTTTTTGCGGGCTTCTTGTTTTTGTTGAGCGCCCTGCCACTAAGCGCGAAGCTTGTGGACGACCCCCAAGCCAGGGGTAAAGAGCAAACGGATTGCTTTGGCCGCTGATGTCACGTTGATCGTCGATCCATCCAGTTCAGGTGCTGCTTTTTAGTGCAGTTTTTGTTGTTCTCTGCCTGGGTGTGGGGCAAGCCCCAAACATGCATCCTCTCCAAAAGAATCAGTTAGCTGCGCCTCCGCCGTCTTGTTCTTATTGTGCGTGAGTCGTTTCGTCTTGTTCTTATTGTGGGTTGCAGTGCTTGTTATTGTTTTTGTACTAAGCATATAGCAGAAGGCGTGCCAACTTTGGCTGGCCCAGCAAATCCGGGGGTTTGGTCATTTCTGCAGGGTTGCATCCCAGGGGCGCAACGTGTTTTTCGTTACCGTTTGCCTCGGTAACTGTTACGTGCCAGCAGGCAGGTAACAGATTTTTGCAGAGGGGGAGGGTGCGGGGAATGGGTTTGAGCCCTATTACGAGGAAGGGCTTTGCAGGGTGACCGAAGACGGGCAGGAGATGACGCCTGCCCGGTTGAATCAGTTCTCGCTGGTGGCGTTGGTTTTACGGCGTGGAATACCCAGGCGCTGCCTGCGCTCCCAAAGGCATTTACGGCTGACGCCCAGCTTGCGTGCCAGCTCGGTCTCCGTCATGTGGTCCTGATGCTCCAACACGAAATGCTGGAAGTAGTCCTCCAGCGACAGGTCTTCGGTCGGCTCATGACTGGCCGTGGCGGCACCGGCCACGGTCAGCGTACTGTCGAGCAGCTCGTCCTCGTCCAGCTCGCTGAGCTCGATGTCGATGCCCAACAGCTCCGCCGAAATTTCCGGGCTCTCGCTCAGGATCACCGCGCGCTCCACGGCGTTTTCCAGTTCTCGCACGTTGCCGGGCCAGCTGTAGTGACGAATGGCCTGCTCTGCCTCGGAAGAGAAGTGCAGATCGTCGCGCCCGATCCGCGCGCACTGGCGGGCCAGGAAGGCACTGGCAATTTCGTTCACATCGCTGCCACGCTCGCGCAGGGCAGGTAGCTTGAGCGCGATCACGTGCAAGCGGTAATACAAGTCTTCACGGAACTGACCGGCCTTGGCCAGGTTTTTCAGGTCTCGGTGAGTGGCCGCGATCAGGCGCACGTCGACCTTTTGCGACTGCACCGAACCCACCCGGCGAATTTCCCCTTCCTGAAGCACGCGCAACAGGCGCGCCTGAGCTTCGAGTGGCAGTTCGCCGATCTCGTCAAGGAACAAGGTGCCGCCGTCAGCAGCCTCCACCAGCCCGGCCCGGCCTGCGCTGGCGCCGGTAAAGGCGCCCTTTTCGTGACCGAACAGCTCGGACTCGATGAGCGTTTCGGGAATCGCCGCGCAGTTGACCGAAATCATCGGTGCCTTGGCCCGCCGAGACAGGTTGTGCAGCGCGCGGGCGACCAGTTCCTTGCCGGTGCCTGATTCACCCTGGATCAGCACATTGGAATCGGTAGGGGCGACCTTGCGGATCTTGTTGAACATGTCCTGCATGGGGGCGCAGGAACCGATGATGCCGATATCTCCGTTGGTCGCCGGTGCGCTGGCTTTGTCCGCCGGGGCAGACTTGCCGGAAACCGGGCGTGGCTCAGGGGCTGCGGGAGGCGCGCTTGGCCGATCACGCAGGATGCGCGCAACCGCCTGGAGCATCTCATCATGATCGAACGGCTTGGCGATGTAGTCGACCGCGCCCATTTTCATCGAGTCCACGGCCGAGCGCAGGCTGGCGTAGCTGGTCATGATCAGCACAGGCCTGCCCTCGCCGAGCTTGATCAACTCGGTGCCAGGGGCACCCGGCAGGCGCAGGTCGCTGACGATCAGGTCGAAGGTCGCAATGCTGAAGCGTTCCTGTGCTTCCTGCACCGAGCCGGCTTCGCTGACCTGGTACTGGTTCCGTTCGAGCAGGCGTCGCAGGGCCGAGCGGATGATGGTTTCGTCTTCGACGATCAGAATATGCGGCATTGATTCAATTCTCTCGACGGTCTCGATTTTCAGGGGACGTCGCTACGACATGCCGGGGCAGGGTCACGCGGATCCGTGTGCCACGTTGCCGTTCGATATCGGCCGGGCTGTCGATGGTGATTTGTCCATAATGCTCTTCCACGATGGAATAGACCAGCGCAAGGCCCAGCCCGGTTCCCTCGCCAGGGTCCTTGGTGGTGAAGAAGGGTTCGAACAAGCGATCCATGATGTTCTTCGGAATGCCGCTGCCCTCATCCTCCACGATCAGGTCGACCGTGTGCTCGCAGCCCACGGTGCGCACGCGGATCGCGCTGCCGGGTGGGGAAGCGTCCCGCGCATTGGACAGCAGGTTGATCAGCACTTGAGCCAGGCGCTGCGGGTCGCCCTCTGCCCAGTGGTCGGGGTCGCACAGGTTGAAGAACTGCACGTCGAAGTTGCGCCGATTCAAGGCCAGCAGGCCAATGGCGTCCTGGGCCACTTCGGCCAGGCACACGGGTTCTTCGCTGTTCTGATGACTGCCGCCTGCATGGGCGAAGCTCATCAGCGACTGCACGATGCGCGACACCCGCTTGGTCTGTTCGAGGATCTGGCTGGACAGCTCGATGATTTCCCCATCCCCTTCGCGCTCCTCGCGAAGGTTCTGCGCAAGGCAGGCGATGCCGGTGATCGGATTGCCGATCTCGTGGGCCACACCCGCCGCCAGGCGACCGATGCTGGCCAGGCGTTCGGAGTGCACCAGCTTGTCTTCCAGGGCCTGGGTGTCGGTCAGGTCTTCCACCAGCAGCACCAGGCCACTGTTGCCTGGGGCCAGCGGTTCGTCGATGGCGGCCTTGTGCAGGTTCAGCCAGCGCGGCTGGCCGTCCAGCGCCAGGCGCTGCTTGTGCAAGTGTTCATCCGGCACATTGATGAAGCCCTGCAGCAGGCCCCGCCAGGGTTCGGCAATGGTGATCAGGCGCGAACCGACCACGTGCTTGGCCGCAATGCCGGTCAGCTCTTCCATGGCCTTGTTCCACATGAGGATTTCCTGGTCCTTGGCCAGGGAACATACCCCCATCGGCAGCTCCTGAAGCGTCTGGCGGTGATAGCGGCGCAACGCGTCGAGTTCCGCAGCCAGGCCGGTCAGGCGCGAGTGGTAGTCTTCCAGCCGGCTTTCGATGAAGTGGATGTCTTCGGTCACATAGTTTTCATTGCCTGACTTGTAGGGCAGGAAGGTCTCCACCATGTCCTGGGCGACGCTTGGGCCCATCAGGCCGGACAGGTTGGCCTCGATGCGGTCGCGCAACCGACGCAGGGCGTAGGGGCGCCGCTCGTCGAAGGGCAGATACAGGTCGCGCAGGGCTTGCTCCACTTCTTTCTGCGCGGCCTTGGCGCCCAGTGGCTTGGCCAGCTGGGTGGCGAACTCCTGTGGCGAGGCGGCGTGCAGTTCGCGGCGCTGGGGACGGCGGACGTTGTCGACGGCGCAGGCTTCGGCGGCGGCCACCTCTTCGTTGCTGGCATTGGTGAACAGGGAGATCAAGGTGAACAGCAGCACGTTGGCGGCCAGCGATGCAATGGCTGCCATGTGCCAGCTGGTGTCGTCGAGCACGTAGATCATGTCCAGCAAGGGGATGTAGAAACCCTGCAGGTTACCCAGCAGCGGCAGCAGCATGGTGCCCATCCACACCAGGGTGCCCGCCACTAAGCCGGCAATGAACCCCCGCCTATTCGCCGTGGGCCAGTACAGCACCGACAGGACCCCTGGCAGGAACTGCAAGGTGGCCACGAACGCGACGATGCCCAGGTTGGCCAGGCTCTGGTGGTTGCTCTGGGTGAGGTAGAACATGAAGCCGGCGGTGATGATGGCCACGATCAAGGCCCGGCGTGTCCACTTCAGCCAGCGGTAGATGTTGCCCTCGGCAGGCGGCTGGTACAGCGGCAGGACCAGGTGATTGAGCGCCATGCCCGAGAGGGCGAGGGTGGTCACGATGATCAACCCGCTGGCTGCCGAAAGCCCGCCGACATAGGCCAGCAGGGCCAAGGCCTGGTTGTTGGCCGCGATGCCCAACCCCAAGGTGAAGTATTCCGGGTTGGTACTGGCGCCCAGGCGCAAGCCGGCCCACAGCACCAGGGGCACGGCCAGGCTCATCAGCAGCAGGAACAGCGGCAGCCCCCAGCTGGCGCTGACCAGCGAACGCGGGTTGAGGTTTTCGGTGAACGCCATGTGGTACATGTGCGGCATGACGATCGCCGAGGCGAAGAACACCAGCAGCAAGGTGCGCCACGGGCCTTCCTGCAAGGGCGTGTGCAGGGCCGCGAGCGCCGTCTGGTTCTGCAGCAGCCAGACCTCCAGGCCGTGGGGCCCGCCAAAGACACCATACAGGGCATAAAGGCCGATGCCGCCCAGGGAGATGAGCTTGATCACCGACTCGAAGGCGATGGCGAAGACCAGCCCCTCGTGCTTCTCACGGGTAGCGATGTGCCTTGAACCGAAGAAGATGGTGAACAGGATGATGAGGGCACAGAAGGCGAACGCTACCCGGGCCTTGACCGGCTCCCCGGTGAGGATGCTGATGGAGTCGGCCACGGCCTGGATCTGCAGGGCAAGCAGCGGCAACACCCCGATCAGCATGATCACCGTGGTCAGAGCCCCGGCCCAGGTGCTGCGAAAGCGAAAAGCCAGCAGATCGGCCAGGGACGATAGCTGGTAGGTCCGGGTGATCTTCAGGATCGGATACAGCAACACCGGTGCCAGCAGGAACGCCCCTGATACCCCCAGGTAACAGGCCAGAAAGCCGTAGCCGTACTGGTAGGCCAGCCCGACCGATCCGTAGAACGCCCAGGCGCTGGCATAAACCCCCAGCGACAAGGTGTAGGTAAGGGGGTGGCGGATGATCGAGCGCGGTATCAAGCCGCGTTCGCTGACCCAGGCCACGCCGAACAGCACCAGCAGGTAGCCGGCACTGATCAGGATCATCTGGGTCAGGCTAAAGCTCATCGGCATCTCGTTGGCTCTGCAGGATGAAAGTGACGACGATCAGGATGAGCCAGAGCAGGTACGGGCGGTACCAGGCTCCGGTGGGCTCGATCCACCAGTCCATGATGGCCGGGGAGAACAGGTAGATCCCCACGACCAGAAGCAGGACCAAACGATAGATGTACATGCGGGCCTCGACGGTTGGGCGCTGCGGGTGTGGATCTATTATTGGCGCATATGGCGTGGCGGATGCTAGCGGGAATCGGCAGCGTTGGCCAAGGGTTTGAATTTCATGGCCTTTTGATTCAGGTTGGCGGGTTATCGAAACCCGGCCTAGCGCAAGTCGGCCTCAGGGACCGTGGTGCGCTGGGCAATGCGTTCGGGCCGCCACTGCGCACGTGCCAGGGCCAGCACTTCGGCCGGGGTGGCGCTTGCGAGCTGCGCGGGCGTGTCCTGGCCCAGTGCCCTGAGCGCGCGCAGCAGCAGCGGGGTAGCCTGGTCGGCCTGCAAGGGCGGGGAGCGGTACGACTTGCCCAGCTTGTGGCCGTCAGGCTGGACGATCAGCGGGACATGCAGGTAGCGCGGCTGCGTGAAGCCGAGCAACTCCTGCAGGTACAGTTGACGGGGAGTGTTGTCGAGCAAGTCGGCGCCGCGCACGATGTCGGTGATGCCTTGCCAGGCGTCATCGAGCACCACCGCCAACTGATAGGCATAGAGCCCGTCGCGGCGCTGAATGACGAAGTCGCCGACGTCGCGGCCCAGGTGCTGCTCGTACTCACCTTGAACCCGGTCGGTGAAGCGGTAGGTCAGCTCCGGTACCCGGATACGAATCGCCGCACCTTCGCGGGCGTGCCCGGCGTTGCGACAAAAGCCGGGGTAGATGCCGCCGTACGCTTCCAGCTGCTTGCGCGAACAGGTGCAGGCGTATGCCAGGCCCATGTTGAACAGGCGGTCGACCACGCTGGCATAAACATCAAAGCGCAGGCTCTGGAAAGCCACTTCGCCATCCCATTCCAGGCCGTAGCGCTCCAGGGTTTGCAGGATGGCATCGCGCGCGCCGGGCATTTCCCGTGGCGGGTCGGTGTCCTCCATGCGCAGCAGCCAACGCCCGCCCACGGCTCGGGCGTCCAGCCAGGACGCCAGGGCGGCTACCAGGGAGCCAAAATGCAGGAAACCGCTGGGGGTGGGGGCAAAGCGGCCGATGTAACGGGACTGGGTCATGATCGGGCAGGGCATATAAATGAAGCGGGGCGCATGATGCGCCCCGTTTGGAGAAGAAGACGATCAGCCTTTGCCGACGGTCTTTTCTTTCTTCTCGGCAATTTCCTTGCAGTCAAAGCACAGGTCGGCGGTAGGACGGGCCTCCAGACGGCGCAAGCCAATCTCGATCCCGCAGGAATCGCACCAGCCGTATTCTTCGTCCTGAATCTTTTGCAGGGTCTTGTCGATTTTCTTGATCAGCTTGCGCTCGCGGTCGCGGTTGCGCAGCTCGAGGGCGAATTCTTCTTCCTGGCTGGCACGGTCGGCCGGGTCGGGGAAGTTCGCCGCTTCGTCCTTCATGTGGTCCACGGTGCGGTCCACGCTCTGCATGAGCTCGCCTTTCCAGGCATTGAGAAGCTTGGTGAAGTGCTTCTTCATGGGCTCACCCATGTATTCTTCGCCCTTGGTCTCTTGATAGGGCTCGACACCGTACATGGTTTGACCGGTTTTTTGCTTTTCTACGGTGGACATGAATAGACCGCCTCTCACTCATCTGATCCTATGCGCAGGATGCTCCATCTCCGGCGACCGCCGGCCCTGCGACTGCGAGCCGCCGAACTTACCAGATAGATCGGGGGTGCGCTAGCCCGCCCGATCCTGCTTACTGACACCGGCGCGAACCGTACGTTCGATTGCGCGCAAGGGTAGAATCCCAAGTTTAGACCCGATTGAGAGAAGGACATGGCCCAACCCTACAGTGCGCGCAGTCGCGCCATCGAACCCTTCCATGTCATGGCGCTGCTGGCGCGTGCCAATGAGCTGCAGGCAGCCGGGCATGACGTGATCCACCTCGAGATCGGCGAGCCGGACTTCACCACGGCGGCGCCCATCGTTGCCGCTGGGCAAGCCGCGCTTGCCGAAGGCCACACCCGGTACACGGCCGCCCGTGGTCTGCCGGCACTGCGCCAGGCAATCGCCGGTTTCTATGGTCAGCGCTACGGCCTTGACGTCGATCCGGAGCGCATCCTGATCACGCCAGGTGGTTCCGGGGCGCTGCTGCTGGCCAGCAGCCTGCTGGTCGATCCCGGCAAGCATTGGTTGCTGGCCGACCCGGGCTACCCGTGCAATCGCCACTTCTTGCGCCTGGTCGAGGGCGGGGCGCAGTTGGTGCCCGTAGGGCCTGAGGTGAACTATCAGCTCGATGCAGAGCTGGTGCATAAACACTGGAATGCCGATACGGTCGGCGCCTTGGTGGCATCACCTGCCAACCCGACGGGGACGGTGCTGGGGCGCGAGGCGTTGGCCAGCCTTGCCCAAGCCACGCGCGCCCGCGCCGGTCACCTGGTCGTGGACGAGATCTACCACGGCCTGACCTATGGCATGGACGCGCCCAGCGTGCTCGAGGTGGACGATTCGGCGTTTGTGCTAAATAGCTTTTCCAAATATTTCGGCATGACCGGTTGGCGCCTGGGTTGGTTGGTGGCACCCGAAGATGCGGTGGCTGACCTTGAGAAATTGGCGCAAAACCTCTACATCAGCGCACCCAGCATGGCCCAGCACGCCGCGCTGGCCTGCTTCCAGCCGGAGGCGCTCGGGATCTTCGAGGCGCGCCGGGCAGAATTTGCCAAACGCCGTGATTACCTGCTGCCAGCCCTGCGCAGCCTGGGTTTCAAAATCGCCGTGGAGCCCCAGGGCGCGTTTTATCTGTACGCCGATATCAGCGCATTCGGGGGTGATGCCTTCGGCTTCTGCCGACATTTCCTGGAAACCGAGCACGTGGCGTTTACCCCTGGGCTGGACTTTGGTCGCCACCTGGCCGGCCATCATGTGCGCTTCGCCTACACCCAAAGCCTGCCGCGCCTGGAGCAAGCGGTCCAGCGGATTGCCCGTGGCCTGCAGAGCTGGCAGGGCTGATGCGCTTTTCTCCTGCCCTTGAACAAGGTCGGCTGCTGCGCCGGTACAAGCGCTTTCTGGCCGACATCGAACTGGCCACTGGCGAGCAGCTGACCATCCATTGCCCCAACACCGGCTCCATGCTCAATTGCATGCGCGAGGGTGGCCTGGTGTGGTTCAGTCGCTCAAGTGACCCGAAACGCAAACTGCCAGGCACCTGGGAAATCAGCGAAACCCCGCAAGGTAGGCTGGCGTGCGTCAACACCGGCCGCGCCAACGCATTGGTGGAGGAGGCGCTGCGGGCGGGGATCATCACCGAAATGGCAGGTTTCACTGCACTCAAGCGGGAGGTGGCCTACGGTGAAGAAGGCAGTCGCATCGATTTTCGTCTGGAATTCGACGGTGCACCGGCTTACGTGGAAGTGAAAAGCGTAACCCTGGGTTACGCCGACAGCACCACGGCGGCGTTTCCGGACGCCGTCACCCAGCGCGGTGCCAAGCACCTGCGCGAGCTGGCCAAGCTGGCGCGTCAAGGCATACGCGCGGTTCAGCTGTATTGCGTGAACCTGACGGGAATCGAGGCCGTACGACCGGCCGATGAGATCGACATGGCCTATGCCCAAGCGCTGAAGGTGGCGGCGGCCGAGGGGGTCGAAGTGCTGGCCTATGGGACCCGGCTGGATGCCGAGGGCATCGTCATTGACCGGCGCCTGCCGGTGATCCTCACGCCTTGAGCCAGATGCCCTGACTGTCTTCGAGGCAGTCCAGGGCCTGCAACGACTCGCCTTCGCAAGGCCCGGACACACATTCGCCCGTCTCGATCAAAAAGAGTGCGCCGTGGTGGCTACAGTGAATAAGGCTGTTGCTGTCGTCCAGAAAACGTTCCTGCGGCCCGTTCAATGCAATGCCACGGTGCGGGCAGCGGTTGCGGTAGAGGTAGACGCTGCCTTGGCGGCGAACGCCGAGCAGGAGAACGCCGTCTACATCGAACGGGCGGCTCTGGCCTTCGGGCAAGCTGTGGGAGGGGCAAAGAAAGTGCATGGCAGGCCTGACTCTTGGAACGGTGGTCGACTTGACGCGTCAATGCGAACAATTATCAAATGGCTGTCATTCGCTGCGCCTGGCGTTGCATGGTGCGCAGTTCTGCCGCCTGCTACAAGGTGTGGGGGCCAATCCAATAAAGGAAATCCAATGATGCGTCGCCTTGCCGCCGTGCTTGTTCTTGCCGCCTGCCCACTGCTCTGCACCAAGGCCCTGGCAGCCGAACAGTCAAGCCGTTGGGTCAGTGCTGGCGGTGCCTTGAGCGAGTGGGTGGTCGCGTTGGGCGCTGAGCGGCGGTTGGTCGGCGTCGATACCACCAGCCAACATCCAGCCTCCTTGAAAGCACTGCCCAGTATTGGTTATCAGCGCCAGTTGTCCGCCGAAGGCATTCTGAGCCTGCGCCCTGACAGGTTGATAGGTACGGATGAAATGGGCCCACCGCCGGTGTTGGCACAGATCACCAGGGCCGGCGTGCCCGTCGAGGTGTTCTCCAGCCAGCCCGATATCGATGCCCTCGGGCAGACCCTCAAGCGCCTGGGCGAGCTGCTTGGGGCCCAGGCGCAGGCCGCACGTGCGACTGAAGACTTTCGCCATCAGCTCGATGAACTGCACGACAAGGTACGCCAGGCACAAGCCGAGCAGCCCGCGCCCGGCGTGGTGTTGCTCGTGGGGCATGCCGGTGCCAAGCCGCTGTTGGCAGGTACCGGCACGGCAGGGGATTGGGTCTTGCAGCAGGCCGGGGGGCGTAACCTTGCAACCCATCAGGGCTACAAGGACTTTTCCAGCGAGGCGCTCGCGGCGCTGGACCCGGACGTCATCGTGTTCTCGGACCGCGTGCTCACCGATCAAGCAGCCTTGCAGGCACTGTTGAAGGAAAACCCTGCACTGGCCGCCTCGCGTGCAGTGCACGATCAGCGCCTGGTTCAGCTTGACCCGACCTTGCTGGTCGGTGGGCTGGGGCCGCGCTTGCCAGCCACGCTTAGGGTGCTGGCCGCTGCGTTCTATCCGTCGGCCACTATCCGCTTCGCGCCATGAGGCCACGGGTTCGACCGCGAACGTTGTTCATCTGGCTGGGCTGTGCATGCGTGCTCGCCATCCTGCTTTCCTTGTCGCTGGGGCCCGTGAGTCTGCCGCTGACCGATACCCTGCAGGCCAGCTTGCGGCTTTTGGGTGTACCGCTTGCAGCAGAGGGTTTGCAGCAGGCGCAGATGATCATTGGTCAGATCCGCCTCCCGCGAACGCTGCTGGGGCTGGCTGTGGGCGCGGTGCTGGCCTTGTCGGGGGTGGCCATGCAGGGGTTGTTTCGCAACCCGCTGGCAGACCCTGGGCTGGTAGGCGTGGCGGCCGGTGCGGCGGTTGGCGCCGCAGTCGCGATCGTTGGGAGTCAATGGCTGGGTAACATACCCGAGGGTTTGTCACCGTATCTGTTGTCGCTGTGTGCGTTTCTAGGCGGACTGGGTGTGACCGCGCTGGTATACCGGCTAGGCAGGCGCGACGGGCAGACCAATGTGGCCACCATGCTGCTGGCCGGGGTGGCCATGACCGCACTGGGCGGCGCGACCGTGGGGCTCTTCAGCTACCTGGCAGATGACGCCATCCTGCGCACCTTGACGTTCTGGAACCTGGGCAGCCTCAATGGCGCAAGTTACGCGCGGATCTGGCCTCTGCTGCTGGTCGCGACGGGCGTTTCGCTCTGGCTACCTCGCCGGGCGAGGGCGCTCAACGTGCTGATGCTGGGGGAGTCCGAAGCCCGCCATCTGGGTATCGACGTCGAGCGCTTGAAGCGCGAGTTGGTGTTCTGCACGGCATTGGGTGTCGGGGCGGCGGTGGCCGCAGCGGGCTTGATCGGTTTCATCGGCCTGGTGGTTCCGCATTTGGTGCGAATGCTGGCCGGCCCTGACCACCGGGTGGTATTACCTGCCTCCTTGTTGGCAGGTGGCGCCTTGATGCTGATGGCCGATCTGGTGGCGCGGCTGCTGCTGGCCCCTGCCGAGCTTCCCATTGGTATCGTCACCGCTTTCATTGGCGCGCCGTTTTTCCTGTACCTGCTGATCCGAGGGCGCGCGTGATGCTGCAAACCGAAGGCCTCTACCTGCGCCGTGGTCAACAGGACGTTCTGCGGGGTATCGATCTGCAGCTACCGCCTGGGCAGATCGTCGGTGTATTGGGGCCGAATGGTGCGGGCAAAAGCAGTCTGTTGGGAGCGCTCAGTGGCGAACTCGTGCCTGCGCAGGGGCGAGTGACACTGCAAGGGCGACCGCTGTCGGGCTGGGCCGGCCCCGAGCGCGCGCAGCGATTGGCGGTGTTGCCACAGGTGGCCAGCCTCGGTTTTGCGTTCCAGGTGCAGGACGTTGTGGGGATGGGGCGCATGCCGCATGCCACAGGGCGCCTGCGTGACGCACAGATTGTGGAGGCGGCATTGCAGGCAGCAGATGCAGCCCACCTTGCACGGCGCAGTTACCTGGCGCTGTCGGGTGGCGAGCGCCAGCGGGTGCACCTGGCACGGGTGATGGCGCAGTTGTGGCCGGGCGAAGAGGGCGTGACGTTGTTGCTCGACGAGCCCACCTCCATGCTCGACCCGCTGCACCAGCACACGACCCTGGAGGCGGTGCGTCGTTTCGCAGATCGTGGCGCTGCCGTTTTGCTCATTCTGCATGACCTTAACCTGGCAGCGCGGTTCTGTGACCAGATCCTGTTGCTGGAACAGGGGCGCAGTTACGCCTTGGCCAGCCCTGCCGGTGTGCTCACCCCAGAGGCGCTCAAGGCTGTCTTCGGAATCGATGTCATCGTGCAGGCGCACCCTGAGCGTGGGCATCCGTTGGTCATCGCCCGCTGAAAGAGAAGCAGGCGTGTTCATGACGTCGGTCGGGTACTCGACCTGAACAGCCAGGCAAAAAAAGACCCGGCAAAGTGCCGGGTCAATAACCGTGATTAGCCTGATGAGGAGATAATCTGAGAGTCCGAACCAAGGGCCCTGAGGTTATCCAACCAGTCTCGCGACCAGTTGTGATAATCATAACGATTCTCATTCATGGGTCAATAGCTTATTACACTTTATTTTTGCCTCGCGCCGAGTGGCGGCTTCCAGCAGCTCGAGCAGTGCCGTCTTGCGCGGGTGCGGCAGCGCTCTCCAGGCAACATCCAGCAGGGCGCCTTCGATGGCGAACAGCAGTACCTTGGTAGCGCGAAAACCGCGAGCCTTCACCGTCAAGTAGGCCTGGACTGCGCCAAGGCGGCGCAGATCCGACGGGGTTTGCACGCCGGCGGCCTTAAGCCACTGGACTGACGTCTTGCCAAGGTTTTTCAGGCATTGCAGATCCTCGGTCATCACGCCTCCTTGCGATGGTTGAGGAAAGAGCGCATGGCGCTGGAGCAAGTGTAGCGGGGCCCTACACGTGCGCGGCCTTTTGACAAGGCCGCAGGTCGGAGGCGCGTCGCTTGAAACGGCGTCTTGCCGCTTCAGGTATCAGAGCCCTGGCAGGCGCTGACGGATTTGCTCGATGACATGGTCCATGCTGCTGCTCGCCTGGGTGTCTACCGGCGTGCTCAAGGCGACTTCCTCGGCAGCCAACGGCTCACGGCTTGCCTGTTGGGCCTGAACGACCTCCAGGGTGGCATCCGACGGATCCTGGTTCTGCGCCTGGCGTTGCTGCAGCCAGCTGCTGATCACGGCATCCGGGGCATGGCAATCGAGGATCAGGAAGGGGACGCCTGTTTGGCTCGCGACGTCGGCGGCGGCTTGGCGCTGTGCATGCTTGAGGTAGGTGGCGTCGAGTACCACCGGCAAGCCTGCCCGCAGCACGGTACCTGCAATCTGGTGAAGGCGCTCGTAAGTGGCTGCACTGGCCTCTTGGTCGTAGATGCCTGCGCTCAACTGGCCTGTCGTGTCTTGCGCCTGTTCGCCGAACAGACGTTTGCGTTCCACATCCGAGCGCACGCGCACGGCGCCCAGCGCTTCGACCAGACGCATGGCGACATGGCTCTTGCCGACTGCCGAAACCCCATGGGTAATGGCCAGCAGGCGTGAAGGAATGGCGCTGTAGCTTTCTGCGAGATTGGCGTAGTTGCGGTAGGTACGCAGGGTCGTGGCCTTCTGTACGCCATCGGCGTCGGCAGGCATGCTGAACAGCGCGACCTTGGCACGCACCAGGGCGCGGTAGGCCTTGTAGAAGTTGAGCAACTCCAGCCCTTCATAGTCGCCGGTCAGTTCCAGGTACTGGCTGATGAAACGCCGGGCCAGGCACTTGAGCCCGCGGTCCTCGAGGTCCATGGCCAGGAAGCCGGTATCGGCATAGACGTCGGTCAGGCGGAAGGGCTCATTGAATTCGATGCAATCGAAGATCACCACCTGGCCATCGATCAGGGTCGCGTTGCCCAGGTGAATGTCGCCGTGGCATTCGCGAATGAAACCTTCGGCCTTGCGGCGTTCGAGCAGCCCATGCAAGCGGTCGAAACTGCTGCGCGCCCAAGCTTGCAGGGCGTCGAGCTGTTGCAGGTCGGCCTTGTCGCTCAGAAACGGACGGATCTGTTCGAAGTTCTGCTCCACCGGTGCCATCACGCTTTCTGGCGTACCCAGCGGGTGCTCCACCGGCACGCGAGGCGCCTGCATGTGGAACTCGGCGATCTGGCGGGCCATCTGGTCGACATGGGCAGCGGTCAGCTCACCGTTGGCCTGGAGAGTTGACAGCATCTGTCCCTGTGGGAATTGGCGCATTTTCAAGGCGAATTCGATGGCCTGGCCCTCTCCACCGATCTGCGGGGCGTCGGCGGTGCCGGTGATTGGCAGTACCTCCAGGTACAGACCGTCGGTCAGGCGCTGATTCAGGCGCAGTTCTTCGTTGCAGAAGTGCTGGCGCTGATCCAGGTGGGTGAAGTCGAGGAAGCCGAAGTTCATCGGCTTCTTGATCTTGTAGGCATACTCACCCGTGAGCAATACCCAGGAGATATGCGTCTCGATGAGGTGGAACCCATCCACGGGGTGGGGGTACAGGGCAGGGTTCTGCAACGCAGTGATGAGGGCTTGGCTCACGGGAAATCCTTCCGGGGGCAGGGAATTCGAATCGGCCATTATGGTCAATGGTGCCGTCCCTGCCTACCGCCGGGCCGCCTGCCCAGCCTCAGTAAAGTGCGTATAATCCGCCGCCATGACTCGATCTCGAAATTCCCGTACCCCCAAAAAACGCCCGACCGGCCGCTCCCGTGCCTGGCTGGGCTGGGCTTTGAAGCTCAGCCTGGTCGGCTTGGTGATCATCGCTGGCTTCGCGGTCTACCTCGATGCCGTCGTGCAGGAAAAGTTTTCCGGCAAGCGCTGGACTATCCCCGCCAAGGTGTATGCCAGGCCGCTGGAGCTGTTCACCGGCCAGAAACTGAGCAAGAACGACTTCCTCACCGAACTCGACGCGCTGGGTTATCGCCGTGAAAGTGCCGCCAATGGGCCAGGCGCGGCAGCGGTGAACGGCAACACGGTGGACCTCAATACACGTGGGTTCCAGTTCTATGAGGGCATGGAGCCTGCCCAGTTCGTCCGTGTACGGTTCTCCGGTGATTACGTGGCGGGACTGGCGGGCGCCGACGGCAAGGCCTTGGATGTGGTGCGGCTGGAGCCGCTGATGATCGGCGGCATCTACCCCAAGAACCTGGAGGATCGCATCCTGATCAAGATCGACCAGGTGCCCAAGTACCTGCTCGAAACCCTTGTGGCCACCGAAGACCGCGATTTCTACAGTCACTTGGGCGTGTCGCCCAAATCCATCGCCCGGGCCATGTGGGTCAATACCTCGTCCGGATCGATGCGCCAGGGTGGCAGTACCCTGACCCAGCAGTTGGTCAAGAACTTCTACCTCACCAGTGAGCGCAGCCTGAGCCGCAAGCTGACCGAGGCGATGATGGCGGTATTGCTGGAACTGCATTACGACAAGCGCGAAATCCTGGAGGCCTACCTTAACGAGGTGTTCGTCGGCCAGGACGGTCAGCGTGCCGTGCACGGTTTCGGCCTGGCCAGCCAGTTCTTCTTCAGCCAGCCGTTGTCCGAGCTCAAGCTGCATCAAATTGCGTTGCTGGTCGGCATGGTCAAGGGCCCGTCCTACTACAACCCGCGCCGTTACCCGGAACGTGCGTTGGCCAGGCGTAACCTGGTACTGGACCTGGTCGCCGAGCAGGGTGTGGCCAGCCAGGCCGAAGTGGATGCGGCGAAGAAGATGCCGCTGGGCGTCACCAAGCGCGGCAGTCTGGCCGACAGTTCGTTCCCGGCCTTCCTCGACCTGGTCAAGCGCCAGCTGCGTCAGGACTACCGCGACGAAGACTTGACCGAAGAAGGGCTGCGCATTTTCACCAGCTTCGACCCGATCCTGCAGATGAAAGCCGAAACTTCGATGAACGAGACGTTCAAGCGCCTGGCCGGGCGCAAGGGCGCCGACGAGGTGGAATCGGCGATGGTCGTGACCAACCCGGAGACCGGCGAGGTGCAGGCACTGATCGGCAGCCGCCAGTCGGGCTTTGCCGGCTTCAACCGAGCCATCGATGCCGTGCGCCCGATTGGTTCCCTGGTCAAGCCGGCGGTGTACCTGACGGCCCTCGAGCAGCCGAGCAAGTACACCCTGACCAGCTGGGTGCAGGACGAACCGTTCTCGGTCAAGGCTGCCAACGGACAGGTATGGCGCCCGCAGAACTACGACAGGCGTTCGCACGGCACCATCTACCTGTACCAGGGGCTGGCGCACTCGTACAACCTCTCCACCGCCAAGCTCGGCCTGGAAGTGGGTGTGCCGAACGTGATCAAGACCATCGGGCGCCTGGGTGTGGATGTGGACTGGCCGGCGTTCCCATCGATGTTGCTGGGTGCAGGCGGGATGTCGCCGATGCAGGTCGCGACCATGTACCAGACCCTGGCCAACGGCGGCTTCAACACGCCGATGCGCGGTATTCGCAGTGTACTGACAGCCGAAGGCGAACCGCTCAAGCGCTACCCGTTCCAGATCCAGCAGACGTTCGACCCGGCGGCCATCTACCTGGTCCAGAACGCCATGCAGCGGGTCATGCGTGAAGGCACCGGGCGCTCGGTATACAACACCTTGCCGCGCACCCTCACCCTGGCGGGCAAGACCGGTACCAGCAACGATTCACGTGACAGCTGGTTCTCAGGCTTCAGCCAGGACCTGCTGGCAGTGGTCTGGATGGGCCGCGACGACAACGGTAAAACGCCCTTCACCGGCGCTACCGGCGCGCTGCAGGTGTGGACCAGCTTCATGAAAAAAGCCGACCCACTGCCGCTCGACATGCCCCAGCCCGACAACGTTGTGCAGGCCTGGATCGATCCGTACAGCGGCCAGGGGTCTGACAGCAGCTGTCCGGGCGCCGTGCAGATGCCGTATATTCGCGGGAGTGAACCGCCTGCCGGCGCGACCTGTGGCGGCGAGCAGAATCCAGCTGAATCGGTCATGGACTGGGTCAAGGGCTGGATGAATTAAGCACAGGCTGCATTGAAGAGGTGTGACGTGAACAAGTGGCTGTTTCCTGCCGTGACGGCGCTGGTGGTGCTCCAGGGGTGCTCCAGCGTGCCTCGCGGCAATATACCGGTGGTCGACTCCAGTACCCGCGTGTCCAACAGCGAGCGCGTCACGGCCAAGCGCCAGGCCCCTGGCATCAACGCCGGCACGCCCCAGGCGCAGACCCTGCCGGAGGATTCCGGCGTCACGGTGATGATTCCCCAGGGGGCCGGGGCGTCCGGCATCCAGACGTTCCCTGCTGGCAATGGCGCGGCGCCTATCAGCACGACGCCGATCACCACCGAGCCGGTTAACGCCCAACCGATTACCACTGACCCTAACCCCATTGCCGACGAGCCTTTCGATATCGCGTCAATGAACAGCGCATCGGCCCCCAAGGCCAACAGCGCGCCTACCGGCATTCCGCGTAGCGGCGCTGGCGGCGGGTTGTCCGCTGACGAACAGCTCGATGGGCCGGTGCTGGCACTGCTGACCACCGCCCAGACGCAGCAGGGCAGCGGCGATTTCAACGGCGCGGCGTCGAGCCTGGAGCGGGCCCAGCGGATCGCACCGCGCGAGCCGCAGGTGCTCTACCGGTTGGCGCAGGTAAGGCTGTCCCAGGGCGACGCCCCGCAGGCCGAGCAGTTGGCGCGCCGTGCGCTGACCTATGCCAATGGTCGTCCGAGCTTGCAGGCCGAGTTGTGGAATACGATCGCCCAGGCGCGTGAAAAGCAAGGCGACAGTGCCGGGGCAGCGCAGGCACGGCAAAAGGCACGGGTGAGCTCGTGACGGTGGAACCGCGGGTACTGGCCATTGCCGATCACCTGATGCTGATCGAGCGTGAGTTGCAGGTGCAAGGTTGGTGGGACGACGAGGCGCCTGACGACGATGCCCTGGAGAGCACGGTGCCCTTTGCGGTCGACACCTTGCGTTTCGAGCAGTGGCTGCAGTGGATTTTTCTGCCGCGCATGAAGATCATCATCGAGTTGGGTCATCCATTGCCCAATGCGTCGGGGATCCTCACCATGGCTGAAACCGTGTTCGTGAACCGCCCGGACCAGAGCCGGGAGCTGCGCCGACTGTTGGCAGCATTCGACCAATTGATCGCCCCGACCGCCTGATTTCTTCCAATTTTCCTTCAAGGGCCGCAGATTGTGGCCCTTTTTTATGGAAATCTTAATTTTCCTGCTGCTTTAGTGATTTTTAGTGGTGCCAGGAATTCATCTTGGCTGAAAATTGGCAATAATTTTTCTTGACTTGTCGCCGCCAAATCACAAGAATCCAACTTCCGCTGTAGTGGGACTGCCAGAAGCAGACCCGCTAAGCAGATCATGAGGCGCACACCCGCGCCGACCTGTTACACCCCGCAACGCGTTACCTCGCGCTGGGTGGGAAACCCCCGCAACACTCTGGGGAGCTCCCAATACTTGCTCAGTCAGTGCTGACGTTCGCTCATGCTCTGCTTGGCAGTAAACCTATTAAGACCCGCCTGTTGGGGCGGTATTCTGGCGTTTTAGAGGTGAACAACGTGGAGCTTTTATCTGGCGCTGAGATGGTCGTCCGCTTCTTGCGTGACGAAGGCGTTAAGCACATCTACGGGTACCCTGGTGGTGCTCTCCTGCACGTCTACGACGCGCTGTTCAAGGAACCGGAAGTCGAGCACATCCTGGTTCGCCACGAACAGGCGGCGACCCACATGGCCGACGGCTACGCCCGCGCTACCGGCAAGGCCGGCGTGGTGCTGGTGACGTCCGGCCCGGGTGCGACCAATGCCATCACGGGCATTGCCACTGCCTACATGGACTCCATTCCGATGGTCATTCTGTCCGGCCAGGTGCCTAGCACCATGGTAGGTACCGATGCCTTCCAGGAAACCGACATGATCGGTATCTCCCGGCCTATCGTGAAGCACAGCTTCATGATCAAGAACCCGACCGAGATTCCGGAAATCCTGAAAAAAGCGTTCTACCTGGCGCAATCCGGCCGCCCAGGCCCGGTGGTGGTCGATATCCCCAAGGACATGACCAACCCGGCTGAAAAATTCGAGTACGTGTATCCCAAGAAGGTCAAGCTGCGCTCCTACAGCCCGGCCGTGCGCGGTCATTCCGGGCAGATTCGCAAGGCAGCAGAAATGCTGCTGGCTGCCAAGCGCCCAATCGTCTACGCCGGCGGCGGCGTGATCCTGGGTGGTGGATCCGAGTCCCTGACCGAGATCGCCAAGTCGCTGAACTTGCCCGTCACCAATACCCTCATGGGGTTGGGCTGCTTCCCGGGTACCGATCGCCAGTTCCTTGGCATGCTGGGCATGCATGGCAGCTTCACCGCCAACATGGCCATGCACAACGCCGATGTCATCTTCGCCGTAGGCGCGCGTTTCGACGACCGTGTGGTCAACGGCCCGGCCAAGTTCTGCCCGAACGCCAAGATCATCCACATCGACATCGACCCGGCGTCGATCTCCAAGATGATCAAGGCCGACGTACCGATCGTTGGCCCAGTGGACAGCGTGTTGTCCGAGATGATCGGCATTCTCAAGGAAATCGGCGAGCAGCCTGAGAAGGCGTCGCTGGATGCCTGGTGGAAGCAGATCGACGAATGGCGTGGCAATGGCGAGCTGTTCCCTTATGACAAGGGCGACGGCAATGTCATCAAGCCGCAGAAAGTCATCGAGACCCTGTGCGAAGTTACCAACGGCGATGCCTTTGTGACCTCGGACGTGGGCCAGCACCAGATGTTCGCTGCCCAGTACTACCGCTTCAACAAACCCAACCGCTGGATCAACTCCGGTGGCCTGGGCACCATGGGCTTCGGCTTCCCGGCAGCGATGGGCATCAAGCTCAATTTCCCGGACCAGGACGTGGCCTGTGTAACCGGTGAAGGCAGCATCCAGATGAACATCCAGGAGCTGTCGACCTGCATGCAGTACGGCCTGCCGGTCAAGATCGTCAACATGAACAACGGTGTGCTGGGCATGGTTCGCCAGTGGCAGGACATGGCCTACAACGGCCGTCACTCGCACTCTTATGTCGAGTCGCTGCCCGACTTCATCAAGCTGGCCGAGGCCTATGGCCATGTGGGTATCCGCATTACCAGCCTGAAGGACCTCAAGCCCAAGCTCGAGGAAGCCTTCGCGATGAAGGATCGCCTAGTGTTCATCGACATCGCGGTTGACCGTAGCGAGCATGTCTATCCGATGCAGATCAAGGACGGTTCGATGCGTGACATGTGGCTGAGCAAGACGGAGCGTACCTGATATGCGGCACATCATCTCCCTGCTGCTGGAAAACGAACCGGGTGCCTTGTCCCGTGTGGTCGGCCTGTTCTCCCAGCGCAACTACAACATTGAAAGCCTGACCGTGGCGCCGACTGAAGACCCGACCCTGTCGCGTCTGACGTTGACCACCGTTGGCCATGACGAAGTGATCGAACAGATCACCAAGAACCTGAACAAGCTGGTCGAAGTGGTCAAGCTTGTCGACCTGTCGGAAAGCGCTCATATCGAACGCGAGCTGATGTTGGTCAAGGTCAAGGCCACCGGTGCCCAGCGTGCCGAGATCAAGCGCACCACGGATATCTTCCGTGGCCAGATCGTCGATGTGACCGCCAGCGTGTACACCGTGCAACTGAGCGGCACCAGCGACAAGCTGGACAGCTTCATCCAGGCCATCGGCACCGCATCGATTCTCGAAACCGTGCGCAGCGGCGTTACCGGCATTGCCCGTGGCGACAAAGTGCTCAGCATCTGAATTCAACAATAAATTAGCGATGGCTCCTTTGGGGCCGGGATATAACCAGGGGTATTTCATGAAAGTTTTCTACGATAAAGACTGCGACCTTTCCATCATCCAAGGTAAGAAAGTCGCCATCATCGGCTACGGCTCCCAAGGCCACGCTCAGGCGTGCAACCTGAAAGACTCCGGTGTGGACGTCACTATCGGTCTGCGTAAAGGTTCGGCCACCGTTGCCAAGGCAGAAGCCCACGGCCTGAAAGTGACCGACGTAGCCTCGGCGGTCGCCGCTGCCGACCTGGTCATGATCCTGACCCCGGACGAATTCCAGGGCCAGCTGTACAAGCAGGAAATCGAACCGAACATCAAGAAGGGCGCTACCCTGGCGTTCTCCCATGGCTTCGCGATTCACTACAACCAGGTGGTTCCACGCGGCGACCTCGACGTGATCATGATCGCACCGAAAGCCCCGGGTCACACCGTGCGCTCCGAGTTCGTCAAAGGTGGCGGTATCCCTGACCTGATCGCCATCTATCAGGATGCTTCTGGCAATGCCAAGAACGTTGCCCTGTCCTACGCCTCGGGTGTGGGTGGTGGCCGTACCGGTATCATCGAAACCACCTTCAAGGACGAGACCGAAACCGACCTGTTCGGCGAGCAGGCCGTGCTGTGTGGCGGTACCGTCGAACTGGTCAAGGCTGGTTTCGAGACTCTGGTCGAAGCGGGCTATGCCCCTGAAATGGCCTACTTCGAGTGCTTGCACGAGCTGAAGCTGATCGTTGACCTCATGTACGAAGGCGGTATCGCCAACATGAACTACTCGATCTCCAACAACGCCGAATACGGCGAGTACGTGACCGGTCCGGAAGTCATCAACGAAGAATCCCGTAAAGCCATGCGCAATGCACTCAAGCGCATCCAGGACGGCGAGTACGCGAAGATGTTCATCTCCGAAGGTGCTACCAACTACCCATCGATGACCGCCAAGCGCCGTAACAACGCCGCGCACGGCATCGAAGTCATCGGCGAGAAACTGCGTTCGATGATGCCGTGGATCTCGGCCAACAAGATCGTCGACAAGACCAAGAACTAAGGTTCGTCGAACGATGAAAAACGCGGCTTAGGCCGCGTTTTTTCGTTCTGGCAGCCAGCTTCTGGTATAAAGCAGACCAGTGGCCCGCCGTCAGAACCTGTTTAGCGGGCCCGTGTCGAACTTTTTCCATCCTGTTGCAAGGTACCCTCCATGAGCGAACGTCCCGAAGAGCCGAACAAGCCCTCCGACGCCGAAAGCCTGCTACCTGTCGATGAGCACATTGAAGAGGGGCATGACGACGAAGGGCGCAAGGTGCGTCATCGCGGCATTTATCTGCTGCCCAACCTGTTCACCACCGCGAACCTGTTCGCCGGTTTCTATTCCATCATCAGTTCGATGAACGCGCAGAGTGCCCTGAGCGCTGGCGATCCACGCGAAGCGAGCAAGTATTTTGCCTTTGCTGCCATCGCCATCTTCGTGGCCATGGTGCTCGATGGCCTCGATGGCCGGGTGGCGCGCATGACCAATACCCAGAGCGCCTTCGGCGCCGAGTACGACTCGCTGTCGGACATGGTCGCCTTCGGCGTGGCCCCGGCCCTGCTGGCCTTTGGCTGGGCGCTGGGTGACATGGGCAAGGTCGGCTGGATGGTGGCCTTCATTTATGTGGCCGGTGCCGCGCTTCGCCTGGCGCGGTTCAATACACAGGTGGGAACCGCCGACAAACGCTATTTCATCGGCCTGGCCAGCCCGGCTGCGGCCGGTGTGGTAGCCGGTACCGTATGGGCGTTCAGCGACTATGGCATCCAGGGCTCGAAGCTCTCGTTCCTGGTGGCGCTGTTGGTGGCGGCTGCAGGCATGCTGATGGTCAGCAACATCAAGTACAACAGTTTCAAGGAGCTTGACCTCAAGGGGCGCGTACCTTTCGTGGCGATCCTTGCCGTGGTGCTGGTGTTCGCGGTGGTCTTCAGCGATCCACCGCGCATTCTGCTGCTGGCCTTCCTGGCCTATGCGGCTTCCGGCCCCATTCAGTTCCTGCTGCGCTCGCGTCGCCGAAAAGGGTGATAATCGCTTAATTGTGGAATAACCCTCCGGCTCCATAGTCTTACTGGTACATCCGTTATCCAGTGCTGTGGAGCCGCTCATGCTTATCAAGCTTTCCAGGTCTTCCGAATGCAAGGCGTCGGAGATCACCCCTGAAGGTCTCTATCTCTCGCGCCGCGCCCTGATGGGCGGTTCGCTCGCGGGTCTGGCACTGGGTACGTTGCCGGGCAATGTCCTGGCTGGCGAGCCGTCTCGCTATCCTGACGTACAGGCTGGCAAGGCGCCTGCCTGGTTTGCCGAAAAGCTGCCCGATACCCGCTGGCAGGCGGTGACAGTCCAGAACGAAGCCGTGACCCCCTTCAAGGATGCCACCCACTACAACAACTTCTATGAGTTCGGGGCCGACAAGGGCGACCCGGCTGCCAACGCAGACAGCCTCAAGACCGAACCCTGGAGCGTTGTCATCGATGGGGAAGTGGGTAAACCCGGTCGCTATGCACTGGAGGACTTCGTCAAACCCTACCAACTTGAAGAGCGTGTCTACCGGCTTCGCTGCGTGGAGGCGTGGTCGATGGTCATTCCGTGGCTGGGTTTTCCATTGGCGCACGTGCTCAAGCAGGTCGAGCCCACCTCCAAGGCCCGTTATGTCCGTTTCGAAACGCTCGAGGATCCCAAGAGCATGCCCGGCCAACGTTCTGGCTTTGCATTGATCGATTGGCCTTATGAAGAGGGGCTGCGCCTGGATGAGGCGATGCATCCGTTGGCCATCCTGGCAGTCGGTATGTATGGCCGGGAGCTGCCGAACCAGAACGGGGCGCCGCTCAGGTTGGTCGTGCCTTGGAAGTATGGTTTCAAAAGCATCAAGTCGATCGTGCGCATCAGCCTGGTGGCAGAACAACCGAAAACCACGTGGCAGGGGTTGGCCCCGGACGAGTATGGTTTCTATGCCAATGTGAACCCGACGGTCGATCACCCGCGCTGGAGCCAGGCTCGTGAACGCAGGTTACCTAGCGGGCTGTTCAGTCCCAACGTGCGGGAGACTCAGATGTTCAACGGCTATGCCGATGAGGTGGCGTCGCTATATGACGGGCTTGATCTGCGGAAGAACTACTGATGCGATACCCCTGGTTTCGTCTGGGCATATTCATGGCAGGCTGCTTGTTTCCGGCCTGGTGGCTCTATGAGGCCTCGGTCAACCTGTTGGGCCCTGATCCGGGCAAGGTGTTGATGGATCGATTGGGGTTGGGCGCCTTGGTGTTTCTATTGATCAGCCTGTGCATGACGCCATTGCAGCGGCTTACGGGTTGGCCGGGCTGGATCGTGGTGCGACGTCAACTTGGGCTGTGGGTGTTTGCCTACATCGTGTTGCACGTGCTGGCGTATCTGTTCTTTATCCTGGGGTTGGACTGGGGACAGTTGACGGTAGAGCTGCGCAAGCGGCCGTACATCATCGTCGGTGCGCTTGGCTTGCTGGGTTTGCTGGTGTTGGCGGTCACCTCCAATCGCTACAGTCAGCGCCGCCTGGGCGCGCGATGGAAAAAGCTGCACAGGCTGGTCTACGCGGTACTGGGCTTGGGGCTGCTGCATTTCCTATGGATTGTGCGATCTGACCTGCGGGAGTGGGCTGTCTATGCCTTTATTGGGCTGCTATTGATAGTGCTGAGGATACCGGCTGTTGCCCGTTCGCTTCCCCGCGTACACCGCCGACAGGGAAGGTCGACTTGAGTTGGCATTGGGGTAATAGGTGCTTGTCTCGCGATTTCTGAAAATAGTGGTTGACGCAGTTCCTAATCCGCTTATAATGCGCCCCACTTCCAGCGACATCGGAACGCGAAACTCCTTGAGATTCAATGAGTTAGCTAGTTCGGGTGGTGCTGAAAGGGCTACGATCGAATAGATCGACGGCGGTTGAGAAGAAGGTTGACAGCGTGTTGAAACGCTGTAGAATTCGCCTCCCGCTACGAGAGATCGAAGCGAGTCAAGTGGTTGAAGTTGAACGAGTTTCTCGAAACAAACTTCAAAATAAACGCTTGACAGGCAATGAGGAAAGCGTAGAATGCGCGCATCGGTTGAGACGAAACTCTCTCAGCCAAACGCTCTTTAACAAATCGAATCAAGCAATTCGTGTGGGTGCTTGTGAGTACGGACTGATAGTCAGAAAGATTATCAGCATCACAAGTGACCATGCGAGAAATCACATAGTCATTTGAGATTGCTGAGCCAAGTTTAGGGTTTCTTAAAAACCCAAGCAGTATTGAACTGAAGAGTTTGATCATGGCTCAGATTGAACGCTGGCGGCAGGCCTAACACATGCAAGTCGAGCGGATGACGGGAGCTTGCTCCTTGATTCAGCGGCGGACGGGTGAGTAATGCCTAGGAATCTGCCTGGTAGTGGGGGACAACGTTTCGAAAGGAACGCTAATACCGCATACGTCCTACGGGAGAAAGCAGGGGACCTTCGGGCCTTGCGCTATCAGATGAGCCTAGGTCGGATTAGCTTGTTGGTGAGGTAATGGCTCACCAAGGCGACGATCCGTAACTGGTCTGAGAGGATGATCAGTCACACTGGAACTGAGACACGGTCCAGACTCCTACGGGAGGCAGCAGTGGGGAATATTGGACAATGGGCGAAAGCCTGATCCAGCCATGCCGCGTGTGTGAAGAAGGTCTTCGGATTGTAAAGCACTTTAAGTTGGGAGGAAGGGTTGTAGATTAATACTCTGCAATTTTGACGTTACCGACAGAATAAGCACCGGCTAACTCTGTGCCAGCAGCCGCGGTAATACAGAGGGTGCAAGCGTTAATCGGAATTACTGGGCGTAAAGCGCGCGTAGGTGGTTTGTTAAGTTGGATGTGAAAGCCCCGGGCTCAACCTGGGAACTGCATCCAAAACTGGCAAGCTAGAGTACGGTAGAGGGTGGTGGAATTTCCTGTGTAGCGGTGAAATGCGTAGATATAGGAAGGAACACCAGTGGCGAAGGCGACCACCTGGACTGATACTGACACTGAGGTGCGAAAGCGTGGGGAGCAAACAGGATTAGATACCCTGGTAGTCCACGCCGTAAACGATGTCAACTAGCCGTTGGAATCCTTGAGATTTTAGTGGCGCAGCTAACGCATTAAGTTGACCGCCTGGGGAGTACGGCCGCAAGGTTAAAACTCAAATGAATTGACGGGGGCCCGCACAAGCGGTGGAGCATGTGGTTTAATTCGAAGCAACGCGAAGAACCTTACCAGGCCTTGACATGCAGAGAACTTTCCAGAGATGGATTGGTGCCTTCGGGAACTCTGACACAGGTGCTGCATGGCTGTCGTCAGCTCGTGTCGTGAGATGTTGGGTTAAGTCCCGTAACGAGCGCAACCCTTGTCCTTAGTTACCAGCACGTTATGGTGGGCACTCTAAGGAGACTGCCGGTGACAAACCGGAGGAAGGTGGGGATGACGTCAAGTCATCATGGCCCTTACGGCCTGGGCTACACACGTGCTACAATGGTCGGTACAGAGGGTTGCCAAGCCGCGAGGTGGAGCTAATCTCACAAAACCGATCGTAGTCCGGATCGCAGTCTGCAACTCGACTGCGTGAAGTCGGAATCGCTAGTAATCGCGAATCAGAATGTCGCGGTGAATACGTTCCCGGGCCTTGTACACACCGCCCGTCACACCATGGGAGTGGGTTGCACCAGAAGTAGCTAGTCTAACCTTCGGGAGGACGGTTACCACGGTGTGATTCATGACTGGGGTGAAGTCGTAACAAGGTAGCCGTAGGGGAACCTGCGGCTGGATCACCTCCTTAATCGACGACATCAGCCTGCTGATGAGCTCCCACACGAATTGCTTGATTCATTTGCTGATGAGAAATCAGAAATGAACATTCCGGTGTGAATGTTGATTTCTGACTTTTGTCAGATCGTTCTTTAAAAATTCGGATATGTGATAGAAATAGACTGAAGACCAGTTTCACTGCTGGAATTCAGGCTAAGGTAAAATTTGTGAGTTCTGCTCGTAAGAGCGACGTGCGAATTTTCGGCGAATGTCGTCTTCACAGTATAACCAGATTGCTTGGGGTTATATGGTCAAGTGAAGAAGCGCATACGGTGGATGCCTTGGCAGTCAGAGGCGATGAAAGACGTGGTAGCCTGCGAAAAGCTTTGGGGAGTCGGCAAACAGACTGTGATCCAGAGATCTCTGAATGGGGGAACCCAGCCAGCACAAGCTGGTTATCTTGTACTGAATACATAGGTGCAAGAGGCGAACCAGGGGAACTGAAACATCTAAGTACCCTGAGGAAAAGAAATCAACCGAGATTCCCTTAGTAGTGGCGAGCGAACGGGGACCAGCCCTTAAGTTGGTTTGAGATTAGTGGAACGCTCTGGAAAGTGCGGCCATAGTGGGTGATAGCCCCGTACACGAAAATCTCTTATCAATGAAATCGAGTAGGACGGAGCACGAGAAACTTTGTCTGAATATGGGGGGACCATCCTCCAAGGCTAAATACTACTGACTGACCGATAGTGAACCAGTACCGTGAGGGAAAGGCGAAAAGAACCCCGGAGAGGGGAGTGAAATAGAACCTGAAACCGTATGCGTACAAGCAGTGGGAGCCTACTTGTTAGGTGACTGCGTACCTTTTGTATAATGGGTCAGCGACTTATATTCAGTGGCGAGCTTAACCGAATAGGGGAGGCGTAGCGAAAGCGAGTCTTAATAGGGCGTTTAGTCGCTGGGTATAGACCCGAAACCGGGCGATCTATCCATGGGCAGGTTGAAGGTTAGGTAACACTGACTGGAGGACCGAACCGACTACCGTTGAAAAGTTAGCGGATGACCTGTGGATCGGAGTGAAAGGCTAATCAAGCTCGGAGATAGCTGGTTCTCCTCGAAAGCTATTTAGGTAGCGCCTCATGTATCACTGTAGGGGGTAGAGCACTGTTTCGGCTAGGGGGTCATCCCGACTTACCAAACCGATGCAAACTCCGAATACCTACAAGTGCCGAGCATGGGAGACACACGGCGGGTGCTAACGTCCGTCGTGAAAAGGGAAACAACCCAGACCGTCAGCTAAGGTCCCAAAGTCATGGTTAAGTGGGAAACGATGTGGGAAGGCTTAGACAGCTAGGAGGTTGGCTTAGAAGCAGCCACCCTTTAAAGAAAGCGTAATAGCTCACTAGTCGAGTCGGCCTGCGCGGAAGATGTAACGGGGCTCAAACCATGCACCGAAGCTACGGGTATCATCTTATGATGATGCGGTAGAGGAGCGTTCTGTAAGCCTGTGAAGGTGAGTTGAGAAGCTTGCTGGAGGTATCAGAAGTGCGAATGCTGACATGAGTAACGACAATGCGAGTGAAAAACTCGCACGCCGAAAGACCAAGGTTTCCTGCGCAACGTTAATCGACGCAGGGTTAGTCGGTCCCTAAGGCGAGGCTGAAAAGCGTAGTCGATGGAAAACAGGTTAATATTCCTGTACTTCCAGTTATTGCGATGGAGGGACGGAGAAGGTTAGGCCAGCCTGGCGTTGGTTGTCCAGGTTTAAGGTGGTAGGCTGAAATCTTAGGCAAATCCGGGATTTCAAGGCCGAGAGCTGATGACGAGTTGCCTTTAGGCGATGAAGTGGTTGATACCATGCTTCCAAGAAAAGCTCCTAAGCTTCAGATAACTGGGAACCGTACCCCAAACCGACACAGGTGGTTAGGTAGAGAATACCAAGGCGCTTGAGAGAACTCGGGTGAAGGAACTAGGCAAAATGGCACCGTAACTTCGGGAGAAGGTGCGCCGGCGAAGGTGAAGGGCTTGCCCCGTAAGCTTTTGCTGGTCGAAGATACCAGGCCGCTGCGACTGTTTATTAAAAACACAGCACTCTGCAAACACGAAAGTGGACGTATAGGGTGTGACGCCTGCCCGGTGCCGGAAGGTTAATTGATGGGGTTAGCGCAAGCGAAGCTCTTGATCGAAGCCCCGGTAAACGGCGGCCGTAACTATAACGGTCCTAAGGTAGCGAAATTCCTTGTCGGGTAAGTTCCGACCTGCACGAATGGCGTAACGATGGCGGCGCTGTCTCCACCCGAGACTCAGTGAAATTGAAATCGCTGTGAAGATGCAGTGTATCCGCGGCTAGACGGAAAGACCCCGTGAACCTTTACTATAGCTTTGCACTGGACTTTGAATTTGCTTGTGTAGGATAGGTGGGAGGCTTTGAAGTGGGGACGCCAGTTCTCATGGAGCCATCCTTGAAATACCACCCTGGCAACTTTGAGGTTCTAACTCAGGTCCGTTATCCGGATCGAGGACAGTGTATGGTGGGTAGTTTGACTGGGGCGGTCTCCTCCCAAAGAGTAACGGAGGAGTACGAAGGTGCGCTCAGACCGGTCGGAAATCGGTCGTAGAGTATAAAGGCAAAAGCGCGCTTGACTGCGAGACACACACGTCGAGCAGGTACGAAAGTAGGTCTTAGTGATCCGGTGGTTCTGTATGGAAGGGCCATCGCTCAACGGATAAAAGGTACTCCGGGGATAACAGGCTGATACCGCCCAAGAGTTCATATCGACGGCGGTGTTTGGCACCTCGATGTCGGCTCATCACATCCTGGGGCTGAAGCCGGTCCCAAGGGTATGGCTGTTCGCCATTTAAAGTGGTACGCGAGCTGGGTTTAGAACGTCGTGAGACAGTTCGGTCCCTATCTGCCGTGGACGTTTGAGATTTGAGAGGGGCTGCTCCTAGTACGAGAGGACCGGAGTGGACGAACCTCTGGTGTTCCGGTTGTCACGCCAGTGGCATTGCCGGGTAGCTATGTTCGGAAGAGATAACCGCTGAAAGCATCTAAGCGGGAAACTTGCCTCAAGATGAGATCTCACTGGGATCTTGAATCCCCTAAAGGGCCGTCGAAGACTACGACGTTGATAGGTTGGGTGTGTAAGCGCTGTGAGGCGTTGAGCTAACCAATACTAATTGCCCGTGAGGCTTGACCATATAACACCCAAGCAATTTGCTTCTGCAGATTGCGGTGGTGAAGATGACATGGACCGAAAGTTCGCAACGCATCACAAACATCACATATCCGAATTTGCTGGGCTGTCCAACAGGACATTCTGGCTACAGAATTTCTTGACGACCATAGAGCATTGGAACCACCTGATCCCATCCCGAACTCAGTAGTGAAACGATGCATCGCCGATGGTAGTGTGGGGTTTCCCCATGTGAGAGTAGGTCATCGTCAAGATTCATTTCGCAAAACCCCTATCTGCGCAGGCAGGTAGGGGTTTTGTCTTTAGGCTGGAAAAAATGACGTACTCGTGTTTGTACCGTCAAACGAGCAACCGCCGTGGGCGAGCCGGGGCAGGCGCGCGACTGCCTACCCCACACCAACGCCTCGAAACATCTCTACAACCCCGCCCTCGACCCGCTCCGTGATATCGTTCCTCCCCAAGTAAACGCGCCCGAAAGAGACCTGCCGATGTCCAGTACCCACCTCCAGCCTGGCTTCATGATCGTCCAAGGCAATCGCCCAGACGACCTGCGCAGCCTGGTGGTGAGCTGGATGCGCCGTTACCCTCTGGCGCCTTTGGAGAATGAAATCGCGCTGGTCCAGAGCAATGGTATCGCCCAATGGCTCAAGCTCGCCTTGGCCGAGGATCCTCTAGAAGATGACCAGGGCGGTTGTGGCATTGCCGCTGCCATCGAGATGCAGCTGCCGGGTAGCTTCATGTGGCAGTTGTACCGCACCGTGCTGGGCCGCGATCAGATACCGGAAGTGTCGCTGCTCGACAAGGCGCCGCTCACCTGGCGCCTGATGCGCCTGTTACCCGAACTGGTCGAGCGGCCGCACTTCGAGCCCTTGCGGCGTTTTTTGACTGACGACAGCGATCTACGCAAACGCTACCAGCTCGCCGAGCGCCTGGCCGATCTGTTCGACCAATATCAGGTGTACCGCGCCGACTGGTTGAAAGAGTGGGCCGCAGGGCGGCATGTGCTCAACACTGCCCGCGGCGAACGCAAGCCATTGCCTGTCGACAACTGCTGGCAGGCAGAACTGTGGCGTGCCCTGCTGGAGGATGTAGGCGAGGAAGGCATGGCCCAGAGCCGTGCCGGCGTACACCAGCGGTTCATGGCCTGCATCGACGACCTGGAGCAGGCTCCGGCAAACCTGCCCGCACGGGTGATCGTGTTCGGTATCTCCTCGCTGCCTGCCCAGACGCTCGAAGCGCTGGCCGGTCTCGCCCGTTTCAGCCAGGTCCTGTTATGCGTGCACAACCCTTGCCGCCATCACTGGGCCGACATTGTGGCCGACAAGGACTTGCTGCGGCACCAGTACAAGCGTCAGCAACGCCGGCCCGGCATGCCATTGGAACTGGATGACCAGTCGCTGCACCAACATGCGCATCCCCTGCTGGCAGCCTGGGGCAAGCAAGGCCGCGACTACATCAACCTGCTCGACAGCTACGACGACCCAGGCAGTTACCAGGGTGTCTTCAGCGATGGACGAATCGACCTGTTTACCGAAGGTTCACCCATCACGCTGCTCAACCAGCTACAGGACGATATCCTTCAATTGCGTCCGCTGGCCGAATCCCGTGAGCAATGGCCGCCGGTCAATGCACGCCGCGACCGTTCGGTGCGCTTCCACGTTGCGCACAGCCCGCAACGGGAAGTCGAGATTCTCCACGACCAGTTGTTGGCCCGCTTCAGCGCAGATCCCACGCTGCGCCCACGTGACGTCATCGTCATGTTGCCCGACGTCGATAGCTACGCACCGCACATACGGGCCGTCTTCGGCCAATTGCAGCGCAAAGACCCTCGCTACATCCCGTACACCTTGACCGACCAGGGCCAACGTGGCCGCGAGCCGCTGCTGATCGCCTTGGAGCACCTGCTCAAACTCCCCGAAAGTCGTTTTGCCGTCAGCGAAGTGCTGGACCTGCTGGACGTACCGGCAGTGCGGGCTCGGTTCGGCATTCGCGAAGGTGACTTGCCAACCCTGCACCGCTGGATCGAAGGTGCCGGCATTCGCTGGGGGCTCAATGCCGAGCAACGGGCCAGCCTGGGCTTGCCGGACGGGCTCGAGCAGAACTCCTGGCGCTTTGGTTTGCGGCGGATGCTGCTGGGTTATGCCGTGGGTGTGGGTGATGCCTGCGATGGCATCGAGCCTTACGACGAGATAGGCGGGCTGGACGCTGCACTGATTGGGCCGCTTGTCGCGTTGCTCGATGCGCTTGAAGTGGCGTGCCAAACCTTGTCTTGCCCGGCCAACGCCGGCGAATGGAGCGAACGCCTCAATGCCCTGCTGCACGTCTTCTTCCTGGCCGAGGATGAGCAGGATGAGTTTCTGCTGATCCAGTTGCAGGACCTGCGCGAATCTTGGCTGGATGTCTGCGAAACCGTGGACCTGCAAGACCCACTGCCGCTAACGGTGGTGCGCGAAGCCTGGCTGTCGGGCCTGGACCAAGGCAAATTGTCCCAGCGCTTCCTGGCCGGCTCGGTGAACTTCTGTACGCTCATGCCCATGCGCGCCATCCCGTTTCGCGTGGTCTGCCTGCTGGGCATGAACGACGGTGATTATCCACGCGCGCAGCCACCGCTGGATTTCGACCTGATGGCCACCGACTACCGCCCAGGTGATCGTTCGCGTCGGGAAGATGATCGTTACCTATTGCTCGAAGCCGTACTGTCGGCCCAGGACCAGCTCTACGTAAGTTGGGTGGGGCGCAGTATCCGCGACAACAGCGAGCGGCCTGCCTCGGTACTGATCGGCCAGCTTCGCGATCACATCGCTGCGGGGTGGCAACTGGCCGATGCGCAAGCCGATGTCAAACACGATCCGGGCCAGCAACTGCTTCATGCCTTGACCCAGGAACACCCCTTGCAGCCCTTCAGCCTGCGCTATTTCGAACAGGGCAGCGCGCTGTTCAGCTACGCACACGAGTGGCAAGTGCTGCACCAGGCCCACAGCAATGTCCCTCACGACCTGGCCGAGCTGCCGCCCTATCAGGATGATGAGCCGCTGACATTGAATCAGCTGGCCGATTTTCTCAGGCATCCGGTGCGGCATTTCTTCAGTCAGCGGCTCAAGGTCTATTTCGAAGCGCTCGAAGCGCCCACGCCGGACGAAGAGCCTTTCGTACTCGACGCCTTGCAGCGTTATGGTGCAAGTGAGGCGTTACTCAGCGCAGCCTTGAGCACACCCGAGGATGTTCCGCGCGCCCTGCATCAGCAGGCACGTCGCCTGCAGGCCCAGGGCTTGCTGCCCTTGGCCGGTTTTGGCGAACTCTTGCAGCATGACCTGATCGAGCCGCTGCCCGACTTGCTGCAACGCCATGGGCAGTTGCTCGAGCGCTGGCCGCGGCAGGTTGAGGGTGCACTGCCTGTGCATTTCGAGCACGGCCCCCATCGGCTGGAGGGCTGGCTGGGTCGCGTGTTCCAAGGCGATGACCAGAGCGTGCTGAGGATCAACACGGTCCCCAACACCATCAGTGCAGGGCGCAACAGCCTAAAATGGCATCGCCTCATCGCGCCGTGGGTGACACACCTTGCCGCCTGCGCGGCAGGTTACGCCTATCACAGTGCGCTGGTGGCCAGTGACGTGACCCTGCTACTGGCGCCTGTTGACCAGCAAGCGGCAGCGGACCTGTTGGGAGAACTGCTGGTGGCACGACAGGCGGGCATGTGTGCACCGCTCCCGGTGGCGCCCAAGACGGCATTCGCCTGGCTCGCCCAGGACGATCCGGACAAAGCCATGGCTGCGGCCGCCCGTGCTTACGAAGGCGACGAACGCACCAGTGCCGGCGAGCGCGGTGAAAGCGTTGCCCTGGCCCGACAGTTCCGCGATTTCGCCGCGCTCACGGCCGACGAAACCTTCGAGGGGTGGTGTGAGGCCTTGTACCGCCCCCTGTTCGACGCCCCCTGGCAAACCCTGGGCAACCCGGAGAAAAGCGCATGACCCAGGCTCGGCCACTGGCCCTAAATTTTCCCTTGCACGGCAGCCAGCTGATCGAGGCCAGCGCGGGAACGGGCAAGACGTTCACCATTTCAGCGTTGTACCTGCGCCTTATCCTCGGCCACGGTGGCGAGCAGGGTTTCGAACGAGAGCTGCTGCCGCCGCAGATTCTGGTAGTGACGTTCACAGACGCTGCCACCAAGGAGTTGCGCGAGCGTATCCGGACTCGGCTGGCTGAGGCGGCGCGGTTTTTCCGCGGTGAACTCGAAGCCGTCGACCCGCTGCTGGCGCAATTGCGTGACGATTATCCACAGCACGCGTGGGCCAGCAGTGCCGCCCGGCTGGAAACCGCTGTGCAGTGGATGGACGAAGCAGCCGTATCGACCATTCACGGCTGGTGCCAGCGCATGTTGCGTGAGCACGCATTCGACAGCGGCAGCCTGTTTACCCAGACCCTCGAAACCGACCACAGTGAACTGCTGGGGCAGGTGGTGCGCGATTACTGGCGACGTTTCTGCTACGGCATGCAAAGCCAGGCCCTGACGTGGGTGCGTAGCCACTGGGTCAGCCCTGCCGCGCTCTTGCCCCGCATTCGCCCGCTGTTTGGCAGGGTGCGTGCCGCCCACCAAGGGCCCGAGCCCGAGGCACTGATCCTTGAGGCGTTGCAGGCCCGCGACGAGCAACTGGCCCGGCTCAAGGGGCCCTGGGCGGTCTGGGTCCAGGAGCTGCGACAGCTCTGTCATGACGCCGTGGCCGCCAAACAGGTAGACGGCAGGAAGATGCAGGCCCGCTACTTCGAACCCTGGTTCGACAAATTATCCCAGTGGTGCAACGACGAACAGTGCGTGGAACTTGACCTGGGTACAGGCTTCACCCGCCTGACCCCTGCGGGCCTCGCCGAGGCCTGGAAAGTCGGCGAGCCGCCAGCGCACCCTGCACTCGATGCCATGCAAACATTGCAACAAGACCTGCAGGCCCTGGCCAGCCCGGACGCAGCGCTACTCGAACATGCCGCCAGCTGGGTTTCGGCGCAGTTCGAAGTGGAGAAGCGGCGCCGCGCGGAGATGGGGTTCGACGACATGCTCCTGCGGTTGCAGCAGGCACTGTACAGCGAGGCAGGCGAGCGACTGGCCGGATTGATCCGTGAGCAGTTCCCGGTGGCGATGATCGATGAATTCCAGGACACCGACCCGATCCAGTACGGTATTTTCGAACGCATCTACCGCATCAGCGAGAACCACGGCGACACCGGCCTGTTCATGATCGGCGACCCCAAGCAGGCGATCTACGCCTTCCGGGGCGCCGATATCTACACCTACCTCGCGGCCCGTCGCGCGACCCAAGGCCGCTTGCACAGCCTGGACACCAACTACCGCTCCAGCGAAGGCATGGTCGCGGCGGTCAACCAGGTATTCCAGCAGGCCGAGGCGCGTCCCAGCGGGCGTGGCGCCTTCCTCTTTCGGGAGGCGGACGACAACCCTCTGCCCTTCGTTGCAGTGCGCGCCCAGGGCCGCAGCGAGCAACTGATGCTCCAGGGTCAGCCCTGCGCCGCACTCCAGTGCTGGCAACTCCCCAGCGACGAGCCGGTTTCGATGGGCGTTTACCGGCAGCAGATGGCCACCAGTTGCGCGAGTCACATCGTGGGCCTGCTCAACGCCAGTCAACACGGCACGGCAGGCTTTGCGCACGCCAATGGCCATTTGCGCCCGTGCCTGCCATCGGACATCGCCATCCTGGTGCGCGATGGCCACGAGGCGCAACGTATCCGCGCAGAGCTCGCTGCCCGAGGCGTGCGCAGCGTCTACCTCTCCGACAAGGACTCGGTGTTCGCCGCCCAGGAGGCTCATGACCTGCTGGCCTGGCTCAAAGCCTGCGCAGAGCCGGACTCCGAGCGCCTGCTCAAGGCGGCGTTGGCCAGCTTGACGCTTGACCTGTCGCTGCCGGCGCTTGATCGCCTGAACCAGGACGAACGGGTGTGGGAAAGCTGGGTGATGCGGTTTCGCGCCTACCGCGACACCTGGCAGCGCCAGGGCGTGCTGCCCATGCTGCGTCAGTTGCTGCATGACTTCGAGCTGCCGCGAACGCTCATTCGTCGCACGGACGGCGAGCGCGTGCTCACCAACCTGTTGCACCTGGCCGAGTTGCTCCAGCAGGCCGCAGGCGAGTTGGACGGTGAGCAGGCGCTGATCCGCCACCTGGCCGATCATCTGGCCAGTTCAGGCCAGGCCGGCGAGGAGCAGATCCTGCGCCTGGAGAGCGACGAGCAACTGGTCAAGGTGGTCACCATCCACAAGTCCAAGGGCCTGGAGTACCCATTGGTCTATCTTCCGTTCATCTGCTCCAGCAAACCGGTGGACGGCAGCCGCCTGCCGCTCGCCTGGCACGACAGCCAGGGCAATGCGCACCTGACCCTGACGCCGGACGCCACGCAGGTCGAGCGCGCCGATGACGAACGCCTGGCCGAAGACTTGCGCCTTTTGTATGTGGCGCTCACCCGTGCCCAGTATGCCTGCTGGCTGGGGGTGGCCGACCTCAAGCGCGGTAATCACAAGCGCTCGAGCCTGCATCGCTCGGCGCTCGGCTACCTGCTAGGCGGCGGCGCCGAACTTGCCGATTCCAAGCAACTGACAGGCTGGTTGCAAGCACTGGCCGATACCAGCGCGCACATAACCTGCCCTGGGCTTCCGGAAGAGGACCGAGCGCTCTACCACACCCCGCAGTTGCAGCACCAACTGGTCCCAGCCCGTATGCCCCGGCGCGCGGCGGCCGAACAGTGGTGGATCGCCTCCTACAGCGCGCTGCGGATCGGTGAGCAGGCACTGGGCGTCGACAGCTCGCTGGCGCAACAACTGCTCGACGATGAGCCCGTCGATACCCAGGTACTGCGCGAGGTCCCCGCGGACAGCGGAGACATCCACCGCTTCCCGCGCGGCCCAAACCCCGGCACGTTCCTTCACGGGTTGCTGGAGTGGGCCGGGCGTGAAGGCTTTGCCCAGGTACACGATAACCCGCAAGCGCTGGCCCGCACCGTGGGCCAGCGCTGTAACCGGCGCGGCTGGGAGGGCTGGATACCGACGCTGACCCAGTGGCTCACAGGCCTGCTCGACACACCGATGCCCGTGGCACAAAACGGCCTGACCGTGACCCTCAGCCAGCTCACCCGCTACCAGGTCGAAATGGAGTTCTGGTTTGCCAGTCACCAGGTCGATGCCCAGCAGCTCGACCGCCTGGTGGCCCACTACACCCATCCAGGACTACTGCGCCCAGCCGCGCAGCCGACGCTGCTCAACGGCATGTTCAAGGGTTTCATCGACCTGGCGTTCGAGCTGGAGGGGCGCTACTACGTGACCGATTACAAATCCAATTGGTTGGGCCCCGACATTCAGGCGTATGACCCTGCCGCGATGCAGCGGGCCATCCTTGAGCATCGTTATGACCTGCAATACGTGCTGTACCTGTTGGCCCTGCACCGACAGCTGCGCGCCCGCCTGGCGGACTATGACTATGACCTGCATGTCGGCGGGGCCCTTTTCATTTTCCTGCGAGGGGCCAACAGCAGCGGGCATGGTATTTATCACGCCAAGCCCCCGCGCGAGCTGATCGAAACCCTCGATGCCCTGTTTCGCGGCGAGCACGCACCTGTTGCGCATGACCTGTTTGCCGGAGACGCCCCATGAGCCGAAGCCTCGTCGACCTGCTGCCCACCCCCCTGCAGGCCGAGCAACTGCTGGCCCTGGCCCCTCAACACCGCAGCAGTGACCTGCTGCAACTGCTCGATCGCTGGGTCGAACGCGGCTGGTTGCGGGCGCTGGACCGTGCTTTCGTATCCTTTCTGGAGACGCTTGCGCCGGGCAGTGACCCGCTGTTGCTGTTGGCAGCCGCCCTTGCCAGCCATCAACTGGGGCATGGGCACGTCTGCCTGGACTTGCAGCAGACCTTGGCCGAACCTGACTTCGCGCTCTCGTTACCGCCTGAGGGGGATGCGCTGACCGGCCCGCTGCTGTTGCCCTCCCAACTGCTGGCCGGCCTTGACCTGGACGCCTGGCGCCAGCGCATCGCCGCAAGCCCGCTGGTGGCAGCCGCCGATACGCCAGGGCAGCACACCCGGCCCTTGGTCCTCAGCGGCGAACGCCTTTACCTGCGCCGCTACTGGAGTTATGAGCGGCGCATCGACCGCACCCTGCGCCAACGCCTGACCCAGGCCGACGCCGTACCGTCAGACCTGACGAAGCGTCTGGATGCCCTGTTCGAGGGCGGCAGCCTCGGAGGGCAGGTGGACTGGCAGAAGCTTGCCTGCGCCCTGGCCACTCGCGCCGGGTTCAGCATCATCACGGGTGGGCCTGGCACCGGCAAGACCACCACCGTGGTACGCCTGCTGGCCTTGCTCCAGGCCCCGGCAGTGGAAGCGGGCAGGCCGTTGCGCATTCGCCTGGCGGCGCCCACGGGCAAGGCAGCTGCTCGCCTGACCGAATCCATTGGCCAGCAAGTCGAACGCCTGCATGTCAGCAGCGACGTGCGTGGCCATATCCCCACCGAAGTCAGTACCGTGCACCGCCTGCTCGGTAGCCGTCCAGGCTCGCGACACTTCCGTCACAATGCCGCCAACCCCCTGCCTCTGGATGTACTGGTGGTCGACGAAGCTTCGATGATCGACCTGGAGATGATGGCCAACCTGCTCGATGCCATGCCGCCAAAAGCACGACTGGTGCTGCTCGGTGACAAGGACCAGCTGGCCTCGGTGGAGGCCGGGGCGGTGCTGGGTGATTTGTGCCGGGATGCCGAGCAGGGCCGCTACTCCCCAGCGACCCAGGCATGGCTGGAGCATATCGGCGGGCAATCGCTGTCTGAAAGCGGTCTTGAGCCTGGTGATGAACAGCGCCATCCGCTGGCTCAGCAAGTGGTCATGCTGCGTTTTTCCCGACGCTTCGGCGAAGGCAGCGGCATCGGTCAGCTCGCCCGATTGGTCAACCGTCAGCAAAGCCATGCGGCGCGCGACTTATTGGCCATGCCGCCGCCCGACGTCCACAGCCTGGCCCTGAAACAGGAGCATGACCGCGCCTTCGATCGCCTGCTGCTCGACGGCCTGGACCGCGGCGCGGAAGGCCCCCAGGGCTATCGCAGCTACTTGCGTACCTTGGGCAGTCAGCGTCCGGCACTAGACACTCCATTCGACGACCCTGCCTGGGAACGCTGGGCCGCCAAGGTCCTGCACCGTTTCGAGGATTTCCAGCTGTTGTGCGCCGTGCGCCGTGGCGCCTGGGGTGTAGAGGGGTTGAACGAGCGGGTGGCGCGGGTGCTGCACAGCGCCGGCCTGATCGACAGCCAGCAGCCTTGGTACGAGGGCCGGCCGGTGTTGGTCACCCGCAACGACTATGGGCTGGGTTTGATGAACGGCGACATCGGTATCGCCCTGTGCCTGCCGGATGAGCAGGGCAAGCCATTGCTGCGCGTGGCCTTTCCCCGCAACGATGGCAAGGGTGGCGTACGCTTCGTGCTCCCCAGCCGCCTGAACGAGGTGGAAACCGTGTTCGCTATGACCGTGCACAAGTCCCAGGGCTCGGAATTCGGCCATACCGCACTGGTCCTGCCCGACGCGCTCAACCCGGTCCTGACCAAGGAACTGGTCTACACCGGCATCACCCGTGCCAAGCACTGCTTCAGCCTGGTGGAACCTCGCCAGGGCATTTTCGAGGAAGCCGTGGGGCGCAAGGTTCGACGTATTTCGGGGTTGATGCTCGAGCAGGTGTGAGGGCGACGCTCGTCAGCGCCGTCAGGCCTGGTTGCAGGCCTTGGTAAAGCGCATCACCGTGTCCTGCCCCATCATCAGTGGGGCATTGGCTTCGGTCACCTCGCGGATGTAGTCCCACAACAAGGTGATGCGCTTGAGCTTGCGCAGGTCTTCGCGGCAGTACATCCAGAATTGCCGCGTCACTTCCACTTGCTCGGGCAGCACCGTCACCAGCCGCGGGTCCTGCGCGGCCAGGAAACACGGCAAAATCGCCAGCCCGCGGCCTTGAAGCGCAGCGGTGTACTGGGCAATCACACTGGTACTGCGCAGGTGAGCCGTGGCCCCAGGGATCAGGTTGGCCAGGTACAGCAGCTCGGAGCTGAAGGCCAGGTCGTCGACATAACTGATGAAGGGATGCCCGGCCAGGTCGGCAACGGCCTGGATCGGCGCATGGCTGTCCAGGTATGCCTGCGTGGCGTACAGGCGCAGTCGGTAGTCGCACAGCTTGCAGCATACGTAGGGCCCGTGTTCCGGGCGTTCTAGGGCGATGACGATGTCCGCCTCGCGTTTGGAAAGGCTGATGAAATGCGGCAGCGGCAGGATATCCACTGAAATCGCCGGGTAGGCATCGACGAAGTGGCTCAGCTGCGGGGTGATGAAGAAACTGCCGAAGCCCTCGGTGCAGCCCATGCGCACATGCCCCGACAGCGCCACCCCCGAGCCGGATACCTGCTCGCACGCCATGTGCAGCGTGCTTTCGATGGCCTCGGCATAACTGAGCAGACGTTGACCTTCTGCCGTCAGCACGAAGCCGCTGGTGCGCGATTTTTCGAACAGCAAGGTGCCAAGCGCGCCTTCCAGCGAAGTGATGCGCCGCGAGACGGTGGTGTAGTCCACGCTCAGCCGTTTGGCCGCGCTGCTGGCCTTGCGCGTGCGGGCCACTTCGAGAAAGAACTTCAAGTCGTCCCAGTTGAGCGCGCTCAGGGATGTGAGGTCTTTTTGCATGATGATCCGGAATTTTTATGCGTTCTTGTAGGATGTTTGCACATCTATACTCGAAACATGCCCTCTTACGCCACCCCGCGTTAGCGACGGCGCTGGCGATCTCGTCCTGACAATAATTCCAAGGAGAACGCAGATGAACGCACCCCAGTCCCCTGACCAGACCAAGGTCGAGCAGGCCAAGCTGCTGATCGATGGTCAATGGGTGGAGTCCCGAACGAGCGAGTGGCGCGATATCGTCAACCCGGCCACCCAGGCCGTGCTGGCGCGTGTTCCGTTCGCCACCGCCGAGGAGGTGGACGCCGCCGTGGCGGCGGCCCAGCGTGCCTTTCTGACCTGGCGCCATACGCCGATTGGCGCGCGCATGCGCATCATGCTCAAGCTCCAGGCGCTGATCCGTGAACACAGCAAGCGCATTGCCCAGGTGCTGAGCGCCGAACAGGGCAAGACCCTGGCCGACGCCGAGGGCGATATCTTCCGTGGCCTGGAAGTGGTCGAGCACGCGGCTTCCATCGGCACCCTGCAAATGGGCGAATTCGCCGAAAACGTGGCAGGCGGTGTCGATACCTATACCTTGCGTCAGCCGATTGGGGTATGCGCTGGCATCACGCCGTTCAACTTCCCCGCGATGATCCCGCTGTGGATGTTCCCCATGGCCATCGTCTGCGGCAACACCTTCGTGCTCAAGCCCTCCGAGCAGGACCCGTTGTCGACCTTGTTGCTGGTCGAGCTGGCCGTGGAGGCCGGGGTGCCCGCCGGTGTGCTCAATGTGGTCCATGGGGGCAAGGCCGTGGTCGATGCCCTGTGCACACACCAGGACATCAAGGCGATTTCCTTCGTCGGCTCGACCGAGGTAGGTACCCATGTCTACAACCTGGCCAGCCAGCATGGCAAGCGCGTGCAGTCGATGATGGGCGCCAAGAACCATGCCGTGGTGCTGCCGGACGCCAACCGTACGCAAACCGTGAATGCCCTTGTAGGGGCGGCCTTTGGCGCTGCAGGCCAGCGCTGCATGGCCACCTCGGTTGCGGTGCTGGTGGGCAAGGCCCGCGAATGGCTGCCAGACATAAAGCAAGCGGCGAGCAAGCTCAGCGTGAACGCCGGCAGCGAGCCAGGTACCGATGTGGGGCCGGTGGTGTCCAAGCGGGCCAAGGAGCGTGTACTGAGCCTGATCGAGAGCGGCATCCGAGAGGGCGCCACCTTGGAACTCGATGGCCGCGACGTCAAGGTGCCGGGCTATGAGCACGGCAACTTCGTCGGCCCCACGTTGTTCTCGGGCGTGACCACCGACATGCAGGTCTATACCCAGGAAATCTTCGGTCCGGTTCTGGTGACGCTCGAGGTCGACACCCTCGATGAGGCCATCGCCCTGGTCAACGCCAATCCGTTCGGCAACGGCACCGGTCTGTTCACCCAGAGCGGCGCGGCGGCACGCAAGTTCCAGAGCGAGATCGACGTCGGGCAGGTGGGCATCAACATCCCGATCCCGGTGCCCGTACCGTTCTTCAGCTTCACCGGCTCGCGCGGCTCCAAGCTGGGAGATCTGGGGCCGTACGGCAAGCAGGTGGTGCAGTTCTACACCCAGACCAAGACGGTTACCGCCCGCTGGTTCGATGACGACAGTATCAACGACGGCGTGAACACCACCATCAGCCTGCGCTAAGGAGCACGTCATGCGTATCGCATTCATTGGCTTGGGCAACATGGGCGCCCCCATGGCCCGCAACCTGATCAAGGCCGGTCACGCGCTTGCCCTGTTTGACTTGAACAAGGAGGTACTGGCAGAACTCGGCGCCCTGGGTGGGCAGGTCAGCGCCTCACCACGCGAGGCGGTAGCCGAAAGCGACCTGGTCATCACCATGTTGCCGGCAGCCGCGCACGTGCGCAGCGTCTACCTCGATGACGATGGGGTACTGGCCGGGATCCGAGCTGGCACGCCCACCGTCGATTGCAGCACCATCGACCCACAGACCGCGCGCGAGGTGTCCAAGGCGGCGGCCGCCAAGGGCGTGGACATGGGCGATGCGCCTGTCTCCGGAGGCACGGGTGGGGCGGCGGCCGGTACGCTGACCTTCATGGTTGGAGCCAGCGACGAACTGTTCGCAGCGCTCAAGCCGGTGCTCGAGCACATGGGCCGCAATATCGTGCACTGCGGCGAAGTGGGGACGGGGCAGATCGCCAAGATCTGCAACAACCTGCTGTTGGGCATTTCGATGATCGGTGTGTCCGAAGCCATGGCGCTGGGCAATGCTCTGGGTATCGACACTCAGGTGCTGGCAGGCATCATCAACAGCTCCACCGGACGCTGCTGGAGCTCCGACACCTACAACCCCTGGCCTGGCGTGATCGAGACGGCGCCGTCCTCGCGTGGCTACACCGGCGGCTTCGGCGCCGAATTGATGCTCAAGGACCTGGGGCTGGCCACCGAAGCTGCGCGTCAGGCCCGCCAGCCCGTGATCCTCGGCGCCCTCGCGCAACAGCTGTACCAGGCCATGAGCCTGCGCGGGGAGGGTGGCAAGGACTTCTCGGCCATCATCGAGGCCTACCGCAAGCCACAATGATCAAAGGGTGCACGTCATCGTTGTACAGGGGGCGGCTCATTGCGCCCCCTGCGTCTGCCAATCAGGCGAAGACGAAGTATTTGCGCACCGTCTCGACCACTTCCCAGGTCCCCTTCATCCCTGGCTCGATCACGAACACGTCACCTGCCTTGAGGTGTTTCGGTTCCTCGCCTTCCGGGGTGACGATGCAGTAGCCATCGAGGAAGTGGCAGTATTCCCACTTGTCGTAGTTGACTTCGAACTTGCCCGGGGTGCAGATCCAGGTGCCCATGATCTTGCTGCCGTCGGCCGACAGGTAGGCGTTCAGGTTCACGGTGTGCGGGTCGCCGCCGATGCGTTTCCACTTGGTCGCGTCCACGACCGGGGTGGGGCAGGTTTCACGCAGCACGGTGATGAAATCGGACATGGCACAACTCCTGTGACTGGTTGAATGACCCGTCACCATAGGCGTTGAAGCGCCCGCGCAGTTGCCTGAAGTCGACGTCCAGGTGTCTGGCCGCGCTGTTCGCGCAGGGTCAGCCCAAACTACCGGCTAACGCGCTACCAGGCCTTGGCGCCGTTTCAAGCCCACCAGTAGCGCACGAAGTGGAAAAACACCGGTGCAGCGAAGCAGACCGAGTCGATGCGGTCGAGCATGCCGCCATGGCCTTCGATCATGTGCCCCCAGTCCTTGACGCCACGGTCGCGCTTGATCGCCGACATCACCAGCCCACCAAAGAAGCCCATGGTATTGACCGCCAAGGCCATCAAGGCGGCCTGCCAGAAGCTGAACGGCGTGATCCAGCACAGCAGCGCGCCGATCAGCGTGGCCAGTGCCACGCCGCCGACCAGGCCCTCGAGGGTTTTGGAAGGCGACAAGTTGGGCGCCACCTTGCGCTTGCCGAACAGCTTGCCGCACACGTATTGCAGCACATCGCTGAGCTGCACCACCACGATCAGCCAGGCGATCAGCAGCAGGTTGCGCCCCTCGAAGCCGGGGATCTCCAGGGTCATCAGCGCCGGCACCGACGATACGCAGTACACCGCGATCATCAAGCCCCACTGGACCTTCGAAGCCCGCTCCAGAAAGCGCGTGGTGTCGCCCCCAAGGCTGGCGAGGATCGGCAGCAACAGGAACAGGTAGACCGGAATGAAGATGCTGAACAGGCCATACCAGTCCATGGCGATGAGCACGTACTGGACGGGCAGCGCGATGTAGAACGCCGCCGCCAGGGCGGGGTAGTCACTGCGCCGGGTGGGCGTGAGGGTCATGAACTCGCGCAAGGCATAGAACGACACACCGTAGAACAGCACGATCACGCCGTATTTGCCGAAGACGAAGGCGATGCCGATTACCAGCACCATGACCCACCAGGCATTGATGCGGGCGTTGAGGTTGTCGATCACCGCATGGGGCCCGGGGCCTGCGCGCCACTTCAGCACACGGCCGATCACACTGGCGAGCAGCAGCAGGGCGCCGATGCCGGCGAACAGCGCGAGGGTATTGTCGTGCATGTCAAACGTCCTTGGGGGCTAGATCGAGCAGGGCTTGGCCAGCCCGCTCCAGAAAGGCTTGCTTGCTTTCGTCGGCCTGCAGGTGCAAGGGTTCGCCGAAACTCAGGGTGCATAGCAACGGCAACGGCAAGGCGCGTCCCTTGGGCATCACCCGATTGAGGTTGGCGATCCATACCGGCACCAGCTCGACCTGCGGGTGGGCCGCCGCCAGGTGATACAGGCCACTTCGCAACGGCAACAAGGGCTCATCGCTGAGGTTGCGCGTGCCTTCCGGAAAGAAGATCAGCGAATCGCCCTGGGCCACGGCGTCGAGTACCGGTTGCAAGGGGTGGCCCTGGCCTTCGTCGCGATGTCGCTGGATTAGCACCCCATTGAATACCTTGCGGATGAGAAAATCGCGAATCCCCGGCTTGGCCCAGTAGTCGGCACCGGCTACCGGCCGAGTGCGACGCCGCAGCGTCTGGGGCAGCGATGCCCATAGCAGGACGAAATCGCCGTGGCTGCTGTGATTGGCAAAGTACAGGCGCTGCACCGGAAGGGGCGTGCACCCCAGCCAGAGGGCTCGCGCCCCGGTAATCAGGCGCGCGGCCGAGGTGATCAGGTAGGCGGTCAGGTTGGCGAGCATGGAACGTTCATCATCCTTTGATAGACAGTATCAGCAGGGTAGCCAAGGCCACCGTGAGTTGCAGGCCCAGGCACAGGCCCTGGCGACGCAGCAGAGCAAGCGCAGCCCGGCTGCGGACCGGCCAGGTGCGCGCATCGACTGGCTGCGGCTTGAGCCCGTGGTCGAACAACGCGCGGTCCAGTGCCTGGGTGTCTGCTGCCAGGTCCTGGCTGTTGGCCAGGTGCGCGAACAGGTCGGCATCGAGTGCAACGCGGATGGCCCAGTACTTGTGCAGCATGCCCAGGCCGATGAGCAGCAGGCACGGCACAAGCGACCAGGGTGACAGCGCCGAGCCAAGCAGCGGCACCAGGCCGAACCCGAGCGCCAGCAGGGTCATGCCGTCCGAGAGCCCTGCCAGTTGCCGGCCCCGGCGCAGCAGGCTAGCGACCAACACAAGGTCCACTCAGCGCACCCGTTGAGCGAGGCTGACACTGAAAATCCCCCACTCGTCGATGCGCTGGGTCACCTTGCGAAAGCCTGCCGCCTCCACCAGCTGGTCCATTTCTGCCTGGCTGCGACGACGCATCACCCAGGCCTCGCCACCCCGGTGGCTGGTCAAGGCACGCGCAATCATCTCCAGTTGCGGGTGCCACGGTTGACCGGTGTAGACCAGGTAACCGCCATCCTCCATTGCCTGTGCCAGGCCAGCCAATGAGTTGCTCACTAGGGTGTTGCTGGCGAACAGTTCGTACAGGCCTGATACCACTGCCAGCGTCGGAGGCTGTTCCAGCGTCGCCAGGCTAGGGCGGTCGAAGGCATCGCCCTGGACGAAACGGGCAATGTCCCCCAGGCCCTTTTCCTGGATCAGCGCGGTGCCTTGTTGCACGTTGAGCGGGCTGTAATCGCGCAGCAGGATTGATTCTGGGCGTTGATCGACCTGTTGCAGGGCTTCGAGAATGTAGCGGCCATGGCCGGCTGCGATATCCACGATGTGCACGGGTCGGCCGGCCTCGCGTAGACGATCCATGGCCAGGCGCAGCAGTGCTTCCACATTCAGCTTGCGCTGGCGAATGCCACGCCAGCCGATGGCATTGAGGTAGTTCTGGTCGACCAGGCGGCCCAGCGCGCCTTTGCCTGCAGGCTGGTTGCGGTACACGTAGTCCAGTGTGCTGCCCGAATCGAAACCAGTGTCGAAGCCTAGCCGCACGCCGTCCGCTACCTTGCTGCCCAGGCGCAGACCGGCTCGGGTGGCGCGCCAGTAAAGCCCGCGCAGCGAGTGGCGGGGCAAAGGCGCGGCCAAGCTTTCGGCCTCGGCGCAACTGGCGCCGGTCTTGTCCGCATCGAGCAGCGAAGGCCGCTCGGCAGGGCAGGCGAAGCAGTGCTCGACGAAACGCTCGATACGCCGTAAAGCGTGTGCTCGCTCACGCTCGCCCAAGGTGTCGTGGAAGAACCCCGGCAGCACGTGCATCTCCTTGCGCGCACTGCCCAGACGGTCGAAGAAGCGCTGCTGGGGTGCTCGCTCGACCACCAGGTCTGTACCGGAGACCAGCAGTTGCGTCGGTAGCTGGATGGCCTGGGCGTCGGCCACCACACGATCGGCGGCTTCGTACAGCCCTAGCAGCATGGTCACCGAAATGGGCCGGCTGATCAGCGGGTCTGCCTTGTACGACATGACCCGTTCCGGGTCATGGGTCAGCAGTTGTGGCTTGACGTAGCTGTTGACGAAGAAATTGCCGCGCACGGCCTTGAGCAGCTTCAGGCCAGGGCGTGCCAAGGGGACGTACAGCTTGACCTTGAACGCCGGAGACGCCAGCACCAGGCAACGCACCTTGGGTGCATAGTCATGCGCCCAGGTGGCCACCAGCACCGCGCCGACGCTCTGCGCCAGCACCACCAGGTCCTGTTCGGCCAGCCCGTGACGGGCCTGAATGTGCTCGATGAACGTCTGCACGTCGCGCACGCTGGTCGCGAAGCTCGGGCTGTCCCCGCGTGCGCCGGGCGACAGGCCATGACCGCGGGCATCCCAGGCGAAAAAGTCATAGCCCGGCATGTCCAGCTCATCGGCCAAGTGGGCGATTCGCCCGCCGTGTTCATGGCCACGGTGGAACATCACCACCGCCCGACGCGGCTGGTGTTCGTTGCGCGTGGCGGGCCAGTGGCGGTAATGCAGCTCGACACCGTCATGGGTGGAAAAATGCAGGCTTTGCGCTTGGCGCATGGTCGATATCCTTATGCGACGGGCGAAGACTCAGCGGGTTTCAGCCAGCCCGCGACGCACCCGGTTGTAGAGGGTATAGAGGCAGAGCGCCAGGACCACAAGCAGCAAACCATTGATCCAGGTACCGTCAAGCACATCCAGGGCGACACCGGTACCCAGTACACCAAAGGCGAAGGCGCGGTCGCTCTTGCCCATGGGCCCGTCATAGCGGCGCGAGGCACCTGCCAAGGGCCCCATCACGCCAGCGTATTCGCTGATCGTCGCCAGTAGCACCACCATCACCACCAGCGGCGGCCACACGCCTACCAAGAGGGCGAACGGCAGGTACAGGGCGGCATCGGCGATCACGTCGCACAGCTCGTTCAGATAGGCGCCAAGGGTGGATTGCTGGCCAAATTCCCGTGCCAGCATGCCGTCGATGGCGTTGAGCGCCATGCGCAGCAGCATCCATATGGGCACCAGGATGAACAACCCGTGAAGGTGGGGCAGGGCCGCCAGCAGCAGCCCTAGCGCAACGGAGATGACGGCAGCGGTGAGCGTGACCTGGTTGGCCGTCACGCCCCTGTCGTACAGGCGCTGCACCAGAGGCCGCAGCAGGGCCTGGAAACGGGGTTTGAGCTGGTAGATCGAGGCCACTGGCAAGTCCTTTTTGGTGGGGCGTTGTCGCGCATTCTGTTGCAGTCTTGGTGGCCGGTAAAGCCGCAGGCACCGGCGCTCTTGCCACTGACCTGGCTGCGCGACAAGAAGTTTCAGGCACACCCGGCGAATACGCTGACCAATGCCGCTGCGTAGCCTGGCAGGGCCGCAAAGTCGCGCGCGCACAACAGCAACTTCCGGTTAGCCCAGGGTTCCTGCAGTGCCATGGCCCGCAGCGGCAACACCCCTTGCCAGCGCTGCACCGCCGCCAAGGGCACGACCCCGACGCCGGCACCGCCTGCGACCATGCGCAACACGCCTTCGAAGCCCTCGGCACGAACCCTGACGCGCATGCGCTGGCCTGCACGCAGCGCCTGCTCTTCCAGGTAAAGCGCCAGGGCACTGGCCGGCCCGAGGCCGACGTGACCATGGGCCAGGCTGTCGACGAAGCGCGGCGAGGGAAGGTTGACGAGCGGGTGATCCGTTGGCGTCACCAGTACCAACGGGTCGTCGCGAAAGGGCTGCGTCTGTAGATGCTCGCTAGGTGCTGCGCTGGAGATGATGCCCAGGTCGGCCATGCCCTGGGTGATGGCCTGCACGATGCGCAAGCTCGGGTACTCCTGCACATCCACGCTCATGCCTGGGTTCTGGGCAAGGTAGGCCGCCAGCAGTTCGGGCAGGTATTGGGTCAGGGCCGCGGTGTTGCACAGCAAGCGCACCTGGCCTTGATGCCCCTGCGCGTACTGACCCAGGTCGAATTGCAAGCGCTCGACCTGCTGGGCGATGAGCCGGGCATGTTGCAGCAATGCCTGCCCGGCGGGCGTGGGGCTGACACCTCGGCGATTGCGCAGCAGGAGTGCAACGCCCAGGGACGCCTCCATGGCACGAATCCGGGCGCTGGCTGCTGGCAGCGACAAGTGGCTACGCCCAGCACCGGCGGTGATGTTTCCACACTCGACAGCGTGCCGGAATAGGGTCAGGTCAACAAGATCAAAATGCACGTGGCTCTGTCCAGGCAAGAGGCTGACCACGAATATGACAGATGTTCAGCGCGTCATGCATTGGCCATGATGGGCACATGATGACATTTACAGCGTTTTACCAAGACCTTGGCCTACTGCTGACTGCGCTGGTGTTTGCCACCTTTGTTCTGGCAGGTGCCGTCAAGGGCGTGATCGGGCTCGGCCTGCCGACCGTGGCCATGGGGCTGCTGGGCATGGCTCTGCCGCCCGCGCAGGCTGCTGCGTTACTGATCGTCCCATCCACCGTGACCAATCTCTGGCAATTGGCGGCAGGAGGGCATTTGCGAGCGTTGCTGCGCAGGCTGGGCCCGATGCTGGCCATGATCTTTATCGGTACCTTGCTGGGCAGTGCGTGGCTGGGCATCAGCAGTGGCCCCTGGGCCGCGCATGCACTGGGAGGCGCACTGATTCTCTATGCCGTTTATGGACTGGCTGGGCCGGCCTTGCGCATTGCCCGGAAACGCGAAGGGTGGCTCGGCCCTGTCTGCGGCCTGGCTACCGGAGTGATCAGTGCGGCCACGGGTGTGTTCGTGATGCCGGCAGTGCCGTACCTGCAAAGCCTTGGGCTTAGCCGTGACGAGATGATTCAGGCCCTTGGGCTGGCATTTACGGTGTCCACCCTGGCGCTGGCTGTGGGCCTTGCCGGGCAAGGCGCACTCGGCGGCCCGGCGCTGGGTGCTTCTTTACTGCTGGTGGTGCCCGCCCTGCTTGGCATGCAGGCGGGCCAGTGGCTGCGCCGACGCGTCAGCGCACAGGTGTTCCGCCGCTGTTTCTTGGTGGGCCTGATGCTGCTGGGCGTGCATTTGCTGATCAACGGTTAGCGGATGAGTCGCTGAGCATGTCGACCCGTTGGACCTCGAAGTCGCGCTCCAGGTAATCCATGCGCCGGTCGAAAAAAGCAGCCATGTGCGGCAGGGCCGAGTGCACATCCAGTGCCGCCTTGTTCGCCCAGACTTCGAAGAACACGAACAGGCTCGGGTCCTGCTGATCGCGCAGCATGTGGTATTCGACACAGCCGGGTTCTTGTCGGCTGGGCTCGACATAGGGCCGGAACAGTTGCTCGAAGGCTTCTGCCATTTCCGGGCGTGTCTTGGCTTTGAGAATGAAGGCGTATTGCTCGTTCATGAGGGTCTCCTGCTTCGTAAGTGCCAAAGATTAAAGCAATAATCCCGGTCGATTCGTGATCTTGAGTCAAATGTATTTTGCTGTTGATTGGCTGTTTCCCAACTGCGCCTGACCTTAACCTGCCTGCAATCAGTGATCAGGTCCGGGAGGCCCCCATGAAAAACATCTTGCTACTCAACGGCGGCAAACAGTTTGCCCATTCCGCAGGCCAGCTCAATAGCACCCTGCATGAGGCCGCACTGGCGCACCTTGACCGTGCAGGTTTCGACGTGCGCCAGACCTTCATCGACGGGGGCTATGACGTCCAGGAGGAGGTGGAGAAATTCCTCTGGGCTGACGTGGTGATCTACCAGATGCCAGGCTGGTGGATGGGCGCGCCCTGGACCGTCAAGAAGTACATCGATGAGGTCTTCACTGCCGGGCACGGCAGCCTGTATGCCAGCGATGGTCGTACCCGCTCGGATCACACGCAGAAGTACGGCAGTGGTGGGCTCATTCAAGGCAAACAGTACATGCTGTCGCTCACGTGGAATGCACCGCAGCAGGCGTTCGACGAGGCTGACGACTTCTTCGAGGGCAAAGGTGTGGATGCGGTGTACTTCCCCTTCCACAAGGCGCAGCAGTTCCTGGGCATGAGCGGCTTGCCGACCTTCCTGGCCACCGACGTCATGAAGCGCCCGGATGTCCCGGCAGCGCTGGCGGCCTATCAAGCGCACCTGGAGCGGGTGTTTGGCAAGGCTCGGTAGACATCTGCCTTGATGGCACTGCTGGACTTCCCTTGCGCAAGCGGCTATCTAGACCCTGGCAACTCTACCCGCAGGCCTTGATGTGAAAACCCGATCCGAAGAACTCCAGGTGTTCGTCGCCGTCATCGACTGTGGGTCGATCTCTGCAGCGGCCGCGCAAATGGGCCAGACGCCCTCGGCGGTCAGCCGAACCCTGGCGCGCCTTGAGGCCAAGCTGGGCACCACGCTGGTCAACCGCACCACCCGGCGCATGGACCTGACCGAGGAGGGGCGGTTCTTTCTCGAACAGGCAAGGCAGGTGCTGCGGCAGATGGACGAGCTGGAAGAGCGCCTGGCGATGAACCGGCAGACGCCCATCGGTCGCCTGCGGGTCAACGCGGCCACGCCATTCATGCTTCACGCCATCGTGCCCTGGATAGGCGAGTTCCGGCAGCAGTACCCCGGCATCGACCTGGAGCTCAACACCGACGATTTGATCATCGACCTGCTTGAGCACAGTACCGACGTGGCCATCCGCATCGGTGAGCTGGCCGATTCCAGCCTGCACGCGCGCAACCTGGGTTGCAGCCCGGTGCAGGTGCTCGCCAGCCCGGCTTATCTGGCGCGTCACGGCACCCCCCAGCGGGTCGAGGATCTGGCCGATCACTGCCTGCTTGGCTTCAGTCAACCCGAGACGCTGAACCAGTGGCCCCTGCGCCATGCCCAGGGCGAACACTGGACCATTCGGCCTACGCTGGTCGCTTCCAGCGGCGAGACGCTGCGACAGCTGGCGCTGGCCGGGGAGGGCATCGTCAGCCTGTCGCACTTCATGACCCACGAAGACATTCGCAGCGGCCGCCTTCAGGTCGTGCTGCCCCAGGCCAATAACGGCCATCGTCAGCCCATCCATGCGGTGTACTACCGCAATACCCAGCTGGCCCTGCGCATTCAATGCTTCCTGGATTTCATCCAGCGCAAGTTGGCCATCTACGCCTGTTCAGTTGCCTGAACGCGACATCTGCTGCCTAGGGGCGGCGCGTCATGGACGATGAGATTGCACAGGCTTGACGCTTGGGTCTTACTGACGGTCCCACAAGAACAACACCCAAGGAATGTGTCATGCGTAGCGTCCCTTTCCAGTACCTGGCTCTGGCAGCCGCGCTGTTGGGCAGCTCATCGGTGTACGCCGTTGCCCTGGAGGGCGGGGCTGTCGCCGCGCCTGATCAGTATGGCGCCCAGGTAGCCGCCGATATCCTGAAAAAAGGCGGCAACGCGGTCGATGCCGCGGTAGCCACCGCATTCACGCTGGCAGTGACTTACCCCGAAGCCGGCAACATTGGCGGTGGGGGCTTCATGACGTTGTTCGTGGACGGCAAGCCCTACTTCCTTGACTACCGTGAAGTGGCGCCCAAGGCGGCCACGCGCAACATGTACCTGGATGACAAAGGCGAAGTGATCGAGAACCTGAGCCTGGTGGGTGCCCGTGCTGCAGGCGTGCCAGGCACGGTGATGGGCTTGTGGGAGGCCCATCGCAAGTTCGGCAAGCTGCCCTGGAGCGAGCTGCTGACACCGGCCATCGGCTACGCCAAAAACGGCTTCAAGGTCGCCGACAAGCAGTATCAGTACCGCAACGATGCCCAAGGTATGTTCAAGACCGCTACCAACTTCAACGATTACTTCGGCAGCATGAAGGTGGGCGAGCTGTTCAAGCAACCCGAGATGGCCCAGACCCTCGAGCGCATCGCCGACAAGGGCGTGAGCGAGTTCTACCAGGGCAAGACCGCCGACCTGCTGGTGGCGCAGATGCAGGCCGACAAGGGGCTGATCACCAAGCAGGACCTCAAGGACTACAAGGCCGTGTGGCGTGAGCCCATGGCCGTCAGCTGGCGCGGCAATGTCGTGTACACCGCGCCCCCGCCAAGTTCCGGTGGCGTTGCCCTGGCCCAGCTGCTGGGCATCAAGGAGGACCGTGCCGCCGATTTCAAGGGTGTGGCGCACAACTCTGCGCAGTACATCCACCTGTTGGCCGAGATTGAAAAACGCGTTTTCGCCGACCGGGCCGACTACCTCGGTGACCCGGCTTTCACAAAAGTGCCCGTGGATCAGTTGGTGGCCAAGGATTACCTGGCCAAGCGTGCGGCTCAGGTCAATCCCAAGGCCATTTCCGCTACCGATCAGGTCAAGCCCGGGCTGGAGCCGCACCAGACCACGCATTTTTCCATCGTCGACAAGGCCGGCAATGCGGTCAGCAACACCTACACGCTCAACCTCGACTACGGCAGTGGCGTGGTGGTCAAAGGTGCCGGGTTCCTGCTCAATGACGAGATGGACGACTTCAGCGCCAAGCCGGGTGCCGCCAATGCGTTCGGCGTGATCGGTGGCGATGCCAATGCCATCGAGCCGGGCAAGCGCATGCTGTCTTCCATGAGCCCCAGCCTCATGACCCGTGACGGCAAAGTGGAGCTGGTGATCGGCACACCGGGTGGGTCGCGCATTTTCACCTCGATCTTCCAGGTGATGAACAACCTGTATGACTACGGCATGCCGCTGGACAAGGCAGTGGCTGCGCAGCGGGTCCACCACCAGTTGCTGCCCAAGGACACGATCTATTTCGACAGCTATGCGCCGCTAACCGGGCAGGTGGCTGCTGATCTGAAAAAGATGGGTTACGTGCTGGAGGACCAAGGCTGGGAGATGGGCGATATCCAGGCCATTCGGGTCAACGGACAGGCGCTTGAGACCGCGTCCGACCCGCGTGGCCGTGGGGTAGGGATGGTGGTGAAGTGAAGGGCTGATGGCGCGCCGGTTGCTGGCGCGCCGAAGTGCGAGCACTCAGCCAATGGCTGAGGCTTGCGGCAACAGCAGAGGCCGTTGTGCGGCCTCTGCTACGGGCCACCACGCCCAACCCACTGCCTCAGGTCAAACGCGGAACCGGCTGACCAGCATCTGCAACTCGCCCCCCAGGCGCGCCAGCTCAACGCTCGACGCCGCCGTCTCGTCGCTGGCAGAGGCCGTCTGCTCCGACACATCACGCACATTCAGAATGCTGCGGCTGATCTCTTCGGCAACCGCGCTCTGCTGCTCGGCTGCGGCGGCAATCTGCTGGTTCATCGACTGGATGCTCGACACGGTGCCCGTGATGTTCTCCAGCGACTCACCGGCCTTGCGCGCCAGGTCGACACTGCTGTCGGTCAAGGCGCGGCTGCCCTGCATGGCATTGGCTACCTGCTGGGTGCCGTGCTGCAGGCTGGCGATCAGCTCCTCGATTTCCTCGGTCGACTTCTGCGTGCGCTGAGCCAGCCCGCGCACTTCGTCTGCCACCACGGCAAAACCGCGTCCGGCTTCGCCTGCACGTGCCGCCTCGATGGCCGCGTTGAGGGCCAGCAGGTTGGTCTGCTCGGCCACCGATTTGATCACGTCCATGACGCTGCCGATCTTCTGGCTTTCCTGCTGCAACGCAGTCATGGCCTCGGTGGAGCGGTGCATGTCCTGCGCCAGGCGCTCGATCTGGCTGATCGCCTCGCCCACCACCCGATCCCCGGCCCGCGCCTCGCCATCGGCACCTGTCGCCGCCTGCGAAGCCTGTTCGGCATTGCGTGCCACCTCCTGAACCGTGGCGGCCATCTCATGCATTGCGGTGGCCACTTGGTCGGTCTCGACTTTCTGGCTATTGGCACCGGCACTGGTCTGTTCGGTCACGGCCGACAGCTCCTCGGCAGCGCTGGCGATCTGGGTCACACTATCGCGAATGCCGCCGATCAGCTCGCGCAGGGTCGTGCCCATGCGGGCAATGCCTTGCTGCAGCACCCCCAACTCGTCGCGGCGGGTGACATGCAACTGTTGGGTCAGGTCGCCGCTGGCGATTTTCTCGACCGCCGCCAAGGTGTCCTGCAACGGCCGGGTGATCTGCCGGGTGATCAGGACGGCGGCCACGATACCCACCAGCAACGCCAGGAGGGTAGCGATGGTCTGCAAGGTGCGCGCCTGGCTGCTTTCGACATCGCGACGCTCCAGCTGGATCTTGTACAGCGCATCGCTGTGCTTGACGATGTCCGCGCCCTGGACCGTCATCTCGGCGCGAGCACCGGTAATGGTGGCCACGGCATCGCGGAATTGACGCGTAGCTTCACGGTAGTCGGTGACTGCGCGCTCGAGCTGTTGCACCCGGTCGCTCGGGCCGGACAGCTCGCGCTTGAGGCTATCGACCACCGCCAGCGCCGCATCGAGCTGGCGCAGAGCCGCCTGTTCATTGTCCGCCGTGTTGTCGGCGATGTAGCCGCGCACATCGATGCGCACCTGCATCAATTGCTGGCGGGCCTTGCTGATCAGTTGGTACTGAGCAAGGCGCACGCTGTCGGCCTCGGGCCGAGCCATGACTTCCTGGCTCAAGACCTCCATGGCCTGGTCGGCCTGGCTACCGGCGCGGGTCATGGCGGCGCGTGCGGCACGACTGGCGTCGTAACCCTGGCGCATCTTGGACAGCGACACCTTGTAGGCACTGATGATGTCGCCCAGTTCGCCCAGCAGCTTGACGTTTTCGGGGCTCTTGAACGTGTGCTCCAGGTAAGCCTGCTGCTTGCTGAAGGTATCGAGCTTGGCCAGGGTATTGGCAGCCGCGGCATCATCGCCGTTGGCGATCATGTATTGCAGGCGGGCAATACGCAGGTCGGTAAGGTCCTTGTTCAACTGGCCGATGTCGCTCATCCAGTTGCTGCGGTCGATGAGACCGCCCAGGCTCGTCCAGCCCACCAAGGCCAGCAGGCCGGTCAGGATCAGCACCAGGGCGAAGCCCAGGCCGAGTTTGAGGTTGACGCTGATATTGGCAAACCAGCTGTTCATGCACGCACTCCAGAAGTTGTTTTCGCTCTCTTGATCTCCGATCGCAAGGCGTTGTTATTCTGGCTGCCCGCTCAATCGTGCTGGAGTTATCGGCCGTTGGCGAGGAAGCTGAAACGCTTTTTCAGCCGTAGGGGCGATACGGCGCGTTTCAGCGACCACAGGTGCTGCAATGGACGAATCAATCAGGGCGCAACGCTGAGCACCTTCAGAGAGTACGCGCGCTGAAGGTGTCGCAGCTGTCGACGTCGCCTTCGGCGAACCCGGCCTTGAACCAGCGCACGCGTTGGGCCGAGGTGCCATGGGTGAACGAGTCCGGCACCACGCGCCCTTGACCCTGCTGCTGCAGTCGGTCGTCACCGATGGCGTTGGCGGCATTGAGCGCTTCCTCCACATCGCCAGGTTCCAACCAGTTCAGGCGTTTCTGTGCCTGGTAGGCCCACACGCCAGCAAAGCAGTCGGCTTGCAGTTCCTGGCGCACCAGTAGGCCATTGCTGCCTTCCATGCGCTGGCCGCTACGCCGTGCCGCGTCCACCTTGGCCGACACGCCAAGCAGCGTCTGCACATGGTGGCCGATTTCATGGGCGATCACGTACGCCTGGGCGAAGTCGCCAGCAGCCGAGAAGCGTGTTTCCATTTCTCGGAAGAACGACATGTCCAGGTACACCTGCTGATCCGCCGGGCAGTAGAACGGCCCGACCGCCGCTGTGGCAAAGCCGCAGGCAGAATTCACCTGACCGTTGAACAGCACCAGCTTGGGGTCCTTGTACTGTTTGCCGGACTGGGCGAACAATGCTTGCCAGGTGTCTTCGGTGTCGCCCAATACGGAGGCGACGAATTCCGCCTGCTGGTCATTGGCCGGAGGCGCCTTGCCATCGGTCACGGCAGGCGCTTGCTGCTGCATCTGGCCGGTCAATTGACCAAGGATCTGCAAAGGGTCCTGGCCCGTCAGCCAGCCGATCCCGACAATCAGCAAGATGGCGCCAAGTCCCAGTCCTTTGCCACCGCCAAAGCGCATACCACCGCCACCGCCACCTGCGCCCCGTGCATCGACCACATTGTCGCTACGCCGGCCTTTTCGCCATTCCATGAGTGCTCTCCAGAGCGTGAAACAAGAAGACAAATATTAGTTCAACACAGCCTCAGGTGTCAGGGCACCTGCGGCTGTCTAGCGCATTGGAGATGGCCGGGGCGCCTGAATTCAATTTCATCGTCCCCGGCCTGCACAGGGTCCAGGCTCAGCGCCGCACCAGCAGCACACCGCTTTCCATGTGGTGGGTGTAGGGGAATTGATCGAACAACGCGCAGCGTTCGATCCGGTGGGTGTCGTGGAGCTGGGCAATGTTCGCCGCGAGTGTTTCCGGGTTGCACGAAATGTACAGGATCCGCTCGAAACGTCGGGTCAGCTCGCAGGTGTCCGGGTCCATGCCGGCGCGCGGCGGATCAACGAAGACCGTGCCGAATGCGTAGCTTTTCAGATCGATGCCTTCGAGGCGGCGGAAAGGGCGCACTTCGTTCAGCGCCTGGGTCAGCTCTTCAGCTGACAAGCGCACCAGGCGCACGTTATCCACAGCGTTCTCGGCCAGGTTGCTCAGTGCGGCGTTGACCGAGGTCTTGCTGATCTCGGTAGCCAGCACCTGGCGCACGCGGGTGGCCAGCGGCAAGGTGAAGTTGCCGTTGCCGCAGTACAGTTCCAGCAGGTCGTCATCGCGATCGCCCATGGCCTCGAAGGCCCAGCTCAGCATCTTCTGGTTCACGGCGCCGTTGGGCTGGGTGAATGCGCCTTCAGGCTGGCGATAGCTGAACACACGGCCGGCCACGTCGAGCTTTTCAACCGCATAGTCACGGCCGATGACCAGGCGCTTGCCCTTGGAGCGGCCGATCAGGCTCACGCCCAGATCTTGGGCCAGTTGCCGCGCGGCCACTTCCCACGCTTCGTCCAGTGGGCGGTGGTAGCACAGCGTGACCATCGCATCACCCGCCAGGGTGGTGAGGAATTCCACCTGGAACAGGCGATTGCTCAAAGCCTCGCTGGCCTGCCAGGCCGCCTTCAGGCGCGGCATCAGGTCGTTGATGCGCTGGCTGGCAATCGGGAAGTCGTCGATCAGGATAGCCTTGTGCTTCTCGCCCGGGGCGAACATCGCATAGTGGCGCTGGCCGTCCTCGCGCCAGAGGCGGAATTCCGCACGCAGGCGATAGTGCGCGCGCGGCGAGTCGAAGACGGCGGGCTCCGGCGCACCGAAAGGTGCGAGCAGCTCGCGCAGGCGGGCGGTCTTATCCTGCAGTTGCGCGTCATAGGCGCTAGGGTCGAATGCAGCACTCATGCGTTGAACCAACCCAGTTTGATGACGAACAGGATGGAAAGAATCACCAGGGCCGCGTTCAGGTCATGGCGACGCCCGGAAATGAGTTTCACGGCGGTCCAGGCAATGAAGCCGAAGGCAATGCCGTTGGCGATCGAATAGGTCAGCGGCATGGCCAACGCGGTGACCACCACTGGGGCTGCTTCGGTGACGTCGTCCCAATTGATTTCCGCCAGGCCCGAGGCCATCAGCACGGCGACGAACAGCAACGCCGGCGCGGTGGCGAAGGCCGGTACGCTGCCAGCCAGCGGTGCGAAGAACAGGGCCAGCAGGAACAGCACGGCGACCACGATGGCCGTAAGGCCCGTACGCCCCCCGGCGCTCACGCCAGCCGCCGACTCGATATAGCTGGTGGTGGTCGAGGTGCCCAGCAGCGAGCCGGCCATGGCGGCGGTGCTGTCGGCAATCAGGGCACGGCCCATCTTCGGCATGTGGCCATCCTTGCCCATCAGCCCTGCACGTTTGGCTACGCCGATCAGGGTGCCGGAGTTGTCGAACAGGTCGACGAACAGGAAGGCGAAGATGACGCTCACCAGGCCCACGTCCAGCGCGCCGGCGATGTCCAGTTGCAGGAAGGTCGGCGCCAGCGAAGGCGGCATGGACACGATGCCCCCGAAGGGCGTGACGCCCATGGCAATGGCTGCCACGGTCACGGCCAGGATGCCGATCAACACGGCGCCGCGCACCTTCAACGCTTCCAGGCCAACGATCAGGAAGAAGCCCAGTGTGGCCAGAATCGGTGCCGGCTGACGCAAGTCGCCCATGCCCACTAGGGTTGCAGGGTTATCGACGACGATGCCCGCATTGTGCAGCGCGATCAGCGCTAGGAACAGTCCGATGCCCGCAGCAATGGCCGAGCGCAGGGGCAGGGGAATGCTGTTCACGATCCATTCCCGGATTCGGAAGATCGACAGCAGGAAGAACATCACCGCCGACAGGAATACCGCACCCAGGGCCACTTGCCAGGTGTGCCCCATGTGCAGCACCACGGTGTAGGTGAAGAACGCGTTCAGGCCCATGCCCGGCGCCAAGGCGATCGGGTAGTTGGCGATCAGGCCCATGGTGGTCGAGCCAATGGCCGCCGCCAGGCAGGTGGCGACGAACAGCGCACCCTTGTCCATGCCCGTCTCGCCGAGGATGCTCGGGTTGACGAAGAGAATGTAGGCCATGGCCAGGAAGGTGGTGACGCCCGCCAGTATCTCGGTGCGCACATTGGTGTTGTGTGCTTTTAGTTGAAACAGCCTTTCCAGCATGCCCGCTCCCCGAGGCGCCCCCGGCGCCATGAATATGTCGACCCCATCAGCAAAGCACAGACCGTACCGGCTGCCGTGATTTCTATGGGGCAGAAAAAAGCCGCGCATCATACCAGCATGCCGGGCAGGGGCCTATGGCCGTCTGGGAATAGGCTGGCCGCGCCCCGGTGCGCCTGGCGTACAGGGCCGCTGGGGCGGCCTTTCAGTCTTCGTGCAAACGGTCCCGGTTGGCCAACGTGGGGAACAGTTTTATCCACACTCCCGTCACCACCAAGGTGCCCACCCCACCCATGACGACGGCTGGCACCGTACCAAACCAGTGCGCGGTGACCCCCGATTCGAATTCGCCGAGCTGATTGGAGGCACCGATGAACAGCCCGTTGACGGCGCTGACGCGCCCGCGCATTTCGTCCGGGGTATGCAACTGCACGAAAGCGCCTCGAATGACCATGCTGATCATGTCGGCAGCGCCCAGTACCACAAGGACCGCCAGGGAAAACCAGAAGGATGTGGACAGGCCGAACGCGATAGTGGCCACGCCAAAGACGCCCACTGCCGTGAACATGGTTCGGCCCACCTTGCGCTCGAAGGGAAAGCGCGCCAACCACACCGACATCAGTAACGCGCCTACTGCGGGCGCCGAACGCAGCAGCCCGAGCCCCAGCGGCCCTGTCAGCAGGATGTCCTTGGCAAATACCGGCAGCAGCGCTGTGGCCCCGCCCAGCAGCACGGCGAACAGGTCCAGCGAGATGGCGCCCAGGATATCCGGCCGGCTGCGAATGAAACGAATGCCGGCCAGCAGCGACTCGACGGTGGCACGGCCCCGTTGAACGACTTGTCCTCGCGCCTGCAGGCTCAGGGTCAGCACACAGGCTATGGCATACAACGCCACGGTCGGGCCGTAGACCCAGCCGCTGCCGAATGCGTACAGGAAGCCGCCCACGGCGGGCGCCACAATGGTAGCCGACTGGGTCGCAGAGGCCGACGCGGCGACCGCCCGTGGAAACAGGCCCGCGGGCACGACGTTGGGCAGCAGCGCCTGGGTCGCCGGCATCTCGAACGAACGGGTGGCGCCGAGCAGAAACGCCAGCACGAAAATCAGTTCGCGGCTGACCTGATCCGTGGCGCTGCCCAGCGCCAGGGCCAGTGCGATCAGCCCTTGCAGGCATTGGCACAGGGCGGCAACCTTGCGCCGGTCATAGCGGTCTGCCACATGGCCGGTGTGCAGCATGAACAGCACACGGGGTGCGAACTCCACCAGTCCGACAAGTCCCAGGTCCAGCACGTTGCCGGTCAGCTGATACAGGTGCCAGCCAATCGCCACGGTCAACATCTGGAATCCGCTGGCGGTGAAGACCCGTGCCAGCCAGAACGCCAGAAAAGGGCGATGGTGACGCAACAGCGGCGGTTCAGTCTCGGACATCGGACACCTGTGACCTCGATGCAGGGGAAGCTCCGCAGCCTATCATCTGTATGTAACAAATAGTTGCTGTTTACCGTGTCCGACACCGTTTCGGTGCCGCTGAACAGGGGGTGGGGCAACCGGTCACGCGGCAAACAACCACACCTCGCACCGGGCTATTCGGGGCTATGCTTGATTCATATCGTTGACCTGGATCAATCGTTGCGTTTGCAACGATCCCCGACGATTTCGGCCTTTGGCCGCAATCCCTGCACATCGAACAGAACAATTCCAACACGCCGTACTCGACTATGTGGGGGCAGTGGGCGACAGGGCCGAGTGCCCGACCGCCGGATTATCTGATGAGGTAGCACCTATGTTCGGTCTGGAGGCACTGGATCTTGCCCGGATCCAGTTCGCGTTTACCGTGTCCTTCCATATCCTGTTCCCTGCCATCACTATCGGCCTGGCCAGTTACCTGGCGGTGCTCGAAGGGTTGTGGCTCAAGACAGACAGGCAGGTCTATCGGGACCTGTACCACTTCTGGTCGAAAATCTTCGCAGTCAACTTCGGCATGGGCGTGGTCTCGGGCCTGGTCATGGCCTATCAGTTCGGCACCAACTGGAGCCGTTTTTCCGAGTTCGCAGGTTCGGTCACCGGGCCCCTGTTGACCTACGAGGTGCTGACCGCCTTCTTCCTCGAGGCAGGTTTCCTGGGGGTGATGCTCTTTGGCTGGAACCGCGTAGGCCGTGGCCTGCATTTCTTCGCCACCTGCATGGTGGCGCTCGGAACGCTGATTTCCACTTTCTGGATTCTGGCCTCGAACAGCTGGATGCATACCCCGCAAGGTCACGAAATCATCGATGGTCGCGTGATTCCGGTCGACTGGTTCGCGGTCATCTTCAACCCTTCGTTCCCGTTCCGCCTGATGCACATGGCCACGGCGGCATTCGTCGCCACCGCCTTCTTCGTGGGGGCATCGGCTGCCTGGCACCTGCTGCGTGGACGCGACAACCCCTCGGTGCGCAAGATGCTTTCCATGGCCATGTGGATGGCGCTGATCGTCGCGCCCATCCAGGCAGTGATCGGCGACTTCCACGGGCTCAATACCCTCAAGCATCAACCGGCGAAAATCGCTGCCATCGAAGGGCATTGGGAGAACCCTCCTGGCGAGCCTACCCCGTTGATCCTCTTTGGCATCCCGGACATGCAAGCTGAAACGACACGGTTCAAGATCGAGATCCCAGTGCTCGGGAGCCTCATTCTCACCCACAGCCTGGACAAGCAGGTGCCGGCATTGAAGGAGTTCCCGCCTGAAGACCGGCCCAACTCCACCATCATCTTCTGGTCCTTCCGCATCATGGTGGCGCTGGGCATGTTGATGATCGCCGCTGGCGTGTGGAGCCTTGTATTGCGCAAAGGCGGCAAGCTGTACACCTCGCGGCCGTTCCTGCATTTCGTGACCTGGATGGGGCCTTCAGGATTGCTGGCAATCCTCGCCGGCTGGTTCACCACCGAAATCGGCCGCCAGCCCTGGGTGGTCTACGGGCTGATGCGCACGGCCGACGGCGTCTCCAACCACAGCTATGCCCAACTGGGGTTCACCCTGGTGGCGTTCGTGGTGGTGTACTTCGCCCTGTTCGGCACAGGGTTCGCCTACATGATGCGCCTGGTGCGCAAGGGCCCGCATACCGGTGAAGGCGATCAGCAGCGTCCGGGCGGTCCTGGCCGCAAACGCACGCCGGCGCGGCCATTGTCCGCCGCCGACGAAGGCAGCGATGCCACCACTGCAGACCTGAGCAAGGGGAACTGAGCCATGGGTATCGATCTTCCACTGATCTGGGCCGGCATCATCATCTTCGGCGTCATGATGTACGTGGTGATGGACGGCTTCGACCTGGGCATTGGCATGCTCTTCCCCTTCGTCAAACACGAGCGTGACCGCGACGTGATGATGAACACGGTCGCACCGGTCTGGGACGGCAACGAGACCTGGCTCGTGCTGGGTGGCGCGGGGCTGTTCGGCGCGTTCCCGATGGCGTATGCCGTCGTGCTCGAGGCGCTCTATCTGCCACTGATTCTGATGCTGATCGGTCTGATCTTCCGGGGCGTGGCCTTCGAGTTCCGCTTCAAGGCCACCGACGCTGGTCGCCATCTGTGGGACAAGGCGTTCATCTGGGGCTCTCTGGTGGCAACGTTCTTCCAGGGCGTGGCGCTGGGCGCCTTCATCGAAGGCTTCAAGGTCGTGGATCGGCATTACGCCGGTGGCTCGCTGGACTGGCTGACACCCTTCAGCCTGTTCTGCGGCTTGGGGCTGATCGTGGCCTACGCGCTGCTAGGGTGTACCTGGCTGATCATGAAGACCGAGGGGCCGCTTCAGGAACAGATGCACAAGCTTGGACGGCCGCTGGCGCTTGTGCTGCTGGCTGTAATGGGTGTGGTCAGCCTGTGGACGCCAATCGCCTATCCGCAGATTGCCGATCGCTGGTTCAGCATGCCCAACCTGGTGTGGTTCATGCCGGTGCCGATCCTGGTGCTGTTGACCTTCTACAACCTGTTCAAGGCAGTAGCCCGTAGCGCGAACTACATGCCGTTTTTGCTGACGCTGGGGCTGATCTTCCTGGGTTACAGCGGCTTGGGCATCAGCCTGTGGCCCAATATCATCCCGCCATCGATCTCGATCTGGGAGGCTGCCGCGCCGCCGCAAAGCCAGGGCTTCATGTTGGTGGGAACGCTGTTCATTCTTCCGCTGATCCTGGGTTACACCTTCTGGAGCTACTACGTGTTCCGCGGCAAGGTCACCCATGACCAGGGCTATCACTAGGAGGCCGCACCATGACCCATGAGCAGGACGTGGAAGGCAAGAAACCGCTGTGGCAGCGCCTGGGCTGGTTGGTGTTGATCTGGGCGTTGAGTGTGGCCGCGCTGGGTGTGGCGGCCTGGTTGATGCGCCTGTTCATGAGCGCAGCCGGGTTGACTACCCACTGAGCCCTGGCATCGACAGGTAGCGCGCTGTACGCGTCTGCTGACCCTGACGCCGTGCGGTGCGCTACCTGTGGACAGTTACTTGCGTGCCTTGAGCACCACGAACTTGGGCGTTGCCGCCACCTGCTCCACGCCTCGGAACAGGCGGGCAAGCTTGCTGTGATAGCCCAGGTGGCGGTTGCCCACGATATACAAGGCGCCACCGACCACCAGCGCCTCGCGGGCCTGCTGGAACATGCGCCAGGCCAGCACATCACCCACCACTTGCTGCTGGTGAAAGGGCGGGTTGCACAGCACTATGTCCAGTGACTGTTTTTCGATGCCGGCCAAGCCGTCTGCGGCCAGAAAATCGGCTGGCCGATCGCCCAGCGCAAGCTGCCAGTTTTCCCGTGCCGACTGTACGGCCATGTAAGACTCGTCCACCAGGGTGTACTGGGCGTCTGGATTTTTCAGGGCGCTGGCAATGGCCAGCACGCCGTTGCCGCAACCCAGGTCTGCGACCCGGGCATTGCCCAGGTTGTCCGGCAAATGCGGAAGAAACGCCCGCGTACCAATGTCCAGGCCTTCACGACAGAAGACATTGGCATGGTTGAGCAGTTCCAGCGGTGGCGATTCCAGGCGATAGCGGCTGGGGTAGGGCGAGGTGAAGGCGGGACGCGCCTCCACCGTGGCGGTCAGCAGCCGGGCTTTTTTACGTGCCAGCGAGGCTTGCATAGGTCCGACATACTTCTCCAGCAGGTCGCCGGCGGCATGGGGAAGGTGCTTGATCATGGCCCCGGCGATCACCAGCGCTCCTGGGGCCAGGTGCCCTTGCAGCCGAATGAGTTGCTCTTCGAGCAAGGCAAGCGTCTTGGGCACTCTGATCACTACCCGATCGAAGGGGCCTTGCCAGGTGTGGCAGGCAGGCACTAACGAAACGCTGTCCGCAGGCAGGCCGTTACGTGCCAGGTTCTTGCCTAGCGCGAGTTGAGCAAGGTAGGAGTCGCCGCTGCTGGTCACCTGCATGTGTCCGGCAAGGCTCACCGCCAGCGCCCCGAAACTGTCGTTGAGCACCAGCACACGGCTGCCGCCTGGCAATGCCTGGGCATGCAATTGTTCGAGCAGGTACTCATCGGCGGCGTCAAAGGCCTGCAAGGGGTCGTTGGCCTGGTCTGGCTGGCGGATCAGATCGAGTTCGGCGAAGGGCGTGGTCAACAGGGGCATGGCAATCTGGCTCGGGTACAAAGCTGCCCGCAACCGTTCGCTGCAGGCCTGGTCGAGCGATTCTACAGGGCTTTGGCTGGGCTCGCAGGCCCTGGCGTCAGATCCAGCCGCGCAACGCGGCAATGGCGACGGCGCCTGCCTTGTTGGCGGCATTGGTCTTGGTGATCACGCTGCGAATATGAAAGTTCACCGTACTCTGCGACAGCGACAGGATGCAGGCGACATCGGCAGCCGTCTTGCCGGCCGCAGACCACTTCAGCACTTCCAGTTCCCGTTCGCTCATCTTGGGTTGGGATGGGCACAGTGCATCGAGGTGATGGGCGCTCAGCACCGCATGTACGGTATGGCACAACCACTGGATGGCACCGGCTTTTTCGAACAGCTCGGCGGTCTCGACCTTGCGTAGCGGCCGGGACACACTCATTTGGCTTTCGTTGTGCTGCAGATCATGCAAGGACTGGGTCCAGCCATGACGCAGGCCATGCTCGCAGGCCGCTTCGCGAAAATGCGGTGCCTCGCGGTAGACCTCGTCGCTCCATACCACAGGGTTGGTCGAGTTGTGGCTGAGCGCAGCCGCGGCGTCCTGCTTGTAGAACTCTTCGTGCTGGTAGCGTTCGATCCAGGCCTTGGGATAATTGCTGTACAAGTAATGGCGAGGTGTCTGGGTGGCGATCTGGATGCGAAGCTTGAGGCCCAAAAATTCGAAATCCATGTCCTGAGCGAGATGCACCGCGATGTCGAACAGCTTCCGAGGACTACGCTCGCTCACCAGGGCGTGCAGGTGCTCGGGGTTCCAGTGAAACATGCCAATCTCCAAGGGCGACGCGGCCCAGTCCATATGGGTACGTGACCAGTGTAGATAGATCCAGATCACTGTGTTCATCTTTTTCGCTATAACTGTGCTGTATTTCTGATTACCTTTGTACAGCTCTTGAAGCCGCAAAAACCCAGTGGTTTTTATCCCGGGCGCTTTGCGCGACACTGTGGGGACCCAAGACATGGAGCCCGACATGACCGCCAGCGACGAAAAATTCACCCGCCAGACCTTGCTCGATGTTCAGCCGCTCACGCCGAACCTCTTCAGCCTGCGGGTTACCCGGGATGCGGGTTTTCGCTTTCGCTCCGGTCAATTTGCACGCCTGGGCGTGGCCAAGGCGGATGGCAGTGTGGTTTGGCGCGCCTATTCCATGGTCAGCGCACCCCACGATGAATACCTGGATTTCTTTTCAATCGTAGTGCCGGGCGGTGAGTTCACCAGTGAGCTTAGCCGACTGGGTGAGGGCGATACGCTATTGGTGGAGCGTCAGGCCTTCGGCTTTCTCACCCTTGACCGCTTTGTCGACGGACGCGACCTGTGGTTGCTGGCCACGGGTACAGGCATTGCGCCTTTCATGTCGATTCTGCAGGACTTCGAAGCCTGGGAACGCTTCGACAACATCAAACTGGTGTATTCGGTGCGAGAGGCCAGGGAGTTGGCCTATCTGAATGAAATCGCTGGCTTGGAACAGCGTGAGTACCTGGCCGAGCATGCCGGCAAGTTGCAGTTCATCCCGGTCGTGACGCGTGAGCGACATCCAGGCGCCCTGAATCAGCGCATCACCACATTGATCGAAAACGGCGAGCTGGAAAAAGCCGCGGGGCTTGAGCTGTCACCCGAGCACTCGCGAATCATGCTGTGCGGCAACCCTGAGATGATCGATGAAACGCGCAAGGTGCTCAAGGCCCGCGACCTGCAGTTGAGCCTTAGCAAACGGCCGGGCCAGGTGGCCGTCGAGACGTACTGGTAGCCGACGTGCCGCTACAGGCTACAGGGGTGAAGCGGTGCATGGAGGTTCGCCGCTTCCTGCAGCCTGTAACGGTGAGCTTCAGGGCCGGTTCTGAGCCTTGAGCAGGTCGCGGATCTCGGTGAGCAGGGTCTGCTCGGGCGACGGCGCCGGCGGCACGCTTGGCGCCACGGCCTCTTCGCGCTTGAGCCGATTGATGGCTTTGACGCCCATGAAGATCGCAAAGGCGATGATCACGAAATCGATCACGGTCTGGATGAACTTGCCATAGGCCAGCACCACGGCCGGGACGTCGCCTTGCGCCGCCTTCAAGGTGATGGCCAGGTCGCTGAAGTCAACGCCGCCGATCAGCAGGCCCAGTGGTGGCATGACCACGTCGCCGACGAAGGACGAGACGATCTTGCCGAAGGCCGCGCCGATGATGATACCTACCGCCATGTCGACGACATTGCCTTTGACCGCGAAGGCCTTGAACTCACTGATCATGCCCATGTTTCGATTCCTTTGTAACAAATGGTGAGGTAAACGCAGTGTAAGCCACTTAAACGCTTCATGCGCTGCATTCAGGGGTAGTGACTTCTGTCGCACCGAATAGTTTTGTCGCATCCCAAGGCATTCGGGACACGGTCAGGCTCGGGTATCATGCAGGTTTTGCCCGGAGGCACTCACCCATGGCCAAGGCCAAGCGCTTGTATGGCTGCACCGAGTGCGGCGCGACTTTTCCGAAATGGGCTGGCCAGTGTGGCGAGTGTGGCGCCTGGAACACGCTGGTCGAAACCATGATCGAGAGCGGCGGCGCCGCAGCCCCCAGCACGGGCCGCGCCGGCTGGACGGGGCAGCAGGCGCAGATCAAGACCCTGGCTGAGGTCAGCGTCGAGGAGATACCGCGCTTCACCACCAGCAGCACCGAGCTCGACCGTGTGCTGGGCGGTGGCCTGGTCGATGGCTCCGTGGTCTTGATCGGTGGCGACCCTGGGATCGGCAAATCGACGATTCTGCTGCAGACCCTGTGCAATATCGCCGTCGGCATGCCGGCGTTGTACGTCACTGGCGAGGAATCCCAGCAGCAGGTGGCCATGCGCTCCCGGCGTCTGGGCCTTCCCCAGGACCAGCTCAAGGTCATGACCGAAACCTGCATCGAAACCATCATCGCCACCGCCCGTCAGGAAAAGCCACGGGTAATGGTGATCGACTCCATCCAGACCATCTTCACCGAACAGTTGCAATCCGCCCCGGGCGGGGTGGCGCAGGTGCGTGAAAGTACGGCGCTGCTGGTGCGTTATGCCAAGCAAAGTGGCACAGCGATCTTCCTGGTGGGCCACGTGACCAAGGAGGGCTCGCTGGCAGGCCCGCGGGTGCTGGAGCACATGGTCGATACCGTGTTGTATTTCGAGGGCGAATCCGACGGTCGCCTGCGGCTGCTGCGAGCGGTGAAGAACCGCTTCGGCGCGGTAAACGAGCTGGGCGTGTTCGGCATGACCGACCGGGGTTTGAAAGAGGTCTCCAACCCCTCGGCGATCTTTCTCAATCGCACCCAGGAAGAAGTCCCTGGCAGCGTCGTGATGGCCACTTGGGAAGGTACCCGGCCGATGCTGGTCGAGGTCCAGGCCCTGGTCGATGACAGCCACCTGGCCAACCCGCGCCGCGTCACCCTGGGCCTGGATCAGAACCGTCTGGCCATGCTGCTGGCCGTTCTGCACCGGCATGGGGGCATCCCGACCCACGATCAGGATGTGTTCCTGAACGTGGTGGGCGGTGTGAAAGTGCTGGAAACGGCTTCGGACCTGGCGTTACTCGCTGCGGTCATGTCCAGCCTGCGCAATCGGCCGCTGGCCCATGGCCTGCTGGTGTTCGGGGAAATCGGCCTGTCGGGTGAGGTGCGGCCTGTACCCAGTGGCCAGGAGCGGCTCAAGGAGGCTGCCAAGCACGGCTTCAAGCGTGCCATCGTGCCCAAGGGCAATGCACCCAAGGAGGCGCCTGCAGGGTTGCAGGTCATCGCTGTGACGCGCCTTGAGCAGGCGCTGGATGCCTTGTTCGAATAGTTCACAGGCGAAAAAAAGGGCCGACGATGCGCATCGGCCCGGTACAACACCCACGTGATAGGTCAGTGCTCGGCGACTGCTGCGCGCTTGACCGGCTCACTGCCATGCTCGTCCTGGCCCCTCATCGGCACCTCGTGGCCTTCGGCATCGAACAGCCTGCCATCCTTGAAATAGTCACCGTCGCGCAGTGCGGAGATATCCGAATAGCGAATGGTGCGTTCGTAGCCGGCAGCGAACACCGACTGCTGGTCCGAATTGCCTGCCGTGAAATGGTTGAAGATCAGGTTCAGCAGGATGGCCATGATCGCCGCCGAACTGATGCCTGAGTGGAAGATGGTTTCGAACCAGGTGGGGAACTGGTGATAGAAGGCCGGTGCGGCGATCGGAATCATGCCAAAGCCCAGGGAAGCGGCAACGATGATCAGGTTGACATTGTTCTGGTAGCTGACCTTGGACAAGGTGCGGATGCCGCTGGCTGCCACCGTGCCGAACAACACGATGCCCGCGCCGCCCAGCACGGGGGTAGGCACTGCGGCGATGATGCGCCCCATGATTGGCAGCAAGCCCAGTACGACCAGGATCAGACCGCCGGTGGCCACCACGTAACGGCTGCGCACGCCAGTAACCGCCACCAGGCCGACGTTTTGGGCGAACGCACTTTGCGTGAACGAGCCGAACACCGGTGCCAGGATGCTTGAGGCCATGTCGGCGCGCAGGCCATTGCCCAGGCGCTTGGAGTCGACCTTGGTACCGATGATCTCACCCACGGCCAGGATGTCGGCCGAGGTTTCGACCAGCGTCACCATGATGACGATGCACATCGACAGGATGGCCGCGATGTGGAACTCCGGCATGCCGAAGTGAAAGGGCGTGGGGAAGGCGAAAACAGGGCCTTCGGTAACCTTGCTGAAGTCGGTCATGCCCAGTGCCCAGGCGATCAGCGTACCGACCACCATCGCCAGCAGGATGGACAACCGGGATATCGTCGCGCTACCCAGTTTGCTCAGCAGCAGCACGATGGCAAAGGTAAGCGCCGCCAAGCCGATGTTGGCCATGCTGCCGAAATCAGGTGAGGCACTGTTGCCACCCATTACCCAGCGCGCGGCCACCGGCATCAGCGTCAGGCCGATGGTGGTGATCACGATGCCGGTTACCAGCGGTGGGAAGAACTTGGTGATGCGCGAGAATACCGGGGTGATCAGCAGCCCTATCAGCGAGGCGGCCATTACCGCGCCGAGCACCCCCGGCAGCCCGCCCCCACTTTCACTGCTGAGAATGGCGCCCATGGTGGCGACGCCGGCAAACGACACCCCCTGTACCAAAGGGAGCTGGCAGCCGAAAAATGGCAGACCCAGGGTCTGAAGCAAGGTCGCCAAGCCACCTGCAAACAGCGAAGCGGCGATAAGCATGCCGATTTCTGCGCCATTGAGGCCTGCGGCCTGCCCCAGAATCAAGGGTACGGCGACAATTCCCCCATACATGGTCAACACATGCTGCAGGCCATAGGCCAGGTTGGCACCCAGGCCGAGGTTTTCGTCCTCTGGTCGCTGGGCGGGAGACGTGCTTGTGGACGTAGTCATGGCGCAGGCTCTCTGTTTATTGTTGTGGAGCTACTGTAGTCAGTTATTGCCTACAGGTACTACACAAATTGTATACAATATTTTGATCCAAGCGCCGCAGGGTAAAGCCTCAGGGCGTATGCATCCTTGTTGCAGGAGGCATACCAACCCGAAGCGCTTATGAGAAAAGGGTGTATACAACGATGCCTGCACTAGGCAGGAAGCTGTCTAGATGGACAGGAAAGGACTAACGGTCAAGAAGATAGCCAGCTAATAGATCCTGTTATTCGATCAGTTCGCGCAGCTCACGCATCATTTCGGTGCTGTCAGCAATGTTCAGTTCCACAAGACGGTGCAGGTGGCTCATGGAGTCGATGTCGATGTACAGGCACACGAAGCCCAGCCGCGTGGGTTCTTCATGGCGCAGTTCGACCTGCATTTTCACCCAGGTATCGGCGTCGAGCTGAATAACGGCCTCGTAGTTCTGGGTAGGGTCCGGGGTCCAGTCGGTCGGGCGCTCGACCAACAGGCCTTTGAGGGAGAGATCGATGAGTCTGGCAGGCCAGCGCTGTTCGCCTTGGCGAAGTTCGGCAGGTGCGTCGAAATCGATGCGTTGGAAGCGGCGGCGTTCGGAAGGTGGCGGGGTCATGGCGAGTCCTCATCTGATGTTCAGACTATAGACCAGCCATGATCCCCGGATTCGTCCCTACGTTACTTGACGATATTCACGTCGCTGCAGTTGTAGAAACCCTCACCTGCAGCGTCATCGCGTTGCCAGCGGGTGTAGACCACGCGTCGGCCAGTGTGCTCCTTGAGATCGACGTCGAACTCGTAGTAGCCATTGACAGGCTGGACATCTCCGATTTCCTGTACCAGCTCCAAGTCATCCCATTTCAAAGGCTGCTGGGTGGGGTTGTAGTCCGGCTTGGACACATAGATTTCCCAGTAGCTAGGGTTGTGCGGCGCCATGATTTTGTAGCGCATGTGGGCTTTGTTGTCGTCATCTTTTTTCCAGTCCTGGACGTGCCAATCGGCAGGGACGTCCAGGCCGCTCTTGTCATTGACCTGCGCAGCCTTCGTTTTCGTGTCCGTCAGGCTATTGCCTGCCGAGCACAGCTGACCATCTGGAATGGCTTTTTTGACAGCCTCCTTATTGCGGAAATCAACGACGTTCTTCGACACCTCATGCCATTGATTGAACTGGTAAACAGCCTGTTGCGCATTGTTGCCAAACTTTTTATAGACATGTTGGTAAGCAGCCTTGCACCCAGCGCTCTTGATGTTGGAACCGTCGACTGGCCAGTTGTAGTCACCTTGTTGATAACAGTAGTACTGCCTGGAAATAGGCACCTCCACGGCGCCATGCATCGGCTCTACAGGTGCGGCATTGACGTGCATACTGCCTGCCGCAAGGCTGGCTGCGATGATGAGATGAAGTGAGTTCATGGCGACTTCCTTGCTCTGAGTTGGAAGTTCAAAGGTCGGCCAATCGGCCCTGGCGGGACAACTGGCAGAACTACCAGGTATTCGGCAGTGCAGTACCGCTCTACCACGTGGCGTTGCGCTGTAGATCGGCATGCAATTGGAGATGGTAAAGGCGACCAGCAGGCCCTAGACTCAGTGTGCTGACCATTCCAACCTCTCAGCTGGAAGCCAACTATGAACAATAACAACAGCCTGCTACGCCACCTCCCGTGGCTGGTGCTGGCAGTCCTGGGAGCCTGCGCGCTGGGTGTCGTCGCCCTGCGCCGTGGCGAAGCGATCAATGCCTTGTGGATCGTGGTCGCGGCAGTGGCCATTTACCTGGTCGCCTACCGCTATTACAGCCTGTTCATCGCCACCAAGGTGATGCAACTCGATCCGCGCCGCGCCACCCCTGCGGTGCTCAACAATGACGGTCTGGACTATGTTCCAACCAACAAGCACATCCTCTTCGGCCACCACTTCGCGGCCATCGCCGGCGCAGGTCCCTTGGTCGGGCCAGTACTGGCGGCGCAGATGGGCTACCTGCCCGGCACCCTGTGGCTGATTGCCGGTGTGGTACTGGCAGGTGCCGTCCAGGACTTCATGGTCCTGTTCCTGTCCACCCGCCGCAACGGCCGTTCACTGGGCGACATGGTGCGTGAAGAGATGGGCCGCATACCGGGCACCATCGCCCTGTTCGGCTGTTTCCTGATCATGATCATCATCCTCGCGGTGCTGGCGCTGATCGTGGTCAAGGCCTTGGCCGAGAGCCCCTGGGGCATGTTCACGGTGATGGCGACCATCCCGATCGCCATGTTCATGGGCGTCTACATGCGCTATATCCGCCCCGGCCGCATCGGTGAGATTTCCATCATCGGCGTAGTGCTGCTGCTTGCTTCCATCTGGCTGGGCGGCCAGATTGCTGCGGATCCGGTCTGGGGCCCAGCTTTCACCTTTACCGGTGTACAGATCACCTGGATGCTGGTGGGCTACGGCTTCGTCGCCGCCGTGCTGCCGGTCTGGCTGGTGTTGGCCCCGCGTGACTACCTGTCGACCTTCCTCAAGATCGGCACCATCGTGGGCCTTGCCATCGGCATCCTGATCATCGCCCCTGAGCTCAAGATGCCAGCGTTGACCCAGTTCACCGATGGCACCGGCCCGGTCTGGAAGGGCACGCTGTTCCCGTTCCTGTTCATCACCATCGCTTGTGGCGCGGTATCGGGGTTCCATGCCCTGATCTCGTCGGGCACCACGCCCAAGCTGCTGGATAACGAAACCAACGCCCGCTACATCGGCTACGGTGGCATGCTGATGGAATCGTTCGTGGCGATCATGGCCATGGTCGCGGCTTCGGTGATCGAGCCGGGCGTGTATTTCGCCATGAACAGCCCGGCTGCCGTGGTAGGTGCAGACACGGTTTCGGTGGCGCAGACGGTCAGCAGCTGGGGCTTCTTGATTACGCCTGAGCAGCTTGAGGCGGTTGCCCGTGACATTGGCGAGCACACCATTCTGGCCCGCGCCGGCGGTGCGCCGACATTGGCCGTGGGTATCGCGCAGATTCTTCACCAAGTGTTGCCAGGCGAGAACACCATGGCGTTCTGGTACCACTTCGCCATTTTGTTCGAGGCCTTGTTCATCCTCACCGCCGTGGACGCCGGTACTCGTGCCGGGCGCTTCATGTTGCAGGATTTGCTGGGCAGTTTCGTGCCGGCGCTCAAGCGCACCGAGTCGTGGGGCGCGAACCTGCTGGCTACTGCCGGTTGCGTGGCCATGTGGGGCTACTTGCTCTATCAAGGCGTGATCGACCCACTCGGGGGTATCAACACCCTGTGGCCGCTGTTCGGCATTTCCAACCAGATGCTGGCCGGTATCGCATTGATGCTGGGCACCGTGGTGCTGATCAAGATGAAGCGCCAGCGCTACATCTGGGTCACCCTGCTGCCAGCCACCTGGTTGCTGATCTGCACCACGGCGGCCGGCCTGATCAAGCTGTTCGATCCCAACCCAGCCGTGGGTTTCCTGGCCTTGGCCAAGAAATACAGCACCGCGCTGGACGCTGGGCAGGTACTGGCACCGGCCAAGGACATCGGGCAGATGCAGCACGTGATCTACAACGCTTATACCAACGCCGGGCTAACCATCCTGTTCCTGCTGGTGGTGTTCAGCATTCTGTTCTTCGCGATCAAGGTGGGTTACGCCGCCTGGGGTCGCAAAGAGCGGACCGACAAGGAAACCCCGTTCCAGGCACTGCCTGACGCTTGAGAGGACTGCTGCGATGTTCAATGACCTGGGTCGGCTGGGCAAATACCTGGGGCAGGCTGCACGCTTGATGGTGGGCATGCCTGATTACGACAATTACGTCGAACACATGAACAAAACGCATCCGGACAAACCGGTCATGACGTACGAAGCGTTCTTCCGAGAGCGCCAGGAAGCGCGTTATGGTGGCAAGTCCGGGCCCAAATGCTGTTAAGCCACAAGCGTTGAGCTGTACCGGCCTCACCGTCGGCAGCCTGCGTTCATCGACCAGCCTGCTCCCCTTGGGGGCAGCCACTGGCGGTCAACGCAGGCCTGTCGCGGTGGGGCCTGTGTTTTTTCCGAACAGGAGATGTTCTGCGTGCAGACCCCGATTCCCGTAACCGTACTGACCGGCTTTCTCGGTGCCGGCAAGACCACGCTGCTCAAGCACATGCTCAAGGCCGAGCATGGCCTGAGGCTGGCCGTGATCGAAAACGAGTTCAGCGAAGCAGGCATCGACAGCCAGTTGCTCGGCGACGAGCCGGTGCAGGTCATGACCCTGGCCAACGGCTGTGTGTGCTGCAGCATTCATGGCGACCTTACCCGTGCTCTGTTCCTGCTGCTGGAGCGGCTCGACGCCGGCGAAATCGCCTTTGATCGGCTGGTGATTGAGTGCACAGGGTTGGCCGACCCTGCGCCAGTGGCACAAACGTTCTTCATCGACGAAGAGCTGCGCGAGCGGTACATCCTGGACGGCATCATCACCCTGGTCGACGCCGCCCATGCCGACGTCCATCTGACCCAGACCATCGCCCAGGCCCAGGTGGGCTTTGCCGATCGCCTGCTGCTGAGCAAGACCGACCTGGTGGAGCCGGCCACCGTGCAAGCCCTGCGCGAGCGCCTGGCCCGCATCAATGGGCGGGCAGCCCTGCATGTGGTCGAACAAGGCTGCATCGACCTGGGTGCACTGCTCGATGTACGCGGCTTCAACCTCAACCCAGACCTGGGCGTCAACCTCAAACCCACCCTGCGTCCAGTGCTCAAACCCGCCACCCCGGACCGTATCGCCACCTTGGTGTTGCGCACCGACAAGGCGCTGGATATCGACCGCCTCAGCGACTTCATGAATGGCCTGTTGGAAAACCATGGCACGCAGTTGTTGCGTTACAAGGGCGTGCTCAATATCGCGGGCGAGGACCGCAAGCTGGTGTTCCAGGGCGTGCTCAAGCTCTACGGGTTCGACTGGGACGCTGAATGGGCAGAGGCCGAACCGCGCGAGAGCGTCATGGTGTTCATTGCCGACGACCTTCCCGAAGCTACGATTCGGGCCGGCTTCGAGGCGCTGACGGCCGAGTGACGGGCTGAGCCTGGGCGCCGAACCAACCCGGCCAGGAGCTTCGATGGCGGGTGTGCTGCTCCACGCAAGGGATCAGGCGCTGGGCCAGCACGTCGGTTTGCCGCACCGCCTTGGCCGTGCGGTACTTGGCACTGTGGATGCACTCACGATCGCCAAACTCGCACCGGTTCAACGTGGTACCGCCGCAGGGCCCGTTCGCCAGGCCCTTGGGGCAGGTCTCGGGGCAGGTGTACAAGGTGTCTTCAAGGCGGCAACGACCGCAGGTGTCGCAGCCAAGCAGGGGCCGCTTTACGGCCCGCTCCAGGCTGTGCAGCACCTGGGCGCCCAGGCCTGTCGTCCACATCGGCTGGCGAACCGCCCACCCGAACAGCTGACTCACCGGATTGCTACGGCTGAACAGCAGGCCATGCATGCCATGCATGGCGTGGTAGCGGGCTTTCTGCGCAAACGAGGCCACGACACGTGACTCTCCCTCGCGCCACGCCGCCTGCGGTGGATGAAACGTCACCGCCGGTAGGCCAGGCATTTGCCAGCTGGCCTGCCAGGCAGGCGCCCATTGCTCCAGCGTGGTCACGTGCGCCTGCCAGTGCTCAAGGCGTGCCTCCAAGGCAAGCAGCTGGCTGGGCTCATGAATGCCCGACAGGTGCACGCCGGCGTAGCCCATCAGCTTCACCCCAATGACCTGCAGGGCCAGGCGGTCGATGCTGCGCGCCTGGGCAAAGGCCTTGGATTGCGCCGTCTCGGCTTCCAGCATTTGCCGCATCGACGGGGTGACGGTCACGCCTGCGACATGATCGAGCATGCCCGCGCGGCCTTGGGTAAGGCTCATGAGACAGGCCAGCAGGGGTTTAGGCGCGCGTTGGCGGCGCATCCAGTGCATGGCCTCCTGATGCTTGGCGGCATCGAAACCTAGCTGCAGGATGAAAAAGTCGGCACCGGCTGCCAATTTCTTTTCAGCCTTCAGGTACTGAGCGGCACCTTCCTCCTCTCGGTACTTGAACGGGTTGAGTGCTGCGCCCAGCCACCAGTGTGGATAGGCCTGACGGGCGATCTGCAACGCTGCGACCGATTCCAGGTACCGCACCGGGCGCTCGCCTGGCGTATGGCCTGGCAGGCGATCCCCTGTCAGCATCAGCAGCTGGTGCTGGCCTGCAGCGTCCATGCGCCGCATCTGGGCGAGCAAATGGTGGCGCTCCCGGTCCTTGCCGGAGAAGTGAGGCAGGGCGGGCACCGGGTGCTCGAAACAGGCCAAGGCGTCCAGGGGAGACATGTCAAGCGGGCTGCTCACTCGGTCACCGATGGCAAGTGTCATCGGCCAGCCACACACTTGCCCACGGGCCATTATTGCGTCCATCGCCGCAAAACGCTCTGCTGACGGTTTGGGGACGAACTCCATGACGCAAGCGAATTGCTGCTCTTGCAGGGCGGTTTTGAGCACGCTCATGACGGACACCGGGTGTTGGCAGGCTGGCATTGTGCGCCAGCCCTGCGAGCGGGTCATGCCCGGGTGCGCAGGGCACTGATCTGATCAAGACATGGCAATGAGCCGCGGGCGCGCCCAATGTGAGTGAACATGAGAAAAACTTGGGTTGATCTCAAATTTATTGAGTTTGTTTCAAACGCCAATCGATCTGAAAATGCCGCCATCATTTCTGCACACTGGGGAACACACATGGCACTGGCGCACAACCTGGGCTTTCCACGCACGGGCAACGACCACGCGCTGCGCGCACGTCATTGGCAAATGCAGAAAGACGCCGGGATCGAGCTGTTGCCTGTGGGCGATGTGGACTGGCAGGGTGGGGCCGTGCGCGACCCTCGCACGCCAGTGACGCAGCCTTTCACCCAGCTTGCCGATCAGCTGCTGAAGGAAGTGGCCCAGGCCAGTGCGCTTGGCCACACCGTCAAACCTGTTCTTGTCGGCCCTTTGACCTATTTGTGGCAAAGCGCGGCGCAAGACGGGCACAGCCTGGTGCTGGAATGTGTAGACGAACTGCTTCCGCACTATGACGACGTTCTCAATCGTCTGGCCGAACTAGGCGTGCAGTGGGTGCAGATCGATGAGCCGATCCTTGCCCAGGCGCTGCCGCAGGACTGGAAAAACGCCTACGAGCGGGTTTACAACATTCTGCAGCGTGCCCCGTTGAAGAAGCTGATCGCGACATGGGCCGGTGGCTTGCAGGGCAACCTTGGCCTGGCCGCGAACTTGCCGGTGGACGGCTTGCACATCGACCTGGTGAGTGACCCTGAACAGCTGACGACCACCCTGGACCGTCTGCCTGCCTACAAGGTGCTGTCGCTGGGCCTGGTCGATGCAGAAAACGATGCCCAGCATGCCCTGGACAGCAAGTGGCACTGGCTGTGTGAAGCCAATGAGCGTCTGGGGGAGCGACTGTGGATCGGTACGGCCTGTTCACTGCTGCACAGCCCGCTGGGCGTCGCCGTGCAGGCCTGTGAGGATGTCGCCCGGCTGGCCAAGGCGCTCAATGACCCGATCAAGGCGACGCCACCCACGTTCGATGCCCTGCAGGTGGCCAGCGCCTGATCGTGCATGGCAGGTGCCGCTGCGCACTGGCGTGCTTAGCGGCCCCCGGGTGCCCGTGGCTCGGTTGTTCAGCGCTCGATCGCCAGGGCCACGCCTTGTCCACCACCGATACACAGCGTGGCCAGGCCTTTCTTGGCATCGCGCTTGATCATCTCGTGCAGCAAGGTGACCAGCACGCGGCATCCGGATGCACCGATGGGATGACCCAGCGCAATCGCCCCACCGTTCACGTTGACCCGCGAAGCATCCCACGCAAGCGCCTTGCCAACCGCCAGCGCCTGGGCCGCAAACGCCTCGTTGGCTTCGATCAGATCCAGGTCGGCCAAGTGCCAGCCTGCCTTGCCCAGGCAGCGTTCAGTCGCAGAGACAGGGGCGATCCCCATTACGGCAGGGTCGACTCCAGCGCTGGCATAGGCCGTGATCCTGGCCAGCACGGGCAAGCCCAATGCCTGGGCCTTTTCAGCGTTCATCAGCAGCACTGCCGCAGCCCCATCGTTGAGGCTGGAGGCATTCCCTGCCGTCACGCTGCCATCCTTCTTGAAGGCAGGACGCAGTTTGGCGAGGGATTCGACCGTGGTGTCCGAGCGTGGCTGTTCGTCTTGAGCGAAAACCTTGGGCTCGCCTTTTTTCTGGGGCAGCAAGATCGGGGTGATTTCAGCCTCGAAGCGGCCAGCGGCGATGGCTGCCACCGCCTTGCGCTGCGACTCGGCCGCAAAAGCGTCCTGCTGTTCGCGGCTCAGCCCGTACTCTTGCACCAGGTTTTCGGCAGTGATGCCCATGTGGTAATCGTTGAACGCGTCCCACAGGCCGTCGCTGATCATGCTGTCGATCAACTGACCATGGCCCATGCGCTGGCCGGTGCGGGCAGAAGGCATGACATAAGGGGCGAGGCTCATGTTTTCCTGGCCGCCGGCGATCACCACCTCGGCATCGCCGCAGCGAATGGCCTGGGCGCCCAGGTGCAGTGCCTTGAGCCCCGAGCCGCAGACCTTGTTCAGGGTCAAGGCAGGCACGCTGAACGGCAGGCCTGCCTTGATGGCTGCCTGACGAGCAGGGTTCTGCCCGACGCCGGCCGTCAGCACCTGGCCCATGATCACCTCGTCGACCTGCGCCGGATCCAGCCCGGTTTGCTCCAACAGACGCTTGATCACGGCTGCCCCCAGGTCGACGGCCGGGACGCCAGCCAGGGCGCCCTGGAAGCTGCCGATGGCGGTGCGGGTCGCGGCGACGATCACCACTTCGTTCATGTTGTTGTTCTCCGTCTGAAGGTGAGGGCACCCAGCATCGGCCCATTTTGCTCATTTGTTAAGTTTGTTTTTGTTGCCTATTGATAGGAAAACCGAATCAATGCCTAGGCGCAGGAAGAGGGCGTCCGGACAGGGCGCTCCGTCGCCAGTCGGCCACCGATTTTGCATCGCTGCGCTCAACCCTTAAGATGTGTCGCCTGACCTGCGGGGTGAGTCTTACCCCTCAGTCCACTTTTGAAAACGCCCTGCGTGGCGTTATCGTGCATAAACCAGACGAGGTACAGACATTGGCCATCATTCATCCTAAGGTCCGCGGTTTCATCTGCACCACGACTCATCCCAAGGGCTGCGAGCTCAACGTCCGTGACCAGATCGAAGCCACCCGCAAACGGGGCGTACGCGAGGATGGTCCGAAGAAGGTGTTGGTCATCGGTGCCTCCAGTGGCTACGGCCTGGCGGCGCGCATCACTGCCGCCTTCGGTTTCAAGGCCGACACCCTGGGCGTGTTCTTCGAAAAGCCAGGCACCGAAACCAAAGCCGGCACCGCCGGCTGGTACAACGCGGCGGCGTTCGACAAGTTCGCCAAGGCCGAGGGCCTGTACAGCAAGTCGATCAACGGTGACGCCTTCTCCGACGAAGCGCGGGCCAAGGTCATCGAGCTGATCAAGAACGACATGGGCGGCAAGGTCGACCTGGTCATCTATTCGCTCGCCTCACCGGTGCGCAAGCTGCCACAGACAGGCGAACTGGTGCGCTCGGCGCTCAAGCCGATTGGCCAGCCGTACAAGTCGACGGCCATCGACACCAACAAGGACGCCATCATCGAGGCCAGCATCGAGCCGGCCACCGAGCAGGAAATCGCCGACACCGTGACCGTCATGGGTGGCCAGGACTGGCAGCTGTGGATCGATGCCCTGGCCGGTGCCGATGTGCTGGCCGAAGGCGCCCGCACCGTCGCCTTCAGCTACATCGGCACCGAAATCACCTGGCCCATCTACTGGCACGGCGCCCTGGGCAAGGCCAAGCAGGACTTGGACGACACTGCTCTGCGCCTGGACCAGAAGCTGGCGGCTGACGTAAAGGGCGGCGCCAATGTGGCTGTGCTCAAGTCGGTCGTGACCCAGGCCAGCTCGGCCATCCCGGTGATGCCGCTGTACCTGTCGATGGTGTTCAAGATCATGCAGGAGAAGGGCGTCCACGAAGGTACCCAGGATCAGCTCGATCGCATGTTCCGTGACCGTATGTATCGCACCGACGGCGCGCCAGCGCAGGTCGACGAGAAAGGCCGTCTGCGCCTGGACGACTGGGAACTGCGCGATGACGTGCAGGACGCCTGCAAGGCCATGTGGCCACAGGTGACTACCGAGAACCTGTTCGAGCTGACCGACTATGCCGGTTACAAGAAGCAGTTCCTGAACCTGTTCGGCTTCGAGCGCACTGACGTCGACTACGACGCAGATGTGGCGACCGAAGTGCAGTTCGATTGCGTCCAGCTGTAATCGAGCGCTCTGGGTTCAGATTACCGGGGCTGCCAGGCAGCCCCGGTATTCATGCTGCGATGCCGACCTCCAGGGCGCAGTCCACTGGATGGCAGCCCCTCATCAAGCCTTGCGCGACAGCGGCAGTGTCTCGAACTTGACGCCTGCCAGGCCATACGCGATCAGCGCACGGATATTCCCATGGTCTTGGCCCTCGGGTGTGGCCTGCACATCTCGATAATGCTCGCCAAAAGCCAGCAGCGCTTCACGATCACTCAATCCCTCGAGCAACGCCAGGCCCAAGGTCTTGCATGAACCTTCGTTCTGCCCGGCTGCGTTTTCGACGTCACCGTTGCTGAAGGCCCGGGGCTGATAGGCATAGTGTTCGGCAATGAATGCCAGGGTGTCGGCGAACACATGTTCACCACTGTCCAGGCTGGCGCGCAGGGTAGTCAGATCAGTCACGGGGTTTTCCTTGTTCGAATGCGGCCTGCTGCTGGGGGCTGGCCTCTTTCTGGTACTGGGCCTTCCACTCGCCGTAAGGCATGCCGTAGACGGCTTCGCGCGCCTCGTCCAGGCTCAGGTCCAGCTGGCGCTCGTCGGCTGCCGCCTTGTACCACTTGGACAGGCAGTTGCGGCAGAACCCGGACAGGTTCATCAGGTCGATGTTCTGCACGTCGGTGCGTGAACGCAGGTGTTCCACGAGCCGGCGGAAAGCGGCGGCCTCCAGTTCAAGCTGTTGCTGTGGGGTCATGGGCTTCTCTCAAATGATGCGGTTTTTCAGGTGGCGGCCACCATTGATGACCACTTGGCTGCCGGTGCTGTACTGACTGGCAAGCAGGTACTTGACCGTCTCGATCAGCGGCCCGGCGCCCGGTTCGAATTCCAGCAGTGCCTTCTTCAGTGTCTGTTGGCGATAGGCTTCGTCGCCGCCCTCCTTGAGGATCAGCAGCCCAGGCAGAATACCGTTGACGTGCACCGTGGGCGCGTACTTTTCGGCGAACGACAACACCATGTTCTGCAGCGCGGCCTTGGTGGCGGCATAGCCGATGTGGCTTTTGCTGCCGCGCGAGGATGTCTCGTCGCAGACGTGGATGATGTCAGCCTTGTCGACCTTGGCCAACAGCTCGCCCAAGGCCAGGTTGAGATGATAGGGCGCTTCGACATGAAGGCGGAACATGGTCTCGAGGTTGGCCAGGCCATCGTCGAGCCACAGCGAAGCGTTGTGGATGACGGCGCGCAGGCCATCGTAATGGCTGTAGAGGTAGTCGACCAATGCCTGGCGATCGGCCACCTGGCACAAGTCTGCCGTGAACGGGATGATGTTGGGGTGTGGCGATTGCGGCTGGACGCTGCGGCTGGCACTGACCACCGTATGGCCGGCCTGGGCCAGTTCCATGGCCAGGGCCAGCCCGACGCGTTGGCTGGCTCCGGTTATCAGGATAGGGCTGTTCATGTTCGGGGCGGTCAACTGTATCTGTCGAGGGTTGCCGCCCAGCATACCCCAACTGCCCAGCGCGTGTGAGGCCTGCGCCTACCGGCTACGCCAGGCGTGTTCACGTGTTGACGAACCCTGCAGCCAGCCCGCCAGCAGGTGCGTTGAAAGGGGGATGAACAGGTACACCATCAGGGGGGTGAGCGCCAGGGTGCTCACAAGCACGCGTGGCAACAGGTCCATGCCTGCCAACCAGTGACCGAACAGCATATTGAAAGCCAGTGACACCGGAAAGAACGCCAGCCAGATCGCCGTGGCCTGCTTCCAACGGGGTGGTTTACGCACCAAGGCAGTGCCGAACCAGTCGTTTATGCCACTGACCCGTGCCTCTCTGGGGCGCTCGAACAGCCCGTTGCCCCGCTTGAGCCAGGCGCGCCGGGAAGCCGAATGTTCCCAGGCATGCAGGGTCGGCTCGTCACTGAAGCGGAAGATGATCTGAAACTCATCGCCGTCGCGCGGCGGTGCGAGAATCCCTGAGCCCAGGTAGCCGGGGAAGTCGGTGGCCAGCTGTTCGCCCTCATGGAGCCAGGCCAGCAATTCTTCGTAGCGGCCGTCGGCGGCGCGCCGCGACACCATCAAGGTGACGGGGGATCTAGACATCGTGTATCTCCTGACGACGAGGCTGGCGGGTAGCTGGCCCCTTGGCTGTGTCGGCCGGGGTGGTGGTCGACTCAGTTAGGCATGCAAGAAGTGGGCGCGGATTATGGCGTATCGCCCGGGCAGGCGTAAGTCATAGGGTGGGTAAACACGGCGCGTTCGTCGGGTGTGGGCTTCAGCCGGGCATTTGCGTATGCAACTCAGGGTGAGCCAGCCGGTGCTTGTGGAGAATGAAATCGCGCAGGCGTTCGATGTCTTCCTGGGCAGTGCCACTCAGGTCATAAGCGGCCTTCGATCCGTCGATACGCCGGCCGAGCTTGCCGTGAAGCTCGATCGGGCAGACCCCGTCCGGGGCGAATCGGAGTGTGAAGACATCAGGGGCGTCAGGTAGGTCGCGCACTTGCACAAGCACACCTTTGACAGAAATGTCACACACCCAGAGCCCGCTGTCGTCACCATGGGCGTCGAGCAGCGCACAGGGCGGATCAAGGGTCAGTCGCCAGGGTCGCAGCCTGGGGCCTATCTCGAAAATGTCAGGCGCGCCCAGTTGCAATTGCAGCGTATGGAACTCGTCTTCGATCAGCTGCAGCGGAATGCTGATCTGCTGGTTGTCGACATGGGCCTGCAAGGTGACTTGCTCATGCGCGACCAGGCGCGTCAACAGCCCCTGGATGCGGCTGTCCCCATTGACCAGGAGGCTCGTCATGGCTTCGGCCATGTCGAACTGCGGGGAGTGCTGGACATCCTGGATATAGTCCAGCTCATCCTGGGTCAAAAGCGTGTCGGGGGGCATCTTGAAACTCGATGTGGAGGGTTCTACAACCCAGTTGACTCCAAAAAACAACCGGGGTTCAGGTCTGGTCACCGGCTTTCTGACGAACGCGCAGCTCGGCCAGTTCGCGTTCCATTTCCACTTGCCGGGTAACGTCCTTCTGAACGCCGATAAAATACAGACGCTGGTCAGCCGCATGCCTTAACGGGGTAATCGAAAGCTCGTTCCAGAACCCGGTGCCATCCTTGCGGTAGTTACGCAGCACTTCACGGCAGGCCCGGCCCTCTGCCAACGCCTTGCGGATGCGCGCGCGGCCCAGTTGGTCGCGGTCGTCTCCCTGCAGGAATCGGCAGTCCTGGTACAGGATTTCATCTCGGCTGTAGCCGGTTAGGCGCTCGAAAGCCGCGTTCACGTAGATGAGGATGGTGTCGTCGCCTTCCTGTTCGGCGACCACGATACCGTCGTCCGAGGCATCGACCATCGATTGCAGCAACTGCGCAGTGATCATGTGTAGGTCATGCAGTGAAGGGATGAGGGCCACGGGCATTACCACGGCCTTGTGCCAGCGCTGGGTGCTAGTATCCTACGATTTCACTCAGTATCGGAAACCTTTTCCCTGATGAAAGTCGTCATTATTTCCGGATCGGTGTACGGCACCGCCGAAGAAGTCGCCCGTCACGCCGAATCGCTGCTCAAGGCTGCTGGCCTGGAGGCCTGGCACGCCAACCGAGCCTCTTTGCCCGACCTGCAGGCGTTCGGCCCGCAGGCAGTGCTGGCGGTGACCTCCACCACCGGCATGGGCGAGCTGCCCGACAACCTCATGCCCCTCTATAGCGCCATTCGCGACACCCTACCGGCCGCCTGGCGTGGCCTGCCGGGTGCAGTCATCGCCTTGGGCGATTCCAGTTATGGCGATACGTATTGCGGCGGCGGCGAACAGATGCGCGAACTGTTTGCCGAACTTGGCGTGCACGAGGTGCTGCCCATGCTGCGGCTCGATGCCAGCGAGAGCGTGACACCGGAAACCGATGCCGAGCCGTGGCTGGCTGAACTGGCCCAGGCACTGAATGCCTGACGTTTTGCAGGACGGGAACGCAGCCGGCAACCAGGCAGGCTGCGCCTACCGCTGGTGCAGGTGACTCGCTCAGTCATCAAGCTGGCTGGCAACGCAAGTTCAAGCGCCTCGGCCGCTGGCTAGACTGTGTCTCGACATAGAGAGCACATGCAAGTGCCGAGGTGACATGCAATGACAGCAGCCTTGCCCTATCGCGTCCATATTCCTTAACCCGGTGCCTTCCGATGCCCATGGCCGAAATTCCATTGTGCGTCTGGCGTACCCGGGGACAGAGTTTCACATTCCGGGGCCAGAGCATCCGCTACTGGACCGCAGGGCAAGGAACGCCCCTGCTTTTGCTACATGGTTTTCCTACAGGGAGCTGGGACTGGCATTACCTGTGGGGGCCTCTGGCCCAGCGCTATCGGGTGGTGGCCTGCGACATGCTAGGGTTCGGCGATTCGGCCAAACCGGTTGATCACGTCTATAGCCTGATGGAGCAGGCCGACTTGCAGCAGGCCTTGCTGGCTCACCTGCAGATCGAGCAGCCGGTGGATGTGCTGGCTCATGACTACGGCGGTAACGTGGCTCAGGAACTGCTGGCTCGGCATCATGAACAGCGTGCCAGTATCGCCAGCTGCGTCTTTCTCAACAGCGGCCTGTTTCCTGAAGGCTGTCGCATGCTGCTGCTGCAGAAGCTGCTGCTAAGCCACCTGGGGTGGTTGGTGGCGCGTTCGTTCAGCCGTGATGACTTGGTGCGTCACCTGACCCGTGTCTACGGGCCGTGTACCCACCCGAGCGAAAGCGTGCTCGACGACTTCTGGAGCATGCTGGCTGCCAATCGCGGCACGCGCGTGCTGCACAGGCTTGCCGGTTACGTGCCTGAACGCATGCGCCACCGTGATCGCTGGACACAGGCGCTGCAAGGGACGGTGCCGTTGCGTCTGATCGCTGGCGCAGTCGATCCCCTTTATGGCGCGCACATGGTCGAACACTACCGTCGGCACGTACCGACCGCCGATGCCGTGCTGTTGCAGGGTATTGGTCATCATCCGCATACCGAAGCGCCGCAACAGGTGTTGCGTCATTACCTGGCGTTCAGGGAGCCCGCCCAGGCGTTCGGCTTGCTCAAGGTGGCCCAGTCCTGACCCGTTGAAGCGGCAACCAGGCCCTTGAGCACTAAATCGCAGGCAAAAAAAACCGCTGCCTTTCGCAGCGGTCAATCGAGACGTCAGATCAAGGAGCTTCAAAATCTACGTCGATACACCTGGCTGACACCGCGAGCGGGGGGAGAGCCCTCGGTGGCAGCCAGTGATCCGATAATAAGCAATTGAATCCGCTGGAAAAACCGCATACGGCGACATTCACCGTTACATACCAGGCAACAGTCTGCAGTACTCAAGGCGCTGGGCAGTGCCCCATGCGCCAGCTTGTCTCGCGCGTGGCAGCCAGTAGCCGCTGCGCCGCAGGGCCTTGTTCATCGGCCTGGAACATCGACGTGGGCCCCACCACCGTCATCACCGCAGCGATCTGCCCCATGGCGTTGAAGATCGGTGCTGACAGCGCATCCACACCCGGCATCAGCAGCCCGTGGATGTGGTGCAGGCCGCGTTCACGTATACCTGCCAGTACCTGCTGATAATCATCAGGCCGCTGCTTGAGCTGGGTCAGCTCGCGCGCCATCAGGTCCACGGTTTCCCGCTCAGGCAAATGGGCCGCGAACACCAGCCCGGTGGACGAGGTCAGCAGCGGCAATACCGAGCCGATCTGCGTCACCACGGTGACGGCGCGCACGGCCGGTTCGATGCTTACCACGGTCGCCCCCTGGTTGCCCCACACCGCAATGAAGCAACTCTCGTTCAATTCATCACGCAGCTGGGAGAGCGGCAACGCGGCGACTTTCAGTACATCGATGCTGCCCAGCGCGGCCATGCCCACGCGCAATGCTTCGCGCCCCAGACCGTAATGATTGGTGGCCGCATTCTGTTCGGCGAACCCGCTGGCAATCAAGGCTTGCAGGTAACGATGCACCTTGCTCGCCGGCATCTGGACATGCTCTGCGAGCCTGGACAGTGACGTAGAAGGCGAGAGTTCGGCCAATGCCTTGAGGATGTCGGTGCCCACCTCGGCTGAGCGGACCTTCTGCTTGCCGTTGTCGGTAGGGGAGCTGGCTTTGGCCATCGGTAGGATCATCCGCGAGTCATCGAGTCGCGCCTTTATAGCTTGACGCCTGGCGCAGAGCAAATTACGTTATTCGTAATCTGATTACGATAAAAACAATGCAGATGCGCCGCCGTTCCCTCGGGCAGCAGCAACTGCTCCCACAGGCCGCCCCGGCCCGGAGGCATCGATGAATCGCGACCCTGCACCTGACCTTCACTACCTCAGCGGTTTCGGCAACGAATTCACCAGCGAAGCGTTGCCAGGCGCATTGCCGGTCGGGCAGAACTCGCCTCAGAAAACTCCCTATGGGCTCTATGCCGAGCTGCTCTCCGGCACAGCGTTCACCATGGCCCGTCATGAGCTGCGCCGCACCTGGATGTACCGCATCCGGCCGTCGGCCGCTCACCCGCGTTTCGAGCGCCTTGCGCGCCAGCCTCTGAGCGAGGCGTTGGGTACGATCACGCCCAACCGCCTGCGCTGGAACCCGCAGCCCATCCCGCAAACGCCGACCGACTTCATCGAGGGTTGGGTGCCCATGGCGGCCAATGGCCCTGCTCATGCGCCTAGCGGTGTGAGCATCTACATCTACTGCACCAACCGCTCCATGGAGCGCGTGTTCTTCAACGCCGACGGCGAGCTGTTGCTGGTGCCTGAGCAAGGTCGCCTGCGCATCGCCACCGAGCTGGGTGTCATGCAGGTCGGCCCGCTTGAAATTGCAGTGATTCCCCGCGGCATGAAATTTCGCGTCGAGCTGGTCGATGCCCAGGCGCGTGGCTACCTTGCCGAAAACCACGGCGCGCCCCTGCGCCTGCCGGACCTGGGGCCCATCGGCAGCAATGGCCTGGCCAACCCTCGCGATTTCGAAACGCCGGTGGCCGCTTATGAACAAACCACCGGGCCGGTGCAGCTGGTACAGAAATTCCTGGGGGAGCACTGGGCATGTGAACTCCAGCATTCGCCGCTGGACGTGGTGGCCTGGCACGGCAGCAACGTGCCTTACAAATACGACCTGCGCCGCTTCAATACTTTGGGCACCGTCAGCTTCGACCACCCGGACCCCTCGATCTTCACCGTGCTCACCTCACCGACCAGTGTGCACGGCCTTGCCAACATGGACTTCGTGATCTTCCCGCCGCGCTGGATGGTGGCCGAGAACACCTTCCGTCCACCGTGGTTCCACCGCAATCTGATGAACGAGTTCATGGGGCTGATCGACGGTGCCTACGATGCCAAGGCCGAAGGCTTCGTGCCCGGTGGCGCCTCCCTGCACAGCGTCATGAGCGCCCATGGCCCGGATGCCGAGACGTGCGACAGGGCCATCGCCGCCGAGCTTGCCCCGCACAAGATCGAGAACACCATGGCGTTCATGTTCGAGACCAGCCAGGTGCTGCGCCCGAGCCAGTACGCCATGGCCTGCCCGCAGTTGCAGACCGACTACGACAGCTGCTGGGCCACCTTGCCCAGCACCTTCAACCCGAACCGGAGATAACCCATGAACCAACACGCTATCGCCCGCAGTTGGGTGAGCCATGCCAATGGGCACAGTGACTTCCCGCTGCAGAACCTGCCCTTGGGTATCTTCAGTCGTGGCAGCGAGGCCAGACGCTGTGGCGTGGCCATCGGCGATGCCATCCTCGACCTTGAGGCGGTGCTGGGCTTGGGTTTGTTCGAAGGTCAGGCCAAGGCGGCGGTACTCGCTACGCAGGGCGGCACCTTGAATGGGTTCTTCGCACTGGGGCGCGGAGCGCGCGTGGCGCTGCGTGAACGGCTGCTCGAGTTGCTCGGTGAGCAGTCCGAGCACCAGGCAATGCTGGAAGGGGCGCTTTACCCCGCCAGCACTTGCCAGATGCACGTGCCGGCCCAGATCGGCGATTACACCGACTTCTACGTGGGCATCGAGCACGCCCGCAACATCGGCAAGTTATTCCGCCCCGACAACCCCTTGCTTCCCAACTACAAGTACGTGCCCATCGGCTATCACGGCCGTGCATCGACCATTCGCCCCTCCGGGACGGATGTTCGCCGGCCCAAGGGCCAGACATTGCCCGCCGGGCAGAGCGAACCGAGCTTCGGCCCGTGTGCGCGGCTGGACTACGAGCTGGAGCTGGGCATCTGGATCGGGCAGGGCAATGACATGGGCCAGGCCATCCCCATCGGCGATGCCGCCGAGCACATCGCGGGCCTGTGCCTGCTCAACGACTGGTCGGCGCGAGACATCCAGGCGTGGGAATACCAGCCACTGGGGCCGTTCCTGTCCAAAAGCTTCGTGACCACGATTTCGCCCTGGGTCGTCACGGCCGAGGCGCTGGCGCCCCTGCGCTGCGCTCAGCCGGCCAGGCCGCAAGGGGATCCCCAGCCGCTGTCCTACCTGCTCGACAAGCGTGATCAGGCAGCCGGTGCATTCGACATCGAACTGGAGGTGCTGCTGCTCACCGAACGCATGCGGGAGGAGGGGGCTACGCCGCACCGCCTGGCCCTGAGCAACACCCGCAGCATGTACTGGACGGTGGCCCAGCTGGTGGCGCACCACAGTGTCAACGGTTGCCAGTTGCAACCCGGCGACCTGTTCGGTTCCGGCACCCTGTCAGGTGCCACCCCAGGGTCCTATGGCAGCTTGCTGGAAATCACCGAGGGCGGTAAGCACCCGGTGGAGTTGCCCAATGGCGAAGTGCGCAAGTTTCTGGAGGACGGCGACGAAGTCATCCTGCGGGCACGGGGTGTGTGCGACGGTGAGGTGAGCATCGGGTTCGGCGAGTGCCGTGGCCGGGTCATCGCGGCCAACTGAGGAGCGCAGGCATGGAGCTGTATACCTATTACCGTTCCACCTCGTCCTACCGGGTGCGGATTGCCTTGGCCCTCAAAGGGCTGACCTTCCGTGCACTGCCCGTCAATCTGCTGCAAGGCGAGCATCGGCAAGCCGGTTACCTGGGTATCAATCCCCAGGGCCGGGTACCCACCCTGCGTACAGACGGTGGCGAGCTGCTGGTGCAATCCCCAGCGATCATCGAGTACCTGGAAGAGGCCTACCCGCAGCCCGCCCTGCTACCGGAAGGTGCAGCGCAGCGCGCCCAGGCCCGCGGGGTGGCGGCGATCATCGGCTGCGACATCCACCCCCTGCACAACGTCAGCGTGCTCAACCGCTTGCGTGAAGCGGGCCAGGATGAAGTGCAGATCAACCAATGGATCGGTCATTGGATAAGCCAGGGGCTGGGGGCTGTCGAGCAGGTGATCGGCGAGGGTGGGTATTGCCTGGGCGATACCCCTGGCCTGGCGGATGTCTACCTGATACCGCAGCTTTATGCCGCCGAGCGATTCGGGATCGACCTAGGGCGTTACCCGCGCATCCGCAGAGTGGCGGCGTTGGCGGAGCAGCATCCGGCGTTCATGCAGGCTCATCCTTCGCGTCAGTCCGATACACCGCGGTGAGCCGCGTTCGATTGGTGATCAATGAAGGGAGCGGCTTGTCGAGGGCAATTGCTCCAGACGCTCGTTCAATACGAGTCGCTGCACAGGGTCTTCCGTGAGCAGCAACGCATGTTCCAGGTCGAAGCGTTCGGCGTGCGGGCAATCGAGTTGCCTGTACAGGCTTGCCCGGGCCAGGTAGTCGCCAACCTGGGCGGGCCCCAGTTGCATGACGCGCTCGGCATCGATCAGCGCCGCGAGTGGGGCATCATTACTGGTGTGCAGGTGGCGCAAGTTGCGTGACAGCCGTTGCAGCATCTGCATCGCGCTGGCCGGGCGCAGGTGCTCGGCGCTCAACGCGGTGCCAGGGCCGTACTGGCGGATCAGCAGCTCCCGGCAATCATTGGGGTAAAGACGCCGACCGCCGCAGGGGTCGAGCAAATGGTCGGCACCCGGCACGCGCAATAGGAAGTGCCCCGGGAAGCTGACTCCTTCGAGTGGAATGGACAAACGTTGCGCAAACTCCAGTGCCAGGATGGCCAAGGCCAACGGTTGGCCGCGTCGCCTTGTCAGCACATGGTTCATCAAGGCAGCGTGCGGACGCAGCGGCAGGTATTCATCCTGTTGGAAACCTAACGCGTTGAGCTGGCGCAAAAGCGGCTGGGCAAGTTCAGTGGCCGCCACCATGGGCAGGTGAATGCTGATGGTGTGCTGCATGTTCTGGCAGACGGCCTGGCAGGCATCAGGGTCGACGCTTGGGTCATGTTCGGCGGCGATCCACAGCGCAGCTTGCAGCAGGGCGGCAGGCTTGTTTTCAAGGCAGGCCAGGCAGGCTTGACGTGGCTTCATGGGCTTCTCCACTCACCCTTGAGTAATAGCCGGCCAGAGCGGTTTCGTCCAGTTGTCCGGTAGCCCGGCCTGCCCGGTTCAGGTGCCTATACTGGATGCTGCACCTCATGGGGGAGCCAGGCCATGTTCGCACTGATGCAAAGCACCCGTACTCAGTCACTGCATGTGTTCAACGATCCGCAGACAGGCCTTGAAGCCGTCGTGGTCATTCACAGCGAGCGGTTCGGGCCGGCCATGGGCGGTTGTCGCTACCTGGCCTACACCGATCATGAGAGTGCCATCACCGATGCAGTCACCCTGGCCCAGGGCATGAGCTACAAAGCGGCAATGGCGGGCCTGCCGTTCGGGGGCGGCATGGCGGTCATTTTGCGCAGTCCGCATGTGAACGACCGCGCCGCCCTGTTCGAGGCACTCGGCCGCTGCATCGATAGCTTGCAAGGGCGACTGCTCATTGCCCTGGACAGCGGCACCTCGACGCTGGACATGGATTGCCTGGCGCAGGGCACCCCCCATGTTGTCAGCACGACGGCGCTGGGTGACCCTGCCCCACATGCGGCGATGGGGGTATTCGCGGGCCTGCGCGCCACCGCCCATGCACGGCTGGGCAGCCACAACCTGGAAGGGCTGCGTGTTGCCGTTCAGGGACTGGGGAGCGTGGGGTATGCGCTGGCCGAACATCTGCATGCATCCGGTGCAGACCTGCTGGTCAGCGACCTGGAGCCAGGCCGGGTGCGACTTGCAGTGGAGCAGTTCGACGCACAACCGATTGCCCACGATGCGCTACCCAGTACACCGTGCGACATCTTCGCCCCGTGCGGCGTAGGCCCGGGATTGAATGGGCAAAGTGTGATGCAGTTGAGGTGCGCGGCGGTGGCAGGCGCTGCGAATAACCAGCTGGCATCGCTGCATGTTGCCGATCAGTTGGAGGGGCGAGGAATTCTCTATGCGCCTGATTACGTGATCAACGCAGGCGCCCTGATCTACTCGGCGTTGGCTCATAAGGGCGAAAGAGCGGAGGCGATCACCGCCCATATTGCCCGTATACCTGCCCGACTCACCGAAGTGTTCGGCCATGCCCAGGCTGAAAAGCGTTCACCTGCACGTGTGGCGCAGGCGCTGGCGGAACGTTTGCTGTACGCGTGATTTCCGCGCCCTTAGGCAATCAAGGCACCAGCGATCGCTATTGAGCAGCATCGCTCTCGAGCAGTTCACCCAGCGCGTCAGGCTGGCTCTTGAACGCCCTGGCAAACACGTCGCGGTTCTTCGCCATGTAGATACCAGTTTCTTCTACCTGCTGCTCGCTCAATGATGGCACGGCCTTGTGCAGCACCTCTGCCAGGCGCTCAGCCAGTTCGAGCATCTTGTCGTGACGGTCTGCTTCGGCTTTATCCATGAACAAGCGCTCCGGGTCGCGGCTGCTGCGATACACCACTTCGACGGCCATTCATCACCTCTATGCCTTTTTGCTGTTAACAATTTACTGTATCTATATACAGTAATGGCATTCTCCGAATCGCGCAACCCTGAATTTCCCGGGTGCTGCGCGTGTCCTGCGTCACTCGACCACCTTCCAAGCCCCTGTGCCTGGCCCTTTAACTGCATGGCACAAGCGTCATACGGGTAGCGCATCATTTTTTGGATAGCTTTGGGGAGTCGTTGATCGTGAACATCAAATGGGCAGAAAAACTGCGCAAAGGCTTGCATGGTTCAGCCGATTCGCTGGGCAACCTGTGCGTCGAAGGCTTTCACTACCTGGCCTTATTCGGCATCGGTGCGATAACCGCCTATGCCGCTGTGGTGACCTTCCTGGACATGCTCGGCAAGGGTGGGATCAGTGTGGATGACATCCTGCTGCTGTTCATCTACCTGGAGTTGGGCGCCATGGTAGGCATCTATTTCAAGACCAACCACATGCCCATCCGCTTTCTACTGTACGTGGCCATCACGGCGCTCACCCGCCTGTTGATTGGCGACGTGTCGCACCACAAGGCGCCGGATGTAGGCTTGCTGTACGTGTGCGGGGGCATTCTGCTGCTGGCATTGGCCATTCTGGTGGTGCGCTACGCGTCGTATCGCTATCCGTCGACCAAGGCCCTGGATGCCAGCGGCAAGGATGTGGAAGAGGGCAAGTAACCCTCAGTTGGCCACGACGTTGCGTGCTTGGCCGCCACCGGGGCGCGTGAGGGCGGCGAGCACTTGCATGGGGTTCTGGCTGCGGTCTATCGCCAGACCCAGGCGGATGCTGTCGATGACCCGTTGCAAACGAGCAGGGTCGTTGCGTTGCGCCTGGCTGATCAAGCGTTTGGCGGCAATGCCCGCCTCGTCAGACAAGGTGAGCATGATGCTCCCGTCTAGCGCCTCGATGCTCAGGTTGACCCGGTACTGGGGGCTGAACGCTGCACTGATCTGATCGAATGGGTTGGTCATGATGGCGCTTCTGCAACGTGATGATGCAGAAATTGACTGGCGGGGGCAGGAGCAGGTTCCAACCGTTTATCGGTCGTGACAGGCGCAGTAGTGCAAAGCTGAGCCCCTGCGGCTGGATAAGGCAAGGGCCGCTGCGCGGCCCTATTCTGGTCAGGTGATCAAGCCTCCGGATCGCTCAGCTCCAGCACGCCACGCTTGCTGCGCAACTTGCCGTACAGATGCTCCAGCGCGTGGGTCAGCTTAATAGCCGCGCCTTCCACCGCCTGGTCAAGCGAATTGGCCGTATGGGTCACCGAGATCGGCTGATGGCCTTTGGGGCGAGCCTCCATCTGGCAGCGCTTGTCCTGTGGTCCGGGTTTGCCGCCGTTTTCATCGCGCAGGTGCACCTCGATACGGGTGAGGTCTTCCTCGTAGCGCTCCAGCGTGTCTTGCACCGTGTTGCGGACCCACTCGTCGAGCCGGGCATTGCCATCGATGTGGTTGCTGCTGTTGACCTGGATTTGCATGATTCAATCCTTATTCAGCTTGCTCGCGTGGAGACGCCAGGCCCTTGAGACCCTTGGAATTTCTGCGCCTCTTGACTCTAAGGTCAGGCAAGCGAACAGCGAATTCAACCCCCGCGAAAAAATAAATGTCTTGTAGCAAAGCCGATTGCTCACTTTTGCCCGGCATGCTGTCGGCCAAGCTTTGCATATGAGAATCCATATCATTATTATTGCTGGCCTGACCCTTTCCGGACTTCGTCATGACCCGTAAACCCGCCAGCCTCACGCCCAGCTATCGTCTGGCCGTGGCTTCACGCAGCCTGGCGGCGTTGCTCGGCGGTTACCTGTTGGCGTCTACGGCCAGTTTCTGCGTGGCAGTGTCGCTGCCCGTGGCGCCGGTCGACGCCACGCTGATCGGCCTGATGCTGTCGTTCGTGTTCTACGTGCTGGCATTCATCGGTTGCTTTGCCTGCCGTGATGCCTGGCGAGCGTGGCTGGGCGTGTTGATACCGAGCCTGGTGCTCGGGCTGCTTGGCGCACTGGTCCATTGGATGAAATTGCCATGAAAGAAGGCTTCCGCCAGGCGATGGCCTGGCTGCACACCTGGACGTGCCTGCTGTTCGGCTGGCTGCTCTTTGCCATCTTCCTCACCGGCACCCTGTCGTACTTCAAGGAAGAAATCACCCACTGGATGCAGCCTGAGATAAGCCATCACGCCGCCAGCCCGCAGGCCGCACTGGAGGCGGCGCAGCGCTACCTGCAACGTCAGGCGCCCGCTTCGCAAAGCTGGTTCATTCGCCTGCCCAATGAGCGTGAAGCAGGGGTGAAGGTCGGGTATCGGGATGCGAACGGCGGGCCGCGCGGTTTCGTCACCCAGACCCTCGATGCCAAGACCGGCGAGCCCGTCACGGCGCGCGACAGTCGCGGCGGTGAGTTCTTCTACCGGTTCCACTTCCAACTGCAGATGCCTTATCCGTATGGCCGCTGGCTGTCGACATTCTGCGCCCTGATCATGCTGCTGGGCCTGGTCACCGGCATCATCACCCACAAGAAGCTCTTCAAGGAATTCTTCACCTTTCGTCCTGGCAAAGGCCAGCGTTCCTGGCTGGACGGTCACAACGCCATTGGCGTGCTGGTGCTGCCGTTTCACCTCATGATCAGCTACAGCAGCCTGGTGCTGTTCATGTACCTGGTCATGCCCGCAGGGCTGATGGCGCATTACGGCGATGACACCTCGAAGTATTTCAATGATCTGTTTGGGGGAGGGGAGGCGCCCAAGGCAGCCCAGGTCGCCGCGCCGCTTGCACCACTGCCGGGTCTGTATGCCCAGGTCCAGGCGCTGCAACCAGGGGCGCGGGTGGGCAACATTCGGGTCGAGAACCCGGGCGACAGCAACGCCCGGGTCACCTTCACTCAATCTGCCGCCGACCACGTTGCCTATCGTCGCAGTGCCAACTGGACCTTCGACGGCGCCACAGGCGCGCTGCTCGAACAAGGCAAGCCCGAAAGTGGCGCCATGCTGACGGCATTCAGTTTCGCCGGGTTGCACATGGGCAATTTTGCTGGCCCTTGGCTGCGATGGCTGTATTTCTGCTTCGGGCTGGCGGGCACCGCTGTAATCGGGACCGGCCTGGTGATGTGGTTGGACAAGCGCCAGCTCAAGCATGCCAAAGCCCCACGCGTTCCACGTGAGCTGCGTCTGGTGGAAGTGCTCAATATCGTCAGCATGAGTGGGCTGCTGTTGGCAGTGGCCAGCTTTTTCTGGGCTAACCGGCTGCTGCCGGTGGCGCTTGAAGCCCGTGCCGACTGGGAGGTCAACGCGTTTTTCATCACGTGGGGCCTGGCGCTGGCGCATGCCATTGCGCGTAGCGGTCGCCGGGCCTGGGGTGAGCAATTGGCACTCGGGGCGCTGGCCTTCATGCTGTTGCCCCTGCTCAACGCGCTGACCACGGCGCACGGGCTCGACCACGCCATCATCGATGGCGACTGGAGTATGGCGGGGTTCGACCTCACCGCACTGGGCTGCGGCGTATTCCTGGCCTGGCTGGCAAGCAAGAAGCTGCGCCCTGCGGTGGCCTCGGCCAAGCTTTCCCGTTCACGCGCCAGCCAGGTTGGCCATGAAACGGCGCAGGCCCGATGATGTTCGGTATCGCCTTGATCGCCTTTGCGGGTTTCGCCGCCTTGTGCCTGGCCATGTCCAAGCACTTCGAAACGCTGTTGGGGCGCACGCCTGGTCCAGGACAACCGCAGCTATTACGCGTGACCGGCTGGCTCATGCTGCTGGTCTCGTTGGTCCTTGCTGTGCAGTCGCGGGGCTGGGCTCACGGCCTGGTGGAGTGGACGGCCGTGGTGATGGCAGGTGTGACCTTGTGGGTGTTCGCGTTGCCGTATCTGCCGCGCTTGCTGGTCGGCATGGCCGCCGTCAGCGCATTGCTGGGGCCGTTGCTGGTCCTGTCAGCCGGGTGATGCCATGAGCCCCACGACGCAGAACGATGGCTCGGACGGTGAATCGAGCGCTCGTGCCCGCTTTATCCAGGTCTTCATGGCCCAGCGCGCGCGCATGGAGGCGCTGGTCAGTCGCCGGGTAGGCTGCCGGGCCACCGCGTCCGACCTGGTCCAGGAACTGTTCTTGCGCTTCTGGGGGCGTGCGCAGGTCAAGGTCGAAGCCCTGGACACCTACTTGATGCGCTGCGCCGGCAACCTGGCCATCGATCACTTGCGCAGCGAGAGCAGCCGACAGCGTGCTGTCGCTGATGCTTCACAGGACAGCGCGCACCTTGTGAGCCAGACGCTGGAGCAGACCCTGGAGGTGGATGACGATCTGCAACGTATCGAAAACGCCTTGCGTGCGTTACCCGAGCGTACCCGGCAGATCTTTCTGCTCAACCGTGTCCACGGTTGCACGTACAGCGAAATAGCACTCGCCATGCAACTGTCCCAAAGCGCCGTGGAAAAACATATGATGCGTGCCCTGCAAGCCTGCAAGGCCAGTGTCGCCCTGGCCGCGCCCTTTCCACGACGACCACGGGGCACGCCGTGACGACCACGTTAGCTGCTGTCACCCAGGCACAATCCGATGCCGCCCTGCAGTGGCTTGTACGCATCAACGGGCAGCCCGAGCAGGCCCGCTGCGCGGCGTTCAGGCGTTGGCTGCTGGCCGATCCCCGGCACCCGGTTGCGTACGAGCAGGCGCAGGCGCTGTGGAACCACAGTGCTTCCGCTGCCGCGACCCTGGCCGATGAAGACCGGCTGGCCCTGCAACACTACCTCGACCGGATGACGCCGCCTGCTACGAGGCGCCCCAGGCGTTGGCGTGCAGGGGCGCTGGCCATGGCCGCTTGCCTGATCATGGCCATTGGCATGCTCCTTGGGTGGCAGCCCGGGCACTGGCTGCTGGATCTGCGCGCCGACTACAGTACGTCGGCCGAACGGCGCGAAGTGACCTTGCCGGACCACTCGGCGGTCACGCTGGACGCCCACAGTGCAATTGCCGTGCATTTCGACAAAGGCCAGCGACGCGTGCGGTTGCTGCACGGCGCCGCGTTCTTCAAGGTCACCCACACTGGCGAGCCTTTTGTGGTGCAGGCCGCGGATGGGCAGGTGCGAGTGCTGGGCACCGAGTTCGAAGTACGCGAGCAGGGCGCCGCCACCCAGGTCACCGTACGCGCCGGTCGCGTAGCGGTCCGCCCATCCAAGGGAGCCGTGGCCCGTGAGCTGATTGCCAACCAGCAGGTGAGCTACAGCGCGGGGCAGGTCAGCCACACGTTGTCGGTCGACAGCGAGCAGCGTCTGGCATGGCGCGAGGGTTGGCTGACCTATTCCCAGGCGCCGCTGGCGCAAGTGGTCGAGGAGCTGGGTCGCTATTACCCCGGTCACATCGTGCTGCTCAACGAAGCATTGGGACACCGTGAAGTCAGTGGTAGTTTCCCCATTGCCGAACCGCTGCAGGCGCTGGACTCACTGGGTGCAGTGTTGGGCTTTTCGCGTCAGACGGTGCTTGGGCGGTTCACGGTTATCCGTTGAATGCTGGTCGTTATGCACCTGATGCCATGCTCTCAAAAAAACTTCATCCCGCAGGTGAGGTATCACCACCCCTCAACCGTGTAGTGCGTGGAAGTGCGATTCATTCGCACTCAACACCCTCTCTCAGGTCAGCGTCCATGAAGTCTACCTTGCGTTGCGTTCCCCTCTGGCTCGGTCTTGCAGTACTCCCGCCGTTCGTCTACACCCCAGCGGTGAGTGCGGCGCAACGCGCGCAAGCTTACACCTTCGACCAACCCGCCCAGCCACTGCTCCAGGCCCTGGACGCCTTCAGCCGCGTCACCGGGCAGAGCGTGGTCCATACCCTGACGCTGCCTGCCGTGCAGGCGCCTGCGCTGCGCGGGGCCTTGAGCGCCGAGCGAGCGTTGCAACGCTTGTTGGGTAATGCCGGGCTGATCTGGCGACGGGTCGATGCCCATACCTTCACCCTGGAGGCGCTGGACACCGCAGGTGCCTTGAACCTGCAGGCCACCACCGTGACTTCGCAGCTCGACAGCTCAAGCTATCAGCCGCCGGCCACCACCTCGATCATGCGTGGCCAGGGCCCCACTCAGGACATCCCCCAGGCGATCAACGTGGTGCCTGCCCAAGTGCTGCGCGACCAGGCGCCGCGCAACCTTGACGATGCCCTGGCCAATGTCAGCGGCATTACCCAAGGCAACAATTTCGGCGGTACCTCCGACACCGTCATGAAGCGCGGCTTTGGCGACAACCGCGACGGCTCGATCATGCGCGATGGCATGCCGTTGGTGCAGGGCCGCAGCCTCAGTGCCAGCACTGAGCGGGTCGAGGTGCTCAAGGGGCCGGCTTCGCTGCTGTACGGCATCCAGGATCCAGGCGGCGTGATCAACGTGGTCAGCAAGCGGCCGCAGTTGCAGGCCTACAACGCCCTGACTGCACGCGGCTCGACCTATGGCGATGGCAAGAACGGCAGCGGTGGCGGGTTCGATAGCACCGGCGCGCTGGGGGACAGCAACATGGCCTACCGCCTGATTGCCGACCATACGGACGAAGACTACTGGCGCAACTATGGCGTGCGCCGCGAGACGCTGCTGGCCCCCTCGCTGGCCTGGCTGGGCGAGGATACCCAAGTGGTGGTGGCCTACGAGCACCGTGAGTTTCTCTACCCGTTCGACCGCGGCACGGCCTTCGGTAACGACGGTCATCCGCTTGACATCCCAGCCACTCGGCGCCTGGATGAGCCGTTCAACGATATGCAGGGCCGCTCCGACCTCTACAGCCTGCAACTGGACCATCAGCTTGCCGACGACTGGAAACTGCACCTGGGCTACAGCTTCAACCGGGAAACCTATGACGCCAGCCAGGTACGCGTGACCGGGGTCAACCCGCGCACCGGCACACTGTCGCGCAGCATCGATGGCACGCGCGGTGCCATGAGCCGGGACCAGTTCGTCACGGCGAGCCTGGCTGGCACGGTCCAGTTGGCAGGCCTGCAGCATGACCTGCTGGTGGGCCTGGACCATGAAGACCGCAAGGTGTACCGCGCCGACCTGATCCGCCAGACGCCGCGCACCTCCTTCAGCTACCTGAACCCCGTGTACGGGCGTGAAGTGGAAGGCAGCACGGTACGCGCCTCCGACAGTGACCAGACCGACAAGCTGCGCACCGACGCCCTGTTCATGCAGGATGCGCTGCACCTGGACGATCACTGGATCCTGGTGGCCGGTGGGCGCTTCCAGCAATATGACCAGTACGCCGGTCGCGGGCGCCCGTTCAATGCCAACACCGACATCAGTGGGCAAACCTGGGTCCCCCATGCGGGGGTGGTGTACAAGGTCGATGAGCAACTCTCGTTCTACGGCAGCTACAGCGAGTCGTTCAAGCCCAACTCGACCATCGCGCCACTGGCCGGCAACGTGGTGCTCGACGGCGCCATCGCCCCGGAAGAGGGTAAGTCGTGGGAGCTTGGGGCCAAGCTCGACGTGCCGGGGCGTATCACGGGTACCCTGGCCTTGTTCGACATCACCAAGCGCAACGTTCTGGTGTCCAACTTCGATTCGAGTACCCGCGAGACGGTTTACAGCAATGCCGGTGAAGTGAACTCCCGGGGCGTCGAGCTGGACCTGACCGGCCAGTTGAGCGAGCGCTGGAGCCTGATCGGCAGCTACGCCTTCACCGATGCCAAGGTCACCCAGGACCCGGCCCTCAAGGGCAACCGCCTGCAGAACGTGGCGCGGCACGGCGCTTCGTTGTCCGCCGTCTACGATTTCGGCAGCCTGTTCGGTGGCGACAGCCTGCGCGCCGGTGCCGGGGCTCGTTATGTGGGCGAGCGTACCGGCAATGCGACCAACACCTTCGACCTGCCGTCCTACACAGTGGCCGACGCCTTCGCCAGCTACGAGACCCAGCTGGACGAGCACACCGTTCGCCTGCAACTGAACGTCAAGAACCTGTTCGACAAGGTGTACTACAGCTCGTCGGTGAACCAGTACTTCGTGGCGGTGGGCGATGCGCGGCAGGTGAGCGTATCGGGCACCTTCGAATTCTAGCGACCGGCCCTTCGGCCCAGGGCTTGGCGATACTCCCCAGGCGTGGCCGCCAGCACCTGGCGGAAGCGATTGCTGAAATGGCTGGCACTGGCGAACCCGCAGGCCAGGGCCACCTCGCCCAAGGGCGCATGGCCCAGCCGCAGCAGCAGGCACGCCCGGTGCAGGCGCCGGGCCAGCAGGTATTGATGGGGTGGCAAGCCGAAGCTCACGCGAAACATGCGTGCGAAATGGTACTCGGACAGGTTGCACCGCACGGCCAGCTCGCCAAGGGTAAGGGCATGCTCCAGGTGTGCCTCGATGTAGTCGATCAACTGGCGGCGCTGGCTGGGCGCCAGCCCACCCTTCAGGCGCAGACCTTGGCGCAGGCCCACCTGGCTGAGCACGGCATGGTCGACGATCTCGTGCGCCAGGCTGCTGGCCAGCAAACGCTCGGCCGGCTCGTTCCAGTCAAGGCCTGACAACTGGCGAAAGCGCAGGGCCTGCCCGGGGTCGTCCAGGAAGGTCGCCTCCTGCAGTTGCAGCGCCCGCGGTTCCCGGTCGAGCAGGCGTACGCACCCCAGCGCAAACTGCGCTGGGCTCACATACAAGTGGGCCATGCGGATGGCCCCGTTGATCACCCAGTTCGACTCGTGCTCGGCCGGCAATACGCACAGCTTGTCCGGAGCACCTTTGTCGGCCGGGCGTTGGCGTCGAAAGGTGCCGGTACCGTCGGCCAGGTAGCAGGACAGGGTGTGGTGGCTGGGTGCCTGGTAGTCGCGGGCATCGTCGCGGTTGCGCCACAGCGCAGCCGCCAGCCCATCGCCCAGGTGCGCGCTGAGCTCCAGCCGGGCGTTGGGTGATGCATGCATGACATTGAACACTTGCAGCTGGGTGAATGGCGTCATCGGGGCCTACCTCTGCTGCACATGCTACTGCGGCCAAGGACTGGTGACAGCGCCCTGATGCGCAAAAGCGCAAGTTTATGCAAGCAGGGCAGGGACACCGAGCGAAATACTGGCGATGCCCGGTACCCAGGCATGCCTGCCTTGGCCGGGACACCCGTGGACGGCCCAAAGGAAACACACCATGAACCTGTCGCTCTACCTGCTCACCGTGCTGATCTGGGGTACGACCTGGATTGCCCTGAAATTCCAGCTGGGTGGGGTCGCCATCCCGGTATCCATCGTCTATCGCTTTGCCTTGGCAGCGCTGATCCTGTTTGCCGTGCTGTTGCTCACCCGGCGCCTGCAGCCCATGGGGCGGCGCGGCCACCAGATTTGCCTGGCCCAGGGGTTGTGCCTGTTCTGCATCAACTTCATCTGCTTTCTCAGCGCCAGCCAATGGATCGCCAGCGGCCTCATTGCCGTGGTGTTCTCCACCGCCACCTTGTGGAACGCGATCAATGCCCGGCTGTTTTTTGGCCGGCAGGTAGCCCCGCATGTACTTGGCGGTGGGGCCCTGGGTTTGCTGGGCCTGGGCCTGCTCTTCTGGCCGGAGCTGTCGCACCATGCGGCCAGCCGCCAGACCCTCTATGGCCTTGGCCTGGCACTGCTCGGCACCTTGTGTTTTTCGGCAGGCAACATGCTCTCGAGCGTGCAGCAGGCGGCCGGGCTCAAGCCCATGACCACCAACGCCTGGGGCATGGCGTATGGGGCAGGCATGCTGGCGATCGCCTGCCTGTTGGGTGGGATTCCCTTCGAGATGGAGTGGAGCACACGCTACGTGGGCTCACTGCTCTACCTGGCGGTGCCGGGCTCGGTGATCGCGTTCACGGCGTATCTGACCTTGGTCGGTCGCATGGGGCCGGAACGCGCGGCCTACTGCACGGTGCTTTTCCCGCTGGTGGCCCTGAACGTGTCGGCGGCCGTCGAAGGCTATCAATGGACGCCCACCGCCTTGCTTGGCCTGGTGGCGGTGATGGCGGGCAATGTGCTGGTGTTTCGCAAACCCAAGGCTGCGCGTAGTTCCGAGGTGCCACGGCCTGCCTAGGCCTGGTCATGAAGCCGGGCCGCACTGGTGGCGGCCCGTGCGCTCAGCAACGCCCGTGCTCAGCCTTTCCACACCTGAGGGTTGACCAGGTCCCTCGGCCGCTCGCCCAGCAGCGCCGCGCGCAAGTTGTCGATGGCGCGGTTGGCCATCGCCTCGCGCGTCTCGGCGGTCGCCGAACCAATGTGGGGCAGGGTCAGGGCATTGGGCAGGCTGAACAGCGGGGAGTCGGCCAGGGGTTCCTTTTCATACACGTCCAAGCCGGCACCTCGGATCGTGCCGTCCTGCAGGGCCTGGATCAATGCTGCTTCGTCCACCACTGGCCCGCGGGCGATGTTGATCAGAAACGCCGAGGGCTTCATCAGCTTCAGCTCGCGGGCGCCGATCAACTGGCGCGTGGCATCGGACAGCGGCACCACGATGCAGACGAAGTCGGCTTCGCCCAGCAGTTGCTCGAGGCTGCGCATCTGCGCACCCAGTTCCTGCTCCAGAGCCGTCTTGCGGCTGTTGCCGCTGTAGATGACCGACATGTTGAAGCCCAGACGACCCCGCCGCGCAATGGCGGCGCCGATGTTGCCCATGCCGACGATGCCCAGGGTCTTGCCATGTACGTCACTGCCGAACAGCGCAGGCCCTACGCTGGCCTGCCAATGGCCGGCCTTGGTCCAGGCGTCGAGCTCTGCGGTCCGCCTGGCGCAGCCCATGATCAAGGAAAAGCCCAGGTCGGCCGTACTTTCAGTGAGCACGTCCGGTGTATTGGTGAGGGCGATGCCCCGTTCGTTGAAGTAGTCCAGGTCGTAGTTGTCGTAGCCCACTGACACGCTGGACACCACTTCGAGCTTGCCAGCCCCTTCGAGCTGGGCACGCCCCAGCTTGCGGCCCACCCCAATCAGGCCGTGGGCATGCGGCAGGGCTTCGTTGAACTGCGCGTTGACGTCACCGCGTTTGGGATCGGGCATGATCACGGTGAAATCGTGCTGCAAGCGCTCGGCCATGGCCGGGGTGATCCGGCTGAAGGCAAGGACGGTCTTTTTCATCGTTCACCTGAAGGCAAAACCCTGAAGCTACAGGTTGTGCGCAGCAGGCTGCAACCCTTGCCGGTGGTGGCTCAATGCGCTTTCAGGTCGGCTTCATGGGCCGCGAGGATTTCCGGCAGCGAGTTGCGCAGGTACTCCACCCAGGTCTTGATCTTGGCGTCCAGGTACTGGCGCGACGGGTAAATGGCATACAGGTTGAGTTCCTGCAGCCGGTATTGCGGCAGGATTCGCACCAGGGTGCCGTTGCGCAAGCCTTCGATGGCCGAATAGATCGGCAATACCCCCACCCCCATGCCACTGCGAATGGCCGTGCGCATCGCATCGGCCGTGTTGACCATGAAGGGTGAGCTGGTGATGTTGACCATTTCCTGGCCTTCGGGACCATCGAACAGCCATTTTTCAAGCGGTATCACCGGGCTGACCATGCGCAGGCAGGCATGCTTGAGCAGATCGGCCGGCTTCTGCGGCACGCCATGACGGGCAATGTAGGCCGGCGACGCGCAGACGATGCTGTAGGTGATGCCCAGCCGTTGTGACACGAAGCCTGAGTCCGGCAGCTCGGTGGCCAGCACGATGGACACGTCGTAACCTTCGTCGAGCAGGTCGGGCACGCGGTTGGCCATGGTCAGGTCGAAGGTCACGTCCGGGTGCGATTCGCGGTAGCGGGCGATCGCATCGACCACGAAATGCTGGCCCACCCCGGTCATCGAGTGCACCTTCAACTGCCCGGCCGGGCGGGCATGGGCGTCGCTGGCCTCGGCCTCGGCTTCTTCGACGTAGGTCAGAATCTGTTCGCAGCGCATCAGGTAGCGCTTGCCGGCTTCGGTCAGCGCGATGCGGCGGGTGGTGCGGTTGAGCAGGCGTGTTTGCAGATGCGCTTCCAGGTTGGAGACGGCCCGCGACACGTTGGCGGTGGTGGTATCCAGCTGGCCCGCTGCGGCCGTGAAGCTGCCGAGCTGGGCCACGCAACTGAAGGCACGCATGTTTTGCAGGGTGTCCATGGGTCACTCTCGATCTAGAGGACAAAATTGTGTCACGAAGTCGCGCAACCAGGATGAAAAGTTGCGTTCGACCAAAGGCTGATTATCGCTGTTTCAGTAACAAAGATTCGCAGGAATCAGCGCTTATCGCCAGTGTGGCCGCCCCCTAGAATTGCCCAGCCCCTCCACCTCTTCCTCGGGATATCGCAGCTGTGCCGCGTTGCATCATCGGAACGCTCCAAGCGTTCAGTGCCTGTGCCCTTGCCCTCACCTTGAGCGGCTGTATCGGAACCTGGGGCATTGCCCCGCAGACCCAAACGCTGCCAGCCAACACCCTGAGCCCCAGTGCAGCCATCGAGCAGGCCGCCGCCGACGCCCACTGGCCCGACCAGCAATGGTGGCGCGCCTACCGCGACCCCCAACTCGATCACTGGATAGCACTGGCGCTGGCCGCCAACCCCAGCCTGGCCATCGCCGCAGCACGGGTGCGTCAAGCGCGGGCCCTGGCTGGCCTTGCCGAGTCGGCCGAACACCTGCAAGGTACCGGTCGGGCGACGCTCAACCGGCACAATTGGCCTGACGATCCCTTCTATGGCCCGGGTGATTTGTCCGGTGCCACCACCTGGGATAACAACGCAAGCCTTGGCCTGAGCTACGCCCTTGATCTGTGGGGGCGCGAGCGCAATGCCAGCGAGCAGGCCGTGGACCAGGCCCATCGACAGGCCGCAGAGGCCAGGCAGGCCCAGTTGGAGCTGCAGCACACGGTGGTGAGCGTGTACATCGAGCTGAGCCTGCACTACGCCCGGCGCGACATCATCAAGGCTCAACTGGCGCAGCAAGAGCAGATTCTGGACCTGGCCCAGCGTCGACTGGACGCTGGCATCGGTACTCATCTGGAGGTCAGCCAGGCTCAGGCGCCGCTGCCGGAAACCCATCGCCAGCTCGACAGCTTGGACGAGGATATCGCCCTGGCCACTCATCAGCTGGCGGCCCTGGCGGGTAAGGGGCCAGGGGAGGGCGCGCAGCTGCAGCGCCCCAGCCTGACCCTTGCCGCACCCTTGACGCTGCCTTCCAGGCTACCCGCCGAACTGGTCGGCCAGCGCCCCGATGTGGTCGCCAGCCGCTGGCAGGTCGCGGCCCAAGCGCGGGGGATCGACATGGCCCATGCCGGCTTCTTCCCCAACGTGGACCTGGTCGGCAGCCTGGGTTTCGTGGCCACCGGCGGCGGCCCGCTGGCATTTCTCACCGGGCGCAAGTTCAACTACACCGTCGGCCCGGCCGTCACCCTGCCGATCTTCGATGGCGGGCGTCTGCGCGCGCAACTGGGGGCCGCCGCCGCCGACTATGATGTGGCCGTGGCGCGCTACAACCAGACGGTGATCGGCGCGCTCAAGGACATCTCCGATCAGCTGGTGCGTCGTGAGTCGATGCAGGCGCAGGCGCACTTTGCGGCCGAGTCGGTCGCCGCGGCGCAGAAAACCTACGACATCGCCATGGTCGCCTACCAGCGGGGCTTAACTGACTACCTGAACGTGCTCAACGCGCAGACGCTGCTGTTTCGTCAGCAGCAGGTTCAGCAGCAGGTGCAGGCCGCGCGCCTGATCGCTCACGCCGCGCTGGTGACTGCGCTGGGCGGCGGTCTGCAAGCCGGCTCGGATGTGCCGGACGAAGAACGCCAGGCGCCGCCAGCCACGCCAGCACCTCTCGCCCTACTCAACGCCAAGCCGAGTGAGCGCCCATGAATACCTGGGGTTTACCCCTGCGCTGGTTGCAGAGCCTGCAATGGCGGCGCGGTTTCCAGGCCTGGGTGCGGACCGATGGGGTCACCTGGGTGTACATCTTCAAGGTGCTGGCTGCAGCCTTCATCACCTTGTGGCTGGCCATGCGCCTGGAGTTGCCGCAGCCGCGCACCGCCATGATCACCGTGTTCATCGTCATGCAGCCGCAAAGCGGGCATGTGTTCGCCAAGAGCTTCTACCGGGTGCTGGGCACCTTGGCGGGTTCTGTGATGATGGTCGCATTGATGGCCGTGTTCCCGCAGAACACCGAACTGTTTCTGCCCAGCCTGGCCGTCTGGGTGGGCCTGTGCTCGGCAGGCGCCATGCGCTACCGCACTTTTCAGGCGTATGGCTTCGTGCTTGCCGGCTACACGGCGGCGATGATCGGCCTGCCGGTGTTGCAGCACCCGGACCAGGCGTTCATGGCAGCGGTGTGGCGAGTGCTGGAGATTGCCTTGGGCATCCTGGTGTCCACGTTCGTCAGCGCCGCCATCTTGCCGCAATCGGCCAGTGCTGCCATGCGCAACGCCCTGTACCAGCGTTTCGGTGCGTTCGCGGCCGTGGTGGTCGAAGCCTTGCGTGGCGACAGCCAGCGTGAGCGTTTTGAAAGCAGCAACGTGCGCTTCGTGGCCGAGGCGGTGGGGTTGGAAAGCCTGCGCAACGTCACTGCCTTCGAGGACCCGCACATGCGGCGGCGCAGTGGCCGGTTGGTACGCATGAACAGCGAATTCATGGCCATCACCACACGCTTCAACGCCCTGCACCGCCTGATCGAGCGGCTTCGCGCACGTGGGCCCGTGCAGATCGTCAGCGCCATCGAGCCTGGCCTGCACACCCTCGTCGACCTGCTCGAACCCTATGTGGGACGCGCGTTGACCGATGCCGACGCCTTGCGCCTGACCCTTGAGCTTGGTGCCTACCGCGAAGGGTTGCAGGCCCAGGTCCGCAGCTTGCGCGCCGAATACCTGGCCACCGCGCCCTGCGAAGCCGACCTGCTGGATTTTCACACGGCGTTCGAGTTGCTCTACCGCTTCGTGGACGAGATGTACAGCTACGCCGAAACCCACGCCTCCCTGGCGGTGCACAACCACGCGCGAGAGCAGTGGGACGAACCCTACGTGGCGCAGACCAGCACCCTGGTATGCCTGGCAGCCGGGCTGCGCTCGGCAGCGGTGCTGTTGCTGCTGGGCAGTTACTGGCTGATCAGCGACTGGCCAAGCGGCGCCATGATGACCTTGATCGCCACGGTTACCGCTGGGCTGTCGGCGGCTTCGCCCAACCCCAAGCGGCTGTCGTTCCAGATGGCGTGCGGCACGGCGATAGGCGCGGTGATCGGGTTTTTCGAAACCTTCTTCGTGTTTCCCTGGATCGACGGCTTCCCTTTGCTGTGCATGGTCCTGGCCCCGGTGTTCGTGCTGGGTGCGTTTCTCTCGTCGCGCCCGGCCTACTCGGGCTACGGTATTGGCCTGCTGGTGTTCTTCGCCATCGGCTCGGTGCCCAACAACCTGACGGTGTATGACCCGTACAGCTTCATCAACGACTACATCGCCATGGTCGTTGGCATGTTCGTGTGCGCGGCTGCCGGCGCGATCATCCTGCCGCCCAATAGCCGCTGGTTGTGGAGCCGGCTGGAGCAGGCCCTGCGTGAACAAGTGCTGTTTGCTATCAGCGGGCGTCTGCGCGGCATCGGCACGGCCTTCGAAAGCCGCACGCGCGACTTGCTGCACCAGGCCTATGGCCTGGCGGCCGGCAAGCCGCAGGTGCAAAGCCAGTTGATGGGCTGGATGTTCAGCGTGCTTGAAATCGGCCATGCGGTCATCGAGCTGCGCAAGGAGCAGGCACGGGCACCCGTGCACCCGGCCTATGCCGAGTCCCAGCCGTGGCGCCAGGCTATCCGGGTCATGGGCCGCGCCCTGGCGCGGTTGTTCTTGCAGCCCAGCGCCGGGAATCATGAGCGTGCCCTTGTGGCGGTGGACCATGCCATTTCCCGGGTGCAGGCCACCGACGAGCCGTTTGCGCGGCACTTCGACACGTCGGTGTTACGCCGTGTCCAGAGCTACCTGCACTTTATCCGCTCATCCCTGCTCGACCCCCACTCACCGCTTGCGCCACCCAAAGGCTTGCCCCATGCCTCGTGAAATCGCCTTCCACGGCGTGTACATGCCCACCCTGACCGTGATGTTCCTGTTTGCGCTAGGCCTGGCCTGGGGGCTTGACCGGTTCATTGCCAGCGTTGATGGCTACCGCTTCTTCTGGCACCCGGCGCTGCTGCGCCTGAGCCTGTTCGTCTGCCTGTTCGGCGCCCTGGCGCTGTCGCTCTACTGGTGAGAATCCTTCGATGAAAAAGTTCTTCAGCCTTGTCGCTACGTTGCTGGTCCTGGCGGCCGCCGTGGTGATCGGTCGTCAGCTGTGGCTGCATTACATGACCACCCCCTGGACACGCGATGGCCGGGTGCGTGCCGACATCATCAACGTGGCGGCCGATGTGCCTGGCTACGTGGTCGATGTGCCAGTCAAGGACAACCAGCGGGTCAGCAAGGGCGACCTGTTGATCCAGATCGACCCGGAACACTACCGGTTGGCGGTCGAACAGGCCAAGGCCTTGGTGGCCGCCCGCAAGGCCACCTGGGAGATGCGCCGGGTCAATGCCAGACGCCGAGCCGACCTGGACAACCTGGTGATCTCCAAGGAAAACCGCGACGATGCCAGCAACATTGCCAGCGCTGCGCTGGCCGAGTACCAGCAGGCCCAGGCGGCGCTGGCGGCTGCCGAGTTGAACCTCAAGCGTACCCGGATCGTGGCCACGGTCGATGGCTATGTGACCAACCTGAACGTTCATAAGGGCGATTACGCACGTACCGGCGAGGCGGTGATGGCGGTGGTCGATGAGGCGTCATTCTGGGTGTACGGGTTTTTCGAAGAAACCAAGCTGCCCCATGTGAAGGTAGGCGACCCTGCCGAGCTGCAGATGATGAGCGGGGAACGCTTGCAGGGCCATGTGGAGAGCATCGCCCGGGGCATCTACGACCGCGACAACCCGCAGAGTCGCGAGCTGATTGCCGATGTGAACCCGACCTTCAACTGGGTGCGCCTGGCCCAGCGGGTGCCGGTGCGCATCCATATCGACCAGATGCCCGAAGGTTACTTCCTGGCAGCGGGGACTACCTGTACGGTGGTGGTCGATCCGCAGTGAAGCACTCGGCAGCCTGCCGCTGCAGCGCGTTGCGCCTGGGCGGCACGTTTCTGCAAGTCCCGCAATCACCTGAAGGTCCGGCTCCTCAAGCGGGACATTGAGCCGGCCCGACCAAAACCGGCACCTGCACCTGATCGATCACCTTGGCACTGATCGAAGGGTCCAGCAGTCGCCCCAATCGCGACAGATGACGGTGCCCCATGATGATCAGTTCGCAGTTCAGGGCCTGGGCCTTGGCCACGATGACCTCTACAGGCCGACCGGCCACCATGCTGCCGTGGCAGGCGAAACCCGCCTGCTGCAAGTCACGGACCGCCTCGCCCAGGGCATGGTCGGCCTGTTGCTGTTCCTCGCACGCGGCAGGGTACTGCGCTTGTTCGTCGGCCGTGTAGGGCGCCGGTTGTTCGTGCACGGCAAAGGAAGTATCGATGGCCAGCAGTACATGCAAGGTATGGTCTTCAGGACGACACCAGCGGCGGGCCAGGGCGAGCAGCGCTTGGGTAGCAGGGGAGGCGTCGATGGCGATGAGCACGGGGCTTGGCATACGGAATCCTTGATCGTGGGGGTGGCTGGGCTGCCGGCCAGGGCCGAGCCTGCTGCTGCCATTGTCGACCTCACCCAGGCTGCGAATAAAGGCCCTGCCACGCACGAGCACATTGCGTCGGGCGCAATCGAGCAACCTGCTAACATCGCCCTTTCCCAACGTCGTCTCGGAAAACGACCATGCAACTGCCTGACATGAACCTGCTGGTCGCCCTCGACGTGCTGCTCGATGAGGGCAGCGTGGTGGGCGCGGCACAACGTATGAACCTCAGCCCAGCCGCCATGAGCCGCACGCTGGGGCGCATACGCGAGGCCATGGGCGACCCCATCCTGGTGCGCGCTGGCCGCGGGCTGGTGCCCACGCCGCGCGCCCTGGCCCTGCGCGAGCAGGTGCATGGCCTGGTGGAGCAGGCCGGGCAGGTGTTTCGCAGCCGTGAAGGCGTCGACCTGTCCAAACTGCACCGTGCCTTCAACGTGCGTACCAACGACCTGTTCATTGCCCTCTACGGGGCCAAGCTGCTGCGCATGATGCTGGCCGACGCGCCCAATACCGTGCTGCGTTTCGTGCCCGAAGGCAGCAGTGACGACGATGCCATGCTGCGCAACGGCCACATCGACCTGATCGTCAGCTCCTCCGTGGAGCTGGGGCCGGAGATCAAGGTGCAGAGTTTGTTCAGCACCTACTTCGTCGGCCTGGCGCGCATGGAGCATCCGGTCTTCGACCAGGACATCACCCCACAACGCTTCGCCGCGTTCCCGCAGATCAGCGTGTCGCGCCGGGGCCGTGCCAACGGTCCGATCGATGTGGCCCTGGCCAACCATCGGGTCGAGCGCCGGGTGGCGCTGATTACCACCAGCTTCCACTCGGCGATGTTCTCGTTACCTGACTCGGACCTGATCCTGCCGATCCCGGCCAACATCCTGAACAGCGTCCAGCGTCTGAAGCTTCCCCTGCGCTCCTTCGAAATTCCCGTACCCCTTGAAAAAGTGAACGTGATGCAGGCCTGGCACCCACGTTTTGACAACGACCCGGCCCACCAGTGGCTGCGTCAGACGATCAAGGCCTGTACCCGAAGCGACCCTTGAACATGGAATCATTGCGTTTGACGCAATATAAAACTGCCAATAATTCAGTTTTCGTCAGCATTCACCCTGCCTAAAATCGCTCCAGTCGTAAAATTGTTGCTGGAGATGTCTCTAAATGAATGCCGTTTCTGCCTCAGCGAGTGGGCTGGCTACCACGCCTGCACCGGCCGCCCCCGCACAGGGCGCATTCGGCCTGCAGGTGGTGGTCGGGCTGTTCGGCGTGTTGCTGGCGGTACTCTGTGCGGGCCTCAACGAGTCCGTGACCAAGATTTCCCTGGCCGATATCCGCGGGGCCATGGGCATCGGTGCCGATGAAGGGGCCTGGCTGCTGGCGGTGTACAGCGCAGCCTCCGTCTCGGCAATGGCCTTTTCGCCCTGGTTGGCGACCACCTTTTCCTTGCGGCGCTTCACCTTGGCAGCCATTGGTACCTTCGCGGTGCTGGGTCTGCTGCAACCCTTCGCCCCCAACGTGCACAGCCTGATGCTGCTGCGGGTGCTGCAAGGGCTCGCCTCGGGTGCACTGCCGCCGATGCTGATGAGCGTGGCGCTGCGTTTCCTGCCCCCTGGCATCAAGGTCTACGGCCTGGCGTGCTACGCCTTGACGGCCACCTTCGGCCCCAACCTGGGTACACCGCTGGCTGGCCTGTGGACCGAATACGTCGGCTGGCGCTGGGCGTTCTGGCAGATCATCCTGCCGTCGCTGGTGGCCGGTGGCTGCGTGGCGTGGGGGTTGCCGCAGGACCCATTGCGCCTGGAGCGTTTCAGGCAGTTCGACTGGCGTGGTGTGCTGCTTGGGTTGCCGGCGATCTGCGGTATCGTGCTGGGGCTGTCCCTGGGCGATCGCTGGGGCTGGTTCGATTCGCCGTTGATCTGCTGGCTGCTGGGCGGTGGGCTGCTGCTGTTGGTGCTGTTCATGTTCAACGAGTGGTCCGAGCCCCTGCCGTTTTTCCAGCTGCGCTTGCTGGGCCGGCGCAATCTGGCCTTTGCCCTGCTAACCGTCGCAGGCGTACTCATCGTGCTGTCGGGTGTGGGTAGCCTGCCGTCCGCCTACCTGGCCCAGCTCCAGGGCTACCGGCCCGCCCAGACCAGCCCGCTGATGCTGCTGGTGGCCATGCCACAATTGATCGCCCTGCCGCTGACCGCCGCGCTTTGCAACATCCGCGCAGTCGACTGCCGCTGGGTGCTGGGTATCGGCCTGGCAATGCTGGCCGCGTCCTGCATCGGCAGCAGCCTGCTCACCAGCCAGTGGATCCGCACCGACTTCTACCCGTTCTACCTGTTGCAGGTGTTCGGCCAGCCGATGGCGGTCCTGCCGTTGCTGATGCTCTCGACCACGGGCATGAGCCCCCAGGAAGGCCCCTTCGCCTCGGCCTGGTTCAATACCGTCAAGGGCTTGTCCGCCGTCGTGGCGGGCGGGCTGCTGGATGCCCTGGGCACGCTGCGTCGGCATTTTCATTCCAATCACCTGGTCGACAGCCTTGGCAATGCCCCGTTGCTGGACGACCACGCTGCCAGCCTTGCCAAGCGTATTCATGACCAGGCGCTGGTACTGACCTCGGCCGACCTCTACCTGGTCCTGGCCGTCATTGCCGTGGCCCTGATCTGCCTGATCCCTGTCATGCCCACCCGGGTCTATCCGCCGCGCGCGGTGGCCTGACCCCCGTCTGAATTCGAGAAACGCCAAATGACCATCCACCGTAAAACCCTGTTCATCGGCGCTGTGCTGGCCGTGGCCGTGCTGGCCGCCCTTGTCGGCCCCTGGCTGGTGGGCAGCGATCACCGGCAGAGCACCAACGATGCCTACGTGACCGCCGACTACACCGTGGTCGCGCCCAAAGTCGCTGGCTTCATCACGCAGGTGCTGGTCGAGGACAACCAGCAGGTCAAGGCCGGCCAACTGTTGGCCACCATCGATGCCCGTGACTACCAGGCTGCCCTGGACGCTGCCCAGGCGCAGCTGCTGGTGGCCAAGGCCCAGAGCACCGATGCCCGCGCCACCCTCGACCGCCAGGACGCGCTGATTGCCCAGGCCCAGGCAGCGGTGAAAGCCGCCGAAGCCGAGGCGGCGTTCGCCGATCATGAGGTGCGCCGCTACGGGCGCCTGGCCGAGCAGGGCGCCGGTACCGTGCAAAACGCTCAGCAAGCGCGCAGCGCCGTGGACCAGGCCCGTGCCCGCCTGGCCAATGCCCGCGCAGCTTCGGTGGCTGCACGCAAGCAGGTGGACATCCTCGCCGCCCAGGTCGCCAGCGCCGATGGCCAGCTCAAGCGCGCCGAAGCCGGGGTGGAAAAGGCCCGGCTGGACCTCTCCTATACCCGCATCACGGCGCCGGTCGACGGCATGGTCGGTGAGCGTGCGTTGCGCACCGGGGCCTACGTCAACCCAGGGGCGCGACTGTTGTCGGTGGTGCCCCTGCAACAGGCCTATGTGGTGGGCAACTTCCAGGAAACCCAATTGACCCACGTGCAGCCTGGTCAGCCGGTCAGCATCAGCGTCGATACCTTTGCCGATGAACAACTCCATGGACACGTCGAAAGCATCGCTCCGGCCACAGGGGTGACGTTCTCCGCTGTGAAGCCGGACAACGCCACCGGCAATTTCACCAAGGTGGTCCAGCGTATTCCGGTGAAGATCGTCTTCGATGACGGGCAGCCGTTGTTGACCCGCCTGCGTGTCGGCATGTCGGTCGAAGCGACCATCGACACGACCCGCGATACCCAAGGCGATAAGCTGGCAGGCAGCGGAGTGACAGCCCGATGAACATCGCTCACGCGCAGAGCCCTGCACCCGCCCGCCCACAAGTAGTCAGTTCATCGCGGCCCGTCACGCGTTTCAGGACAAAGACCCCTGCAGCCGTACTGCTCGCTGCACTGCTCACGGGCTGTACCCTTGGCCCGGACTTCCAGCGCCCTGACGCCCAGGCGCCCCAGCAGTGGGACCCGTTGCAGGGTGAACACGCGCCCAGCCAACCTGTGGCCGAGCCCATCCAGTTGCGCTGGTGGGACAGCTTTCACGACCCACGGCTCAGTGCACTGATCGAGCAGGTCGCCACGCGCAACCTCGATCTGCAGATCGCCAGTGCCCGCTTGCTGCAAAGCCGTGCGCTGCGCAGTACTGTGGCCGCCGACCAGCAGCCGTCGGTGGACGCCAATGCAGGCTACAGCCGTGCCCGCAACAGCGCCGAGGGGCTGAGCGACCCCTCGGGCAACGCGGGTAAATCGGCCTTCAACCTGTGGCAGGGTGACTTGGTGGCAGGTTGGGAGCTGGACGTCTGGGGGCGTGTGCGGCGTCAGGTCGAAGCGGCCGACGCCAGTGTCGAGGTCGCCGAGAACGACCGAAACGGCGTCCTGCTGGCCCTGCTCGCCGAAACAGCCGGTGATTACATCCAGCTGCGTGCGGTGCAGCATACGTTGCAGGTGACCGAGGACAACCTCAAGGTCGCGCGGCACAGCCTTGAATTGTCCGAAGACCGTCAGGCCGAAGGCGTGGCCACTCGGCTCGACGTGGCCCAGGCCAACGCCCAGGTCGCCTTGATCGAATCTCGCCTGCCCACTTTGCAGGCACGCCGTGACGATTTGATCAATGCCTTGAGCCTGCTGGCGGCCGAGCCCCCACGCAGTCTGCAGGACAGCCTGCTGCAAGCCGGTGAGCTACCCGACCCGCAGCAGACGTTCGCCATCGGCGTGCCTTCGGAACTGGCCGAGCGGCGTCCGGACATCCGCCAGGCCCAGGCGCGCCTGCATGCTGCCACGGCCAGCATCGGCGTGGCCAAGGCAGATTTTTATCCGCGTATCCGGCTGTCTGGCAACGTGGGCTTCCAGGCCATGCAACTGGCTGACTTCGGTGCCTGGGACTCTCGCCGCTTCGCCTTCGGACCGCAGCTGTCGCTGCCGATTTTCGAAGGCGGTCGCCTCAAGGGCACCTTGGCACTGCGCCAGGCGCAGCAGCAGGAAGCGGCCCTGAACTACCGCAAGGTGGTGCTGGGAGCCTGGCATGAAATCGATGATGTGCTGCGCCTTTACAACGCCAGCCAGCTGCGTCGCGATCGCCTCGCCGAAGCCGTGCGCCAGAACCGCATCGCCCTGGAAACGGCCCAGCGTCAATACGTGGAAGGCGCGGTGGATTTTCTCAATGTACTGACCGTGCAGTCGGCCTTGCTGGCCAGCGAAGAGCAGTGGATCGACAGCGCTGCCGCAGTATCCCAGGCCCTCGTGGGGCTGTACAAAGCGCTCGGCGGAGGGTGGCAGGCGTTCGACAAGGTCTGAGTGCGCGGCGCCGTCACCGCCCTACAGCGTTCGTGACAAGCCAAACCGTTTGCGCAGCACCTTGTCCAGTAAACGCTGCGGCACCAGGCAGGCCATCAGTGGCAAGGCAGTGCTGCCGTTGCCCAGCCGCACCCGTGCTGGCACTGGCGAACGCTGGGTCGCTTTCAGCACGCCCTGGGCAAAGACCGCTGCCGGTGTTGGCCGGTCGAGCGAGGCGCGGGCCCGGGCTTGAATGTGTTCACGCAATGGCCACCATGGCGATTTCGGCGCCAGCACCTGCTGCGCCTGCTGCTGGGCGTGACTGGCGAACTGCGAGGCAATCGCTCCAGGCTGCACCTCCATCACGCGTATGCCCATCGGCGCCAGCTCCAGGCGCAGGGCGTCGCTCAAGGCCTTCACGGCGGCCTTGGAGGCGCAGTAGGCGCCGGCGAACGGCGTGACCAGCACCCCGGAGACACTGCCGATGTTCACCACCAGGCCTTTGGCGCGACGCAACTGGGGGAACAGTGCGCGTGTCACGCCGACCAGCGCGAACACGTTTGTCTGGAACTGGCGCTGCAGGGCGTCGACCCCGCCATCGAGCAGCGGCCCCATGGCGCCGTAGCCGGCGTTGTTGATCAGGATGTCCAGTGCATCGAGCTCTTGCGCAAGCAGGGCCAGGGCGTGTAGGTCGTTGACATCCAGTTGTCGGGCAACGAAGCCCGCAGCGGCCAGGCGCGCTACATCTTCAGCCTGGCGGGCGGTGGCCCAGACCTGATGACCGGCATCGTGAAACGCATCGGCCAGGGCGCGGCCAATGCCGCTGGAGCAACCGGTGATCAGGACAGTCGACATGCAGAAGGCCTTTGGGTCTGGGTAGAGGGGCAGTGGGTGTGCGCCGAGTCGCCGATGCGTCGCCAGCAGTGGGGCATCGACAAGGATTCAGTTGGCAAAGCTGCCTTGCAGGTGCTCGGCCCTGAACGCCAACGTCTGTGCACGGTAGCCCGAGCGTAGCGCAGGCAACGGCAGGCAATCGGACCACTGCGCGCCGGGTTGCAATTCCCCAGGCCCACGGTAGCGCGGTGCATTGTAGGTGTTTTCTGCCAGGTTGACGGTGTCGCCAGGCGCATAGGCCGCCACACGCCAGCGCAGTTCGGTGAGCGGAACCTTGTTGTCGTTCTTCAGGGTGACCTGCAAGGGGCGATCGGCTGGGCATTGGGTGGGGGCATAGGCCAGGCGCATGTCCAGGCGGGCCAGTTGCGAGGTTTCGCGAGTGTCCTGCCAGATGACGAACAAGGCCACCAGGCCCAGACCACCCACCGCAGCCAACGAAATCGGCAAGGCCTTGGCGGGGTAGCGCAGCAACAGCACCAGCCAGGTGAGGATAAGGAGAGCGCCGATGATCATGAGGCTTGCAGACCTTGGTTGCGCGAGGGTTGAAGCATCGTAGCGTGAAATGGGGGAAGGCTCAAAAGGGGAAGGCTTGGCCGGCTGTGGATCGAGCAAGGCGAGGTGGGGGCTCAAGTGCCGGAGCGCGAATCAGCCCCGGGGCTTGAGCCCCCCATCACCGCGCAATCACTGCGAAGCAGCCTTGACCGCGCCACCACACTGCGCCGACTCGGACGTACGCCCGTACACATCCTCAAACCGCTCGATGTCATCCTCGCCAAGGTAGCTGCCCGACTGCACCTCGATGATCTCAAGGGGGATCTTGCCGGGGTTGCGCAAGCGATGCACCGACGCGATCGGAATGTAGGTCGACTGGTTTTCGGTCAGCAGGAATACATTCTGATCGCACGTCACTTCAGCCGTACCCGACACGACGATCCAGTGCTCGGCGCGGTGATGGTGCATCTGCAACGACAGGCTGGCCCCCGGCTTGACCGTGATGTGCTTGACCTGGAAACGCCCGCCCATGTCCACCGAATCGTACGAGCCCCACGGGCGGTATACCTCCAAGTGGTTCTGGGTTTCGCTGCGACCCTGGGCGTCCAGGGTCTTGACCATCTGCTTGACGCCTTGGACCTTGTCCTTGTGGGCAATCATCATGGCGTCCTTGGTTTCGACCACCACGATGTTGTCCAGCCCGATCACCGACACCAGCTTGCCGTTGCCGTGAATCATGCAGTTGTGGCTGTCCTGCACCACCACATCACCCTTGGTGACATTGCCGTGGTCATCCTTGTCGTGCACATCCCACAGCGACGACCAGCAACCCACATCGCTCCAGCCGGCCGACATGGGCACCACGCAGGCTCGCTGGGTCTTCTCCATCACGGCATAGTCGATGGAGTTGTCCGGGCAGCAGGCGAAGCTCGCTTCATCGATGATCAGCGTGGTGCCATCCACCTGGCTGCGCTCCAGCGCCAGCAAACAGGTGTCGTAAATGTCGGGGTCGTGCTTTTTCAGCTCTTCGAGAAAGCGGCTGGCACGGAACAGGAACATGCCGCTGTTCCAGAAATACCCCCCGGCCTGAACGAACTCGATCGCCCGCTGCTCGTCAGGCTTTTCGACGAACTGCGCCACTCGCGCCACGCCTTCGGGCAGCAAGGCATCCTGGCTCGAGCGAATGTAGCCGTAGCCGGTTTCAGGCTTGGTCGCCGGCACCCCAAACAGCACCATCTCGCCGCGCTCGGCGGCCACGGTGGCCAGCGCCAACGCCCGCTGCAGCGCCTTCTGGTCATCGATGACATGGTCAGCAGGCAGCACCAGCATCAACGCGTCACGCCCTTCGTTGACCAGTTTCATGGCGCTCATGGCCACTGCCGGCGCGGTGTTGCGCCCGAACGGTTCGAGCAGGATGCCCTGGGTTTGCAGGTCGAGCGCGGCCAGTTGCTCCTGCACGATGAAGGTGTGCTCCTTGTTACAGACCACAATGGGTGCGTCCATGCCTTCGAACACCAGACGTTCGAGTGTCTGCTGGAACAGCGTGTGCTCGCCGGTCAGGGCCAGGAACTGCTTGGGGAACTGCTTGCGCGACAAAGGCCACAAGCGCGAACCGCTACCGCCAGAAAGAATTACCGGGATCATCGTGTTTCTCCAATCGTCATTGAGGGCAGGGCAATCAGTTGCTGCTCACAGGGCGGGTGACCCATACCGGGGACAGCGTGCTGCCGGAGCCGGTGACATACAGCACGGCCGCTTCGCCGCGCTCCAGGGCCACGGGTTTCACGTCACCGACTTTCCGGTCGCCCTGGAACAGCGCCAGGTCCACCTTCACAGGGTTGATTTCACGCTCGCCGCGGCCATTGGCGGCGACCGGCTTGACCACTTCGGTCTTGCCATCGGCGGTTTTCAGCGCCAGCGTCTGGTTGCTCAGGTTCTGTACCCGTACCAGCGCTTTCTGCTTGTTCTTGAACGGCGGCTCTTCGATCAGTAGAGGCGTACCGGCAGGGCTGTTGACCAGGGTGTAGTACTGGTCCGAGGCCAGCTTGACCGGTACGCGCTGGCTGCCGACCTGAGCGGTGTAGTCACCGCCTGGCAGGAAACTGAAGTCACTGCTGGCCTGGGGGCCGACCGGCTTGATCTGCGTGTTGCCGACGGAGGCGCCAGCCGGTGCGCTGCTTGCGTTGTACAAGCGCACGAAGGTCGAGCCCTTCGGCGCGCTCGGGCCGTAAAGCGCCGCGTCGGCGCCGGCATAAGCCTGTACTGATGCCAGGGACAGGCCGGCTGCGAGGGTCAGGGCTTTGGCGATGGAAGATGGAGTCGTCATGGGCATTGCCTCTTTCGGTCAGTGGGTGGTTCGGGTGGCCGTCAAGGCCAGGTTTTTTTCGGCGTCGCGCGAGTGCTTGAGCTGAGCGACCCAGTGCGGATCGATGCCGTCGAGTTCAGGTTTCATGGGCAGGTAGCGCTCCGGGAATTCCCACACCACCACTTGTGGCGCGGCATGTTGGAAGGCATCGCTTTGCAGGTACTTGAGCATGGGTAGGAAGGGCCCGTGGCCGTCCTCGGCATAGTTGGCCACGTCGCTATGCAGCGCCTGCTGCAGGGCGCCCACGAAGTTCCAGCGGGGGTTGGCGCTGTAGCTGGTGCCCACCAGCGCCACGGGGATCTGCTGGTCGGCGAACAACGCATCCCCTGCGTCCGCTTGAGCTGCAACAGGGCGGGTGGTGCGTTGCTGGAGGGTGTCCGGCGGCGGCAGCAGGTGGGAGAACAAAGGATCCAACGGCAGGAAGTTGGTCAGGTCGCCCTTGTACGGCGCACTGCCCTGGGCCTGGGTGACGAAGGCTTGTGGGCTCGCTTCGAGCAGACGCTGGCGGCTGACGGCCGCAGCCAGCGCTTGTGCCGCCACTTCGGCACCCAGGGGCGTCCAATGGGTATCGGTGCGCAGAAACACCTGGCCGCGGGCCTTGGCCTGTTCCAGCGGGGCCATCAGGTCAGGGGCGAACACATTGGCCTGGCGTGCCTTGGCATGAAACTGGTTGTACAGCTCCCCATGCAGGCTCGCCGGTCGTGTCTGGCCAAGGTGTTCGTCGTACACCCGCGCCTTGGCCGGCACGATCGCCAGCACCAGCTGGCTGCCGTGCCGTTGCAGGGTGTCGCGCACGCCGCGGATCAGCGCCAGGTTCTCCTGCACCAATGCCTCGGCACCGGCGGTGGGCTTGAACTCTTCGTCACTGAACAGCCACTGGTCGCGCCCCAGCACCACGCCTGGCCGCCCTTCGTGGAACAACTTGAAATCCAGGGCGGCCCACACGTTGGTGCCCAGGCGCTTGATCGGAAACGCGGCGTCGTAGTGTTGTTCGGTGGCCTTGGCCAGCTTGCCGTCGAGCAGGCTCATCTGTTCGGTGCGTTCAAAGCCGTGCAAGCTTGAGGTCGACCACAGGCCCATGCCCGTCAACAGGCCGAGGAAAGACAAGCAGTAGGTCATGCGAAGTGTCCGGGTCATCACATCGGCCTCAGAACTGGAAATAGAGAAACGGCGAATAGCTCTGCGCCGACAGCTTCAGGATCGACGCGACAAACAGCAGCAGCACCAGGGTTCGGGTCATCACGCGCGTCCAGCCAAGGCCGAGCGAGCCATCACGGTTGATCTGCACTGGCGTGGCGGTGGGTGATGCGGTGGGCGTGGTTCGGGCGTTACGGTAAACATCGCGCAGGCCGAAGAAGGCCAAGGCCAGGTAGGCGATCACCAGAGTCGCCACTTGCAGGCCGGTCAGCTGAGCGCGGTTGAGTTCGGAAAGCTGCCAGTGGCCGAAGCTGAACATGGCGCCGTACATGCGCGCTGCGACGTGCAGGTTCTCGGCCCGGAACACCACCCAGCCCACCACCACCAGCAGGAAGGTGAAGGCCCACTTGACCGGGTTGAAGCGCTGCGGGTGGGTGTCTATGCCCAATGCCCGTTCGATCGCCAGCCACACGCCATGCCAGGCGCCCCAGAGGATGTAGGTGACGTTGGCGCCATGCCAAAGCCCGCCCAGCAGCATGGTCAGGAACAGGTTGCGGTAGGTGTTGAGCGTGCCTTTGCGGTTACCGCCCAGGGTGATGTACAGGTAGTCGCGCAGCCAGGTGGACAGGCTGATGTGCCAGCGCCGCCAGAACTCGGTGATGGACTGGCTGATGTAGGGCTGGCGGAAGTTTTCCATGAAGCGAAAGCCCATCATCAGGCCCAGGCCGATGGCCATGTCGCTGTAGCCGCTGAAGTCGAAATACAACTGCGCGGTGTAGGCCAGCGCGCCCAGCCAGGCATCGCCGGTGGTGGGCTGCTGCAAGGCGAAGCAATGGTCTGCCACCACCGCCAGGGTATCGGCGATGAACACCTTCTTGACGAACCCTTGCATGAAGCGCGTGCAGCCTTCGGAAAATTTGTCCAGCGTATGCGTGCGGTGGTTGAACTGCTCGACCAGGTCCTTGAAGCGCAACACCGGCCCGGCGATCAGGTGCGGGAAGATCGCCACGAAGGCGGCGAAGTCGATCAGGTTGTCGGTGGCCGGGGTATCCCCGCGGTACACGTCGATGAGGTAGCTGATGGACTCGAAGATGTAGAACGAAATGCCGATTGGCAGCAGCACATGGGTTAGGATGAACGGTTCAAGGCCGAACGAGGTGATGATCGCATTGAGGCTTTCGACGCCGAAGTTGGCGTACTTGAAATAGCCCAGAATGGCCAGGTCCACGCCAACGCCCAGCAGCAGCCAGCGTTGCGCGGGCTTGCTGCGCACACCGGCGGCACCGACGTTCAGCCCGATCCAGTAGTTCCACAGGGTGACGCCGGCGAACAAGGCGAGGAAGTCCACGCGCCACCAGGCATAGAAGAGGTAGCTGGCGATCAGCAACAACGCGTTGCGATAGCGCTGCCCGCTCAGGTAGTACAAACCGAGGAAGATCGGCAGGAACAGGAACAGGAACACGTTGGACGAAAAGACCATCCCGGTTCTCCTAAAGACTCACAGCATCCAGGGCAAAGCGCCCCCCAAACCCCCCACAGATAATCGGGAGGCCACCTAGCTTTGTGCAGGCGGTGTGTCGTCACGACACGCCGCCCCTTGCACGGTCTTGCGTTAGTGCTTGCGCATTGCGCTTGGGTCATACACGCGCGTCATGTCGCCCCCCATGCGGAAGCTGTTGAACGGCTGCATGCCCTGCTTGCGCGCCAGGGTGTCGCCCACGCAGTGGTACAGGGCGCACCAGGGCTCCAGCCAGGCGTACTTGGTGTCGACCTTCAGGTCCTTCATGTCCTGTTTCTCGCCTGCGCGCTCGGCGAAATGACGCGGGTCGCGGGCGCCGGCCAGTACCCCTTCGCCCAGGCGCTGCAAGGCAAAATTGTTCTCGGCGCGCAGGTCCACGCCGTTGGCCTGGGCAAAGCTTGCGATCAATGCCAAGGGCGGCAGGGCATAGTTGTGATAGGCCAGCGCACGTTGCTTGCGTTTGATCTCGTTGGGCAGAAAGCCCTGGTCGTCGACTTGATTGACGCCGACCTTGTATTGCTTCACTGCCCAGTCGAACAGGTCACGGCGGTCGGTGGCCACGGCCGTGGCCATGACCGACCAGGCCGCCCAGTAGCTGTGATTGTTGATCTTCTGCAGCGGCAGGTCGCTCCAGTCGCTAACCGTCTGCTGGGCCAGGCGAGCGAACCATTTCTCGATCAGCTCGGCTTCGGCCTGATGCGCCGCCAATGGCCTGGCGTTGGAGAACTTCAGGCGCAGCCATGACCCGCTCAGGCTGCCCAAAGCCCATTTGCGCATCGATTTGCCGGTGTGGTTGTAGTTCGTGGACATCAGTGCGTCGGCCCGTGCCCAGGTGCCCAGCCACGTCAATGCGCAGTCCAGCTGCGCCGGTCGACCGTCGCGCATGTACTGGGTGACCAGTTTGCTTACCCCCTTTTCCAAGGCAGTGATGTCCTGGGTGGAGGTCCGAAAGGCGTGCTCGGAAGCCACATTGAGCGTGGCCCGCGCCTTGTCCGAGCCTTCGTACTTGCTGCGAAACTGCAGGGCACCGGTATACGGGGTGGGCGGGGCTTCGCAGCGAAAATCGCCGGTACCCGTCTTGAGTTTCTCGATGCCTTCGTAGTAACCCTGAGGTGGCACCAGCGAGGCCTGCGCGGCGCTTGCGAACAGAGCGAGGGCGAGCAGGGCCGGGCGCAGAATCAGTTTGTAATGGGTCATGTTCGCCTCACTGGCCGGCCTGCGCGGTCTGCGCAGGTCCGGCGAAGTCGTTACGTTTGCACAGCTTGGCGTCGAGCTTCTGGGTGCCTTTTTCCGGCCCCTGCACCTCGAAGGCCAGCAGCTTCTGATCGGCCCAGTCCTGGTCCTCGCGCATCTGGAACACGAACCGGCCATCGGTATCGGAGGTTTCGGGTTTTTCCAGCTTGATGTCCTCGTGCCGGCCGTTGAGGTACCAGAGGGTTGCCTGCAGCACCTTCACTGAGGGGTCGTCGAACTTCACGTCCATTTGCAGGTGGCGGTTGACCAGCGGCTTGATCACCCCACCCTTGCCATTGACCATCAGGGTGTTCTTGCCCGGCTTGAGCGTGGTCTTGGCGCTCATCAGCGCCGGGCGGTCGTCGCAGCCGTCGTCGAGCAGGCCGAGGATCTGTCGCCAGATGGTTTCCTGCTCCAGGCTGTAGAGGGGCGAAAATTCCCAGACCAGGATCTTGGGTGGATGCTTGCGGAACTCCTCGCTGCCCAGGTACTGAATCATCGAGCCCTCCAGACCGCCGCCGGGGAAGGCGACGTTGAGCACATCGGCGCCGATGTACTGCTCCAGAAACCCGGCGAAGTTGTAGTTCTTGCCGCTGTGGCTCGTGCCCACCAATGTGATCTGGGCATTGCCCTGGTCGCCGAACAGGTCGTCGTCATCGCCGCTGGCCCCTTTGGGTTCGGTGCTGAACTGGTCCATGTACTGCACCGCGTAGCTAGTGCCGCACAGCTGCCCGGCAACGTTGTGCAAGGTTCCGGTCTTGCCCATGCGCCCGGACTTGACGGTTTCGAATGCCTTGCGCGGGATGCCCTGGAATGCAGGCATCGTGTGCACGGTGTCGGCCACGATACGGGCAGCGCGCTCGGCGCCGTAGGGCGTCCAGTGCTGGTCGCCACGGAAGTAGAAATCCTTGCCCTGGTCGGCGGCAGGCAACTGCTCGTTGGTCAGCGGCGACAGGTCAGGCACGTTGTAGCCCATGGCGGCGAAGCGCTTGAGCATGGCCTGGTAGTTGCCCAGTGCTTTCTGGTAGTCGAACGCGGCTTTTTCTGCCGGCTCAAGCATGTTTCGGTTCACCAAGCCCCGGGTCGGCTGATACACCACTACCAGTTCCACACCGCGTTTCTTGAAGGCGTCGTGCACCTGCTGCAGGCGTTTGTACCCGGCAGGGGAGGTGTCGAATTCGGTGCGCAGGTCTTCACGGGTTCGGAACAACCAGTCGCCCTGGCCCTGCACCAGGGTGGTGAAGTTCTGCTGGTAGCGGGTGGTGTAGCGGCTGGCATCGTGTGCCTGCGGGCACAACTGGCAGCACGGCACCGCCGTGAAGGTAGGGGCCTGCACGGTGTCGGCGCGTGAGCCCTGACTGATGGCCAGGAGGGCGCAGGTGACGCCCAGCACGGTAATCGCTTGTGGAGTCATGGTCCGGGCTTCCTTATTGGATCAATTCGGTCTGGCGCTCGACCGGGTCGATCAGCACGGCTTTGCGCTGGCGTACCAGCAGGTCGAGGATTTCATCCTGGCGCTGGCCCAGCACACCGTTGAAGGTGATCCCGCTGGCTTTGCGCGGCGCCAGCATGGCCACGTCGTACAGCTCGACCGACAACGGCGAGTCGATCGACAGCGGGCCAGAGCCGTTGGCCGCCAGTTGCCCACCCACCAGGATCAACGACACCTTGGTGTCGAACGGGTCGAGGGCAATGTCGCGGTCGGTGTCGGACAGATCCTTGATATGGCCGTAAACGCCCACCAGACCGTTGGCCATGGCGATATTGTCGTACAGCCGGATATTCACGCTGTTGCGCACGCGAATGCCATGGCGTCGGTTGTTGACCAGCGTGTTGCCCCACAGCAAGTTATCGCCGCTTTCGTACAGGGTGATGCCGTCGGTGTGGTTGCGGTAGATCTGGTTGTAGGCCACCAGGTTGTTGACGCTGTTGCGATCGATCACGACGCCTGACAGCTTGTTGTCGAAGCTCTTGTTGTTGAAGATCCAGCTGTCGTTCACCTCCCGCGAAACGATGATGCCGTGCTTCTTGCGCGTGCCATGCACGCTGTTGCCGGCGATGATCAGCCCGTGGGAGCGGTCGTGCGGGTCGATGCCGTAGACGATGTTGTCGCGGTAGGTGTTGTCCTTGACCACGAAGTCGCGCGTCTCATAGCAGTAGAAGCCGTACCACAGGTCGCTGAACTGCGAACCGATGATCCAGCCGGTCGGCTCCGCCCGGCCCATGCGCTTGGCCAGGTTGGGGGTGTACTGGGAAATGCTCACGCCATAGGACTTGGACTTCGCATAGCCCAGGCTGGCCAGGGTGCTGTTGACGATGTAGGTCTCGGTGCCGCCCCAGGACAGCAGAAACGGGCGAAACGCCTGGGGCGAGCGGAACGTGGCCGGGCCTTTGGCCTGCTCGCGCCACCCGGTCACCTGGGTGTCGGTGATGAACAGCTTGCCGTCGTTGACCAGAAATGCCCCGCCTTCCTCGGACAGGCGCAGTTGCTTGACCTTGCCGTCGATCTCCAACGTCCCGGTGCGCCCGACCACGATGGGCAGACGCGCCAGGTACACACCGGGCTGCACCTCGGACAGGTACTGGCGCGGCACCTGGCGGCTCAACTGCGCCAGGTCCACGTGGCCATCGTCGATGAAAATGGCCTGTGGAATGCCGTGTTGGCGCCGCACCCATTCGGCGGCCTTGTTGTCGCCACCGACGAATGCCTTGAGGCTGTCTTCCTGGAACATACGGCGCAGGCTGACCTTGCCCGGCTGGCTGCGGTCGATCTTTTGCTGCACGGCCTGTGCGGTGTAGCCACTGAGGTCAGGGAGCTTGGGTGCGTCCAGCTGCAGCGGCGCTATCGGTGCGCTAGAGACGGTATAGCTGCGCGCCTGTTGCAGTTCCTTGGCCAGCAGGCCGGGTTGCGCCGCCCAGGTCGAACCACTGGCAAGCAGCAGGGCGCAGGCCAGCAGGCTATGGCGAAGATGGGGATGAACGTTCATGGCAATTTCCTCGTGGCCTCAGAAACGCCAGATCACGTCGACGAAGGCGCGGTGCATGTAGCTGTCTGCCTCTTTGCCGTAGGCATCGCCCGGCTTGAATACCCCAGCACGCAGGCGAACCAGAGCCGAAGGCTCGTCGATCGCCTGGCTCATCGAGGCGGGGAGCAGGCCTTGCTTGAAGTACTTGGTCACGACCACGTCCATTTCCTGGCCAAGGTCTTTCTCACCCTCGACCAAGGGCCGGTTGATGCCGTTGTCGTTGACTACGGCGTTGATGCCGCTCGAGCCTATGTTCTGCGCACCGTCCACTCGCCAGAACCTGTGGTAGAGGAAGCTTGCGTCGTAGTCGTCGCGCAGCTGCCAGGAGGCGAACAAGGTGGCGGCCTGCAGGTTGCCCAACTCGCCACGAAAGGCCTCGCCAAAGCGATGCACACGCGATCGGGTGCCGGTGAAGTTGGAGCGGTTGCTTTCAAGGCCGGTCTGCTCGAAGTTGTTGCCGCCCTCGTCACCGCCGCCGCTGCCGCGGGCGTAGGCGGCGCCCACCTGCCACTGCGGGTTCAGGCGCAGGCGTACGCCCAGGTCGGTGGCCCAGGCATTGACGTCGCCGCGTTGGGTACCGGTGGCCACTTGCTGGTCGCCCACCTGGCGGCTGCTGAGGGTGTCGCGGTTGCCGGTCAGCCAGGTCAGGCTGCCCCAGTAGTTGACGTCATGCTCATTGCGCCAGTTGTAGGCATCGCTGTTGGCCTCCAGGCCCAGCCACGTCAGGTCGCCGGTGCGGGTCTTGTCCAGGGCGTCGACGGTTTGGCCGGGGTTTTTCAGGCTACCGCTGTCGTGGGTGTGATGAGCCCGCAGGCCCACCCACTGGCCAGGCGTCCACTGGGCAGCGACATTGCCGTAGAGGTGAGTACGATCCTCGTCCTGCGGGGCCAGGTCGGTCAGGTCGGTTCGGTATTCGCTGAAACGCCGGGCTACACCCAGGTCGGCCTTGAGCAGGGTGGTGTCGAAGGTCCAGTTGAGGGCTTCGATGTTGGTGTCGCGCCACATGCCATCGTCGCTGCGCAACCGTTGCCGGCCCAGTCGCAGTTGCTCGCCGGGGTAGGCGGTCAGGCCGCTGTAGCCCACCCAGAACTCGCGCATGGCCAGGTAGCTCTTGTCCGGTTGACGACTGTCTGCGCCCGTGTCGGTGGTGGTGCCATCGTCGTTCTGGCGCAGGGTATCGGTTTCGATGGTATCGGTGGCAGTGACCGCCTGGCCCATGGCATAAGCGCTCCAGTTGCCGCGCTCGCCGTAGACCCACGGGCGCAGGTCCAGGCCCAGGCCATTGACGTCACCGCCTGGGCGGGTGCCCAGGTCGCGGTCGTCTTCGGACTGGCCAGTGACTTTCACTTCCAGGCCAAAATTGCGTTCGGCCGTGACCTGGGCCAGGCTCGGGCAGGACCACAGCAAGGCAAAGCCAAGGCCGATCCCGGCTTTGACGAAAGGGTTGAGCATCATGGCGCGTCCTCACCGTCTACGTCGTTTTCATCGTCTTGCAGCACATCCAGGGCCAGGGTATTGCTGGCGCCGGGCGTCATGGCCATGCGAGCTTGGGTCTCCCGCGCCAGCGTCTGCTGAGCCTGGCGGCGCGCCTCGGGGGCCAGCTGCTGCTCGATCTGCTGCAACAGCTCGGCCGACTGGGGCGTCGGGTTGGCCTGGGCGAGTTGCGCGAAGACCCATGCATCGGCAGGTTGCGGGCGGATGCCATGCCCCTCGCTGAACAGCTGCGCCAGGGCATAGTCGGCACTGACCTGGCCACCGCGTGCGGCCGCCAGCAGGTTGTCCAGCGCTTTCTGCGGCTCGACGTTGCCCAGGTAGCCACGGCGATAGAGTTGGCCCAGGTAGTAGCGGGCACTGGTCTCGCCGGCCGTGGCGGCGGCCAGCAGGTGACGCTCGGCGCTCTCGGCATCGGCCGGCAGCTGCTTGCCCTCGTAGTACAGGCGGCCGAGCAGCAGGTCCGCCCGAGGCTGCTGCGCATCACGGCCTTTTTTCAGGTAAGCCAGCAACTGGTCGGTGTCCCCCAGTTCAGGGAAGTCGTACAGCAGCTGCGCCAGGCTGACCCAGGATGCCGGGTACGCCGGTGCCACGCGTTCGAGCAACGCCTTGGCAGCTTGCCCGTCGGTCTGGCCCAGGCTGCGGTCGGCCAGCACGCGAGCGACGCTGTCCACCCGGCTGGCAGGCACTGCCCCGCGGGCGTAAGCCGATTCGAGCTGGTGCATCAGGGCGGTCAGCTGTTCGGCCTGACCACGCTTGCGGTACACGGTGGCCAGCTCCACGTAGCACAGGTCGGCAGTCGCCAACCCCGCCTGGCACAGGCTCTGCACTTCGTCCAGGTGCTGGTCGTAAGTGCCCTGCGTACGGTAGAGCAGCACCTGGGCGATGCCCGCTTCCGGGTAGCCCTCGGTACGCCACCGCTCGATCTGCTGCTGCGCGTTGATGGTGGGGAAGCTCTGCGGGTAGGCCAGGTATAGCATGGCCAGTGGCACCAGGGTATTGCCCTGGCCCTGACGGGCGGCAAGCTTGAGCAGCGTTTGCGCTTCTTCGCGCTCGGCCTGGGTGCTGCCCGGCTTGGTCACCAGCAGGCGGCCAAGGCGCGCCTGGGCACGGGGCGAGGTGGCAGCGGCGGCGCGGTAGGTGGCTTCGGCTTGCTCGCGTTGGGCGCTGTCACCGGTGGCCACCTTGATGTCGGCCAGCCCGACCTGGGCATCGCTGTAGCCCAGGTCGGCCAGTGCCTGGTAGTTGCGTTCGGCCACAGCCAGGTCGCCGCGCTTGAGCGCTTCGTTGGCCAGGCGCTGGTCGGGCAGACCGGCGCAACCGGCCAGTGTCACGGTCAGGGCAAGTGCGCACGCCGTGAAAGGGCGTGGGTTGGACCCAGGCAAGGTTGGCATGCTCGTCATCACCTCGCCCTCACAGGCCACGGGCCGACGCACTGCCGATCAGCCAGTCCAGCGAAGGGCCGCGGTTGCTGGCAACCGACACCGGCCGGCCTGCCAGGGCCGCTGGCAGGGCGCTGTCCGGTTTGATCTGTACGCGGATGTCGGCGGCCAGCGCGTCGGGTTCCAGGCTGCTGCTGGCGACGATTTCCCCTGCGCGCACCTGGTCTTCGCCTGCCACCTGGAAGTTGACCCGCGTCCCCGGCTTGACCTCGTCGAACTGGCGGTAGCTGAAGCGGGCCTGGACAGTGGGTGTGCTCGTGCGTGGCACCAGCTCGAAGATCGGTTGGCCCTTGGCGGCGTACTGGCCGTCTTCCACACGCTGGCGGGCGACGATGCAATCGCAAGGGCTGGTGAGGGTGCCGGACAGTTGCTTGCCGAACAGCTCCTGGATTTTGGCGGGGTCGAGCTGGGTGTCGTCCAGGCTGCCCTTGAGCACGTCCAGCATGCTGGTGCTGAAGCTGGCAAGCGGGGCGCCCTTGCTCGTTTGGGCGCCGCTTGGCACCAGGCTGCTGACGGTGCCGTCCCTGGGCATGGTGATGGTGGTGACAGGCACGGCGACGACTGCGGCCTGGGCATGGCTGACGAAGTACAGGCCATACAGCGATTTGGCAACGAAGCCGAACGCTGCCACGCCCGCCACGAACACGCCCAGCGTCACGCTGACCGCCTTGAACCGGGCCAGGGGGCCCTGCCCGCTGCCGGCGTCCTTTTGCTTGCGCGCCTTGGTGAAGTTGTCCCGTTGCAGCGTGCTGAGCACATCGCCCACGGTGATCAGCTCGCCGGACAAGTGGCTGGTGATCAGGTGGCGCAAGGTGGCGATATCGCGCGGCTCCAGGTTCTGGAACTGCACGCCGGCCCGACCGCTGCCTGGGACGTAGGAGCGCACCTGAAACGCCACGTCCATCGACAGCCCCAGGTTATCGACGCTGAACTGCAACCGGCCGTGCAGCACCTGGCCTAAGGCCAGAGGATGCGGGCTATGGAAGCTCAGGCCGCCGGCCGACAGGTCATCCACCTTGGTTTCATGGGGCTGACCCTGGGCGTCGACAAAGCGCAGCCTGGCAGGCATGCGCACCCGTGCGTGCTGGCGCTGGGCTTCGGATTCATGCACGACGTTGACGTTCACGGCGGTATTCATGGCGGTTGTTCCTGTTAGTTCCGATCCGGGGTGGGGTCACACGACCATGAACAGCGCAGCGACGAACAGGCTGGCAGCCGAAAAGGTCATGGCCCGCGAGGACCAGGTGTTGAACCATTGTTGAAAGCTGGCGAGGTCACGCTTGAGGGTGGTGGGCTGGCGCGTCCACGACTGTTTGTCGAGGCGGAAGAACACGTAGATCTTCATCAGCGCGCCGACGATCTGGTTGTAATAGAGAATCACCGGGTAGGCCGGGCCAACGCTGTGGCCCGAGCACAGCAGCATGAAGGTGAGTACCAGGCGGGTGAAACCGATCCACAGCAGGTACACCAGCAGGTAGGCCATGCCGAATTTCAGGCTGGCGATGAGGGCCACTGTCAGGCCCAGCAGGCTGGTCCACATCGAGACCCGCTGATCGAACAGCACGATGCTGGTGAACAGCCCCAGGCGGCGCAGGCCAAGCCCAAGGGCGCGTGAATTCTGCCGAAGGTTGTTGCCGTACCAGCGGTACATCAGCTTGCGGCTGGCCTTGAAGAAGCTTTTTTCAGGCGGATGCTCGACCGTGTTGATGGCCGCATCGGGCACGTAAAACGTGTCGTAACCCAGGCGCATCAGGCTGAACCAGCTGGACTTGTCGTCACCGGTCAGGAACTTGAAGCGCCCCAGGCGCCAGTGCATCAACGCGTCGCTTTCCACGTCGGCGATGAACTCGGGGTTGGTCACCACGCTGGCGCGGAACATCGACATGCGGCCAGTCATGGTCAGCACGCGCTTGGACAGGGCCATGGAACACATGTTGATGTGGCGCTGGGCGAAGCGCAGCTTGTGCCACTCGCTCATGATGTAGCCGCCGCGCACTTCGCAGAACTCGTTGGTGGTCAGGCCGCCGACGTTGGGGAACAGCTTGAACCACGGCACGGTCTTGCGCACCACGCCCTCGTCCAGCACGGTGTCGCCGTCGATCACCGCCACCACGGCATCGTCATCGGGCAGCATGCGGGAAATGGCGCGAAAGCCGTAGGCAAGGCCATCGCGTTTGCCGGTACCTGCGATGCGCACGATGTCCAGGGTGACATGAGGGGGCGGGTTGTACCTGGCCCACAGGCTCTTGACCAGCAGTTCGTCCGACATCTCCACCAGCGAACAGACCACGGTGGTGGGGAAGCCGCAGTCGATCGCTTCGCGAATCACCGAGCTGTACACCTGGGCGGTGGTCAGCGCTTCGATGCGAAAGCTGGTGACCATCAGGTAGACATGGGACGGATCGGCTGCCTGGCCCATCTTCTGCACCTTGCGGCGCAGGTACGGATAGACGCCGTACAGAAAGACCATGCCACGGATGAAGTGGGTGGCGCCCATGGAGTAACGCCAGATGCCAACTGCGCCGACCAGGAAGATGAAGTGCCTGGACTGCGGGTCGAAGATGTCGGCTGGCAGGGCCAGGGCGATCAGCATGAGAAGGCTCATGTAGAACAACCAACCGGCGCACTGCAGCAGCGCTGTCTTAAGCCTTTGCATGTTCAGCATCCGTGAAGAATTCAGGGTAGGGGCGACGCGGGATGGGGCACCGCGTCGCCTGGCCAGGCGTTACCAGCAGATGCCTTCGGTGCGGCCATCGGGGCTGGTGGGCTTGGCCATGAAGCCCACCAGGTCGATCACTTGCTTGCCGGCCGGCGCGTGCTGGGCCAGGGCGCGGAACTGCTCGTCACGGTTGCCGAGCACGATGATGTCGGCGTTGTCGATCACCTTCTGGAAATCGGCATTGAGCAGCGAGGACACGTGCGGGATCTTCGATTCGATGTACTCTTTGTTCGCCCCGTGTACCCGGGCGTACTGCACGTTCTCGTCATAGATGTCCAACTGGTAGCCCTTGCCGATCAGGCGCTCGGCCAGCTCCACCAGTGGGCTTTCACGCAGGTCATCGGTGCCGGCCTTGAAGCTCAGGCCCAGCAGGGCCACCTTGCGCTTGTCGTGGCTGTCGATCAGGTCGAAGGCGTTCTGCACCTGGGACTCGTTGCTGCGCATCAGCGAATCGAGCAGGGGCGCTTTCACATCGAGGCTGGCGGCGCGGTAGGTCAGTGCACGGACATCCTTGGGCAGGCACGAGCCGCCGAAGGCGAAGCCGGGACGCAGGTAGTACTGGGACAGGTTCAGCGCCTTGTCCTGGCAGACCACTTCCATCACTTCGCGGCCATCGACGCCCACGGCCTTGGCGATGTTGCCGATCTCGTTGGCGAAGGTCACCTTGGTGGCATGCCACACGTTGCAGGTGTACTTGATCATCTCGGCCACTTCGACCGACTTGCGGATGACAGGTGCATCGAGTTCTTCGTAGAGCGCCTGGAGCACGTCGCCACTGGCGCTGTCGAGCTCACCGATGACGGTCATCGGCGGATGGTCGTAGTCCTTGATGGCCGTGCTCTCCCGCAGGAACTCAGGGTTGACTGCGACGCCGAAGTCGATGCCGGCACGTTTGCCGGAGCAGTCTTCGAGCAGCGGTATTACCACGTTCTTCACGGTGCCCGGCAACACGGTACTGCGTACCACGATGGTGTGGCGGCTGGCTTTTTCACGCAGCACGAAACCGATCTCGCGGCACACCGATTCGATGTACTCAAGGCCCAGGTCGCCATTCTTCTTGCTGGGGGTGCCCACGCAGATCATCGACACATCGCTGGCCCGGATGGCCTCGGCAAAGTCGGTGGTCCCCCGCAGGCGGCCATTGGCGATGCCCTGCTGCAACAGCGCCTCCAGGCCTGGTTCGACGATGGGCGACTTACCCTGGTTGATCAAGTCGATCTTGGTGGCCGAGACATCGACGCCAATTACGTCATGGCCACGTGCAGTCAGGCAACCTGCACAGACGGCACCTACATAACCCAAACCAAAGATGCTGATACGCATCGCTATCACCTCGTGTGTTATCACGCTGGCACTTGTACTTGCAGGTGCCGAGTGGGGTTGATTAACAACAAATTCAGGGCGCACGGGGGCGTGGCGATTATCGGCATCGCCCCAGGCAATCACATTCAACATTAAACGTATGCGTTTAAAGTGCTTAGTTGAGCACGCCCATTTGAGCCACGCTTAGAAAGTACTTGGGTGCGGTCGGCACGTCTGTTCATGTTTATGTACAGGTGCCGGGTCGCTGGGTGTGCTATTTAAAATAAAAACCATAGCGTTCAATTACCCGCGCTGGGCGTGGCCATTATTGACGTGCTGGGCGCGACATTTTATTGCCAGGGTTTGATATCGAGATGCTGGCAACTTTCCGGTATGGGAATTTATCTTTAGGCCATCTCTTACAACCTACGAACAGCAAAATCGTTACGGCACCTATGAGCAGTAGGGTTGAGAGAAGTTCCGGCCTGAGATTCATTCGTATGCGGGTTTTTTCAGTATTTCGCGAGGGTCATACAATTTCAAATTGATGGCACGAGGCGGTTTGACCTCGGTATATAAAGGGCGAAAATGTTTCGAGATGTTTATATGCCAGCATGAGCGTCGGGTGCGAAAAAAAACTAAAAAAATCGGCCTGAGCGATGGTGGCAATCTGAGATTTTTTGGACCGGTGTTTATTTATTGACGTCAATAAACAGTCCTTTACGGCTGGGTTTCACGATTTCTCGCCATATTTCGTAACGCTTGAAGGCCCTTCGCTTCCTAAGGTTTTTCAGCACCGGGCCGCCAACGTGGCTAGACGTCGTCATCGGCGGCTGTGAACGAAGGATCGTCGCAGTCCATGCGTGGCCGGCCCACGCAGGCGTCTGCTCCCTAACCACATGGAAGAGACGAGGCTTGAAACGATGAAGAACTGCATGCGAATCCTGTCTGCCACCGCCGTCATGCTGGCAGCGGCTCCAGCCCTTGCCGGACCACCCGTTGAAGTGACGTTCAGAAATCTTGGAACCGAGTCGGTGAAACTCCAGCTGACCAATGCGAACGAGACCAGTACGTATCAGATTGCCAGGCCCGCACCACTTCAGGAGGTACAGCCCGGCTCGTCGATTACCTTTAGCGTGCAACGATTGGTGAGCCCCGACACCAACGGCGCCATGTTGCGATATGCGGCAGGGCGTAAAACCTGTGCGTTCAGCACTACGTTTGTGATGATGATGTCCGGTGGCATCAAACAGCCTAAATGGAACAAGACTGCAACCCCTTCCGGTGGGGCAACGTGCACGGCAGTGAACTCTGGATTCAGCGCAAATTATGCCTGGAAGGCTGAATTCACCATGAAGTAAGCGGCTAAAAAGACTCGCATGGCCTGTTGTTTCAAGCCATGCGAGCCCTTGGGATATTCGCGAAACTTTAAAAAGTGAGTAATTGCCGATGCCAAAAATAAGTGATTTTTCTGCTGGTTCGATCCGTGGGGTTGCTTTTACGCGCGCCCCTACCCATCCAGCCCCCAAAAAACAAGAGGCCGCGGTAAGCTCAGGTGCGACTCGCCAAGCGTCCCTTGATCTTTCGCCGTTGGCCAAACAACTTGCCAGTGCCGCTCAGCGGGCGGCTGCGCGTGACAGTCAGCTTAGTCGGCAAGAGCTGGCTACTCTGGCATCCAAGATACAGATGGAGCTAGGCGGAAGTGCATACAGGCTTACCAAGCCCCTTCACGACGCACATGTCCCAGACACGGAGGATCCCGAGTTATTGGCAAGGGCAAGGCAAGCCACGGATTTTCTGAACGGAAAGGGGAGTAATCCTTTCCGGAGACTGACAATTGAACAGCTCGCTCTGATCGGTTACGACGAAGGCGGCGATTTCACCCACAACGAGCGCCTCGCCGCAAGCAGAGAGTTAGGCAAGCGCTATGAAGTGTGGTCCCGGGCGATGGTCGATAAATTGAACGCCGAATACCAGCAGACGGGGTATCAAGATGAGACAACCCGGGAAATTATTGCAACTTACAAGGCGTTGCCGCCCATTCTGGAAGCAGGCTTCGGCAACTACGAAGTCAACATGACCCTGATGATAGGCAAAACCGACCCACCGCGCGGCGATGAAGCCGATTCTCTGATAGACACCCTCCTGAAAACCGCCCGCAAGCTTGAAGACCAGGCAAAGAAGGATCACCCGCCGCTCGAAGGCCCTGACGAACCAGGCAAGCCCGCATGATGCCCGCCGTACAGCTGTGCAATGTCAGCCGGTTTCAGGGTGACGTGCCGGTGCTTCAAGGCATCGACCTGCTGATCCCCAGCGGGCAGACGTGCGCTGTCATCGGCCCGTCCGGTTCGGGCAAGAGCACGTTGCTGAACCTGATCGGGCTGCTAGACCGCCCGTGCGCAGGCCAGGTATGGATCGGCGGTACCGACATGACAGGCGCCAGCGCCGACCAGCGCGCCGTGATGCGCAACCGCCTGATCGGCTTCGTTTTCCAGAGTTTCAACCTGCTGCCGCGGTTGTGCGCCCTGGACAACGTGGCGTTGCCGCTATCGTATCGAGGGCTGCGCTTGCCCGTTGCCCGCCAGCACGCCGAGGTGCAATTGCGTGCCGTAGGCCTTGCCAGCCAGGCGGGCAAGCGGCCCGCCGAGATGTCCGGTGGTCAGCGCCAACGTGTGGCGATCGCGCGTGCGTTGGTGACCGAGCCGAGCCTGCTGGTGGCCGACGAGCCCACCGGGAGCCTTGACGCCCAGACCGGTGAGCAGGTGCTGCACCTGCTGCTGACCCTCAACCAGGAAAGAGGCACGACCTTGCTGGTGGTCACCCATGATGCCAAGGTGGCACACAGGCTGCAGCGCCGTGTGCGCGTCGATCAAGGCAGACTGACCGATGCATGAGCCCTACGGCCCTGGCTGGCAGCAACGTCTGAGCGAGGCAATGGACAACGTGCGGCTAATGGGGCGTCGTGCCTGGCTGGCACTGTTGGGTATCGGCATCGGCTGCGCGTCGGTGGTCGCGTTGCTGAACATGGGGCACAGCGCAGCGCAGCATGCGCGGCAGTTCTATGAAGGCCTTGGCAGTGAGCTGATGGTCGCTGAAGTGCAACGCGAGGGTGCTGCAGGCCCGCGAGCCGAACCTGATCTGACCGCCATGCCGGCATCCGTACAGGCTGGCGTCGCGATCAGCCTGGCGGCGGCCAGCGTTCGCCGTGGCGGCCTGCAGCAGGAGGCGATGATCGTCGGCAGCGGCGCCGGTCTTGCCAGGTTGTTGAGGCTAGGCGTGGACGAAGGCCGCTTGCTATCGGGGCATGACGACAAGGCAACCCACGTGGTGCTGGGCAGTTTCCTGGCCAGGCAGCTGGACGCCAAGACGGGCGATCGGTTGCAGATAGGCGGGTACGTGTATGACGTCGTTGGCCTGTTGGTGGCGACCGGTGACAACCCGCTGTTGCCGGTCATGCTCGACCAGGCCGTGTGGATGCCATTGGCAGGCATGCGCCGATTGATGCCGACACCGGAGGTGAGCCTGATACTGGCATTGGGGCGCGACACGCAATCCCTGACGTTGGCAGCCGATCATCTGTCCGCCTACCTGCAGATGCAATTGCCGCGGCACCAGGTGCTCGTCAGGTTGCCCAGCCAACTGTTGGCGGGCATGACCGCCCAATCGCAAATGCTCACGTGGCTGTTGGCCGGGTTTGCCGGCATCGCACTGTTGCTGGGCGGTATCGGGGTGATGAACGTCATGCTCATGACTGTGGCCGAACGACGCCGGGAAATCGGTATTCGCCTCGCGTTGGGTGCGCGGGCACACGATATCGGCTGGTCATTTCTGCTCGAAGCCGTGTTGCTGTCAGGCACGGGGGCGGTTGGCGGGGCCTTGATCGGCGTATTGGCCGCTTGGGTTTTTGCCCTGCTGTCCGGGTGGCCATCTGGGCTAGCGTTGGGCGCCGTCCCGCTTGGCATGGTCAGTTCAGTGGCCGTAGGGGTTGCCTGCGGGGTATACCCAGCGCTTGCGGCAGCAAGGTTGCAGCCGGTGGAGGCGCTGCGTGAAGACTAGTTGGCTGGCGCTGGCCTGGGTGTTGTCCCTTCCCATCGCAGCCCGGGCAGATGCGGTCAGCGCGTTGGCACTGGCCCGGACTGATCCAGTGCCGCTTCAACTCAATGATGCCGTGGCCTTGGCATTGCGTGAAAACCGTGCCATTCGAAGCGCCCACCTCAAACGTGTGGCGGACAGGTTCGACCTGCGCGTGGCGCGCGATCGATACGCCCCGCAGTTGCTGCTCAAGGCGCGCTACCTGCGTCACCGCGACCAGAACGACCGCCAGCGCGAAGGACAGCTCATACCTGGCGCCAGCCTGCTGACTCCCTACGGTACCCGCCTGGACCTTGACTGGTCTTATGACCACAGCGAGATGCAGGGCCAGCGGCCCCGCCAACGGGACGGGACGAACCTGACGGTGGTCCAGCCCTTGCTGCGGGGCGCTGGCGTGGCTGTCGCCACTGCCCCCTTGCGTCAGGCGCAATTGTCCGAGCAGCTCAACCGATTGGCCCTGCGGGAAACCGTTGGGCAGACCATCAGTCAGGTCATCCTGCTCTATCGAGCCTTGCTCCGTGCCCAGGAGCAGCAAACGATCGCCGACCAGGCCTTGCAGCGTGCCCGGCGTTTGGTCGACGTGAACCGGGCGCTCATCGAAACCGGCCGCATGGCCGCGTTCGACATTGTCCAGACGCAGGCCGAAGTGGCGACCCAGGAGTTGGCTCGGGAGAACAGTCATCGGCAACTGGAGGAAAGTCGCCTGGCACTGGCCCAGGCGTTGGCCATTGACTTGAGCACGCCACTGCTGGCTGTGGATGAGATCGAGCCACGCCAGGTACACCTTGACGCTACCCGCGCGCTCGCCCGGGCCAAGGCTCAGCAACCGGCCTACCTCATGCTGCGACTCACAGGCGAGCAGCTTGCCGTGGACCTGCTGTTGGCCAAGGACCAGCAGCGCTGGGACCTGTCGCTGGTTGCCGGCGCTGGGCAAGCCCACGAAAAGCCCGGCCTGGGGGCCAGCTGGCAGCATTACGTTGGGCTGGAGCTGGCGATTCCCATCGGTGACCTTCAATTGCGACAAGCTCAGGTGCGCACGCAGGTTGCGCTGCAAGAACATGCTCTGGGCCAGGCCGAAACCGACCAACAGCTGCAACGCGAAGTCTTCAACGCTGTGAAGGATATTCAGGGGCGATGGCGACAGTTGCAGATAGCCGGCCGGGCGCTGGCATTATCCCGGCGCAAGCTTATCGTCGAGCAGGAGAAACTGTCGCTTGGCCGCTCAAGCAACTTCGAGGTCCTGAGCTTCGAAAACGACCTTCGCTACGCCCAGCATGCGCGTCTGGATGCGGCTATCGCCTATCTCAATGGTCAGACAAGCCTTGACCTGCTGCTGGGCACGACCCTCGAGCGTTGGGGGGTTGTCCTCCATGACTAACAGGCGCAACGGTCTGCTGCTGCTGTTGCTGAGTGTCGGATTCGGCGTGTGGTTTCAGGGGGCTCGCTCGGTGCAACCTGAGGCGGCGCGATGGGTGCGCATCGCGCCGCAAACGCTCGAGCAACGACTGGGCTTGGTCGGTCGCCTCCAGGCTGCGCGTCAGGTGACGATGAATGCGCCTTTCGAGGGACGCGTGGCAGCGGTTATGGTACAGCCTGGGCAGAAGGTAGGCGCGGGTGACCCACTGTTCACCCTCGATACTGCACAGCTCGACATCGAATTGCGCCTGGCCCAGGCGGCCTGGTTGAAAGCCCGCCGCCACATGGGCGCACTGGAGCACTGGGCCACCGGTCCCGAGGTGGCCAGGGCGAAACGGAACCTGAGCAGTGCCCGCAGCGCGCTGTCCACGAGTCAGCTCAACCTGGAAGAAAACCGGCGCCTTTTCGAACGCGGCATCGTCGCGGGTATGGAAGTTCGCAGCCTGACCCAGTTGGTCGACATGCACGTGCAGGCGGTACTCGAGGCCGAGCAGGCGCTGGACCAGACCCTTGCACAGGGTCAAGGTGACGCCCTTCAGATTGCCCGTATGGAGCTGCTGAACGCTGAAACTCAGCACCGTGCGCTGCTCGCGCTGCATGGGCAACGCACCGTCATCGCGCCTTTGAGCGGCATTGTCGTTCCTGCCAAGACCGCAGGCGTCAATCACGTCGTGCCCTTGCAGCTGGGCAACACGTCGCCCGCGGCGTGCCAATGCTCGAGCTCATCGGCCTGGACCGCTTGCAGGTGTTAGCAACGGTCGAGGAGCAGGACTTGCCCAACGTACAGCAAGGGCAGCACGCGCGGGTCACCGTGGCCGGGCAGCGCCTTGAAGGCAAACTCGGCCCCATTGCTCAGCAACCCAGGGCGCTGGATGGCGCAGGGGCCTGGTATGAGGTGGTAGCCGAACTCGAGCTACCCGCCGAGCCGGCCCGCTCCGGCTTGCGCCTGGGCATGAGCGCGCAGGTGGACATACGTATCTCGAGCAAGGCCCAGGCGTGGGTCATCCCGCCGGAGGCGCTGCAGCGCAACGGCGCAGGTGAGCCCTTTGTGTGGTTTCGTGAGGACCCTGGTCAAGCGCCGAGCGAAATGCCCGTCAGTGTGGAAGGCATAGGGCCGCAAGGGCTCGAAGTGTCAGGACTGGGGGCAGGGTACATCAGGCTGCCCTGACGACCCGTTGCGCTCAGCGCCCTATGCGTCGGGCTGATCCCGCAAGAACACCAGGTGTTCGGCCTTCGACTGCTCGGCGCTGTAGTAATACCCCTGCACGTCGAACTGCTTGAGCTGCGTCGGGTCACTGATGCGCTCTTCGATGACGAAGCGGCTCATCATGCCGCGCGCTTTCTTAGCATAGAAGCTGATGATCTTGTGCTGGCCGTTTTTCAGGTCCTTGAAGTCCACGTTGATCACCCGGGCCTTCAGGGCGCTGCGCTTGACCGCGCTGAAATATTCGTTGCTGGCCAGATTCAGCAGCACATCGTCGCCCTGTTCGGCCAGGGCCTCGTTGAGCCACTCGCTGATGCGCGTGCCCCAGAACGCGTACAGGTCCTTGCCACGGGCGTTGGCCAGTTTGGTGCCCATTTCCAGGCGATAGGGCTGCATCAGGTCCAGAGGGCGCAGCAGGCCGTAGAGGCCGGAGAGCATGCGCAGGTGATCCTGGGCATAGCTGAGGTCGTCTTCAGTCAAGGTCTGGGCGTCCAGGCCGGTGTAGACGTCACCTTTGAAAGCCAGCAGGGCCTGCTTGGCGTTCTCTGGCGTGAAGGTAGGTGTCCAACTGCCGAAACGCGCGGCGTTCAGGCCCGCCAGCTTGTCGGACAGGTGCATCAGTTCGCTGATCTGCGCCGGGCTCATTGCTCGCAGCTGCTCGATCAGTTCCTGGGAATGGTCGAGGTGGCGGGGCAGGGTGAAACGCTCGGTCACCGGCGGGGTGTCGTAGTCGAGGGTCTTGGCGGGGGAAATCACCGTCAGCATCGGATCGGCTCCTGGCATCGTTGAGCGGGGATTCTAAGGGTTGGAAGAGGCAAGTCCAAACTATGGCGACAATAGTCAACGCCCATGGCCGATACAGCGGCTATAGTGCCTGTTTTCCTTGAGCGGAGCCCTGACCGTGCGCCTCGTTACAGCCCTGCTGGCTGGCCTGTTGAGCCTGGCCGTTCAAGCCGCCCCTGCCACGCCGGCCAGCCTGGACCGTGGCCTGTGGCCGGAGCAGCTGGACAGCCCTGCGCTGTTCGATGTGGCATCACGGGCCGAAATACTCTCGTTCGCCCGGGTGCTGCACGAGAACGAGCTGCTCGACGAGAATACCTTGGCAGCTCGCCTGGGCCTGCGGCAGGTCAACGTGCAGAAGGTCAGGCAGGTGAGGGCGCGGCTGTGGCAGCGGCTTTGGCAAGGTTATCAACAAGCGCAACGCAGTTGCGAGCAGGATGCGTCCTTTTGCTATGCGGTGACGTCGATGGCCGAACTGCGCTTGCAAGCGGCGACCTTCGCCACGGATGTGGGTGAGTTCTACACGGGCTGGATCGAGCCCAGCCGGCAATTTCATGAGCAGTACCTGAACGAGCAACTGCGCAAGGCGGCGTTGTTGCCGCAGACCAGCAGCGAAGTACAGCGGCTGTCGGCGGCCGAACGCAACGGCGATGAGCTCAATGACCGGCTGTTTCTGCTCACCTTTGCCGGTGGGCCGGGCGCGGCGGCGGGCACCACAGACGCGTTGACCGCCTACCTGCGCAAGCAGAAGCTCGACGGGACGTTCTTCGTGCTCGGCAGCCGTTTGCAGCAACGTCGTGACGGCGAATCGCTGGCGGCCCTGCGGCGCTTGTATGAAGGGCAGTGCGTAGGCATTCAGGGGTGGGAGTACCGGTCCCACGCGCAGTGGACGGATTGGCAGGCCTCGATCAGCCGCAGCCAGGCACGGGTGCGGGCAGACCTGCCCGAGCAGTACGTGCCGCTGTTTCGCCCGCCCTATGGCCAGCGGCGGGCCGACGGCCAGGCCTTCATGCAGCGCCAGCAGTTGCAGGTCTCGCTGTGGGATATCGATGCGCAGGACGACTCGGGCTTGAGTGCGCAGGCCTCAGCCCAGCGTGTGTTGACCTTGATGCTGCTATGGCGCAAAGGCGTGATCCAGTTTCACGACGCGTTGCCCAAGGCCAGGCCTGCGCTGCAGTGGCTGCTTGAACACACCGCGCAAAGCGGCATTGGTTGGCAGGATTGTCGCGAATACGGACAGGGCGCGCAGCAACCTGACTTCTGACTGTAGACCTGCTTGGCGCTGGCGCCAAGGCCTGTTCGTCAATCAGAAAAATAAAGTTGGCAATCGTATGAAAATGCTTTTTCCGGTCATGGCTTTTGCGGTATGAAGAAACCAGACAGCCGATTCCTGCAGCACAGGTGGCGTCACATGGGTCCACCTGGCCAGATCGCTTCCCGCCCGTAACAACGCGGATACGGGAAGAACGGCAGTCACTCCGCGGCGTAACAGACCACGCCGTGCCGCTTCGACATAAGGTGACCGAGTATGGATGACCAAGGACGCACCCCTTCCTCCAGCAAGCCAATCCTCTATGTGCTCGATACCAACGTCCTGATTCACGACCCCAACGCATTACTCAACTTCGAGGAGCACCACGTCGCCATTCCCATGACGGTGCTGGAGGAACTCGACAAGCTCAAGGCCGGTAAGCAAAGTATCGCTGCCGAATGCCGCCAGGCCATCCGCCTGATCGACCAGACGCTGGGTGATGCCTCGCCCAGCGTGGTGGAGCAGGGGGTACCCATCCAGCGTGGCAAAAGTGGGCCAAAAGGTTATCTGTCCATCCTGATGACCCCGCGCAACGAGCCGAACAAGCTGTTGCCCGAAACCCTCAACGACAACATCATCATCAATCAGCTGCTCGAAGTCAGGGCACGGCGTACCGACCTGGACGTGGTGCTGGTCACCAAGGACATCAACATGCGCCTGAAGGCGCGTGCCTGCGGCATTGCCGCCGAGGACTACAGCACCGACCAGTTGGTCGACGACGTGTCGCTGTTGTCCAAGGGCTACCACTCGGTCACCGGCTCGTTCTGGGACCGGGTCAGCAAGGTCGACACGCGTCAGGAGCGTGGCCGTACCTGGCACAGGGTGCAATTGGCCGAGCCGCTGCCAGCGGTGCACGTGAACGAGTTCATCATCGATGAGCAAGGGTTCGTCGGCTGGATCAAGGGCACGCGCGAGGGCGAACTGCTACTGCTCGACCTGCACCAGGAGCCCTTGCTGCACCAGGAAGCCTGGGGCCTGAAACCGCGTGACATTCATCAGAGCCTGGCGTTGTTGGCGCTGCTCGATCCGGATATCCACCTGGTCAACCTGACCGGGGCGGCGGGTTCGGGCAAGACCATCCTGGCGCTGGCGGCGGCCATCGAGCAGACCATGGTCAGCAAGCGCTACCGGCGCATCATCGCCACCCGTAGCGTGCAGGGGCTCGACCAGGAGATCGGTTTTCTACCGGGCACAGAGGCCGAGAAGATGGAGCCCTGGCTGGGCGCCATCACCGACAACCTCGAAGCCTTGCACATGGACGACGAGAGCACCCATGGCAGTGTCGAGTACATCCTCGAGCGGGTGCCGCTGCAGTTCAAGTCGCTCAACTACATCCGTGGTCGCAGCTTCCAGCAGAGCCTGATCCTCATCGACGAGTGCCAGAACCTCACGCCGCACCAGATGAAAACCATCATCACCCGTGCCGGCGCAGGGTCGAAGGTGGTGTGCCTGGGCAACCTGGCGCAGATCGATACACCATACCTGTCCGCGACCAGTTCGGGCCTGACCTACCTGACCGAACGCTTCAAGGACTTCCCCCACGGCGTGCACATCACCCTGCAAGGGGTGCCTCGGTCGGTGCTGGCCGAGTTCGCCGAGTCCCACATGTAGCCCCGTGCGCCGGGCGGTTCGCCGCCCGGCGGCTTCTGGCCGCGATGCGTCGGCCTGGCCCCTGCTCAAACCTGACCCACCGGTTTACACTCTCTGCTCCCTTCACAGGAGCAGAGCAGTGCTGACACATCTTGATTCCCAAGGGCGGGCCAACATGGTCGACGTCACTGAAAAAGCCGTGACCGAGCGCGAGGCCACAGCCGAAGCGCGCGTGCGCATGTTGCCGCACACCCTGCAAATGATCGTGGACGGTGAGCATCCCAAGGGTGATGTCTTCGCTGTAGCGCGCATCGCCGGCATTCAGGCGGCGAAGAAGACCAGCGACCTGATTCCGTTGTGCCACCCGCTGATGCTGACCAGTGTCAAGGTCGAGCTCAGCGCCGAGGGCAGTGATGCAGTGCGCATCGTCGCCCGGTGCAAGCTGGCCGGGCAGACCGGCGTGGAGATGGAAGCGCTGACGGCAGCCAGCGTGGCTGCATTGACCCTCTACGACATGTGCAAGGCCGTGGACAAGGGCATGGTCATCGAGCAAGTGCGCTTGTTGGAGAAGCTGGGCGGAAAAAGCGGCCCGTACAAGGTGCAAGGCTGATGAAGATCAAGGTGATGTATTTCGCTCGCTACCGGGAGCGGCTGGGACGCGGTAGCGAGTCGCTCGAAGGGACGTTCAAGGATGTGGACGATGTGCGCCTGGCGTTGGTGGGTAGAGGCGAGCCTTATCAGGTGCTGGCCGAGCAAAACCTGATGTGCGCCCGCAACGAGGAATTGTGCAGGCTGGATGAGCCTGTGCAAGAGGGCGATGAAGTGGCGTTCTTTCCGCCTGTAACCGGAGGTTGAGCATGGCCGTTCGGGTACAGGAAGGCGCTTTCGACCCAGGCGTTGAGACCAACGCCTTGCACGCGGCCAACGTGGGTGTCGGGGCAGTGGTCAGCTTCATCGGCTACGTGCGGGACTTCAACGACGGCCAGGACGTGGCGGGTATGATGCTTGAGCATTATCCCGGCATGACCGAGAAGGCCCTGGCCAAGATCGTGGCCGAGGCGCAGCAGCGCTGGCCGTTGCTCAAGGTCGAGGTGCTGCACCGCGTGGGTTACTTGGCGCCCGGTGAGCCGATCGTGTTCGTCGGCGTGGCCAGTGCCCATCGGCAGGCCTCGTTCGAGGCTTGCAACTTCATCATGGATTACCTGAAGACCCGTGCACCGTTCTGGAAGAAGGAAACAACCGGGCAAGGGGAGCGATGGGTGGAAGGACGTCAGAGCGACCAGGACGCGGCGGGGCGGTGGGGGTAGAGGGAGCGATTGACCTTGGGCGTCGCAGAAACGCCCAGGGTTTAGTCATGCAGGCTCAACGCCCAGGGTCGCTGCGCGGCCCATTGCGGCCGATCCGGTGGTCAGGGCCCGGAGCATGGGCATCATCGACCTGACCGCCCGCAACCCGATCACGTGTGCTTGCGCGGCACTGGCTTGAGCAACTCATCAGGCGGCATTTCACACTTGATCTTGCGCCCCAGCAGCGTTTCGATCGCTGGTAACTGGTAGGAATCATCTTCGCCGGCAAAGCTGATCGACACGCCGCTCGTGCCTGCCCGGCCGGTACGGCCGATCCGGTGCACGTAATCGTCAGGGTCTTCCGGCAGGGTGAAATTGATGACGTGGCTGATGCCGTCGATATGAATCCCGCGCCCAGCCACATCGGTCGCCACCAGCACCGTGATACGCCCCTCACGGAAGTTCTCGAGGGTACGGATACGCTTGTGCTGGGGTACATCGCCGGACAACTGCGCGGCATTGACGCCATCGCGTACCAGTTTTTCCTCGATACGGCGCACTTCGTCCTTGCGATTGGCGAACACCATCACCCGTTCCCACTTGTTCTGGGTCACCAGGTTGTACAGCAGCTTGTATTTGTCGCTGCCAGCCACCGCGTAAACGTGCTGCTCGACCGTTTCGCTGGCCACGTTCTCGGGCTCGATCTCGACGATGGCGGGATCGGTCGTCCACTGCTTGGCCAGGTTCATCACGTCATCAGTGAAGGTGGCCGAGAACAGCAACGTCTGGCGCTCGCTCTTGGGCGGCGTCTGGCGAATGATCTGACGCACCTGCGGGATGAAGCCCATGTCCAGCATGCGGTCGGCTTCATCCAGCACCATCACCTCGACCATGTCCAGGTGCACCTCGCCACGCTGGTTGAAATCCAGCAGGCGGCCGGGGGTTGCCACCAGGATGTCGCAGTGACGTGCTTCCAGGGCCTTGAGCTGCTTGTCGAAGTCCATGCCGCCGACGAAGCTCATCACGTTCAGGCCGGTGTATTTGGTCAGGGCGACCGCGTCCTTGGCAATCTGCACTACCAGCTCCCGCGTGGGGGCGATGATCAGCGCGCGTGGCTCGCCCATGTAGCGTTCCTTGGGCGGGGGCGTCTGTTGCAGCTGGGAAATGATCGAGATCAGGAACGCGGCCGTCTTGCCGGTACCGGTCTGGGCCCTGCCGATCGCGTCCTGGCCCCGCAGCGTGAAGCCCAGCACCTGCGCCTGGATCGGCGTGCAGTAGGGGAACCCCAGATCGTGAATGGCGTGCATCAGCTCAGAGGAGAGCTTGAAGTCGTGGAAACGGGTCTTGCCCTCCTGGGGCTCGACCACAAAGTCCTCCGGTTTCCACAGGCTGGCCTGCGGCTTGGGCTTTGGCTTGCGCTCTCGACGCGGTTTGTCACTGGCCGGTTTGGTGGCGGCAGTGTGTTCGATTTGGGCGGCAGGCGGGTTGCGCGCAACGGCAGGGGCCGCTGGCAAATGGGCCTGTGGGGCCGCTGGCGCCGGGGTAGTGCTGGCAGCGGGCGCAGTGGCCTGGGGGGCAATGTCTCCCTTGCCGAATATTTTCTTGAGTGCCTTGAGCACGGTCATCTCGTCAATTGGTTAAGGAATGTACGCCGGGCAGTGTAATGCAAGATCCCCGCTCGGCGTAGTGCAATGGCCTTGAGCGAACCGTGCGCCCAGGTCACTGCAGTTGCGTGGCCAGCCATTGAAGGATGTCATTGAGTTCTTCGACGATCACTTCGTGCTCCATCGGGTACTCGTGCCATTGGGCAGCGACGCCCCAGGTGTTCAGGTACTCGAAGGCCGTGCGCCCCATCGACGGGATCACCACCGGGTCGTGCACACCATGCAGGCACAGGGCCGGGGTGCGTTGCTGGCAAGCACTCAACGTGTGCTCGTCAGCGAAGGTGGGGGCATAGGTGGAAAGGGCCAGCACGCCACCCAGCGCTTCCTGCCACTTTATATAGGCCGTGTGCAGCACGACGGCGCCCCCTTGGGAGAACCCGGCCAGGAAGATGCGCGACAGGCTGATGCCCTTGGCCTGCTCGGCCTTGATCAAGGCGATGACCTGCTCGGCCGAGGCCTCGAGCTCGGCCTCGTCTATGGCCCTGGCCGGCGTCATGGCCTTGATGTCGTACCAGCTGGGCATGGCATAGCCGCCATTGATGGTCACCGGCCGGGTCGGCGCCTGGGGCATGACGAACCGGGCAGTGAGCAGATGCTGCTGCATGAATTCGGCCACCGGTAGGAAGTCGTAACGGTCCGCGCCCAGGCCGTGCAACCAGATCACACAGGCATCTGCGGCTTTTTGGGGTTCGAGAATGAGTGGGTCGGTCATGGCTGCTCCGAAAACGTGCGTGTGGAAGGGGTCGTGCTTGAAAAGAAGGCGCGCGCCCGACGAGCCGGAAAAAGAATGTCGCAACGATGCAACTTTCCCTACTTGACTCGTGCTTAAACGCTCAAGCCGCGCAATCTGGTACGCGGTTTGCACTTCCCTCTGTGATGCAAGGGACAGGCCGAGACGGTAACACCCTTTGCACGCGAAGGCTGTCACAGAACAGCCCATTGCGCCAAGTGACCCAATAACAAGCCAATACGGGTCGGATGCGCCTCAAAAGGGTGCGGTGCAATTCCGGCTCGATACAACAAGAGCGATTTGGAGGTTGTGAATGAAGATGTTGAAAACCACCCTGGCAGTCCTGACCGCTGCCGCTGCCCTGAGCGCCGTGAGTACGGCCCAGGCCGGTGCGACGCTCGATGCGGTAAAGAAGAAGGGCTTCGTCCAGTGTGGCGTGAGTGACGGTCTCCCAGGCTTCTCGGTTCCAGATGCACAAGGCAAGATCGTCGGGATCGACGCCGATGTCTGTCGCGCTGTAGCGGCAGCAGTGTTCGGGGACGCGACCAAGGTCAAGTTCAGCCAGCTCAACGCCAAGGAACGCTTCACCGCGCTGCAATCGGGCGAAGTCGACGTGCTGTCGCGCAACACCACCTGGACCAGCTCGCGCGATGCCGGCATGGGCCTGATGTTCACTGGGGTCACCTACTACGACGGCGTAGGTTTCCTGGTCAACAAGAAGCTTGGCGTATCCAGCGCCAAGGAGCTCGATGGCGCGACCATCTGCATCCAGGCCGGCACCACGACCGAACTGAACGTATCGGACTTCTTCCGCGCCAATGGCTTGAAATACACCCCCATCACCTTCGACACTTCGGATGAGAGCGCCAAGTCCCTGGAGTCTGGCCGTTGCGACGTGCTGACGTCGGACAAGTCCCAATTGTTCGCCCAGCGTTCCAAACTCGCCGCCCCGACCGACTACGTGGTACTGCCGGAAACCATTTCCAAGGAACCGCTGGGCCCGGTCGTGCGCAAGGGTGACGAGGAGTGGTTCAGCATCGTCAAGTGGACCCTGTTCGCCATGCTCAATGCCGAAGAAGCCGGCATCACCTCCAAGAACGTCGAGGCCGAGGCCAAGAGCACCAAGAACCCGGATGTGGCGCGTCTGCTGGGTGGCGACGGCGAGTACGGCAAGGACCTCAAGCTGCCCAAGGACTGGGTAGTGCAGATCGTCAAGCAAGTGGGCAACTACGGCGAGGTGTTCGAGAAGAACCTTGGCCAGAGCACCGACCTGAAGATCGACCGTGGCATGAATGCCCTGTGGAACAACGGCGGCATCCAGTACGCACCACCTGTGCGTTGATGGTTGCACCTGCGGCGGCATCCCGCCGCCGCAGGCGGTCCGCTACCCTTCTCTTCGGGGCATTTCATGCAAAATCGAATTGGCGCACCAAAGGGTTTATCCCTGAGCGATCCACGTGTGCGCGCGTGGCTGTTCCAGCTATTGACCATCGTCTTCGTGGTCGGTCTGGGCTGGTACCTGTTTCACAACACGCAAACCAACCTGCAGCACCGAGGCATCACCTCGGGCTTCGACTTTCTTGACCGCAGTGCCGGCTTCGGCATCGCTCAGCACCTGATTCCCTATGTGGAGTCGGACAGCTATGCGCGGGTGTTCGTCATCGGGCTGCTCAACACCTTGCTGGTGACCCTCATCGGGGTGGTGCTGGCCACACTGCTGGGCTTCATCATCGGTGTCGCCAGGTTGTCGCCGAACTGGATGATCAACAAGCTGGCTACCGTGTACGTGGAAACCTTCCGCAACATCCCGCCGCTATTGCAGATCCTGTTCTGGTACTTCGCCGTGTTCCTGACCCTTCCGGGGCCGCGGGGCAGCATCAACATCGATGACGCTTTCTTTATCAGCAACCGCGGCCTGAACATGCCTGGAGCCTCCATGGCAGAAGGCTTCTGGCCATTCGTGGCTGCCCTGCTGGTAGCCTTGCTGGCAACCGTGTTGATGGCGCGTCGAGCCAACCGGCGCTTCGAAGAAACCGGCCAGCCGTATCACAAGTTCTGGGTGGGGCTGGCGCTGATGATCGCCATTCCGGGTGCCTGTGTGCTGTTGTTCGGCAGCCCCGTGCAGTGGGAGGTGCCGCAGCTCAAGGGCTTCAACTTTGTCGGCGGCTGGGTACTGATCCCTGAACTACTGGCGTTGACCCTGGCCTTGACGATCTACACCGCAGCATTCATTGCCGAAATCGTGCGCTCGGGTATCCGTTCGGTCAGCCATGGCCAGACCGAGGCTGCGCGTTCGCTGGGGCTGCGCGAGGGGCCAACCCTGCGCAAGGTGATCATCCCGCAGGCACTGCGCGTGATCATTCCACCGCTTACCAGCCAGTACCTGAACCTGGCGAAGAACTCGTCGCTGGCCGCAGGCATCGGCTATCCGGAAATGGTCTCGCTGTTCGCCGGCACCGTGCTCAACCAGACCGGCCAGGCCATCGAGGTGATCGCCATCACCATGAGCGTCTACCTGGCCATCAGCATCAGCATTTCGCTGTTGATGAACTGGTACAACAAGCGCATCGCGCTGATCGAACGGTGAGGATACGTCTGTGAATGCTCATGTTTTCAAACCTGACATGCCGCCTCCGGTGAAAACCGTCGGCGTGCTCGCCTGGATGCGCGCCAACCTGTTCTCCAGCTGGCTCAATACCCTGCTTACCCTGTTCGCCATCTACCTGGTCTGGCTGATCGTGCCACCGCTCCTGCAATGGGCGTTGATCGATGCGAACTGGGTGGGCACCACCCGTGCCGACTGCACCAAGGAAGGCGCCTGCTGGGTGTTCATCCAGCAGCGTTTCGGCCAGTTCATGTACGGCTACTACCCCTCCGAGTTGCGCTGGCGGGTGGACCTGACGGTATGGCTGGCGGTGCTGGGCGCAGCGCCGCTGTTCATCCGCAGCTTCCCGCGCAAGGCGGTCTACGGGCTGGGGTTCCTGGTGCTGTACCCGCTGGTGGCCTACACCCTGCTGCACGGCGGGCTGTTTGGTCTGGAGACGGTACCGACCAGCCAATGGGGCGGCCTGATGCTGACGCTGGTGATTGCCACCGTGGGCATCGTCGGGGCCTTGCCCCTGGGGATCGTACTGGCGCTGGGGCGGCGCTCGCGCATGCCGGCGGTGAAAGTGGTGTGCGTGACCTTCATCGAGTTCTGGCGGGGCGTGCCACTGATCACGGTGTTGTTCATGTCGTCGGTGATGCTGCCGTTGTTCCTGCCCGAGGGCATGAGCTTCGACAAGCTGCTGCGGGCCATGATCGGGGTGATCCTGTTCCAGTCGGCATACATCGCCGAAGTGGTGCGTGGCGGCCTGCAAGCCATCCCCAAAGGGCAGTACGAAGCCGCCGCCGCCATGGGGCTGGGCTACTGGCGCTCGATGGGGCTGGTGATCCTGCCCCAGGCGCTCAAGCTGGTCATCCCCGGCATCGTCAATACCTTCATCGCCCTGTTCAAGGACACCAGCCTGGTGATCATCATCGGCCTGTTCGACCTGCTCAACAGCGTCAAGCAAGCTGCCGCCGACCCGGCCTGGCTGGGCATGGCCACCGAAGGCTATGTGTTCGCCGCCTTGGTTTTCTGGATTTTCTGTTTCGGTATGTCCCGCTACTCCATGCACCTGGAGCGCAAGCTGGACACTGGCCACAAGCGTTAGGAGTTTCGAAATGAGTGAAGCGATCAAGCAGCCTGCCGGCCCCGAAGGCATCATCCAGATGCAGGGCGTGAACAAGTGGTATGGCCAGTTTCATGTGCTCAAGGACATCAATCTCAATGTTCGCCAGGGCGAGCGCATCGTGCTGTGCGGGCCCTCGGGTTCGGGCAAGTCCACCACCATCCGTTGCCTGAACCGTCTGGAGGAACACCAGCAGGGGCGGATCGTGGTCGACGGTGTGGAACTGACCAACGACCTCAAGCAGATCGAGGCCATCCGCCGCGAAGTGGGCATGGTGTTCCAGCACTTCAACCTGTTTCCGCACCTGACCATCCTGGAAAACTGCACCCTGGCGCCCATGTGGGTGCGCAAGATGCCCAAGCGCAAGGCCGAGGAAATCGCCATGCACTACCTGGAGCGAGTGCGTATCCCCGAGCAGGCGCACAAGTACCCCGGGCAGTTGTCTGGCGGTCAGCAGCAGCGCGTGGCCATCGCCCGGGCGTTGTGCATGAAGCCCAAAATCATGCTGTTCGATGAGCCGACCTCGGCGCTGGACCCGGAAATGGTCAAGGAAGTGCTCGATACCATGGTTGGCCTGGCCGAAGATGGCATGACCATGCTGTGCGTGACCCACGAAATGGGCTTTGCCCGCACCGTGGCGAATCGGGTGATCTTCATGGACAAGGGCGAGATCGTCGAGCAGGCGTCACCGGACGATTTCTTCGACCGGCCACAGAGTGACCGCACGCGCTTGTTCCTCAGTCAGATTCTGCACTGATGCAGTAGAGGGGCGATTGGCCTGCGTAGCGCCGCAGGCCAATCGCAAGCGCCCACATGTTGGGCACTTGCGTTACTTTTCTTCCTGCTTGGCCACCGGCGCTGGCGGTGGCCGCAGGCCTACCTCGGCGATCAGCTTGAGCTGCTGACCGTTGCGCATCACCTCGATGGTGATCTTTTCGTTGGGCTTGATGCGCGCCACCTGGTTCATCGACCGGCGGCCATCGCCCGCCGGCTCGCCGTTAATGCTCAGGATCACATCCCCTAACTGCAGGCCGGCCTTGGCCGCCGGGCCTTCGCGGAAAATGCCCGCCACCACGATGCCTGGCCGGTCCTTCATGCCGAACGACTCGGCAAGCTCTGTGCTGAGCGGCTGAACTTCGATACCCAGCCAGCCCCGGATGACCTGGCCGTGCTCGACGATCGACTTCATCACCTCAAGGGCCAGCTTTACTGGAATAGCAAAGCCGATGCCTTGCGAGCCACCCGACTTGGAGAAGATGGCGGTGTTGATGCCGATCAGGTTGCCGTTGGCATCCACCAGGGCGCCGCCCGAATTGCCCGGGTTGATCGCCGCGTCGGTCTGGATGAAATCTTCGTAGTTGTTCAGGCCCAGCTGGTTACGGCCGGTGGCGCTGATGATACCCATGGTCACGGTCTGGCCGACGCCGAACGGGTTGCCGATAGCCAGCGACACGTCGCCGATGCGAATGGTGTCGGAGCGCCCGATGGTGATGGCCGGCAGTTTCTTCAGGTCGATCTTGAGCACCGCCAGGTCTGTCTCCGGGTCGCTGCCGATCACCCTGGCCAAGGTTTCCCGGCCATCCTTGAGCGCCACGACGATCTGGTCGGCGCCGCTGGTCACGTGGTTGTTGGTCAGCAGATAGCCCTCGGGGCTCATGATCACCGCCGAGCCCAGGCTGGACTCCCAGCGGCGCTGCTTGGGCAGGTTGTCGCCGAAGAACCGGCGGAACTGCGGGTCTTCGAACAGCGGGTGCGAGCTCTTGTTCACCACCTTGGTAGTGTACAGGTTGGCCACCGCAGGCGCGGCCAGGGTGACGGCATCGGCATAGGAGACCGGGCCCTGCACCACCTGTGTGGACTGGGGCGCCTGTTGCAGGTTGACATCCTGGCTGGGCAAGCCGACCCACTCCGGAAAGCGTTGGATGATCAGGGCGGCGATGAGCACGCCAGTGAGCAGGGGCCAGCCAAAGTAACGCAGAGCCTTGAACATGAACGAATCCTGGAAAGAGCCGGGGCCTGGGGCCGCGCATTGGAGCGTGGGCGCGCGATCATACACCGGTTCCCCCAGTGCCGACGACGGCCCATAATGGCCGGCATTATACGGACCTTCGCCAGGCCTTGCGCCTGGCAGGCACCCAGTTTTTTCGAGGAGATTTCCCATGGCCGTCGCGCTGAGTACATTGGTCGAAGAAGCCGAGCGCTACCTGGGCAGCAGCAGGATCCAGGACTATTGCCCCAATGGCTTGCAGGTCGAAGGCCGGCCGCAGGTCGGGCGCATCGTCACGGGCGTGACCGCCAGCCAGGCCTTGCTCGATGCGGCCGTAGAGGCTCTAGCCGATCTCGTGCTGGTGCACCATGGTTATTTCTGGAAGGGGGAAAACCCCTGCATCACCGGCATTCGCCAGCGACGCCTGAAAACCCTGCTGAACAACGACATCAGCCTGCTGGCCTTTCACCTGCCGCTCGACGTCCACCCGGAAGTGGGCAACAACGTGCAGCTGGCGCAACAGCTTCAGATCACCGTCGAGGGCCCGCTGGATCCAGAAAACCCCAAGGTAGTCGGGCTGGTCGGGTCGCTGGCCCAACCCATGACTGCCCGCGATTTCGCCCGACGCGTGCAGGATGTGCTGGGGCGTGAGCCATTGCTGGTCGAAGAAGACAGGGTCGTTCGTCGTGTAGGGTGGTGCACCGGCGGCGGGCAGGGCTACATCGACACCGCGATCGCCGCCGGGGTGGACTTGTACCTGACCGGCGAAGCGTCGGAACAGACCTACCACAGCGCCCGCGAAAACGGCGTGAGCTTCATCGCCGCAGGACACCATGCGACCGAGCGTTACGGGGTGCAGGCATTGGGCGATTACCTGGCACGGCGTTTTGCCGTGGAGCACCTGTTCATCGATTGCCCCAATCCGATCTGACCGGCCTGTCGGCGCAGGCCAGATGATGGATCAGCGGGCTTGAGCGCCAACCCGCAGCCCAAACCCGCAGTCATATGGTTAGACGCTTTCGATCTATCCAGGCGTCTAAATAGAATCATCTGCTGTGATAGAGTGGCTCGCTCGAACACGGCCCGCTGGCCGTCCATAAGATCGTTTTTCGTGAGTAGCCATGGTCGACAAACTGACGCACTTGAAACAGCTGGAGGCGGAAAGCATCCATATCATCCGCGAGGTGGCCGCCGAGTTCGACAACCCGGTCATGCTGTACTCGATCGGCAAGGATTCCGCCGTGATGCTGCACCTGGCGCGCAAGGCTTTCTTCCCGGGCAAGCTGCCGTTCCCGGTGATGCACGTCGACACCCAGTGGAAATTCCAGGAGATGTACCGCTTCCGCGACAAGATGGTCGAGGAAATGGGGCTCGACCTGATCACCCACGTCAACCCAGAGGGTGTGGCGCAGGGCATCAACCCGTTCACCCATGGCAGCGCCAAGCACACCGACATCATGAAGACCCAGGGCCTCAAGCAGGCACTGGACAAGCATGGCTTCGATGCCGCTTTCGGTGGCGCCCGCCGCGACGAAGAAAAGTCGCGAGCCAAGGAACGCGTGTACTCCTTCCGTGACAGCAAGCACCGCTGGGACCCGAAGAACCAGCGCCCTGAGCTGTGGAACGTCTACAACGGCAAGGTCAACAAGGGCGAGTCCATTCGTGTGTTCCCTCTGTCGAACTGGACCGAGCTGGACATCTGGCAGTACATCTACCTTGAAGGCATCCCGATCGTGCCGCTGTACTTCGCCGCCGAGCGCGAAGTCATCGAGAAGAATGGCACCCTGATCATGATCGACGACGAGCGCATCCTCGAGCACCTGTCCGAGGAAGAGAAAGCCCGTATCGTCAAGAAAAAGGTGCGTTTCCGTACCCTGGGCTGCTACCCGTTGACGGGCGCCGTGGAGTCCGAAGCCGAGACGCTCACCGACATCATTCAGGAAATGCTCCTGACGCGCACTTCCGAGCGTCAGGGCCGGGTCATCGATCACGACGGCGCCGGGTCCATGGAAGACAAGAAACGCCAGGGCTATTTCTAAGCTTCAAGCGGCAAGCTGCAAGAGCAGTCGAACGCGCTGCGTTCGAACCTTGTGGATTGCCGCCTGCATGGCCCGCGAGCGCTCCAGAATGCCAAGTGGGTTGATCAACCTAATTTCTAACTAGTTGTACGCCGACAAGCTTGCCGCTTGAAGCTGACAGCTTGGAGCTTGAATGAGATGAGTCACCAATCCGATTTGATCAGCGAAGACATCCTCGCTTATCTGGCTCAGCACGAGCGCAAAGAACTGCTGCGTTTCCTGACCTGCGGCAACGTGGACGACGGCAAGAGCACCTTGATCGGGCGCCTGCTGCATGACTCGAAGATGATCTACGAGGACCACCTCGAAGCCATCACCCGTGATTCGAAGAAGTCCGGCACCACGGGCGAGGAAGTGGACCTGGCGCTGCTGGTCGATGGCCTCCAGGCCGAGCGCGAGCAGGGCATCACCATCGACGTGGCCTACCGCTACTTCTCCACGGCCAAACGCAAGTTCATCATCGCCGACACCCCGGGCCACGAGCAGTACACCCGCAACATGGCGACCGGCGCGTCCACCTGCGACCTGGCCATCATCCTGGTCGATGCGCGCTACGGTGTGCAGACCCAGACCCGCCGCCACAGCTACATCGCCTCGTTGCTGGGCATCAAGCACATCGTGGTCGCCGTCAACAAGATGGACCTCAAGGGCTTCGATGAAGGCGTCTTCGAGTCGATCAAGGCCGACTACCTGGCATTCGCCGAAGCCATCAACCTGACGCCGAGCAGCCTGCACTTCGTGCCGATGTCCGCGCTCAAGGGTGACAACGTGGTCAACCACAGCGAACAGTCGCCGTGGTACACCGGCCCGACCCTGATGGAAATCCTGGAAACCGTGGAAGTGGCGGCCGACCGCAACTTCACCGACCTGCGTTTCCCGGTGCAGTACGTCAACCGCCCCAACCTGAACTTCCGTGGTTTCGCAGGCACCCTGGCCAGCGGCGTGGTGCACAAGGGCGATGAAGTCGTCGTGCTGCCGTCGGGCAAGAGCAGCCGGGTGAAGTCCATCGTCACCTACGAAGGCGAGCTGGAAAGCGCAGGCCCGGGCCAGGCCGTGACCCTGACCATGGAAGACGAGATCGACATCTCCCGTGGCGACCTGCTGGTGCATGCCGACAATGTGCCGCCTGTGACCGACCAGTTCGAAGCCATGCTGGTGTGGATGGCCGAAGAGCCGATGCTGCCGGGCAAGAAGTACGACATCAAGCGTGCGACCAGCTACGTGCCGGGTTCGATTGCCAGCATCACCCACAAGGTGGACGTCAATACCCTGGAGAAGGGCGCTGCCAGCGCCTTGCAACTGAACGAAATCGGTCGCGTCAAGGTGTCCCTGGACAGTGCCATTGCGCTGGACGGTTACGAGAGCAACCGCACCACCGGTGCGTTCATCGTCATCGACCGCCTGACCAACGGCACCGTGGGCGCCGGCATGATCATCGCCCAGCCCGTACTGCCCCATGGCAGCGCCGGGCAGCATGGCAAGTCGGCGCATGTCTCGACCGAAGAGCGCGCCCTGCGCTTTGGCCAGCAACCGGCAACCGTGCTGTTCAGCGGCCTGTCCGGCGCCGGCAAGAGCACCTTGGCCTACGCGGTGGAGCGCAAGCTGTTCGACATGGGCCGCGCCGTTTACGTACTCGACGGGCAGAACCTGCGCCATGACCTGAACAAGGGCCTGCCACAGGATCGCGCTGGCCGTACCGAGAACTGGCGCCGCGCCGCCCATGTGGCGCGCCAGTTCAACGAAGCCGGCTTGCTGACCCTGGCCGCGTTCGTGGCCCCGGATGCCGAAGGCCGTGAGCAAGCCAAGGCGCTGATCGGCAAGGACCGCCTGGTGACCGTCTACGTCCAGGCCTCGCCACTGGTCTGCCGCGAACGCGATCCGCAGGGCCTGTATGCAGCCGAAGGTGACAACATTCCAGGCGAAAGCTTCCCGTTCGATGTACCGCTGGACGCCGATCTGGTCATCGATACCCAGGCCACCAGCGTGGAAGAAGGGGTCAAGCTCGTGCTGGATGTGTTGAGGCAGCGTGGGGCGATCTGACGGCGTTTGACGCTTAGGCTTTATTGCGAGCTACGCTCGCTCCTACGGGTTTTACTTTCCTGCAGGAGCGAGCGCAAGCTCGCCACCTTCCATCTGCACCCAACGCTTGGGCCCCGCCAATATCGCCTCCTCGCTCAGCAAACATCCATTCAGCGCCGACTTCAGCGCATCAACGTCCAGCCGCTGGCCGATGAACACGATTTCTTGACGGCAATCACTCACGTTTTCATCCCATTTTCCCATGCTCGCTTGGCGCCGATAGGCTTCCAGCGGCCACTGAGGTTGCTCGACGAAGCGCCACCAGCGCCCTTGGTATTCCCATTCGAACCGGCCACCACTCAACGCTCAACAGCAACCCGATTTCAAACCCGGCTGGCCGGGCTGGCCGATCAGAAATCGCCTTTATCGCGCAGCAGGTGGCCGTTTGTCCCGGCTGTTCGAACAAGCTTCGCAGACGTAGTGGATGGAAGGACGCGTTCGCAGGGGTACGGAATCCTCGCAGTCAGCAGGGCGGGGAACGCCGGGATGGGCGCCACACTAGGTGCTCGAGCGCAGGCTTTGGTCACCGCAAGTCGGTGAACACCGGGAGTTGGTTGGAAGTGCGCCAGGCTACAAGGGTTGCCAGCACCTGCTCAGCGGTTCGCTCATAGGCGGGATCAAGGGGGTAGATCAGGTCTGAACCGTCGGGATGGTCTACAGCCTCGATGGAAATGTTCGAGCTGCGCGTCTTGGTATGCTGTCGTTCCAGTGGCGGACATTATCGTTTGGATCAGCGTCAGGAAGTCGGCTGCGGTGTAGTCGACCAGGCGTTTGGGCGGGAGTTGCTCCACTGGCGTGGCGCGGCCGCAACACCTTTAATTGAGATCATGGCATTTCGCTTCAGGGCCGTGGTTGCAAAGCTCGTAGGATCTTGAACCCTCAAGGGTTTGATGAAACGGCGCACGGGGCGGCCAACCCTCTTTCATAGGATTCAATTGGTAAGTCCCGAACTGTTTTGAAAAGGTCGCGTCGTTGGCATAGGTGCTCCACAAGGCGGACTTGAAATCGGCAAATGTTTCAAACTGTTGGCCACGGAGTTTGGTCTTGATCTGTTCTGGCAGGTGTGTGTTCATTCATGACTCGCTGTAAAGGCAATAGTGTTTTTCGACTGGCGCGGATAGTGCGCGAGTAGTATTCATAATATCGCGCGGGGGGGAATGCTTTCCGGGGCTGACTGAATGTAGGTGAACGCCGAACCGTAGGATTTTTTCTGGGGTTTGGGATGGTGGTTGATAGGCCCTGGTTGTCCAGAGCCTTATGGCTTCAAGGAGTTTTGAAGCTTTCTTTTTCATTGGCTAATCGCCAAGCCTTGACAATTTCCAATACTTCGCCAGGTGCTCCGGTATTGCTCCCAACAGGCCTGAAGAATAAGTCGCTACCACTGGGATGCTCGGTAATGCGTTCAAAGTGCTCAAGTAGTGGGTCGAGTATACGGTCTGGCTCATCTTCGATCGCACGGTTTATCTCGAGTAAGAAGTCAAGGAATTCCTGTTCGGTATAATCGCGATAACTGCCTTTTAAGATCATGGCCTTTTCCCATAATGAATGCTGTTATGAATGAGAGGTGTCAGAATGACTATATTGTTCATGTCGTATACGCCACCATTTTGACTAATGGGGATCACATGGTGTAACTCATAAGATCGCTTGCTTTTGTATTCATCTTGCTTATCCACCCTGGGTGAATAGCCGTGCTTTCTCATTCGGCGAAGTTCTTGAGGGCTGAAGTGTTTAGACAAATCTGGGTCGTTAGCTATCTCCTTCCAAAACCGTCTTCTAAAAGCATCGAAACTCTTGAACTCCCTACCTCTGAGTTTATCCGCGATCTGAGCCGGGACGGGAGCACCTTCCGGGCGTCTCGCATCCTGGCGCCAGGTTTCGGAGGGGACGGCACCTGTTCCCACAGATGTACCCGACTCATACCTCGGACTTTTCAGCACTACCAACAGAGGCGGCAGCCCTGAATCCGCGGGGAACGTGACAATCAGCCGTTCCTGGTCCAGCAAGTCCAAGGCGGGATAGCTTTCCGCTTCGGGGGTAACAGGGTTCAGGCTGGACCCTGTGTACACAATGATCCCTTCTGGTACCTGTGGTAAACCGGTGGGGCCGCCCAACTCAGCCCCCGGTGGACTAGCCGGCGTCCAGGTCAAGGTGCGCTGCGGGTTCTCCAGCGCCACGATGTAGACACCTCGTGCGCTATCCCATCTGGCGGCGCGGACAGGGACCGAAGCGCGACCAGCTGTTATGTGCAACTTGAGGTCAGTACCTTCTTCGCTGCCCGATAGCAGGTACGGAAGGTCCAGTTGCGGTAATGACAAGGAAAGCGCTTCTAGGTCTGGACCCTCTGGCGGCACCAAATCTCTCAGCGGGATACCGATCAGGTATTGCCGGTCGCTGTTGCCCAGATTGGATGGCCATGCCAGAGACATGGTCGCGACAAGCGCCGTGGTGCCGGTGGCCAAAACACTGGCTATCGCTGTGCGTATTGCGGCTTGCAGGCCTGCATATGCGGTTGACAGGTTGCCGAACGAGGCTGACCCGATCGGCAGTACCAATGGCAACGAAGCAGCATCGCGGGCGGGGTAAGCATATGTTCGGCGCACGCGTTCTTCCTGCTGCTTGCGCATCGCCTCGGCCTGCTGCCTGGCTTTGTCTGCACGGCGTTCAGCTGCAAGTTTTCGCGCAGCTTTTTTTGCCTGTCGCTCTGCCAGCGCTTCCTTGACCTTACGTTCAGCTTCAACCCGCTGGGCTGCTCTGGCGGCCCTTGCTGCCTCCTTGGCCTGCTGAGCCTGCTCCCTGCGCAAGCGGAGCATTTCGGCTTTTTCAGCTGCCTCTCTGGCTTTGCGTTCTGCTAGGACCTTTCGTTGGGCCTTTTTTGCCAGTCGCTCTTCCCTGGGGCGTTCAATTGCCTGAAGCTCCCCAGGAACCCACTTGTGTATGAAGGCTTGCTCCTTCGCCCGGAGATCTGCCTGAGCTTTTCGCCTGGCTGCTTCCGCTTCGGCCTGCTGCTGAGCAGCTTGGTCTGCAGCGGCCTGCTGACGAGCTGCTTGCGCCGCAGCGGCTTGTGCCTCAAGCAGAGCGCTTTGTTCGATTGCATGTCTTGCCAACAGCTGCTCTGCAACCTGGGTACGTTCAAGCAGGTTCTGAGTAGCGCTTGCGTAACGCTCCAGAAACCGTATGGATTCGGTGAGCGACATTGCCAGGTGGTAGTCTTTCCACAACGGGCCGGCCCGACGGTTGCGTTGTTCATCTACAAGGTGCTGCAAAGCTTCTGTTTGCGGCTTGGACAGCGGGCTTGTGATCTTGGGGTTGGATGAGGAAAAGGCGGGGATGGCCTGGCGTTTGGCGGCGATCAACGCGTGCGCGGCGGCAAGGTGCGCGGCGAGGTTGTCGGTCAGCTGCTGCCCTTCCAGTCCAACGGTACTGACTATTTCGTGCTGGAGAAAACTTGGCAGGCCGTCGAATTGGATGGCTCTTTCCACGTGGATCTGGCCAAGCCTTCTGGTCACAACTTCAGGCAGGTCGATGCCGGGCTCTTCAAGCTCGATACGATCCAGCGCGGCAGCCAGTGGCGCAAGATCCGCCGCATGCACTGCCAGTGCGCTCGCTTTGAGGTGCAACCTGTAAGAGCCATCGGCAGACCTGTTCAGCCGTGAGTACAGTTCGTTGGCGAACGCCTCCCCTTTTTCTGTAAAGACACCCGGGTCATAGATCCGGGTCATCATCGAGTCCGTGCGCTTGTAGAAAGAGGGTGCCCCGTAGAAGCTCACAGCATCCGGCAAGTCCTGCAAGTAGCCCCTACGCGTGTCGCTTATCAGTTCCGTAAGCCGTCTTTGTTCCTCCTTCAACTGGCCGAGCGTGGTGGTTGCTGAGGCGCTTGCGGCCTCGGTTATGCTCGATCTCTGCTGTGCTATTTGCGCGGGCAATGCCTGAATGGAGGCGGCATACTTGGCATCATGGTCCTGCTCGATGCCCTTGCGCTCGATATCGAGCACGCGGCTGGGGGCTAGTTCGTGTGTGTCTATTACACGAGGTGGGCTGGTGCCACGTGGGCGCCCTGCATCCAAGCCCCAGCCACCGAAGCCGAATCCACCGCCTCCGCTGATTGGGGCCAGTGGCATCCGGTCCGGGGCGGTGTCGCTGATCCAAAGTGCCTCGGTCAAGTACAGCGGGGGGTGTACGTAAGTGGGTTCAAGTACAACGGGGTTGTTTTTGGCCATGTAGTCAGCTCCTGATCTCTACATGGCCAGCTTTTCGTAAGGCAACCTTCGCAGATATCGGCTGCCGGGTAATCAATCCGTAAGACACTTCCCTCGCGATGGAAGGGCGTATCTAGCGATGGTTCTCCCATACCGGAACCACGCGTCTTTCCTTCACCGCCTTATAGGAAAAACTCGAATAGATCTCCTTCACTCCCGGCAGACGCTGAAGCACCTCACGGGCAAATTCTCCGAAGGCCTCCAAGTCCCTGGCCACGATTTCCAGCAGAAAATCGTACCGCCCGGAAATGTTATGGCAGGCGACAATCTCGGGTATCTCCATCAGTCGCTGCTCGAACGCCAGCGCCATCGGTTTGGTATGGGAATCCATCATGATGCTGACGAAGGCAGTTACCCCGAACCCTAGCGATTTGGAGGAAAGCATGGCCTGATAGCCGGTGATATAGCCGTTCTCTTCCAGCAGCTTAATCCTGCGCCAGCAGGGCGAAGTGGTCAGCGATACCCTGTCGGCGAGCTCGGCGACGGTGAGGCGAGCGTTATTCTGCAAGGCCGCGAGCAGTGCGCGGTCGATGCGGTCCAAGGGTGCAGGCATGCTTTGCCCTCAAGTACTCACATTTATTGTTTTTGTTCCAAAACAGCGACGCTGGCTTGGTCATTTTGGAAAAATTCTGGGGTTGCCCTGGCATAAGCTTAGATCAAACCAACAAGAGGCTGTTGCCATGCGCGACTCCCGTCACGACAACGGTTTTTCAACGCGTGCCATCCATCACGGTTACGACCCGCTCGCGCACGGCGGCGCACTGGTACCGCCGATCTACCAAACCGCTACCTATGCCTTTCCAACCGTCGAATACGGCGCGGCGTGCTTTGCCGGTGAACAGGCCGGGCATTTCTACAGCCGTATCTCCAACCCCACGCTGAATGTGCTCGAAGCGCGCATGGCGTCGCTTGAGGGCGGGGAGGCGGGCCTTGCACTGGCATCGGGGATGGGCGCCATCACGTCCACGCTCTGGACCCTGCTGCGCCCGGGCGATGAGTTGATCGTCGGGCGGACCGTGTATGGATGCACCTTTGCCTTCATGCACCACGGCATCGGGGCGTTTGGCGTGACGATCTGCCACGTCGACCTCAACGATACCGACGCACTGCGCGCCGCGCTCAGTGACAAGACGCGCATGATCTACTTCGAGACCCCCGCCAACCCGACCATGCGGCTGGTCGATATTGCCGCCGTGGCCGAAGCGGTACGCGGCCGTGATGTGCTGGTGGTGGTCGACAACACCTACTGCACGCCTTACCTGCAAAGGCCGCTGGAACTGGGCGCTGATCTGGTCGTGCATTCGGCCACCAAGTACCTCAGCGGCCATGGCGATATCACCGCCGGCTTGGTGGTGGGCCGTCAGGCGCTGATCGATCGGATTCGTCTGCAGGGGCTAAAGGACATGACAGGGGCGGTGCTGTCGCCTCAGGACGCCATGCTGCTGATGCGCGGAATAAAGACCCTGGCCCTGCGCATGGACCGGCATTGCGAAAACGCCCGGCAGGTCGCCGAGTACCTGTCGCGTCAGCCGCAGGTGGAGCTGATCCACTACCCAGGCTTGCCGACGTTCGCACAACACGACTTGGCCAAGCGGCAAATGCGCCTACCCGGCGGCATGATCGCTTTCGAGCTCAAGGGCGGCCTTGATGCTGGACGCCGCTTCATGAATGCGCTGGGCCTGTTCGCACGCGCCGTGAGCCTGGGGGATGCCGAGTCGTTGGCCCAGCACCCGGCAAGCATGACCCATTCTAGCTACACGCCCGAAGAGCGGGTGCAGCACGGTATCTCCGAGGGGCTTGTGCGTTTGTCGGTAGGGCTTGAGGACATTGAGGACCTGCTGGCAGACGTGCAACAGGCGTTGCGCGCCTGCTCATGAGGTGCGAGGAAGCGCTACCCGATGCCTTGTCCAGACTGGGCGAGGGCATTCTGGCGGTGCTGGCGAAAGAGCCAGCGTATCCAAGAGGAGCGTCACCATGAAAGTATCTGCATACCCACTCGATCTGATCATTCGCCATGCTGGCGGAGATGACGATGAGGGCGGTCATTCCTGGCGCAAGCCTTGACCTGAAGGGCGTTCCCCGCCCTTGCAGGGGGCGCCTGGTCGATGTTGATCGTGCATTGAAAAAGGCCTCTTTCGAGGCCTTTTTCAATGTTCAGTGCTTCAGACCATAGCTCTCGTCGAGCATGCCCGGCGAGTTGGGCGTTTTCGGCGCGTAATCGCGCGGCACTTCGGCGGTATCCCTGGGCGGCGTCAGGCGACTGTGCGGGCCATGGGAGCTTTCCGAGTGCAGCGCTGCCAGCAGGCGTTGACGCGTCACTTCGTCCAGGGCCAGGTTGTTGGCGCCATCGGCCAGGTGATCTTGAACATCCTGATAGCTCTGATTGAGCTTTTTGACCAGTACGGCGGTGCTGTTGAAGTGCGTCACCACCTGGTTCTGGTAGCTGTCGAAACGCTGTTGGATGTCATCGAGCTGGCGCTGGCTGCTGCTGGGCGCAGCGTTGGGCAACAGGCGCGCCACGACGAAACCGACGACCACACCGATGACCAGGGCCAGGGTAGGCAACAACCAAACAAGGAGCGAGAGTTCCACGAGTCCTTCCTCTATAAACGGCTTTGCTTTACGTTAACGGCTCAGACCTGCGCTGTATACCGCGAGCGATCGCAAATCAGAACAGAATTCCTCACCTAGACGAATCGACCTCCCCCAAGGTCACGGAGTAGTGCCTTGCTTGTCCGCGAAACCCCTCTGTTCATCGACGGCCCCAGTGGCCCGCTCGAAGCCCTCTACCTGGACGTGGCAGACGCCCGTGGCGCCGTGCTGATCTGTCATCCCAACCCGGTCCAGGGCGGCACCATGCTCAACAAGGTGGTTTCGACATTGCAACGCACGGCCCGGGACGCCGGGTACGTGACCCTGCGTTTCAACTACCGCGGCGTTGGGCAAAGCGCCGGCAGCCATGACATGGGTGAAGGCGAGGTGGCTGACGCCCAGGCCGCGGCCGCCTGGCTGCAGGCGGCGCATCCCGGGCTGCCCCTGGTGTTGATGGGCTTTTCCTTCGGCGGCTTCGTGGCGACCGCCCTGGCTGGCCGCCTGGAAGCCGAAGGCACTGCCTTGCAGCATCTGTTCATGATCGCTCCGGCCGTCATGCGCCTGACCGATCAATTCCCCGTGCCGCAGCGGTGCCCGGTGACCCTGGTGCAACCCGATGCCGACGAGGTCGTTTCACCGGCGCTGGTTTACGATTGGTCCGACAGCCTGTCACGCCCCCATGAGCTGCTGAAAGTGGCAGAATGCGGACACTTCTTCCATGGCAAGCTGACCGACCTCAAGGATCTGCTGCTGCCGCGACTTTCGAACCGAGCCAAGCCTGAATAAGCGAACACCCATGACCACGCGTATCCTTACCGGTATCACGACCACCGGCACTCCGCACCTGGGCAACTACGCCGGTGCCATCCGCCCGGCCATCCGAGCCAGCCAGCAGCCTGGCGTGGACTCGTTCTACTTCCTGGCCGACTACCACGCCCTGATCAAGTGCGACGATCCGCTGCGCATCCAGCGCTCGCGTCTGGAAATCGCCGCCACCTGGCTCGCCGGTGGCCTGGATCCGGACAAGGTGACCTTCTACCGCCAGTCCGACATTCCGGAAATCCCCGAGCTGACCTGGCTGCTGACCTGCGTGGCGGCCAAGGGCTTGCTCAACCGCGCCCATGCCTACAAGGCATCGGTGGACAAGAACGTCGAAAACGGCGAAGACCCGGATGCCGGCGTCACCATGGGCCTGTTCAGCTACCCGGTGCTGATGGCGGCGGACATCCTGATGTTCAACGCCAACAAGGTGCCGGTTGGTCGTGACCAGATCCAGCACGTGGAAATGGCCCGCGATATCGGCCAGCGCTTCAACCACCTGTTCGGCCAGGGCAATGAGTTCTTCGCACTGCCGGAGGCGGTCATCGAGGAAAGCGTGGCCACCTTGCCCGGCCTGGATGGGCGCAAGATGTCCAAGAGCTATGACAACACCATCCCGTTGTTCACCAGCGCCAAGGACATGAAGGATGCCATTTCGCGCATCGTCACGGACTCGCGCGCGCCGGGTGAAGCCAAGAACCCGGACGACGCGCACCTGTTCACGCTGTTCCAGGCCTTCTCCACACCTGAGCAGTGCGCCGAGTTCCGAGCCGAGCTGGAGCAGGGCCTGGGTTGGGGCGAAGCCAAGCAGCGACTGTTCCAGTTGCTCGACGGCCAGCTGGCCGAAAAACGCGAGTATTACCATCAGCTGATCGCGCGGCCTGCGGACCTGGAGGATATCCTCCTGGCAGGCGCGGCCAAGGCGCGCGCCATCGCCACGCCGTTTCTGGAGCAATTGCGCGAAGCCGTTGGCCTGCGCTCGTTCCGCAGCAGCGTACAGGCCACGGCGAACGTCAAGAAGAAGGTCGCCAAGAGCGCGCGCTTCGTCAGCTTCCGCGACGAAGACGGGAGCTTCCGCTTCCGCCTGTTGGCTGCCGATGGCGAGCAACTGCTGTTGTCGCGCAGCTTTGCCGATGGCAAAAGCACAGGTGCCGTGAGCAAGCAGTTGCAACAAGGCGATGGGGTGGATATCCGCGCCGAGGGATTGGGCTTTGCTGTGTGGCTCAAGGATCAGCCGGTTGCCGACGGTGCGCCGTTCGACAGCGAACAAGCCCGTGATGCTGCCATCGAGCGTCTTCGCGCAGCGCTTGAGCCGCAACAGGACTGACCGACGGGTGGGAGGTATCCGCCCACTGGTACTGTGATCAGGGTAGCCTCATCGGGTCTCTGGTGCCGGTATGAGGCATATTGACGCAAGTCGCATTGCCATTAGGCGGGCCGCTCGCTACAGTGACGGCCCGTTTTTTGTTGCCTCGCTAACGAATCATGACTCCCCTAGAACGCTATCAAGCAGATCTGAAACGTCCCGATTTCTTTCATGACGCGGCGCAGGAAACTGCGGTGCGTCACCTGCAGCGCCTGTACGACGACCTGGTGCAGGCCCAGAACAACAAGCCGGGTGTATTCGGCAAGTTGTTCGGCAAGAAGGAGCAGACCCCGGTCAAGGGCCTGTACTTCTGGGGCGGGGTAGGGCGAGGCAAGACCTACCTGGTCGACACCTTCTTCGAAGCGCTGCCGTTCAAGCAGAAGATGCGCACGCACTTCCACCGCTTCATGAAGCGTGTCCACGAGGAGATGAAAACCCTAAAGGGCGAGAAGAATCCCCTGACCATCATTGCCAAGCGCTTCAGCGATGAGGCCAAGGTGATCTGCTTCGACGAGTTCTTCGTCTCGGACATCACCGACGCCATGATCCTGGGCACCTTGATGGAGGAGCTGTTCAAGAACGGCGTTTCCCTGGTGGCCACTTCCAACATCGTGCCGGACGGCCTCTACAAGGATGGCCTGCAGCGTGCGCGCTTCCTGCCGGCCATCGCCATGATCAAGCAGTACACCGATGTAGTGAACGTCGACAGCGGTGTCGATTATCGCCTGCGCCACCTGGAGCAGGCCGAACTGTTCCATTACCCGCTCGACGAGGCGGCGCAGCAGAGCATGCGTGCCAGCTTCAAGGCGCTGACGCCCGAGTGCACGGCAGCGGTCGAGAACGACGTGTTGATGATCGAGAACCGTCCCATTCATGCGCTGCGCACCTGCGACGATGTGGCCTGGTTCGACTTCCGCGCCTTGTGCGATGGGCCGCGAAGCCAGAACGACTACATCGAACTGGGCAAGATCTTCCATGCGGTCCTGCTGAGCAACGTCGAGCAAATGGGCGTGGCAAGCGATGACATCGCGCGTCGCTTCATCAACATGGTCGACGAGTTCTATGACCGTAACGTCAAGCTGATCATCTCGGCCGAAGTGGAACTCAAGGACCTGTACACCGGTGGGCGCTTGAGCTTCGAGTTTCAGCGCACGCTGAGCCGACTGCTGGAAATGCAGTCTCATGAATTCCTGTCCCGCGCGCACAAGCCTTGAAAACCTGGGGCTGCCTTGCAGCCCATCGCCTAACTGCCGGCGATGGGCTGCAAGACAGCCCGATTGCGCTCAGGCCTCTTGCATGAACTGCTGGCGATACTGATTCGGTGACAGGTCGGTGTGCTGGCGAAACAGCCGGGCGAAGAAGCTGGCATCGTCATAGCCCACCTCGTAACTGATGGTCTTGATGCTCTTGCGCGTGCTCGACAACAGCCCCTTGGCCGTCTCGATGCGCAAGCGTTGCAGGTAATGCAGCGGCTTGTCCCCGGTTGCGCCCTGGAAACGGCGCATGAAATTGCGAATGCTCATGCCGTGGTTGCGGGCTACGTCCTCGAAGCGAAACTTGTCGGCGAAATGCTCTTCCAGCCAGTGCTGAATCTGCAGGATGATCAGGTCCTGGTGCAGCTTCTGGCCGCCAAAGCCCATGCGTCCCGGCGTGTAGTTGCGCTGCACCTCGTACAGGATGTCGCGCGACACGGCCCGCGCCACATTGGCCCCGCAGAAGCGCTCGATCAGGTAGATGTACAGGTCGCAGGCTGACGTGGTGCCGCCAGCGCAGTACAGATTGTCCGCATCGGTCAGGTGTTTGTCCTGGGTCAGGCGTACGTGTGGGAAGCGCTCGGCAAAACTGTCGAAGAAACGCCAGTACGTGGTCGCTTCCTTGCCGTCGAGCAGGCCTGACTCGGCCAGCCAGAACACGCCGCTGGCCTCTGCACACAGCACGGCGCCCCGCGCATGCTGTGCCTGCAGCCAGGGCAGCACCTGCGGATAACGTTGCAACAGGTTGTCAAAATCGTCCCAGAACGCCGGAAGGATGATCACATCGGCATCATCCAGGCCGCCGTCCACCGGCAGCTGCACGTTGCTGAAGCTCTCTACCGGCAACCCGTCAGGGCTGACCAGGTGGATCTCGAACATGGGTTGCAAGCCCAGGCCAAGCTGCTTGCCGTAGCGCAAGCTGGCCAGGTGAAAGAAGTCCTTGGCCTGCATCAAGGTCGAAGCGAATACCTTGTCAATGGCCAGGATGCTGACGCGCCGCAACGACGCGGAGGGTTGGGTAAACATCATTGTCATTGTTCTTATAGGATGGAGTGGTCAATCACTGGCTGGATCGTCTTATTTTTTACGGGTCATGTCTAGCCTGGTAGACAGCGCCGCCCGCTTCGCGGGTAAACCCGAGAAGCAAGCGGCGTTGGGTGCGTGCTCAGGGCGCGGGGTTGGGTTGATCCTGGTGGATGGCCTCGATGGCTGCCAGCAGTTCGTCATCGAGGCTGAGTTCGAGGCTGGCCAGGTTGCTGTCCAGTTGCTCGAGGCTGGTGGCACCGATGATGTTACTGGTCACGAACGGTTGACGGGTAACGAAGGCCAACGCCATCTGCGCCGGATCGACACCGTGTTCCCGGGCCAGCTGTACATAACGCTCGCAAGCGGCCACTGTCTGTGGGTTGGAATAGCGCGCAAAGCGGCTGAACAGGGTCAGACGCGCCTTCTCCGGGCGGGCGCCGCCGTCGTATTTGCCCGAGAGCATGCCAAAGGCCAGGGGCGAGTAGGCCAGCAGGCCGCACTGCTCGCGAATGGCGATTTCGGCAAGCCCCACCTCGAAGCTGCGGTTGAGCAGGTTGTAGGGGTTCTGGATGGAGACGGCCCGAGGCCAGCCACGGGTTTCGGCCAACTGCAGGAATTTCATGGTGCCCCAGGGGGTTTCGTTGGACAGCCCGATGTGGCGGATCTTGCCCGCGCGCACCTGCTCGTCGAGCACCTCCAGGGTTTCTTCCAGTGGGGTGAAATGGTCTTGCGGCAGGTGCTGGTAGCCCAGCTTGCCGAAAAAGTTGGTGCTGCGCTCAGGCCAGTGCAGTTGGTAGAGATCGATGCGATCAGTCTGCAGGCGCCGCAGGCTCTCTTCCAGTGCCGCGACAATGTGTTGCCGGTTGTGCCTGAGTTGACCGTCGCGGATATGGCTGATGCCATTGCCGGGGCCGGCCACCTTGCTGGCCAGTACCCAGTCGTCCCGATCGCCCTGGCGGGCGAACCAGTTGCCGATGATGCGCTCGGTGGCGGCATAGGTTTCCGGGCGCGGGGGTACCGGGTACATCTCTGCAGTGTCGATGAAGTTGATGCCTGCGGCCTTGGCCCGGCCAATCTGTTCGAATGCCTGGGTCTGATCGTTCTGTTCGCCCCAGGTCATGGTGCCCAGACACAGCGCGCTGACTTCGAGGTCGGTGCGACCCAGCTGACGGTAGTCCATCGGTTGCTTGCTCCTTGGCTATGGTCATTCATCAAAGCAGGTTGATATTTTTCCCGCAATCTGGATAATTCAGCCCCTCTCCGCGTGGCGGAAGTGATGCACCATCACGCAGGAAGAACCCCGTCGAACATTGGCGTGCCTGACCCGAGCCCCCAAAAGCGTCAGCGTTCGGCTGCGCGCTTGCCCTTGGCAAGCTGTGCACTATCCAGTAAGATTCGCCGTCTATTTTTCGCTGGGCGGCCTCTGAGGCTTTAGAGAATGAAAACTTTTACTGCTAAACCGGAAACAGTAAAGCGCGAGTGGTTCGTAGTCGACGCCGCTGGCCAGACCCTGGGTCGTCTGGCTACCGAAATCGCTAGCCGTCTGCGTGGCAAACACAAGCCAGAATACACCCCTCACGTTGATACCGGCGACTACATCGTCGTCATCAACGCCGAGCAGGTTCGTGTGACGGGTGCCAAGTCTTCCGACAAAATGTACTACTCCCACTCCGGTTTCCCAGGTGGTATCAAGGAAATCAACTTCGAGAAGTTGATCGCCAAGGCCCCTGAGCGTGTTATCGAGACTGCGGTCAAAGGCATGCTGCCGAAGAACCCGCTGGGTCGCGACATGTACCGTAAGCTGAAAGTGTACGCGGGTGCTGCTCACCCACACACTGCTCAGCAGCCTCAAGAACTGAAGATCTAACGGGATAGTTCATTATGTCGGCGACTCAAAATTACGGCACTGGCCGTCGCAAGACCGCAACCGCTCGCGTATTCCTGCGTCCGGGTACTGGTAACATCTCCATCAACAACCGTTCTCTGGACGTGTTCTTCGGTCGCGAAACCGCTCGCATGGTTGTTCGCCAGCCACTCGAGCTGACCGAAAGCGTTGAGAAATTCGACATCTACGTCACCGTTTCCGGTGGTGGTGTCAGCGGTCAGGCCGGTGCGATCCGTCACGGTATCACCCGCGCTCTGATGGAATACGACGAAACCCTGCGTGGCGCACTGCGTCGTGCTGGCTACGTCACCCGCGACGCTCGTGAAGTCGAGCGTAAGAAAGTGGGTCTGCGTAAAGCGCGTAAGCGTCCTCAGTACTCCAAGCGTTAATACCGCTTCGGCAGTCGAAAAAAGCCCGGTTCCTTGGAACCGGGCTTTTTTTTTGCCTTGAATAATTCACCCGCTCGGCGGTGAGCGTCTTTCCCATAGACGTAGATCAAGCAAAGCGTGGGTAGTGGCCGTGCAGCCCGGTAATCACCTTGTCAGTGTGTGGTTTTGTTACTTACCATGGCGACCAATTTTTAGCGCCACTGACACAACCTAGGTACGAGCCTGGTTCAACAGGCCAAGCAAGCTGATGGGAGAGGACTGAATGAGCAATGACGGCGTCAACGCAGGCCGGCGCCGCTTCCTCGTAGCCGCGACATCCGTGGTCGGGGCAGCGGGAGCAGTGGGGGCTGCGGTACCGTTCGTGGGGTCATGGTTCCCCAGTGCCAAGGCGAAAGCTGCAGGTGCACCGGTAAAGGTCAACATCGCCAAGGTCGAGCCAGGGCAGCAGATGGTTGCAGAATGGCGAGGGCAGCCTGTATTCATCGTGCGGCGAACGGCTGAGATCCTCGGCAATCTCAAGAAAATAACCGGCGAACTGTCAGACCCCGATTCCCAGGCATCGGACCAGCCGACCTACGTCGATCCGCAGGTACGCTCCATCAAGCCGGAGATCCTCGTGCTGGTTGGTCTGTGCACGCACCTGGGTTGCTCGCCGACGTTCCGCCCTGAAGTGGCCCCTGTCGACCTCGGACCCAAATGGGTCGGAGGTTATTTCTGCCCCTGCCATGGTTCCCACTACGACATGGCGGGGCGAGTGTACAAGTCGCAGCCGGCACCGCTGAACCTGCCGGTGCCGCCGCATGCCTACGAGTCCGACGAAATCATCGTCATCGGTATCGACCAGGAGAACGCATGATGAGCAAGTTCATGGACTGGATCGACGCGCGTTTCCCTGCCACCAAGATGTGGGAAGACCACCTCAGCAAGTACTACGCGCCCAAGAACTTCAATTTCCTGTACTTCTTCGGCTCTCTGGCCTTGCTGGTGCTGGTCAATCAGATCGTCACCGGGGTCTGGCTGACGATGAGTTTCACGCCTTCGGCCGAAGAGGCATTCGCCTCGGTCGAATACATCATGCGTGACGTGGAGTACGGCTGGATACTGCGCTACTTGCATTCGACGGGTGCGTCGGCCTTCTTCATCGTCGTCTACCTCCACATGTTCCGCGGCTTGCTGTATGGCTCCTACCAAAAGCCCCGGGAGCTGGTATGGCTGTTTGGTATGCTGATCTACCTGGCGCTGATGGCTGAGGCGTTCATGGGCTACCTGCTGCCATGGGGGCAGATGTCGTATTGGGGCGCACAGGTGATCATCTCCCTGTTCGGGGCCATTCCCGTCATCGGCGATGACATCACCCAGTGGATTCGCGGCGACTACCTGATTTCGGGCATCACGCTCAATCGCTTCTTCGCCCTGCACGTGGTGGCCTTGCCGATCGTCATTCTGGGCCTGGTGGTGCTGCACATCCTGGCCTTGCACGAAGTCGGCTCGAACAACCCTGACGGCATCGACATCAAGAAGCACAAGGACGAAAACGGTATCCCGCTGGACGGCATTCCGTTCCACCCGTACTACACCGTCAAGGATATCGTCGGAGTGGTCGTGTTCCTGTTCGTGTTCTGCGCCGTGGTGTTCTTCTTCCCGGAAATGGGCGGATACTTCCTGGAAAAACCCAACTTCGAACAGGCCAACGCCTTCAAGACCCCTGAGCACATCGCGCCGGTGTGGTACTTCACGCCGTTCTACGCCATCTTGCGCGCCGTACCGGACAAACTGATGGGCGTGATCGCCATGGGCGCTGCCATTGCCGTGCTGTTCGTGCTGCCCTGGCTGGACCGCAGCCCCGTTCGCTCCATGCGCTACAAGGGCTGGATAAGCAAACTCTTCCTGCTGGTGTTCTGCGTCGCCTTCATCGTCCTCGGCGTGCTGGGGGTACTGGCGCCGACGCCTGGGCGTACCTTGCTGTCGCAGGTGTGCACGTTCCTGTACTTCGCCTACTTCCTGCTGATGCCGTTCTACACAAGGCTCGAGAAGACCAAACCGGTTCCGGAAAGGGTGACTGGCTGATGAAAAAGTTGATTGCTGTAATTCTCCTGGCAGTGATGCCTGCATTCACCCTTGCTGCAGAGCATGGCGTGGAACTGGACAAGGTCGATATCGACCTGAGCGACAAGGCGGCGATGCAGGACGGTGCGCGCACGTTCGCCAACTACTGCATGGGTTGCCACAGTGCCAAGTTTCAGCGCTATGAGCGTGTGGCCGATGACCTGGGCATACCCCACGATGTGATGCTTGAGAACCTGGTGTTCACCGGGGCAAAGATTGGCGACCACATGCAGATTGGCATGAAGCCCAGCGATGCCAAGACTTGGTTCGGTGCCGCGCCGCCCGACCTTACCCTGGTGGCGCGGGTCAGGGGTGCCGACTGGCTGTACAGCTACCTGCGCAGTTTCTACGAGGACCCATCGCGGCCCTACGGCGTGAACAACAAGGTCTTCCCCAACGTCGGCATGCCGAACGTGCTGGTTGGCCTGCAGGGAAACCAGGTGATCGGCTGCAAGCAGGTGCAGACGGTGGTGGATGGCAAAAAACAATTTGACCCATTGACCGGCACGCCGTTGACCCATGAAGCCTGCGATCAGCTGACCATTACGCCGAATTCCGGTACCCTGACCACCGAGCAGTTCGACGAGAAGGTCAAGAACCTGGTGACCTTCCTGGCCTATTCGGCCAACCCGGTCAAACTGGAAAGTCAGCGCATTGGTACTTACGTATTGCTGTACCTGGCTTTCTTCTTCGTATTCGCCTATTTGCTCAAGCGTGAATACTGGAAGGACGTGCACTGATCACGCAGTAACCTCTGGTTGTTGAACGCGCCTGTGGCGCACTGGCAGTTATGCCAGTGCGCCACAGGCGCGTTTTCATTTACAGTTTTTACAAGCATCCCTCGAGAGGAGGCGCCACATGGGCGTAACCAATGGGTTAGCCTGCTATTCCGACCCTGCCGATCAATACTCGCATCGGGTTCGCCTTGTGTTGGCCGAAAAGGCCGTTGACGCGCACATCATCGACGTCGATACCGGCAAGATCCCGCCGCGGCTCGCCGAACTGAACCCGTATGGCAGCGTGCCGACCTTGGTGGATCGGGATTTGGTTCTGTACGAGTCGACCGTGATCATGGAATACCTGGAGGAGCGCTATCCGCACCCTCCGCTGATGCCGGTCTATCCGGTCGGGCGTGGCAATAGCCGGTTGCTGATGCACCGTATCCAGCGAGACTGGTGCAGCCTGGCCGATCAGATTCTCGACCCACGCACCAGTGAGGCTGCCCGTGCAGAGGCTCGCAAGGCACTGCGCGAAAGCCTGACCGGTGTCTCGCCGCTGTTTGCCGAGTTCGCCTGTTTCATGAGCGATGAGCAAAGCCTGGTCGATTGCTGTCTATTGCCCATACTCTGGCGTCTGCCGATGATGGGTATCGAATTGCCGCGGCAAGCCAAGCCGCTGCTGGATTACATGGAGCGACAGTTCGCCCGGGAATCATTCCAGGCAAGCCTGTCGTCCGTTGAACGCGAAATGCGCACGCTTTGAGGAGCTGTTGATGAACTCCAGTCGCCCCTATCTGGTTCGAGCACTGTACGAGTGGATCGTCGACAACGATTGCACACCCCATATGTTGGTCAATGCCGAGTACCCGAAAGTACAGGTGCCGGACGGTTTCGCCAGTGATGGCCAGATCGTCCTGAATGTGTCGCCAAGCGCTGTGCGCAGTTTGCACATGGACAATGACGCCGTCAGCTTCGAAGGCCGTTTTGGCGGTGTGCCCCATTCATTGTTCGTGCCCATTGGCGCGGTGCTGGGTATCTATGCCCGCGAGAATGGACAGGGCATGGTCTTCGAGTTGGAGTCTTCGATGATGGAGGACGACGAGATCGAGGACGATCAGGAGCAGCCTGATGATGATGGGCCGCCAGAAGGCGGCGGGCAGCCTCCGCGCCCAAGCGGGCGGCCAAGTTTGAAAGTGGTGAAATAAAAAAAGGCGATCCGCAAGGATCGCCTTTTTAGCATGGGCAATAGACGAGGTGCGCGCTGGTCCGCGCTGCCTGCGGGCTCACATGTTCAGTCGATGTACTCGAACAGTTTCACGATCTTCTGCACGCCAGACACGCTCTGCACGACAGCAGTGGCGGCATTGGCCTCCTGCTGGGTGACGAGGCCCAACAAGTACACGATGCCATTCTCGGTGATCACTTTGATCCGCGAGCTGGGTACTGCTGTATCGGTCAGCATCTGGGTCTTGATCTTGGTGGTCAACCACGCGTCGTTGTTGCGTGCCAGGATGGAGGAGGGCTGCATGACCTGCAGTTCGTTATGCACCTTCTTGACGCGCTGGACCTGGCTGGCCGTCTGTTCGGCAAGGCTCTTGAGTTCGGCGCGTGGTGTCTGGCCAGCCAAGAGCACGATGCCGTTGTAGCTGCTGACGACGATGTGCGAGCCCTTGTCCAGGTCTGGGCTGGCCTTGGCGATATTCACCGAGGCCTTGGTCTCGATCAGTGAGTCGTCGATCTTGCTGCCAATGGTACGAGTGCCTCGGTCATCCTCGATGGGCGAATTACGAGCAGAGTTGAGTACCGAACTGCAGCCGGTGACGCTCAGGCACAAGGTCAAGGCCACAAGGCCAATGCGCATAGGGGTCATTCTTCACTCCCGAACAGTTGGCTGTCGATCAGATCGCACAGGCAATGGATCGCCAGCAGGTGGACTTCCTGGATGCGAGCGGTCACCGTCGAGGGTACCCGAATCTCGACGTCCTCTGGCAGCAAGAGCGAGGCCATGCCCCCGCCGTCGCGGCCGGTCAATGCTACGACAATCATTTCGCGGTCATGTGCGGCCTGGATGGCCTGGATGACGTTGGCGGAATTGCCGCTGGTAGAGATGGCCAGCAGAACATCCCCAGGTTGGCCCAGGGCGCGGATCTGCTTGGAAAATACCTCGTTGTAACTGTAGTCGTTGGCAATCGAGGTCAGGGTCGAGCTGTCGGTGGTCAGCGCGATCGCTGGCAGGCTGGGGCGTTCGCGCTCGAAGCGGTTGAGCAGCTCCGAGGAGAAATGCTGCGCATCGCCGGCCGAGCCGCCATTGCCGCACGCGAGCATCTTGCCCTCGTTGAGCAGTGCGTTGACCATGACCAGGCTGGCCTGCTCGATGTGCGGTGCCAGGATGTCCATTGCCTGTTGCTTGGTATCGATGCTGGCCTGGAACAGCCGGCGGATTCGGGATTGCATGTCCATCTGGTGACCTTAAATGGGGCGGAGGCCGGCGCGGCACGCGACGGTAATCAGCCCGCGAAACATAGAGCAAAAAGAACGGAGTGGGTTCAGCATTCGAAGGCGTTTTTCAACCATTCGAGCGGCTTGCCAGCATGATGGCTGCCTTGCAGGGCAACCACGTCGAAGCGGCAAGGACAGTTGCCCCATTGAGGCTTCTGATGCAGGAACAGGCTGGCGGCAAGCACCAGCCGCTTCTGCTTGCGCTGATCGATACTGCCGAGGGCGCCACCGAAGCGTGCGTGCAACCGATAGCGGACTTCGACGAATACTACTGTATCGGCGTCGAGCATGACCAGATCAAGCTCGCCTCCTTTGCATCGCCAGTTGCGGGCAATCAGCTTGAGGCCATGCCCTTGAAGGTACTCAAGGGCCTGGTTTTCCGCCGCTTGCCCGGCATGGCTTGGCGAGGCAGGGGGCATCAACGGGGCGTGTCGGGGAGGCGCTTGACCTGGCCACCGGCAAACTCTGCCCACGGCAGCTGACGCTCAACGCGTTGGCTGGCATTGATGCCCAGGTTGCCAGACAGGCCCTGGATACGGCTGTCAGGCAGAGCCTTGAGCTGCCCCAGGCGCGGGGCCAGGCTGTAGGCGTCCACCCCCATGGCATACAGGCGACCCAGGCTGCCGGCAGCTTGCGGCCATTGCTGTACCACCTGCTGGCGGAGGCTGTTGCTGCTGTCGAGCAACCATGGGGTTTCACAGAAACGGATGCCGTTCATGTCGTTGTACTGGTTCACATCGCCGCTGGCGCTGTACAGGTTGGAGGTGGCATAGACCGGCACATCACCTGCGTACTGGAAGTTCAGGGTCGGCTTGATTTGCTGTGCCTGCTGTGGGGTGGCTGCGAGGAACAGGAAGTCGATGTCCTGGCGACGCGCGGGCTGGGCAGCGATGCTGCCGCCCACGGTGCTTTGCACGCTCTTGGCGCGACCTTCGCTTTGGCGCAGCTGGAACAGGTCGGCAATCTGCTGGGCCAGTGCCACGGGCTGGGCAATACGCTCTGCAGCCAGCAATGTGCCGCCGTTGCTCTCCCAGTCCTGACGGAACGCGGCCAGTACACGGTCGCCCCATTCCCCGCTCGGCACCATGGCAACGGCACGGACCATGCCGTCTGCGCGCGCCCTGCGGGACACCTCGCGGGCTTCGTCCTCGGCGGCAAGGCCAAATTGGAACAGTTGAGGCGGCGCTTTCTGACCGGCGTCGGCGTAGTTCAGTGCCAAGGTTGTGATCGGAAGCTGCGGTTTGGCAGCCAGTTGCTTGACCAGCGGTTTTTCCAGCGGGCCAATGACAAGCTGCACGCCATCGGCCTGGGCCTGGCGGTAGAAGTCGTCCAGCGACCCTAGGCGGGAGCTGTCGACCATCTGCACGGACGGGGCAGGCTGCCCGGATTGCTGGGCCTGGAAGTGGGCAGCCATGAAGCCGTCACGCAGCGCACGCGCCACGCCAGCCAATGGGCCTTCCTGGGGAAGTAGCAGGGCGATGCGCGTCAGAGGCTGGCTAGCCAGCTCCTTGAGCTTGGTCAGAGCGGTTGGCAACTGTTTCGCGGCAGGATGATCCGGGTGCTGTTTGACCCAGTCGTCGATCGCTGCCTGTTGCTGTTCCAAGGTACCAGCGCCCTTGACGGTCAGGGCCAAGCTGGACCAGCCTGCCAGGACAGGATCGCTGGTGGGCTGTTGCAGTTGCTCGTTCGACAGCGAGGCGACCAGTGACCAGATGGCATCGTGGTTGGCGCTGGCAGCTTGCCCGCTGAGCAGCGGTGCCAACAGCACGCGCTGCTGGGCGGCGGCCATGGCCTGCCCGTCGGCCTCCAGGGCGGCGGCGTGTACCGAATAGGTACGCACTTGCTGTTGCGCAGGCAATTCGGGCACGTGCTGCAGGCTGGGGTGCTGCAATGCGCTCAGGGCCGCCTTGGGTTGATTGCGGCTCATGGCAAGTTCGGCCGCCAGCGTAACGGCGAACACCTGCTGGGCTGGCTTGAGCGTCTCTACCTGGACTTGTTCGAGAATGCGTGCGGCGCGCGGGAAGTCCTTTTGCTGGTAGGCCATGTCTGCGGCGCTCAGGCGCAGCAGTGCGGCATCTTCGGCAGACTTGCTGGAGGTCGCCCTTTCGAGCAACTGCTCGATGCTGGCATCCGGCGTACGGGGGAGCTCGCCAAGGCTGGATGAGGGCGAACTGGCGCAAGCTGCCAGCAGGGCAGCGAGACAGAAGGCTGTGAGCAGCCGCAGGCAGGCGATCATGTAATTGTCCTGTTACTCGATCAAGTTGGCTGGCGATTGTACCCAAGCGCTGGCTGGGGCGCGATGTCGCCGTGTGAAAGCATCACTATAGGCCTGCTGCCGCGCAGCGGCGTTCAACTTCTTTGCGCGCTGTTGCGGGTGCTCGGGCTACAATGCCCGCTTTGATTTCAATCGCAGGTGCGTGCAGTGACTGATGTGGCCGGGGCTTCGACCGCCCCCGTGGGAACGCTTTATGTGGTGGCAACACCTATCGGCAATCTTGACGACATGAGTGCCAGGGCGCTGAAGGTGCTGGCAGGCGTGTCCCTGATTGCTGCCGAGGACACGCGCCATTCGATCCGCCTGCTTCAACACTTCGGCATCGACACTCCGCTGGCCGCCTGTCACGAACATAACGAGCGGGACGAGGGGGGGCGCTTTCTGACCCGGCTATTGGCCGGCGACGATGTGGCGCTGGTGTCTGACGCAGGCACCCCGTTGATTTCGGATCCGGGTTATCACCTGGTCCGGCAGGCTCGCAGTGCAGGCGTACCCGTGGTGCCGGTACCTGGCGCCTGTGCCTTGATCGCCGCACTGTCGGCGGCAGGCTTGCCTTCGGATCGTTTCATCTTCGAAGGTTTCCTGCCGGCCAAGGCAGCGGGGCGCCGCGCCCGTCTGGAGCAGGTCAAGGAGGAGCCGCGTACCTTGATCTTCTATGAGGCGCCGCATCGCATCCTGGAGTGCCTGGACGACATGCAGGCAGTGTTTGGCGCAGATCGCCCAGCGGTGCTGGCGCGTGAAATCACCAAAACGTTTGAAACCCTCAAGGGCCTGCCTTTGTCCGAGTTGCATGCGTTCGTGGCCGGCGACAGCAATCAGCAGCGGGGTGAATGCGTGGTATTGGTAGGCGGCTGGAGCGCCCCGGAAGGCGAGCAGGGGATTGGCACCGAGGCGCAGCGGGTACTTGACCTGCTGCTGGCCGAGCTTCCGCTCAAGCGGGCCGCGGCGCTGGCGTCGGAAATAACGGGCGTACGCAAGAACCTGCTGTATCAAGTTGCGCTGGAAAAACAGAAAGAGCAGTAGTGGCTAATTGATATATGTGGCGGTAACGCTTGTTCTTGGCAGCATCTGCCGGTACTCTTTGCGCCGGAGAGTCGATCGGACAGTCGCTGCCCGTTTAAGTTCCACCGCATTGCGGTGTCGCTGGCGGGGGGAGGAAAGTCCGGGCTCCGCAGGGCAGAGTGCCAGGTAACGCCTGGGAGGCGCGAGCCTACGGAAAGTGCCACAGAAAACAACCGCCTAAGCACTTCGGTGCCGGTAAGGGTGAAAAGGTGCGGTAAGAGCGCACCGCACGGCTGGCAACAGTCCGTGGCTAGGTAAACCCCACTCGGAGCAAGACCAAATAGGGTTCCATCAGGCGTGGCCCGCGTCGGAACCGGGTAGGTTGCTAGAGGCGTCCAGTGATGGCCGTCGTAGAGGAATGACTGTCCTCGACAAAACCCGGCTTACAGATCGACTCTCCACCTTTTCCTTCCTGCTTGAATCGATAGCAGATCTCATCTGGTAATGCCGAAAAAATCTTACTCTTGATAAATCACTTTAAGTTCGGCCCGCATCGGGTTGTGCGCGTTTGATTTCTCAAGTCTTTTTATTCCCCAGATAGTCTTTCCACATTCCTTTAACGCGCTAAATCTCGGTCATGTAAGGCTTTTCCTTCCGAACGTGCCTTGACGGTGCTGCGGGCGGATTCCTATAGTGTGCGCAAGTGGCAGAAAGTGGGATGAAGTGGGTTTTCTGACACAAAAAAGCTAATATTGTGGGGAATCGCAGCCGTGTTTCGCGGAGCCAATGCCGTCAGTCTCGATGCCAAGGGCCGTCTCGCCATGCCGAGCCGGTATCGTGACGAGCTCGATTCGCGTTGCAACGGGCAGCTGATCGTGACCATCGATGCTGTCGATCCCTGTTTGTGCGTCTACCCGCTCGATGAGTGGGAGCAAATTGAAGCCAAGTTGCGAGCCTTGCCGTCGCTTCGTGAGGAAAACCGCCGCCTGCAGCGCTTGCTAATCGGTAACGCGGTCGACCTTGAGCTTGATGGCAGTGGTCGCTTCCTGGTGCCGCCCCGCTTGCGTGAGTACGCCCGGCTGGACAAGAAGGCGATGCTGGTGGGGCAACTGAACAAATTCCAGCTGTGGGATGAGGAAGCCTGGAACACGGTTTCGGCAGCCGACCTCGCAGCTATCCAACAACCGGGCGCCATGCCCGACGAATTGCGTGACCTGATCCTGTGACCATAGATAGCGGCTTCAACCACATTACCGTCCTGCTCGACGAAGCTGTCGAGGCACTGGCCTTGCGCGCCGACGGTTGCTATCTGGACGGCACCTTTGGCCGTGGCGGACACAGTCGGTTGATTCTCAGCAGGCTCGGCCCACAAGGGCAGCTACTGGGCTTTGATAAAGATCCACAAGCGATTGCCACAGGGCAAGCGCTGGCGGCCGAAGACGGCCGCTTTGTCATTGTGCAGCGCAGCTTTGCCGAGCTGGGTGCAGAAGTGGCCGAACGCGGCCTGCACGGCAAGGTGAGCGGGATACTGATGGACCTGGGTGTGTCCTCACCTCAGCTCGACGACCCGGAACGTGGCTTTAGCTTTCTCAACGACGGGCCGCTGGACATGCGCATGAATCCCGATCAGGGCATCAGCGCCGCCGAATTCATTGCCACCGCGCCGGTCGAGGAAATCGCCCGCGTGTTCAAGGAGTATGGCGAGGAGCGCTTTGCCGGCCGTATGGCCCGTGCCGTCGTCGAGCGCCGTGAAAAGCAGCCGTTCACCCGCACCGGTGACCTTGCCGAGGTTCTCAAGGTAGCCAACCCTGCGTGGGAGAAGGGCAAGAACCCTGCCACCCGCGCGTTCCAGGGCCTGCGTATCCATGTCAACAACGAACTCGGTGACCTGGAAACCGGGCTGCAAGCGGCTATCGACGCGCTGGAGGTTGGCGGTCGCCTGGCCGTGATCAGCTTCCACTCGCTCGAAGACCGGATCGTCAAGCTGTTCATGCGCAAACTGGCCAAGGGCGAAGCTGACAACCTGCCGCGCAACCTGCCCGTGCAGCACAAGGTGTTCGAGCCCAAGATCAAGCTGATCGGTAAAGCCCAGTTCGCCTCCGATGCAGAGCTCAAGGCCAACCCCCGCTCACGCAGTGCGGTGATGCGTGTTGCGGAGAAATTGCGGTGAGCAAGTTGTTCGCCAAACCTCTGCCGGGCGGCAGCTTCCTCATGCTCATGCTGTTCGTCGGCGTGCTGGGCTCGGCCATTGCCGTGTCGTATAGCGCGCACTGGAACCGGCAATTGCTCAATACCCTGTACGGGGAGCTGAATGAGCGGGACAAGGCCCAGGCCGAATGGGGCCGGTTGATTCTGGAACAAAGCACCTGGACGGCGGCCAGCCGCATCGAAAACCTGGCCACCGAGCAGCTCAAGATGCGTGTGCCAGCCGCTGACGAAGTGCGGATGGTGGCGCCATGATGAAGCTCGAAGGCGCACTCTACCCCTGGCGGTTCCGCGTAGTCGTTGGCCTGCTGGCGCTGATGGTCGGCGCCATTTGCTGGCGCATCATCGACCTGCAGGTCGTCGACCGCGATTTCCTCAAGGGGCAGGGCGATGCGCGCAGCCTGCGTCACATTCCTATCCCTGCGCACCGTGGCTTGATCACAGACCGCAATGGCGAGCCACTGGCGGTCAGTACGCCGGTCACCACCCTGTGGGCCAACCCCAAGGAAATGCAGGCTTCGCGCGATCGGTGGCCGCAGTTGGCAACCGCCCTTGGGCAGAATCCACAGCAGCTCACCGAGCGCCTGACCCAGCAGGCCAACAAGGAATTCATCTACCTGGTCCGCGGCCTGACGCCGGAGCAGGGGCAGCATGTGCTGGACCTGAAGGTGCCAGGCGTCTATGGGCTGGAAGAGTTCCGCCGCTTCTACCCCGCTGGTGACGTGACCGCCCACATGGTCGGTTTTACCGACCTGGATGATCACGGTCGCGAAGGTGTCGAGCTGGCCTATGACGAGTGGCTGGCCGGTGTGCCGGGCAAGCGGCAGGTGATCAAGGACCGGCGCGGTCGCCTGATCAAGGACATCCAGGTCACCAAGAACGCCAAGGCAGGGAAGACCTTGGCGTTGTCGATTGACCTGCGCCTTCAGTACCTGGCTACCCGCGAACTGCGTAACGCCATCGCCGAGCAGGACGCCAAGGCCGGTAGCCTGGTGATCATGGACGTCAAGACCGGTGAGGTTCTGGCGATGGTCAACCAGCCTACCTACAACCCTAACAACCGCCGCAGCATGTTCCCGGCGGCCATGCGCAACCGGGCCATCATCGACGTGTTCGAGCCTGGTTCCACGGTCAAGCCCATCTCGATGAGTGCCGCACTGGAAAGTGGCCGCTGGAAGCCCACCGACAAGGTCGAGGTTTACCCGGGCAGCTTGCAGATCGGTCGCTACACCATCAAGGACGTGTCCCGAAGCGAAGGTCCGATCCTCGACCTGACCGGCATTCTGATCAACTCCAGTAACGTGGGCATGAGCAAGATCGCCTTCGATATCGGCGGCGAAGCCATCTACCGGGTCATGTCTCAGGTCGGGCTGGGTCAGTACACCGGCCTGGGTTTCCCGGGTGAGCGCGTCGGCAACCTGCCCAACCACCGGGAATGGCGCAAGGCCGAAACAGCCACGCTGTCGTACGGCTACGGCGTTTCGGTCACCGCCCTGCAGCTGGTGCATGCTTATGCAGCCTTGGCCAACGACGGCAAGATGGTGCCGCTGTCGATCCTCAAGGTGGACAAGGCGCCCGAGGCCGTCCAGGCGATTCCCAAGGATACCGCAGAGACCGTGCAGGGCATGCTCCAGCAAGTGATCGAGGCGCCGCGCGGCGTATTCCGTGCCCAGGTGCCGTTCTATCACGTGGCCGGCAAGTCCGGTACCGCGCGTAAAGCCACGGTGGGCTCCAAGGGCTACACCGAAAATGCCTATCGCTCGCTGTTCGCAGGTTTCGGTCCGATGAGCGATCCGCGTTATGCGATCGTCGTGGTGATCGACGAGCCCGGCAAAGGCGGGTACTTCGGCGGTCTGGTATCGGCACCTGTGTTCAGCAAGGTCATGTCCGGCACCCTTCGGTTGATGAACGTGCCGCCAGACAACCTGCCGCCCCCTGCGCCGGCAGCGCCGGCAAGCCAATCGCAAGTCAATGCAGCAGCTGCCAACGGAGGGCGTGGATAATGACAATGCCATTGAGCAAGCTCTTCGCCCATGCCAGCCGCGATCCGCTGATTCGTGAACTGACCCTCGACAGCCGCAACGTGCGCCCAGGCGACCTGTTCCTGGCGGTGCCTGGGGCCAAGGTCGACGGCCGCGAGCATATCGCCGACGCGCTGGCCCGTGGCGCTGCCGCCGTGGCTTACGAGGAACAGGGCGCCACGGTGCTGCCGCTGACCGATGTACCGCTGATTCCAGTCAAAGGCCTGATCGCCCAGCTGTCGGACATCGCCGGGCGCTTCTATGGCGAGCCCAGCCGCCAATTGAACCTGGTGGGCGTGACTGGCACCAACGGCAAGACCAGCGTTACCCAACTGGTAGCACAGGCGCTCGATCTGTTGGGCCAGCGTTGCGGCCTGGTGGGTACCCTGGGGACGGGTTTCTACGGCGAGCTGAAAAGCGGCCGCCTGACCACGCCTGACCCGATCGCCGTGCAGTCGACCCTGTATGACTTGAAAAAACAAGGCGCCAAGGCCGTGGCCATGGAAGTGTCCTCCCATGCCCTGGAACAGGGGCGTGTAGCGGCCCTGGCGTTCGACATCGCGGTGATGACCAACCTGTCCCGTGACCACCTCGACTACCACGGCAGCATGCAGGCCTACGAAGCGGCCAAGGCCAAGCTGTTTGCCTGGCCAAGCCTGCGCTGCCAGGTGGTCAATCTGGACGACGACTTCGGTCAACGCCTTGCTGACGCCTACGCTCGCAAGCCGATGGCCGATCGCATCGATACCCGGCTGATCAGCTACAGCCTGGAGCACCCCGACGCCTCGCTGTATTGCCCCGAGGCCACGTTCGACGACGATGGCGTCTGCGCCACCCTCGTCACCGCCCAGGGCGAGCGCACGTTGCGCACGCAGCTGCTGGGTCGCTTCAACCTGAGCAACGTATTGGCGGCCGTGGCGACCTTGCTGGCATTGGATTACGCGCTGGACGAGATCCTCAAGGTCATGCCGCAGCTGCACGGCCCTGTTGGCCGCATGCAACGCCTGGGCGGCGGCGAAAAGCCCCTGGTGGTGGTCGATTACGCGCACACGCCCGATGCCCTGGAAAAAGTGCTCCAGGCCCTGCGCCCTCATGCCCACGGGCAACTGCTGTGCCTGTTCGGCTGTGGCGGCGACCGTGACCGGGGCAAGCGCCCGCTGATGGCAGAAGTGGCCGAGCGCCTGGCCGACCGGGTGCTGGTGACCGACGACAACCCGCGGACCGAAGACCCGATGCGCATATTCGACGATATTCGTCCCGGCTTTACGGCGCCGACCGAGGTGGCGTTCGTGCCCGGTCGCGGCGAGGCCATCGCCCAGCTGATCGCCGGTGCCCGCGCCGCCGACGTCATCGTGCTGGCCGGCAAGGGACATGAGGATTATCAGGAAATCAACGCGCAGCGGCATGCGTTTTCCGATTTGACCGAGGCCGAAAAGGCACTCGCAGCCTGGGAGGCCCCCAATGCTTGAGGCGATGACGCTCAGCCAGGTGAGCTCCACCTTGCACGGCCGCCTGACCGGCGCCGATGCTCGCTTCGATGGCGTCAGCATCGACAGCCGTAGCGTCGTGCCGGGGCAGCTCTTCGTTGCCCTGACCGGCCCGCGCTTCGACGGCCATGACTACCTGGCAGACGTCAAGGCCAAGGGCGCCGTGGCGGCGCTGGTAGAGCGCGAAGTGCAAGGCGTCGACCTGCCGCAATTGGTGGTCGCCGATTGCCGCCTGGCCCTTGGCCAGCTTGGAGCACTCAACCGGGCCGCCTTCGACAAGCCCGTGGTGGCCATTACCGGGTCCAGCGGCAAGACCACAGTCAAGGAAATGCTCGCCAGCATTTTGCGCACGCGCGGCCTGGTGCATGCCACACGAGGCAACCTGAACAATGACCTGGGCGCGCCCCTGACCTTGTTGGAAATTGCCCCCGAGCATAGCGCCGCCGTCATCGAGCTGGGCGCCTCGCGCATCGGCGAGATTCGCTACACCGTGGGCCTGACCCAGCCTCAGGTGGTGATCATCAATAATGCCGGCACCGCGCACGTGGGTGAATTCGGCGGCCCGGACAAGATCGTCGAGGCCAAGGGCGAAATCCTCGAAGGGCTGGGTGAGGGCGGTACAGCCATTCTCAACCTGGCCGACAAGGCCTTCGACACCTGGCGCACGCGTGCTGGCGATCACCGGGTCGTGAGCTTTGCGCTCGACGATCCCCGTGCCGATTTCCATGCCAGTGGCATTGGCCGTGATCCCCGCGGTTGCCCGTCCTTCACCCTGCACGGGGCCGGCGAGCAGGTGCAGGTGCAACTCAACGTGCTGGGCGTGCACAACGTCAGCAACGCCCTGGCCGCCGCCGCCGCTGCCCATTCCGTGGGCATCAGCCTGCAGGGTATTGCCGCAGGCCTGGCTGCGGTTCAGCCGGTCAAGGGCCGCACCGTGGCGCAGGTCACCCCGCGCGGTGCTCGTGTGATCGATGACAGTTACAACGCAAATCCCACCTCCATGTGTGCCGCCATTGATATACTCGCCGGCTTTTCCGGACGCACCGTCCTGGTGCTTGGAGAAATCGGCGAGCTGGGTCAGTGGGCGCAGGAAGGTCACCGTCAGGTGGGTGACTACGCACGCGGCAAGGTCGACGCCTTGTATGCGGTGGGTGCCAACATGGCGCACGCCGTCGAGGCGTTCGGGACCCATGGCCACCATTACGCTACGCAGGCCGCGCTGATCGAAGCAGTCAGTGCCGAAAATGCCAGCGATACCACTATCTTGATCAAGGGCTCGCGCAGCGCTGCGATGGAAAACGTCGTGGCTGCACTGTGCGGTGCCAGCGGGGAGAAACATTAATGCTGCTGCTGTTGGCCGAGTATCTGCAACAGTTCCACAAAGGCTTCGCGGTCTTCCAGTACCTCTCCCTGCGCGGGATTCTCGGGGTGCTTACCGCGTTGTCGCTGGCGCTGTGGCTGGGGCCGTGGATGATCCGTACGCTGCAAATTCGCCAGATCGGCCAGGCCGTGCGCAATGACGGGCCGCAGTCGCACCTGTCCAAGTCCGGTACGCCGACCATGGGCGGGGCGTTGATTCTGTCTGCCATCGCCGTCAGTACCTTGCTGTGGGCCGACCTGACCAACCGATATGTCTGGGTGGTGCTGATCGTCACCCTGGCCTTCGGTGCCATCGGCTGGGTCGACGACTACCGCAAGGTCATCGAGAAGAACTCCCGTGGCCTGCCAAGTCGCTGGAAGTACTTCTGGCAGTCGGTGTTCGGCCTGGCTGCGGCGGTGTTCCTCTACAAGACCGCCCCGACCAGTGTCGAGACCACCCTGATACTGCCGTTCATCAAGGACGTCACCATTCCCCTGGGCATCGGTTTCGTGGTGCTGACCTATTTCGTCATCGTCGGCTCCAGCAACGCCGTGAACTTGACCGATGGCCTGGATGGCCTAGCCATCATGCCGACCGTGATGGTCGGCGGGGCGCTGGGCATCTTCTGCTACCTGTCGGGCAACGTGAAGTTCGCCGAGTACCTGTTGATCCCGTACGTGCCCGGCTCCGGTGAGCTGATCGTGTTCTGCGGCGCACTGATCGGTGCTGGCCTGGGCTTTCTGTGGTTCAACACCTACCCGGCACAAGTGTTCATGGGCGATGTGGGGGCATTGGCGCTGGGCGCGGCGCTGGGCACCATCGCCGTGATCGTGCGCCAGGAGATCGTGCTGTTCATCATGGGCGGCGTGTTCGTGATGGAAACCCTGTCCGTGGTCATCCAGGTCGCTTCGTTCAAGCTGACCGGCAAGCGCGTGTTCCGCATGGCGCCGATTCACCACCACTTTGAACTCAAGGGCTGGCCAGAGCCACGCGTGATCGTCCGATTCTGGATCATCACCGTGATCCTGGTGCTGATTGGCCTTGCCACCCTGAAACTGAGGTAGATGCGCGTGTCACTGATCGCTTCCGACCAATTCCGCATCGTTGTCGGCCTCGGCAAGAGCGGCATGTCCCTGGTTCGCTTCCTGGCGAGCCGGGGCATCGCCTTTGCGGTCGCCGATACCCGCGAGCAACCGCCGGAACTGGAAACCCTGCGCCGTGACTACCCGCAGGTGGAAGTACGCTGTGGCGAGCTTGACGTGGACTTCCTGTGCCGCGCCAGCGAGCTGTACGTCAGCCCAGGCCTGGCCTTGGCTACGCCGGCGCTGCAACAAGCCGCTGCCCGTGGGGTCAAGCTGTCCGGCGACATCGAGCTGTTCGCGCGCAACGCCAAGGCACCCATCATCGCCATCAGTGGATCGAATGCCAAAAGCACCGTCACCACCCTGGTCGGCGAAATGGCCGCCAGGGCGGGCAAGCGCGTGGCGGTCGGCGGCAACCTTGGCACACCGGCCCTCGACCTGTTGGCCGATGACGTGGAGCTGTACGTGATGGAGCTGTCCAGCTTCCAGCTGGAAACCACCGACCAGCTCAATGCCGAAGTCGCCACGGTGCTGAACATCAGCGAAGACCACATGGACCGCTACAGTGGCCTGCCGGCCTACCACCTGGCCAAGCACCGCATCTTCCGTGGTGCGCGGCAGGTGGTGGTCAATCGCCAGGACGCGCTCAGCCGTCCCCTGCCGGTCGAAGGCCGTCCCTGCTGGACCTTTGGCCTGGGCGAGCCCGACTTCAAGGCGTTCGGCCTGCGCGAGGTGGACGGCGAGAAATACCTGGCCTTCGCGTTCCAAACCCTGATGCCGGTTCGCGACCTCAAGGTGCGCGGCGCCCATAACCAAAGCAATGCGCTGGCCGCACTGGCCCTGGGCCATGCTGCGGGCCTGCCCTTCGAGCCGATGCTGCAGGCGCTGCGTGAATTCACGGGGCTCGCTCACCGCTGCCAGTGGGTACGTGAGCGCAACGGCGTGAACTGGTATGACGACTCCAAGGCCACCAACGTTGGCGCCGCACTGGCAGCCATCGAAGGCCTGGGTGCCGATACAGCAGGCAAGCTGGTGCTGATTGCCGGAGGCGACGGCAAGGGCGCCGATTTTGCCGCGTTGCGCGAACCGGTCCGGCGCTACTGCCGCGCCGTGGTGTTGCTGGGCCGTGATGCCGAACGCCTGGGCCAGGCCCTGGGTGATGCTGCGCCGCTGGTGCGGGTGGCCTCCCTGGACGACGCCGTTCAGCGCTGCGCCGAGCTGGCACAGCCCGGTGATGCCGTTCTGCTGTCGCCAGCCTGCGCCAGCCTCGACATGTTCAAGAACTTCGAAGAACGCGGGCGCCTGTTTGCCCAGGCAGCGGGAGCACTGGCATGATCTTCGGCATCCTCAAGCCCTATCCGTCGCCGCTGATCAGCGGCCGTGGCATCGACCTGGACTTCCCCCTGCTGGCCGGTTGCCTGGCGCTGCTGGGCCTGGGCCTGGTGATGATCACTTCCGCCTCCTCGGAAGTGGCCGCCGTTCAGTCCGGCAACCCGCTTTACCACATGTACCGGCACCTGGTTTACGTTTTCCTCGGGCTGGTCGCCTGTGGCGCGACCATGATGGTGCCAATTGCCACCTGGCAGCGCATGGGCTTCATGATGCTCCTGGGGGCCTTCGGCCTGTTGGTCATGGTGCTGGTGCCCGGGATCGGGCGTGAGGTCAACGGCTCGATGCGCTGGATCGGCTTCAGCTTCTTCAACGTCCAGCCGTCTGAAATCGCCAAGGTATTCGTGGTCATCTACCTTGCCGGCTACCTGGTACGCCGTCAGACCGAGGTGCGGGAAAGCTGGATGGGCTTTTTCAAGCCGTTCATCGTGCTGCTGCCCATGGCTGGACTGCTGCTGATGGAGCCGGACTTCGGCGCCACCGTGGTGATGATGGGGGCGGCGGCTGCCATGCTGTTCCTGGGTGGGGTGGGGCTGTTCCGATTCAGCCTGATGGTGGTGCTGGCGGTTGTCGCGGTGTTCGTGCTGGTGCAGGCGCAGCCCTATCGAATGGCGCGACTGATCACCTTCACCGACCCCTGGTCCGATCAGTTCGGCTCCGGCTACCAGTTGACTCAGGCCCTGATCGCATTCGGGCGTGGCGAGTGGCTTGGCGTGGGCCTGGGCAACAGCGTGCAGAAGCAGTTCTACCTGCCTGAAGCGCACACCGACTTCGTGTTCTCGGTGCTGGCCGAAGAGCTGGGAGTGGTGGGCTCGCTGGTCACCATCGCGCTGTTCGTCTTCGTCACTGTCCGTGCGCTGTACATCGGGCTCTGGGCCGAAAAAGCCAAACAGTTCTTCGCCGCGTACATGGCCTTCGGGCTGGCCTTCCTGTGGATTGGTCAGTTCCTGATCAACATTGGCGTGAACGTCGGTTTGCTGCCGACCAAAGGCCTGACCCTGCCGTTCCTCAGCTATGGCGGCAGCTCGCTGGTCATCTGTTGCGCGTGTGTGGGGCTGCTGCTGCGCATCGAATGGGAAAGCCGTACCCACCTGGGCAGCGAGGAGCACGAATTCAGCGAAAGCGATTTTGCCGAGGAGCCTGCCCATGGCCGCTGAAGGCAAGAACGTATTGATCATGGCTGGCGGAACCGGCGGTCACGTGTTCCCGGCGCTGGCCTGCGCGCGCGAGTTCCAGGCGCGTGGCTATACCGTGCACTGGCTGGGTACCCCGCGAGGTATCGAGAATGAATTGGTGCCCCAGGCCGGCCTTGCCCTGCATCAGATTCAGGTCACCGGCCTGCGTGGCAAGGGCAAGCTGTCGCTGCTCAAGGCCCCATTGACCCTGGTCAAGGCCGTGCTGCAGGCCCGGCGCATCATCCGCGCGCTCAAGCCTGCCTGTGTGCTGGGCTTCGGCGGGTACGTCACAGGCCCCGGCGGCGTGGCAGCGCGCCTTTGCGGGGTGCCGCTGATCATTCATGAGCAAAATGCCCGCGCTGGCACCGCCAACCGTTTGCTGGTGCCTCTGGCTGCACGGGTGTGCGAAGCCTTCCCCGACACCTTCCAGGCCAGTGAAAAGCGCCGCACCACAGGCAATCCGGTGCGTGCGGAACTGTTCATGGATGCCGAGCGCCCTGCGCTTGGCCAGCGCCAACCGCACCTGCTGGTACTCGGCGGTAGCCTGGGCGCGGAACCCTTGAATACTTTGTTGCCTAAGGCGCTCTCCGAAGTGCCCGAAGCCGTGCGCCCCAAGGTGTTCCACCAGGCGGGCAAGCAACATGCGTCGATCACCGCCGAGCGATACCGCGAAGCGGGTGTCCAGGCGCAGGTCGAGCCCTTCATCAAGGACATGGCCCAAGCCTATGGCTGGGCCGACCTGGTGGTCTGCCGTGCCGGGGCCCTCACCGTCAGCGAGCTGGCGGCAGCGGGCCTGCCCTCGATGCTGGTGCCCTTGCCCCATGCGATCGACGACCACCAGACCCATAACGCCCATTATCTGGCCCGCGAAGGCGCTGCCTTCCTGATGCCACAAGCGACAACTGGCGCAGCGCAGCTCGCTGAACGCCTGAACGAGGTGCTGATGCAACCCGAGAAACTGACTGTCATGGCCGGTACCGCAAGACGCCTGGCCAAACCTGCTGCAACCAGCACCGTCGTCGATATCTGCCTGGAGGTGGCCCGTGGTTGAGAGCCAGAAAGCCATGCCCCAGCCCAAGATGGGCCGTATTCGCCGTATCCACTTCGTGGGTATCGGCGGTGTCGGCATGTGCGGTATCGCCGAGGTGCTGCTGAACCTGGGCTACGAGGTTTCCGGTTCGGACCTCAAGGTCTCGCCTGTGACCGAGCGCCTGGAGTCGTTCGGCGCGCAGATCTTCGTCGGCCATCGTGCAGAGAACGCTGCGACCGCTGACGTGCTCGTGGTGTCGAGCGCCATCAACCCGGCCAACCCTGAAGTGGCAACCGCCCTGGAACGCCGCATTCCGGTGGTGCCACGCGCCGAGATGCTGGCCGAACTCATGCGCTACCGCCATGGCGTGGCCGTGGCCGGGACCCACGGCAAGACCACCACCACCAGCCTGCTGGCCTCGGTATTCGCCGCCGGTGGGCTGGACCCCACGTTCGTCATCGGTGGCCGTTTGACCGCAGCGGGCACCAATGCCCAGCTGGGCACCAGCCGTTACCTAATCGCCGAAGCCGATGAAAGCGACGCCAGCTTCCTGCACTTGCAACCGATGGTCGCCGTGGTCACCAACATCGACGCCGACCACATGGCCACCTACGAAGGGGACTTCAACAAACTGAAGAAGACCTTCGTCGAGTTCCTGCACAACCTGCCGTTCTACGGCCTGGCGGTGATGTGCCTGGATGACCCGGTGGTGCGCGAGATCCTGCCCCAGGTCAAGCGCCCGACGGTCACCTACGGCTTCAGCGAAGAAGCCGATATCCGCGCCATCAACGTCCGCCAGCAAGGCATGCAGACGCATTTCACCGTCTTGCGCCGCGACTGCGAGCCGCTGGAAGTCTCGGTGAACATGCCCGGCAACCACAACGTGCTCAATGCACTGGCGACCATTGCCATCGCCACTGACGAAGGCATTCCCGACGAAGCCATTCTCCAGGGGCTCTCCGGGTTTCAGGGCGTCGGCCGTCGGTTCCAGGTGTACGGTGAGCTGCCCGTGGAAGGCGGCAGCGTGATGCTGGTGGATGATTACGGTCATCACCCCACTGAAGTGGCCGCGGTGATCAAGGCCGTGCGTGGCGGCTGGCCAAGCCGCCGCCTGGTGATCGTCTACCAGCCGCACCGCTACAGCCGCACCCGCGACCTGTACGACGACTTCGTCCAGGTGCTCGGTGACGCCAACGTGCTGCTGCTGATGGAAGTCTACCCGGCTGGCGAAGAGCCGATCCCCGGGGCCGATAGCCGCCAGCTGTGCCACAGCATTCGCCAGCGCGGCAAGCTGGACCCGATCTACATCGAGCGCGGCGCCGAGCTGGCGCCGTTGGTTCAGCCGTTGCTGCGTGCCGGCGACATCCTGATCTGCCAAGGTGCCGGCGATGTCGGTGGCCTGGCTCCGCAATTGATGAAAAGCCCGCTGTTTGCCGGCGCCGTGCAGGAGACGTCTAAATGACCAGCGCCTACGACCTATTGCCCAGCACCTTGGACGTCAAGGCGTTCGGCCGCGTCGCCGTGCTCTATGGGGGCAAGAGCGCCGAGCGGGAAGTCTCGCTCAAGTCCGGCGCCGCCGTGATAGGTGCGCTCACCGAAGCCGGCGTGGACGTCGTCGCCATCGACGTGGGCGATGACCTGCTTGCGCGTCTGCAAAGCGAAAAAATCGACCGTGCCTTCATCATCCTGCACGGCCGCGGCGGCGAAGACGGCAGCATGCAGGGGTTGCTCGAGTGCCTGGGCATTCCCTACACCGGTAGCGGCATCCTGGCTTCGGCCTTGGCGATGGACAAGCTGCGCACCAAGCAGGTGTGGCAGAGCCTGGGCATTCCTACCCCGCGGCATGCGGTATTGGCCAGCGAAAGCGATTGTTTGCGTGCCAGTACGGAACTGGGCTTCCCGCTTATCGTCAAACCTGCCCATGAAGGCTCCAGCATCGGCATGGCCAAGGTGAACAGCGAGCAGGAACTGGTTGCCGCCTGGCGAGATGCCGCCAACTACGATTCTCAGGTACTCGTGGAACAGTGGATTCACGGCCCGGAGTTCACCATTGCGGTGTTGCGCGGGCAGGTACTGCCGCCGATTGCCCTGGGAACCCCCCACGTGTTCTACGACTACGACGCCAAATACATCGCCAACGATACCCAGTACCGCATTCCCTGTGGGCTCGATAGCGCCAAGGAGCAGGAACTGATCGATCTGACCGCCCGCGCTTGCGATGCCATCGGCATCGAAGGCTGGGGGCGGCTGGACGTGATGCAGGACGAGCAGGGCCGGTTCTGGCTGCTCGAAGTCAACACCGCACCAGGCATGACTGATCATAGCCTGGTGCCCATGGCGGCCCGCGCGGCCGGCTTGGACTTCCAGCAACTGGTGCTGGCGATCCTGGCCGAAAGCGTGGCGACGCGAGGTTAATCATCATGCAGGGCGCAATGGTACGTCAGCAGCAACCCGTTACCGGCCGCAGCAAGCCGGTGCCGCGTGGTGCCAGCCGGCTGGTGGCCGACGAGCCCGTATCGGCGCGCCTGCCGCGTCCAAGCCTGGGCGGCCTCAAGCGCCTGCTGTGGCCGGTGTTGCTGGTAGCCGCAGGCTTCGGTGCCTACGAGGGGGCCATACGGCTCATGCCGTATGCCGACCGGCCGATCACCAAGATCGACGTGCAGGGCGACCTGACCTACATCAGCCAGCAGTCGGTGCAGCAGCGTATCGCCCCCTATGTGGCCGCAAGCTTCTTCACCGTCGACCTGCCGGCGATGCGCAAGGAGCTTGAGCAGATGCCCTGGATCGCCCATGCCGAAGTGCGCCGGGTATGGCCGGACGAAGTGGTGATTCGCCTCGAGGAACAACTGCCGGTGGCACGCTGGGGTGACGCGGCCTTGCTCAATAACCAGGGCCAGGCCTTCACACCGCGCGAACTGGCCAACTATGAGCACCTGCCACAATTGGCCGGCCCCCAGCGGGCCCAGCAGCAGGTCATGCAGCAGTATCAGATATTGAGCCAGATGCTGCGCCCCCTGGGCTTCTCCATTGCGCGCCTGGAGTTGCGCGAGCGAGGCAGCTGGTTCCTGACCACGGGCGCGAGCAGCGCAGGGCCTGGTATCGAGCTGCTGCTGGGGCGCGACCATCTGGTCGAGAAGATGCGCCGTTTCATTGCCATTTACGACAAGACGCTTAAAGAGCAGATCGCCAACATCGCCCGCATCGATCTGCGATATGCCAACGGGCTTGCCGTTGGCTGGCGGGAACCGATTGCACCGACGACGGCCCAACCCGCCGTTGCGAAGAATTAGAGAGAGGCAGGACCATGGCAAACGCGCATAGCGGCAAAATGATCGTCGGGCTGGACATCGGCACTTCCAAGGTAGTGGCCTTGGTAGGTGAGGTGGGCGAAGACGGCACGCTGGAAATCGTCGGGATCGGCACACACCCGTCCCGCGGCCTGAAAAAAGGCGTGGTGGTGAACATCGAGTCCACCGTGCAATCGATCCAGCGCGCCGTTGAAGAAGCTCAGCTGATGGCGGGCTGCCGCATCCACTCGGCCTTCGTGGGCGTTGCAGGCAATCACATCCGCAGCCTGAACTCCCATGGCATCGTCGCCATTCGCGATCGCGAAGTCAGCTTGGCCGACCTTGAGCGTGTGCTCGATGCCGCCCAGGCGGTGGCCATTCCGGCGGACCAGCGGGTGCTTCACACCCTGCCGCAGGACTACGTGATCGATAACCAGGAAGGCGTGCGCGAACCGCTCGGCATGTCGGGCGTGCGCCTGGAGGCCAAGGTTCACGTGGTGACCTGCGCCGTCAATGCCGCCCAGAACATCGAGAAATGCGTGCGCCGCTGCGGCCTCGAAATCGACGACATCATTCTCGAGCAACTGGCATCGGCCTATTCGGTACTGACCGACGACGAGAAAGAGCTGGGCGTGTGCCTGGTCGACATCGGCGGCGGCACCACCGACATCGCGATTTTCACCGAAGGCGCCATTCGCCACACCGCCGTCATTCCGATTGCCGGCGACCAGGTGACCAATGACATTGCCATGGCCCTGCGTACGCCCACACAGTATGCCGAGGAAATCAAGATCCGTTATGCCTGCGCCTTGGCCAAGCTGGCAGGTGCAGGTGAAACCATCAAGGTGCCAAGCGTTGGCGACCGTCCTCCGCGCGAACTGTCGCGCCAGGCATTGGCCGAAGTGGTCGAGCCGCGCTACGACGAACTCTTCACCCTGATCCAGGCTGAACTTCGCCGCAGCGGCTACGAGGACCTGGTGCCTGCTGGCATCGTCCTGACCGGTGGCACCGCCAAGATGGAAGGCGCGGTCGAGCTGGCCGAGGAAATTTTCCACATGCCGGTACGCCTGGGCGTGCCGCACAGCGTGCGCGGCCTGAGCGACGTGGTACGCAACCCGATTTATTCCACCGGTGTGGGCTTGCTTACCTACGGGCTGCACAAGCAGACCGAAGACCTGCCCTTGACCGGCAACAGCAGCAGCAACAACAGCTATAGCGATGAACCGAAGGCCCCGGTGCTTGAGCGCTTCAAGCGGTGGGTACAAGGCAACTTCTAAGTTTCAAAGCAGTAGTGGTAGGCGCGACAACTAGAGAACTGTAAGGAGAGGGAAAATGTTCGAGCTCGTAGACAACGTCCCGCAAAGCCCGGTCATCAAGGTGATCGGCGTAGGTGGTGGTGGTGGTAACGCCGTCAATCACATGGTCAAGAGCAGCATCGAAGGCGTGGAGTTCATCTGCGCCAACACCGATGCCCAGGCGCTCAAGAACATTGGTGCGCGCACCATCCTGCAATTGGGCACTGGCGTGACCAAGGGCCTGGGTGCTGGCGCCAATCCGGAAGTCGGTCGTCAGGCCGCGCTGGAAGACCGTGAGCGCATCGCCGAAGTGCTGCAAGGCACCAACATGGTGTTCATCACCACCGGCATGGGCGGCGGTACCGGTACCGGTGCAGCGCCGATCATCGCCGAAGTGGCCAAGGAAATGGGGATCCTCACCGTGGCAGTGGTGACCCGTCCGTTCCCGTTCGAGGGCCGCAAGCGCATGCAGATCGCCGATGAAGGCATCCGCATGCTGGCCGAAAGCGTCGACTCGCTGATCACCATCCCCAACGAGAAACTGCTGACCATCCTGGGCAAGGACGCAAGCCTGTTGTCCGCGTTCGCCAAGGCCGATGACGTGTTGGCCGGTGCCGTTCGCGGTATCTCCGACATCATCAAGCGCCCGGGCATGATCAACGTCGACTTCGCCGACGTGCGCACCGTGATGGGTGAGATGGGCATGGCCATGATGGGCACCGGCTGCGCCAGTGGCCCGAACCGTGCTCGCGAGGCGACCGAGGCTGCGATCCGCAACCCGCTGCTCGAGGACGTCAACCTGCAGGGCGCCCGTGGCATCCTGGTCAACATCACCGCAGGTCCGGACCTGTCCCTGGGTGAATACTCCGACGTGGGTAGCATCATCGAAGCGTTCGCCTCGGACCATGCCATGGTCAAGGTCGGTACCGTGATCGACCCAGACATGCGCGACGAACTGCATGTCACCGTCGTGGCCACCGGCTTGGGTGCGCGTATCGAGAAGCCGGTCAAGGTGGTGGACAACACTCTGCAGACTGCCCAGCAGGCCTACGAGGCGTCCAACCCTGCCCCTGCGCGTCAGGAGCAGCCAGCCGTCAACTACCGTGATCTGGAGCGCCCGACCGTCATGCGCAATCAGGCGCACGCGGGTGCGGCAGCGGCGGCCAAGCTGAACCCTCAGGATGACCTGGATTATCTGGATATTCCGGCCTTCCTGCGTCGTCAGGCTGATTAATGAAATTTATCAGGGCTATGAAGGTGATTGGTATTCATCAAAGGTTGGGTCTGGTATTATCGCCAGCCTTTGTTGATAACTGTTCGCAATTTGCGCTGAAGCGGCCAATGCCATGATTAAACAACGCACCCTGAAGAATACCATCCGTGCCACAGGTGTCGGTCTGCACTCTGGGGAGAAGGTCTACCTGACCCTCAAGCCTGCACCTGTTGACACCGGCATCGTCTTCCGCCGCGCCGACCTCGACCCTGTGGTCGAGATCCCGGCGCGTGCGGCCAATGTCGGCGAGACAACCATGTCCACGACGCTGGTCAACGGTGACGTCAAGGTCGATACGGTCGAGCATCTGCTCTCCGCCATGGCGGGCCTGGGCATCGATAACGCCTACGTCGAGCTCTCCGCCTCGGAAGTACCGATCATGGATGGCAGCGCCGGACCTTTCGTATTCCTGATACAGTCTGCCGGCCTGGAAGAACAGGACGCAGCCAAGAAGTTCATCCGCATCCTGCGTGAGGTAACGGTGCAAGAGGGCGACAAGCGCGCCACCTTCCTGCCTTTCGAGGGGTTCAAGGTGAGCTTCGAGATCGACTTCGATCACCCGGTGCTTCGCAACCGGACCCAGAGCGCAAGCGTCGACTTCTCCAGCACCTCGTTCGTGAAGGAAGTCAGCCGCGCCCGCACCTTTGGCTTCATGCGTGACATCGAATACCTGCGCAAGCACAACCTTGCGCTGGGCGGCAGTGTAGAAAACGCCATCGTGGTCGATGAGGAAGGCGTGTTGAACGAAGACGGTCTTCGCTACGAAGACGAGTTCGTCAAACACAAGATTCTCGACGCCATTGGCGACCTGTACTTGCTGGGCAACAGCCTGATTGGCGAGTTCAAGGGCTTCAAGTCCGGTCACGCGCTGAACAACCAGCTGTTGCGCAAGCTGATTGCCGAAACCGATGCCTGGGAAGTGGTCACTTTCGAAGATGCCAGCACGGCGCCGATCTCGTATATGCGTCCTGTCGCGGCTGTGTAAGCTCGAACACTCTCTAGTTCATTGAGGCCACCTTCGGGTGGCCTTTTTTATGGCTTGCTTATGGGCAGAGACACCCATCAATCCATCCAGATGGCCCGAGCCGACCGTGTAAGTCGGGGCAGCGTCGGACTGTATCCTGCGGCGCCGAGGCGGCAAAGGCATCGACTCAGGCTTCGATGGTGGATGCGATCCATCGGCTTGGCCCTGGGGCTGCCCTTGCGCGCGGCTCTTTCATCCTCGATATGATCCAGGCGCGCATGCACCTGTGAGTATTGGCGGCCATCCAAACCCGGCGCCGCCGAGGATGGCTCGCACCATCAGGCTGAACAGCGCAGTCTGTAACGCCTTCAAAATCTTGGTTGCTGCCGCCCGAAGCCCCCTGGCAAATCGGTCAGTCCTTGGCCTGCGCATGCGCCGCCAGGCGCTCCAGTGCGGCCCGCAATTTCGCGTCAGTGATGCCTTCGGCCGTCTGCAGCAGGCTCTCGGCCGCGCTGTTGGACAACTCGGTCGCATGCCCGCCGCGTTTGGCGGGTACCAAGGGTGGTTGCACCTTGAAAAGAATACGCCTGAGGTTGCCGAACGCATCGGTTGCCTGCAACGCCGCCATCAGGCGCTTTTGCTGGTAACGCAGGCGCGTGGCCCAGTGCCCATCGGTTACCACAAGCAGTAAGGTACCGTCACGCCATGACGCCACGTGGCAGTGCTCGCGTGCAGCCGGCTGCAACTGGCCTTCGACCAGGCGTTGCAGGTGCTCCAGGCGCTCGGCCTGGTTGAGCAACAGGCGCAGCGGGCGAACCTGGCGCAGCAACGCCGAGGGCAGCTGGGCGGGGGAGGGTTTGTAGGCCATGGGTATACGCATGAGGTTACAAGTAGGGCAGTCTAACACTTCAGCGTCTGTCCCGATCACCCGGCGGTTGAGCCCACTGGCCAAGCGCTGCGCCTGGCGCTACCGGGGCCAGGCCCTGCAAGGCAGCGCGCACAGGCGAGTCTTGAACGCTTTCATCTTTCCAGGTCTTGAACTCAGGGGAAATGCCCCTATCTAAGACACGCCCCTGTAAAAGCGCTGTGCCAGCATCGTGGAATCCACCACTTTCATCACCATCGTTTCCGGGTAGAATGCTCGTTCGCATGCGGCCTTAGGGCTGCACGGGCGACTCATGGGGCCGCCCTCCATCCCTACGTGTGGAAGATCCTGCCAATATGTTTGCGCCTTTGTTAAAGAAACTTTTTGGAAGCAAGAACGAGCGTGAAGTCAAACGCATGCTCAAGACGGTGAGTATCGTCAATGCCTTCGAAGAGAAGATGGTGGCCCTCTCCGACGAGCAGCTGCGTGGCAAGACTGCCGAGTTCAAGGAGCGTTTGGCCAAAGGCGAAACACTGGACCAACTGCTGCCCGAAGCCTTCGCCGTCGCCCGTGAGGCTGGCAAGCGCGTAATGGGCATGCGTCACTTCGACGTTCAGCTCATTGGCGGCATGACCCTGCACGAGGGCATGATCGCGGAAATGCGCACCGGTGAGGGCAAGACCCTGGTCGGTACCTTGGCCGTCTACCTCAATGCATTGTCCGGCAAGGGCGTGCACGTGGTCACCGTCAACGACTACCTCGCCCGTCGTGACGCCAACTGGATGCGCCCGCTGTACGAGTTCCTCGGCCTGTCGGTCGGTATCGTCTCGGCCTTCCAGCCGCCGGAAGAAAAGCGCGCAGCCTACGCTGCCGACATCACTTACGGTACCAACAACGAATTCGGTTTCGACTACCTGCGCGACAACATGGCGTTCAGCCAGGACGAGAAGTTCCAGCGTGAGCTGAACTTCGCAGTGATCGACGAAGTGGACTCGATCCTCATCGACGAAGCCCGTACGCCGTTGATCATTTCCGGCCAGGCCGAGGACAGCTCCAAGCTGTACATCGAGATCAACCGCCTGATCCCGCGCCTGACCCAGCACATCGAGGAAGTCGAAGGCCAGGTCACCCAGGAAGGCCACTTCACCATCGACGAGAAGACCCGCCAGGTCGAGCTCAACGAAGCCGGTCACCAGTTCATCGAAGAAATGCTGACCCAGGTCGGCCTGCTGGCCGAGGGCGAGAGCTTGTACTCGGCGCACAACCTGGGCCTGCTGACCCACGTCTATGCCGGTCTGCGCGCGCACAAGCTGTTCCACCGCAACGTCGAGTACATCGTGCAGGACGGCCAGGTGCTGCTGATCGACGAGCACACCGGGCGTACCATGCCGGGTCGTCGCCTGTCCGAAGGCCTGCACCAGGCCATCGAGGCCAAGGAAAACCTCAACATTCAAGCCGAGAGCCAGACCCTGGCCTCCACCACGTTCCAGAACTACTTCCGTCTGTACTCGAAACTGTCGGGCATGACCGGCACCGCCGATACCGAGGCCTTCGAGTTCGCCCAGATCTACGCCCTGAACGTGATGGTCATTCCGCCGAACAAGCCCCTGGCGCGCAAGGACCACAACGACCTGGTGTACCTGACCGCCGAAGAGAAGTACGCCGCGATCATCGCCGACATCAAGGAAACCTTGAAGCAAGGCCGGCCGGTGCTGGTGGGTACGGCCACCATCGAAACCTCCGAGCACATGTCCAACCTGCTGCACAAGGAAGGCATCGAGCACAAGGTTCTGAACGCCAAGTACCACGAGAAGGAAGCCGAGATCATTGCCCAGGCCGGTGCGCCAGGCGCGCTGACCATTGCCACCAACATGGCCGGTCGCGGTACCGACATCCTGTTGGGCGGCAACTGGGAAGCTGAAGTGGCCGCACTGGAAAACCCAACGGCCGAGCAGATCGCGCACATCAAGGCCGACTGGCAGAAGCGTCACCAGCAGGTGATCGAGTCCGGTGGCCTGCACGTCATCGCCTCCGAGCGTCACGAATCGCGTCGTATCGACAACCAGCTGCGCGGTCGTTCCGGTCGCCAGGGTGACCCGGGTTCCAGCCGCTTCTACCTCTCGCTCGAAGACAGCCTGATGCGCATCTTCGCCTCTGACCGGGTGAAGAACTTCATGAAGGCGCTGGGCATGCAGTCGGGCGAAGCCATCGAACACCGCATGGTCACCAACGCCATCGAAAAGGCCCAGCGCAAGGTCGAAGGCCGCAACTTCGATATCCGCAAGCAGTTGCTCGAATACGACGACGTGGCCAACGAGCAGCGCAAGGTCATCTACCACATGCGCAACAGCCTGCTGGCCGCAGAGAACGTGGGCGACACCATCGCCGAATTCCGCAAGGAAGTACTCGACGCCACCATCAGCCAGCACATCCCGCCGCAATCGCTGCCTGAGCAGTGGGACGTGGCCGGCCTGGAAGCCTCGCTGTCCAGTGACTTCGCCATGAAGTTGCCGATCCAGCAGTGGCTCGACGAAGACGACCACCTCTACGAAGAGACCCTGCGCGAGAAGCTGCTGCACGAAATCACCACGGCCTACACCGAGAAAGAAGACCAGGCCGGGATGGAAGCACTGCGCACCTTCGAGAAGCAGATCCTGCTGCGTGTGCTGGACGACCTGTGGAAGGACCACCTGTCGACCATGGACCACCTGCGTCATGGTATCCACCTGCGCGGCTACGCCCAGAAGAACCCGAAGCAGGAGTACAAGCGCGAGTCGTTCACCCTGTTCCAGGAACTGCTCGAGTCGATCAAGCGCGATGCCATCCGTGTGCTCTCGCACGTGCAGGTTCGCCGCGAAGACCCTGCCGAGGAAGAAGCACGCCTGCGCCGCGACGCCGAAGAGTTGGCCAGCCGCATGCAGTTCGAACACGCGCCCGCACCTGGTCTTGAAAGCGAGCAGTTGGCCGAGGAGGGCGCTGAGGTAGCCGTGGCTGCCGAGCCTGTGCGCAACGAGCAGAAACTGGGTCGCAACGAGCCGTGCTGGTGTGGTTCGGGCAAGAAATTCAAGCACTGCCACGGCCAGATCGAGTGATCTGACCGCAAGGCCGTCACAGGGCGCACGGCGCCGTGCTGGCTGCTCACTGCCAAGGGGCTACTGCGCAGCCCATCGCCGACACGCCAGCGCCGCCCTGAGCTGCGTCGATTCAAGCCATGCGGTATGCCCGGTTCGCCCGGGCTTGCCAAAGATGGGCCGCACAGCGGCCCTTTTTTTCACCACACGTATTTTCTAGGAGCGCTCCAATGGCTGTTGGTCTTGGTCCTTTGCCTACGCTGCACCCCGTCCCGGGTTTCGAACTCGGTATTGCCTCCGCCGGCATCAAGCGCCCGGGGCGCAAGGATGTGGTGGTCATGCGCTGCGCCGAGGGTTCGAGTGTGGCCGGTGTGTTCACCCTCAATGCCTTCTGCGCCGCCCCCGTGATCCTGGCCAAGCAGCGGGTGCAGGGTACCGTACGCTACCTGCTGACCAACACGGGCAATGCCAACGCCGGCACGGGCGCCCCCGGCTTGGAAGCGGCGCAGCGGACCTGCGCGAAACTCGCCGAGCTTGCTGGTGTGTCCGCCGAGTCGGTTTTACCGTTCTCCACCGGTGTGATCGGTGAGCCACTGCCGGTGGAAAAGATCGAAGGTGCCTTGCAAGCTGCCCTGGACAACCTGTCGGAAAACAACTGGGCTGAAGCGGCCACCGGCATCATGACCACCGACACCTTGCCCAAGGGCGCGAGCCGTCAGTTCCAGCACGACGGCGTGACCGTGACCGTGACCGGTATCAGCAAGGGCGCGGGCATGATCCGCCCGAACATGGCGACCATGCTGGGCTACATCGCCACCGACGCCAAGGTCGCGCCAGGCGTGCTCAAGGACCTGATGCTGGACGGGGCCAACAAATCGTTCAACCGCATCACCATCGACGGTGATACCTCGACCAACGACTGCTGCATGCTGATCGCCACCGGCCAGGCCGACCTGCCGGAAGTCACCCAAGCCAGCGGAGCCCTGTTCGAAGCTTTGAAAAAGGCTGTGTTCGAGGTCTGCATGGAGGTGGCACAGGCCATTGTCCGTGACGGTGAGGGGGCGACCAAGTTCGTGACCGTGCAGGTCAACGGCGGTGGCAACCCTCAGGAATGCCTGGACGTCGGCTACGCCGTGGCGCATTCGCCGCTGATCAAGACCGCACTGTTCGCCTCCGATCCCAACTGGGGCCGCATCCTCGCAGCGGTTGGGCGTGCCGGCGTGCCCGCGCTGGATGTGAGCCTGATCGATGTCTACCTGGATGAGGTGTGCATTGCCAGCCAGGGCGGTCGTAGCCCGAGCTATACCGAAGACCAGGGCGCCCGGGTGATGGCCCAGGAAGAAATCACCATCCGTATCGACCTTGGCCGTGGCCAGTGCAGTGAAACCATCTGGACCACCGACCTCTCTCACGAATACGTGAAAATCAACGCCGAGTACCGCACCTGATGCAGCCGGGGCCGCTCGCGGTCCCGATGTTTCAATGCCAAGGGAGCAAAACCATGAGCTTTATGCCAACCCCATTGCCCACGGCTGGCGTGACGGAGTGTGACCGATGAAACGGGTTCACGTCGTTGCAGCCGTGATTCGGGGCATGGACGGGCGGATACTCATCGCCCGCCGCGCCGACACCCAACACCAGGGCGGCCTCTGGGAGTTTCCGGGAGGCAAGGTTGAGCCCGGTGAAAGCGTCGAGGCCGCGCTGGCGCGTGAGCTCGACGAGGAGCTGGGCATCCAGGTAACGCGCTCGCGGCCCTTGATCAAGGTCAGTCACGACTACCCCGACAAACACGTACTGCTCGAGGTGCGCGAGGTCGAGGCCTTCAACGGTGAACCCCATGGCGCCGAAGGGCAACCGCTGGCCTGGGTCGCGCCCCGTGAGCTGCCGGACCATGCGTTTCCCGAGGCCAACAAGCCCATCGTCAACGCTGCCCGGCTGCCGGATCAATACCTGATCACACCCGACGGCCTGGACGTGCCTGACATGCTCAAGGGTATCCAGAAGGCCGTGGCCAGTGGCATCCGGCTGATCCAGTTGCGTGCACCGGACATGTACGACCCCAAGTACCGCGATGTGGCGGTTGATGCGGTGGGGTTATGCGCGGGCAAGGCCCAGCTCATGCTCAAGGGGCCTCTGGAGTGGTTAGGCGACTTCCCGTCGGCAGGCTGGCACCTGACGGCAGCGCAGTTGCGCAAGTATGCCGACAAGGGGAGGCCGTTCCCGGTCCAGCGCTGGCTTGCCGCCTCCTGCCACACTGCCGAGGAGCTTGCCCTGGCCCAGCAGATGGGGGTCGACTTCGTCACCCTGTCGCCGGTCCAGCGTACCGAAAGTCACCCAGAGGCCGCGCCGCTTGGCTGGGAACAGGCCCAGCACCTGATTGCCGGGTTCGACCAACCGGTGTACCTGCTCGGTGGCGTGGGCCCAGCGGACCGCGAACAGGCCTGGCTAGCCGGGGCGCAGGGCGTTGCGGGTATCAGGGCGTTCTGGCCGACCCTCTGACGCCGGACCGGTGCGGCAAGCGCTTGGCGTCAGCCTTGAGGTTTTTCGGCCGGCTGCCACAGGACCTCGGCAATGCCTTGCCGCCTGCCGATGATACGGGCGGCAACGAACAGCAGGTCCGATAGGCGGTTGATGTACGCCAGGCCGACACCCTCCAGCGGCTCTACGGTATTGAGGTGCTGGCAGCGTCGCTCGGCGCTGCGTGCCAGGCTGCGGCACACGTGTGCTTGGGCGACCAGGGCCGACCCGCTGGGCAGGATGAAATTCTTCAGTGGGCCCAGTTCGTCATTCCACTCATCGATGGCCGCCTCCAGCCGCTCCACCTCTGCCGTGGTCAGGGCCTGGTAACTGGGCATGGCCAGCTCCCCGCCCAGGTCGAACAGGCGGTGCTGGCAGGGCGCCAGAACGCGGCTGACTTCGTCCAGACCTTGTTCATCCAGGCCGGCCAGCAACAGGCCAAGCTGGCTGTTGAGGCTGTCTACTTCGCCGATGGCTTCGATGCGTGGATGATCCTTGGGCACACGCCGGCCATCGCCCAGGCCGGTTTCACCTGTGTCGCCAGTGCGGGTATAGATTTTGGACAAGCGGTAGCCCATGTCATTGCTCCGTGGTGACCGGCAGCGGCGGATGCGGCTGGCCGAGGGGCAGGCGCAGGGTGAAACAGGTCCCCTGCCCAGGCGTGGAATGCACCTCCATCTGCCCCTTGTGGTTATTGGTGATGATGAAGTACGACACCGAAAGCCCAAGACCGGTGCCCTGGCCGATTTCCTTGGTCGTGAAGAAGGGCTCGAAGGTGCGCTTGCGCACGGCTTCGGGCATGCCCACGCCATTGTCCTCCACTTGGATTTCTGCCCAGGGCGGCGCAAGCCGTGTGCGCAAGATGATACGTCCTGGCTCGCAAGGTGCCGGGCGCTGGTGAATGGCCTGGGCGGCGTTCTTGAGCAGGTTGAGCAATACCTGCTCCAGTTCGTTGGCGGTGCAGGGCACAGGCCCCAGCGCCGGGTCGAACTGGCGCACGATGGCCTGGCCTTTGAAGTCGAAACCAATGGCCAGGTCGAAGTCGTTGCCTGCTATGTCCACCGCCTGGTCAATCAAGGCAGGGAGGTCGCAGGGCGCCAGTTCGCGCGTGCTGCGACGGCTGAAACTGAGCATGTGGGTGACGATCTTGGCGGCCCTGGCCCCCGCTTGCTGGATGCCATCGAGCAACTGAGGCACTTCGCGGCTTTGCAGGTAGGCGTTGACCGTGGTCAGGTCGATGCCCAGCGCGTGGGCTTGCTCAAGATTGCGCGGCAGATCAGGTGACAGGCGGCGGCGGATATTCTGCACGTTATGCAGGATGGCCCCGAGCGGGTTGTTGATTTCGTGGGCCATGCCGGCCGCCAGGCCACCGACCGAGAGCATCTTTTCCGACTGCACCATCATTTCTTCGAGCGACAGACGTTGGGTGATGTCATCGATCCGGATCACCACGCCCCGGCCTCCACCGCCGGTGAGTGGGTAGAAGGTCAATGCGTAATGCCGCGGCTCATCATCCTTGTGCCAGGTAACACGCTCGATTTTCGCCACCCGGTGCCGCTCCACCGTGTCCTTCAACTGTGGCAAGAAGGGTTTTAGCGGTGCGAAGGCGATGAACACCGGTTGGTTGAGCGCCTCGTTGAGGGTCGTGCCGGATAACGCCGTTGCCTCTTGGTTCCACTGGGTCACGTACAGCTGCTCGTCCAAGGCGATCAGGGCCGACGGCATGGAGTCGATGATGCTGTTCAGGTAGTTCTGAAAGCCTGTGAGCTTTTTCTCGATCTTGCTGCGCACCTGCACTTCGAGCTCGAGCTTGCGGTTTGTATGACGCGTTTGCTCGGCAAGCCCCTGGGCCTGGTCGTAGGCACTCTGGAACTCGTCCCGGGCACGCTTGAGCTGGTGCTCCCGGGCTTCGATGCGCGAGAGCATCGTATTGAAGGCATTGGCCAGGCTACCGATCTCGTCGTCGTTGCCGCGTCGGGCCCGCAGCGCGTAGCTCTCCTCACGGGTAACCTGGCGGCTGAGCTCTTCGAGCTGGTTGATCGGCTGCGTGATCAGGCGTTTGATCTGCCGGGCGATGAAGAGCCACAACAGCACGCTGAACACCAGAATGGCCAGGCTCGCGCTGAGCGTGCCGGTGTAGAAGGCGGTGGGCAGCTCGCTGCTGGCTACCAGTAGCAAATGCCCCGGCGGGCTACCGGCCCGTGGCAGGCGAATCAGCTGCGTGCTGCGAAACTCCATGAATCGCCAGCCTTCTATGTTGCGAAACCGCTTGGGCAGTGTGAGGGGGGCGCCATGCTGCAATTGGGCGAGCATGCGCCCGTCGCTGCCATACAAGGCGGCGGCGCGCAGCGGCGCATAGCTGTCCAGTTCATCGAGCAGCGCCTGGGCCGAGGTGGGGTCGTCTGCCGCGCGGGTCGACAGCTCAGGATTGGAGACCAGCCGGCCGATGGTCTGGAGCGCTTGCGGTGCCATGCTTTCCTGGGTGATCCAGTAGGCGGCGCTGATGAAGGTCAGGTTCGCCACCAGCAGAATGGTCACCAGCAAGACCAGCAAAGCTGCCAGCAGCTTCTGCCCGACGGGGAGGTTCTCCAGGCGTTGACGCAGCGTCATGGGCAAGGCGATGTCCGTGTGGGTTCAAGGGCCGCGTCAGTCGCAGGGCAAGCCCCGCACGCGCAAGTTATCGACCAGGCATTGGAGCAGGTGTTCCAGATGCGGCAGGTGCAGTCCATGTCGGCGGGCTGCCTGGCAAGCATAGCCAAGCAGGTACTGCACCTCGGTACGCCGGCCAGCCCGCACATCCTGGTACATCGAAGCGTAGTTGGTGGCAGTGGCCAGGAGGACCCGTTGCACGTCCTGTTCAAGGTCCTTAGCGGCCTGCGGCTGGCCGCACCGACGCAACAGACGCTCGAGCTCAACGCACAGTGCCTGCACCTGATCGAGATGGCCCAGCAGGCCCCCGTTGCGGCATTGGTGCAGCACGGTCAGCGGGTTGATCGCGCAGTTGATGGCCAGCTTGCGCCAGAGTCGGCTGAGGATATCGGGGCTCCATTGGGCAGGGATACCCGCTGCTTGCAAATCCTCGAGCCACGGCGGTGGAGCAGGATTGCCCGGGTCCCCCAGCCAGTTGTACCCCTGCCCGGCGAAGCGCACCTGCCAGTCACGTTCCCGGTAGGCGCCCTCGGTGCTGGAGACGAAGATGCAGCGGGCCTGCGGCACCTGCCTGGCCACCTCGTCCTGGCTACCCAGGCCGTTTTGCAACAACAGCACCTCGGCGCCGGGCACAAGACGGCTGGTCACGCTGGCCACTGCCGGCGCCGCGTCATAGGCCTTGCAGGCCACCAGCAGGCGGTGGATCGGCCCATCACTCTGGGCTGTCTCGGCCGGTATGGCGTAGTGGGCGGTCAGGTCCTGTTCCAGCAAGCCAAGGCTGCCCACTTGCTGGTAAGCCTGCAAACGCGTGCTGTCACGCATGATCAGGCGCACGGCCTTGCCGGCCCGCGCCAGACGACAGGCCCACAGGCTGCCCAGGCTTCCTGCGCCGAGAATGTGCCAGGTGCTGCTCATATGCGTTTCGCAACCGTTATAATGAGCCCGCATTTTAACCGTCAAACCCAGCGCGCTCCATCTTCAGTCCGAGCGCGCTTTTATTTTGGGAGAGTAACCATGCCGTCGTTCGACGTGGTATCGGAACTGGACAAGCACGAAGTGCAGAACGCGGTCGACAATGCCATCAAGGAGCTTGACCGCCGCTACGACCTCAAGGGCAAGGGCAGCTTCGAGTTCAAGGATAAAGAGCAGACCGTCATGCTCACGGCCGAGGAAGAGTTCCAGCTCGAGGCGATGATCGAAATCCTGCGCCTGGCCCTGGTCAAGCGCAAGATCGACGTCAAGTGCCTGGAAACCAAGGACCCCTATCCGTCCGGCAAGGAGAAAAAGCAGGAGGCCAAGTTCCGCGAGGGCATCGACAAGGACCTGGCCAAGAAGATCGTCGCCACCATCAAGGATGGCAAGCTCAAGGTCCAGGCCGCCATCCAGGGCGAGCAGGTACGGGTCACTGGCAAGAAGCGCGATGATCTGCAGGAAGCCATCGCCTTGCTCCGTACCAAGGAATTTGACATGCCGCTGCAGTTCAACAACTTCCGCGACTGATCCGGGCCGCCGGAACCCCCGTGCACTCACGGCTGTCCATGGGGGCCTGGCCGCTGAAATGCAGGCGGCCTGACGTATTGTGCAATCGCCGTTCGGCATCAGGAGATGAATATGGATTTGAGTGCTGAAGTCGATCAGCTGGTCCGCCAATCCGAAACCTGGATTCCCATGATCATGGCGTACGGCAGCCGCCTGCTGCTGGCGCTGGTGACCCTCGCCATCGGCTGGTGGGTGACCAACATCGTCAGCGACCGGCTGGGAAGGCTCGTGGGCCTGAAAGTCCACGACCCGGCGCTGCAGAACTTCATCCGCACGCTGGCCAACATCGTGTTGAAGATCCTGCTGGCCATCAGCGTGGCCTCGATGATCGGTATCGAGACGACCTCCTTCGTGGCGGCCATCGGTGGTGCTACCCTGGCCATCGGCCTGGCGTTGCAAGGCAGCCTGGCGAACTTCGCAGGCGGCGTACTGATCCTGCTGTTCCGCCCGTTCCGCATCGGTGACTGGATCGAGGCGCAGGGCGTGAGCGGTACCGTGGACAGCATCCAGATTTTCCACACGGTGCTGCGTACCGGCGACAACAAGACCGTGATCCTGCCCAACGGCTCCCTGTCCAACGGGATTATCACCAACACCAACCGCCAACCCACCCGCAAGGTGGTGTTCGACGTGGGGGTGGACTACGAGGCTGACTTGCAGAAGGCGCGCAACGTCCTGCTGGAGCTGGCCCAGGACCCACGTGTGCTGGCCGACCCCGCCCCTGTGGCGGTGGTGTCTACCCTGGGTGACAGCTCGATCACCGTCTCGCTGCGTCTGTGGACCAAGACCTCGGACTACTGGGACGTGATCTTCATGCTCAACGAGCAGGCACGTGACCGCTTGAAGGCGGAAGGAATCGACATTCCGTTCCCGCAGCGGGTCATTCGCGTGGTGCAGGAAACGGCCGCGCAGTAAGGCCTCAGCACAGGCTGGCATCGATCGAGCCCGCCCTCCGGGTTCAGCAGCGTCCTTCACAGGGCCTGCTGGGCGCGCAGGGCGGGCTTCGTTGCTCAAGGGGATCTATTCGCGCGCTTACACTTGCTCACAGTCAGTCATCGGGATTTCTGGCATATAGCCTCGTCCCACCGTCATCTTCGTAAACCATCATGAAACCACTGCTGTACATCACCCCGCTGCGGGCCTTGTTGTTTGGCCTGACACTCGCGCTGTTCGAGCTGCTGACCTACCTGGCCAGCGACGCCGTCATGCCGGCGATGCCCGTTGTGGTGGGCGAGCTCAAGGCCGGCCCCGAATACATTCCCCACGCGCTCAATCTCTACCTGCTCGGGGGTGTCTTGCTGCAATGGCTGATCGGGCCGTTGGCCGATCGCTACGGCCGCCGACCGCTGCTGCTCACCGGTTGCGCATTCTTCGGCCTGGCGTGCCTGGGCACCTTCTGGGTCCATGACATTGGCCTGTTCAACCTGCTGCGTCTGCTGCAAGGCATCGGACTGGGTTTTGTGGTCACGGTCAGTTATCCCGCACTCAACGAGGCATTCAGCGAGGCGGATGCCGTGCGCATGATGGCCTTGCTGGCCAATATCGCCTTGCTGTCGCCACTGCTGGGGCCTTTGGTGGGGACGCTGATGCTGCAATGGCTGGACTGGCGCTGGTTGTTCGTGGCGTTTGCCATTGGCGCTGTGGTTGCCTGGTTGCTGCTGTATCGGTTGATGCCCGAAACCTTGGGTGTGGAGCGGCGCGACGGCTCGCGCCTGGCCTTCACCCCGATCCACCTGTTGCCGTTGCTGGCCGGGTACGGGCAGCTGCTGTCGAACCGGCGTTTCGTCGCCGGCAGCGCCGCCCTGGGCCTGGTTGGTCTGCCGTTGATCGGCTGGATTGGCCTGTCCCCGGTGCTGCTCATCCACGATGAAGGGCTAAGCACGCTCGCCTATGCCCTGTGGCAGTTGCCGGTGTTTGGTGGGCTGATTCTGGGCAACCTGATCATCAACCACATTGCCGACCGTCATCCGCTGCCGACGTTGGTGCGCGGTGCGCTGTGGCCTTATGTGGCAGGGCTCTGCCTGATGGTGGTGGCAACCTGGGTATGGCCGAGCGTTATCAGCCTGGTGGCAGGTCTTTCGCTCTACGCACTGGGCCTGGGTATCGCCAATGCCGTGCTCTATCGCATGACATTGTTCGCAAGCACTCAAAGCAAAGGCCTGGTCTCGGCCATGCTCGGCATGATCACCATCGCGCTGCTGGGATTAGGCGGGGCCTTGCTGGCCATGATCGGTGCCGGGGCGAGCCTTTTGCACTTTGCCGTGGCGGCCAGTGTGGCAGGGGGGCTAGCCCTGTGGCCGCTGTGGTCGCTGTTGAGGGCGCGCAGTGCCCAAGCGGCTGTGATGCCTTAGGCGGTACACATGCCTTGCCCTCGCAAGGCAGGCGGTTCAGGGCTGCTCGGAGGCCGGGGCAGGTGGGCTGGCCGACTGGCCGGGCGTGCTGTCCTGGCGCCACTGCAAGGCGATCAGGATCAAGGTCGGCACGCCAAGCAGCGCGGTGATCAGGAAGAAATCGTGGTACCCGAACTTCTCCACCATGACGCCGGAATAGCCACCGATCAAGCGTGGCAGCAGCAACATGATCGAGCTCAGTAGCGCATACTGGGTGGCCGAGAACTTGAGGTTGGTCAGGCTCGACAAGTAGGCGACAAAGGCTGAAGTCGCCATGCCGGAGCTGAAGTTGTCCAGCGAAATGGTCACCACCAGCATTTCCAGATTCGGGCCCATGTCCGCCAGCATCAGGAACAGAATGTTGGTGCCGGCTGACGCCACACCACCGATGAACAGAATGGGCATGATGCCGAAGCGCACGATGAGCAGGCCGCCCACGCCGGCGCCCACCAAGGTCATGATCAGACCGAAAATCTTGCTGACACTGGCGATCTGGTCCTTGGTAAAGCCCATGTCGATGTAGAACACGTTGGCCATGACGCCCATTACCGTGTCGGACATGCGGTAGGTGGCGATCAGCCCGAGTAGCAGCAGGGCTTGCCAGCGGTAGCGCACGATAAAGTCATTGATGGGCGTGAGCACCGGCGCAAGGCCGCGGCGGCCAAGGCTCGACAGGCAAGCCCAGGACAGCAGCACGTACAGGATCAAGCGCAGGAAGGCGCGGTCCTCGAGCAGCAGGTCCAGGGGCGTGGCGTCGCCCGAGATCACGCTCGACCAGCCTGTATTGAACATCTGCGTGAAGCTGGCCGGCACCGACACCAGCAGGATGATGAGCACGAACACCGAGGCCAACTGGTGGGCCAACCCGTAGCGGGCTGCCGAAAGCTGGGTGCGCAGGGGCACGGGTGGCTCGCGCATGACCAGGGTCGTGAAGAGGGCCGGAAGCATCATGACTGCGAACATCACATAGGTGCCGGCCCACGCCTTGTGCAGGTAGCTGAACCCGGTGGAGCCAAACCATTCGGCAAAGAACAGCGCGCCGGCGGTGGCGAGCAGGGCGGCGACGCGATAACCGGCCATGTAGCTGGCGGCCAGGGCCGCCTGGCGCTGGTCATCGGCGATCTCCAGGCGGTAGGCATCCACGGCGATATCCTGGGTGGCCGAGGCAAAGGCCACCAGGACGGCCAGGGCGATCAGCCACGAAAGGTGCTGTTGCGGGTCGCACAGGCTCATGCCGACCAGGCCCACCACGACCAGTGCCTGGGACAGCAGCAGCCAGGAACGGCGACGCCCCATGCCGCCCAGAAGCGGTAAACGCCATTGGTCCAGCAGCGGCGACCACACCCATTTGAAGGCATAGGCCAGGCCGATAAGGCTGGCATAGCCGATGGTTTCCCTGGCTACGCCGGCTTCGCGCAACCATACGGAGAGGGTCGAGAACACCAGCATGTAAGGCAGGCCGGCCGCGAAGCCGAGCAGCAAAAGCACCAGGGTTGACGGGCTGGCATAGGCAGCGAGCGCAGCGCGCCAGGTTTTACGGGGCATGGACCAACATCTGCCTCAAGTTTCCAGGACAAAGCGCGCACTCTAACCGCTGTGCTCCATCGGGCGCCAGCCATGGCGCGTCATATCCACGCGATTGTTGGCCACGTGCACGCCTTCGGCACGCAAACGGGCCCGTTGCTCATCGCCCGATGGCGTACCTGAAGGCAGGCTCAGGCGACCGCCTGCGCCCAGCACCCGATGCCAAGGCAAACGCGTGCCCTCAGGCAACTGGGACAGCGTGCGGCCCACCCACCGGGCGGCCTTGCCAAGCCCGGCAAGCTCTGCCAGTTGGCCATAGCTCACCACGCGCCCGACAGGCACCTGGCCGAGCACTGAATACAATGCCGTCCGTCGGCCCTCTGCAGTTTCCAAGGTATGCTCCATCGCGTCGAACACCAGGCCCTCCCTGGGGTGTACATGAAACCTGACCAACGGCCGGCAAATGAGAGTGGAACTCATCGGCGCGTGGCAGGTCTTTGCTTGCTCTTGCCGGTTGCATCTGGATAATGCCCGGTTTTCTCGCCAAATCGAACCTGTAGCCCGCTTATGTCCTTCAAATTACTGCTCTCACTGCTCGCCGCCTCCTGCTGCGTCTCCTCGGCGTTCGCCGATACTGTCTGGATGAAAAATGGCGACCGCCTGAGCGGCAAGATCAAGGTCTTCGACGGCGGCAAGCTGCTGCTCGAAACGCCTTACGGCGGTTCGATCGCCTTGGACTGGAAACAGGTGAAGACCCTTGAAAGCGACCAGGAGCTGCTGGTCAAGCAGGATGCCTACTCCGGCGAGAAGGCCAAGTCGCTCCAGGCTGCCGAGGCAGGCAAAGTGACCCTGGCCAACGGCGAGGCACCCAAGACGGTGGACCTGGCGAGCATCGAGCAGATCATGAAGCCCAAGCCGGTGGTCGAGGACCTGGTCTGGAAAGGCAATGTCGATGTGGCGCTGGACTACAAGCGGGCCGAGAACGACACCGACGACTACGACGTCAGTTTCAAGACCACTGCACGCCATGGGCGCTGGCGTCATAACGCCGAAGGCGAGTACAACCGCGAGACCAAGGACGATGTCACCACCACCGACAACTGGAGCGCCGAGTATGCGCTGGACCGCTTCCTGACCGAGAAATGGTTCTGGCAGGGGCGTGCCGAGTACAAGCGTGACCGTATCGAAGACCTCGCCCGCCAGCGCACGGTGGGTACTGGCCCTGGCTACCAGTTCTGGGACGACGAGCTGGGTGCCTTCTCGCTGGGCTCGCTGATCAACCGTACCGACTTCGAGTACCAGGACGGTGACAAGGACAACTTCTATTCCGCCGCCGTGAAGTGGGACTACACCCGCTACCTGATCGGCAAGAAGGTGCAGCTGTTCACTAACGGCGAGCTGGCAAAGCCCCTGGGCAATGTCGCCGACTATTCCCTGGACGCCGAAGTGGGCCTGCGCTACAAGGTCACCGACTGGGCGTCGCTGAACCTCAAGGCCGAGAAGGACATCATCAGTGGCACCCGCGAGAGCGACCTGGACAAGACCCGCTACACTGCAGGCTTTGGCGTTACCTGGTAAGCCGTCGGGGTTAAGCTGGGCGATTGGAGTCAGGCCTGCCCTTGTCGGTCTTGTGCCTGCCATCACCGCCTGCTGCCTGCAGGGTTTCATCGAGGGGTTTCGAAGTGAGTGAGAACGCCGTCCGTCCTGCCCGGGAATTGTTGCTCAAGGAATACCGGGGGGTCTTGTCGACCCATTCCAAGTCCATGCCTGGTTTCCCGTTCGGTTCGGTCGTGCCCTATTGCCTCGATGCAGAGGGCAGGCCGCTCATCCTGATCAGCCGTATCGCCCAGCACACGCATAACCTGCACAAGGACGCCAAGTGTTCGCTGCTGGTGGGCGAGCGTGAGGCGCAGGACGTGCAGGCGGTCGGGCGACTGACCGTCATGGCCGAGGCGAGCAAGCTGCAGGACCCGGCCAGCATCGAGGCAGCGGCCCTGCGCTATTACCGCTACTTCCCGGACGCGGCCGACTACCACCAGGCTCACGACTTCGATTTCTGGGTGCTTGAGCCGGTACGGCATCGCTACATCGGTGGCTTCGGTGCCATCCACTGGCTCGACAAGGTGACCTTGGCCAATCCGTTCGCCGGCAAGGTCGAGAGCGGCATGATCGAGCACATGAACAGCGACCATGCCGTGGCCATCGCGCACTATGTGCAGCTTGCCCAGCTTCCCAGCCACATGCCTGCGCAGTTGGTCGGTATCGACAGCGAAGGGATGCACCTGCGCATCGGCCAGGCGATCCACTGGTTGGCATTTCCGACTCATTGCAATACGCCGACACAAGTGCGCGAAGCCTTGGTTTTTCTGGCCCGCGCCGACCGCTGGCCGGCTTCGAGCGAAATACCTGCTTGAAAAGCGGAGCACACGCATCCATTTGTAGGTCTTACTGCAAGGGTGTCTTGCGACGAGGAATGCTTTGATGCGTGTTTTTCTACTGCTGCTTCTGCTGTTTCCAGTGCTGGAGCTGTTCGTCTTCGTGAAAGTCAGCGGTGCCATCGGGTTCTTCCCCGCATTGCTGCTGATTATCGCCGGCTCCGCCCTCGGGGTCTTGGTCATGCGAGTCGCCGGGTTGGCCACGGCCCTGCGTGCGCGTGAAAGCCTGCAACGCGGTGAGCTGCCTGCCGAGGACATGTTCCATGGCATGATGCTGGCGGTCGGCGGCGGGCTGCTGATGATCCCCGGTTTCATCAGCGACGTGCTCGGCCTGCTGTGCCTGTTGCCCTTCACCCGCCGTCTGGCGGCTCGCAAGATGCGCGAGCGTGCCCAGGCCCAGGCGACCCGCCAGCGAGCGTTTCAGGATGACCCTTTGCAGGGCCAGCCCCCGCGTGACGGGGGCCATCGGCCCAATGTGATCGAAGGCGAGTACGAGCGCCGCGATCAGTGAGAACAGGGCCGCCAAGCGGCCCTTTTTCATACCTAGGCAAAAAAAATTCCCTGCCAAGCCTTGTAATCGATTCGGACGGCCTCATGTAGTGGTCACCGCAAGGTTTCTGGTGGTGACACCAGACATGACTCAGGCCGTTTGCTCGTTGCGAGCGGCCTTCCGGCAACGCCGGACAGCATCAACCCGCCGGTGTCGACACCGGCCGATGAAAACCACAATTTGGGAGAGATCGACAATGAAGCTTCGTCCTCTGCATGACCGCGTCGTCATCCGTCGCAGCGAAGAAGAATCGAAAACCGCTGGCGGTATCGTCCTGCCAGGTTCGGCCGCTGAAAAACCAAACCGCGGCGAAGTCGTCGCCGTCGGCACTGGCCGCGTCCTGGACAACGGCGAAGTACGTGCACTGGCCGTGAAAGTGGGTGACAAAGTGGTTTTCGGCCCGTACTCGGGTAGCAACACCGTGAAAGTCGACGGCGAAGACCTGCTGGTCATGGCCGAAAACGAAATCCTGGCCGTTGTTGAAGGCTGATTTCCACCGACTTCCCGTTACTCCAAAGATTTATCAAGGATTAAACGATCATGGCTGCTAAAGACGTAAAATTCGGCGATTCCGCTCGCAAGAAAATGCTGGTTGGTGTCAACGTTCTGGCTGACGCGGTAAAAGCGACCCTGGGCCCGAAAGGCCGTAACGTGGTACTGGCCAAGAGCTTCGGCGCGCCGACCATCACCAAGGACGGCGTTTCCGTCGCCAAGGAAATCGAGCTCAAGGACGCCTTCGAGAACATGGGCGCCCAGTTGGTCAAGGAAGTCGCTTCCAAGGCCAACGATGCAGCCGGTGACGGCACCACCACCGCGACCGTGCTGGCTCAGTCGATCGTCAACGAAGGCCTGAAGGCCGTCGCTGCCGGCATGAACCCGATGGACCTCAAGCGCGGCATCGACAAGGCGACCTCCGCCATCGTTGCCGAGCTGAAGAACCTGTCCAAGCCATGCGCCGATTCCAAGGCCATTGCCCAGGTCGGTACCATTTCCGCCAACTCCGACAGCTCCATCGGTGAAATCATCGCCGAAGCCATGGAGAAGGTCGGCAAGGAAGGCGTCATCACCGTCGAGGAAGGTTCGGGCCTGGAAAACGAGCTGTCGGTCGTCGAAGGCATGCAGTTCGACCGCGGCTACCTGTCCCCGTACTTCGTCAACAAGCCAGACACCATGGTTGCCGAGCTGGACAGCCCGCTGCTGCTGCTGGTCGACAAGAAGATCTCCAACATCCGTGAGCTGCTGCCAGTACTGGAAGCCGTTGCCAAGGCCGGCCGCCCGCTGCTGATCGTTGCTGAAGACGTCGAAGGCGAAGCCCTGGCTACCCTGGTCGTCAACAACATGCGCGGCATCGTCAAGGTTGCAGCGGTCAAGGCACCAGGCTTCGGCGACCGTCGCAAGGCCATGCTGCAGGACATCGCCGTCCTGACTGGCGGCCAGGTCATCTCCGAAGAAATCGGCCTGTCCCTGGAAACCGCTACCCTGGAACACCTGGGCAACGCCAAGCGCGTTACCCTGTCCAAGGAAAACACCATCATCATCGACGGCGCTGGCGCTGAAGACGATATCCAGGGTCGCGTCAAGCAGATCCGTGCTCAGATCGAAGAAACCTCTTCGGACTACGACCGTGAGAAGCTGCAAGAGCGTCTGGCCAAGCTGGCCGGCGGTGTTGCCGTCATCAAGGTCGGTGCTGGCACCGAAGTCGAAATGAAAGAGAAGAAAGCCCGCGTCGAAGACGCACTGCACGCTACCCGTGCAGCGGTCGAGGAAGGCGTGGTGCCTGGCGGTGGTGTTGCCCTGGTGCGCGCCCTGTCTGCAATCGTTGACCTCAAAGGTGACAACGAAGACCAGAACGTCGGTATCTCGCTGCTGCGCCGTGCGGTCGAATCCCCGCTGCGTCAGATCACTGCCAACGCCGGCGACGAGCCAAGCGTTGTGGCTGACAAGGTCAAGCAGGGTTCGGGCAACTACGGCTACAACGCTGCGACCGGCGAGTACGGCGACATGATCGAAATGGGTATCCTGGACCCAGCCAAGGTTACCCGTTCGGCACTGCAAGCTGCTGCTTCGATCGGCGGTCTGATGATCACCACCGAAGCCATGGTTGCTGACCTGCCGGAAGACAAGCCAGCAGGCGGCGGCATGCCTGACATGGGCGGCATGGGTGGCATGGGCGGCATGATGTAAGCCAGCCTTACCCTCGCTATACCCCTAAGCCCCGGCTCGCAAGAGCCGGGGCTTTTTCGTTCAGGGCTCGGCACTCGACCGGGGGGCACTGACTCAGGCAGGGTTGGGCTCGGCGGCTGGCCTGTCTGCTGCCCGTCTGCGGTACAGCACCAGGTAGTAGGCACCCAGGCCGATCAGCCAGCAGAACACGGCCGTCCACACGTTGTGGGACAAAAAGTGCGCCCCTTGCATCATCCTGCCCACCGACAGGACCGTACCGGCGATCAGGGCGGCCGCAAATGCCACGCGCGCGAGGCGCGGTTTACGATCACGCAACGCGAAAAACAGCGCGAACAGGCAGAACCCCGTGGTCGCGTGACCGCCCGGCCAGCACAGCCCCGGCTTGTCGGTAGCAGGCCTTGGCTCGAGCAGCTTGCTGTAGGTTTCCGAGCCGCCGAACTGCGTGAGGCTCCAAGGGCACTGCACCTGCGTCAGTTTCTTAAGCGGTGTGACGAAGGCGGTGGACACCCCCAGTGCGAGCACCAGGCAGCCCAGTTCGCGGCGCCAGCTGTACAAACCCTTGACCAAGAAACTTGCCGCGAACACAGCCAGTGCCAGTACGCCCAACACGATTACGCCCTGCTTGACCCGGTCATGCAGGATGTTCTCCAGCAGGTAGCTGTGGCGACCGATGAACTGCCCGGTGGCGGTATCGAAGAACAGGTTGGCTATGTCCATGTCCACCGACGTCCATTCGAGCGCCACCAGCCCAAGCATGATGGCCATTGGAATACCCAGGTACAGCCACAGGTTCAAGGGGCGAGGGCAATTTGATTGCTGCATGGCGGCTCCAGGGCGCGAGAAGGTCGCGCATTGTCAGGCCGCTTCTATGCTGTGTCCGTGAAGGTTCGGTGAAAAAAACGTCAAGCCGCCTGAATTCATCCAAAGGCTGGCACCCCGCAGGCTTAGGCCTTAAGCTGCGCCTGCCGCGCATCACCGCGAGCAGCGTCGCACAGGAGAAATTCATGCGCATCCTCTTGGTTGAAGACAACCGCGATATTCTGGCCAACCTTGCCGATTACCTCGGCATGAAGGGCTATACCGTCGACTGTGCCCAGGATGGGTTGTCGGGCCTGCACCTGGCAGCGACCGAGCACTATGACCTGATCGTGCTCGACATCATGTTGCCGGGCATCGATGGCTATACGCTGTGCAAGCGCCTGCGCGAAGACGCACGCCGCGACACGCCGGTGATCATGCTCACCGCCCGCGATCAGCTGGACGATCGGCTGCAAGGCTTCCGTTCCGGCGCCGATGACTACCTGCTCAAGCCCTTCGCCTTGTCCGAGCTGTCTGCGCGTATCGAAGCCGTGCTGCGCAGGGCGCAGGGTGGTGGACGTCGCACGCTGCAGGTTGCAGACCTGAGCTACGACCTCGACACACTCGAGGTCAGCCGGCAAGGCCGCCTGCTCAAGCTCAACCCGGTCGGCCTGAAACTGCTGGCGGTGCTCATGCAGAAGAGCCCGCACGTGTTGCGGCGCGAAGTGCTCGAAGAAGCCCTGTGGGGCGATGACTGCCCCGACAGCGACAGCCTGCGCAGCCATGTACACCAGTTGCGCCAGGTGATCGACAAACCCTTTGAAAAACCCCTGCTGCATACCGTCCATGGCGTCGGCTATCGCCTCGCCGAGGGCCGCGATGGAGTTTAAACAGAGCCTTGCCCAGCGCATCATCATTGCCTTTGCGTTGATGAGCGCGCTGGTGGCGGGGGCTTTCGCCGTGGGTATCGTTTCTACCGTGCACCTGGTGGAAGAACGCCTGATTTCGTCGGTGCTCGGCGGTGACTTGCAGCGTCTGTTGCGCATGGACAGCGTCAGCGACTGGAGTCACCGTCCGCGACCGGACCAACTGTTCTACTTCAGTGGCGGGCGGGACGACTTCGAGTTGCCAAAGGACCTGCGCCATCTGGACCGGGGTTTCCACGAGGTCTTTCGCGATCAGCTTTCGTATCACGCCATGGTGGAGATCGTGGACGGTCGTCGCTACGTGCTGTTGCAGGATCAAAGCGACTTCGAGGAGCGAGAACGGCTGCTGTTCGCGGTGGTGGTCGTAGGGTTCGTATTGAGCCTGGTGCTCGCCGTGATTCTGGGCTGGTTGGTAGCGCGTCGGGTGATGGCGCCGGTCATCCGCCTGGCGCGCCAAGTGCGCCATCGCGATCAGCTGTTGGGGTTGGCGCCACCATTGGCGCCTGATTACGCCGCCGACGAGGTCGGGCAGTTGGCAGTGGCCTTCGACGACACCCTGGGCCGTCTGCGCGATGCCTTGACGCGCGAGCGCCTGTTCACAAGCGACGTCAGCCACGAGTTGCGTACGCCGCTGATGGTGCTGGCCACCTCGTGCGAGCTGCTCATGGAAAACCCGGCACTGGACGCGCGCTCGCGCAGTCAGGTCGAACGGGTAGCCCGCGCCACCGAGGAAATGCGCGAGCTGGTAAAAACCTTCCTCATGCTGGCCCGGGCTCAAAGAGACGAAGGCGCTGTGGCTTCGCGGGCAACCCTGCGCGAGGTGGGGGACGAATTGATCGGTGTATGGCGCGACACCATCGAACAAAAGGGGCTGACGCTGCATTACGAAGGCCGTGGTAACGCAGGTCCGGTCTTGTACAACGCCACCTTCCTGCAATCGGTCATGGGCAACTTGCTGCGTAATGCTGCCCATTACACCGACAGCGGTTACATTCGTCTGACCCTGCAAGCCACGCATTTCACCGTGGAAGACAGTGGGGTAGGCATCCCGGAGGAGCAGCGCGAAGCCATGTTCAAGCCCTTCGTGCGGGGGGATGAGCGCCGAGGTGAAGGGCTTGGCCTGGGCTTGTCGTTGGTCCAGCGCATTTGCGATGACCAAGGCTGGCAGGTCACCCTGACCTCGACCCACCCCCATGGCTGCCGTTTCCAAGTGGACCTCAGCAGCACCGTAGCCAAGGGCGAGCTGAACACACTTTCGTAATAGCCTGTAAGAAATATCCTATTGAAGAACGCTTTTTTCACAAGGCCATAACCTGATTCCAACGCTTGGCTGCTTAGTCTGGCCGCCATTGGAATCAGGAGATGCCCGATGCGTAGCCCCATCAACCTCGAGTTTTCCCGTAAATACGACAAGGCCCATGCCCAACAGTATTTTTTGAAGCACCAGGCTGGCCTTGCCAGGCGCCTTTCCCATAAGCGCGATGAACAGTTGGCTCGACGGGCCCTGATGCTGGCGGGCGAGCCGGGCCTGGTCCTGGACCTGCCCTGCGGGGCGGGTCGCTTCTGGCCACTGCTGGCGGAAAAAGCCAACCGCGTGATCATCGGAGCAGACAATTCTGCCGACATGATCGAGACGGCATGCGCGGCCCAACCACCGGAAATCGTGGCCCGGGTACGACCTTTGCAGACCTCGGCCTTTGCCATCGAATTGCCGGACAACGCGGTGGACAGCATCTTTTGCATGCGTCTGTTTCACCATATTGGCGAAGCGGCGCACAGAAAAGCGATTCTCAATGAATTTCATCGGGTTAGCCGAGACAGCGTGATTGTGTCGTTGTGGGTGGATGGCAATTTCAAAGCCTGGCGGCGCAGGAAGCTCGAGCGGCGTCGCGGCGCCGAGCATGGACCGGAAAGTTACCAGAACCGTTTTGTGTTACCCACCGAAACGGTTGAGGCGGAATTCGCTGCCGCGGGTTTCAGAATCCAGGAGCGTCTCGACTTCCTGCCGTTTTATGCCATGTGGCGTGTGTATGTATTGCGCAAGGGTTGAGGCGCATTGACGGCTCTCGAGGGCAGCGCCCTGTGCGTGATCACCCATGTGACAGGTGCCGCCATTCGTCGTTCAAGCGTGCAAAGGGGCGTAGGTTGCACTACGTTGATGAGGTAGCGTTTGGCAGCGCTGTCAAAGGGTTAGGGCAATGAAACTAGAAATAGCTCGAACTTTGTTCCTGGTTGGGGGCCTGGCGCTCACTACCGTTGCGGTGGCAGCGTGGGAACAACCAAAAACAGTGGTATTCAGCCAATCGGAGCTGGCTGAACAATGTGCACTGCCGCGCGAGGTAAAGCCGCAGCAGCAGGCCAAGGTGCAGCCTGATCATGACCTGCTGCTGTTCCTGTTCGGCATGCGCCAGGGCCTGCGGCCGTTCGGCTAAGCCGCAGGGCATGGCCTGACGCACATTTCAGATTAGGTGCAGGTGATTGTCCCAGAAGCCTGAAGGCAGGTTCAGGGGCTGGCCGACAAGCTGGTGCTTGCGGCAATCATAGAACCGGCAACGGCCTTGGCCAGATGTCACGACGAACCCGTCCTTCACCGCACCAACCCCGGCACAGTCGGGCATGGGCGCATCCAGACGAACGGCGCCGCTGTCCAGGTCCCAGACGAACAGGCGGTTAGCCCGTGGTGCTGTCAAGGCCACCAGACGCAGTTCGTCGTGAATGGCCACGCTGGCGGTGTACTGGGCCATGGCCTGTAGCTGGTGTTGCGCAACGGGGAAAGCCTGGAAAGGCTGGCCCGGCCGTTTGATCGCCAGTAGCTCGGCAGTATCCGAGGCATCCCCCATGAACTGCTGGCACGCGGCAATGGTCCCGTCGCGTGCTACCGCCAGGTGACGAACACTGTTCATCTGCTGGGCCAGGGTTTCCTTGCTCAACAAGGTGCCGTCGCGCTGCATCAGCACCAGGCTCGGCTCCATGGCATCAAGGTTCATTTCCACCCGGCTTTCGGCTTCGGTACGGATGCCACCGTTGGCGACTACCAGCGTTTCGCCGTCCGGCAGCCAGGCGACTTCGTGCGGACCAATGCCGTGGGTGCTGAGCTCGCCTGTGCGCACCAGGCGCTCGTCGTCGAAACGGTAGACCCCCAGCACGCCACGGCCAGGGTCACGGGTATCGTTTTCGGTGGTGTATAGCCACTGTCCGTCCTTGTGGAGCACGGCATGACCATAGAAATGCCGGTCGGGCGGCGATACCACCGTCTGCAGCAGCTTCCCGTCGCGCAGATCGACCAGGTAGCTTTCGGTCCCTGGGCGGCGAGCCACGAACAGGGCGACGGGCCGGTCGGGGTGATCGATGATGGCATGGCAACGCTGGGCGACCTGGGTGCTGAACACCTGGGTGCCGTCCAGGCGATAGCCCACGGCGTAGTGCTTGCCGTCGGCGTCGTCGCGTGCCGAGAGCAGCAAGGGCTCGCTACCTTTGTTGCGCAGAAGCGTCCAGCCGCCCAAGGTAAGGGCACTGAGCACAACGCTACCGAGTTTCAGGGCCTGGCGTCGCAGCATGATCAGTCACCGTCGTTGGCGTTGAAACCCAACTGAATGTTAAGTGCCTTGGCCAACTCACCTTCATGCAGGCGGTGTACCACGTTGAGGCTGTCGTAGATCTGGTTGAGGGTCTGCTGGCCTGCATCGTCGGCCAGCAGCTCGCCCAGGGTTTTCTGATTGTCGGCCAGCAACTTCAACGATGTGGCGTAGGCATCGTCTATCTTTTGCGCAAGCGCCTTCTGATCGCTAGGCAGCAGCCCGCGCAGCCCTTGATTGTCCACACCCACCCAGACCGCCTGGGCCGCCTTGAGGCTGGCCTGGAGGCTGTTCATGGAGTTGTGGCTACGCCAGGCTTCAGCCTGCAGCGGCTGTGGGATGCCTTTGCTTTGCCGCCCCATGGGCGCACCCAGCTTTTTCTTCAGCGAGTCCAAAGCGGTCACCTGTGCGCGCAGCAGGTCGGCGATGGCCTCGTGCGAATCGGCGTAGCGCTGGTTGGGGAACTTGGTCATCTGCGAGAGCATGCCATCAGTGCTGTTCCAGCCCTTGAGAATTTCCTCGGCCAGCCCCTTCTGGTGCTCGGCGATGGCCACCAGCATCGGGCAGTATCGCGCCTTCTGCTCGGCCGTGGCGATGTCCGGCTTGCTGTCGAACAGGATGTACTCATAGGCCGACAAGCCGCGGACGACAACGCTGGCCTTGGCCAGGGAGGCCGCATCGACAGGCTTGTCCGCATTGACCAATTGCTCGACCTGACGGCCGACCAGGTTCTTCTTGTCAGGCCAGAACTGTACCTGCCACGCACGGTTGCCTTCGGCCAGTGGACCCACCAGCAAGGGTTGCAGTTCGGCCCAGGCCTTTTGCGCATTGAGGAAATCGGCGCGCGCCTTTTCCAGGGTCTCCTTGCCTTCACAGAAAGCCAGGGCGCTGGCGGCCAGCATGCGGTCGGCTTCGACCCAGCGGCTGTAGGTGGGCAGGATCACCTGCTTGGCGATGGCCGCGGAGGTGACGGCCTGCGGATCCTGCGGCGAGCAGGCGCCAAGGGCCAGGGCAGCGAGGCTGGTAAACAACAGTTTGGGTCGGAACATGGCCGGCTCCTGTGCATGTTTAAAGTGAGTTCAGAAAAGCCAGCAGCGCAGCGCGCTGCTCGGCATCGAATGTAAGGACGAAATCGCGTGCTGCCTGGGCTTCGCCGCCGTGCCACAGCACCGCTTCGAGCAAGTTGCGCGCGCGTCCGTCATGCAGAAATTGCGAGTGACCGCTGACCGTTTCGCTCAGGCCGATTCCCCAGAGCGGGGCCGTGCGCCAGTCCTGGCCGTTGGCGGCAAATTCGGTTCGTTCATCGGCAAGGCCGGGCCCCATGTCATGCAGCAGCAGATCGGTATAGGGCCGGATGGTCTGACCGGCGAGCTCCGGCTCGGCGGCATCGCTGGCGGTGGTGAACTGAGGAATGTGACAACTCTGGCACCCGGCCTCGTGGAACAGGTTCTTGCCTGCAAGCACCTGGGGGTCAGACACATCCCGCCGGGCCGGTACTGCAAGGTTGCGTGTATAGAAGGTGACCAGGCGCAGGATGTTGTCACTGACTTCCTTTTCGCCTGCCACGCCGTCGCCATTGGGCGCTGCGCGGCATTCGACCTGCGCCTGGGTGCAGTCGTCGTTGGGCTGCAATGTCGTCGTCAGGCCCATGTCGCCGGCGAACGCATGCGCGTTCTGCTGGTTCACGTTGGGCTGGCCCGCTTTCCACCCAAAGCGGCCAACAACTGAACGTCCCTGAGCGTCGTCCCATACGCGGTTGGCGCGCCCACGAATCCCGTCGCGATTGCGGTCGTCCGGGTCTTCGTTGGCCAGCAGGTCGGCCTCGGGGATCGCCTCGAGCAGGCCCAGGCCGATCATCGGTGGCGCCACGCGTGCCGAAAAGCGCGTGTCCGGGTGCATCGCCCCATAGCCCAGCTGAGTGATCTGCAACGCAGGCATGCGCAGCTCGACCTGATAGCCATCCTTGAACGAGACCGTCTGCGGGGTGTAGGTCATGCGCACCTTGCCTTCAGGCACTACGCCAGGAATGGCCATGTCCTGAAGCTGGGTGCCGTACACAGGTTCCGGTACCACCCCGAGCCGTTCGATGACCTTGGCCAGGTAGGGCTGGTCAGGTATCGACAGGCGCACGAGCATGCCAACTGCATTGCTGGCATCTGTTGCGGGGGGGTGGCCACGCCCGTCGCGCACATGGCAGTTCTGGCAGGCGTTGGTATTGAACAAGGGGCCCAGGCCGTCGCGCGCCGTTGTGGTAGAGGGGGCGATGACCCACGGGTTGCGAAAGAAACTGTTGCCCACGGCAAAGTCCAGGCGCCGCTCAGGGGAGAGATTGGCAGCGGGCTGCGAATACGCATTGCGGTCACTGCGCAACACGGTCGTCTTGCCACCTGACAGCGCTTCGCCCGGCTCGGCCTGGGTGAAACGCGGAGCGTCATCACAGGCAGCGAGGGCAAAGACCAGCAGCAGAGGGGCAAGTCGGGACAGCGGCAGGGACATGCAGAATCCTGGGCCTGAACGTAAAAACCGGCGTGCAAGCTTATCAGGCCCAGGATCATTGAATAAGAGCAATTTGCGTTTGCTGGATGAAATCGTCTTGGCAGGTGCTTATGCCATGAAGAGTTTGAACTGGCGATTGACCAGGCTGACGATGAGGTTCTTGCTACCGCCTTCATGATTATCGCCCGGGACCTCCATCACTTCTTCGCTGGTGTATTCCATGGACGAGGCGGTCAGGTATTTCACTACATCCTTGTGGGCGGGCTGCCAGTAATCCTGAAAAACCCAGATGTTGGTCTCTGCACCTGGCCCCAGAATCAAGCGCAGCGCCTTGTAGTTCTCTTTGGATTTACCGATCCAAGGTACCGCGAGCGAGCCGTTCCAGGCGTGCTGGGCGCCAATTGCCAGGCTTTGGCTACGGCTCTCTCCGTCAACCAAAGTCAGGGTATAAGGCGTGTTGTTGGCAATGGAACGCAGGTAGGTGACGCTGGCCATGGTGTATCTCCTTTATGGATGAGTACTCGGACGTGGCAAGGGGGCGCTCGGGGCGCGGTATACGTAGGCCGCGAGCAAGGTGATTTCATTGAAGGGCGGTTCGAGGGTGGCTGGATCGAAGCGACCCAAGGGTTGCAGGCCATACTCGTGAGCCACGGCTTCGAACAGTCGTCGGTCGCTTTCGTTGGGGTCGTACAGGTAGACCTTGCCTGACCCTGCCAATACACGGCACATTTCCTCGGCCACCGTGTGGGTGATCGGCGCGCCCATGAGGGTGACATGCGGGACGGAGTGATCGTCGATCGGGAACTTGGGCGCGTCGTACTCATACACCAGGATCAAGTTGGGAATCGGCCCGCCAGCAAATGGGCCGTTGGAGATGCGCTGCCCTGCTTTGTTGAGGTTATAGGCGTTGTGAAATCCTGTGATCAGGTTCGCGCCTTCAGCGCGCTGCACGATCCGGCCCTCTCCCCAGACATCGAGAATCTGCAGCATTGGCTGCCTCCCTGTTGGCGATTGAATGATGCGTACAGGGTGGTCGATCATCGGCCTGCCAGGCAGCGGGAAGCGCTGCCGCAGACATGAAAACGCCCGGCTCTAGGCCGGGCGTCGGGTGTTGCACAAGGGTGGGATCAGAACTCGTGGTCGGCTGTGTCAGGGTTCAGGTTGTCGATACCCAGTTTGCCGGCTGCCTGTTCGATGGCACCGGTCTGCTTGACCAGGGCTGCAATCGCATCACGCACGATCTGATTGCCGGCGGTGTTGTCGGCAGCGATCAGTTGGTCGTAGTGCTCGCCTTTGAGGGCGTGATCGACGATCACCTGGATCTTCGCTTCGGTGGCTTCCAGGTCTGCGCGCAAGGTCGCATCGGCGGCAGGGTCGGCCTTGGCCACCAGTGACGACAGGCTAGGCCCGGTCAGCTTGGTGCCATCGGGGCGGGTGTACTCGCCCAGATAGACGTTGCGAATGCCCTTGGCATCGTAGAAATGCGAGTAGTGAGTGTTGTCGCTGAAGCAGTCGTGTTCGTCCTCGGGCGAGTTCGCCTCCAGGGACACCTTCATGCGCTCACCGGCCAGCTCACCGAGCGACAGGCTGCCCATGCCGAACAGCATCTTGCGCAAGCCGTCGGTGGCAGGCTCGGCTTCGAGCTTGGCGCGATAGTTGTCGGTCACGTTCGGCGCCCAGTTGGCAACCATCTCGTCGAGATCGGCGACCAGCAGGTCGGTGACGGCCTTGAGGTAGGCACGGCGGCGGTCGTTGTGACCACCCGTGGCACCCTGGCCTTCGAGGTAGTCCGACGCCGGACGGTTACCCGCACCTGGGCCGGTACCGTTCAGGTCCTGGCCCCATAGCAGGAATTCGATGGCGTGGTAGCCGGTGGCGACGTTGGCTTCGGAGCCGCCCAACTCGTTGAGGCTGGCCAGCTTCTCCGGGGTGATGTCCTTGACGTCGATCTTCTCTTCGCCCACCTGGATCTCGGTGTTGGCGATGATATTGGCACTGGCTGCCGGGTTGCCCAGGGCGTGCTCATAGCTGGTGTCGACGTAGTCGATCAGGCCTTCGTCCAGGGGCCAGGCGTTCACCTGGCCTTCCCAGTCGTCGATGATGGTGTTGCCGAAGCGGAACACTTCGCTTTGCAGGTATGGCACGCGCGCAGCGACCCAGGCGTCCCTGGCGGCCTTGAGCGTCTGATCGTTGGGCGTGGCGAGGAATGCGTCCACGGCGCTCTGCAGGGTTTTGGCGGTGCTCAGCGAGTCGCTGTACACGGCATGGACCATCTCGGCGTAGTGCTTGACCACGGCCTTGGCAGCGGCTTCGTCGACAGCCCCCGGCGTTGCTGCAGGGGTGCTGGCGGCAGCGGGCGCCTGGGCTTGCGGCGCGGCGGTCTTGTCGTCCTTGCCTTCACCGCAACCGGCGAGAGCGATGGCAATGGCCAGCAGACTGGCAGAGGCCAGGGGCGTTCGAATCATTGTTGGTTTCCTGCGTCGTGTGGTTGGACCATGGATGAACCGTGCGCGATGGCACGTTGAACCGACACATCATGCGAAAGATTTGCATTTGCTGTAAAGGGTCCAGCCTGCGATTCATGTAAAAGCAGGTCACGACGTGTCATCTGTGCACTCAGAGCACGGAAACCTGATTGCGCTGGGCCTGCCTGAGGAAGCTGGTCAGTTCCCGGGCCGACAGCGGTTTGCTGTAGTGGTAGCCCTGGCCCTCGTGACAGCCTTGGGCAATGATGTAGGCTTCCTGTTCGGCGGTTTCCACGCCTTCGGCAATGACCTGCATGCCCAGGCTTTTGCCCAACTGGATGATGGCGCGCACGATGGTCGCGTCATCGTCGTCATCGAGCAGGTCCTGCACGAAGCTCTTGTCGATCTTGATCTTGTCCAGGGGCAAGGACTTGAGGTAACTCAATGACGAGTACCCGGTCCCGAAGTCGTCGATGGCGATCAGGGCGCCCGAGCGGCGCAGGCTCAGCAGGTGTTGGGCCGCGGTGCTGATGTCCTCCATCAGGCCAGTCTCGGTCACCTCCAGTTCCAGGCTGCGCGGGGGCAGGCGATAGGCCTGGAGCAAATTGTTCACCACCCGCGGCAGTTCGCTGTGGTGAAGTTGGACGGTGGACAGGTTGACCGCCATGCGCAGTTCGCTGAAGCCCAGGTCGTGCCATTCGCGCAATTGCTGGCAGGCCTGGTCGAGCACCCACTCGCCGATCCCGATGATGCTGCCGTTCTGTTCGGCCAGCGGTATGAACTGATCGGGCGGCACCATGCCCAGTTCCGGATGCTGCCAGCGCAACAGCGCCTCGACCCCTACAACGCGATGATCGCGATAGCTGATCTGGGGTTGATACACCAGGTACAGCTGGTTGCGTGGCAGGGCCTCGCGCAGGTCCTTTTCCAGCTCACGGCGCCGACGCATCTCGGTGTCCACGCTCGCGATATAGAACTGGTAGCGATTGCGTGAGCGCGCCTTGGCCAGGGTCATGGTCTGTTCGGCTTTTTGCAGGAGTTTTTCGGTGCTGTCGCCGTCTTCCGGGAACAGGGTGATGCCAATGGTTGCGCGCAGCCGGATCTGCTGGTGGTGGTCCAGGTCGAAGGGCACTTCCAGGTCATCCAGGATGCTTTGCGCAAGCTCTGCCGCTTCGTAGGGCTGTTCGATGTTGGCCTGCACCAGTGCGAACTGGTCGCCCCCCAGCCGCGCCAGCGCGCCCAGTCGTCCGCTGTGGGCCCTCAGACGATCGGCCAAGGCCAGCAGCAACTGGTCGCCTACCTGGTAGGTGAACTGCTCGTTGATGCCCTTGAAATCATCCAGGCCTACGCATAGCACGGCCACCCGGTGTTGCAGGCGCCCACCGTCCACCAGAATCTTGTCCAGTTGCTGCTGCAGTTGCTGGCGATTGGGCAGGCCGGTGAGGAAGTCGTACTGGGCCATGCGCTGCAGACTGTTCTCGGCCTCATGGCGCAGATGGGTATTGCGCTCGATCGATGCCAGCAACTGGTTGGCGGTGTTCACCCAAAGGCCGAGCTCGTTCTTCTCATGGCCTTTGATCAGTGGGATCTGATGCTGGCTGGGGCGATCCGGATTGATCTGGGTGAGGTGTTCGATGATTTTGGAGAGTGGCTTGGTCAACAGCCAGTGGTAGACCAGGTACAGCACCAGCCCCATGGCAAGCGCTCGAAGCACGCCGGAGATGAAGATGATCACGGCATTGATCAGAAAGTCTTCGCCATAGGCCGCCGTATCGAGGGTGATGTTGAGGTCGCCGTAATATTCACTGTAGGGCCCCCGGCCTACCAGCTGCGTGGAGTAGCTACGCTCCTGGCCAAGAATCAGGTCGGTGAGCCAACGCAGGGGCATGTCCTGCAAGGGTCGGGACTTTTCTGCCAGCATCGTCTCGTTGGGGTGGCCGATGGAGGCCATTCGAACCGACTCGTCCTGAAACAGGCCTTCCATGACCTGCATGCCCATTTCTCGGTCCAGGCTGTAGACCGCCTGTGTGGAAGGATCGCGGAACATGTCGAGGATACGCTGGGCGTCATTGTTGACGGCCTGGCGTGTCTTGTAGGTGTCATAGACGATTTGCGCACAGCTGAGCACGACGCCGACCGCTAGCGCCGCCAGGAGCACGACCCTTAGCAACTTGACCGACAAGCTGTTACGCAATTCCAGCTTCAAGGGAGGTTCCTTAATCCATGCAAATGACATTATTTTGCCATCAATCACGACCCTTCACTACGGGAGGGTCATTAGCAGTGTATCGGTTGAAGCCCTGGGTAACTTGAGTGGGCCTCGTCAAGAAACCGGAAGTTTGATGTTAGCGCGCTATGCACACTGAGCAAGTGCCACATCGCCGAACAGCAGGCATAAAAAAGCCCGGCACGTGCCGGGCTCTCAGAGCGTTACGAGGCTCAGGCCTTGAAGGTCTTGCCTTCGAACTGCTCGGCCACGAAGGCCCAGTTGACGAGGTTCCAGAACGCCTCGACATACTTCGGCCGCAGGTTGCGGTAGTCGATGTAGTAGGCGTGCTCCCAGACATCGCAGGTCAGCAGCGGGGTATCGTCGCTGGTCAGCGGGTTGCCGGCACCGATGGTGCTGGCCAGCGCCAGGGAACCATCAGTTTTCTTGACCAGCCAGCCCCAGCCGGAACCGAAGGTGCCGACGGACGTCTTGGTGAACTCTTCCTTGAACTTGTCGAAGGAACCGAAAGCGGTGTTGATGGCTTCTGCCAGGGCGCCGGTCGGCTGGCCGCCGCCGTTTGGCGACAGGCAGTTCCAGTAGAAGGTGTGGTTCCACACTTGAGCGGCGTTGTTGAAGATGCCGCCCGACGAAGAGGTGACGATCTCTTCGAGGGTCTTGCCTTCGAATTCGGTGCCCGGGACCAGGTTGTTCAGGTTCACGACATAGGTGTTGTGGTGCTTGTCGTGGTGATACTCCAGGGTTTCCTTGGAGATGTGCGGCTGCAGGGCATCGTGGGCGTAGGGCAGCGGCGGCAATTCAAAAGCCATGGTAGATCTCCTGATTCAGGTCTAGTTCGCGGTTTGCGCAGGGCCGATCACGGGCGGCCCTATGTGCGTCGGCGAGTTTGTACTCTTTGCGACGCAAGGGCTGGATCATAGCACCAAGCCTTGGCGCATAACCACGCAACAAACATAGGGATTAGAGGTTCCAGGCGCCTTGGCGGGCAGCGACCGGTGGCAGTCGTTTCCAGACCGGACAGGCAGGTAAGTCGCCCGTTGGCACCCACGAGCCCGCACGATCAGTTGAAGATCAGTTGCGCTGCCACGGCGAACATCATCACGGCCACCATCAGGTCCAGCAGTCGCCAGGTGCCTGGCCGTGCCAGCCAGGGCGCCAACCAGGCCGCCCCGATCGCCAGGGTCGAGAACCACAGCAGCGAAGCACTGGCAGCCCCGGCCACGTAGGCGCCCGGCGCCGTCTGCTGGGCCCCGAGCGAGCCGATCAGCAGCACGGTGTCGAGGTAAACGTGGGGGTTGAGCAAGGTGACCGCCAGGGCACTGAGCAGCACGGCGCGCCGTGAGCGCATGCCTTGGCCCTGCTGGTGCTGCAGGCTCTGGTCGGAAAAGACGCTGCGAAGCGCCTTGGCCCCGTACCAGATGAGGAACACCGCGCCCCCCCAGCGGGCAACGCTCAGCAGCGTCGGGTTATGGGCCAGGGCCGTGGCAAGGCCGAAAACACCTGCGGCGACCAGCAGGGCATCACACAGGATGCACAGCGCTGCCACCGGCAAGTGATGCTCGCGGCGCAGGCTTTGCGCCAGGACGAATGCGTTCTGCGTGCCGATGGCCATGATCAGGCCCAGGGCGACCAGCAGGCCATTGAGATAACTCTGCCACATGGAAGACGACTCCTCGAAAGATGCTGGCCAGTGTGACAAGTTGCGGGTTATAAGAAAAATCAATAAAGCTCACTGGGCATTAGGAAAATCGATGTTCGACTACAAGTTGCTCGCGGCGCTTGCTGCTGTCGTCGAGCAAGGCGGTTTCGAGCGTGCCGCGCAGGTGCTGGGCCTGTCTCAATCGGCCGTGTCGCAGCGCATCAAGCTGCTGGAGGCGCGCGTGGGGCAGCCGGTACTGGTTCGCATCGCGCCGCCTGGCCCGACGGAGGTAGGCCGGCAGTTGCTCAACCATGTGCAGCAGGTACGCCTGCTTGAGCGCGACCTGCAGCGTCAGGTGCCCGCGCTCGAAGACGGGGGCATGCCGGAGCGTCTGCGCATCGCGCTCAATGCCGATAGCCTGGCCACTTGGTGGGCCGGCGCCGTGGGGCAATTCTGCGCCGAGCACAAGGTGCTTACCGATTTGGTGGTCGAGGACCAGGAAGTGGGTCTCAAGCGCATGCGCGCCGGCGACGTGGCCGCCTGCCTGTGCGGCAGCGAACGCCCAGTGGCCGGCGCGCGCAGTCTTGCGCTGGGGGCGATGCGCTATCGGGCCTTGGCCAGCCCTGCCTTCATGAAGCAGCATTTTGCCCAGGGATTCGATGCCCGTCGCCTGGCCCGCACGCCCGCGATCGTCTACGGCCCCGACGATTTCCTGCAGCACCGCTACCTGGCCTCTTTGGGCATGCAGGACGGTTTTCTGCATCATTTATGCCCCTCATCCGAAGGCTTTTTGCGCATGACCGAAGCGGGGTTGGGCTGGGGGCTGGTGCCCGAGTTGCAGGCCCGCGAGCAACTGGCCAGCGGCCAATTGGTGGAAATCTGCAGCGATACCCCGATCGATGTACCGTTGTACTGGCATCATTGGCGTAACGGCGGGCAACTGCTGGCACAGCTGACCGACCACCTGCGCCACAGCGCCCGGCACTGGCTGGTGCCGTTGTAGCGCCTAAGGGCGTCAAAGGCTTCTGAACATCAGGCAAGGCGGAGTGTTACATGCGAATTCTGGTCACTGGCGCAAGTGGCTTCATCGGCGGGCGTTTTGCGCGGCTGGCCCTGGAGCGGGGGCTGGATGTGCGGGTCAGTGGCCGGCGCGCCGAAGGTGTGGAGCACCTGGTGCGGCGTGGCGCGCAGTTCATTCCGGGCGACCTTGGCGACGCGGAGCTGGCCCGGCGCCTGTGCCAGGGCGTCGAGGCCGCGGTGCATTGCGCCGGTGCAGTGGGGCACTGGGGCCCCTATCAGGCGTTTGCCCAGGGCAACGTGGTGGTGACCGAGAACGTCGTCGAAGGCTGCCTGAAGGAACACGTGCGTCGCCTCGTGCACCTGTCATCGCCTTCGATCTACTTCAATGGCCGTTCACGCGTGGCCATTGGCGAGGATCAGGTGCCCGGCCGGTTTGCCAATCACTACGCCAGGACCAAGTTCATTGCCGAACAGAAGGTGTTCGGCGCCCAGGAGTTCGGCCTCGAAGTGTTGGCGCTGCGCCCGCGTTTCGTCATCGGCGCAGGCGATACGAGCCTGCTGCCGCGGCTGGTGCACCTGCAACGCAAAGGCAGGCTGGCGATCATCGGCAACGGCTTGAACAAAGTCGACTTCACCAGTGTTCACAACCTGAACGAGGCGCTGTACAGCGCAGTGTTCGCGGACGGGCGCGCGCTTGGGCAAGCGTACAACATCAGCAATGGCCAGCCCTTGCCGCTGTGGGATGTGATCAACTATGTCCTGCGCCAGCTTCAGCTCCCTCAGGTCACCCGCTACCGAGGTTATGGGCTGGCCTACGGCTTGGCCGCGCTCAACGAGGCAGCGTGCACCCTGTGGCCGGGGCGGCCGGAGCCTACGCTGTCACGCCTGGCCATGCAGGTGATGAGTCGCGATTTCACCCTGGACATCACCCGCGCCAGTCAGTACCTGGACTATCAGCCCACCACCAGCGTATGGGCGGCATTGGATGAATTCTGCACGTGGTGGAAACACCAGCCGCCTGGCCGGTAAAGCGTTCAGCTCGACGTCGGGCATCACCGGGCTGCGCGCGCGGTTTATAATCCGGCTTATTTGCAACCTGTGGGGTGGGATGCTCATGCGCTTTGATGCTCGCGATGATTTCGATGATGTACCGGCCTTGCGCGCAGGGACGCAGGATGACGATGAGTTGCTGCCAGCTCATGTCTCGCGCAGTCGCCGTCAAGCGGCCAGGGCGCCGAGCACCGGCCCATTGTGGGCGATGCTGGTGGCCGCGTTCATCGCCCTGGGCTGTCTGGGATGGTGGAGCTATCGGCAGATCTCCCTGATGGAGCAGCAGCTGGTCGCCACTCAGGAGAGCTTCGCGCGCATCAGCGAAGACGCGGCAGGGCGTTTGCAGGCAATCAGCGGCAAGGTCGAAGCCAGCGCGTCGTCCAGCAACAGTGGCAGTGAAGCCCTCAAACAGCAGATCAGCCAGTTGCAGGCCAGCCTGGCCGAGCAAGGCAAGCAGCAGGCAGGTGTAGCGGGCCAGGCCGGGGACCTGGGCAAGCGCCTGGAGCAGGTTCTGGCGGACACCCGTGAACAGCAAAGAGCGGTCACCGAGCTGCAAACGCAGTTGCAGGCACAGTTGAAGGCGGTGAACGGCGAGTTGGCAGCGCTCAAGTCGGGCCAGGTCGATGGGGGCAAGCTCGACGGGCAACTCAAGAGTCTGAGCGAGGAGGTGGCCGCGCTGAAAAAACAAGGCAATCCCACGGCCGCCATCGAAAGCCTGCAGCAGGATGTGCTGGTGCTCAAAAGCCAGCTGGACAACCGCCCGAACACGGCGGCCGGCGGGGGCGCATCGGTGCAGGAGTTCGACGCGTTTCGTGGTCAGATGACCCGTAACCTGAACAACGTCCAGAGCCAGCTGCAGAACCTGCAACAGCAGATCAACGCCAGGCCATGACTGGGAAGGGCAGGGGCCGGGCCCTGGCCCCTGTCTCAGGCCTTACAGGCGTGGGTAGTCGATATACCCCACCGGTCCCTGGCCATAGAACGTTTCCGGATGAGCTTCGTTCAGTGGGGCATCGTCAGCCAGGCGTGCAGGCAGGTCCGGGTTGGCGATGAACGGCACACCAAAGGCCACGGCATCGGCTTTGCCATCGGCCAAGGCCGCATTGGCACTGGCTTTGTCGAAACCTTCGTTGACGATATAGACGCCACCAAATGCGTCTTTGAGGGCAGGGCCCAGGCTGTCGTCGCGCTCCCGCTCCCGTGAGCAGATGAAGGCAATGCCCCGCTTGCCCAGCGCTCGCGCCACATACGTGAAGGTCTGGGTACGGTCGGCATCGCCCATGTCATGGGCATCGGCGCGCGGCGCCAGGTGCATCCCAACGCGCTGCGCCCCCCATACCTGGACTACGGCATCGGTGACCTCCAACAGCAGGCGCGCCCGGTTTTCCAGCGAGCCGCCGTACGCGTCGGTGCGCTGGTTGGTGCTGCTTTGCAGGAACTGGTCGAGCAGATAGCCGTTGGCGCCATGGATCTCGACACCGTCAAAGCCTGCGGCCTTGGCGTTTTCGGCGCCAGTGCGGAAGGCCTCGACGATGTCGCTGATCTCTTCGGTATCCAGGGCCCGAGGCGTGGGGTAGTCGCTGAGCGGGCGAACCAGACTCACGTGCCCCTTTGGCTGGATGGCACTGGGTGCGACCGGCAACTGGCCATCGAGGTAGCGTGGATGGGAAATGCGGCCCACGTGCCACAGCTGCAAGAAGATTCGGCCGCCTGCGGCATGCACGGCATGGGTGACGTGGGTCCAGCCCCTGACCTGTTCAGCACTCCAGATGCCCGGTGTGTCCGGGTAGCCCACGCCCATGGGGCTGACCGACGTCGCCTCACTGATGATCAGACCGGCACTGGCGCGTTGTACGTAGTACTCGGCCATCAGTGCATTCGGCACGCGGCCGGCGTCTGCGCGGCAACGGGTGAGTGGGGCCATGATGATACGATTGGGCAGTTCCAGATCGCCCAAGGTGATTGGATCGAATAGCGTGGTCATGACGTATACCTGAAAGTCAAAGGGAGTCGCGCAATTGTTCGAGCAATGCTTCGATGATGACTTCGTTGCGCTTGAACAAGTGCCATTGGCCGATTTTCTGGCGGATGACCAGGCCTGCTCGCTGCAGGATCGCCAGGTGCGCCGACACAGTCGATTGGGACAACCCGCAGCGCCGCTCGATCTGCCGGCACAAACCCCTTGGTCAGTACTGTGGACCTGCTCGAGAAACTGGGCTGCCGGCGTTTTCAACCAGCCGAGTACTTCCCGCCTCACCGGGTGGGCGAGGGCTTTCATGATGTCGTCCAGGTCAAGCGGCATGGCTCATCTCGCAGCGGTGCATCGGGTCAGCGCGAACCCTACATCGTGATTTTGCGATATACAAAGATTCAAGTGTTCCGAGCGAGTAGCCAGACGGTATATCGCTCGGCGGCGATATGTCCCGAGCAAGTGATAGACTGGCGCCATGAATTATCTTGCACACCTGCACCTGGGAGGGTCGGCTCCGCAGCAATTGCTGGGCAGCCTCTACGGGGACTTCGTCAAAGGTTCGCTGGAAGGGCGGTTCCCGCCGCAGCTCGAAGCGTCCATCCGACTGCATCGACACATCGACAGTTTCACCGACGCCCACCCTGTGGTGCTCGCTTCCCTGGCGCGCTTTGCGCGGGTGCGGCGGCGGTTTGCGGGGATCGCTCTGGACGTCTTTTTCGACCACTGCCTGGCGCGGCACTGGCCCGAGTATGGGCGCCAGCCGCTGCGTCAGTTCACCCAGGCGTTCTATCAGGTGCTGTTAGCCGAGCCCGCCCTGCCGGGCCGGTTGGCCCACATCGCGCCGTCCATGGCGCAGTCTGATTGGCTGGGCTCGTATGCTGACTTTGCCACGCTGGAGCAGGTGTTTGCCGGGATCGCCCGGCGCTTGTCGCGGCCTGAAGGCCTGGTAGGGGTCATGGACGAGCTTGATCGCCTGTACGTGCCGTTGCTCGATGATTTCCGCGAATTCTACCCGCTGGTACAAGCGTTCGCTGCCAGTCATCGGGCACAGGCCAGCCCGTGCGTTGATTGACGGATCTGCTGCATTCAGGCAGCAGTCGCACACTGCCTGCGAAGTGCCGGTGGCTCTGGTGTGCCGTAGAGCGCCTGATGGATCGAACGCTGTGCCTGGAGCCCCAGCAGCGTGCGGCCCTTGCCATGACTTGCCAGTGGCTCGAGCAGGTGAATGCGCACTTGACCGCGAGGTTGCGCGAGCAACCGCAGCAGGTGTGACAGCAGGTCGTCATCTCCCACGAAGGGTGCAAAGGGGTCGATCTGGCCCCGCCGCTGGTATTGGATTGCCACCGGTTGCACGGCGATGCCCTGGTCGATGGCTGCCGCCAGCAGGCGCCCATGGAACGTCCCCAGCTGGTGCCCGTCGGTGGTAGTGCCTTCGGGAAACAGCAACAGGGGGTGACCTGTGACCAACCGCTGACCGATGTGCACGCGCAGCTGCTGGCCATCGCTGGCACCGCGCTTGATGAACAAGGTGCCTGCCTGCTCGGCTAACCACCCGGCAAGCGGCCAGTGCCGGACCTCGGCCTTGGACAGAAATGACACAGGGGCCAGCATGCCCAACAGGGGGATGTCGGTCCAGGACACGTGGTTGCTGACCCACAGCATGGGGCTGCTCGGCAGCTTCCCCGTCACGCAGACGTCGAACGGCAGTGCTGCCACCAAGCGCCGCATGAACAGCCGTGTCCAGCGTTGCCGGCGCGCGAGCGACGCTTTGATGCCAAGGTGCCGCCCGATGACGAGCAGGCTGGCCATCAGCAGCCCCAGCGCCACCACCAGCAGCACCTGAGCCAGGCGCCCCACCTGCCGCAGACGGCCCCTCACACAGCGGCCTTGAAGTGACGGGCGTAGCGCGGGCACAGCGCCTCGCGCTTGAGCAGGATGAACACATCGGCGACCTGGAAGTCTTCATCCCAGCACGGTTCGCCACAGACCTTGGCGCCCAGGCGCATGTAGGCCTTGAGCAAAGCCGGCATCTGGGCGCTCACGTTATCCGGCAACGTCAGCGGTGGCAGCGGTTTGCGGGGTTCGGCACGCAGGTCCTGGGTGCACAGGTGGCGTTCGCGCAGGCGCTGCATGACCGCATGCGCCTGCACCCCGCCGTCCTGCATCGAGATGCTGGCGCAACCCATCAGGTAGCGATAACCGCCTTCGTTGAGTACTTCGGCCAGCTCACTCCAGAGCGTAGCAATGGTGCCGCCGTTGCGGTACGGCGCGGCCACGCAGGTGCGGCCCACTTCCAGGATAGGGCCCTGAAGTTGCAGCAGCCCCTGCAGGCGGAACCCTTCCTCGCTGTAGAAGCGACCCAGGCTGCTGGCCGCCTCGTGGTCGAGCAGGCGGGTGGTGGCCACCAGTCGTCCAGTGGTGACATCGCGTACGCCGATATGGCGGCAGTGCGCGTCAAATTCGTCCTGATCCAGGCCGTGCTCAGCGCCCTTGAACCTTGCCTCGAACGCTTCGCTGAAGACCTGATAGCGCAGGGCCTGGGCCTCCTGCAACGCGGCGTGACCCATCAGGCGCTCGGCGTGCAGGCGGTGTCCGGCGCAGGTGTCGGCAACATGAGCGATTCGCGTCATTACGAGTCTCCATAAAACCAGCCATGCAAAGGTGGCCGGTAGGCGTTTATGTGCACGTTCAGGCTAGAAACATGGGATGTCACGGCGATGAAGGTTCGATGATGCTTGCATGAACCGCCCGTTGGCCGTGGCGGCGAACGTGCTGGCGCTTGCTGTGCCAAAGACCTGCGCGGTAAGGTGAGCCGCCTGCATTTTCGAGACCCCTCATGCTGAAGTCACTCCGCCTATGGCCCGCACTGCTGCTTGCGTTGTGCCTGCCCGCACACGCCAATTGGCACCTTGATGGCGAGTCGTCTCGCCTGTCGTTCATCACCGGTACCAATGGCGAAGCGGCGCAGGTGCACCGCTTCCTGGTGCTGCATGGCACGGTGGACCGCAAAGGCGCCGCGAGCCTTCGTATCGAGATGGATTCGGTCAGCAGTGGCGTGCCGCTGCGTGATGAACGCATGCGTGACGCGTTGTTCGACGTCGCGCGGTTTGCCGAAGCGACCGTGCAGGCACAACTGGATCTGCGCCCGATCAACGACTTGGCCAACGGGGCGCAGATCGAACTGCGCCTGCCGCTGACGGTAACGTTGCACGGCCAGTCCCATCGTTACGAGGCCTTGCTGCTGGCCACTCGCCTGGACGAGCGGCGGTTTCAGGTCGTGACCTTGGAGCCTCTGGTGCTGCGCGCCGAGGATTTCGGCCTGATGCCAGGGCTGCAAGCCCTGCGCAAGTCCGCCAACCTTACGGCCATCAACCCGTCCGTACCGGTCAATGCGGTACTGATCTTCACTGCGCGCTGACATGCCGGGCCCGGTCTTCCCCTGGCGGGATGGCAACCAGTTCGAGCTGCTGATCGATGGGCCACACTTCTTTCCCCGCATGCTGTCGGCCATCGAGCATGCCCAGACGCAGGTAGACCTGGAGCTGTACCTGGTCGAGTCCGGGGCCTGCGCCGAGGCTGTGGTCCAGGCGCTGGAACAGACGGCCCGCCGCGGGGTGCGGGTGCGCTGCCTGTTCGATTATTACGGGTCGCTGGCCTTGAGCGCCAAGCTGCGGCAACGTCTGGTGGATGCCGGCGTGTACCTGCGCTGGTACAACCGGCTGCACTGGAAACGCGGGCTGCGCAACCTGTACCGCGACCATCGCAAGTTACTGGTGGTCGACGAGCAGTGGGCGGTGGTCGGCGGTACCGGGGTGACCGACGAGTTCTGGCAACCGGGCCAGCCCAGCAGCGAATGGCATGAGGTGATGGTGCTGATGCAAGGCCCGGTGGTGAGCGACTGGCAATTGCTGTTCGATCGCCAGTGGCAGGCCAACCATCGCCGCACGGCCTGGCGCCCTGCCGAGGGCTTCGGCCTGCCGCGCCTGCCCAAGGTGCCTGCGCAAGGGCAGGGCATGGGCCGGGTGGCGTACGCCGACGCCCGTCAGCATCAGGACATCCTGCATGCATTGGTGCGTGCCCTCAACAGCGGCAAGCAGCGCATTTGGCTGGCCACGCCTTATTTTCTGCCGACCTGGAGCGTACGCCGCTCGCTGCGCCGCGCAGCGGGCAAGGGCGTCGATGTGCGGTTGCTGCTCACCGGCCCGCGCACCGACCACCCTTCGGTACGGTATGCCGGCCACCGGTACTATCCACGCCTGCTGCGCGCCGGAGTGCGAATTTTCGAGTATCAGCCGTGCTTCCTGCACCTGAAGATGGTGGTGGTGGACGATTGGGTCAGCGTCGGCTCCTGCAACTTCGACCATTGGAACCTGCGCTTCAATCTGGAGGCCAATATAGAAGCGTTGGACCTGCCGCTGACGACCGCAGTGGTCGCCAGTTTCGAGCGCGATTTCGCCCTGAGCGAGGAAGTCGACCTCGCGCACTGGAATGCCAGGCCGTTCTGGCGCCGGGTCAAACAGCGCATCTGGGGATGGCTGGACCGGTTGGTGGCCAACGTGCTCGACCGGCGCGACTGAGCGCAGCTATCGTGCAATGACGGTTCACAGGCAATCGATGGAGTGGATGCGATGACGGCTAAGAAGATACTCATGCTGGTGGGCGATTACGTCGAAGACTACGAGGTCATGGTGCCCTTCCAGGCGCTGAGTATGGTCGGGCATACCGTGCACGCCGTGTGCCCGGAAAAGGTAGCGGGCCAGACCGTGCGCACGGCTATTCACGACTTCGAAGGCGACCAGACCTACAGCGAAAAGCCAGGGCACCAGTTTGCCCTGAATCAGGATTTCGTCAGGGCCCGTGCCGAAAGTTACGATGCCCTGGTGATCCCGGGCGGGCGGGCGCCTGAGTACCTGCGCCTGAACGAGAAAGTGCTCGACCTGGTGCGAGCGTTCGACCAAGCAGGCAAGCCCATCGCCGCCGTGTGCCACGGCGCCCAGTTGCTGGCCGCCGCCGGTGTGCTCAAAGGCCGGGAGTGCAGTGCGTACCCGGCCTGCGCTCCGGAGGTGCGCCTGGCAGGCGGCACCTATATCGACATTGCGGTGGACCAGGCCCATGTGGACGGCAACCTGGTCACCGCGCCCGCCTGGCCGGCACACCCTGCGTGGCTGGCGGCGTTTCTGAAGGTGTTGGGCACCCGTATCCTCTGACCCAACAGGCCGACCGGCCCGTGGGTCAGCCGACTTGCTCGACCCAGTCGTTGAGGTTGTAATAGTTGGTCACGCGGGCGATCTTGCCGCAGTGGATATAGAAGAACGCGCCGGCCGGCAGGACATAGGTCTGGCCGGTGGCCACAGGCAGGCCTTCGTCATCGGCCACGTACTGGCCGTGCACGGTGAATTCCGCCGCTGCGCGACTGCCATCGGCATTTTGCATCACCACGATGTCGGCAAGGCGCTCGCGGTAACACCGGTTCATCTTGTCCATGAAGGCGGCGAACCTGGCCTTGCCCATCTGCCGCTCACCCTGGTTGATGTCGTGAATTACATCCTCGCTGAGCAGGGCCAGAAACCCTGGCATGTCGCCTGCGTTGAAGGCAGCGTAGTAAGCGTTTACCAATTCGGTAGCGGTCATGGAACATTACCTGTCGTGTAGGGAAAAGGCGTGTCGTTGGCCTGGATGATAGGGTTTCCCCTCAAGCCCGGCTTAGCCGAGCGCGTCATCCACATCGACAAAACGACCGCCAAGCATGCAAATACGCCTACTGCACGGCGCCGCCATCGCGCCTTATATCGATGACCTCGCTCGTCTGCGCCTGACCGTGTTCCGCGAGTTCCCCTACCTCTACGACGGTTCGCCCGAGTACGAAGCCGACTACCTGGCCACCTATGCCCGTTCCGGTCGCAGCCTGGTGGTGCTGGCCGTGGATGAGGACAAGGTGGTGGGCGCGTCGACGGGCCTGCCCCTGGTCGACGTCGCGCCCGAGTTTCAGGAGCCGTTCGTGGCCCAGGGTCGCGACCCGGCCAGCGTCTACTATTTCGGCGAGTCCGTGGTTCTGCCGCAATACCGAGGGCAGGGGCTTGGGGTACGCTTTTTCATCGAACGCGAATCCTACGCCCATAAACTGGCCGAGTTCGATTACTGCGCGTTCTGCGCCGTGGAGCGGCCCGGTGTACATCCGCGCCGCCCAACCGATTACAAGCCCTTGCATGGGTTCTGGCGCAACCGTGGTTTTCTGCATGACCCGTCCCTGCGTACCCGGTATGCCTGGCGCGACCTGGACGAGCAGGAAAGCTCGGACAAACTCATGTCGTTCTGGCTCAAGGAACTGCCCTTTTGATCCGTGTCGCGGCCTGCCAGTATGCCATTGAGCTGCACGAAACCTGGGAGGCCTATGCCGACCACCTGCAAGGTTTGTGTGCAGAGGCGGTGGAGGCTGGCGCGCGTCTGTTGCTGCTGCCCGAGTATGCAGGGCTGGTACTCAGTGGGCAGCTGACACCCGAGCAGCGGGGGGACCTGAACGCTTCCATTGCAGGCATCCAGCCGTTGATCGAGCCGTGGAAGGCCTTGTGTGCGGGCCTGGCCAGGCGTTGGGGCATCTACCTGCAACCAGGCACGCTGCCGGTACTGGACAGCGACGGCGCCTACCGCAACCGCGCCTGGCTGTTTGGCCCCAAGGGTGTGCTAGGGCATCAGGACAAGCTGATGATGACCCGCTTCGAGCGGGAACAGTGGGGCATTGCCGCAGGCCAAGGGCTGACGGTCTTCGACACCGATCTGGGCCGTCTTGGCATCCTGGTCTGTTACGACAATGAGTTCCCGCTCTTGGCCCGTCGGTTGGCAGAACGTGGCGCCGACCTGATCCTGGCGCCGAGCTGCACCGACACCGAAGCCGGCTATCACCGTGTACGGATCGGGGCTCAAGCACGCGCGTTGGAGAACCAGCTGGCCGTGTTGCAGAGCCCGACCGTGGGGCTGGCCCCTTGGTCGCCGGCACTGGACGAGAACCTGGGCCGGGCAGGGCTGTTCGTGCCGCCTGATCGTGGCATGCCGGGGGATGGGGTGATGGCATTGAGCGAATCGCTCGACCCGCAGCGCAGCCGTTGGCTGATGTGTGACCTGGATCTGGAGGCCGTGCGCCGGGTCAGGCAGCAGGGGCAGGTATTCACACGCAGGGACTGGCCCGAACAATTCGAACGTCTTTGAACGCAACAGCGGCGGGCCCTGGCATCAAGGTCCGCCGCTGCAGGTTGGCTGCGCATTGACTGCGCACGCGAGCGGCCGGTGACAGCGCCGTCGCTGTTGCCTTGGGTTACTTCACTTCGACGGCCAGGCTCTGGGCGATCTTGTTCTGCCACAAGGCGGGGCCTGTGATGTGCACCGACTCACCGTTGCTGTCCACGGCCACGGTCACTGGCATGTCCTTGACCTCGAACTCGTAGATGGCCTCCATGCCCAGCTCGGCAAAGGCCAGGACCTTGGACTTGCGGATGGCTTGCGCGACCAGATAGGCGGCGCCACCTACGGCCATCAGGTAAACGGCCTTGTTGTCCTTGATCGCGTCGATGGCGGTCGGGCCGCGCTCGGACTTGCCGATCATGCCCAGCAGACCGGTCTGCTCCAGGATCTGGCGGGTGAACTTGTCCATGCGCGTGGCGGTGGTGGGGCCAGCAGGGCCGACCACTTCGTCGCCTACCGGGTCGACCGGACCAACGTAGTAGATGAAGCGGCCCTTGAGATCCACCGGCAGTGCTTCGCCGCGGTTGAGCATTTCGACCATGCGCTTGTGGGCGGCATCCCGGCCGGTCAGCATCTTGCCGTTGAGCAGGATGGTTTCACCCGGTTTCCAGCTGGCCACTTCTTCGGGCGTGATGCTGTCCAGGTTGACACGTCGGGCGCTTGGGCCAGCTTCCCAGACGATCTCGGGGTAGGCGTCCAGCGACGGCGCTTCCAGCTGCGCCGGGCCCGTGCCGTCGAGCACGAAGTGGGCGTGGCGAGTGGCCGCGCAGTTTGGGATCATGCACACCGGCAGCGAGGCGGCGTGGGTCGGGTAGTCCATGATCTTGACGTCGAGCACGGTGGTCAGGCCACCGAGGCCCTGGGCGCCGATGCCCAGCTGGTTGACCTTCTCGAACAGCTCCAGACGGATTTCTTCCAGGCGGTTCTGCGGGCCGCGTGCCTTGAGCTCATGGATGTCGATGGACTCCATGAGCACTTCCTTGGCCATGACCGCGGCTTTTTCGGCGGTGCCGCCGATGCCGATGCCCAGCATGCCAGGCGGGCACCAGCCAGCGCCCATGGTCGGAACGGTCTTGAGCACCCAGTCGACGATGGAGTCGGACGGGTTGAGCATGGCCATCTTGGACTTGTTTTCCGAACCGCCGCCCTTGGCTGCAACATCGACCTCGACCTTGTCGCCGGGGACGATGGAGTAGTGGATGACGGCCGGGGTGTTGTCCTTGGTGTTCTTGCGGGCGCCGGCCGGGTCGGCCAGGATCGATGCGCGCAGGACGTTTTCAGGCAGATTGTAGGCGCGGCGCACACCCTCGTTGATCATGTCGTCCACGCTCAAGGTGGCGCCGTCCCAGCGCACATCCATACCCACGCGCACGAACACGGTGACGATGCCGGTGTCCTGGCAGATAGGCCGGTGACCGGTGGCACACATGCGCGAGTTGATCAGGATCTGGGCGATGGAGTCGCGCGCAGCCGGCGACTCTTCGCGCAGGTAGGCCTCGTGCATGGCCTGGATGAAATCGACGGGGTGGTAGTACGAGATGAATTGCAGGGCGTCGGCAACGCTCTGAATCAGGTCGTCTTGCTTGATCACGGTCATGCAGCGCGCTCCTCTTAAAGACGGGAACATTCAGTGAGACGTTCGACGGAGCCGACCAGCCTGTCGAAACGCCTTGCAAAGGCGCGCCGACAGCCTGCCGACGCAAAAAAGGCGCGGCAGTATAGCGCGCCTGCCCCGGTGAAACACCTGCGAGTGGTCAGGACCATGGTCTGGCCGGTGGCCGGCATCCTTTTTGCTGCTCGGCACAGTACAGGGCATTAGAATCGACGGGCACGCGGTCGCGTCCATCGGCACAAGGGGTTTGAAGAGGTGAGTGAACATGCCCGAACTTAGCGTGGGCACGCGTTGTTGGACAGTGCCGACTGGCGCCAACTTGCTCGATGCCTTGAACGAGGCAGGGCTTGATGTGCCCTACAGCTGCCGTGCAGGGCGCTGCCATGCGTGCCTGGTACGGTGCGAGCACGGGTTGCCCCTCGATGCCCTGCCAGAAGCCCTGGCGTTGGACAGGCATGCCGTGGGCTGGCGCCTGGCCTGCCAGTGCCGCGTGGTAGAAGACTTGCGCGTGGACGTGTTCGATCCCTTGCGCGACGGCGTAGGCGGCGTTGTCAGCGAACTGGACTGGTTCGGTGATGTGTTGCGGTTGCGCCTGCGGACCGAGCGCAGCGTCCGCTACCAGCCAGGCCAACACGCGGTGCTCTGGTTGGGTGGGGTGGCGCGGCCTTATTCACTGGCCAGCCTGCCGGGTGAGGATGATTGCCTGGAGTTTCATATCGATTGCCATCGTCCCGGTGCTTTCTGTGACCAGGCACGGGCGCTGGGGGTGGGCGATGCGTTGCGCCTTGGCGAAGTCAGGGGTGGGGCATTGCATTACGACCTTGACTGGCAGGACCGGCCGTTATGGCTACTGGCTGCCGGTACCGGGCTTGCACCGCTATGGGGCATCGTGCGCGAAGCGTTGCGTCAAGGGCATCGGGGGGAGATCCGGTTGCTGCACGTGGCCCGCGACCGCGCAGGGCACTACCTGGCAGCACCGTTGCAGCAGTTGCCAGGTGTGAGCGTGGAACTGGTGGTGACAGCGCAGCTGGAGGAAACACTGGCGGCGCTGCGGCCTTCATCGAGACAGACCTTGGCCCTGCTGTGCGGCGCGCCCGCCAGCGTCGAACGGTTTGCCCGAAGGCTGTTCATCGCCGGCGTGCCGAGGGGGCAGGTGTTCGCAGACAGCTTTGTCGAGCACGTCTGAGCCGACGTGTCTGCAGTGCCTGCACAGGGCCGCTTGCTCACGGGGGAACGCGCGCGAAGCGACCCTGGCTCGTCAGCCGATCAGCCGACCAGCGGATCACCGACATGCAGGATCTTCATGCCGTTGGTCCCGCCGATGGTGTGGTAGCTGTCGCCCTTGGTGAGGATCACCCAGTCACCTTGCTCGACCAGCCCACGCTTGAGCAGCTCGTCCACGGCGGCCTGGCTGACCTTGTCGGCCGGCAGCGATGCCGGGTCGAAATCGATCGGGTACACACCCCGGAACATCGAGGCACGGGCCTGGGTAGCGCGGTGCGGAGACAGGGCGAAGATCGGTACGTGCGAGCGCAGGCGCGACATGATCAGCGGGGTATAACCGCTCTCGGTCAGGGCGATGATCGCCTTCACGCCTGGGAAGTGGTTAGCCGTGTACATGGCTGCCAGGGCGATGCTTTCGTCGCAGCGCTCGAACGTGGTGTGCAGGCGGTGGCTGGAGCGCTGGCTAGTTGGGTGTTTCTCGGCACCCAGGCAGATGCGCGCCATGGCCTGGACGGCTTCGATCGGGTATGAACCGGCGGCGCTTTCGGCCGACAGCATCACGGCGTCGGTGTTGTCGAGCACGGCGTTGGCCACGTCGGACACTTCGGCACGGGTCGGCATCGGGTTCTGGATCATCGACTCCATCATCTGGGTCGCGACGATCACTGCCTTGTTGTTGCGGCGGGCGTGCTGGATGATCTTTTTCTGAATGGCGATCAGCTCGGCGTCGCCGATTTCCACGCCCAGGTCACCACGGGCAACCATGACGGCGTCGGAGGCTGCGATGAGCTTGTCGAGGGTTTCGTCGTCAGCAACCGCTTCGGCGCGTTCGATCTTGGCCACCAGCCAGGCGCTGCCACCAGACTCGTCACGCAGCTTGCGGGCGTATTCCATGTCGCTGGCGTCACGCGGGAAGGACACGGCCAGGTAGTCCAGGTCCATCTCGGCAGCCAGCTTGATGTCGGCCTTGTCCTTCTCGGTCAGGGCCGGTGCAGTCAGGCCGCCACCTTTGCGGTTGATGCCCTTGTGGTCCGACAGCGGTCCACCGATGATCACCACGCAGTGCAGGGCGTCGGCGGTCGCGGTTTCGACGCGCATGACCACGCGGCCATCGTCGAGCAGCAGTTCGTCGCCAACGCCACAGTCCTTGACCAGGTCGGGGTAGTCGATACCGACGATGTCCTGGTTGCCTTCGGTCAGCGGATGAGCGGTCGAGAAGGTGAAGGTGTCACCGACTTTCAGTTCGATGCGCTTGTTGGCGAACTTGGCGATGCGGATCTTCGGACCCTGCAGGTCGCCGAGCAAGGCCACGTGACGGCCATTCTTGGCAGCGATTTCACGGATCAGGCGGGCGCGTGCCTTGTGCTCGTCCGGAGTGCCATGAGAGAAGTTCAGGCGAGCCACGTCCAGGCCGGCGAGGATCAACTGTTCGATCACTTCCGGCGAATTGCTGGCGGGGCCAAGGGTGGCGACGATTTTGGTACGGCGGATGGTCATGCACAGACTCCTATAGTGAAGCGCAGCGAGAGGCTACTCCTGAATCGGGCTGTAGTCATCGTTAGGTTGCACTACCTGGCTTTGGAAAACTGTGCAGGTGACAGTCGCGCGCATTTGCTGGCTGGCGTGGTCGGGCCACTGCACGCGATACGTGCCGACCGTTGAAGAATCCGATGGGCCGGCCGATACGCTCTTCAGCAAAGGAGACTCCCATGCGCATGCTGATCGTTTTAGCCCTCGCGGCCAGTGCCGTCGGGTGTACCCGCTGGTCCATGGACCACCATCTCAACAATGCCTACCGCGCTTATGATCGCGGTGATTGCCAGCGGGTAATGTTGGAGCTGTCCCAGGTCGACCGCACCAGCCGCGCCCGGCCTTTCATCCACCCGGAAGTGGCGTTGCTGCGCGGGCAGTGCCTGGAGCGGCAAGCGTTGTACGTGGATGCCGCACAGACCTACCAGTACCTGATCCAGCGCTATCCGGGCAATGAATATGCCTACCGTGCCCAGGCGCGTCTGCAAACATTGGAGAAGCTGGGTCATTACCGGGGTGGCGAGCCGGCCGTGACCAGGCCAGCGCCGAGCGTACCTTGGCGCTAATGCCAAGGAGTGCTGTATTGACGGGGAGATTTGTCGCAGCGTGCGCTAACCTGTAACTCAACTGATACAACAACCGCCAGTACCAGGCGTTCCTGGCATCGCGGACGGACTGACCTTGACGCTATTCAATAAACGACATATCGACCGCCACCAGTTGCCTTTTGTCCTGAAGGTATTCAATCGCTTCAATGGGCAGGAGATGGGCCAGCTGGGCAATGCCTCTGAAAACGGCATGATGCTGATCAGCGAGCTGCCGGTCATGGTGGGCCCCGATTACGAATTGCAGTTGCGCCTGCCGTTGACGGGGGGTGGGCATCAGTTCGTCAACCTTACGGCCAGTTGTCTGTGGTGCCGCGAGGACCAGACGCCTGGGTACTACGATTCGGGCTTCATGTTGTTGCAGGCGCCTCGCGAATACGACGACTTTGTGCGCTCCTTGCAGGAGTACTTCAGTTTTCGCGCCTCCTCTACCTCGGTTTGACAGGTCGGTATTGCCGATTGCTGACGCCCGTCCATGAGATCGGTCCGGGTCAGTAGGGGCTGTGTAGCACGGCCTACTGGCCCCAAGTCGCTTCATTGGCCCGACGTCAGGCCCGGCTCAACGCGTTAGAATCAGGGCGAACCTGCAACAGGACGGCCCTGTGACTTCAAGCATTTTCTGGCATGACTACGAAACCACCGGCATCAACCCGCGCTGCGACCGGCCCGTGCAGATGGCAGGGGTGCGTACCGACCTCGACCTGAATGAAATCGCCGAACCGATCAACCTCTATTGCCGCTTGTCGGATGACATATTGCCGCATCCTGCTGCCTGCCTGGTGACGGGCGTCACGCCGCAACAGTTGGCCGAAAAAGGACTCGGCGAGGCCGAGTTCATGGCGCGCGTGCATGCCGAACTGGCGCAACCCGGTACCTGCGGTGCCGGCTACAACACGCTGCGTTTCGACGACGAAGTCACGCGCTACAGCCTATACCGCAACTTCTTCGACCCTTACGCACGCGAGTGGCAGGGCGGTAACAGTCGCTGGGACCTGATCGATATCGTCAGGACCGCGTTCGCGTTGCGTCCCGATGGCATTCAATGGCCCCAGCAGGAAGGGCGCATCAGTCTGCGCCTTGAGTTGTTGAGCAAGGCCAACGGCCTCGAACATGGCCACGCACACGAGGCACTCTCCGATGTTCGGGCGACCATTGCCCTTGCCCGGCTGATACGCGAGAAGCAGCCAAAGTTGTACGACTGGTTGTTTCAGCTTCGCAGCAAGCACAAGGTCATGGAGCAGATACGGCTGCTGCAGCCGATGGTGCATATTTCTGGACGTTTCAGTGCTGCGCGTCATTACTTGGGCGTCGTGTTGCCTTTGGCCTGGCACCCTAAAAACCGCAATGCATTGATTGTTTGCGATCTGCATCAGCAAACCCTGCCGCTGATTGAAGAGCGCGCCGAAACTTTGCGCCAGCGGCTCTATACCCGTCGAGAAGCCCTTGGCGAAGGCGAGCTCCCTGTACCGCTCAAACTCATCCAGATCAACCGCTGCCCGGTGGTGGCGCCCCTTTCTGTATTACGACCGGCTGATCAAGCGCGTCTGGGGATTGACCTGGACGCATTACAACGACGCGCCGAGGCATTGGTCCGTCAACAGGATCAATGGCAGGAAAAACTGGCACCTATTTATACGCAAGACGGTTTTGCGGCCAGTGACGATCCTGAACAGCAATTGTATGAGCGGTTTCTCGGCGAGCGTGACCGGCGGTTATGCGATCAAGTGCGTTCGCTGGCGCCCGCCCAGTTGGGCGCCGGGCAGTGGATGTTCGATGATCCACGCTTGGCCGAATTGCTCTTTCGCTACCGTGCACGTAACTTTCCCGACACCTTGAACGATGAAGACAGGGCGCGATGGCAGGATTTTTGTAGGCAACGTCTGACTGACCCCCGCTGGGGTGCGCCCAATACCCTGGGTGATTTCGCCCAGGCCCTGGCCGCAGCCTGGCCTGGCGCGGGTGAAGCAGGACAGCAAGTGCTGACAGCCTGGCAACTGCATGCCAACGCGTTGCAAACGCGGTTTGCCGTCAATTGAAAGCCCATAAAAAAACGCCGGTTATTAACCGGCGTTTTTTACGTATATCAAATAGCGAGCAATGGACAATCAGTCCAGCAGGGTTGCCCAGCTTTCTACCTCGTCACCGCCCCATTGAGCTTTCCACTCTTTCAGGGTTTTGTGGTTACCACCTTTGGTTTCGATGACTTCACCGTTGTGCGGGTTTTTGTATTGCTTGACCTTGCGCGCGCGTTTGGTGCCAGTGGTTTTCACGGCGCCACGCGGCAGTTTGCTCATCTTGGCATCAGGGTCGAGCAGGGCAATGATGTCACGCAGCGACTTGGAATATTCGCCCATCAGGGTGCGCAGTTTGCCTTCGAACTCCAGTTCTTTTTTCAGCTTGTCATCCTGAGACAGGTTGGCCAGGCGGGCCTGAAGTTCCTTGATGGCTTCTTCGGTAGCACGGTACTCGTTGATCAGGGACATGGAGTGTTCCTTAATGCGTGTTCGGAAATGTGTGGAGCAATAGTAAACAGGCAATTCTCGCAAGTAAACATATGATTGATGTATTAACAGTTGATTAGCTGTGACAGTAATTCTCCACGTGAACAAAAATTTACATAGGTTGCCGTTTCATCCATAAACCTTGTCGGAAGATTCCCGCCTGATAGGCACAGCGGCCCTATGCAGCACGTCGCAATCATTACTGCGTTTTTCTCAGCGTGCCGCTAGAATAAGCGCCTTTGCGAGTTCTGGAGTCTTATTCATGCGCACCTACCGTCTGGTGATCGCTTGCCCCGACCGTGTCGGCATCGTGGCGAAAGTCAGTAATTTCCTGGCCTTGTACAACGGCTGGATCACCGAAGCCAGCCATCACTCCGACGAGCAGACTGGCTGGTTCTTCATGCGTCATGAAATTCGCGCCGAGTCGCTGCCCTTCGGTATCGAGGCGTTCCGCGAAGCGTTCGCGCCCATCGCCGAAGAGTTCTCCATGACCTGGCGCGTGACCGATTCTGCCCAGAAAAAGCGCGTCGTGCTGATGGCCAGCCGCGAATCCCACTGCCTGGCCGACCTGCTGCACCGCTGGCACAGCGATGAGCTCGATTGCGACATTCCCTGCGTCATTTCCAACCACGACGACCTGCGCAGCATGGTCGAGTGGCACGGTATTCCGTTCTTCCACGTTCCAGTAGACCCCAAGGATAAAGCCCCGGCGTTTGCCGAGGTGTCACGCCTGGTGCAGGAACACGCAGCCGATGTGGTCGTGCTGGCGCGGTACATGCAAATTCTGCCGCCGCAACTCTGCCAGGACTATGCTGAGAAGGTCATCAATATCCACCATAGCTTCCTGCCATCGTTCGTCGGCGCCAAGCCGTACCATCAGGCGGCGCTGCGTGGCGTGAAGCTGATCGGTGCGACCTGCCACTACGTGACCGAAGAGCTGGACGCCGGCCCCATCATCGAGCAGGACGTGGTGCGGGTTACCCATGCCGACAGCATCGAGGACATGGTCCGCTTCGGGCGCGACGTGGAGAAAATGGTGCTGGCTCGCGGCCTGCGCTATCACCTGGAAGACCGGGTTCTGGTGCACGGCAACAAGACAGTGGTGTTCGACTGATAGCAGGGCTGCTATACAAGCCTCTTGAGCAACGTGAGGATCGACCAATGGGACGGCGCGGTACGCCTACAGCCTCTCCACCCCCTGTAGTGGGCCAGGGTTGCCTGGCCCGCTACGATCCAGACGCGTTGCAGGACACCGACGGCACCGACTTCCCCGGTGCCGCTGCGCTTTGGCAAGCGCTCAACCCACCTGACGCCGCCAGCGCTCCAGCAGCGGACGTGCCAGCAGGCACACGAACACAGGCCCTCCGGCGAGCAGATACAGGTAGTAAGTGATTGCGCGCCAGATCAGGATCGCCGCTGCCGCCGTCGAGCTGCCCACCATGGGTGTCAGCAGGCTGGCCGAGGTCAGCTCGGCAGCGCCTGCGCCGCCGGGCATCATGCTGAACTGACCGGCGCTGAGCGAGAGCATCTGGACCAGGAAACTGGGGATCCAGGCCAGCTCCACGCCCAGGCCCTTGACCACTAGGTACAGCACGCTAAAGCGCAGCCCCCAGTGGACGCACGTCAGGCTGAACACCAGAAACAGGGTGCGCTTGGGTAGCTGCCAGGTTTGCGCCAGTGCCTGCACGAAACGAAGCAGCTTACGGGCCCAGCGCCGTTTGCGCGGTGCGCTGGTACCCAGGCGCTGCAGCAGCCTGCCATTCAGCCGCATCACCTTGCGCCGGTAGCGCAGCAACGCCACCACGCCTGCCAGCGCCGCGCACAGCAGTGCCGCACTGCCCAGCAACATGCTTTCCTGGCTGCGCCCCAGGCTGTGAAACAACGCATAGCCGGCGATCGCCAGCATGGCGCAGAAGAAAAACACCAAGTCATTGAGCTGATCCATCGCGAACACCGCGCCGCTGCGGGCTGCGCTGATGCCCTCGCGGGCCAGCAAGGCCATCAGGGTCAGGGGACCGCCGCCACCACCTGGAGTGGTACAGATGGCGAATTCGGTGGCCATGACCACACCCAAGGTGCGCACCCGCGACACGCGCACTGCCTGATCGCCTAGCAGCAGGCGCATCCGGCAGGCGTTGATCACCCAGCACAGCAGAATCATGCCCACCAGCGTCATCAACAGCTGCGGGTCGAAGCGGCTCAGCTTGGGCAGCAGTTCGCTGCCGCCCAACAGTGCCGGCACCAACGCTGCGCCCAGCAGCGCCAAGCCCAGCAGCAGCCAGCGGTTCATGCTGCCACCTGCCGCTCCAGCCAGGCTGACTTGGTCAAGGGTTCGCGCCCGTCTTCGATCAGTTTTTCAAGGGTGCGCAGCCAGTAGTCCCGTGAGTATTGATGGCGCATGTCCACCGGGTGCAGCCCCAGGCGCAGGGTGTTAGCACCTTGCCAGCGTCGACATTGCCAGTCGCTGAGCACCCGCGACACACCACGGCGCCAGGCGCTGCGCGCGCTCCAGACCAAACCGGGTGCATCGATGGCGGTAAAGTCCGGCAGGCGATAGAGGTGCTGCGGGGTGCTGGTGTATTTGAGCGGCAGTTGGCGCAGCGCTTGCCGCGTGCCCTGGCTCATCAACCACGCGGGGGCCACGAAGCCTGCTACAGGCCAGCCTTGACGGTCGAACAACGCCAGGCCGTCTTGTAGCCGGGCGATGGCCTGGTGTTCGTCCAGCGCGTAGAACTCGCCTTCATGGGTATAGATCCGCCGCATGAAGTAGTCCACGGGCGTACGCGGCGTGGGGCCCTCATCGGCATGGGCGTAACCGTGCAGGGCCAGCTCGTCACCCGCGGCCAGACGGCGATCGAGCAACTGGCAGAAGCCGGGAGACTGAGTCAGCAGGTTGCGCCGATGAAAGTCGGGCACCACCAGCCAGGTCATGGGCACGTTACCCAATGCATCGACCGCCTGCACGAACGGCTCGTAATCTGGCCACGTCTCTGGGGCCACATCATGCAGCACCAGCATCACGCTACGGGAACGGGTACCGGACTCAAGCATGTGCCCGCACCTGCTGTTGATGGCCAAGTACAGCCTGGTAATGCTCAAGCAGGCCATTGACCACGTTGTCCCATGAGTAATGCTGCTCTACATGTCGCCTGGCCTGTGCACCGAGCTTGCGCGCCCCGGCTTCGAACGCCTCGCGCACCGCCAGGGCCATTGCCCGGGCATCATTGGGTTGGCACAAGCGCCCGCACTGGTCGTTGACGATTTCGCCGAAGGCGCCGGCACGCACTGCAACCACGGGCGTGCCACTGGCCATGGCTTCGAGGATGACCAGGCCGAAGGTTTCCTGGTCGCCGGCATGCACCAACAGGTCGGCGCTGGCCATCAGGCGAGCCACCTGGTCAGGTGGGCAGAACTGGCCGATCACGCTGACGTTGTCGGGCACATTGGCGGGCATGTTGGACCCCACCAGCAGCAGGTGATACCCGCGCCCCAGCTGCCGCATGCAGTCGAGCAGCACGGGCAGGTTCTTCTCCCGAGAGCCTCGGCCTGCATAGATCAGCAGCCGGCAGGTGTCGGCGATGCCCAGTTCGGCCCGCACCTGTGGATCGCGGCGTGCGGGGTTGAAGGTTTCCAGGTCCACGCCCAGCGGCTGCACGTGAACATCACGTACCCCCAGGCGGCGGAGCTTGTCTGCCATGACCTTGCTCGGTGCGAGCACGCGGTCGAAATTGCCATACAACTTGCTGACATAGGCCTCGACGTTGGGCGTGAACCAATTACCCATGCGGTTGCTCACCAACAGCGGCAGGTCGGAGTGATAGAAACCAATGACCGGTACGTCCAGCTGACGGCGCGCTTCAAGCGCCGCCCAGGCGGTCAGGTACGGGTCGCCGACCTCGATCAGGTCTGGCTTTAGCGTGCGCAGCGTGTTGCACCATGGCGCCAGGCGTACCGGAAAGCGGTAGCCTTTGCCAAAGGGCAGGGGTAGTGCAGGCACATGATAGACACCGCCTTCATGCCGAGCGCTGGCGCCGGGGATCAACAGGCTGTGACGGACACCTTGTAGGGCATCCAGGCGGTGGTGTTTGGCATCAAGGTAAGTGCGTACGCCGCCGCTGGCCGGGGCGTAGAACATGGTGATGTCGGCAATGTGCACGATCTGCATCCCTCCGGGATCGTCTTTCGGGTCTGTCATCGCGCGGTAACGAAACCGGCGTTGACATGCCATGAAGTTGACCTTTCAGAAGGATAGTTTGTTCGATCAGCTTGTGCGGTTGATCGCCCGGCAGCCGAGCGCCAGGCAAAGGCGCTCGGCGGGTCGGTGCCGGCTTCAGATACGGAAGGTGCCGACCAGGTGTTTCAGACGGCTGGCCTGCTGTTCCAAATCGGAACAGGCACGCAGCGTCGCCTGCAGGTTTTCGACGCCTTCCTGATTGAGCATGTTGATTTCGTTGATATCCATATTGATGGCTTCGACCACGGCCGTCTGCTCCTCGGTGGCCGTGGCCACGGACTGGTTCATGCCATCGATTTCGCCAATGCGCACGGTGACACTGTCCAGCCGCTCACCGGCCTGGTTGGCGATCTGCACACTGTCCAGGCTGTGGCGCTGGCTCTGGTCCATGGTATCGACCGACTCGCGGGCGCCCACTTGCAGCTCCTCGATCATGCCCTGGACCTGCTGCGCGGATTCCTGGGTGCGATGGGCCAGATTACGCACTTCGTCGGCCACCACTGCGAAACCACGACCCGCTTCACCGGCACGCGCGGCCTCGATGGCGGCGTTGAGCGCCAGCAGGTTGGTCTGCTGGGAAATGCTGGTGATCACTTCGAGAATCTGGCCGATGTTGACGGTTTTACTGTTGAGCGTCTCGATGTGGGCGCTGGACGTCACGATCAAGTCGGAAAGCCGGTTCATGGCGGCGATGTTGCGATCGACCACTTGCTGGCCTTCTTCAGCCAGACGCCGTGCAGAACTTGCATGCTGAGAAGCCTGCGCCGCATTGCCGGCGATCTCCTGGGCGGCAGCGCCCAGCTCGTTGATGGCGGCCGCCACGCTGTTGGTGCGGTTGGATTGTTCGTCGGAATTGGTCATCGACGAATTGGACGCACTGATCACACGCAACGCGACTTCGTTCACCTGCTCGGTGGCCGAGGACACTTCACGGATCGAGCCGTGGATACGCTCGACGAAGCGGTTGAAGGCGTTGCCCAGGATGCCGAACTCGTCGTGATGGTGGATGCGCAGGCGCTTGGTGAGGTCGCCTTCGCCCTCGGCGATGTCCTCCATGGCCCGTGTCATGGTGTGCAGCGGCTGCATCAGCACACGGATCAGCAGCCCCAGCAGGGCGATGATGATCACCACGGCCACCACGGTGGCGATCACGGCGGAGGTGCGGAACGTGCTGAGCATCGCGAAGGCCTTGTCCTTGTCCACCGACAGGCCGATGTACCAGTTGGCCGAAGGCAAGCCGGTCACCGGTGTGAACGTCAGCAGGCGGGCATGGCCGTCACTTTGCACTTCGGTCAGCTCAGGGGTGAGCTTCGGTGTGCGCTCGGGGAACAGGTCTGACAATGATTTCATCACCAGGCCTTGATCCGGGTGGACCAGGATCTTGCCTTGGTCGTTTACCAGGAAGGCATACCCCATGCCGCCGAAGTTCAGCGAGTTGATGATTTGCGCCAGGCCGTCCAGTGCCAGGTCACCACCGACCACTCCCACCGAATCGGCCACCTTGTCGAGGATGCCGATCACCATCTTGTTGGTGGTCATGTCGATGTAGGGTTCGGTCAGCAGGGTGCCGCTGGCACTCATGCCATCCTTGTACCAGGGGCGTGTGCGGGGATCGTACCCGTCAGGCATCTTTGCATCCGGGCGCACGCTGAAGCTGCCATCGACCCTGCCCAGGTAAACGGTAAGGAAACTCGATATCAGCGCCTGCTGGCCCATCAGGGTTTCAGCATTGGCCGGTTGCTGGGCGATATTCTGCGCCAGGTTCTCGACCAGTTTGATACGTCCCTCGAACAAACTGCGGATGTTGGTCGACGTAGAGGCGCCCATCTCAGTCAGGTAGTCCTGAAGGTCCTCGCGAATCGCATTACGCTGCAGGTAGTCGTTGTAGAGGGTGAACAGGCTGAATGCGAGGATCACGATCAGTGATGCTGCCAGCAGAATCTTGTGGCTGAAACGAAGGCTTTTGTTCATGAAATCATCGGGTCCGCTAAGGTTTTGTATCAGGCGTTCGCAGCTGTAGGGCCCAGCCAGTGCAACATCCCGAAAAGTCCTTTTTCGGTTGTTCTCTCTGAGTAAGGCGAATATCACCCAGAGGTATCGGCCGAAGTAAGACAAAGCTTGAGCAGAGGATTAAAGAGATGTCGGAATCTTCATTTATCGTTGTAGGATCAAGCCCTGATGGCCAGCCCGTAGGGCAAGCGATGCGGCTTGCCAACCGGCACGGGTTGGTGGCGGGGGCCACCGGTACCGGCAAGACCGTGACCCTGCAACACTTGGCCGAGGCTTTCAGCGATGCCGGCGTGGCGGTGTTCGCGGCCGACGTCAAAGGCGACCTGTGTGGGCTAGGCGCCAAAGGCGCGCCTGAGGGCAAGGTGGCCGAGCGCATCGCAGGGATGCCTTGGTTGCACCACCAGCCACAGGCCTACCCAGTCAGCGTGTGGGACATCGCGGGCCAGTCGGGGCATCCGTTGCGTACCACGATCAGCGAAATGGGGCCTTTGCTGCTAGGCAACTTGCTTGAGCTCACCGATAGCCAACAGGCGGCGCTGTATGCCAGTTTCAAGGTGGCCGATCGCGAAGGCTTGCTGTTGCTGGACCTCAAGGACCTCAAAGCGCTGCTTGGCCACCTGAAGGACAACCCGCAGGTGCTGGGCGAAGACAGTGCGCTGGTTACCGGCGCGTCCGTGCAGGCGTTGCTGCGCCGGCTGGCCACCCTGGAGCAGCAGGGGGCAGAGGCGTTGTTTGGTGAGCCGGCATTGCAGCTCGAAGACATTCTGCGGCCCGACCCGGATGGGCGAGGGCGCATCCATTTGCTCGACGCCAGCCGCCTGGTGCATGAGGCACCCAAGGTCTACGCCACGTTTCTACTGTGGCTGCTGGCCGAACTGTTCGAGCAACTGCCCGAGCGTGGTGATGCCGAAAAACCGGTGCTGGCGCTGTTCTTCGATGAAGCGCACCTGCTGTTCAAGGACACGCCCAAGGCCTTGCAAGACCGCCTGGAGCAGGTGGTGCGGCTGATTCGCTCAAAAGGGGTCGGGGTGTATTTCGTCACCCAGTCCCCAGCCGACCTGCCCGATGCAGTCCTTGCCCAGTTGGGCCTGCGAATCCAGCATGGCTTGCGGGCGTATACGGCCAAGGAGCAGAAGGCGCTACGCGCCGTAGCCGAGGGCTTTCGCCCCAACCCTTCATTCGATGCGTTGTCCTCGCTGACCGAGCTGGGCATCGGCGAGGCACTGGTCGGCACGCTCGAGGACAAGGGAACACCTGCCAGTGTGCAGCGAGTGCTGGTCGCCCCACCGCAATCGCGCATCGGCCCGTTGAGTGAGGCCGAGCGCAGTGCACTGATTGCGCGGTCCCCCTTGGTTGGCCGTTATGACAAACCCATAGACCGGGAGTCGGCTTACGAAAGGCTCAACCAACGCAAGGGCGAAGCGGTGGAGCCCGCGCCGCAACCCAAGGCTGATGACAGCAGTTTCGCTGAAAAGGCGGGCGAATTTCTGCAAGGCGCGGCCGGGCAGGCGATCAAGTCGGCGATGCGTCAGGCTGCCAATCAACTGGGGCGGCAGCTGGTGCGCGGGCTGATGGGCTCGTTGCTGGGCGGGAAAAAGAAGTAGCTGCGCGGTGTGAAACCATCGCCCATAAAAAAGGCGCCCGACGGCGCCTTTTTCTATGGGCTGAGGTCAGCCGATTGCCTTGGACGCCAACCAGAACAGGCCGGCGGCAAGCCCCATCGAGGCGGGCAGGGTCAGCACCCACGCCATCAGGATGGTCTTCACCGTACCGCCCTGCAGGCCGCTTTTGTTGGCGACCATGGTGCCAGCAACGCCGGAAGACAGCACATGCGTGGTTGAAACCGGCAGCGCGAACACGTTGGCCATGCCAATGGCGCAGGCCGCGGTGATCTGCGCCGACATGCCCTGGGCATAGGTCATGCCCTGTTTGCCAATCTTCTCGCCGACGGTCAACACCACGCGGCGCCAGCCAACCATGGTGCCCAGGCCCAGGGCCAGGGCAACGGCCACGATCACCCAGAACGGAGCGTACTCAGTGGTGGAGGTCAGGTCCTTGCGCAGCTTTTCCAGGTCGGACTTTTCACGCGCATCCAGGCCCGGCAACTTGCCAACCTTTTTCGCGGTGTCGTCCAGGCACAGCAGGTAACGGCGTACTTCTACACGCTTGTCCGCGTCCAGGGCCCGGTAGTCGGTCACGCCCTGCAGCGAGGACTGCAGCGCGGCGATGGTCGGCTCGGTCTGCTGGGGATTGCAGCTGAACTGTTCAGGCAGGTCACTGGCCTTGGCCTTGCCCAGCGCCAGGAATTCGCCCAGCGTGGCAGCGTTGCGCTCGTAGAACTGGCTCATGTGCAACGTGGCATCACGGGTGCGTTCGATCTGGTAGGTGGTGCTGTTCAGGTCGAGCACGAACTTGGCCGGTACGATGCCGATCAATACCAGCATGATCAGGCCAATGCCTTTCTGACCGTCATTGGAGCCGTGCACGAAGCTCACGCCCATGGCCGAAATCACCAGCACCAGACGATTCCAGAAAGGCGGGTGCTTCTTGTCGTCCAGTTTGCGGCGTTGCTCAGGCGTCTTGTGCATCTTCGACAGCGGGCGCCACCATTTCAGGCCAAGCAGGACCAGCGCGGCCACGGCAAACCCGGCGATCGGCGAAACCACCAGGGACATGGCGATATCGATGGCTTTCTGCCAATTGACGCCGTCACCCAGCGGAATGTCGTTGATGAGCGCGTTGGCCAGGCCCACGCCCAGGATCGAGCCGATCAGGGTATGCGAACTGGACGCAGGAATACCGAAGTACCAGGTGCCCAGGTTCCAGGTAATGGCTGCGGCCAGCAGCGAGAAGACCATGGCCAGGCCGTGCCCGGTGTTCACATTGATCAGCAGCTCTACCGGAAGCAGGTGCACGATGGCATAAGCCACCCCGACCCCACCCAGCAGAACGCCAAGGAAGTTGAACACGCCGGAGAAGAACACGGCCAGGTGTGGTGGCATGGCTTTGGTGTAGATGACGGTGGCTACCGCGTTGGCGGTGTCATGAAAGCCATTGATGAACTCGAAGGCGAGCACGAAGGTCAAGGCGAGCAGCAAGCTCACCAATACCCAGGCATCCAGTCCGCTGAATAAATCGATCATGAAGGTTGTCTGGCGGTCGTAGGGGGGCCGGATTATGCCAGAAAACGTTGGCAATCGATGCACCCGCGGCAGCCGCTGATCATGTCGCCCAGGTCAGAAATTGCCGTCTGCCACTGCAGGTCGGTCAACATTATCGAAGCCAAATGTGTTCAACGTCAGCGAAAAATCAGCAAAATGCGCGGAAGGTGAGGCGGTTAATCGTTTTAAACGCCCGTATGAAATTTGTGAAATTCCATTACAACCATTGCGCCAGAGCAATTACGCGCTCTGGGCACCCCTAGCGCTTTGACGATTGGGCAAAGGGCTAGGGGTTAGCGCTGCGCAATTCCTTCTCCATGCGTTCCAGCTCCTGGCTGAACGCCTGGTCGCGCATGTTGGCGCGTTTGCGCCAGGGTTTGCGTTCCGGTTCCGGCTGTGCCGCATAGGTGGTCACTTCGCCGCCATACACATCCTTGAAACGCTCAGCCTGGCGCTCGAGTTCTGCGCGCAGTTCTTCTTTTGTCACATGCAGTACCTGAATTGAATTGGAAAGAGGACCGCCCTGTCGGCGTAAACCGTTAGACGATATCGACACTTAACTTGCCGGCGGGACCTGGATCGACGCGTCGTCCAACTAGACGACCGGAGTATATCAACACTCGAATAAGGCCAGTGTGATGGGATTGGCCCGACGGGCAATCAAAGACATGTCGATATTAAGAAAACCACAACGTGTGAAAGTTCGATATCGCACGCGATGCACACCGCAAAAACAAAACGGCCCCACCAATTGGCAGGGCCGTTGCCTGGGACTTCTACGGTGGGTACCTGACCAGTCTCTCCAAAGAAGCCACAAGTGGCACTGGAAAGGTATAAGCAAACGTGTCGCCGGTCAATTGCGATTATCGGCCGGTTGTTCGATAATCGCACAAGTCGGCGATTTTGTTGAGGTGTGCGATGAATGACGATAAAACAGCCCGTGACAGTGCTCTGCCCGAACCAACACGCAGTCCGGTACCCGCCCTGGCCCCGCCAATCGTGGCATCGCCGGCCAAACGCATTCAGGCGTTCACCGGCGATCCTGACTTCATGACCTCCCTGGCGCGTGGGCTTGCCGTCATACAGGCATTTCAGGAACGCAAGCGGCACCTGACCATCGCGCAAATCAGCCATCGCACCGAAATACCTCGGGCGGCAGTGCGCCGATGCCTGCATACGCTGATGAAGCTGGGCTACGCGACCACCGACGGGCGTACCTACTCCTTGCTGCCCAAAGTGCTGACGCTCGGCCATGCGTACCTGTCATCGACACCCCTGGCCATTTCCGCGCAGCCTTACCTGGACCGTATCAGCGACCAATTGCACGAGGCGGCCAACATGGCGACCCTCGAAGGGGACGACATTCTGTACATCGCCCGCTCGGCGACGGTAGAGCGCCTGATCTCGGTAGACCTGTCGGTCGGTGGACGGCTCCCGGCGTACTGCACGTCCATGGGCCGCATCCTCCTGGCGGCCATGGACGACACCAGCTTGCGCGAATACTTCGATCGTGCCGACCTCAAGGCCCGCACCAGCCGTACCCTGCACGACGCCCCGTCGCTGTTCGCCTGCATCGAGCAAGTGCGTAGCCAGGGATGGTGCGTGGTCGACCAGGAACTCGAACAAGGCCTGCGCTCGGTGGCCGTGCCCGTCTACGACGCCTCAGGCCAGGTACTGGCGGCGCTGAACGTCAGTACCCACGTCGGGCGTGTACCGCGCAGTGAACTGGAGCAGCGGTTTCTTCCCGTACTACTGGAAGCCAGCCAAGAGCTCAGCCATCAGCTGTTTGGATAAGCGCGAAGGCTTTAGGATCATTACAGCCTGCTGACAAAGCGTTCGATAATCGCCCAGTTCAGCCTTGAGCTAATTGTGACGGCCCCGCCTTTGTCCCTAACCTGATGCCCACCCGGCGGACAGGTTGCAGTGACCCGATTGTGCCTGTATCGCCGGCGCCCATGGTCACTGCAGGAGACGCAAGATGCGCGAGGTCTATATTTGTGATGCCGTTCGCACGCCCATTGGCCGGTTTGGTGGCGCCCTTGCCAGCATCCGGGCTGACGACTTGGCGGCGGTACCGCTCAAGGCATTGATCGCGCGCAACCCGGGTGTGCACTGGGCGCACCTGGACGAGGTGTTTTTCGGTTGTGCCAATCAGGCGGGCGAAGACAACCGTAACGTGGCACGCATGGCGTTGCTGCTGGCCGGGCTGCCTGAATGCGTGCCGGGTGTCACCCTCAACCGCTTGTGCGCTTCGGGCATGGAGGCCGTCGGCGCGGCGTTCCGCGCCATCGCCTGTGGCGAAATGGAGCTGGCCATCGCGGGCGGCGTGGAGTCGATGTCGCGAGCGCCGTTTGTCATGGGCAAAGCGCAAAGCGCTTATTCACGCACCATGCAACTGGAAGACACCACCATCGGCTGGCGTTTCGTCAACCCGCTCATGAAAGCGCAATACGGCGTGGATGCCATGCCGCAGACGGCGGACAACGTAGCTGACGACCATGGCATCTCCCGCGCCGACCAGGATGCGTTTGCCTTGCGCAGTCAGCACAAGGCCGCAGCGGCGCAAGCTGCCGGGTTTTTCGCCGAGGAAATCGTGCCGGTGTGCGTCGCGCACAAGAAGGGTGAGACCTGGGTAGAGCACGATGAGCACGTGCGACCCGATACCACCCTTGAGGCCTTGGCCAGGCTCAACCCCGTCAATGGCGTGGGCAAAACGGTGACGGCGGGCAATGCATCGGGGGTCAACGATGGCGCGGCAGCGATGATCCTGGCGTCTGCCGAGGCCGTGCACACCCATGGCCTGACCGCTCGCGCCAAGGTACTGGGCATGGCCAGTGCGGGGGTGGCCCCGCGGGTCATGGGCATCGGGCCGGTGCCTGCGGTACGCAAGCTGATCGAGCGACTGGGCATCGACATCAGCGCATTTGATGTCATTGAACTCAACGAGGCCTTCGCCAGCCAGGGGCTGGCCGTTCTTCGCGGGCTAGGGGTGGCGGACGATGCGCCCCAGGTCAACCCCAACGGCGGTGCCATCGCACTGGGCCACCCGCTGGGCATGAGTGGTGCGCGCCTGGTACTGACGGCGCTGCACCACCTTGAGCGCACAGGAGGGCGCAAAGGCTTGGCCACGATGTGCGTAGGTGTCGGTCAAGGGCTGGCGCTGGCCATTGAACGGCTTTGAGGGAGCCTGCGCCCGGGTGCCTCAGAGATGAGGGCAGCCGGCAGCGCCTCGCTGCACTTGATTGCACACCACGCGGAACGACTGTGTAACCAGGTATGTCTAGACTTACCTTGTATTCCTCCAGGAGCACGACTGACATGACCACCCCTCACTACACTGGCGAGGAGCGTAGCAAACGCATCTTCGCCATCGTCGGCGCCTCTTCAGGCAACCTGGTGGAATGGTTCGACTTCTATGTCTACGCCTTCTGCGCCATTTATTTTGCTCCGGCGTTCTTTCCCTCAGATGACCCGACCGTGCAACTGCTCAATACCGCCGGTGTGTTTGCCGCGGGCTTTCTGATGCGGCCTATCGGCGGCTGGATCTTCGGCCGTCTGGCCGACCGCCACGGTCGCAAGAACTCGCTGATGATCTCGGTACTGATGATGTGCTTCGGGTCCTTGGCCATCGCCTGCCTGCCCACTTACGCCAGCATTGGCACATGGGCGCCGGCATTGCTGCTGCTGGCGCGCTTGATTCAGGGCCTGTCGGTGGGGGGTGAATACGGCACCACGGCGACCTACATGAGCGAAGTGGCGCTGCGTGGCCAGCGGGGCTTCTTTGCATCGTTCCAGTACGTGACCCTGATTGGCGGCCAGTTGCTGGCAGTATTGGTGGTGGTGATCCTGCAGCAGTTGCTGACCGAAGACGAGCTGCGCGCCTGGGGCTGGCGAATTCCCTTCGTGGTCGGTGCGATCGCTGCCGTCATCTCCTTGATGCTGCGCCGCTCCCTGCACGAAACCAGCAGCGCAGAAACGCGCCAGGACAAGGACGCCGGCAGTATCCGCGGTTTGTTCGGCAATCACCTGGCGGCCTTCATCACGGTGCTGGGCTACACCGCTGGCGGCTCGCTGATCTTCTACACCTTTACCACCTACATGCAGAAGTACCTGGTCAACACGGCTGGCATGACCGCCAAGCACGCCAGCTACGCAATGACCGGGGCGCTGTTCCTGTTCATGGTGATGCAGCCGTTCTTCGGCATGCTGTCCGACCGCATCGGCCGGCGTAACTCCATGCTGTTGTTCGGCGCGCTGGGCACGGTGTTCACGGTGCCATTGCTCATGGCGCTCAAGACGGTCAGCAGCCCCTTCATGGCGTTCGTGCTGGTGAGCCTGGCGTTGTGCATCGTCAGCTTCTACACCTCCATCAGTGGTCTGGTGAAAGCCGAAATGTTCCCGCCCCAGGTGCGGGCCTTGGGCGTGGGGCTTGCCTACGCGGTGGCCAACGCCGTGTTTGGCGGGTCGGCGGAGTACGTGGCCCTGGGGCTCAAGACCTTGGGCATGGAAAACACGTTCTACTGGTACGTGACCGCCATGATGGCCATCGCTTTCCTGTTCAGCCTGCGCTTGCCAAAACAAGCCAAGTACCTGCACCACGATCATTGACGAGCTCGACACAGAGCATGAAGCGCGGCGGGCCGTCCGCGGTATCGGGACGGCCTGTCGAGGTTGTCACTGCCGCACGGCCTTACGCACCGCCACCGGGCCGGCGGCGCGCTCGATCTGACGCTTGAGGGCAGGGCACAGGCCCATCATGAAGGCCGCTTCGGCCACCACGAACAGCGGCCCGATGATCAAGCCGCTGATGTCATCGACGAACGCTGGCTTGCGCCCCTCGTAATGATGACCGACGAACTGGATGATCCAGCCCACCACGAATGCACCCACGCCCACCGACAGCCACAGCGCCGTGGTCTGCACCGCCAGCAGGTGACCTAACCACAGGCACAGGCCCAACAGGGCGCCCATCACCAGGCCGAAGCGAAGCTCCAGGCGCAGGTAGAACCAGGTGGCCGCCGCCGAGACAAGCAGGGCAGGAGACAGCCAAATGCCGCCCAGCGACCCGCCTGGCCGAGACAACAGAATGGTCACGGACAGGACAATCAGAGGTATGCCGACGAAATGAGTGACGATGTTGCGTGGGTCGCGGTGATAGCCCGCGTAGCGGATCAGGTGCTCGGCGAGGGTGCTCATGGTGCTGCCTCCTGGTGGGCTTGCCGGGGTGTGCCCGATATAGCTCAGGATAGCTGTGGTCACCATCATCATCAGCCTGGCGAATGCCAGGGCCGCGCCTTGCTCATCACCCACCGCGTCTGTCGAGGCCTGGCGGGTGGTGAGCAAGCGGGCGGGTATCAGCCGCGGGGCGTCTGTACCGAGGCCTGCTGGTTGGCCTGCCCGGTGCGCTCGTACCAGCCGCCACCGAGTGCCTTGTACAGGTTGACTTCGCTGGTCAGCTGCGAAAGGCGGTCACCGATCAGCGCCTGCTGCGCACTGAACAGGTTGCGCTGGGCGTCGAGGAACGTCAGGTTGCTGTCGATGCCGATACGGTACCGACGCTCGGCCAGGCGGTAGTAGTCCTGGTTGGCTTGCACCAGGTCCCGCTGGGCTTGCAACTGCTCCTCGAAGGTCTTGCGCGCGGCCAGCCCATCGGATACTTCCTGGAACGCAGTCTGGATGGACTTCTCGTAGCGGGCGACGTTGATGTCCTTCTGGATCTTGGCGTAGTCAAGGCTCGCTTTCAGGCTGCCGGCGGTGAAGATCGGCAGGTTGATCTGCGGCTGGAACAGCCAGGTGCCCGACCCACCCTTGAACAGCCCGCCCATGTCGGTGCTCAAGGTGCCCGCATTGGCCGTCAGGCTGATGCTGGGGAAGAAGGCCGCGCGGGCAGCGCCGATGTTGGCGTTGGCCGCCTTGAGCAGGTGCTCGGCCTCCTGGATGTCAGGGCGGCGCTGCAACAGGTCCGACGGCAGGCCTGCCGGTACTTCGGCCAGTTGATCGGCGTCCAGGCGCAGTGGTTCAGGCAGGTTTGTGGGGATGCCGGTCCCCAGCAGGACAGTCAGGCTGTTCACGTCCTGGGCGACCAGGCGCTGGTACTGCGAGTACTTGACCCGGGCGCCTTCGACAGCCGTGCGGGCCTGGCTCAGGTCCAGCGCCGACGCCACGCCCACCTCGTTGCTGCGCCGGGTGAGGTTGTAGCTTTCCTGGTAGTTCTTCAGGGTTTCCTCGGTCAGCTTGAACAGCGCCTGGTCGGCCTGCCAGGTGTAATAGGCGTTCGCCACGCTCGCCACCAGGCTGATCTGGGTGGAGCGACGCGCCTGCTCGCTGGACAGGTAGGTCTCCAGCGCCTGTTCCGAAAGGCTGCGCACGCGGCCGAACAGGTCGAGTTCATAGGCACTGACGCCCAGGGTTGCCGAATACTGGCTGGTGATGCCCGACTGGCCAGTCTGCGACATGTTCGCCGGGATGCGTTGACGGCTGCCACTGCCGTTGGCCGACACCGCCGGGAACAGGTCCGCACGCTGGATGCGGTACTGGGCGCGGTAGGCGTCGATGTTCAGCGCCGCGACGCGCAGGTCCCGGTTGTTGACCAGCGCGGTCTGGATCAGTTGCTGCAGCGCCGGGTCGTTGAAGAACTGCCGCCAGCCCTGTTCAGCGGCAGCGACGTCCGCCGACTGGGTGGGCGAGTAGGCCGGGCCTTGCGGCCACTGCTCAGCCACCGGTGCTTCCGGGGTCTGGTAGTCGGGAATCAGCGAGCAGCCGCCGAGGATGAAAGCGGTGACTGCCAGGGACAACAAAGACTTGGTCATTGCCCAGCCTCATAACGTGGAGTTTCAGGGGTGTCATCTTTTTTCGGCTCTTTGCTGCCGAACAGCGACGACACTGCGACGAAGAACAACGGTACCCAGAAGATGGCCAGCACGGTCGCACTGATCATGCCGCCGATCACGCCGGTACCAATGGCGTGCTGGCTGCCGGCGCCAGCGCCGCTGGCGATGGTCAACGGTACCACGCCGAGGATGAAGGCCAGCGAGGTCATGATGATCGGGCGCAAACGCATGCGGCACGCCTCGATCGCCGCGTCGTACAGGCTGCGGCCCTGCTCGTGCAATTCCTTGGCGAACTCGACGATCAGAATGGCGTTCTTGGCCGCCAGGCCGATGGTGGTCAAGAGGCCGACCAGGAAGTACACGTCATTGGACAGCCCGCGCAGGCTGGTAGCGATCAACGCACCGATGATGCCCAGTGGCACCACCAGCACCACGGCGATCGGAATCGACCAGCTTTCGTACAGCGCTGCCAGGCACAGGAACACGAACAGCAGCGACAGGGCGAACAGGGCCGGCATTTGCGAACCAGACAGCTTCTCCTCGTAGGACATGCCCGTCCAGGAGAAACCTACGCCGCTTGGCAGTTCGCCGGCGATGCGCTCGACCTCGGCCATGGCCTCACCGGTACTGTAGCCAGGGGCAGGCGCACCGAGGATTTCCATGGCTTCTACGCCGTTGTAGCGCGAGAGCTTGGGCGAGCCGTAGGTCCATTCACCTTTGGCGAACGAAGAGAACGGCACCATTTCGCCATCGGCGTTGCGCACATACCACTTCTGCAGGTCTTCCGGGCTCATCCGGGCATTGGCTTCGCCCTGGATGTAGACCTTCTTGACCCGGCCGCGGTCGATGAAGTCGTTGACGTAGCTGGCACCGAAGGCAATCGACAGGGTGTTGTTGATGTCCGAGATGGTCACGCCCAGGGCGCTGGCACGCTCGTCATCGATGGTCAGCTGGTACTGCGGTTCGTCGTTCAGGCCATTGGGGCGTACACCGCTGAGGATCTTGCTTTGCGAAGCCTTGGCCAGGAACTGGTTGCGGGCCTCCATCAGCTTGGCATGGCCGACACCGCCGCGGTCCTGCAGGAACACGTCGAAGCCTGTGGCGTTACCCAGCTCGAGCACCGCTGGTGGTGCGAACGCGAAGACCATGGCGTCGCGGAAGCTGAAGAAGTGCTGCTGCGCCCGCTGGGCAAGACCGAACACGCTGTTTTCCGCCGTACGCTCACCCCAGTGCTTGAGCATGATGAACGCCATGCCCGAGCTCTGGCCGCGGCCTGCGAAGTTGAAGCCGTTGACGGTGAACACCGAGGATACCGTGTCGGCTTCGTCCTTGAGCAGGTATTCGCGCATCTGGTCGACCACTGCCTGGGTACGCTCGGCACTGGAGCCGGCCGGCGTCTGCACCTGGGCAAACAGTACACCCTGGTCTTCCTCGGGCAGGAACGCGGTTGGAATGCGGGTGAACAGGAAAATCATGCCGGCCACGATCAGGGCATAGCCCAACAGGAACGGAATCTTGTTGCGCAGGATGGTCCCCACGCTGCGCTCGTAGCCGTTGACGCTGCGATCGAAGCTGCGGTTGAACCAGCCGAAGAACCCACCCTTGGCCTCATGGTGCTGGCCCTTTTTCAAAGGCTTGAGCATGGTGGCGCACAGCGCCGGGGTGAAGACCAGCGCCACCAGCACCGACAGGCCCATGGCCGAGACGATGGTGATGGAGAACTGGCGGTAGATCACACCAGTGGAGCCCCCGAAGAACGCCATGGGCAGCAGTACGGCCGACAATACCAGGGCGATACCCACCAGCGCGCCCTGGATCTGTTCCATGGAGCGCTTGGTCGCCTCCTTGGGCGGCAGCCCTTCTTCGGACATCACACGCTCGACGTTTTCCACCACCACGATGGCATCGTCCACCAGCAGGCCGATGGCCAGCACCATGGCGAACATGGTCAGGGTGTTGATGCTGAAGCCTGCGGCGGCAAGGATGCCGAAGGTGCCCAGCAAAACCACCGGTACGGTCATGGTGGTGATGATGGTGGCGCGGAAGTTCTGCAGGAACAGGTACATCACCAGGAACACCAGCACGACGGCTTCGATCAGGGTATGGATGACCCCGCTGATCGATTCGGTGACCACCGGCGTGGTGTCATACGGGAATACCGCCTTGACCCCTGGCGGGAAGAACGGCTCCAGGTCGGCGATGGTCTGGCGCAGGGCCTTGGCCGTATCCAGTGCGTTGGCGCCCGTGGCCAGCTTGACGGCCAGGCCCGAGGCGGGCTTGCCGTTGAACTGGGCGCTGACGGCATAGTTCTCGCCGCCAAGGCTGACCTGGGCCACATCGCCCAGGCGTACCTGGGAGCCGTCGTTGTTGACCTTGAGCAGGATCTTCTCGAACTGCTCGGCAGTCTGCAGGCGGGTCTTGCCGATGATGGTGGCGTTGAGCTGCGTCCCAGGCACGGCTGGCAGGCCGCCGAGCTGGCCGGAGGAGACCTGAACGTTCTGGGCAGCCACGGCGGTCTTGACGTCCACCGGGGTCAGCTGGAACTTGTTCAATTTGGCCGGATCGAGCCAGATGCGCATGGCGTACTGGGCGCCGAACACCTGGAAGTCACCCACACCGGCCGTACGCGAGATCGGGTCCTGCATGTTGGAGACGATGTAGTTGGCCAGGTCGTCCTTGGTCATGCTGCCGTCTTCGGACACCAGACCGATCACCATCAGGAAGTTCTTCACGGCCTTGGTGACGCGGATACCCTGTTGCTGCACTTCCTGCGGCAGCAGGGGGGTGGCCAGGTTGAGCTTGTTCTGCACCTGCACCTGGGCGGTGTCGGGGTTGGTACCCTGCTCGAAGGTGGCAGTAATGGTCATGCTGCCGTCGGAGTTACTTTCCGACGACACATAACGCAGGTTGTCGATACCGTTGAGCTGCTGTTCGATCACCTGCACCACCGTATCCTGCACGGTTTGCGCCGAAGCGCCCGGGTAGGTCACGGCAATGGCGATGGCCGGTGGGGCGATGCTGGGGTACTGGTTGATCGGCAACTTCAGGATCGACAAGGCGCCGACCAGCATGATCACCAAGGCGATCACCCAGGCGAAGATCGGGCGATCAATAAAGAACTTCGACATGGTTTACTCCGCTTTGGCGTCTGCTTTCGCTGCGTTGCCCTGGTTGGGGCTGTCCGGCTTCTTGACGTTGGTGGCTTCGCTGACCTTGACCTCGGCACCTGGACGCACGTACTGCAAGCCTTCGGTGATCAGGCGGTCGCCTGGGTTCAGGCCTTCCTCGATCAGCCAGTCGCTGCCCACGGTACGGCTGGCCTTGAGCTGGCGCAGTTCGACCTTGTTGTCCTTGTTCACCACCAGCGCGGTAGGGGCGCCCTTGAGGTCGCGCGTCACGCCCTGCTGCGGTGCCAGGATGGCATTGGCGTTCACGCCCGCCTTGAGCCGTGCATGCACGAACATGCCAGGCAACAGGGTGTGGTCAGGGTTGGGGAAGATGGCACGCAGGGTGACCGAGCCGGTGGTTTCGTCCACGGCCACTTCGGAGAACTCCAGGCGCCCTTCCTGCTTGTACAGGGTGCCGTCTTCGAGCACCAGTTGGACCGACGCTGCGTTGTCGCCAGCGCGCTGCAGTTGGCCGCTTTCCAGCTCGCGCCGCAGCTTGAGCAGCTCGGCAGTGGACTGGGTCACGTCGACGTAGATCGGGTCCAGTTGCTGGATGGTGGCCATGGCATTGGTCTGGCCGCTGTTGACCAGCGCGCCTTCGGTTACCGCCGAACGACCGATGCGGCCGCTGATGGGGGCCAGGACCTTGGTGTAGCGCAGGTCGATCTGCGCACTTTTGAGCGAGGCCTCGGCTTGCAGGCGCTTGGCATTGGCGTCGTCGTATTCCTGCCGGGAAACCGCCTGTTCCTCGATCAGCTGCTTGTAGCGATCAGCCAGAGAGCGGGTAGCCTGCAGGTCTGCCTGGGCCTTGCTCAGGTTGGCTTCGTAGACGGCCGGGTCGATCTGATACAGCTGTTGACCCTGCTTGACCTCGCTGCCTTCCTTGAACAGGCGCTTGAGGATGATCCCGTTTACCTGTGGACGAACTTCGGCGATCCGGTAGGCATTGGTGCGGCCTGGCAGCTCGGTGGTCAAGGTGAAGGCCTGCGGCTGTAGGGTCACTACGCCGACTTGAGGCGCCTGCTGCTGCTGTTGCTGCTGCGCGGCTTGGTCTTCTTTATTGCAGCCACTGAGCAGGGTTGCGAGGGCTACGGCTGAAACCAGGGCGGTAACGGCTGGCTTGAATTGCATGAGAATCCTCGGATCGCAGGAGCAGGGAGACGCTCAAGAGTAATGGAATGTCTTGATCTGGATAAATGGCTATCCGGTGGATAAATAGCTTGCTAAGGAATATACTTACATTCATGGTTGTTTGTAAATACCGCCGGGTTGTCCATGGCTACCGCCACAGCCCTTGATTAGCTTGATCCGCCAGGTGCCCCTAGAGGCGCCCCGGAGCCTTCCCGCACGCGTCGCCGCGTTCGGGCCAGATGAGGTTGTACTGCCATGGTCCGTCGAACCAAAGAGGAAGCCCAGGAAACTCGCGCCCAGATCATCCAGGCGGCAGAGAGGGCTTTCTACAAGCGCGGGGTTGCGCGAACCACCCTTGCGGACATCGCCGAACAGGCGGGCGTCACGCGAGGTGCAATCTACTGGCACTTCAATAACAAGGCCGAGCTGGTGCAGGCACTGCTCGACAGCTTGCATGAAACCCATGACCATCTCGCGCGCGCCAGCGAAAGCGAGGACGAACTCGACCCGCTCGACTGCATGCGCAAATTGCTGCTGCAAGTGTTCAACGACCTGGTGCGCGACGCCAGGACACGCCGTATCAATGAGATTCTGCATCACAAGTGCGAGTTCACCGATGACATGTGCGAAATCCGCCAGCAGCGCCAGGTGGCAGTAGTGGACTGCCACACAGGCATTACCCTGGCCCTGGCCAATGCAGTGCGCCGTGGCCAACTGCCGGTGGAGCTGGATGTGGAGCGGGCAGCGGTGGCCATGTTTTCTTACGTTGACGGGTTGATCAGGCGCTGGCTGTTGCTGCCCGACAGCGTGGACCTGCTGGGCAACGCCGAGAAATGGGTCGACGCCGGGTTGGATATGCTGCGCTTGAGCCCGGCGATGCGCAAATGAGACTTTGTGAAGGTTTGTGAGGGCTAGTCCCCAGGGACGTGCCAGTGATCAGCACCTGAGCTTCCCTGCGGGCCACCTCAATGCCCGCGCAGTGGCCGATCCGGCAGCAGCACCGCCACCACCAGTGCAATGACGCCGACCCCTGCACTGGCCATCAACAGATGCCGGAAAGTGATCGCCAAGTGTGCCTGCAGTTCAGGGCTCACTTGGTTGGCCTTGAAGGTACCCAGCAACGGATTGTCCAGCAACGCGAACCCGCCTTGGTGCAGCAAGGCCAGCAGCAGGCTCGACATGCAGGCCACGCCCATGGCGCCACCGAGGGACCGAAACAGGTTGGTGGTGCTGGTGGCGACCCCCATGTCCTGGGCCTGCACGGCATTCTGCGTGCCTACCAGTGACGTTGGGAACTGCATCCCGCACGCGATCCCTGTCAGCAGCATGAACAGTGCACTGGCCAGCCCGGCCTGCGGCGGCGTGATCGCCAAGGCGAAGATAGACACCGGCATCAGCAGGGCGCCAGTAAGGATCTGCGGCTTGTAGCGGCCAAGCCGCGTTGTCAGACGTCCTGCGGTAAAAGCACCGATGGGTAGCCCCATGGCCAACGGCAGCAGATGCAAGGCGGCGCTGTCGGCACCGGCACCGGTGAGGCCCTGGTAGCGCAAGGGCATCAGCATGGTCAGGGAAATGGCCTGGAAGCTGGCGAAGAAAATCACGCCCCAGCACAGCACCGCGGCGCGATTGCCGAATAGCGTCAACGGCAGAAGTGGCTCGACGCAGCGGCGCTCCTGGAGGATGAACAGGATCATGGCGATCACGGCGCAGGTGAACAGGCCTAGCACGGCGGGCGCCGTCCAGGCCTGCCCCTGGCCGACCAGGGTGATCCCGAGCAGCAGGCTGCCCAAGCCCACGATCAGCAGCAGCGCGCCCGGATAATCCACTTGTGCGGGCCGATGCTGCACGGGCAGACCGGCCAGGGCGCGGTGGATAGCCCAGAGCGCGGCGATGCCCAGCGGCACGTTGATCCAGAACACCCAGCGCCAGGACAGGTACTCGGTCAGCCAGCCGCCCAGTACCGGCCCCGCCACGCTGGCCAGGGCATACATGCTGCTGAAATAGCCCTGATAGCGGCCTCGTTCGCGCGGGGGCACGAAGTCGCCGATGATCGCCTGGCTCACCGATACCATGCCGCCTGCGCCGATGCCTTGCAGCACTCTGGCCAGCACCAGTTGCGGCATGTCCTGAGCCAGCGCACAGCCGATCGAGGCGACAGTGAACACGCCGATCCCGGTCAGGATCATGCGACGCCGCCCATAGAGATCGCCCAGCTTGCCGTAGATCGGGACGGCCACTGTCATGGCCACCATATAGCCGGAAATGACCCAGGCCAGCAGACCGACATCATTGAACTGCGCGGAGATCGCAGGCAATGACACTGCCACGATGGTTTGATCCAGTGCGCCGAGAAAGATGGCCAGCATCAAGGCGGTCAGGATCTGGCGCAGGGCAATCGCAGGCAGGGCAGGGGGCACGGCAGTTCCTTGGTTTGAGTGGGCTTCATCCGAACGATCCCGCAGGCTACAGCTACGCGCCATCAAGACCAGGGCACGCCTGCACAGGGGCAGTGAAAGCATGGCAGTGTAACCTGAGTTACGTAGCTTCCTATGTACTCTGAGCATCGCCTATGCACGATCGGCATCAACGCATTCATCCAGCAGAGGCTGGCCCCGTGATATCTTTGGTATGCCAATCCCGCGCTAAGCCCCTGTTTGCACTAGCTTGGTGCGACCTCTCGGGGGTTAATCGGATTCCCCTGGCTCCTACACCTTTATTCCTCTGCCTGCATGTGGAGCATGACCGCGACTTGAGTGGTCCATGAATTGTGCAGGTACGCCCGATACAGAGGCCGGTAGTTACCGTTCAGAAATTTCTACAATTGCGGAGTGATCATGCCCAAGGCTTCCCACCAAGATCTGCGTATTGCCTTCCGCGAGCTGCTCGCTTCAGGTTCGTGCTACCACACCGCCTCGGTGTTCGACCCCATGTCTGCGCGCATTGCCGCGGACCTGGGTTTTGAGGTCGGCATCCTCGGAGGTTCGGTGGCATCGCTGCAGGTACTGGCTGCGCCGGATTTTGCCCTGATCACACTCAGCGAATTCGTCGAGCAAGCCACGCGAATTGGTCGCGTGGCCCAGTTGCCGGTGCTGGCAGACGCCGACCACGGATACGGCAATGCGCTGAACGTGATGCGCACTGTCACGGAGCTGGAGCGTGCCGGCGTGGCGGCGTTGACGATCGAGGATACGCTGTTGCCGGCCCAGTTCGGGCGCAAGTCCACCGATCTCATATCGGTAGAAGAAGGCGTGGGCAAGATCCGCGCGGCGCTCGAGGCGCGCGTCGATTCGTCCCTGTCGATCATCGCCCGTACCAACGCCGGCGTGCTCAGCACCGAGGAAGTGATCGTGCGGACCCAGAGCTACCAGAAAGCGGGTGCCGATGGCATCTGCATGGTAGGGGTGAAGGACTTCGACCAGCTCGAACAGATCGCCAGCCACCTGACCGTACCCTTGATGCTGGTGACCTACGGCAACCCCAACCTGCATGATGACGCGCGTCTGGCAAGCCTGGGCGTGCGCATCGCCGTCGACGGTCACGCGGCTTACTTCGCCGCCATCAAGGCGACGTACGACTGCCTGCGCCAGCAGCGTGGCCAGCAGCACAAGTCCGATAACTTGAGCGCCACCGAGCTTTCGCATACCTACACCCAGCCCGAGGACTACATCCGCTGGGCCAAGGAATACATGAGCGTCGAGGAGTAAGCAGGCGCTTACAGGTCCCAGTCCCAGGCCGGCTCCTCCTCGAAGCGCTGGACGAGAAAGTCCAGCAGGGTGCGCAAGGTCGCGGGCATGTGCTTGCGTGAGGTATAGACCGCCGTCAGGTCCAGGGTCTGCGGCCTGGCCTCGGGAAGCAGGCGCACCAGTTCTGCGCTGCGCAGGGCGGCAGCCGCCTGATAGGTGGGGAGCAGGGCGATGCCGGCGCCTGCTGCTACCGCCTTTTGCAATGTCAGGGACTCGTTGGCGCTGATGTTGCCCTGAACCGGCACCGCGACCTGCTGGCCGTTGACCTCGAACTGCCACACCCCATTGCCGTAATAGCTGTGCGTCAGGCAATTGTGGTGTGACAGGTCCTCGACCCGCTCGGGTGTGCCGTGCTCGGCCAGGTAGGCGGGCGCGGCGCAGATCACCGAGCGGCATACGCTCAGGCGGCGGGCAACCAGGCTAGGGTCCAGGTCGTTGCTGTTGCGGATGGCCAGGTCGATGCGTTCGTCCACCAGGTTCACGGTGCGATCGAGCATCTGCAGGTCGACTTTTACCAATGGGTACTGACGCACATAGGCGGCCACGGCATCGGCCAGCTGCGCCTGTCCAAATGACGTACTGACGCTGATACGCAATGTCCCCCGTGGTGTCTGGTCTTGCTGTTGTACGGCTCCTTGCAGTTCGCTGGCCAACTCCAGCAATTGCCTGCAGCGCGGCAGGAGGTCCTGGCCTGCGGCAGTCAGGCTGAGCCGGCGCGTGGTGCGCTGCATCAGCCGCGCGCCCACCCACGCTTCGAGCTGTGCCAGGTACCGAGAGACCACGGGGCGCGAGAGCTGCAGGTGCTCGGCCGCCGCCGACTGACTGCCAAGGTCCACTACCGTGACGAAAACGCGCATAGCTGTTAAACGATCCATCATTTGCCCGATTTCAGAAACAAACCATGTGCAAGCATGGCATTTTTCTGCAGGGTGTCGCCCCTTAAGCTGCAGGCATTTCCACTCTGACGGATGCCTGCGATGACACTCCTTTCTCCCTTGCGTGGCCTGGTGCTCGGATGCCTGGCCTGTGCCGCCCCACTGCTGGCCGCCGCTCCCTTGCAATTGGACGTGTACAACCCTGGCGCCGATGCGCCGTTTGCGGTCAGCTCGGTGATCGTGAGCGGCCCGCGTGACGCCGTGTTGATCGATGCACAATTTGGCACTGATCACGCCCGGCAACTGGTGCAGCGTATCCGTGCGAGTGGCAAGCGCTTGACGACGATCTACATCAGCCAGGGTGACCCCGATTATTACTTCGGCCTGGCAACCTTGACCCAGGCGTTCCCTGACGCCGAGGTGTTGGCTTCGGTCGCCACGGTCGAACACATCCGCAACACCATGGAGGCTAAACTGGCGTACTGGGGGCCTGAAATGGGGGCGCAAAAACCTGAGCGGCTGGTGCTGCCCAAGGTGTTGACAGGCAACCGCCTGCTGCTCGAGGACCAGGTGCTGGAGGTGCGTGGCCTTGAAGGACCGCAGCCGGACCGCAGCTTTGTCTGGATACCTTCGATCAAGGCAGTGGTTGGCGGGGTCGTGGTTTCGCAGAACATTCATGTGTGGATGGCCGACACACAATCGGCGTCCTCGCGTGCCCATTGGCTGCAAACCCTGGCGGACATCCAGGCGCTTGCGCCGCAAACCGTGGTGCCAGGGCACTTCGTCGGTGCCAGTGATTACTCACCGCAGTCCGTTGGCTTTACCGTCGATTACATCCGCACCTTCGAGGCGCAGGCGCGCGCAGCAAACGATTCGGCTGCGCTGGTCGAGGCCATGAAACGACGCTATCCGGGGTTGGGCGATGAGAGTGCGCTGGCGCTCAGCGCCAAGGTGGCCAAGGGCGAGATGCAGTGGCCCCTCCAGTGACGGTGCGCGCGTACGCAATGCAGCGCTGCGGTGACCTTGGTCTTGCTACACCGCGCTGGACCGCAGCCGGGCCATGTCACGAATAGGCGGTGCGCCGTAGAGCCGGCTGTACTCACGGCTGAATTGCGAAGGGCTCTCGTAGCCCACTCGATAGGCCGCCACGGCGGCCTCAAGGCCATCGTTGAGCATCAGCCGCCGGGCTTCTTGCAAGCGCAGTTGCTTCTGGTACTGCAGCGGGCTCATCGAAGTCACCGCCTTGAAGCGATGGTGCAGGGTGGAAACGCTGAGGTTGACCTCGCGGGCCAGGTCCTCGATGCGCAGTGGCCGCTGATAGTTGTCGTTGAGCCAGCTGATGGCCTGGCACACGCGGTGGGTCTGGCTGTTGGCCAAGGCAATTTCGTACAGCCGGTAGCCCTGCGGGCCGCGCAGCAGGCGGTAGAGAATCTCCCTGCGCACCAGCGGTGCCAGCATGGCGATGTCGCGTGGCGTGTCGAGCAGGCGGAGCAGGCGCAGCAAGGCATCGAGCAGCGCGCTGTCAGTTTTTTCCACGTACAGGCCGCGCCCATACGGGCGATTGGGTACCAGCATCGGACCGCTGTCGGCGATCAGCTGGCTGATCTCGGCAGGGTCCAGGTCCATGCGCAACCCCAGGCTCGGGCGCTGCGGGCTGGCGTCGAGCTTGACCGCGCTCAGCGGCAAGGTGACCGAAACCACCATGTAGTGCAGCGGGTCGTAGGCGTACTGTTCGTCCCCGAGGAACAGGCTTTTGCTGCCCTGGGCCAGAATGCACAGCGCAGGTTGCGCCAGCGTAGGTACCGAGCGAATGTTCTCGGTGTAGCGCACCAGGAACAGGTTGTCGATGGCCGAGGCCGGCCCATAAGGGTCGCCTGCATGGCGAGCGATCAAGTCGGCCAACTCCTGGCGCTGGACCTCCAGGTGCGGATCAAGGGACGGGGCGATGGACATGGGGCTTTCCTCTGCTGACCGACGCAGAATAGGTTTGGGCAACCGCCGAAGCTAGTCGAATACTGCAGATCGATTGCCTGATCCTGCCGCGATGCAGAATCAGGCAATCGGTGTGCAGTAATGGCCTAACGCGCAAACGCGCCCAGGCCCTAGCCTTGCAAGCCAGGTATTCGACTGCTGCTTCAGGGAGAGTGTGCAATGAGGCTACAACAACCGGTCACCCACCTTGCCTTGATTCGCGCCAGCAGCGGGCGCTCGGCCGAACTGGGCGCACGCTTGCGCGACCTGTTGGTGCCATCGCTGGACATCCCGGGTTGCCTGAGTTTTTCGGTGCAACGCTCGCAGGCTGATGACGACCTGTGGTTATTGAGCGGTAGCTGGCAGGATCAGCAGGCGATGAATGGTTACTTCGCTTCGCCAACGCTGAATGTGTTCGGCGAGTTGGTACAGTCCCAAGTGGTGAGCAGTCTGGATCTGCACACGTTTGGTTGAGCCTGTTCAACGGGCGCCCAGGCCAATGATTGCCGCATCATCAAGCCAGTGGGTACCATCCAGGTTTCACCCACAAGGCGTATGGCAAAGATGGCACGTAGAGAGTTTCCCCAGTTCGAAGCCGTGTCGGCAATGGTGCCGGCCGAAGGCGGTGGCTACCACGCAGCCATTGCCGTCAAGGCCATGGGCATGGGCGGTGCACCGCGCTTTCACAAGGTGCTCGATGGGCAAGTGTTCAAGGGCGCCGTGGCTGCCGACGAGGCGGCCACGGGCGAATTGCAACGCCTGCAAGGTGTCAGCGAAGCGGGTGAGCTGATCTGGTGATCAGGCTTTGGGCCTGGGCATCTTGAACAGGTTGCCCAGCTCGAAATAGTCCGCCGGGCCACCGCCACGCAGGATAGGCTCGGCCGCTGCGGTATCGTAGATGCCGTCCTTGAGCAGGCGCTCGGCGATGTGCACCGCCACCACTTCGCCCAGGATCAACCAGCTGGGTACCAACGCCTGGTCGGCGCGCTGCAGTTGCACGATCTGCGTCACCTTGCATTCGAACGCCACAGGGGTTTCCCCTACCCGTGGCACCTTTACCACGCTCGACGGCGTGGCCGTCAGGCCGCTGAGTTCGAACTCGTTCACCTCAGGCGATACCGCCGAGCAGCTCAGGTTCATCTGCTCGGCCAGGGGGCGGGTGGCCAGGTTCCAGACGAATTCACCGGTTTGCTCGATATTGTTCAGGCTGTCTTTGCGCCCGACGCTGCAGAAACCGATGATCGGTGGAATGTAGTTGAAGGCGTTGAAGAAGCTGTAAGGCGCGAGATTCAAATGGCCTTGCTGGTCCTGCGAGGATATCCAGCCGATCGGACGAGGGCCGACGATGGCGTTGAACGGATCATGGGGCAGGCCATGGCCTTTGGCGGGTTCGTAGTAATACATCTGCGCTGGGCTTGCCGGCCCACCTCCTGGTTTGAGAGGCGACCAGTGTGCCAAGCCTGAGGCCAACTGGGAATGCTGGAGCCCGGCGAAAGCCGGGCTGAGTGCGCATGGCTACTATCAGCTAATGCGATGGGCGTTGGTGCGGTCGAAACCGTCTTCGGCGAAGCGCTGGCCACCGGTGCGGTCGAAACCGTCTTCGGCGAAGCGCTGGCCACCAGTGCGTTCGAAACCGTCTTCGGCGAAGCGCTGGGCACCGGTGCGGTCGAAACCGTCTTCTGCGAAGCGCTGACCACCTGTGCGGTCAAAGCCGTCCTCGGCATAGCCGGTGGCCTGAGCAGGCGCCGCTGCGAAGGTATGCGCATGGGTGCGATCGAATCCATCTTCGGCGGATGCGCCTGCGGCAAATGCGAAAAGGGCGAGGGTCAGGATGAATTTGCTTTTCATGGGGATGCTCCAGAGTAGGTGTGTCGTTTCGATAAAATGAATGCTACGCCGATTAATGCGATTAAAAAGCGCTAAAAATCGTGCTTAATAATCTATTTATACGATTGATTGGAGCGCGCACCTGGGCTGGAACGCAGGCAGCCCGGGGAGTTTCGAGGCGCAGGTACTGGCGCTTTTGCTGATGGGGTAATGTGCCGGAGTGTGATTAATGGGCCATTAAGCCAAGCGCGTCGGACGAACGTCGTGCCAGTGCGGGAAGGGAAGGTGCAAGCTGGGCCTGCAGAGGAGGGCTGGCGCCTGGATGATCCGACGAGGCCCGGCGTGGCCAAACGAAATCGGGCGCCCTCTAGGCGCCCGAAGCAGTGCTAAGCGTGGGATGGGCTTAGTCGGTGGTGATCCGCGAATGCTGCTTGGTGTCCTTCATGGTGGCGTACACCAACAGCGAGCAGGCGATGCAGCCTGTGACGTACCAGTAGAAGCCGCTTTCCATGCCGGCGCTCTTGAACCACAAGGCCACGTATTCGGCAGTACCGCCGAAGATGGACACGGTAAGCGCGTAGGGCAGGCCAACGCCCAGGGCGCGGATTTCGGTGGGGAACAGCTCAGCCTTCACCACCGCGTTGATCGAGGTGTAGCCACTGACGATGATCAACGCGGCCATGATCAGAAAGAACGCGCCCCACCAGGTCTGGATGGTGTGCAGGGTGCTGAGGATCGGCACCGTGAACAGCGTACCGAGCACCCCGAAGGCAATCAGGATAGGGCGCCGGCCGATCTTGTCCGACAGCCCACCCACCAGGGGTTGCAGGCACATGAACAGGAACAGCGTCGCGGCCGAGATGGTGGTCGAATCGCTGATGCTCATCCCGACTGTGTTGACCAGGTATTTCTGCATGTAGGTGGTGTAGGTGTAGAAGGCCAGGGTACCGCCCATGGTCAGGCCGACCACGGTCAGCAGTTCCTTGGGGTGGCGCATCAAGGTGCGCATCAGGCTTTCCTTGGCTTTCTCCTTCTTGGTGAACGACGCGGTTTCTTCCATGCCCCGTCGCAGGTAGAGGGCCACCACCGCACACAGGGCACCGATCACGAACGGCACACGCCAGCCCCAGGCGTACAACTGCTCGGTGGTCAGGGTCTGTTGCAGAACGATCAGTACCGCCAGGGCGATGAGCTGGCCCGAAATCAGCGTCACGTACTGGAAGCTGGAGAAGAAGCCTCGACGCTCCTTGCTGGCCATTTCGCTCAGGTAGGTGGCCGAGGTGCCGTACTCACCGCCCACCGACAACCCTTGCATCAAGCGAGCGACCACCAGCAGGACCGGCGCTGCCACACCGATGGTTTCATAGCCGGGTGTGAGGGCGATCACCAGCGAGCCTGCGCACATCAGCAGCACCGAGGCCATCAGTGCAGCCTTGCGGCCCTTGCGGTCGGCGTACATGCCCATCAGCCAGCCACCGATCGGGCGCATCAAAAAACCCACCGCAAAAATGGCGGCGGTGTTGAGCAGTTGAGCGGTGGAATCGCCGGCCGGGAAGAAAGCCTTGGCGAAATACAGCGAGAACGCTGCATAGACGTACCAGTCGTACCATTCGACCATGTTGCCGATCGAACCGCTGAAGATCGACTTGAGGCGACTGGCAGTGGTTCTTGGCGCGGCAGGCGTTGCGGCCGCCCCGGTAGGCAGGGAGGTAGCGTTATCCATCAGGGACACCTTCTCATTGTTGTTGTGAAAGCGCGCAGGGCGCAGCTTGCAGTAGCTTTTGCAGAAGGTGTGCCAAAAAGAGGCGCGATTGCTTCGTTTAGGTGCGCGCTTGTGTGAAACCCGTATGAATCATGGCGTTGAGCCGAACGTGCGACGCACTGAGGGAGAGATCCGCGGCAGGCCGGTTCACTTGCATAGGCAAGATCCCGCTCATTAGGGCGTAGACGTCGGCGAGTTTCCGCTTACGGTGCGTTGACGAATTCGTCCCGAACCAGCCCATGCCGCTGCATTTTCTCGTTCAAGGTACGGCGGGGCATTTGCAGGTCCTGCATCACCGCCTTGATCTCACCGGCATGTTGGCGCAGTGAAGCACGCAGGCACTGCGCCTCGAATGCTTCCACGCGCTCAGCCAACGACTGCCCGGCAGGCGCCTGTTTTGGCATGGGCGAACCAAGTCCCAGCACGTGGCGCTCCGCCGCGTTGGCCAGTTCACGCACATTGCCTGGCCAATCATGGGTCAGCAGTTGAGCCAACTGCGGGCCCGACTGCGGCAGGGCCGTACGGCCAATGCGGGACGCGGCTGCCTGTGCGAAATGCTCGAACAACAGGACGATATCTTCCCGCCGTTCCCGCAGGGGCGGCAGGCGCAGCTCTGCAACGTTCAGGCGGTAGGCCAGGTCCTCTCGAAAGCGTCCGGCCCGGGCTTCGTCGAACAGGTCGGGCTTGGTGGCGGCAATAATGCGCAGGTCTACGCGGATGCTCTGATTCGCACCCAGGCGCTCGATGTTCTGGTCCTGGATCACCCGCAGCAACTTGGCCTGTTGCGCCAGGGGCATGCTTTCGATTTCATCGAGAAAGACCGTGCCACCATCGGCATATTCCAGCCTGCCGATGCGTTTGCCCTGGGCGCCGGTGAAGGCGCCGCTTTCATGGCCGAACAGCTCGGCCTCGAACAAGGCTTCGGGAATGGCCGCGCAGTTGAGCGCAACGAAAGGTTTGCTGGCGCGTGGGCCAAAGTCGTGCAGGCAGCGGGCGACCTGCTCCTTGCCGCTGCCGGTTTCGCCGCGAATCAGCACGTTCACCGGCAACGCGGCCAAATCCAGTACCTGGCGGCGCAACTGCTGCATGCCTGGTGATACCCCAAGCAGCGTGGTTTCAAGGCGCGTCCTGAGGTCTGCCTGCTGATGCAGGCGTCGATTTTCCAGCACCAATTGGCGTTTTTCCAACGCCCGGCGAAGGCTGCCGAGCAGGTGCTGGGGGGTGAAGGGCTTTTCCAGGAAATCGTAGGCGCCGCTGCGCATGGCCTCGACCGCCATAGGCACGTCACCGTGACCGGTGAGCAGGATCACAGGCAGGTCCGGATCGTCGGCCTGCAGCCGTTCGAGCAGTTGCAGGCCGTCCATGCCAGGCATGCGCACATCGCTGATGATCACGCCTGGATAGTCCCGGCCAATGTGCACCAGGCCGTCCTCGGCACGGGCAAAGACCTGGACCTCGAAGCCCGACAGGCTCAGCCATTGCTCGACTGCCGTACGGATACTGGCTTCATCGTCTATGACCATCACTGAGTTCAACATGCAGGCTCCTGATCGCGAGGCAAGGTGATGCTCAGGCGCGCGCCGCCCGGTACGTTTTCGGCCAGCAGCTGCCCACCGGCGTCGTGCACGATGCCATAGGAGATCGCCAGGCCCAAGCCCAGGCCGTCCCCTACGGGCTTGGTGGTGAAGAAGGGGTCGAAGATCCTGGGCAGGTCCTCGGCCGCGATGCCGCCCCCCGAATCGAGCACGCTCAAGCGCCAGTGCTGCGCATCGGGCTCGATGCGGATTTCCAGGCGCCGGTAGCGCTTGTCTGCCATGGCGTCCAACGCGTTGCTCAGCAGGTTGATCAGCACCTGTTCCAAGCGGATGGCATCGCCGCGCACCCACGCCGGACGCGCCAGGTACAGGGCCAACTGCACGTCCAGGGCATGCAGGCGTGCCTGCAACAAATCCAGCGCCTGGTCGACCACGCCGGCCAAGTCCAGGCGCTCGCGCAAGCCACCGGGGCTATTACGGGCAAACGTCTTCAAGTGCCCGGTCAGCGACGCCATGCGCGTCAACATCTGCTCCAGCGGCTCCAGGGCCTGGCGAGCCTCGTCGTAACGCCCGTGGTCCAGCAGCAGTTTCAGGGTTTCAAGCTGCATGCGCTGGGTCGTGAGGGGCTGGTTGATTTCGTGCGCCATGGCAGCGGACATCTGCCCCAGGGCAGCCAGCTTGGCCGTTTGCACCAGGCCTTCCTGAGCCGTGCGCAGCTCGCGGGTGCGCTCCTCGACCTGGCGCTCGAGCTCCTCGCGGCTGCGTTGGCGCAGGCGCGACAGGCGCAGGCGCTGGCTGACCAGCAAAGCAGCGAATACCAGGCTCAACCATACCGCTGCAGCACCCAGGCCAGCATTGCGCGCGTCGGTACCGACCTGGGGCCTGCGCAGCAGGTGCAGGGTCCATTGCTCGCTTTCCAGCGGCAGGCTTTCCCACAGGAACTCGGTCTCGCCTTGCGGTGCCTGCACCCGGCTGAGTGTGCTGTTTTCAGCGAAACGCGTCAGCACCTGGTGCATCAGCGGTATCAGCGGGTGTTTGTCGTACTGGCGGGTCTGCGCCAGTTCGGCCCGGTCGGCGCCGTCCAGCGGGCGCAATTCCCGGTAGCGCCAGCCGTCCTGGTTGGCGATGAAGGTAATGCCACGGGCATCGCTGACCAGCAGGATGTCGCTGCCCTGGCGCCATTCTCGCTCGAGCTCGGGAAATTCCAGCTTGACCACCATGGCGCCGAGAAAACGGCCCTGTTCGTCATTCACCGCGCTGGACAGAAAGTAGCCAGGCACCCCGCTGGTCACGCCAACGGCATAGAAGCGGCCGTTACCCAGGCTACGGGTTTGCTTGAAATAAGGGCGAAAGCCGTAGTTGGAGCCCACGTAACTGGTTGGCAGCCGCCAGTTGCTGGCCGCCACGGCCAGCCCGTTGCGGTCGAGCAGTTCGAGGGTGGAGGAGTTGGCTGCACCGTTGATGCGCTCGAGTTTGCGGTTCAGGGCAGCCTGCGTTTGCTCCTGGACCGGGCCGCGCAACGCGTCGATCAGTTCCGGGTCCAGGGCCAGCACCGCTGGCAGGGCCCGATAGCGGTCGATGAGGGTGTGCAAGGCATTGGCGTACAGCCCCAGTTGCTGGCTGGCCCGGCGGGCGTCCGCCTCCATGGCCTGGCGTTTGGCCTGGTGCATGGCCCAACTGGCACAAAGCACGGTACCCAGCACGATCACCAGGGTGATCAGGCCCAGACGCAGGGCGCGAAAGGAAAAAGGCATTGGGAGCAGATCCGCATGGGTGGGGAAGGGGCCCGCTTTGGCGGAACCGGAGCGCTGCACCGCCGCTCCGGTCTCTCCGCGAAATGGCCGTCAAGGGTCGACACTTACAGCAGTTCAAAGCCCTGCTGTTGCACCGCCTCGGAATCCAGGCCCACCTGGACGTTGAAGGTCCCGGGCTCGGCAACGCGCTGCAGCTGGCCATTGTAGAACTTCAAGTCTTCTTCGCTGATGCTGAAGGTCACGGTCCGTGTTTCGCCGGACTTGAGCATGAGCTTCTGGAAGTTCTTCAACTCCTTGACCGGGCGACTCATCGAGGCGGACACATCCTGCACGTACAACTGAACCACCGTCTCGCCGGCCACCTTGCCGGTATTGCGCACCACGACGCTGGCTTGCAACGTGTCCCCGCGCTTGAGCTTGTTGCCTGAAAGCGCGAGCCCCGACAGTTCGAACGTGCTGTAGCTCAGGCCGTAGCCGAAAGGATACAGCGGCCCATTGGGTTCTTCGAAGTACTGCGAGGTGTAGTTGCCGGGTTTGCCAGGCGTGAACGGACGACCGATACGGGTGTGGTTGTAGTACATAGGAATCTGCCCGACCGAACGTGGGAACGTGATCGGTAGCTTGCCGGAGGGGTTGTAGTCGCCGAACAGCACGTCGGCGATGGCGTTACCGCCTTCGGTACCGGCGAACCAGGTTTCGAGCAGGGCGTCGGCCTGCTCGCGCTCCCAGCCGATGGACAGCGGCCGGCCATTCATCAGTACCAGTACCAGCGGTTTACCGGTGGCCTTCAAGGCCTCGATCAACGCGCGCTGGTTGGCCGGCACCTGCAGCGTGGTGCGGCTGGAAGATTCATGGGACATGCCGCGCGATTCGCCGACCACGGCCACGACCACATCCGCCTGCTGCGCGGCCTTGACCGCTTCGTCGATGAGCACTGCAGGTGGTCGAGGGTCGTCGACGATTTCCGGCGCATCGAAGTTGAGGAAGTTCAGGTAGTCGAGAATGGCCTTGTCACCGGTGACGTTAGAGCCCTTGGCGTAGACCAGCTTGCCCTTGCCCTCGATGGCGCGGCGCAGCCCTTCGCGCACCGTGACCGAGTGGTTGGGCCGCCCGTCGGCCGCCCAGCTGCCCATCATGTCGATCGGAGCGTCGGCAAGGGGACCGACCAGGGCGATGGTGGCGTCTTTGCTCAGCGGCAGTGTCTGCTTGCGGTTTTCCAGCAGCACCAGGCTGCGGCGCGCCACGTCGCGCGTGGCGTCGCGGTGCAGGCGGTCCTCGCCGTAGTAGTCCTTGAGGTCGTTCTGCGCCGCGCCGATGCGCACGTAGGGGTTCTTGAACAGGCCCATGTCGTACTTGGCGCCCAGTACTTCGCGTACGGCCTGATCCAGCTCCGCCTGGCTCACGTCGCCCGCCTTGAGCAACCCTGGTAGCTCTTCGCCGTACAAGGTGTCGTTCATGCTCATGTCGATGCCCGCCTTGATCGCGAGTTTGGCAGCCTCGCGACCGTCGCGCGCCACGCCATGGCGGATCAGCTCCTGGATGGCGCCATGATCGCTGATGGTAACGCCCTTGAACCCCCACTCCTTGCGCAGCACGTCGTTCATCAGCCAGGTGTTGGAGGTGGCCGGCACGCCGTTGATCGAGTTCAGCGCAACCATCACCCCACCGGCGCCGGCATCGATCGCAGCGCGGTAGGGCGGCAGGTAATCGTTGTACATCTTCGGCAGGCTCATATCGACCGTGTTGTAGTCACGCCCGCCTTCCACCGCGCCGTAAAGGGCGAAATGCTTGACGATGGCCATGATGCTGTCCGGGTTGGCCGGGCTGCTGCCCTGGAACGCGCGGACCATCACCTGGCCGATCTTCGCCGTCAGGTACGTGTCTTCGCCAAAGCCCTCGCTGGTGCGACCCCAGCGCGGATCCCGGGCGATGTCGACCATCGGCGCGAAGGTCATGTCCAGTGCGTCGGCAGCCGCTTCGATGGCCGCCGTGCGGCCGACCTTGGCGACGGCGTCCATGTCCCAGGTGGCGGCCATGCCCAGGCCGATGGGAAAGATGGTGCGCTCGCCATGTACCGTGTCGTAGGCGAAGAACATCGGGATCTTCAACCGGCTGCGCATGGCCGCGTCCTGCATCGGCCGGTTTTCCGGTGCCGTGCGCGAATTGAACGTGCCTCCGATGCGTCCGGCGGCGATCTCCTCGCGGATCTTCTCCCGGGGCATTTCGGGGCTGATGCTGATCAGGCGCAACTGCCCGATTTTTTCGGCCTCGGTCATCTGGCTGATCAGATGGTCGATGAAGGCCTGTTTGTTCTCGAGCGGCGGCGCGGAAGTGGCGGCGACAGCCGCCTGGCTGACGAGGCCCATGGCCAGGCCCAGCAGAGACAGTTTCATCATGAATTCCGTAAGGGGGCCGATGCACGGTCAACGGTGACACACGCACGGGCGAAGTTTTCGGGCGGCTGTTGTTGTACGATTTGCACGCAGATCTTCCTGCGGCGGATTATGCCTGAATCCGTCGCGTGCTGACGAAGCCCCGTACACCGGGAAAACAACTATAAGAACGCTCACGAGAACACGGCATGACCCCGCTTGAACCCTACTACCAGCGTCAGCTCGCTGAAGCCATGGCCGGTGTTGGCCGGCGCACGGATGTCGCGTTGCTGGCAGTGCTCGCCCGCCGCGCCGATGATTACGCGTATTTCCCACTATTCTGGTCGGCCGTGCTGGCGCTGGCGCTGCCTGGCTTGCTGCATGGGGTGCTGGGCTGGCCCAGCGTGCGCGGCCTGATCGTCGCCAACGTGCTGCTGTTCGTCGGCCTGTGCGTGCTGTTGCGCAGCCCGCGCCTTGAACGCTTGACCGTACCGCGGGCCTGGCGCCGCTGGCGAGCGTCGCGTCTGGCCACTCGTCAATTTCTCGACCTTGGCGCTCAGGCCTTTACAGGTGCCGGATGCGTCATGATTTTCGTCAGCGAGGCCGAGCAGTACGCACGGTTGCTGATGGACAAGCAGGTCGCGCTTTGCCTTGATGACGCGGTGCGGGTCGCGCTCACTGACCGTCTAGCCAGCCAGGTTCGCCAAGGGCAAACCTTGCAGGGCATGATCGAGTGCGTCGAGGCGTGCGGCCTTCTCCTTGGCCAGCAGGCGCCACGCGCGCTTGCGTGCAGGCGTTTGCCCCAGCCGCTGGTAATCCTCGACTAACGCAACCCTGGCCGACTGCGCGGGGGTGTAGAATACGGCCCCCGCTATTGGAGGTACCGTTTGCCCATGTCTGCCCTTTCTACTCCACCGGATGCGCGCGTCCAGTTTCTCGACCTGCTTCGCACCGGCTTGCAGGGCAACACTGTGGTCAAGCTGGTACTGGCGCGGCCTGTGGGCACCGACCCGACCCTGCAACGCATTATCGCCAAGCCCTTGCTGGTCAAGGGGCAGGCGAACCTGTCCCTGGTCTACCGTCACCAGACCCGCGATATCACCCGCAACCTGCCGCTCGATGATGCTCTGCAATGCATCGCCGAGCTGCTGCCAGAACATTTTCGCAACGCTCACCTGTTCGATGCAGAGGGTGAACTGCAATTGACCTTCAGCAAGAAGGGCAAGCCCATGCTGCAGCGTCATGGCGCCCAGGCGCCCCGGGAAACCGTTGGCAGCAACGGGCATGACCGCGAGAAAAAGCGCTACCTGGACATTGCCCGACCGTTTTTGCGTGACCTTGGCGTAACGGATGGCCAGGGCGCACTGATCCCTTCGATGTCGCGCAAGTGGAAGCAGATCAACAAGTTCATCGAGGTTTTCGACCACGCCCTGGCCAATGCGCCCTTGTCGAGCGAGCAGCGCTTGCGGGTGGCCGACTTCGGCTCGGGCAAGGGGTATCTGACCTTCGCCATGCACGATTACCTGCGCAATACGCTGGGCCGCGATGCCCAGGTAACGGGGGTGGAGCTGCGCCAGGACATGGTCGAGCTGTGCAACGCTGCCGCCGCGCGGCTCGAACACCCAGGGCTCGAGTTTCAATGCGGGGATGTGCGCAGCGTGGTGCCCGATGCCATCGAGGTGATGATCGCCCTGCACGCCTGCGACGTGGCGACCGACTACGCCATCCATACCGGCATCCGCTGCAACGCGGCGATCATCATGTGCTCACCGTGCTGCCACAAGCAGATCCGCCCGCAGTTGCACAGCCCAGGTCTGTTGCAGCCGATGCTGCAATATGGCCTGCACCTGGGCCAGCAGGCCGAAATGCTCACCGACAGTCTGCGCGCACTGTACCTGGAGGCCTGCGGCTACGAGACCAAGGTGTTCGAGTTCATATCGTTGGAGCACACCAACAAGAACAAGATGATCCTGGCCGTCAAGCGGCGCCAGCCAGCGGATCAGTCAGCCTTGCTGGAAAAGATAGAACAGCTCAAGGCGTTCTATGGCGTGAAGGCGCATTGCCTTGAAACGTTGCTGCGGGCGGATGGTTTGCTTTGAACCTGATGCGCTCCAGCCTTGGATATGCTCATCCATGCTTCGCTGCTCATGAGCGCGTTCTGATGCTGCAGGCATGCTTGATCACTCAGCTTGAGCAATCAATTGCACAGTCGTGCTTGCCAGCCCCAGCGGATGCGTCTGGGCGTCGAAGAAGTGCAGGGCCGTGTCCGGCATGTCTTCGAAGCGGCTGGTGAAATGACGCTTCTGATTGATGACCGATGCCTCTCCCAATGGGCGTATGGCAATGGCCAGGTGGCTGGGCCGGGCTGAGCGAATGGCTTCGAGCAGGTGCCGGTCGTTGCTGTCCAGATGCTGGCCGAACAGGCACATGCCTTGGTGTTCACCGGCCAACTGGCCGAGGCTCCAGCTGAGGTAGTCCGAATGCCGGATGGCACGCAGTTTTTCGTCGCTGCGCTCTTCGTTGACGAACAGCGGCACTTCACCTGGCACATTCACGGCGAACCCTTCGAGCATTTCAGCGCTGCTTGCACTGCGTTGCCGGGTCGTGCCGTCAGGCAGCTTGAGCAGGTGCATGCCACCGTGCAGGTGCAGCACCCGAGTGCCTTTATCCGTCGTTCGGCGCACGTCGAAAAAACCCTGCTCGTCGAACAATTCGGCGAAGCCCTTCGGGTCGTGCTGCACGGCCCAGACCAGCAGCAGGTCATAGTTGCTGGTATAGACGTTGCGGTAGCCGCGCAGGGCCTGGTTGAGGGTGGTCAGGGCGGCTTCGGGCATGGCCGACCAGGGCATGTGCACGCTGCGCACGGCGTGGATCAGCGCCTCCTTGATGGAGTAATAGCGGTTAAGCGGCGCTGTCGAGTTGATGGCCAGCGCAGCGTTGGTGCGCACCGTAGTGTTGAGGGCGGTCAGCACCGGTTCGAACAGCTCAGTGCCCAACGACTTGAACAAGGCCTGATCGCTGATGGCCAAGCCCTTTTTGCGCCCGGCCCGTTGCGCCTCCTCATACAGCGAGAAGTACCCGAACGGCTTCCAGAAGGCCCGGCTTGCGCCGTTGCCGACCAGTAGGGTTTCGCAGGGGTACTGGTCGGCAAGGTCTGACCAGGCGGGGAGAGTGGCGTCGAGTGCGGGCATGCTGAAGTCCGTAAAGCGGGATCCGGCAGACTTTACCACGCCAAGCCCAGGTCATGAGTGCGCCGTGCCAGAGCTGGCAGCACCGTGTAGGGTGCATTGGTGAGGGTGAGGGCATCTGCAGAGGATTGAAAGTGAACACGAGCGGACTTCATTCCCTCCAAGGTATTGAGTGGTCACGGTGCAGTGCCTAGCCAGCACCGCCCACACCGACACATAGATCGTCATGTCTTTACCTGAACAGGAGATCCCTCATGGACACCTATCATGTAAGCCCTGCCAACGACGGGTGGGAACTGAAGAAGGCAGGTGCTGCGCGTGCCTCGAAACACAGCGCGACCAAGCAAGAACTGGTGGGGTCGCTGGCCACCTTCTTTGAGGGCAAGACCGCCTCGGTGAAGATCCACAAGGCCGACGGCACCCTCGAGGAAGAGCGCACCTACCCACGTTCCGCTGACCCGCGGCGCACCAAGGGTTGATACCGATCAGCGCCGCGCTGCTTGGCATCGACATGCACCAGTGCCATGGGCGCGGCCTCTACAAGTGGTTGCTTGCAAGCTTTCTGATCGGCAAGCGCATTCGCGCCAGTGTCGCGGTCCAGGCCTATCAGGTACTGGTCGATACCCACGGCCTGGACACACCGGGCAAGCTGGCGAGGTGCCCGCATCACACGTTGGTGAAGCTGCTGGGTCAGGCCGGTTACGCACGCTACGACGAATCCACGGCCCGGCGGCTGCATCGGTTGGGCAAAGGGCTTGAAGCGGAAATGGACCACGTGCTGCTGGACGACGCAGTGGACATGGCGCACGTAAACGCTTGGCTGCTGAGGTTTGAAGGCGTGGGGCCCAAGACGCTCGAGATTTTCATGCGGGAAGCGGCGCCGGTACTGCAGCATCAACGTGCGCAATGAGGATGGGCGGTAGAGGAAGCGTAAGCCATGTGAACGCTGGCTTGAAGGTGGAGCGGGTAGAGGGAATCGAACCCTCAACTAAAGCTTGGGAAGCTTTCGTTTTGCCACTAAACTATACCCGCATCTGAGCTGCACTTTTTACCAGAACGTTCGGCAAATTAGAAGCCCGCGTTATAAAAAAACGTCATTTCCCTCCGTTTTCCCGTGCTCCCCTCCATGCGCCTAAGGCTCGCCTACACGGCAGCGATTTCCTCGCGCGTGAGTTCACGGTATGCCCCTGGCGGCAGGTCCAGGTCCAGCGCGATGGCGCCCATGCGCTCCCGGTGCAGCTTGACCACCTTATTGTCGTAGAACCCGAACATGCGTTTGACCTGATGGTAGCGCCCTTCGACGATGGCGAGCCGGGCCAGGCGCGGCCCGAGGATCTGCAGGTCGGCCGGTTGGGTCGTCAGGTTTTCGAAAGCAAAGTGGAAACCCTCCTGAAACCGGGCCACGTAGTGCTCGCCGATCTCGTCCTGGGTTTCGACCAGGTAATGCTTGGGCAGCTTGGTGGTGGGTTGGGTCAGCCGCCGGGACCACTGGCCATCGTTGGTCAGGATCATCAGCCCGGTAGTATTGAAGTCCAGGCGCCCGGCAATATGCAGACCCTGCGCAAGCGCGTCGGGCAGCAAATCCATGACGGTCGGATGCTGGGGGTCGTGGGTGGCGCTGACGCAACCGGCCGGCTTGTGCAGCATCAGGTAGCGTGGCGGGTGGCCCGCCTGCAGCACCTCATCGTCCAGCTCGACCCGGCTGAACGCCCGCACTTCCGTCAGCGGGTCGCTGGTTACCTGGCCATCGACGCGCACGCGACGTTGAGCCAGCATCAGGCGCGCATGCTGGCGGTTGCAGGTCGGCAGGTTGGCAAGAAAACGATCAAGGCGCATGGGTGAAACCAGCAGGCGATGCCAATTGGGCCTCGACGCCCGCGCAGCTTGGGCACAGGCAGGCACGGTCGCGCAGTTCGGCAGGCAGGGCCTGCAGCACGGCCGGGTCGATGCGCACACTGAAGCACCAGCAGGCCTGGGTGGCCTGGGCAGGGTCGGCCAGGGTGCACTGGTTAAGGGCACCGCAGGCGGGGCAGTATTGATCGTCGTTCATATCAGGTTTCAGTGCAGACACGGTTGCGGCCAGCCTGTTTGGCACGATAGAGGGCGCCGTCGGCGCGGGTCAGGAGGGTATGCAACGTGTCGCCTGACTTCAGGTGGCTGACCCCGATGCTGGTGGTCAGGCGCAGCGGCTGGTCTTCGTAACTGAAGGTCAGTTGCTCGGCGCGGCGCCGGATCTTTTCGGCAGCCTCGTTCGCCTGGCAAGCATCGGCCTCACGCAGCAGCACGATGAACTCCTCGCCTCCCCAGCGGCAGAGTATATCGGACTGGCGAATGCTGCCTTGCAGGACATTGGCAAATTGGCGCAGCACTTCGTCGCCTGCCAGGTGACCATAGGTGTCGTTGAGCACTTTGAAGTGGTCCAGGTCGATCAGCAACGCCACCAGCGGACTGTTGTCACGCTGGGCCTCGCGCAGCGCCTGGGCGGCCAGCAGGTCGAAGCTGCGTCGGTTGGGCAGCCCGGTCAGGCTGTCGAGCGTGGCCAGGGCTTCGGTGCTGGCCTGGTGGCGGCGCACCATCGCATGCACCAGGGCCACCACCACGAGGGTGATCATGGCGCAGATCGCCAGGTTCAGGTACAGCGAATGACGAATCCGGTCCAGCGCCCCGGTCTCGCGCTTGTCCACCAGCAGGTACCAGTCCAGTTCCGGCAAGTGGCGTACGTTCAGAAAATGGCTGTGGCCTGCAAGGTCACGGTATTCATGACTGCCCTCGCCAGGCACCGGCTGGTGTGCGAGCACGCCGCCCAGGTCTGGGCTGTCGACCAGCGACTGGCCGACGCGCAGGCCCTGCGGGCCACCACCCGAGCCTGTCATCAACACCTTGCCCTGGGCGTCGACGAAGACCACGGATCGCTGATAGCGATGTTGGTACTGGTCGATCATCCTGACCACGGTCGAAACGCTCAGCCCTACCCCCGCAGCGCCGATGAAGCGCTGCTGATAGTCGTGCACCTTGTAGTTGATGAACACGGTGAGGTTGTCCTGGTTGGCCATGTCCAGGTCTACATTGATCTCGTAAGGCGCTGCCTGGTCGCGCAGGCGGAAGTACCAGGCATCACGCCAGGCCTGGGGCTGGACCTGCTTAAGCACGCCCTTGGCCTGGTAGTAGGTCAGCGTGCGTTCGGAGACGAAAAAGGACGTGAAGATGTCCTGCTTGCCCGTCACCTCGCCCAGGTAGCGGGTCATGCGCTGGGCATCCTGCTCACCGGCCAGCACCCAGTCACGCAGGAAGGTGTCCTGGGCCATCATCGATGCGATCAGAACAGGGCGGATCAGGTCTTTCTGGATTTCCGAATAAACCGTGTCGGAAGTCAGGGGCAGTTCGGTATTGATGATGCCGTCACGTATGGCGCTGCGCGAGGAGAAATAACTCAGCAGCGACGTGGCGAGGAAACCGCAGGCCAGCAGCATCAGCAGGGCGGCGATTAACGAACGCTGCGATGACGGAGCGGAGCGTGAAGGCATGATCTTCCCATGATGTGTGCCGGGCCGCACATTCTAGTGTTCTGGGCACTAAATAACTGCAAGATTTTGTTTGGAAGCTGCAGCTGTATCAAATTATTACCAGTATGGCACTGCACGAGTTGGCGCTTGTCTGATTCCATGTCGATCAACGTGTTGTGCATCGACGCTCGGCAGCGTTCGCTGTGCGGGCACCTCAGCGGTCCGGGAGGCCGCCTATGTCCTATCGAATTCTGCTTGTGGCCCTGCTCGGGCTGACGCTTGGCGCCTGTGCGCCGTACGCTGGACGGTCGACCTACTACCGCTCCGACTATTACGTCACGGACCGGTATGTCTCGCCTGGCTACGCGCCCGGCTATTACCGCTACGGTCGTTATCCGGTGGCGCCACAACCGCGCTACTACTACCAACCGGTGCCTCGTTACCATGCGCCGCCCGGCTACCGACCGTTGCCGCCGCCCGACGTGCGCCGCTGGCACGGCAACCCGCGCTACGATTATGGTCATCGCCAGCGCTGGGACTACAGGCGTGACCGTGACCGGCACGACTACCGCAACGATGGCCCGCGCTATCAGGATGGAGGTCGACATCAAGGCGGCTGGGGTGACAGGCGTGGACGAGGACACTGATCAGGTGACAAGCACCCTGTCACTTACGCGCCGCTAGTGCAGGTCCGACAGTGGGTGATGGCCTTCCCAGGGTGCTTGGAAGTGTGCCTGTACCACGGCTGCGGGCACATGGTCCACATCCGGCCAGTGCCAGCGTGGCTGGTGATCCTTGTCCAGCAGGCGTGCGCGCACCCCTTCGCTGAACTCAGGGTGGCGACAGCAGTTCAGGCTCATGGCGTACTCCATCTGCAGCACCTGCGCCAGTGACAAGTACCGGGCCCGACGGATCTGCTCCCACACCAGATGAGCCGTCAGCGGGCAGCCCGCCAGCATGCGCTCGGCGGCTGCCGAGAGCAGTGGGTCCTCGTGCTGGCGCAGGCCCGCCACGGCCCGCCAGGCAGCGCCTGCGCAGGTGACATCGAGCAATGCGTCGATGAGCGCGCGGCGCGGCAACCACTGGGCTGTGGGTAGCGTTTGGCGGGCACAATGCTCCTCAGCCCTGAACAGGCTGTTGAGCTGGAGCGCGGTCTGCTCCTGCCAGTTCACCTGCAGCAGTTCATCGATCAACGCCGCTTGTCGGTCTTCGCCCATGAAGCGGTCGGCCAGCCCCAGGTCCAGCGCATCGCGCGCATTGACAGGCGCACCGGTGAGCCCCAGGAACAACCCCAGCTTGCCCGGCAAGCGGGCCAGGTACCAACTGGCCCCAACATCGGGGTACAGACCAATGCTGATCTCTGGCATGGCCAATGCGCTGCTGGGGGTCACGATGCGTACGTTGGCGCCCTGAAGCAAACCCATGCCGCCGCCCAGCACATGGCCATGGCCCCAGCACAGCAGCGGCTTGGGATAAGTGTGCAGGGCATGGTCCAGGCGATATTCGGCGGCGAAGAACGACGCGGCCAGCGGTGGCACGCTGCCAGGCTGCTCGCGGCACGCCTGGGCCAGCGCCCGCACGTCGCCACCGGCGCAGAAGGCCTTGGCGCCATTGCCACGCAGCAGCACACAGGCGATGCCCGGGTCTTGCGCCCAGCTGTGCAACTGCTCGGCCAGCGTCTCTATCATTGGCAGGTCGAGGGCATTGAGCGCCCTTGGCGCATCGAGGGTGACGATGCCCAGGCGAGCGCCGTCGGCGCCTGTCAGGACTTGGCAGTGAATGCTCATGGCTTACCTCATTCAGGTCACCGCTCAAGTATGGCCTGCCTGGTCGATCCCGCCGGGCACTGGTCGGATCGTTTGACAAGCGTCGGTGTCACCCCTAGTGTCGCCCCATTGTTTACGGAAGCCCACATGACTGACGACGATCGCATCAAACTCGAGCCCAGTTGGAAAGCCGCCTTGCGTGCCGAGTTCGAGCAGCCTTACATGCAGCAGTTGCGCGAGTTCCTGCGTGGTGAATATGCCGCCGGCAAGCAGATCTACCCGCCTGGCCCGCTGATCTTCAATGCACTCAACTCCACCCCCCTGGATCAGGTCAAGGTGGTGATCCTCGGCCAGGACCCGTACCACGGCCCAGGGCAGGCCCATGGCCTGTGCTTCTCGGTGCAGCCTGGCGTGCCGACGCCGCCGTCGCTGGTGAACATCTACAAGGAGCTGCATCGCGATCTGAATATTCCCATCCCCAACCATGGCTACCTGCAAAGCTGGGCCGAGCAGGGTGTGTTGCTGCTCAATACCACCATGACCGTGGAGCGGGGCAACGCGGCATCCCATGCCAAGAAAGGCTGGGAGTTCTTCACCGACCGTATCATCGAGGTGGTCAGCGAACAGTGCGAGCACGTGGTGTTTCTGCTGTGGGGCTCCCATGCGCAGAGCAAGCAGAAGCTGATCGACGGCACCAAGCACCTGGTGCTCAAGTCTGTGCACCCCTCGCCGTTGTCGGCGTACCGCGGTTTTCTTGGCTGTGGACATTTCAGCCGTGCCAACGGTTTTCTCGAGCAGCGCGGGCTAGCGCCCATCAACTGGGCGTTGCCACCGCTGTGAGCCAGGCGGGGCCGTCAGGCCCCACAGGTCATGAGGGCCGCGTGCTCATCCAGTAACGGAACAGGGGCTCGGCCAGGAACAGCACGAAGAGCAGGCGCATCACTTGCAAAGCGGTCACCAGGGGCACCGACAGTTGCAGCGTTTCGGCGGTCAGGCTCATTTCAGCGATGCCCCCGGGCATCATGCCCAGCGTCAGTGAGCGCAGGTCCAAGGCTGTCAGCAGGCTCAAGCCCCAGGCGGCAGCGCCAGCCAGGGCCATGCTCAAGGCAGTCGCCACCAGCGTGCGCCCCAGAAATGCCGGGGCTCGGCGGAAGAACGCACGGTTGAAGTGGCAGGCCAGGCCGCTGCCGATCAGCCATTGGCCGATCTGACTGGCGCCATTGGGCAGGGCAATCTGCAAGTCGGCGGCCAGGCTGAAGGTGGCTGCCACCAGCAGCGGCCCGAACAGCCATGGGTTGGGCTGTTGCAGCCGCTGCCAGAGCCACCCGGCGGCCACCCCCAGCGGTGCGATGAGGGCCAGCCAGGCCCAGCTGACGCTGCCGGTGTGGTTGAGCGCTACGCCATCGCCCAGCAGCAGCTTGAACAGCGCCGGCACGCACAGCACCACGGCCAGCACGCGCAGGCTCTGGGCTGCGGCTACCTGGCTCAGTACCGCGCCATTGCGCGCACCCAGGTTGACCATTTCACCGGAGCCGCCTGGCATGCTGGCAAAGAACGCGGTGGCGCGGTCCTCACCCGAGCGGCGCAACAACCACACGCCAAGCACGCTTGAGACCGTGGTGAACAAGGCGCCGAAGAAGATCAGGGCGAAATGACTGCCCACTTGCTCGATGACCTGGGGCGTGAAGTGCAGGCCGATGCCCAGGCCGATGATGCATTGCCCGCAGCGCCGGCCATTGGGTATCTCTGGCAACTGCCAAGGGCTCAGGCAACGTACCGCGATGATCGCCAGCAACGAGCCGACCATCCACGGCAAAGGCCAGCCGACCTTGCTGGCGGCGAAACCGCCAGCAAGGCCGACCAGCCCAGTTGCCCAGTACAGCGGCAACGCGCGATCAGGCATCGGCCATGGCCCGGCGCTGCAGGCTGCGTTTGCGCCAGATGCGCACCATGGGCAGCGCGAGCATGAGCGCTACCAGTGCCCAGACACCCATGCTGATCGGGCTCGACCAGAGAATGCCCAGCTCGCCATTGGAAATCGACAATGCACGGCGCAGGTTCTGCTCCATCAGGCCACCCAGAATGAAGCCCAGCAGAATCGGCGACAGCGGGAAGTCCAGCTTGCGCAGGATATAGCCCATGATGCCGATGCCGACCATCAGGAACAGGTCGAAGGTGGTGGCATGCACGGCGTAGACGCCGATCCCGGTGATGATGGCGATCACCGGCACCAGGGCCCAGTTCGGTACGGCCAGGATGCGGGTGAAGATGCGGATCATCGGGATGTTCAGGATCACCAGCATGATGTTGGCGATGAACAGCGACGCGATCAGGCCCCAGACGATGTCAGGTTGCTGTTCGAACAGCAGCGGGCCAGGGGTGATGTTGTAGAGGGTCAGCGCGCCGATCATCACCGCCGTGGTTCCCGAACCCGGTACGCCAAGGGTCAGCATGGGCACCAGGGCGCCACAGCAGGAGGCGCCGATGGCCGTTTCCGGTGCAGCCAGGCCACGGGCGTCACCCTTGCCGAACTTGCCGCTGGCACCGGCCATGCGTTTTTCGGTCATGTAGGCCACCGCACTGGCCAGCGTGGCACCTGCGCCTGGTAACACGCCCATCACGAAGCCCAGCAGGCCGCAGCGAATGTTCACCGCGAACACCGACGCCGCTTCCTTGAAGTTGAACAGCATGCGCCCGGTGGCCTTGACTGCCTGGTGGCCGTGGTGGGTCTTTTCCAGCAGCAACAGAATTTCGCTGATCGAGAACAGGCCCAGCACCAGCACGACGAACTGAATGCCGTCGGCCAAGTGCACGCTGTCACCGGTGAAGCGGTACACGCCACTGTTGGCGTCGATGCCCACCGCCGACAAAAACAGGCCGATCAAGGCGGCGATGAAGGTCTTGAGCGGCTTGTCGCCGGCCATACCGCCCAGGGCGACGATGGCGAACACCATCAGCACGAAATACTCGGCCGGGCCGAAGGCGATTGCCCACTTGGCCAGCAGGGGGGCGAACAGCACCATGCCGCAGGTGGCGATGAAAGCGCCGATGAACGAGCTCCAGGCCGACAGGGACAGGGCCACGCCCGCCAAGCCCTGGCGGGCCATTGGGTAGCCGTCCAGGGTGGTCATCACCGTCGATGCTTCGCCCGGGATGTTTAGCAGGATCGAGCTGATCCGGCCACCGTACTCGCAGCCCAGGTACACTGCAGCCAGCAGGATCAGCGCCGACTCCGGAGGCAGGCCCAGGGCGAAGGCGATGGGAATCAGCAGGGCCACGCCATTGATCGGGCCCAGGCCCGGCAGCAGGCCGACGACGGTACCGATCAGCGTGCCGGACAGGGCAGTGACCAGGTTGTAAGGGGACAGGGCGACGCCGAAGCCCTGGCCCAGGTAGCTCAAGGTATCCATGTGTCAGTTCTCCAGTACGCTCAGCAGGCCAAGGGGCAGGGGCACGTCCATGACGCGGTCGAACAGCCAGTAGAGGAAAAGGCTCATGCCAACCACGACGATGACGCTGTGCAGCCAGCGACCGCCATACAGGCGCGCCATGGGCACACCGGCCAGGATGGCGCTGAGGATGAAGCCAAGGGACTCGAAGGTGGTCGCGAAAATCAGCAGCAGGCCAATGCAGGCGGCGATCTTGGTCAGGGTCGCCTTGTCCAGCGCCGGCTCGTCGTCCTTGTGCACGATCGGCGTGGGGCGGATCGCCATGTACAGCAAGCCCAGGCTCATCAGGCCGAGCATCAGCAGCGGGTAGGCACGTGGGCCTACCGGCTCATAGGAAAACGCCGCCTGATACGGCCAGGCCATCACGGCCAGGGCGGCGCACACGGCCAGCAGAATCAGGGCGAAGATGCGTTGCAGGATCATGGAGGAATCCTCGGTAAGTAGCGATGGGAGCGGCACACCCGTGAACCTGGGCCAAGGCCCAGGCCATGCACGGCAGCGTCTGCCTGCTCCTGCCAGGAAAAACCGGCAGACTGGGTTACTGCACCAGGCCGAATTCCTTGGCCAGCATCTTGTAGTCAGCGACTTGCTTCTTGACGTAGCCATCGAGCTCTTCACCCGTCATGGCGAAGGGGAACAGCTCACGCTGGTCACGCAATTTGGCGAAGTCTTCGGAGGCCAGCATCTTGTCGAACGAGGCTTTCCACCAGGCGTAGTCTTCGTCGCTCACTTTCGGGCCGAGGTAGAAGCCGCGCACCACAGGCCAGACGATGTCATAGCCCTGTTCCTTGGCAGTGGGGATGTCCTTCATGGCCGGGTCGTCCAGGCGTTTTTCCGAGAACACGGCCAGCAGGCGCATGTTGCCGCTCTCGATGTGCGGCATGGAGTCGGAGATGTCGGTGGAGCCTACCTGGATATGGCCGCCGAGCAATGCCGTGGCGATTTCGCCGCCGCCTTCAAGTGCCACGTAGCGCAGGTCGCGTGGGTTGATGCCGGCAGCCTTGGCGATCAGGGCGGTTTGCATCCAGTCCTGGCTGCCTACGGTGCCGCCGGAGCCGATCACCACCTTGCTCGGATCTTTCTTCAGCGCCGCGACCAGGTCGTCGAGGGTTTTGTAGGGCGAGTCGCTCTTGACTGCGATCGCGCCGTAGCTGGTACCGACGGCAGCCAGCCATTTCACTGCATTTTCATCGAAGCGACCGAACTTGCCCTGGGCCAGGTTCAGCAGCGAACCGCTCGACCAGGCCACCAGGGTCCCGGCATCGGCTGGGCGTTGGGCTACTACCGCGTTGTAGGCCACAGCGCCGACACCGCCAGGCATGTAGGTCACGCGCATGGGCTTGCTCAGGATCTTCTCCTGCACCAAGGCGCTTTGCACCAGCTTGCAGGTCAGGTCGAAGCCGCCGCCAGGCGAGGCCGGGGCGATGCATTCGGGGCGTTTGGGTTCGGCGGCCAGGGCATTGCCTGCCAGCAGCAGGCAGCCGGTTGCCAGTACGATACGGCGCAGTGAAAAGGTCATGGTCTATCTCCGTAGGCGTTGTTGTTATCGGGTTACCACAGGGCGACGCTGTAGCTCACCAGCAGCCGCACTTCGTCGGCGTCACGGGCGAAATTGGAGCGGAAGGTCGCGTTTCGCAGGCGCACCGCCACGTTTTTGAGCGGGCCGTTCTGCACCACGTATTTCAGCTCGGTATCACGCTCCCATTCCTTGCCCTCGCCACCGCTGGCACGGCTGACGTTGTCGCCGCTGATATAGCGGGTCAGGAACGTCAGGCCAGGCACGCCGAGTGCGGCAAAGTTGTAGTCGTAGCGGGCCTGCCAGGAGCGCTCGTCGGCATTGGCGAAGTCGTTGATCTGGACGAAGTTGACCAGGTAGGGGTCGGCGCCATCGACATAGGGGAACGCGCTGTCGCCGGTCAGCTGCTGCCAGCCGGCGCTGAACTTGTGCCCACCCAGGGCATAACTGACCATGCCGTTGAAGGTGGTGTTGTCGATGCTGCCGGCCCTGGCAGCCCCTGCGTCATCGCTCAGCGCCAGGCGCAGGTCGAAGGCCAGTGCGCCTGGGCCTACGGCTTGGGTGGCGAGCAGGCCGATGAAGTGCTGGCGGTAGATGTCATCCAGTTGGGCGAAGTGATAGCTGCCGGTCAACCGGTCGCTGAACTGATAGTCCAGCCCCGCCAGCGACAGGTTGTCTGCGCTGAACGAGCCACCGAAGCGGCCGTTCTTGTTGTTCAGTGCCAGGTCTTCCCAGTTGGTGTCGTCACGGTCCTTTGCCTTGTCCAGGCGCCCACCAGTGAAGGTCAGGCCCTTGATTTCCTTGGAGGTGAGCAGACCGCCTTCGAAGGTTTGCGGCAGAATGCGGCCATCGTTGGGGCGCAGGGTGGGCAGGGAAGGGATCAGGGTGCCGATCTTCAGTTCGGTCTTGGAAATCTTGGCCTTGGCGGTCAGGCCGAGCTTTGAGTACTCGTCGGCAGCCTTGCCATTGTCATGGGTGGGCAGCAGGCCACTGCCGGTACGGTCAGGGCTTGAATCGAGCTTGATGCCCATCATGCCCAGCGCATCCACGCCGAAGCCTACGGTACCTTCGGTGTAACCGGATTCGAGGTTGAGCATGAACCCCTGGGCCCATTCGTCGCGCTTGGATTGTTGCGCACTGGTGCCATCGCGAAAGTCGCGATTGAAGTACATGTTGCGGGTTTCGAAGGTGGCCGTGCTGTCTTCGAAGAAGGCGGCCTGGCTGAGCGGGGCGACGCCGGCGAGCGCGAGGGCGCTGGCGATGGCGCTGGGGCGTGCGGCGAGGGAACGAGCAGGTGCGAGCGCCTGCGGCTGCAATGACAGCATCGTTGTGGCTCCGTTTCTTGTTCTTATTCGATTGCACCTTGCTGGTGCTTTATTCGGCGCTCGGGGCGACCGTGGTGCGATGCTAGGTAACGAACCTTTCGCTAACCTTTCAGCGTGAAAGGTTTGTCGCGCCGGCTTCACAGGCCGCGGCGGCGGGGTACACTCCGCGCCATCGCCCCACCTAACAGGGACAATCCGATGCGTGTGCTGCTGGTAGAAGATCATCTGCAATTGGCCGACAGTGTGGCCCAGGCCTTGAAAAGTCTGGGCCTGACTGTGGATGTGCTGCATGACGGGGTGGCTGCCGACCTGGCCCTTGGCAGTGAGGACTACGCCGTGGCCGTGCTCGACGTGGGCTTGCCGCGCATGGACGGCTTCGAGGTGCTGGCCCGTCTGCGCGGACGTGGCAAGACCGTACCGGTGCTGATGCTCACCGCCCGCAGCGACGTCAAGGATCGGGTCCATGGCCTGAACCTGGGGGCTGACGATTACCTGGCCAAGCCGTTCGAGCTGACCGAGCTTGAGGCGCGGGTCAAGGCGCTGTTGCGCCGTAGTGTGCTCGGGGGCGAACGCCAGCAGCGCTGCGGGCCGCTGGTGTATGACCTCGATACCCGACGGTTCACCTTGGATGAGGCCCCGTTGTCCCTGACTTCCCGCGAGCAGGGTGTGCTCGAAGCCTTGATCGCCCGGCCGGGCCGGGTGATGAGCAAGGAGCAGTTGGCGGCCCAGGTGTTCGGCCTGGACGAGGACGCCAGCCCCGATGCCATCGAGATCTACGTTCATCGCCTGCGCAAGAAGCTTGATGGCCATTCGGTGGCCATCGTCACCTTCCGCGGCCTGGGTTACCTGCTCGAGCATCGCGATGCGTGAGAATGTCAGCCTGCGTGGGCGCCTGCTGGGTAATCTGGCGCTGCTGCTGGTGGTCCTGATGCTGGCCAGTGGGCTCAGTGCCTACTGGAACGGCCGCGAGGCGGCGGACACCGCCTACGACCGGACACTGCTGGCGTCCGCCCGTACCATCGCTGCGGGCCTGTCGCAACGCGACGGGTCGTTGAGCGCCGATGTGCCCTATGTGGCACTCGACACCTTTGCCTACGACAGCGCAGGACGTATCTACTACCAGGTCCTGGACATCAACCAACGGCTGATTTCAGGGTATGAAAAACTGCCGCCCCCGCCGTCTGGTACACCGCGTACAGACGACTACCCCGCCTTGGCGCGATTCTATGATGCGACGTATCTGGGGCAGAACGTGCGAGTGGTCAGCCTGCTCAAAGCGGTGAGCGAGCCGAACATGAACGGCATGGCGGAAATTCGCGTGGCTGAAACCGATGAGGCGCGGGTGAGCATGGCCCGGGGCCTGATGGGGGATACGTTGCTGCGTCTGGGCATGTTGGCCCTGGGCGCTTTGGTGATGGTGTGGTTCGCCGTCAGTGCGGCGCTGCGACCGCTCGAGCGCCTGCGCACGGCGGTCGAGGAGCGCCAGCCGGACGATCTGCGCCCATTGCCGGTGGTACAAGTGCAGCCTGAATTGCGGCCACTGGTGGGGGCGCTCAACCACTTCACCGAGCGTTTGCGTGCACAGTTCGAGCGCCAGGCGCAGTTCATCGCCGATGCTGCCCACGAGCTGCGTACGCCCCTGGCGGCGCTCAAAGCGCGGGTGGAACTGGGTTTGCGCGCCAATGAGCCGCAACAGTGGCACCAGACGCTGGAAGCGGCGGCGCAGGGCACCGACAAATTGACGCACCTGGCCAACCAGTTGCTTTCACTGGCGCGTGTGGAAAACGGCGCGCGTGCGATCGCCGAGGGGGGCGCCCAGCGCCTGGACCTCAGCCAACTGGCGCGCGAGCTGGGCATGGCCATGGCGCCGTTGGCGCACAATCGTGGCGTTGCACTGGCCCTCGAGGCGCAGGCACCGGTATGGCTCAAAGGCGAGCCGACGTTGCTCAACGAGCTGTTGAGCAACCTGGTCGACAATGCCCTGGCCCACACCCCAAAGGGCGGCAACGTCATCCTGCGCGTGCTCGCGCCTGCGGTGCTCGAGGTGGAGGACGACGGCCCCGGCATTCCAGAAGCCGAGCGCGAGCGGGTGTTCGAGCGCTTCTATCGCCGTAGCGCCCTGGGCAGCGGGTTGGGCCTCGCGATCGTGGGGGAGATCTGCCGGGCTCACCTGGCGCAGATCAGCCTGCATGATGGCGACAACGGCGGGCTGCGCGTGCGGGTGAGTTTCATCGCTGACTAAGCGTGGGCGCTCGGATCAATCCGGCCGCCAGGCAGAGCGAAGCCCTCAGCGCAACAAGCTGCGGGCTTCGAGCAGATCCTCGGCGTGCAGCTCGCTCCCCATGGGCAAGCCCAGGTGCCGGTAGGCTGGCAAGGCCGCCAGCGGCCTCTCTCGCCCACGCTGGCTGATGCAGCGGGCGATCTGGACCACATCGATGTAGTCGATGCGGTCGGTCTGTCGATCCAGGTCCTGAACCAGGCCTGGCAGCTTGACCAGCTGTTCGGGAAACTCCCATGCCTTGAGTATCTTGTCGCCCAGTACGGGCTGGATCAGTTCGATGACATGGTGCAGGCAGACCGGATCGGACAGCAGCTCGTTGTGCTCTTCGGCGTAGATCAGAACTGGCAGCGCGCCGATCTGGTTGACCAGGCCGCCCAGTGCCGCCTGATCAGGCTTGAGCCGCGTGTAGCGCCGGGCCAACTCGTAACTCATGCCGGCGACCTCAAGGCTGTTGGCCCAGATTTCGCGCAGTTTTTGCTCAACTGCAGGCGAACGCGCGTGGAAGATCTGCTCGATGACCAGGCCGATGGCCAGATTGCAGCTGTAGTTGATGCCCAGGCGAGTGATCGCCGTGTGCAGCTCGGTCACCTCGACCGTGGCCCGCAGCAGCGGGCTGTTGACCACCTTGATCAGGCGTGCCGACAAGGCGGCATCGCGGCCGATCACCCGGCTCAAGGCCGCCACGCTGATCTCGCTGTCTTCGGCGGCCTCGCGGATGCTCAAGGCAACCTCAGGCAAAGTCGGAAGTACCAGGTCATCCTTTTCAATGGCATCCAGCAGTTGCGCCTGGACCATTTCGGCCAGCTTGTTCATGGACGTGTCTACCGCAGTGGTGAAGCGGCCCCGCTGTCAAAGCGGGGCGGGGCTGGTCAGCGCTGGATTTCCCTGTCGCGGTCCAGTTCGTAGGGCAGGGGCAGTACCTGCAGGGGCGGGCCTTCGAGATGACCCAAGTGCAGGTTGCCATCCTCCACGGCATCGGCTGCGATCACCGCGAGCAGCTCACAGCCACTGCCGGTGCTGGCCGCCATCACCACATCGCCTACCGAGGAGCCATGCACGGGGGAGAAGAGCTGCTCCCCAGGTGCCGGCAGGGTTTGCTGATCGATTGCCAGGCGGTACATGCGACGCTTGAGCTTGCCCAGGTACTGCATGCGTGCAACGATTTCCTGGCCGGTGTAGCACCCTTTCTTGAAGCTGACGCCATCGACGGCTTGCAGGTTGATCATTTGCGGAATGAACTGCTCGCGGGTAGGCCCCAGCACCTGACCGATCCCGGCGCGGATCTGCCCCAGCAGCCATGGGTTGAGGCCGGCTTCGGGTAGTGTGTCGGCCAGGGTCTTGCGAACCTCGCCTGCCTGATCTGCCGGTACCCAGAGCTCGGTGCGGCCGGTGCTGACCGTTACAGCGATCAGCCCTTCCTGCCGCGCCGTGCTGCCGGCTTCGGGCGCCAGTTCCAGCCCCAGTGCCACAAGCGCTGCCTGGCCGTCGTGCAGGCCGAAACGCACCCAGGCGGCGCTTTCGTCGGTCAGGGTGGCCTTGGAAAACACAGCGTATTTCTTCAGGTCGGCCAGCTGAGGCTCCAGCAATTCACTGGCCATGGCCAGGAGGTAACCGTTGCCTTCAGGCAAGATTCTGAAGCTGGACTGCATGCGCCCCTTGACCATGCAACGTGCGCCAAAGCTGGCGTATTCGGGGCTGAGGTAGTTGATGTTGCAGGTCAGCTGGCCCTGCAGGAATTTGCCTGCATCGGAGCCGCGGACAGCGAGAATGCCTTCGTGGGACAGAGGGCAGAAGAAAGCGGTATCGGCCATGGGTCATCGCGGTGGCTTAAAGTCTGGGGCCATCATAGAACGCTGGTAACAAAATAGGTAGGTGACTTAGACCAACAGTTGGCTGTCGCTTCGCGCGGCTGGCTGTATACTGGCGGGCCACTCGAGGAGGGCCCCATGGTCGAACAAACTGAACTCAACCGGCTTTTCTGGCATAGCCGCCGCGGTATGCTGGAACTGGACGTCCTGCTAGTGCCTTTCACCCAGGAGGTCTACCCCAGCCTCAACGAAACCGATCGTCAGTTGTATGTTCGGCTGCTGAGCTGTGAGGACCAGGACATGTTCGGCTGGTTCATGGAGCGTACCGAGTCCGAGGACCCGGAGTTGCAGCGCATGGTTCGCATCATCCTGGACCGTGTCCAACCCAAGTGAGTGGTTCGAATGCCGCTGGCAGGGCTCACGCCTGTTGCTGGTGGCCTACCTGATCAGCCAGGCGCTCGCCTGGTTCGCCGTGCTTGTCAGCCCGTTACCGTTCTGGTTGGGGCTGCTGGTGATCGCTGCATGTAGTGTTCATGCGGCGTGGGCTATTCCGCGTCGTATTCTGTTGACGCATGTTCAGGCTGTCACCGGGCTTCGTCGTGACGGAGCCGGCTGGTGGGTGTTTTCACGGGCCCGGGGGTGGCAGCCTGTGCGGCTGTGTCGTGACAGCATCGCGTTGCCCGCGCTCGTAGTGCTGAGATTCGTACCGGTTGGGGCAGGGTGGGGGCGCAGCCAATGTGTGCCCTGGGATGCGCTTGGGATCGATGAGCATCGGCGTTTGCGGGTGAGGTTGAAGTTCAGCCGCAGGCGCTGGGTGGCGCCCATGCAGCACTAAACTATGCAGGCTGGCGCCGCGTCTGCCCTTGCCCTTGCCCTTGCCCTTGCTCTTGCTTTGGCTTCTAAGCGCGCGGTAGTTCAGGCACTGCAGATCGCGACTTCAGGAGGCCGAGCGCAGGGCTTGCGGAGGGAGGTGACAGGCATGGATGCCTGTCAAGCGCTGGGCCCCAGGATGGGGCCTGCAGCGCGGTCCTCCCGGGAGCAAGCCCGGAGCGAGGGAACCCCGGAGCGTAGCGTAGGGGCCGGATGATAGGAGCAGGCGGTTTTTGCTTACTTTTTGACAAGACAAAAAGTGAGCCGCCGTAAGGGCGGAAGGGTGACTGTGCGCCACCCGCGCCAATGAATACCAACTTGCTGTATGCGCCCACGCTTTGAACTTCGAATTTCGAACTTCGAAGTTCGAGCTTTGAGCTTTGAGCTTTGAGCTTTGAGCTTTGAGCTTTGATTGCATTGGTGTGGGTATTGAAAGAGAGCATAGTCCATTTGCGATGGCGACGCTTAATCACCTTTTCGCCCTTACGGCGAGTCACTTTTTGTCAAACGCCACAAAAAGTAACCAAAAAAGGCTGCGCTCCGTTCATACGGCCCCTACGCTGCGCTTCGGGGTTCCCTCACTCCGGTCTTGCTCCCGGGAGGACCGCGCTGTAGGCCCCATCCTGGGGCCCAGCGCTTGACAGGCATCCATGCCTGTCACCTCCCTCCGCAAGACCTGCGTTCGGCCTTCTGAAGTCGCGAAGATCAAAAGCAAGATCAAGATCAAGATCAAGATCAAGATCAAGATCAAGATCAAGATCAAGATCAAGATCAAGATCAAGATTAAGATTAAGATCAAGATTAAGATTAAGATCAAGATCAAGATCAAAGGCAAGAGCGTTGGGGTGCTTCGTGGGTGCGAGTTATGAAAGATTCAGAAAGTTAATATATGAGCTCGCGTTATACCGGTTTTATATCAGGGGTATGCTGTTTGGCACAGTGCTCGCTGTTAAACACATCTCAATAAGCAGCAGCGTATCCCTAAACAGCACGCACGCGCGTAGAAGCGGTCTTGCCGGGACGCCAGACCGGCCCCGACAATGTGGGCCGCGAAGCTAAATCCTGCAGTCCCCATCTTCCCCCAACCATTCAATCGGGCTCAAGCACCGTGTCTCTGGCCTCGCCAAGCATCGCCGGATAATCCAACGTGTAATGCAACCCCCGGCTCTCCTTGCGCTGCATCGCCGAGCGAATCATCAACTCCGCCACCTGCGCCAGATTGCGCAACTCGATCAAATCCCGACTGACCTTGTAGTTGCTGTAGAACTCGTCGATTTCATCGAGCAACAACCGCACGCGATGCTGCGCCCGCTGCAACCGCTTGCTGGTTCGCACGATCCCCACGTAATCCCACATGAAGCGCCGTAGCTCATCCCAGTTATGCGCAATGATCACATCCTCGTCCGAGTCCGTGACCTGGCTGGCATCCCACCCAGGCAAGGCCATTGGCATGCCGACATTCTCGAGGTTCGCCTGGATGTCGGCCGCCGCAGCCCGACCGTAGACGAAGCACTCCAGCAGCGAGTTGCTGGCCATGCGATTGGCGCCATGCAGCCCCGTGAAGCTGGTTTCACCAATCGCATACAGCCCCGGTACATCCGTGTGCCCCCGGTCGTCCACCATGACGCCACCACAGGTGTAGTGCGCTGCCGGCACCACAGGTATCGGCTGGCGGGTGATGTCGATGCCAAAGCCCAGGCACCGCTCGTAAACGGTAGGGAAATGGTTCTTGATGAACTCGACAGGCTTGTGCGAGATGTCCAGGTAGACGCAGTCCACCCCCAGGCGCTTCATTTCATGGTCGATCGCCCGTGCCACGATGTCGCGCGGGGCAAGCTCCTCGCGTGGGTCGAAGCGGGGCATGAAGCGCTCCCCGTTGGGCAGGCGAAGCAGGGCGCCTTCGCCACGCAAGGCCTCGGTGATCAAAAAGCTCTTGGCCTGCGGGTGATAAAGGCACGTAGGGTGGAACTGGTTGAACTCAAGGTTCGCGACCCTGCAGCCAGCCCGCCAGGCCATGGCGATACCATCGCCGCACGCGCCATCTGGGTTGCTGGTGTACAAGTACACTTTCGCCGCCCCACCCGTGGCCAACACCGTGAACCGCGCGCCGAACGTGTCCACTTGGCCCGTGTTGCGGTCCAGCACGTAGGCACCCAGGCAGCGCTCGCCGTCCAGGCCCAGGCGCCGCTCGGTGATCAGGTCCACCGCCACACGCTGCTCCAGCAGCTCGATGTTCGGGCGCTGCCTGGCCTGGGCCAGCAAGGTGTTGAAGATGGCCGCGCCCGTGGCGTCGGCGGCATGGATGATGCGCCGGTGGCTATGGCCGCCTTCACGTGTCAGGTGAAATTCGAAGCCTGCGTCGACCACGCCGTTGGGCTCATCCCGGGTAAACGGCACGCCTTGCTCGATCAGCCACTCGATGGCTTCGCGGCTGTGCTCCACGGTAAAGCGAACAGCGTCTTCGTGGCACAGGCCACCGCCGGCATTGAGGGTGTCCTCCACGTGGGACTGAATCGTATCGGCGCCGTCCAGTACGGCCGCTACGCCCCCTTGGGCCCAGTAGGTCGAACCGCTGGCCAGGTCACCCTTGCTCAGCACCGCAATGCGCAGATTCGCAGGCAGGTTCAGGGCCAGGCTCAGGCCCGCTGCGCCGCTGCCGATAACCAGGACATCATGTTGGAATTGTTGGCTCATGTCAGGACACTAGTAATCTTCGGAGGGGGCACGGCACAATAGTCATGCGTCGATGGCATTGTGAAACTATCGTTTAATGGCCGGGTGGCCTTTATAGCAGCCTCGGGTGGCCCTTTTCCATGCCGCTCGCCCGGTAACGGCAGGCATTGTGGGAACTTTCCAGCGTGGCTGGAAATCCTATGAAGGCTGCCCGCACGCCAACAATTTGCCGCGGCGACGCAGGGTGGTAGCTCGACATTGGGCTCACCTGCGTATTCGTAACCTGATTATCGACGTTGTCGGCTGCTGCCGTGCCGCGTCTTCCGTGCACGCCGCTCAAGGTCTGCAGGAAACTTGCTTGGAGGGGAGAACTTTTGCGCAAAGCCCGAGTCTATGGTTGCAAGCCTGAGCGATGGCTGCTGCAACGCTCCTTCGAGATCACCGAGGAGTGTTCATGCTAACCCAGGAAGAAGATCAGCAACTGGTCGAGCGCGTACAACGCGGCGACAGGCGAGCTTTCGATCTATTGGTGCTGAAGTACCAGCACAAGATTCTCGGGTTGATCGTGCGGTTTGTCCATGACACCCACGAAGCCCAGGACGTTGCACAAGAAGCGTTCATCAAGGCGTACCGTGCGCTTGGCAACTTCCGCGGTGACAGTGCGTTTTATACGTGGCTGTACCGCATCGCCATCAACACGGCGAAGAACTACCTGGTGTCCCGTGGAAGACGGCCGCCAGACAGCGATGTGAGCTCCGAGGATGCGGAGTTTTACGACGGCGATCATGGCCTCAAGGATCTTGAGTCTCCAGAGCGCTCCTTGTTGCGGGATGAGATCGAAGGCACTGTCCATCGCACCATTCAGCAACTGCCAGAAGACTTGCGTACGGCGCTGACCCTGCGAGAGTTCGATGGCCTGAGTTACGAAGACATTGCCAGCGTCATGCAATGTCCAGTGGGTACCGTGCGCTCTCGTATCTTCCGCGCTCGGGAGGCCATTGACAAAGCCTTGCAGCCTTTGCTGCAGGAAACCTGAGACAGCGGCTACAGCCAAGAGAGGAACCGCCATGAGTCGTGAAGCTTTGCAGGAATCGCTGTCCGCGGTAATGGATAACGAAGCGGACCAACTGGAATTGCGTCGGGTGTTGAATGCCGTCGACGATGCCGAAACCCGTGCTACCTGGTCCCGTTACCAGGTAGCCCGTGCAGCCATGCACAAGGAGCTGCTGCTGCCTAACCTGGACATCGCCTCGGCGGTATCCGCAGCGCTGGCCGATGAGGCCGTGCCTGCCAAGGCCAAGCAAGGCCCATGGCGCACCGTAAGCCGCGTGGCTGTTGCCGCGTCGGTGACCCTCGCCGTACTGGCAGGTGTGCGCCTGTACAACCAGGATGATATTACCGGTGCCCAGCTTGCGGCCCAGCAGCCTGTTCAGCAGGGTGTGACCGTGCCGCAGGCCCAAGGCCCTGCCGTGCTGGCCGGCTACAGCGAAAGCAGCGATCAGCCGACTGGCCCGATGGCCAACGGTGTTTTGCAGAACCAGGCTGGCTGGGACCAGCGGCTGCCAGGTTACCTGCGCCAACATGCCCAGGAGTCCGCTCTGAAGGGTTCTGAAACCGCACTGCCTTACGCTCGCGCCGCCAGCCTGGAAAACCGCTAATTAGGGAGGCTCATGCGCGCGCTACCTCTCCTGTCGCTGCTGCTCGGCAGCTGCATGACGGTGCTAGCGTTGGCAGCCAATTCTTCGCCCGAGGCGAACGAGTGGCTGAACAAGCTGGCACAGGCCGAGCAACGACAGAGCTACCTGGGCTCCTTCGTTTACGAACGTAACGGCAGCTTTTCAACCCACGATATCTGGCACCGTGTCCAAGAGGGCAAGGTCAGCGAGCGGCTGCTGCAGCTCGATGGCGTCGCCCAGGAAATCGTGCGCGTCGATGGCAAGGTACAATGCGTCAGTGGCGGGCTTGCCGAAGGTATTTCGGCGCCGCCCGATAGCGCGCCACGCCGCCTTGACCCCCTCAAACTCATGAGTTGGTACGACCTGTCCGTGTCCGGCAAGTCTCGTGTTGCAGGCCGGGACGCGGTGGTCGTGTCACTTTCACCGCGTGATCAGCACCGTTACGGTTACGAGCTGCATCTGGACCGTGCAACGGGCTTACCGCTGCGCTCGCTGATGCTCAACGAGAAAGGTCAACTGCTTGAGCGGTTCCAGATGACCCGGCTTGAAGCACGCATGCCTACCGATGAAGACCTGCGCCCCAGTTCGGCCTGCAAGCCCGTGGTGGCAGCGGCGCCTGCCGGTGGGGCTGTCTCTGGGTGGCGCTCCGATTGGCTACCGTCGGGGTTCGAAGTGGTCAATAGCGCCATCCGCCGCGAACCTGGGCAGGGCAGCCCGGTCAGCACCTTGATGTATGACGACGGTCTGGCGCGTTTCTCTGTCTTCATCGAGCCTGTGAAGGGCGAGGCTGGCGTTGATGTGCGTACCCAGTTGGGCCCGACATCGGCAGTATCGCGGCGCCTGAGTACGCCAAAGGGCCAGATGATGGTGACCGTCGTTGGCGAGATTCCGCTAGGCACGGCCGAACGCGTTGCCTTGTCGATGCGTCCTCAAGACGCTCAGGCGGGCCAGTGAGCAAAGGCTAATGGCGAGCGGTCCCGCTCAGGGCGTGGCTTTTTGAAATGAAATTAAAGCATTGTCATTTGCAATCTGACGGCAAATTTTCTATAGGTCAGGCTTCTGGGAGCCTGGCCATTGCTGCGTTGTGCAGGGTCGTTTCTTAATTACCGCTCGTTGTGACGGGAGCCGTATGTCAATACCTCGTTTGAAACCCTATCTATCGTTCTTCGCGGCCGTGCTGATGCTCGGGCAAGTGCTGACGGTCCAGGCTGAAGAAGCCCTGCCGGATTTCACGACGCTGGTCGAGCAAGCCTCGCCGGCGGTCGTCAACATCAGTACCAAGCAGAAGCTTCCGGACCGTCGCATCGCCGCAGGTCAAATGCCGGATCTCGAAGGCCTGCCGCCAATGTTCCGCGAATTCTTCGAGCGCAACCTTCCGCAGCAACCGCGTGCACCGCGTGGTGACCGTCAGCGTGAGGCACAGTCACTGGGCTCGGGCTTCATCATTTCCAGCGACGGCTATGTACTGACCAATAACCATGTCATCGCCGATGCCGACGAAATCATCGTGCGCTTGTCCGACCGCAGCGAATTGCAAGCCAAGCTGGTGGGTACCGACCCGCGCACTGACGTCGCATTGCTGAAGGTGGAGGGTAAGAACCTGCCTACCGTCAAGCTGGGGGATTCTGAAAAGCTCAAGGTCGGCGAATGGGTATTGGCCATCGGCTCGCCGTTCGGCTTTGACCATTCGGTGACCAAAGGTATCGTCAGCGCCAAGGGCCGCACCCTGCCCAACGACACCTATGTGCCGTTCATCCAGACCGACGTTGCGATCAACCCGGGCAACTCGGGTGGGCCGCTGTTCAACATGAACGGCGAAGTGGTAGGGATCAACTCGCAGATCTTCACGCGCTCCGGTGGCTTCATGGGCCTGTCGTTCGCGATCCCGATCGACGTGGCCATCGATGTCTCGAATCAGCTGAAGAAGGACGGCAAGGTCAGCCGTGGCTGGCTGGGCGTCGTCATCCAGGAGGTCAACAAGGACCTGGCTGAATCCTTCGGTCTGGACAAGCCTGCCGGTGCGCTGGTCGCTCAGGTGCTGGAAAACGGCCCGGCTGCCAAAGGGGGCCTGCAGGTCGGTGATGTCATCCTGAGCATGAATGGCCAGCCGATCGTCATGTCTGCCGACTTGCCGCATCTGGTAGGTGGCTTGAAGGATGGTGCCAAGGCCAAGCTGGACATCATTCGCAACGGCAAGCGCCAGACCCTTGATGTCAGTGTTGGCGCACTGCCAGACGACGATGCCGACATCGGCGCCGGTGCCGGCGACAGCAATGTCGAGCGCAGCAGCAATCGCCTGGGCGTTTCGGTGGCCGATCTTACTGCCGAGCAGAAGAAATCCCTGGAGCTCAAGGGCGGCGTGGTCATCAAGGAAGTGCAGGATGGTCCGGCCGCGCTGATCGGCCTGCGTCCGGGTGACGTCATCAGTCACCTGAACAACCAGGCCATCGGTTCGGCCAAGGAATTCACGCAAATCGCCAAGGAGCTGCCGAAGAACCGCTCCGTGTCCATGCGCGTGTTGCGCCAGGGGCGCGCCAGCTTCATCACCTTCAAGCTCGCCGAGTAAGCGCGGCGAATACGGGAGGAGGGCAGCGACAGCTGCCCTTTTTCATGTGCAGTGACATTTCAATGCCAAGCTGCAGGTGACGGCCGGGCAGAGGAATCTCCCACATCCTGGCAGCTTCAGGTACAATTGCCGGCTATTTTTCGGCGGGCGTCCGGCTCGCAGCCTTTTCCGAGTGTTGACCCGTGAGTGATTTGAGTCATATCCGCAATTTCTCCATCATCGCCCACATCGACCATGGCAAGTCGACGCTGGCCGACCGTTTCATTCAAATGTGCGGTGGCCTGACTGCGCGCGAAATGGAAGCCCAGGTGCTCGACTCCATGGACCTGGAGCGCGAACGCGGGATCACCATCAAGGCCCACAGCGTCACGCTCAACTACAAGGCCCAGGACGGCAAGGTCTACCAGCTCAACTTCATCGATACCCCCGGCCACGTCGACTTCACCTATGAAGTCTCGCGCTCGCTGGCGGCGTGCGAAGGGGCGTTGCTGGTGGTCGATGCCGGCCAGGGTGTCGAGGCCCAGTCCGTCGCCAACTGCTACACGGCCATCGAGCAAGGCCTGGAAGTCATGCCGGTTCTGAACAAGATGGACCTGCCACAGGCCGATCCCGATCGCGTCAAGGACGAAATCGAGAAGATCATCGGCATCGATGCCACCGATGCCGTGGCCTGCAGTGCCAAGAGCGGCATGGGGGTGGACGAGGTGCTCGAACGCCTGGTGCACACCATTCCCGCACCGACCGGCGATATCGACGCGCCACTGCAAGCCCTGATCATCGACTCCTGGTTCGACAACTACCTGGGCGTGGTCTCGCTGGTGCGCGTGCGCCATGGTCGCGTCAAGAAAGGCGACAAGATCCTGGTCAAGTCCACCGGCAAGCTGCACCTGGTCGACAGCGTGGGCGTCTTCACGCCCAAGCACACCCAAACCGCCGACCTCAAAGCCGGCGAAGTGGGCTTCATCATCGCCAGCATCAAGGACATCCACGGTGCCCCGGTCGGCGATACCCTGACCCTGTCTTCCACCCCGGAAGTCGAAGTGCTGCCTGGGTTCAAGAAGATCCAGCCGCAGGTATACGCCGGTCTGTTCCCGGTCAGTTCCGATGACTTCGAAGACTTCCGCGATGCCTTGCAGAAGCTGACGCTCAACGATTCGTCCCTGCAATACATGCCCGAAAGCTCCGACGCCCTGGGCTTTGGCTTCCGCTGCGGGTTCCTGGGCATGCTGCACATGGAGATCATCCAGGAGCGCCTGGAGCGCGAGTACGACCTGGACCTGATCACCACCGCGCCCAGCGTGATCTACGAGCTGGAACTCAAGACCGGTGAAACCATCGTCGTCGACAACCCGTCGAAGCTCCCAGACGTCTCGTCGGTCACCGACTTCCGCGAGCCCATCGTGACCGCGACCATCCTGGTGCCACAAGAACACCTGGGCAACGTGATCACCTTGTGTATCGAGAAGCGTGGCGTTCAGCGCGACATGCAGTTCCTGGGCAGCCAGGTGCAAGTGCGTTACGACATGCCGATGAACGAAGTGGTACTGGACTTCTTCGACCGCTTGAAGTCCACCAGCCGTGGCTATGCTTCGCTGGACTATCACTTCGATCGTTACCAGTCGGCCAACCTGGTCAAGCTGGACGTGTTGATCAACGGTGACAAGGTCGATGCCCTGGCATTGATCGTGCACCGCGACAACGCTGCGTACAAAGGCCGCGCGTTGACCGAGAAGATGAAGGAACTGATCCCGCGGCAGATGTTCGATGTGGCGATCCAGGCAGCCATTGGTGGCCAGATCATCGCGCGTACCACTGTCAAGGCGCTCAGAAAGAACGTACTGGCCAAATGTTATGGCGGCGACGTCAGCCGTAAGAAGAAGCTGCTCGAGAAGCAGAAGGCCGGTAAGAAACGCATGAAACAGGTGGGCAACGTGGAAATTCCACAAGAAGCCTTCCTCGCCGTGCTCAGGTTGGATAGTTAGGTCCTATGTCGCTAAATTTCCCGCTGTTGCTCGTCATTGCCGTGTTCGTGTGCGGTCTGTTGGGCCTGATCGACCTTCTGTTCCTGGCGCCGCGCCGACGTGCGGCGATCGCCACTTACCAGGGCAGTGTCAGCCAGCCGGAACCGGCGGTGGTCGAGCGCCTGAACAAGGAACCCTTGCTGGTCGAATACGGCAAGTCGTTCTTCCCGGTGCTGTTCATCGTGCTGGTGCTGCGCTCGTTCCTGGTCGAACCTTTCCAGATTCCGTCGGGGTCGATGAAACCCACGCTGGAAGTGGGTGACTTCATCCTGGTGAACAAGTTCTCCTATGGCATCCGCTTGCCGGTGATCGACAAGAAGGTCATCGAGGTGGGCGACCCACAGCGCGGCGATGTGATGGTGTTCCGCTACCCCAGCGACCCGAACGTCAACTACATCAAGCGGGTCGTTGGCTTGCCCGGTGACCAGATCCGCTACACCAACGACAAGCAGTTGTTCGTCAACGGTCAGCGGGTCGCCGAGCAACTGGTGGGTACCGAGCCTGGGACGCTGGGCAGCGCCCAGCTGTACAAGGAAAAGCTCGGTGCTGCCGAGCACCTGATCCGCAAGGAGATGAGCCGTTACCGTATGCCGCCGGACCAGCAATGGACGGTGCCAGCCGGCCATTACTTCATGATGGGCGACAACCGCGACAACTCCAACGACAGCCGCTACTGGGATGACCCCAACATTCCCAAGGAACTGCACGGCATGGTTCCGGACCGCAACATCGTTGGCAAGGCTTTCGCAGTATGGATGAGCTGGCCTGAGCCAAAACTCAGCCACCTGCCCAACTTGTCGCGGGTCGGACTGATCCATTGATACCCTTCGGCGCTGTCCATACAGCGCCGAATGCTTTTCTGACATAGGCTGTGTCTCAAGGATGGGAGATTCGCCGCCCAGCGTGCGGTGACCATGGCCAAACCGTCTTTCAGGATGCTGATTTGAACAACGCGTTTAACAACGATCGGGTGGCCGCATGACTGCTTCCCTTACCCGCCTGGAGCGAAAGCTCGGTTACACCTTCAAGGACCAGGACCAGATGCTCCTGGCCCTGACCCACCGCAGCTATGCCGGGCGCAATAACGAGCGTCTGGAGTTCCTCGGTGACGCCATTCTCAACTTCGTCGCCGGCGAGGCGCTGTTCGAGCGCTTCCCCCAGGCCCGTGAAGGGCAGCTGTCACGGCTGCGTGCCCGCCTGGTCAAAGGTGAGACCCTGGCCCGTCTGGCCCGAGGGTTCGACCTGGGCGAATACCTGCGCCTGGGTTCGGGCGAGCTCAAAAGCGGGGGCTTTCGCCGCGAGTCCATTCTGGCCGATGCGCTGGAGGCCTTGATCGGGGCCATCTACCTGGACGCCGACATGGACACGGCCCGCGAGCGCGTGCTCGCCTGGCTGGCCAACGAGTTCGAAGGGCTGACCCTGGTCGATACCAACAAGGATCCTAAAACCCGCCTGCAGGAGTTCCTGCAATCGCGCAGCTGCGAGCTGCCGCGTTACGAAGTGGTGGATATCCAGGGCGAACCTCACTGCCGTACGTTCTTCGTCGAATGCGAAGTCGTGCTGCTGAACAACAAGAGCCGTGGTCAGGGTGTCAGCCGGCGTATCGCCGAGCAGGTAGCCGCTGCGTCCGCATTGATCGCCCTGGGCGTGGAGAATGGCAATGACTGAGAACACCACTACCCGTTGCGGCTACGTCGCTATCGTCGGTCGCCCGAACGTCGGCAAGTCGACCCTGTTGAACCACATCCTTGGCCAGAAACTGGCCATCACCTCGCGCAAGCCGCAGACCACGCGTCACAACATGCTCGGCATCAAGACCGAGGGCCCGGTGCAGGCCATCTATGTCGATACCCCCGGCATGCACAAGGCCAACGACAAGGCCCTGAACCGCTACATGAATCGCAACGCCTCGGCCGCTTTGAAGGACGTCGACGTGGTGATCTTCGTAGTGGACCGCACCCGGTGGACGGATGAGGACCAATTGGTGCTCGAGCGCGTTCAGTACGTGACCGGCCCGGTGATCCTGGCGGTGAACAAGACTGACCGCATGGATGAAAAGGCCGAGCTCATTCCGCACCTTCAGTGGCTGCAAGGCCAGCTGCCCAACGCCGAGATCGTGCCCATTTCCGCGCAGCAGGGCCACAACCTCGAATCGCTCGAAGCGCTGATCGCCAAGCACCTGCCGGAAAACGAGCATTTCTTCCCGGAAGACCAGATCACCGATCGCAGCAGCCGCTTTCTGGCTGCCGAGCTGGTGCGTGAAAAGATCATGCGTCAGCTGGGCGCCGAGCTGCCTTACCAGATCACAGTGGAAATCGAGGAGTTCAAGCAGCAGGGGCATGTGTTGCATATCCATGCGCTGATCCTGGTCGAACGCGACGGGCAGAAGAAAATCATCATCGGCGACAAGGGTGAGCGCATCAAGCGCATCGGTTCCGATGCGCGCAAGGACATGGAAGTGCTGTTCGACGCCAAGGTCATGCTCAACCTCTGGGTCAAGGTCAAAGGCGGCTGGTCCGATGACGAGCGCGCCCTGCGCTCGCTGGGCTACGGCGACCTCTAAGGCTTACGCAGCCTGATGCGAGAGCGCCCCGGTCGGGGCGTTCTCGACAACGTCTGCCTCACGCGGGCTGGTGAATTTCATGGAACAACCTGTCGGTCAGCCAGCCTATGTGCTGCACAGCCGCGCCTACAAGGAAACCAGCGCGCTGGTGGACTTCTTCACCCCCCAGGGGCGCGTACGTGCCGTATTGCGCCGCGCGCGGGGCAAGGGTGGCAGCCTGGTGCGTCCCTTTGTGCCACTGGAGCTTGAGCTGCGCGGGCGAGGGGAGCTGAAGAACGTTGGCAGGCTGGAAACGGTCGGCATGGCACCCTGGCTGCACGGGGACGCTGTGTTCAGCGGTTTGTACCTCAATGAGTTGCTGATGCGCCTGCTCCCGGCAGAGGCACCTTCGCCTGGGTTGTTTGATCACTATGCGCAAACCCTGCAAGCTCTTCTGGCCGGCCGTCCGCTCGAGCCGCTGTTGCGGGCCTTTGAATGGCGGCTGCTCGATGAGCTGGGTTACGCCTTCTCGCTGCACATGGATGTCAACGAGCAGCCCATTGCCGCCGAGGGGCGGTACCGCCTGCGCGTGGACGCTGGGCTGGAGCGGGTCGAACTGCCCCAGCCTGGGCTGTTCGGTGGCACCGAGTTGCTGGCCTTGGCCGAGGCAGACTGGGAAATGCCAGGTGCTTTGCTGGCGGCCAAGCGCTTGATGCGCCAGGCCCTGGCCGTTCATCTGGGTGGCAAGCCGCTGGTCAGCCGCGAACTGTTTCGCAAGCGCTGATCACGACGTATGCTGTAGGGCTCAATCCAAGGAGAGCCTTTCGTGACTCACAGCAACCGCATGCTTCTCGGCGTGAACATCGACCATGTGGCCACCCTGCGCCAGGCCCGGGGTACGCGTTACCCAGACCCTGTCAAGGCGGCGCTGGATGCTGAAGAGGCGGGTGCCGACGGCATCACCGTGCACCTGCGCGAGGATCGCCGCCACATCCAGGAGCGCGACGTGTTGCTGCTCAAGGATGTATTGCAGACGCGCATGAACTTCGAAATGGGCGTCACCGAAGAGATGATGGCCTTTGCCGAAAAGATCCGCCCGGCGCACATCTGCCTGGTGCCTGAAACCCGTCAGGAACTCACCACCGAGGGTGGGTTGGATGTGGCAGGCCAGGAAGCGCGAATCAAAGCGGCGGTCGAGCGCCTGTCGCGGATCGGCGCAGAGGTGTCGTTGTTCATCGATGCCGACGAGCGCCAGATCGAGGCCTCGCACCGGGTAGGCGCGCCGGCCATCGAGCTGCACACCGGCCGTTATGCCGACGCGCAATCACCTACCGAAGTGGCTGAAGAGCTCAAGCGCATTGTCGATGGCGTGGCGTTTGGCATCGGCCAAGGCTTGATCGTCAATGCCGGCCATGGCCTGCACTACCACAACGTTGAGGCCGTGGCGGCCATCAAGGGCATCAACGAACTGAACATCGGCCACGCGCTGGTCGCCCACGCATTGTTCGTGGGCTTCAAGGCCGCCGTATCAGAAATGAAGGCATTGATTCTCGCGGCCTCGCGTTGAGCCAACGGCTATTTGCGCGCCACCAGCGTGGCGCGACGCGGGGCAGGCAAGCCCTCGATGGTTTTGCCTGAATCGCTGGGGTCGAGGAAATCACTGAGCGACTGATAGCGCATCCATTCGGTGCTGCGCTGTTCTTCCAGGCTCGTGACACTGACATCCACGCAGCGAACATCACTGAACCCAGCCCGGCGCAGCCAGCGCTCCAGGGCTGGGACCGAGGGCAGGAACCACACGTTGCGCATCTGCGCGTAACGGTCCTCGGGCACCAGCACCTGTTGCACGTCGCCTTCGATCACCAGTGTTTCCAAAACCAGTTCGCCGCCCTTGACCAGGCAGTCCTTGAGCGCCAGCAGGTGCTCGATAGGCGAGCGACGGTGATAGAACACCCCCATCGAAAACACAGTGTCGAAGCCCTCGAGGCTGGCAGGCAGGTCTTCCAGCGCAAAAGGAAGGTGCCAGGCCGGCAGGTTCGGCAAGTACCGTTGTACCGCCTGGAACTGACAGAAGAACAACCAGTTCGGGTCGACCCCGATGACCATGTCGGCGCCAGCGCCCAGCATGCGCCACTGGTAATAGCCATTACCGCAGCCAACGTCCAGTACCCGCTTGCCCTTGAGGTCCAGGTGCGGCGCAACGCGAGCCCATTTCCAGTCCGAGCGCCATTCGGTATCGACGTGCACGCCAAACAGATCGAAGGGGCCTTTGCGCCAGGGCGACAGCCCCATCAATGCCTGGCGCATTTGCACGCGGCTGGCATCATCGCAGTCGCAGTCCAGACGCAGTCCGTTTACCAGGTCGATTTCGCTCGGCTGCAGGGCCGGTAGCGCGTGCAGCGCACCACGCCAGCGGTCCAGGTCGCCATGACCTTTTTCCAGCTTGGCATCGAGTTGCGCCTGCAGGCCTTGCGACCATTCAGCCAGGGGGGTGCCCGCCAGACGGCGCGCCAGAGGGGAAAGATCGATCATGGTAGGGCTATCAACGAGGCAAAGTTAAGGCATTGGAACCAGGGCACCACCGTCGAGAACCCTGCATCGAGCAAGCGCTGGCGGTGGGTTTCCAGGGTGTCAGGCTTCATCACGTTGTCGATGGCGCTGCGCTTCTGGGCAATTTCCAGTTCGCTGTAGCCGTTGGCGCGTTTGAAGTCCAGGTGCAGGTCGTTGAGCAGCGCCTGCGCAGTGGCGTCGGCAAAGCACAGCTTTTCCGAAAGGATCAGGGCACCGCCGGGCAGCAGTGACTGGCGGATGCGGGTCAACAGCGCCAGTCGCTGCGGCGGTGCGATGAACTGCAGGGTGAAGTTCATCGCCACCACCGAGGCCGGTTCGAACGCCAGGTTGAGGATGTCCGCTTCCAGCACCTCGACAGGCAACAATTCCTGGAACATCGAGTCCTGGGCTGCGAGGTATTCGCGGCAGCGCTCGACCATGGCGGCGGAATTGTCCACGGCGATTACGCGGCAACCTTCCCCGCGCACGTGCCGGCGCAAAGCCTGCGTAACCGCACCGAGCGAGGCGCCCAGGTCATACAACGCCGTGCCGGGCATGGCGAAGCGTGCGGCCAGTACGCCCACATTCTCGACAATCGTCGGATAGCCCGGCACGGAGCGCTTGATCATGTCCGGGAACACGCGCACCACGTCCTCGTTGAAAACGAAGTCGGGTACCTGCGCCAACGGTTGGGCGAAAAGACGATCGGGATCTGTGGTCACGGCGGGCTCAAGGCTGGGTGAAACGGGGCGCGCATTTTATCGAATGGCGGGTGATCTTGCCATGCCAGCGTGGCGCCGATTGGCCTGGATCCTGCGTATGTACGGCAGATTCGCCCACGTACATCAACGCAAAGCGTCAGCGCACGACAACATTGCAATCGAAGGTTTGCACTGGCGTCACCTGCCTGGCCCAAGGCTGTTGATAGACCAGCTTCAAGGCGGCCTTGCCGCTTTGATCGGCTTGATAACGCCACGTCGAGAGGCCTTCGCTGCCGACCACATCCTCCTGATCGGGCGCGCTGTAGACCTCGGGCCCGAGGCTGAGGAGCACAGGCGTAGCGGCGGCTTCCACTCGCCAGCGGTAGCCAGTGGAAGGGTTGCTGGGAAGGGTCAGGTTCAACACCTGCCCTTTTTCCAGGTAGATCGGGCACTCACTGTCAGCATCCAGGGTGACAGGCTCGGGCCCGTGCTGGGCGCAGGCGGTTAGCAGAGTCAGCCCCAACGGGGCAAGCAGGCGTGAGGTGGACATAGGGGCTCCACGGGTTGTCGAGTGCCCGAGGATAACCGATTAAGCGGCACGGTAGTCATACCGAGGGAAGGATGAACCAGGGGGCTGCAGCACAGCCCCTGCTCCTGTACTTCAGAAAAGCACTTTGGCGACGTCGGCAAAGCGTTTGGCGAAATGCACCGTCAACCCTTCACGCAGGTAGTCGGGCAGTTCCTCGAAATCGCCGCGATTAGGCTCGGGCAGGATCAACTCGTGGATCTTCTGCCGGCGCGCCGCGATGACCTTTTCACGCACCCCACCAATGGGCAGCACCTGCCCGGTCAAGGTCAGCTCGCCGGTCATGGCCACACCTTTCTTCGGTGCCTGATCCCGTGCCAAGGACAGCAGCGCGCTGGCCATGGTAATGCCGGCACTCGGACCGTCCTTGGGGGTAGCACCCTCGGGGACATGCAGGTGAATGAACGCTTCGTTGAAGAAGGCCGGGTCGCCGCCAAACTGCTTGAGGTTAGAACTGACATAGCTGTACGCGATTTCAGCCGATTCCTTCATGACATCGCCGAGCTTGCCGGTCAGCTTGAAACCGCGGTTGAGCGTGTGAATGCGCGTCGCTTCGATTGGCAGTGTGGCACCGCCCATGCTGGTCCAGGCAAGGCCCGTGATCACACCTTTGCCCGCCAGCACCTGCTCACTGCGGAACACCGGTATGCCCAATGCGCCTTCCAGATCCTTTGGTCCGATTTTGAGCTTGGCGGTGGGGTCTTCAAGCAGCTTCACCACGGCCTTGCGCACCAACTTGCCCAACTGTTTTTCCAGCTGTCGTACGCCGGCTTCCCGGGCATAGCCTTCGATCACCAGGCGCAAGGCGCTGTCGGTGATACTCAGGCTGCTTTTGGCCACACCCGCCTTGGCCAGTTGCTTGGGCCAGAGATGGCGTTTAGCGATGGCCAGTTTTTCTTCGGTGATGTACCCGGAGAGGCGGATGACCTCCATGCGGTCGAGCAGTGGACCGGGGATGGAATCCAAGGTATTGGCGGTGCAGACGAACAGCACCTTGGACAGGTCCAGGCGCAGGTCCAGATAGTGATCGAGGAAGTCGACGTTCTGCTCGGGGTCCAGGGTTTCCAGCAGCGCCGAGGCCGGGTCGCCTTGGTAGCTTTGCCCCATCTTGTCGATTTCGTCGAGCATGATGACCGGGTTCATCACTTCGACATCCTTCAGGGCTTGCACCAGCTTGCCTGGCTGGGCCCCGATGTAGGTGCGGCGATGCCCCTTGATTTCGGCTTCGTCGCGCATGCCGCCCACGCTGAAGCGATAGAATGGGCGGCCCAACGATTCGGCGATGGACTTGCCAACGCTGGTCTTGCCCACCCCTGGCGGGCCCACCAGCAACACGATCGAGCCACTGATCTCGCCTTTCCATGCCCCAACGGCCAGAAACTCGAGGATACGTTCCTTGATATCGTCCAGCCCCGCATGATGCTGGTCGAGCAGCTTGCGGGCGTGCTTGAGGTCGAGCTTGTCGTCCCCGTAGATACCCCAGGGCAGGGCTGTCGCCCACTCCAGGTAGTTTCGGGTCACGGCGTATTCGGGTGAGCCTGTCTCCAGGATCGCCAACTTGCCCATCTCCTCGTCGATGCGCTTGCGTGCCTGGTCCGGTAGGGTCTTGCCTTCGAGCCGTTGTTCGAACTGCTCGAGGTCCGCGCTGCGATCATCCTTGGTCAACCCCAGTTCCTGCTGGATGACCTTCAGTTGCTCCTTGAGGAAGAATTCGCGCTGATGCTCGCCAATCTGCCGGTTCACCTCGGCGGAAATTTCATTTTGCAGGCGAGCGACTTCAACTTCCTTGCGCAGCATGGGCAGCACTTTTTCCATGCGCTTGAGCATGGGCACGCAGTCGAGCACCTCTTGAAGCTGGCTGCCGGTCGCCGAGGTCAACGCGGCGGCGAAGTCGGTCAGCGGGGAGGGGTCGTTGGGGCTGAAGCGGTTGAGGTAATTCTTTAACTCTTCGCTGTACAACGGGTTGAGGGGCAGCAGCTCCTTGATGGCGTTGATCAGGGCCATGCCATAGGCTTTGACCTCGTCGGTCGGGTCGGCCGGTTGGCGCGGGTAGTCGACTTCAACCAGATAGGGCGGGCGATGGTGCTTGAGCCAGGTCCGAATACGTACCCGCGTCAGGCCCTGGGCCACGAACTGCAACTTGCCGTTTTCCCGGCTGGCATGGTGCACCTTGACCAGGGTGCCGTACTCCGGAAGGGCCTTGGTGTCGAAATGGCGGTGGTCTTCAGGCGGCGTGTCCATGAAGAACAGCGCCAGGCAGTGGTCGGGAGACTTGGCCACCAAGTCCAGCGTCTCGGCCCACGGCTCTTCGTTGACGATGACCGGCAGCACCTGCGCCGGAAAGAACGGGCGGTTGTGAATGGGGATCACATAGACCTTGTCCGGCAGCTGTTGTCCAGGCAGGGCCAAGGCATGGCCGGTTATCGGCTGGCTACTGGTATGTTCGACTTCGTTGGAATCGTCGGCGTGTTCAGGGTAATCCTGCTGGTCGCTCATGGGGCACCTGCGTGAATGACTATGGTGCTTAGATGGGGCAAGGCAGGAAGGGTTTCAAGCCGCTGCCGGGCAGTGGCGTGCGCGCATGAAAAAGCGGAGCCTGCAAGGCTCCGCTTTTGGTGACACCGTGCCGGTTACTCGGCGAGTTTGTAGGCGATGATGTAGTCGCCCATCTTGGTGCCCAGCGAGCCGTGGCCACCGGCCACGATGAGCACGTACTGCTTGCCGTCCTTGCCGGTATAGGTCATTGGCGTGGCCTGGCCGCCTGCTGGCAGGCGGGCTTTCCACAATTCCTTGCCGTTGTTGACGTCATAGGCGCGCAGGTACTGGTCCAGCGTACCGCTCAGGAAGCCTACGCCGCCGGCGGTGACGATCGAGCCGCCCATGCTGGGTACCCCAACCGGCAGGCCGATTGGGACCGGCGTGCTGTCGCGGGTAGTGCCGTTCTTGTGCTTCCAGACCACCTTGTTGGTGAACAGGTCGATGGCGGCCACATAGCCCCAGGCAGGCGCCTGGCACGGCACGCCCAGCGGCGACATGAACGGGTGCATGGTGACGGCATAGGGTGCACCGGTGTTCGGTTGCACGCCGCTGGTCTCGCTCTCGCGCTTGCTACCGTCCGCAACCTGCTCACGGGGGATCATCTTGGAGACGAATGCCATGTAGTTGGGCGATGTGAACAGCAGTTGACGTACCGGGTCGACCGAGACGCTGCCCCAGTTGAACACACCCACGTTGCCTGGGTAGATCAGCGAACCCTGCTCCGATGGCGGGGTGTACTGGCCTTCGTAGCGCAGCTCGCGGAACTGGATGCGGCACAGCATCTGGTCGAACGGCGTGGCGCCCCACATGGCCTGTTCGGTCAGCTCAGGGCCGAGCAGGTTGAGGTCCGAACGGGCCTGGGTCGGCGAGGTGTGATCGCCCTTGACCGCGCCTTGCGGGGTCGGGATTTCACGGATCGGCACGATCGGCGTACCGTCACGACGGTCCAGCACGTACAGGCTACCCTGTTTGGTCGGCACGATGACCGCAGGCTTGACGCCATCGTCGGTCTTCAGGGAGACCAAGGTAGGCTGGCTGCCCACGTCCATGTCCCACAGGTCATGGTGGGTGAACTGGTAGTTCCAGCGGGCCTTGCCGGTCGCCAGGTCCAGGGCGACCACACCGGCGCTGTATTTCTCGGCGCCTGGCGTGCGGTCAGCACCCCATTGGTCCGGCGTCTGGTTGCCCAGTGGCAGGTAGATCATGCCCAGGTCTTCGTCGACGCTGGCAATCGACCACATGTTGGCCGAGTTGCGGCTGTACATCTTGCCCGGTGCCAGTGGCGCGGTGTCGTCCGGGTTGTTGCTGTCCCAGTTCCACACCAGGCGGCCGTCGTGTACGTCGTATGCGCGGATCACGCCAGACGGCTCGCTGGTCGACTCGTTGTCGGTCACGTGACCGCCAATGATCACCAGGTCGCGCGTGATGGCCACAGGCGATGTGGAGTAGTAGCCACCTGGCGTGAATGGCCCAAGGCCGGTGGTCAGGTCGACACTGCCCTGGTTGGCAAAGCCTTCGCAGACCTTGCCGTTGTCGGCATTGATGGCGATCAGGCGCGCGTCGGCAGTTGGCAGATAAAGACGGCGCGGGCAGGCCTGAGCCACGGCCTTGCCAGCATCGCTGATGGTCGGCGCAGGGCTGCCGTCACGGCTTACGTAGCGGTTTTCGTCATAGTACGAAACGCCACGGCACGTCATGTGGGCGAAACCCTTGAAGGTGCCCACCGGGCTCTTGATCTGCGGGTCATAACGCCAGATTTCAGCACCGGTGTCCGGGTCCAAGGCCAGCACGCGGCTGTGGGCGGTGCAGGCATAGAGCATGCCATTGGCTTTGAGCGGCGTGTTTTCGTTGGTCAGTTCCACCGGGTCGTTGTCACTGGGCAAGTCGCCGGTGCGGATACGCCAGGCCTCTTCAAGGCGGTAGGCGTTTTGCGCGGTGATCTGGCGCAGCGGCGAGTAACGGTCGCCGTGCTCGGTGCGGCCGTAGGCATGCCACTCGCCGTCGGGCATGGCCGGGGCGGTGCTGGCCATTTCGCTGGTGTCGCGACCCAGTTCGCCATACACCTCACCGGGGTGGGTGAACTGACTGGCGACGGCGCAGGCACCCGATGCCACCACGGCAACGGTGAGCAGGGCCGTGTTGGCTTTGCTGGCTGGCCCGATCAACGGTCGGCGCGACCAAGGCAGCAACAGCACTACACCGATGGCGAACCAGATGGCCAGACGCGGTACCAGTTGCCACCAGTCCAGGCCCACTTCGAGCAGTGCCCAGACCGTGCTGCCCAGCAACACGACGGCGTAGACACCCAGGCCGATGCGGCGCTGGGCCAGCAGGAGGGCGCCAGACACGGCAAACCCGATGCCGGCGATCAGGTAATACAGCGACCCGCCCAGCTGACTGAGCTTGATGCCACCGGCCAGCAGTGCCAGCCCCATCAACAACAGCAGGACGCCGATCAGGCGGGGTAGCCAGCGGCTTCCCTTGTTGGCACCTTCAGTGCTCATCGCATGTTCTCCGTTTGATATGTGTTTTTAGAAAGTGCTCTGGATTTTCAAGCCGCCGACCAGGGCGTTGTCGACCTGCGACACGCCGCCGGGGTGGCGGATGTATTGCAGGTTCGGTCGCACCGTGAGCCAGTCGGCCAGGTGAATGCCGTAGTACAGCTCGGCGCTGTATTCGGTGTCCTGTACTGGCAGGAAGCCAGGGTTGTCATAGTCGTAAAGCCCCGCGGCCTGGTTGGCCAGCCGGGCATTCTTGCGATAGGCCGGGTTGACATGCACACGGGCGACTGCAAGGCCGATGTCGTCCTTGGCCCGACTGTCGAACGGCCCTTTGAATACCAGTCCAGCCTGCACATAGTTGTCGATGGCATTGGTTTTCTTGTCATGCATCGTGGCGTTGGCGAATACGCTCAAGCCACGCGAGGCGTCCGATGCCAGCGCAGTCACCTGCTGCTGAGCACCCAGCCACACGCCGTGCTTGCTTGAGCTGCTGCGGTAGGCGGCACCGCTGATCGCTGCCGACTGCCCGTCGCTGTCCTTGAGTACATCGCTTGCCTTGGCATTACTGTAGTAGTACCCGGCGCGATATTCCCCTTTCATGCCTTTGATACGTGGGCTCCATACCAGTTCGATTGGCATCACCGCGCCTTGGGTGCCGCTGCCGCTGAGCTTGAAGCCGTTGCCCGACTCCAGGTTGGACGGGTTCTGCTCGAACACGCCAACCTGCGCGAAGAGGCTGTCGCTGAGGTTGTAGCGCACGCGCAGGGCCCACTGGCTGACGGGCCAGTTGTACCAGATGCCACCTACCCAGTTGCCCACCTGAGAGCCACAGAAGGCCAGGTTTTGGAAGTCGCAGGGGAAGCTGTTGAAGTCTTCACCTTCGCCAAAGCGGCCAAACTTGACGTCCAGCGCGCCGTCGAAATATTTCTGCTTGACCCACAGCTGCGTCAGGCGCCAGGTCTGACCGCGGCCCCACACTTCCTGCGCCGAGGTGAAGCCGCCGACGCGGGGGTCATTGATGCGGTCGTTGCTGATGTTCTGGCCATGGCGCTCGGTGACCGTGAGTTGGAACTCGGCGTCGCGCCAGCCGAAGATCTTTTCCAGGTCCATGTGGCTGCCGAAGGTGAACTGGTCACTGTAGCGGGCCGTGCGGTTGTGGTCGTAGCCACCGCGCAGGTTGCTGCCCATTTCGCCTGTGTAGCCCAAGGTGAAGTCATAACCTTGGTCGAGCAAGGCGGTACGGTGCCCGGCCCAATCACCGAACATCCAGGGAGAGTCACTGGCAAACGGCTCGTTGGCGTAGGCTGCGTTGGCCATGGCCGCTAGGGCGAAGCCGAGGTAGCTGGATTTTGGCAGTTGAAGCATGAGGTAGCGCTGTCTTCTGATTGTTGGAAAAACGGCAAGCGCATCGACAGGCAGGCCCTGGCAATGGGTTGACGAAGGGGGTAAATGGGTGAAGCGATTCAGCTTGGGGCGGGGAGGATATAGGGTAAAGCGTGGGAAAAAAAGACAAAATGTCGCAGTGCATTGTTACCCTTTGGGTAACAGTGCACTCAAATGGGGCGCGTGGCGCCCCATGTTACCCGTCGTGGCAGGCGGGCTACCTCAGAAGGTAGTGCGCAGGCCGACTTCCACGCTACGCCCCGGGGCCGGTGCGATATCACGCAGGATCGAGCTGGCATAACGCACCGTCTGATCCGTCAGGTTCTCACCCCGCACGAACGCCAGCCACTGGCTGTGGCCCACGTCGAACCGATAGCCCACGCTGGCGCCCAGGGTGGTATACCCATCGGTGCGGGTTTCATTGGCCGGTTTGCGGTGTTGAGCGGCGGCATGCTCAACGTCCACTCGCGCCTGCCAGCGGTCGAGCTCCCAGACCAGGCCGCTGTTCAGGCGCAGCGGGGCGATTCGTGGCAGGGGCTCGCCGGAATCGAGGTTCTTGGCCCTGGTGTAGTCACCCGACAATTCGAGCGCAAAGCTGCCATAGCGGTTCTGCGCCAGCTGCCACCGGTCTTGCGCCTCGATGCCGTAGAACCGGGCCCGAACACCTTGGTACTGGTATTCGGGAATGCCGTCGTGGTCATGGTCGTGGTCATGATCTTCGCCTTCATGATCATGATCGTGACCTTCGCGCAGGTTGCCGGTGCCGATCAGGCCGATATAGTTGCGAAAATGGCTGTAGAAAACGCCCACGCTGCCTTTGTGCGTTCCGTTGTCAAAGCGCAGTGCCAGATCGCCCGAAACTGCCTTTTCCTTGTTCAGGCTGGCATCGCCCACTTCATAGGCGCCGGTAGCCACATGTGCGCCGTTGGCATAGAGCTCATAGAAGGTCGGCGCCCGCTCGGTGTAGCCCAGGTTGGCGGCGAGCGACCAGATCGGGTCCAGTTGGTACACGGCACCTGACGACAGACTGAAGGCGTTGAAGCTGCTGGCGCTGTCGGCGTCTGCGAACTGCGCGTTGCCCTTGCCGTCCGGGTCGACGCGGGTGTGCTCCATGCGTGCCCCGAGGCTCAAATCCAGCCGGTCAGTGGCGTGCCATTGCTCCAGCAGGAACAGTGCAAAGCTGTCGGTATCGGTATGCGGCACGAACGCTTCTTCGCCCAGCGCTGAGAATTCGTTCCGGCTGACCTGCGCTCCCAGCACCCCTTCCACGGGACCCAAGGGTTGGTGGCGGGCCTCGACACGGGCTTCATAGCCCTTGTTCTTGAACGTGGTATGAACTTCGCCTTCTTCGATCTCACGATGTTGGTAATCGGTATACCCGGCATCGAGCTTCACCGAGCTGAACGGGCCGTCCAGGTCGCGAAACTGCGAGGCGAAGGCATAGTGGTCCTGCTCCATGTCCAGCCGAACGCCGGGCTCAGCCACCGAACCGTAGTTGGTGTCATAACGGCTGTAGGACAGGCCAGCATAACCGTGGTCCCAGTGGTAGGCACCGCCCAGTGCGCCGCCGTCCTGGCGGCCGTCGCTGTTTTCCAGGCGATGCTTGCTGCCGGGTGCATCGGCATCGCGGACCTGGGCGCTGCGTGCAAAGCCTGGGATGCGCAAATCATTGTACTGACGGGCGTTGGCATCCACGTGCAGGGCGAAGGCACCGTTGCCGGCCTCCAGCTTGCCGGCACTGCTGCGTGTGGTGTCGGCGCCACCGTAGCGCAGCTCGCCGGCGCCCTGGATGCCGTCGATAGGGGTATCGGGAATGCGGTTGTCGAACGTGTTCACCACGCCGCCAATGGCGTTGCCGCCATAGAGCAGGGCAGCGGGGCCCCGGACGATTTCGATGCGTTCGACAGTGACGGGGTCAAGGGGCACGGCGTGGTCGTAGGACAACGACGAGGCATCCAGCGCGCCGACGCCATTGCGCAGCAGGCGGATGCGATCCCCGTCCAGGCCTCGAATGATTGGGCGGCTCGCCCCTGGCCCGAACCAGGTGGAGGCCACACCTGGCTGTCGGTTCAGGGTTTCCCCCAGGCTGCTGTGCTGTTGTTGCAGCAGGTCAGTGCCTTCCAGCACCGTGCTGGGGCTGGCCAACTGGGCGCTGCCCAGCGGGTTTGCAGTGATGACCTGAGGCGAGAGTTCAACCCCCTGGCTGTTTGAGGTAACCATGCAAAGTGCTAGTGCGAGGGGAGAAAGGCGAAGCGGTGAGTGCACCATGAGCGGTAGCGGTCCTTGGCAGAGATGTTTATTGTTACAATATAACATCTCTATTTCAGCATAGCCTTGCCGCACGCCGCCAGCCTTATTTGTCCCGTGCAGGGTGCGCGACGATGCCTGCACTGGTGTAAGGTGCGCATCTTTGTACCGGAGTCTTGGCATGAGCACTGCCCAACACAACGCGCTGCACGGCAAGACCCTCGAGCAGATCCTGACCGAGCTGGTCGCCCACTATCAATGGCAGGGGCTGGCCGAACGCATCGATGTGCGCTGCTTCAAGAGCAACCCGACGGTCAAGTCGAGCCTTACCTTCCTGCGCAAGACCCCGTGGGCCCGCGAGAAGGTCGAGCAGCTGTACATCAAGCTGCAGCGCCAGGCCTGACATGCAGCGTCACCCGTGGTTGAGCACCATGGCCATGCTGGGCTGGCTAGGCCTGAGCGTGCAGGTATACCTGGTGCTCTGGGGGCGATGGCAGGAGCAGGCGAGCCTGATAGGTGGACTGATCAACGTGTTCGGCTACTTCACGGTGCTGACCAATACGCTGGTGGCCACTGTCCTGAGCTATGCCGCATTTGGCCGGGAAGGGGCGAGCAGGCGCTTTTTCCTGTCTCCTGTGGTCAGCTCGGCGGTGGCGGCGAGCATCGTGCTGGTGGCGCTGGCGTATAGCCTGTTGTTGCGCCATCTGTGGCAGCCCGAGGGTTGGCAATGGCTGGCAGACGAGCTGTTGCATGACGTCATGCCAGCGCTTTACGCCTTGTACTGGTGGTTCGAGGTGCCCAAGGGCCGATTGCGGCTGCACCACCTGGGGCTATGGGCGTTCTATCCTGCCGCCTATTTCGCCTATGCGTTGTGGCGTGGCAGTGAGATTGGCGTCTACGCCTATCCCTTCATCGATGTTGCCACCCTGGGGTATGCCCAGGTGATGATCAATGCGCTGGGTGTGCTGGCAGGGTTCTGGGCAATCGCCGGGGTGCTGCTCATGCTTGACAGGTGGAGAGCGGGATGAGGCAGGGCGTGCCGTCAATCAGGCAAATCAGGCATCCATCAAGTCTGCGCAGCAGCCCAGGGATTTGAGCGCCGCGACGGGCATTGCCAGGGCCGCCGCAGCCCCGTTGGCCTTGATTGACTGGCCTTGGCCACAGCCTTTCAGTCGTCGCTTGCTGAACCTTCGGCGCGCCAGTAGGCGGCAGCCTTGAGAGCGTCCTGCGCCACACCTTTGCTGATCAGCAATGTCTTGACCTGACGCGTCAGGTTCTTCTCCAGCGCTACCCAGGCGTACAAGGTCCCCTCGGGTAATGGCAAGGCCTCGACCGTGGCCACCAGGTCGTCCCGACCTCGTACGGACCAGGTCACGTCCACCTGAGCTTGGCTGGGCAAGGGCTGACGCTCCTGCTCATCGTGAACCTGGATGACGGCCACCACCCGTCGTCCCGCAGGCAGGGCTTCAAGACGGCGGCCAATGGCCGGCAAGGCAGTTTCGTCACCGATCAGCAGGTAGGCCTCGAAGATGTCCGGTACCACCATCGAGGCACGTGGCCCGGCGATATCCAGGGTTTGCCCCGGCGCCGCCTGCGCCGCCCAGGTCGAAGCGGGGCCATCGCCGTGCAGCACGAAGTCGATGTCCAGTTCGTTGGCTTGCAGGTCGATGCGCCGGGGGGTGTACTCACGCATGGTGGGCCGCTCGCCCCCTTCCCGATTGAGCGTGCGGGCATCAATGGCGTGCTGCTGCTCGGCAGTCTCGGCAAACAGCAGCTTGATATGGTCATCCGTGCCCAGGCTGGTGAAGCCCTGTAGCTCGGGGCCGCCCAGTGTCACGCGGCGCATGCGCGGGGTCAGGTCGGTCACACGCAGCACGTTCAGGCGGCGCTGGCGAATCTCGTGGTTGACGCGGTGGATGGCTTCACTCATCAGCGCTCTCCTGGTCAGGGGCATGGGGGCCGCCAGCGATGGCTTTGGCGGTCACGTTAAGCAAGTCGCGGACGCGCTCGATTTCCTCAGGTGTCCAGCGGCCATGGTGCATGTGCAAGGCGTGGCGCAGATTGCCCACGGCCTCGTGAATCTCAGCGGGGCGGTCGTGACCCCGCAGGGCATGCTTGCTGACTTCGATACGCACGCGTAACCCGTCCAGTGCCACGGCCTGCTCGGTCAAGGCGCTGCGGCCCGTGTCGGTGATGGTGTACAGCCGCTTGCTGCCTTGAGGCTGACCCTGGATGAGTTCGGCCTCCTCCAGGAAGTTGAGCGTGGGATAGATCACCCCTGGGCTCGGCGTATAGCTGCCATCGAAGCGTTTTTCGATTTGCCTGATCAGGTCGTAGCCGTGTCCTGGCTGTTCGCCCAAGAGTGAGAGCAGCAGCAGTTTCAGATCGCCTGGGGCGAACACCCGAGGGCCGCGTTCGCCGCGGCCGGGTTTGCGTTCGAAGTTTTCGGAATCGCGCATGCTGGAAAGTGCCTGTTCAAGATATATCTCAAGATAGTACTCAAGATGTATCTTCGGCAAACCACAAATGCTGATGATTCTTATCTACCCGTTCGATACATCCTCAGGTGAACGGGCAACTACGCTTGCCTGCTGCGGGGGGATGCATTCGTTAGGGTTGCCCGGCTGCAAGTAGGGCATGAGGATCGGCGCCATGCCCTTGAGCACCTGCACCGGCAGCGCAGAGGTGAACTTGAAGGCTTCCGCCGAGCGTCCGGGCACGAAGGCAGTCAAGGTGCCGAAGTGGTTATCGCCCAGGAAGAACACGAACGTCGCGGTGCGGTTAAGCGACCGTGAGCCTATCAGGCGGCCCCCGGCGCCGAAGCTCTCGATGCGGTTGTCGCCCGTTCCGGTCTTGCCGCCCATGACCAGAGGCGTGCCATCCTTGAGCATGAAGCTGCCGGAAATGCGCCGCGCGGTACCTGCGTCCACCACTTGCGACATGGCGCCCTTGAGCGCGCGCGCTACCTCGACCGGCAGTATCCGCACACCACGATCCGGGTCGCTGATCAGTTTGGTCTCGTACGGCGTGTCCGCTGCAAAGTGCAGGGTATCGATGCGCAGTGTCGGCAGCCGTACACCGTCGTTCTGAATGATGCCCACCAGTTCGGAAAGCGCGGCAGGCCGGTCACCGGAGCTGCCAATAGCGGTCGCCAGCGACGGGACCAGGTGATCGAAGGGATAGCCCACCCGCTTCCAGCGCTGATGAATGTCGAGAAACGCCTCGATTTCCACCATGGTCCGGATGCGGCTGTCCCGTGCGCCCTGGTGACGGCTCTTGAACAGCCAGCTGTAGACCTCCTGGCGTTCGAAGCGGCTGGCGTTGATCATTTCGCTCAAGGTCGATGCAGGGTGCTTGAGCAGGTAGCCCAGCAGCCACAGGTCCAGCGGGTGGACCTTGGCGATGAAGCCCTGGTCAGGCAGGTTATACCGCCCCGGGCCGTAGGCATCGTACATCTGTACCAGACGGTCGTCGGTCAGTTTGCTCTGGGCGAGCTTGCTGTCTTTGCTATGGGCCCGCACGAAGGCGTTGAACGTGGCCTGGCCAGCCTCAGGGAACAGGTAGCGGTGCACGGCCGCCAGGCGCTGGGGTGTCACGCGCATGCCGTCGAGGAAGGTGTCCAGGCGTTGCTGCGAGGTCTTGCGCTGGTACTTGCGCCAGAAACGCATCAGGTAGCTGGTCCCTTCCTTGTCGGCGAACTTTGCCAGGTACTCCTGCCGGCGCGGGTCAGCATCGTCCTTGAGCAGCGGCACCCTGTTCAAGGGCTGCTGATAGGTGACGTAGCGCACCACGTCGCGCATCAGGCGGATGAACGGCAGGTTGATCGATTCGCGCAGGGCGTCCTTGAGGGTAGGGTTGCGGCCGTTGTCTTCCTTGCGAAAGTTATTGAACACGTGCATGCCGCCGCCGGTGAAGAAGGATTCGCCAGTGCTGGCCGAATACTTGCGCTCAAGGGCGGCGTCGAGCATCGCGTCCAGGCTCTGGTTTCTGCTGTTTTGCATCAGCCAGTCCAGTGACCAGCGGCTGATGACGTCCAGGTCGGCGACCTCGACTTTCTTCAGCTCAGCCGCAGGCTTGCCGGCGTACTTGTCATGCAGCTCGGCGACGATTTCCAGGTAGGTGGTCAGCACCCGAAGCTTGGCGGTCGAACCCAGTTCCAGCTTGCTGCCTTCGTTGATGTCGAAGGGCTGGTCGGTGCTGTCCGTCTGGACCCGCACGCGTGAGCCATCGGCAGTGCGTTCGAACAGGGTGAAACTGTAGCTGACCTGGTCGGTGGTTTTGGCAGTCAGCAAACGCTCGCCAATCAGGCCGATCTGCGCGGCGAAGGCCGGGTCGGCCAGATGCTTAAGGTACTCGCTGACTTGCAGCTGCAGGTCAGCCTGCAAGGTGCTGGTGGCGGAAAGGTCCAGACGGTCGAGGTCGTACAGCGGGCGGTTGAGCATGGCCGAAAGACGGTTGCGGGCCAGGCTGATGCCCTTGTTGGTGACGATAGGCACGATGGTCGGCTGCGCGACCCAGTCACGGTAGACGGCCTTGCTGGCCAACGCGGCATCGGCCAGCGCCTGAGGGATGATCTGGTTCGCTGCCAGCACACGAACGTGGGCGTCGGTCAGCTCGGCAAGTTCCACGCGCCCCTTGGAGAGGTAGTGCGATGGCCGGCGCTGGGCAATCATCAACGACAGCACCTGACGCAGCGCAAGGCCGCGGGCCGCCAGGCTCTGCGCATCCGTGGCGGTGTCATTGAGCGCGCGGTTGACGTGCTCGAAGTCTGCTCCATACCACACGCGCAGGCCTTCGGCCATGCCGTGGACTTCACCATGACCCGGCACGGCGGACAGCGGCACGCTGTTGAGGTAATCACGCACGATGCGCTGGCGCGCCTCGGTGGTGTCCGGCCCGCCCTGATAGGCGCGCACGCTGGCAGAAATCATCTGCCTGATCTTCTCGGCGCCCGACACGGTCAACCCGTCGGGTGAATGGCGGTACTTCTCCAGCTGGGTGGCCAGGGTACTGCCGCCGGCGGATTGGCCAGGCAGGGCCAGGTAGCGCGCGATCTGGCTGTAGGCAGCCTTGGCGAAACGCGGCCAGTCCACTGCCGGGTTGTTGCGCGGATCACGGGTATCGAGCAGGTCGCGGTTCTCGATGAACAGCAGGCTGTTGACCACGACCGAGGGAATCGAGGCGAAGTCCGGGTACAGGTACTGGGGATACTGATACTGGTAGAGCATGTCGCCCCGGCAATCGGTAATCGCCAGACCTGCCTGGACCTTTTCGATATAGGGCGCGAACAGCCCATGATCGACGTAATTGACCAGCGCCGGCGAGAATCGCACTTGTTGGCTGATCAGGTAATCGCGCTTGAGCAGGCGCGGCAGGAACTCGCCGAGCGAGCTATAGCCCAGGCGCTTATCGAACGGTCCTTCGCCTGGGTACACGATCGCATCGCTGGGACCGGGCTGCAGCGAGTAGGTCAGGGTGCTCGCCAGCTTGCTGAACTCGCGCGATTGCAGCTCGGACGTGCGGAACTCTTCATAGGCCGCGAAGCCGACAGCGCCAGCGCCCACCAGCAGAATCAGGATGATCAGACGCCACCATAGCCGGCGCTGACGAGGGGACTTGGGTTCTGGCGTCTCGGCAGGCGTTTGTTCGGGTGCTTGCTTGGTGTTTGGTTCCGTTTGCCACAGTGCGCCCATAATCGTCTATCCAGCCAGGTATTTTCGTCTTGCTTGCCTGAAGCTTAGACGTTGCGCCGGGTATGTGAAAATTTTGTGGAAACTGCGGAATAAAGCGGGTGCGCGGCAGGGCCGCGCTCAAGCATTCAGGCGGCTACCTCGCTGTTGGGCTCAAAGCTGTCCGCTCGGGCCAGTTGCCACATGCGCGAATAGAATTGCCCATCGACCTCACCGGTCAGTAGCTCGCCCGGCTTGAGGAACACATGCATTTGCGAGAACAGCTTGATCTCGGTGGCTGAAATGCGCCGCACCAAGTGCTTGGCTTCGAGCTGCGACGGGTGTTCCAGCCCAGCTGCAGCCAGCATCTCGGCCAAGGCACGCAGGGTGTTGCGATGGAAGTTCAGCACCCGTTCGGCCTTGTCCGGCACCACCAGGGCACGTTGGCGCAGCGGATCCTGCGTGGCCACACCCGTCGGGCACTTGTTGGTGTGGCAGCTCTGGGACTGGATGCAGCCGATGGCGAACATGAACCCCCGCGCGGCGTTGGCCCAGTCCGCACCGATGGCCAGGACGCTGGCGATATCGAAGGCGCTGACGATCTTGCCGCTGGCTCCGAGCTTGATCTTGTCGCGCAGGTTCAAGCCCACCAAGGTGTTGTGCACGAACAACAGGCCTTCGCGCAGCGGCACCCCGATATGGTCGGTGAACTCCACGGGGGCGGCCCCGGTGCCGCCTTCCTTGCCATCGATCACGATGAAGTCAGGCAGGATGCCGGTTTGCAGCATGGCCTTGGCGATACCCATGAACTCCCACGGGTGACCCAGGCAGAGTTTGAACCCCACGGGTTTGCCGCCCGACAGTTCACGCAGTTGGGCGATGAACTGCATCATTTCGATTGGCGTGGAAAACGCGCTGTGCCGCGATGGCGAGATGCAGTCCTCGCCCAGCGGGACGCCGCGGGTTTCGGCAATTTCCTGGGTGACCTTGTGTTTGGGCAGTATGCCGCCATGCCCAGGCTTGGCGCCCTGGCTCATCTTGACCTCGATCATGCGCACCTGCGGGCTGCGTGCCTGCGCGGCAAATGCCTGCGGGTCGAAACGTCCGTCCGAGGTGCGGCACCCGAAATACCCGCTGCCCAGTTCCCATACCAAATCACCGCCGTGCTCGCGATGGTAGGGGCTGATGCTGCCCTCACCGGTGTCGTGGTGAAAGTTGCCCAGTTTCGCGCCTTGGTTCAATGCGCGAATGGCGTTGGCGCTGAGCGAGCCAAAACTCATGGCGGAAATGTTGAAGATCGAAGCTGAATACGGCTGGCTGCACTGCGGGCCGCCGATGGTGATGCGAAAGCTTGCCGGGTCAGCCAACGGCGCCGGGCGCATGGAGTGGCCGATGAACTCGAAGCCGGACGCGTAGACGTCGATCAGGGTGCCGAACGGTTTGTCCGAGACCTGGTTCTTGGCCCTGGAGTAGACCAGCGAGCGTTGGGCACGGGAGAAGGGCAGGGCGTCGCTGTCTGCTTCGAGCAGATACTGGCGGATTTCCGGGCGAATGGTTTCCACCAGGTAGCGGATGTTGCCCAGGATCGGGTAGTTGCGACGCACGGCGTGGCGTTTCTGCAACAGGTCGAACAGGCCTATCAGGCTGAGCAGGCCGGTTGTCAGGGTGAAGGGCCACAGCCATTGGTGGTGGATCAATGGCAGGGTTGCCAGGGTAAACACGATGCAGATGGCGAACACCGCATAACGGCTGAGAAGTGACAGGCTCATACAGGGTCCTTGCGATGGCTCGGTCAGGCTCACGGCCTGGGTTGAGCCCCGACCATAGCCAACTTGTCCGTCCCTGCAAAGGCCGTGTCGCGCAGCAGCAACTGCCGCCACTGCGTCTGCTGCGCCGCGCAAGCCTCGACCAGGTAGTCGTAACGCTTGCCCACCCGCGCAGCCACCGGCACGCCGTCGCGGTAGAGCAGCCGGTTGCCGCTGGTGGCAGGTACCTTGGCCCCCGGCAGCAACGTGCCGATCAGGTTCAGCGGATCACTGGCGCTGACCACCACCAGTGTGCCGTCCGCCGCTTGCCGGCGAATCTGGCGCAGCATTGCCACGGCTTCGGGCAAGGCGAACTGTTCGCCGGACAATCCGGCAATGAAGCGCCCGCCCCGTATTTCCCCACGCGCCTCCAGGCGATGGTAGCAGCGCAGCAGATCACGCCAGGGCGGCAGCACATCGCTCTCACGCGCCAACAGGCGCCAGCACATCACCCCGTAGCGCTGCAGCAGCAGGCGAGCAAGGTGTTCGATGCGCTGATCCTGATCCAGCTCGGCTTCGCTGCGCGCCAGCAGGGCCCAGCGCCCTGCATGGGCCATGCTGCTGGACAAGGGCAGGTGACCGAAGCGAGGCCGACGCGTGGTGCGCCGAGCGGCCGGGGTGATCAGGCTGCGCAGCCCGGTGAAGCTGTCGGCATTGGCCAGGCCTGCACCGACCAGCGCCTGCAGGGCCGTTTCCAGTTCGCTGGGGAGCAGGCGGGCCTCTTGGGCCAATTCGTCGAAGAACAGTGCACCCCGGGTTTTCAGGGCGTCATGCACCCGCTGGGCGCGTGGTCCCAAGGTGTCGAGACTCGGGGGTGGGGCCAGGCTTCGCCACAGCTGCAGGTGTTCGCGAGGCAGCAACACCACAGGCGTGCTGGCCACCGTGCTGGCTGACACGGTGTTTGCCAACCGGCTCCAGGCGAACTGCCCGCTGCGGCAAGCCTCGTCGAGCCAGCTGGGGCTGTAATCGCGTACGCGCGCCGGCAGCACGTCGGCTTCCCACGCCCCGGCCGCACTTGGAAATCCCTGCAGCTGGGCCAGCACAGCAGGCAGCGCCTGCGGCCCTTGCAACCGTTGCCCCGGATCAAGGTGTTGCCAGTGAAACAGGAAACGCATGAAGTCCTGCAGGCTGACGGGCTCGATCTCCCGGCGCAGGCGTTTGACGGTATAGCGGTGAATACGCGCCAGCAGGTGGCGTTCGCACCACTGTGTGGCTACTGCATCCGGGCTGAAATGGCCCCGTAGCACATGGCCTTGGGCCTCGAGCCGGGCCAAGGCCTGTTCCACCTCAGCGATGGGCTTGCCCAGCGGCGCCGCAAGCTGGGCGACGGTGACAGGCCCATGGCCGCTCAGCCGGGCACGCAGCAATTCGGGCAGCGCCAGGCCGTGGTCCACGGGTTGATCGAAGCCAGGCAGCGGTTCGACGGCAGGCACCAGAGGGCAATCGGGGTAGACGGCTTGCAACAGCGTCAAGCGCTCACGGGCCAGCCACAACGCCTGCTCAGGCAGGTAGACGGCCCGGCCCCGCTTGGCCAGCTGGTCAAGCAGCGTACGCCAGCGTGAGCCTGCCTGGGCTTCTGTCTGGCTGATGGCGCCCAGGCTCATCAGCGCTTCATGCATTTCATCAGCGTTGACCGGCTGCGGCCAAGCCTCGGCTGCCACCGCCGCGATCGCATCCGCATCCAGTGCACCCAGCTCATCGCCTGACTGCACATCCGCCCAGCGGCGATTAAGGACCGCCTGGGTACGACGCTCTTCAATCGGGGCATCATCCAGAAAGGTGTAAGGCCTGGCGTTGAGAATGGCTGAGGCCAGCGGCGAGGGCGCCGACAGGTCGCATGCCAGCAGGCGCACGGCACCGCTTTCCATGCGCCGCAGCAACACCAGCCAGCCCTTGCTATCCATGGCGTCGTGCAGGCAGTCGTCGAGGGTCTGACGAACCAGTGGGTGGTCCGGCACCTGCCGTTCACCGGGCAGATTCTCAAGGCAGGCGATCTGATCGGGGAATACCGAGGCGATCAGGTCCTCGCTTTTCATGCGCTGGATCTGCGGCGCAACTTTGCGACCACCGGCAAAACGCGGCAAGGCCATCGCCACACCCGCGTTCCAGCGCCAGCGCACACCGAACATCGGGGCGTCGAGCACGGCCTGGATCAGCACCTGCTCGGCGCTGCGGCTGTCGAGGTAGCGCCACACTTCGTCGAGGGCGAAGCTGTGGCTGGTTGACAGCGACAGCACGATAGCATCTTCACTGGCTGCCGCTTGCAGCTCGACATTGAAGGTACGGCAGAACCGCTTGCGCAGGGCCAGCCCCCAAGCGCGGTTGATGCGGCTGCCGAACGGCGAGTGAATGATCAGCTGCGTGCCGCCTGACTCGTCGAAGAAGCGCTCCATCACCAGGGTGTCCTGGGAGGGCAGGGCGCCCAGTACCTGCCGCGTACGGGCCAGGTAGTCGAGCAACTGTTCGGCACAGCTGGCGTCCAGTTCGAAGGTGGCTTGCAGCCAGGCCAGCACGTGCGGCAGCGAGCCACCGGCGTGTTGCAGGCGGTCATCGATCTGCCCTTGCAGCCTGGCCACGGCAGCGCTGAGCTCGCGGCTGCGCCCAGGGGCTTCGCCTAGCCAGAACGGGATCGTGGGGGGCTGGCCGTGTGCGTCTTCGACCCGGACTCGCCCGGCCTCCACGCGCAGGATGCGATAGGACGCATTGCCCAGCTGGAAGATGTCGCCAGCCATGCTCTCCACGGCGAAGTCTTCGTTGACGCTGCCGATGTTCAGCGCCTGGGGGTCGAGCATGACGGCGTAGTCGGCATTGTCGGGAATCGTCCCGCCACTGGTCAAAGCGGTGAGCTGGCTGCCACGGCGCCCTCGCACCATGCCGCTGACCGCATCGCGGTGCAGGTACGCGCCGCGCACGCCCTGGCGGCCGTTGTAGCCTTCGGCAAGCATGCCGAGCAAGGCGTCGTAATGTTCGTACGCCATCGTGTCGAACGGCATGGCCTGGCGCAGGCAGTCGAACAGCGCTCGCTCGTGCCAGGTCTGGTTGCTGGCCTCGGCGACGATCTGCTGGGCCAGTACATCCAGCGGCGCCTGCGGTACCTGTACTTCATCCAGCTCGCCGCGGCGCACGCAATCGAGCAGCGCCACGCACTCGATCAGGTCGTCTCGCGATGTCGCGAACAACCGTCCTTTGGGCACCCCGTCCACCTGATGCCCAGCACGCCCCACGCGCTGCAGGAACGCTGCGATCGAGCCGGGTGAAGCGACCTGGCACACCAGGTCGATGTCGCCGATGTCGATGCCAAGTTCCAGCGAGGCCGTGGCCACCAGCACCTGCAGCTCGCCGGCCTTCAGGCGCTGCTCGGCACTCAGGCGCCTCTCCTTGGACAGGCTGCCATGGTGAGCGGCCACCGCCGCCGCGCCCAGCCGATCGCTCAGGTGACGGGTGATACGCTCAGCCAGCCGCCGGGTGTTGACGAACACCAGGGTGGTGCGATGCGCACGGGCCAGTTCGGCCAAACGATCGTACACCAGCCCCCATGCATCCTGGTCGAGCACCGCCCCCAGTGGCACGGGTGGGATTTCGATGGCCAGGTCACGTTGACGCGCGTGCCCCACATCGACGATGGCGCAGGCCCGCCCGCTGCCCACCAGAAACTGCGCCACGCGTTCGACCGGACGCTGGGTGGCAGACAGGCCGATGCGTCGCAGCGGACGGTCACACAACGCTTGCAGGCGTTCGAGGGTCAGCGCCAGGTGGCAACCGCGCTTGTTGCCGGCCAGGGCATGGATCTCATCGACGATGACGGTGTGCACCGTGCGCAGGCCTTCACGTCCAGAGGCCGAACCCATCAGCACGTACAGGGACTCCGGGGTCGTGACTAGAATGTGCGGCGCCTGCTTGCGCATGGCGATACGTTCTTTCTGGGGCGTATCACCGGTGCGCACCGCCGTGGTGATGGTGGGGGCTGCGTGCCCTTGCGCTTGGAGCGCGCGCTGGATGCCCTCCAGCGGTACTTGCAGGTTCAAACGGATGTCGTTGGACAGGGCTTTCAAGGGCGATACATAGACGATTTGCGTGGTGGCGTGCAATGTGCCGCCCTGCTCCAGCCCCTGGCGAAACAGCGCGTCGAGCACTGCCAGGAATGCACTGAGCGTCTTGCCTGAGCCGGTCGGCGCTGCCAGCAGCACGGATTGTCCCGCCTGGATGAGCGGCCAGGCCTGGGCCTGGGCATCGGTCACCGACGGATAATGGCCTGAGAACCAGGCCGCAACGCCTGGATGGAACAGCTCAAGTACTGGATGGTTCGCGGCAGGAAGCGTCATGAGAAGGTTATGAAGGGTACAGGCCAGGTTGGCAAGTGACCGTTCGTCCGCCTGTGTCCGAGCCTGGCAGTGGCCTTGTCACGGTCGGGGAGGCATGGGATGCTCGCCGCCCATTTTCAGGGAGATCACCCATGGCCAATATCATCCGCATTGCCGCCGCATTATTGCTGGACCCGCAAGGTCGCACCCTGCTGGTGCGCAAGCGCGGCACCCAGGCATTCATGCAGCCGGGCGGCAAGATCGATGCAGGCGAAACCCCGGTTCAGGCGCTTGCCCGGGAGCTGCTCGAGGAACTGGGCCTGCAGATCGACCCCGCCAAGGCCGTGCGCCTTGGCCAGTTCAGTGCCCCGGCCGCCAATGAGCCGGGGTTCGAGGTGCAGGCCGAGCTGTTCCGGGTGGACTGCGCGGCAGCGGTAATGCCGGCGGCCGAAATCGAGGAGATCACCTGGCTGGCCGCTGACCAGACGCCAGAAATGCCCTTGGCGCCCTTGACCCGTGATCTGATCCTGCCGCTATACCACCAGTTGCTCAGCGTACCGCGCTGACACCGTCGAGGGTGGCGAACGAAGTGTCCTTGGCCGTCAGTAGAAAATCGCGCATGTAGGGCGCATCGAGCATGTCGGTGCGCACGGCCGCGTAGAGTGTCGCGAACAGGCCTTTTTCGCCCAGGCGCTTGCCTTTGACGTAGCCGCGAGAGCTGTATTCGTGCAAGGCCCAATGGGGCATGCCGCACACGCCCCGGCCGCTGGCCACCAACTGCATCATCATGACCGTGAGCTCGGAGGTGCGTACGGCCGCAGGTTCGATGTCGGCTGGCTCCAGGAAGCGGGTGAAGATGTCCAGACGGTCGCGTTCCACCGGGTAGGTGATCAGGGTCTGGTCCGCCAGGTCCTGGGGCACCATGTAGGGTTTGCTGGCCAACGGGTGTTGGTTGGCCACTGCCAGCATGGCTTCGTAGGTGAACAGAGGAACGTAGGTGATGCCGGCCAGGTCCAGGGGATCGGAGGTCACCACCAGGTCCAGGTCGCCACGGGCCAAGGCGGGCAAGGGCGCGAACGCGAAGCCTGACGCCAAGTCCAGTTCCACTTCAGGCCAGGCATCACGGAACTGATCGATGGTGGGCATCAGCCACTGGAAACAGCTGTGGCATTCGATGGCCATGTGCAAGCGACCGGCCGTGCCCCCCGCCAGTCTGGCGATATCGCGCTCGGCGCCACGCAACAGGGGAAGCGTGGCGTCGGCCAGTTGCAGCAGGCGCAGCCCGGCGCTGGTGAAGCGAATGGGCTTGCTCTTGCGCACGAACAACGTCAGGCCCAGGCGCTCTTCCAGCTCCTTGAACTGGTGTGACAGGGCCGACTGGGTCAAGTGCAACCGCTCGGCCGCTTCGACCAGGCTGTCTGCCTCGCGCAGGGCATGAAGGGTTTTCAGGTGGCGAATCTCCAGCACAGCTGACTCCGGGGGTAAGGCTGAGGGTGAACATCATGGAGTTGAGTTTCCCTCATGTTGCCGCCGCTGTCGACCGTGCCTTGCCTATCGACTGAGACGGTGCAGCGCCTGGGTAACTCAACCAAGCCCGTATTTCTTGACCTTGTCGAACAACGTGGTCTTCGCCATGCCCAACTCCTGGCTCGCCTGGCTCAAGTTGCCGCCGGTGCGCTGCAAGGCGTCACTGAGCAGGTTGCGCTCGAAGGCCTCCACAGCTTCGGCAAAGCCCAGCCCTTGGCTGCTGGTGCCCGTAGGGCCTTTCTTGAAGGCGGGCAGACCCAGCGCATAGCGCTCGGCCACGTTACGCAATTCGCGAACGTTGCCCGGCCAGTCGTGGGCCATCAGCCGTGACAGGGTCTGGCTGTCCAGAGTGGGCGTCTCTCGGTCGAACCGCAGGGCCGATTGTTGAAGGAAGTGTTCGAACAGCTGCAGGATGTCTTCGCGGCGTTCGCGTAGCGGTGGCAGTTCGAGGGTCACCACGTTCAGACGGTAATACAGGTCGCTGCGGAACTGCCCGCTCTGACCCAGGCTGTCGAGGTCGGCCTTGGTCGCCGCAATGAGCCGGCAATCCACTGGAATGCTCTGGTTCGAGCCGAGCCGTTCCAGGGTACGCTCCTGTAACACCCGCAACAGTTTGATCTGGAGGTTGATCGGCATGCTTTCCACTTCATCGAGGAACAGCGTGCCGCCGTTGGCGTGCTCGATCTTGCCGATGCGGCGTTTGCCAGCACCGGTGAAGGCGTTGGCTTCGTGGCCGAATATCTCGCTCTCGAACAGGTTCTCTGGCAGGCCACCGCAGTTCAGTGCCACGAAGGGCTGGCCCTGGCGACGGCTGAAGTCGTGCAGGCAGCGGGCCACCAGTTCCTTACCGGTGCCTGTTTCACCCTCGATCAGCACATTGGCAGAAGTGTCCGCCACGTTGGCGATCAGTTCGCGCAGGTGCTGCATGGCGGGCGAGCGCCCGATGATGCGCCCTTCCAGGCTGCTTTGCCCGGCAAGCTGGCGGCGCAGCGCCGACACTTCGCGGGACAGACCGCGCTGCTCGAGCGCACGGCGCACCACATCGACCAGCCGCTCGGGCGAGAAGGGCTTTTCCATGAAGTCATACGCGCCGTTGCGCATGGCGCCGACGGCCATGTCGATATCGCCGTGCCCGGTGATCAGGACGACTGGCAGGCTGCGATCGCGTGCCTTGAGACGGTTGAGCAGCTCTAGGCCATCGATACCCGGAAGGCGAATGTCACTGACCACGATGCCGGCAAAATCATCGCCAATGCGTTCGAGCGCCTGTTCGGCACTGCCCACGCCTTCGCAACCGATGTCCTCCAGCGCCAGTGCCTGCTGGCAGCCAAGAAGGACATGGGGGTCGTCTTCGACGATCAGAACGGTAAGGGGCGCTTGGGTCATGGAAAGTCTGCCGATTCGGTGGGGGTGGATGCCAAGGGCAGGATCAGCACGAAGGCTGTGCCGCCGCTGGCAGGATGCTCGACACTGAGGCTGCCCTTGGCGGCCGCAGCAAGGCTGGCCGAGAGGGTCAGGCCCAGGCCAAGGCCATCGTCGCCCGGCTTGGTGGTGAAGAACGGTTCGAAAAGATGCTTGCGTGCCTCCGGATCGATACCATGGCCGTTGTCGCGCACCTGCAAGCGGTATTTGTCACCTTGCAGTTCGCCTTCGAGCCACAAGGCCGGCTGGGGCTGGACAGCCATGGCATCCAGGGCGTTGCCGATGAGATTGACCAGAATCTGCTCCAGGCGGGTCTGGTCGATGGCCAACTGCAGGTCTTCGTAATCGCGGTGTACCTGTAGGTGGCTGCTATTGATGCGTTCTGCCAGCACCTGCAGGCTGGCTTCGACCGCCTTGGCCACTGCGGCCTGGCCGCTGTCGTCGCTGCGTCGGGCGAATGAACGCAGGCTGGCGGTGATGCGGCCCATGCGGTCGACCAGGCCATTGATGGTGCGCAGGTTGGTACTGGCGGTATCCAGAGCGCCGCGTTCGATGAACCGAACGGTATTGCCCGACAAGGTACGCAGCGCCGCCAAGGGTTGATTGAGCTCATGGGCAATACTGGTGGACATCTGCCCGATGGCCGCCAGTTTGCCAGCCTGCACCAGTTCGTCTTGGGCCTGGCGCAGGGTCTGCTCGGCATGACGGCGCTCGCGTATCTGCCCCTTGAGCCGCTCATTGCTGGCCCGCAGGTCGGCCGTACGCTCGGCGATGCGACGCTCAAGCTGGCTATTGGCTTGCTCCAGCGCCTCGCGGGCTGCCAGGCGGGTGGCGATGACTTTGCGTCGCTCGTTCCAGGCGATGCCCAGAATGGTCAGCAAGGCAAACGCCACGCCAACCAGAATACCTTGCACCATGGACTCGCGGCGCAGGTCCTGAAGCGGCGTCAGCAGCGTGAAGTGCCAAGGCGTATCGACCAGGCGACGTGTCTGGGCCAGGTAGGCCACCTCATGCGGGTTGCCCTGGGCCGTTTCGCTGTTGGCCGGGAAGGTCAGCTTTTCCACCCCGTCGGCCAGGGTCTCGCGCCCCAGCGGTTGCAGCTCGTTGAGCGGCCACCAGTAGTATTGCAGGCTGCGCGCCAGGCGCTCCTTGGTTTGCGGGGTCAGCGGACGGACTGATTTGAGGCGTCGAGCCGGATCGCTGGAAAGAATGATGATCCCGTTCTCGTCGCTGACGAACGCTTCCAGGCGGGCGCGCTGCCAACGTTCCTCCAAGGTATCGAGGCGCACCTTGATCACGGCCACGCCGATGATCTTGCCATGCTCCTCGAGCCCATGGGCCAGGTAGTAACCGGCTTCGCCCGTGGTGCTGCCGATGCCGTAGAAACGCCCCGGTTCGCCACGCACGGCGGTCTGGAAATACGCGCGAAACGACAGGTCTTCACCCAGGAAGGAGTCGGTATCGCGCCAGTTGCTGGTGGCCTGCACCCGCCCCTGGGTGTCGAGCACGAAGATCGCGCGGCTGCGGCTGCGCCGGTTGAGGCCTTCGAGGTATTCGTTGACGGTTTGCCGTGAACCTCCATCAGGGTCGGTCAGCAGGTGCGACACACTGTCTTCGAGTTCCAGCAGGCTGGGAAGGTAGGTGTACTTGCTGATCTCGCTTTCGACCGTGCGTGCATGCAATTCCAACTGGCGTTCGCCATTTTCACTGAGCACCCGTATGCCGTTGCTCTCGCTGATCAGGAACCCGGCCATGCCCAGCCCGATCATCAGCAGGATGATCAGCGGTGGTAACAGCAGTTGGCGAACAAGGCGGGCTTTCACGGCAGGCTTGGCAGGTAACAGGAGCGAGGGGTCGCATTTCATCACAGTGACCTCGTCACGACCAGCGCCCGCTGCCCGCAAGGGCGGCGGGGCCGAGCGGCTCGATGAGGCAGGATCAGTGCTGAAGGATCTTGCTCAGGAAGTGCTGGGTGCGTTCGTGACGGCCTTCGGGGTTGCCGAAGAAGTCTTCCTTCTGGCAATCCTCGATGATGTTGCCCTTGTCCATGAAGATCACGCGGTTGGCCACTTTGCGAGCAAAGCCCATTTCGTGGGTCACGCACATCATGGTCATGCCTTCGTGGGCAAGCTCGACCATCACGTCCAGCACTTCGTTGACCATCTCCGGGTCCAGGGCCGAAGTAGGCTCGTCGAACAGCATGACGATCGGGTCCATGGACAATGCGCGCGCGATGGCGACCCGTTGCTGCTGACCGCCGGACAACTGCCCGGGATGCTTCTTGGCGTGGGCACTCAAGCCGACGCGGTCGAGCAAGGCCAGGCCCTTCTTGGTGGCTTCGGCCTCACTGCGGCCCAGCACCTTGCGCTGGGCAATGGTCAGGTTTTCGGTGATGGTCAGGTGCGGGAACAGCTCGAAATGCTGGAAGACCATGCCCACGCGCGAGCGCAGCTTGGGCAGGTTGGTCTTGGCGTCGGCGATCGAAGTGCCGTCGACCACGATGTCGCCCTTCTGGAAAGGCTCCAGCGCGTTCACGCACTTGATCAGGGTGGACTTGCCCGACCCCGAGGGACCGCATACCACCACCACTTCACCTTTCTTGACCTCGGTGCTGCAGTCGGTCAGCACCTGGAAGTCCCCGTACCACTTGTTGACGTTCTTGATGGAAATCATACGGTGATCCTTTTTTGCAGGCGCTTGACCAGCCACGAAGCGGAGAAGCTGATGATGAAATACACGATGCCGGCGAAGATCAGGAACTCGTGGGAGCGCCCGATGATGTCGCCGTTGGAGCGTGCCGAGTTGAGGAAGTCGACCAGGCCTACCGTGTAGACCAAGGACGTGTCCTGGAACAGGATGATGCTCTGCTGCAGCAGCAACGGCGTCATCTTGCGGAAGGCCTGGGGCAGGATGATCAGGCGCATGGTCTGGCCATAGGTCATGCCCAACGCCTGGGCTGCGCCCATCTGGCCTTTGGAGATCGACTGCACACCGGCACGCACGATTTCGCAGAAGTAGGCCGCCTCGAACATCATGAAGGCGACCACGCAGGAGGTGAAGGCCCCCACCGGCGTATCCTGCCCAGTGATCCAGCGCAGCACGAACGGCACCGCCAGGTAGAACCAGGTGATCACCAGCAGCAGCGGGATCGAACGAAAATAGTTGACGTAGGCGCCGGCCAGCCTGGACAGCAGTTTATTCGACGACAGGCGCATCAGCGCCAGCAGGGTGCCCAGCACGATGCCGCCGATGACGCCCATCACCATCAATTGCAGGGTCATGGCCATGCCATCCCAGAGGGCGGGCAGGGCGGGGATGATTTCGCTGAAATCCAGGTCCATTTACTTGCCCCCCACAGAGATCAGGCCAGGTACGGCCACTTTCTTCTCGACGATACGCATGAGCAGCATCAGGCCCATGTTGAGGGTGAAATAGATCAACGTGGCCAAGGTGAACGCTTCGAACAGGTTCGCCGAGAACTCGGCAGTCTGCTTGGTTTGCGCCAGCAGCTCCATCAGGCCGATCAACGAAGCCACCGAGGAGTTCTTGAACACGTTCAGGAATTCGGAGGTAAGTGGCGGAATGATGATGCGGTAGGCCTGTGGCAGCAGCACGTTGGTGTAGATCTGCGGCAGGCTGAAACCCATCGCTCGCGCGGCGGCTTCCTGGCCACGCGGCAGGGCCTGGATGCCGGTGCGAACCTGTTCGCACACGCGCGCGGCGGTGAACAGGCCCAGGCACACGACCACACTGATCAAGGCCGACGTGGTCGGGTTCAAGTCCTGCTTGAACCATTCCTGCAGCCCCTCTGGCAGCAGGTCCGGCACCAGGAAGTACCAGATGAACAGCTGCACCAGCAAAGGCACGTTGCGGAACAGCTCGACGTATGCGGTTGCGATACCGGAAACGAGCCGGTTAGGCACGGTTCGCATCACGCCCAGGATCGACCCCAGCAGCAAGGCGATGATCCAGGCGGAAATGGCGATGGCGATGGTCCACCCCAGGCCGGTGATGTACCAGTCCAGATAGGTTTCGCTGCCCACGCCAGTGGACTTGAAGAATACGCCCCAGTCCCAGTTGTAATTCATCGGGATTTCCCCTCAGACGATTGTTTCACAGGCACCTTCCAGCATCCGAGGGCAAACTGCCCTCGGATGAAAGGTTAGACACTAACGGGGAGCCTGCCCGTTTAATTCGCGCCTTGCAGCGCGGCAGGCTCCAGGCTGGGGGTCAGGATTTCTTCTCGTCCGCCGCCTTGTCGGTCGGCTCGGCGATCAGCTTCTTGAGCTCGTCGCTCATTGGGAACTGCAGGTTCAGGCCTTTAGGCGGGATTGGCTGCTGGAACCACTTGTCGTAGCTCTTGTTGACTTCACCGGACTTGAAGTAGCCAATGATCGCGTCATCCACGGCCTTCTTGAAGGGCTCATCACCCTTGCGCACCATGCAACCGTAGATTTCGTAGGATTGCGGCGTACCGGTGATGACCCAGTCCGACGGCTTGCGAGCCTTGGCCATTTCGCCAGCGAGCAGCGCGTCGTCCATCATGAAGGCCACAGCGCGACCGCTCTCGAGCATGTTGAAGGCTTCACCGTGGTCCTTGGCGGAGATCACGTTCATCTTCATCTGCTTGTCGGCGTTCATGGCCTTGAGGAGGCGTTCGGAGGTGGTGCCCGCGGTGGTCACCACGTTCTTGCCAGCCAGATCTGCGAAGTCCTTGTAGGCCGGCTGGCCGTCCTTGACCTTGGTCAGCAGACGGGTGCCAACCTCGAAGATACCCACCGAAAAGCTGACTTGCTGCTGGCGCTCGACGTTGTTGGTGGTGGAGCCGCACTCCAGGTCGACGGTGCCGTTCTGTACGAGCGGGATGCGGGTCTGGGAAGTGACCAGGTTGTAGCGGACCTTGATGTCGGTACCCAGTTGCTTCTTCAGGGCCTCGACGACGGCCAGCTGGATATCGTGGGAGTAGCCGACGGGCTCTGGCTTGCCGGCCAGGTAGGAAAACGGGATGGAGGAGTCGCGGTGGCCCAGGGTGATGGTGCCTGAATCCTTGATCTTCTTCAGGGTGCCGGTGAGTTCTTCGGCCATGGCCGGCGAAGCGATCACAGCAGCCGCGATGGCGGCGCCCAGCAATTGACGAACGATACGCATCAAATTTTCCTCGACGTGTTTGTTTTTTTTATGGAGCCGTTGGCGGACTCTTTCGTTCAACGGATACGGCAGCGGTTGCATCCGGTTGAATGGATATGAGCAGAAGTCGTGCCAAGGTCCGTGAAGCATGTTAGCCCCGCTGAAAGCAAGGGCGTTAGCCTTGTTCGACTAATTCGAGTTTTTCAGCAGGGTCGGAAATTCGAATTACCGTCATTTTTATGTTCGGTTATCCGAATGAGTGCTCACCATTGTGCACCTAGCCATATGTATATGTAACACCTGTCCATGACAGCTCGATGTTCTGCTGCGGCATTTCCCAGACCAGAGGAAGATCCGTGGCAGATAACGCACTACCTCACGTTTCCGTTGATGCGCTCGTGGCGAGCGTGTTGCCGGCTTGGCTGACCAGCGCCGATCCAGACCTGCTCAGCACGTTCCATCGTGCGCTCGAGCTTGAACAGTTGTCCTGCGAGGCGGTCAAGGTGCGTCTGAAAACGTTGCCTGGGCTGCAGACCTTTGCCCGCCCATTGCTTCAGGAGGCGCTGCGAGCCATGGGCTTGGGCGAGGTGAATGTGGATACCGCTCGGGTGGTGGTGCACGACAGGCTTGCGATGCCCAGTGCCGCCCCTCGGCTGCACACACCCATGAAGGTGATTTACAGCAATGAATCGCTGTTGATGGCCGCGTTACACAACTTTCATGAAAGCGAGACCCATCCCGGCCTGCACCGGCGCGCTCAATTGCAGAAGGCAGACGGCACTGTACTGCCGCTTTCCTTCGAAGCGTTTGCTCGCCTCTGCCGGCAGCTGGATCTGGGCGGGCGGTACCAGCAGCAGCTGCATACGTGCCTGTTCCCCAAGGCGCGTCCCCCGGCACCCGCCGATTTTGGGCAGCGTGCAGTGGAACAGATTTTCGAGGAGCGCCTACGCGCGGCGCTTGATGTTGCAGTCAGGATGGCCAGGCTCAAAGGGCAGCTGACCGATCAAGACTACCTCACACTTCTGCCGCTGATAGCCCGCAAGCCGACGGTACCGGCCGTGGCTCAAATGTTCCAGGCGTTCGAGCTATTCGTCTTGGGTAAGCGCGTTCAGCGTTGCCTGGTCATTGAGCTTCGCGCGGCGGCAAATGGGCCCGTGCACGGCCTGATAAGCTGGTTTTCCAATGACCCGGCCGAGCCCATCGGGCGGCATGCGAACTGGACTGGATTGTACGAACACCTCGGCATGCGGCTGCGTGAGCGTCGATATACACAGTACTTTGCCGGCTTGATTGCTCAGCGCGAGCGGCCTGCGTTTCTGGCCCAGCTGGCGCAGTTGAACAAATCCTCGACTGGTCCTACACCGCTCGCCCTCGATGGTCGGCATTTCGCAATAGAAGGCTCTGTCTTTGCCTGCCTGCGCAAGCGCTTGCTCGATGCAATGATCGATGATGCCCGGGTACTTGCCGTTCCCACAGGCGACCTGACTCAACTTGAGCGGCACGAGCGCATCGACGCCTTGAAAGGGGCAGGGCTGGATGCGCTTACCCTGGCCGCGCTGTTCGTCCCCGGCCTGGGCGAAGTTTTATTTGTTGCGGCTGCGGTGGACGTCGTGCGCGAAGTCTATGACGGTTACGAGACTTGGCAGATAGGCGACAGGCAGCAAGCGCTGGCGCATGTGTTCAATGTGGCCCAGGTCGTGGCCACGGGCGCGCTGCTGGGTGCTGCGCAGCCATTGTTCGGCGGCGCGCTCGAGCGCATCGGTTTGGTCGACGGCCTCACGCCGGTCATGGCCGGCAACAGGGGATTGCGGCTAAAAAAGATGCCGGCGTCGGCCCACTACCTGGAGCATCCGGGGGAATTGATACGCAGCTTTGGCGCCGATCTTGAGCAAGTGTCGGACGTGGACGCCGACGCGCTGGTGCATATCACCGGCCTGACGCCCGAACACTTGCGCAGCCTGCGGGTACACGAGGAACCGGCGCCAGCGCGGTTCAGAGAAGCGCAGGCACGGCACCTGCTGTATGGGCAGGGGCCGACATCAGAGCTGTTGGTCGAGCAAGCGCTGACGCATTCAGTGGGCGAGCCAGGCGTTGGCGTGGATACGCTCACTCGCGACTTCACCGGCCTGTCAGTGCCACTTGCGCAAGAAATCGTGGAATGCGCGACCACAGAACAACTTGAAACGCTGATGAGCGGCAAGGTCCCCCTGCCGCTTGCTGAGCGGGCGCGTTGGGCAGTGCGTGAAAGCCGCATCGATCGCGCGCTGTTGGGCTTCGAGCATGAGCAGGCCACCAACCTGGACACACTGCGCCTGGCGCTGGCGCTGATCGATGAAACATCGCCATGGCCTGTGTCGATGCGTATCGAGGTGCGCCTGGGTGAGGCCCAGGGCAAGCTCGTGGCCTCCCACGGCCCAGTTGACGCACAGCGCACCGAGGTGATCGTGCAGACCAGCGGAGGATATCAGTTGCAGGCACGTTCGATTCAGGCCGTGGATCAAGGACTGCTGGCGTGTTTGCTGCAGACCCTGGATGAAACCCAGAAAACCGCCTTCGGCGGTTCATCGGTTACGGCTGTCGAATTGGCGGAAAACCTGCTGCACAGGGCGGCTGTCGATCGGGGCAAAACGGCCCAGTCACTGGGCATGGTGGCTCTGGGTGGCCGATTCAACCCGCCTCGCCGACTCCAGGATGGTCGTATTGGTTACCCCCTCAGCGGGCGAGGGGAGAGCAGCCGGCAAGCACTACGCCGGGGCATACACCGCATCTACCCGACGCTGACCGAGAGCCAGATGGACGCCTACCTGGAGCAATTGACCGAGCGCGACGTGAATTTATGGGACCACTTGAGCGATCTCGAAGGGCGACTGGCACGTTTGCGTGAGTCCCTCGCCTCCTGGGAGAGCCAACGCAATGGTTTCATCGATGGGCGCCGCCGACGCAGGGTTGCCACCCAGATCCGCCGCGCTTGGCGACGCAAGACAGTTGGGTCCGGGAACGATGAGTATGTGCTGCGTATACAGGGCGAGCAGGTGGGCACGCTACCTGACCTGCCTGACGACATCGATTTCAATCACGTGCGGCAATTGAGCCTGCGCAACTTGGCGCTTATCAACGTCAGCGACAACTTTCTCAAGCGCTTCCCGCACCTGCAGGTGCTCGATCTGCGCGGCAACCAGTTGACGCAGCTGCCGACCGGCCTCAGTGACCTGGAGCAGTTGCGGGTATTGCGGTTCGATGACAATCGAATCGTACTTCGACCTGACAGTGACACGGCACTGACCAGACTGACCCACCTTGAGTACATTAGCTTGAGCGGTAATCCGATCGGCAGAATACCGAACCTGTCTCCCCTACGTCATCTGCGTACGATTTCACTGCGCAACACAGGCCTGTTGAACATCCCGCAGCGCCATCAATTACTGTGGCGCGGCCTGATGGACATCCGGGAAAACCAGATTCGTGAGGTCAACGAGCATCTGCAGATGCTCGGAGAACACATCCAGCAAATGTCCCTGCACGACAATCCGTTGGACGAAGCCAGTCAGCAAGCACTCGCCACTGCAAACGAGGGCTCGCTCGCGCCGCGCACCCATGCCCAGGTGTCCATTGACGACGAGCTGCGAGACAGCTGGATTGGACCGGCCAAGCCAGACATTCGCCATCGATATGAAGGCATCTGGAACGCCTTGCTTGACGATGAGGGCTCTGCCGATCTCTTCCGGTTCCTTGCCGACTTTGCCGAATCTGACGATTTCCATGAACGCCCGCCATACTACCGCGCACGCATATGGCGCATTCTCGAATTGTGTGCTGAAAGTACGGATGTCCGCGAATCGGTCTACCTGCAGACCCAAGGCCCGCAGACCTGCGAAGACCGTTTGTTGCTACTGCTCAGTCAACTTGAGGTGAGAACGCTTATTGCCGTTCATACGGCTGGGGCGAGTGCCGGGCAGACTGAGCGCGAACTCCTGCGCCTTGGGCGTTCGCTGTATCGTCTGGACCAGGTGGACAGTATCGCCGCTCGGCATATCGAGCGTATGCGGCGCGATCCCTATGCGAGGGTGGATGACATCGAGGTGTACCTGGCTTACCGGGTCAATCTGGCGAACCGCTTGGGGTTACCGGCTCAACCAAGTTACATGAATTACCCGGAATTCAGCGATGTCAGCAGTCGGCAGATCAGGCTGGCCGGAGAGCGGGTACTGGCGGGCGAGAGTTTGGATGTACTGGCCGCGGCACTGGCGCAACGCGAGTTCTGGCAGTCGTTTGTACGCAGTCATTACCGCGAACGTTTCGAGGCGCTGGCTGCACCGTTTCACCAACGGCTCGAAACCGCCGAGCGCACCGTCGGCGAACACGGGGAGCAGGTCTATCTTCAACAGGCTGCTGCCTTGAAGGCTGAGCTCGATGCGCACGAGCAGGCGCTTTACCACGAGCTGGCCGTCGAGGCCTACAGCCGCCTGTGAGCATGTGCTGACAGGCGGCACATCTGGGTCAGGCAGCGTGACTGCGCTGCGTTGCCTTTTCCAGGTACTGGCTAAGGGTGTTCTGTTCGGCTTCGGTGGTGAACAGCCCAAGCTTGGTACGACGCCACAGGATATCTTCAAGGCTGGTAGCCCACTCATGCTCGCGCAGGTAATCCACCTCGCGGGCAAACAGCCCTGCACCGATGGCCTGACCCAGGTCCTGCGGGCCTTCAACACCTGCCAGAAGCGTCCAGACGCGGCTGCCATAGGTGCGTGCCCAGCGCTGGGCAATGGCCGGGGCAAGCCAGGTATGCCGAGCAAGCAAGGCTTCTTCAAGTGCCTGCGGCGTGGTCATGTCCTCACCGCCCGGCAGGGTTGATTCGGCTGTCCAACTACCGCCCATCTGGCTGAAGAACGGCTTGAGTTCGGCCATGGCCGATTCGGCCAGCTTGCGGTAAGTGGTGAGCTTGCCACCGAAGACCGAGAGCAGGGGGGCTTCACCGTGGGCGGCCGACAGTGCCAAAGTGTAGTCGCGGGTAACGGCCGATGGGTTGTCCGATTCGTCATTGCACAGAGGGCGAACGCCTGCATAGGTGCTGAAAATGTCACTGCGCTGAAGCTGATGATTGAAGTGGGCGTTGACCACGTTGAGCAGGTAGTCGGTTTCCTGATCGGTGATCGCCACCTTGGCAGGATCGCCCGTGTATTCACGGTCGGTGGTGCCGATCAGTGTGAAACGATCAAGGTACGGAATGCAGAAAACGATGCGCTGGTCTTCGTTCTGCAGAATGTAGGCGTGCTCGCCTTCATACAGCCTAGGGACGATCAGATGACTCCCCTGGATCAGACGGATCCCATAAGGGGCGTCCAGTTTCAGGTCGTTCTTGATGAACTGCGCCACCCATGGGCCGGCGGCGTTCACCAGGCCCTTGGCACGCACCGTCCGGGTGCTGCCGTCGGCGTGTTGCACTTCCACTTCCCAGAGGGCGCCGACACGTTTGGCGCCCAGGCACAGCGTCTGGGTGTGAATGTGCGCGCCATGTTCACGGGCAGCCATGGCGTTGAGGACCACCAGGCGAGCATCATCGACCCAGCAGTCGGCATATTCGAAACCACGGGTGATGGCCGGCTTGAGCGCAGAGCCAGCGCCAAATCGCAGGCTGCGCGAGGCGCCCAGCCGCTTGCGCTTGCCCAGGTGGTCGTACAGGAACAGGCCAGCACGGATCATCCAGGCAGGGCGCAAATGGGGGCGATGGGGCAGCACGAAGCGCATGGGTTTGACGATGTGCGGTGCCTTGGCCAACAGGACTTCGCGTTCGGCCAGGGCCTCGCGTACCAGACGAAACTCGTAATGCTCGAGGTAGCGCAGACCTCCGTGAATCAGCTTGCTGCTGGCTGACGAGGTGTGCCTGGCCAGGTCGTCCTTTTCACACAGGAAGACTTTCAGGCCGCGGCCGGCTGCGTCGGCGGCGATGCCCACACCGTTGATGCCACCGCCTATCACCACCAGGTCATAGCAGTCGGCGACGGGAGCGCTGGTCGAATCGGGCTGGGACACAGGGAAGGCCTCCTGGAGCAGTTCGTATCGAAAGTGAACATTTATGTTCGTTTCCGAAAATACTAGCGCAAGCGCAGGCGACTCGCCAGTCCGTATTCATAGAAAATACTGATCAGGTGACAAGCAAATGAACATTAACGAAAAAGTCAGCGGGTGTCGGGCGCCTGTGCCACGCCCATGCTCACAGCGCCGGCGCCGACCTTCTAAACCACTTCGACACGTACCTTGTGGTCATTGAGCAGTTGGACCAGGGCAGGGGTCGGTGCCTGGTCAGTCACCAGGCAGTCGACCAGGCTGATGGCCCCCAGGCGCACCATGGCATTGCGCCCGAACTTGCTGGAGTCCGCAGCCAGAATCACCTGCCGAGCATTGGCGATGATCGCCTGGGACACGCGCACTTCCTGATAGTCGAAATCCAGCAGGCTCCCGTCTTCATCGATGCCGCTGATGCCGACCAGGGCGTAATCGACCTTGAACTGATTGATGAAGTCCACACTCGCCTGGCCTACGACACCGCCGTCACGGCGCACGGTGCCGCCCGCCACCAGCACCTCGAAGTCATCCTTGGCCGCCAGGATGGAGGCGACGTGCAGGTTGTTGGTGATGACCTTCAGTTGGCTGTGGTTGAGCAAAGCGCGGGCGATGGATTCGGTGGTGGTCCCGATATTGATGAACAGCGAGGCATGATCGGGCACCTGCCGCGCGACAGCCTCGGCGATGCGCTGCTTTTCATCACGCATCTGGTCGGCGCGCATGGCATAGGCGGTGTTTTCGACGCTTGAATCGTAGGCTGCGCCCCCGTGGTACCGGCGCAACAGGTCGAGCTCTGCCAGTTGGTTGATGTCGCGGCGGATCGTCTGCGGGGTAACGACGAACAGCTGCGCCATTTCCTCGATACTGACGTAGCCGCGGTCGCGGACCAGTTCGAGGATTTGTTGTTGGCGTGGAGGCAAATTCATGGACGTCCTTCGGAGCAGCCTGACAAATGCTGCAATGATGCCGTAGGACGGGGATGACGACCAGCGTGGCGTCCGAAGGGTGGATCCGGCGCAGACCTGGGAGCGGACTGCGCCGTTGCCTAAAGCGATCAGGCGTCGTGATCTTCCCAATCGCGGGTGCGATCGACGGCTTTTTTCCAGCCGCCGTACAATTTCTCTTTCTGCGTTTCATCCAGTTGCGGGCTGAACTCCCGCTCGATGATCGCCTTGTTGCGCAGCTCGTCCAGACTGCTCCAGAAACCGCAAGCCAGGCCCGCCAGGTAGGCTGCACCCAGCGCCGTGGTTTCACGCATCTTGGGGCGCTCGACACACGTGCCGAGGATATCGGCCTGGAACTGCATGAGGAAATTGTTGGCCACGGCGCCGCCGTCGACGCGCAGTTCGGACAGGCGCTGGCCGCAGTCCTGCTGCATGGCATCGAGCACGTCGCGGGTCTGGTAGGCGATGGACTCCAATGCTGCGCGGATGATGTGATCCACCTTGACGCCACGGGTCAGGCCAAATAGCGCACCGCGGGCATAAGGGTCCCAGTAGGGGGCGCCGAGGCCGGTGAAGGCAGGCACCAGGTAGACGCCATTGCTGTCCTTTACCTTGCTGGCGAAGTACTCGGTATCCAACGCGTCATTGACGATCTTCAGCTCATCACGCAGCCACTGGACCGTGGAGCCACCGTTGAACACGGCTCCTTCCAGGGCATAGGCCACTTCACCGCGCGGGCCACAGGCAATGGTGGTCAGCAGGCCATGGGATGACGTGACGGCCTTGTCGCCCGTGTTCATCAACAGGAAGCAACCGGTGCCGTAGGTGTTCTTCGCCTGCCCCGGTTCCACGCACATCTGCCCGAACAGCGCCGATTGCTGGTCCCCGGCAATGCCGGCGATGGCGATGCCACTTTTGGTGTGCCCATAGACCTCGGAGGAGGAGCGCACTTCTGGCAGCATTTGCGCAGGAATGCCCAGGATGTCGAGCAGTTTTTCATCCCACTGCAGCGTGTGGATGTTGAACATGAGGGTTCGCGAGGCATTGGTGTAGTCGGTGACATGCACCTTGCCGCCGGAAAACTTCCAGATCAGCCAGGTATCGACGGTGCCGAACAGCAGCTCGCCACGTTCGGCGCGTTCCCGGGCGCCGTCGACATTGTCCAGGATCCACTTGAGCTTGGTACCGGAAAAGTACGGGTCGGTGACCAGGCCCGTGGTTTCACGAATGTAGTCCTCAAAGCCGTCGCGCTTGAGCTGGGCGCAGATTTCGGTGCTGCGCCGGCATTGCCAGACGATGGCATTGTACACCGGGCGGCCTGTTTCCTTGTCCCAGACGACGGTCGTCTCGCGCTGGTTGGTGATACCCAGGGCCGCGACCTGGGCATGGCTGATGCCAGCCTGGGCCAGTGCCTCGACCATGGTCGCACTCTGGGTGGCAAAGATTTCCATGGGGTCGTGCTCGACCCAGCCTGCCTGCGGATAATGCTGCACGAACTCACGCTGTGAGGTGCCGACCACATTGGCGTCACGGTCGAAGATGATCGCACGCGAACTGGTGGTGCCCTGGTCCAGGGCGATGATGTATTGCTTGTCCTGAGTGTCTGTCATGGTGTTGGCCTTGCAAAATAGGGGTCGTGGCGGGTCTGGCTGCCGTGCTCAACTGATTTGCGTATCGCCTTGGCGACCGTCGCCTGTCGCGGGCGTGGGCGCTGATGCAGGCAGGTTGCGGGCAATCAAGCCACGATAAGTGGCAGCACCCAGGCAGGCGCCGATGATAGGGCCGAATATCGGCACCAGGAAGTAAGGCACATCCCGGCCGCCGGTAAAGGCGATTTCGCCCCAGCCTGCCAGGAACGTCATGATTTTCGGGCCCAGATCGCGTGCCGGGTTCATAGCAAAGCCGGTCAACGGCCCCATGGCACTGCCAATCACCGCGATCAGCAGGCCGATCAGCAGCGGCGCCATCGCGCCGCGTGGCAGGCCGTTGTTGTCGTCGGTCAGGGCCATGATGACGGCCATGAGGATCGCCGTGATGACCACCTCAACCAGCAGCGCTTGCGCCGTGGACAGGGAGGGGTGTGGGTAGGTCGAGAACACCGCCGCCAGTTCCAGGCTGGATTCACTACCGCGCAGCAGGGTGTGCGCTTGTTCGAAATCGAAGAACAGGCTGCTGTAGAGGGTGTAGACCAGTGCCGCGCCGCAGAAGGCACCGCACACTTGGGCTAGTATGTAGAAAGGCAGCTTGCGCCGCTCAAAGCCGGCGAACAGGGTCAGCGCGATGCTGACGGCAGGGTTCAGGTGGGCACCGGAGATCCCTGCAGTGAGGTAGATACTCATGCTGACCCCCACGCCCCAAATGATGCTGATTTCCCAGAGTCCGAAGCTTGCGCCTGCGACCTTGAGCGCGGCGACGCAGCCGGTACCGAAGAAGATCAGCAGCGCAGTACCGAGAAATTCGGCCAGGCACTGGCTGGACAGCGTGGGTTGGCCTTGGGCAATTGTCATGTATGACCTCGTTGTTTTTGTTGTGAGTCGCGCGGGGCTCGACAGCAAGGCCCGGACCTTCCGGATTGTCCTGGGCGGGTATGAGATGCACCGTGAAGGTGCACCCCCGGTATTCAGAAACGAAAAAATATAGACAAGAAACGCTGATGTCAAAGGTCGAAAGTGAACGGTCAGTCACGTTTTGGGCAACCGCCGCTAGCGTGACGCCCCTTTGTAGAGCGGGGCGCTTGGGCTTATTGGCTGGGATGTAGGAATTGACCTAAAGTAGCTGCCGATCTGTCTTACACCGGAACTTCGTATGACACCCGCTCTGGATCTGTTGAAAAAGCATCACGCGCACTATCACGTTCACAGCTACGAGCATGATCCCAAGACAGCGTCCTATGGGTTGGAAGCTGCAGATAAGCTCGGCCTGGACCCACAGCAGGTGTTCAAGACGCTGCTGGCCTGTAGCGAAAAAGGAGAGCTGCTGGTGGCGGTGGTGCCTGTGGTGGGTACGCTCGATCTCAAGGCCTTGGCGCATGCGGCGGGCGTCAAAAAGTGCGAGATGGCCGATCCGGTCAAGGCGCAGCGAGCAACGGGTTACCTGGTAGGTGGGATCAGCCCCTTAGGGCAGAAGAAGCGTCTGCGCACCTTCATCGACGAGGCGGCGCAGCGTTTTGCGACCATCCATGTGAGTGCTGGACGACGTGGGCTGGAGGTAGAACTGGCGGCAACGACTTTGGCCGAGCATACTCAGGGCACCTTTGCCAGTATCGGCAGAACGTGATGCCAGCGCCCATTCACCCTCGCTACCCGCTCGGATCGAGCCGGTAGCGCGTCCGCTCAAGACGGAGCCCGGGCCTGGTCAGTTTGGCCCGCTGTGGCGACGAACCCCTGTTGCCTGCTGCACCGTCTGGGTAGCGATGCTACCTGGCACCGGGAACACCACCAGGTGGTCGGCTTTTACCGCAATGCCCACCTCTTCGCCTGGCTGACGATCCACATGGCTGGTGAAGATCGCTTCGAGCTGGCTGCCGGTGGGGAGTTGCAGGCGATACAGCGTTGAGGCGCCTAGAAAGCTCTTGGCCACGATGACAGCGCGCAACGGGCTTTCGGGAGCGTGCACGATATCATCCGGGCGCAGCAACACATCCACCGAGCTGCCCTGCGCCATGCGATAGGCACGGTTGCCTCGCAGCTCGCCCAGTTCGGTGCTGACGGCTTCCACGCTGGTCATCTGGCCACGGATGAAATAGCCCTGGCCGATGAAACTGGCCACGAAAGGTGTCTGCGGCTCGTGGTACAGGTTGTAGGGCGTATCCCACTGCTCAAGCCGGCCCTCCTTGAACACCCCAACCTGGTCGCTGACAGCGAACGCTTCTTCCTGGTCATGGGTGACCAGAATGGCGCTGGTGCCGCGCTGCTTGAGGATGTCCCGCACCTCATGGCTGAGCCTGCGACGAAGCTCCACGTCAAGATTGGAAAACGGCTCGTCCAAAAGCAGCAATTGCGGCTCTGGGGCCAACGCCCGTGCCAGTGCGACCCGCTGCTGCTGGCCGCCGGACAACTCGTGGGGGTAACGGCCACCCAACCCACCCAACTTGACCAGGTCGAGCATCTCGTCGATGACCGCAGCTTGGCGTGGGTGCTTGGCGATACCGAAGGCGATGTTCTGCGCCACCGTCAGATGGGGGAACAGGGCGTAGTCCTGGAACACCATGCCGATGCGACGCTTCTCCGGCGCCAGGGTAAACCCCGCCTTGGAAATGACGTTGCCGGCCAGTTGGATTTCGCCTTCGTGCACCGACTCGAAACCCGCGATGGCGCGCAAGGTCGTGGTCTTGCCGCAGCCGGACGAGCCAAGCAGGCAGCCAATGTCGCCTGCATTCAGATGCAGATTCAGGTTCTGGACGATGCGCTGGTCGCCGTAGCCGCAGGCAAGGTTGCGCAGGTTGAGCAGTAGAGGTTGACTCATGCGTGGTGGTAAGCCGGTTCGACGAGAAATTCGAGAAGTGCCTTTTGTGCATGCAGACGGTTCTCAGCTTGATCCCAGGCGACCGAACGGGGGTCATCGAGCAGATCATGGCTGATTTCCTCGCCGCGGTGGGCGGGTAGGCAATGCATGAACAAGACGTCAGGTGCTGCCAGGTCGAGCATGTCGCGGGTGACCTGGTACGGCGCGAAATGCGCCAGGCGACGAGCAGTTTCCTCTTCCTGACCCATGGAAGTCCAGACATCGGTGGTCACCAGGTGGGCGCCTTTTACCGCTTCGCGGGGATCGCGCACGATCTGCACGTGCTCAGCGCCGATGGCCATGAACCGGGGATCGGGCTCATACCCCTCGGGGCAGGCGATGCGCAGCTGGAAACCGAACTGCCGGGCCGCTTCGATGTAGGAGTTGCACATGTTGAAGCCATCGCCAATCCAGGCGACGGTCTTGCCCTCGATCGCCCCCCGGTGCTCGAGAAACGTCTGCATGTCGGCCAGAAGCTGACACGGGTGCGACTCGTCCGACAGGGCATTGATCACCGGTACGCGGGACTTGGCGGCAAAGTCGGTCAGGGTGCTGTGGGCGTGGGTCCGTATCATCACCACGTCGAGCATGCTCGACAAGACGATGGCGCTGTCGCCGATTGGCTCGCCTCGCCCCAGCTGGGTGTCGCGTGGGGACAGGAAGATGGCCTGGCCGCCAAGCTGGATCATCCCGGCTTCGAAGGACACGCGGGTGCGGGTCGACGATTTTTCGAAGATCATGCCCAGCACACGGCTTTTGAGCGGCTCGAACAGCACGCCGCGCTTGCGCAGGTCCTTCAGCTCGATGCCGCGGCGGATCACCCCGAGCAATTCGTCGGTGGTGAAGTCCAGCAGGGAGAGAAAGTGCCTAGCGCTCATGATTGACTACCTTATCTGCAACAGTATGCAGGCCGACCGTGCGGTTTTTTTTGACAACGGCGGTGACCTGCGGCGTAAGCCGCACGGGGCGGACGAATAGGGAAAGGCGCAATACTATAATTAAATGTCGCCTGAAACCAAGGGGTGAAACCACTTGGCGCCCCCGGCGCTGTTGCAAGGGGTTTCGCAGGGCACTGTATTGCTGTGTTTTATTTGCTACGGCTGTTTGTACACGGCTTGAGGGTGCATTGGCAAACGGGCTGGGTCTGCCGTGTGGGTGATAAAGGCCAATTCATACCACGAAGCACGCTGGCCCCTGCGCAGGGCACAGTTCATAGTCGAGCCATCAAGACAACGAGGCATGCGGCCATGACCCGTACCCTGCACCACCGCGCCTGTCACCTGTGTGAAGCCATTTGTGGTTTGAACATCGTGGTGAGCCACGCGCCTGGCAAACCTGCCCGGATCGAGTCCATCAAGGGCGACCCTCAGGACCCTTTCAGCCGGGGGCATGTCTGCCCCAAGGCGGTGGCGCTGCAGGATATCCAGAATGATCCTGATCGGCTGCGCCAACCCCACCGGCGCGTGGGCGAGCAGTGGCAGGCGATTGGGTGGGAGGAGGCATTTGACCTCGCCGCCGAGCGCCTGTGGGACGTGCAGCAGGCCCACGGCAACAATGCGGTTGCCGTGTATCAAGGCAACCCGAGTGTGCACAACTATGGGTTGATGACCCATGGCAACTACTTTTTAGGGCTGTTGAAAACCCGCAATCGCTTTTCTGCCACGTCTGTGGACCAACTGCCTCAGCACCTGATCAGCCACCTGATGTATGGCCATGGGCTGCTCCTGCCGATTCCGGACATCGATCACACGGACTTCATGCTGGTGCTGGGCGGCAACCCGTTGGCCTCCAACGGCAGCATCATGACTGTCCCCGATGTGGAGAAACGCCTCAAGGCCTTGCAAGCCAGGGGTGGACGTCTGGTGGTGATCGACCCGCGGCGCAGTGAAACTGCGGCGATCGCAGACAGTCATCTATTCATTCGCCCCGGCGGCGACGCGGCCTTGTTGTGCGGGCTGCTCAACACGTTGTTCGAAGAAGGCCTGACGCGCGGCTCGCATCTGCCGATTACAGGGCTGACCGATGTCCGCGCCGCCCTGGCTCCCATGACAGCCGAGGCCATGAGCAGCCTGTGCGGCATCCCGGCGCAGGACATTCGTCAGTTGGCGCGTGATTTCGCCGCGGCGGACAAGGCGGTCTGTTACGGCCGCATGGGGGTATCGACCCAGGTGTTCGGCACCCTCTGTCACTGGCTGGTACAGATGATCAACTTGGTCACCGGTAACCTTGATCGCAAGGGCGGGGCACTGTGTACCGAACCTGCGGTGGACGTGGTGGCGAGCACGTCGGGTGGTCACTTCAACGTCTGGCAGAGTCGGGTGTCCGGCCTGCCCGAATATGCCGGGGAACTGCCGGTAGTGGCGCTTGCCGAGGAGATGCTGACCCCGGGTGAGGGGCAGGTCCGGGCTTTGGTCACGGTCGCGGGCAATCCCGTGCTGTCCACGCCCAACGGGCGGCAATTGGACAGCGCACTGTCGGGGCTCGATTTCATGCTCAGCATCGACCTGTACATCAACGAAACCACGCGCCATGCCGATCTGATCCTGCCATCGACTTCAGCCCTGGAAAACGATCACTACGACACCACCTTCAACTTGCTGGCAGTTCGCAATGTGAGCCGGTTCAACCGAGCGATTCTGCCCAGGCCCGATGGCGCCCTGCACGACTGGGAAATCTTCGTCGGCCTGGCCAAGGCGTATGCGCGACGCGCCGGGCGTGAACTGTCGCCGACCGTAGCGCCAGCGCAGATGATCGACAAAGCCTTGCGCAGCGGGCGTTATGGGCAGGCGACGCCCTGGCAGCTGTCACTCCAGACCCTCGATGCACACCCGCACGGGTTGGACCTGGGCCCCTTGCAGGCCAACCTTGCACATCGCCTGGGCACTGCGAGCAAAACCGTCGAGGCAGCGCCGCGCCTGCTGCTTGATGATCTACAGCGTCTGGCCCGGCAGGCGCCGCCAGAAACCGGGCAACTGCTGCTCATCGGGCGGCGGCACGTACGCAGCAACAATTCCTGGATGCACAATTATCACAGGCTGGTGAAAGGTAAACCGCGCCATCACTTGTTGATGCACCCTGATGACCTGCGTCAGCGCCAACTGCAGGATGGCCAGCAGGTCAGGGTGCGCTCGCGAGCAGGGGCGGTGCAGGTGCAGGTGCAGGCATGCGAAAGCATGATGCCCGGGGTGGTAAGCCTGCCCCATGGCTTCGGGCATGACCGTCAGGGTGTGCGCCTTCAGACTGCCCAGGCGCAGCCCGGCGTCAGCGCCAATGATCTTACTGACGAGCTGCTGCGTGACTCGGTCTGTGGCAATGCTGCGCTCAACGGCGTTCCGGTGCACGTCGAAGCCGCTTGAGCCTTGGCAAGGCCGAGCATGCTGCTCGGCTTTCCGTTACAATGCGTCACCGTGCCGACGCCCGTGTCGGAAAGTCAAGCCGAGGTGCTACATGGATATCATCGAAACGATCAAAGAGCAGATTGCCAACAACACCATTCTGCTTTACATGAAGGGCTCGCCGAATGCGCCGCAGTGCGGCTTTTCGGCCCGTGCCTCCCAGGCAGTGATGGGTTGCGGCGAGAAGTTCGCCTACGTCGACATCCTGCAGAACCCGGAAATCCGCGCCAACCTGCCCAAATATGCCAACTGGCCAACCTTCCCCCAGCTGTGGGTCGGTGGTGAGCTGGTCGGTGGCAGCGACATCGTGCTGGAAATGTTCGAAAAGGGTGAGCTGCAGACCCTGATCAAGGATGCCGCCGCCAAGGCGAAGGCTGCCGAAGCGTAAACACTGCGCTCATAAAAAAACCCGCCATTGGCGGGTTTTTTTGTAGGGGCGTCTTATTCTTCGCCCATCTGCGACTGCAGGTAATTTTCGATACCGATCTTGTCGATCAAGCCCAGCTGGGTTTCCAGCCAGTCGATATGCTCTTCTTCGGACTCCAGAATATCTTCGAGGACGTCACGCGAACCAAAGTCACCCACTGTTTCGCAGTGGGCAATGGCCGCCTTCAGGTCGATCAGGCCTTTCTGCTCGATTCGCAGGTCGCATTCGAGCATCTCCTTGGTGTGCTCGCCAATCAGCAGCTTGCCCAGGTCCTGAACGTTAGGGATACCTTCGAGAAACAGAATACGCTTGATCAATTTGTCAGCGTGCTTCATTTCGTCGATGGATTCTTTGTACTCGTGCTTGCCGAGCTTGTTCAGGCCCCAATCTTCGTACATGCGGGCATGCAGGAAGTACTGGTTGATTGCGACCAGCTCGTTTCCGAGGATCTTGTTGAGATGCTGGATGACGCTGATGTCGCCTTTCATTGGGGTTCCTGCCCTGTCGAAGTGTGCCAATGCAGGGAAGTTTGAGCCTGATGCTCAGGCCTGTCAAACCTAAGTAATTGAATAATAAATGAAAATTAATAGGAATAAGAATGTTTGTGAACCGCGTTGGCGCGCTAACTTGTTGAATTAAAGCGAAAAAAAACCGGACACAGGGTCCGGTTTTTGTCAATCTGGGTATCAGGCAGTGGTGAATTCTACCGGATAGGGCAGGGCGGCCTGGCTGACCTGAAGTTTGGTCAGTGTCTCGCGCACCACTTCCTTGGCCAGGCAAGCGCACTTGCCACACTGGCTGGCGACATTGGTGGCGGCTCGGACTTCCTTGTAGCTGCAGCATCCTTCATAGATCGCATCGCGGATCTGTCCGTCGGTGACGCCGACACAAAGACACACATACATAGGGCTGACCATCGCTGGCGGGTTCGATGGGTTGGAGCTTAATGTGAATGAGAATGCTTGTCAAAGTGGTTTCAGAAGGCATTCGGCCCGGCTGACCAGCGGTCGTGCGCTCAGCATTCGGCCTGCCATCGTAACCTGTGTATGATGGTCAACCTTTGCTGCATGTCGGGTCGGCGACTCGGCCTGGCAATGGTTCTTCACTCACATCAGGAGATAACAATGAGCGTACTCGTTGGCAAGAAAGCCCCCGATTTCACCGTACCTGCCGTACTGGGCAGCGGCGAGATCGTCGACAGCTTCAACCTGGCCTCGGCCATCAAGGGCAAGTACGGCCTGGTGTTCTTCTACCCGCTGGACTTCACCTTCGTTTGCCCGTCCGAGCTGATTGCCCTGGACAACCGCATTCCTGACTTCCAGGCGCGCAACGTAGAAGTGATCGGCGTATCGATCGACTCGCACTTCACCCACAACGCATGGCGCAACACCCCCGTCAACAATGGCGGCATCGGCCCGGTCAAGTACACCCTGGCTGCCGACATGACCCATGAAATCTGCAAGGCCTACGACGTGGAGTCCGAAGGCGGCGTGGCCTTCCGTGGCGCCTTCCTGATCGACACCAACGGTGTCGTGCGCTCGCAGATCATCAACGACCTGCCGCTGGGCCGTAACATGGACGAGCTGCTGCGCCTGGTCGACGCCCTGCAGTTCCACGAAGAGCACGGCGAAGTCTGCCCTGCCAACTGGAAAAAAGGCGACAAGGGCATGAACGCATCGCCAGAAGGCGTTGCTGCCTACCTGAGCGAGAACGCCGGCAAGCTGTAAGCCCGCGTCGCGCACAAAAAAACCGGCCCTCATGGCCGGTTTTTTTTGGCCAGCCGCATGGGGCTGACCTGAACCTGGAACGCGCGGATCAATCCTGGCGCCAGCCGCCCATGTCTTTCCAGCGATTGACGATACCGCAGAACAGCTCAGCCGTTTTTTCGGTGTCGTAGCGCGCCGAGTGGGCCTCGCGACCATCGAAATCGATGTCGGCGCTCTGGCAGGCGCGAGCCAGTACGGTTTGCCCATAAGCGAGCCCTGCCAGGGTGGCCGTGTCGAAGCTTGAGAACGGGTGGAACGGGTTACGCTTGAGGTCGTTGCGCGCTACCGCCGCGTTGAGGAAACCCAAATCGAAACTGCTGTTGTGGCCCACCAGAATGGCGCGCTTGCAGCCATTGGCCTTGAGCGCCTTGCGGATGCCTCGGAAGATATCCGTCAGGGCCGTTTCCTCGCTTACTGCCATGCGCAACGGATGGTCGAGCTTGATGCCGGTGAACTCCAGCGCGGCAGCCTCGATGTTGGCGCCTTCGAAGGGCTCCACCCGGTGAAAATAGGTATGTTCGGGGAACAGGAAACCCTTTTCGTCCATGCCAATGGTGACGGCAGCAATTTCCAGCAAGGCGTCAGTGGCGCTGTTGAAGCCGCCAGTCTCCACATCCACCACCACTGGCAGGTAACCCCGGAAGCGTTCTGCCATCGGATGGCGGTGACCACCGCTGCCGGAGGATTCAAGTTCGTCTTCGTACAGGTCTTCGCTCACGCGTGTTCCTCCAGCAGGCGCCAGCGCAGTGTTTCCCCGGCGCGCAGCGGGATCACGGTTTGCTCACCGAAGGGCAGGCTCTCTGGGGCCGTCCACTGATCACGAACCAGGGTGATGGTGTCGGTGTTGGCCGGCAGGCCGTAGAACGCAGGGCCGTGCAGGCTGGCAAAGCCTTCGAGCTTGTCCAGCGCGTTGCGTTGTTCGAACGCCTCTGCATAGAGTTCGATGGCCGCGTACGCGGTATAGCAGCCAGCGCACCCACACGCCGCTTCCTTGGCGTGGCGGGCGTGGGGAGCCGAGTCGGTGCCGAGGAAGAATTTCGGGTTACCGCTGGTGGCGGCGTCGAGCAACGCCACCTGATGCGTGTTTCGCTTGAGAATGGGCAGGCAATAGAAATGGGGTCGTATTCCGCCCACCAGCATATGGTTGCGGTTGTACAGCAAGTGCTGCGCCGTGATGGTGGCGCCAACGTTGGCCGAAGCTTCGGTCACGAACTGGGCCGCATCGCTGGTGGTAATGTGCTCGAAGACTACCTTGAGCGTGGGGAAACGCTCGACCAGGCGGCGCATGTGCTCATCGATGAAGCGCTTTTCACGGTCGAACACGTCGATCTCGCTGCGCGTGACTTCGCCGTGCACCAGCAACGGCATGCCGACTTCAGCCAGCGCCTCGATAGCGGGGAAGATGTTGTCGATGCTGGTCACACCAGAATCGGAATTGGTGGTGGCGCCTGCCGGGTAGAGCTTGGCGGCATGCACGATACCGCTGGCCTTGGCATCTCGGATGTCTTGCGCGCTGGTGCGGTCGGTGAGATACAGCACCATCAACGGCTCAAACCGACTGCCAGCCGGGCGAGCAGCCAGGATACGGTCACGATAGGCCCCGGCTTCGGCGGCATTGCGCACCGGCGGCACCAGGTTGGGCATGATGATGGCACGGGCGAAAGTGCGCGCCACATCACCAACGGTGTGGGGCAGGACGGCACCATCACGCAGATGGATGTGCCAGTCGTCGGGGCGCAGGAGGGTCAGGCGATCGGACATTGAGGATTCCAGGCGGGTCGAACTCAAGCCGCAATGCTACCGGAAAAGCCCCTCCAGAGCACAGGTATCAAGTTTTCCCGCGACTGCCCGATAGCGTAAAGGTGAGTGTCGAATTATGTGGAGCCCGCCGTGCGCCAGCGTTACCTAGCCTTGTTTATCGTGTTTGCCAGCTTGCCGGCCGGCGCGTTGACGTTTCAGACGCGCATGGAAAGCATTGCCTGGACGGTGGAGGGCGACGCGTTCGAATGCCGGCTGACCCAGCCGATAGACGGTTTCGGAAGCGGCGAATTCGTGCGTCGTGCCGGTGAGCAACCGGTGTTTCGCCTGCGCTCACAGACCAATGCGCTCGGCGCCGGCGGTGCCACCTTGCTGGCGGCAGCAGCACCCTGGCAACCTGGGCGCGGGGACATCAACCTGGGCAATGTGCGCATGGCGCGCACCGGCGTGCTGTTCAACTCATCCCAAGGCCAGGCCAGTCGGTTGATCAACGGCCTGCTCGATGGCCGCAGCGCCGTGGTGCGCAATTACACCGGGGAGGGGGGCAGGGCAATGGAAGTGCGCGTACTGCCGGTCAGTTTCGCCAAGGCCTACAGCGACTACCAGGCCTGCGCCAGCAAGCTGCTGCCCATGAACTACGACCAGGTACGCCAGACCCAGGTGGGCTTCCCGGGTGGCGGCATCGTGCTGGATCAGGCTGCCAAGGCCCGACTGGATGTGCTGCTCGAGTACATGAAGGCCGACCCCAGCGTCAATCAGGTGGCCTTGGACGGGCATTCCGACAACAGCGGCAACCGGTTGACCAACCGCGACGTGTCCCGCCGGCGAGCCCTGGCGGTCGCCGATTACCTCATGGCCCACGGCGTGCCTGAAAGTCAGATAACCGTGCGTTTCCACGGCGAGCGTTACCCGCTGGCCAAGAACAACAACGCCGGCAATCGGGCCCGTAACCGGCGGGTCAACATCGAGCTAGAGCGAGGCCCTGTCCAGGCGCAGCCCACACAAAAGGTCGCCGAGGCGCCCGCTGCTCCCGCTGCTCCCGCGCAGGCTGCGGGTACCACGACGCCGGCCCAAGGCAAACCCGCCATGGCCAAGTAGCGGCCGTCGCGCCATCGACAATTCTTGTCGCTTTGTCGTCAGAAGCTGTCGCGCCTCTATAAATTGAGCCTCAACGCCGTTAGAATCGGGCCTTTTCCGTACAACCCCGTGGAGTGATGGCATGGCGGACGTAAAAAAGGTCGTACTGGCGTATTCCGGCGGCCTTGATACTTCGGTGATTCTCAAGTGGCTGCAAGATACCTACAACTGCGAAGTGGTGACGTTCACCGCCGACCTGGGGCAGGGCGAAGAGGTCGAGCCGGCGCGCGCCAAGGCTCAGGCAATGGGCGTCAAAGAGATCTACATCGACGACCTGCGCGAAGAATTCGTGCGTGATTTCGTGTTCCCGATGTTCCGCGCCAACACCGTATATGAAGGCGAGTACCTGCTGGGTACTTCCATCGCCCGTCCGCTGATCGCCAAGCGTCTGATCGAAATCGCCAACGAAACCGGTGCCGACGCCATCTCCCACGGCGCTACCGGCAAAGGCAACGACCAGGTTCGGTTCGAACTGGGCGCTTATGCCCTCAAGCCTGGCGTCAAGGTCATCGCGCCATGGCGTGAATGGGACCTGCTCTCGCGCGAGAAGCTGATGGACTACGCCGAGAAGCACGGTATCCCGATCGAGCGTCATGGCAAGAAGAAGTCCCCTTACTCGATGGACGCCAACCTGCTGCACATCTCCTATGAAGGCGGTGTGCTGGAAGATACCTGGACCGAGCACGAAGAAGACATGTGGCGCTGGAGCGTTTCGCCCGAAAACGCCCCGGACCAGGCAACCTACCTGGAACTGACCTACCGCAACGGCGACATCGTCGCGATCGACGGTGTAGAGAAGAGCCCGGCCACTGTCCTGGCTGATTTGAACCGCATCGGCGGCGCCAACGGCATCGGTCGACTGGACATCGTCGAAAACCGCTACGTGGGCATGAAATCGCGTGGCTGCTACGAAACCCCTGGCGGCACCATCATGCTCAGGGCGCACCGCGCCATCGAGTCGATCACCCTGGACCGCGAAGTCGCTCACCTCAAAGACGAGCTGATGCCCAAGTACGCCAGCCTGATCTACACCGGTTACTGGTGGAGCCCGGAGCGCGTCATGCTCCAGCAGATGATCGACGCCTCCCAGGTCAATGTGAACGGTGTCGTGCGTCTGAAGCTCTACAAGGGCAACGTTACCGTAGTCGGCCGCAAGTCCGACGACTCGCTGTTCGATGCCAACATCGCCACCTTCGAAGAAGACGGCGGTGCCTACAACCAGGAAGACGCGGCGGGCTTCATCAAGCTCAATGCGCTGCGTATGCGCATCGCTGCGAACAAGGGCCGTTCGTTGCTCTGATGCAGCAAGCCGCTCTGCAAGAACCCGGCCTAGTGCCGGGTTTTTTGTCTTTACTCCAGCGGGCTGACTGAAAGCCGGACACACTGGCCCCTCGGCACATTGCAGAACTGCCAGGTGCGAGCCGGCTCAGGCGCTTGTGCGAGCGCTTGCAACAACTCCTTTTCCATCAACTGACTTGCCTCTGGCCCGCTGAACATGAAGGTCATCGGCTCCCCATGCGCGATTGCGCTTGGCGTGGTCGTGGAGGTGATCTTGCGGGCACTCTGCGCACTGTCCACAGCTTCAGTGCGCGATCCAGCAGGCGTATAGAAGGACTTGTAATTGAAGTTCAGCGTCAGGAAGAACAAAGCGGTAAGAAAGAAGGGAAAACCAACCAGGAACCACGTGTAAAGCGTCTGGCTGGCTTCGCTGAGAAAAGGCAAGGTAGCCAGGGCGGAGGCTTCGATTATCCCAGCAAAGTTGGCGACAATTGTCAGCGGAGCAACGGGTTGTGCTTGATTCATGGGCCTTCTCCTGCGCTTTCGTTACATCTATAGCCTAGGATCTTGCTCAGCTAAACCCTGCACTGTTTCCATGCCGCGGCTGCGCCTGGCTAGCGTTCGAAGCTTAATGAAAACCGTTGTCCGCGGTTGATGTGAAAGTTTCGGGAATTGTCCTCCCGGGGAGTGTTATCCGCTTTTTTATAATTAGCTTGTAACAACTCTTCATATTGTGTGTAGGAAACTTCCGTAAGTTTAGTAATCCGTGTCTGTACGTCCGTTTCTAGGCGAAAACGCCGCGCCATGAGTTCTTCTCTCGGTTATCGTAGCCTGCCAATGCAATAGCAATGAATGGATATCGCATGAACAAAGTGCTTATCGTGGATGATCACCCTGTGATACGTCTGGCCGTACGCATGCTGATGGAGCGGCATGGGTACGATGTCGTCGCTGAAACGGACAACGGAGTGGCCGCGCTGCAACTGACTCGGCAACATCTTCCCGATATCGTCGTGCTGGACATCGGCATACCCAAGCTCGACGGCCTCGAAGTCATCGGCCGCATGGCCAGTTCCAGCCCATGCAGCAAAGTGCTCGTACTGACCTCCCAGGCACCCGGCAACTTCTCGATGCGGTGCATGCAGGCAGGGGCGGCAGGGTACGTGTGCAAGCAACAGGAACTGACCGAACTGCTCAGCGCGATCAAAGCCGTGCTATCGGGCTATAGCTACTTTCCCAACCAGGCGCTGCACGCCTCGCGAGGGCGCAGCGGCGGCAGTGAAGCGGAAATGGTCAATCGCCTTTCGGCAAGGGAGATGACGGTGCTTCAGCAATTGGCGCGGGGCCGTTCGAACAAGGAAATCGCCGACAGCATGTACTTGAGCAACAAGACGGTCAGTACCTACAAGTCTCGGCTGCTGCTCAAGCTAAACGCTCGGTCATTGGTGGACCTGATCGAGCTGGCGCAGCGACAGGGGTTGAACTGATGGTATGCAGAGCCTCCTCCAGGGGAGCTCTGCGCCGAATTCGAGGCCCTGAACGGCGCAGTCAGGGGAGGGAACGGGGCCATCGAAGGCCCGCCAGCGACCACCTCCCTAGAGGTCGTAATCGAAATCGGCCAGTTGCTTTTGCAATCGACGTTCTTCCAGCAGATTGTCGATGGTGCGACGCTTGCTCAAATTGGTTTTCGCCGGTTCCACGTGCGGCTCGACCTCTTCTTCAGCTGTCACAAAATCATCTTCAATCGCGAGGTCGTCTTTATCAGTGCTCATGAGTCGCTCCACGGCAAGGGCCAATGGCCGACCTTATAACCATAAAGTGAGCGCTGGTAAAAAAGATTTTTTCAATCGAAGCGCAGTGTTTTTACTATTGCTTCAATCATCAGTGGTCTTGTGCTTGTATTCGCACAGGTCCTCGATTCGGCAACTGCCGCATCTGGGCTTACGGGCCTGACAGACATAGCGGCCATGCAAGATCAGCCAATGGTGTGCGTCGAGCAAGTAATCCTTGGGGACGAACTTGAGCAGTTTTTTTTCCACCTCCAGCACCGTCTTGCCCGGGGCGATGCCTGTGCGATTGCTGACGCGGAAGATATGGGTATCCACAGCCATCGCCGGTTGGCCAAACGCCGTATTGAGCACTACGTTGGCTGTCTTGCGGCCCACGCCCGGCAAGGCTTCGAGGGCCTCGCGCGTGTCCGGCACCTGGCCGCCGTGCCGCTCAATGAGCAGACGACAGGCCGCGATGACGTTCTTGGCCTTGCTGTTGTAGAGCCCAATGGTCTTGATGTACTGGCTCAGTCCGTCGACACCCAGCGCGTAGATAGCCTCAGGGGTATTGGCGACTGGAAAAAGTCGCGCTGTCGCCTTGTTCACACCGACATCGGTGGACTGCGCGGAGAGGGTCACGGCTACCAGCAGCTCGAAGGGTGTGGTGTAAGCCAGCTCGGTTTTGGGTGTCGGGTTATCTTCGTGCAGTCGACGGAAGATTTCTCGACGTTTGACGGCATTCATGAATTGGCAGCGTTCCTGGAGAACGTGAGCAGTCACTTGGACGCGCCTGCTCTAGGCAAAGCGCAGCAGCCCGTGGCTGCGCGCCATTGTCGCAAGGCGGAGCCCAATGCAGGCTCCGCTTGTGGGTCACTTGATGCGCTGACCGGGCTTGGCGCCGCTGTCGGGGCTGAGCAAGTAGATTTCTTCACCGCCAGGGCCAGCGGCCATCACCATCCCTTCAGAGACGCCAAAACGCATTTTGCGTGGCTTGAGGTTGGCGACCATCATGGTCAGCCGGCCTTCGAGCTGGGCGGGATCAGGGTAGGCAGACTTGATGCCGGAGAAAACGTTACGGCGTTCATCACCGATGTCCAGGGTCAATTGCAGCAGCTTGTCAGCACCCGGTACGGCTTCGGCCTTGACGATCAATGCCACGCGCAGGTCGACAGCGGCAAAGGTATCGAAGTCGACTTCCGCCGACAGCGGGTCCTTGTGCAGCTCGCCATTACCCACAGGTGCCTTGGGCTCCTCGGCGGCCAGCAGGTCTTCCTTGCTGGCCGCGATCATGTCTTGCACCTTGGCAGGCTCGATGCGGCTGAGCAGGGCCTTGAACGGGTTGAGCGTGTGATTTTCCAGGCGAGAGCGGTGATCGTCCCAGGTCAACGGTGCGACATTCAGGAAGGCCTCGGCATCGGCCGCCAGCACGGGCAGCACAGGCTTGAGGAAAATCACCAGTTGGCGGAACAGGTTGATGCCCTGAGCGCAAATGGCTTGCACTTCATCCTGCTTGCCCTCCTGCTTGGCCAGCGACCAGGGCGCCTTGTCGGCGATCCAGGCATTGGCACGGTCGGCCAGTGCCATGATCTCGCGCATGGCGCGTGCGAAGTCGCGGCCCTCGTAGGCCTCGGCGATGGACGGCGCAGCTGCCTGGAAGGCTTCTGTCAGCTCTGGCGCCGCATCACCTGCCACCATCACGCCGCCATTGCCTTTGTGGATGAACCCGGCACACCGGCTGGCGATGTTGACCACCTTGCCCACCAGGTCGGAGTTGACCTTCTGCACGAAGTCTTCGAGATTCAGGTCCAGGTCATCGACCCCGCGACCAAGCTTGGCTGCGTAGTAGTAGCGCAGGTATTCGGGTTGCAGATGGTCGAGGTAGGTACGGGCCTTGATGAACGTGCCCCGCGACTTGGACATCTTCGCACCGTTGACGGTGAGGTAGCCGTGCACGTTGACCGCGGTCGGCTTGCGCAAGCCCGCACCTTCGAGCATGGCGGGCCAGAACAGGGCGTGGAAGTTGACGATGTCCTTGCCGATGAAGTGGTAAAGCTCGGCGGTGGAGCCTTGGTTCCAGAAGGCGTCGAAGTCCAGGTCCGGGCGGCGCGCGCACAGGTTCTTGAAGCTCGCCATGTAACCGATTGGCGCGTCCAGCCAGACGTAGAAGTACTTGCCAGGCTCGCCAGGGATCTCGAAACCGAAGTAGGGCGCGTCGCGGGAGATATCCCACTCCTGCAGACCGGCATCCAGCCATTCGGCGAGCTTGTTGGCCACGGCGTCCTGCAACGTTCCGCTGCGCGTCCACTGCTGGAGCATGGCCTGGAAGTCGGGCAGTTTGAAGAAGAAGTGCTGGGAGTCGCGCAGAACCGGTGTAGCACCTGAAATGGCAGACTTGGGGTCTTTCAATTCGGTCGGTGCATAGGTCGCGCCGCATTTTTCGCAGTTATCGCCATACTGGTCTTCGGCCGCGCACTTCGGGCAGGTGCCTTTGATGAAGCGGTCTGCCAGGAACATGCCCTTTTCAGGGTCGAAGTATTGGGTCACCGAGCGGGTAGAGATGTGCCCCGCCTCGCGCAGTCGGGTATAGATCATGCCCGACAGCTCACGGTTTTCTTCGCTGTGGGTGGAGTGGAAATTATCGAAGTCCACCAGGAAGTCAGCAAAGTCGGCGCTGTGCTCAGCTTGTACGTTGGCGATCAGTTGCTCTGGCGTGATGCCTTCCTTCTCGGCCCGCAGCATGATGGCCGAGCCGTGTGCATCATCGGCGCAGACATAGATGCACTGATTGCCGCGCAGCTTTTGAAAGCGGACCCACATGTCTGTCTGGATGTACTCGAGCATATGGCCAAGATGGATCGATCCATTGGCATAGGGCAAGGCGCTGGTGACGAGAATCTGACGTGGCTCGGACATGGTGGCTCGGCTACTTATCTGGCGACGGGTGAAAATAAGGATGATCGGCCACTATAAAGGGCTGACGAATATATTTCACCCCGCGTACGCATCTGCTGACGATTGACGGGTTAGGATAGGCGCTTGTTTTACATTCAGTTTGCCAACGGGAGTGTCCATGAGTGCCCTCAATCGCGCCGCCATCGAAGCCGTGCTTCGCCAGTACACCGACCCCTATCTCGAGCAGGATCCGGTCACTGCCGGTTGCGTGAGTGCCATCGAAATCCAGAATGGGCGTGTCAGCGTACAGATGCAGCTCGGCTACGCCGCAGGCCTGTTCAAGCAAGGCTGGGCGCAGGTGCTGGAAACTGCGATCGGTAACCTTGAGGGGGTGACCCACGCCCAGGTGAACATCGAGTGCGTGATCGCGGCCCACAAGGGCCAGGCTCAGGTGCCCGGTATGGCCAACGTCAAGAACGTCATCGCCGTGGCATCGGGCAAGGGCGGTGTAGGCAAATCCACCACTGCCGCCAATCTGGCGCTGGCACTGGCCCGCGAGGGTGCGCGCGTTGGCATTCTCGATGCGGATATCTATGGCCCCAGCCAAGGTGTGATGTTCGGCATCCCCGAAGGTACTCGGCCGCAGATTCGTGATCAGAAATGGTTCGTGCCTATCCAGGCCCATGGGGTCGAAGTGATGTCGATGGCATTCCTGACCGATGACAATACCCCCATGGTCTGGCGCGGCCCCATGGTTTCGGGTGCGCTGCTGCAGTTGGTAACCCAGACGGCGTGGAATGATCTCGATTACCTGGTCATCGACATGCCGCCTGGCACTGGCGACATCCAGCTGACGCTGGCGCAGAAAGTGCCGGTTGCAGGTTCGGTCATCGTGACCACGCCGCAGGACCTGGCGCTGCTCGATGCCAGAAAAGGCGTGGAAATGTTCCGCAAGGTCAACATACCGGTGTTGGGCGTGGTCGAGAACATGGCCGTACACATCTGCTCCAATTGCGGCCATGCTGAGCACCTGTTCGGCGAAGGTGGCGGTGAGAAACTCGCCAGCCAGTACGGCGTCGATCTGCTGGCTTCGTTGCCGCTTTCGATGTTGATTCGCGAGCAGGCCGACAACGGCAAGCCTACGGCTATCGCCGAGCCCGAGAGCCAGATCGCCATGGTGTACCAGGAGCTGGCACGCAAAGTAGGGGCGCGTATCGTACTGCGTGAAGCGGCAGCGCCAGCGATGCCGAGCATCACTATCAGCGAAGACTGATCAAGATCGGAGGGCGGCTCGGTGAGTCGCTCGTGCTGACGGGCCGTGGTTGTTGGAGGCCGATCCATGTTTAACGGGAGCCTTGACCACGGCCAGCATGCTCTGGCGCCTTCTGGCGAAATGACAGGCATAAAAAAAACCCGCCGAAGCGGGTTTTTTTGAAAGCTAGAAAGCTCGATCGACTTAGGCGATCTGAACTTCTTCAGCCTGCATACCTTTCTGGCCGCGGGTAGCGACGAAAGTAACAGCCTGGCCTTCTTTCAGGGTTTTGAAGCCGTCAGCTTGGATGGCTTTGAAGTGCACGAACAGGTCGTCGCCCGACTGAGGGGTGATGAAGCCGTAGCCTTTCTCATCGTTGAACCACTTGACGGTACCGCTTTGACGATTGGACATTTTTCTGTCTCCTTGGACAATTTGATTTCGGTCAGGAAAAACCCCGCCCGGGACTGAGCGCAAAGAGAGCAGAAAATTCAGCGATGGGCCGATCAGGATCGTGCATCAAACTAGAGATTCTCGGTGTCACGTGCAGCACAGTGGCAACACCTTACCCCACTTTGCCCAAGCTGCCAATGGCCAGACGCCTCTTTACCCGAAAAGAGATCGACGGCAGCTGCAAGCCACGCCTTGCGGGCACTGTAGCGGCAGCGGGCGGCAAACGCCGGATGGAACTTTGAAGAGCGCGCCGGGACCGGTAAGATGCGCGTCTATCTTTACCTTGCAGACTCTTCAGGACATCCCGCCATGAGCATCAAATCGGACAAGTGGATTCGCCGCATGGCGCAGGAACACGGCATGATCGAGCCGTTCGTCGAGCGCCAGGTGCGTGGCGAACAGGATAACCGGGTCATCTCTTTCGGCGTTTCGAGCTACGGCTACGACGTGCGCTGCGCCGACGAATTCAAGGTCTTCACCAATATCAACTCGGCCACCGTCGACCCGAAGAACTTCGATGCCGGCAGCTTCGTCGACATCAAGAGCGACGTGTGCATCATCCCGCCCAACTCCTTTGCACTGGCACGCACCGTGGAGTACTTCCGCATCCCGCGCGACGTGCTGACCATCTGCCTGGGCAAGAGCACCTATGCGCGTTGCGGCATCATCGTCAACGTGACCCCGCTGGAGCCCGAATGGGAAGGCCACGTGACGCTGGAGTTCTCCAACACCACCACGTTGCCGGCCAAGATCTACGCCAACGAAGGGGTGGCGCAGATGCTGTTCCTGCAGTCGGACGAGCCATGTGAAGTGTCCTACCGGGACCGCGGCGGCAAGTATCAGGGCCAGCGTGGCGTCACCCTGCCACGTACCTGACCGACAGGCGTTGGGAATTTCACTGCCTTTTGACACTCCAACCTGTAACCCTGCCGATTTGCATAAAGCGGGTCGGCTGTTGTCAGGAGGTGCCAATGAAACTCCACCCAACGATCAGTGCGAAGTTGGCTGGCTTGCAGCCCAATCACATCGGGCTGCTGTCCTGGTCACTGCTGGCTGACCCATTGCCGATGAATGCTGGCGGTGTGCCAGGGCAGCCCGATCCGGACACGCCGCAGCCCGGCCAGCCGGGTGATACGCCCATGGAACCCGGTGAGCCTACCCTTCCCGATGAGCCGCCTCCGGCGCCCGTGGCCTGACGCATCTCATAGCGGCCATACCCGGCCGGCGCCCGCCAGATAGACCTGGCTGGTGCTGGCGGGCTCGATTTCCCAACCGCCCGTGAACTCCCCGAAAGCTGGCAACAGGCTGACGTGTTCGTCGATCAAAAAGCACGGTAGGCGAAGCCGTTGGCGGGCCCTGCCGCGCAATACGAAGACCGGGTGGACGTGCCCTGAAAGCACCGTGAGCGTCGGATGCTCCTTGGGTTCGTGTTGCAGGGCAAACGGCTCCACCACATAAGGTTCATCCACCACGTCGATCCCCAGCTCCACGGGTGGATCCCCTGCGTTGCGGTCATGGTTGCCGCGTATCAGCACGATGCTCAACCCGGGGTGACGTGCTCGCCAGGCTTGCACCCGGGCCAGCGTAGCCGGCGCCCGCGCAGTACGGGCATGCAGGAAATCACCCAGCACGATCAGTTGCTCGCACTCATGTTCGGCAAGCAGTGTGTCGAGCCGGGCCAAGGTGGCTTCGGTAGTGCCTCTGGGAACGGGTTGGTGCAAGGCCCTGTAGCTCGCCGCCTTGCCGATGTGCACATCGGCCAGCAGCAAGGCCTTGCGGGCCGGCCAATACACGGCTTTGTCCGGAAGCAGCCAGAGTTTCTGCCCGGCCAGTTCGATGGCGCAATGTGTCGTCATGTGTGGATCGCCAGGCCGTCGATGGCAAGCGAGATAACCGCTGCCCCATGAATGCGTTTGGTCGTTATCGGGTTCAACCTGCAATGCTCTCCAATTCCGCCACCATCCGCGCAATGCGGTCGGCCAGTTTTTCCGTGCTGAGGGTTTCACGCAGTCCTTCGACCAGCAGCGCGAACGCCAGCGGCCCGGTGCGCTCCATCACGCGCAAGTCCAGCCTGAGGTCGGTCAGCTTCAGTAGCTGGCCCCGAAGCCGATCGATTTCCAATTCTTCACTCAGTACCTCATCACGTGCCTGGCCCAGCAGCAGGTTGCCTGCATCGTGCTTGCGGAAGACCTCGTAGAACAGCCCGCTTGAGGCCTGGATCTGGCGCATGCTCTTTTGCGCCGCAGGATAGCCACCGAATACGAGCCCTGCGATCTGGGCGATTTCCCGGAACCGCCTCAATGCCATTTCCCCGGCATTGAGGCTGGCAAGCACATCCTCCAATAGATCTTCGGTACTCAACGCCCGGGGCAGGTAGCTGGCCCAATCCACCGGTCCAGGGCTAAGCAGCTCGAAGCCATAGTCGTTGACGGCGATGGAAACCGACAGCGGTTGCTCGCGGCTGACACGCCAGGCAATCAGGTTGGCCAGCCCCATGTTGGCCATGCGCCCGGCAAAGGGGTACACGAACAGGTGCCAGCCCTGCCTGGACTTGAACGTCTCTGCAAGCAGGGTCCCTGTCGTCGGCAGCGCCGACCATTGGGCTTGTACCGTGAGCAATGGCCTTACTGCGCGCATTTCAGGGCTATCGAAGCGCCCGTGCGCGGCGGCGTCAAGTTGTTGCACCACAGCGTCGGCCAGTTCGCTGGAAAGTGGCATGCGCCCGCCGTTCCAGCGGGCCACCGCCGCCTTTCGCGCGTTGCTGCGGCGTACATAGGCGGTCATGTTTTCCACGCGAACCAGCTCCAGCACGCGGCCGGCGAACACGAAGGTGTCCCCGGGCCTCAAGCGTGAGATGAACGCCTCTTCCACGCTGCCTAGGTTCTTGCCGCCACCGCCTTTGCTCCAGTATTTCAGGTGCAGCGAAGCGTCACTGACAATGGTGCCGATGCCCATCCGATGGCGGCGCGCCAAGCGCTCACTGGCAACCCGGTACAAGCCGTCGGGGTGCATTTCAACACGTTGATAGTCGGGGTAGGCGCTGAGCGAGCTGCCGCCATGGCAAACGAAGTCCAGTGCCCATTGCCACTGGCTGTCGCGCAGGTCGGCAAAGGCCCAGGTGCTGCGCACTTCAGCGAGCAGTTGCTGCGGATCGAACCCGCTGCCCAGGGCCATGCTGACCAGGTGCTGAACCAGTACATCCATGCACAGGCGCGGCGACCGGCGGCCCTCCAGGTGGCCTGCCGCCAGGGCCTGACGCATGGCGGCGGCTTCCACCAGCTCCAGGCTGTGGGTGGGCACAAGGGTGATGCGCGAGCGCCGCCCAGGCGCATGCCCGGAACGCCCTGCGCGCTGCATCAAACGGGCGATCCCTTTTGCCGAACCGATCTGCAGGACGCGCTCGACCGGCAGGAAGTCCACGCCCAGGTCCAGGCTCGATGTACAGACGACGGCTTTGAGCGTGCCTTCCTTGAGGCTGCGCTCGACCCAGTCGCGGGTGTCACGTGCCAGGCTGGCGTGATGCAACGCAATCAGGCCCGCCCAGTCGGGGCGCTCTTCGAGCAGGGCCTGGTACCAGAGTTCGGCCTGCGCCCGGGTGTTGGTGAAGACCAGGCAACTGCTGCTGGCGTCGATTTCCCGGCTCACCTGCTTCAACATTTTCAGGCCGATATGCCCCGCCCATGGGAAGCGCTCGATGTGCTCGGGCACCAGGGTATCGACCTGCAGCACCTTGTCCTGGCGCCCGCGCACCAGCTGACCACCTTGGGGCAGCAACACGTCCAGGGCATGCTGCAGGTTGCCGAGGGTGGCCGACAACCCCCAGGTCGGCAGGCCAGGGTGCCAACGGCGCAGGCGGGCCAACGCCAGTTGCAGCTGAACCCCCCGCTTGTTGCCGAGCAGCTCGTGCCACTCATCGACCACCACCATGCGCAGCGTCGCGAAGTCATTGCTGGCCTGGGCTCGGGTCAGCAGCAGCGTCAGGCTTTCAGGTGTGGTGACCAGCACGCTGGGCATGCGCCGGGCCTGGCGTGCGCGCTCGGCGCTGCCCGTGTCGCCGCTGCGCACGCCAACGCTCCAGGGCAGGCCCATCTCGTCGATAGGCGCCTGCAGCGCCCGAGCCGTATCGGCTGCCAGGGCGCGCATGGGGGTGATCCAGATGACCTGGAGTGGCGCCGCGTGACGCCCCTGGGCCTGGGCCTTGAATGCCCGCAGGGCCGCCAGCCAGACCGCATACGTCTTGCCAGCGCCGGTATTGGCATAAAGCAGGCCTGACTCCCCCCGCTCGACGGCGGCCCACACCTTGCGCTGGAAAGCGAACGGCTTCCAGCCGCGTTGAGCGAACCAGGCATTGGCAAGATCGGTGGTGGTGGGCATCAGGCAGGCAGTCCCTCGAAGGCTGTGCTTCTAAAGACCACCGCTGCAAGGTATTGGTTTACTTGTCAGTTGGCCAGCAGATTGCCGCTGCGGCACACCTGCTCGCCGGCCACATGGGCGATCACCATGCCTGCCGTGGCCATGCGCCGCACACTGCGCGCATACAGCAGTCCAGGCTGGCTGTTGCGCAGGGGTATAACGCGATCACTGAGCGGGTCGATGACCTCGGCAATCAGTTGACCTGCCTCCAGGTACTGCCCTGGCTTGGCGTGGTACACCAGCAACCCGCCCGCCGCAGCCGTGATCGGCTCCACAGCAGCCAGTGGCGTGGCTGGCCAGCGCAAGGGCGGCAGGGCAGGGGCATGGCCCTGGATAACGCCAGCATGGGTCAGGAAGTCGAGAATGGCCTGGCAGTCCTGACGCGCCAGGTCATGGCTCACATCAGCCTGACCGCGCAGTTCGAGGGTGACCGAACACGTGCCCGCCGGGATGGGGAAGCGTTTGCCAAAGCGCTGTTGCAGTTGCCACCACAGCAGGCTGAAGCACTCGTCAAATGACTGCCCGCCCGAATCAGTCGCCAATAGGCTGGCCTGGACACCCAGGTAACGGGCCAAGGGCTCGAACTGCGGCCAGGCGTCTGGAGTGGTGTAGAGGTGTTCGACGGCCTCGAAGTCGCAGTGCAGGTCCAGAACTAGGTCGGCATCGCACGCCAGGCGCTGCAGGATCAGGCGCTGCGCTTGCAGGGGGGTACGTGCCGGATGGGCATCCAGGCCGCGGCGCAGGTATTCGCGGATCAGTGCCTGGTTGTGGAGCGGGTCCTGGGTCAGGTGGGCCTCGACCTGATCACCGATGGTGTCTGACAGGTCGACGAAATTGCGGTTGAAGTTCTCGCCACTTTGCAACTCGAACCGGCCCAGCGGGGCGTCGAGCAGCACCTGCTCAAGGCCCACTGGGTTGGCGACCGGCACCAGGATAACCTCGCACTGCAGGCGGCCTTGCTGGTCCAGTTCCAGCAACTGGCGCTTGAGGTGCCAGGCCACCAGCATGCCGGGCAATTCGTCGGCATGCAGCGAGGCCTGGATGTACACCTTGCGACCACTGCGTGGCCCGAAGTGAAAACTGTGCAGTTGGCGGGTTACCCCAGGAACAGGGGAAAGAATGTCGTGGGTCGAGTGGTGCATGATGGTCCTGAATACGGGGCTGTACGGTCTGGGGCACGGGTTGAGCCTTCAGATGAAAGCACAGTTTCGCCGCCAGCGCCTCACGCCAGCCCCTCGCCGCCACCTGCGATCCCGATCAGGCCAGCAAGGCCTGCAAGGTCGCCAAGTCGTCAGCCTCCTCGACAGGCTTGTCCAGACGCCAGCGCAACATGCGCGGAAAGCGCACGGCAATGCCGCTCTTGTGGCGCTTGGACAGGGCGATGCCTTCAAAGCCCAGCTCGAACACCAGCGTAGGCGTGACGCTGCGCACTGGGCCGAAGGTTTCCTGGGTGGTCTTGCGCACGATGGCATCGACCTTGCGCATCTCCTCGTCGGTCAGGCCGGAATAGGCCTTGGCGAAGGGGATCAGCGTGCGGTCCGGGGTGCCGGCAGGGCTGTCCCAGACCGCGAAGGTGTAGTCGCTGTACAAACTGGCGCGCCGTCCGTGACCCCGCTGGGCGTAGATCAGCACGGCATCGACGCTGAACGGGTCGATCTTCCACTTCCACCAGGTGCCCATGTCCTTGGTGCGGCCAACGCCATACAGGGCCTCGCGCTGCTTGAGCATCATGCCTTCCACGCCCAGGCTGCGTGACTGCTCCCGCTGCCGGGCAAGGTCCGCCCAATCGGGCCCTTCGAGCAGTGGGGAGAGCAATACAGGTGCCAGTGGGGAGGCCTCAAGCACGCGCTCGAGCTGCGCGCGCCGTTCATGCTGCGGGCGACTGCGCCAGTCCTCGCCTTGCCACTCCAGCAAGTCATAGGCCTGCAACACCACCGGGGCATCGCTCAGCAATTTCTTGCCCAAGGTCTTGCGACCCAGGCGCTGCTGCAGCACGGCAAAGGGCTGCACGGACGCCTCTGCCTTGGCATCGCTCGCTTTCCAGACCAGGATCTCGCCATCGAGCACCACGCCATCGGGCAGGGTCTGGGCCAGGCTCTGCAACTCGGGAAAACGTTCGGTGACCAGCTCCTCGCCGCGCGACCAGACCCACAACTGCCCGTCGCGCTTGACCACCTGTGCCCGGATGCCATCCCACTTCCATTCGATTTGCCAAGCGCTGGGTGGCCCGAGCAGCGTATCGAACTGTTCGACCGGGGCTTGCAGTGGGTGCGCGAGAAAGAACGGATACGGCTGCCCACCACGCTGGCTATGCTCATCGGCAGATTCGGGCGCGATCAGTTGAAGGTAGCGCTCGGCGGTTGGCCGGTGGCTGATGTCGGTATACCCGACCAGCCGCTGGGCTATCCGCTTGGCATCCAGCTCCGCCAACTGGGCCAGGGCACGCGTGACCAGCAGCTTCGATACGCCGACGCGGAAACTGCCGGTGATCAGCTTCAGGCACAGCATCAGGCTGGGGCGATCCAGCCGTGCCCACAAAGGTGGCAGACGTTGCTGGAGCTCTTCCGGGGGCAGGCCGCGCAACGGCAGCAAGTAGCTTTCGACCCAGTGCGCCAGGCCTTCGTCATCGCCCTCCTGGGTGTCGGGCAGCAGCAGCGAAATGGTCTCGGCCAGGTCGCCTACCGCCTGGTAGCTTTCCTCGAACAGCCAGTCCGGCAGCCCTGCCATCGCGCCGGCCAGTTCGCGCAGTACCCGAGTGGGTACCAATTGACGCGGCCGCCCGCCAGCCAGGAAATACACCGCCCAGGCGGCGTCCTGGGCCGGTGCGCTGGCGAAGTATTCACGCAGGGCCTGGAGCTTGGCATTGCTGGAGGTGGTGCCATCGAGGCGCAGGTACAGTTCGGCGAAGGCTTTCATGCGCCCGTCTCCCCAGCTGTAGCGTCATCTTCCTCACCGTATTCGGTAACGAATGCGCGGGCGTCGAGCCCCTGTTCATTCAGGTAGCGCACCAGCACGCCCACCGATCCATGGGTGACCATGACCCGTTCGGCGCCGGTCTGGCCGATGGCCCACAGCAGCCCAGGCCAATCGGCGTGGTCCGAGAGCACGAAGCCCCGGTCCACACCGCGTCTGCGCCGGGTGCCGCGCAGCAGCATCCAGCCACTGGCGAACGCGTCGCTGTAATCGCCGAAGCGTCGCATCCAGCTGCTGCCGCCAGCGGACGGCGGGGCCATCACCAGGGCGGTGCGCAATAGCGGGTCGTTGCGTGCAATATCGCCGGCATAGCGGGTTTCAGGTAAATACACGCCCGCTTCGCGATACACCCTGTTCAGCGGCTCGACGGCGCCGTGCACCAGAATCGAGCCGATGCTGGGGTCCAGGCCATGCAGGATGCGCTGCGCCTTGCCGAAGGCGTAGCAGAACAGCACGCTGGCCTTGCCCTGTTCGCTGTTGGCCCGCCACCAGGCGTTGATCCCGGCGAACACATCCGCCTGGGTCGGCCAACGGTAGATGGGCAGGCCAAACGTCGATTCGGTGATGAAGGTATGGCAGCGTACGGGCTCGAACGGCGCGCAGGTGCCGTCGGGCTCGACCTTGTAGTCGCCCGACGCCACCCACACCTCGCCTTGATACTCCAGGCGCACCTGCGCCGACCCCAGCACATGCCCGGCAGGGTGCAGGCTCAAGGTCACGCCGTGGTGCAACAGGCGCTCGCCGTAGGGCAGGGTCTGCAAATTGATGTCCATGCCCAGGCGGCTGCGCAGGATGCCGGCGCCCGGGTCTGCGGTGAGGTAGTGGCGATTGCCGGAACGCGAGTGGTCACCGTGACCATGGGTGATCACGGCACGGTCTACCGGCCGCCAGGGATCGATGTAGAAATCGCCGGGCGGGCAGTACAGGCCTTCGGGTCGAGCGATGACGAGGTCCATGGCACACGCACTGGTAGGGAGTTACCAGTTAGGAGCCGCAGCGGCCAGGGGAAGTTCGACCGGTGGTTTCTTCACCCCTTGACCGCCGCAAGCGCTGCACGCCGCCGGCCGTTTCTACTTGCCCGGTACCAGGGTCAGGCGCTGGGTGCCATAGGCACGCGCGAAGTGCTGAGGCGCAAGGGGCATGACAGCGAAGCGGCCCTTGAACCAGGCCTCAAGGCCATCCCCGTAATGTGGGCTGGCCGGATTGCCGGACTGGCCGCTGCTGGTCAGCACCTGGAGGGGTTCAGCCTGGCTGAAGTCCACGATCAGCCGCGCCGATGCCGGCAGGCGGGTGACGAAGTCGCTTCCCCAGGCGTAGGGGGTGAAGGCAAGCGTGCTGAAGTCGCCGCCTGCAGGCTGCGCAGGGCGGCTGATGGCATCACCCAGCCCATGGTAGGCCGGTGCAGGCCATTGGTATTGGTGCAGTTTGCCCCATTGCCAGGCGCTGCGGTCGGTGCCCAGTTGGGCGATGCCCGTGTCCATTGCCGCGACCAGGCTGCGGGCCAGGATGGCGGGTTTGTCTTCCTTCTGTGGCGTACTGCGGTCGTCCCAGAACGGGCTGTCATCCCGGCCCAGCAGGTGATCGGCCTGTGCCGAGAACGACAAGCGTGCATTGCTGACCAATGCCTGCCAGGCCGCTCCCGCTTCCGGTCCCAAGTCATCGAGGAATATCTGACGGGCGACAGCCTGGAGGAACAGGGCGTACAGCGCAGCATCTGCCGACACTGGGCTCAAGCGACCATCGAATGCCTTGAGCCTAGCCAGCGCCGTACGGGCCTTTTCGCGCTGATCGGCGGGCAAGGCATTGATGGCCTGCTGCAGCGGGCCTGCCATGCCTGGCGCTTCGAACATCTGCTTGAGCTTGCCGGCCAACAAGGTGACCTGGTCGTTCTGCAGCGCCATCAGGCTGCGACTATCAAGGCGGCCACTGCCGGCGAGCTGGCCCAGGCGCTCGGCACGCTCCGGGTAGTACCAACTGCTCGACAGCTGCATGCCGTAGCCGCGCGGCAGGCTGCGCTGGTTGGCGTGGCCGATCCAGCCAGCGGTCGGGTCCTGATCATATGGGTGCAGCATGGGGTCGGCATAGCCATCCCAGTCATAGCGCCCGTCCCACCCCGGCGAAGGCAACAGGCCTTGGCCTTCTCGGCGATTGGGGTAGCGCCCGCTCACCTGCCAGCCAATGTGCGATGCTTCGGCGAAGACGAAGTTCAGCGCCGCAGCCGTGACATCACGGGTGCTGTCGAATGCGCGCTCCACGGTCTTGGCGCGGGTCAGGTCGAACAGTGCATCAAGGCTGCGATCGCCCTTGAACTGCGGCAGGTTCAGTGCAAGGCCCAGGCTGGCATTGCCCGACTGGCCAAGTAGCGTGCCATGGCGCGTGTCGTGCATCACTTCGCGCACTGGGCGCTCGCCGCGCACCAGGAAGGTCTCGGTGTGCGCCCTGGCTGCAACCCATTTGCCGTCCGCCAGGTAACTGACCTGATTGCCCTGGTGGCGCAGCTTTTCCAGGAACAGGTCCTGGTTGTCGGCCATCACCGCGCTGCTGGTCCAGGCCAGCTGGCCGTTGTAGCCAGCCAGCACGATCGGCAGGCCCGGCAGCGACAGGCCGGCCACTTGGTACTTGCTGGAGTGGATCTGCACCGGGCTCAGCGCCCAGGCTGCACGGCTGTCGCTGGCCAGCAGGCTCTTGCCGCTGCGGCTGCGTTGCGGGCCGATGGCCAGGTTGGCCGAACCGGGACTGCCCAGCAGATCAAGGTCGCCCAGTTTTTGACTGGCAGCTGCCAGGGCAGACAACCCCGGCAACTGACTGGCAAGGTCCAGGCCCTTGAGCTTGGCTGCTTCGCCTTCGGGAAGCGGTTCGTCGGCGGCACCGGGTAGCAGCCAGGCCAGCTTGTCGCTGCCGACTTTCTGCGCCAGGGTCAATGCACTGATCTCTTCTTGCAGGTTGACCGACTGACTGAAGGCATACAGCGAAAACATCAGCGCGCAGTCTTCGGGCTTCCAGTACTCGGGGCGGTAGCCGCTGTTGGCCAGGTCCGCTGGCAGCTTGTCGCGGTAGCGGAACAGGTAGGCGTTGACCCCGCGCGCATAGACGTCGAAGAAGCGCTTGAGCCGTGGCGATGCGTCGGCGTACAGCTGCGCCGCGCTTTGCTTGAGGTTGGCCGCCCGCATCAAGCGGTCGATATCCAGTGCATCACGGCCGGCCACTTCAGCCATGCGCCCTTGGGCGAGCAACCGCATGGCGACCATCTGCTCGATCCGGTCCCCGGCATGCACGTACCCCAAGGTGAAGAGCGCGTCATGGAACGAGCTGCTCTCGATCAGCGGAGCGCCCATGGCATTGCGCCTGACCGACACGTTCTGGGCCAGGCCCTTGAGCGGCTGCACGCCGCTGGACGGCGGCAGGCTGTCCTGTTGGGCGGTGGTCTGGCAACCGGCCAGGCCAAGTGAACCGAGCAGCAGGGCAGCCGTTGCAGCGCGCGGGCGGAAAAAGAAAAGGGCGGGGGCGGCCATGGCAAGGCTCCTGCAAGGCGTAGCGGGTATGGAAAGGCGCTAAGGTAGTGAGCAGGCCGCCTGGGTGCAAGGCCTGCCCCGGCTTTATTTCGGCACACTGCCCCAGCGGTGGATGAGTGGCAGGACTCTGTCGGCAATTTGCCAATCCGTGGCCATGACGCTGGGGTACCCAAGCGCGCCTTGCAGCGGGTCAAACCTCGAAATGCTCAGCCATGGCGTCGGAAAAGTGCGTGCAGTTGATGCGGGTGTACTGCACATAGTTACGTGTGATCGCAAAGGATTCGCCAGGCATGAGCAGCACATCGTGCTGTTCGAGTTGGCGCACGAAAGGATGCAGGTCGGCGATATCGGGGTGATGGACCCACAGAAACATGCCGCCTTGGGGCGTGATATCGAAGCGCCAACCGCGGTCTGTCAGCGTGCGCTGGGTCTGAACCTGCTGTCGAATCAGGCGTTGCTGCAGATCGCTCATGTGCCTGGCGTAGGTGCCGTCGGTGAGGATGGTGTTGACGAAGCGCTCGCAGAACGCAGGCACCGCCACGCAGGTGAGCAGTTTCAGGCGCATGAGCGGTTCGACCAGTGCAGCCGGGCAAGCGATGTAGCCCACGCGTAGCGAGGCGGACAGGCATTTGGAGAAACTGCCGATATAGATGACCTGCTGCAGGTTGTCCAAGCCGGCGAAGGTCTGGCGTACACCCGGGCTGAAGTCGCCATAGACATCGTCTTCGACGATGTAGAAGCCGTGTTCGATCGCCAGTCTCAGCACGCCGAAGGCATTGTGCGGGCTGACGTTGCTGCCGGTGGGGTTGTGGAATGTGCTGTTGCAGAAGAATGCCTTGACCTTGTGCTGGACCAGGTGCCGCTGCATGTCCTCAAGGTCCGTGCCGTCTTGCAGCCGACGGATGCCGATCACGTGCCCGCCGGCCAGCTGGATCAGCTTGATCAGGTTACCGTTGCAGGGCTCGTCGACGAACACGTGGTCGCCAGGGGCGATCAGCAGACGGGCCACCAGGTCCAGGGCCTGGGTGGCGCCCAATGTGCTGAGTAATTGCTGTGGACCTACATCGATCTGGGTCATGCGCCGCAGGTGCACGCACAGCTGCTTGCGCATGGGCAGGTAACCCTGGATGTCGCCGTAATCGGCCAGCGAGCTTTGTTCCAGGCGCGCCGTGCGACGCACAGCCTTGGCCAGCAGCTCGGTGTCGCGCCAGGCAGGGGGCAGCCAACCGCAGCCGAGCTTGGTGTAGTGCTGGCCGCCTTGCAGCAGTTTGAACAGCGCGTCCCCGGCCATATGCCCAGGTGCCTCGTCTCTGGCTGGCGGCCGAGCGGTGCCGGCCACGAAATAGCCACGCCCTGGCACGGCCGTCAACAGCCCTTCGCTGACCAGGCGCCCATAGCTGGACACGACCTCGTGGTAGGTCGCACCCGTGCTGGCCGTGAGCTTGCGAATCGACGGCATGCGTTGCCCTGGCAGCCATTCGCTGGCAGCCAGACGCTGCCGGAGTTGATGAAGCAGAGTGTCAGCACGCATCGACGGGTCCGCCAGTGTTAGAAAAAACAGCCTAACAGTTAGCTGGAAACCGCGTCGACTGTTCGCCCGTGCTCGGCCGATCAGTGAGAAGCTTCGGCGCATTCCATTCCTGCATCATCAGCGAGCACGCCATGACCGAAACCCTGCCAGCACGCACCTACCTGTATTTCATTGCGCAGTCGGTCAACCTCACCACGGCTGTGATGTCCGTGACCATGGCGGCCCTGGTCGGTGCTGCTCTGGCGCCCGATCCTGCGTGGTCAACGGTGCCCTACGGGTTTCAGTTTCTCTGCGTGATGCTGGCGACCTACCCGGTGTCGTGGCTGATGGGGCGCATCGGTCGTCGGCGCGCGTTCATGCTGGGTGCTCTACCCTTGGCCCTGTCCGGCGTCAGCGGGTTCCTGGCCGTGCAGCACCAGCACTTTGTTGCCCTGATACTCAGCCACTGCGCATTGGGGGTGTATATCGCGTTCGCCAACTTCAACCGGTTTGCCGCTACCGACAACCTGACGCAACACCTCAAAGCGCGGGCGCTCTCACTGGTGGTGGCAGGCGGAGTGATCGCGGCAGTGGTGGGGCCGGCCTTGACCGGTTGGCTCAGGGATGTGGGTGGGTATCCGCTGTTCTCGCTGTGCTACGCCGCCTTTGTCGGCCTGGCGCTCGTGTCGTGGTTGATAGCCCTTTGCTTGCCTAAAGAGAAACCGGTCAATCGCCCGCAGCAGGACCTGCGAGCGTGCGAGGTAGGGCAGCTTGCGTCACGCAGGGTGCTGGTGATGGCGATGAGCGTGGCAGCGCTGGGGTACGGCATCATGAACCTGTTGATGATCCAGGCTTCGCTGCACATGAAAGGTATGCACCAGGACTTCTCCGACGTGCGCATGGCCATCCAGTGGCATGTCGTGGCGATGTTTGCGCCTTCGTTCTTCACTGGCAGCATCATTCAACGGTTGGGCATCAAGGTGACGATCTGTGCCGGGTTGGGCCTGTTCGTGGTGAGCACGGCCTTGAACATGGGGTCTAGCAGTTATGCCGTGATGACGGCGGCACTGATAGCCCTGGGCCTGGGCTGGAACCTGACCTACGTGGGCGGGGGGGCGCTGCTGGCGCAGGCATTGCAAGATAGCCCGGGGGCGATGCGCCTGCAGGGCAAGAATGACCTGGCCATCGCCGTGTGTGCCACCCTCGGCGCCTTTACGCCATCCTTGTTGCTGGACACCGCAGGCTGGACGGGCACCAACGGTCTATGCATGGTGCTGTGCCTGGGGCTGTTGCTGGCCACCGCGCTTCGGTTGCCAGCCAAGCCAGGCACCTCGGCGCCCGGGCTGCAGACCGCACCGCGCCCGCGCTAACGGACAGGCGCAGTGCTGTCAAACGGCGGGGCGGCTATCAGGCGCCGTGGCACTTCTTGAATTTCTTTTCGCTGCCGCAGGGGCACGGGTCGTTGCGGCCAACATCCTTGAGGGCGTTGCGCACCGGCTCCTGGTGACCGTGGTTGCAGTGCGGCCCGTGGACGTGGCCGTGGCCGTGATCATGGTGATGATCGTGGTCGTGGTCGCAGTCAGGGCCGTGAACGTGAGGCTGTTGGGACATTGCAGGGTTACTCCAGGTAATGATCGCCGGGCATTATCTCACCACCGCGCAACAAGTGCAGGTTCCGATGGATCAACAGGCCGGTGCCCAGTTCGGCCTTGAGCGTGTACTTCAAAGGCTGGTGACTCTTGAGCATCTTGGCCAAGGGCTTGAGGCGCTGCCACAGGTTGGTTCGGGCGGTGATCTTGAAGGTGCGCTGGTCGTGCCCGCCAACACTGCGCCACAGGCTGGCTTCGTCTTCTGCCAGCAGCACATCGTTCAACCGCAGGGCATAGGACAGGTTGCGGATGAACAGGCGGCTGTCGTTGGGGTTTTCCACCCGCACGTGGAGCACGAATTCCTGTTGCAGCAGGCGGGCCTTGACCGTTTCCACCCTGACCAGGTGGATCTCCGGTTGCCGCCATGGCTCACCACCCCAGCTGACGCAGCCGGCCAGGAGCATCACCAACAAGGCAGGCAGCAGGACACGCAGGCGGGTCATCATGCTCAGCCACCCACATAGCTGGCGCAGCATTTCTTGAATTTCTGCCCGCTTTGGCAAGGGCAGGGATCGTTGCGCGTGGCGTTCAGGCCAACGGTGGGGTCGATGAAGTACCAGCGGCCATCGTGCTGCACGAAGGCTGAGCGCTCGCGGTGCTGGTGATCACCGTCCTGGTCGTGCCAGCGGGCAGTGAAGGTGACGAAGCCGTGTTCAGGCTGGCCACCGATCAGCTCGGCATCTTCCACTTCCAGGCCCAGCCAGATGCTCTGGGCACTCCAGGCGGCCATGGCGGCGCGATCAAGGCCGGCCTGTTGGGCTGGCAGGGTGGTCGCCACCAGGTAATCGACCAGCCCCAGCACATAGGCGCTGTAGCGTGAGCGCATCAGGGCTTGGGCGTCCGGTGCAGGCGTGCCGGCGTGGTAATGCCCGCAGCAGGCGTCGAGCACGTTGCCACTGCCGCATGGACAGACCGAAACACTCATCATCACCACCAGTATTTGCCGAAGTTTTCAGGGTTGGCCCAGAACCGCGCATTCAGCCAGTCAGGGACCTGCTTGTAGTCATGTAGATCATAGGTGAACAGGCTCAGCACCTGCTGGTCGCGTTGAAACTTCTCACTGGCCGACAGGGCCAGGGCGAAGAAGTCCGTGTCTTGCCAGCCGCAGGCGGCCAGGTCGGCCAGCACTGCGACTCGACTGGCGTTGAGATTGCGAATGCCACCCAGCAGTTCCAACCCGTTGCGCTTGGGCAGGTGTTCCAGGCAATCGACCAGAAGCGCCAGGTCGAAGCGCTGGGCTGCCAGTTCAGCCGGCAGCGGGCCCGGCGGCGCGCACGCCAGGCTCGCTTGTGGGTGGGCCTGCAGGAAGGCGTCAAGTGCCGGGAACCGCGTGCCCACCAGCAACAGGCGTTGCGGGGACACGCGCTCGAGCAAGGCGGCAAGCGCCTGCTGCGGTGTGCGTTGGGAAAAACCGTCGGTCATTGCCAGTCCTCATCAAGATCAGCCAAGACTATCGGGCCAGAGCCTGTCGGCATAGGGCCGTGGCATCCGGTCATGGCAAATGGCTGGCAGGCTGTGCAAGCAGCGTCTTTACTGCCCTGATCGGCCACGATGCCGATCCCCCCAAAAGAGGCGATGAGATGAGCATAGTACGCACAGCTGTACCTCTGGTTCTGCTCACCAGTGTGTTGACTGGTTGCGCGGGTTTGCAAAAAACCGACTGGCCCAAGTGTGCGGCGGTCGGCGGTGTGGGTGGCGCAGCGCTGGGCGCGATCGAAAGCTCGAGCTGGGCAGGTTGGGGCGCGCTGCTCGGGGGCGGCCTTGCAGCGGGGTATTGCTGGGCCCATGGTGATGGCGACGAAGACGGCGATGGCGTACCCGACAGCCGCGACAAGTGCCCAGGGACGCCGCGCGGCGTCCAGGTCGATGCCAACGGTTGCCCGCCGCCTGCACCGCAGGTCGAGGCCGTGGTCGTCGAGCAAGTAGTGGTCGAGAAAGAAGAGGTGATCGTGATCCGCGATGTGCATTTCGAATTCGACTCTGCACGGCTGACCGCCGCCGACAAGCAGCGCCTCAATACCATCGCTACGCGCCTGAAGCAGGAAGCGCCGTCGGCCCGCCTGAGCGTGAGCGGCCACACCGACAGCGTGGGCGCCGACAGCTACAACCAGAAACTTTCCGAGCGCCGTGCCCACTCGGTCACCGACTATCTGGTCGAAAGCGGCATCCCGCGCAACAGCTTCGTGTCCGTGGTCGGGGCTGGCGAATCCCAACCTGTGGCTGACAACGCCACCGCCGAGGGGCGTGCCATGAACCGTCGTACGGAGATCAAGATCCAGCGCTGAAGCAGCAGCGCCCGCCCAGCGTATCGGCGCGGGCGCTTTGCAAACGCCATAGACGGTAATGGCCGGTGCCCATACATTGCCAAGCGCAGTGTGCGCTGGCGTGAGTCCCGACCGAGCGGTTAATGTGAAATGGTCGCGTTGGCCATCCCGGCAGTACGCCATACGGTGGGGCAGAGCATGAAATTCATCTTGAGCCTGGGCAAGCTCCTGACCATAGTCTTCTGGGGTGTAGTGCTGTACAACCAGATGGTGCCGCAACCTGTGCCGCTGAACCTATTGATCAACGCCACAGGCCTGTTGCTGGTGCTGCTGCATTTGCTCGAAATGCTGTTTTTCAATGCCAGTCTGCGCGGCCGTAGCCATCGCTGGTTCGACCGTCTGCAGATCCTGTTGACGGGCATTTTCCACATCATGTCCATCCCCCGCGCGCAAGAGGCGCCACGAAATGCGTAATCTGATGTTGTTCGCCCTGTTGGCTGCGCCGCTTGCGCAGGCACAGAACCTCGAAGTACCCGCCAATTCCATGCTGCGCTTGCCGACCAAGTCGGCCGAGGTGCATCTGGAGCAGCTCAGGGTGGCGGACGATGCCACCTTGCTGCTTCCCGCCACGCTCGCCTCGCTGACGGTCGATCGGCTGGAGCTGGGCCGTGATGCGCGTATCGCCGTGGCGCCGGCCGATACCCCGCTCCTGATCGAAGCGGCCAGTGCCAGCCTGGGTGAAGGCAGTGAGTTCAGTGCGCCGGGCGCGCCTGGGACTTATGAACGTGCCGCGCGTTCAGGGCGCGGGCTCGACCTCAAGCTTGCCCAGGTGCAGGGCGAACAACTGTCCATCGACGCCCGCGGCGGCGCGGGTGCGCCAGGGTTCGCCGGGCTCGATGGTGCCAACGGCCAGGCCGGTGGCTGCACCTGGGGCCGTGCCAGCCGCGGCTTCAACGGGGATGATGGCGGCAATGGCCACGACGGAGCACCGGGTGGTCGAATTCGCCTGAGCGTGCCCGAGGCCTTCCCTGCCGAGCGCATCAGGGTGCGCCTGGACGGTGGCGCGCCGGGCAAGCCTGGGGCAGCAGGCCAGGCGGGCAAGGGCGGTGCGAGCAAGGGTTGCCTGGTCTACCGCACCTCGCCGGGCAACAGTGGCCGCGCCGGGCAACCCGGTCAGCCAGGCCTTGCCGGGGCTGCCGGCGAGCTGATCCTGCAGCGACTCTGATCGCTGCGGGTACGCTCAGAACATCAGGCGGGCACTGGCCACGGCGACCACGGCCAGGCCCAGCAGCAGGTTCACCCCCACCATCCGACGGATGCGCCCCAGCACGGCCGCCGCGCCTGGCCAGTCCTCGGCCTGGACCGCCGTTTTCATTTCTGGCAGCAGCAACGCCTGGATGCGCATGAACAGGGCGAACATGACGATACCGCCCCCGATCATCACCTGGACATACCGCGGCGCGGTTTCGAAGCCATTGAAGCGCAGGTGAATCATGCCCACGCCGCTTATCGCCAGAATCGCCACGGCCACCCAGACCCAGCCGAAGAAGCGTCGGAAAACTTCCACCCACAACCGCAGCCTGGCAGGCCCGTCCAGCGCTGCACCCGTTGCCGGGCGCAGCACCATCCAGGCGAAGAACATGCCACCCACCCACACCAGGGCGGCCAGAACGTGCAGGGTGTAGGGCAGGGCAAAGGCAGTCATCCGGATCTCCATGCGGCATAAACAGCGTGAGCGGGGTATGATAGCCGCCCTATGCGCGATACTGAAAATCTATCCAGCCCTTCGGGCGCCTGCACACCATGATCAGCACTGAACTCAAAGCCACCATCCAGGGCGCCTACACGCGATTTCTCGAAGCCAAGAGCCTCAAGCCGCGTTACGGCCAGCGCCTGATGATCGCCGAGGTGGCCAAGGTCCTCGGGGATATTCCCTGCGACGACGAAGGCCGCCGTGCCGGCGAGCCCGCCGTCGTGGCGGTGGAGGCGGGCACCGGTACCGGCAAGACGGTCGCCTACAGCCTGGCGGCCATTCCGGCGGCCAAGGCGGCAGGCAAGCGCCTGGTCATCGCCACCGCGACCGTGGCGCTGCAGGAGCAGATCGTCTTCAAGGACCTGCCTGACCTGATGCGCAACAGCGGACTGAATTTCAGCTTTGCCCTGGCCAAGGGGCGGGGCCGCTACCTGTGCCTGTCCAAGCTCGACATCCTGGTCCAGGAAGGTCATGCCCAGACGTCCCAGGCGCAGCTGCTGGAGGAAGAAGGCTTTCGCATCGACGTGGACGAGCGCAGCCTGAAGCTGTTCAACAGCATGATCGAAAAGCTGGCCGGCAACCGCTGGGACGGTGATCGCGACAGTTGGCCAGAGAGCCTCGAAGACGAGGACTGGGCACGGCTGACCACCGACCACAGCCAGTGCACCGGCCGCCACTGCCCCAACTTCCAGCAGTGCGTGTTCTACAAGGCCCGTGAAGGCATGGGCAAGGTAGACGTGATCGTCACCAACCACGACATGGTGCTGGCTGACCTGGCGCTGGGCGGCGGTGCGGTGCTTCCGGCCCCCCGCGACACCATGTACGTGTTCGACGAAGGGCATCACCTGCCAGACAAGGCCATCGGCCACTTCGCTCATTATTCACGGCTGCGTTCGACGGCCGACTGGCTCGAGCAGACCGCCAAGAACCTGACCAAGCTGCTGGCCCAGCACCCCCTGCCGGGTGACCTGGGCAAGCTGATCGAACAGGTCCCTGAGCTTGCCCGCGAAATCCGCACCCAACAGCAGTTCATGTTCACGCTGTGCGAGCAGGTGGCCGATTTTCGTCCAGGCGAGGACAACGAAGGCCGAGAACGCCCTCGCTATCGTTTTCCAGGTGGCGTGGTGCCCGATGAAATCCGCGAGGTTGGCGTCGAGCTGAAAAAAGGCTTCGCCCGCCTGAACGATGTGTTCACCCGCCTGACCGACCTGCTCAAGGAAGGCATGGGCGGCGAGGTCAGCATTGGCATCGCCAGCCACCAGGCCGAGGAGTGGTACCCGCTGTTCGGTAGCCTGCAGACCCGTGCCCAGGGCAACTGGGAGTTGTGGACGGCGTTCACCGCCGAAGACCCCGAGGACAGCCCGCCCATGGCCCGCTGGCTTACCTTGGCCGAGAGCGGGGCCCTGTTCGATATCGAGGTCAATGCCAGCCCCATTTTGGCGGCCGAGATGCTGCGGCGCAGCTTGTGGAACGTGGCACACGGCGCCTTGGTCACCTCGGCGACCCTGACCGCGCTGGGCAAGTTCGACCGCTTTCGCATGCGCTCGGGATTGCCCCGCGATGCAGTTTCCTGCGTGGTGCCCAGCCCGTTCGTGCACGGTGATGCAGGCCTGCTGCGGGTACCGGACCTCAAGGCTGACCCCCGTGACGCCGCTGGCCACACCGCGGCCATCATCCGCGAGCTGCCGGGCATCGTCGAGGATGCCCGTGGTGCGCTGGTGTTGTTCTCGTCACGCAAGCAGATGCAGGATGTATTCGATGGCCTGGACCGGGACTGGCGCAAGCTGGTGCTGATCCAGGGCAACCTGTCCAAGCAGGAAACCCTGAACAAGCACAAGGCCCGCGTCGACGACGGCCAGCACAGCGTGCTTTTCGGCCTGGCCAGCTTCGCCGAGGGCGTCGACTTGCCGGGGGCCTATTGCGAGCATGTGGTCATCGCCAAGATCCCGTTCGCCGTGCCTGACGACCCCGTCGAGGCCGCCTTGGCAGAATGGATCGAAGCGCGAGGCGGCAATCCGTTCATGGAAATTGCCGTACCCGATGCCTCGTTGCGCCTGATCCAGGCGTGTGGCCGACTGTTGCGCACCGAGCAGGACCGCGGTGTCATCACCTTGCTGGACCGGCGCCTGGTCACCCAGCGCTACGGCAAGGCTATCCTCAATGCGCTGCCGCCATTTCGGCGGGAGATTTCCTGACGGCCGGAGCGCTTGCGCCGGCACGTTGTCCAACCTCAGTCGTGGGCCATGAGGGCCCTGAAGGAGAGACTCCGCCCTATGGTTCGCCGTACCTTGCCCGCTGTCATCGCTTTGCTGTTGAGCCCGCCGTTGCTGGCGGGGCAGCAGACGTTGTTCAGCTTCGTGCGCCCGGCCTCAGTGGTCAATGTCGAAACCGTGGACGCCGGCATGCCCCAGTACAACGCCGAGCAGACCGCTCAGGGCGAGGTGTTGCGACGCGTGGTGTTCAACGCTGCCGAGCGTCCGACCTTGCGCATGAGCCCACAGAGCGGCACTTGGGACTGGTCTTCCGGCCGCTACCTGACCCTGCGTCTGCAGAACGCGATGGCCTGGGCGCTGACCTTGGATGTGACGGTGGAGGGCAATGACGGCCGTACACTGACCAGCCGCATCGACTTGCCGGCAGGGCCTGCGCAAACGGTGATGGTGCCGTTGACGGCGCGTTCGCCCCTGCAGGAAGGGCTGCGTGCGGGCCCACCCATGCCGTGGAGCTTTAGCGGCCAGCGCGTGCTGCTCGGCAGCAGCACGGGCGCGGTGGACCTTGCACAGGTCGCTGCGGTCAGCCTGAGCATCCCTGCCCCCAAGGCAGCCCAAAGCCTGCTGATCGAACGCATGGGCATCCAGGATGACGACCAGGCATGGCAAGCGGCCTACCACGAACTCATCGATGCCTACGGGCAGTCCACGCGCGGCACGTGGCCTGAGAAAGTGACCAGCGACGAGCAACTCAAGGCGAGCGCCGGGCGCGAACAGCAGCAGATCAAGGGGTGGCTGGCCGAGCGTGAAAAGCAGCCACTGGATACCTATGGCGGCGTGACAGCGGGCACGCCCTTCGAGGCGACCGGGTTCTTTCGCACCGAAAAACGTGAGGGGCGCTGGTACCTGGTCACGCCGCTGGGCCACCCGTTCTACTCCCTGGGCGTCAATGCCGTGGCCGCAGATGGCGGGCGCACCTATGTGGCGGGTCGCGAGGCCATGTTCAAGGCGCTGCCGCAACAAGGCGAGCCCTTGTCCGCCTTCTATGGCGAGGGCAACAACGATGATGGCAATGCCTCGTCCCAGGGGCGCGCCTTCAAGAAGGGGCGCTGGTTCGACTTCTACGCCGCCAATCTCGAACGCACCCACGCAGCCCCTTGCCAGGTGGCCGACCCGCAGGCGTCAGCGCAGCCGGTCAATTGCCCGCCCGCCAAGTTGGACAGCGCCCGCTGGCAGCGCCATACGCTCGACCGGCTGCAGGCCTGGGGCTTCAATACACTGGGCAACTGGAGCGATGCGGCCCTGGTCGAGCAGCAGCGCGTGCCCTATACCTTGCCGCTGTCCATCGTGGGCGATTACGCGAGCATCAGCACCGGCATGGATTGGTGGGGCCGGATGCCCGATCCCTTCGACCCACGCTTTGCCATGGCCACCGAGCGGGCCGTGGCCATCGCCGCCCGCGATCACCGCGATGACCCTTGGCTCATCGGTTACTTTGCCGACAACGAGCTGGCCTGGGCGGCCCCGGGCGATGACCCGAAGGCGCGCTATGGGCTGGCCTACGGCACCTTGCGCCTGACCACCGACGTACCGGCCAAGCGCGCTTTCCTCAAGCAGTTGCGTGACAAGTACCGAAACCAGGAGGGCTTGTCCAAGGCCTGGGGCATCGAACTGGCGGCCTGGGAGCTGATGGAAGACCCTGGTTTCGAGGCGCCACTGCCCAGCGCGGAACACCCGGAAATCGAGCGTGACTACCAGTATTTCCAGCAGGTGTTCGCCCAGACCTATTTCAAGACCCTCTCCGACTCGCTCAAGTGGCATGCCCCCAACCACCTCTTGCTGGGCGGTCGGTTTGCCGTGAGTACACCCGAAGCGGTCAAGGCCTGCGCCGAGTTCTGCGATGTGCTCAGCTTCAACTTCTATACCCTCAAGCCTCAGGATGGCTATGACTTCGCGCGCCTGGCAGAGCTGGACAAGCCGGTGCTGGTGTCCGAGTTCCAGTTCGGCTCGCGCGATCGCGGGCCTTTCTGGCCGGGGCCGGTGGAGGTCGCACGCGAGGAAGACCGCGGGCCTGCCTATGGCAATTTCCTCAAGGCGGCGCTCGCCCAGCCCATGATCGTTGGCGCCCATTGGTTCCAGTACCTCGATCAGCCTGCCAGCGGCCGTTTGCTGGACGCAGAGAACGGACACCTGGGGTTGGTTGCCATCACCGACGTGGCTTACCCAGGCTTCGTCCAGGCCGTGCGCAAGAGCAATCTGGAGGCATTGGACCAGTTGCGCACTCGCAGCCAAGCACCCGCGTCGCCGTAACGTGCGATGCGCGCCTGTAGGCAAAAGGCCGAACTACTGAAACAATGCAGGCCCTTTTGCCAACATGCCGCATGGAGAATACAGGGTGCAGATTCAGGGTCATTTCGAGCTGAAATTCGAAGCAGTGCGCGAGGCCTTCGCGGCGCTGTTCGATGATCCCCAGGAACGCGGGGCTGCGCTGTGCATCCAGGTGGGTGGTGAAACGGTAGTGGACCTGTGGGCGGGCACCGCCGACAAGGATGGCCAGCAGCCATGGCACAGCGATACCATCGCCAATCTGTTTTCCTGCACCAAGCCCTTTGCCGCCGTCACCGCCTTGCAGTTGGTGGGCGAGGGTAAACTTGAACTCGATGCCCCGGTAGCGCGTTACTGGCCTGAGTTCGGTCAGGCGGGCAAAGAGGCCATCACGCTGAGGCAACTGCTTAGCCACCGTGCCGGGCTGCCTGCGATTCGCGAATTGCTGCCGGCCGAGGCCCTCTACGACTGGCAGGCAATGGTCGATGCCCTGGCCGCGCAAACGCCGTGGTGGACACCGGGCAGCGAGCACGGCTACGCCGCCATCACCTTTGGCTGGCTGATCGGCGAGTTGATTCGTCGCGCCGATGGGCGCGGTCCAGGCGACTCGATCGTGGCGCGTACGGCGCGGCCGCTGGGGCTGGACTTCCATGTCGGGCTGGCCGACGAGGAGTTCTATCGGGTAGCCCATATCGCGCGTGGCAAAGGCAACCCCGGTGACGCCGCTGCCCAGCGCTTGCTGCAGGTCACGCTGCGCGAGCCCGAGGCATTGTCCACAAGGGCGTTTACCAACCCGCCCGCCATTCTGACCAGTACCAATAAACCGGAATGGCGGCGCATGCAACAACCTGCTGCCAATGGCCATGGCAATGCCCGGAGCCTGGCTGGGTTCTATGCAGGCCTGCTCGATGGCAGCCTGCTGGAGTCGGACCTGCTGGAGGCGTTCACCCGCCAACACAGCCTGGGCCAGGACCGGACCTTGCTGACCCAGACGCGCTTTGGCCTAGGGTGCATGCTCGACCAGCCCGATGTGGCCAATGCCACCTTCGGCCTGGGCGCTCGCGCATTCGGTCACCCCGGTGCCGGGGGCTCGGTCGGATTTGCCGATCCGGAGCGAGATGTGGCTTTTGGCTTTGTCGTCAATACCTTGGGGCCCTATGTGCTGATGGACCCTCGTGCCCAGAAACTGGTGCGCGTGCTTGGGCAATGCCTTTGATCGGTTAGTGCGGGTATTGCCCAGCCTCTTTGACTATCCTCAATGCCGACGCCTCAAGAGTGTGGGCAAAATTCCTTTCTAATTCATGGTGTATCGCTGATGTCTTCACATAAAACCTTAGCACTCGCCCTGTGCCTGACCGCTGTCACCGGCTGCGCCAGCCATCCCGAGGGTTCTGCCAAGAGCGCCAGTTCAAGCTGGTGGCCATTCGGCTCGGACAAGGTCGCCGAACAGGAAGTGAAGGCAGCAGTCACGGAAAAGGTCGCCAAGGCCGACGCCAAATCCGAAAGCACCAGCCGCTGGTGGTGGCCATTTGGCGGTGAGCAGAAGCAGGCCCAAGGGCCGGTGGTGCCGAAGATCGACCAGCAGGCCACCCAGGCCTGGTTGGACGAGTACGAGCCCAAGCTGCGCGAGGCCATCAAGGACAGCAAGCTGGAGCTCGAGCGGCGCGACAACGTGCTGGCAGTCACCTTGCCAGTGGACGGTGCGTACAACCCTGACCGTCCGAACATGTTGTTGCCCGTCACCCTGGGCCCTATCACCCGCGTGGCCAAGACGGTAGAAGGCGACCCCAAGACGGCCGTACTGGTCCTGGGCCACGCCGACACCAGCGGCGTGGTGGCTGCCAACCAGAAGCTGAGCCTTGAGCGTGCTGCCTCGGTGTCGGCCATTTTCCGCCTGAGCGGGTTGCAACGTGACCGCCTGATTCTCAAGGGCATGGGCTCGGTGATGCCTCGCGCCGCCAATGACAGTGCCGAAGGCCGTGCGCTGAACCGCCGCGTGGAAATGCTGCTGACCCCACAGAACACCATGGTCGCGCTGCTGAGCAAGTATCAACAGGCCACACCAACGCCGTCGCCAGCCACCATGGTGGCCGTGCAGGATGCCAAGGCGCCTGTGTCCAAGGCTCCAGCCGCCAAAGCCCAGCCAAGCAAGGCTGCAGCCAAGCCAGCCGTCAAAACCGCTGCCAAGAAACCTGCCGCCAAAGCCAAGACCCCGGCCAAGACGGCGACCAAGAAAGCGGCGACCGCCAAGCCTGTCGCCAAGAAAGCTGCCACTGACAAGAAGGTAGCCTCCAACAGCCCTGCGAAGACCAACTGATCGTCAAGGAACGCAGTAATGACCCAATCCCTGGCCGATATGCGCCGCGATTACACCCGGGACGGCCTGGCCGAAGCTCAGGCTCCGGCCGAGCCGTTCGCTTTGTTTCACCAATGGTTCGGCGATGCCGTGAAAACAGAGCAGGCGCCGGTGGAAGCCAACGCCATGACCCTGGCCACGGTCGATGCCGATGGGCGACCACACTGCCGTGTGCTGTTGCTCAAGGGGCTGGATGAGCAGGGCTTCACGTTCTTCACCAACTATGACAGCGCCAAGGGTAGGCAACTGCAGGTTAACCCGTTCGCCGCCATGACCTTTTTCTGGCCGGCGCTCGAGCGGCAAGTGCGTATCGAGGGCCGTGTCGAGAAGGTCTCGGCCAAGGAGTCCGACGATTACTACCAGGTCAGGCCGTTGGGCAGCCGCCTGGGCGCCTGGGCATCGCCTCAGAGCCAGGTGATCGCTGGGCGCGAGGCGCTCGAAGCCCTGGTCAAGGCGACCGAGGCGCGTTTCTCCGACACGCAGCCTCACTGCCCCGAGCATTGGGGTGGCTACCGCCTGCTGCCAGAGCGCATCGAGTTCTGGCAAGGACGCGCCAGTCGCCTGCATGACCGCCTGAATTACCGCAAGGCGGCCCAAGGCTGGCACCGCGAGCGTCTGGCGCCTTGATAGGCGGGGCTACCAGATAGCCCCATTCGCCCTGGCGCTCAGCGCGAATACGCCGCCGCCTCCTGCGCAAGCCACTGAACCCGTGCCTTGCGCCCCATCTTCAACTGACGCGCATGCTGCAACCGCTGCAGCATGTACGCCTGCATGTGCGGGTCGCCACCTGCCAGTGACAGCGCCAGGTCGCGGTCCATCCACTGCCGCATGAGCATGTAGAGCCAGGCGTGAAACCCCAACCCTGCGAGGGTGGCGACCACGACGATGAAGTAATCCATGGTTATCCTTGGTCTGATCGGTAAGCGCCCTGCCTGATCGCGTTGGCTGTACGCTGGCTGAATGAAAGCAATTTTATGCAGTGAGTACCGTGACAGCCGTCAATGTGCAGCGTCTAATGAATACCTGACTTATGGAGATTCTACCCATGCGTAAATCCGCTTTGCTGGTCGCGACCTTCACAGCCACCACGTTGCTACTCGGTGGCTGTGCGTCAAACTTGAGCGGCGACAGCTATTCGCGCGATGAGGCCCGCCGTGTGCAAACCGTGCGCATGGGCACCATCGAATCGCTGCGCCCTGTGAAGATCGAAGGCACCAAGACGCCGATTGGCGGAGGCGCCGGTGCCGTGGTAGGTGGCTTGGCGGGCAGCGCCGTTGGCGGCGGGCGTGGCAGCATCGTCGCTGCCGTGATTGGTGCCGTTGCCGGTGGCTTGGCCGGTTCGGCCGCCGAAGAGGGTATTACCCGTACCCAGGGTGTGGAGATCACGGTGCGCGAAGACGATGGCAGCATGCGTGCCTATGTGCAGTCCGTGCAGGAAAACGAGATTTTCCGGGTGGGCGACCGCGTGCGCATCATGACGGTCGATGGTACCAGCCGCGTCTCGCACTGATCGCAGCCCTGAAAAAACCCGATCAGGCTTCTGGCCTGGTCGGGTTTTTTGTACCGGCAATTCAGGGCTTGTTACTGGGCTAGCATGGCCTTGGCCACCGCTTCGGCAACCCGAATGCCATCAACCCCTGCAGACAAAATGCCGCCTGCATAGCCAGCCCCTTCGCCGGCAGGGAACAGGCCCTTCACGTTCAGGCTCTGGAAGTCTTCACCCCGCGTGATGCGCAGCGGCGAGGACGTGCGTGTCTCGATCCCGGTCAACACCGCGTCATGCAGGTTGTAGCCCTTGATCTGCCGATCAAAGGCGGGCAGGGCCTCGCGTATCGCCTCGATGGCGAAGGCCGGCAGGCTTGGCGCCAGGTCCCCCAGGGTCACGCCAGGCTTGTAGGACGGCTCGACACTGCCCAGCGCGGTCGAAGGCTTGCCAGCCACGAAATCGCCCACCAGCTGAGCCGGCGCCTGGTAGTTGCTCCCGCCCATGACGTAGGCGTGCGCTTCCAGGCGTTCCTGCAACTCGATGCCCGCTAGCGGGCCACCGGGATAGTCCCGTTCCGGGTCGATGCCGACGACGATGCCGGAGTTGGCGTTGCGTTCGTTGCGTGAGTACTGGCTCATGCCATTGGTGACGACGCGGCCCGGTTCACTGGTGGCGGCCACTACCGTTCCGCCAGGGCACATGCAGAAGCTGTAGACCGACCGCCCGTTCTTGGCGTGGTACACCAGCTTGTAGTCCGCCGCACCCAGTTTGGGGTGGCCTGCATATTTGCCCAGGCGCGCCTTGTCGATGAGCGATTGCGGATGCTCGATGCGGAAACCGACGGAAAACGGTTTGGCTTCCATGTACACACCCTGCGCGTGCAGCATGCGGAAGGTGTCCCGGGCACTATGGCCCAATGCCAGAACCACATGCCGTGAAAGCAGTTGCTCGCCACTTTCAAGCACTACGCCTTGAACCTGGCCTTCTTCGATCAGCAGGTCGGTGACCTTTTGTTCGAAACGAACCTCGGCCCCCAGGGCGATCATTTCCTGGCGCATCTGCTCAACCATGCCGGTGAGGCGGAAGGTGCCGATGTGCGGCTTGTTGATGTACAAGATCTCGTCAGGCGCACCGGCCTTGACGAACTCTTCCAACACCTTGCGGCCATGATGCTGCGGGTCCTTGATCTGGCTGTACAGCTTGCCGTCTGAGAATGTCCCAGCGCCGCCTTCGCCGAACTGCACGTTGGACTCGGGGTTGAGCACACTTTTGCGCCACAGGCCCCAGGTGTCCTTGGTACGCTGGCGCACTTCCTTGCCGCGCTCGAGGATGATCGGCTTGAAGCCCATTTGCGCCAGCAGCAAGCCGGCGAAAATCCCGCACGGGCCCAGACCCACCACGATTGGTCGTGCGTCCAGGCCTTCAGGGGCTTGGGCGACGTACCGGTAGGTAACGTCCGGCGCGGGCACGACATTATGGTCGTCGGCAAACTTGCGCAGCAGCTCTTCTTCGTTGCTGGCATGCAGGTCGATGGTGTAGATGAACAGCAGTTCGGTGTTCTTCTTGCGCGCATCGTAGCTGCGCTTGAACAGGTTGAAGCTGATCAGTTGCTCGTCGCGGATGCCCAGGCGCTGGACGATGGCCTCGCGCAGTGCTTCATCGGGATGGTCCAGGGGCAGCTTGAGTTCGGTGATTCGTAGCATGGCAGGGTCCAGTATCCCGGCCATGGGCGGCCGGCGGCTTAACACAAACCGCCAAGTATAAAGCTTTAGCCGCCTCGACTGGCAGGATTAAGCCGCCCGGTCATCAGTCATCGCGCGCGCCACCGTAATAACCGCAACCTTGAAGGGTCGTGCCATCGATGCGCAGTTCTGCGCGCAAGTGGTTGAACGCGCCCGTGGCCGGGTCCATGCAGCGCTGTGGCGCCAGCCAGAGTTCCACGCGCTGCCCGTTGGCTTCGCTGGTCAGGGTCAAGCCGCCACCGGGCACCTGCTCCTCCAGAAAGGGCAGGGCAAGCGGGGGCTGATCAGCACGGTTGAGCACCATGCCCCGGCTGTTGGCCTTGACGTCCCAATCGGGCTTGTGGCCACCGGCGCGCAGGGTAAGCTGCTTGAAATTGGGGTCGATGCACCCGTTGCTGGCGTGCTCCAGGCGGTACAGGCGGCGCAGGTCCAGCTGTCCATCGGTGCTGGCCTGCTTGCTGCCTGTAAGTCGGCCACGCACGTCGGCGAACAGGGTGTCGTTGGCCCCGGTTGCAAGGTTCGCCGCTTCCTGCAGGATGCCCGTGGCGGCGGCATCGTTGATGACGAAGCTGCGGGGTTCGTTGCAGGGCTTGAACAGCAACTGCCCACCGGCAGCGTGAACCTGGCCTTGCATGCGAGTGCTGCCGATATCAGGGTCGACGGGTTTTTCGGCCAGCAGCTGGCAGCCCGCGAACAGGGGCAACAAGGCGGTCAGTAGCAGGGAAGGGGTCAGGCGCATGACGGGCTCCGGTGTTCGAGAGGCCGTCACGTTACTGAGGCGGGCAGGGGCAATACAAGCCCGGCGAAGAGAAATAGACGGCTGTCACCTGCATGCAGCCTGCCCTGTTTGATCAAGCGTAGCGTCTTCAAGACAACGGGGCCCCTGCAGGCCCCGCTGGCATCAACCGCCCAGGTAGGCGTCACGCACTTTTGGATCGGTCAGCAGCCCCTCGCCCGTACCCTGCATCACCACATGGCCATTTTCCAGCACATAGGCCCGGTCGGCGATCTTCAGCGCCTGGTTGGCATTCTGCTCTACCAGGAACACCGTCACGCCATCACGGCGCAGTTGTTCGATGATGTCGAAGATCTGCTGGATGATGATCGGTGCCAGGCCCAGGGAGGGTTCGTCGAGCAGCAGCAACTTGGGTTTGCTCATCAGGGCACGCCCGATGGCCAGCATCTGCTGCTCGCCCCCGGACATGGTGCCGCCACGCTGGGCATACCGCTCCTTCAGGCGCGGGAACAGCTGCAGCACTTTGTCCAACTGCGCCTGATAGTCACCCTTGTCGGTGAAGAACCCGCCCATGGCCAGGTTCTCCTCGACGGTCAGCCGGGCGAACACCCGGCGGCCTTCCGGCACCACGGCAATGCTCTTGCGCATGATGTGCGACGAAGGCTGACCGACCAGTTCCTCGCCCAGGTACTTGATGCTGCCGCTGTGGGCTTGGGGTGAACCGCACAGGGTCATGAGCAAGGTGGATTTGCCGGCGCCGTTGGCGCCGATCAGGGTGACGATTTCTCCCTGGTTGATCTCCACGTTGACGCTGTGCAGCGCCTGGATCTTGCCGTAGAAAGTGGAAACGTTCTCGAACTTCAGCATTTACGCTTCCCCCAGGTAGGCTTTGATCACTTCAGGATTGTCGCGGATTTCCTGGGGCGTACCGTGGGCCAGGGGTGTGCCCTGGTTGATGACCACGATGTGATCGGAAATGCTCATCACCAGCTTCATGTCATGCTCGATCAGCAGCACGGTCACGTTGTGCGATTCACGCAGATAGGCAATCAATGCCTTCAGGTCCTCGGTCTCTTTCGGGTTCAACCCCGCAGCCGGCTCGTCGAGCATGATGATCCGCGGGCGGGTCATCATGCAGCGAGCGATTTCCAGGCGACGTTGTTGGCCGTAGGCGAGGGTGCCGGCAGTGCGGTTGGCGAACTCGGTCAGGTTGACCTTGTCCAGCCAGTACTGCGCACGCTCCATGGCTTCCTTTTCACTGCGGCGGAACCCTGGGGTCTTGAACAGCCCCGCGAAGAAGTTGGTGTTCAAGTGCCGGTGCTGGGCGATCAGCAGGTTCTCGAGCGCTGTCATTTCCTTGAACAGGCGCACGTTCTGGAAGGTGCGTACCACCCCTTTGCGCGCGATCTGATGGCCGGCCAGCCCTTGGATGGGTTCGCCATCGAGCAGGATGGTGCCGCCGCTGGGCCGGTAGAAACCGGTCAGGCAGTTGAACACCGTGGTCTTGCCGGCGCCGTTCGGACCGATCAGCGCCACCACTTGTTTTTCCTTGACGGTCAGGGCCACGCCGTTGACCGCCAACAAGCCGCCGAAGCGCATGCTAAGGCCGCTGACTTGCAGAATTTCGCGGCTCATCGACGCAGCTCCATGTGGGGACGTTGCATTGGCAGCAGACCTTGCGGACGCCAGATCATCATCAGCACCATCAGCGCACCGAACATGAGCATCCGGTATTCACTGAATTCGCGCATCAGCTCAGGCAGCAGGATCATGACAATGGCAGCGAGGATCACGCCCAACTGAGAGCCCATGCCGCCGAGCACCACGATGGCCAGGATGATGGCCGACTCGATGAACGTGAACGATTCCGGCGTGACCAACCCTTGGCGAGCGGCAAAGAAGCTGCCGGCAAACCCTGCGAAGCAGGCACCCAGGGTGAAGGCCGAGAGCTTGATCACGGTCGGGTTCAGGCCCAGGGCGCGGCAGGCGATCTCGTCTTCACGCAACGCTTCCCAGGCACGGCCGATGGGCATGCGCAACAGGCGGTTGATCACGAACAGCGCAAGCAGTGCCAGCAACAGTGCAACCAGGTACAGGAAGATGACCTTGTTGATCGAGTTGTAAGGCAGGCCGAAATACTCGTGGAAGGTCTGCATGCCTTCGGCGGCGCGGCGTTCGAAGGTAAGGCCGAAGAATTCGGGCTTGGGAATGTTGCTGATGCCGTTAGGGCCACCGGTCCAGTCGGTGAGGTTACGCAGGAACAGGCGAATGATCTCGCCGAAGCCCAGCGTCACGATCGCCAGGTAGTCGCCGCGCAGGCGCAACACCGGGAAACCGAGCAGGAAGCCGAAGGTGGCGGCCATCAGGCCGGCAATCGGCAGGCAGACCCAGAAACTCCACCCCAGGTAGTGCGAGAGCATGGCGTAGCTGTAAGCGCCCACGGCGTAGAAGCCCACATAACCCAGGTCCAGCAACCCGGCCAGGCCGACCACGATGTTCAGGCCAAGGCCGAGCAACACATAGATCAGGATCAGGGTGGCGATGTCGACAGCGCCGCGCGAGCCGAAGAACGGCCAGATCAGGGCTACCACGACCAGCCCCAGAATCACCCAGCGCTGGGTTTTGGGAAGGGTCAGGTAGTTGCTCAGCGCAGGTGGAATCAGCTTGCGGTCCGAGCGTCGGCCCATCACCGAGCTCCACTGCCGGTCGAACAGCACGCGCAGGAACATCAGCACCGAGCACACGGCGATGATGCTGATGGTGAACGAGCCCTGGCTATGCACCACCAGGCTGATGCCGTCGATGCTCAGTTTCAGGCCCAGCACCGGGAAGGCCACGGCCCAGACCAGCAAGGCGCTGAAAAACGCCGGTTTGAGATTCTTGTTCATACTTTTTCAACCTCCGGGCGGCCCAGAATGCCGGTCGGCCGGAACAACAGGACGAGAACCAACAAGCCGAATGCCACGACGTCCTTGTACTGATCACCGAAGATGTCGGCGCCGAACGCTTCGGCCACACCCAGCACCAGCCCACCGAGCATGGCGCCCGGAATGCTGCCGATACCCCCCAGCACTGCGGCGGTAAACGCCTTCAGGCCTACCAGGAAACCGGCATTGGGGTTGATGACCCCGTATTGCATGCTCAGCAGCACGGCCGCGACGGCCGCCAGGGCAGCGCCGATGACGAAGGTGAGGGCGATGATGTTGTTGGTGTTGATGCCCAGCAGGTTGGCCATCTTGATGTCCTCGGCGCAGGCGCGACACGCGCGGCCCAGTCGCGAACGGGAGATGAACAGGGTCAGCAGGGTCATGGCCACGAGTGTCACCACGAACACCAGCACTTGCATGTAGGACACCAGGACTTCTTCTGCGCCGCCTGGTCCGAACGAGAAGCTGCCCGGAATCAGGTTGGGAATGGACTTGTCCTTGGAGTCTTGGGACAACAGCACGGTGTTCTGCAGGAAAATCGACATGCCGATGGCAGAAATCAGCGGAATCAGCCGGTTACTGTTGCGCAGTGGTCGGTAGGCAACCCGTTCGATGCTGTAGCCATAGGCACTGGTCACGAAAATGGTCGCGACGAAGGCAACGGTCATCAGGATCGGCAGCGAATGAATACCCATCATGGCCAGACCCGCCAGGGCGATGAACGCCACGTACGAGCCGATCATGTAGACCTCGCCATGGGCGAAGTTGATCATGCCAATGATGCCGTACACCATCGTGTAGCCGATGGCGATCAAGGCATAGGTGCTGCCGATGGTCAATCCATTAACCAGTTGTTGGAAGAAATGGTAGATCTCAGGCATTACAGCGCTCCTAAAAACCTGATTTGCATTTCGCTGGCCGGGGTACGGCCAGGAAACCGCGGGTGACGGTTTTAAGATTTTCAGGTGAGCCCGTCCCCGGATCGCGGGGGCGTGCCCATGAACCTCGTAAAACAAAGCCCACTGCTCGCACAGTGGGCTTCTCGGTCAGCTATTAGTCACGCTTGTTACTGAGGGGAGACTTCGGTCTTCGGCTTGCCGAAGTGCCATTCGTAGACCACGAACTTGAAGTCTTTGAGGTCACCCTTGTCGTCATAGGTCAGGGTGCCGGTAGGGGTCTTGAACGAACCTTGGTGGATGGCCTCGGCCACCTTGTCGGTGTCCTCGGAGCCTGCGGCCTTGATGCCCTGGGCGATCAGCTCGACGGCCGAGTAGGCAGGGAAGACGAACGGGCCGCTTGGGTCCTTGCCGTCAGCCTTGATCGCGTCGACGATCTTCTTGTTCTCAGGGTCGGCATCGAACGACTTCGGCAGGGTGACCAGCAGCCCTTCGGAGGCATTCTGGGCGATTTGCGAGATGGAGTCGTTACCCACACCTTCCGGACCCATGAACTTGGCTTTGAGGCCTTTTTCCTGTGCTTGACGCAGGATCAGACCCAGCTCTGGGTGGTAGCCGCCGTAGTAGACGAAATCGACGTTGTTCTGCTTGAGCTTCTGAATGATGGACGAGAAGTCCTTGTCGCCGGCGTTGAGGCCTTCGAACACGGCAACCTTGGTGCCTTTTTGCTCCAGAGTCTGTTTGACGGCCGTGGCGATGCCTTCACCGTACTGCTGCTTGTCGTGCAGCACTGCGACCACCTTGGGCTTGACGTGATCGGCGATGTAGTTGCCTGCGGCAGGGCCCTGGGCGCTGTCCAGGCCGATGGTGCGGAAGATCAGCTTGTAGCCGCGGGAGGTGATTTCCGGGGATGTTGCCGCCGGGGTGATCATGATCACGCCTTCGTCTTCGTAGATGTCGGACGCTGGCTGGGTGGAGCTGGAGCACAAGTGGCCGATGACGAACTTGACGCCATCGTTGACCACTTTGTTGGCGACGGCCACGGCCTGTTTAGGGTCGCAGGCGTCGTCGTATTCCTTGGCTTCTAGCATCTTGCCATCGACACCGCCTGCTGCGTTGATGTCCTTGATGGCTTGCTTGGCGCCGATGAACTGCATGTCGCCATATTGGGTCACGGGGCCAGTCTTGGGCCCGGCGATCCCGATCTTGATGGTATCGGCGGCAAACGAATGGCTGGCTACCCCGGCCAGAACCATTGCGGCGAACAGCTTGGAAATCTTGATCATAATGCTCCACTCATTCTGTTGTAATTCTTATAGTCCTGGCGGCCAGGGCTACAGACCAGGCGGGTTGCGGCGTGGCCATGCCAACGCGCAAGCCCACCTTCCCCGGAACATGTCCCGGAACTGTACCGGTACAGTGTAGAGCGCTGTCAGCGCGCTTGAAAAGCGGGCAAAAAGCGCCTGGTTTAACGGTTGTCGCTTGCTTGACACAAAAGTACAGAAAGGCGCCATCAAATGGCTTATCCTGGCGGTCGTACCCCGAAAATACGGGGCCTGATACCCAAATGCATATTTGAAACCGGGTTTTTCTGCAAAAATGCCGGCTTTTTCAAAAGCCAGATTTCCAGCGGATATTCCCATGACTGATCGAACAAGCACCCTCTATGCCAAACTGCTCGGAGAAACCGCCACCATCGAGTGGAAAGCCTTGGAAAGGTTCTGGGCAAAGGGTGACCTGATTTGGGTCGATCCCGCCCTGGATTTAATCACCGTGGCCACGGCAATGGCCGAAAACCGCAGTGACCTCTTCGATAAGTGGCGCTCTGATGGCACTGTCGGCCCGGTTACGGCAGAACAGGCCAGTGACCTGCAAACCCGCGATCCAGAGATATGGGCGGTAGTCGTATCGCCGTTCATCGTCATTCAAGTCAGGCGGTGAATGACAGCCTTGTGCTTTTTTGGTGCGCGAAAACGCGCAGGCGCCTCTTTTGGGTGCTTGTGATTGCTCAATCGAGGTAGAGGTAAGTAACAATTCGGCGTGGCGGTAACAGTTTACGGCATGCGTAAAGGTGGCCATCGCCGCAGTCATGCAGCGCAGCATTGCCCCAGCCACCCTTTTTCAGCCAGGAGTTCCTGATGAGCAACGCATTACCCTCCCTAGGTTTCGCTGGTGTCGGTCTGATGGGCCTGCCGATGTGCCAGCGCCTGCTGGCGGCCGGCTATGGGCTGTGGGTGTGGAACCGCAGCCCGGAAAAATGCCAGGCGCTGGTTGACGCAGGCGCGCGACTGGCCGCGAGCCCTGCCGAGCTTGCGCAGCAGGTGGACATGGTATTGCTGTGCCTGGCCGATACCGCCGTGGTGCGCGACGTGGTATTTGGCGATCAGGGCGTTGCCACAGGCGGGCGGCAGGGTCAGCTGCTGGTGGATTTTTCCAGCCTGGAGCCTGGCGCTACCCGGGAAATGGCAGCCCAGCTGGGCGCCTTGTGTGGTATGGGGTGGCTGGATGCCCCGGTGTCCGGCGGCACGGCAGGTGCGCAGGCAGGTACCCTGGCGATCATGGTGGGCGGGGAGGTGGCTGACCTGGCGCGTGCTCGCCCAGTGTTGGAGGTGCTCGGCCAGCGGGTGACACACATGGGGGGCGTTGGCGCAGGCCAGGTGACCAAGGCCTGCAACCAGATGATCGTGGCGTGCAACGCCCTGGTCATCGCCGAGGTCATCGCGCTGGCCGAGCGTTCCGGGGTGGACGCCGGGTTGATCGCCCAAGCCCTGGCAGGCGGCTTTGCCGACTCCAAGCCTTTGCAGATACTGGCCCCACAGATGGCAGAGAGCCGTTTCGCTCCCATCAAGTGGCACGTGCGGACCCTGCTCAAGGATCTGGACGGTGCCGTGAAGTTTTCACGCGAACAGGGCGCAGCGACGCCGCTTACGGGCCTGGCTGCCCAGTTGATGCGGTTGCACGGCAGTCAGGGTTACCTGGACCAGGATCCTTCGACGTTGGTCGAGCAGTATCGAATCAAACGCCAGGACTAGGTGCTGACCCGGCGCGTGGTGGGTACGTTCTGCCCAGGGGCGACCTCATCCCAGAAACGATGAGGCCGCTGCAGGTCAGGTAGGCTCGCCGGGGTCAGCCTGCGACCAGCACCCGTATCGCTTCAAGACGCAGTGCTGCTTTGGCCAACATGGCCAGGCCCTCTTCGCGCTGCTTGCGCAACGCGTCGATTTCACTGTCCCTCACGCTCGGGTTGACCGCTTGCAGTGCCACCAGGCGTGCGAGCTCTTCGTCGGCTTCGGCGGCCAGGCGACGTTGGGCGTCGGCCACCCGTTGCTCGTGGAGCGGGACGATCTTTTCTTCGCCGCTGCCGATGCGCTTTGCAAGCACGTCACGCTGGGCCTGGACGAACTTGTTGGCACTGGCACGCGGCACGCTCTCGAGCTGATCGTTCAGGGTCTCGAATGCGACCCGCGAGGCCAGGTCATTGCCGTTGGCATCAAGCAGGCAGCGCAGGGCGGCGGGCGGCAGGTACCGGCCCAGTTGCAAGCTGCGCGGCGCGACCACCTCGCTGACGAACAGCAGCTCCAGCAGCACGGTCCCAGGCTTGAGCGCCTTGTTCTTGATCAGTGCCACGGCGGTATTGCCCATCGAGCCGGACAGCACGAGGTCCATGCCGCCTTGCACCATCGGGTGCTCCCAGGTCAGGAACTGCATGTCTTCACGCGACAGCGCCTGGCCGCGGTCGTAGGTGATGGTCACACCTTCGTCATCGCCCAGGGGGAAGCTGGCATCGAGCATCTTCTCGCTGGGCTTCAGGATCAGTGCGTTTTCCGAATGGTCTTCACTGTCGATACCGAACGCATCGAACAGGGTTTCCATGTAGATCGGCAGGGCGAACTGATCGTCCTGCTCGAGGATGGCCTCGACCAGCGCTTCACCTTCGCCGGCACCGCCGGAATTGAGTTCGAGCAAGCGGTCACGGCCGGTATGCAGTTCGGCTTCGAGCCGCTCACGTTCGCTTCTCGCTTCGTTGACCAGGCTATCCCAGGCCTTGCTGTCATCGCTGTCGAGCAGTGCCAGCAGGCGTGGGCCGAATTGGTGCTGCAGGGCGTTACCGGTGGGGCAGGTGTTCAGGAACGCGTTGAGCCCCTCGTGGTACCACTGGAACAGGTGCGCTTGCGGCGTGCCTTGCAGGTACGGTACGTGCAACTCGATGGTGTGCTTCTGGCCGATACGGTCCAGACGCCCGATACGTTGTTCGAGCAGGTCGGGGTGAGCAGGCAAGTCGAACATCACCAGGTGATGGGCGAACTGGAAGTTGCGCCCCTCACTGCCGATTTCCGAACAGATCAGCACCTGGGCGCCGAATTCTTCGTCGGCGAAGTAAGCCGCCGCGCGGTCGCGCTCCAGGATGCTCATGCCTTCGTGGAAGACAGAAGCCGGAATACCGGAACGCACGCGCAGGGCGTCTTCCAGGTCCATGGCGGTCTCGGCATGGGCGCAAATGACCAGCACCTTGGTACGCTTGAGCATTTTCAAGGTGTCGATCAGCCAGTCGACCCGCGGGTCGAAGCGCCACCAACGCTCTTCTTGCGCCTGGTCCGCCTGGGACTGGAACGCCACCTCAGGGTAGAGCTCGGCGTGTTCACCCTCGGGCAAGCTGGCGTATTGCTCCGGATTGGGCAGTGAGTGAGGGTGCAACTGACGCTCAGGGAACCCCTGGATGGCGGCACGGGTGTTGCGGAACAGCACTCGCCCGGTGCCATGACGATCGAGCAGTTCGCGGATCAGTCGGGCACTGGCCTGGCTGTCCCCGTCGTTGACCGCAGCGAGCAGTGCATCGCCCTCGGCCCCGAGGAAACCCTGGATGGTGGCGTGTGCCTTCGGCGACAAGCGCCCCTCGTCCAGCAGCTCCTGCACCGCCTCGGCCACCGGCCGGTAGTGCTCGCTTTCGGCGCGGAAGGCCGCCAGGTCATGGAAACGGTTGGGATCGAGCAGGCGCAGCCGCGCGAAATGGCTGTCCTGGCCCAGTTGCTCAGGGGTTGCGGTGAGCAGCAACACGCCGGGAATGACCTGGGCCAGCTGTTCGACCAGCGCATATTCGGCACTGGCGTGTTCCTCGTGCCAGACCAGGTGGTGCGCTTCATCGACCACCATCAGGTCCCAGCCTGCCGCGAACAGTGCATCCTGGGCCTTCTCGTCGTCGACCAGCCACTCCAGCGCGACCAGCGCGAGCTGGGCATCCTCGAAGGGGTTGCTGGCATCGCTTTCGATGAACCGCTCGGCATCGAACAGGGCGACCTGCAGGTTGAAGCGCCGGCGCATCTCTACCAGCCATTGATGCTGGAGGTTCTCAGGCACCAGGATCAGCACCCGGCTGGCGCGGCCGGTCAGCAGCTGGCGATGAATCACCAGGCCTGCCTCGATGGTCTTGCCCAGGCCCACTTCGTCGGCGAGCAGTACGCGAGGTGCGCTGCGGTCGGCCACTTCGCGGGCGATGTGCAACTGGTGAGCGATGGGCTGGGCGCGGCAGCCGCCCAGGCCCCACAGCGTGGACTGCATCTGCTTGCTGGTGTGCTGAAGGGTGTTGTAGCGCAGGCTGAACCACGACAGCGGGTCGATCTGGCCGGCGAACAGGCGGTCGCTGGCCAGGCGGAACTGGATGAAGTTCGACAGCTGGGTCTCCGGCATCGTGCGGGGCTGATTCTGCCCGTCGAGCCCGTGATAGACCATCAAGCCGTCGATGTCCTCGACTTCGCGCACGGTCAGCTTCCAGCCTTCGAAGTGAGTGATCTGATCACCTGGCGAGAAGCGCACGCGTGTCAGCGGCGCATTGCGCAGGGAATATTGCCGGGTATCGCCAGTGGCCGGGTAGAGGACGGTCAGGAGGCGGCCATCCTGCGCCAGGATGGTACCCAGGCCGAGCTCTGCCTCGCTGTCGCTGATCCAGCGTTGCCCCGGTTGATACTGCTGCGCCATACTGCCTGCACTCCCGCGATGAAAAAGCCGATTATGTTAACGGATCGGCCGGGCAGACCAAAGTGCCGAGTGCACCTGAGGGTGCCGAACGGTATCGGCCGGTGCATCAGTCTAGCCGTTTCGTCGCTTCATGCCGTGCCGACGAGGGTTCTGCATCCCATGCCTGCCAAGCCCCTTTGCGTTGTCTTGAGCCTTACGGCCGGCGGTCTGCTCCTGGCAGGCTGCGAGCCCAAGACCTTCGAAACCTTGCCGCCCATCCCCATGGAGCAGTTGGAGGTGCTGGGTGTGCAGGCACCGCTCAAGAGCGTGCACTACCGTGACAGGAACGGCGAAGGCCTGTTGGTCTTGAGCCGTGTCGATGGCCAGGCCAGCGACCCGGAAAGTGAACAGGAAGTGGACAAGGTCGTGCTCAAGGCAACCTTGTACGGCCGCCGCAAAGCGCAAGAAGCTTTCCAGGCGCGCTGGCAGATCGATCAGCAAACCACGTGTCCGGGCCTGGATCTGGACGTGGATTTCTACACCGATGTCAGCGGCGTGGCCGACCTCGATCAGAATGGTGAGGCCGAGGTGACGGTGGCCAGTCATGCCTTCTGCGGAGGAGGTGTCGAGCCCCATGACATCGCCATCGAGATGCGTGACGGGCAAACGGTCTACAGCATCACGGGTCAGTCGCTGATCACCCCGGCAGGCGAAGACCCGATCGGCGGCGAGCGCCAGGACAGTGCCTCGCTCAAGGCTGCCCCGGCCTGGGTTCGAGCCCATATGGATGCAGTGTGGCAGCAGGTCTACCAGCGTCCCTGGAGCGAAACTGCCTTGCAGGACCAGGACGAGGCGCAGGACGAACCGGGCTGAATGTTGTCCATGACTTCAAGGCAGCTGTGTGGTTGCCGATACAGGGGTACAGGAGAACGCCATGCTGCCACCGATCATTCCGCTCAGCGCTGCCCCGGTCACCTCGCAGCAGGACCCGGTCAAACCGACACCGGATATAAAGCCGGTAGTGCCGGCGCAGCCTGCGTCCGGTGAAAGTGCGATCGACCTCAAGCGCCAGCGTGACCCGCAGGAACAGCAGTTGCTGCTGCGCGAGGAGCAGCGCCGGCAGCAGCAACGCCAGGGTAAAGGCAAAGGTATTGATGAACGGTTCGATGCGTTGCCAGGCCATGAGGTCAACGCCGACAATACCGTGCCAGTGGTGCCGCTGATGGGCGAGCCCGTGCGTCAGGGGCTGCTGGTGGACATCGAGGTATGAAGCAGGGCTGGCAAGTGTCTGGTTCTAGCCCCATCATGCAGCATCCGTAGCGTGTAGAGCCCAGTATGAGCCAAGACAATCTCATTGATTTCGATGCCGAACGTGCCCGCCGCGTGCATGACATCAAGGAAAAGCGCCTGAACGAGATGCGCGATGCGTTCGAACAGGCATTGCCCTTGAACGCTGCCAAGAAGAAGTCCAAGCGCAAGCCCAAGAAGCGCTGACGCTTGACGCAGGTCAACCCTGCGCCCGCCCCGTGCGCCCGTCCCCGGGCGTCATTGACCCTGGTCAATTTCCTTGCGCCCGACATTGGTTACTGTTTCCCCATCGGACAACGGCGAACAAATGGAGAGGTCGGCATGTTCTTCGACAACGTGGTTATCGCAGGGGTGGTAACGGTGGGGTTGATGGTGGCTTTCTTCGCCGGTCTAGGCATTTTCATCTGGAAAGACTCGAGCAAGCGCAAGCGCCCTTGACCTCCCTGATTCATGAGCACGCAAGGCATTTAGGGCGACTTCGGTCGCCCATTTTTTTGCCTGGCATCTGTTCCGGCGACGTGGCCCGTTGGGCACGGGCGTGGCCTGCAGTGGCAAGCGTTCCCGTGTGACGGCTGCGCAGCGCGTTCCATTGACCATGAGGTGGGGCATGACCATTACATCCCAGGATATCTGCAAGGCGGCCGAGCAGCTCAAGGGCTTCGTGGGCTTTCACGGTAAACGTGGCATCTATATCGTGCGTTTCTCCGAGGATGCCTTCGGTATGGATATCGCCGACGACAGCATCACCCCGTGCAACGAGTTCGTATGGCGGCCTGAGCAGGGACATCGCATGGCCTTGTGTCGCGAGCGACTGGGCTTGCTGATGGAGCAACACATGGATGAGCGGCTGAATGTGAGTGAGCCGCTGAAGGCTTACCTTCGCCGGCATGACCTGCCTGAGATTGTGGCCGAGCGACACTTGCACCCGGCAGGTGTCATCGCGCCAGCGATATGAAGGCAGAGGATTCGGCAGAAGGCGTCACGCTGGCATTGGCCCGATGAGTGACCATGACCCGATCCCGGCCATTGCGCTTGGCGACATACAAGGCGGTGTCCGCCTGGCGTAACCAGCCGTCTGGAGTCTCCAGGGAGGGGTCGAACGGGCACAGACCAATGCTCAAGCTGATGCGCAATTGAGGCGTCTGCGGGTCGCGGTAGCTCGCCACACGCTCACGCAGGCGTTCCATGGCCTGACACGCCTGGGCTTCGGTGGTGCTGGGCAGTATCACGCAAAACTCATCACCCCCGTAGCGTCCGGCCTTGTCGCCTTCGCGCAGGGCGCCGCGCAACTCGATGCTGACCTGGCGCAATACCTGATCGCCGACCACATGGCCGAAAGTGTCATTGATGGTCTTGAAATGGTCGATGTCGATCAGAGCGACTACAGCCTCACCGCGCTGTTTCCTGCACCCGCTAAAACGCCTTGCCAGGAGGTCTTTCCAGGCGCCATGGTTGAGTAGCCCAGTCAGGCTATCGGTCAGGCTGAGGGTGTTGAGCCGACGTTTGTGTTCGGCCAGCTTGATCGCCAGTCGATAGCACACCCACCCAAGCGCCGCTGGATACAGCGTCAGCATCGGCAGGCAGGCGTAGACCTGGAAGGCGGTAGCGTTGGGTTGAAATCCCGGCCCCAGCAGGGCGCAAGCCGCAAGCATGCCTGCCAATTGCGCCATCCCTGCGCGAATAGCCAACCCCTTGCCGCCGGCTGCGACATTGTTCATGGTGACCATCGACAGAACGGTAACCGTCGGCAGCGGGTTGAACTGCATGGCACCGGCCCAGAACCCACCCATCAGCGAATCGAGGAAAAAGTTGCGCTGCTCGGCCTGGTAGGGCGCTTTGGACCGGGCCGCCCACTGATAGGCCAAGTGTGGCCACAGCAAGCCGTTGAAAAGCATGAATGCCCAAACCCAAGCGGGGGGAGACAGGGGTTCCACCGCAGCCATTACCGCGAAAAGCCCCACACCCTTGCCCAGTACCCGAGGCAGATAAATCCGTTTGGCAAACGAAAGGCCTTTGCCGGTGCGTGTGTCCATGGGTGTGATCTCTATCGGGGCGCTTATCGCTTGACGTGCGCGAGTATTCTGGGCCATGGCAGGCGCACGAGACATGGCCTTGCAAGCCAAATTACGGGTGATGCGAGCAGTGGGGCGAGTATGCCTGACTGGGCTGTGGAAGAAGAGGGCAAAGCTGGGCAGCGTTGTCGCAACGCCTCGGCCCAGCTTCCTTATAGAAGAAGAGGGGGGTGTTACTCGCACGCCTTAAAGGCAACGTTTCACTTTTGCTGATCGTCCTGGTGCTTTCGCGAGGGCTGTTCATCTTTGAGTAACTGGGACGGCGATTTGCCGCTGTCGCTGCGCACCTGTGCATGGCTGATCAGACCAAAGATGAGACTGCCGCCGATGATGTTGCCGGCCAGCGTAGGCAGGGCAAAGTGCAGCAAGAAGTTGCTCCAGGTTTCTTCACCCGCCCAGACCAGATACGAGACCTCTACCGACCCCACCACGATGTGGGTGAAGTCGCCCAATGCCATGAGGTAGGTGATGACCAGGATGATCCAGATCTTGGCGTGCTCCATGGAGGGGATCATCCAGACCATGGTGGCGATCATCCAGCCGGACACGATGCCTTTGGCAAACATCTGGCTGACGTCGTTTTCCATCACCTTACGGCCCACCTCCAGAAACGCGATATCTGTCTTGGTATCGAAGATCGGCAGTTCGAGCATTACCCAGGCCACCAATAGAGTACCGGCCAGGTTGCCGGCCAGGACCACGCCCCAGAGGCGCAGCAAGCGACCGAAGTTGCCCAGCGTTGGCGTCGTCATCACTGGCAGGACAGCGGTCAGGGTGTTCTCGGTGAACAATTGCTGCCGCGCGATGATGACGGCCAGGAAGCCGGCGCTGTAGCCGATACTGGCGATGACCTGCGCGCTCTCGCCGTCCGGCAGACGCGAGTACAGAAGACCCATGGCCATCAGTGACAGCCCCATGGACAAACCTGCGGCAAGGGCTGACCACCAGAGCGCAGCCAATGTACGTTCCAGTTCCTGATCGCCCTGCAAGCGAATGGTCTCGTGCAACACCGCCGCACGCGGCGGCTGGTTGGAACTGACCTCCTGTTGTTCGTCTGCCGACAGGCCCGGGGTTTTCTCGCTTTGCGCCTCGCTCATTACCGCTACGCTCCGTGGTGGGTTTATCTACAGATTCACTGCAGCCTCATTAAGTTGCGGGGAGTGGGGCGCTGCGAGCGCAAAAGTTTTTAAATCAAAGGGTTGACTCCAGATTCAAAGCGCGTATTATTCGCCACCTCGCAGCGAGTAACGCAGCGGGGAAGTCGGTCAGCGGTTGAAGTTTCAAGTCTTCGAGTAAGGCGCTTCAGAAAACTTCAAAATAAACGCTTGACAGGCAATGAGGAAAGCGTAGAATGCGCGCCTCGGTTGAGACGAAACACTCTCAGCCAAACGCTCTTTAACAAATCGAATCAAGCAATTCGTGTGGGTGCTTGTGAGTACGGACTGATAGTCAGAAAGATTATCAGCATCACAAGTGACCATGCGAGAAATCACATAGTCATTTGAGATTGCTGAGCCAAGTTTAGGGTTTCTTAAAAACCCAAGCAGTATTGAACTGAAGAGTTTGATCATGGCTCAGATTGAACGCTGGCGGCAGGCCTAACACATGCAAGTCGAGCGGATGACGGGAGCTTGCTCCTTGATTCAGCGGCGGACGGGTGAGTAATGCCTAGGAATCTGCCTGGTAGTGGGGGACAACGTTTCGAAAGGAACGCTAATACCGCATACGTCCTACGGGAGAAAGCAGGGGACCTTCGGGCCTTGCGCTATCAGATGAGCCTAGGTCGGATTAGCTTGTTGGTGAGGTAATGGCTCACCAAGGCGACGATCCGTAACTGGTCTGAGAGGATGATCAGTCACACTGGAACTGAGACACGGTCCAGACTCCTACGGGAGGCAGCAGTGGGGAATATTGGACAATGGGCGAAAGCCTGATCCAGCCATGCCGCGTGTGTGAAGAAGGTCTTCGGATTGTAAAGCACTTTAAGTTGGGAGGAAGGGTTGTAGATTAATACTCTGCAATTTTGACGTTACCGACAGAATAAGCACCGGCTAACTCTGTGCCAGCAGCCGCGGTAATACAGAGGGTGCAAGCGTTAATCGGAATTACTGGGCGTAAAGCGCGCGTAGGTGGTTTGTTAAGTTGGATGTGAAAGCCCCGGGCTCAACCTGGGAACTGCATCCAAAACTGGCAAGCTAGAGTACGGTAGAGGGTGGTGGAATTTCCTGTGTAGCGGTGAAATGCGTAGATATAGGAAGGAACACCAGTGGCGAAGGCGACCACCTGGACTGATACTGACACTGAGGTGCGAAAGCGTGGGGAGCAAACAGGATTAGATACCCTGGTAGTCCACGCCGTAAACGATGTCAACTAGCCGTTGGAATCCTTGAGATTTTAGTGGCGCAGCTAACGCATTAAGTTGACCGCCTGGGGAGTACGGCCGCAAGGTTAAAACTCAAATGAATTGACGGGGGCCCGCACAAGCGGTGGAGCATGTGGTTTAATTCGAAGCAACGCGAAGAACCTTACCAGGCCTTGACATGCAGAGAACTTTCCAGAGATGGATTGGTGCCTTCGGGAACTCTGACACAGGTGCTGCATGGCTGTCGTCAGCTCGTGTCGTGAGATGTTGGGTTAAGTCCCGTAACGAGCGCAACCCTTGTCCTTAGTTACCAGCACGTTATGGTGGGCACTCTAAGGAGACTGCCGGTGACAAACCGGAGGAAGGTGGGGATGACGTCAAGTCATCATGGCCCTTACGGCCTGGGCTACACACGTGCTACAATGGTCGGTACAGAGGGTTGCCAAGCCGCGAGGTGGAGCTAATCTCACAAAACCGATCGTAGTCCGGATCGCAGTCTGCAACTCGACTGCGTGAAGTCGGAATCGCTAGTAATCGCGAATCAGAATGTCGCGGTGAATACGTTCCCGGGCCTTGTACACACCGCCCGTCACACCATGGGAGTGGGTTGCACCAGAAGTAGCTAGTCTAACCTTCGGGAGGACGGTTACCACGGTGTGATTCATGACTGGGGTGAAGTCGTAACAAGGTAGCCGTAGGGGAACCTGCGGCTGGATCACCTCCTTAATCGACGACATCAGCCTGCTGATGAGCTCCCACACGAATTGCTTGATTCATTGTAAAAGACGATGCTGTAACGCGACCCTGTTATAGGTCTGTAGCTCAGTTGGTTAGAGCGCACCCCTGATAAGGGTGAGGTCGGCAGTTCAAATCTGCCCAGACCTACCATTACTTGGTTCAGCCGTAGAATACGGGGCCATAGCTCAGCTGGGAGAGCGCCTGCCTTGCACGCAGGAGGTCAGCGGTTCGATCCCGCTTGGCTCCACCAATCCTTCAGGTTTGCAGCACTGTTCAGAATACAGAAATGAACATTCCGGTGTGAATGTTGATTTCTGACTTTTGTCAGATCGTTCTTTAAAAATTCGGATATGTGATAGAAATAGACTGAAGACCAGTTTCACTGCTGGGATTCAGGCTAAGGTAAAATTTGTGAGTTCTGCTCGTAAGAGCGACGTGCGAATTTTCGGCGAATGTCGTCTTCACAGTATAACCAGATTGCTTGGGGTTATATGGTCAAGTGAAGAAGCGCATACGGTGGATGCCTTGGCAGTCAGAGGCGATGAAAGACGTGGTAGCCTGCGAAAAGCTTTGGGGAGTCGGCAAACAGACTGTGATCCAGAGATCTCTGAATGGGGGAACCCAGCCAGCACAAGCTGGTTATCTTGTACTGAATACATAGGTGCAAGAGGCGAACCAGGGGAACTGAAACATCTAAGTACCCTGAGGAAAAGAAATCAACCGAGATTCCCTTAGTAGTGGCGAGCGAACGGGGACCAGCCCTTAAGTTGATTTGAGATTAGTGGAACGCTCTGGAAAGTGCGGCCATAGTGGGTGATAGCCCCGTACACGAAAATCTCTTATCAATGAAATCGAGTAGGACGGAGCACGAGAAACTTTGTCTGAATATGGGGGGACCATCCTCCAAGGCTAAATACTACTGACTGACCGATAGTGAACCAGTACCGTGAGGGAAAGGCGAAAAGAACCCCGGAGAGGGGAGTGAAATAGAACCTGAAACCGTATGCGTACAAGCAGTGGGAGCCTACTTTGTTAGGTGACTGCGTACCTTTTGTATAATGGGTCAGCGACTTATATTCAGTGGCGAGCTTAACCGAATAGGGGAGGCGTAGCGAAAGCGAGTCTTAATAGGGCGTTTAGTCGCTGGGTATAGACCCGAAACCGGGCGATCTATCCATGGGCAGGTTGAAGGTTAGGTAACACTGACTGGAGGACCGAACCGACTACCGTTGAAAAGTTAGCGGATGACCTGTGGATCGGAGTGAAAGGCTAATCAAGCTCGGAGATAGCTGGTTCTCCTCGAAAGCTATTTAGGTAGCGCCTCATGTATCACTGTAGGGGGTAGAGCACTGTTTCGGCTAGGGGGTCATCCCGACTTACCAAACCGATGCAAACTCCGAATACCTACAAGTGCCGAGCATGGGAGACACACGGCGGGTGCTAACGTCCGTCGTGAAAAGGGAAACAACCCAGACCGTCAGCTAAGGTCCCAAAGTCATGGTTAAGTGGGAAACGATGTGGGAAGGCTTAGACAGCTAGGAGGTTGGCTTAGAAGCAGCCACCCTTTAAAGAAAGCGTAATAGCTCACTAGTCGAGTCGGCCTGCGCGGAAGATGTAACGGGGCTCAAACCATGCACCGAAGCTACGGGTATCATCGTATGATGATGCGGTAGAGGAGCGTTCTGTAAGCCTGTGAAGGTGAGTTGAGAAGCTTGCTGGAGGTATCAGAAGTGCGAATGCTGACATGAGTAACGACAATGCGAGTGAAAAACTCGCACGCCGAAAGACCAAGGTTTCCTGCGCAACGTTAATCGACGCAGGGTTAGTCGGTCCCTAAGGCGAGGCTGAAAAGCGTAGTCGATGGAAAACAGGTTAATATTCCTGTACTTCCAGTTATTGCGATGGAGGGACGGAGAAGGTTAGGCCAGCCTGGCGTTGGTTGTCCAGGTTTAAGGTGGTAGGCTGAAATCTTAGGCAAATCCGGGATTTCAAGGCCGAGAGCTGATGACGAGTTGCCTTTAGGCGACGAAGTGGTTGATACCATGCTTCCAAGAAAAGCTCCTAAGCTTCAGATAACTGGGAACCGTACCCCAAACCGACACAGGTGGTTAGGTAGAGAATACCAAGGCGCTTGAGAGAACTCGGGTGAAGGAACTAGGCAAAATGGCACCGTAACTTCGGGAGAAGGTGCGCCGGCGAAGGTGAAGGGCTTGCCCCGTAAGCTTTTGCTGGTCGAAGATACCAGGCCGCTGCGACTGTTTATTAAAAACACAGCACTCTGCAAACACGAAAGTGGACGTATAGGGTGTGACGCCTGCCCGGTGCCGGAAGGTTAATTGATGGGGTTAGCGCAAGCGAAGCTCTTGATCGAAGCCCCGGTAAACGGCGGCCGTAACTATAACGGTCCTAAGGTAGCGAAATTCCTTGTCGGGTAAGTTCCGACCTGCACGAATGGCGTAACGATGGCGGCGCTGTCTCCACCCGAGACTCAGTGAAATTGAAATCGCTGTGAAGATGCAGTGTATCCGCGGCTAGACGGAAAGACCCCGTGAACCTTTACTATAGCTTTGCACTGGACTTTGAATTTGCTTGTGTAGGATAGGTGGGAGGCTTTGAAGTGGGGACGCCAGTTCTCATGGAGCCATCCTTGAAATACCACCCTGGCAACTTTGAGGTTCTAACTCAGGTCCGTTATCCGGATCGAGGACAGTGTATGGTGGGTAGTTTGACTGGGGCGGTCTCCTCCCAAAGAGTAACGGAGGAGTACGAAGGTGCGCTCAGACCGGTCGGAAATCGGTCGTAGAGTATAAAGGCAAAAGCGCGCTTGACTGCGAGACACACACGTCGAGCAGGTACGAAAGTAGGTCTTAGTGATCCGGTGGTTCTGTATGGAAGGGCCATCGCTCAACGGATAAAAGGTACTCCGGGGATAACAGGCTGATACCGCCCAAGAGTTCATATCGACGGCGGTGTTTGGCACCTCGATGTCGGCTCATCACATCCTGGGGCTGAAGCCGGTCCCAAGGGTATGGCTGTTCGCCATTTAAAGTGGTACGCGAGCTGGGTTTAGAACGTCGTGAGACAGTTCGGTCCCTATCTGCCGTGGACGTTTGAGATTTGAGAGGGGCTGCTCCTAGTACGAGAGGACCGGAGTGGACGAACCTCTGGTGTTCCGGTTGTCACGCCAGTGGCATTGCCGGGTAGCTATGTTCGGAAGAGATAACCGCTGAAAGCATCTAAGCGGGAAACTTGCCTCAAGATGAGATCTCACTGGGATCTTGAATCCCCTAAAGGGCCGTCGAAGACTACGACGTTGATAGGTTGGGTGTGTAAGCGCTGTGAGGCGTTGAGCTAACCAATACTAATTGCCCGTGAGGCTTGACCATATAACACCCAAGCAATTTGCTCCTGCAGATTGCGGTGGTGAAGATGACATGAACCGAAAGTTCGCAACGCATCACAAACATCACATATCCGAATTCGCTGGGCTGTCCAACAGGACATTCTGGCTACAGAATTTCTTGACGACCATAGAGCATTGGAACCACCTGATCCCATCCCGAACTCAGTAGTGAAACGATGCATCGCCGATGGTAGTGTGGGGTTTCCCCATGTGAGAGTAGGTCATCGTCAAGATTCATTTCGCAAAACCCCTATCTGCGCATGCAGGTAGGGGTTTTGTCTTTGGGGCTACCCATAGCTATTGCAGCTGAAGACGTGATTTGAGCTGTAAGACCTCGCCTACCATCTGAACCGTAGAATCCTACCGACCTATCAGAAACGCCCGACTGTATCCGGTTAACGAAAGCCGGCTCTACTGGCTTCCTTCTAAACGATCAAAGAGGGAAGGCATCATGGCCGCATTCAGCCCGGCACGCATTGCAGTCATCCAGTTCGCCCCTCAGGTCGGGCTTGAACATTGCGCTGGTAACCTCGCCAAGAGCGTGGCATTGGCACGTAGCGCCGCGCGTGCTGGAGCCAACCTCATTGTGCTGCCCGAACTCACCAACACGGGCTACACCTTTGTGTCGCGAGCAGAAGCATATGCTCACGCCGAGACGCTTGAGCACGGCCCCAGCGTGCAGGTTTGGGCCGACCTGGCCGAGCAATATCAGATCTACCTGGCTGCCGGGTTCGTCGAACAGGATGGATTTAAACTGTATGACAGTGCGGTGCTGTTCGGCCCGAGCGGTTTGCTCGGGCATTACCGCAAGGCTCACTTGGGAGCCCAGGAAAACCTGTGGTGTACCCCAGGTAACTCGGGCTTTCCAGTATTCGAAACATCGATAGGCCGCATTGGTCTTTTGATCGGTTGTGATATCTGGTTCCCGGAAGTGCCCCGGGTGCTGTCAGCCCAAGGGGCCGATCTGATCTGCAGCCTCAATAACTGGGTCTGGACGCCACCCCCGCTATTCGATCAGACAGACCGGTGCATGGCCAATTACCTGACTATGACGGCCGCTCACGTCAATAACGTCTGCATCGCCGCTGCCAATCGTATCGGGAACGAGCGAGGTAAGCGGTTTCTGGGATGTTCGCTGATTGCTGGAACCAACGGCTGGCCTATCGGCGAGGTGGCAAGTGCAGAGGAGCAGACCACCGTCTTCGCCGATATAGACCTGAGCAGTGCTCGCTCGGCCGCTTGCAACGCCTTGAATGGCGTACCCCGCGATCGACGTACAGATCTTTACGACGTAGCCCTCGGTTATCGCCTGCATGAGGCCATACCACGTTAAGGAGTTGAGCACGCCATTCAGGCAGACCTATATGATGCGTATGTGGCGCGCAGGCGCTGTGCACGAGGTCTTTATGTTAGGGTGCACGGACATCTGACTGCCAGGACCCTACTGCATGTTCTTACCGCTTACCGAAAAAGAGCTCAATCGCCTCGAAGACATGTTGATCGTCTACGGCAATGATTACTCGGTCATCAATCTGGCAGAGCTCAACGGGTTCTTCACCGCCCTGGCCAGCTCACCCAATACCGTCCAGCCTATGGAATGGCTACCAGCGGTAGCCGGCGGTCACGTTCCCAAGTTCAAGAAGCCGGCTGACGAAGAGGCCTATACGGCATTGATGCTGCGCTACGCCAGTCAGGTGGCCGAAGACCTGGAAGACAATGTCGATGGTTTCCAGCCGCTTTTCGAGCAAGGCGAGGGCGACCAGGGGACCGAAGTCGTCATGGAGGAGTGGTGCTTTGGCTACATGCGTGGCACCCAAGTCGCGGGTTGGGCTGCTCTGCCTCCAGAACAGGATGCGCTGCTCAAGACCATCTCGCTGCATGGGCTGGAAGATAACGTCGAGTTATTGGACCAGATGTCCGAACAGGATATCCAGCAGTGCGTGCCCCACGTCATCGATGCCGTTCGCCAGCTTTACCGATTTCATTCACAGCAGCGGTAAGGCAATGAGAGTTGTTGTTCAAGCACGGTAACGACAACGCCATACTTACCCTGTCCGAGCTGGACGGCTTCATGAACGCGCTGTGCAGCACACCGCGCGTTGTACCCCCAAGCGAATGGCTACCCGTGGTAGGTGGGGAAAGCTGCCTCATTTCAAAAGCAAGGCGCAGAGCCAGCGTTATTTTGATCTACTCATCAAGTTCCACAACCGTGTGTTGCAGATGCTTGCGCAGGCAACCGATGAACTTGAACTGCTATTCGAAGTACGAGAACTTCCAGACGGCGATGTCGTGGTTCTCAAGGACTGGTGCTTTGGCTACATGAAAGGGGTAGAAGTAGGTCAGTGGCCGCCTTTGCCTGCTGGGCTTCGACATCACTTCGATGCAATCGCGCTCCATGGCGAGGAGAAGAGTTTTCCATTGCTCGATAAGATGAGCTCTGAGGAACATCAAGCCACAGTTCCCCGCGTCGTAGAGGCTGTGCACCGGCTCTATCTCCACAACCGTCATTCCTGAAACACAAGCCCTTGCAGTCACTGCCGCACAGAGCTTGGTACATACGTGTGTCCGGTCACTGCTTCACCCTTTATAGCCAGCGCTACACAGGCCAATTGTTTCGACCAGCGAAATTGAGGCTTGCTCCAGGCGCTGATTCTGCTCCTGCACCGATACATGCAGTATGGCTCTACCAGTGCTATGCCGGCGCTGATCAGGAGCCATGCCGATGTCCACCCCAATAAAGCTCTACAACTTCCCCAAGTCCGGTCACGCGCACCGCATCGAGCTCATGCTTTCCCTGCTTGGGTTGCCAACCCAACTGGTTTTCGTTGACCTGGCAGCAGGCGCTCACAAGCAACCCGAGTTCCTGGCACTCAACCCTTTCGGCCAGGTGCCGGTGATCGATGACAACGGCACGGTGATCGCTGATTCCAACGCCATCCTGGTGTACCTGGCCAAGAAATATGACAGCGGCGCATGGCTGCCCGAAGATCCGGTGGCAGCCGCTGCCGTGCAACGCTGGTTGTCGGTGGCTGCCGGCCCGCTGGCCTTCGGTCCGGCCGCCGCGCGTCTGGTGACCGTGTTTGGTGCGGCATTCGATACCGACGAGGTCATTGCACGCGCCCATGGGCTGCTCAAGGTGATCGATACCGAACTGGCTAAAAGATCGTTCCTGGTAGGCCATACGCCAACCATCGCCGATATCGCCAACTACTCGTACATCGCCCACGCACCTGAAGGCAATGTGTCGCTGGAGCCCTATGCCAATGTGCGCGACTGGCTGATGCGAATCGAAGCGTTGCCCGGCTTCGTGGCCATGCCACGTACCCAGATCGGGCTGCAGACCAACGCCTGACACCGTACCGCCCCCGAGGACGTCGCCATGCAGCACATACACGACCATCGCCCATCGCCCTGGCACCCAGGCGAGAAAACCCTGCAGGAAAAGGTGGGTGTAGCAGCGCGCATGGAGGCGGTGGGGCATAAGGTCATTCGCGACTACATGCCCGATCAGCACCGCGCCTTCTACCACCAGCTGCCGTTCATTGTTGCCGCCAGCGTGGACGCGCAGGGCCGTCCGTGGGCGACCTTGCTGGAGGGGCCGGAAGGTTTCATCCGCTCGCCCCATCCTCGTGAGCTGACAATCGATATCCAACCGCCAGCCGACGATCCGGCGACGCTAGGGCTGGCCGCCGGGCAGGCAGTCGGCCTGTTGGGCATCGAACTGCACACCCGTCGGCGCAACCGTCTCAACGGCCGCATCCACCAGGCCACCCATGAGCAGTTGCAGGTGACTGTGGCTCAGTCATTCGGCAACTGCCCGCAATACATCCAACGGCGCGACTACACCCGGGTCGCGCAAATGCCCCAAGGGCGTATCGATTCCACAGCGCTGGATGCCGATGCCGTCAGTCTGATTCAGGCAGCCGATACCTTCTTCGTCGCCAGTTATGTCGAGCACGCCGACGGCCAGCGAGCGGTGGACGTCTCCCACCGCGGCGGACGACCTGGGTTCGTCAGGGTTGAAGGCAGTCTCCTGACCATCCCCGACTACGCCGGGAACCTGCACTTCAATACTCTGGGCAACCTGCTGGCAAACCCCCGTGCTGGGCTGCTGTTCATCGACTTCAGCAATGGCAACGTGCTGCAACTGTATGGGCGTGCCAAGCTGCTGCTGGACGGCCCCGACATCCCATTGTTCGAGGGCGCCGAGCGCCTCTGGACGCTGGAGGTCGAGCATGTGGTATGGCGTCCGGGCGCAGTTGGCCTGCGTTGGGCATTCAAGGACTACGCGCCCACCACGTTGGCGACCGGCACCTGGAGCCGTCTGTCGCAACGCTCGCAACAGGCGCCATGGCAACCCTGGCGCGTGGTGCGGGTGGAGCAGGAAAGCCGTGATATCCGCTCGTTCTACCTCGAGCCGCCTGGCGCTAGCGCAGTGACGTTCGCGCCAGGGCAACATGTGCCGGTGCAAATCCCGCTGGACCCGCATAAGCCGCTGATCCGCACCTACAGCCTGTCCAGCGCGCCTTCCGACGGTCATGTGCGCATCAGCGTCAAGGCACAGGGGCCCGCTTCGCGCTACCTGCATGAGCGCGTCGTGGCAGGCGATGTGCTGCAGGTGCGCCCGCCGGTAGGCGGCTTCACGCTGGATCTGAACAGCACTCGGCCGCTGGTGCTGATTGGCGCTGGCGTAGGCATCACCCCTTTGCTGGCCATGTTGCGCGAGCAGTTGAAGCAAGGGCCGGCGCGGGTCATTCATCTTTTCCAGGGCGCCCGTAGCTTGGCTGATCTGGCATTTCACAAGGAATTGGCCCACTTGCAACATCACGCCGCAGGGCTGCTGCACGTGCACCGCACCCTGAGCCAACCCGAAGATCACGCCCGGCCAGGCCGTGATTATCAGTTTGCCGGCCGGCTGAGTATCGAGCACGTCAAAGCCACACTGACATTGGATGACTACGATTTCTACCTGTGCGGCCCAGGCATCTTCACCCAGGACCTCTACCAGGGTCTGCGCGGCCTGCATGTGCCGGACACGCGGATTCATGCCGAGGCGTTCGGCCCGTCTAGCCTTCGCCGCCACTTCGACGCCGGCCAGCCGACCCTGCAGCAACCGCCTGCTGCCAGCGAGTCAGTCGCGGTCCATTTTGCGGCATCAGCCAAACAGGCGCAGTGGTCACCCTCCAGCGGCACACTGCTGGAGTTGGCCGAGGCACATGGCCTGTCGCCGGAGTTCAGTTGCCGGGGTGGAACCTGCGGCACCTGCAAAACGCGGTTGCTCAGTGGCCAGGTGCATTACCCTAACCTCCCAGTCGAAATGCCGCAGAGCGGGAGCGCGCTGATCTGTTGTGCGGTGCCCGCGAAGGTGGATGAGCCAGGGCAGGCGCTGGTGCTTGATATCTGATCGGCCAGAACAGGCAGCACAAGCGCCTTGAATCAAACATAATGCCTGTATTCCCACCCCCAGGAGCCCGCATGGACCAGATCCACCTGATGAAGGTGTTTGTCGCCGTAGGCGAACTGGAAAGCTTCGCCGCGGCTGCGCGTCGCCTGGATATCTCCCCAGCGGCCGTCACCCGTGCTGTCGTCGCCCTGGAGGAACAACTCGGTGTCAAGCTGGCGCTGCGCACCACCCGCAGTGTGCGCCTGACTGAAGCCGGCGGCCGCTATCTGGAGGACACCCGGCACATCCTCGCCAGCATTCACGAGGCCAACGAAGCCGCTGCCGGCATCAACGCCACCCCCAAGGGCGATCTGGCCATCACCGCCCCGAGCCTGTTCGGCAAGAAGTTCGTCATGCCGTGCATCGTGCAGTACTTGCAACGGTTTCCGGAGGTCGACATTAGCGCCTACTTCCTGGACCGCATCGTGAATATGGTCGAGGAGGGCATGGACGTGGCCGTGCGCATCGGCCCCTTGCCCGATTCGGGCCTCAAGGCATTGCGCGTGGGCAAGGTACGCCGCATGTTGTGCGCCTCGCCTGAATACCTGGCCCGCTATGGCACACCCGAACATCCTTCCGACTTGGCAAGCCATGCGGTGATTGGCACCACCGACCTGTCACCGCGCGCTGGTTGGCGCTTCGGGGTGACCGACGAATCGACGTTGGTGCGGGTCAAGCCACGGTTGACCGTCACCAGCAACGACGGGGCGATTGCCGCCGCCAGTGGCGGGCTGGGGATCGCCCGCCTGCTGTCCTACCAGGTGGCTGACGAGCTGGCCAGCGGGCAACTGCGAGTGATCCTGGCTGAATACGAAGAAGCCCCGTGGCCGATTCATGTGCTGCATCGGGAGAGCAAATACGGTTCAACCAAGGTCCGGACCTTCATCGACCTGCTGGCACAAAGCCTGAGGGCCCAACAGTTGGATTGACCTGCTACCCAGCCCATGGGCGGGGTGGGTCTGTCTGGTAAAGTACCGAACTGTTCGCTGGCAGCCCGCCAGCGCGCAATGCTCACAAAAGATTACGCAAGGAAGCCGCTGGATGAACAAACGCTTCACACGCACCTGGCTCGCCGCGCTGCTGTTGCCATGGCTTGCCGCATGCAACGGCCAAAAAGTCGAGCGCGTGCTGGTTTATCAGAACACGGTCTACGACTGGCGCATCGAACACGTGGTGGCCCACAACTGGCCGGCCGGCCCGCACCAGTACTACGAGGTGTTCCTCAAAGGCCGCTTACTGATATTGCCGGCCAACACCTTCAACGACGTGCGCGACATCCGCGAGTTCGTCGCCGCAGGCGGCTTCGATACCAACAACTGGCGCAACGATACGATCATCGTGGCGTTCGAGAATGTACAGGCGCGCAAGGGCAGCAACGAGCACTTTGTCCGCTCGCTGATGATCACCCCGACGCACCAGGAAGGGGAAGTGATACTGGCCGACATGACCACCCGCCAGCAGGTTGCCGTGCAGCGGGTGGAGCCGGGTGGTGATCACTAAAAGTGGATAATGACTTGCGCTGCAACTATAAGGTGAACAGCGGACTCAGGAGGGTTCAAACTGGAACCCGGTCCTTCCTTGCTATTCGACGATACAACACAAGCGTCGCGCACAGCGCACACAGTGCAGCGAATGCGACCCAGTAAGCAGGCGCTGCTTTGTCACCGGTTTCATGGATCAACCAGGTCGACATGACCGGTGTGAAACCGCCGAACAGGGCCGTAGCCAAGCTGTAGGCTAGGGAGAAGCCCGCTACCTTCACTTCGACTGGCATGATTTCCGTGAGCGCCGGGATCATCGCACCGTTGTACATCGCATAGAGGAACGAGAACCACAGCAGTACCTCAAGCATGTGTGCGAAGCTTGCCGCATGGGCCAGGTAAGACAGTGCTGGGTAAGCGGTGAACAGGGTGAGTACGGTCATGGCGATCAGGATTGGTTTACGACCGAAACGGTCGCTGAGCGTGCCGCCGATGGGTAGCCAGATAAAGTTGGACACGCCTACCAGAAGCGTCACCAGCAACGCGTCATTTGTGCTCAGGTTGAGTACAGTCTTACCAAAGGTAGGAGCGTACACAGTGATCAGGTAGAAGGCACTGGTGGTCATGGCGACCATCAGCATGCCCGCGATGACTACCGATGAGTTGCGGCCTAGGGTGGCGATCACTTGCTTCATGGTCGGGCGATGCTGACGCTTCTCGAACGCTTCGGTTTCTTGCAGGTTACGGCGCAGGAAGAAGATGAACGGGATGATCATGCAGGCAGCGGCGAACGGAATTCGCCAGCCCCACTCGCTGATCTCGGCCGGCGCTAGGCTTTGATTCAGTCCGTAACCCAACGCGGCGGCGACCACGATGGCGACCTGTTGGCTGCCGGATTGCCAGCTGGTATAGAACCCTTTGCGACCCGGTGTAGCCATTTCGGCTAGGTAGACCGACACCCCGCCCAATTCAGCACCGGCGGAAAAGCCTTGCAGCAAGCGGCCAAGCAGTACGAGCGCGGGTGCCCAATAGCCGATCGTGGCGAAGCCGGGGACTAGGACGATGAGCAACGTGCCGCTAGCCATGATTGACAGCGTGACGATGAGGCCTTTGCGGCGGCCAACATCGTCGATGTAAGCGCCCAGAATTACCGCCCCCAATGGCCGCATGAGGAATCCGGCGCCGAACACAGCGAAGGTCATCATCAGCGAGGCGAATTCGCTGGAGGCTGGGAAGAAAGCTGAGGCGATTTGGGTGGCGTAGAAACCGAACAGGAAGAAGTCAAATTGTTCGAGGAAATTACCAGATGTGACACGTAGAACCGCCGCGGCCTTGGACCGGGCGGGAGGCGAAGCAGGCATAGACGGTTCTCCAGCATGAATCTGTTCGTTGTTGAACGATCAATCCCCTCGATTATGCTGGACACATCCTGAAATGCTTAATGAAACATTCTGATCACTGCGGCGCAGGGCGCACAGGGGCCTTACGCGACAGGAGAGGTGACAAGCTCTTGATCCATTCGCAAAGCTCATCGTTTGACGAAAGAACCGATTTCAGCCGCAGATCTGCCAGATCACCGGCTTTCTTCCAGGCTTCGGCTGCTTCCCAAGCCGGTACAACCCTGGTCGCCACAGATGACGCTACAGCGGCTACATTCGCCGCTATACCGTGTACAGGGTGAACCAGGCCCGATTCGGCATCGGCACTAACAGGCGCCTTCATGGCGAAGAAATATGAGTTACCTTTCTTCGCCTGGTGCATGTCGGGACCGCGCTTACGTTCCTTATTCCTGGTCGAACTGGGATGCGTGGATGATGAATCAGAAAAATTTCAGAGGGATTAAGTGCACAATGAGCTCATCCGGGCATTGTGCACTTAATCAGCATCGCTTGTAGTATCAGGACTACGTTTAGTATTGGTGAAAAAATTCAGCCGGAGGTGAACACCTACGCCTTGAAGATCAATCCCAGCTCAACGCCCCACCGGTCTGGTACTCGATAACTCGCGTCTCAAAGAAGTTCTTCTCCTTCTTCAAGTCCATGATCTCGCTCATCCACGGGAACGGGTTGGTCGTGCCTGGGTACTCTTCCTTCAGGCCGATCTGCGTCAGGCGACGGTTGGCGATGAACTTGAGGTAGTCCTCCATCATTGCCGCGTTCATGCCCAGTACGCCGCGTGGCATGGTGTCACGGGCGTATTCGATCTCCAGCTGAGTCCCCTGCAGGATCATCTGGGTGGCTTCTTCCTTCATCGCCGCATCCCACAGGTGCGGGTTTTCGATCTTGATCTGGTTGATCACGTCGATACCGAAGTTCAGGTGCATCGACTCGTCACGCAGGATGTACTGGAACTGCTCGGCAACGCCAGTCATCTTGTTGCGACGGCCCATGGACAGGATCTGGGTGAAGCCGCAGTAGAAGAAGATGCCTTCCAGAACGCAGTAGTAGGCGATCAGGTTGCGCAGCAGTTCCTTGTCGGTCTCGACGGTGCCGGTGTTGAACTCGGGGTCGGAGATGGCGCGGGTGTACTTAAGGCCCCAAGCCGCTTTCTTAGCGACCGACGGGATCTCGTGGTACATGTTGAAGATCTCGCCTTCATCCATGCCCAGCGACTCGATGCAGTACTGATAGGCGTGGGTGTGGATCGCCTCTTCGAAGGCCTGGCGCAGGATGTACTGGCGGCACTCAGGGTTGGTGATCAGGCGGTACACAGCCAGGGCCAGGTTGTTGGCAACCAGCGAGTCGGCCGTGGAGAAGAAGCCCAGGTTGCGCATGACGATGCGGCGTTCGTCCTCGGTCAAGCCGTCCTGGCTCTTCCACAGGGCGATGTCGGCGGTCATGTTGACCTCCTGCGGCATCCAGTGGTTGGCGCAGCCGTCGAGGTACTTCTGCCAGGCCCAGTCGTACTTGAACGGCACCAGCTGGTTAAGGTCGGCGCGGCAGTTGATCATGCGCTTTTCATCCACCGCCACACGGGCCGAGGAACCTTCCAGCTCAGCCAGGCCTTCGGCAACGTCCAGGGCGTCCAGGGCCGCCTTGGCGCGCTTGACGGCCTCGGAGTCCGACGCCGTGGCAGCGCGGGCTTCCAGGGCCGCGGCACCGCCGGCGCTGTCGAGTTTGTCGAGGGTGGCGGCGGCGTGAGCCTGCGCAGGGGTGTTGCCTTTGGCGGCGACTTCGCCGTCATCTTCTTTATCGAATTCGTCCCAGCTCAGCATGGTGAGAGTCTCCTGCTCGAGGGCCATCTGTGAAGTATGGCCGGTAGATCTTGGTTGCGGTGCGGTGCACGCAAATCAGCGGTGCCCATGGCGGGCTGGCCCCAGCGGCGTGGCTGCGGCTTTTGTATCGGGTAGCGGGGCGGCAGCGCCACACCCGCAGGCTTGCATACGGCTCTACAAAAAAGAGGCTTCCCGCAGGAAGCCTCGGCCTGGCCTTACTGGCAGGCTTCGCAGTCCGGCTCGTCGATCGCGCAGGCCTTGGGCACTGGTGCAGGGCCGGCTGCCTGGACCGGGGCGCTGTCGCCACCGCTGGACACGGCGTTGAGCTTGCCGGTGTTGATGGTCGACTTCTCGGTGCTGGTGGCGGCCAGGGCACGGAGGTAGTAGGTGGTTTTCAGACCACGGTACCAGGCCATGCGGTAGGTCACGTCCAGCTTCTTGCCCGAGGCACCGGCGATGTACAGGTTCAGCGACTGCGCCTGGTCGATCCACTTCTGGCGACGGGAAGCGGCGTCGACGATCCACTTGGTTTCCACTTCGAAGGCCGTGGCGTACAGCTCCTTGAGTTCTTGCGGAATACGCTCGATCTGCTGCACCGAACCGTCGTAGTACTTCAGGTCGTTGATCATGACCGAGTCCCACAGGCCACGGGCCTTGAGGTCGCGAACCAGGTACGGGTTGATCACGGTGAACTCGCCCGACAGGTTCGATTTCACGTACAGGTTCTGGTAGGTCGGCTCGATCGACTGCGACACGCCGGTGATGTTGGCGATGGTCGCAGTTGGCGCAATGGCCATGATGTTCGAGTTACGAATACCTTTCTGTACCCGGGCACGGACCGGCGCCCAATCCAGGGTTTCGTTCAGGTCGACGTCGATGTACTTCTGGCCACGGGCCTCGATCAGGATCTGTTGCGAGTCCAGCGGCAGGATACCTTTGGACCACAGCGAGCCTTGGAACGTCTCGTAGGCGCCGCGCTCGTCGGCCAGGTCGCAGGAGGCCTGGATGGCGAAGTAGCTGACCGCTTCCATCGACTTGTCGGCGAATTCGACGGCAGCGTCGGAACCGTAGGCGATGTGCTGAAGGTACAGCGCATCCTGGAAGCCCATGATGCCCAGGCCTACCGGCCGGTGCTTGAGGTTCGAGTTACGCGCCTGCGGTACCGAGTAGTAGTTGATGTCGATCACGTTGTCGAGCATGCGCACGGCCGTGTTGACGGTGCGTTGCAGCTTGGCGGTGTCCAGCTTGCCATCGACGATGTGGTTCGGCAGGTTGATCGAGCCCAGGTTGCAGACCGCGATCTCGTCCTTGTTGGTGTTCAAGGTGATCTCGGTGCACAGGTTCGAGCTGTGCACCACGCCCACGTGCTGCTGAGGCGAGCGCAGGTTGCACGGGTCCTTGAAGGTCAGCCATGGGTGGCCGGTCTCGAACAGCATCGAGAGCATCTTGCGCCACAGGTCCTTGGCCTGGATGGTCTTGAACACCTTGATCTTGTTGTACTCGGTCAGGGCTTCGTAGTACTCGTAGCGCTCTTCGAAGGCCTTGCCGGTCAGGTCGTGCAGGTCCGGCACTTCCGAGGGCGAGAACAGGGTCCACTTGCCGTCGTCGAAGACGCGCTTCATGAACAGGTCAGGGATCCAGTTGGCGGTGTTCATGTCGTGGGTACGACGGCGATCATCACCGGTGTTCTTGCGCAGCTCGATGAATTCTTCGATGTCCAGGTGCCAGGTTTCCAGGTAGGCACACACAGCGCCCTTGCGCTTACCACCCTGGTTGACCGCAACAGCGGTGTCGTTCACGACTTTGAGGAACGGCACGACGCCCTGGGACTTGCCATTGGTGCCCTTGATGTAGGAGCCCAGTGCACGCACCGGCGTCCAGTCGTTGCCCAGGCCACCTGCGAATTTGGACAGCATGGCGTTGTCGTGGATCGCGTGGTAGATGCCCGACAGGTCGTCCGGGACGGTGGTCAGGTAGCAGCTCGACAGCTGCGGGCGCAGGGTGCCGGCGTTGAACAGGGTCGGGGTCGAGGCCATGTAGTCGAAGGACGACAACAGGTTGTAGAACTCGATCGCGCGCGCTTCCTTGTCCTTTTCTTCCAGTGCCAGGCCCATGGCCACACGCATGAAGAAGACCTGCGGCAGCTCGAAGCGCACGCCATCCTTGTGGATGAAGTAGCGGTCGTACAGGGTTTGCAGGCCCAGGTAGGTGAACTGCTGGTCACGCTCGTGATCGATGGCCTTGCCCAGGCGCTCCAGGTCATAGGCTGCCAGGGCCGGGTTGAGCAGCTCGAACTCCACGCCCTTGGCGACGTAGGCCGGCAGGGCCTTGGCATACAGGTCGGCCATTTCGTGGTGCGTGGCGCTGTCAGCGACATTCAGGAAGGCCAGGCCTTCGGCGCGCAGGGTGTCCATCAGCAGGCGAGCGGTGACGAACGAATAGTTCGGTTCACGCTCGACCAGGGTACGGGCGGTCATCACCAGGGCGGTGTTGACGTCCTTGATGGCCACGCCGTCGTACAGGTTCTTCAGGGTTTCGCGCTGGATCAGGTCGCCATCGACTTCGGCCAGGCCTTCGCAGGCTTCGCTGATGATGGTGTTCAGGCGCGCCATGTCCAGCGGCGCCAGGCTACCGTCGGCCAGGGTGATGCGAATGCTTGGGTGCGGCTCGACCACGGCGTCGGTGCTGACGCGGGTGGCGCGCTCCTTGGCGCGCTGCTCACGGTAGATGACGTAGTCACGGGCGACTTTCTGCTCGCCGGCGCGCATCAGGGCCAGTTCGACCTGGTCCTGGATTTCTTCGATGTGGATGGTGCCACCCGATGGCATGCGACGCTTGAACGTGGCCGAGACCTGCTCGGTCAGGCGCGCGACGGTGTCGTGAATGCGCGACGAAGCGGCGGCGGTACCGCCTTCAACTGCGAGGAACGCCTTGGTGATGGCCACGGTGATCTTGTCGTCGGTGTAGGGGACGACAGTACCGTTACGCTTGATCACGCGCAGTTGGCCAGGGGCAGTGGCGGCCAGATCCTGATTGGATTCGGCAACCTGCGGGGCCTTGGCCTGCGGGTTCTCGCGAGTCGTGTCGGTTTGCATGGGTGGGTGTCTCCACAGTTTCTATATTGATCAGGCGCCCAATTGGGCGCCCACCGTTCCGTCCACTTGCTCGATTGCCTGGCGGGGATGCGCAACGCAAGCGCATCCGTCCGCGCGGGCGTACCGACTTCGGGACAGACTCAGGAATAAGGGCAATGGCTTGCCGCTCCCTGGCCGAAGTCAAAAGTTCCGGGTTGCCGGAATCCGTTGCTGATGAGTGCCAGGCTCGCCTGGTTCACCCATGCCCGAACAAGGCCCTGACAGGGCTTGCCTCGGTCGCCTCCGCAGGAGCGGTTTGGCTGCTGAAACCACCGTAAGTTCAGCCGAAAAATCCGATGATTTTGCGGGTTGACTTTTGTAAGTGATTTTGCGCGAACCCCTATATCTAGTGGTTCGTCGCGATCGCGATACAAGATAATGCGGTATGGGGGTGTTTGCAAGGCGAGCGGCTGTGGATATCTTGTGGGTACTTTGTGAGTGAAACGTGAGTATTCGCTGTAGGCCTTGTGCCCACTGGTTTGAAGTGTTTTTCTGCGTCTGCTTGCCGCTGGGCAGTTTTTTTCAGGGGCCGCCGACGCACCCGGATCATTGTCCACGGAACCACCCAAGTGGGTTGGCTCGGCAGGGTCCTGGTCGTACTATCCAGGGAAAAACAACACCAACAGGCCCTACGCCATGGATCCAACGCTACCGAGCATCCTCATCGTCGAAGACGACCAGCGTCTGGCCGAACTGACTGCCGAGTATCTGAGCGCCCAAGGGTATGCGGTCAGTGTCGAGGGCGATGGCGCTCGCGCAGCGCGACGCATCATCGACACCCAGCCGGACCTGGTCATGCTGGATGTGATGTTGCCGGGCGAAGATGGCATGAGCATCTGTCGGCGCGTGCGCAGCCAGTACCCTGGGCCCATCCTGATGCTCACGGCGCGCACCGACGAGCTGGATCAGGTGCAAGGACTGGACATTGGCGCAGACGACTACGTGTGCAAGCCCGTACGCCCCCGGCTGTTGCTGGCGCGCATCCAGGCCTTGTTGCGTCGCAGCGAGGCGCCTGCGGGCAAACGCCAGGACCTGACCTTCGGTGCGCTGCGCATCGACAGCCGGGTGCGTGAGGCGTGGCTTGGCGATCGGCAGATCGAGCTTACCGGCGCCGAATTCGACCTGCTTTGGCTGCTGGCCAGCAACGCTGGCAAGGTGCTGACCCGCGAGCAGATCTCCACGGCGCTGCGCGGTGTGGGCTATGACGGCCAGGACCGCTCCATCGACATACGCATTTCCCGTATCCGCCCTCGCATCGGCGACGACCCTATCCAGCCCCGGCTGATCAAGACCCTGCGCAGCAAAGGCTATCTGTTCGTGGGCCAATGCCCGTGAATTCCATTTTCCTGCGCATCTATGGCGGCATGCTGGCGGTCCTGGTACTGGTGGCGCTGCTGGGGGTGCTCAGCCTGCACCTGGTCAACGAAGTACGCGCCGCCCAGCACCGCGAGGGCCTGGCGCAAGGCACGTTCAGCCTCATGGCCGATAACCTGGCCGTGCAGAGCGACACCGAGCGCAAGCGTTCCCTGCTGCTGTGGGGGCGGCTGCTGGGGGTGCCGCTGCAGTTGCAGCCCATGTCGGCCTTCGCCCTCGATGGCGCACAACGCGCACGTCTGTACCGCAGCCTCGTCGTGGTCGAGAAGACCGGCCCGCATGCAGCTCGGGTGTTGCGCAGGGTAGGGCAGCAGGACCTGCTGCTGGTCGCCCAGGTCAGGCAGATCAGCGAGCAACTGGCGCGCGCTACCCTGTATCTACTGGCCGACGAGCTGGTGCGTTACCCGGTGACCGAACAGCAGCAGCGCCTGGAGCAGATCAAGCACGACAAGGGCTTCGGGTTTGGGGTTGCCTTGCAGCGTATCGAGCGGGCCAGCCTGGATGACGATCAGCGGCGCCGGGTGGAGGAGGGTGACACGGTGATGGCGCTGGGCATGGATGGCGATTCCATACGCGTGTTCGCTGGGCTCTCCGGCTCGCCGTGGGTGCTGGAGATCGGCCCCTTGCACCAGCTCAACCCCTACCCACCCCAGTTGCTGGTGTTGATCACCCTGGTTGGTTTGAGCCTCATTGGCCTGGTGGTCTACCTGCTGGTGCGCCAATTGGAGCGGCGCGTTTCCGGCCTGGCGCGGGCCGCGGCGGGCATCGCCCAAGGCAGCCTGGACACGCGTGTACCGGCAGGCGATGCCGATTCGATCGGGCGCCTGGCAGCGGCATTCAATGGCATGGCCGAGCACTTGCAGCGCTCGCTGTCCATGCAGCGCGAGCTGGTACGTGCCGTGTCGCACGAGCTGCGCACCCCCGTGGCCCGCTTGCGTTTTGGCCTGGAAATGGTCGAAAGCGCCGCCACCGAGCAGGCACGCGCCAAGCACCTTGCCGGCATGGACGGCGACATCCAGGACCTGGACAAGCTGGTCGACGAAATGCTCACCTACGCGCGCCTCGAGCAAGGCGCCCCGGCCCTGACGTTCCAGCGTATCGACCTGGATGCCTTGCTCGATCAGGTCATTGCCGAACTGGCCCCGTTGCGTCGCGACATACGCTTGTTGCGGGGCGATTGCCAGGGCGTCGAAGGCGAGACCGCCTGGGTCGAGGCGGAGCCCCGCTACCTGCACCGCGCCGTGCAGAACCTGGTGAGCAATGCCCTGCGCCACGCCGAGCACGAGGTGCGCGTGAGTTATCAGCTAGGCCCGCACGTGTGCCGTATCGATGTGGAAGATGACGGGCCAGGCATTCCGGAAGGGGTCTGGGACCGCATCTTCACGCCGTTCATGCGCCTGGACGACAGCCGTACCCGTGCCTCCGGTGGCCATGGCCTGGGTTTGTCGATCGTGCGCCGTATCATCTATTGGCACGCAGGCCGCGCCACGGTAGGCCATGGCACGGCCCTGGGTGGCGCCTGTTTCAGCCTTGCCTGGCCGCGACAACAGGCGCCTTTGTAGGCCTCAGGCGCTAACCAGGCTCAGCAAGTGGCCATCCTGCAGGCAGAATTGCGCCTGCAATTGGACGCCCTTGCGCCATTGGGCGGACAGGTCGGTGAGCAGGCGCAGCGTGGCCAGCCCGTCAGCGGACCATTCGAGCAGCTCGGCATGTTCGAAGTAAAAGCGCTGGCCAGTCAGGGGGTAGAGCGTTTTGAACAGGCTTTCCTTCAGCGAGAAGGTCAGGGTCACGGCCAGGCCCAACTGCCGGTGGTCCAGACGCTCCAGCTCCATCGGTGTCAGGATCTCGCCCATCAAACGCTCGGCGCGCTCGTCATCGAGCAGCGCTTCCTGGTCCAACCCTAGCCCGCGGCAGCTGCCTTGGGCGGCAACCACCGCCGCCGCCCAGCCTTTACCGTGGGTAATCGAGCCCCGAATGCCAGCAGGCCAGATGGGGGAGCGGTCTTCGTGGGTGGTGGGCACGTAGTGCCGGCCGTCCAACTGCTGCAACGCAGCGCGCGCGCATACCCGCCCGGCGATGTATTCAGCCTGGCGCTTGGCAACTGAACGTTGCAGGCCCGCACTGGGCACGATGCCAGCACGCGCGAAGTCGTCCGGGGCCACGCTTGTGGGGTCGAAGGCGCAACTGACCAGTACCGCACCAGGCAAGGGACGGGGCAAGGGCCAGTGTTGCCGAAGCGAGGTACAGCAGGCAGGAAGGGTCGTCATGCGCGCTATTGTGCCAGCTGAGCAGGGGTTGCGGGAGGGGCAGGGCGATGCAGCCCGGCACAGGGGCGCAGTTTTCAACGCAAGCATGAAACGCGCCCACTGTTGCCTACCTATCACGGCGATCGCTGGCGTCCCCGCATGGCTGCCCCGCGTGATCACTCATTGAACACCTGCTTGAAGAACGCCTGCATGTCTGCCCATGAGCGTTCGTCGGCCGCCTTGTCATAACCGATGTCGGGCCCGCCGTGAGCGCCATGGCTCAGGCGGTCGGCATCAGGGTTGGTGAACCCGTGCTTGGCCCCGTCGAGGCTGACGAAACGGTAATTCACCTTCGCCGCGTCCATCTCCGCCTTGAAGGCCTGCACCTGTTCGGCGGTCACCATGCTGTCCGCTGCGCCGTGCTCCACCAGAATTGCCGCCCTCACCACCCCAGGCTTTGCGGGTGTAGTGGTAGCCAGGGCGCCATGGAAACTCACCACACCGTCGAGCTTCTCGCCGCGCCTGGCGGCATCGAGTACCACCTTGCCGCCAAAGCAGTACCCCACAGCGCCCAGGTCATGCTTGTTGGTGTTGGGCTGCAACTTGAGCAATTCCAGCCCGGCGTCGAAGCGCCTGGCAGCAGCCTTGGGGTCCTTGAGTGCTGCCGCCATGAACGCCTGGGCGTCCTGAGGGTGCTCGGTGTGCTTGCCGTCACCGTACATGTCGATGGCCAGGGCGTTGTAACCCAGCGCTGCCAAGTCCCGGGCGCGTCGTTTGGCGTAGTCATTGAGCCCCCACCACTCATGCACCACGACGATGCCTGGCCGCTTGCCGGTGACGGCGTCGTCATAGGCGTAATAGCCGACCAGCCGGTTGCCGTCGGCATCCTGGTAGGGGATCTCGCGGGTCTGTACCGCCGCCTGGGCAAAGGCGGCAGTACACATCAAGGTCAAGGCCAGCAAGGCGCGCATGGTGACTACTCCTGGATTGCAATCGGTTCGTTCAGTCAATGTTCAGCAAGGGTTCAGTCGAGGTTCAGTGTGCCCTGCTTACTCTAGCTTCCAGACCTCAACAGCGCACTCGACTGGAGTAACCTCACCATGAAAACATTCAATACCCTGCTTGCCGCCGTAGCCGTCTGCGCCGCTGGCATGACCAGCGCCCAGGCGGCCGACGAAAACTTCGCCAGCCTCACCTACGGCCAGACCAGCGACAAGGTTCGCAAGTCAGGCCTGCTGCAACGCAACACCGACCACCTCAACACCGACGGCGTCATCGCCAAGGACGGTACCTGGGGCGTGCGCCTGGGGCGCATCAATGACCAGGGTCGCTACTACATGACCTACGACAACGTTTCCGGTGACCACAGCGGCTTGAAACTTCGCCAGGAAAACCTGCTGGGCAGCTATGACCTGTTCCTGCCCGTAGGCGATACCACCAAGCTGTTCGGCGGCGGCACCCTCGGCATGACCAAGCTGTCCCAGGAATCGCCAGGCCTGAGCCGCGACACCGACTACGGTTATGCCTACGGCCTGCAGGCAGGCGTCATCCAGGACATCACCGACAAGGCCTCGGTCGAACTGGGCTACCGCTACCTGCGCACCAATGCCGCCACCGAGGTCAGCCCCCACGGCGCGCCGAAGGCCGGCACATTGCGCCTGAGCAGCAGCGCGCAGACCTATCTGGCGGCTTCCTACAAGTTCTGACCTGCCCGTCGCGTTATCCTGTAGCGACCCGGGTCTGGCAAGCCAGCTCCAACCAGTGCCATGCTGGGCCATCAGGCCGGTAGGCGCACGCGGTGGGGCTGGCTTGTCAGCATTGGGCACCGTACAGGCACATCCATCAAGGAGCTGCACATGAAACTGCTGGTGGTCGAGGACGAAGCCTTGCTTCGCCATCACCTCTATACCCGCCTGGGGGAAAGTGGCCACGTGGTCGAGGCGGTCGCCAATGCCGAGGAGGCGTTGTACCAGGCCGAGCAGTACCACTTCGACCTGGCGGTGGTCGACCTGGGGCTGCCGGGCATCAGTGGCCTGGAGCTGATCACGCGCCTGCGCAACCAGGCCAAGACCTTCCCCATCCTCATCCTCACGGCCCGCGGCAACTGGCAGGACAAGGTCGAAGGGCTGGCCGCTGGCGCCGACGACTACCTGGTCAAGCCGTTCCAGTTCGAAGAACTCGAGGCGCGCCTCAATGCGCTGCTGCGCCGCTCCAGCGGCTTCACCCAGTCAACCATCGCCGCCGGCCCGTTGGTCCTTGACCTCAATCGCAAGCAGGCGACGCTCGACGAGCAGCCACTGGGCCTGACTGCCTACGAATACCGCATCCTCGAGTACCTGATGCGTCATCACCAGCAGGTGGTGGCCAAGGATCGCCTGATGGAGCAACTCTACCCTGGGGATGAAGAACGTGATCCAAACGTCATCGAAGTGCTCATCGGGCGCTTGCGGCGCAAGCTCGAAGGCGAGTGCGGCTTCAAGCCCATCGATACCGTGCGCGGGCTTGGCTACCTGTTCACCGAGCGCTGCCGATGATTCGATCCCTGCGTGTGCGCCTGATGCTGGCCGCTGCCGTGCTGGCGGTGCTGTTCATGCTGGCGCTGCTGCCAGCTTTGCAGAAAGCCTTCAGCCTTGCCTTGCAGGAGTCGATCGAACAACGCTTGGCTTCGGACGTGACCACGCTGATTTCGGCGGCGCGTATCGAAAACGGGCAGTTGCAGATGCCGGCGTTGTTGCCGGACGAACGTTTCAACCTGCCCTATACCGGTCTGCTGGGGTACATCTTCGACCGCGCTGGCCAACTGGTCTGGCAGTCCCGGGCCACGGCGGCGCAGAACATCAACTATCAGCCTCGCTACGATGGCCGCGGAAACGAGTTCGCACGCATCCACCAGGCCAATGGCGAGGAGTTCTTCGTTTATGACGTCGAGATTAAGCTGCTGGGCGGCAAGAGTGCCGCCTTCAGCATCGTGGCCCTGCAGCCGGTGCGCGACTATCAGCGCACCCTCGATGGCCTGCGTGAAAAACTCTACCTGGGCTTCGGGGCTGCCTTGCTAGCACTGCTGGCGCTGCTCTGGGCCGGGTTGACCTGGGGGTTGCGCTCGCTACGCCGCCTTAGCCGCGAGCTCGACGATCTGGAATCCGGCGCGCGGGACGGCCTGAGCACACACCACCCCCGCGAACTGCTGCGCCTGACCGGTTCGCTGAACCGCCTGCTGCAAAGCGAGCGCGAGCAACGCCAGCGCTACCGGGATTCGCTGGACGACCTGGCGCACAGCCTGAAGACGCCCTTGGCCGTGTTGCAGGGGGTGGGCGAAAGCCTGCAGCAGCACAACGGTGAACGGGAGCAGGCCAGGGTCTTGCAGAGCCAGATCGAACGCATGAGCCAGCAGATCGACTATCAGCTGCAACGGGCCAGCCTGCGCAAGAGCGGCCTGGTGCGTCATAGCGTGGTGCTACGCCCCTTGCTCGACAGCCTGTGTAGCACGCTGGCCAAGGTCTACCGCGATAAACACGTGGACGTGACCTTGCAGGTGCCGGACCAGGCGCGGGTACCCATGGAGCAGGGCGCATTGCTCGAACTGCTGGGTAACCTCCTGGAAAACGCCTACCGCCTGAGCCTGGGCCAGATAAGGGTCAGCCTGTTCAGAGAAGCTGGACGGCTCACGCTCTGTATCGAAGATGACGGTCCAGGCGTGCCCGCCAACCAGCGCCAGCGCATTCTGGAGCGTGGTGAGCGGTTGGACAGTCAGCACCCGGGGCAAGGCATCGGCCTGGCTGTGGTGAAGGACATCATCGACAGCTACGATGCCGAACTGAGCCTGGATGACTCGGCGCTTGGCGGCGCCGCCTTCCGTATCACCTTCAATCTGGAATGAGCCCAGGCGGTTTTCCGCCATCTGGGCTGCTCCAATTCCGCCAGCGGGCGGAAACCCGCCACCCTTCCTCACGTTTCGCCCCGACGTTGGGCATGGAAAGCCAGCAATAGCCCTGCCTGCACCCGGTTTGGGCATTTTGGCATCACCCTTGCTATCGCTATTGGCAGAGGCCTGCGAAGGCAGCTCTACCACAACGACAAATCCCTCCAAGTGCAGGAGGGTTAGCGATTCAGGTGCTGCACCCCTGGAACAGGGTGGCGCGGCACACTTGAGGAAAAACAGCCATGACGACACGTCAGCCGCTTTACAAATCCCTGTATGTCCAGGTGTTGGTTGCCATCACCATCGGTATTCTGCTCGGCCATTACTACCCGGAAACGGGCGTTGCCCTCAAACCCTTGGGTGATGGCTTCGTCAAACTGATCAAGATGGTCATCGCACCGATCATCTTCTGCACCGTGGTCAGCGGTATCGCCGGCATGCAGAGCATGAAATCCGTCGGCAAGACGGGCGGCTATGCGTTGCTGTATTTTGAAATCGTCTCCACCATCGCGCTGATCATCGGCCTGGTGGTCGTCAACGTGGTCAAGCCCGGCGCGGGCATGCACATCGACGTCAGCACCCTCAATGCCAGCAGCGTGGCTGCCTATGCCGCCGCTGGCGCGCAGCAGACCACCGTAGGCTTCCTCCTCAACGTCATCCCCAACACCGTGGTCGGTGCCTTCGCCAACGGCGACATCCTGCAAGTACTGATGTTCTCGGTGCTGTTCGGCTTCGCCCTGCACCGCCTGGGCAGCTACGGCAAGCCGTTCCTGGACATGATCGATCGCTTCGCCCATGTCATGTTCAACATCATCAACATGATCATGAAGCTGGCCCCGATCGGTGCCTTCGGCGCCATGGCCTTCACCATCGGCCAGTACGGCGTGGGCTCGCTGGTGCAGCTGGGTTACCTGATGGCGTGCTTCTACATCACCTGCCTGCTGTTCGTGCTGGTGGTGCTTGGTGGCATCTGCCGCGCCCACGGTTTCAGCGTACTCAAGCTGATCCGCTACATCCGTGAAGAGCTGCTGATCGTGCTGGGCACGTCCTCGTCCGAGTCCGCGCTGCCACGCATGCTGGCCAAGATGGAACGCCTGGGTGCCAAGAAGTCCGTGGTAGGCCTGGTCATTCCGACCGGTTACTCGTTCAACCTGGACGGCACCTCGATCTACCTGACCATGGCTGCGGTGTTCATCGCCCAGGCTACCGACACCCCGATGGACATCACCCACCAGATCACCCTGCTGCTGGTGCTGCTGGTCGCCTCCAAAGGTGCCGCTGGCGTTACCGGTTCGGGCTTCATCGTGCTGGCGGCCACGTTGTCTGCCGTGGGCCACTTGCCGGTTGCCGGCCTGGCACTGATCCTGGGCATCGACCGCTTCATGTCCGAAGCGCGTGCCTTGACCAACCTGGTGGGCAACGCCGTTGCCACCGTGGTCGTAGCCAAGTGGGTCAACGAGATGGACAACGACAAGCTGGCGTCGGAGTTGGCTTCGGGTGGCGGTCCGCTGATCGACACCCGTCCGACCGACGACCTGGGCGTTGCCGAAGGTCCAGCACGTTGATTACAGCGTAACGGTACGAAAAAAGGCGACCCGGCGGGTCGCCTTTTTCATGGGCGGCTGTTGGTACTTGAGGCAGATGGCGACAGCACAACCCCCCAGATGCAGCGCTATTGCACCTTCAAGCCAGCACCACCTCCAGCACACGGATCACATCCGTCTGCGGATAATGCCACCTGACCTGCACATCCCAGAACTTGACCCCATACACCCGTTCGGCCACAGGCACCTGATAGGCTGGCCGTGGGTCTTGCGCCAAGCATTGCTCGATCAATGCCACCAGGGGCTCGCCCAGGCGCAACGCATGCTCGCGGGCCTGGGGCAGGGCGCTGTCGGCCCACTGCACGGTAATGGCCACTGGCGCACCGCTGGCCATGTGGTTATGGGCACCCTCGACACTGTCGGCATAGGGTACGTAGGGCTTGATGTCCAGCACCGGCGTGCCGTCGAGCAGGTCGATGCCTGACAACAGCAAGCGGCCAGGTTCAACTCCCTCCAGCCGCACCACCGACTGGCCGATGCCGTTGGGCCGGTGCGTGGCGCGAGTGGCGAACACACCCATGCTCTTGTTGCCCCCCAGGCGCGGTGGGCGCACTTTGAGCCTGGGTTTTTCTTCCAGGGCCTGGTGGAACAGAAACAGCAGCCAGACGTGGCTGACCTGTTCCAGCCCTTCGACTGCCTCGGCTTGGTCGAACGGGGGCAGTAGCTCCAGCACACCGCGTGCGGCCGGCGCCAGTTGCGGCTGGCGCGGAATGGCGAACTTCTCCTTGAAACAGGAGCGCACGATCCCCACCGGCGCCACCGTATGCTGCATGACCATTCAGCCGTGCACGCGCTGGGTCAGGCCCTTCAGGAAGTTGCGCAGCAACTGGTCGCCGCACGGGCGGTAGTTGTCATGGCCGGCCTTGCGAAACAGTGCGCTGAGCTCAGGTTTGCTGACGGGGAAATCGACCGATTTCAAGATGGCGTGCAGGTCGTCCTCTTTCAGTTCGAAAGCCACTCGCAGCTTCTTCAGGATCTGGTTGTTGGTAACCGGCAGTTCGACAGGTTGTGCCGGACGGCTTTCATCCTTGCCGCGACGGTAGATGACCAGGCCGTCGAGAAAGTGCGCCATGACCCGGTCCGGGCAGCGCACAAAGCCTTCCTCTTCTTCTTTCTTCACATAGGTCGCCAGGACGACAGGGTTCACGTCCAGGCCGGTCAAACCGATGATCTCGGCCATCTTGGCGTCATTGACTTTCAACATGTAGCGCAGGCTGCGCAGGACGTCATTGTGGTTCATTGCTGCAAAATCCTGTTCTCGTGCCGCACGTCATCGCACGGCCTCTCACTTAGAAACGTTCAGTGCCCATCAGGTAGCGCCATTGGCCCAGCGCCAGCTTGCCCATCGAAACACCGCCCAGGCGTATGCGGCGCATGCCCAGCAACTCCAGGCGCAGGTAGGCGCACAGTTCGGAAATCTGGCCGGGTTGCGGGTTTTTCAGCACCAGGCGCAAATGGGTTTCGTTCTGCCAGCTGGCCTTGGCCTTGGGCAATTCGCGGTCATTGCGGGTCACACCGCGTGCCAGGCGCTCGAGCATCTGGGCACTGGCTTCACCGCGCACCTGGACCACGAACTCCTGTTCAAGCTTGCGCAGGTCGGCGTTGATCTTGCGGGTTACCCGCCAGTCCTGGGTAAACACCTGCAAGCCGCTGGCACCCGGTTCCAACGGTGCTACACAGGCCTGGCGGGTGAAATGCCCGTGCAAGGGGCGCACGCCTTCGCGATGGGCCTCGCTGAGGCTGGTCATGTTCAGGCCAAGCCGGGCAGTTTCGTTGTCCATGCCCGCGCCTTGGTGGAGCAGCAGCGTGACCGGCTCCAGGCTCTCGGCGCGCGCGCCGGGCAGCAGCTCGACGTGCTGCTGCTCGACCTTGAACTGCGGTTGCTCGACCACCACGCCGTCGACCGTCACCCAGCCTCCTTCGATATACAACTCAGCCTCGCGGCGGGAACAGCCAAGCTGCTCGACAAGGCGTTTGGACAGACGGACGGGTTCGGACATGACGACGATTCGCAAAGGCAAAGAAAGGCTGCATTGTACCCTTCCCGCCGGGCGAGGGGCGGGAATCTGTGTCAATCAGGCCGCGCTGTGCCTGCGCATGTGCAGCAAGGGATACGGTTGGCCCAGACCGTCCTTGGGCGAACGGCCCACGATCTCAAAGCCCTGGTGCAGATAAAAGCCCAGCGCCTGGGTGTTCTGCTCGTTGACGTCGAGGGTCAGGGCGTCCAACGCCTGCACCGCATGCTGCAGCAATTGTTTGCCGATACCTCGGCCATGCCACTGCGGGTCCACGAACAACATGTCGATGCGCCCGCCTGCCACGCCGACGAAACCCTGGATGCTGCGATCAGGCCCACGGGCACAGACCAGCATCACCGCGTCCAGATACCGCCGCAGCACCTTGTCGCGCAGCAGCACGATGTAGGGTTCGGGCATAAAGGCGTGCGTCGCACGTACCGCGTCTTCCCATACGCTGACCAGCCTGGGGTAGTCGCTCAGGTGAGGCGTTTCCAGGGTCGAGAAGGTGCGCATCGGGTCCTTGCTCCAGTGGCCGTCAAAACAAGGATAGATGCTGGAGGAGGGCGCGACCCGGGGCGGGCCGCGCCACTGCGACAGGAGGCAGGCAGGGCGCCCTGTCAGATGGGCTCTGCCCACATGTCGTATTCGTCGGCGTCCACCACGCGGCAACGTACCTTGTCGCCAGGCTTGAAGCCGTGGTTGCCATCGATGAAGACACTGCCGTCGATTTCTGGCGCGTCGAAGAAACTGCGGCCCACCGAGCCTTGCTCTTCGACCTCGTCGATGAGCACGTCGATTTCCTTGCCGATGCGCATCTGCAGGCGGGCGGCGCTGATGGCCTGCTGGTGCGCCATGAAGCGGTCCCAGCGATCCTGTTTGACGTCGTCCGGGACGTCGGCCAAGCCCAGGTCGTTGGCCGGGGCACCTTCGACAGGCGAGTACTGGAAGCAGCCCACGCGGTCGAGTTGGGCCTCGGTCAGCCAGTCCAGCAGGTACTGGAAGTCTTCCTCGGTTTCGCCTGGGAAGCCGACGATGAAGGTCGAACGAATGACCAGCTCCGGGCACTGCTCGCGCCACTGCTTGATGCGGGCCAGGGTCCGGTCTTCGAAGGCCGGGCGCTTCATCGACTTGAGCACCTTGGGGCTGGCGTGCTGGAACGGAATGTCCAGGTACGGCAGGATCTTGCCGGCAGCCATCAATGGGATCACATCGTCGACATTGGGGTACGGATACACATAGTGCAGGCGCACCCACGCACCCAGGCTGCTCAGGGCCTCACACAACTCGAGCATGCGGGTCTTGACCGGGCGGCCGTTCCAGAAGTCGGTCTTGTATTTGACGTCTACGCCGTAGGCGCTGGTGTCCTGGGAAATCACCAGGATTTCCTTGACCCCGGCCTTGACCAGGCGCTCGGCCTCGCTCAGCACGTCGCCCACTGGGCGGCTGACCAGCTTGCCACGCATCGACGGAATGATGCAGAAGCTGCAGCTGTGGTTGCAGCCTTCGGAAATCTTCAGGTAGGCATAGTGGCGCGGCGTCAGCTTGACCCCTTGCGGCGGCACCAGGTCGATCAGCGGGTTGTGGTCCTGACGCGGCGGCACCACTTCGTGCACGGCGTTGACCACCTGCTCGTACTGCTGCGGGCCGGTCACCGAAAGCACGCTTGGGTGCACATCGCGAATGCTGCCTTCCTCGACACCCATGCAGCCGGTGACGATCACCTTGCCGTTTTCCTTGATGGCTTCACCGATCACTTCAAGCGATTCGGCCTTGGCGCTGTCAATGAAACCGCAGGTGTTGACCACCACCACGTCGGCATCCTCGTACGTTGGCACGACTTCATAGCCTTCCATGCGCAACTGGGTGAGGATGCGCTCGGAATCGACCAGGGCTTTGGGACAACCCAGGCTGACGAAACCGACCTTGGGGGTGGCGGGCGTGGTGGACATGACTAACCTCGGCGTTGAATACAGGTCGCCCAGCGTTGATCGGGGGCGACCTTGACGGGCGCTTTTGGCGCCTCTGATCAAAAAGTGCGCAATTCTAGCGAGCGATGGATCGATTGACCAGCAGAAATACGACGAACGCTGCGCTATGCTTCGCGCCGTTACGCCAGGCCCGGATGGGCGAACTGGCATGCACGCTGACAACAGTGGCCCTGAGGGCCTTTTGCGGGAGTGGTCGATGGTTCAGGCAAGCAGTCACGCCGAGGGCGGGCACGCAGCGAAGCAGGGGGCGACCCGGTCGCTGGGCCTGCTGGTGGCGGCGGTCGGGGTGGTTTATGGCGATATCGGCACCAGCCCGCTGTATACCCTGAAGGAAGTGTTCACGGGCGGTTATGGGGTGCAGGTTAACCACGACGGTGTGCTGGGAATCCTGTCGTTGATCCTCTGGTCGCTGCTGTGGGTGGTGTCATTCAAGTACGTGGTGTTCATCCTGCGTGCCGACAACCAGGGGGAGGGCGGCACCATGGCCCTAACCGCGCTGGCGCGGCGTGCCACGGCTGCGTATCCGCGCCTGCGCACCCTGATGGTGATCTGCGGTTTGATCGGCGCCTCGCTGTTCTATGGCGACAGCATGATCACCCCGGCAGTCTCGGTGCTTTCGGCCGTCGAGGGCCTGGGCCTGGCCTTCGATGGCATCGACCATTGGGTGGTGCCGGTGTCGCTGGTGGTGTTGGTGGCTCTGTTTCTGGTGCAGCGCCACGGCACCGAGAAAATCGGCAAGCTGTTCGGCCCGGTCATGGTCCTATGGTTCGTGGTGCTGGCCGCGCTGGGGGTCCATGGCATCGCACAGACGCCCGAAGTGCTCCGCGCCTTCAACCCCGGTTGGGCGGTCAACTTCTTCATCGTCCATCCTGGCATGGGCGTGGCCATCCTCGGCGCGGTGGTGCTGGCGCTGACCGGTGCCGAGGCGCTCTATGCCGACATGGGGCACTTTGGCCGCAAGCCGATCGCACGGGCCTGGTTCGCCCTGGTGCTGCCGGCACTGGTGCTCAACTACTTTGGCCAGGGCGCCATGCTGCTGCAAAACCCCGAGGCTGCGCGCAACCCGTTCTACCTGCTGGCGCCCAGCTGGGCCTTGCTGCCGCTGGTCGGCCTTGCCACCCTGGCCACCGTGATTGCGTCGCAAGCGGTAATATCCGGCGCCTTCTCGCTCACCCGACAGGCCATCCAGTTGGGCTACATCCCGCGCATGCACATCCAGCACACCTCCAGTGACGAGCAAGGGCAAATCTACGTGGCGGCAGTCAACTGGACGTTGATGGTGGGCGTGGTGCTGCTGGTGATCGGCTTCGAGTCCTCGGGCGCTTTGGCCGCAGCCTATGGCGTGGCCGTCACCGGCACTATGTTGATGACGACCATTCTGGTGGCGGCAGTGATGTTGTTGCTGTGGAAGTGGCCGCCGGTCCTGGCCGTGCCCCTCTTGCTGGGCTTTCTGTTCGTTGACGGGCTGTTTTTTGCCGCCAACGTTCCGAAGATCGTCCAGGGCGGGGCCTTCCCTGTGCTGGCAGGCGGTGTGCTGTTCCTGCTGATGAGCACCTGGAAACGTGGCAAGCAAATTCTCGTCGAACGTATAGACGAAGGGGCGCTGCCACTGCCGCTGTTCATCAGCAGTATCCGCATCCAGCCGCCGCACCGGGTGGAGGGCACGGCCGTGTTTCTCACCGCCCGCTCGGACGCCGTTCCCCATGCGTTGCTGCACAACATGCTGCACAACCAGGTGCTGCACAGCCAGGTCGTGTTGCTGACGGTGCTCAGCGAAGATCGACCTCGCGTGCCAGAGCAGGAGCGATTCGAGGTCGAGGCCTATGGTGATGGCTTCTTCAGGGTGGTCCTGCATTTCGGCTTCATGGATGAGCCGGACGTGCCGGCGGCGCTCAAACTCTGCCACCTGGACGAGCTGGACTTCACGCCCATGCGCACCACCTATTTCCTGAGCCGCGAAACCGTGATCGCGTCCAGGCTCGAAGGCATGTCGCGCTGGCGAGGCAACCTGTTCGCGTTCTTGCTGAAGAATGCCAACGGCAATTTGAGGTTCTTCAACCTGCCGCTCAATCGGGTAATCGAGTTGGGTACTCAGGTCGAGATCTGAAAAGGGCAGGGGAGGCGCTGAGGGCATTCCCCTGGGGCCTAGTGATGTTTGCGGCGATGCGCAGATACTGGGGCTGGTGCGCAGCCCATCGCGGCCGGTCCGGCGCCCCGGCGAGGCCGCTCTGACACTGACCGCGTAACGCCTGAGTCAGTAGCTTCACAGGGCTTTGTAGGAGCAACTGTCTGGCACGGCCCCTGACAGCTAGCAGATTTCCGGGTAGGAGCGGCCCTTGTGCCGCGATGGGCCGCAGCGCGGCCCCGGCAATATGCGCTGCGAAGCTGAAATCTAAGGGCTGCTGCGCAGCTTATCGCGGCATGAGGTCATGCAGAGGGGCAGGGTAACCCCTGATTCGCGCTATCAGAGCCATCCGCTCGACCTGACCCCAGTGCCTGCTGTCCTTACCCAACCCTCAATTCTGCTCGGCCACACTCGACTTGCCCTGACGGGTCTCGATCTCATCGATCAGCCGCTTGGCCAGGGCAGGGTAGTTTTCATCGAAGTGGTGCCCGCCCGGCAGTTTCAGACGCTCGCCCACGGCGGTCTTGTCGGTGCAACCGCTTTCGTCGCTTTCTTCCACCCCGTATACGCACACCACTTTCGCAGGCGGCAGCTTGGCCATCTCAGGTCCAGTGGGCGCCTCTTGACCTTCCTTGCCCAGCCAGCCTTCGACTTCGATCTCGAAGCTGCCGCTGCGGGCAAAGGCCAGCAGCATGACAGCGTCCACCCGTTGCTGGTCTTCAGCCGGCAGGCGGTTGTAGATGGCAGGCAGTACGTCAGCACCGAACGAGTACCCCGTCAGGACGAAACGCTTGGTCCCCCACTTCTGCCGATAGTGGTGCATCAGTTCGGACAGGTCGGCAGCACTTTGCTCCGGTGTCTTGTGTTGCCAGTAGTAGCGCAGGGTATCGATGCCCACCACCGGATAGCCCAGCTTGGCCATCTCCCCGGCCACATCGCGGTCCAGGTCGCGCCAGCCGCCGTCGCCGGACAAGAACAGCGTGACGGTATCGGTGGTTTGACCGGCAGGGACCTCGACCACGGGAATCGCCAGTGCGTTGCCATCCTGGCCCACCAAGGCCTGGGTCAGCTGTGCCTTGAGCACTTGCGGCAGGTGGATGTCATAGTCGCTGATGCTGGTTTCGGCATTGTTCTGGTCACGCACGAAGGCCGCACTGGCATCGTCCGGATTATCGTTCCACGCCACGCTCCAGTGGCCGTGGGGCGCGGTCTTTGGCAGCGGTACCTGACACCCTGGCTGCTCGACCGTAAAGCCCACGGAAATTGCCCGGGCCTTGTCGTCGTTCTGGCTGGCCAGCCAGCGCCAGGCTTGGGTGGCACCCGGGCCAATGCCGGCGACCAGGGTGGGTTTGCTCGGCAACTGCGCCAGGGCCGTGTCCATGGCTTGCTGCTGCTTGGCGCAATCACCGGCAGGCAGCACCACTTGCACCAATTGCGCTTCGGCCGCCTGGCCAAGGTCCAGCAACTGCTTGTGGGTCAGGGCCTGGTCCTGTGGCACGCCGATCGCCACCCAGGCGGTGGGGTGCACGCCTGGGGTAACGCGGGTGATGCTGGCATCGTTGATTTGAAGTTGCTCAAGCTGTGCCTCAGGCGCCGGCCGCGTCCAGAACCAGAACGCCGTGGCGCCGGCCAGGGCGGCCAGCAGCAGGGTGATCAACGGGTAAAGCCAAAAGCGTCGGGTCATCAGCGTTTCACCAATCCAGTCAAGCCGCCGGCAATCAGGGCGGCAGTGTCGGCCAGTGCCACCAGCGGGTCGAGCCCGGCAGGCACGGCCATGTAGCGAGGTTCCCAGTCAGGCTGGAACTTGTCCTTGAACCGGCGCAGCCCCTGGAAGTTGTAGAGTTGCTCGCCACGGCGGAACACCATCGAGCCCAGACGCTGGGTCAAGGGCGCACCGCGCCGTGGTTGCAGCCCCGACAGCGGCACCATGCCCAGGCTGAACCGGCCGTAGTCATGGCTTTTGTAATGCAGGATCAAGCCAATCATCATGAACTCCATGGTCAGCTTGGGGGCCTCCGGGTGTGCACGCATCAGGTCGAGGCTAGCCAGCTCGTTGCTGTGGGTCTCGAGCAGGTTGGCAAAGGCCACGGGGCGGCCTTGGAAGCGAATCAGGGCGATACGGAAGTGCTGCAGGTAATCCGGGCTGAAACGGCCCAGCGAAAAGCCCTTTTCGCGAACGTTCTTGCCACTGAGCCATGCATCGGAAATTTCCTTGAGCTCAGCCAGCGGCGCATGGCCTGGCTCATGGATTTCCAGGCTCAGCCCGTCACGGCCGCCTCGGTTCCACGTGTAGCGCAGGTCCTTCATTTCCTTGCCTTTGGCATCGAGGTCGAAGCGGCGCAGGTCGACACGGGCTTCCTCGCCCAGCTTCAGGGCAGTCAGGCCGATGTCCATGTAGAACGGCAGGTTCTCCGCGCGCACCTGGTAAAACACTGGTCGAGCATGGTGCAGGTCGCACAGGTCGCGGAACTGCCAGATCATCTCGGCACGCTCCTGGGCCGGCCCAATCGGATCGTACAGCGCAACCAGACTACGACCACGGCGGGCATACATCAGAAACGCGTTGTCCCGGGGATGGAACAGCAGCGCCTTGTCGCCGGTCAGGGCCAGGCCGCCATCAGGCTGGTCGGAGGCCTGCAGAATACGGTGAGCCCGTTGCAGTTCGGCTTCATCGGGCAGGTGGATCACCGGCGGTGCGGTGCGCAGCAACCAGGTTAGCGCCAGCGCTGCCAGCAGCAAGGCACTGCCCATCGCCGCACGCAGGCCACGGGGGGCATCGGCGTCCAGGGTGAACTGCCACCACAGTTGATGGCTGTAGGGCACATCCTGGTAGGCGAACAACAGCAGCCACACCGAGGCGCCCACCGCGCAGGCACTGGCCACCAGATACACCGGCGAGAACGGCAGTTCCATCAAGCGGCTGGGCCGATAGAACGAGCGGCGGAACAAAGCCAGGAGCGCGGCCGTGAACGTCAGCAGGCAGGCCTCTTCCCAGTCGAAGCCCTTGAGCAGCGAAAGCAATGCCCCCACCAGCAGCAGCACCGTGGTCAGCAGCCACGCGGCCGACAGGCGCCGGCGCAGGCCTTGGGCCAGCAACAGGCACAGCACGCCGATCAGGCTGGCGCCGAAGTGGGAGGCATCGATCAGCCGATGGGGGATCAGAAAGCCCATGTGCTCAAGGCGGGTATCGATCTCGGGCGTGGCGCCGGAAAACAGCAATACCACCCCCGAGAGGAAGACCATGATGGCCAGGATAGGCGCTGCCAGCCCAGAGGCAGCCTTCATGGCCTGCCGCGCGAACAGCAGACGCCGGGCTTCGTTGGCCAATAGCAGGACGCAGGCCAGCAGAAGCGGCAGCACCACATAGATGATGCGGTACAACAGCAATGCGGCTGCCAGCGGCGCAGCGCCCAATTGGTTGGCGAACGCGGCCAGCAGGATGGCCTCGAACACCCCAACACCACCGGGCACATGGCTGAGCACACCCGCGGCCAGCGCCAGTAGGTAGACCAGTACGAAGGCGCCGAAGGGGGGCGCTTCGGGCAGCAGCAGGTAGAGCACGGTGGCCGCGGCGGCCACGTCCAGGGCCGTGATCAGCAGTTGCAGGCCAGTCAGCCGTGCGCCGGGCAATCGCAGCGTGCGCCGGCCCAGTTGCACCAACAGGTTGTCAGGCACTGGCTGCTCGGCCAACCGCTTGCGATACAGGCCAACTGCCAATAAGGCGCAGGCGGCCAGGACGGCAACCGCAACGCCAGCCAGCAAGCCCTGCGGCAACCGCAGGGCAGTCGAGGCGGCAGGCAGATTGCTCAGGGTGGCCAATGCCGCAAGCGGTGGCAAAGCACAACCGAGTGAAAGGCTGGCGAAGACCGTCATGCGTGCGACTTCGCCCGCGCCCACGCCTTGGCGTGCATACAGGCGGTAGCGCACCGAACCGCCGGATAGCATGGACAGGCCGATGGCATTGCCGATGGCAAAGGCGCTGAAACCACCCAGTACCAACGTTCGCGCAGGCAGCTTGACCCCAGCGTAGCGGCTGGCCGACCACTCGTAGCCCAGCAGGATCACGAAACCGATCACGGTCGCCAGCAGCGCGCCAAGCAGTGACTGCACTGGCACTTCGAGCATGGCATCGTGCAAGGCATAGATGTCCAGCTCGCTCAGCAGGTGGCGGCAGGCGATCAAGGCCATGGTGAACAGCACCAGCGTCACCGCCAGCCCAATCGGCTGACGATAGCGGCTTATCCGTTCAAGCAAAGGCAGGCGCTGCACGGCTCCGGGCAGCGCTGTGGCCAGCGGCACCGAAGGTTCAGGGTTCTGAGCGGTCATGGATTACCTCGGGCGTCAGGCACGAGGTGAAGAAGAGGCGCGGCCAAGTGAAAGTCCCTTTGGAAAACGTATCCAATATTACTCCGGCCATGGGCGCTTAACAGCCCGGCAGGGGTTAAAGATAGTTCATCCACGCAAGGGTAGCGCCCGCCGCTAATCGGGTATGCGCCAAGGCATGCAAGCGTCGCTTGCAAGTAAGGGGTTAGAAACGAAAAACCCCGCGCGTATCGCTACGCACGGGGTTTGTTCTGACGAATATGGTTGCGGGAGCCGGATTTGAACCGACGACCTTCGGGTTATGAGCCCGACGAGCTACCAGACTGCTCCATCCCGCGTCAGAGGTGCGCATTTTACAGCGAAGCGCATTGGTGTCAAGTGTTTAATGAAGCGCGGGGCCAACGCTTGAACAGAGCAGGGCGCATCCATGCTTACCCTGTTGCCGTATGACAGGCAAAGAAAAAGGCCACTGCGTTAACAGTGGCCTTTTCTTGAACTTGGTTGCGGGAGCCGGATTTGAACCGACGACCTTCGGGTTATGAGCCCGACGAGCTACCAGACTGCTCCATCCCGCGTCTGTGGGGCGGATTCTACAGCTTCAGCCGGTGGTGTCAAGTGCTACTCATTGATTTAGCGAGGTTTTTTACGAATTGCTTTTCGCGCGCGCAAAGAAAAAGGCCACTGCGTGAACAGTGGCCTTTTCTCGAATCTGGTTGCGGGAGCCGGATTTGAACCGACGACCTTCGGGTTATGAGCCCGACGAGCTACCAGGCTGCTCCATCCCGCGCCTGTGAAATCGAATTCTACGGATTTATCATGCAGTGTCAAGCAAATAGTGTGAAAAGCCCTTTTTGTTCAATCCTTTAGGTGTGTAAGGCGCGGGCTTGGGTAGCGCTCATGCAGTGAATGCCGGCGCTGCCCAACCATGCCCATGCTGTTTGAACCTGAAACCATGCGCTATTATCTGTATGAATTTACAGTGCTTATGGTCATACATGTCCCTGCGCAAGATCATCCACGTCGACTGCGACTGCTTTTATGCCGCCATCGAAATGCGCGACGACCCTCGTCTTGCAGGTCGTCCCATGGCAGTGGGCGGGTCGGCCGAAAGGCGTGGGGTCATCGCCACGTGCAACTATGAAGCGCGTGCCTACGGGGTGCGTTCTGCAATGTCGTCCCGTCACGCCCTCAAGTTGTGCCCGGACCTGCTGATCGTCAAACCTCGCTTCGAGGCTTACCGTGAGGCTTCTCGAGAGATACATGCCATCTTTCGTGACTACACCGACCTGATCGAGCCGCTGTCGTTGGACGAGGCCTACCTGGATGTCAGCGAAAGCCAATGGTATGCCGGCAGCGCTACACGCATCGCCGAAGACATCCGTCGGCGCGTGGCCCGTACCCTGCACATCACCGTCTCGGCCGGGGTGGCGCCCAACAAGTTTCTGGCCAAGATCGCCAGCGACTGGCGCAAGCCCAATGGCCTGTTCGTGATCAAGCCTGATGAAATAGAAGCGTTCGTGGCGGCGCTGCCGGTCACCCGTCTGCACGGTGTGGGCAAGGTCACTGCAGACAAGCTGACCCGCCTGGGGATCGAGACCTGCTCGCAGTTGCGCGACTGGTCTCGCCTGGCGCTGGTACGTGAGTTCGGCACCTTTGGCGAGCGGTTGTGGGGGCTGGCGCGTGGCATCGATGATCGCGTGGTTCAAAACGACAGTCGACGGCAGTCGGTCAGCGTGGAGAATACCTACGACACCGACCTGCCGGACCTGCCCAGTTGCCTGGCACGGTTGCCGGAGTTGCTGCAGAGCCTGAACGAGCGCATTGAGCGAATGGACAGCACCTACCGGCCGGAAAAGCCTTTCGTCAAGGTCAAGTTCCATGACTTCACCCAGACCACCCTTGAGCAGGCAGGCGCCGGCAGGGACTTGGACAGTTACCGGCAGCTGGTGACGCAGGCGTTCGCGCGCGGTGGTAAACCTGTGCGATTGCTCGGTGTAGGGGTGAGATTACGGGACTTGCGCAGCGCGCATGAACAGCTGGAGCTTTTCCCGCCGGCATAGCGTGCAGTTGAAGGAAGGTGTTGAGAGACGCGAAAGTGCCGCTGTCATGGCGTACTTCAGGTTTATCGCCGACATGTAGGCTTCCATTATGGGGCCAGGCAGCGCGTAAGGCCTTTTAAAAGCAGTTGCCGGCGTTGAACCCACCACGGGTTCAACGCCGGTCAACCACAGGCGGCCATCAATGCCCGGGGTCGGCAACCAGTCGGCCAGTGGCTTTGGTCAAGGACTGCAAGAACTCCTGTTGCAACTCAGGATCGTTGCGCGTCAGCTCGATCAGGCTCTGCTCCAACTCACTGGCTTCCTCTTCAAGGCCCAGCTCGGACAGCCGCTTGACCCGGTGCACCCACTGGCTCACCTCATCATCTTCGAGGTCGTCGAAAATCAGCTCGTGAGCTTCACGCAGCTTGTTGCGCAGCGTGGCGCTGATCAACAAACTGGCATCACCGCGCACGGCATTGTCCTCATCGACCACTTGCAGGTGCAAGGTGCCGACGTGGTTGAGGTTCTGCTCCGAGAAGGGGCTGTCGAGCAGGTTCAGGCGCAGAATGCCCGCGCGGTCAGTGGTCAGCTCATAGGTGTTCTTGCCGGCCTTGACCTCCACCAGGCGCTCGCTCCACGGCATGCTCGTGGCCTCTTCGCGCTTGGCTTTCTGCACTTCGCTGATGCCTGCGAGGTTCTGCTGGGCGCGGCCATTGGAGGGCACGTTCATGAACGGATTAAGGCCGTCCACGCCATAACTGAGCCAATCGTGGGTAATGCTCTGGGGCAGGTTGCCTAGGGCGAAGACGTTGACCACGTTGGCACCCACGCCCGCCACCACCGCCACGGCGCCCAGCGGAATCTCGTAGATTTCCCGCCAGGGTTGGTAAGGGGTGTAGCGGTCGTAATGGCGCGTCACCTCGAACTCGGTGACCTCGAAACGCTTCTGCTCATGCACGCGTACACGTCGTTGCGGCAGCTCCATCACCTTCGGCTCGCCAACGTCGATCTGCAGGGTGTGTTCGAGCAGTTTGCGCTCGACGCGCTCCTCGTGGTCGCTGCGCTGGGGCATCTGGTTGGCGCAGCCGCTGACGAGCAGGACGCCGCACAGTGCGGCGCCCTTGAGCTTATAGGTACTTCGCTTGGACATGATCACTCGTGCATTGATTATCAGCGGCGAACGCGGGCCTGCAGGAAGGTCAGCACTTCTTCGAGTGGCAACACCTGGGCATCCTGCTCGGTACGGTGTTTGTATTCCAGGTTGCCATCGGCCAGGCTGCGATCGCTGACGACGATACGGTGCGGAATGCCGATCAGCTCCATGTCGGCAAATTTGATGCCGGGGCTGGTCTTCTTGTCGCGGTCGTCGAGCAGCACTTCGTAACCTGCCGCAGTCAGCTCGGCATACAGCTTGTCGGTGGCTTCGCGAACCACTTCGGTTTCATAGCGCAGGGGTACCAGGGCAATCTGGAAGGGCGCCAGGGCGTCGTTCCAGATAATGCCTTTCTCATCGTGGTTCTGCTCGATGGCAGCGGCCACCACGCGGGACACGCCGATGCCATAGCAGCCCATGGACAGCATGACCGGCTTGCCATTTTCGCCCAGGACCTGGCACTTGAGTGCCTCGCTGTACTTGGTACCCAGCTGGAAGATGTGACCCACTTCGATGCCACGCTTGATCACCAGCGTGCCCTGGCCATCCGGGCTTGGGTCGCCCTCGACCACATTGCGCAGGTCGGCCACCTGTGGCACTGGCAAGTCACGCTCCCAGTTCACGCCGAAATAGTGCTTGTCGTCGATGTTGGCACCGATACCGAAGTCGCTCATCAAGGCGACCGAACGGTCGATCACGCATTCGAGCGGCAGGTTCAGCGGGCCCAGCGAGCCTGCGCCAGCACCAATGGCCTCGCGCAGTTCGGCATCGGTGGCCATGACCAGGGGGTCAGCCACTTGTTCCAGCTTCGCGGCCTTGATTTCGTTGAGCTCGTGATCGCCGCGCACGATCAGGGCGACCAGCTTGCCTTCCTCGGCGCCGCGTACGATCAGGGTCTTGACGGTCTTTTCGATTGGCAGACCGAAGTTTTCGACCAGTTGGGCGATGGTCTTGGCATCGGGCGTGTCGACCAGGCGCAGTTCTTCGGTAGGGGCAGGGCGCACGGTTTCGCGCGGCACGGCCTCGGCCTTTTCGATGTTGGCGGCGTAGTCGGAGCTGTCGCTGAAGATCACATCGTCTTCACCGGACTGTGCAAGGACGTGGAATTCATGGGAATAGCTACCACCAATGGAACCGGTGTCGGCCTGCACTGGGCGGAAATCCAGCCCCAGACGGGTGAACACATTGGTGTACGCCTGGTGCATGCGGTCGTAGGTTTCCTGGAGGGAAGCCTGGTCGGCATGGAAGGAGTAGGCGTCCTTCATGATGAACTCGCGGCCACGCATCAGGCCGAAGCGCGGACGGATTTCATCGCGGAATTTGGTCTGGATCTGGTACATGTTCAAAGGCAGCTGCTTGTAGCTCGACAGCTCGTTGCGTGCCAGGTCGGTGATGACCTCTTCGTGGGTCGGACCCACGCAGAAATCGCGCTGATGCCGGTCCTTGACCCGCAGCAGCTCGGGGCCGTACTGCTCCCAGCGGCCGGACTCCTGCCACAGTTCGGCAGGCTGGATGCTGGGCATGAGCACTTCAAGAGCGCCGGCGGCGTTCATTTCCTCGCGCACCACGTTCTCGACCTTGCGCATTACCCGCAGGCCCATTGGCAGCCAGGTGTACAGGCCGGAAGCCAGTTTGCGGATCATGCCGGCACGCAGCATGAGCTGATGGCTGATGACCACTGCGTCGGCAGGGGTTTCTTTTTGGGTGGCGAGCAAATATTGACTGGTGCGCATGGTTAGCCGTGTCGATTGCCTAAGACGTTGAAATAGCCCCGCATTGTACGGGGGTGAAGCCAAGGCGTACAGGATGCCCCAGGGCGTCCTGCTTGTCAGCCAAGAAAAAGCCCGGCGCGGTCGCCGGGCTTTTCAGGTGCGAAGCGTTGCAAGCCAGGCTTACAGGATGCTCAGCGGGTACTCCACGATCAGGCGCAGCTCGTCCAAGGATGGGGAGCCGTAGTAGACGCCATCGGAAGAACGGTAGGTGGCTTGACGAACGCGGAAGCTCAGGTCCTTGGCCGGGCCTTCTTGCATCACGTACTTGATGTCGATGTCGCGTTCCCATTCCTTGCCGTTGCTGGTGGTGCCGGTGTCGGCGCCGCTGCCACGCACGTAGCGGGTCATGAAGCTCAGGCCTGGAATGCCATACTCGGCGAAGTTCAGGTCGTAGCGAGCCTGCCAGGACTTCTCGCCCTCGGCGTTGAAGTCGGAACGGGCCACGGAGTTGGCCAGGAACACGGTACCGCCACCGTCGACGCCGTAGCCATAGTCGCCGTCGCCGGTGACTTTCTGGTAGGCCAGGGTGAAGGTGTGAGCGCCGATGTTGTACGCACCGGACAGGCTGAACGCACGGTTGTCGAGCTTGGTCACGCCGTCTTTTTCGGCGCGCTGCAGGCCTTGGCCGTCGCTCTTGGTGTCATAGAAGTTGAAGTCGAACACCAGGCCTTGCTTGTCCGACAGCGGCAGCGCCCAGTTGACGTTGGCGTAGTACTTGCGCCAGTAGTCTTCGACCTTGGAGTAGTACAGGCTGGTGGACAGGCTGTCGGTGAAGGCATAGGTGCCGCCGAATACGTCGGCTTCCTTCAGGCGCAGGCTGTCGCGGTTGGTCTGCTCCTGACCGGTCAGGCTGGTGAAGCGACCGGCGTGCAGGGTCAGGCCCTTGATGTCGTTGCTGGTCAGCAATGCGCCCTGGGCGATTTCCGGCAGCAGGCGGCTATCGTCGGTGGCGAATACCGGCAGGGCGGTGAACTGGTCGCCGACTTTCAGCACGGTGTCGGAGATACGGAATTTGACCGCGCCGCCACCCTTGGAGTAGTCATCCTGCGCACGGCCGTCCGAGCCGTTCGGGAACAGGCCGGTGCCAGCACGGCCCTTGCCGCTGTCCAGTTTCAGCCCGAGCATGCCGATGGCGTCGATACCCACGCCGACGGTGCCCTGGGTGTAGCCCGACTCGTAAGTGCCCACGAAGCCGAGGCCGGTTTCTTCACGGCGGCTCTGGCCGCCTTCGTTGTTGCGGAAATCACGGCTGAAATACAGCATGCGAGTTTTGACGCTCAGCTTGCTGTCTTCAATGAAACCTTTGGACTCATCCTGCGAAGAGGCCAGTGCCATCTGCGAGGACCCCGCCGAAACGGCCAGGGCGATCATGCTCCACTTCATCACGCGCATCGTGACTTGCTCCTTTGGTTTTTTTAGGAAGAGTACCGCTGCATCCAGGTGTTCTAGTTATAGGGTGCAGCTCTTTCTTGTTATGTCGGCGAAAATGTATAGCACGCTGAAGGTCGTTGGCGATATGGCGCAAAGCACTCTGAATGGAACTTTTTGGCCGTGTCGCTGTCGGGCACTTCAGCGTCGCATCCGAGGGTGGTAACGCCCGGTGTGCAGGTGTTGCAGAGAGCATGCCGACTTGGCGTGAAGGCAATGCAACAAGCGTGCTCAACCTGGGCTTGCATTGATGAATTTTTCACGAAATTTTCAGGAAACCGTTTTAACCGCCGTAAATACGGGGGTTGCTCGGACTGGGCGTCCAGCCCGCTCATCGCGTCCATTCAGTTGGCTAGCTTGCTATCAAAGTCAATGTGTTACCGCAACATGTTAAGGCGGTGTCAATTGTGGTGGGCCAAGGCGCCAGTCAGCGTGGCGAAGCACCTTATTGGTGCGAAAAGTAGCGCTGTGTTACCGCAATCGCGCAAGGTATCCTTGCCGCCGTCTCTACCGCCACCGTGCGGGTCGCTTTGCCTGAAGGAGGTACGCCGTGTTCGTTCTTGATCCACGCTTGCAGCAGGACACTTGGGTGCTGGGCGATTTCGCCCTGTGCCAGTTGCTGCTGAGCCGAGATGCCAACTACCCCTGGTTCATCCTGGTGCCCAGGCGTGCCGAGGTCAGCGAATTGTTTGACCTCAGCCTGGCTGACCAGCACCTGCTCTGGCAGGAAACCACACAGCTTGCCGAGGCACTCAAGCGCAGCTACGGGGCCGACAAGATGAACGTGGCGACGCTGGGCAATGTGGTCAGCCAGATGCACATGCATGTGATCGTTCGCCAGCACGATGATGTGGCCTGGCCTGCACCGGTCTGGGGCAAATGCCCGGCCGTGGCCTATACCGACGCACAAGTACAGGCGGTACGCGCCCGCGTGCGAAATCTGCACCTTGAAGGTTTCCAGGAGGCCGCCCATGTCGCTTGAGCCAAGAATGGTCGAGCTGGAAACGCGCCAGGCATTCCAGGACGACACCCTGCAGGCGCTCAACGATGTGGTGGTCGAGCAAGGGCGCGTGATCGAGCGGCTGCAGTTGCAGATGGCCGAGCTGATCAAGCGTTACGAGGAGATGGCGGGTCAGTATGGCAGCGAGGGTGAAGAGGCGCCGCCGCCTCACTATTGATCATCGGGTCGTCAGGCCTGTCGCAGCCTTGGGCTGAGCGACAGGCCTGGTTTGAACGTGTTTAAGCCTGCTCGCCTGTCAGCGGCGCGTGACGGCGACCACGTCCTCGGCCTGCAGGCCCTTGTCGCGGTGCATCACCGAGAACTCGACGCGTTGACCTTCTACCAGGATGCGATGGCCTTCGCCGCGGATGGCGCGAAAGTGCACGAAGATGTCATCGCCTGAGTCCCGGGAAATGAACCCGAACCCCTTGGACGTGTTGAACCACTTGACCGTGCCCGTATCTCGGTTGCCGGCCTCGGTCAGTGGCTGTTGGCTGCTGCGTACCTTGCGCGCGCCCTGGGCAAAGCCTGCGCCCAGGTGCAGGGCCACAGCCAGTGCGGCGCACACCAGCGCCGCCAGGTTGCCAAGCTCTGGTCGAGCGAGCACGGTAAGGGTTTGAAGTACCACAGCCACCACCAGCAGGGCACAGGCGAGATATTGCAGTTGCTGCCTGGCACCTCGGTAGTACAGCGGTACGACAGGGGCCAGGATCAGGTTGAGCAAGCCGAACAGGGCCAGATAGACCGCGTCGGGTTGTTGCAGGAAAGGCGTTGCCTCGGTTTTAAGACTGGGAATGAACGCTAGCAGCAAGGCTGCCGCGCCTGTCACCAGGTGGACGATCTTGAACATGGGATTGGCTCACATTGATTGAAGCTGATCACGGGAAGAGCTGACGGCCCGGTGCGCATGAAGTGTTGGCGCGAACACGTGGCCTTCTGCCTATGCATTCGGCAATTACAGTCCGCACGAATGGCACGCTGCCTATTTAACCGTAAACCTGCAGGGTACTCAAACTGCCACCCGGCGCCCTGCCTGCGGCCACCTGGCAGAGGCACGGCGCTCAGAGTGTTGCTAAAGTGGTCGGCACCCGCTTGGGTTTCACGTTTTCCGAAGGGGAGCATCATGGCAATCGATATCGGCATCAGTGAAGAAGATCGCAAGTCCATCGTCGAGGGGCTTTCCCGCCTGCTTTCAGATACCTACGTGCTGTATCTGAAAACCCACAATTTCCATTGGAACGTCACCGGGCCCTCGTTCCGTACCCTGCACCTGATGTTCGAGGAGCAGTACAACGAGCTGGCGCTGGCGGTGGACGCCATTGCCGAGCGCATCCGCGCCCTGGGTTTCCCGGCGCCTGGGTCCTACGCGTTCTACGCCAAGCACTCTTCCATCAAGGAAGAGGAGGGCGTCCCTCCAGCCGACGAGATGATCCGGCAACTGGTGCAAGGGCAGGAAGCGGTGGTGCGCACCGCCCGCAGTATCTTCCCAGCGGTGGACAAGGTCAGCGATGAGCCAACCGCCGACCTGCTCACCCAGCGCATGCAAGTGCACGAAAAGACCGCATGGATGCTGCGCGTACTGCTCGACGAGAAATAACCGGGCCGTGCCGGCAGGCCTTTCCAGGGTGACTGGGCGGGCCTGCCGCTTTCTGTGCGGGAAGGGTTTGCCGCTGCTCTGCAATGGCCCGTTCGGCGCTTGATACACCCCTTGGTTCAATCATCAGGAGGTGTGCAGATGGCTCAGTCTGGGAAACGGACGGCAGGTCAGGGGCGCTGGCCCGGCAAGCAATGCGTCGACCCATTCACGGCAGATTTCGACATGCTGCAGACCCAGCCTGTGTCTCGCTCGGTGCGGCTCAACGGTTTTTCCACCTGCCTGCGCCTCGAGGCCGTGTATTGGGGTATCCTCGAGCGCATTGCCGCTGCCAACCAATGCTCGGTCAGTGCGGTGTTGTCCTATGTAGACCGTGAGGTGCACCTGCGCCAAGGGGGCGTGCGCAACTTCAGCGGCCTCATACGGGTGATCTGCGTGGCCTGGTTGCAGCAGCCGCCGACGTCGCACTGATCGCCCGGCGGGCTGCGCAGCGCTGGTTAACCATATATAATCCCGCCTTTTGCTGCCCTGGCAGCCAGCGTTATGGTTGACGAGAGACATCCATGCCCCTTTACGACTATCAATGTGCATCCTGCGAGCATCGCATGGAAGTGCTGCAGAAAATCAGCGCCGCGCCGCTCACCGACTGCCCGGCCTGCCAGGCGCCGGCGATGAAGAAACTGCTGTCGGTGCCCGGCTTTCGCCTGAGCGGCAACGGCTGGTACGAAACCGACTTCAAGACCGGTGCGAAAAAGAATCTGGCAGGCGGCGACAAGGCCGACTGAGTTGAATGCTATGACCGGGTCTTGCAGTATTAGCCCTCCGGGCGGCCAAGGCCTCCATCGAATACACGAATCACGAGAAGCGAAACCACCATCATGATGCGCAGCCATTATTGCGGCCAACTGAACGAGAGCCTGGACGGCCAGGAAGTCACCCTTTGCGGCTGGGTCCATCGTCGCCGGGACCACGGCGGGGTGATCTTCCTCGACATCCGTGACCGCGAGGGCATGGCCCAGGTCGTTTTCGATCCGGATCGCGCCGACACCTTCGCCGCAGCCGACCGTGTGCGCAGCGAGTACGTCGTGCAGATCACCGGCAAGGTCCGCCGTCGCCCGGAAGGTGCTGTGAACAGCAACATGGCCTCCGGTGCCATCGAAATCCTCGGCTATCAGCTCAACGTGCTGAACGAAGCCGAAACCCCGCCGTTCCCGCTCAACGAATACTCCGACGTTGGTGAGGAAACGCGTCTGCGCTACCGTTTCATCGACCTGCGTCGTCCTGAGATGGCCGACAAGCTGCGCCTGCGCTCGCGCATCACCAGCAGCATTCGACGCTTTCTCGACGAAAACGGCTTCCTCGACGTGGAAACGCCGATTCTGACCCGCGCCACGCCTGAAGGCGCGCGCGATTACCTGGTGCCAAGCCGCACCCACGCCGGCAGCTTCTTCGCCCTGCCGCAGTCGCCACAGCTGTTCAAGCAGTTGCTGATGGTCGCCGGTTTCGACCGCTACTACCAGATTGCCAAGTGCTTCCGTGACGAAGACCTGCGTGCCGATCGCCAGCCAGAATTCACCCAGATCGACATCGAGACCAGCTTCCTGGACGAGTCCGAGATCATGGGCCTGACCGAGAGCATGATCCGCAAGCTGTTCAAGGAAGTGCTGGACCTGGAGTTCGGCGAATTCCCGCACATGACCTTCGAGGAAGCCATGCGTCGCTATGGCTCCGACAAGCCAGACCTGCGCATCCCGCTGGAACTGGTCGACGTCGCCGACCAGCTCAAGGACGTGGACTTCAAGGTGTTCGCCGGCCCTGCCAACGATCCTAAATGCCGCGTCACCGCGCTGCGACTGCCAGGCGGCGCCAGCATGCCGCGCAGCAAGATCGACGAGTACACCAAGTTCGTTGGCATCTACGGTGCCCGCGGCCTTGCCTACATCAAGGTCAACGAGCGTGCCAAGGGCGTTGAAGGCCTGCAGTCGCCGATCGTCAAGAACATCCCCGAGGCCAACCTCAACACCATCCTCGACCGCGTGGGCGCCGTTGACGGCGACATCGTGTTCTTCGGTGCCGACAAGTTCAAGGTGGTCAGCGAAGCGCTGGGCGCCCTGCGTATTCGCCTGGGTCACGACTTCGAACTGTTCACCTGCGAGTGGGCACCGATGTGGGTCGTTGACTTCCCCATGTTCGAAGAAAACGAAGACGGCAGCTTCACCGCGCTGCACCACCCGTTCACCGCGCCCAAGTGCACGCCCGAGGAACTGGAGGCCAACCCGGCCACGGCCCTGTCCCGTGCCTATGACATGGTGCTCAATGGCACCGAACTCGGTGGCGGTTCGATCCGTATCCACCGCAAGGAAATGCAGCAGGCCGTGTTCCGCCTGCTGGGTATCGAAGCGGCGGAACAGGAAGAGAAGTTCGGCTTCCTGCTCGATGCCCTGAAGTTCGGTGCACCGCCTCACGGTGGCCTGGCCTTCGGCCTGGATCGCCTGGTCATGCTGATGACCGGCGCCCAGTCGATTCGTGAAGTGATTGCCTTCCCGAAAACCCAGAGCGCTGCGTGTGTCATGACCCAGGCACCGGGCATGGTCGACGCCAAGGCATTGCGCGAGCTGCACATCCGTCTGCGCGAGCAGACCAAGGTCGAGTAATCGGCCCGGGCGCAGCCGGCGGTTGCGCCCACGCGCTTCGGCGCAGTCTTTCCACGTTCCGCCCTTCGGGGCGGAACCTGTTTCTGTTACAAGGATCGGGAGTCGTTATGGCGGGTCATTCCAAGTGGGCGAACATCAAGCACCGCAAAGAGCGCCAGGATGCCAAGAGGGGCAAGGTATTCACCAAGTGGATCCGCGAGCTGACGGTCGCCGCCAAACAAGGCGGCCCGGACCCTGCCTCCAACCCGCGCCTGCGCCTGGCGCTGGACAAGGCACTGGGTGCCAACATGAGCCGCGATATCATCGATCGCGCGGTGGCCCGTGGCGCCGGCACGAACGAAAGCGACAACGTCGAAGAGCTCAGCTATGAAGGTTACGGGCCGGGCGGTGTGGCGATCATGGTCGAGGCCATGACCGATAACCGCAACCGCACAGCTGCGGCAGTGCGCCATGCCTTCACCAAGTGCGGGGGCAACCTGGGCACCGACGGTTCGGTCGCCTACCTGTTCGAGCGCAAGGGGCAGATCAGTTTTGCTCCGGGCGTGGAGGAGGATGCCTTGATGGAGGCGGCGATGGAGGCCGACGCCGACGACGTGGTGGCCCACGAGGATGGCTCGTTTGACGTGTTCACCTCGTTCAACAGCTTCTACGCCGTGCGCAATGCCTTGGAAGAGGCCGGCTTCAAGGCGGCCGACGCCGAAATCGTGATGCAGCCGACCACCAGCGCCGAACTCGATCAGGAGGGCGCCGAGAAGGTACTCAAGCTGATCGACATGCTCGAAGACCTGGACGACGTACAGAACGTCTACTCCAATGCGCAGATTTCCGACGAGATCATGGAAAACCTCGGCTGAGGGCTTTCTGGCGCACCATACTGACGCCTTCGGGCGTTTGTACAGGCCCTTTCGCAGGGCGCCCGTGGCACAGGTGGCAGCACTGGCGACCTGGCCAGGGGGTTGACCTGCGAAAGGGCCTGTACTGTTTGCACACCGCTTCACTTCAACGACAGGCGCTATGACTCTGATTCTAGGTATCGACCCCGGCTCGCGCATCACAGGTTATGGCGTTGTTCGCCAGACCGCACGTGGTTGCGAGTACGTGGCCTCAGGCTGCATCCGCACAGGCAGTGGTGAACTGCACGAGCGTTTGCAGATCGTGTTTCGTGGGGTCAGCGAAGTCATCGGCCAGCATGGCCCGGTGACCATGGGCATCGAGCGAGTTTTCATGGCCCGCAACGCCGATTCGGCCCTCAAGCTGGGGCAGGCCCGAGGCGCGGCCATCGTCGCAGCGGCTGAAGCAGGGCTGGAAATCGCCGAGTACAGCGCCACCCAGGTCAAGCAGGCGGTGGCTGGTACGGGCGGGGCGAACAAGGACCAGGTGATGATGATGGTCATGCACCTGCTCAAGCTGACCCAAAAGCCCCAGATCGATGCTTCCGACGCGCTGGCCATTGCCTTGTGCCATGCCCACACCCGTTCGAGTCTGGTGCCCCATGGGCTGTCTACGGCGCGTCGGCGCGGTGGGCGCTTGCGTCTGTAAGCGCTTCATGCGCTGATACACATTTTGTGCAGGCGGAGCGTCCGCCTGCCGTATTTGCTGATAGGGTTGAGCGGCCATCGGGCAGCTCCCCGTGAAAAGGATCGAAACGTGATCGGACGTTTGCGCGGCACCCTGGCGGAAAAGCAGCCGCCGCACCTCATCATCGACGTCAATGGCGTGGGCTACGAACTGGAAGTCCCCATGACGACGCTCTATCGCCTGCCCAAGGTCGGCGAGCCGGTAACGGTGCACACGCACCTTGTGGTGCGTGAAGACGCCCACCTGCTCTATGGCTTTGCCGAAAAGCGCGAGCGCGAATTGTTCCGCGAGCTCATTCGGCTCAACGGTGTGGGCCCCAAGCTGGCCCTGGCACTGATGTCCGGGCTTGAGATCGATGAGCTGGTGCGCTGCGTGCAGGCCCAGGACGCCTCGGTATTGGTACGCGTACCCGGTGTAGGCAAAAAAACGGCAGAGCGCCTGCTGGTCGAGCTCAAGGACCGCTTCAAGGCTTGGGAAACGTCCCCGGCCATGTTCGCGCTGGTGTCCGATGGGCCATTGCCGGCCGCCAGCGAGTCCAGCGCCGAGGCGGATGCGGTCAGCGCCCTGGTGTCCCTGGGCTACAAACCCCAGGAAGCGAGCAAGGCCATCGGCGCGATCAAGGACAAGTCGGGGCTTTCCAGTGAAGAGCTGATTCGCCGCAGCCTCAAGGGGATGATTACCAAGTGATCGAAGCCGACCGCCTGATCGCTGCCAGTGGCCGCGACCGCGAAGAAGTCCAGGATCGCGCCATCCGGCCCTTGCGGCTGGAGGAGTACATTGGCCAGCCTGTGGTGCGCGAGCAGATGGCACTGTTCATCCAGGCGGCGCGCGGGCGCAGCGAGTCGCTCGACCACACGCTGATCTTCGGCCCGCCAGGCCTGGGCAAGACCACCCTGGCCAACATCATCGCCCACGAAATGGGGGTGTCGGTCAAAAGCACCTCGGGGCCGATCCTCGAGCGCCCTGGCGACCTGGCCGCCATGCTGACCAACCTTGAGCCTCATGACGTGCTCTTCATCGACGAGATCCACCGGCTGTCGCCGGTCGTCGAAGAAGTGCTCTATCCAGCCATGGAAGACTTTCAGCTCGACATCATGATCGGCGAAGGCCCGGCGGCCCGCTCGATCAAGCTCGACCTGCCACCTTTCACGCTGGTCGGTGCCACGACGCGCGCCGGCATGCTCACCAACCCGCTGCGCGACCGTTTCGGCATCGTGCAGCGGCTGGAGTTCTACAGCGACAAGGACCTGGCGACCATCGTCAGCCGTTCGGCCAACATCCTGGGCCTGGTCATCGAGGACCTCGGTGCCTATGAGATCGCGCGCCGTGCCCGCGGCACACCGCGCATTGCCAACCGCTTGCTGCGGCGGGTGCGCGACTACGCCGAGGTACGCGGCAAGGGCCAGATCACCAAGGCCGTGGCCGACATGGCGCTCAACCTGCTGGACGTCGATGAGCGCGGCTTCGACCATTCCGACAGGCGCCTGCTGCTGACCATGATCGAGAAGTTCGACGGTGGCCCGGTCGGCGTCGACAACCTTGCCGCCGCCATCAGCGAAGAGCGTCACACCATCGAGGACGTGCTTGAGCCTTACCTCATCCAGCAGGGCTACATCATGCGTACGCCCCGTGGCCGTGTGGTGACCCGACACGCCTACCTGCACTTCGGGCTGAATGTTCCCGGGCGATTGGGGGAGGGCGCGGATTTTTCCGAGCCGGGTGATGAATGACAGATCGAAACACGCTTTTCGTGGTCCTACCGCTGGCATGCCCAGGGGGCCATGGCACCCGGATATCGATAGTGAAAAAACAGTTGTCACAGCGGATTGGCAAGCCAAGGAGTAAGCACTAGAGTATGCGCGCGCAAAAAGGCCTGGAACCGTTCGCACACCGTTGTCGCGTCTATTACGAAGATACCGATGCCGGTGGTGTGGTGTATTACGTCAATTACCTGAAATTCATGGAGCGCGCGCGCACCGAACGCTTGCGGCACCTGGGCTTTTCCCAGTCGCAACTGGCTGAAGACAACCTGCTGTTCGTGGTCCATTCCAGCGAAGCGCGTTACCACGTGCCGGCGCGGCTGGACGATGAATTGCGGGTGACCGCGCAAGTACTTGAACTCAATCGCGCCAGCTTGCGCTTCGTGCAGCAAGTGTGGCGGGAAAAGGACGACGCACTGCTTTGTGAAGGGCGGTTTCTGATCGCCGCCGTGCGCGCCGACACTTTCAAACCCCGAGCCATACCTCCCCAGCTGCGCGACGCCTTTGCGGCAGACGGCTCGGGTAATCAATCGAATGCAGGAGAATAAGCGTGGAAGCTAACGTCGTCGACCATACCTCCATGTGGAGTCTGGTCAGTAACGCCAGCGTTGTGGTGCAGCTGGTGATGCTGACCCTGGTGGCCGCCTCGATCACCTCGTGGATCATGATTTTCCAGCGCAGCACCATGCTGCGCGCCGGTCGTCGTGCGCTCGATGCTTTCGAGGAGCGCTTCTGGTCGGGTATCGACCTGTCCAAGCTGTACCGTCAGGCAGGCAGCAACCCGGACCCGGACTCGGGTGTGGAGCAGGTCTTCCGTGCAGGCTTCAAGGAGTTTTCCCGTCTGCGCCAGCAACCTGGCGTTGATCCGGACGCCGTGATGGAAGGGGTTGGCCGTGCCATGCGCGTCGCCATCTCCCGCGAAGAAGAAAAGCTCGAGCAGAGTTTGCCGTTCCTGGCGACCGTGGGTTCGACCAGCCCCTATATCGGCCTGTTCGGTACCGTGTGGGGCATCATGAACTCCTTCCGCGGCCTGGCAAGTGCGCAACAAGCCACGCTGGCTACCGTTGCCCCCGGCATCGCCGAAGCGCTGATCGCCACGGCCATCGGCCTGTTCGCAGCCATTCCGGCGGTCATCGCATACAACCGCTTTGCGGCCCGCAGTGAAACGCTGATCAGCCGTTACTACACCTTCGCCGACGAGTTCCAGGCGATCCTGCACCGCAAAGTGCACACCAGCGAAGAGTAATCAGGTACAAGCCCATGGCCCGAGTTCGCCACAAACGCAAGCCCGTCGCCGAGATGAACGTGGTGCCCTACATCGACGTGATGCTGGTGCTGCTGGTCATCTTCATGGTGACGGCGCCCATGCTCAATCAGGGCGTGAAGGTCGATCTGCCCAAGGTTTCCAGCGAAGCCTTGCCGCAGGACAACAACGTCCAGATCCTCACCATTTCCATCAAGGCCGACAAGACCTACTACTGGAACCTTGGCAGCGAAGTCGATACCGACAAGCAAATGGACAAGGCTATGACCCTGCCGGCCATGACCGACGCCGTTACCAAGATCATCGCGGCCGGTCGCGACCAGGGCAAACAGACCCAGGTATTCATCCGTGGCGACAAGGCGGTGGACTACGGCGCGGTCATGGGTGCCATGGGCGGGCTGCAGAAAGCCGGTGTCGGTAACGTCGGCCTGATTACCGAGGCACCCTGATGCAACAGCGAGAGCCCTCTGCCTCGGAAAGCTACTTCTGGCCCAGTGTCTGGGCCATCGGCCTGCATGTGCTGGTGTTTGGCATGCTGTTCGTCAGCTTTGCCATGACGCCTGAACTGCCACCGTCCAAGCCGATCGTTCAGGCTACGCTCTATCAGCTCAAGTCCAAGAGCCAGGCGACTACCCAGACCAACCAGAAGATTGCCGGGGAAGCGAAGAAAACCGCTTCGCGTCAGACCGAGGTCGAGCAGCTTGAGCAGAAGAAGGTCGAGCAGGAAGCGGTGAAAGCCGCGGAACAAAAGAAAGCCGACGCTGCTCAAAAGGCCCAGGAGGCACGCGAGGCTGCCGAGGCCAAAAAGGCCGAGGACGCGGCCAAGGCTGCCGAAACGGCCAAAGCTGCTGAAGCCAAGAAAGCGGCCGAAGCCAAGAAGGCCGATGAGGCGAAGAAGGCTGCCGAGAAACAGCAAGCTGACATCGCCAAGAAAAAGGCTGAAGAAGAAGCGAAGAAAAAAGCCGAAGAAGAGGCCAAGAAGCAGGCCGCTGAAGAGGCGAAGAAGCAAGCTGCCGAGGAGGCCAAGAAGAAAGCCGCCGAGGATGCGAAGAAAAAAGCGGCCGAAGACGCCAAGAAGAAGGCGGCAGCGGCCGAAGAAGCGAAGAAGAAGGCAGCCGAGGACGCCAAGAAAAAGGCCGCAGCGGATGCCCAGAAGAAAAAGGCACAGGAAGCAGCTCGCAAGGCGGCTGAAGACAAGAAGGCACAGGCCCTGGCCGAGCTCTTGTCCGACACCACCGAGCGGCAGCAGGCGCTGGCCGACGAGCAGGGTGACCAGGTGGCCGGCGACTTCGACGACCTGATCCGTATGCGCGCGGCAGAAGGCTGGGCTCGCCCGCCATCGGCGCGTAAAGGCATGACGGTGGTACTGCAGATCAACATGTTGCCCGATGGCACCATCACCAGCGTCAGCGTGGCCCGGTCAAGCGGTGACGGCCTCTATGACAGCTCGGCGGTGGCAGCGGTGAAGAACATCGGTCGCCTGACTGAAATGCAGGGCATGAAGCCGAGCGATTTCAACCAATATCGCTCGTTCAAGATGACATTTACACCTGAGGATCTAGCGTTGTGATTAAACGTCTGAGAGGACTGCTGGTCATGCTGTGCTGCGTGGCAGGCATGGCCGTAGCAGAGGAAAAGAACATCCTGGTCACCAGTGGCAGTGACCGGGCAACGCCAATTGCAGTGGTGCCGTTCGCTGTTCAGGGTGGCAGTGTGCTGCCTGAAGACATGGCCGACATCATCGGCAACGACCTGCGCAACTCCGGCTACTACTCGCCCATCCCGCGCCAGAACATGATCAGCCAGCCCTCCCAGGCCAGCGAAGTCATCTTCCGCGACTGGAAGGCGCTGGGTGCCCAGTACGTGATGGTGGGCAGCATCGTGCCCTCCGGTGGTCGCCTGCAGGTGCAATACGCCCTGTTCAACGTCGCCACCGAGCAGCAGGTCCTGACCGGCAGCGTTGCCGGCACCACCGACCAGCTGCGCGACATGTCGCACTACATCGCCGACCAGTCGTTCGAGAAGCTCACCGGTATCAAGGGTGCCTTCTCCACGCGCATGCTGTACGTGACGGCCGAGCGCTTCTCTACGAACAACACGCGCTACACCCTGCAGCGTTCGGACTATGACGGTGCCCGCGCCGTGACCCTGCTGCAGTCCCGCGAGCCGATCCTGTCGCCGCGCTTCGCGCCCGATGGCAAACGCATCGCCTATGTATCGTTCGAGCAGAAGCGCCCGCGTATCTTCGTTCAACACATCGACACCGGTCGCCGTGAACAGGTCACCAACTTCGAGGGCCTCAATGGCGCACCTGCCTGGTCGCCCGATGGTTCGCGCCTGGCCTTCGTGCTGTCCAAGGATGGGAACCCGGACATCTATGTGATGAACGTGGCCTCGCGTCAGATCAGCCGCGTGACTGCCGGCCCTGGCATCAATACCGAGCCATTCTGGGGTAAGGACGGCAACACCCTGTACTTCACGTCCGATCGTGGCGGCAAACCGCAGATCTACAAACAGTCGGTCAGTGGCGGCAGCGCCGAGCGTGTAACGTTCGTGGGTAACTACAACGCCAACCCGAAACTCTCGGCAGACGAAAAGACCCTGGTGATGATTCACCGCCAACAGGGTTTCACCAACTTCAAAGTTGCCGCTCAGGACTTGCAACGCGGAAGTGTAAAGATTCTCTCGGAAACAAGTCTTGATGAGTCTCCCACTGTTGCGCCCAACGGCACCATGCTAATCTACGCCACCCGCCAGCAGGGCCGGGGAGTCTTGATGCTCGTGTCGCTTAATGGCCGCGTGAGGCTCCCACTTCCTACCGCTCAAGGCGAAGTCAGAGAACCGTCCTGGTCCCCTTACCTGAACTGATTGCGGCGTAATACGTTTTGCTTAACACACTGGGGTTTCATTAGGAGTTTCACGATGGAAATGCTGAAGTTTGGTAAATTCGCTGCGCTGGCTCTGGCCATGGCTGTGGCTGTAGGTTGCTCCTCCAAGGGCGGTGACAACGCAGGTGAAGGCGCTGGCGCCGTTGATCCGAACGCTGGCTACGGTGCCAACACCGGCGCAGTCGACGGTTCCCTGAGCGAAGAAGCCGCTCTGCGCGCAATCACCACCTTCTACTTCGAATACGACAGCTCGGACCTGAAGCCAGAAGCCATGCGCGCTCTGGACGTTCACGCCAAGGACCTGAAAGCCAACGGCAACCGCGTTGTCCTGGAAGGCAACACCGACGAGCGCGGCACCCGCGAGTACAACATGGCTCTGGGTGAGCGTCGTGCCAAGGCCGTTCAGCGCTACCTGGTTCTGCAGGGCGTTTCCCCTGCTCAGCTGGAAGTGGTTTCCTACGGCGAAGAGCGTCCAGTTGCTACCGGCAACGACGAGCAGTCCTGGGCTCAAAACCGTCGCGTAGAACTGCGTAAGTAAGTTCCTATGCGTAAGTGCCGCCGTGCAGTAACCGTCCTCGCACTCAGCCTGCCCCTTTCGGCGTGGGCTGCAGTCCCTGTAGTAGATGACAACACAGGCAGCTATCCGCCTGCGGGTTATGGCACGAGCGGCGCCTATGCCGGGTCAGGGGCTTCGGCCCCTGCCTCTGCACAGGGCCAGCTGTTCATGCAGCTGCAACAGATGCAGGATCAGCTTTCCCGCCAGCAAGGCATCATCGAAGAGTTGCAAAACGATGTGTCTCGCATGAAGCAGGAAAACCTGGAGCGATACCAGGACCTGGACCGTCGCATCAACAGTGGCGCCGCGCCTGCCGCGACCCCTGACAATTCTTCCGCCGGTGGTGCCTCTGGCGCCGCCGCGGGGGCTGCAGCCGGTGCTGCTGCCCAACAACCGGCCGCCAGTAGCGAGCCCGGTGATCCGGCCAAGGAAAAGCTCTACTACGATGCTGCCTTCGACCTGATCAAGCAAAAAGACTTCGACAAGGCCAGCCAGGCGTTCAACGCCTTCCTGCGCAAGTACCCCAACAGCCAATATGCCGGTAATGCACAGTATTGGCTGGGCGAAGTGAACCTGGCCAAAGGTGACCTGCAGGGTGCAAGCCAGGCATTCGCTCAGGTAAGCCAGAAGTACCCCAAGCACAGCAAGGTGCCAGACTCCTTGTACAAGCTGGCCGATGTCGAGCGTCGTCTCGGTCACACGGACAAGGTGAAGGGCATTCTCCAGCAGGTGGTAACCCAATATCCGGGCACATCGGCTGCGCAATTGGCGCAACGAGACCTGCAAAAGCTGTGAAGTGATGCGGCGCTTGCCTGCCGTTCGAAAGAAACCCGCGCCTGGCGCGGGTTTTTTCGTTAGAATCACCGCCCTTTTTTCGTAAACACGCTGTCACGGATAACGCTATGTCGAGTCCGTGCCAGTGCCTGACGGAGGCGGGCAGCCTGTTTTGCTGTCACGCCCGTGGCGATCATGCAAGATACATTACGCATCACCGAAGTCTTTTACTCATTGCAGGGTGAAACACGAACGGCTGGGCTGCACACGGTATTCGTGCGGCTCACCGGTTGCCCCCTGCGCTGCCAATACTGCGACAGCGCCTATGCCTTCAGTGGCGGCACACTGCGCAGCCTCGATTCGATCCTTGAACAGGTGGCTGGCTTCAAGCCGCGTTATGTCTGCGTGACGGGCGGTGAGCCCCTTGCCCAGCCTAACGCCTTGCCCCTGTTGCAGCGCTTGTGCGATGCCGGTTACGAGGTTTCGCTGGAAACCAGCGGCGCGCTCGATATCGCCGGCACCGACACCCGTGTCAGCCGCGTCGTCGACCTGAAAACCCCGGGTTCGGAAGAATCGCACCGCAACCGCTATGAGAACATCGAGCACCTGACGCCCAACGACCAGGTCAAGTTCGTCATCTGCTCTCGCGAAGATTACGACTGGGCGGTGTCCAAGCTGATCCAGTACAACCTGGCCGAGCGCGCCGGCGAAGTATTGTTCTCGCCGAGCCACCACCAGGTGAGCGCCACTGACCTGGCTGACTGGATCGTTGCCGACAACTTGCCTGTCCGTTTCCAACTTCAGCTGCACAAGCTGTTGTGGAACGACGAACCTGGGCGCTGAGCAAGAGAGTGAGACATGACTGATAAACGCGCAGTAATTCTTCTGTCCGGTGGCCTGGACTCGGCCACGGTAGTGGCCATGGCCAAGGCCCAGGGCTATGCCTGCTATACCATGAGCTTCGATTACGGCCAGCGTCACCGCGCCGAGCTTAACGCCGCTGCACGGGTCGCCCAGGACCTGGGCGTGGTAGAGCACAAGGTGATTGGGCTGAACCTGGATGGCATCGGTGGCTCGGCCCTGACTGACAGCAGCATCGATGTGCCGGAAACGCCGGGCGAGGGTATCCCGGTGACCTACGTGCCAGCGCGCAACACGGTGTTTCTGTCGCTGGCGCTGGGCTGGGCTGAAGTGCTGCAAGCCCGTGACATTTTCATCGGGGTCAACGCCGTGGATTATTCCGGCTACCCGGACTGCCGCCCCGAGTTCGTCGAAGCTTTCGAGCGCATGGCCAACCTGGCCACCAAGGCAGGCGTCGAAGGGCAGGGTTTCCGCATTCAGGCACCCTTGCAGAACATGAGCAAAGCCCAGATCGTCCAGGCCGGCGTGGCGCACGGGGTCGACTATAGCCTGACCGTATCGTGCTACCAGGCTGATGACGACGGGCGTGCTTGTGGCAAGTGCGACAGCTGCCGCCTGCGGGCTGAGGGCTTCAAGGCAGCCGCCGTGGCGGACCCGACGCGCTATTTTTAAGAAATTTTACCGAGGGGTGTTGATTTCTCTATAGAAATCAGTATTATACGCGCCATCCAACGGGTCGTTAGCTCAGTTGGTAGAGCAGTTGGCTTTTAACCAATTGGTCGTAGGTTCGAATCCTACACGACCCACCATCTTCGCAGCGGTTGCGAATACTTCAGCTAGACCACAGGGTCAGCGCCAAGTCTAGCAACCGTATGAATCGAGCAGTCAGCTCGCTTCTGTGTGAAATCTGTACGAAAAGCCCGCCCTTATCGGCGGGCTTTTTCGTTTCTGGGCAAAGCGCTTGGCCTATGGCCTGTCTGGCAGAGACTCTGCCTTTTTCACAGGCAGTGTTCTACATGCAAGTGCCCTCTGATGAAGTCACAACAGGCGACTCCCTAGTGCAGATGTACTAGATAGCCCTTTGCCCAATACTGCGGATGGGAAAATTCTCTGTCTAAGTAATGGCAGAGAGATGGCCAGTCATGCGCTCCCCAGTGAAACACCTGCTGTCGCTTGCACTCCTGTTAGGCGCCTTACCCGTCCACGCGGACAATGCCCCGAAGGGCGATTACTGGGTCGTTCATCATCAAGCCAGCCTGGGCAAGAGCAAGGCATACCTTGTAGACGGCGACCCCGGAAACATCTACGAGCGCCCTGGCGGCGTCAAATCTGTGGGCGTCTATCTGTTTGACCAGCAGCCCGGCAAGCCCGATTTCACGGTCTACGACGTCGAAGTCGATTGCAAGAACAAGCGGGCTCGTGTCACAGGAGCGCTCGACTTCAGCAGCGTGGCCAATACCTTGCGCAAGGCCAAGTTCTCCAACCAATGGCAGGGCGATCAACAACCGTGGTTGGCGCAAAGCCGTGATTTCATCTGTAAGCCAGCTGAGCGCCAAGCCCTCAAGATGGAGCACTTGGGCGTAATGTCAGCTTCGGAGTTGAGCCGCTCTGGCCCGCAGCTATTCGAGATACTGACACGCGAGGCGCTCAGGGCCGAGATCATCAGGCAGATCGATGACGCCTTCACACAGATGCCTGCTGCCAAGTAACTGTCCACCAAGGAGAGAAGCCATGATCCGTCTGCTTGTGTTATGCCTGGGCGCTGTCCTGCTTGGCGGATGCTCGTCGCTGGAGGCAACCAGTGCGTGGAAAGGCCGCCCGGTCGGCGAGCTTATCGATTACTTTGGCGTGCCCAGGGTGATCATGGTGGCGCCTGATCAGGACATGGTGGTGCTCAGGTACGTGCGCGACAGCACGTATATTTCCCGGGAGGCTGCGGGCACCTATACCGGCCCTGAAAATGGCCAATTGGTGCACCGCGAGTATTGGCAGGATGTCGAGCACTCAGGCAGTTGCGAGATCAACGTTTTTGTCGACAGGGCGCACGTGGTGCAGAAAGTCAGGGCCAATGGTCGCTGTGCGGTCATTGACATGGCGCCCGAGGCGTAGCCCGGCAGTGGGAGGCAGACACCGGGCGAATGCTCGTTGAGCGATTACCGATTTCGCCGCCCTTCATCATTGATTAAAAAAGCTTCCATCACAGGCAATAGCCATTGCGGATGCGTTTCATGAGGTGAATGATCAGCCAGTGCCAAGTTCAACAGCTGCGCCCCAGGCACTTGCTCTACCAACTCCAGTGCATTGGCTCGTGAAACCAGGCGATCACGATCGCCACGCACCACCAGCAATGGCGCGGTAATGCCCCCGACGCTGGCTGCGGGATAGCCGTGCTCACTGTCATCTAGCCACAACCCTCGGACGGCCTCCAGCAACCTTGCAAAGTCCGGTTGTGGGTTGATCGCCTCATAGCGAGCCACATCGTCGGCAAACAGGCCGCGCCACTTCGCGGCGGTGATGCCTTCGTACAGGGCCCGCGCAGGGTCGTTCTCTCCCAGCGCCCAGTGAGCCCCAATGGTGACGAGTCGATCGACCGTGACGACCTGCGAGGCGGCCATGCGCAGCGCGACGATTCCGCCATCGCTGTGCCCGATCAGGGTGACGCGTTCAAGCGCCAGGTGATCGATTACCCGCTCTACGTCGTGCTGCATGCGCGCATAGGTGAGTGGTGCGCCGCCTAGGGTAGACATGCCCTGGCCGCGGCTGTCGATGCCGATCACGCGCCAACGGCGGGCCAAGTGCGGGGTGATGGCATTGAAGCTTTCAATATGGCCAAGGCCGCCATGCAGCAGGATCAACGCGGGTGCGTCGGCTGCACCCAGTTGTTCGTAGTAAAGGCGTGCATCATCGACGGTGAGGTACTCGCCGCCCCGGTGGGTGAAGACAGTCATGTCGAAGTTGTCCATGTCGTCAGATGTTGGATCGGGCGACAGTGTACCGAGTTGGCCACTTGAGCCCAATAAATCCAACCTATCGGGGCTTTTTGTCGGGTCATCAACCTTGCGCACCGCACCTCTCGCCAGCCATGCTGTCAAATTGCCAACAACGCTGTTTTGACGTTCTCACGATCGTGTTATCCCAGCGCTACTTTCTCTTCATCAAGCTGCCGGAGACACCATGGCCGATTTGATCTTTGCGCAGCCTTTCGAAGCTGTAGGTTGCAAGCAATGCCGTGAGATGGCGGACCTGGGGTTCGGCATCACAATGGCCTTTCAACCTATCGTTCACCAGCCTTCGGGTAAACCCTACGCCTACGAGGCGTTGGTCAGAGGTGTCGGGGGGGAGGGGGCTGCGCAGGTGCTGGCCAAGGTCACACCCGATAACCTGTATCGCTTCGACCAGGCTTGCCGGGTCAAGGCCATCGAAAAAGCCTCCGAGCTTGGGCTCAACCGTGTGCAGGATTGCAAGCTCAGCATCAACTTCCTGCCCAACGCCGTGTACCGCCCCGCCACCTGTATCCGCGCGACGCTCGAGGCCTCCAAGCAGTTCGATTTTCCGGCCGACAGGCTGATTTTCGAAGTGACCGAAGGCGAACGGGTCGAGGACACCGAACACCTGAAGTCCATTTTCCGCGAGTACGACCGGCAGGGCTTCACCACGGCCATTGACGATTTCGGCTCAGGCTATTCGGGCCTGAACCTGCTTGCCGAGTTTCAACCGGACCTCCTGAAGCTGGACATGGCGCTGACACGCAACCTTGGCGCCGACCCGGTGCGTCAGGCGATCGTGGCAGGCATCGTGCTGGTGGCGCGGCGGCTGGACATTCTGTTGGTCGCTGAGGGCGTGGAAACAGCAGCCGAGTGCCAGGCGTTGGCCGCGCTGGGTATCGAGCTGATGCAAGGTTACTATTTTGCCCGCCCTGAAATCGAAGCGCTGCCGCTGATCGAACGCCTGCGTGGCTGAGTCCTGATGCTCATTCGGCCCACTCGGGGTCGCCGGTAAATACGACCGTCAGCCAGCGATTGGGCCCTTCGCCGCCGATGGCCTCGCCGATCTCGTTGCGCCAGGCATCCCACTGCTCGATGGTCTTGGCCGCCATCTGCGGCGGCACGATGAAGTACAGCTCAATCTCCCGCGAGCGTCCCACCTTGGCCACATAGGCGCGGTAGGACTGCAGGCCATGGCGTTCGACGAAAGCCTGCGCAACCGCGTCTACGTGCTGCTTGAGATCGCCCGGCGTGACGAGAAAGATATCCGCCAACGCCTGGCGAACGACCGACATTGGCAAGGGTACGATCACCAGGCAGACCAGTGCCAGCACGGCCGGGTCGATGTAGGGCGATACCCATTCAAGCGATGTGCCCTGCACGGCATAGCCAAAGCAGAAGGCGATCAACAGCGCCGCCGTGATGCTGGCGGACATCACCCAGCCCTTCACGTCCATGGCGACGAAGTCCGACCGCAGCTTGCGGTTGGCCTTGCCCTCGATCACCGCGATGCTCACGCAGGCGGTGACGGTGAGCGCCGCATAGACCATGGCGATACCAAACTCCAGATGACGTCCACCTTCCAGCAGGCTGCTCACAGCGTTGATCAGGGCGTAGATGGCAACACCGCTGAGCAGGATGCCATTGAGTGCCAGCACCATCGGTTCCAGGTGCCAGAAGCCCATGGTGAAGCGCTCGCGCAGTTTGCGCGACATCTGCAGGCTGCTGGCATGGGAAGTGATCAGCCTGACCACCATCAACGACAGCCCGCTCATGCTGGCATCCACCAGCGAGTAGACGCCGTCGAACACGATGGAAAACGAGCCCGATGCCAAGCCAAAGGCAATGCCGATGCTGGCGATGAACAGGGTGACCGCGATCGAGGTGCGCAGCAGGCCCTGCTCACTGGTGATATCGAAGAAACCGGGTGGGGTTGAGCTGTGCATGGTCGGTACGCGTCATCCCTCGGCGATACAGTTGGGCGGCGCCGCTCTGAACGCCTTGGTCAACCAGGCCAGGTACACCAGGCCCAGCGTGGCCCAGACCCCGCCGAACAGCAGCGAGTGCATGTTCAGGTCCAGCCACAGCGAAACGATGATACAAAAGCCTGTGGTGGGCAGTACCAGGTACTTCAGCTGGTTGGCCAGCCCTCGGCGATTGCCCTCTCGCAGGTAGCAGTGATTGATCACCGACAAGTTGACGAAGCTGAACGCCACCAATGCACCGAAGTTGATGATGGAGGTGGCGGTGACCAGGTCGAAGAAGATGGCCGACAGCGAAATCACCCCCACCACGGCAATGTTCAGTACGGGTGTCTTGTAGCGTGAATGCAACCGCGCAAAAACGCTCGCGGGTATGACCTTGTCACGGCCCATTACATATAGCAGGCGCGACACGCTGGTCTGCGACGCCAGCCCCGAGGCGATGGTGTTGATCACCGTGCACGCGATGAAGACCGACTGGAACAGCTTGCCCCCGACATACAAGGCGATCTCAGGCAGCGCCGCTTCCTGATCGTGAAAGCGTGCCATGGTGGGGAAGTAGGCCTGAATGAAGTAGGACACGGTGATGAATACAACGCCGCCGATCAATGCCGTGAGGAAGATGGCCCGCGGTATGGTTTTGGCTGGGTCGCGCGTTTCCTCGGACAGGCACGTGACCGCATCGAAACCCAGGAATGAGAAGCACAGAATGGTTGCACCTGCGGCCAGGGCGCTCAGGTGGGTCTGCTGGTCGGCGAAGGGCAACAGGCTCCATGCGGTGCCCAGGCCTTCGCCCTGGTCCAGCCCGCGTACGCACAGGTAGATGAACACCGCGATGATCGCCACCTGCACGCCAACGAACAGCAGGTTGAAATGCGCAACCAGATTGACGCTGCGCATGTTGATCAGGCTGATCAGGGACACGAAGGCCACGACCCAGACCCACTGTGGCACCTCGGGGAACATGGCAGACAGGTACAGTTTGGCCAGCAAGGCGTTGACCATGGGCAGCAACAGGTAGTCCAGCAAGGAAGACCAGCCTACCAGGAAGCCCACGTGTGGATTGATGGCACGTTGGGTGTAGGTGTAGGCCGATCCCGACTGGGGGAAGCGCTTGACCAGGGTTCCGTAGCTGACTGCCGTGAACAGGATGCCGGCCAGGGCCAGTATATAGGCGCTCGGTACGTGCCCAGCGGTGATGCCTGACACGATGCCGAAGGTGTCGAACACGGTCATGGGCGTCAGGTACGCCAGGCCAATGATGATCACATGCCACAGGCGCAGCGTCTTGCGCAGTTGGCCGGCTTCGTGGGCGTAGGGTTCAGGCTGCATGCGAGTGTGACTCCTGCGCAAAGGCTTGGACGACAGGCACAGCGAAGGGCGCAGGCAGCAGCGGCGAGCGGGTGGGCTCCATATTGTTCACCTTTATGTTGGAGCAGCAGAGGCGTGACTGGATCACGCAAGTGATCAAAATAAAAAACGATAGGGTCTTGGGTGTCAAGTTAAACATGACAAGGTGTTTCGAATGCGCGATTTTTATCGATAAAACCGCAAACTCAAGCGTTTCTAACGTCGTTTTTGTCAATGCAAATGCCATAAGCGTGTTCGTAAAAATTGACATCTTTGAAGTGGGCCTGTCCAACGGGCCGCCCTGCCTTTCCAGTGGCGCGGCCGCCAATCATCCTGGCCTTCGGTGATATGCTGCATTTTCCTGGCTGCGCAGGCGATGTGCGAGCCTTTATGGACATCAATCGGTTTAATTCATGACGAAGACTTCAGTAGCAATCCTGTCCGGCGTAGCGGTGGCCGTTGTCGCAGTGGTCGTTGGCGGAGCCTGGTACACCGGCAAGCAACTGCCGGGTGAGCTGGACCATGCCTTGGCCCTGAGCAACGCGCAGCTGCAAAAGTCACTGGTGAACACAGGTGGTAGCGTACGCATCGAGTTGGTATCGCTGGACCAGCGTTGGTTCAGCAGCACGGCACACTACCGTGTGATCGCTCGCGATGTGCATGCCAACAGCCAACAGGTGGTAAATTTTGATGTAGGCGTGACCGATCAGATCGAGCACGGCCCGTTCCCATGGTCTCGCGTCAAGACCCTCAGGTTGTTGCCAGTGTTGGCGCTGAGCAATACCACGCTGGACAAGGACGAAGTCACGGCGCCTTGGTACGCAGCAGCCGGTGACCGCGTGCCGTTCAGCGCCCAGACCAGCATGGGGTACGGCGGCAGTGTCGACAGCCAGGTTCACCTGGCGCCGGTCAAGCTCGACGATGCCAACGGCACCAGCCTGGCGTTCTCGGGCATGGAACTTGGGGTCAGCGGGGATCGCGATGGCAAGGATTCGCGCTTCCATGGCGAGGCCGACCACTTCCTGATGAAACTGGTAAGTGAAGACCAGCCGCCCGTCATCTTTGAACTCAATGGGCTGAAGTTGGGTGGCAAGCTGGCGGCGACTGCGCATGACAACCTGTTCACGGGCAACGCTGACCTGTATCTGGCAGAGACCAAGGTCACTCTCGGGCCCAGGCAACAGGCGCTGGTCATCAAAGGGGGCGAGCTCAGTACCCTGCAAAGCCTCGAAGGCCCCGACACCTTTGGCGGGCGCGTTGAATACAAACTCGGGGACATCACTTGGGATGGGCGAGCGGTCGGTAAGGCCCAGATGATCGTCGGCTTCAAGTCCATCCATGCGCCCGCGCTGCAAGCGCTGAGCAACTGGTATGCAGCGCATTTGCCTGAGTTCGAGGCCGCGGCAACTGCCGGGCAGTCGGCGCCACAGATCAACATGACCGAAGCCGAAAAGGCCAAGTTCCAGGGCGACTTGCGCACGCTGCTGGCGGCAAAACCCAAGGTGGCGCTCGAAGACTTGAGCCTCAAGACCGCCAATGGCGAAAGTCACTTCAATGTGGCAATGGACTTCGATGCGCCGTCTTCCTTCGACTTGCCACAAGATCAGGCGCTAAAGCAGATGGTGACGCAGGTCACCGGCAAGCTGTCCTTGTCCAAGCCGATGCTAGGGGACCTGGCCACCTTGCAAGCGCTGCTCGACGGTCAGACCGATGCCCAGGCCATCGCTACGCAGTCTGGCCAGGCAGGGGAAATGGTCGGTTTGATGGCCGTGCAAAGCGGCCTGGCCACGGTGGAGGGCGATAAAGTGATCAGCGCGTTGCACTACGCCGATGGCATGGTTGATTTCAACGGCCAAAAAATGACGCTCGAAGCCTTTGCCGCGTTCGTTAACACGCAGCTGGCAATGCTCTCGCCGCAGCGCTGACAGCCCGGCGCTACTTGCCCTTGGGCCGCTGGCGCGAGGGCAGGTATGGGTTGGATAAAAACCGCTTTAGAAATCTCGGGTTTCTCTGTAGCCTTCGGCCTCCATAATAATCCGCGCCCGCAGAGGGCCGTGGCGGCCTGCGCCGTCCGGCGCCCTTAGCCGATCTGTCAGGGCCGGGTGATACACTTGATTTGATGCGCGCACGCGCCTGCAGGTCCAGCGATCATGACCCAGATTTCCGAACGCTTGTTGGTTCAGGCTCACCTTGACGCCAAGCAGCCCAATCCGCTGACAGACGAGCAGCAGGCCGAATACCGTGCGGCCATCGCTGCCGAGCTCAAGGCGCAAAATGCCGTGCTGGTTGCTCATTACTACTGCGACCCGGTCATCCAGGCCCTGGCGGAGGAAACCGGCGGCTGTGTGTCCGACTCGCTGGAAATGGCTCGTTTTGGCAAGCAGCACCCTGCCGAGACCGTGATCGTGGCAGGCGTGCGCTTCATGGGCGAAACCGCCAAGATTCTTACGCCCCACAAGCGCGTGCTGATGCCCACCCTCGAAGCGACCTGCTCGCTCGACCTGGGTTGCCCCATCGAAGAATTCTCTGCCTTCTGTGACCAGCACCCCGAGCGTACCGTGGTGGTTTACGCCAACACGTCCGCTGCCGTGAAGGCACGGGCCGATTGGGTGGTCACCTCCAGTTGCGCGCTGGAGATCGTCGAAAGCCTGATGGACAATGGCGAGACCATCATCTGGGGCCCGGATCAGCATTTGGGTCGCTACATCCAGAAGCAGACGGGTGCCGACATGCTGCTGTGGGACGGTGCCTGCATCGTTCATGAGGAGTTCAAGTCGCGTCAGCTCGCCGACATGAAGGCCCTGTACCCGGACGCTGCGGTGCTGGTCCATCCCGAGTCGCCGGAGTCGGTGATCGACCTGGCGGATGCCGTGGGCTCCACCAGCCAGCTGATCAAGGCTGCCCAGACGCTACCGAACAAAACCTTCATCGTCGCTACCGACCGCGGCATCTTCTACAAGATGCAGCAGCTGTGCCCGGACAAGGTATTTGTGGAAGCCCCCACCGCCGGTAACGGCGCCGCCTGCCGCAGCTGCGCCCACTGCCCGTGGATGGCGATGAATACGCTGGAGCGCGTGCTCGATTGTCTGCGCAATGGCGGCGACGAGATCTTCGTCGACCCAGCCTTGGTGCCCAAAGCCATCAAGCCGCTGAACCGGATGCTGGATTTCACCCAGGCGGCCAGGTTGAAGCTTTCCGGGAACGCGTGAGGCAAGCGCTGGCTTAAACGCCCATGTTGGCGCAATTACCCTCGTAGAAAAACCTCTGTAGGAGCGGTCCGGCGCCCCGGCGAGACCGCTCCTACAGGCGCGCTGCTAAGCCTTGTGAGCGGTTCCGCTCCAGCCCCTAGAACGCCTCAGCGCCCCATCATCTCCCGCACCATGCGCTGCTGCTCCAGGACCTCTCGCTGGCGCTGGTCGATCTGCGAAGCCAGCGGGAAATTCCCCCCAGCGCGGCGCTTGGCATAGTCGAGCTGCTGAATGGCCTGATCGAAGTCCCCCACCAAGGTGAAGTATTCCGCACGCGCCCGGTGCAGGCCGATGGTATTGCCCGATAAGCCCCGCACCTCGGCCATGTCGTACCACACATCCGGATCATCCGGGCGGCTCTTGATCAGGTCGTTCAATACCTGCTCCGCCTCGGCCGGCTTGTTCTGCTTGACCAACAGGTCGGCGCGCACCTGCTTGAGCGGGTAATTACCCGGGTACAGCCCCTGCATACGCTCGGCCCGTTGCTGTGCATCGGCCAGGCGATTGTTGGTGATATCCAGGTCGATCTGCGCCAGGTTGTAGGTAATGTCATTGGGCGCCTTGGCCAGCAGCGGCTTGAGCATCTCCCGAGCCTCGTTGAGCTGACCACCCTTGATCTGTGCCAGCGCCAGCCCATAGCGCGCCGCATCGAGCTTGGGGTCTTCGTCGAGCTGGGCGCGAAAACGCTTGGCCGCAAGCCCCGGCGTACCCTCATACGTCAGCGCTACCCGGGCACGGATCAGCTGATAGCGCAGGCTGTCTTCCACACCGCCTTTCGGCGCCTGCTCGGCCCGGTTACGGGTGTCGGCGATACGCGACTCGGTTACCGGGTGCGTCAGCAGAAATTCCGGCGGCTTGGCGTCGTAACGGTACTGACGCGCCAGGCGTTCGAACATGGTCGGCATGTTGCGCGGGTCGTAGCCGGCCTTTTCCAGGTTCTGGATGCCGATGCGGTCAGCTTCCTGCTCGTTTTGCCGGGAGAACCTGCGCTGTTCCTGAATCGCCGCCGCCTGGGTGCCGGCAATCATGCCGATGCCGGCATCCCCCGCGCCACCGGCCGCCAGCACGATACCGGTAAGCAACGCCGCCATCATCGGCAATTGCATGCGCTGCTGTGCCTCGATGCCCCGTGCGAAGTGACGCTGGGACAAGTGCGCCAGTTCGTGCGCCAGTACCGAGGCGTACTCGCCCTCGGTCTGCGCATTGAGGAACAACCCGCCGTTGACACCCACGATGCCGCCTGGCGCTGCAAACGCGTTGAGTTCGCGGCTGTCGATCAGGATGAATTCCAGGCGACGGTCCTGCAACTGGCTGGTTTCGGCCAGGCGGTACACGCTGGTCTCCACGTAGTCCTTGAGCTGCGGGTCGTTGAGCTGGTTGACCTGGCCGCGCAACAGGCTCAGCCAGGCGCGGCCAAGCTGGTGTTCCTGCTGGGGCGAGACGATCGCCGAACTGGCGTCACCCAGCGACGGCAGGTCGTCAGCATGGCCAGGCAGGGCCATCAGGCAGGCCAGCGTCAGCAGGGTAGGGCGCAGTAGATTCATGCACGAAGCTCGCGTCGGTCAAAGATTGCTACTGTAGCGGGCTCACACGTTGGCGACCAGTGGCGCTATCCTAGGCGGCCGATCAGGCCGTAGGCCGGCATTGCCCTGGAGAGCCCCATTGATGAGCACCCCCCTGACCTGTGACGCCGAGCTAGATGCCAGCGGGCTGAACTGCCCGTTACCACTGCTCAAGGCCAAGATGGCGCTCAATGGGCTGGCCAGTGGTGCCGTACTCAAGGTCATCGCCACCGACGCAGGTTCCCAACGCGACCTGCGCACCTTTGCCAAACTGGCCGGTCATAGCCTGTTGCACGAAACGGCCGAGGCCGGTACCTACACCTACTGGCTGCGCAAGGCCTGAGTCCCACAAGGATCGTTCATGTTCAAAGTGCTACGCGACTGGGTCCAACGCTACTTCTCCGATGAAGAAGCGGTGGTGCTGGCGGTCTTGCTGTTTCTGGCGTTCACGGCGGTGCTCACGCTGGGCGGGATGCTGGCGCCGGTGTTGGCCGGCATGGTGCTGGCGTTTCTCATGCAAGGGCTGGTCAACGCCCTGGAGCGCCTGCGAGTGCCTACAAAACTGGCGGTCCTGCTGGTATTTGCCCTGTTCATGGGCGCACTGGCGGTGTTCATGCTGGTATTGGTGCCGCTGCTGTGGCACCAGCTGATCACCCTGTTCAACGAGCTGCCAGGCATGCTTGGTAAATGGCAATCATTGCTGCTCCTGCTGCCAGAGCGCTATCCGCACCTGGTGTCGGACGAGCAGGTGCTGCATGCCATCGAGTCGGTCCGCGGCGAGATCGGCAAGTTCGGGCAATGGGCGCTTACCTTCTCCCTGTCCAGCCTGCCGCTGCTGGTCAACGCCATGATCTACCTGGTGCTGGTGCCGATCCTGGTGTTCTTCTTCCTCAAGGACCGTGAACTGATTGGCCGCTGGGTCAGTGGCTACCTGCCGCGTCAGCGCACCTTGCTCAACCGCGTGGGCAGCGAGATGAACCGGCAGATCGCCAATTACATTCGGGGCAAGGGCATCGAAATTCTGATCTGCGGCATTGCGACCTACATAGCGTTCATCACCCTGGGCCTGAACTATGCTGCGTTGCTGGCCCTCCTGGTCGGGCTGTCAGTGGTCGTGCCTTATGTCGGGGCGGTGGTGGTCACCGTGCCGGTGACGCTGATTGCCCTGTTCCAGTGGGGCTGGGGAGACCAGTTCATCTACCTGATGACGGTCTACGCGATCATCCAGGCGCTCGATGGCAACGTGCTGGTACCGCTGCTGTTCTCCGAGGCGGTGAGCCTGCACCCGGTGGCGATCATCTGCGCGGTCTTGCTGTTCGGTGGGTTGTGGGGGTTCTGGGGGATTTTCTTCGCCATCCCGCTGGCGACCCTGATCAAGGCCGTGCTGGACGCCTGGCCTCGCCAGGAGCCCAGCGTGTCGCCCTTGCTCTGACAGGCTTGGGCTGCACCGAGGTTGACGCAGCCCCTGCTTCGATCAGGCCTGGTTCAGCGTCTGGGCCGCGGCCAGTACCGCATCCACGTGGCCGGGTACCTTTACCCCACGCCATTGCTGACGCAGCACACCGTCTTTGTCGATCAGGAAGGTGCTGCGGTCCACGCCCATGTATTCCTTGCCGTACAGCTTTTTCAGCTTGATCACGTCGAACAGCTGGCACAGGGCTTCGTCCTTGTCGCTGATCAACTCGAACGGAAAGCCCTGCTTGGCCTTGAAGTTCTCGTGGGACTTCATGCCGTCGCGCGAGACGCCGAGCACCACGGTATTGGCGGCTTCGAAGGCGCCATGCTGGTCGCGAAAGCCCTGGCCCTGGGTGGTACAGCCTGGAGTACTGTCCTTCGGATAGAAATACACCACCACCTGGCGGCCCTTGAGCGCCGACAGGCTGACCGTCTGCCCGCTGGTGGCCTGGGCAGTGAAGTCGGGGACAGGTTGGTCGAGTGCAACGGCCATGGGAACCTCCTCAGACAGGGTTTTGTGGGCGCCAGGGTTCGATCAGGGCGTCCAGGTTCAGCGCGTCGGCAAAGTCCAGGAACTGGTCGCGCAGCCAGCTGATCTGGGTGCCGGCCGGCAGGATCACCGTGAACTGAGCGTTGAGCATGCTGCTGCCGGTCTGCGGTGCCAGGTAGGTGTCGCAGGTCATGGCTTCGAGCTCGACACGGTGATCGAGGAAGAACTGGCACAGCTCGTTGATGATGTCAGGGCGGTAGGCGGCGCTGACATAGGCCACGTAGGGCAGGGCCTGCGGGCGCACTTCCTGGTCGGCGCTGCGCACCACGTCCAGGGTCAGGCCATGCTTCTTGCCAAGGCCAGGCAGCATGGCCTCAAGGCGCGCCAGGGCATCCCAGCTGCCGCCGACCTGCAAGACCAGTGCGCTGGTCTCGCCATGGCGGCTCAAGCGAGAGGTAACCACCGCGCAGCGGTTTTCGAAGGCTGCGCGGCTCAGTACATTGGCCAGCTCCATGGGGTTGGGCCCCAAGGCGCTGATGACGAGGAATTGTTCGCGGACAGTGGGGGTGGACATGCAGCATTCCTAAAGCGATGAGCGGTCGGTGCAGGACGGGCGAAAGCCTCCTGTAGGCAGCGCTCGGCACTCGCAGGCGAGGACGGGGCGCTGGCGGGGAGCAGGGTCTACGGCCCGGCGGGCCGTGCTGCACCGATCAAAGCATCAAGGGTAGCGAAATAAGGCGCCGAGGGGAATGCTCCGCCCGCCTGCTTCGCTTGTGCAAGGCCGATGCCCCCAGTACCATTACCGCTCTCTTTTTCCGGCAGGAGCAGATACATGATTGCGGGCAGTATGGTGGCACTGGTCACTCCCATGGATGCACAAGGGCGTGTTGACTGGGGCAGCCTCGACAAACTTGTAGACTTCCACCTGGAAAACGGCACCCACGCCATCGTCGCCGTCGGCACCACCGGTGAGTCCGCCACGCTGGATGTCGAAGAGCACATCCTGGTCATCAAGCACGTGGTCGAGCGCGTCAAGCGCAGCAAAACCCCGATCCCGGTCATCGCCGGCACCGGTGCCAACTCCACTGCCGAAGCCGTGCACCTGACCCAGAACGCCAAGAATGCCGGCGCCGATGCCTGCCTGCTGGTCGTGCCGTACTACAACAAGCCGACCCAGGAAGGCCTGTACCAGCACTTCAAGCACGTTGCCGAATCGGTCGACATCCCGCAGATCCTGTACAACGTGCCAGGCCGCACCTCCTGCGACATGCAGGCCGAAACCGTAATCCGCCTCTCGACGGTGCCCAACATCATCGGCATCAAGGAAGCCACCGGTGACATGGCCCGCGCCAAGGCCATCATCGAGGGCGTTTCCAGCGACTTCATCGTGCTGTCCGGTGACGATCCAACCGCCGTCGAGCTGATCCTGATGGGCGGCAAGGGCAACATTTCGGTCACGGCCAACGTCGCCCCGCGGCAAATGGCCGACCTGTGCGAGGCCGCCCTTGAGGGCAATGCCGAGAAGGCCCGCGCAATCAACGACACGCTCATGCCCCTGCACAAAGACCTGTTCTGCGAGTCCAACCCGATCCCCGTCAAATGGGCGCTGGTCGAGATGGGCCTGATGAAAAAAGGCATTCGCCTGCCACTGACCTGGCTCAGCGAAGGCTGCCACGACAAAGTCCGTACTGCCCTGCGCCAGTCCGGCGTACTGGTTTAAGAGGAAGTACCCTGCATGAAGCGACTGGCTGGCCTTTCTGCCCTTGCCCTGATCATCTCCAGCACCAGTGGGTGCGGCTGGCTGTGGGGCGAGGATGGTTATTTCCGCGACCGCGGCAGCGATTACCTGCAGGCGCACTCGACCGCGCCCATGCAGCTGCCCTCGGACGTCAGCGGCGTCAAGCGCCTCGACCCCCTGCTGCCCATCCCGCGCAACGTTGCCGACGACAATGTCAGCGGTGAGTACGAAGTGCCGCGTCCGCAGCCGCTGACCGGCGGTGCGGGCCAGGCCAACGACTACAGCTTGCAGCGCAGCGGCAGCAGCCGTTGGGTGCTGGCCCAGCACGCCCCGGCCGAAGTCTGGCCGGTGGCGCGTCAGTTCTTCGAGGACAACGGCTTCCGTATTGCTCAAGAGCGCCCGCAAACGGGCGAATTCAGCACCACTTGGCAGCGTTTCGACGAACTCTCGGCCTCCCTTGGTCAGCGCCTGGCCAGCACGGCCAGCAGCAACGACAGCGAAGTGCGCGTGCGTGTGCGCATGGAGCCCGGCGTGCAGCGCAACACCTCCGAGGTGTACGTGGTCACCGTCGAGCGCCCGGCTGGTAGCAGCGCCGAACCCGACTTCCCGTCCAGCTCCACCAACACCGGCGCCGACGCCCTGCTGGTCGACGAGTTGCTCGCCAGCATGAACCGCAGCGCCGAGAAGGGCGGTTCGGTGTCGCTGCTGGCCGAACGTGATTTCGATGTACCCAACCGCGTCAGCCTGAGCGAAGACGGCAGCGGCAACCCGGTCCTGAACGTGGGCGCCGACCTGGATCGCGCCTGGTCCAGCGTGGGTCGTGCCCTGGAGCAGGGTGGCCAGTGGCGGGTAGAAGACATCAACCGCAGCCTGGGCCTGTACTACATCAACCTGTCCGAAAAACCCGAAGACAAGGAGAACAAGCCTGGCTTCTTCGGTCGAGTGTTCGGCAGCGAGCCCACCAAGGAAGAGCGCGAAGCCCGTGCCGAGCGCTATCAGGTACGCCTGAGCAAAGTGGGTGAGAACGTGCAGGTCACGGTCGAGAAGAACATCAACACCGTGGCTCCGGCCGATGTCGCTCGCCGTGTGCTGAGCGCCATTCAGGACCACCTGGGTTAAGTGCGCTTCGCCGTACTTGGAAGCGGTAGCCAGGGAAACGGCACGCTGATCGCCAGTGGTGATACCTACATCCTGGTCGATTGCGGCTTTTCCCTGCGCGAGACCGAGCGGCGCCTGGCGCTGCTCGGTGTGTCGGCCGCTCAGCTGAGCGCCGTGCTGGTCACCCACGAACATGCCGACCACGTGCATGGGGTTGGTCTGCTGTCGCGGCGCTACAATGTACCGGTCTACCTGAGCCAAGGCACCTTGCGCGGGCTGCGCAAGCCGGTGGAAGTGGCCGGTTTCCTGGCGTGCGGCCAGCGCCTGAGCGTCGGCAGCCTGGAGGTTACGGCATCGCGCGTTGAGCACGATGCCCACGAACCGTTGCAGTACGTGGTCAGCGACGGTACACGCCGTTTCGGCATGCTGACGGACCTGGGCTCGTACGACGCGCGGCTGCTGGACGGCTATCGCGACCTGGATGCGCTGTTGATCGAAGCCAACCATTGCCGCGACATGCTGGCGCGTGGTCACTACCCCTACTTTCTCAAGCAGCGGGTCGGCGGCATGCGCGGGCATTTGAACAACCACCAGGCCGCGAGCCTGGTACATGAGCTGGGCTGGAATACCCTGCAGCACCTGGTGCTGGCCCACCTCAGCAGCAAGAACAACCTGCCACACCTGGCCCGCCAGTGCTTCGTCGACACCCTTGGGTGCGACCCTGACTGGCTTGAGGTGGCAAATCAGGAACACGGGCTCGACTGGCGCGCCATCGCCTAGCCCACCCCCTCACGCAAGCGGAGCCCAATCATGGAAAAACGCGACGAACTCTACCGCGGCAAGGCCAAATCGGTTTACAAGACCGATGACGCCGACCGCTTGATCCTGCTGTTTCGCAACGACACGTCGGCCTTCGACGGCAAGCGCATCGAGCAGCTGGACCGCAAGGGCACGGTGAACAACAAGTTCAACGCCTTCATCATGCAGAAGCTCGAAGAAGCTGGCGTGCCGACCCAGTTCGACAAACTGCTGGGCGACAACGAATGCCTGGTCAAGAAGCTGGACATGATTCCGGTCGAATGCGTCGTGCGTAACTACGCAGCCGGCAGCCTGGTCAAGCGCCTGGGCGTGGAGGAGGGCATCAAGCTGGAGCCTTCCACCTTCGAGCTGTTCCTGAAGAACGACGAGAAGGGCGACCCCTTCATCAACGAATCCCACGTTGTCGCCTTCGGCTGGGGCACCGCCGAGCAACTGGTCGAAATGAAGAAGCTGTCGCTTAAGGTCAATGACGTGCTGACCAAGCTGTTCGACGACGCCGGCCTGCTGCTGGTCGACTTCAAGCTGGAGTTCGGTGTCTTCCACGGCCAGATCGTGCTGGGCGACGAGTTCAGCCCCGACGGCTGCCGCCTGTGGGACAAGGAAACCCGCAAGAAGATGGACAAGGACCGCTTCCGTCAGGGCCTGGGCGATGTGATCGAAGCCTACGAAGAAGTTGCCAAGCGCCTGGGCGTGCCGCTGTAAGGCGCACGCACACGCAAGCGCCTGATACCACGCGGTTTTTTTGAAAATAAAGGTTTGCGTTTTCAGAATTCACTGGTATGATGCGCGGCATTGGAGAGATGCCGGAGTGGTCGAACGGGACGGATTCGAAATCCGTTGTACTGGCAACAGTACCTAGGGTTCAAATCCCTATCTCTCCGCCATACATGAAAAAACCTCGTAAGTCGTTGATTTACGGGGTTTTTTTTCGTCTGTAATTTTTCGCGTTTGACCACTGGGTTTGCCCACTCTGCTTCGGGCTCGCTCCCTAGCGGTGCTGAAGCCTTTCCTAATGTTGTCGTCAGATCTAGCGAGTCATCATCGGTCAGGAAGCAGTGGCTCAGACCCAGCGTCGTGCTAGCGATTGAAGCGTAAGCGGCTTTCGTTCAAAATTCAGCATAATGCCAGCCGTGCACGTTTACCTACGTGAGTAATATGACAGACCAGAAATCACCTGCGGAAGTAGTAGTGCCCCTGGAGCAACCAGGAAGGGAGGCGAACCCGGTTACCGTTGCTCCAGCTGAGTCGTACCATGACGCTCTCAAGAAAGGTAATCGGTCAGTCATTACTGACTACTACGTCCACGAAGACGTTTCGAATGAGCGTACTGCTTTTGCTTTCAAGGTATACGCACGGCTAAATGCCAAGAAAATAAAGTTCACTAATATTTCATTTCAGCATAGTGTGTTCGATGGGTGCTATTTCAATAATTGCATCTTTGATTCGTGCGATTTCACTGGCTGTCGTTTCATTGGTTGTAACTTACATCAATCCTCATTTGTTGGTTGTAAGTTTGAGTATGCCGTGTTCGAGCGTTGCCAGATTGATGATGATATTCTGGAGCGTGAAGCTCCGCATGAAGAAAATCTAAAAATGCGTTTTGCCCGGTCTCTTCGTATGAATTTCCAGCAGATTGGGGACGCAAAAGCAGTTAATCGAGCAATTTCCCTAGAGCTGGAAGCAACCTCTAGTTATCTGAAAAAATCATGGTCGTCTAGTGAGTCTTACTATCGAACCAAATACAAGGGTTGGAAGAAAGTTCCGCAATTTTTCAAGTGGCTTGAATTTAAGGTGTTAGATGCCATTTGGGGTAATGGAGAAAATACCCTCAAGCTGTTGCGGGCGATAATCGCTGTTCATGTCGCTATTGCGGTCTACGATACTATCTCCTTCGGTAATCCGTGGGATATCAGAGACTACGTGACAAGCTTTATTGCGTCACCCGGAGTGTTCTTTGGTATCGTCAGTCCTCACGCCTATCCAGTCTGGTTCTCTTCCGGCGTTGCTGCTACACGCCTGTTAGGATTTGCCTTCCTTACGGCAATCCTTGTGAAACGATTTGGGCGGAGGTGATGATGCATATTTATGCATTTGGCTCGGTGTGCAGAGGCGAGATAGACAGAGGGTCTGATATCGATCTGCTCGCATGTGTTGATGGTTCTGCACCGCATATAGACACTGAAAAATATTCTGTATACCAGTATGATCGCCTGAAGGCTCTTTGGGAGGAGGGTAATCCCTTTGCATGGCATTTGCACTTAGAGTCGAAACTACTGTTTGCCTCAGATAGTGCTGATTACCTTCAGAGATTGGGAGTGCCAGCCGCTTACACTCAGGGCGATGAAGATTGTGAAAAGTTTCGGGTGCTGTTTGAGCGATCCTATGAGGCGCTCAGTCAATCTAGCAATAGCGCGACATTTCATTTGTCTTGCATTTTTCTAGCGGTGAGAAACTTCGCAACTTGTCACTCGCTTTCGCTGGGCAAGCCGATTTTCTCAAGACGGTCCCCATTGCTGGTCAGCCCAAGCTTAGACGTAGGTTTAGAGGCGTTCTCAATCCTGACTCGTGCACGCCTGTTGTCGACTCGGGGATATGGGGAGCCTATTATGCCTAATGAGGTGGAGATGGCGGTAAAGGCAGTTAGTATCGTGCCGCGATGGATGCAGGCCCTTCGGAGCCAAAAAATATCATGAGAGAGTTTAATAATCGGATCGATGCACAGCGGGAGATTTTGAATCTCGTCAATGAGAGAGGCTGGAGCGAAGAGTTGTTCGGCCTGTCTAGTGGTGCCATTGATCGTTGGGTGCGTGTTAATGGTATTGATCGCTCCTCTGATTTGAGTCGCTTGGTATATGAGTCGGCGTCTAAACTTTTCTTTTTGGCTAATAAAAGTCAAGAGCAAGTGACTGATGAGTATCGTCTTTTGTCTACTGAAGTGTACGAATTGACGCAAGATATCGCTCAAGTTTTGCATGGATAGCAACTGCTTCCAGCGATTCATCAATGACAAAAATGATAAGGCCGCCCAAAGGCGGCTATAAGCGTAAGTTCTGAATCGCTGATCCTATCGCGTCGGCGTTTGTGTCGAGTGTCGTTAGGGCAGCCATCACGTTGTCATGAATGTTGGCTGAGCCTCGCTGGCGAATCCATGTGCTGACTTCTTCAATCGCGGCCCGGATAGCTATTTGGTTCAGATGAAGCAATTCGATTGCATCGGCAGTGGTGCTGTCTTTATCCATCTTTAGTGCTCGGTGGGATGATCGGTGTAGGCGATGTTCCTTTTGCCATAAACCCAGTCTCCCCTCAATCACGAATTCGGTTTAAGGCTCAATAAAGTGAATCGGCTGGGTCAAATCCGACGGAGAAATTGAGCTGACCCGCTTAACTGTCCTGTGGCCTGAAGCGACCAGGGGTGCTCAATTTCCCAAAATCCCTGTGGTCATTCGACAGTTCAAACGACAACCCCCCACCAAGGCTCCAAATAGGGTCGTAGCTAGGCGTTTGATTGAAATTGGTAGTAGGGGTGCTTAAGGGCTCTACAATCGCTTATTCGGCTTTCATTGCTCTCTGAACAGTACTGAGGCTTACACCAAGCTGAGCCGCGACTTTTCGGAACGATGCCCCATCCTGGCTCATTGCATCCCGTATTGCTTGGTCATCAATTGTCTTTGCTCGACCTTTGTAGGCACCTTTTTCTTTGGCCTTGGCGATGCCTTCCCGCTGACGTTCCTTGATCATCGAACGTTCAAACTCAGCAAAGCTGCCCATCATCGACAGCATCAGTTTTTGCATCGCGTTGTCTTCACCAGTGAACTCAAGCTTCTCTTTGTGGAAGCTGATGTGCACACCACGCTTGGTGAGGTCATCCACTAGCTTGAGCAGGTCGGCTAGCGAACGAGCGAGGCGGTCAATGGAGTGAACAACAATCGTGTCACCTTCACGGACGTATTCAAGCATCGCCTGTAGTTGGGGGCGGTCAGTTGTTGCACCGCTAACCCTGTCAGTGAAAACCTTGTCCATGGTGACGCCATCAAGCTGACGCTCTGTGTTCTGGTCCAGCGAGCTAACCCGAATGTACCCGACCTTTGCCATTTACTTATCATCCATATTCATTTGACTCTAGATTTTGAGAGTATGGGTGTATTCAATGCTCAAGGCAAGTCTAATGAATACAGAAAAGGCAGGGTAAGTGTATTCCGTTGGTTGTGGTCGCAAGGGTGTACCCTAAAGATACAGGCTGACGCTCTTCATCATGGTTGGGCTTGGCGGGGGTGAGGTGTGCTGATAGCTTTATGCCTTCACTCAGGATAGGGAGGATCCATGCGAACACTGATTACTGCTACGGTGATTGCACTGTTGTACGGTTGTGCTACGCCACCAACAATTGAAGAAGCTGTGCCTGCACCAAGCGATAGGTTGCTCAGGTATCAAGCGGAAGATAAGGGCAAAGATGCCACTGTGACCGTTATCAGGGAGGGTGATGTGAATGGTGCGGGATGCCTGTTCGCGATCTTCGTTGACGGTGAGATGGTTGCTCGGATGGCTGGAGATGAGAAAGCTCGGTTCTATCTAAAACCAGGAAGAAAGCTCATCGGTGTTGGCATGGATCCTCAAGCAACCGGCAGGTGTGGAGGAAATAGTCGATTCAGAAGAGAGGTTGCGACTTGGCTTGAAGCAGGTGAGCACCAAACCTTCAGGATCGCTTTCCAGCCGATGTTGGACATTCGACCGTCCTCCTACTGACTTGGAAATACACCCTTGCTTTCGCCTCATTCTGAGAAGTCCATAGCTCTGATTTGAGGCGATTTGCGTGCAGGCTATGAGGTCTGCCTTAGGGTGGACTTAAAGCGCCTCAGAAAGCATTGTAGGGCCTTCTGGGTGGTGATATGGGGAGCATTATCCGAGATCTGTTCAGGATTAACTGAAACATCCGTTTCGACTTGAAGGTATTGGCGAGATTTCGAAGGGTGAGTTTAGACCAGATCGAATTGAGCCCAAGTAGAATCAGGGGTGTATCGATTTGTCTGTATGGTCATCAATGTAAATGCTGGAATGAACATCCTGTTTACGTTCTGTTTTTTCCTGATTACATGAGTATTACTGAAGGCTAGCCTTCAAGATTGCTGGCACTGATTGGTGTTTAGATTAGGAGTTGCGAATATAAACTACGTGTCAGCAGAGTGAGCGAACGGAGGGAGCGAATGCTTTTAAAATAGATGAGGATAACTCATAATTCTCTTGATCTTCTTTTCAGTCGTTACGACTGTAAGTATTATTGTCTTACATGCTGTAGCATGTCGTATAGCCTATTTTTTTATTTATTTTTATTGATTATCTATCTCTTACTACTATCTGGTACACCAGATAAGAATTATATCTTTATATACACATATACACCTCGCTTCGCTCGGCGGATAAGATTTATTATACATCATGAGATCCTGATTTGTCAACAGTTGTTGGCATCTTATTTGCATTACGGCTTGAGCCCGACAACGGAGGAGTTGGTTCACGTAAAGCTCCAGAGAGGCTGGTGGTGGAGCGTAAGACTCGCAGAGGTGGGGTAGGGTCAGTTTGCTGAGATCGCTTGTCTAAAGCGCCTTTGAGAAGCTTTTAGAGCCATCTCACGAGAGGTGCGTAGAATGGAACTCTTGCGGGCACAAAAAAGCCCACACAACTCACGTCATGTGGGCAATCAATAGGAAGCGTTTTTCATATCTGAGTTCACTGCCGTGTTAGGTTCGATGGTCTTGCAAGCGAGTACGGAATTGTATTGTTTTCAGAGCATTTCTGAAACTAGGACTGACTCTTACCAGCTCGGAAGCATCAGGCAGCATATTATGCGGTTCGTGCCTTGCTAGCAATTGTCGGCATTTACTCAAGATTACATTGCACACATTCATGATGATGAAGTCTGATTTTAAACGCCTTCTCAGGCTCTCAACGTCTTTTGTCTGATAAGCTCCGGCGATGAGGTTGTGTTGCTGATGAATAACAATCACGTTCGACATGGTTATTCCAACTCTAGGTTGAATTCAGCTGCTTTAACCTCTGGGAAACCGTCAGGAATCTTCAGTTGACCGAAACATTCATCAGCTTCGCGTTCTGCATCAGCAATACGCTTGGCTTCTTCACGTTCTCGCTTTTGACGCTCTTTAGCTTCTGCGGTCTCCAGCAACTGTTTTGCAAGTTTCGCTTTGTAGCTGTCCAGCTGGGTTTGTAGGAAAGCAACGTACTCCGCTTTTACCACTGCTTTCAACTGTTCTTTTTCTTCAATCTGAACTGCCTCAGGCTTAACCAATGGTACGCTGTGTGTCAGCTGTGCGTGGGATATTGACCAAAGTCGATCAATAGTGAAACCCTCGCTCACTTTCTGTGCTACCAACTTCAACCATTCATGTTCAAGTGGGTGACTGATCAGTTCTGTGCATTCGCGTGTGTTGCTGTAGGCATGAAATCGAACCTGTAGCCGGCGATTGAATTCTGCATCATCCCAGGAAGGTGGTGCACCATGAATGGTAGTAGTCGATAGTTTGCTCATTTGTCTTGGTCCTTTTTCGATTTGATTAATCTGATACACAGTGTCAGTACATTGGTGCGATAGGTCTCTAACTGAGTGTCGGTGTTTTCAACTTCTACACTGCTGGCGTTTTTTGGAACTGGAATTTCCGTAGGGTTAGAGGTAGCAGGCTTACCTTGATCATTTGCTCTGCGTTGAGCAGCTTGATTAATCGAATTAAGCAGCTTTTTGACATTCATGAAATCACCCGCTTGTTAATGTGAATGCCGTTGCGGGTCGCAATCTGGTCAATCATGTCAATTGCTCGCCTGTACTCTTGTTTGTCACCTGTGGCAGCAGCAGCTTGTTTGAGAAGCGTATAGTGTTCAATTTGCTTTCGAGCCAAGTGTTGTTCGATGTCGTACGTTGTCATGTGAGTCCTCTAGATTAATTTAACCGCTATTGCGGTTGGGTGGTGATAGCTAATGGAGGGAAGAAAGCTTCAACAATGATTCTTGATGAGTTTGTGCAGGAATGCGTCAACGCCTACTCCAGCTTTCAGTGCCTTAACCGCTAAGTTGGTGTAGATATCAAGCGAGCACTGAAAGCGCACTAAGACACGCTGTGAAAGGTTTCGACGATACAAGGCAGATCGACAGTTTGTATTGCAAGTGCGGGCATCTGCCCTACGATGGTTGATTGGTGAGTTGCAAACAATGCAAAAGCGCTTTTGGTTTTCCATAGGGTAATCCTCCCGATGTGTTAGTGGGATGCAACAGATGTTTGAATAGGCAAAAAGAAGCCCGTACTATCAACCAGTGAGAAGAAGCACCGGGACAATACGGGGTAATACCGCACGTATGCAAAGGGGAATAACGTGCGGTGAGGAGAACGAACCCGGAACTCGAACGGGTTCAAAGCTCAACATGCAAGGAGGGGCATGTTCGGCTTGATAGCCTGAGCTTGAAATGGTGGGGGTGTTGATTTAATCAACTTACAACAATAATAACATTGAGATTTGATTCCTGTCAATAATGTGATTGCTGTTTTCACGGTTTTGTGAAATTAAATGATAATTTTGAAAGTGCATCCAGTTTTTGCACAGGGCTAGCACCTTGGTCGTATACATCGAATGTAACTAGACCGGTTTCGTGACCAACAATGTTCGCAACTGTTGGGCCGACAACTCCAGCGCGTAGCAGTAATGTTACTACCATTGCACGTACACTGTGGAAAACGTGTTGTTTGCCAAAACCTTCTGCCGATTTGACCCTGCCGAATGCTTTGCTCAGAGAGTCTGATCTGATCCCATATTTATTGCCGCTTGAGGAGGGTAGAAGGTAACCATCAATGCTATCGGCCATAAGTCGTTTAACGGTGGTATGGATAGCGGGGTGTACTGGAATCTCTCGAATTCCAGCAGCGGTTTTACTGTCCTCAATTTTGAAGCTGAGAATGCCCTCGACCTTTACAACTGACTCCTTGCGAAGTTGTGCAAGTTCTTCAATGCGGCAACCAGTGTGAGCGCCGAGCACGATGAGGTCACACAGGGCATGATTGCCATGTCCATGAGCGGCTTTGTATAGGCTTTCAATCTGTTCTGGAGTGAATGCTTTTCGTGCTGCCTCCACCTTCGCTTTACCGCGAACCTTCGGAAGAGCTTGTTCCTTGAATGGATTGTCTTGATCTTCTTGTATTTTTTTCCATTGGACGTCATTTTTCATGGCCCACTGCCAGAAAGTTGATCCTGCGAGCAAATATTGGGCTTTGGTTTTACTCGTTACGCTCAGCGTTTCCAACCATGCGGCGACCGTTTCGTTGGTCAATCGAACCCCATGGTCACGCAGGTAGTCTGATAGCTTCTTGAGCTTGCTTTCCTGTTGATCAATTGTTTTCTCTGCAATACCTTCCTTGATGCGGTGAGCACGAAAGATTTCCAACCGTCGATCCGTAATTGGCGATACCGGCTTGTAGGTTGCCGGTGATTTAATAATCTCACGAGCCTCACTAACATCAGTTGGAGAAAGGTTATGTTTGCGTTCGGCGAGTTGAGCCATCATTTCTTGAACAAGTGTTCCGGAACGCAGCACGGAATCAACCATTGTTGTTTGTTCTGATCCGGCAAATTGGAATTCAGCTTTTATTCGCTCTATCAGCCCAGTGGCGCCTTGTGCTTCTAACTGCTGAGCTTGATGCAAGAACTCTTGTATTTCCTGATCCAGCTTATCTGAGCGAGCGTAAATCTCAGTGGCTGTACCGCCTAAGCCTTTAGCTGGGTTCTTGGCAGCGTCCAGCAAATGAGCATCAATCTGTAGGCATAGCTTCACTGCCTTCTCTGCCAGTTCGGGGCGCCACTGTTCGCGTGCAGCGAGCTTTTGCTCACGTGCTGCTGCAATGTCAGCTTTCCACTGTGCCAGGATCGGTAGTCGCCTGTTCATGGCTTCTGACTTGTTACTGGTGCCGGTTGTCTTGATCAGCTTGGTACGACCACCGAAGGCGTGCCGAACATCCGCAGGGACTGCCATGCGAACGTACCACGTGCTTTCGCCGGGCTTCTGAATGAGGTGTGTGGCCATGCTGATCAGTCTCCATTTTGACCACTCAATTTGACCACTCATGCCGCTGAAAGCCAAGAGATACCGTGCTTCAAGGGCTGTAGAGTTGAAATCTTAGAGTCCCTATCTCTCCGCCATACACGTAAAGCCCCGCAGATTTAGGTCTGCGGGGCTTTTTCGTATGTGTGCTTTGACGCTGATGGGTGCGCTATAGGGGCAGCCGTCCCGCCGATGTCCTTGTGTTATCCAACTCAGGCAATTCTTGCCGATGCTGTGCAAGCTCAATGCGAGCAAGGTCTCTGTCCTTCCTGAGGCGCTCCATTCGAAGGCTGAAACCGCGCATATTAAGTCTGTGCTTGTTGCTGATATCGTATCCCTGTGCCCGCGTCATGTCCGAGAAGTAAGACCTCTGTACAGAACGCCGAGCCTTGATGACTATGGAATAATCCCGCGTCAACATACCGATTGCCTCCGGTATGAACCTCCTGTCGTCAAGCCTATGCAAGTAAGCGTGTTTGGCGTTGACAACCGACTCATACCTGACAAGCGGTGCTATTTCGGCGTATTGCGTAGCGTCAATATCTATTGACCGGGTGGCTTTGAATTTGGCTTTGAAGGCGGATGACAGTTTGGCCACTTTGGTATTTTTGAGCGCTCTCAATCGTTGTGTGCTGACGGGGTTCTGGTGAGGGATCAGTTTAGCCCGCTTGTACACGAGCGCATTTCTCCAGCTACGCCCTGATCCATCCAGGCGATTCACTGGGTCGCCGCCGCAGTAACAGTAGGCATTGTTACCGCCGTTCGCGAATGGACTTTCGTTGTCAGCCGATACAAAGCGCATCAAGGTCGGGCTGTAGAGTCGGTAACCGTTTCCGAGTATGCAATTACGTGAAGGGGCGTCTATCAGGTAGTCACAGAAGCCCGACGACACGGAGCTTGTGTATTCAGCAAATCCGTAGCACGTATAAAAATGCCACGCGGCATGTTTAGGCATATCCACCTCCAGCTCAAAACGCCTTGATATCGCACGGTATCGAATGCTTCTACTGCCATTATTGTTAGGTGTACAAGTGGCAGTACCATCGATGTGCTGGTTTGCCCGCCCTCCTGTGCATGTGTTTGGCTGAAGAATGGTCGTGGGACAGGTCGTAAAAGCGCTGCATACAGTTTTCTATCCTTCACGACTCAATGACCGCAATCTGCTCCGGCACGACCGCTTGGGCAGGAAGCAGTGTGTTTGTGAACGGTCTAAAAGAAAAGGGGTTAATCTGGGTTAAAAGGCGATTGAAGTATCGATCCATGGCAATCCCATGCCGCTCAGCCATCCGCAACATTTTGTCTTGATCTGCCATTCACCACCTGCGCTACAATGCCGCCTCTGTTCGCCTCTCATGCCTGGACAACACGCCGTAATGACTACGTGCGCCGGGCGATGAGTGCTTTCTGACATGGATTCGTTGGATGCTTTGCGCTTCGCTACACATACCCCTCACTGTTCGCTCACCCGTGGCGTCGCCTTCTGCGGCTTCCACTGGCTCCCCCCTGCAAGCCCATCACACCCACGCCCACGCTGCTGCCCGAAAGGCTGCGGTTTACGGCTGTGCGTCCACTGGAAAATGGAGTGATCCACGTGCATAAGAAATTCATCGCCTCCCTCTTGGCCGTCGCCATCGCCTCGACCACCGCCTGCGCCCAGCTTGGCATCAGCAAAGAACAAGCCGGCACCGTGATCGGCGGCCTGGCGGGCGTTGCCATCGGTTCGACCATGGGCAGCGGCAACGGCAAGCTGGCGGCCGCTTTGATCGCAGGCGGCATCGGTGCCTACGTGGGCAACCGCATCGGCAACATGCTCGATGAAAAAGACCAGCAGGCCTTGGCCATGCGCACTCAGGAAGTGCTGAGCCAGCAACAGGCCACGGCCAATGCACAGCCGGTGACCTGGAAGTCCGACCACTCCGGCGCCAGCGCGCAGATCGTGACAGGCAAGGAGTACACCAAGACCAAGCAGGTCGAGGTCAAGCGCGCGCCGAAGATCCAGGCCGTTCCGTCGATGAAGCTGATCAACGAACCCTACGTGACCACCAGCGACAACCTCAATGTGCGCGCGGCGCCCAACGCCAAGGGCGAGAAAGTCGGCAGCCTGAAGAACCACACCGAATTCACGGCCGTCGGTTCAACCGGCGACTGGGTGCTGGTAGGGCGCAAAGGCGTGACCGTCGGTTACGTGCACAAGGACTACGTCGAGCCCAAGGCCCAGGCCGTGGCCAAGCGCGTTACCCCGGCGGTGAACCTGGATGAGCTGGACGTGGCGGCCAGTAGCGAAACCCAAGGCTTCGACCTGGATACGCTGCAAAGCCTGCCTACCCAGACCGTCGCTGCCGAGGCGGCTTGCCGCCCCGTGACGGTCAGCCTGAAGTCCAAGGAAGGCAAGACCGAACAGGAACAGAACACCTTCTGCAAACAGGCCAATGGCACCTGGGAACTGATTTGAGAACTTCCATGAAAAAGCACGCCCTTGCGCTCGCCGTGATCGGTGCTTGCGGTTTGGTACCGCAGGCTTTCGCCCACGAGCTGGCGTTTTCCAAGAAGGACAATATCAAGGTCGAAGTGCCCGGTGAGGCCGCGACCTGGTGCAAGCCCGAGGTCGAGCTGACCATCACCCGGCCTGCCTGGGACAACCCGGACATGCTCTCGGGCCTGCTGAACAAGTTGCCGTTCGTGTTCGCCAAGGACTGCTCCACGGCCAAGGTCAGCTGGAAGGCGGTCGATGGCAAGGGCGCGCTGTATGCCAGCGGCGCTGGCAATGCCAGCAACCTGGGCTTGATGAACCTGGCTGCTGCACCTGCCGCCTCCACGGCCCCAGCCCCTCAGCAGACTGAAACACCAGCGCCATCTTCTGCGCCAGCACCAGCCGAGGCACCTGCCCCTGCCGCTACGCCTGCGCCTGTCGAGGCGCCAGCACCAGCCGTGGCGGCTGCCCCTACGCCGGCCGCCAAGCCAGAACCGGCCGCTGTTCCCACCCCAGCGCCCGCACCTGAACCGGCGCCAGCGCCTGCCGTCGCGCCCAAGGCAGCCGGCGCCGCTGTGGCGGCAGCCCCCACCTCGGACTATGGCCGCTCAGTGGTGCTGAAAAACAGCAAGCTGATGCAGATCACCGACGCTGCCGGCTGCAAGTGGGTGCTCAATAGCACCATCATCAGTGAAGGCGACACCCTCACGTTCGGCACCACGCCAGCCATGCCCTGTCCGGCTTCCGGCTTTGGTGCGGGCAATTTCGAGAAGATCAGCTGGAAAGCCGAAGGCACCTACCGCGGCAACGACTGGAATCGCATCTACGTCCACCCCAGCGCCTTGATGTTCAGCAAGCGTTACGAGGCGGCGGTCAAGGACAAGTCGGTCAGCTACCTCACGGCCGAAGCGGACCAGGTGGCGTTGCTGGTGGGTGAAATTCCCGATCGGAACATGAAGGTGTACCTGGCGTTCGCCCGTCCTACCTACGGCGCTGTAGGGCCGTTCCTCGCCGACCCGTACTACGTCGGCGTAACCCCGGACGACGCCTTCGCCCTGGACCCGGCGAAATACAAGGAAACTGCGCTGCAGGCCTTCGACCTGATCAAGAACGCATCGCCGAGCACCACCGATGTGGCCGACCTGCTCATCGTCAAGGACCTGTCGGCCATTTCCAATAGAATCTGGGGCAACGACGACCAGAAGATCGTGCGCAACCGCATCGGCATGGGCCGCCAGGGCCTGTACTTCGATGTGCGCAACGGCACCAACTGGGCGCAGCAGCGCGAGAAGCAGCGCGTGCGTGAAGCCCGCAATCGTCAGCAGCAGTTGGCCTGGGAGCACACCCGTGTGCTTGAGCGCTACCAGCAGTTGCAGGAGCGCATGGGTGAATTCAAGGGGCGTGAAACCGAGGCACTGGCGCAGATGGCCGGCATCAAGGTGCGTTTCCCTTCGCCGCTGCAGCAGCAGGACCCTACGTCGTCGCAGAACGTGACGCCGATGATGGTGCATGTCACCGGCAAGAAGGGCGAGTTCTACACCGTCGACTACCCAGGCGAAGGGCGTCTGCTTGCCGAGCAGCAATACCCCGAAGGCTGGTACGTGGCCCAGGTTGCCAACGCCACCCCTTACTACCCGCTCGAAGACGGTCGCGCCATTCCTACCTACCGCGCCTACAGTGTGGGCGAGCCGAAGGCCTGCGAGCAGGAGCGCTGCGCCGATCGCGTGTCTTATGGCGCCGTGCTGGCCAAGGAATTCCCCAATGCAGGCATCGACTCCAACTGGACGCCCGAAGTCTCCCAACAGTTTGTGAACGACTGGAAAAACGCGTCGGCACAGGTCCAGTAAGGCATAACCCATGATCAAGCAGATGAACGCAAAGCAGAAGTTGATTGGCGGTGTGGCGGTCGTGGCGGTAGCGCTCGGCGTCACCTATGCCGTGGTGTCGAGCAGTGGCAAGAAGCAAGCCATGGCGTACTACGAAGACTTCAAAGAACGCTACTTCCTTGAAGACGTGCTGTCCGAAGGCGACATTTCGTACTCGGCGCTCTCCGGTAACCTGACAGTGGCCGACCCAGAGGTCCGTGTGGCCGCCGTGCAGACCAACGGCGCGCAACAGTTCATGCGCAGCATGGCCGGCGTGATGGCCTCGATGCGCGGCATGGACATGCACGAAGGCTTGGGCAACTGGGCCGAGTACCAGATGAACGCACTTGAATCACGCTACGTGACCGGCGTTTTCCTGAAGGCCGATGCGTTGAAACTGTCGCACAGCGGTGACAGCAAGGATGGCGAGATCCATGTCCAGTTGCTGGGCATGCAGATGGCCGACCCGTATATCGCGGCCCAGGGCCAGGACATCGTCCGTGTCGCCGATGTGAGCGACGAAATCCAACCGACCGCCGAGCTGACGGCCAACGGCCGCGCGAGCCAGGCGAAGATGCCTTGGGGGGTGAACCTGGCGGCGCGCCAGCCTGTCACAGGCGCTTTCCTGGTCAACAGCACAGGGCAATTCGGGACCAGGATCGACCTGGACCTCACGTTGCAGCGCTCCAGCGATGGCGAGGGCGTGATGACGTTCGTGGTCACTCACCGCAACGACGGTTCGAAGGTGGGCGAAATCGTGCGCAAGGCTACCTTGCACTCGATGCCCGAACTCGATGATGTGCAGGCCCAGTTCAAGGCAGCCCTGGGCGGTCAGATCGTCGCCGCCTTCAGCCCGCCTTCTGGCCTGGCCATGTTCAGCGAGGCAGTGTCGGAACTGGCGCGCAAGGCCAAGGTGGAGCGCTATGAGCTCAGCTACAGCGGCTTCAAGCCCGTGCGTACGGCCTTCGAAGCCTTCCAGCACACCACGCCCAACGCCAAGTTTGCCGACTTCTGCCAAGCGGTAGGGTTTTCTAGCTGGAGCAGCGACTTTGGCACCAAGGCCAAGCAGCACAGCGATTCGGAATGCGCCATTGCGCAGAAGCTGGCGGCTGGGGACGACTTCGAGGAAACCTACACCTTCAAGGAAGGCAAGAGCCTTTACGCCGCGTTGTTCGTGAGCAAGGCGTATGAGCTGGAGACGAACTAGGAGGTTGTTGGGGCGGGCCGTGTGCTAACCGCCTGCATGCCCGGGCCGCGTTGCGGCCCATCGCGGCCGGTCCGGTGCCCCGGCAAGGCCGTTCCCACACGGACTGTGTGACGCCTGAGTTAGCGGCCTTGCCGTTACGCCCCCCCCCTGGGCGTCACCCACCTACCACACCCGCTCATCCCCCACATCTTCAAGCACCTGCCCCAAATCCAACTCAACGGACAGTGCAATCAAACTGGCATGTCCATCCTCGCCCTCAGGCCAAACCGTCACCTGGGTGTCCGCTGCCAGCACAAGCTGATCGCCGCTTTTCATCAGCTGCTGCGTGCCATCGGCCTTGATAACCCTCAAGCCACCGGCGGTGGCGAACAGAAGCAGGTCGTTGACCGGGTTCAGCCGGGCTGCAGCACGCAAGTGGCGGTACTCCACGATCCAGCCCTCGGCCAGGAACGTCTTGCTCAGCTGGTAGTTCAGCGAGCATTTGAGCGACAGGTCATCCAGTGCCGCGATTACCTGGTCCTGTGGCAAGCCCTTGGGCATGAGGCGGGCAAACTCGCTCAGATTTGCCAGTGTCACGTGTTTACGGGCAGGGCTCATGCCAGTGTCCTTGTAGATTCGATGCCGTTACGCACAGGTGCAATTGAGATCGACGTCACGCCACAAGCGTGATGGCGACGTGCGCGGCAATGCCTGCCGCCACGCTGAAAATCAAACTCCGGGTGAAGTAGGCCACGATCACCACCGGCACGGCGGCCAGCATGTCGGCGTTCATGGCCATCAGCGAGCCGTCCTTGGCCATCAGCAGCGCGGGCACGGTGATGCTGGCGATGATCGCCACGGGCAGGTACTCGATGACGTCGTTGAACACCTTGGGCGTGCCCTGCATTCGGAACAGCAGGGGCGTGGCCCGGGTGAAGTAGGTGATGGCCATCATCAAGGCCACCGCGCCGATCAGGTATTTTTCTTCAGGCATAGGCCTACTCCGCAGCCCACGGCCGTAGCCACGAACACATTTAAAGGGGAGGGGTACAGCGCGTTGAGCAGGCAGGTCGCGGCAATCACCACCAGGGCGACGATCAGCTTGGGCCGGCTGTTGCACAGCGACACCAGCACGAAGATCATCATGGCGCTCAGCGCGTAGTCCAGCTTGAATGCAGAGAAGCGACTCAGCGCATCGGAGGCCACGGCGCCGAGCAGGGCGCCGGCAATCCAGCTGGCATGGCACCAGGTGTTGAACTGCAGCAGGTAGCCAGGCGGGGTGTACTTGCCGGCTTGCAGGCGTTGGCTGTGCAAGGCGAACGATTCGTCGGTCAGGCCAAAGGCATACATCAGCTTTTGCGACCTGGAGATACCCAGCCCATCGCTCTGCTTGGCCATGTACATGGCCATGAGCATGTGCCGCGAATTGATCAGCAGCGTTGACAACGCGATGGTCAGCAACGGCGCACCCGAGGTGATCAGCGCCAGCGCCGCGAACTGCGCGGCGCCTGCGTAGACGAACACGCACATCGCCACCGGGAGCCACAAGGGCAGCCCGGCGTTGATGCACATCACGCCAAACACGAAGCTCACGACGAAGTAGCCGGTGATCACCGGCAAGGCATCGACGAAGCTTTCCCTGCGCGAGACCGGGTGCAAGGCGAGGTCGGTCATAGATCGACCTCGCAGGTGATCTCGCCGCGCGTCTGGCTGAAGCCCTGTCGGTTCCAGAACCGCACCGCCGACGCATTGTCCTGGTCGATGAACAGGAACACCCGGCGGATGCCATGCTGACGGAAGTCGTTGAGGATCGAGTTGGTCAGGGACGTGCCGATGCGGCTGTGGCGATAGTCCGGCGACACTGCCAGGTGGTTGATGGTACCGCGTGTACCCATCGTCCCCCCGGCCACGGCACCGATGATCGCCCCGCTGTGGTTTTCCGCCAGGTAGCAGAACGTGTTGTCATGGCTCAACAAGCCCTTGAGCAGGTCCTCGCTCTGCCAGTCACAAAACGCAATCTCGTCGAACCGCTTGAGGAAATTGACCAGGCGCGTGGCATGAAACGGCGTGGCCTTCTTGATGGTCAGGCCGTTCATGCGGTCGGGCACGGCAACGCTGCGCGTTGCCTGCTCAAGGCTATTTGACAATGTCATGTTCGGTCCCCGGCCGGGAGAAGGAGATGGCGATGATCTGCCGATAGCCCATTTCCGATTCGCTGGGGTTGGTGGCCGGGGTAACGTAGTGCTGCAGCTCGCGGTCGAGGAAATACGTGGTGTCGAGAATTTCCTGGTAGGTGCCGGAGTCGATCACGTTCGACTGTTTGTCATAGACCTTGCTGGTGGCGCCTTCGATGTTATGGCGGCCCCAGAAGTGCACGCCGCTGAAAGGGTAGCCATCGCAATGGATGCCTTCTGGCGTGATTTCGATCTGCTCGCCGGGTTTGACCTCGATGCGGATCTGGTGAACCTGGCACTGCCAAGGCACGTTGTGCAGCTCTTCGGGCAGCACGGCCTTGTACACATCGAAGTCCAGCTTGATCAGGGCGCGCAGCACCGGTGAGTTGAAGACATCGCTGGACACATCGTCAAAGTGGCGCCGCATGCCACCCACATACTGGTTATGGGCCTCGGACTGTTCATAGGCACGGTGTTCGAGCTGCTGCAGCTCGCCGGTCGCCGGGTTGAAGTCGAAATCGCTGTAGCGGCGGTAGCGGGTACCCTTGTCGGCCTGGCCGTAGTACTTGTCCACGCCCATGGTTTCCCAGCTCTTGGAGAACGCCACGAAATGGCCAAAACCGCCATTCAATGCGAAGTCCTTGCCCAGCACGTTGACCGTCTTGTTCAGGCGCAGTGCGTCATCAATATTCCGTTTGAGTGTAAGCATTGGCATCTCTTCCCGTTGAAATCTGGGCGCCAATCTAGCAGGCGAAATGATGGCAGAAACTTCACTTTTTTTTGAGGTGCCTCAACCGCCGCTTGTTGCCAGCCGACGTACCGAGCAGACAGCGGCGGCGGTTGTGCGTTATCCTTCCAGGCCTTGTTGCATGCGGGCTTGAGCACGTCTTGGGAGGGGTGTCGAATGGATATCAAGGTGCTGCGAAACATCGCCAACGTCGCGAGAACGGGGTCGATCACCGATGCCGCCGAGCAGGTCCACGTGACGGTGCAGGCGCTGGCGGCGCAGTTGAAAAAACTGGAGGATCACTGCGGCTTCAAGCTCTTTGACCGCACCAACAAAGGCGTGTCGCTGACGCAGGAAGGGGTCGGGATCCTGCCCCATGTGCTGGAGATCGTGCGCTGCTCCGAACGCATGCAACTGAAGATCAAGCAACTGCGCGAACGCCAAAGCCAGCCATTGCGGGTCGCCCTGAACAGCACCCTGTCGATGGAGATCAACCAGCAGATCATGGCGGGTGTGGCCAGTAACCTGTCCGGGTGCAGCCCCATCTTCAGCTGTTCCGAATCCCCCGACAACCTCACCAAGCTGGCCAAGGGCGAAGCCGACATGGTGGTGATCCTGGGCGACAGCATGCCCGAGGGGTTCTATTCGGTTTCGCTCAAGGGCCTGCGCATCGAGGTAGTGGCCTGCTCGGTCAGTGGCGACACCGCCCCGTCGGTGGTCATCAAGCCGTTGCCCGAATGCCCGTACGCCTCCATCTTCTCGCGCTTCGCCAACCACCAGGGCGGCGGGCTCGAGGCAGCGACCGTGTTCCATTCCGGCAGCGAGATCGTCAGCGTGTCGATGATCAAGAGCTTCGGCGGCATGGGCGTGCTGTCGCGGGCTGTGGCCGAGGCGAACGACTTGCACGTCTGGGAGGGGTATTCTGAATACCTCGATGTGTACCTGGTGATGAAGGAGCCCTGGATCGTGGAGGAGGAGTTTCCTCAGTTCTACCCCAAGACGGCGCCGATGCACGCCTTCGAGTCGATCAATGCCTGAAGGGCCGTCAGCCTGAGACAACCTGTCGTCTTGCGCTTGGCCGCCCAATTTGTTTGTGCTGGCATTTCGGTTACAATCGGAAAAACGATTCAGTGATGTAGGTCAATGCGACAAAAGCCTGATTCGTTTTCCGGTTCTCTGGCTGCTGAACAATGATCAATAACAAGCCTGCGCTGAAGAACACGCGTTACCTGGGTCAGCCACAGGCCCACCTCCGTTCTCCTGACTGGAATTGATCAATGTTCAAGAAAGCTGGCAAGACCTTGCTGGGTCTGGCTGTCGCTGCAACTGTCATGCACGCACACGCCGCAGAAACCAAGAAAGTCGACGTACTGTTGGTCGGCGGCGGCATCATGAGCTCCACCCTGGCCGTCTGGCTGCACGAGCTGGAGCCGAGCTGGTCGATGGAGATGGTCGAGCGCCTGGACGGCGTGGCCGAAGAAAGCTCCAACGGCTGGAACAATGCCGGTACCGGTCACTCCGCGCTGGCTGAGCTGAACTACACCCCCGAAGACAAAGACGGCAACATCAACATCTCCAAGGCCATCGAGATCAACGAAGCCTTCCAGATTTCCCGTCAGTTCTGGTCCTGGCAGGTACGCCAGGGCGTGTTGAAGAACCCGCGCGCGTTCATCAACACCACGCCGCACATGAGCTTCGTGTGGGGCGACGACAACATCAAGTTCCTGAAGAAGCGCTATGAAGCGCTGCAGGCAAGCCCGCTGTTCCGCCCGATGCAGTACTCCGAAGATCACGCGCAGATCGCCAAGTGGGTCCCGCTGATGATGGAAGGCCGTGATCCGGCCCAGAAGCTGGCCGTCACCTGGACGCCAATCGGCACCGACGTGAACTTCGGCGAAATTACCCGCCAGTTCGTCGGTCACCTGCAGACCCAGCAAGGCTTCGACCTGAAGCTGTCCAGCGAAGTGCAGGACATCAGCCGCAACAAGGACGGCTCCTGGCACGTCGAGTACAAGAACCTGAAGGACGGTAGCAAGTCGGCTACCGATGCCAAGTTCCTGTTCATCGGGGCCGGTGGCGGCGCGTTGAAGCTGCTGCAGAAGTCCGGTATTCCGGAAGCCAAGGAATATGCAGGCTTCCCGGTGGGCGGCTCGTTCCTGGTGACCGAAAACCCAACCGTTGCCATGCAGCACATGGCCAAGGCCTACGGCATTGCTTCCACCGGTGCGCCGCCCATGTCGGTACCCCACCTGGACACCCGCGTGCTCGACGGCAAGCGTGTGATTCTGTTTGGCCCGTTCGCGACCTTCTCGACCAAGTTCCTGAAGAATGGCTCGTACCTGGACCTGCTCAGCAGCACCACCACCCACAACCTGTGGCCAATGACCCGCGTGGGCATCGACCAGTACCCGCTGGTGGAATACCTCGCAGGCCAGCTGATGCTGTCTGACGACGACCGTTTCGACGCGCTGCGCACCTACTTCCCGAATGCCAAGAAGGAAGACTGGAAACTGTGGCAGGCCGGTCAGCGCGTGCAGATCATCAAGCGTGACGAAGAGAAGGGCGGCGTGCTGAAGCTGGGCACCGAAGTGGTGGCCTCTCAGGACCGCACCATTGCAGGTCTGTTGGGCGCCTCGCCAGGTGCATCGACTGCTGCGCCGATCATGCTGAACGTGCTGGAAACCGTGTTCAAGGAGAAGGTCGCTACTCCAGAGTGGCAGGCCAAGATCAAGGAAATCGTCCCAAGCTACGGCACCAAGCTGAACGACTCGGCCGCTGCTACTCAGAAAGAGTGGAACTACACCGCCGAAGTGCTGCAGTTGGCCAAGCCGCCGGTCATCGACGAAAGCGTCGGTACCAGCGCAGTCGCGCCAAGTCAGCCGGTTGAAAGCAAGCCCGAGAACGACATGGCCCTGTAATTCACGGCCCTGATGTAATCGAAAAGCCACGGGGGTCACCCCGTGGCTTTTTTTTTGCGCGGTTTACGGCAGGCAGGGCGCAGGCGAGGTCGCGCCTTCGCAGGCATTCGGCAGCCTTGAGGGTGCAGGAGGCGATCGCTTAAGAGAATCCGGGCAAGCGCAGGTCGCTCAGACTTGGCGCAAAATGCAGTCCAGCAACCCCGGAAAACGCTCCCCGAGCATGTCGCTGCGCAGCGAGTTCATGTGCGTGGTGCCCACATTGCGAGTGTGTACCAGCCCTGCGTCCCTCAACACACGAAAATGGTGGGACATGCTCGACTTGGGCCTCCCTCCGTCCAGCTCGCCGCAACTGGCCTCGGTCACCCCAGCAAGATGGCGGACGATGCCCAGGCGCACCGGGTCGCTCAAGGCGTACAGCACGCGTTCGAGAATAAGGTCATCAGGAGTGGGATGTTTGTAGGCTCGCATGGTCTGCATGATACCGGGGCTTTTCATTATTGCCATAGTTCGATTATGATCGAACTACAGTATTCAATGATCCTGGAGTGTTCCATGGCAGCCCTGTTCGAACCCTATACCCTTAAAGACGTCACCCTGCGTAACCGCATCGCCATCCCGCCGATGTGCCAATACCGCGCTGAAGACGGCATGATCAACGACTGGCACCACGTGCACCTGGCTGGCATGGCCCGAGGTGGCGCCGGTCTGTTGGTGGTCGAGGCCACGGCGGTATCGCCCGAAGGCCGCATCACCCCAGGCTGCGCCGGTATCTGGAGCGATGCCCATGCCCAGGCGTTCGTGCCCGTGGTGCAGGCGATCAAGGCGGCCGGCTCCGTGCCCGGCATCCAGATCGCCCACGCCGGTCGCAAAGCCAGCGCCAACCGCCCATGGGAAGGCGATGATCACATCGCGGTCGATGATTCACGTGGCTGGGAAACCATCGCCCCGTCGGCCATCGCCTTCGGTGCCAACCTGCCCAAGGTGCCGCGCGCCATGACCCTGGACGACATCGCCCGGGTCAAGCAGGACTTCGTCGATGCAGCGCGCCGTGCACGCGACGCCGGCTTTGAGTGGATCGAGCTGCACTTTGCCCACGGTTACCTGGGCCAGAGCTTCTTCTCCGAGCACTCCAACCAGCGCACCGATGCCTACGGTGGCAGCTTCGAGAACCGCAGCCGGTTCCTGCTCGAAACCCTGGCAGCGGTACGCGAAGTGTGGCCTGAGCACCTGCCGCTGACAGCTCGCTTCGGGGTGCTGGAATACGATGGGCGTGACGAGCAAACCCTGGAGGAGTCCATCGAGCTGGCGCGCCGCTTCAAGGCCGGCGGCCTGGACCTGCTGAGCGTAAGCGTGGGCTTCACCATTCCCGATACCAACATTCCATGGGGCCCTGCCTTCATGGGCCCGATTGCCGAGCGCGTGCGCCGCGAAGCCGGTATCCCCGTCACCTCGGCATGGGGCTTTGGCAAACCGGAGTTGGCCGAGGCGGCCGTACGCGCCGAGCAACTGGACCTGGTCTCGGTCGGTCGTGCTCATCTGGCTGACCCGCACTGGGCGTATTTCGCGGCCAAGGAGCTGGGCGTGGAAAAGGCTGCCTGGACCTTGCCAGCGCCCTATGCACATTGGCTTGAGCGGTATCGCTAACGGTCGCCGTCAGGGCGTTTTAAGTACCAACTGCGCCTCGGCGAAGCACTGCTCGGCAATTGCCGAGCGGGGCTCGCTGCGGCGCAGTAGCAGGCCTACCGGGCTGTGGATGGCGGCATCGGTGACCGGCACGATGCGCAGGTGCTCGCTGAGGCTTTCCAGGCCGCAGCCCAGCGGCATGATGGCGCAGCACAGGCCAGTGGCGATGGCCTGGATCAGCTGAAAGCTGGAGTCGCTTTCCAATACAGCATTCGGTTCCAGGCCGCGGCTACGGAAGCTCAAGTCCAGCGACTGCCGGTAATGCATCCCCTTGCTCAACAGGCCCAGTGGCGTATCGCCCAGCTGGTCCCAGCGCAGGCTTTGGGCGTCGAACTGAAAATGCCGGGTATCGTGCAGCAGGCCCATGGTCGTGGTACCGAGCTCGATGACGTCGAAAAACTGCGTGTTGACCTGGTCCAGATAGCAGATGCCCAAGTCCAGTTGGTTACGGCTCAGGCCGTCGATCACCTGTTCGGAGCTGAGCGAGCTGAGCTCGAAGTGCAGGCCCGGGTACTTGGCCCGCAACGGCAGCAGCAGTTGCATCGGGTTGAAACTGGCCAGCGGCACCGTGCCCAGGCGCAGGCTCCCCACCACTTGGCCGCGGCAATGGGCCGCCTCGGCGTGCAAGCCGTCATGGGCGGCCAGCAGGGTCCGTGCCCAGGCCAGGATGCGTTCGCCGGCCTCGGTGAACCCTTCGAACCGCTGACCGCGCTTGACGAGCACCAGGTCCAGTTCGTCTTCCAGGTTGCGCAGGCGCATGGACAACGTGGGCTGGGTGATGTGGCACAACGCAGCCGCCTGGCCAAAATGGCGAGTCTGGTCGAGGGCGATGAGAAACTTCAGTTGCTTGATATCCATGCCTGCGCCTGCTAAAGGGTTGCGCCGACAGTAACGTACCGTGGCGATAGATGCCATTGATCGAGCCGTTTGCGCTATCGATTGGACGCTGGCAGCGCATGTTACTAGCGTGACCGCCACCTCATTGGAAGGAGCTGTGCTGTGCGTGTTCAACCTGATGCGGTGTTCGTGCCGCTCAACATCGCTGTCTTGACCGTCAGCGATACCCGCACTGTCGAGAGCGATACCTCAGGTGCGCTGCTGGCGGACCGCTCGGTGGACATGGGTCACCACCTGATTGCACGGGTTCTGCTCAAGGATGATCTTTATAAAATCCGCGCTCAGGTGGCGACCTGGATTGCCGACGAGCAGGTGCAGGTGGTGTTGATCACAGGTGGCACAGGCTTTACCGGTAGGGACAACACCCCGGAAGCGGTCGAATGCCTGCTGGAACGGCGCGTGGACGGGTTCGGCGAGCTGCTGCACGCCCTGTCCATTCTGGATGTCGGCTCCTCGGCCGTGCAGCGCCGCGCCTTGGCAGGGCTGAGCAATCATACGCTGGTCTGTTGCCTGCCAGGTTCTACCGGGGCCTGTCGTACTGCCTGGGAAGGCATCCTTGCCGAACAGCTCGACGCCCGGCACCGGCCTTGCAATTTCGTCAAGCATTTGCGGCTTTAGCAGGAGCAGGTGCCTACCAAAGATCCCTGGCTCAGCAGCATTGACCGACCTTTGAGCGACCTTGTCAGGGCGCCAAACCGGCTGCGCAAGAGCCCCAATCGCTCGCAGCCGTCAAGGCACCCCGGCGTCTGGTCAGTGGAAAGGAATTACCCCACGTGCCTGAGCATAGGTCAGGTTGCCTCGGTGAATCCGCAACTCCTCGCCCACGGCAGCGCTTCTGACCTGTTCCCTGTAACCCAGCTTGCGCTGCCGCCACAGTTTCAGATGACCTTTGCCGAAAGCCGTCGGTGCGGCGGCCGCGTCATTGAAATGAAAGTGAGCGGCCCACAGGGGCTTGCCGCGCTCGCTGCCTGGCGCTTCGAGCACATCGATGCGGTACTCATCCAGATAACCTTCGGCCAGCGCCTGCCGCGGCCCTTGATAGGTCACCCGCACCAGCCCTTGCTTGTGCAAGTAGTGCAAGCCTTCTGCACTGGGAAAGCGTGTGGTGCTGTGCAGCTTGACCAGCACCTCGCGTTTCCCGTCGCGCAAGGCCACCAAGGCATCGTCCAGGCGTTGCAGCAGTTCAGAGTCCGCTTCACTGTCGGCTAGCTGATCGCGCAATGTCTGCACTTCCCCTATTTGTGCATCGAGCATCGACGTCAATGAATGGCTATCGATATCTTCTTCGACCAGCTTGCGCGCTTTGGCAAGTACGTTCTGATTCTGAGCAAGCATCCCTTCAGCCAGCGCTTGTTCCTGACGTTCGCTTTCCGGTGTGGGCGCCCTGGGGGGTGATACCTTGCCCACAGCAGGCAGTTGTTCGACCCATGTGCCACTTTCCCGGGTGAAGGTATGCAGTGCCGTCTGGCTGAAGGTCCCGCGAACTTGCAGCACAGGCTGCCCATCCACGATCGACTCCGAACCGATCACCGTCTGGCCGGCCGCTGTCTTGGCCACCTGCAACGCCTGCCGACGGTACACCGGACGGGTGGTGGAGTGTTGCTGGCCGACGGCCTGCTCGCGTAATGCGATGACCAGCGCGTCGCCGGCCATGGTCTTGAGCTCGACCATCTGTTGTCGATACGCCTCGAGGCGCTCGATATCCACGAGCTCGCTGCCCAGCTGGGCAATACGCTGACTGTTGAGAATGGCGGCCGAATATTCATCCCAGGCACTCTGCAGAATATCGATACGCTGAGCAGTCTGCAGGTCGGTGAACAGGGACAGATGGTGAGCATTAGCGGCCACCCGCAGGCGCTCCCCGGCGAGTGCAGCCCTGAATACCGCGTAGTGCGCATAGTCTTGCAAGGCCTCAAAACGCAGCGCCATCTCAACCAGGCCCATGGCCTGGAAGAACCGTATGTTTGGCGTGGTGGTGGTGCGCGCTTCGATGATCTGGGCGATGGTCCTGTCCGCTGCGTGAGTGCTCGGTACCGTCATGTCCAAATCGGTAACAGCAAGCAGCCGATCGAGCGCCGCCATGTATTCGATGATCAAAGGCTGGTCGATAATGATGCTTTCAAGCACTTCACGGTACTGGTCATACGCGGCTTGGCGCACCTCAGGTGGCGCGGCGTTGAGTGCCGTGGTCAGTCGGTCATACTCACTGAACCGACCGGTATGCAACTGCTCTTCGATGATGAACTGCCCATAGCCAATCAAGTTGCGCCTGACATCTGCCAACGCCTGCCGCTGTTCCGGCGCATAGCTGGTGCTGGCCATGTAGCTACGGTCATCGAACAGGGCAACCATGTTGCGCTCGGCCTCAAGGTAGCTCTGGAAAATCCCTACAGCGGATTCGATACGCTGGCGGCGCAAGTTCTTTATCTGCGCCAGCAACTCCGTATGCCGTTTGGCAAACAGCCCGGTTGCCCGCTCGAACTGGGCATGCTGTTCAGGATCTTGCGGCGGCGGTTGCTTGAGCCGCTCATCCACTTTCAGCCATTGAGCGCGAGCGGCCTCGATGCGTGGGCGCAGGCCTTCATATTCAACGGCGCCTCTTTCCGCGTCGGCGAGGCTTTTTTCGACCGCCTGCTGCGCGGTTCGGATCCGACGGACCAACCGCTCGCGCAAGCGCTGCTGAGTGCTTGAACCGGGTCGGTCCCCGCCGCCGCGCAGTCGCGTATCGATACGCCACCCTTGTGGGTCGCGTCTGATCAGTGGCCCCTGGCTGCCATCCGGCCCGACGATGCGGGTAAGCCCATCGGCCGAGTCGACCGCATAAGCCTTTCCTTGCAGCCGCACATAGCGCCCATGCTCAAGCTCGTACAAGCCTTCCAGAGGCCCTTGCTTGATCACCGACCCGCCGTCCAGGCTTACCGAGGCAGCCATGGCTTGCAATCGCGTGCGTTGAACCCCGGATAGCTCATTGAAACCCTGGGCGCCCCGCCATGCAAAATCGAGTTGTGTGGTCGCTTGCGCCTGCAGTGCCTCGACCGTGGACACACTGCCCGGCTCAGGCAATGGCAACGGATCGATATCGCCGCCCAGTCGCACCGAGGCTGGATCGATACTCAGCCCAGTCTGCGCCCCGGCGTGGGGCGGCTCCGTTCTGGGAAGCTGCGCATGGATCAGCACCATCAGTGTGTTGTTCAGCAGATCCACCACAGCTTGGGTTCGATCCGTAGCGCTGCCTTCAAGCAGCAGTTTCAGGTCCTCGGCTACTGCAGTCATACCGATGTACAGCAAGGCAATCGAAGAGATCGGCCCCGGCAGAACGGGCGCGACCACGTTCAGCAACTGCCAGGCAAACGTCTTGATGGACTGCCAGCGTAACTCGCTGTTGCTCATGGCGCTGCGGTCGGCCAGTTCGAGCAGCATCGAGCGCTTGGCTTCGAACAGGTTCGCATCGATGTCATGGGTCCAGAACGTCAGCGCGAGTTCAACAGGGGCTGGCTTGCTCAGTGGCGCGTACGGATCGAACACCCAGTGGGGCAGATGGGGCTCTTTGAAGCCACCCTTGTCGTAAACGGCCCGGTGCGCTTGGTCGAGCCATGCCAGCACCTCTTCCTGCACGCGGCCGGGCTGGGCAATCTCCTGCATGAGGCCGTGCGGGTCCTTGAATTGTTTGAGCGCGCCCCTGTGCATCGGACAGTACAGCAACAGTGCGCCGCTATTGGCCACCTGGATGACGAAGAAACCGTGCGCCTTGTCGACCAACTGCGAGTCGGGCGAGCGCTTGAAAGCCAGGGGCGCGATGGCCAACGCCTTCTCATTGCTTGCGGGTAAACGGCAAAAGCTTGCCACCGCCGCATAGCTGCGTGAGTCGATATGCCCGGTACACAGCGCGAAGGCAGCATCGAGCATAAGGCCCAAGCGCCATTGCGCCGCAAAGGCGTTGAGGTGGCTGGCTTTGTACTGTTCATCCCCAAGCAAGCCATCGAGGTAGCGCGGATAGGTGCCGCCTATGTCTACAGTGGCAACCAACTGGCGCAGGTACTCGGGGTCAAGCCAGGAAGGGATCTGCCCATGGGTGCGATGGGCTACAGCGGCTACAGGGCTTGCGCCGGTTGCCTCAAGGCGACCGATGGCGTACTCGGTCAACGTCAGCGTCTTGCTTTCTATCAGCTGCGGGAAACCCAGCCCATGGCCGTCATTGGCGTAGGTATTGACGGTCAGTAACAGGTCATCCGCGTCGAAGGCGCCGTCTGCAGGGTGATCGGCCAGCATCTGTTCGCGTAGCTTGCGCCGCGCATAGGGTTGCAGATCATCCGGTTCTGCAGGGGGCTGGGCATTTGCCTGGGAGGCCTGCAACACGCAAACATCGATCAGCGCCTGGAGATAGCGGCTCTGACTGTTGAAGTCGGCGTTCAACAATTTCTCAGGCAGATCGATGGCCAGCTTTTGAGTGGGCAGATCGGCCCTCTGGGCGAAGAACTGCGAGGGGTCGACCACGGCCTGGTAGGCAGACGCCAACTCATCCACCGTGTTCAGATCGCTCAACCGTACACGATTCAACCGCGACAGCAGGATTTCAAGCAATACGCCGGACAACAAGGCAAACGCGTTACCGTCAGCTTCGTAGAGCGCCCACGAAAAACCGTCATCGGTCGCTGTCGGCCGGTACTGCGTCTGCAAGTAGGTGCCAAAGTCCTCCAGCGAGGTGAAACCTTTCACATCCCCTGCAGACGTGCACCAGAGTGTCACGTTGGCCACTTCGCTACTGGCGTTCACCAGCAGCCCAGGCAGCAGTTCACGGGTGCTGTCTTCGCCCAGGCGCCAATGCATGCGTACGGTATGCACGGCAAAACCCTCGGTTCTTTCGAGCAGCAGATCCTGCAGGCATCGCTGCTCATCAGCGGTCAACGCCTGATCGGCCAACCCACTCAGAAGCCCAGCGCGAAGCACCTGTTGAACCCAGGTATCGTGATCGTTGCCGTTGCCTGCATTCCAGTAGTCGATCTGAGCCTGTGCAAAGCACGCATGAAGGGTCGGCAGAAACGCATTGAATGCGTCGTTAAGCGTGCCGGGGTCGACAAGGTCATCATCGGCTGTTTCGAACGCATCGGGGATGGCAAAAAAGCGAAGCGGTGGTTTGAGGCTGAAGCGGTCCTGGCGGGAAAAATCCACCGGTGCGCCATCAAGAAAGCGTTGCAGCACAACCTCGACAAGCGGGGTAACTGTCCAGTAGCCGTCCACGTGCCAGCGAAGAAATTTCAGCGGTTCGGCCGTTTTCATGTCGGGGCGGTGAACGGCCACCTTGGGGTAATGCGCGATGATCAGGTTCATCAGTTGCTCGCCTACCACTTGGCGCAGGGTAGGGCGGTTGCCAAAGCGCATGGCGATGGCACGATTGAGGTCATGTGGTGCAGGTGGATGGGGGTGGGAAGAGGGCATGCTTGGAGCTCCTTGTGGGTTGTAACCACAATGTTCCAAGCGTGCCAAGGCACCCGGTGCTATCTATGTGCTGCACATCGGTCAAGGCCTTTGGCTGCGCCCAGGCACGGCGCCGTGCTGTCTGCACTTGCCCGCCAGCCTGGACCAACATTCTTCGAATAAGTCAAGAACCGACCTGTTCAAATCCCTCGCACCGTGCTACAAACTGGTTAAGCAATGATCTAGCTGCTTGATAACGAAGGGAAAATCATGACGAAGTCGGAGCTGATCGAACGTATTGTCACCCATCAAGGGCTACTCTCGTCCAAGGACGTAGAGCTGGCCATCAAGACCATGCTTGAACAGATGTCACAATGCCTTGCTACCGGTGATCGCATCGAGATCCGCGGTTTTGGCAGCTTCTCGCTGCATTATCGGGCACCACGGGTAGGTCGTAACCCCAAGACCGGCCAGTCGGTCAGCCTCGAAGGCAAGTTCGTTCCGCACTTCAAACCCGGCAAGGAATTGCGTGATCGGGTCAATGAAGAAGAAGACGAGGCTCACACCTGATTTCCTAGGAGCAACCCAATGCGTAACCTCAAGCGTGCACTGGCAGCTGTCTTCGTTCTGCTGCTGGCGGCTGTAGTGCTGTTCTTCGTGCTGGAAAACCAGCAGACCGTAGCCTTGACCTTGTTTGGCTGGGTTGCGCCACAGGTGCCCGTGGCAGTGGTAGTGCTGGCAGCGCTGATCATTGGCCTGGCCGTTGGGCCTTTGCTGGGCGCCTACGGCGTGCAGCGCAGCAAGCGCAAAATCCGTGCTTCGGCTCGCGAAGCGGCGCTGAGCGGCAAATAAAGATTTTTCTTAGGTTGCTTTAGGAAATGCCTGCCTATTAAAGCAACAGTCACCATGGACTAATTGCTCACTTCGTTTTAGCCCCCGGCGAGAGTGCGCAGCATGGATTACCCCGGCCTAACCCATCATGGCGCGGTACGCGGCGTGACGGGTTCCTGCCATCAGCTTCATTTAGGCCCTGGCGTCAGCCTGCTGGTCGACTGCGGTGCCGAGCAGGGCGCCGATGCCACACCGGGCGCGCAGGGCAACGCGCTCGGGTTCGACATCACTGGCATCCAGGCCCTGATCGTCACGCACGTGCACCTGGACCACGTAGGCCGCATTCCGGCATTGCTGGCCCAGGGATACCGCGGCCCCATCCTCTGTAGCGAGCCCTCCGCCAGGTTATTGCCCCTGGTGCTCGAAGACGCCTTCAAGCTCGGCATCGACAGCACACCTGCCCAAGTGGCCCGCTACATCGCCCTGGTACAAAACCTGATCGTGCCCCTGCCTTTCGGGCACTCGCATACCGTGGTTCAGCACCCGCAGGTGGCATGCGCCATCCGCCTGCAGCGTGCGGGTCACCTCTTGGGTTCAGCCTACGTCGAATGCGACATCCAGCACGGGCCAAACAGCACGCGCTATGTATTTTCAGGTGACCTGGGCCCGGGCAACGACCCCTTGCTGCGCCCCTTGCAGCCCCCGGAGCACGCCGATGTGCTGGTGCTGGAAAGCACCTATGGCGACCGCCTTCACCCACCCACTGGTGATCGCATCCAGCGACTGGAAGCGGCCATTGACCGCGCACTGGCCGATCACGGCACCTTGCTGATCCCGGCCTTCAGCCTGGGGCGCACCCAGGTACTGCTCCATGACCTCGAAGAGGTCCTGCACCGCAAGGCCTTGCTGGGCAGGACAGGCCCCTCGCCACAAGGCGAGCCCGTGGAGTGGTCGCAGCTGCCGATCATTCTCGATTCGCCCCTGGCCCAGCGCATCACCCAGGCCTACCGCGACCTGCACCCTTATTGGAACGAGCAGGCCAGGGCGCGCCTGGCAAATGGCCGCGACCCGCTCGCGTTCGGCCAACTGATCAGCGTAGACACCCACGCCCGTCACCAGCAGGTGGTCAACTACCTAAAAAGCACCGGCAGGCCCGCCATCGTCATTGCAGGCAACGGCATGTGCTCGGGCGGGCGCATCGTCAATTACCTCAAGGCTATGCTGGGCGACCCCAGGCATGAAGTGATGTTCGTAGGCCATCAGGCCAAGGGCACTCCCGGTGCGGTGATCCAGGCCAGCGAACGGGGGCAGGGCCTGGGCCAGGTGGACCTGGAGGGGCAGTACTACAGCATCTGGGCCAAAGTGCTGACCCTCGGTGGCTATTCAGGCCACGCCGACCAGGCCGGCCTGGTCGCCTTCGCCACCAGCAGCGAGCGTGCCCCGGCGCGCATTGTGCTGGTGCATGGCCGGGCCGGTGCGAAAACGGCGCTGGCACAGGCGCTGCAGCGGCGCACGCAGGCGCTTGGCTGGCCAACCCAGGTGGAAATCGCAAGATAATGCGAGCGATTCACGGAACGATGGGCGCCGACGTTGTCTGATACACACCACGGCTCACCACCCTCTCGCGCGACCTGCCCGAGGCGATCACCAGGTAGGGCATGTCGGCCACGCTGGCCGCAGCCTGCGCGCAAGCTACAAAGCGTATTCTCTGGTATTCTTCGCCGTGATGCTTGCGTCTCGAGCCTATGGATAGCCAGAGATTACTCACGCTAGGCGCGTAACTTAGCGGCGTTGCGCTGTGCGCGACGACGATCAGAAATAAGACTCATGCTGGCCAATTGAACCATCAACTGGCTGTTAAGGATCCGAATATGGAATTGATCCCGGTTATTCTTTCCGGTGGCGTTGGCAGCCGTTTGTGGCCTGTTTCTCGTGAGGCTCACCCCAAGCCGTTCATGACCCTGCCCGACGGGCAAAACCTGATTCAGAAGACGTTCCTGCGCGCCTCCAAACTGGACGGCGTTGCAGAAGTTCTGACCGTCACCAACCGTGAACTGCTGTTCAAGACCGAAGACGAATACCGCGCCATCAATACCCAGGGCCACCCCCAGGGCTATATTCTCGAACCGTTCGGTCGCAACACCGCCGCCGCCGTGGCCGCTGCCGCCCTGCAACTCCAGCAGGTGCATGGCCCGCAGGCCTACATGCTGGTGCTGGCTGCCGACCACCTGATCCAGGACGAAGCGGCGTTCTCCCAAGCCGTCAACCGCGCGGTGCACCTGGCCGAGCAAGGCTGGCTGGTCACCTTCGGCATCAAGCCCCAGTACCCCGAAACCGGCTTCGGCTACATCGAAGCGGCCGCCGATGGCGCGCTGGACGGTGGCCTCAAGGTCGCGCGCTTCGTCGAGAAGCCCGATGCCGCCACCGCCGAAGCCTATGTAGCCGCCGGCAACTATTTCTGGAACGCCGGCATGTTCTGCTTCCAGGTCGGCACCGTCATCGAGCAGTTCCAGGAACACGCCCCGGACGTGCTGCACGCCGTGGCCCAGACGCTGGAGGCCTCGCGCCACACCACCGCCAAGGGCTACAGCTGCATGGCGCTCGACCCCGACACATTCGCCAATGTGCCTGACATCTCCATCGATTACGCCCTGATGGAGCGCTCACGCAAGGTCGCGACCATTCCCTGCGACATCGGCTGGAGCGACATCGGGTCGTGGAACGCCGTCAGCGAACTGACCGCCCCGGACGAATCGGGCAACCGCTTCGAAGGCGAAGTGCTGGCCCATGCATCGAGCAACAACTACGTCACCACCGAAGACCGCCTGGCGGCCTTGGTTGGCGTGCAGGACCTGCTGGTGGTCGACACCCCCGACGCCCTGCTGATCGCCCACAAGGACCACGCCCAGGACGTCAAGCACATCGTCAAGCGCCTGAAAAGCGATGGCCACTCGGCGCACCTGCTGCACCGCACCGTGCATCGCCCCTGGGGCACCTACACCACCCTGGAAGACGGCGAGCGCTTCAAGATCAAGCGCATCGTGGTCAAGCCCAAGGCATCCCTGTCCCTGCAGATGCACCATCACCGCAGCGAGCACTGGATCGTGGTCAGCGGCATGGCCGTGGTGGTCAACGATGACAAGGAGCTGATGCTCAACACCAACGAATCCACGTTCATCCGCGCCGGTCACAAGCACCGCTTGCAGAACCCGGGCGTGATCGACCTGGTGCTTATCGAAGTTCAAAGCGGCGACTACCTCGGCGAAGACGACATCGTGCGTTTCGAGGACAATTACGGTCGTTGCGACGCCTGAGTCCAGGCTTTCCCGTCGGCCCGTCGTGCCTGGCCAGGCACCGGGCCGGTCTTCGGTCGCCCACCGTGGCCGGCTATCCCTGTTCAGACTGTCGGCGCCCCTGGCGCCACCGCATTGAGTGAGACGTATGTACCCACCCATCCAGACCCGTTGTTTCAAAGCCTACGATATCCGCGGCCAAGTGCCTGCCGACCTCAACGATGACGTGGCCTACCGCATTGGCCGCGCCCTGGTGGCCGAGCTGGGCGGGCGCACCTACGTGGTGGGCCGTGACATGCGCCTGGAAAGCCCCGGTTTGTCGCTGGCGCTGATCAAAGGCCTGACCGAAGGCGGCGCCGATGTGATCGACATCGGCCTGTGCGGTACTGAAGAAGTGTACTTTGCCACCAGCCATCACCAGGCCGACGGCGGCGTGATGATCACCGCCAGCCATAACCCCAAGGGTTACAACGGCATGAAGCTGGTGCGCGAGCAGTCCCGCCCGATCAGCGGCGACACGGGCCTGAACGACATCCGCCAGCGCGTCGAAGCTGGTAGCCTGGGTGAGCCTGCCGCCAAGCCCGGCCAAGTGCGCGAGGTGTTCGACAAGACCGCCTACATCGACCACCTGCTCACCTACGTCAACCTCGACACCCTCAAGCCGCTCAAGGTGCTGGCCGACCCCGGTAACGGCGCTGTGGGCCCGGTGATCGAGCTGCTCAAGGCACGCCTGCCCCTGGACATCACCCTGATCAACGGCGAGCCGGACGGCAACTTCCCCAACGGCATTCCCAACCCGCTGCTGCCGGAAAACCGCGACCTGACCCGCCAGGCCGTGCTCGACACCGGCGCCGACATGGGCATCGCCTTCGACGGCGACTTCGACCGCTGCTTCTTCTTCGACAACCAGGGCCGCTTCATCGAAGGCTACTACGTGGTCGGCCTGCTGGCCGAGATGCTGCTGGCCAAGCACCCTGGCAGCAAGATCATCCACGACCCACGCCTGACCTGGAACACCATCGAACAGGTGGAAGCAGCCGGCGGCGTGGCCATCCAGAGCAAGACTGGCCATGCCTTCATCAAGGAGCGCATGCGCGCCGAAGACGCCGTATACGGCGGCGAAATGAGCGCCCACCACTACTTCCGCGACTTTGCCTACTGCGACAGCGGCAACATCCCGTGGCTGCTGGTGGCCGAGCTGATGAGCGTGACCGGCAAGACCCTGGCCCAGCTGGTGGACGAGCGTATCGCCAAGTTCCCGTGCAGCGGCGAGATCAACTACGAGGTGGCCGATGTGAAAGGCACCATCGACAAGATCCTGAACCACTACCTGCCGCAAAACCCCAGCGTCGACCGCACCGACGGCATCAGCGTGGCCTTCGCCGACTGGCGTTTCAGCCTGCGCGGCTCCAACACCGAGCCCCTGCTGCGCCTGAACGTGGAAAGCCGCGGTGATGAAGCGCTGGTGGCGCAGCACGTCGCGCAAATCGCCCGTTTGATTCAAGGATAACTATGTTAGGCATGTTTCGGGGCGTCTGGGATTACCGGGGCTTCATCCTCACCTCCATCAAGAACGAGTTCATCTCGCGCTTTGCCCGCAGCAAGCTAGGCGGCCTGTGGATGATCATCCACCCCCTGGCCCAGGTGGCCATCTACGCGTTGATCCTGTCCAACGTGCTGGGCGCGCGCCTGCCCGGCATCGACAACAAGTACGCCTACGCGCTGTACCTGATTGCCGGCATCCTGGCCTGGAACCTGTTCGCGGAAATCGTCGGGCGCTGCCTCACGGTGTTCATCGAACAGGGCAACCTGATGAAGAAGATGCGCTTTCCGCGCATTGCGCTGCCGGTGATCGTGGTGGGGTCGTGCCTGCTCAACAACCTGTTGCTGTTCATCGCCGCCATGATCATTTTCGCCTTGCTGGGCCATGCGCCCAACGCGCAGATGCTTTGGCTGCTGCCCCTGACCCTGGTGGTGGTGGCCTTCGCCGTCGGCCTGGGCCTGGTGCTGGGTGTGCTGAACGTGTTCTTGCGTGACATTGGTCAGGTGGTGCCGATCATCATGCAGGTATGGTTCTGGTTCACGCCGATCGTGTACTCGGTCAACATCGTGCCCGACTACCTCAAGGGCACCCTGGACATCAACCCGATGTATGCCATCGTCACCGGCTATCACAACGCGTTGGTCTACAAGCTTGCGCCGAACATCGCCGAACTGGGCGTCACGGTCGCCATTGCCCTGGGCCTGATGGTACTGGGGCTGTTCCTGTTCCGCAGGGCTTCTGCCGAAATGGTGGACTCGCTATGACACTTCTGTCCGTCAGCAACGTAGGCAAGGCCTACCGCAGCTACCGCTCCGAATGGCAGCGCATCGCGCGCTGGTGCTATTTGCCGGTCAAGGCCAGCAGCGAGCATTGGGTGCTCAAGCACATCAGCTTCAATATCGAGGCCGGTGAAGCCATCGGCCTGGTGGGGCAGAACGGCGCGGGCAAGTCCACGCTGCTGAAAATGATCACCGGCACCCTGCAACCCAGCGAAGGCACCGTGCGCGTCAACGGCCGCATCGCCGCCATCCTCGAGCTGGGCATGGGCTTCAACGCCGAGTTGAGCGGGCGTCAGAATGCCTACCACGCCGCCGGCCTGATGGGCTTTACCACCGACCAGATCGACGGCGTGATCGACGACATCGAGGCGTTCGCCGAAATTGGCGAGTACTTCGACCAGACCGTGCGCACTTATTCCAGCGGTATGCAGATGCGTGTGGCCTTTGCCGTCGCCACGGCATTCCGCCCCGAAATCCTGATCATCGACGAAGCCTTGTCGGTGGGTGACAGCTACTTCCAGCACAAGAGCTTTGGCCGCATCAAGGAATTCCAGCAGGCTGGCACCACGCTGCTGATCGTGTCCCACGACCGCGCCGCCATTCAGGCCCTGTGCAACCGGGCGATCCTGCTGGACGGCGGCACCGTCATCAAGGACGGGCCACCTGAAGAGGTGATGGATTACTACAACGCCCTGATCGCCCAGAAAGAAAACGCCACCGTCGAAGTGCAAACCCTCGAGAACGGCGCAGTGCAAACCCGCTCGGGCAGTGGCAAGGCCAGCATCGCAGGTGTCTCGCTGCTCAACGCCCAGGGCGCTGCCGCCGAATACGTGACCGTGGGCGAGGACGTCTGCCTGACCGTGGACGTGGCCATCAACGCCCCGTTGCCCGAACTGGTGGTGGGCTATGTGATCAAGGACCGCCTGGGCCAGGACGTATACGGCACCAACACCCATCACCTGGGGTGTGCCCGCAAGGACCTCGCCCAGGGCACGCAGCTGTCGTACCGTTTCCGCTTCCCCGCCAAGCTGGGCGTGGGTTCTTATTCCGTCGCCGTCGCGCTGCATGCGGCCGATGCCCACGTGGTGGACAACTACGAGTGGCGCGACCTGGCCTTGGTGTTCAACGTCGTCAACGTTTCGGAAAGTACGTTCGTAGGCCTTGCCTGGATACCTCCGACCGTGGAGTGCAGTAATGGATAGTCGATTCTACCGGGCGTTCGAAGACCGCCATCGCGGCTCGCGGGCGCTGATCGCCAGCCGCCTCGAAGTCTACCTGCCGTTTCTGGCGCCGCTCAAAGACCTGTACCCCCAGGCGGGCGTGCTGGACGTAGGCTGCGGCCGTGGCGAGTGGCTGGAAATGCTGATTCGTGAAGGCTATGACGCCAGCGGTGTGGACCTGGACGAAGGCATGCTCGAAGCCTGCCGCGAACTGGGCCTGCCGGTGCGCACCGACGATGCGCTCAACGCGCTGCGCCAGTTGCCCGATGCCAGCCTGATCGCCGTCACCGGCTTTCACATTGCCGAGCACATTCCCTTTACCGTGCTGGAAGAAATGGTTGGCGAAGCCATGCGGGTGCTGCAACCCGGCGGCTTGCTGATCCTGGAAACGCCCAACGCTGAAAACGTGGTGGTCGGCACCAACAATTTCTTCGTCGACCCCACCCATGACCGCCCGATCCCCAGCCTGCTGCTGTCGTTCTTGACCGAGTTCAAGGGCTTTGCCCGCTCCAAGGTCCTGCGCCTGCAAGAAGCGCCGGACCTGCGCGAGCCGGAGCGCAAGCTTGGCGTGATGGACGTGTTGGCCGGCACCAGCCCGGATTACGCCGTGGTGGCGCAGAAGCAGGCACCTGCCGACGTACTGGCCGCGTTCGACGCACCGTTCGAGCAGGTGTATGGCGTAGCGCTGGACGAATTGGCCTCGCGTTATGACCAGGCCCTGGAGGGCCGGTTGAATACCCTAGAGAATCAGATGGCAACCGAAGTACATGACCTGCTCGGCTCCCTGAAAGCCGAACAAGCCGAGCGCGTGCAATTGCTAGAGGCAGGGTTTGCGCAAGAGCGCGAACGCTTGCAAGCCCAACTGGACAACGAGCGCGAGCATGCCCAGCACGCACTGGCCCAGGCACGCGAGCAGGCCGAACGGCTGCAACTCGAGATGAACACCTCGCTGAGCAACGCCCACCACTGGTACCTGCGCGCCACCGCGCTCGAACAGCAGTTGACCACATTCCAGAGCAGCACCGTGTGGCGCGCGACCACGCCCGTGCGCAAGCTGGGCCACCTGGTCAAGCACCCTCGCAGCGCCGCAACAACCGCCAAGCACACCCTGCGCCGCGTCGCGCCCCACGCACGGCTGTGGCTGGCGCGTCGCCCTGCCGTCGAGCGCAAGGTCAGGGCCCTGGTTCAACGCAGCCCCTGGCTTACTGGCGTGTTGCGTGACCTGTTGAAGGTGCCAGCGCCTGCAGTGCCTGTAGAGGCCAACGACCCACAGCACGGTTTGATCGACCATGCTCCATTGACCCCACGGGGGCGCCAGATCGAAAGCGCGCTCCGTGCTGCCGTGACGAAGGGCCAGAAGTAATGCGTATCGTAATTGACATGCAGGGCGCGCAGACCGAAAGCCGTTTCAGAGGGATTGGTCGGTACAGCATGGCGTTTGCCCAGAGCATCGTGCGCAACCGCGGCGAACACGAAGTCTATCTTGTGCTCAACGGCATGCTGCACGAGAGCATCGAGCCCATCCGCACCGCGTTCATCGGCTTGTTGCCTCAGAGCCATATCCGCGTGTGGTACGCCGAAGGCCCCGTTGCCGACAGCCACCCGAACAACCTGGCGCGTCGCCAGACGGCCGAACACATGCGCCAGGCCTGCATCGACGCGCTCGAGCCGGACGTGATCCACGTGACCAGCTCGGTGGAAGGCTACATCGATGACGCGGTGATCGGCAGTGCCACGCTGCACCATGATGCGCTGGTCAGCGCCACGCTCTATGACCTGATCCCGCTGGTAAGCCCCAAGCAGTACCTCGACGGCAACCCGGCCTACAAAAGCCACTACCTGGCCAAGGTCGGCGCATTCCAGCAGTACGATCTGCTGCTGTCGATCTCGGACTTCGCGCGTCAGGAAGCACTCTCCCTACTGCCGCTGGATGAGGCGAAAGTCGTCAACGTATCCACCGCTGCCGATGACGTGTTCTACCCGGTCACGCTCGCCCACGAAGAGCGTCTGGCGCTGCTTGAGAAATTCGGCCTGCGCGAACCGTTCGTGCTGTACACCGGTGGCGCCGACGAGCGCAAGAACCTGCCTCGCCTGATTGAGGCCTTCGCAGCCGTCAAACCCAAGCTGGGTGAGACCCAACTGGTATTCGCCGGCAAGATGCCGCAATACCACGTGGACCTGTACCGTCAGCATGCCCGTGACCAGGGGCTGGCCCCGGACGACCTGGCATTCACCGGTTTCGTCAGCGATGCCGAGCTGCGCAGCCTGTACAGCATCTGCGAGCTCTACGTATTCCCGTCCTGGCACGAAGGCTTCGGGCTGCCGCCGCTGGAGGCCATGAAATGTGGCGCGCCCGTGATCGGTGCCAACGCCTCCAGCGTACCGGAGGTCATTGGCTGGGATGAGGCAACCTTCGACCCACACGATCCAGCGGCGATTGCCAGCAAGCTCGAGCAAGCCCTGCTGGACGACGCCTTCCGCAAGGCCCTGGCCGTTCACGGGGCAGACCGCGCCGAGCATTTCTCGTGGGACCGTACAGGGCAGGCCGCCCTCGAGGCCTTCGAACACGCCTTGGCCCAGCGCCAGGCCGACCAGGCGCACATCGAGCAGCCGCGTGACCACCTGCAGCAGTTGATCGAAACCCTCAGTGCCAGTGCGCCGCTGCAAAGCGGTGAGGTCAGCGTCGAGCGCCTGGCCAAGGCCGTTGATTACTCCGTGCAACCGCCTACGGATGTACCAAGCCTGTTCGTCGACATTTCGGAGCTGTGCAAGCACGACGGCAAGAGCGGCATCCAGCGCGTGGTGCGCAGCATTCTGCTGGAATGGCTGGTCAATCCGCCTTCGACCTACAAGGTCGTACCGGTGTACACCACGCCTGCAGAGCCGTACTACCGTGAAGCGTCGGCGTTCACCGCCAAGTTCCTGGGCCAGGAGCCGAACGAAGCCTTGCAGGACGAAGTCATCAGCTACCGTGCTGGCGACGTGTACCTGGGCCTGGACCTGTTGATGGATGTGCTGCCGCACAAGAAGGCCTACTTCAACGCCATGCGTGACCACGGCGTCAGCATCCTGTTCGTGGTCTACGACTTGCTGATCCTGCAACTGCCGCACTGTTTCGTCGAAAGCCTGCACGAACACTATGCGAAATGGATACGGACGGTGGCTGAATACGACGGCGCCATCTGCATTTCCCAAGCCGTGGCTGATGAGCTCAATGACTGGTACCTGGAGCACATGCCTGCACGCAAGCGCCCGTTCCACATTGGCGCCTTCCACCTGGGCGCCGACCTTGACCAGTCCGTGCCATCGCTGGGCTTCCCGGAAGACCCGGCCATGCGCCTGGAGGCGCTGGAAGACAACCCTACCTTCCTGATGGTAGGTACGCTGGAACCCCGTAAAGGGCATGCACAAACGCTAGAGGCGTTTGAACAGCTATGGGCCGATGGCGTACAAGCCAATCTCGTGATCGTGGGCAAGCATGGCTGGCTGGTCGATGAGCTGGCGCGCAAGCTCGAGAACCACGCCGAGCGCGGCAAGCGGCTGTTGTGGCTCTCCGGTGCCAGCGACGAATACCTGGAGCACCTGTACCAGGAGTCCGACTGCCTGGTGGCCGGCTCCTACGGTGAAGGCTTCGGCTTGCCGCTGATCGAGGCCGCGCAGCACAAACTGCCAATCATCGCCCGCGACCTTGCGGTATTCAGGGAAGTGGCCGGTGATCACGCCTGGTACTTCGAAGGCACGCACACAGAAGAAATTGCCGAGAAGATCAAGCAATGGCTGGGGTTGTTCGAAAAGGGCGAACACCCTCAATCCACCGAAATGCCATGGTTGACATGGAAAGCCAGCGCACAACAGCTGGTGGCTGCAATCGATAAGTGCGCGTTCTAACGCGCCTATAAAACACACACTGGGGCGTTTGCAATGAGTTCAAGGTTGGGTTCCACGGGGAGGACGGGCCTGGCGTTAGCGTTGGCTATCGCCGTCTGGTTCGTGTGGCATCATTTTCCTTCGGGGTTCATCGCCGGTACATCGTCGTACTGGCAGTCGGAAGTCGACGACGTTACGCAATACATCTCTGGCTTCCACGCGTTCTTCAGTGCGCCTTTCGGGTATCCGCTGCTGGCATTCGACAGCATCAATTACCCGCAGGGCACGCGCGCGACGTTCATGGACACCATTCCGCTGTATGCGCTTATCCTGAAACTGGTGGTGCCCGCGTCATACGCACCGTTCAACCCCTACGGCGTGTGGGTGGGCCTAGCATTCCTGGGCCAGGCCGTGTGTGGCTGGTGGATACTGCGCGAGCTTGAGGTCAAGTCCTGGCTGGCACTGGTGGCGCTGGTGGTGTGCCTGCTGATCTTCCCGGCCTTTACAGCGCGTGTGACCCATATCTCGCTGATGACGCACTGGATCCTGCTGGCAGCCATCGCGCTCTACTTGCGTGGGCAGCGCCTGGGGCAGGTGCCCGTGGCAGGCTGGACAGCATTGTTGGTGGCCGGCTTCTACATCAACATCTACCTGTGCGTGATGGCGAGCGCCATTTATGTCGCCAACTGGCTGGCCAAGCCACGGCACTACCGCTGGGTGGACGTGCCTCGGGCGTTGTTGCCGTTCCTGATCATCGGCGCCAGCCTATGGGTGACCGTGTTCCCCATGGACTCCACGAACGTGGCCAAGGAAACCGGTTTCGGCACGTTTTCCATGAACCTGCTGGCACCGTTTTCAGGGGGTACGTTCTTCCCCATCGAAAACGCCGAAATGCCGGGGCAATACGAAGGCTTCAATTACCTGGGCCTGGGTGTCTTGCTGGGGTTGCTGGCCGGCCTGGTACTGGGCGGGCGCAGGGCAGTGAGGTGGGCGGCGCACAACTGGCCGCTGGTGCTGGTGATGCTTGGGCTCACCCTGTATGCACTTTCCGACAGCATCTATTGGGGCACCCACCAGGTGCTGGTGCTGCATTACCCCGCGTTCATGGAGGCCATCACTACGCAGTTCCGGGCCTCTGGCCGGTTCTTCTGGCCTGTAGGGTATGCGCTGACCATCGCGGCCATCGTATTGCTGTACCGCAGGCTGCCCAAACGCGTTTTCGCGCTGGCGATGTTGGTGTTGATCGTGGTGCAGGTGGCGGACATGTCCATCCAGCGCCACCGCTTGATCGATGGCGCCAAGCGCCCGGCAACACCAATCCTGACCCAGGCTGCGTGGGACGCCCAGATAGCCGATGGCATTCAGTATCTGTATTTCTTCCCCAAGTTCCGCTGCGGGCGCTCGGACATGATCCTCAGTACGCTGATGCCGACCATGCGGTATGCCGTCGAGCACGGGCTCAAGATCAACACCGGTTACGTGGCACGCGCCAACTCCAACTGTGCAGTGGAAAGCACCCAGGCCGAAATTGCAGGCTCCGATGCGCGCCACTCCCTGTATGTATTCGTCAAGGGCGATTTCCCTGAAGTGGGCCAGGCGCTGGCGCTGTTCCCAGCCGACCATCAGCCCCAGTGCACCGAACTCGATTACGCCCATGTGTGCAAGTTTGATGTGGACAAGGAGCGCCACTGATGAGCCAGCCCAGGCGCTTGTTGTCGCTGATCTCACCGTTCTACAACGAAGAACGCGGTGTTTGCGCGTTCTTCGAGCGTGTGGACGCCCTGTCAAAGGCGTTGGCCGATCGCTATGACTTCGAGGTCATCGCGATCAATGACGGCAGCAGGGACCAGACCTACGAAGAACTGCTCAAGGCCCAGGCGGCTTACCCGTACGTAACGGTCGTTGACCTGTCACGCAACTTTGGGAAAGAAGCCGCGCTTTCAGCTGGCCTGGACTTTGCGACCGGCGATGCAGTCGTGCCCATCGACTCCGACCTTCAGCATCCCCCCGAAGTGGTGCTGGAGCTCGTTGCCAAATGGGAGGAGGGCGCCGAAGTGGTGCTGGCCAAGCGTGTGGATCGGCGCACCGACCATGCGGTGCAGAAGTTCACCGCCAACGGGTTCTACAAACTGCACAACTCCATCTCGGACATCCACATACCTGCGGACGTGGGCGATTTTCGCTTGATGGACCGCAAGGTCGTCGAGGCGCTAAAAAGGCTTCCTGAAAACCGTCGCTTCATGAAGGGGCTGTTTGCCTGGGTAGGTTTTCGCACCGCCACCATCGAATACCAGGTGGCGCCACGCAGCACCGGCAAGACCAGCTTCAACACCTGGAAACTCTGGAATTTTGCCATCGAAGGCATCACCAGCTACAGCTCGGCCCCCCTGCGCATATGGACTTACCTGGGCTGTGCGGTATCGGCCATGGCCTTTGTGTATGCGGTTTACCTGCTGATCAAGACCCTGTGCTTTGGCGCCGATACGCCCGGCTATGCCTCGTTGATGATCACCATCCTGTTCGCCAGCGGCGTGCAGCTGATCGGCATAGGGGTGCTTGGGGAGTATGTCGGGCGGATCTTCGTCGAATCCAAGCGCCGGCCCGTGTACATCGTGCGCGAAGTGGTCAAGACCGACCGATGATCATTCCGGGCAAGTACTACCAGTTTCTGCGTTTTGCCTTGGTCGGCGTGGCCAACACGGCGGTGCATGCCGGCGTGGTGATTTTGCTGATGGAAACCCTGGCGCCGCCGGCAGCCGTGGCCAACGCGTGTGCATTCATCGTGGCCAACCTGATGTCCTACTGCATCAACAGCCGGTTCACCTTCCGTGTGCCGATGAGTTGGCTGGGATACCGGCGCTTCTTGCTGGTCTCACTGGTGTCGCTGGGCCTGACGCTGCTCATCACCTCGTGGGTCGAATACATGGGTTGGCACTATGGCGTGGGCCTGGTGATGGTGGTCTTCATCGTGCCGGTGCTCAACTTCATGGTGATGAAGCTCTGGGCATTCGCCCCGGCCAAGTCATGAAAACGCCACCCTGCCGCCACGCCCACCGCAATGACTATTTTTTGGAATACGTAACAGGACTCAAACTATGACAATTGGCCAGCAAGAACACCTTTCGCCTGGCAGCGTACAACCTTGCGAAGATCGCGCGACCAGCATTGCGGTGGTGATCCCTTCCTACAAAGTGACCGCGCATATCCTGGGCGTCATTGCCGATATTGGCCCGGAAGTCGAGCGCATCTACGTAGTCGATGATTGCTGCCCGGAAGGCTCCGGCCGTTATGTCGAGGAACACGCCACCGACCCGCGTGTAGTGGTGCTGCGCAACCCGGAAAACCAGGGCGTGGGCGGTGCGGTCATGACTGGCTACCAGGCGGCTATCCAGGACGGCATGGACATCATCGTCAAGATCGACGGGGATGGCCAGATGGACCCAGGCCTGCTGATGAACTTCGTCACGCCCATTCTTGAGGGCACGGCCGACTACACCAAGGGCAACCGGTTCTACGACCTGGAAGAAATCCGGGCAATGCCAAAGATTCGCCTGTTCGGCAACGCTGTCCTGTCCTTCATGACCAAGTTCTCGTCCGGTTACTGGGACCTGTTCGACCCCACCAATGGCTACACGGCCATCCACCGTGACGTCGCCCGCCACCTGCCATTCGCCAAGATCAGCCGTCGCTACTTCTTCGAGACTGACATCCTGTTCCGGCTCAATACCCTGCGCGCGGTGGTGGTGGATGTGCCCATGGACGCCAAGTACGGCGATGAAGTCAGCAACCTGAAGATTTCCAAGATCGTGGGCGAGTTCCTGGCCAAGCACGTGCGCAACTTCGGCAAGCGGATCTTCTACAACTACTACCTGCGCGACATGTCGCTGGCGTCCCTGGAACTGCCGGCTGGCCTGCTGTTGCTGATATGGGGTCTGGTCTTCGGCCTGTCTCACTGGGCTTCGTCCATCTATACCGGCGTCGCCAACTCTGCCGGCACCGTGATGCTGTCTGCCTTGCCGATATTTCTGGGTATCCAACTGATCCTGGCGTTCTTGGGGCAGGACATCGCCTCGGTCCCCAGAAGGCCGTTCCACCTATCGCGGTTGAAGTCCAAGTTCAAGGCAGGTAAGCGCCCATGATGTATGCCATTGCAATTCTATGCGTCGTGGGTATCGCGACCGGCCAGATCATGTTCAAGCTCAGCGCCAGTGCGCTGCAGCGCGCCGGCACCATCTTCGACCTCAAGACCCTGATGATTCTGGGCTCTGCGTTCGCACTGTACGGTGTGACCACCATCGCCTGGGTGTGGGTGCTGCAAAAGATCGAACTGGGCAAAGCCTACCCGCTGATGGCGTTGGCCTTCGTGCTGGTGCCCATCGGCAGCCACTTCATCTTGGGTGAGCGGTTCCAGGTCCAGTACTTCATCGGCGTCGCATTCATCATGTTCGGCATCGTACTGGCCGTTAAGTCCTGATCGGGCGCACATGCAGCAGGTTGTGGAAATGAAGAGCAGTAGAAGGGATAGGGCAGTATGAAGTTGATAGAAAGGTCGCAGCTGAACGCGACCGTGGCAGTCGCGGCAATCATGGCACTGGCCTTCGTGCTGCTGATGATGCGTTCAAGCGGTATCTACCCAACCGTCTTCGGGGATGAATACACCTACAGCTCGATGGCACGCGTGCTGCCGCTGTCGAGCGCATCGATACCCAACTACCTGTACCTGAGCATCTACAAGTCCACGTTGATGTGTGGCGACGGGTTCGTGGGTTGTACCAAGCTGCTCAATGCCCTGTTCTTCGTGCTGGCCTCGCCGTTCATCTTCATGGTGGCACGCCGGTATTGCAGTGCGCGGGTGTCGGTGTTGATCGTGGCCCTGAGCATGCTCGGGCCGATCAACGGTTACACCACGTACTTTATGCCTGAAGCGTTGTTCTACCTGACGTTCTGGATCAGCGCCTGGTACTTTCTGACCCTGGCCTCGAACGCGCCTTGGCAACGCTGGGCGCTGCTCGGCGTGCTGATGGGGTGTTCGTCCCTGGTCAAGCCGCATGCGCTGTTCGTCATCCCAGCCTTCTGCCTGTGCATTGCCTACTTTGCCTACAAAGACCAGGACCGCTGGTTCGTGACGGCGGTAAAAAACGCCGCTGTGTTCGTCGGCGTCATGTTGCTGACCAAATTTGGCTTCAGCTACCTGGTCGCCGGCAAGGCAGGCCTGACGCTGTTCGGCAACTTCTACGCCACCACCCTTGAGTCCAGCGCCTCCAGCCTCGACCGGTACCTGGCCATCCTTAAAGCGGCGCCGACCATTGCGGCCGGGCACCTGCTGGGCAATGCCGTGATGTTCGGCTGCGCCTTGGCGATCATCATCACCACCAGCATCGCCACATTGCGAACTCGCGCCATCGGCGAGGACGGGAAGTTTGCCTTCTTCACCCTGTTCCTGCTGCTGAACCTGATCGCCGTGGTGGCGTTGTTCTCGGCATCCGTGGCCGGCACCAACGCCGTCGAAACCGCGTTGCGCCTGCACATGCGCTACTACGACTTCCTGTTCCCGTTGCTGTTCATCGCCGCCGGTGCTGAACTGGCGGGGGCCAGGCTCACGGCGCACCGTTACGTGCGCTGGGGCGTGGCGATCGTGGTGATGGGCGCTGTGGTGTATGCCGGCATCACGCGCATGTACCCGTTTACCCTGAGCTTTATCGATAACCCTGAGCTGCGCGGCTTTACCGCTGGCAATCGGGCTTTCTTCGTACTCGCAGGGCTCTCGCTGATCAGCTTGATGCTGTGGTGTGCAAAACCGCGCAAGGGCTTGCAGCTGTTCGTATTCGTCTTCCTGCCGCTTTCCATTCTGGTCAGTACGGTATACGCCAGCATGTCGCTGCTCGAACGCAGGCATGCAGACGTGTATGACAAGGCCGGTATGTTCGCGCGTCAATACCTGCCCGTCAGCGAGCGTCCACATCTGCTGGTGGTAGGGGATAACCCGGCCTCGATTCTGCGGGCACTGTACTGGGTGGAAGATTTGAACGCAGGCCCGGACTTGTCGTATAAGCCAGGCGAAATCTACACCGCCGACCAGTCGCCGGCTGACAAGAGATGGATCCTGGTAGTAGGGGATGTCGAGTTTGCCAAAGGCGACTTCAAGGTCCTCAAGCTCAATGGCTTCTCGTTGGCCAGAAAGCTGCCCAAGGACAACCCGCTGCTGCTCGATTTCCGCTCAAACATCCACACCGAGTCGGTAGACACGTTGCGCGGCCTGTCCCATGCCGAAAGCTGGGGCGCCTGGTCCGAAGGTGACACCGTGACGTTGCAGTTCTCACGGCCGCTGCCCAAAACCTTCACGCTGGAAATCAACGCCAAGGCGTTTGGCCCCAACCAGGGCCGCACCTTTGAAGTGAAGGTAGATGATCGCCGCTATCCGCTGAAGCTGAGCGGTGAAGTGGAACCGTATAGCTTGAAGATCGACAACCCCGATGAAGTCAGCAAGCTGACCATCAAGGTACCCCAGGCCACTTCGCCCGAGCAGCTGGGTATCAGTGGCGACAAGCGCATGTTGGGGATTGGGCTTCGGCAGATTGTGATTCGGGAAGACAAATAGCAGTGCTGTGACGGTACCTATGCGCTTGAATCGATAGGTACCGTCAGGGCAGGGCAGTGAGCACCTTGCCGAATCAACAACCCGCCGCTCAGTTCGCCATGCCAGCGTCAGCATCGTCCATCAGCGTCTTGGCCAGTGCACCCAGGTAGTACGCGGCCCATACCAATTTCGGGTTTTCGTCCATCAAGCCGCTGATGGTCAGCTTCGACGAGGCCAACACCTACTCGGAAAAATACAAAACCGGCAGTTAAGCGTGGTGCAGGCGAATCGAACGGTGCGATGAAACGCTGATCTGCTCCAGAAGGGGACCGGTTGGGTTAGTTAGGTGTTAATGCAGAAACCTGCCGCCCTCGCTGTCGCAGCCAACGTTGGGCAGGGCGCTCCAGGTAACGATGGGTGGCAAGGCTCAGGGGTATGAGTACAGCAAAGAACAGCACCATCACCCACCCTTGATAGAACACTGCTCGTGAAAGCGCCAATGCGTCGAAAGCCATGGCGAATATGATCTGCAATGGGAAATGAGTGAGGTAGGACGAGTAACTAATGTCGCCCAGCCACGCCCAGCGCCGCGCCAGATCGGGCCAGCGCGAGCCCGCGGCCGCCAGTGCGGCAATAAGTAATGGGTAGCACACGTAAAGCAGCAACGGGTTGTTCAGCCCGGCAGGTGTTTTCAAAAGCCAGATCCAGGCCACCAGACACAGTGGGCCTGTGATGAGCAGCGCACCCCCATCGCCCAGATACCGGCGCACCCACGTCAGCACGCCATAGGTCATGCCACCAACGAAAAAGCACACCAGACCACTACCCAGTTTGTAGATGTCTGGATAAAGGAAGCTGCCAATCGCGATGGCCGCCAGGGTCAATGGCCATTTCCAGCGCTTGGTCAGGCAGATGATGAAGAAGATCGCGTAGAGCAACACTTCCACCGACACCGACCACACAGGCGCGTTGAAGGACCAACCCTTTTCCAAGCCCCAGGCCGGCACCATCAAAATATTCAGCACCGCGTGATAGACGTCATTGAACGGATAGACGAAATAGGTGCCGTGGCTGCTGAGATAGGCCCATTGCAGGGCCACGACAGCCATGAACGTGACGATGTGCAAAGGGTAGAGCCTGCTAAACCTGTCCTGGGCAAAACGTGACACCGTCAACGAGCGACAGCTGATGCCGTTTGCGAACAACCAGTAGAAAACGAACCCCGATAACGTGAAGAACAGCTGCACAGCCAGGTTGCCATGCCGATACAGCAGTTCAAACGTGCTGAAGAACGGTTGCTGTGCCGGGTCGAAGTCATGGGCTGCGCTACCCACATAGAAGAAGTGCTGCCAATGCCAGAACACGACACACAAGGCAGCCAGGCCACGCAGTACATCCAACGTATAGAGCCGATTACTGGGGTTAGAAAGAGTCATGTGTGCTGCTTGATAAAGGAGGTAAGGAAGGTAAATGTTGATCCAGCCAAAACTGAGTCCGGCATTTCGGTCACTGGCGCTTTCAATTTTTGTACTAACGCTGAACGCTGCTACCTGGGCATATGAGGATGATCATTAGCCCTCCCTGCCGGGGCGGAGTATACGCTGGCTCGGGATAGAGCACCCAATGAGCGTGTGTGCGAAGAATCCCCAGACAGCGCGATTGGGTGCTATGGGTATGGCCTGCGCTCAGCTCGCCAAGCCAGCCTCAGCATCGTCCATCAGCGTTTTGGCCAGCGCACCCAGATAGTATGCAGCCCACACCAACTTCGGGTTTTCGTCCATCAAGCCGCTGATGGTCAGCTCCTGTACGTAACCCATCAGTTCAGAGGCTTGGGCTCGGGCGTGCTCACACGGGATGCCGGGTTCGATGCAGAGCAGTGGCTCGGTTTGCTGTTTGCCTTGGTAAAACTTGGTTTTGCCGGCGGTGACGCCGGTTTCCGGTACGGTCATTGATTATCTCCCTGCTTATTTGCTGCCAGGGCTGTCGTGTGGACGGCTGTTGCTTGGCAATGGTCAGCCCAGCGCAGCCCATTCGGCTTCAATGCATTGCGCGAGGTTCTCTGGGCCTTTGCACCTGCAGAAGCGCCGACTCCAGCAATGCCCGCAGCGCTTCGAGTTCATGCAGAGACGTCATGATCAGAATCGATGTCGGGGATTTGGGCTGTAGCAGCAAGGCCTGATGGGCGACGGTTGCGGCGCATAGCGCGTGATCCGAGGCTTGAATCAGGGTGTCTTCCAGGGAGTGGATGTGGTGCGGTGGGTCGGGGACGATCTTAAGCATCGCGTATGTCCTTTGATCAGTGCGGCCGCCTCTTGCTGTCAAACAAGTGGGTGGCAGCTGTACGTGGGTTGACAGACCGGCGGACATAGCAAGTTCCGGCGCACGCAAGCGTGCCCGCACGTACAGCCGCCATCAAGGACGAGCTGATTTCTATGTACCGTGACGGCCTGTCAAAGCCGTGCCGTTGATAGCCAACGACAGGGCGAGACTAGGTCGCTTCCAGAATGGCCGCAACGGAAAATAGGGAGGATGAGTATCTTTGGGAAATGGACTACAGGGAAGGGGTAGATTCTGATTTTTCTGCTTTCAGAGGTGCGAAGCTCAGGTGCTTGAGAATAGATTCAAGCGTCTGCGCTGAAGAGTTATGAAGTTAAAAACTGGAAATTAACGGAAGCCTCTAACAAGGTCTGTTAAGCCGGTGATCGCAGAAGCTCGGCATCGTCTGTCTGCGCTTTGCAACGTCTGAAGCTGAGCGTTCTTCTGCACAAGGAGCGACGCGGATTCGAGCCAAGCTCCTCGGCGTTCCTCATTCCAGGATCGATCTTTTTATCCGCATGGAAGCGACGACTTCGAAACCGTCGAGTAGCCCGTTCAGTTTCTGAGGGATCATGACACCAGCACCGTCAATCGGCTCGGTCGAGGTTTTAAGTGCGTCAGCCTTAGGTGTAAGCGCTCGCGCATTCACCCAAGTGCTCTGTTATTTCGCCGATCCCGAACCTGTTAACACACCGCTAAATCTTCGTCCGAGACTTCTTAAGGTTTTGCCATCCCAGGATTACTTTCCGTTGGTGACCGAGGAATCTACAAACACTGACTGCCGGGTGGGCACGCTGCTCAGTTCGCCATGCCTGCCTCAGCATCGTCCATCAGCGTTTTGGCCAATGCACCCAGATAGTACGCAGCCCATATCAACTTCGGGTTTTCGTCCATCAAGCCACTGATGGTCAGCTCCTGCGCGTAACCCATCAGCTCAGAGGCTTGAGCACGGGCGTGCTCACACGGTATGCCGGGTTCGATGCAGAACAGTGGCTCGGTTTGCTGTTTGCCTTGATAGAACTTGGTTTTGCCGGCTGTAACGCCGGTTTGATGTGCGGTCATTGATTGGTCTCCCTGCTTGTTTGCTGCCAGGGCTGCCATGTGGGCGACCTTGCTTGGCAATGGTCAGCCCACCACAGCCCCAGCTGGCTTCAATGCATTGCTCGAGGTTCTCTGGGCCTTTGCACCTGCAGAAGCGCTGACTCCAGCAATGCCCGCAGCGCCTCGAGTTCGTGCAGAGACGTCATGATCAGAATCGATGTCGGGGATTTGGGCTGTAGCAGCAAGGCCTGATGCGCGATGGTTGCGGCGCATAGCGCGTGATCCGAGGCCTGAACCAAGGTGTCTTCCAGGGAGTGGATGTGGTGCGGTGGGTCGGGGACGATCTTAAGCATCGCATAGTACCTTCCAATCGGGCCCCCTCCCGACTGCTGTCAAACAGAGGGAGGCAGCTGTACGTAGGTTGACAGACCGGCGGACTATGCAAGTTCCGGCGCACGCAAGCGTGCCCCACGTACAGCCGCCATAACGCGAGCTGTGTGCATAATACCGTTACGACCTGTCAAAGCCGTGTCGTTGATGAGCAACGACGCCCCGAGAGTAGAAGCGTAGAAACGCGGTCGCAATGGTAAATGCGGGGTCAGAGTATCTTTGGGAAATGGACTACAAGGAAGGGGCAGATTCTGATTCTTTTGCTTTCTGAAGCCTAAGCCTGCGTACTCAACACCAGACTCAATCAGTTACCGGGAAAAGCGGCGCCGCTCTAATCATCGAAGCGGGTGAATCGCTCGCAAGCGTTTCTTACTATGGCGAGCCCAGGTGTCGGCCAATCAGAACTGCTTAGGCTGTAGTTGCTGACAAGGCCAAGCCTTACGCGGCTTGGCCCCGTTGCAGGATTACTCGAACACTTCAGCGTTAGCCAACGCCACGCCGAGTTGATCCTTGCCAGACAAGCTCGGGCTGAAATCAATCGGCCACTCGATAGCGATTTCCGGGTCATCCCACGCGATGCACCGCTCACTGGCAGGCGAGTAGAAATCGGTGGTCTTGTACAAGAATTCAGCGGTTTCACTCAGGGTGACAAAACCGTGCGCGAACCCTGGCGGGACCCACAGCTGATTCTTGTTTTCCGCAGAAAGTACCGCACCGACCCATTTGCCGAAAGTGGGGGAGGAGCGACGGATATCGACCGCCACGTCGAACACTTCCCCTTGGACCACGCGCACCAGTTTGCCCTGGGCATGAGGGGCCAACTGGTAGTGCAGGCCCCGAAGCACGCCTTTCACTGATCGAGAGTGATTGTCCTGAACGAAATCGGGGCGCAGGCCAGTGACTTCTTCAAACACATTGGCGTTGAAGCTTTCGTAGAAGAAGCCCCGGTCATCGCCGAAGACTTTTGGTGCGAACAGAAGGACATCAGGGATGGCCAGAGGGGTAGCGTGCATCAGAAAACCTTTTCGCTAAGCAGGTTACGCAGGTACTGGCCGTAGCCATTTTTGAGCAATGGCTGGGCCAGGCGCTCGAGTTGTTCGGCATCAATCCAGCCTGCACGGAAGCAGATCTCTTCCGGGCATGCCACCTTCAGCCCTTGGCGGCGCTCCATGGTCGCAATGTACTGGCTGGCATCAAGCAGGCTGTCGTGGGTACCTGTGTCCAGCCATGCATAGCCACGGCCCATGATCTCGACATGCAGCTGCGCTTGTTGCAGGTACAGGTTGTTGAGGTCGGTGATCTCCAGCTCGCCTCGGGCCGATGGCTTCAGGCTGCGCGCCAGGTCGACCACTTGGTTGTCGTAGAAGTAAAGGCCCGTCACCGCATAGTTGGACTTCGGCTGTTTTGGCTTTTCTTCCAGCGACAATACGCGCCCGGCCTCATTGAATTCAGCTACACCATAACGCTCAGGGTCGTTGACGTGATAAGCGAACACAGAGGCGCCCGTTTCGCGTTGGCCCGCGTTCAACAGCAGCGACTGGAAGTCGTGGCCGTAGAAGATGTTGTCGCCCAGCACCAGCGCAGAAGTGTCGTTGCCAATGAAGGCCTCGCCGATGGTGAATGCCTGAGCCAAGCCATCAGGGCTTGGCTGCACGGCGTAGGACAGGTTCAAGCCCCATTGGCTGCCGTCGCCTAGCAACTGCTCGAAGCGTGGGGTGTCCTGCGGCGTTGAAATGATCAGGATGTCGCGGATACCGGCGAGCAGCAGGGTGCTCAGCGGGTAATAGATCATGGGTTTGTCATACACCGGCAGCAGCTGCTTCGATACCGAGAGCGTCGCGGGGTGCAGGCGTGTGCCTGAGCCGCCGGCCAGAATAATTCCTTTACGAGCCATGGGAATCCTTACTTATGGATTTCGTCTAGCATACGTTTAACGCCTTGCTGCCAGGGCGGCATTTTCAACTTAAACGCGCTTTCGAGCTTGCCCAGTGCCAGCCGCGAATTTCGCGGGCGCGGCGCGGGTACAGGGTAAGCGTCGGTATTGATCGCTGATACTTGATCAGCGTTCACTTTAAGCGATATGCCCCTGCAAAGCGCGTCCTGCAGCACTAATTGGGCGTACGCGTGCCAGCATGTTTCACCCGATGCTGCCAGGTGGTAGATCCCGGCAAGGTGAGCGCTCGCGGGCTGGTTGACCACCTGGCGCACGACATGGGCTGTAACGTCCGCGATCAGGTCAGCACCGGTTGGGGCGCCGAACTGGTCAGCTACCACGCTCAAGGCGTCCCGCTCCTGGGCAAGGCGTAGCATGGTCTTTGCAAAGTTATTTCCGCGGGCAGCGTACACCCAGCTGGTGCGCAGGATGACGGCCTGGGCACCGCTGGCTTCTATGGCCTGCTCACCCTCAAGCTTGGTACGGCCATAGACCGACAGCGGGCCGGTGGCTGCGGTTTCTTGCCGAGGCTGATCACCGCTGCCGTCATACACGTAGTCAGTAGAGTAATGAATCAGCCAAGCGCCCAAGCGAGCGGCTTCACGCGCCAGTAGGGCAGGGGCCTGAGCATTGATAAGCGCTGCTGCCTGAGGATCACCCTCTGCTTTATCCACGGCTGTATAAGCGGCCGCGTTGACGATTACATCAGGCGCGAGCAAACGAACTGTGCTCGCCAAAGCATCCAACTGGCTCAAATCGCCACAGAGCTCGCCGTCACCCTGACGGTCCAGTGCGACAACTTCACCGAGCGGCGAAAGAGACCGCTGCAGCTCCCAGCCTACTTGCCCGTTTTTCCCCAACAGCAGGATTTTCACGCTTCATTTGCCCCGTATTGCTTAGCCACCCAATCACGGTAGGAACCGTCCATCACGCCCTGCACCCATTCCTGATTGGCAAGGTACCAAGCGACAGTTTTGCGGATGCCGGTATCGAACGTTTCCGCAGGTTTCCAGCCTAGCTCGCGTTCGATCTTGCGTGCATCGATGGCGTAACGGCGGTCGTGGCCCGGGCGGTCTGTCACGTAGGTGATCAGCTCGGCGTAATGTCCGACAGGCGCACCGGTCTTTTGGTTGATCACATTGCGCGCGGACGCTGGCGCCAGCTCATCGAGCAGGCCGCAGACCGTACGCACGATATCGATGTTGGCTTTCTCGTTCCAGCCGCCGATGTTGTAGGTTTCGCCTGTGGTGCCGGCTTCCAGCACACGGCGGATACCCGAGCAGTGGTCCTCGACGTACAACCAGTCCCGAATCTGCTGGCCGTCACCGTAGACCGGCAACGGTTTACCCGCGAGCGCGTTGACGATCATGAGCGGGATCAGTTTTTCGGGGAAGTGGAACGGCCCGTAGTTGTTGGAGCAGTTGGTGGTGAGGACTGGCATACCGTAGGTATGGAAGTAGGAACGCACTAGGTGGTCACTGGCGGCTTTGCTCGCGGAGTAGGGGCTGTTGGGGGCGTAGGGTGTGGTTTCAGTGAACGCCGGATCGTGTGGCGCGAGTGTGCCGTACACCTCATCTGTTGAGACGTGGAGGAAGCGGAAACCTTCTTTCTCCTGCCCGGTCAGACTGCTCCAGTGCGCACGTGCGGCTTCCAGCAGTCTAAAGGTGCCCATGACGTTGGTCTGGACGAATGCTTCGGGGCTAGTGATAGAGCGGTCTACATGAGATTCGGCTGCAAAATGGACCACGGCGCGGGGGCGGTGCTCGGCGAACAGCTTGGCCAAGAGCGACGCGTCGCAGATGTCGCCTTGGACGAAGTGATGCTGTGTGTTGCCTTCAAGGGACTGCAGGTTGGCTAGGTTGCCTGCGTAGGTGAGGGCATCCAGGTTGAGGACTGACTCCTCGTGGTGCGCGCACCATTGCAGAACGAAATTTGAGCCGATAAAGCCGGCTCCACCTGTAACAAATATCATGACATTAACCCTGCACTAGACTTGGCGTATATTGTACTTGACACCGGGACCGCAATAGAGGCTGGATTCAATGCTAAGCATTTCGCCCAATCTTTTCTATCTGTGAGAATACAACAGGGCTTAAGCCGATAGCTACACTGTTCCGAGCGCAAGGTGATGATAGAGCATCATGACCACAGATAATATCGGTCGTGTGGCCTATAAGACATCAGTTAATGGATGTCTGCTTTGTATGTGCTTTAACCTAGATCTCAATAGAGAATGCAAGAGAGCATCGCGCTCTCGCATGAAAGGGCGCGATGAGGGTTGAGTCTACTGTCGCGTGAATTGGATGAATAGGATTTGACCTCCAGGTTTTCCTTGGGTTTGCACGACTTGCAGTACTACGAATCGGCCGCCATTAAGCGCCTGAATTCCTTCATTTTCCGTGGTATCCCCTTTGACTCCTAATTCCTCCAACTTGCCGAAGAGCTTGATTGGTGAGACATAGTTGGATGTGCTGATGCTACCTGTCTTGTCGAAAAAATTGATTCCATAGTAATGATAAGGAGTGCTCTTAGATTTATCTGTCCAGTGTCCACCCATGGACATTACAAATCCATCACGAAAGGCCGCAAAACCCTGATGCTTGGGTATATTGAGCTTTTGTGACTCCCGATATCCTGAATAGCTGGCCGGGAAACTCACATCGCCGACATGTTTGTAGTTGCTATCCAAGATCGTATACTCGCCTCGGCTTTGTCCGAGGTTGTCCGGATGTGTTTTGTACTTTTCTAAATACCAGCGGCCATCAAATCTCGCGAAGCTTTGGGCTACGTTATCATGCAAGTACTCTAATCTCTTAGTGCTTCCGATGTTGCCGGGAAGATTTATAAGCGCATATTTTGCTAGCTTATTTTCAGATCTAATGTAGGCTATCAGTCCATCTTCATTTCGGTCAACAATGATAGATTCCGATACTGAATTTTGAGGCTCAGGAATAATGAATGTCTTTACTAGCTTAGAGGTAGACCAGGTGTATTGCTCAATTATGGCGCGTGAAGGGTGATTGTTAGAGTACCTTAATATAAACAAAGAATCTTCTTGCTCGTCGATCCAAAATCCTTGAGGATAGGTGGACGGAGATTTAATTAAGTCATTGGCTTGGCTGGAGTTGGGGCTGTCAAAATTAAAGGATTTTATGATTTTAAAGTTAGGCTCTACTTCATTTGATACAGATTCTTGGAAGTTGAGCTTGACTGCTCTTAATTGAGGCGACGACTCTGAATTGATAGGTGTGGCCATACAATCTCCAGCTATTGAGATCAGGGCGGATAGAGCTAGAGACTTCACTAGTGTTGTTGGCATACATTCTCCGTAGGCTTATGACAGGCGTGGCTGTTTGAAATTAACGGTAGTGTTGCTCAAGTTTACTTTTCCCAGTAGGCGCTTTTAACAGCAGGACGAGATATTAGTCGCCTGTGCCATTAAGGTAATTGCCGACGTAAATTTCTAAAAGCTAAAAACATATAAGAATTCTATCTTGTCAGTTGTCAACTCATATTATATCCTGCTGTGATAGCAGCAGGATATAAATGTGAGGACTACGCTGCTGTCTCAGCAGATAGGACAGCTTTATATTCCTCTGGTGTGCCACAGAAAATTATCTGCTCACTAGGTATAAGCTCGTAGCTTACAGATCTTCCATTGCGAATTAAGTGATTATATAACGGGGCTATATAAAACTCACCTTTCTCCTTCAATCCTTCCCGCACGGAATGCTCAAATGCCTCTATGAAAAGCATTGAGTTCTTGAAGTAATAAAGACCGTTGCTGCACAAATCTGAAATTCGATCTTTTTCAGTGGTTTTCAGTACGCTGTTTTCACTCCCAGGCAAAGCAAAGGACCAGTGTGTTCCTTCCCCCAGGAAAACTTCTAGATAACCATCATCTGCACGCTTGTCAGATTTGACGAAGCCAGGTCGGAAAGTATCAATGTTAAATATGTAGAGTGGTTCTGCGTCGTCGACAAACCCGCCGGACCTTTTAAGCCCCTGATATACAGTGTCAGCTTGCCCATCTGTTTCATGGGAAAATTCAACTACCGAGTAATTGATTACACCTAGCTTGTCCAGTTTCTCCTTTACAAATTCTGACGCTGAATAATCACTTCGAACCAAGAATAGAAACTTATCGGTCTTAAAATACTGCTCGAATGAGAGTACAGACCTCTCGAAGACAGTAAGATCTCCAATTTTTAGCTTGTATTTAGGCTCCGAGTAGCCCTCTTTAAAGAAACGACTGCTTTTGCCGACCATAGGAATAACAATCATGTCTATAGTTCCGATTTGATAAATTTATTATAAAGTAAAAATGCATTAGCAAATAATGCAAGTTGTCGGGGTTTGTTGTCGGCATGGAGTGGCAGCATTGACAAGAATAGCAATACCGTAAGTGGCATATACTCCAATGGAGACAATTCGGCCACTAATGGGTCTTGGAGATATGCCTCTTGGATATGAATTATGCGTTGCTCCGCAAAAATCTCAAGATCAAAGCTAAGAGAATCTTTATGGATCAGCTGATATGCACCAGCGATTATATGGTCGTAAAGGCCTAAAACTGAGTGATTAAGTTTAGCTATGTCGTAAGCAATATCGCCGTACATAGTAAAATTGTTATTTGGGTCGATTGCTCTTGGGTCAATCAGTTTGATTGCATCTGCTCGAGAGTCATACATGATATTGCTAAAGCACAGGTCGCCGTGCAATATGCCGGGTATAGATGGTTTGGAGAGTGCAAGTCTAATGCATTCTTCCATGACAGTTTGTATCGAAGGTGACCTAATCCCGTTAACTGTGACACAATCCGCCATGTCGTAGTTCATTGAGCAGCAAAATTCCGTCAGGCGTTTTACAGTCTTGTCTCTGAATAAGACTTGGCGAGAGTTTACAATATTAGGCGTCTGGCCCTCATCGTGATTTTTATTACACGCTTGTAGCCATGAGCTCAAATGTTTAAATACTTTTCTCCAGAAAAATACTGGATTGTTGCCGTTTACAAGTAACTCATTTAAAGGCGCAAGATAAAGGAATTCCAGTACGTAGTATGGACGATCTTCTTGTATTCCTTGACCCATTAATTGTGGAATAAAGCCTCTTAGAGAGAGAGGTAAGTGTGCAAACCAATTTCCTTCTGCAGCGATTTTGAATCCAGGGGTACCACTTTTATAGACATGCGTATCTGTAATTGTCAGCTCATTAAAAGAACGCTGCGTAGTGATCTTGGCCCTTGTTTTATAAAACGTGTTTATATGACCTAGGTCGTACCACTGCTCCGATTGAGCTTTAGTCAAAGGTATAATTTCAGAGTACATTCGTACAGCTTTGACAAAGCTACCACGACATATTGTAAGGTTCTTTATTAGTTCCCTGGAATTTGAAAAAGAAAAATATCCGCACCATACAGATTCGCTATTGATATCTGAAGATTCGACTTCCCAGTTATAGTAATCTTGAGTGGATGCTAGTGCTAAGACGTCGTCCCCTTCCGGAATTTTTGGAAGATATGTATCTCCGTGTAGAATGCGGATTTTTTTATCTGAGGTTTCAATTACGTTTAAGCAAAATAGTATGGAATCCGCAAGCGTCAAGCCGTCCGGCACGCTGATGATAGATACGTTGGCTTCTCGTAGAGAATAGTTATCTTGGTAAGACAACAGATAGCTCTCAGGAATACTCAGCCATATTTTTTCGTTGGCATAGGCATTATTAAGTGCCGCTATCTGGAATTTGAATAGACGTTTATTGCCCACAGGTAGGAAAGCCGGGGGTAATTTCCCGAACTCGGCTTGGAATTCCGGACCAACGTATGCTGCCGATGTGATCAATATCATTCAGGCTTCTCCTTAGCTAGGATGTCTAGGATCTGCTCATAAGAATTCTCACGAAATTCAGAAGGTCGGATGGCTTTGTCGTCTACATAAAAGCCATCCATTCCACACCATGGTTTTGCCATGATTATCTCGTCATATGGGACTGAATGATCGTCGAGCCACGCTATGATGATAGGCAGCGTGTTGGCGTTGATCTTTCCAATATCCCCATTGTAAGTTCTCATATTGCGGCTCGTACTAATCGCAATAGTGAAACCCATTTCCTTGTAATCATGCATTTTACGGATGACATGGATATTCGGTTTGCTGTTCTTATAATCACCATTCGATGTGGTGCAGATGGTGTCATCCAAGTCCATTATCAAGCGTTTCATATTTTATTAAAGTCCGCTAGAGCATTAAAGAATTTTGAAACTTCGGCATTATCCCTAAACTCAGCAGCTTCGTTAGAGAAATCTAAATCTAGCGCTGCGGAGAAATCCGGGGGTGTTGCTTTGGCTGTTGCCATCTTCATGTCGCGTTTAATTGGAGTATGTACAGGTTGAAGATGGTTGTCTGCCATCCAGCCGAATATGAGCCCATGCGCCCTCATCTGCGGATATTCAGTAAAGGGTGACAAGCTTCTCGCCGCTACGGATGAGCCCCACAGCGAAGCCATTGTTAAGGCCGAGTTCCTTGGCCCATACCAAAATTGATCTTGAGGGCCATATTCTTTCGTAAAGTCCATGCCTACTTCGCTTGGGAGGAGGCTCTCCAAAATATTGTAGTTCAGCGAGTTATGAACGCCTATATCTGGCCTGCATCGAATGATATAGTCGTATCTGAAATTATGTTTCTTCTCGAAGGCCACAGCCAGCTCATGCGCTTTGTAAATTCCGTACAGCATTTTAGCTTGGTTCATACTGCCGAGCGACAAATACTTCTCGGCTTCATCAGGTCTATCACTAAATAAGCAATCAGAATCTTCGAGCAAAACTTCCTTGAATTCGATATTCTCTGGCAAGATTGAACTGGAGAATTCGGCCTGTTTTGGCGTGTCGATTATTTCATAAGTCCGTGGAAATTTAGATTTAAAGTATTTCTTGGATCTGAGTGCCGTAGGACATCTCGATAGCATGTCCTTGTTAAAGATTCTCAACAGCCAATCATCTCCAGCCCCACCCAAACCCGGCCATACTTGCATTTCGGTCCAGGAATGAAAGAACACATCTGCATCAAGGGGGCTGATGACATTTTTATAAATGCTGTCCAATGCTAAGTTGCCACATCGGTACATGCCGGAAAGACAGACGGCTACACGAGGCTTCACATCTGCCCCCAACATTACGCAATTAGCTGAGCGCTTCAATTCGGGCTGGATAACATCGGTGACCAACGAATAGAGTCTGGCGGCCCCTACCTCATTAGTTTGCTTCTGGGCAATTATCACGCCAAGAAGCTTATGAAGCTCGTTGTAGCCGATTTTTGGGAACGTTATAAGGCCTGTATTAGCTAGGGTTTTTTCGACGATCAAATGAGTAATGTAAGCTTTACGCATTGCACTCATTTTTTTAAACGTGTCTATATTATCAAGCAAAAGCTTAACGCATGAATCAAAAGCGCTACTGTCTTTCAGCTCATTGAGCGCAAACGTCAAATACATCAGCGTCTTAGGGCTTTGCTCCGCTTGGAAAATTTTCTCTTTATTGTCCAATATATAGTTAGCTATGACAGTTTTATCAGAAAAAATTGTGCGGCGGAGGAGGTCTTCATCCATTCCTGATGAGGAACTACCTTGACGTTCAAAAACTGCAAGCATTTCCTGCTCATATATTTTTAGAAGTGCTTGTGCATTACCCCGCTTCTTATATGTATTGGTTTCGTCATTAGCGATGGCTTTAAGATTATATAGTCCAATCTTTGACACGAAATCATGGAGCCTAGATAATTGTCCGAGATCTGCCAATAAGACACAAAATTCTAAATGTTTCGAAAATTTCTCAGCATTCTCACTAAAGAAAGTAAGCAGTGCATTAAACTCCCAATTCCTAGAGAGCTTATTGGCAACAGAATCAAATCTTACGGAATTCATTTTTTTATCCAATCTTTTATTGATCTATCACTTGGTAAAATTTATTTATGGCTTCTGTTTGATAAATCACACTGTCGAAGCTAGAGAATTCGAATCCACTTTCAGCGAAATCCACCATGGCTTGTCCTATCTCTTCTGGTGACATCCCTACGATCCGACCTAACCTGCCGGATTCTAATACATCGTAGGCACATGGGAAATTAGTGCAGATAACAGGCAGCTCTAATATCATTGCTTCAAGAATTGCTAGGCCTTGGCCTTCATGCTTGGAAGAAAACACGAAACAGTCGGATTTCTTCAAGTACATGAAAGGATTATCTTTTCTGCCTAATAGGAATACCTTTTCACTTAAATCCAAGTTAATGATCAGAGATTTTAGCTTAGATTTTAAAGGGCCGTCCCCGATGATGACTAATTTCATACCAGGCTTTTTTTTCTGAGCTTGATGGAAGCCAAGTACCAAGTCCTCATGCCCTTTCTCAACTGATAAGCGCGCTACGTTGATAAAGATTTTATCAGTACCTGCAAAAATTTCCATTTCAGGTGGCGAAGTGATTTCTTCTTCTGATAAGCGAAGGACTTTGTCGAAGTCTATGAGATTGTCACAATGATCGAACTTTTCGGGCGAAATAGAAAAGCGATGTTGCAGGTTATGTTTATTTAGATTACTTGTTGCCTTTGATACAGATAGTAAAACATCATAGGCATCATAGTTATTGAATATGCTTTCTAAGTTGGGGAAGCGTTTTTTCCATTCGCCGACCATGTCATTGTGGAGGTAAGCGATGCTCTTTTGGCTATTAGGGTAAGGTTTTTGAGCCATCAACAATGCCCAGAACCGAATATATCCGTCGAAATTTACTAAGCAGTCGTAATTTGCCCTTCCGAACATTCGGATATTTTCGCGCAAATAACACCGTTGTAATATCTCATTCATCTCATCCGTAGGCAGTGAGTGCTCGCGCATGTAATAGTCATTGAGCCATTTTTCCTCAATGGTCATATTTTGCCTGCCAACCCGAGCAACTATGTTCACATTTGCATGCAGATTATTCATCTGCTGGACACGTTCAGGATAATTGGCCACGGAATTTGGATCGATTGCAAGTGTCAACGAGTATCTGTCATAGTCGAGCGCGTTTGACAAATTGGTGATTGAAGTAGTTATGCCGTTTGGAATCAGCGCGCCAGCAAAAGCTACGATATTCCGCGTCGCAATAGTGTTGCTGCTAACCCGTTTAATATTCTTCTCAAAGAAGAAATAATCTATTAATTGGTGCGAAGATTTACCATGGTCGTATGGGCAGAGTTCGCTTAAAGCAATACGGTTTTTTAGTTTGTAAGATTCGTTAATAGTATCGCTCAAAGCTTTTTTTAAGCCTTCTCGCGTAGTGCAGAACTCACCATAGAACCCATCAAGATCGAAATATAGGCCTCTTTCAGTCTTATAGCTATCATAATCATAAGCGTAAAAGATGATGGGCTTGCATGTGGGCATGAAATCGATAGCTACACTTGAATAATCTGTAACTAAGATGTCGGTAAGCGCTAAGAATAGGTTTGTATCAATGTCGCCCGGAAGGAAGTTAATCCTTGGGTTTTTTTCTTGAATGGTGCGTTCGAACATGTGGTGTCCTTTGAAGAACACTATGCAGTTCGGTCCCGCATTTGTCTCGATCAGCTCTACAGCAGCTTCGATTTCATCGAGCTCCAAATTGCTTTTGCCAATACTGCTGCCACGATACGTAGGAGCGTAAAATATGACCTTACACCCTTTGGCTATACCAAGTTCTTCTTTGAGTTTTTGAAGAACATCCTCAGATGGATTTAGGGTTAGGTCCACCCGCGGATAACCTATTTTTAAAATGTTTGCATTTAGTCCTGGCCTGACATCGTGCTGATCAATAAGAATACGTTCGGAATGATCGTTTGGAACAACTATATCAGTCGCCTGGAGGAAATTCCTAGCAGCATTTTTGTGCTCAAACAAAGACGTTAGTATGTCTTTACCCAATGTTTTAAGAGGCGTGCCGTGCCAAGTGTTTAAATATTTTTGGCCCAGTTTCCTAATGAAGTACGGTGGGAATGTATTGTTATTGATTAGGTACTTAGCTTTGGCTAAGTAATAGAGGTAGCTTTCGCTTTCTCTGCTTATGAATATTACATTTTTAAGTCTCTTGAGATACTTTGGTATCTTGTCTTTATTATTGATTACCCAAACATAAGTGAAGTTGGCGAATTTATCAGATTCCAGCATCTTCGTGAATATTGCGTACGGATTACAGGAGATAGAAGCGCCATGGAAGCTCTCCAAGAGTACCATTTCCTGATCTAATGGTTCCCGCTCGAAATACTCTGTGTATAATGCAGATTTGTTGAAGGCTTTATCATCCTGCAACGGGTTTTCAGGTGCGCCGTATGGGGCTTGAATAATTCGGATATTTCGGAATGCTTCGCAGGCCTCCTCAAGTCTACCTCCTTTGACTAGTAGGCAACCTAAGACGTAATGCCAAGCAGGTACGTGTGCGTCGTTTCGAGCAATCGCTTGACGTACATGTGTTATGGCCTCGACATAATTTTGGTCGGAAATATGGCTGAGTGCTACTTTCCACCATGTATTAGCATCGGATCCATCGATTTCCAAGCTAATTGCGGCTGATGATTTGATTTTGTTTTTCTCAAAGCTGGCCTTATAGCTCTGTACATTATTTGGGCTGGATTGCGTCCCTTTCTGGCCTACAGCCGGATTTTGCTCTAAAATTTTTCTACCTAAGCTAGCAGTAGAATCTTTCTTGAGCGTTTTAATATATTCTTTACATGCTTCCTCAAAGCGCCCGTTTTTTTCTAGAGCATAAGCGCATCGGTAGTGCCAATATATAGAGTGATCTTTCCTCGCAGTAGCTGCATATGAGTAAGCTTCAGCCGCTGATGCAAAATTACCCAGTCGCTCGCATACAAAACCAAGTCTGTAGTGCCAATATGTGTCGCTTGAGTCAAGTGCAATAGCATTACGATAACTTTTTTCGGCTAGTTCCCATTGATAGGTGCGGTCGTACGCCATGGCCAATTTATAATGTAATTTTGCGTTACCATAATCTTTTTTGAGCGTTTTGATGAAAGCGCCAATTGCGGATGACCATCTTCCATAGTGCTGATGGAATGCGCCAATACCGTAATGTGTGCTATCTAACTTTTTATCTAAACTAATAGCAAGCTCGTAATGCTTTGCCGAGCCGGCCAGGTGGATGCGCTCATCATGGCCACGCGTCTCTAAGACATACCCAAGACGATAGTGAATGTTTGCATTGTTTGGTTGCAGTACGAGCGCTTTTCTATAGGATTCAGCGGCCTCCGTGTGCGACTTCATTACCTCCTGGGTTTCCGCTAACTCCAAATAGTGATTGGGGTTTTCAGGTTCCAGATCTGTTAGCTGAGTAAGTATATCTAGACGCTGCCACCACTTAGCCTGCTTCCTCAGAACTTCGGCCAATAGAGTCAAAAACTCTGGATTTAGAGGAGCCTCCATCAACGCATTTGTGATCCACTGTTCAGCAGAATACCATTGCTTTAGCTTATGAAAGTAAGAGGCGTGATAAAAGTTTGTGGCTGCAGATCGTTGCCTGCTCAGGTCAGCCTTATTCAGATCTGCTGCGTTACCAACTCTTCCATCAAGCAGCCCATCTTTGAAAAACATAATGAGCGGATTGCTGTCTTTCGGCGTATCTTTATACAGTGACAAATAGAAGCTCGGATCGAATTTATTGCTCGGTTGGCGATTTTCGAGCCATCCATATAGAAGGTAGTGTTGTAGTGGATCAATGTTGGCCGCCGAGACATCGGCATACCTTTCAGTATAAAAAGCAGGGCAGAAATAGCCACTTCTTAGAAGCAGACTGTGGACTGAGTTTGCTCTTGGCTCTTGTCTTACAACTTCTGCGCTCACGTGTGTCACCTGACTATAAGTCGATTTTCTCAATTTTTACTAAAGTCTTTTTCAGGATTCAAAGACGTTTTAATTTCAGTAGTCGAAATCGCCGCTGTCCGCGGTAGATACACGACCTCACAGAGATCTTTAAGGAAGTCAAACTTACCTTCCCAATCATCGCCCATTACAAAAATATCGGCTTCATATTTCCTTATGTCTGAGAATTTCTGCTCCCAGTTTTCCTCAGGAAAAACGAAGTCCACATATCGAATTGATTCAAGAACTACCTTTCGATTTTCATAGTTCAATAGAGAGGATTTATGCTTTCCCGAATTAAACTCATCCGATGATAGTCCGACGATCAACCGATCGCCAAGAGATCGAGCTCTTCTTAGTAGATTGATATGGCCACGGTGTAGAATGTCAAAAGTTCCATATGTGATAACCGTTTTCAATGTATTCATCCCTAATTTGTTAAGTTTTTAACTCGATTAACCAGCCTGGCTGAGCTAAGGTCATCACACCATTCAAAAAAAATCTTCTTCTTCCAGCTGTAGCTCAGTTCCGTCTCCGAATACCCATCGCTCTGACTTTGCTTCAAAGCACTGTGAAGCGCTTCGAAATCAGCGCATACAGGTCCAGGGAACACATGCTCTAAATCATAAAACAACCCACGCTCCACGCCTGTGTAGTACTCATAGTCATAAGCAAAGCTCACCATCGGCTTGCCCGTCAGCATGAAGTCTATGAAGCAACTCGAGTAATCCGTGATAAGCAAACGTGCGGATCTGTATAGGACCTCGACGTTAGGGTAATGTTCATCGCTCAGATCCAGCGCGCCCAGTCGTTGCAACTGTTGCGCATAAGACCCCGAATGGTCAGCCATATGCTCTCGTACCCCAAGCACTAGGTCGTTCTCTAGCAGCCATCCCTCCAGCTGCTTCAGCTCGTTTTCTGTGAACTGATAGCACGCATTAGCCGCGCCATTACGGAACGTCGGCATGAACAAAATCAGCCCGCGTCCTGCCAACGCACTCTCGAGCTTTTGGCTCTCAGCCTGCAAATCCTTCGGCAATTTTTCGAAGTCGCGCAGAATAAAATCGTTCCGAGGAAGCCCCGTTTGCCATACGTCGTTGTAGCTCAACGGATAGAAGGCCGCTGCCATGGCCATCGTATCGATGCTCGATGAGCTGATCACGGCCCTGCAGCGGGCGTGCTCCTCAGCGATGGCATCACGCCTGTTCTGCTGGTCAAGTGACGCATAGCCTATGCGTTTAAGCGGGATACCGTGCCAGAGGTTGATCAAGTCATGCAGATCGCTTGAAAGCGGATAGACAAGATTACGCGTAGGCGTGTGTTTGATGAACAGGATTTTAGCGCGCAAGAGATGGTATTGACCTTCGGGGCTTTCCAAGGGTACGACAAGGACGTTTCTGCCCTCCACGTTTACCGGTTTGCCGCGGGTCAAGATAATCTTAAAGATACCCTCATCATCTTTGATCTCTTCAAAAACTGCACGCTCGTTCCCGGAGAATACGCCAGAGAAGGCGCATACCGGGAATGCCCACCAATGGTCGTACTTGGGCACACGGTGGTCGGCTTCGATGAATTCAGCATGCGTCAGCAGGGTAGTGGGCACCTGCTCGTCGTCTGGCAGCCTCGACGTGCCGATGTACAGATTGCGCTCCAGCACCTCCTGATCGGTAATACGTGTCAGGTTGCGCTCCATGGTCTGCACGTCAGCCTCAGGTGCGCACCTTAGGATCTTTTCCTTCCATCTATACAGCTTGGCTACTTGGTAATGATTGGCCGTTAGCAGGTACCGCTTGAACAGCGGGAAGCCTGCCTCCAGCAGTTTGAAATGCTGGTTGCTGTAAATCGGATGGAACGGGTAGAGGCTACTGATGAAGGTATCGAGAACGAACCCGCGTGTAATCAGGTAGCGGGTCAAACCGATTTCGTACTTGAAAATCACGTTCTGCTTGTTTGGCTGCTGAACAACCGCACTCAACAGCTTACGAAAACCGGGGTCAGACAACACGGGCCTGCGATAAGCCACAAAATACGACCCTATGAGGAAGTCGTAGGTATCGTCCTCTTCAAAACGGTCTAGCATCGAAGCGCGCACGGTGTCCATCGCGATGGGCTGCTTGAACTGATTGCTCGGCTCCGCCTTGGTTTTGGCTATCCCTTTCGTCGCTTGAAGCCCCCACCAGTCACAGCGGCGTTTATCCATCTGCTCGAAGACATCATCGAAGTCCTTGACCAGGTAGCAGCTGTCGTTGGCCAACAGCAACTCATCGTATTGGTCGATGGTGTCCCAGCCCACCAGTGAATTTGCCAACAGGGCATAGGAGCCAAAGTCATAGCGTTGGTGCCGGCCCGCCCAAGCGTCCTTGACGATACCCTTCAGCTTGAGCAGCTCGCCGTCTTGCATTACACAGTCGGCAAGATAGTAAACATCCGCATGGACACTGAGTGCTTGAAGGTACTGGACTACATAATCGTCAACCAGTCCATCAGGGTCGTATCCCGCGAACAAGCAAATGCGCTTGACGGGCCGTTCAGGTAGCCAAGCCGACTGCGTAGTCTGCGCGAAGGGGCCTTGCGGACGTGGCAAGGCGTTCGCTGCAATCCCTTCGTGCAGGAAGTGCGCCAGGGGGTTGATGGCGTCGCTGGCTGGATCCAGGTAGCTCGACCAATACCACCAAACATCGAAGTCTTTGCAGGGCTTGCGTAGCTCTTTCCAGCCATCGGTGCAGAAGTGATAAAGCGGATTCATGTCACACTGCGCGACATCCGGGTTCATCGACAGGTAGTAATGTGTATCGAAATACGCATTTGGGTTGCGGTTTTCGCGCGCACCGTGTCGCACGAAATGCACCAGAGGATCAATGCCCGCCGCTGCCACGTCCGGGTACTGACTCAAATAATACGTCGCATCAAATGTGCCGGATCGCCATAAGGTGGCAATGACCACATCAGAGCCTGCCTCTGGGGGTGGCGGCGCAAGCTCAAACGACATCGGCTGCCTCCTGATGACCGCAAAGAGCTTTGGGTTTGGTCGCATTGGCACGCCAGTCAAACGTACGCTGTGCAGAGTCCAAGTCGGTTAAGTTGTATACCTTGCCACCCCCATACCGAACCTGGGTTGTTGCACGAGGTGGCAATGCCAACCCGCCATAAGGGCCACTGAGGTAATCATGGCTCAGTGCAGGGTGGTAGAAAGGATCTTGCTCACCCTGGGAGAACCAGCGATCCGTGAAGTTTTTCTGCTCACGCTGGGCCCGCGCACGTTTTTCGGGAGCAATGTCCTTACCTCGGCTTGCGGACTCGGCATGGATCAGTTGCGCTTGGGCACACCAGATGATCTTGAAGCCCAGCGCACGTATGCGCATACAGAAGTCGACATCGTTGAAGGCAACTGGGTAGCGAACCTCGTCCAATCCACCTAATACCTCGAACAGTGGTGCATGGACCAACAGGCACGCAGCTGTAACGGCAGTCTGCTGTCGGGTCAGTAAATTGCTAGCCAGGTAGCCTGCGTCGTGCTCGGCCAACTGATTTCCGGCATGCGCAGCCAGGCCATTGATACCCACCACTACGCCGCCGTGCTGAACCATGCGATTAGGCCACAGGAGTTTGGCACCCACAGCCCCGACCCCAGGCCGCATCAACTGGCTGATCATTTCCTTCAGCCAGTTACCGTCGAGGATCTCGATGTCGTTGTTGACCAAGCCGATGACCTGACCCGTAGCGTGATGCACTGCCGCGTTGTTGATCTCTGAATAGTTGAACGGATAGGGGTGCGGGATAACCTTCACCCCCCGGCTCGGCAACTCGGCGAGATACTCGAGGGTTTCCGGTATCACGGACAGGTTGTCCATGACGATGATTTCCAGATCCGGATACTCTGTTTGATTCAGCAACCCTTCGATGCAAGTACGAAGTAGGGCGACCTGATCTTTTGTCGGAACGATCAAGCTGACCTTTGGCAGCGGGATCGGCAGTGGCCAAGTGACGTGCAGCAGCCCTGGGTGATTAGCCAGCGGCGCTACTTGCGCTCCAGGTGTAAGGGCCTCGCATAACCAGTTGATTGCCCGCAGTCGTTGTTGGCAAGCCGGAGCGTGTTCCGGGCTCGAAACGCTCAATGCGTGACGGTGATAGAGCACCTGCGGCAGATGGGCCACGCGCGCCTGCATTTCCTCGGTAATCAGTACGACAGCCGATATCAGCATGTGCCAATCGAACGCACCGTGCCCGCTCTCTTGGAGGCGTGCAACGGCGCGGCTGACTGTGTCCTTGTGGAAGACCGAGCCAGGTGTGAACGTATCTGCGCCTATGAAAGCGTCCAGATCCCAGACAGGCTTGAACCAGGGGTGGCCCGGTTCGCCATTGGGTTGGTCCTGATCGCAGTCCGCGTAGCCCCAAGCGCTGCCCTCGGCCAGCAATGCGCTGAACTGACTCAATGCATCAGCTCGCAGACGGTCGCCTGCCCAGACCGGCACAATATAACTGCAGTCTTGGTTCAGTAACTCAAGCACCACGGGTGCAATATCGCTTGATTGGGCTTTGACGAGGCGTCCAGGGCTGTTGCCAGGTAATGCGAGGCTGCCGAGGGTCAGTGCCTCAAGCGCTGCGTCCCCATCACCCATCAATAGCACGCCCACATCATTTGCCTGCTGACCGCCAGTGGGATTCGGGCGCTGGAAAGCGTTAGCCCAGGCCGGGTAGAGGTGCCAGCCGGCGCTTTTGGGTAAGCGCAGGCTCTGTTCACGCGCCACTGCCTCAATGACTGCAACCAGTGCGCTGTCGTGGTGCGCGGACAGTTGGTTGACCAAGCCCTCGATACCCTCGGGGGCGCAGCACAAGGTGATAGGGCTGCCGGCCAACGGGGCCCCGGATTCGCTTTCGATGCTCAGAACGTGAGGCTTGCCGTCGGCAAAGGCCCATGGCAGGTCTATGACAAAACCATGGTCACTGCTATCGCGATAAGCCAGGGCTTGGCTGTGTTGGTCACACACCACTTGAGCCACTTGTTGATCACCCTCACGCACGCGGATCGTCACGCGACGATGTGGGGATTGCGGGTCCCATGCCCACCCACTAAGGCGCAAGCCGCCGGTATGCCAGACTTGCGATGCGATCAGCTCAGGCTCTTTACCAAACGGCGCGGGTAGCGTGATGTCGCCGTCGAGTGAAAAGGGCTCGTTCGCAATCTTGACGCTGATGTGCCGGGCCTGATTCAGCCAGGCTTGGCGCAACTGCACGGCAAACCCGTTGAACTGGTCGCCCTCGGTGGCGTTGGTTTCGTACAAGTCTGCACGAGCCACTGCCACACTCGCGCCGTCGATAAAGATTTCGACGATCAGTTTCTGTGCGGGGTTAAGGGTATCTAGAGCCCAGCCCTGCAGGACGTCGCCGTAAAGCCCGGTGATTAGGCCCTTGTATCGGACCGCTGAAAGCGAGGCGGTGTCCGTTGGGGTTTTATCCAAGACGTGTTGTGACATCAGGCCGGCTCGGTAATAGAAAAAGAATGAAAGGGAAATGCGCCTGTGGCGTTTTCCCGCACTGCGTAAGGCGCATGCAATGGAAGGTCCAGGTCACTCGCAAGCTCCACTGCGCGCCAACCCGAAACAGGGCACGCATGCAGACTCAAGACGGCGCAGCAGCCGGACATTGTCACGTTGTCAGCCATCGACAGCATTGTCAGGTCTGGCAGCGCGTACACCGCACCTGTAGCAAGCAACTGCTTGCTCCAAGGCTGTTTCGCTTCGATAAGAAACTGAACGGGCAGGTTTTCTCGGGTCGCTCGCTGCGCTATTTCAAGCCACTGGCGCGCTACTTGTGTGTCGCTCAGGTCATCACCGATCAACCACGTACCCGTGCTCGTCATCTCATGGGTAGCAGGGTGCAGGGGGGATTCGATCAGAGCAAGGTTCGCCCCGTGCAGCACGGCGGCATGCCGATCAACAAACTCGGCGCAAGGCAATTCGATACGCTGGGCTGATGCGGCAAACGTCATACGATCGTTGCATGCTTCCCTGGAGAGCAAGGCATCGTCCCTGCAAACAATCCGATAGGGCAGTGATAGCTGGCCCGGCAGGTCCCATATGAACGAAGGGGCATTGGCCAGCCGCTCGAAAACAAGGCCTCGCAAGGGTAGGGCGCGTAGATCGTCTATAAGATAAGGCAATTCATCGGCGGCATAGTCCAGGCTGATCTCCAATGGCAGAACTTCTGCATGAAGTGTGACCCAGTTGCGCAGCCCATCATGATGCCAGGTCAGGCTGAAGGGTGTTTCAGAACGGCTGCCATCATGAATGTGCAGCTCTGGACGAGGGTGACCCGGCTCGCCGCGCTGCTGAGCCAGCCAATGGGTCAGACGCGCACGCTGCAATGATTGTCGAGCCGGTTTGATCGGGTCGCGACGGCAGAAGGTTTCGTAGCGTGATTCAGCATCAGGGTAGCGTTTTCGAAGAATGGCGTTGTTGTAGGCAACGCGCAGGTTTTTTTCTTCCCCAAACGATACCCCCCCTTGATGAGCAACGAAAACATTTGGCGCCCCCATGTGCTTCCAGCCCAAGCTGCGAGCGCGCAAACACCAGTCGGTTTCCTCCCCGTACCCGCGCGACAGTTCTAGCTCATCCAGATAACCCACTTGGTCGATGGCATCGCGCTTGATGTAAAGGCAGAACCCACATCCTGTTTCGATCTCTACAGGGGCCGACGGGTTGTGTTTGGCCAGATTATCCAGTTCAGCGTGCTGGTCAGGTGATGGCATGGGCTGACTGATGCGGCTCCGTGGGAAGCTCATCAATTCGCCATTGTTCGTGAACGGGGTGACCGACGCTACTTGAGGATCGCTATAAGCTACCTGATGCAGGCGGTCAATCCAGTCTCCGTGAACGCGGGTGTCAGCATTCAGCCAGATCACGTCTTTGCCCAAACTCATAGCCATGGCTCTGTTCATGCTACGAATGAAGCCTAGGTTGGACGGGTTCTGCACGAGAGTAATCTTGCTTTTGCCTGCCAGCACTTTGAGCGCTTTGCGCAAGGCGGGGAGGGGCGTGGCGTCCTCGATGACGACCAGACGATGAGGCGTGCGGTTATGCCTGCGTGATTCGATAGCGCTGTTTATGCACGCCAGCGTCTCATCCAGCCCGTTGTAAACCGGAATGAGCACATCAACCGAAACGCTCTTGGTTTGCGTGGCAATGGGGCAAGGTGGTACCCAAACGGGCAGGGTATGCAGGGGGCTACCTTGCAATGAGCCGCCTGTACTAAAACCCACGGCAACTGTTGCGCAAGCTTTGGGCAGTTTGGCGCGAATGCCACCATGGCTGGACGAAATACCCGCAGCTGTGAGCAGTGGATCGGGGCGGCCTGCCGGCGCGCTTACGACCTGCCCGTTGAATTCGAACTGAACGATGCATGGCTCAGCAAGGTTCTTCAAATCGATTGCCCAACCTTGTATCTCTTGCGCATCTCGATCAAGGCGAACGACGCCTACTGCGCCTGAGTGCTGCGTTTTTGAAGCCAGCAATCTAAGTACTAAGTTGAGTTCTTGGGGTGAAGTGATTTCGGGCAATTGCGCGAGGATGAGTCGCTCTAGCTGCACTGGCGTGTCTGCTTGGCTACGTGCGAGCCATAGTAGTTGCCGCAGACCTGCGTCATAAGGTTGCTTTTGCCAAGCAGCGGCCAAGTAGCGGGTAGCCAGATGCGGCTGTGCTAGATCCAGCAGGCAGCGCCCTAGAAGCGCATGCAGATCTGTCCGCTTTGGCAGGGCTTTGACCGCATTACTAAAAAAAATGAAGGCAAGCTTTGGATGCTTTGGCAGTGCCTCGATACCCTTCCAGATGAATGCCTCTGGACGGTATTCGGGGACCTTGAGAGCCTGTTCCAACACTGAAGCCGCGCTGGCGTGCTCTTCTGCCTGGCGATGCCGATGAAAAATGTCCATGAGCGTATCTCGCCCATGGTCGAGTTGTCTGGACATAAGCTTGGCTTGGCTACAAGAAATAAAAAAGAGGGGCGACTCGAGAGCCGCCCCTTTGGCGTATGCCCGACCTTTCGGCCGGGTATACGTTTTGCTACAGCGGGCTAGTTACACTTGGCCGTGCAGTACAACGACGTTGTCGATGTTTGCGATGGCTTCGTTGGAACCAACGATGCCCAGGGCCACGTCGGCGTGAGTGCCGCCGTTGTCCAGGACAGCTTCCCAAGCAGCTTTGCCAGTTGCATCGGCTTCGCGGCCCAGTGCGGACTGGTACAGGGAGTCGATGAAGTCGCTGTTGGACTTCTGAGCAGCTTCAGCCGAGCCAACGATGCCAGCGGCCACTTCGGCGCGGCTGGTGCCGTTGAACAGCTGGGATACCCAAGCGTCCAGGCCTTCTTGCTCAACTTCGCGGCCCAGTACGTTGTCGTACAGTTCGCGGACGAAGTCACCGTTCGACTGATCCAGCTGGATGGCTTCGTTCGACAGAGCGATACCAGCAGCTACGTCGTTCAGGTTGCCACCGTTGGCCAGCACGGCTTGCCATGCAGTCGAGCCTTCTTCATCAGCGGCGCGGCCCAGGATAGCCTGGTACAGCTCGTTGATGTCTTGGGCCGAAGCAGCGCCAGCGAACTCAGCCGAGTTCAGGAACTGGTTGGCGATGTCGGTCAGCGAAGTGCCTTCGCTTACCAGGGCGGTGAAGTCTTTGGCGCCGGATGCATCAGCGTCACGACCCAGGATGCCTTGGTACAGGCGCAGGGCAGCTGCTTCTTCGTCGCTGTGAGCCAGGGCTACAGTTTCGGTGGTGTCACCGTTAACGAAGGTCAGGAACTCAGCGTCAGTGATGGCGGCAGTTTGGTTGCCGGTCAGGTTGACGTTGAAGTTGTTGCCGACGGTGAAGGTGTAGTCGTCGCGCGAACCGTCCAGCTGAACGATGTCGAAGCCAGCGCCAGCGTTGACGATGTCAGCGTGGTCGCTGCCGCTCAGGATGATGGTGTCATCGCCCGAACCGGTGGTCACGTTGTTGTTACCCAGGCCAGCGATAACGGTGTTGTTGCCGTTGCCGGTCACGATGGTGTCGTTGCCGTCGCCAGCGTCGATCAGGGTGTTCTGGTCGCCTTTGACAGTGATGACGTCGTCACCGTTGCCAGTTGCAACTACCAGCTCGATGGCCGAGGTATCAACGGCTGGAGCCAGAGCAGCAGCGAAGGTTTGAACGTCGCCAGCAGCTGCTTGACCTTGCAGGTCAACAACCAGGTTGGCATCGCTCTGCAGCACGTAGGCGCTAACGCCAGCAGCTTCGGCAGCAGCCAGGTCGACGACAACTTGGTCGCCTTGCTCGCCTTCGACTTCGCCAACAACGATGTCAGCTTGGCCGGAAGTTGGCAGCTGAACAGCGTTGCCTTCGATGCCGGCAATGTTGACGTTTTCAACGGTGTCCAGGTTCAGCAGGCTGCTGATGGCAGCGATGGTGTTTTCGGACAGGTTGGCGCTATCGGCGTTCAGGGTGTCTTGCAGAGCGCTGCTCGACTGAGGGCTATCGTATTGCATGATGTATTCCTGTTACTTCAGGCCATGTGGCCCGCTGCAATCGTATTCTGCTGTGACGCAGAGTTTTCCCACGGAGACTTAAGGCGGGCAGCGTTCATCTTCGTTACGGGTGTTAGGGCGAGGTGCAAGGCCACCAGCGGCTCGTTGCCGGTGGGGCCGTGCATCATCTGATTTGCGACTAGGCGTTGTGGTTCCGTATTTTCGAAAACAACAAGGCCAGTAAGTTCGTAATGCCTGCGCAGCGGGCCTATCAGGCTGAAGCCAACGCAGATCAGCGGCAGGCCTTGGCCGCGAGCACCTACTACAGTGCCTGTCGATACGTTGCGGCACGGGCCGGAGCCTGCCACTGTGCAGGTGTAAAGAAGGTCTACACCGACGGGCTTTTCAGCCCAGTCGATAGAGAACGAATCAATGAACTCATCAGCGCCCGGCTCGCCAACCCATCCTTCGCTGGACACGATCTCACCGCTATGGCTTAGGTGAGCAGTAAGCGTGAGTGGCAGCGGTTTGGTGCTGGCGGCGATGGCCTGAGCAGGGTCGGTGCTGGATACGACCGCGAAGGTGCGCATGATGGCAGGCGAGGTGTCAATGCGGTCGATACGCAAATCCACGGGGTCGATCACCTCATCGAACATGTGATATTCGGTGATCAGAACCGTCGTAACACCGCCTTTGACTCGCGCAACAATAGTGTCACCGAGCTTGGTTAGCATGTTCTTGCTAACGCCTTCTGCGGGGAAGAAATCGATGGAGCCTTTGCCTAGCGGCGCTTGTTGCAACGCGATGCAGACGGGTTTGTCTGCCGGAGGCTGGGAGGCGTACCTGAAGATATACATGCCCGGTTCGAGCAGGGTGACCCGGGAGCTGATTTTCAGGCCGTCCAGGGTTTGCGAAGGCATAGACATGGCGTTGTTAAGCTCCTTTTAAGCAATAACACTGGTAGCTAACGTGCTCAAACCCGTGCATACACTGAACTGCCATTGAAGGCTCCTTGCGAGTGGCGAAGATGCCGCCGGAGGGGGAAGATGTCAACCAAGAAATCTAAAAAAAAATTCATATCAGTGGGGAACTTAGCTATAAGAGGGACGATCTTTCGCCGCTTTTTGTTCATAACTGAGTAGCAGGGTAGGACGTTCCAGCATTCGAAAAATTCGTCTGAAATCAAAGAATTACGATATTGACGTGCGCACATGATTACTTTTGATGGTTTTCTGGCGTGTAGTTTTCGTCGCTTTCAAGGTCTCTAGCCGTTGGTCACTCTGACCGCTTGAGCAACTGCCTGTTTCCGTTCTGCTCAAACATTTCATGAAATTCTACTGTTCGTCGCTGAACAAAGCGGCTCAAGGAGCAATCTGACACGCTGCCTTCTTTGGTGGGTGTTACACTGCCCGCCGCTTTCGCCACTCCTCAGTACGGACACCATGAGTTATCAATCCGAAAACACTCTGCAAGCCGCCCTTAGAGCCTGCAAAAGCAGCTTCCTTTCGGTAGGCTTCTTTAGTTTCTTCGTCAACGCACTGATGCTGGTGCCCACGTTCTTCATGATCCAGGTATCGGGTCGCGTGGTGCCCTCCAGCAGCACCTCCACTTTGCTCATGCTCACGCTGATCATGACTGTATTGATCGCGACCATGGGTGCCCTGGAGTGGGTACGCTCGCGCATCATGGTGCGTATCAGTAACCGCCTGGATGTCATGCTCAGCCGCGATGTGTACCGGGCAAGCTTCAAGCGCGCCCTGAATAGCGGCGGCTCCGATGCTACGGCGCAGTCCCTTAACGACCTCACCTCGCTGCGCCAGTTCTTTACAGGGCCAGGGCTTTTCGCATTTTTCGATGCCCCGTGGTTCCCCATCTACACCATCGTGATGTTCCTGTTCCACCCATGGTTCGGCTGGATGACGCTGTTCTGCGGCGCGGTGTTGACCGTGTTGGCGGTCGTCAATCATCGGTCTACTGGCGGCGCGTTGGCTGAGGCCAACAAGGAGAACGTCGCCTCCAACGTGGTGACCAACCGTACCCTGCGTAATGCCGAGGTCATCGAGTCGATGGGGATGCTTGATACCCTGATGAACCGGTGGGCCAAGCGTCAGCGCAACATCATGCTGCTTCAGTCCAATGCGAGTGATAAAGGCGGCGTGATCAGCTCTACCTCCAAAACATTCCGTATCTGGTCGCAGTCCATCATGCTGGCCATTGGTGCGTATCTTGTAGTGACGCACGAAATCAACCCCGGCCTTCTGATGGCAGGTTCCTTGCTGCTGGGCCGCGCGCTGTCCCCCATCGACCAGATGATCGGCAGCTGGAAAGGCTTCGTCGCTGCCAAAGTCCAATACGACCGCCTCAGCAAAGTGATGGACGACCTGAAAAACGAACCTGAGCGCATGCCGCTTCCAGCCCCAGAAGGCCACATTCAGGTCGAAAACCTGATCGTCGCCCCGCCTGGCGCCAAGGCCCCGGTCATCCGCAGCATCAGCTTCGTGGCCCCGGCCGGCTCCATCGTCGGCATCGTTGGCCCAAGTGCCGCCGGTAAATCCACGCTGGTGCGTGCCCTGATGGGCATCTGGCCCCCACAGCACGGCGTGGTCCGCCTCGACGGCGCCGATATCGCCAGTTGGGACAAGCAGGCCCTTGGCCCATACGTTGGCTACCTGCCGCAAGACATCGAGCTGTTCGAAGGCAGCATCAGCGAGAACATCGCCCGCTTCGACAAGATCGACCCGGAAAAGGTTGTGGAAGCGGCCCAGATGGCTGGCGTGCACGAGATGATCCTCATGCTGCCCGATGGCTACGACACGGTAATCGGCAGCGACGGCGTCAACCTGTCCGGCGGTCAGCGTCAGCGTATTGGTCTGGCCCGTGCCATTTATGGCAACCCGCGCCTGGTGGTGCTCGACGAGCCTAACTCCAACCTCGACGATGTGGGTGAGCGCGCCCTGGGCGTGGCCCTGCAAAAGCTCAAGGCAACCGGTGCTACGGTCTTCATCGTCTCGCACCGCCCCAACATCCTCACCCGCCTGGACCGTATTCTGGTCATGTCGGGCGGTACCATTTCGCTGTACGGCGAGCGCGACCGCGTGATCGCCGAGCTGGCAGCGCAACAGGCTAAAGGCCAGCAGCGGGTCGCTCAGCCCGCGCCTGGCCAGCCCCCGGCCGCGCCGCCTGCTGCACCCAATGCCACGCCACCGGCCACTCCGCCCGCTGCACCCAATGCCGCGCCGCCCGCAGCCCCCGCTGCCGCGCCTGCCACTACCACCAGCACCGGCGTGTGAAAGGATTTCTAGATGAGCAGTAAAGCGATCACTACCTTCGATCACAATTTCGACGACATGCCCACGTCCGATCGCGGCATTCGCCGCATCGGCCTGACCATCGTCTTCGTTACATTCGGTATTTTCGGCAGCTGGGCGGCCTTCGCGCCACTCAGCAACGCTGTGCATGGTTCCGGTGTGGTCACCGTGCAGAACTACCGCAAGACCGTGCAGCACCTTGAGGGCGGCATCGTCAAGGAACTGCTGGCCCGTGATGGCGACCTGGTCAAGAAGGGCGACCCGCTGATCGTGCTGGACGAGTCCCAGCTCAGCGCCGAATACGAGTCCACCCGCAACCAGCTGATCGTGGCGCGTTATAAAGAAGCACGCCTGCGGGCAGAGCGCGACGGCCTGAACGAAATCCCGCCGGTCAAAATGGATGGCACCGACTCGGTCCGTGCTCAAGAGGCCATGGCGGGTGAGTTGCAGGTGTTCAACGCACGGCGCAACTCGTTGCAGGGTGAGATCTCGGTCAACCGCGAGCGCATCCAGCAGATGAAACAGCAGATCGCTGGTTTGAACGACATGATCGGGACAAAGAGCGGGCTGGAGAAGTCGTACACCGGTGAAATCAAGCAGCTCAAGGAGTTGCTGGCCGAAGGCTTCGTGGACAATCAGCGCCTGCTCGAGCAGGAGCGCAAGCTGGACATGCTCAAGACCGAAGTGGCGGACCATCGGTCCAACATCACCAAGACCAATCTGCAGATTGGTGAAACCGAATTGCAGATCGTGCAGTTGAAGAAGAAATTCGATTCCGACGTGGCCAACGAGCTTTCTGACGTTCAGGCTCAGGTTTTCGACCTTCAGGAAAAAGAAGCAGCCCTGCGTGACCGCCTGTCGCGTGTGGTGATACGCGCACCTGAAAGCGGCATGGTGCTGGACATGAAGGTGCACACCATTGGTGGTGTGATCAGTGCAGCTACGCCGATTCTGGATATCGTGCCTGCGCAGTCGGAGCTGGTGGTGGAGGCCAAGGTGGCCACGCGGGACATCGACCGTCTGGAGTTGGGTAAAACCGCAGACATTCGTTTCACCGCCTTCAACCAGGCCACCACGCCGGTCATCGAGGGCAAGCTGGTGCGCATTTCGGCGGACAGCCTGACCGACGAGCGCAGCGGCGACACTTACTACCTGGTGCGTGTGCAGGTGACCGAAGATGGCATGAAGAAGCTCGGCAGCCGCAAGCTGCACCCCGGCATGCCCGCTGAAGTGCTGATCAACGCCGGCGACCGCACCATGCTGCAGTACCTGCTCAAACCGGCCCGCAACATGTTCGCCGAATCGCTGATCGAGGAATGATTGTGCTGCGTTTGCTACCTGGAATGCTGATGTGCATGGTCGCCTGCCAGGCGGTGGCCGTGGAAGGGAAGGGCGCGCCGGCTGACGTGCCCAAGGCGGTGTCGGCGTCGACCTATACGCTGGACCTGGCCGGCCTGTACCGTGAGGCCAGGCTGGAAGACCCTCGGGTGCTGGCCGCCTATGCCCGCGCGCGCTCGGCCGAAGCCCAGCAGCGCGAAGCCTTGGGCGGCCTGCTGCCGCAGGTGTCGGCCAACGCCAACACCAGCCGCGTGCTGCGCAAGAACGAGATCGACCGCGACATCTATAACAACGAAAGCTATTCGTTGAGCCTGACCCAGTACCTGTACAACAAGCCGGCCTGGGAGCGGTACCAGAAGTCCAAGAGCGTCAAGGACCAGAAGGGCCAGCAGGCCGAAGATACCCTGGCCGAAGCCACGGTCGACCTGGCCAAACGCTACTTCGTAGCCCTGGCCGCCGACGACGAGCTGGCGCTGGTGCAGGCCGAGCGTCGCGCCACTCAGAAAAACCTGGACCGTGTCACCAGCATGTTCGACCGGCAGATGGCCAAGATCACCGACAAGCTGGACATGCAGGCGCGCGTCGACTTCCTGGCCGCCCAAGAGGTGGAAGCCCGCAACCAGGTGCAGGTCAGCCGTGAGGCGCTGGCCGAGATCGTCGGTCGGCCCATCACCGAGCCGCTGAGCCGGGTGCGTAACGATGTCGCGCTGCAAGCGCCCACCCGTCCTTTGCAGGAGTGGTTGACCCAGGCCGTGGAAACCAACCCGCAGCTCAAGGCCTCGCGCAGCGGTGCCGAGGCGGCCATGGCGGCCGTGCGTGAAGGGAAGGGTGAGCACTATCCGCAGCTGTCCCTGAGCCTGAGCGCCCAGCAGAGTGACCAGGGTTACGACAACACCCAGGCGCCGCGCAGCGACAGCTATGTGGCAAGCCTTGGAGTGAAGATCCCGATCTACAGCGGTGGCTCCACCTCGGCCCGTGTGCGTGGCTTGTATGACGAGCAGTTGGCGGCCGAAGAACAGCTCGAAGGCATTCGCCGCCAGGTGGTGAAGGAAACCACCACGGCCTTCCTCACGGCCCAGGCGGCGGTGGACAAGATCCGCGCCAACCGCAACGCCCTGTCCTCGGCCCAGCAGTCCAGCGTGGCGGCGCAGAAGGCGTTCAGTTACGGGGTGGTCAACGCGGTGGATGTGCTCACCAGCGTGCAGAACGAGTTCAAGGCGCGTCGTGATTTGCTCAAGACGCAGTATGACTTCATCACCAATCTGTTCCTGCTCAATCGTTGGGCGGGTCAGCTCAACCAGGACAGCGTGGACAACGTCAATGTGTGGTTGAGCCCTGTGCCAGAGCCGACCCTGCCGGGCGGTGACGTGGCGCGGCTGGATGCGCGCCGCTGATTGGACGGGTGGGGTGGGCTTGGGCGGTAGCCTAGGCTGTTAAAGAGATCGCTCGGCACACGCCTCCTGGCGTTCCTCAGAGCCTACGCGGCCCCCCCTGTGGGAGCGGCCTCGTGCCGCGATGGGCCGCGCAGCGGCCCCCGGAATATCCGCTGCGAAGCTGCAATCCTGGGGCCGCTTTGCGGCCCATCGCGGCGCAAGGCCGCTCCCACACGACCAGCCTTTAGAACCCACCCAAATTCAGACCATTCCTACACCCCAAGCACTGGCCATTCTCCCCCCTGGAACTTATTCTCCCGCGCCGGTTCCTAACCCCTTCAATAAGGCCTGACCAGCAGCTGGCGCCGCGCCAGTACTTTGTGAGTCGAGTACTCCCCCCGACCTATGTATACTGCCGCATGCAAGCGAGTACGCGCGGCTCGGAGCTGCCGCGTCAAGCCCCAATAATCACACATGCCCGCACGGCACTATCGGAGTTGGTTAAGTCGCATGAAAGCAATCGTTACTGGGATCACTGGTCAAGACGGCGCCTACCTGGCGGAACTGCTGCTGGAAAAGGGCTATACGGTCTACGGCACCTACCGTCGTACCAGCTCGGTTAACTTCTGGCGTATCGAGGAGTTGGGCATCCACACCAACCCTAACCTGCACCTGGTCGAGTACGACCTCACCGACCTGTCGGCCAGCATCCGCCTGCTGCAAACCACCGAAGCCACCGAGGTGTACAACCTCGCCGCACAAAGCTTCGTGGGTGTGTCCTTCGAGCAACCCCTGACCACCGCCGAAATCACCGGCCTGGGCGCTGTCAACCTGCTCGAAGCCATCCGTATCGTCAACCCGAAGGTACGCTTCTACCAGGCCTCCACCTCCGAAATGTTCGGCAAGGTGCAGGAAATCCCGCAGGTCGAAACCACCCCGTTCTACCCGCGTAGCCCCTACGGTGTGGCCAAGCTGTACGCCCACTGGATGACCATCAACTACCGCGAGTCGTACAACCTCTTCGCCACCAGCGGCATCCTGTTCAACCACGAGTCGCCCCTGCGCGGCCGTGAGTTCGTGACCCGCAAGATCACCGACTCGGTCGCCAAGATCAAACTGGGCCTGCTGGACAAGCTGGAACTGGGCAACCTCGACGCCAAGCGCGACTGGGGCTTTGCCAAGGAATACGTCGAAGGCATGTGGCGCATGCTGCAGGCTGACGAGCCAGACACCTTCGTACTGGCCACCAACCGCACCGAAACCGTGCGTGACTTCGTCACCATGGCCTTCAAGGCCGCTGGTATCGAAATCAACTGGAGCGGCAAGGACGAAGCCGAGCAAGGCACCTGCGCTGCAACCGGCAAGGTACTGGTCGTCATCAACCCGAAATTCTACCGCCCAGCCGAAGTCGAGCTGCTCATCGGCAACCCGGCCAAAGCCAAGCAGGTACTGGGCTGGGAGCCTAAAACCAGCCTTGAAGAGCTGTGCCGCATGATGGTCGAAGCCGACCTACGTCGTAACGAAAAAGGGTTCTCGTTCTGATGCAAATGGCCAGCAAACGCGCACTCGTCACCGGGATCAACGGCTTCACCGGTCGCTACATGGCGGCCGAATTGCAGGCCAATGGTTATGAAGTGATCGGTACCGGGAGCCAGCCTTCGGCGGCGCCCGATTACCACCAGGTCGATCTGGCCGATGGGCCGGGCCTGCGTGCGTTGCTGGCCGAACTGCAGCCGGATGTGATCGTGCATCTGGCTGCCATTGCGTTTGTCGGGCACGGCGCTGCCGATGCCTTCTATCAGGTCAACCTGATCGGTACGCGCAACCTGCTCGAAGCCATTGCGGCCTGCGGCAAAACGCCAGAGTGCGTACTCATTGCCAGCAGTGCCAATGTCTACGGCAATGTTTCCGAAGGGATGCTGGACGAGCACACCCCGCCTGCACCTGCCAACGACTACGCCGTCAGCAAGCTGGCGATGGAGTACATGGCAAAGCTGTGGTGCGACCGGCTGCCGATCGTCATCACGCGTCCGTTCAACTACACAGGTGTTGGGCAGGCCGAGAACTTCCTGCTGCCCAAGATCGTTTCGCACTTCCAGCGCAAGGCCCCAGCCATCGAACTGGGCAACCTGGATGTGTGGCGTGACTTCAGCGACGTGCGCGCCGTGGTGCGTGCCTACCGTGGCCTGATCGAGGCGCGGGCAGTGGGCCAGACCGTGAACGTGAGTTCCGGCATCACCCATTCGCTGCGCGAAGTCATCGCCAAGTGCTCGGCCATCACCGGGCACACGCTTGACGTGCAGGTAAACCCTGCGTTCGTGCGCGCCAACGAGGTCAAGACCTTGTGCGGCGACAACGCCCGCCTGCGGGCGCTGGTGCCGGGTTGGGAAACACCCGATCTGGACGAAACGCTGGGTTGGATGCTCGCCGGTCAATGAAGGTCATTCTTTCCGTCGAGTCGGTTCGCTTCCCGCTGACCGGTATCGGGCGTTACACCTACGAGCTGGCCTCGCGGCTGCAGCAGTGCGATGACATCGACGACCTGCGGCTGTTTGCCGGGCGCAGCTTCGTGCCAGCGCTTCTCAAGCCAGCAGACCAGTCCGATGCCGTGCATGGGCTCAAGCGTTTCGTCCAGAAAAACGCCTTGGCCGTCGAAGCCTACCGGCGGCTGATGCCGTTTCTGCGTAAGCGCGCATTGCGTGGGCATGATGACTTCATCTACCACAGCACCAATTTTTACCTGCCGCCCTTCGCAGGCCGCAGCGTCGCCACGTTCCACGACTTGTCGCCTTTCACCTGGGCCCATTGCCATACCCCGCAGATCGCCCGGTACTTGCAAAAAGAGCTCCTGCTGACCCTTGAGCGGGCCGATGCGCTGATCACGGTGTCCCATTACATTCGCCAGGAGCTGGCCGATTACTTCAACTGGCCGCTTGAGCGCATTCATGCGGTTCCCCTGGCCAGCTCGCCGCAGTTCCACCCCCGTAGCCCGCAGGCGCTCACACAAACGCTGGCGCGTCATGGTCTCGAACCTGGTGGCTACAGCCTGTTCGTGGGCACGATCGAGCCGCGCAAGAACATCGAAAACCTGCTCGACGCTTATGGCCGCCTACCGCTTGCCCTGCGCCAACGCTGGCCGCTGATCCTTACCGGGTACCAAGGCTGGCGCAGCGAGGCCATCCATGCCCGCATCGCCCAGGCGCAGCAGCAGGGCTGGGCCCGCTACCTGGGCTTCGCCCCCAGTGAAGACTTGCCGTTGCTGTTCGCCGGCGCTCGGCTGTTCACCTTCCCGTCCCACTACGAAGGCTTTGGCCTGCCCGTGCTCGAAGCCATGAGCTCCGGTGTGCCGGTGGTGTGCTCCAACAGCTCTTCGCTGCCTGAGGTCGCAGGCCATGCAGCGCTCATGTGCGCGCCCGATGACGTGGACGGCTTGACCGCACTGCTGCAACGGGGCCTGGAAGACGAAGCCTGGCGCGCCACGGCCATTGCCCAGGGCTTGCAGCATGCCGGTGGTTTCTCGTGGGAACGGTGTGCCCAAGGCACCCTTGAGGTGTATCAAGCGGTCAAGCAACGATGATCAAGGTTCTGCATTTTTTCAAAACCTACTACCCCGATTCCATGGGCGGTATCGAGCAGGTGATCTTCCAGATCGCCGAAGGCACCCAGGCCCACGGTATCGAACCTGAGGTGCTGTACCTGAGCTCACGTGGCGCTGCCCGCAACGAGCCGGTGGCCAACCACCTCACGCACCGTGCCAAGCTGGACCTGCATGTCGCCTCCACCGGCTTTTCGCTGTCGGCCTTCAAGGACTTTGCCGAACTGGCCCGCAAGGCCGATATCGTGCATTTCCACTTCCCTTGGCCGTACATGGACCTGGTGCACTTCGCCACCCGGCTGAACAAGCCGACCGTGGTCAGCTACCACTCCGACATCGTCAAGCAGAAGTGGCTGCTCAAGCTGTACCAGCCGCTGATGAACCGCTTTTTTTCCAGCGTCGACCGCATTGTGGCGTCTTCACCCAACTATGCGGCGCACAGCCCGGTATTGACCCAGTTCAAGGACAAGGTGTCGATCATCCCCTATGGTCTGGACCGGTCCACGTACCCCAAAGCCAGCGCCGAAAAGCTGGCGTACTGGCGGCAACGGTTGGGCGAACGGTTCTTCCTGTTCGTCGGGGCGCTGCGTTATTACAAGGGGCTGGACTACCTGCTGGAGGCCGCGCGTATCAGCGGCTTGCCCGTGGTCATCATGGGCGGCGGCTTCCTGGAGCAGCAGCTGCGCCAGCATGCCAGCGACGCGGGCCTGAGCCAGGTGCAGTTCCTGGGTGGCTTGCCGGACGAAGACAAGGTGGCGCTGCTGGAACTGTGCTATGCCTTTACCTTCCCGTCGCACCTGCGTTCGGAGTCCTTCGGCATCTCGCTGCTGGAAGCGGCCATGTACGGCAAGCCGCTGATCTCCTGCGAAATGGGCTCCGGCACCACCTTCATCAACCTGGCCGACCAGACCGGGCTGGTGGTACCGCCGCGCGATGCACCGGCGCTGGCCCAGGCCATGCAGCAGCTGTGGGACGACCCGGCCCAGGCCCAGGCCATGGGTGCCGCCGCCCAGCAACGCTTCGAGAACGTCTTTACCGCATCGGCCATGGCCAATGCCTACGCCGAGCTGTATCGCAGCCTGTTGTAGCCCGGTCAGTCAGGCACAACGGGCGCGAAGATCGCCGCATGCCGGCCTTGCCGGTGTGAACCGAGAACGGATTTCATGGAACGACGCACGTTATTGATCACTGGGGCCTCGGGCTTTGTCGGCAGCGCCCTGTGCCAGCGCCTGGCGACGGTCGAAGGCCTTACGCCCCGCGCCGCCTTGCGCCACGGCAGCCAATCGCCCCTGGCAGGCATTGACGCGGTCACCGTTGCGGGCCTGAGCGCCGAGACCGACTGGCAGGCGGCCCTTGTCGATGTAGACGTCGTGGTGCACGCGGCGGCGCGTGTGCATGTGATGAAGGAAACCGCCACCGACAGCCTGGCCGAGTTTCGCCGTGTGAACGTGCAAGGCACGCTCAACCTGGCCCGCCAGGCGGCGGCTGCGGGCGTGCGCCGCTTCATTTTCATCAGCTCGATCAAGGTCAATGGCGAAACCAGCCAGCCGGTCCGGCCCCTGCATGCCGATGATGCCCCCGCGCCCCAGGACGCCTATGGCGTTTCCAAGCACGAGGCCGAGCAGGGGTTGCGGGCGGTAGCCGCCGAAACGGGCATGGAGGTCGTCGTGATCCGGCCGGTGCTGGTCTACGGCCCGGGCGTCAAGGCCAACTTCCTGAGCATGATGCGCTGGCTGGAGCGTGGCGTGCCCCTGCCGCTGGGGGCGGTACACAATCGCCGCAGCCTGGTCTCGCTGGGCAACCTGGTCGATCTGATCATCACCTGTGTGGATCACCCAGCGGCAGCGGGCCAGACGTTCCTGGCCAGTGATGGCGAGGCTGTATCCTTGAGCGAGCTGCTGCGGGCCCTAGGCCGGGCGCTGGGCCGTCCAGCCCGCCTGGTGCCGGTGCCCGCCGCGCTGTTGCAAACGAGCGCCGCACTGCTGGGGCGACGTGACCTGGCCCAGCGCCTGCTGGGCTCGCTGCAAGTGGACATCACCAAGAACCACCAGCTGCTGGGCTGGCGACCGCCCTACACGCTGGAGCAAGGCCTGGCCGCCACCGCGCACGCCTTCAAGGAGAACCACCGCCCATGACCGCCATCCTCATCGTGGCAGGCATCGCCACCTGGCTGATGACGGCCGCACTGCGCCGCTACGCGCTGTCGCGCAGCCTGCTGGACATTCCCAATGCCCGCAGCTCGCACACCTTGCCCACGCCCCGGGGCGGCGGGGTGGCCTTCGTCGTGGCGTTCATGGTCGGTGTGCTGGTGCTGGGCTGGGCCGGGTACGTGGCGCCGTCTGTACTGGTTGGCATCCTCGGGGCAGGGGGCCTGGTGGCCGTGATCGGGTTCATGGACGACCACGGGCACATTGCCGCGCGCTGGCGCCTGCTGGGCCATTTCGCCGCAGCCGCCTGGGGGCTGGCCTGGCTGGGTGGTCTGCCGCCGATCAGCGTGTTCGGCTGGCCGTTGCATGCTCTGTGGCTAGCCGCGCCGCTGGGGCTGCTGTACCTGGTCTGGCTGCTGAACCTCTACAACTTCATGGACGGCATCGATGGCATTGCCAGCATCGAAGCCATTTGCGTGTGCCTTGGCGGCACCGTGCTGTTCTGGCTGGCGGGTGCGCCGGGTGCTGCGTGGTTGCCGCTGCTGCTGGCCGCCACCGTCACCGGTTTCCTGATCTGGAACTTCCCGCCTGCCCGCATCTTCATGGGCGATGCGGGCAGTGGTTTTCTTGGCATCGTGCTGGGTTTGCTGGCAATCGTGGCAGGTTGGATAGATCCGCTACTCTTCTGGGGGTGGTTAATACTTTTGGGTGTATTCGTGGTAGACGCTACCTTCACCTTGGCGCGCCGTTTGCTACGCGGTGAAAGGGTCTACGAAGCACATCGTAGCCATGCCTACCAGTACGCCTCGCGGCGCCACGGTCGTCACCGGCCGGTGAGCCTGGCGGTGGCGGCCATCAACCTGGGCTGGCTGCTGCCCGTCGCGTTGGTCGTCGTGGTGCTCAAACTTGATGGGGCAACCGGAACCTTGGTGGCCTATGCCCCTCTGATACTGTTGGCAGTTGCCTACCGGGCAGGGGAGAAGGAATAGCATGCTCCAGCAAGGCGGGCGCAATCAGGGTTGTACAGGGCTGTATGTTCGGCAGTCGCTCTGGTCATTTTCACAAGATGGCGTAGCCATGAGGAAAACCCGATGAGCAATGCGAAGAACGACAGGCTGCGGCAATTTCTGGTCACCCTGTCACGCCGGCAGAAACGCCTGATCCAGGTGTGTGCCGACATTGCCCTCATCTGGTTCGCGCTGTGGCTGTCGTTCATCGTGCGGCTGGGCGTGGAGGAAATGTACAACCCCATCGTCGAGCACACCTGGCTGTTCATGGCCGCGCCGTGCGTGGCCATCCCCTTGTTCATCCGCTTCGGCATGTACCGGGCGGTGATGCGCTACTTCGGCAACGATGCGCTGGTGGCGATCATCAAGGCGGTGACCCTGTCTTCGCTGATCCTGGCGGTGGTGGTGTACTGGTACAGCAACCACGAGGTGGTGGTACCGCGCTCGATCATCTTCAACTACTGGTGGTTGAGCATGGTGATCATCGGCGGCTTGCGCCTGATCATGCGCCAGTATTTCCTGGGCGACTGGTTCACCGGCGCCCATCAGATCCCTTTCGCCAACCGCGACGACGGGCAGATCAAGGTAGCCATCTATGGTGCAGGTACCGCCGGCAACCAGCTGCTGGCGGCGTTGCGCATGGGCCGGGTGATGCGCCCGGTGGCCTTCCTCGACGATGACGGCGACCTGGCCAACCGGGTCATCTCCGGGCTGCAGGTCTACAAGCCCAAGCACCTGCAACAGATGCTCAAGGAAACCGGCGCCCAGGAAGTGTTGCTGGCACTGCCGTCGGCCACCCGCGCGCGGCGACGAGAGATTCTCGCCCTGCTCGAACCGTACCCCCTGCACGTGCGAAGCGTGCCGGCCTTTGCCGACCTGGCCACTGGCCGGGTAAAGGTGGACGATATTCAGGACGTGGACATTGCCGACCTGCTCGGGCGCGACCCGGTGCCCGCGCAGGAAGGCTTGCTGGAGCGCTGCATTCACAAGCAGGTGGTGCTGGTGACCGGTGCCGGCGGCTCCATTGGCGCCGAGTTGTGCCGGCAGATCATCGGCCTTGGGCCCAAGACCTTGCTGCTGCTGGACCATGCCGAATTCAACCTGTACAGCATCCTCAGCGAGCTGGAGCAGCGCGTGGCCCGCGAATCGCTGTCGGTGCAGTTGCTGCCGATCCTGGGCTCGGTGCGCAACCAGCAACACTTGGTCGATGTGATGAGCACCTGGCGCGTGGACACCGTCTACCATGCAGCTGCCTACAAGCATGTGCCGATGGTCGAGCACAACATCGCCGAAGGCATTCTCAACAACGTCTACGGCACCTTGTGCACGGCCCAGGCGGCATTGCAGACCGGGGTGGCCAATTTCGTGCTGATCTCCACCGACAAGGCCGTGCGCCCGACCAATGTGATGGGTAGCACCAAGCGACTGTCCGAGTTGATTCTGCAGGCGCTCAGCCGGGAAGCGGCGCCGGTGCTGTATGGCGATTGCAACAAGATCGCGCGGGTGAACAAGACCCGCTTCACCATGGTGCGTTTCGGCAACGTGCTGGGTTCGTCCGGTTCGGTGATTCCGCTGTTCCACCAGCAGATCAAGACAGGTGGCCCGCTGACGGTTACCCACCCCAAGATCACTCGTTACTTCATGACCATCCCGGAGGCGGCGCAACTGGTGGTGCAGGCCGGGGCCATGGGGCAGGGCGGGGATGTGTTCGTGCTGGACATGGGCGAGCCGGTGCGCATCGTCGAGCTGGCGGAGAAGATGATTCACCTGTCGGGCTTGAGCGTGCGCAGCTCGTCCAATCCTCAGGGCGACATCGCCATCGAGTTCACGGGTTTGCGGCCGGGTGAGAAGTTGTACGAGGAGCTGCTGATCGGCGACGACGTATCCCCCACCGCGCACCCGATGATCATGGCGGCCAACGAGGACTACCTGGCGTGGGAACGGTTGCGCGAAGGGCTGACGCTGTTGCTGGCGGCGGTGGCCGAGGACGACTTCACCCGCGTGCGGCAGTTGCTGCGCGAGATGGTGAACGGGTATTCGCCGCAGGGCGATATCGTGGACTGGGTTTACCTGCAGCGTCGCCAGGGGCCGGTGGAGCGGTAAGTGCTTGAGCCGTCGATTGGGCTCGGTGCCCCGGGGCCGCTTTGCGGCCCATCGCGGCACGAGGCCGCTCCCACCCCGGGAGGCGTTAGCCTTCAGATGCGGTGCTAGGCAGGCGATGACACGGCGTGAAGCACAGGCCTACCCGGACCTGTGGGAGCGGCCTCGCGCCGCGATGGGCCGCAAAGCGGCCCCAAGATCTAAAGCGCGCCTACCATCTCCGCGGCTCTTACCCCGTAGGGCACCCAGCACCCCCGCATTCAGCACCACATCACACACCCTAACCCCCAAGCGACTACCCCGACACGCTTGTCAGACTCAAGACCCCCACCACGTCAGCCCCATTTTCCATCGGCCATCCCCCTGCCCATAAACCCTGCACGCCCCGGCCAACCCAGGCAAAACCACCTCTCCAACCACCCCCCACCCTAAGCCCACCCCCGACCAATCCAGTAACCATTACCCCACCCCCAACCCTGTCCCACCCCCCACCTCCAGCGCTAGGGTTAACCCCGCAGCCCAAGGAACAGGCTGCCAGAAACGACCAACCCTAGGAGTCTTCATCATGCGTAAAAACCTGCTCACCGCGCTGCTGCTCCCACTCATCGCCAGCCTTTCGTTCACCGCAAACGCAGCACCAGGCAATGCCACAACCATGGTCGAACCCATGGCGATGGTCGCCCAGGCAAGCCAGTCAGCAACCCCGCTGGTCGATCTCAACAGCGCAGATGCCCTGACGCTCCAGAAAGAACTCAACGGCATCGGCAAGGCAAAGGCCGAGGCAATCGTCGCCTACCGCGAAGCCCACGGGCCATTCGCGTCGGTCGATGAATTGCTCGAGATAAAAGGCATCGGCAATGCGCTGCTAGAACGCAACCGCGACAAGCTGAAAGTGCAATAAGCACAGGGGGGCGGGCCTTCGACAGGCCCGCTCATTGAAAGGCCATCAACCGCATTCAGCGGTCTTGAGCATCCCGGGCATCGGCCTCGGCGTTGCGTTCATGAACCTTGCGCAACTGCTCGTCAGTCAACGGCAGCTTCTTGGCCGTGTCGCGCAGCATCATCAAACCGCCGACGATCGAGCCAATGGCAACGATGAGTATCAGCCAGGCATACCAAGGCATTTTCCTTCTCCTGTTGCGAATGTAAGCGGCTTGCTCACCTGTTTTGAGCCAGGCGCCGCTTCGTTGGTTCAATGGTACGGCGCCTCACGCAGGCCCAGCACCCACCGGCCCACATCCTGGCCCACCGTCCGACCAATTCCTGGGCCAGCGGCCCCCCCAGCCTGCGTCACATCGTTTACAATGCGCGCCGTTTCCGACTTGCCAAGAGACCCTGCCATGCCTGCTTGCCAGACGCCCCTGATCGTCGCCCTGGACTTCCCTACCCGCGAAGCCGCCCTGAAGCTGGCTGACCAGCTGGACCCTGCGCTGTGCCGCGTCAAGGTGGGCAAGGAGCTGTTCACCAGCAGCGCGTCGGGCATTGTCGAAACCCTGTGTGACAAAGGCTTCGAAGTGTTCCTGGACCTGAAATTCCACGACATCCCCAACACCACGGCCATGGCCGTCAAGGCCGCTGCCGAGATGGGCGTGTGGATGGTGAACGTGCATTGCTCCGGCGGCTTGCGCATGATGGCTGCTTGCCGTGAAGAACTGGCCAAGCGCAGCGGCCCGCAACCTCTGCTGATCGGCGTGACCGTGCTCACCAGCATGGAGCGCGAAGACCTGGCCGGTATCGGCCTGGATGTAGACCCGCAAGAACAGGTGCTGCGCCTGGCGGCGCTGGCCGAAAAGGCCGGTATGGACGGGCTGGTGTGCTCGGCGCTGGAGGCCCCGGCGCTCAAGGCCGCTCACCCTGGCCTGCAGCTCGTCACCCCCGGCATTCGCCCGGCAGGCAGCGCCCAGGATGACCAACGTCGCATCCTCACGCCGCGCCAGGCCCTGGACGCCGGCTCGGACTACCTGGTAATCGGCCGCCCCATCAGCCAGGCCGCCGACCCGGCCCAAGCGTTGGCAGCGGTAGTGGCCGAGATTCGCGGCTGAGCCTGAGCCGCACGCCTTTCAGGCACCGTCATCGGATCGGGACCTGAAAGGCGTGCGTCCAGTCAGTCATTACACCTTCAACACCAGCTTGCCGAAGTTCTGCCCGTTGAACAGTTTCAACAGGGTGTCTGGGAAGGTTTCCAGGCCGTCCACCACGTCTTCCTTGCTCTTGACCTGCCCATTGGCCAGCCAGCCGGCCATTTCCTTGGCCGCTTTGCCGTAGTCCTTGGCGTGGTCCATCACCACGAAGCCCTCCATGCGCGCACGGTTCACCAGCAGCGCCAGGTAGTTGGCCGGGCCTTTGACCGCTTCCTTGTTGTTGTACTGGCTGATCGCACCGCAGATCACGATGCGCGCCTTGAAGTTGATGCGCGTCAGCACCGCATCCAGAATCTCGCCCCCGACGTTGTCGAAGTACACGTCCACGCCTTTCGGGCATTCGCGCTTAAGGCCTGCCTGTACGTCCTCGGCCTTGTAGTCGATGACGCCGTCAAAGCCCAGTTCATCCTTGAGGTACTGGCATTTCTCGGCACCGCCCGCGATACCCACGACGCGGCAGCCCTTGATCTTGGCGATCTGCCCCGCAATGCTGCCCACCGCACCCGCGGCGCCGGAGATCACCACGGTGTCGCCGGCTTTAGGCTGGCCCACTTCCAGCAAGGCAAAGTACGCCGTCATGCCGGTCATGCCCAAGGCCGACAGGTAGCGGGGCAGGGGTGCAAGGCTCGGGTCGATTTTCTGCAGGTTCTGGGGCTCGCCGGTGAAGTAATCCTGCACGCCCAATGCGCCGTTCACATGGTCGCCAGGCTTGAAGTCCGGGTGGTTGGACGCAACCACTTCGCCCACGCCCAGGGCGCGCATCACCTGCCCCAAGGCAACCGGCGGGATGTAGGACTTGCCCTCGTTCATCCAGCCGCGCATGGCCGGGTCCAGGGAAAGGTACAGGTTGCGCACCATCACTTGCCCTTCACCGGGTTGTTCGGCAGGCAGGGTCTCGAACTTGAAGTCTTCACGCGTTACCGCCCCGACCGGGCGTTTGACGAGCAGGAAGCGGCGATTGGTCTGGGTCATGACGGGTCCTTGAAGAATGGGATGTGCACAAGAGGATAAATCTACCTTGTTGATGAAAGCAGGTCCTCAACATCACTGACAAGCATGGTCCTATAAATGTCCATGTGATGATGCTGCGGCCTTACCAGCGGCTGGCTATGCTCGTGTGCCTCACAGGCCCTGACAGGAGCGCGGCATGAGCATGAGTTTTTCGGGCCAGGTAGCACTGGTCACCGGGGGCGGGGCGGGCATCGGCCGGGCAACGGCGCTGGCCTTTGCCGGCGAGGGCCTGAAGGTGGTGGTCGCCGACCTGGACGCCGTGGGCGGCGAGGAAACGGTCGGGCAGATTCGGGCCGCAGGTGGCGAGGCGTTGTTCATCGCCTGCGACGTGACCCGCGAAGACCAGGTCCGCCAGCTGCACGAGCACTTGGTCGCCGCCTATGGCCGGCTGGACTATGCCTTCAACAATGCGGGCATCGAGATCGAGCAGGGCAAGCTGGCCGACGGCAGCGAGGCGCAGTTTGACGCCATCATGGGCGTGAACGTCAAAGGTGTGTGGCTGTGCATGAAATACCAGCTGCCGCTACTGCTGGCCCAGGGCGGCGGCGCTATCGTCAATACCGCCTCGGTGGCGGGGTTGGGCGCAGCGCCGAAGATGAGCATCTACAGCGCGTCCAAGCATGCCGTGATCGGGCTGACCAAGTCTGCCGCCATCGAATATGCCCGCAAGGGCATCAGGGTCAATGCCGTGTGCCCGGCCGTGATCGATACGGACATGTTCCGCCGTGCCTATGAAGCCGACCCCCGCAAAGCCGAGTTCGCTGCCGCCATGCACCCGGTAGGGCGCATCGGCACCGTGGCCGAAATCGCCAGTGCGGTGTTGTACCTGTGCAGCGATGGTGCGGCGTTTACCACTGGGCACTGTCTGACGGTGGATGGAGGGGCCACGGCAATTTGAATCGGTGAGGTTGTGGTGGATGAAGCCCAAAGGCTGCCAGGGGCTGAGCACTTGTCTGAAGAGGCATTATTACGCTGACATCCTGGGGCCGCTGCGCGCCCCATCGCGGCCGGTCCGGCGCCCCGGAAAGGCCGCTCCCACACGGGGCTCAGTAGCCTGTAGATTGCACTTTTGTGGGAGCGGTCTTTGTGCCGCGATGGGCTGCGCAGCGGCCCCAAGTTCTCCGCCCCGAGCCGCAAATCTTCATCCCTCGCGCACCCCCAGCGTGCCGCCACCATGTCCCTCCACCAACCACCGTCGTTGCCAGACAACATCCGGCCACCCATCCCTGCCTTTCATACGTAGGACGACTCCTACAAACCCATTACCGACATACTCATAGCTATTTGACACTATTCTGACGTCAGGCCCTTGTTCAGGGGTTGGCAACGTTGCCACCCTTGGCGTTCGGGATAACCTGACACCCACAAGGGGAATCGGCATGGGCGCGAGCAAGCACGGTGTGTTGGCCAACCTGGGCATGGCGCGCAAACTCGCGCTGGGCTTCACCCTGGTGTTGCTGCTGACCCTGGCGGTGGCTGCCATCGGTATCGCGGCGTTGCACAGTGTCGGACAGCGCTTTGACAGCCTGCGCGCGCTGGCACAATTCAATACCGACCTGTTGCGTCTGCGCCAGCACGAACAGGCATTTGCACTGCGCTCCGACATCAAGCAAGCCGAAGCCTTGCGCGCCGGGTTGCAAGGGTTGGTCGAGCGCGCTCGTGCACTGCCGGCCCTGGCCGCAGCCGAGCCCGAGCTGGCCGCCTATGGCCAGGCATTCGAAGCGTTCGTCGGCGCGGTGCAGGCCAAGGAACTGGCGCTCGATACCGCCAGCTGGTCGGTCTCAAGCGTTGCCAACAACCTCGACGTGCTGCAATCCGGCCTGGCTGATGACGGGGTGTATACCCTCAAGCAATCACAAGGCCAGCAGGGCGGTGAGTTCCTGGAGCAGGCCGCGCAGGTGGCGCAGGTCTCGCGGTTGATGCTCCAGGCCATGGATGAAGCCCGAGTGCGCCTTGAGAAAAGCCGCAAGGGCGAAGACGACGTCAGCCAGGCGCGCATCGCGCAAACGGTCGAGGCCGCCAGCCTTGTGGGCCAGTTACAAGCGGCTGTCACCGACAGTGGCTACCAGAGCGTACTCAACGAGGTGGCGGGGCACATTGGCAGCTTCTCCGAAAAACTCAACGAATACACCGACCAACTGGCCAGCGAACAAGGCCTCAAGGCGCAGCTGCAGGCCTCGGCCGAGCACGTCACAAGTCGCGTCGATCAGGCCTACCTCACCGAAGAGCACGTGCTGCAAGGCGACTTGCAGCGCAACACGGTGGCCATCGCCATCGCCACCGCGCTGGCCTTGCTGGTGGGCGTGCTGGCCGCCTGGCTGATCACCCGCGCCGTAGTTGGCCCGCTCAAGCATGTGATTGCCCGTGCGCAACGCATTGCCGACGGCGAACTGGCGTTCGAGCCCGTCGCCCCGCGCCGCGATGAAGTGGGGCAACTGATGCAGGCCATGCAGCAGATGGCCGCCGGCCTGTCAGGCATCGTCAGCGGTTTGCAGCAAGGCATCGAGCAGTTGGCCGGCAACGCCCAGGCGCTGTCGGCCGTGACCGAGCAGACCAACCGCGAAGTCGGCAGCCAGAAGGAAGAGACCGAGCAAGTGGCCACGGCGATGCAACAGATGACGGCTACCGTGCACGATGTGGCGCGCAACGCCGAGCAAGCCGCGCAAGCGGCGCAGGCTGCGGACGAGAAGGTCGATTCGGGGCAGCATGTGGTGCGCCAGAGCATGCAGCGCATCGAGCAGTTGGCCGCCGCGGCCGAAACCGCCAGCGCGGGCATCGAGAGCCTCAGCTCTGAAATCCATACCATTGGCGATGTGCTCGAAGTCATCAAGAGCGTTGCCGAGCAAACCAACCTGCTGGCCCTCAACGCGGCCATCGAAGCGGCCCGGGCCGGCGAGCAGGGGCGCGGCTTTGCAGTGGTGGCCGACGAGGTGCGTGCACTGGCCAGGCGCACGCGCCAGTCCACCGAGCAGATCGAAACCCTGGTGGCCAGCCTGCGCGGCAATGCGCAGCAGTCCGTCGCGCAGATTCGCGGCAGCACGGAGCTGGTGCGCCTGGCCGTGGCCGATGCCCTGCACACCGAAAGCGCATTGGGCAGTATTGCCGCAGCGGTGTCGTTGATTCAGCAGATGAACCAGCAGATCGCCGCCGCCGCCGAACAGCAAAGCTCGGTCGCAGAAGAAATCAGCCGCAGCGTCACGCAAATTCGTGGCAGTGCCGACCAGGCTGCGTTGGCCATGCAGGACAGCGCCCGGTCCAGCGTCGAGCTGGCGCAGCTCGGCACCGACCTCAAGGGCATGGTGGGGCACTTCAGGCTGTGATGGCGCCGCCCTGGCAGGGCTCCGCCGGCGAGGAGCCTGCCATGGGCGGGTGTCTTACGCCTTGCGTGGGTTCAGGATCAGCAGGGCCAGTACACCGGCCACGATGCCCCAGAAGGCCGAACCGATGGAGAACAGCGTAAGCCCCGAGGCCGTGACCATGAAGGTGATGACGGCCGCTTCACGCTCGCGCGCTTCACTCATGGCTACCGTCAGGCCATTCATGATCGAGCCAAACAGGGCCAGCGCCGCAATCGACAGCACCAGTTCCTTGGGCAAGGCCGCGAACAGCGCTGCCAGGGTCGCCCCGAACACGCCGGCTACACCGTAGAACACGCCGCACCACACGGCCGCGGTGTAGCGCTTGCTCGGGTCTTCATGGGCATGCGGCCCGGTGCAGATGGCCGCGCTGATGGCGGCCAGGTTCACCCCGTGCGAGCCGAACGGCGCCAGCAGCAACGAAGCCAGGCCGGTGGTTGAAATCAACGCAGAGGCCGGCACCTGATAACCGTCTGCCCGCAGCACGGCAATGCCCGGCATGTTCTGCGAGGTCATTGCCACCACGAACAGCGGAATGCCGATGCTGATGGTGGCTGCCAGCGAAAAGTGCGGCGTGGTCCATACCGGCGTTGCCATTTCCAGGGCGAAGCCGCTGAAGTCCAGCAGCCCCAAGGCACCGGACAGGGCCGTGCCCACCAGTAGAGCGGCCAGTACGCAGTAGCGCGGGGACAGGCGCTTGACCAACAGGTAGCTGAAGAACATGCCCAGCACCAGCAAGGTGCGGTGCTGGGCGGCGACGAAGATTTCGCTGCCGATCTTGAACAGGATGCCTGCCAGCAGCGCCGATGCCAGCGAGGCAGGAATCCGCTTGACCAGGCGCTCGAAGCTGCCGGTCAGCCCACAGATCAGCACCAGCGCAGCACAGGTGATGTAGGCCCCGATCGCCTCCCCGTAGCTCACCCCGCCCAGGCTGGTGATCAGCAGCGCCGCGCCGGGCGTGGACCAGGCCACGGTCACGGGCGTGCGGTAGCGCAGGGACAGGCCGATGCTGCAGACCGCCATGCCGATCGAGAGCGCCCAGATCCACGATGATATCTGCGCGTTAGTCAGGCCAGCCGCTTGCCCGGCCTGAAACATCAGCACCAGCGAGGAGGTGTAGCCGGTGAGCATGGCGATGAAGCCTGCAACCACCGCCGAGGGCGAGGTATCTGCCAGGGGGCGAAGACGAGCGGAAGTGGCATCGGTCATGAAAAATCCTTGTAAGGGTGTACGCCGTGGTTTTCAGACTAACGCCAGGCGAGGTGACAGCAGCGATACAGCGATCATTGCTTTTAACCGTACAGTCGTTAACTATCAGGCGCTCTGGTATGACGGCATTGCAGGGGTAGGGGTGATGTACAAGGTTTACGGCGATTATCAATCGGGTAACTGCTACAAGGTCAAGTTGATGCTCAGCCTGTTGGGGCGGCCCTACGAGTGGCACGCCGTGGACATTCTCAAGGGCGAGACCGAGACGCCCGAGTTCCTGGCCATGAACCCCAACGGCAAGGTGCCGGTGTTGCAACTTGAGGACGGTAGTTACTTGTGGGAATCCAATGCCATCCTCAACTACCTGGCCGACGGCAGCGAGTTCCTGCCCGCCGAGCCGCGCCTGCGCACCCAGGTCTTGCAGTGGCAGTTCTTCGAGCAATACAGCCATGAGCCGTATATCGCCGTGGCCCGCTTCATCCAGTTCTACCTGGGGCTGCCGGATGATCGCGTGGAGGAGTACCGCAAGTTGCACAAGGGCGGGTACAAGGCGCTGCGTGTGATGGAGCGGCAGTTGCAGGTGACGCCGTACCTGGTGGGTGACCAGTATTCCATCGCCGATGTGGCGTTGTATGCCTACACCCATGTGGCACAGCAAGGCGGTTTCGACTTGGCGGACTACCCGGCCGTGCGTGCCTGGCTGGAGAGGGTGAGCAGCCATCCGCGGCATGTGCCGATGGTGGGCTGATTCACGAGCAACATGTAGGAGCGACCTGGCTCGCTGGCGGGTGCCAAGGCTGCACCCGCCACCGCTGAATCAACCCTTGCCAAACCGCTCATCCAGGTAGGCAATGATGGTCTTGGACTCATACATCCAGGTCACCTTGCCCGCTTCCTCGATGCGCAGGCAGGGCACCTTTATCCGGCCACCGCCTTGTTCCAAGGCCTGGCGGTGCACAGGGTCGTTCTTGGCATCGCGCAACGCCACCGGCACGTTCAGGCGGTGCAAGGTGCGGCGGGTCTTGACGCAGAACGGGCAGGCATGGAACTGGTAGAGCGCCAGGCCCTTGGCCGCCTCGTCCACGCGGGCCTGGGCCGCCGGGTCGCGCTTGCGCTTGGCCGGGCGGCTGGCCCAGTCGCCGAATACGATAAGCTGGCCGAGGCCAACCCGCAGGGCTTTGACGATCATGTACAAACTCCTGAAATGAAAAAGGCCGACCGGCAGGGGTCGGCCTGGGTGACGCAGCCGGTTACTTGATCAGGCTGAGGAACTCGCTGCGGGTGGCCGCGTTGGCGCGGAACTCACCCAGCATCACCGACGTGATCATGCTCGAATTCTGCTTCTCCACACCGCGCATCATCATGCACATGTGCTTGGCCTCGATGACCACGGCAACGCCGGCGGCACCGGTCACCTGCTGCACGGCATCGGCGATCTGGCGGCTGAGGTTTTCCTGAATCTGCAGGCGGCGGGCGTACATGTCGACGATACGCGCCACTTTCGACAGGCCCAGCACCTTGCCCTTGGGCAAGTAGGCCACGTGGGCCTTGCCGATGAAGGGCAACATGTGGTGCTCGCACATCGAATACAGCTCGATGTCCCGGACCAGCACCATTTCGCTGTTGTCGGAACTGAACAACGCGTTGTTGGTCACTTCTTCCAGTGTTTGCTCATAACCGCGGCAAAGATACTTCATCGCCTTTGCAGCCCGCTTGGGCGTGTCGAGCAGGCCCTCACGGGAGACGTCCTCGCCAATCTGGCTGAGGATCTCGGTGTAGTTCTGTTCCAGGGACATGGATCTACCTGTGGGAAAAATCGCAAAAACGAAGGTTACGGCGGCAAGGGCGGCGCTGCAAGCGCGGCGTTACTCGTCGCGGCCTTCGAGCATGGTTCGTTTGAGCATCACATAGACCGCGCCGGTGCCACCGTGGCGGGCACTGCAGGAGGCAAAGCCGAGCACTTGCGGGTGCTGGCGCAGCCAGGTGTTGACGTGGCTCTTGATCATGGGGCGCTTGCCGTCCAGGCGTGCCGCCTTGCCATGGGTGACCCGCACGCAGCGTACTTCAAGGCGCGTCGCCTCGGCGATGAAATCCCAAAGCGTCTCGCGCGCCTTTTCCACGGTCATGCCGTGTAGGTCCAGGCTGCCTTCGAACGGTATCTGCCCAAGCTTGAGCTTGCGCAGCTGGGTTTCCTGAACACCGTCACGGCGCCACATCAGTTCGTCTTCGGCGCCCACGTCGATGACGAACTGGTCGGACATGCCATCGATGACCAATGCCTTGTCGCTGGACACGGTCGCCGACTGGCGCAGGCCGGCCAGTTTCTGGCGATCGGCCTTGGGCTTGCCGACCTCGGCACGGTCGTGCGTGATCGGCTTGACGCCGCGCACTTCGGCCTTGAACAGGGAAAAATCGTCGTCTTGCATGATGCCTCCGCGTGGGCGGCATAGTTTACGCGAGTGCGCGGCGGTGTGCAGCCATGGTGGTCGGGTGGGGAAGGGCGACGGCGGGCTACTAAGGGGGACGGTGAGCTAAGGGAGACGGTGAGCTAATGTAGGAGCGGCCTAGTGCCGCGATGGGACGCGCAGCGGCCCCGGCGATCTAGGCGGCCAAGCTGAAATCCTGGGGCCGCTGCGCGCCCCATCGCGGCTAGGCCGCTCCTACAGGGGGGCTGCGGTTGCAGGAACCTCACTCATGCTTCTTCATCAAGTGGGGCGACATGTTCAGCTCCCGAGCACGGCGCATGCGAATGCGGCTCAGGCGCCAGAAGCGTACGCCAAGCCACAGCATCAGCAGCCCCACCACCGACAAGGTGGCGGCAAGCGGCTTGTTGGCGTTGAGTTCGGCCAGGGCAGGGTAGTTGCCCAGCAGCCCGGCCACGCCGGCCATGGCCAGTAACACACCAAGGGTGGCCAGCAGCGCGGCAAGCGCAGCACCCAGGCGTGCGCCCCAGCTGCGCGGTTGGCGCGGGCGCAGGCGCTTGGCGTCGATACTGCCTTTAAGCTTCATCCTGCTCTCCTGTTGGGGTCTGGGCCCTTGGACCCACAAACACACCTCGGGTTCCTGCCTGCCGCCACCCTCCTGATCGGATCAGATCAGGCTGGCCGTCGGCGCCACGCAGGCGAAGTTGTCGGCCATCACGGCCATTTCACACCGGTGGATCTGCGCCGCTGGAATCACCTCATTGTTGAAAGCCAGGTCGCGAGTGGCCGACGCGTCTTCCACCAGGGTGCACCGGTAACCATAGTCCTTGGCACGGCGCACGGTGGTGCTGACGCTGGAGTGGCTCATGAAGCCGCAGACGATCAGGTCGAGATGGCCGAGTGCCTGCAACGTCTCGTGCAGCTTGGTGTTCTTGAAGGCATTGGGCATGCGTTTTTCGATCACGGTCTCGCCTTCCAGCGGTTCGAGCCCCGGAATGAACTGACCTGCAGGGCCCTGGGGGTCGAAGCGCCCGCCAACGGTGCCCAGATGGCGAACATGGATGATCGGACGGCCGCTCTTGCGCGCGGCGTCGAGCAACCTGGCGATGTTGGCCACGGCCTCATCCATGCCCGACAGCGCCAGGGGCCCGGTCAGGTACTCCTTCTGCGCATCAATGATGATCAGGCTGGCTTGGCTCAGCTTGGCCGGCGGGTAATCGCGGCCAGTGAGGCGGAACATCGTGGTTGGAACGGACATCAAGGGCTCCTTGGTATAGGGCTTTTGTACGCCTATTCTCCCCTGCCTTGGCGACAATGGGAATGGTTGACAACGCAAGCGGCGTGGTTGCTGGCCTGTGGCTACCGTACAGGCGATTGCAGGGAACAAATCCAGGGCCTGGGCTGTTAGACTTTCGGCCAGTCTGAATTAGGAGTTTCCCGTGATCACATCCCGTCTGCGCACGCTGCGCGACTACATCCGTTGGGCGGTCAGCCGCTTCCATGAGCACGACCTGTTCTTCGGCCACGGTGCCGACAACGCCTGGGATGAAGCCCGGTTGCTGGTGCTGGGGGCAGTCCACCTGCCGTGGGAGGTGGCCGACAGCTACCTGGACTGCATGCTCGAGGATGCCGAGCGTGTACAGCTGCAGCACCTGCTCAAGCGCCGCATCGAAGAACGGGTGCCCACCGCCTACCTGTTGGGCGAGGCCTGGTTCTGTGGCATGTCGTTCATCGTCGACGAGCGCGTGCTGGTGCCGCGCTCACCCATTGGCGAGCTGCTGGAAAAGCGTGTTGAGCCGTGGCTCGGCGCTGAACCAGCCCGCATTCTGGACCTGTGCACCGGCTCCGGCTGCATCGGGATCGTCGCCGCCGACGTCTTCCCGCAGGCCGAGGTGGTGCTGGCCGACCTGTCGTTCGAAGCGCTCGAAGTGGCCAACCAGAACATCGAGCGCCATGGCCTCGATGGCCGGGTGTACACCGTGCAGGGCGATGGTTTCGAGGGGTTGCCGGGCCAGCGCTTCGACCTCATCCTGTCCAACCCGCCCTACGTGGACGCCGAAGACTTCGGCGACATGCCGGCCGAGTACCACCACGAACCGGAGCTGGGCCTGGCCTGCGGTGCCGATGGTCTGGACCTGGTACGGCGCATGCTGGCCGAAGCGGCCGATCACCTGACCGAAAAGGGCTTGCTGATCGTGGAGGTGGGCAATAGCCAGGTTCATGTCGAGGCGCTGTACCCGGAAGTCGACTTCGCCTGGCTCGAATTCGAGCGCGGCGGGCATGGGGTATTCATGCTCACCGCCGAGCAGTGCCGTCAGCATCAGGCGTTGTTCAAAGGCCGCGTCTGAGGCCGAGTGGGGGGCACGGGTGCCAGGCGCCCGTTCCGCCCAAGCCGTCTTCACACCACCTGAGGCTCGCACAACGCCGGCCCCAGGCTTTCAACGCGTGGCGATCCAGATCAGCAGCCCGGCCTGAAACAGTGCAAAGGCCACCAGGCAGGTGATGGTGAACCGCAAGCCGCTGTCTTCGCGCTGGTACTTGGCCACACGCTCGTCGCGCTCGCGCAAGCGGGCTTCGCCTTCCTGCAACTGCTGGTCTGCCTGCTGCAGCAACTGCGCTGCATCCAGAAGGCCCAGGCGCTGCACGCGCTCGCTGTTCCAGCCTACCTCCAACTGGTCTACCCGGGTCTCGGCCGTTCGGCCCTTGAGCACCTGCCCGTCTTCGTATTGCACCTCAAGGCCTACCCCACGCAGGCACTGGTCCCGGCGCAGGCGCGAGTCCTCCTCCAGCGCATCCTTGCTCGGCAGCGCAAAAGCCTCTACTCGGTAATTCGGCCATTTGCGCTGCAGCCACTGGGCAGCCTGGGCCAGCAAAAAGCGGCCCAGGCCGCGATTGACCGGCTCCAGTTGCAGGCCATGTTCATCCCCCAGGTACACGCGCTTCGTCTGGTGATCTACGCGTATGTCCACCTGGTTATGGCCCTTGTGCACCTTCTGGCCGGGCAACCCAATCTGCATGCGCAGCAGGCTGTGGGCCGGGTCGTGGCGCTCGGCATAGCCGAACTGCACGAAACGCAGGGGGCGGGCGCCGGTTGCGCGGTCGCCAGGCAGGGGCGCCAGGCGCAGCAACTGGTGATGTTCGACGGCCAGGTCCGCCCAGGGCAGGGCGGGGGTGTGTTGGGGCTCTTCAGCCGGCTCTGTGGCAGCAGGTGGTGTGGTCATCAGGGCATGTCCTTGGCTATGCACGCTGTATCGGCCGCCTGCGCGCAGACCTGAGCCCGTCGATCAGGCCGGTGGCAACTGGCGAATGAACGCGACGATCTGCTCGCCCAGCTCCCGTGCCAGCGGCAACTGGGGGTTCTGGTAACTCTCGCGCTGTTCGCTCATGTCCTTGGGGCTGATGCGCAGCATATGGTTCATGCCCTCGATCAGCACCAGGTGGGCATCGGGTTTGGCGTCCTTGAGCTTCTGCGCATCCGCCACGTCCACCTGCACGTCGTTGCGCCCCTGCACGATCAGCGCCGGCATGGACAGCCGCGCAAACGCGGCTGCCGGGTCCTGCCGGAACAAGGTGATCAGGTAGGGCTGCACGCTGGGGCGAAACACTTGGCGCAGTGGTGCGGGCACGTCCAGGCTGGTCTGGCCAGCTTCCAGGCGGTCGAGCAGGGCGCTGCCACGGGCCAGCTGCGCAGGCGGCAGGCGCTCGGCCAGCTGCTCACGCACCACCTCGGCCATGGGCCTGCCGCTGCCGGCCAGGCTGATCACTGCGCTGGCCCCGGCCTGCTCGGCGGCCAGGCTGGCGATCAGCGCACCTTCGCTGTGGCCGATCAGGATCAAGGGGCCGAAGCGGGGGTCGGCCTTGAGCTTGTGGCCCCAAGCCACCACATCGGCAACGTAGCGTTCCACGCTCAGGTCGCGCTCATCGGGCGTGGCCGGTTGGCTGGCGGCCACGCCGCGCTTGTCGTAGCGCACGCTGGCGATGTTTGCATTGGCCAGCAGCAGGGCCAGGCGCTTCAGGTTGTCCACGCGCCCGCCGGCCGGGTTGTTGCCGTCGCGGTCGGTGGGCCCGGAGCCTGCGATGATCAGCACCACCGGCGGCGGCGTGTCCTGCTGGGGTAACAGCAGGCTGCCGTGCAGTACCCCCTGACCGGTGTCCAGGTCGATGGGGCGGTGCAGGACGGTGGGGGTGGCGGCATGGCAAAGGCTGGTCAACAGCAGGCAAAACAGGGCAATGAAACGCGGCATCGTGCGCAACTACACAGGGGGAGATAGCACTTTGACCCACAATGGCCAATGAAGGTTCTAGGGCCAGGTCCAAGGCCCTGTATCGTCCGTAACGATGCGCTTGCCAACCGGCCCGCACAGGCAGGCAATCCATCTGTATACTGCCGCTTTCGTTCACTTCAGGCAGATCTCGCGGAGCGTCCATGTCCGGCAATACCTACGGCAAGCTGTTCACTGTCACCACCGCTGGCGAAAGCCATGGCCCGGCGTTGGTCGCCATTGTCGATGGGTGCCCGCCAGGCCTTGAGATCTCTCTCGCCGACCTGCAGCGTGACCTGGACCGGCGCAAGCCCGGCACCAGCCGCCATACCACCCAGCGCCAGGAGCCCGATGAGGTGGAAATCCTCTCGGGCGTGTTCGAAGGGCGCACGACCGGTTGCTCCATTGGCCTGCTGATCCGCAACACCGACCAGAAGTCCAAGGACTATTCGGCCATCAAGGACCTGTTCCGCCCGGCCCATGCCGACTACACCTACCACCACAAATACGGCACCCGCGACTACCGTGGCGGCGGGCGTAGTTCGGCCCGCGAAACGGCCATGCGCGTGGCTGCCGGCGCCATCGCCAAGAAGTACCTGGCCACCCAGGGCATCACCGTGCGTGGCTACATGAGCCAGCTGGGCCCGATCGAAATCCCTTTCAAGACCTGGGACTCGGTGGAGCAGAACGCTTTCTTCAGCCCCGACCCGAGCAAGGTGCCGGAGCTTGAGGCGTACATGGACCAGCTGCGCCGCGATCAGGATTCGGTAGGCGCCAAGATCACCGTGGTGGCCGAGGGCGTGATGCCGGGCCTGGGCGAGCCGATTTTCGATCGCCTGGACGCCGAGCTGGCCCACGCGCTGATGAGCATCAATGCTGTGAAGGGTGTGGAAATCGGCACAGGCTTTGCCAGCGTCGCGCAGCGCGGCACCGAACACCGCGACGAGATGACCCCGCAGGGTTTTCTCAGCAACAACGCGGGCGGCATCCTGGGTGGTATCTCCTCGGGCCAGCCGATCGTTGCCCACCTGGCACTCAAGCCCACCTCCAGCATCACCGTGCCGGGCCGCTCGGTGGACGTCGACGGCAACCCTGTGGACGTGATCACCAAAGGCCGGCATGACCCCTGTGTAGGCATTCGCGCCACCCCGATCGCCGAGGCGATGATGGCCATCGCGCTGATGGATCATCTGTTGCGCCACCGTGCCCAGAACGCCGAGGTGAAGGTGAGCACGCCGGTGCTGGGCCAGCTCTGACCCACCTGGGCCTGTTTTCTCGCGGCGGTGACTCAAGCGGCTGAGTCACCGCCAGCAGGCCCTGCTTTCCAAGGCAACCCCATGCAGCCAATACCCTACTGGCGATTGTCCAGTTTCTACCTCTTCTATTTCGCCTTGCTGGGGTCCACGGCGCCGTTCCTGGCGCTGTACTTCGACCACCTGGGCTTTTCGCCCGCGCGGATCGGCGAACTGGTGGCCATTCCCATGCTGATGCGCTGCATAGCGCCCAACCTGTGGGGCTGGCTAGGGGACCGGACCGGCCAGCGCCTGCTGATCGTGCGGCTTGGGGCGCTGTGCACGCTGGCAACGTTCAGCCTGATCTTCTTCGGCAAGAGCTACGCTTGGCTGGCGATGGTCATGGCCTTGCATGCGTTCTTCTGGCACGCGGTGCTGCCGCAGTTCGAGGTCATTACGCTGGCGCACCTGCACGGCCAGACGTCGCGCTACAGCCAGGTAAGGCTGTGGGGGTCGATCGGGTTCATCCTCACCGTGGTGGGGCTTGGGCGCCTGTTCGAGTGGCTGAGCCTGGACATCTACCCTGTGGCCCTGGTTCTGATCATGGCGGGTATCGTGGCCGCCAGCCTCTGGGTACCCAATGCCCAGCCCGTCGAGCACGGTGAGCGGCAGGCGGCCGGCGGTTTCCTCATGCAGCTGCGTGCGCCTGGGGTCCTGGCGTTCTATGCCTGTGTGGCACTCATGCAACTGAGCCATGGGCCGTACTACACCTTCCTTACGCTGCACTTGGAGCACCTGGGTTACAGCCGAACGGCCATTGGCCTGCTGTGGGCGCTCGGGGTGGTGGCGGAGGTGGTGATGTTCATGCTCATGAGCCGGCTGTTCGCGCGGTTCAGCGTGCGCCGGGTGCTGCTAGCAAGCTTCGTACTGGCCGCGGTGCGCTGGCTGTTGCTGGGTAACCTGGCGGCGGAGCCCAGCGTACTGGTGGGCGCGCAGGTGCTGCATGCGGCCACCTTCGGCTGCTTTCACGCCGCCAGCATCGCCTTCGTACAGGCCAGTTTCGGCGCCAGGCAGCAGGGGCAGGGCCAGGCCCTGTATGCCGCGCTGTCGGGTACCGGCGGCGCCCTGGGCGCGTTGTACGCCGGCTACAGCTGGAACATGCTGGGCCCTGGGCTCACCTTTGGTATGGCCAGCGCCGCAGCACTGGCAGCAGCCGTTATCATGGCCTTTCATTCGCAACCGAACAGGACCTTACGATGAGCATCCTCTGCGTATTCGATCCCTCCACCCCGCAGTTGCCCAACAAGGTGCTGACCCACGCCGAAGACATCACGGCCGCGCTCGCCGAGCATGGGGTGACGCTGACCCAGGCTGAGCACGGGCTGCGGGTGCGTCCGGGCACTTTGCACGATGAGATGATGGAAGCTTGCCAAGCCCATCTGGATCACCTGATGACTACGCACGCCTGCCGGGCATATGCGGTGATCAACCGTGACGGCATCGAGGCGCAAGGCCCTGATCTGCGCGATGAGCATGTGCTCGAGACCAACGAAGTGATCGCTGTGGTGAGCGGACGCGTGCAGGTCGGCTTGCGCCTGGGCGCTGGGGTGTATTCGGTGATGTGTGAGAAGGGCGACCAGTTGCGCGTGCCGGCGGGGACGCGGCGCTGGCTTGAGCTGGGTGAGGCGCCGTTTTGCCTGGCGTTCAGGCTATTTGCAGCGCAAGCGGGGAGTCAGCCGATCTTCACCGGCGATGCGAGCGCGCGAGCGTTTTTGGGGATAGACGAGCTGTAGCATTGCGCCCAAGACATGTGACGCCCGGGTAGGAGCGGCCTTGTGCCGCGATGGGTCGCGTAGCGGCCCCGGCGGTATTAGCTTTTACGCCGAAATCTTGGGGCCGCAGTGCGGCCCATCGCGGCACGAGGCCGCTCCTACCTGGAATGGTCGCTTTCGGGCAGTGAAAGAATCAGCGATACGTCGGCAACGCAAAACGCTGTTGGCTCTGCAGCATCGAAATCACCGGCAGCTCGCTGGCTTGCTCGGCCAGGTCACGGCGGATGGCGCTGATGGCCCAGGACAATTGCTCGGCGCTGTGCAGTTGGGTGTAGGTCAGTACACGGCGGGTAACCTTGCCGTCGGCCGCACGCAGAGTCAGCAAGATGCCGCCGTCAGGACGTGGTTGAGTCGCTACTTGGTAAGCAGGGAACACCGAGACGAATTTTTCCTGGATAAGGTTCATGACTACTCCTGACAAGGTGTGTGGCAATCGATGTCTAGATAGATTGCAGCGACCGTGCCAGAAACAGCGTGTAGAAAAAATCCAATAAAATCAGGGGCTTGGGCTACTTTTGGAGAATGCTTTCCATGCAAGCTGCAAGGTCATGCATTTTGCACAGTGCATTTTGCACGGCGAGCCGATCAACACTATGGGCTCGATAGAAACGGAACCTTTGACGCGCAGGAAGGGCCTGACAAACACTTGGGCAACGATTTCTACCAGGAGGTTCCTTATGTCCACCCAGACTGCGCCCGCTCAGCCTGCTCAAATGTCTACCGATGAAGCGGCGGCCTTCGCCGCACAAGTATTCGACAAGGCCCGTCAAGGCGATGCCCCGATGCTGGAGCGCCTGCTGCAAAGCGGTCTGCCGGTGAACCTGCGTAATCACAAGGGCGACACCCTGCTGATGCTGGCCAGTTACCACGGCCACCATGACGCCGTTCAGGTGCTGCTCAGCCACGGGGCCGATCCGCTGATCGCCAACGACAATGGTCAGTTGCCCATTGCCGGTGCCGCCTTCAAAGGGGACATGGCCATGATCCGCCTATTGCTGGAAAACGGTGTACCGGTCGATGCCGCTGCCCAGGATGGACGCACGGCACTGATGTTGGCCGCCATGTTCAACCGTGTCGAGATCCTCGAGTACCTGCTGGCCCAGGGTGCCAACCCCGCCTTGCAAGATGCCCGTGGTGCCAACGCACTGATGGCAGCCCAGACCATGGGCGCAGTGGACGCCACCGCACGCCTGCAAGCGCTGGCAGGCTAACGGGCAGGGGGCGTTTGCGGCTATCCTTGGCGACTTTGCCATCGCCACAGGCCCCCCCTCATGAAAACTCAGCTGCTCGAATTCATCCGCCTCATCGGTGCAGGCTGCCTGCGCGAAGAAGACATCGAGCGCATTGCCGACGAGGCTGCCCAGGCCTACGCCGACCCCGACGCCTTCCTGGTCGCCAACCCCGACATCAACTACGACGACAGCTTTCCCATCCCACTGGGCGAATGGATAGTGCTCGGCAGCCTGCCCGATACCGTGGTATTCCAGGCCGACACTTATCAGGAGCTGTTCCAGCAGATCAGCGACTCTTTCGACAAGAGCGTGCCGTTCACGCTCAAGCCCAAGCAGCTGGCACGCACCGAACCGCTCGTTGCGCTCAACCGCATCCAGGTGCAGATGGGAGCGCTCAACAAGGAAGCCGGTGGCTACGTACTGCTCGATTTCAGCCAGTTGCTCGATGATGAGTTGCAGATGGTCATGGTGGGCCAGCAGGATCTGGAACGGGTCCAGGCGCTGGCCGCTGAACTCGGCATCAAGGCCGAGCCAGCCCTGGAGGCCCTGAAAATCGCCCTGCACGCCTGACCGTTTCGTACACGGCCGCACACCGGCGCTGTCAGCCCAGTGCGGTGTCCAGGAACATCATCACCGCAAAACCACCCATCAGGCCGAGCGTGGCTGAGGTCTGGTGGCCGTGACGGTGGGTTTCAGGAATGACCTCGTGGCTCACCACGAAGATCATCGCGCCCGCCGCCAGCCCCATGCTGATGGGGTAGGCCACGGCAAAGCCGGTGGAAATGCCCAGGCCGATGATCGCGCCCAAGGGTTCCATCACCCCTGAACCAATCGCCACCAGTGCGGCCTTCAGGTTGGACAGCCCGGTCGCCCGCAGCGCCAGCGCCACGGCCAGGCCCTCCGGGATGTCCTGGATGGCGATGGCGGTAGTCAGTGGCAGGCCGATGTTCATGTCACCGTTGGTGAAGCTCACGCCGATGGCCATGCCCTCGGGCAAGTTGTGCAGGGTAATGGCCAGCACGAACAGCCAGACCCGGCTGAACCGTTCGGTTTCTGGCCCAACCACGCCGACGCGTTCATGTTCGTGGGGTGTGAAACGGTCAAGGCCCAGCATCAGCAGCACGCCCAACCCCATGCCGACGACCACGATCAAAGCCGCACCCGGCCCACTGCCGGTGATTTCCCGCGCCGCGTCCAGACCCGGCAGGATCAGCGAAAACGAACTGGCCGCCAGCATCATGCCGGCAGCGAACCCCAGCATCACGTCCTGGTTACGGCTACTGACATCACGCAAAACCACGGCCAGCACCGCGCCCAGTGCGGTGGCGCCAAACCCGGACAGGCCACCGAGCGCGGCCAGGTGCAGGTTTTCGGAATGATCGCCGTTGACCGCGTTCCACAGGCTTGCACCCAGCAGGATCACGACGGCCACCAGGCTCAGCGCAAGGCCTGCTCCGACCCAGGGGTTGTTGGCTATCTGTTGCCGCCACACGCTGAACGGCGAGGGCGGGGTGGCGCTGTGGCTGTGGGCAGGTGGCATGCAGAACCTCTGATCGAAATGACGATGCATCATAGGCAGTGACCTGCTGGCCAGGCCAAGGATTCCCTTCTATTGAACCGATAGGGGGCTATGCTATGCAGCAATACACTCATCAACTGGAGTACGCGGTATGGGATCGATGTTCAACAGCCTGGTAGGTCTGATCATTCTTGCCCTGGATATCTGGGCCATCATCAACGTCTACAAGAGCGACCGCGAAGTGGGCGTAAAAGTGTTGTGGATTCTCCTGATTGCCCTGCTGCCAGTCGTGGGGCTGGTGATCTGGGCCATCGCCGGGCCGCGCGGCTCGGGCCGGCTTTGAAGTCAGCACAACTACACCCCTGGCGCCACAGGCGCATCCAGGCCGTGACAAAATTTTCACAATGAATTAAACAGAATCCGCACCCGCACAATGCCGCGCTGGTCTTGCGCCAGCGCCTTCTTCGCAAACCGCATTTCTAGGACCTTCCTGTTCATGGCCAACCCGGACGCCTTGAAGCAACGGCGCGCGCGAGCGCCGTTCTCGCCGACCCTCAAATCCCACCTGGCCTATACGCTGCTCAGCGCGCTGGTCATCATGCTGATGCTCAGCCTCGTGCGCCTGGCACTGCTGGTCTACAACAGCGACATGATTGGCGACACGCCAGCGGCCACGGTCGCCGAAGGGTTCGTCAACGGCCTGCGCTTCGACCTTCGGGTGGTGGTGTACATCAGTATACCGCTGCTGCTGGCACTGCTGAGCCCCTGGGCCATGGCCCGCCGGGGTGTGTTCCGGTTCTGGCTGACGCTCACCGCCAGCGTGGTGATGTTCCTGGGCCTGATGGAGCTGGACTTCTATCGCGAGTTCCACCAGCGTCTGAACGGCCTGGTGTTCCAGTACATCAAGGAAGACCCCAAAACCGTCATGAGCATGCTCTGGTACGGCTTCCCAGTGGTGCGCTACCTGCTGGCCTGGGTGTTCGGAACCTGGCTGCTCAGCCTGCTGTTCAAGGGTGTGGACCGGCTGACCCGCGGGATTGGGACCCAGCCGGTGGCTGCCTGGTATTACCGCCTGGCAGTGTTCATGGTGATCCTGCTGGTGGCCGTGATCGCCGCCCGTGGCACCCTGCGTCAGGGCCCGCCCATGCGCTGGGGTGACGCGTTCACCACCGACTCGAACTTCGTCAACCAGTTGGGCCTCAACGGCACCCTGACCCTGATCGACGCCGCCAAGAGCCGCTTTGGCGAGGACCGCGCCAACATCTGGAAGCCGGTGCTGGAGCAGAATCTGGCGACCCAGACCGTACGCCAGCAGCTGCTGACCCCCCATGACACCCTGGTCGATGCCGACGAAGCTGCCGTGCGCCGCGATTTCGTGCCGCCAGCCGAGGGCACCCTGCCCATCAAGAACGTGGTGGTGATCCTGATGGAGAGCTTCGCGGGCCATTCGGTCGGCGCGCTGGGCAGCCCCAACAACATCACCCCTTACTTCGACAAGCTGGCCAAGGAAGGGCTGTTGTTCGACCGTTTCTTCTCCAACGGCACCCACACGCACCAGGGCATGTTCGCCACCATGGCGTGCTTCCCCAACCTGCCAGGCTTCGAGTACCTGATGCAGACCCCGGAGGGCGGTCACAAGCTGTCCGGGCTGCCAGCCTTGCTCAGCGCCCGTGACTACGACGACGTGTACGTCTACAACGGCGATTTCGCCTGGGACAACCAGTCCGGCTTCTTCGGCAACCAGGGCATGACCACCTTCATCGGCCGGCAGGACTTCGTCGACCCGGTGTTCTCTGACCCGACGTGGGGCGTGTCCGACCAGGACATGTTCGACCGCGGCAATCAGGAACTGGCCAAGCACGATGGTAAAAAGCCGATCTATGCCTTGCTCCAGACCCTGTCCAACCACACGCCGTACGCCCTGCCCAAGGACCTGCCGGTAGAGAAGGTGACCGGGCAAGGCCGCCTGGACGAACACCTGACGGCCATGCGCTACTCGGACTGGGCCCTGGGCCAGTTCTTCGAGAAGGCGCGCAAGGAGCCTTACTTCAAGGACACCCTGTTCGTGATTGTGGGTGACCATGGTTTCGGCAACCATCAACAGGTCACCGAACTGGACCTGGGACGGTTCAACGTACCGCTGCTGCTGATCGCTCCAGGCATCCAGGAGAAGTTCGGTGCGGTCAACCACACCGTGGGCACCCAGGTCGATATCGTACCGACCATCATGGGTCGCCTGGGCGGCCAGACGCGCCATCAGTGCTGGGGGCGCGACTTGCTCAACCTGCCTGAGGGCGACCCAGGCATCGGCATGATCAAGCCTTCGGGCAGCGAGCAGATCGTGGGCCTGGTGCAGGGCGACCGTATCCTGATCGAGTCCAAGGACATGACCCCGCGCCTGTACCGCTATCAGTTGGGTCGCGAGTTCAAGGCCGAGCTCATCGAAAGCCCGGACCAGCCGCAGTTGCTCAAGCAGCTCGAAGCCTATATTCAGACGGCCACCAAGAGCTTGCTGGACAACACGGCAGGGGTAGTGCACGGCACGCCGAAGTAACCGTGTCCACATCCCCGACCAGGGCCGCTCCCGGGCGGCCCTGGTCGGGGGTGTTCAACTTTCTGAACATTCCCCAAGGGCCAAGGTCAGTTATTCAGGCATCGCGTAAGGTGTCGTTTGATTGAGAGGGCTCGTTCGATGAAAGAGTGGGAAGTCATCTTTGCCGACCAGAAAGGCGCACCGACCTCGATCGTGCTGCAGGCAGAACATCGCCCCAGCGAGGAAGACGCCGCCCGTGCCATCCGCACGCGGTTGTTCCCGGTCATGGATGAGCTGGACCTCAACGATTTTCAGGATCGCGCGGTTTCCCCCACGGCGCGCTGGCTGAAAGAACACAGCGGCGTCACCATCACCAGCATTGAAGAGGCGCCCTGATTCACGGTTTGCGTAGCGTCCGCCTGGGCACTACGCTGCATGAAGGTGCCCGCCGGCTGCGCAGGCGGCACCGTTCCCACCCGCGTCTTGTATCAGCTCGAACTGCCCGACGATTTGGGGCAGGTGCCCGTGCACGGAAAGTCTATCCACTGCGTTATTCAGGAGGACGATTCATGAGCAGCCAACACGACGATATCAGCAGCAACGTCCTGCGCCAGATGAAGGCAGGCGGTTTCGATTTCACCCAGATTCACCCTATCGAGTTCTATGCCGTTTTCCCGGATGAAGCCGCTGCGCGTCGCGCAGCCGGGGAGTTTCGTGGCGAATCGCTCAACGCTCAGGTGACCGAGCTCGATGACGGTGCCTGGCACCTGGAACTCAGTAAAATCATGTTCGCCACCCACGGTGGCATTGGCGATTTCGAGGAGGCCTTCGAGCAGGTGGTCACGCCTTATGGCGGCGAAGTGGAGGGGTGGGGGGTCAAGCACGAGCGCCTCACGGCCTAGGCCATTGGGCCGTCCTGCGGCCCAATTTTCTCAGGATTTGCGCGTGGCCATGTGCCGCAGATACGCCAGCAGCGCATCGAGTTCCTTATCACTCAGCACACTTGGGGCAAAGCCCGGCATTTTCGCCTGGGGCCATTGCCGCAAGCTTTGTGGGTCCCGAATCAGCCTGCGCAGGTAACCTGGCTGGAAGTACTCGGTCGGGTTATGCGGCACGTTCAGATCAGGTCCTACCTGAGCATCCCCTGCACCGTTAAGGCGATGGCAGGCCAGGCAGTTTTGCTGGAACAGTGCAAAGCCTTGTCGCACGGGACTGCCGCTGGGCAGCTTCGGGTCCGGCAGCAACGCCGGAAACCGCTGCTCGACAGGCGCCAGCTTACGGATCGTGGAAATCTGAAAGGGCCATTGTTCGGGGCGAATGCCGCTTGCTTGCGGCGCGGTCCACACGAGGTAGAACGGCCCTGCACTCGGTTTGCCCTTGCTTAGGGGCGGCCATGGGTCGCCCGGGTCTTCAACGGCTAGCCAGGCCTGCGCCGGGCCGGATTGAAGCAAAGGGCCAGCGGGCATTTCTGCCGCAAAGCCATCGGCTGCAATGGCCTGCAGATGGTCTTCTGGCCCCACACCGTCCAGCAGCACCGCCAGGGGCACTGCGCGATAGCGCATGGGGCGCTTATAGGAAACGTCCTCGCTGATATCTACCGCTTTGGCCTGGGAATGCGCGAGCAGCTGTTCGCTGTTCCACTGTGTTTGGCCAGTGCCCAGTTCAAGGTGCAGTTGGGCCGCCGACAGCGGCAGGCATGACAACAGGGCTGCCAAGGCAATGCATGGGCGCATGGGATACTCCGGCCATCAGGGGCCAGCAGGTTACCGCTATGCAGCCTGCTCCCGCTACCACTGGCCTTAACCGAACACCCGTGTCAGGTTCGGCAGTATCAGCAACAGCGTGGTCGCGAAAAGAATGAGCCCAGCTTGGCGAAGTTTCGATTGTCTGAACATGGCGGACCGCCTTCTTGTTGTTATTCCTCAATACCCGTTGGCTTCCTTGTCACACGTCGGGTCGATCGCAATGGCCCCTACCGGCACCTGTACCGCTTGCCTCATGAATGTGGACATACCTGCAACATTAGGGTGTACACGATTCAGGCTTGAGAACCCTTTGTTCTAACTACCAACGCCTATAAAGCATTTCGATTTAAAGCATCAAGCCATCGCGCTGATAGGCTTCAGCTAGACAGGCTCGCTGTTTTTGTACTGCCTCTACCCTGCGTGCACCGTTCGTCTGCGCGACCCTCTTGCTTGTACGTGCCTTTCGCGTCACGCTCTATAGCTGTTTTCCATCCATGTCGTTCAGGACTATCCCTATGTCGTTACGCATCTGCATCCTTGAAACCGATGTTCTGCGACCGGAATTGACGGCGCAGTACGAAGGCTACGGCAGGATGTTCGAGCAGCTCTTCGCCCGTCAGCCGATCACAGCACAGTTCAGCGTCTATAACGTCATGAACGGTGAATATCCGGCAGAGGATCTCACGTTCGATGCTTACCTTGTGACGGGCAGCAAAGCCGATTCGTTCGGTTCCGATCCTTGGATCCAGACGCTCAAGGCTTACCTGCTCAAGCTGTATGACCAGGGTGAGAAACTGCTGGGCGTGTGTTTCGGTCACCAGTTGCTGGCACTGACCCTGGGTGGCAAGGCGGAGCGGGCCGAGCAGGGCTGGGGCGTCGGCGTGCACCGTTATTCACTGTCTGCACGGGCACCCTGGATGCAACCTCAGGTGTCTGAGCTGACCTTGCTGATCAGTCACCAGGACCAGGTGACCGAATTGCCCAAAGGCGCCACGGTCATCGCATCCAGTGATTTCTGCCCCAATGCGGCGTATTGCATCGGCGATCAGGTACTGTGTTTCCAAGGTCACCCAGAGTTCGTGCATGACTACTCCCGGGCCCTGCTCGACGCTCGACAGGCGCATCTGGGCGATGAGGTCTACCACAAGGCCGTCGCCAGCCTCGCCACCGAACATCAGGGTGACGTGGTAGGCGAGTGGATGTTGCGCTTCATCCAGCAACCGGCCAGCAAGCACAACGCGGCCTGACAGGGCAGGGGGCGCCGGGTGCCCCTTGCTTGGTTACAACCAGCCGGATTTCTTGAAGCTGGCGAACAGCCCTGTGCATCCGGCCGCAATCACCCCCAGCACCACGTAATAGCCGTAGTGCCAGCTCAGCTCCGGCATGTTCTGGAAGTTCATGCCGTAGATGCCGGCAATGGCAGTGGGGAAGGCCAGAATGGCCGCCCAGGCGGCGAACTTGCGCTGCACGATGCTCTGGCGAGACGCTTCGAGCAGCATGCCGATCTCGATGGTCTGGCTGGCAATGTCGCGAATCCCGGCCAGGTCTTCCATCTGCCGGGTGACGTGGATCTGGACGTCGCGAAAGTAGGGGCGCATGTTCTTGTCGATGAAGGGAAAGCTCAGGCGCTGCAATTCCTCGCTCACTTCCACCATGGGCGCCACGTAGCGGCGCAAGCGCAGCAGATCGCGTCGCAGGCTGTGCAGGCGACGGATGTCGGCTTCGAGCAAGGATCCGCCGAGCACGCTCTGCTCCAGCGCTTCGATCTCCCCATGAATCGCCTCGCTGACGGGCTGGTAGTTTTCGGTAACGAAATCCAGCAGCGCATACAACACGAAGTCCTCGCCGTGTTCGAGCAGCAGCGGCCGCGCTTCGCAGCGTTGGCGCACCAGGGCATAGGATTTGGAATGGCCATTGCGACAGGTGATCACGTAGCCATTGCCGGCGAAGATGTGGGTTTCGATGAACTCCAGCCGCCCCTGCTGGCGTACCGGTGAATAGGTGACGATAAACAAGGCGTCGCCGAAGGTTTCCAGCTTCGGCCGGCTGTGTTTCTCCAGAGCGTCTTCGATGGCCAGTTCGTGAAGGTTGAACTGGCGTTGCAGGTTGGCCAGCGCTTCGGCGTCGGGCTCCTCCAGCCCGATCCAGACGAAGTGGCCTGGCTTGCGTGCCCATTCGCTGCCTTCATCGATACTGATGTTGGTGACCTTCCTACCGGCGCTGTACACCGCCGCTGCCACGACTCGCCCCATGATTGCCCGCTTTTTTGTGGTTGAACACGGCCTACAGCTTGGGCTGTAGTGGGCGGGAGAGCAACGGGTCAGGGCAGTTCGTGTTCCATCCGGTCGATGCACTGCTGCATGTGGGTGCGGCACTGCTCGATCAGCGCAGGCAGGTCCTGTTGCGTCATGCCGGTGGTGGCGATGGGAGGCAAGGAGCGTACGATCACCGTCCGGCGCCGCCAGCTGTTGAGGTTCAGCCGGTGGGCATAGCGGCTCACGCACACGGGCACGATGGGTACCCCGGCCTCGATGGCCATGTGGAATGCGCCTTTCTTGAACGCCAATAGCTGTTCACTGGCGTTACGCGTGCCTTCAGGGAATATCCAGATGGAGGTGTCGTTCTGCAGGACGCGGGTGGTCTTTTGCAGCGCCTTGCGGGCCTGGTAGGCGTTCTTGCGGTCGACCAGCACGTTGCCGCCCAGCCAGAACAACTGCCCGAACAGCGGAATCCAGCCCAGGCTCTTCTTGCCGATGGCCACGGTGCGTTGCGGGACCACCTGGCCCAGGACGAACAGGTCGAAGTTGGATTGGTGGTTGGCGATGATGACGCAGCCCGGTGGCTGGTCCCACAAAGGCCCCACCTGCTTCTGGACCTTCAGGCCCATGAGCCAGGTAGCCGGCACGCTGTAGAGCCGGGCGAACACGCGGCTGTTGTCGGGGTTGAACGGGCGGCACAGGCCAATGATCAGCCCCACGGCGCCGACGGCGAGAAAATGCAGCGCCAGCAGGAACATGCGAAGAACGTAAAGCATGGTACGACTCACACCAGACAGTCGCCCGGCAGTGTACGACTGTGCACTGGCCGGGGCAAACCCTGGTGGAGGCGCTCTGGTCGATCTGTGCAGGTGGTGAGGTCACCCCATGTGTTGCTGGTCCAGCTCGATAGCCTTGTCCAGGGCTTCGAGCAGGCCCTTGCGGACCTTGAGCTTGGTGTTCTTGTGGGCCAGCATGTTCAGCTGCTTGAGCGCTTGCGCTGTAGCCAAGGCGGTCTCCATCAGTTGCTCGGCGGGCACCACCTTGTCCAGAAAGCCTGCATCCACCGCCCCCTGGGGGTCGAACACTTCGGCGTTGATCACCGAGCGGTGGAAGGCCGAGCGGCGCAGACGGTCACGGGCCAGTTCGATCCCGGCATGGTGCATGGTCATGCCGATCTGCACTTCGTTCAGGCACACCTTGTACGGGCCTTCGACGCCAATGCGGTAGTCGGCCGACAGCAGCAGGAACGCCCCTTTGGCTACGGCGTTGCCTGGGCAGGCCACCACCACTGGAAACGGATGCGACAGCAGGCGGCGCGCCAGGGTGGAGCCTGCGGTGACCAGCGCTATGGCCTCTTTGGGGCCGCGGGTCATGACCTTCAGGTCGTAGCCGCCCGACAGAATGCCCGGCTGCCCGGTGATGATCACCACTGCCCGGGCCTCGAGGGCGCGATCGAGCGCGGCATTGAACGCGTCGATGACGTCCGGCGAGATGGCATTGACCTTGCCGTTGTTCAGGGTCAGGGTGGCGATGCCGTCTTCGGCATGGTAGGTGATCAGCTCGCTCATGGCAGAGTCCTTTTGTTGGCGTGGCGCCGACGTTACCCAGCAGCGCAGGCCAGGTAAAGCAGCAAGGCTGACTGGCCAGTCAGGCGCTGCCGACGGCGAGATGCAAATGCATGAAAAAACTGAAAAAAATGCTTGCCAAAGGAAACGTCTTTCACTAAATTAGCGCACCTCGACAGGCCATACGGCTTGAAGAGAAACGGTGAAGTGTCCGAGTGGTCGAAGGAGCACGCCTGGAAAGTGTGTATACGAGAAATCGTATCAAGGGTTCAAATCCCTTCTTCACCGCCACATTCTACGAAGAGCCCCTGTGCTGCAAAGCATGGGGGCTTTTTGTTTTTGGGGTGTTTATTGATGGCGCTGCCGACGGTGTGTGAGGCACGGGCTGCAGCTTTGCAGCGGTAATCGCCGGGGCCGCGCCGCGGCCCCGGCGATTCCTGCTGCGAAGCGAGTAATCTCAGCCACTACAACTCAAAAACTCACCGAAGCCGACAACCGTGCCGTACGCGGTGCCCCCTGGAACAGGTAGTTATCCCCCAGATAATCCCCCACATCCCGCCAATAACGCTTGTCGAAGACGTTGTCCACTGTCAGCCGCAGCGCCGTGTCATACCCCCCGACGCGCGTCTGGTAGCGCCCGCCCAGGTCGAACACGGTATACCCACCCACCGCCACGTTGCCGGCATGATCAGCGTACTTGCGGGCGCTGTAGCGTACCCCGCCCAGTATCGCCAGCCCTGGCACCGGCAGGGTGTACTGCGCCTGCAGGGCTGCCCGGAACCTTGGCACGTTGATGGCCTGGTGCCCCTCACGCTCAGCCGTACCACTGCCGACCACCCGCGCATGAATGGCGGCCGCGCTGGCCTGCAACTGTAAGTTGGAGGTCACCCAACCGCTGGCCCCGAGTTCCAGCCCCGTGTTTTTCTGCTGGCCTTGCTGCACATAGGTGAAAGCGCCGTCGCCGTCAGGGCGGGCGTACTGGTACGCCTGACGAATCTGGAACAACGCAGCGCTCACGCTCAGCGCCTCCCAGTCATGCTTGAGGCCCACTTCCAGCTGGTGCGAGAGGGTGGGCGCAAGGATCTGCGCAGCGTTACGGGCAAACCACGGTGCAGTGCCGCCCGCCGAAAGGCCTTTGGCGTAACTGGCGTAGAGCGTCGTGTCTGGTGCAGGTTTGAAGACCAGCGCCGCGTTGGGCAGCAGTTGATACTGGCGAGTGTGCCGCCCGGCGGTGCCGGTTTCATCCCAGGTGCGTTCATCCAGGCGCACTTCCCGGGCGCCGACGATGGCTTGCCAGTGTTCACTGAACGTCACCCGATCAGTGACGAAGAGCCCATACTGGCGGCTATCCAGACGCCTTTCGCGAGCGCCGACGGGTTGGTCCGAGGGGGCAAGGTCGGGCGCGGCTTCATCCAGGTTGCCGGTGCCGAGCCACGCGTTGTAGTACGGACGCTGGTCCAAGGTGCGGCGCTGGACGCTGGTGCCCAGGGTCAACGCGTGGCCCACGCCCAGCGCATCGAAGCGCCCATCGAGCGTGGCCTGCGCCTCGTCGATACGCCGGGTATCGTCGGGGCTGCGAAAATCATAGATGTCGTAGTCGCCGGTGCTGCTGAAGAAGGCGCCTTCCCCAGAGCCCCAGGCAAAGGCACTGTAGTCGTCGATCACCGCCTGGCTGCGTGAGGCGCTGACCGTGCCTGTCCAGGCCTCGCTGAAGCGGTACTCCAGGCGCCCGCCCAGGTTGAGCGAATCGTTCTGCACAGGCTTGGCCCACTGCTGGTAGGCAAGGTGGTTCTCAGGGTCTACGTCGTGGGGCAGGCGCGTGCCGCCCAGCAACTGGTAACCCGGTACCGAGCGCTGCTGGCGGTGCTGGTAGTCGGCGTCCAACTGAAAGGTGGCGTTCGGGCTGATCTGCCAGTCGAAGGCCAGCGCCGCGAAATCACGCTGGCCGTCGGCATGCGCGACATAGGAGCGAATGTCCTCATGCGCCAGGTTCACCCGCAGGCCGAACTGCTGCTGGTCGCCGAACCAGCCGCCGACGTCGGTGGCCAGGTAACGTTCGCCCTGCGCGTTGGTGGACAACGTGACCCGGCGCACAGGCTCGGCCCGCTTGGTCACATAGTTGACCAGGCCCCCGGGCGCCGACACGCCGCTTTGCAGCCCCGACAAACCCTTGAGCAGTTCCACCTGCTGCTTGTTCTCCAGGGCCACGTTCTGCTCACCGACCATGGTATGCCCGTTGAGGCGATAGCTGCTGGCGGCATTGAGCTCGAAGCCGCGCACGTTGAAGTTTTCGTAGTAGCCGACCGGTGCGTAGCTTTCCCCCACCGAAGCGTCGCCTTGCAGCACTTCGCTGAGCAGGCGCACCTGCCGATCCTCCAGCAAAGGCTGGCTGAAAACGCTGATCGATGCCGGGGTGTCAAGCAGGGGGGCAGCCTGAAAGCTGCCTACGGCAGCCTCACGTGCCTGGTAGCCGTCGTTGCCGTAGGTATCAGACACCTCAAGCGGGTCCAGTTGCACCCCGTGGTCTGCGAACACCGCAGGGCATTGCAAGGCCAGGCCCAGGCTTAGCAGGCGAAAGGGCAGGCGAGGGTGACGCGGGGGCATGCGTGGGGCTCCTGAAGGCGCGGCACAGGCCGTGAAAAAGGCCGCATAGTATCAGTCGCTTCAGGTATTGGGCGCGGACAAAAGCCCGGGAGCCCCGACTTGGGGGCTGCGCACCACGCAGCCCCCGTAGGCACGGCTATTGGCGCACCAAGGCTTCGGGTTTGGCTTTACGCGCTGCCACCCACCACACTACCAATGCCAGCGCGCCAATCACCAGGCCTGCCACCACGATCCCTGGCCAGCCCTGGCGCTGGAACAGTTGCGTGCCCAACAGTGACCCCAAGGCGCCACCGATGAAATAGCACGTGATATAGCCCGCATTGAGTCGGGTGCGCGCTTCGGGGCGCAGCGCGATGACCGCGTTCTGGTTGCTCACATGCACCAGTTGCACGGCTAGGTCGAGCATCAGCACGCCCAGCAGCAGGGCCAGCAAGGACTGCTCGGCAAAGCCCAGCGGCACCCAGGACAGCAGCAAGACCACCAGCCCCACCGTGGTCCCCAGCGAGCCTTTGCCATGGTCAGCCAGCCGACCGGCCCAGTTGGCCGAAAGCGCCCCGGCCGCACCTGCCAGGCCGAACAGGCCGATCACCGCATCGGAGTAATGATACGGCTCGTTGGCCAGCAGAAATGCCAAGGGCGTCCAGAACAGTGCGAACAGGCTGAACGCCAACAGGCCGAGCAGCGAGCGCAGGCGTAGCACCGGCTCTTCGATGAACAGGCGGAACACGGAGCCAATCAGGGCGGGATAGCGCAGGCCTGCATGGCTGTGATGCTCCGGCAGGCTACGATGCAGCGCCAGGGCCGTGATCGCCATCAGCACCGCGGCCAGCACGTAGATGCTGCGCCAGCCGCCCAGTTCGGCCATGAAGCCTGCGGCCGTGCGCGCCAGCAAAATGCCCAGCAGCAGGCCGCTCATCAGGGTGCCGATGGCACGGCCCCGTTGATTGGGCTCGCTCAATGAGGCGGCCATGGGCACCAAAATCTGCGCCACGACGGAGAACGGCCCAGTCAATGTGGTGCCGAGTATCAACCAGGGCAGGCTGGGGGCACAGGCACTGATGACGAGGCCAAGCGTGGCGATCACGGTCATCACGGTGATCAGCCGGCGTTGTTCGAACAGGTCGCCCAGCGGTGCCAGCAGCAACAGGCCGGCCCCGTAGCTCAGTTGCGCGGCAATCACGATGCTGCCGGCGCTGGCGGTGCTCAAGCCGAACTGCTGGGCGATGCTGTGCAGCAGCGGTTGAGCGTAGTAATTGCTGGCCACGGCCAGGCCAGTGGCCGTGGCCATCAGCAGAATCAGGGCACGGCTGAGGGTTGGGGTGTGCATGGTGGTTCTCGTGACGGGCAGTGAAGTAGGGAAGATTATCGACGCCCTCGACGCATGACACCAATGTATAGTTCTCACGCCATCCATCTTGAAAGCAGATTGATCCATGAATCTCAAGCAGCTCGAATATGCATTGGCGGTGGCCGAGACAGGTAGCTTCACCCGTGCCGCCGAACGCTGCCATGTGGTGCAGTCGGCGCTCAGTCATCAGGTGGCCAGGCTGGAAAGCCAGCTGGGCGTGAGCCTGTTCGAGCGCACCTCGCGCCGGGTGTTGTTGACCCTGGCAGGGGAGGCGTTCGTGCTAAGCGCCCGGCCAGCGGTGGAGGCCGCGCGACGCATTGCCGACGATGTGGCCGCCGCCTGTGGCCAGGTTCGCGGTCGGCTGACCATCGGTGAAATCAGTTCGCTGACGGCGCTGGACCTGGTCGACCTGCTTGCCGAGTTTCACGTGCACTATCCGGATGTGGATGTACGGTGGCTCACGGCCAAGAGCGAACGGTTGGTCGCCGATGTGCTCGAGCGTCGCCTGGATGTGGGTTTCATCGGGTTGTGGGAAGGCGAGGGCGTGCAGGGGGTACAGCATCGTCTACTGGCTCGGGAGGCTCTGGTCGCCGTGCTTCCACCCACCCACCGCCTGGCCGGACACGGGCAATTGACGCTTGCCGACCTGGTCCAGGAGGTGCTGGTGGATTTCCCGGAAGGCACCGGTGCGCGCCGGCAGACCGACGAAGCGTTCCAGGCGGCAGGGCTGCAACGTCGGGTGCAGTTCGAGATCGGTCATGTGCGGCTGGTGGAGAAGTTCGTGCAGCGCGGCATGGCGATCGGCCTGGTGCCGGAGCGAGTGGCCCAGGGCTTTGACGGCGTGGCCAGGGTACAACTGCTCGATGCGCCGGTGCGGCACCTGTACGCGATCTGGTCCGCCCACCCGACACCCGCCGCCCGGGCTTTTCTAGCGCTCATGGAGCAGCGCCTGGGGGCGCTTGAGCACAGGCGCTAGATCACCTCGACGAGGGTCCAGCCTGTGGCATTGAGACTGACCTCCTCGTCAATGCGCTTGCCCATCAGTTGTTGCCCCAAAGGTGAGCGCGGCGTGATCACCATGACCAACTCATCGCCCAGGCCGATCTTCAACCCAGCCGCCTCGGGCCCGATGATCAGCCTGCGGCATTGGCCCTGTTCATCTTCCAAGGTGACCACCTGGCTTACCTGCACCCCTTGCTGAGGGTCGTAGTCGCGCAGCTTCAGCTGTCGGTAGGTCTGGAGTGCCTGGCGGATCTCGGCGCTGCGCCGGGCCTGGCCCGTGGCCAGGTAGGAGGCTTCCAGGCCCAACGTGTCGTACTTGTTCTCGGCGATGTTTTCTTCGGCAGTGGCAGCTTCATAAGCGCTCTGCGCTGCTCGGGTTACCACATCCAGGTCGTGTTCGAGGGCCGCGATGATCTGCGCTATCAGGTGGGTCTTGTTCATGATCAGTAACAGAACTCCAGCACGTTGGCCTGGCTTTTGTCTGTGGGGGCCGTGCGGTTCTGCTGTAACCAGAACTGGCATTTGGGGGTGTTGAGGTTGCGGGGGTTGCCTTCGGCGGCTTGCTCCAGTTGCTGCTTGTGCAGCGTGTCCTTGTAGCGCTCGAACATTTCGGCCTGGGCGTTCGGTGGCTGCGTCGAGGTCGGCGGCGTAGCGCCGCGGGGGGCGTCCTGCGCGGTGGCTGGCTCCGGTGCCTCGACCGGGGTGGGCATCAGCTGGTCCACAAGCCACAGGCTGGCAGCAATCGCCACAGCGCCCAGCCATAGGCCCAGCGCGATGCTCAGTATCAGTGGCAAGGGTTTGAGCGTGATCGTCAGTTCGCGGCGACGGGGCATGGTTGCTTCCTGGCAAGGTGGGCGTTGGCGCATTGTTGCATGCGCGTTGGCATTTTTACGCGCACGGCTGTCTTTGGTGACAATTTATGCGCAGAATCCGCAGCTTTGGCACGGGTTAGGGAGCCGAGCATGACAGCCACGTGGGACATCTTTTGCAGCGTCGTGGACAACTACGGCGATATCGGTGTGACCTGGCGCCTGGCTCGGCAACTGGTGGCCGAGCACGAGGTCGCCGTGCGCCTGTGGGTTGATGACCTCAATGCCTTCGTGCCTTTGTGCCCGGGCGCAGACGCCACTGCGGCGCAGCAATGGCTACGAGGTGTGCAGGTGCGTCAGTGGTCGTCTACCTGGGTGCCGGTGGAGCCGGGTGATGTGGTGATCGGTGCGTTCGCCTGCCAGTTGCCGGATGCATTTGTCCAGGCCATGCGAGCGCGCCACACCCCGCCTGTGTGGCTGAACCTTGAATACCTGAGTGCCGAGCCATGGGTGGAGGGCTGTCACGGGCTGCCGTCACCGCAGCCAAACGGGCTGCGCAAGGTATTTTTCTTCCCGGGCTTCACCGAAAAAACCGGTGGGCTGCTTCGCGAGCATGACCTGTTGCCAAGGCGTGATGCCTTCGAGCGATCCAGCCGAGCGCGCACAACGTTTCTCGAGGCTTTGAAAGTAACGCCCGCGCAGGGTGCCCTGTTGATCATGCTATTTGCCTATGAGAACCCGCAGCTTGCCAGCTGGCTGCAAGCGCTGGCCACCGACCCGCAGCCGTCTCATGTGCTGGTACCGCAAGGGCGCAGCATCGCCGGGCTTGGGCAGTGGCTGGGGGTAACGCACCTTGAGGCGGGCGATGTGCATGTGCGCGGATCATTGACGGTGCAGGTGTTGCCTTTCGTCAGTCAGGACGATTTCGACCGGCTGTTGTGGAGCTGTGATTTCAACGCCGTACGGGGCGAGGATTCCTTCGTTCGCGCCCAGTGGGCGGCCAAGCCCATGCTTTGGCACATCTACGTGCAGGAAGAAAACGCGCATTGGGAAAAACTCGAAGCGTTCCTGGCGCTTTATCGACGCGGCTTGTCGGACGAGGCGCAAGCGGCCCTGCTCGGGTTATGGCGTGCCTGGAACAGGGATCAGGACATGGGGCAGGCCTGGCGCGCAGCCCGCCCGCATTGGGCGCAATTGCACCAGCATGCCCGTTGCTGGGCTGCCCAGCAGGCCGCTGGGCCGGACCTTGCCAAGGCGCTAGTACACTTTTGTGGAAATTCGCTATGATATGCGGCCTCGATTTTTATAAATCCATCCAGATTCGGATACTGCGTAATGAAAACTGGTAAAGAACTGAAACCCGGTACCGTCCTGCGGATCGACAACGACCCGTGGCTGGTTCAGAAAGCGGAATTCACCAAGTCGGGCCGTAACAGCGCGATCATGAAGACCAAGCTCAAGAACCTGCTGACCGGCTACAAGACCGAAACCGTATACGGTGCGGACGACAAGCTGGACGACGTGATCCTGGACCGCAAGGAAGCCACCCTGTCGTTCATCAACGGTGATGAATACACCTTCATGGACACCAGCGACTACACCATGTACGAGCTGAATGCCGAAGACATCGAAGCCGTTCTGCCGTACATCGAAGAAGGCATGGAAGATGTCTGTGAAGCCGTCTTCTTCGAAGGCCGCCTGGTCTCGGTAGAACTGCCGACCACCATCAGCCGTCAAGTGGTCTACACCGAGAACGCTGCGCGCGGCGATACCTCGGGCAAGGTCATGAAGCCTGCCAAGCTGAAGAACGGTACCGAGATCTCGGTGGCCGACTTCATCCAGATCGACGAGTGGATCGACATCGACACCCGCGACAACAGCTTCAAGGGTCGTTCCAAGAAGTAATGCTTCCTGGATAGCCTGAAGCACCGCTACTGCCTGGTGCTTCTGTGGGGCCGCAAAGCGGCCCCAACTATTGAGCACACGCAAGCGTGGATTTCTACGCCACCGCACCTCGGTAGCGCCGCTCCAGCCCAAGTTAGCCCCCCCTCACAACGTCTTCTGCAAGCTCTCGCGCAGTTCCAGCAAATCGGCTTGCAGCTTTTGCAGCCCCTCGTGAGTGCGCCCACTGGCCTTGAGAATCAGCTGAGGCACCTCTTCGGCTTGCTTGTGCAACTTGCGCCCTTTATCCGTCAGCTGCACCAGCACAACCCGCTCATCTTCACGGCTGCGGGTGCGCTTGAGCAGGCCTTCGCTTTCCAGTCGCTTGAGCAACGGCGTCAGTGAACCTGGGTCAGTGAGCAAGTGCTGGCTGATTTCGCCCACGGTCAAACCATCGTGCTCCCACAACACCAGCATCGCCAGGTATTGCGGGTAGGTCAGGTTGAGGGCCTGAAGCAAGGGCTTGTACACCTTCGTCATCAGTAGCGAGGTGGAATGCAGCGCGAAGCAGACCTGGTTCTCCAGTAGCAGTTCGGCGCCAGAGGCTTTGTTATCGGCGTTCATGCAGGTCCTTGAATTCGTTGAATAAGAAACTAGCACGCTGATGGTGGGGTACGCTTACTACCAGCGTAATTCACTGCGCAGTGCCAAATCCCACGGCGGGACCGGGCTAAAGCGGCTCTTGAGGAATTCGAGCAGCAATCGGCTGCGAGAGTTCGTTTCATGTTCAAGGCGAAGTGCATAAATGCCGCTCGTCTCCGCTTGGGGCAGGCCGGCGTCGCAAAAAAGCGCGATCAATTCCCCACGCAACAGATATTCGCTGATCAGCCAGGTAGGCAAATGGGCGATTCCCAGCCCGGCCAAGGCGCCGAACAGAAGGGTTTCGGCATTGTTGGCAACCATGCGCATGCGCGAGGGCCGGTACAGACGTGTCTGGCCGTCTACCTCGAATCGCCAGGCGAACGGGGGTGCCAGGCCGTCCCAGTCCAGGCCGTCATGGCCAGGCAATTCGCTGGGGCACTTGGGCACGCCCCGTGCCGCCAGGTAGGCGGGGCTGGCGCAGGCGATGCGCACCATGTCGGCAAGGGGTGTCGCCACCAGGCGTGTGTCGGCCAGCGGACCTGCCCGTAATACCAGGTCGACTTCGCCTAAATGGCTGCCGTGCATGTCGACGAAACTGTCGATCAAGCGCAACTGCACATCGAGGCCAGGGTAGGCCACCAGAAAATCGGCGATCGCCGGGGCCAGGTGACGGCGCCCGAAGGCCGCCGGTGCATCGAGGCGTATCAAGCCTTCCGGGGCATTGCTCAACGACACCGCTTCGGCCCGGGCCAGGCGCAACTCATCTATGACGTGCCTGGCGCGTTCGGCAAACGCATTGCCCGCAGGCGTCGGCCGCACAGCGTGGGTGCTGCGGCTGAACAGGCGGCTGCCGAGGGCGCGCTCCAGGTTATCGATGCGCCGGGCAACCGCTGACGGCGTCAGTGGATGACGCCGGGCCGCGCCGGAAAAGCTCCCGGTTTCCAGTACATCGAGAAACAAGCTCAATTGATCGGTCAATGTATCAGGGTTCATGGCCAAGTCCGCTTTTGCAGGAAACGCACAGCCATTGTGCGTGGCTGTGCGTTTCGCTGCCAGCACACAGCCGCTAGCATGACGGTCCCTGTGCACGATGAAAGTTGAAATCTGATGATCGAGTGGGTGCTGTACGGCGTATTGGGCGTCGCCCTGGGAACCGTGGGTGGGCTTTTCGGCATCGGTGGCGGCCTGATTGCCATTCCGGCCCTTGGCGTGTTGTTCGGCCTTGACCAGCAGTTGGCGCAGGGCACGGCGTTGGTCATGGTGGTGCCCAATGTGCTATTGGCGTTATGGCGCTATCACCAGCGCAACCGCATCGAGCTACGGCATGCCCTACCGCTGTCCTTGTGCAGCTTCGTGTTCGCCTGGCTGGGGTCGATCTGGGCCGTGGGGTTGGACGCGCATGCCATGCGCCTGGGTTTTGTGGGCTTTCTGGTGGCGCTGGCGATCTGGAACGTGGCCAGGATGTTCATGAAAGTCAGCCCTGCCAGTACAGAGCTGCGTCATCCCTGGCCTTGGCTTGGCGTACTCGGCAGCTTCGCCGGGACCATGGGCGGGTTGTTCGGCGTCGGTGGCGCGGTCGTCGCCACGCCGATATTGACCAGTGTGTTCGGCGCAACCCAGGTGGTCGCGCAAGGGTTGTCACTGGCGCTGGCAGCGCCAAGCACGTTGGTCACCCTGGTGACCTACGGCGTGCACCACAGTGTGGACTGGAGCGTCGGTATCCCGCTTGCGGTGGGCGGGCTATTGAGCATCAGTTGGGGCGTCAAGTTGGCCCACGCCCTGCCGGAAAAGGCGCTGCGGGCGATGTTCTGTGTTTTCCTGGTGGTCTGCGCGGTCATGCTTGGTTTCGAACTGTAGCCGCAGGCGTGTCACTTGAACCCTTCGATGATGTACTGCGCCATGCAATCGGTGATGGGGGAGGGTGACTGACCGCCACGTACCAGCATGACGTTGGCCAGCGGCAATTCAGGCAAGCCTTCGGCTTCGCCGAGTACCCGCAGATTGCCGCTAATCAGGCTCTGCAACTGCGCGGTCACCGCCAGCCCTGCGGTGACCACTGCAAAAATGGCCGACAGGCTGGGGCTTGTGTAGGCCACCCGGTAGTCGATGCCCTGGGTTTCCAGTGCGTTACAGGTCCAGGCGCGGCAGAAGCACTCGGTGTTGAACAATGCCAATGGCATGGGGCGCTGCTCGTGTGGGCAGAAGCCCTCGGCCGCAGCCCATACCAGCCGCTCCTGGCGCAGCAGTTGGCCGATTTCGTTGCCGGGCTCACGGGTGACGATGGTCAGGTCCAGGTCCTTGCGCAGCATCAGCTGGCGTGAGGTGTCGCAGTGCACTTCCACCTGGACCAAGGGGTAGGCCTTGGCAAAACTGGACAAAATGCTCGGCAGAAAACGCATGGCGTAGTCGTCCGGCGTACCGATACGCACCAGGCCCACCATGTGCGGCATGCGCAGGGTGTTGAAGACCTCACCGTGCAACTTGAGAATGCGCCGGGCATACCCCAGCAATACCTGTCCTTCGGCGGTCAGACGCACTTGCCGCCCCTCGCGTTCGAACAAGGGCCGTTGAAGGATATCTTCTTCCAGGCGCTTCATCTGCATGCTGACGGCCGATTGGGTGCGGTTGACCACCTCACCGGCACGGGTAAAGCCGCCTTGCTCGGCGATGGCAACAAAGGTACGCAGCACGTCGGCGTCGAGACTCTGGTACTGGGACATTGCATCAATCTCCGAGATGCATGGCATCAGAAACATTCGTTGGATTGATCTTAATCGGCGCGTGAGACTGAAGCCATCGATAACGGAGGGCTTCACGATGAAAGGTACGATCAGCCGCGCAGAGGCTTCAGTTGTGTCGTCAAGGGCGTTGTGGCAAGCGACCTGGGGGCGCGTGATCCGGTGGTTGGAGCTGCACCGCCAGCGCCAGCAGCTTGCCAGCCTGAGCGACGCCATGCTCCACGACCTGGGCTTGAGCAGGGCCGATACGCATCAGGAAAGCGAGCGGCACTTCTGGGACGACCCGCTGTGCAAGTGAGCGCAGCGAGATCCCTGCCTTGCCTTTTTCGGAGCGCCGCTTAGCGGCGCACCTGCTTCAGTGTCTCGGCGATCAGGAACGCCAGTTCCAGCGACTGGTCGGCGTTCATCCGCGGGTCGCAGTGGGTATGGTAGCGATCCGACAAGGCGTCCTCGGTGATCGGGCGGGCCCCACCGATGCACTCGGTGACGTTCTGCCCGGTCATCTCGATATGAATACCACCTGCGTGGCTGCCTTCGGCCTGGTGAACCTGGAAGAACTGCTTCACCTCGTCCAGGATCTGGGCGAAGTCGCGGGTCTTGTAGCCGCTGCTGGCCTTGATGGTATTGCCATGCATCGGGTCCGAACTCCACAGCACCTTGCGGCCCTCGCGCTCGACCGTGCGGATCAGCCCCGGCAAATGGTCCCCGACCTTGCCCGCGCCCATGCGCACGATCAGGTTCAGGCGCCCTGGATCGTTGCTGGGGTTGAGGATGTCGATCAGGCGGATGAGCGCCTCCGGTTCCATGCTCGGGCCCACCTTGACCCCGATCGGATTGTGCACCCCACGCAAGAACTCCACGTGTGCGCCGTCGAGCTGACGTGTGCGATCGCCGATCCAGAGCATGTGCGCGGAGCAGTCGTAGTAGTCGCCAGTCAGGCTGTCCTGGCGCACGAAAGCCTGTTCGTAGTTGAGCAGCAGGGCTTCGTGGGCCGTGAAGAAGCTGGTCTCGCGCAGCTGGGGTGCGCTGTCCAGGCCACAGGCGCGCATGAACGCCAGGGTCTCGTCGATGCGGTTGGCCAACTGGTGATATTTGTCGGCCAGCGCCGAATTGGCGATGAAGTCCAGGTTCCACTTGTGCACCTGGTGCAGGTCGGCGAAGCCGCCTTGCGCGAAAGCGCGCAGCAGGTTCAGGCTGGCCGTGGACTGGTGATAGGCCTGCAGCAGGCGCTCGGGGTCGGGGATGCGGCTTTTGGCATCGAAGCCGATACCGTTGACGATGTCGCCACGGTAGGCGGGCAAGGTAACGCCGCCCAGGGTCTCGTCACCGGCCGAGCGAGGCTTGGCGAACTGCCCGGCCATGCGCCCTACCTTGACCACAGGACAGCCGGCGGCAAAGGTCATGACAATGGCCATTTGCAGCAGCACCTTGAAGGTGTCGCGAATCTTGGCCGCGGAAAATTCCGCGAAGCTCTCGGCACAGTCGCCACCTTGCAAGAGAAACGCCCGGCCTTCGGTCACCTCGGCGAACTGACGCCGCAACTCGCGGGCTTCGCCAGCGAACACCAACGGCGGGTAACTGGCCAGGGTTTGCTCGACCTTGTGCAGGTGCGCAGCGTCAGGGTAGACGGGTTGTTGCTGGATCGGCAGGGCACGCCAGCTGTCAGGGCTCCACGTTTGGGTCATTTCAGGCTCGGTCATGTAGGTTGCAGGCTGGCAGCCATGGTAACAGCTGGCACCGTGCTTGTTGCAGCACGGGTGTTGACGGACAATGCAGCTTTTGCGGGGGTGATTTGCACATGGTGGCGCAACGGCAGGAGCGGTTGCTGGCACGCGTGGAGGATGCCTTTGGCGTCATCAGCGTGTACGAGGTGGATGATTACCGTTTCCTCGAATTCGGCGACGCCATCGAGCAGAGCTGCGTGTTCACGGCGGACCCCAGCTGGCTGGAGTACGATTACACCCGCGCCATGCTGGTAGGGGCGCTTTGCCATGAACAGCCGGAAAGTGCGCTGTTCCTGGGGCTGGGCGCCGGAACCCTGACCCAGGCTTGCATGAAGTTTCTGCCCCTCGAAGACATCGAGGCCATCGAGCTGCGCCCGGATGTGCCACGCCTGGCCATGGAGCACCTTGGCCTGGATGATGACCCGCGGTTATATGTGCGCATCGGCGATGCGGTCGAATTGCTGCCGACTGCGGAAACGACCGACTTGTTGTTCGTCGACCTTTATACCGACCATGGGCCTGGCGTCGGGCATTTGGCTTGGAATTTTCTGGAGGGCTGCCAGCAACGCCTCAACCCCGGTGGTTGGCTGGTGATCAACCAGTGGGCCACTGACGAGGGCAAGCCGCTTGGGGCGGCATTGCTGCGCGGGTTGTACCACCGCCATTACTGGGAATTACCGGTCAAGGAGGGCAACGTGATCGTGCTGGTGCCAGCCGACCTGGAGCAGACCCTGGACATGGCGGGGCTGCGGGCGCGGGCCGAGGCCCTGGCGCCACGCCTGGGGTATAGCCTGGACGGGTTGATCAAGGACATTCGGCCGGCCAGTTGAGCCGCAGGGATGGGATGAAATTGCAGGGGGCCGTTGCGCGGCCCCGCCCGCCATACAGAGGGCTTCGGTGGTTTGACCGCAGCGTTCCAGTCACTTGGCGATAACCAAAACAACCCCCCCTGCAGGTGTAAAAGATGTATCGTTTCAGCCGCTGCCCACCGACAGCGCCCTCAAACCCCGCGGCCTGAAAAAATTCCTCCCGCCCCGTTCGATTTCAGGTATAGTACGCGCCGGTCTTTTAGCGGGCCTCAAAAATCAGGCGGTGCAAATCCTCCGAGTCCAGCTTCGGCTGCACGTCCGCTAGGCGGACCTTCCCAAGTATCTTTTTCAATCGTTTTCGCAAATCCCCGCCGCCAAAGCTGCCTGGGTGACCTGTCGGTCTTTCATGGCTTGTGCAGCTTTGGAGCATGGGTCTTTGCGGATGCACTCTAGAGGCAGACCCATGACCCAGGAAATCGCCGGCTTCGCCGCTCTCGATCTCAATCCGAACATTGTTGCCGCTGTCGTGGCCACCGGCTATGAAGAGCCGTCGGCCATTCAGCAGCAATCGATCCCGATCATCCTCGCCGGTCACGACATGATCGGCCAGGCGCAGACAGGCACCGGCAAGACCGCTGCCTTCGCTCTGCCGATCCTCAACAAGATCGATGTGAGCAAGCGCGAGCCGCAAGCCCTGATCCTGGCACCAACCCGTGAGTTGGCGCTGCAAGTTGCAACCGCTTTCGAAACCTACGCCAAGCAGATGCCGGGCGTGAACGTCGTGGCCGTCTACGGTGGTGCCCCGATGGGCCCGCAGCTGCGCGCCATTCGCAACGGCGCGCAAATCGTCGTCGCCACCCCAGGCCGTCTGTGCGACCACTTGCGTCGTGACGAGAAGGTCCTGTCGACCGTGCAGTACCTGGTACTGGACGAAGCCGACGAGATGCTCAAGCTGGGCTTCATGGACGACCTCGAAGTGATCTTCGATGCCATCCCGGCCACGCGTCAGACCGTACTGTTCTCCGCGACCCTGCCGTCGTCGATCCGCTCGATCGCCGAACGTCACCTGCGTGAGCCCAAGCACGTCAAGATCCAGAGCAAGACCCAGACCGTCACCGCGATCGATCAGGCTCACCTGATGGTGCATGCCGACCAGAAGATCCCGGCCGTGCTGCGTCTGCTGGAAGTCGAAGAGTTCGACGCGCTGATCGCCTTCGTGCGCACCAAGCAGGCTACCCTGGACCTGGCTGCCGCGTTGGAAGCCAAGGGGTACAAGGCTGCTGCGCTGAACGGCGACATCGCCCAGAACCAGCGTGAGCGCGTGATCGACTCGCTCAAGGATGGCCGCCTGGACATCGTCGTCGCCACTGACGTCGCTGCCCGTGGCCTGGACGTGCCGCGCATCACCCACGTGTTCAACGTCGACATGCCGTACGATCCTGAGTCCTATGTGCACCGTATTGGCCGTACCGGCCGTGCGGGTCGCGAAGGTCGCGCACTGCTGCTGGTGACGCCGCGTGAGCGCCGCATGCTGCAGGTGATCGAGCGCGTGACGGGTCAGAAAGTCGCCGAAGCGCGCCTGCCCAACGGCCAGGCGGTGCTCGATGCCCGTATCAAGAAGCTGACCAATAGCCTGGCGCCGCTGGTTGCCGAAGCCGAAGCGACCCACGGCGAGCTGTTCGACCGCCTGACCGCCGACCTGGGCTGCAGCGCTCGCGCGCTGGCTTCTGCCCTGCTGCGCAAGGCCACCAATGGCCAAGCCCTGGACCTGGCAGCGGTAGAACGCGAACAGCCCCTGGTGCCAAGCTTCGCCCCGCGTGGCGAGCGCACCGAACGTGGCGAGCGCCCGGACCGTGGCGACCGCGAGCGTCGTGCGCCACTGCCGTTGGCAGAAGGCCGCGTACGCTGCCGTACTGCCCTGGGCGCACGTGACGGTATCGCTGCCAAGAACCTGCTGGGCGCGATCCTCAACGAAGGTGGCCTGGCGCGTGATGCCATTGGTCGCATCCAGGTGCGTGATAGCTTCAGCCTGGTCGAGCTGCCGGAAGACGGCCTCGAGAAGCTGCTGACCAAGCTCAAGGACACTCGCGTCGCTGGCAAGCAGCTCAAGCTGCGTCGCTACCGCGAAGATTGATCCTCAAGCAATAAAACATCCCCGGCCTAGGTCGGGGATTTTTTTGCAAGCCATCAGGCGCGACCTAACCGAATCGGTAGATATCCATCCCCAGCGCGCCCAAGGTGAAGCCCTGGTGCACCACGTCAAAAGCCCCACCCGCGCCTAGGGCAAAGAACAGCGGCAGCAGATGCTCATCGCTGGGGTGATTGCGCACGGCAAACGGCGCCTGCGCCCTGTAGTCGAGCAAGGCCTGGCAGTCGTTGGCCTGCAACGTCTCTACCATCCAGTTTCTAAAGGCCAGCGCCCACGGCGCCATCCTGTCCGGCCCAGCCTGCCAGTCCAGTTCACCAAGATTGTGCGTGATACTGCCAGAGCCAATCAGCAGGACACCTTCTTCGCGCAGCCCGGCCAGGGCCTGGCCAATGCGTAGCTGCCCCGTGGGGCCCAAATGGCTGGGCAAGGACACCTGCACCAGCGGGACCTGTGCCTGCGGATACATCAGCGATAAGGGCACCCAGGCGCCATGATCGAAGGGGCGCTCGGTGTCTGGGTCAGCTGGCAGCCCGGCCGCCTGCAAACGATCACAGATACGTTGCGCCAGGTGCGGATCGCCCGGTGCTGGGTACTGCACCGCATACAGCGCCGCAGGAAAGCCAGCAAAGTCATGCCAGGTCGCCGGCCTCGCGCCGCTCGTCACTGCCAGGTCGCGGCTTTCCCAATGGGCCGATACCACGACAATCGCACGTGGCGTAGGCAGCTGTTGAGCCAACTGCGCCAGTGCAGGCCCGCTGGCGCCGGGCTGCAATGCTAACATGGGTGAGCCGTGGGAGATGAACAAGCTAGGCAGCATGGCAGGGTCCTGAGGGTTAAGATGCTCGCATCTTCGGCCAAGGCTTGATCGAATCCAAATCAAGTTATGGCTGGGAACCATCGAATAATCGGGAGGAAACATGGAACCGGCATTCTGGCAGCAGCGGTGGGCCGACAACCAGATTGGCTTTCATCAAGCCCAGGTGAACCCCTACCTGCAGGCCTATTGGCCTGGCTTGCATCTGGCAGCCAACAGCAAGGTCCTGGTGCCCTTGTGCGGCAAGAGCCTGGACGTACTGTGGCTGGCCGGGCAGGGGCACCGAGTGATGGGTGTCGAGTTGTCTCGTCGGGCGGTGGAAGACTTCTTCCGTGAGCAGGGGCTCCAGGCACAGGTCTCGCACACAGGCGCATTCGAGATCTGGCGTCATGGGCCTATTGAGCTTTGGTGCGGCGATTTCTTCGCGCTGACGAGCGGCGACGTGGGTGACTGTACCGCGCTCTACGACCGAGCGGCCTTGATTGCCTTGCCCTCGGCGATGCGGGAGCGGTATGTCCGAGCGCTGTCGGGCTTGTTGCCTGCTGGCACCAAGGGGCTGGTGGTGACCTTGGACTATGACCAGGCGCTGGTGCCCGGGCCGCCGTTTTCGGTGAGCGACGACGCGTTGCGGCAGGGGTTCACCGGCTGGCAAGTGGATGAGCTCGAAGCGGTGCAGATGATCGAGCAGAGCCCGAAGTTCGTGCAGGCGGGGGCTTCGAGCTTGTGGGAGAGGGTCTATCGGGTCAGCCGTTGAGGTCTGCACCCCGCGTTGTGATTAACAGGCGCTCATAAAAAAGGCGACCGAAGTCGCCTTTTTGCAGGGTGGGTGGATCAACCGCGGCGGCGCAGGGCGTCGATGCGGTCTTCCAGTGGCGGGTGGCTCATCAGCAGGCCGGCCAGGCCCTGCTTGAGGCCCCCATTGATGCCGAAGGCCTTGAGCGTGTCGGGCATGTGAACCGGCAAACCCTGTTCCACACGCAGGCGCTGCAAGGCGCCGATCATGGCCGAGGTGCCGGCCAGGCGAGCGCCGGCTTCGTCTGCGCGATACTCGCGGCGGCGCGAGAACCACATGACGATGATGCTGGCCAGGATGCCCAGTATCAGTTCTGCCACGATGGTCGCGACGTAATAGGCGATACCTTGGCCTTCCTCGTTCTTGAAGATGACCTTGTCGACGAAGTTGCCGATGATCCGGGCGAAGAACATCACGAAGGTGTTCACCACGCCCTGGACCAGCGCCAGGGTGACCATGTCGCCGTTGGCAACGTGGCCGATCTCGTGCGCCAGCACGGCGCGCACTTCATCGGGCGAAAAACGCTCCAGCAGGCCTTGAGAGACCGCCACCAGTGCATCGTTACGGTTCCAGCCGGTGGCAAAGGCGTTGGCTTCATAGGCCGGGAAAATACCCACTTCCGGCATCTTGATGCCAGCCTCGCGGGACAGCTCCTCGACCGTTTGCAGCAGCCACTGCTCGTGCCGGGTACGCGGCTGGCTGATGATCTGGGTACCGGTGCTCATCTTCGCCATCCACTTGGAGATGAACAGCGAAACCAGCGAGCCGGCAAAACCGAACACCGCACAGAACACGAGCAGGCTGCCAAGGTCCAGGTCGACCCCGTTGGCAGCCATGAACCCGTTGAAACCGAACAGGCTCAGGGTAATGCTTGCAACCAGCACCACCGCAAGGTTGGTGGCCACAAACAACAGAATGCGCATCATGGTTGTTACGTTCTCCTGACGGATGAATTGTCGCTTACTGCGGGGTATATAAGGGGCCTGCCGCCGGGATTCAATCGACGGACTATTTCAAACTGTGTAAGCCGCAGTATGGCAGAGGAGGGGAAGCCGGCTGTGGGATAGAGCATTGCAGGATGTAAGAAACATGCTACAGCGCGCGCAGGGCCGTCCTTTTCCTGAGGCGGCCCTGCCAGCGCTCACAGCTGCAACCAGAGTGTCGGCCCTCTGAGAGCGCCAGCGGCGCGTGTGCTTACTGCGAATAGGTCCTGAGGAAATTGCCGATCCGCCCGATGGCCGCTTCCAGGTCATCTACGCGGGGCAGCGTCACTACGCGGAAATGGTCCGGCCAAGGCCAGTTGAACGCAGTGCCCTGGACGATGAGCAGTTTCTCGGACAGCAGCAGGTCCAAGGCGAATTTCTCGTCGTTGAGGATCGGGCAGACCTTCGGGTCGATCCTCGGGAACGCATACAGCGCGCCCATGGGCTTGACGCAGCTCACCCCGGGGATGTCGTTGAGCAGCTCGAAGGTGCGGTTGCGCTGTTCTAGCAAGCGCCCCGGTGGCAGCACCAGGTCGTTGATGCTCTGGTAGCCGCCCAGTGCGGTCTGAATGGCATGCTGGGCCGGCACGTTGGCGCACAGGCGCATGTTGGCCAGCATGTCGATGCCTTCGATGTAGCTCTGGGCATGATGCTTGGGCCCGGAAATGATCAACCAGCCGGAGCGAAAGCCTGCCACGCGGTAGGATTTGGACAGGCCGTTGAAGGTCAGGCACAGCAGGTCCGGTGCCAGGGAGGCCGTGCTGATGTGCACCGCTTCGTCATAAAGAATCTTGTCGTAGATTTCGTCGGAGAACACCACCAGGTTGTGCTGGCGAGCGAGCTCCAGCATGCCCCGCAACAGCGCTGTGGAATACACCGCGCCCGTTGGGTTGTTGGGGTTGATGATGACCAGTGCCTTGGTGTTGGGGGTGATCTTGGCCTTGATGTCCTCCAGGTCGGGGAACCAGTCGGCCTGCTCGTCGCACAGGTAGTGCACCGGTTTGCCGCCGGCCAGGCTTACGGCTGCCGTCCACAGGGGGTAGTCGGGGGCTGGGATGAGCACCTCGTCACCGTTGTTGAGCAGGGCCTGCATCGACATGACGATCAACTCGGACACGCCGTTGCCCAGGTAGATATCTTCGATGCCGACGCCTTCGATGCCCTTTTGCTGGCAGTACTGCATCACCGCCTTGCGTGCGCTGAACAGGCCTTTGGAATCGCTGTAGCCCTGCGCGGTAGGGAGGTTGCGGATCACGTCCTGCAGAATTTCATCAGGCGCCTCGAAACCGAACGGCGCCGGGTTGCCGATGTTCAGCTTGAGGATGCGGTGGCCTTCCTCTTCCAGACGCTTGGCGTGCTTGAGCACAGGGCCGCGAATGTCGTAGCAAACATTGGCGAGCTTGTTCGATTTGCTGAACTGCATGATGGAATCCCGATTGAGAAAACGCGCTATGCCCGGCCGAAAGGTTTGTAAGGGCACAAAGCGGGTGCGAGACTGAACGCCTTGCACACGAAGCCAACTAATATACGTGCCACCCGCGCCCCGGAAAAGACGGCGCAGGGTGAAATTGAGCCTGCCGAGGGAGCCCCATGCAAAAGATCGAGAAAACCCTGGAACAGTGGCGGTCGATGCTCGACCCCGAGCAATACCAGGTGTGCCGTCTGAAAGGCACCGAGCGGCCGTTCAGCGGCAAGTACAACAGCGAGCGCCGCGACGGCATCTATCACTGCATCTGCTGCGGTCTGGCGTTGTTCGATGCCCAGACCAAGTTCGATTCGGGCTGTGGTTGGCCAAGCTTCTACGCCCCCATCGAGGATAGCGCGATGATCGAGATCCGCGACACCTCCCACGGCATGATCCGCACCGAGGTGACCTGTGCCCGCTGCGACGCTCACCTTGGCCACGTGTTCCCCGACGGGCCACCACCGACCGGGCTGCGCTACTGCATCAACTCGGTGTGCATCGACTTGCGCCCTCGTGACTGACCGGAGCTCGAACATGGCCGCATCGCTGCTGGATATTCCCTGTGTCACCCTTGCAGGCGAACACAAGAAGCTGGGCGACTTCCCAGGCAAGGCCGTGCTGGTGGTCAACACCGCCAGCCAGTGCGGCTTCACGCCGCAATACGCCGGGTTAGAACAGCTGTGGCAGAGGTACCGTGATCGCGGGCTGGTGGTGCTGGGCTTTCCCTGCAATCAGTTCGGCAAGCAGGAGCCTGGCGAGGCGCGTGACATCGCGCAGTTCTGCCAGCGCAATTTCGGCGTGAGCTTTGCGCTGTTTCGCAAGGTGGAGGTCAACGGCCCAGGCACCCACCCCTTGTTCGCCGAGCTCAAGCAGCGGGCGCCTGGCATTCTGGGTAGCCAGAAGATCAAGTGGAACTTCACCAAGTTCCTGCTCGACCCGGCCAGCGGCCAGGTGGTGCGTTATGCACCGACCACCAAGCCGCAGGCCTTGGAGGCGGACATCGAGCGTCTGCTCAGCCGCTGACCGGCACCCAGCGATCGACCACGGCCAGCAGGTCCTCGCGCCGGAACGGCTTGGCCAGGTAATCGTCCATACCGGCGGCTCGGCAGCGGTCGCGCTCCTCGGGCATCGCATTGGCGGTGAGCGCGACAATGGGCAGCCCTGGCCAATGGCCGCGCTCACGGATGCGCCGGGTGGCCTCGTAGCCATCCATCACCGGCATGTTGCAGTCCATCAGCACCAGGTCGAAGGCTTCCTCTTCTAGCCGCGCCAGGGCTTCGACTCCTTGCGTGGCCAATTCCACCTGGCACCCCAGCTTGGCCAGCATGCCTTTGGCCACCAGCTGATTGACGGGGTTGTCCTCCACCAGCAGGATGCGCGCCCGGCCTTTGGCTGTAGCGGGGGGTGGGGTTGCCAGTGGGTGCTCGGCATCGTGTCCTTGCAATACCCGATGCAGCGTCTGGTACAGCGCCCCACGGGTCAGCGGGCGTGCGAGCTGATGCAGGGGGGCCATGGCCAAGGCCTGTTCGCTGGGCAGGAAGTTGCCGTAGGCAGTGACGAGCAGGATGGGTACCTGCGAAACCCTGCGCACCTCGGGCAGCGCCTGCACATCGTCGAGTATCAGCAGGTCGGTTGCGCCTGCTACGGTGTCAATGCCGTCGTGCCGTGCATACGCCAGGCCCAAGGCCGGTAACAGGCCAAGCATCAGCTCATGCAGGCCGCTGCCCGCTGCGGTCAGTGCAGCCACGCTGGCGTGCAAAGGCTCGGGTGTATCGGCCTTGGCGCAGGCGTTGAGGGGGAGTTCTGCAGTGAAACGGCTGCCAAAACCGGGCTGGGACCGAATATGCAGATGGCCATGCATGGCCTTGCACAGGTTACGGGTCAGGGCCAGTCCCAGGCCGGTACCGCCGTACTGACGCGTAATGCCTGCACCGGCCTGGGTGAAAGGCTGGAAGATGCGCGCTTGCGCTTCTTCCGGGATGCCGATGCCGGTATCCCGGACTTCCAGGCGCACGCCGCCGATCATAGGCTCAAGCCTGACGTCCACCCGTCCAAAGCGGGTGAATTTCAACGCGTTGGACAACAGGTTGCCGACGATCTGGCGCACCCGCGTAGGGTCGCCCAATACGCTTGCCGGAAAGTCATGGGCAATCAGGCAAGTCAGTTCGACCCCCTGGGCCACGTTCTGCGACAGCAGGCTAGCGGTGTCCTCGACCAGGGTCGCCATGTCGAAGGGGATTCGTTCTAGCTCGAGCTGGCCTGCATCGAATTTCGACAGATCGAGGATATCGTTGAGCAGTTCGACCAGGACTTTCCCGGAGTCGTGTGCAATGGTCAGCTGCTGGCGCTGCTCACCTGGCAGCGGGTTGTCCAGCGCCAGGGCGATCATGCCGAGCATCCCATTGAGGGGCGTACGGATCTCGTGGCTCATGTTGGCCAGGAACGCAGCCCGTGCATGGGCCATGTCCAGCGCCCGACGCCGGGCTTGCTCAAGCTCTTGGTTGGTCAGGCTGAGGTTGTCGTTGCTCGCCTTGAGTTCATCGGTACGGGCCGCAACGATGTTTTCCAGCTCGTTGAGGTACTGGGTGAGCCGATTCTCGGCCGTACGGCGCTGCTCGATCTCGGTGGACATGCTGACGAACTGCTGGTTGGCCACTTTCACCAGCACGCCGATTTCATCGTGCTCATGACCGGGCGGGCATTGCAGTCGTCCCTGCAGGGGCTTGCGCGCATCGCCGCCGCTCAGCGCACCGATCACCGTGACCAACGGCTTGGTCAGCATCATGTAAAACAGGGCCAGCAACAGGCCTGTCAGCACCAGGCTGCGGGCAAAGCCGTTGAGCAGGGTGAGGCCGGCGCGGTCGAGAAAGCGCCGGCCGAAGGGGTAGGTGTCCACGTCCAGGTACAGCGTGCCCAGGTACTCGTCGGGCATGTGGGTGAGAAACAGGGGGTCGCGCAGTTGACGGTGATCGCCGAACAGAAAGTCGCTGATCGGCCTGTAACGGTCTTCGAGTCGCGGCCGTTCCACGTCTGCCAGCACCGTCTCGTTGTTGTCGATCAACCGCGCGCGCACGATGGCAGGCGACTCCAGCAGCCCCCGTGTCAGTTCCAGTGCCAGCTCCGAGTCGATGTTGTAGGCGATGCGCGAGGCCGGGTTGTGGCTGATTTGCAGCAGCGCACGCACTTCGCGGTTGATCGAGGCGTCTTCGCTGGCATAATCGATGCCGATCTGGACAAGACTGAGCAATGTTCCCAGGATGAAGCCAACCAGGACTGTCAACCGGGCTTGCTTGTATGACAGGCGATTGGTGAACTTGATATCCATGAGTCCCGAGCCGGTTCCACATTCCTTGCGCTGCGCAAGCATAGCCGATCGATCGCGGCTGCTGGCGGGTCTGTCACATTTTCAGCCCTGATCAGGCTGAGCGCCTGGGCTGGCCGTTTGATTGCTCAATCGCCTTGTACGCCATGGCACGGTGCTACGTGCCGTCGTGACTTTACTAGGCGGTTCTAGGATAACGGGCCACCCGCCAACCCGAATTCGACTGTGTAGGAGTCGTCATGGACGCCCGCTTGATTACTTTTCTGGACCGCGCCGAAACGGTGCTGGCCCGTCTCGAGCCGCTGCTGCCGGCAGCGCGTCCCGAGATAGACTGGTCCGCGACCCTGGCTGCCCGTTGGCAGCGCGATGGCCGCAGTGGCTACCTGATGCCGCTTGAGGTCAGCCTGGATATCCGCCTGAGCGACCTGATCGGTGTCGACCAGCAACGTGACCAGCTTGGCCGCAACACCCATCAGTTCATCAGTGGCCTGCCTGCCAACCACGCGTTGCTGTGGGGCTCGCGGGGCACAGGCAAGTCCTCGCTGGTGCGTGCGCTGCTGGCCGAGCACGCCGCAGCGGGGCTGCGCTTGATCGAGATCGAGCGCGACCATTTGGCCGACCTGCCGCGGGTGGTGGAGCAACTGCAGAAATTGCCGCAGCGCTTCATCCTGTTCTGCGACGACCTGTCGTTCGAGGCGGGGGAGGGCGACTACCGGGTACTCAAGAGCGTGCTCGATGGCTCGCTTGAGCAGGCCCCGGATAACGTCCTGTTGTACGCCACATCCAACCGCCGCCACCTGGTACCAGAAAAACAGAGCGACAACGAAAACTGGCAGATGGTCGATGGCGAGTTGCACCCCAATGAGGCCGTGGAAGACAAGATCGCCTTGTCCGACCGCTTTGGGTTGTGGCTGTCCTTCTACCCGTTCAGTCAGGAGCACTTCCTCGATGTGGTCGAGCACTGGATCGGCCAGCTCGCGCGCCCGGCCGGACTGCGCTGGCAGCGTGACGAAGCCCTGGACATACTCGCCGTGCGCTGGGCTACCGGCCGCGGCAATCGTAATGGCCGATGTGCCTATCAGTTCGCCCGCTATTGGGTCGGGCTGCAATTGCTGGAGCAAACCCGATGATCGATCTCAATGCCAGTGGTGCTGGCCTGGACGGCTACGCCTTGCTGGCGGCGCAAGTACAGGCGCTGTTCGCCGACGAGCGTGACTTCACCGCCAACGCCGCGCAATTCTCGGCTTTTGTCTATCACCAGATCGAAGACCTGAACTGGGCGGGATTTTACATCAATCGCGATGAACAGCTGGTGCTCGGCCCGTTCCAGGGCCAGGTGGCCTGCGTGCGCATTCCCTTTGGCAAAGGGGTGTGCGGCACCGCAGCAGCCACGCGCCAAACCCAGCGGGTAGAAGACGTGCACGTCTTTGCCGGGCACATTGCCTGCGACAGCGCGTCCAACAGCGAGCTGGTGATTCCACTGATCAAGGCGGGCAGGCTGGTGGGCGTGCTGGATCTGGACAGCCCCACGATCGGGCGTTTCAGTGAAGCCGATCAGGCAGGGCTTGAGCAGCTGGTGGCGATTTTTCTGGAACTGACTGACTGCTGATCGCCCTTGAGCACGTATCGACGGCGCGCCTGCGCCGCCGGTACGAGCACCCGGTTCAGTCGTACATCGCCTTCTTCTTCCAGGTCTCTTCGTCGTCGGTTTTCAAGCCTTCGGTCAGCTCGTTATCTTCGTCCTCGGTCGGCGCCAGCTGATCCAGCACTTGGGCATTCACCCGCGCCAGCAGTTTTTCAAGATACGTCAGCTGCTCTTCGTAGACCTTGGGCTCCGGTTGCTTGCGCAGGTACTGCACGCCCCGTTCGAACGCCAGGCGAGCCTGGCCGGGCTGCTCGTTCTGCAAGGCCTGTTGGCCGAGGTTGTTGAAGAACTCGATGTGCAGCAATACCAGGATGTGGCGGATTTCCTTGAGCCAGTGCTTGGCTTCCAGAGCAGGTAGAAAGCCTTCCTGCGCAGCGCGGGTGATCTGGTTGTGCAAGGCTTCGAGCAGAAACCGCACGTCCTTGGCCTTGGCTTCGGTCAGGATCGGGTTGGGTGGGTTGTTGACCGGTATCTGCTCGCCTTTGGCGATCAGCGCTTCAACTTCGGCGATGCGCGCCTTGATGTCGGCATTGTGCTTGTCCAGGGCAAGCTGACGCTGGTTGACGTTCAGCTCCAGCCGGGTCAGCAGCAATTTCAGCCCAGGGGTCATGTACTGGCCGGGGAAGGTTTCACTGATTTCGCCACAGCGACGCAGGCGATCGGCCAGTTCTATCTTCAATCGAGCGCGCTCGAGCTTGCCGTTCTCGACCACGTTATTGAGGTAGCCAATCAGAATCAGCAGTGCGATACCCGCCACAACGAGCAGGGTGATCAGAAGTGGTGTCACCGTGAATGCCTCATGAAATGGATTGCATCATTGAGTGTAGGGGCGAGGTTGCGTAAACCCTGACAGCCTGTGTTCATTATCGGCCGCATGCCCAGTGGCTGAATGCTGGCACATTTACGCTGCGCTGACGTCAGAAATTCAGCTCGGGCTTCGTTTAGCGCCTGCGCAAGCTGGGGCGGCAGGGCGGGAAGTCATTGATTTAAATAAATTTCTACAAAAGGGTTGACGGCCTATCCATCCCTCCATAGAATGCGCGCCACTTGCAGCGTAAAGCACACAGCAGAACGCAGCAGGGAGTGAAAGCAGGCAGTAATGCCAGCAGCGTGTCCCCTTCGTCTAGTGGCCTAGGACACCGCCCTTTCACGGCGGTAACAGGGGTTCGAGTCCCCTAGGGGACGCCATATTGCGGGAATAGCTCAGTTGGTAGAGCACGACCTTGCCAAGGTCGGGGTCGCGAGTTCGAGTCTCGTTTCCCGCTCCAGTTTCTCCGGCAGTGCCTCGCGGCGCGGCAGGAAAAGAAAATCCAGTCTGGATCGTGAGGTTCATGTACTGGTGCACTGAAAAGTGTTGTGTGTCCCCTTCGTCTAGTGGCCTAGGACACCGCCCTTTCACGGCGGTAACAGGGGTTCGAGTCCCCTAGGGGACGCCATTGCGGGAATAGCTCAGTTGGTAGAGCACGACCTTGCCAAGGTCGGGGTCGCGAGTTCGAGTCTCGTTTCCCGCTCCAGTTTGAATACTGTGGCGTCTATGCGGTGCAGTGGTGGTGAAGGTCGTATCGGCGCTTCACGCCAAGGGTTGTAAAGCTTCACTTTGCGGGAATAGCTCAGTTGGTAGAGCACGACCTTGCCAAGGTCGGGGTCGCGAGTTCGAGTCTCGTTTCCCGCTCCACATAAAGATCTACAGCGTCCTTTGGGCTTGTGTAGATCACCAAAAAAGACGCTTCGGCGTCTTTTTTCGTTTGTGGCCCACGGCAATCGAGCGAGATAGATCCCGCGGTACGCTCACCTCACCCTGAAGGCGATTGATCGCTTCTGGATAACAATACCAGCGCTCGCGCCACCCGCCAGCTCAGGGTTGATCGATCAACGTTGGCGTGATCATCGGAAACTCAACCCACGTGCGTTTATCGTCAAAGCTGACCTTGACCCGTACGTAGAACTGATAGTCCACTTCCAACGCCTGCAGCGCGCTCTTGGTAACCGACCCCACCGCGAGTTCCGTCACTGCACCAGGCACTGCCATGTCGGTGACCACCGGCAGCGTGATTTTCTGGTCGATCGCTCCGCGCTTGACCCCTTCGATGTATACCGTGATGAATTGCCCCGCGTCCATGAACTGCCACCCAGGTAGCGAAAACGCCGCTTGGGCACCCAGTTTCGCCAGGTTCAGTTGGTTGTCCCGAATCGCGTCGCTGTGTATCAGGGGTAGCCCGTGCAGGCGGCCAATGCTGACCTGGTGCGGCGCTGAGTCGTGAAGCTGGCCATCGTACGCCTTGACCTGATAGTGCAGGGGAATGCGGCTGTTCAGGTTCATGGCAATGTACTTGGCAGGTACGGTGTACTCCCTTGAGCCTGGGCTTATCGGTGTGTCGGTCTGATAAGCACCCGGGGCGCCTGGCTCGCCCCAGAATACGGTCACTTGATCATCCGGTTCGAGTGAGGCGCTGGCCGGTATCGTCAACGTCGCTCCTGCCACGGCATCAGCTGGCAGCAAATCGCTGAAATAATCGGAGCCACTGGCCTGGCGCACGAACGGTGGGGGTAGCTGCCGGGGCGGTGGCGTGACCGCCGCGTGCAACGCCACGGCCAACGAGCGTTGAAGGGCGGTGCCTGCGCGGTCCTGGACCTCATAACGGGCAAAACGCAGGCCGTCGCTGAGCTGTAAGATGAAGTCGGCCGGTATCTTGACGTGCAAGGGCATGCCCACTTCGGCCTTGGTCAGGGTGAGGCGGTCGACCAGTTGCTTGCCGACGGGGCTGTCACTCCAGTACCAGCTCACGGTATCGCCCACATCGGCGCCTAAATAGGGCGGTACTTGCGCCGTCAGTTCGCCGTGTTCTTTGAGGTAGCGGTCGGTGACGCCATTGCTTATCACGTCCGGCGGAAAAATCAGCTCATCGTCATCGGCGAGCAACGGGGGCGTCTTGTCGATGTTGATCTCAAGGGCTTCTGAGTCGCTGCGCATGCCGTTGAACAGCTTGACCTGGTAGTGCAGCCGGTGCTGGCCTTCGCTCAGAAACCCCACCGGCACCTCGATGAACAGTTCATCGGGCTGTACCGGTGCCGTCCAGATCAGGGTGCGGACTTCACGGCCGTTCCAGTACAGGGTTAGTGTTTCCGGGTCTTCTTCGGTAGGGTCCGAATTGCCCCACTGGGCGAACTCGACCCGCAATGGCAAGAACACGGCTTTGAACGGCAACAGATTGAGCAGGGAATCTGGCTCATTGGGCAGCAGGTCGGGGACGACAGGCGGTACATAGAACGCTACCTGCTCGAAGCGGTTTGCAAGCGCGGCCGAGGTGTTTTGGGTCGAATGCTTTGAGGTTGGCATAGCCTGTTCTCCATGATCGCGTGATGCGCCAAAGCAAAAAAAAGGAGAACCTCAACGGCTCTCCCTTCGTAAACTCACCAGTTGTAGCGTACCCCCAGGTTCACACCCCAGGGCTGTTCAAGCTTGCTGCCATGGGCGTATTCGAAGTCGGCATGAGCACGCCATTTATCGGCCCAGGCTACCGCGATGCCGGTGCCCACTTCCCCGCGAGAGCCAGAGAGGTCGTTGTTGAAGCCGTTACCATTGACCTTGACGTGGTTGTCATTGGCGAATTCATGCACGGCGGCAACCCTTACATAGGGCTGGATCATTCGCCCGTCCCCCACTTCCAGTTTGCGCCCGACGGTGGCACCGAGCTTGGTTTGCAGGGAATGCGTGCGCCCACCTTCGGCGCGCATGCCATTGTCCAGGGTGTAGTCCTTGCCCTGCACGATCAAGCCGGCCAATTGGGCATGGGGCTCAATGAACCAGCCTTCATCGAGGCTGATGTGGCGGCCTATCTCCAACGCTGCGCCGACACCGAGGTTGTCGTAGCTGCCCTTGGTCTTGGTGCCATCGCTCAAGCGCACATCGGACTGGTTCTTGAATTGATTGAGTCGCGCTACGGCATCGATGTAGTACCCGCTCTCAGGTTCCAGCCAAGTGCTGTAGACACCGAGATGGTAGCTGTCGACCTTGGCTTGGGTACCGCGCGCCAGGCTCAGGTCCGATTGGCTGTAACCGGCCGTGATCCCGGCCAGCCAGTTACCGTCGCCGATCGGCAAAGGAGCGTCCGCACCGAAGGACAGACCTTGCTGGGTTTGCTGGTAAGCCAGGCCTTCGGCACCGGCGACGTTGTACTTGTTGCCGAAGGTGCGCACCCAGCTCCCAGCCTGCCCGGCATCGCGGCGCACTTCGCCCATGCGGCCACGCAAGGTACTCATTTCGCCATACCAAATGGTCGGTGCTGTGTTGAACAAGGCCAGCACTGACTGGGTGCCGGGGCTGATGGTGCGGGTGCTCTTGTCCAGGTACCAGTCGTTGCCGCTGCCTTTAGGGACCAAATCATAGGAATAGGTACCGACATCGACCGGGCCGCCTTCCAGTGAGAAGCGCGCATCGCCGCTGTCTGCATGCACCATGTGCAGGCTGGCATCGGCTTGCAGATCGGTCCCGCTGCTGCGAACCAGCAGCGAATGATCGCCCGTGGCATTGCCAGTGATGTCGAGGAAATCATGCTGGCCGCTGGCGAAGTCGGCGTCCATCACGAATGTGCCGTTGCCCGACAGTGAGCCTAGGGTCAGCGTGTGGAATTCACCGATGTTGCCGAAGCTTACGCGGCCGCCGTTCATGGTCAGCTGCTCGACGGCGGCATTGCCGACCATGGCCCACTCGGCGCCGCTGTCGATGGCCACCTGCGCTACGTTTTCCAGGCGGCCGGTCAGGGTTGCGGCGTTCTCCAGCATCACGTTGGCAGTGCCGCCTTCGGCAACCACGATATCGCCAAGCAGCTGGCTGTCACTCACGCGCAGGCTCGCCGTTGCAGCATCGGCCACATTCACCAACACGCCGTCGCTGGCGCTGAGGGTGCTGCCGTTGAGCACATCGATTTGCGCAGAAGCAGCGCGACCGGCGCCACGGCCGACCGCGATGGCCGACCCATCCAGGCCCTCGACACGGCTGTTGTCCAGCACGATGGTGGCCTTGGCGTCGGTCTGGCCTGAGCCATCACGCACCAGGATACCATCGCGACCGCCACTGATCAGGCTGCTGTCACTGGCCGACACGCTGCCGTCGAACAGCTCCACGGCAACGCCATTGTTGTCGCTGGCATGCACTTCGCTGCGCCTTAGCTCAAGGTGGCTCTGGTTGAGGCTGGCGCCACGTGACCCACCGCGAATTACGCTGTCGTTGGCACTGATGCTTGCACCTTGGCTGCCAGTGAGCGCACGGCTGCTGGCGGTAACGGTCGAGCGCTCGAGCGTTGCGTTCGCACCAGTCAGGGCCAGCGCGACGGCGGACGACCCTGGGGTGACGTCCGAATCGTTGAGCAACACGTGCGCGCCTGCCTCGGCATCGACATACAACAGATTCGCGCCCGTGGCGTTCAGGGTGGCACCACTTAATACACGGTAATTATCCAAGGGCGTACCAAACTGGATATCAGTACGACCTTCTACATTAGTCTGGGCCACCGCCGAGTTACCGATAATCACTAATGGAAGTGCGGTGGTGGCTCGGATCATTACAGTAAAAAGTGTGGGTTTGAAAGCATGGAAACTGGACATTGGATCACCCTGTGAAGAGGCTGTTTGCAGATGGCTGCTACGACTTCCTGTACTGAGCTCGCATCGTTAGGGTGAATTGTAAAAGTGATGTTTCTCTATCTAATGTAGGAATTTTCCTTTCTGTTCTGACCAAAATCCTACAGTGCTCCCTTCGCGGCAGCACCGTGCCGCGCTACCGCGTAGGGAGCTCAAGGTTACGGCATTGCGCAAGAGTCGCTGCCTTCGGCCAGGCTTAACTTATGCACTGCCCATTCCGAGGCTAAATCAGGGTCATCGGCTTTGACGTAGCGCACCCGTGCCCGCGTACGGCCCCCGTTAAGGTTGGCGTCATAGGTTGGCAGAAGGTGGTCGGCATAAGGCTTGATTTCCCAGATGAAGCCCTTGACTGATGTCTCGTCCAGCACCACGAGTTCGATTTTCTCCGCATTGGGTACCGGGTCGTCGCCATCTTCATCTTTGGAGCCGATCAACGGTGCCCACTCCAGTTCGATTATGTCGCCTGCCTTCAGGTAGGCCGACATGTCCGGGATCTCCACCTTCAGGACCATGTTGTTGGTCGGTACCCCCGCGACATCGCGCAATGAATCACAGTTCAGCCAACCGGCCCTAACCCCCAGGAACTGCGGAAGCGGCAGGATCACGGTAACTGCATCCACGTCCACCCACTGTGTCTGCGACATTTGCTCGTTGAGGGCGTCTTGCGATTCGCGCAGGGTATAGTGCACCGGCAACGCGGGGTCGTTACCCTCCGCGAAGATGATGCCCCAATCGATAGGAACGGTGATGCCGCGTGCATCACGGGCCGTGTCCACGGTGTGAGTCCCTGCACACCTGCCATGCCAGTAGACAACGAGCACGTGCCCGTCCTCGGCATTGTCGTAAAAGGGGATGGTCAGTGTGGCGTCTTCATTGGCGTCACTGCGATCGATCACGTTATCCGTTGCCGAACGTGCGCCTCGCACCGTGGGTGCCGACAGGTTAGGGTTGATCGGGTTGGGCCAAGTGGGGTCGGGGTCGGGGCGCTCGGGGCCTACCACGCTGAAGTCGACGTTCACACTGATGGCCTTGGGGCCAAACGGTACGGCACCGCGCATGATCTGGTAGCTGACGTTGGTGGCCAGTTCATCTGAGGCTGTGCCGTATTCAGCGCGCAAGGTTGGGTTGGGCACGTGAACAGGGATTGGAAAGGCTTTGGCACCGACGGTTTCCGGTGGTAATGGCGTGCTACCCCAGGTCACTGCGATAGCGTCGTGGGCTTTGGCTCCGTCGTAGGAGGGAATATCGACCGATACCCCATCAATGGCGTCCTTGAGGTCGACCACGCCGTCGTCGGCGGCGTGCACCAAAGGGTCTTGCAGGTTGGCCGGCAATGAGCCAAGGGCGACGTCGATGCTGGTGATCAGCGAGCCTCGGCTCTTGTTTCCCGCTTTGTCATACAGGTAATAGGCAAGGTAATACTTGCCATCGCCGGCACGTTCTACCACGTCCTTGGGAATAACCACTTGCATTGACGCATCGAGAGGCCCCTCATCGACCTGATTTTCGTAATCCTCATGCTCTTCAGGTGGGCTCTCGAAGTAATACACCTTGTACGTGTCTCCAGGCGCGTAGGTCTCATACTCTGGTACTTGGGCAACGATGCCGGACGGATTGTTTTTGAGGTACTCGTCGTCAATAAAGGCTGCCCCGACGGTCAAGCCGTCGAGTTTCTCGTCGGGATTGACCCTGTTGCGGGGTGCGGTGCGGTCACAGATCAGCGGTACCACTGCCGAAACTGCATGACCGCCGTTGAAGGTCACGATACGGTAACGCAGCCATAGCCTGCCTTCGACGAGTCTGGCCAAGGGCACATGCATTACCAGCGGAAAATCGGCTGAGGTGACTGGGCCAACCACTTCCAGGGGCTGGCCTACGTCTCCAAAGTCAGAGGCAGCATCGCCTGTGGTCGATAATTGCAGATACACGGTTTCAGTGTCGCCATCTTCAGGCAAGTTCACCCACGCGGGGATGCGCACTTCAAGATTGTTGTCCACGGCACTCTTGAGCAGGGTGCCGTCGCTGGGATCGGCGATACCCAGCACGGACGGCGCCAATTCTGCCAGCAGCGATGCGTTGCGCCGGCGCCGGGCTTCGCGCTGGGCCTGGCGGGTTTGTTCGGCAAGTGCGCGTTTGGAGGTGGGGGGTGTTTGTTCGTTCATGTTTTGCTCTCCTAGCCCAATTTTGAAGTTCGAAGCTTCATCTGGTACTTCTAGCCCACGGAAATTTGGGGCGTCTATATCCACCGAATCGACGCCCTAAAAGTGCACCCCCTCCGCCCTGACCCAGCCGATGCACCGTGTGTTGCGGAGGCGGGACTGGAGAGGGGGGGCCGGGCAGTGGGTTATTGTTCGCAGAAGGTGGGGGGAACTGCCATGCATCTCTTCGGTCAATAACCGAAGCGGCATCGTCGGCCAAGATCGACGCCCTCGATCCCGTTGTCACACTGCCGGTAGCGCTTCTCATCATCCTGCCCGCAGCATAAAAGGCCCCTGCACTGGCGAGCCCGACACCGAAGCTCGCGATACCGAGCCACTGAGCCACATCAAAGCTTGTCTGGTTATTCGTGATCGTGCCGTGGACCTGGGCTGCCGTGCCGGCCACAGCCAGTGCGGCTGATACACCCGCAGCCACCGCCTTACCGATGGCCAACGCCGCCGCCGTTTTGGCGGCCGTTACCGCCGTGGCCGCTAAAGCGGTCGCAGCTCCTTTCCAAGCGGCCACCGCCGCCAACGTTGCTTTACCGAACGTCACAATCGCTACAGCGGTCATGACAACGGCAATGCCTACCCACAACCATTTCAGCCAGCCCCCGTCTCCCTGCTTGATCTCTTCTGGCTGGCTTTGCGGCGTGATGTCTTCATCGGGACGCCGCAGGCGACCACTGAAGCCAATCGCTTCATGCCCGGTCGGGTCACGGAACGCGATGGGATTGCCACGGGCGTAGGCGTAGCAGTTGAGGCCGCCAACCCCGAATGGGCTGAGCGAATCGGGGCTGAGGAAGCAGCGCAACTCAGGGTCGTAGGCGCGGTAGCCGCTGCCCAGCAGGTAACGGCCACTCAGTGGGTCGAGGGCTTCGCCGTTAAAGCCCATGGCGCTGCTCACCGGTGTGTCGCTGTAGCGTTCGCCATAGGCGCTGTAGCGCATGCTGCGTAGCGAACCGTGCTGGCCTTCAGCAACCACACTTGCGTTATCCGCCGCGTGAAGCAGCAGCGTCTGGCTAGCGTCATCGAGGGTTTGTTGGCCGACGGGTTGATCATCCAGATCCAGGTATTGAGTGCGCAAGGCTCCGCGGACCGCCAGCGTCAAACGGTGGTTCTGGTACACCAGCACGCTGTCGGCCCCACTGCCGTCGGTGCTGCCAAGCAGGCGGTTATGGGCGTCGTACCGGTATTGGCCAGTGCCGGCGGCCCGCACAAGCGACTGCAGACGGTTCTGGCTGTCATAGCGCAATGTACAACCGTACTGGTCAAGCACCATGTTGCCGTTGCGGTCGTACTTGAAGGTCGGATGGGGGCTGCTGCGTGCAGGGGTGTAAACAATGCTGCGCAACTGGCAAGGGTCATCGTCGGCATAAACGTACTGCGCACGCTCACGGGCAGATCCATCGGCGAACTGGCTGGTGACCATGCTGAGGCTTTCGTAGTTGTTGTAGCTGAAGGTTTGTTGCGTGATCGCCCGGCCCTGGCTATCGCGGGGCAGTTCGATACCTGCACAGTGGTGGTTGAGTAATTGGCCAAGGGCGGTGTAGGTGAATGTTTCCTTCAGCAGGGTAATGGCCCCCTGGTAGAGGTGACGTTCCTTGAGCAGGCCATCGAGATCCCACAGTTGTGTCTGGATGCGCTCAGGGTGGCCGCTCTGTTGCCAGGATCGTTTGATCTCGCGGTCCTGGTCGTCAAATTCGATGACCGTGACCACCGTGGTCCCGTTGTCCGAGTCGTTGCTGGTGATCATTTCAAGCCGCGCCAGTGAGTCATACTGCAGGTTCACGTCGAGCTTGTGCTGCTGCATTCCCCGAGGCAGGCCGTTGTCGTGAAAGTGATAGAGCGTTTCCAGGCCGCTGGCTTCGACGGTGCGTTGCGGGCGACCCTGCAACGAGGGATGGTGCTCAGTTTTCAAAGGCGCATGGCCGCTGACTTGCAAGTGTTCTTCGAGCAAGTGGCCATGGGCGTTGTATTGGTAGTCGCAACAGCCGTGGGCACCGCTGGCGCGTGTCAGTCGTGCCCCGATGGGGTCATAGTCGAAGACTGCGTTTTCCTCCGCGCTGCTGCTTGTGATTGGGTATGTGGTCAAGCTCAGGTCATAGGCGTAGTCGATGCTCTGCCCGGCAGCGTTGCGTTTGCGCCGCGCACGCGATTCACTGCCCTCATAGTGGTAGCGCTCGCTGCGCCAGCCGGTGGTACTGCCCTGCAGTCGGTCAAGGCCGTCGAAGGACTGTGCGCCAACTTGGACGGCCGGCAGTCTGATGTTGCCAGGCTTGACGGTGAGGCCGATGGGCAACTGCGCAGTGGAGTGCTGCGCATAGCGGGTTTCCACGCAGGTGCTGTCGGGCAAAATGCGCTGCAGGGGCCGGTTGAACATGTCGTAGGTAAACCTGGTGGTGTGCCTACGCTCATCGGTTTCGCTCACCAGGCGTCCTAGCCCGTCGTACGTGAAACTGCGTGTGGCCAAGGTCAAGCCTTCGGCATCCTGGCGCAGGATCACATCCGGTTTTTCGAAGCGGTTCATCCAGGTCTCGCTGCGGCTGCTGATCATTGCCGTGGGCCCACTGCCGGCCTGGCGCCAGCGATGAACGATCAGACCGCGGTGCTGGGCGTTGCCCAGCGGGTCCTGGTGTTCATGCTGCTGCACGCCATCTGGCCCGGTTGTACAGCAACGTTGACCCCAGTCGTCGTAGGCGTAGTGCTGGGGCAGGTTCAGGCTGCGCAGGCCCTCCAACCAGTCGATGTGGGTTTCGGTCACTGGCCGGCCTTGGTTGTCGTAGGTTACTGCGAGCGTCGGGTATAGCCGTGGCGCCATGGCCTCATCCACATGGTCACGTTCCTCGCCGCGCACCCTGCCCAGGCCATCGAGCAGGGTCTTGGTGCACACGCCGTGCTCGTCGGTGAACGTCTGGCTGGCCGATTCGCCACTGATCGGCGTCAGTGTGTAGTGGTAATGGCGTGAGGCCTCTGTCGGCAGCCCGGCAGCCACGGTCTCCTTCACCACTCTTTGCAGGCGATCGTAGACGTAGCGGGTTTCGAGACCATCGCTGTCACGCTGCTGCATCACCTGCCCATGGCGCAAGCCATATTGCACGGTGGTGATGGCCTGCGTGCCGTCGTAACCGATACGCAGCTGCTGAACGTTCAGCACAGGCTCGTCGGTGCCTGCACTGCGCTCGAGGCTATAGTGGTACTCGGTAACCGTTTCCAGCCCTTGCAGGTTCTCGATCTTCAGGTATTGGCGACCGTGCAGTGCCCGATCACGCGGGGCATTGACCCACTGGTTACGCAGGTGCGCAAGAGGCGTCTGAGCGCTGGCCTGATCGATCAGGGTTTCACTGCTCACGACATGGTGTGGGTGCTGCAATACTGCCGAGGTGTCAGACGCAGCCAACACGGGCAGCGTCGTGTAACGATAGGTTCGGGTAAGGGTGGCTGCTCCCGGTTGACCCTTGGGTGAAGGGCGCAGGGTTTGTGCCTTGAGGTGACGCACGAACCCTTCAGGATCAGCCGGGTGGCCGTCCTGCTCTGCCGCTGAGTACCATTCATTGCTCTGCTCCGTGCCATCGGCATAGGTATGGATGAGCACATTGCCGTGATTGTCGTACTGGGTGGCGGTCTGTTCGCTACGCCATGGGCGCTCGCCGCTGGTCATCTGCCAGAATCGCTCTTCACTGACGGGCAACTGGCACGTCGGTGGCTGGCTCTTGAATGACGCACCTTCGACCATCCCGTAGGCAGTGACCAGCCGTTGCAGACAGTCGCCCTGAAGCGTCGTTTCATGGGTGAGCAAGTGAAAGCGGTTATAGGTGCGCTCGATACGGCGAACTTCTCTCTCGCCTTCCATGAGTATTTCAACCGAGCTGTAGTCGTAGTCGTCCAGGCGTTGATAAAGGTTGTCACGGCCATCGTCGCTCCAGCTCATATCGCTACCGCCGCCGAGGAAGTTGCGCGGGGTCGGATAGCGGTAGTGAATGTCTGCAGCGGGCTGGTCGAAGTGCGGCTCGATAACGTGACGGGTAACGCGGGGCAACGGCTGGCGACCGCTACCGGTAGGGAATTGATGCCCTCCATCGAGGTAGGACAGGCGTTCAGTAGCCCCGGTAGGCTGAGTCACGCTGGTCATGCACAGGTGTGCAAGCACCTCTTGATAGCCGAACGTCCACCGGGCCTGATCGTCACTGGGGATGACAATCTCCTTTACCCGGCGGTCGTCGGCTTCCAGGTTCATCACGTAACTGGCAAGCGCCTTGCCGTCGCTGCCGGACAGTGGCTGCAATTGCAGTTCGACCTGGTAACCCGTCGGATCACGCAGCACGCGCAGCAGCATGCGGCCATCGCCATCCTGAATGCTTTCCAACAAAGGGTGTTGCCCGGAAAAACGCTGATAGTTGAACGTCAGACGGTGGCCGAGCGGCGAATACTGTGCCACCGGCAAGTAGAGGGAGGCCTGCTGGGTGCCTTGTTCGGTGAGGATCTCCACCAGGCCGGAGCGGTGCACCACCCGCAACCCATCGTCCCCCTCGGGGTAGACATGAAAGTTGTCGATCCGCTGCTCTTCGAGCCGCATTGGGCGGGCGGTGCGGTCGGTGATCTTCAGGCTTTCTCCGGTGCTTAGCGAAAGCACCTGGTTGTGCGGGGTGTACTGCGACAGCTCCAGCGTCCAGCCCATGCCCAGCCCGGAGTCGGTCACGTTGAGCGGCGAATATTGCAAGGTTGGCCTGAATTCTGGGCCAAGCAGGTTGTTGCCGCCCAGCTCGGGCAGCTCGATCTTCAAGCTGTACTGCCCCGTACGCGGGTCAACCCCCCCTTGGATGAAGCTCATGAAATTCAGGGCATTAGAGTGAACGGATGATGTAACGCTCATGACGATTTTCGCTCCCTGTTGCCCCTGGCAGGACGGCTGATCGGGCGTTCAGACACTCGCTTGGACAGAGCCTAGGCGCCGGGGGGGAGGGGCGTCACCTGTCATTTCTATCAGTTTCGCCGAGTGCAATGCCGGACGTATAAAACAGCCAGAACATGACCAATTCAGCGCTTCGGGCGCTAGTGGGGGAATGCATGACGCTACGACCTGACCGGCCCAGCGTGCCGTTACTGGGTACCGGCGATAACCTGGAGCTGAGTAGCTTGGGCGGCGAGCTGCTGGAAACCTTCCTGACCGATCCGGCGCTCAAAGTCGGTGACTGGGTCACCCCTCACTGGCGCGGATGCGCGGCGGACGGCGAAGTGTTGGACATGATCCATCCATTCCGGATCGTGTCCATCGAGCCGCAAGGGGTACGATTCTCCATCGATAACGATCGTCTCCAGCGGCTCTCGGGTGGGTATGTGTTTTATTCCTACCATCCCGGGGTTGAAGCCCGTCCCGATAATGAGTCATTGCGGGTGTTCTTCAGCATCGACCGTCCGGCGGTTGAAGAGCAAACCCTGGCAGTGGCGCAACTGCGTGAAGCCCATGACTTGGTCATCGACCTGGAACTGATCAGCCAGGACCTGACCGTGGCCGTGCCGCCCTACCAAGCGATGACGGTGGGCGATACGCTGATCTTTGAATGGGTGCCGTATTTCGCTGGCGACCCCCAATCCCCCTACAGCCAGTCTCACTCGGTGACCGAACGGGATATTGGCATGGTCGTAGGCATGACCTTGCCGCTCCAGGAGGTCATGCACTTATTCGACGGCGACCATGCCGAGCTGTCCTACCGCATTCGATACGCCTCGGGGGGTGACAGTGAGTCGCCAGTTCAGCGAGTCGACATCGTAGAGTCGGGGCCGCCGCTCAGCCCGCTGTTGCCCAAGCCGTTGATCGAAGGTCATGACGGCAGCAGCGACCTGGACCCGAGGGCATTGATTGGCGGCTTCACCCTGCTTATCGACGACTATGCCGACCTGCAGCTGGGTGACCAGCTGGTGGTGTACCTGGAGGGGCCAGACTTGAGCTTGAGGGGCTTTCGGGCCGACGTCAGTACGGTTGTCAGCCGCCAGCTTCAAGTGCGGGTTGAGGGCAGTTGGTACAGTGACGAGCTGATCGGAAAGCCGCTTCGGGTAAGCTATCAGGTGGCCCGCTTGGGTGCGGCCTGGCACTCGCAGGTGCTTGAGGTCATGGTGCGCAGGCCGCTCTACCTGCCTTGGCCACTGATCGACACTGTCATACCGGAGAGCGGAGATGAAGCCAACCAGGGGACGGTGACGCCAGAGCAGGTTCGCTGGGGCGCCAGGGTCAGGGTCCCACTGGCTGCCGAAACCAATGACGGTGATATCTGGATGCACTGGGACGGGCACGCCAGCACCGGCAAGGTCATCGTCAAGCAAGCCGATCCTGCGGACCCACGGCTGTTTCATATACCGGCAGCGGCGATTCCCGCCAACCTGGGCAAACGCCTGAACGTGTATTACAGCCTGCACTTGCCGGACCAGGCACCTTATGAATCGTCAGCGTTCGACCTGAAAGTGGCCGACTACGCCACTAGGCGTTTTCCAGTGATCCAGGGTCACCGCGATGAACTGATCGACGGCAAGTTGTCCCTATCGGCGCTCCAGGGCGACGACGCCCATTTCAGCCTTGATGTGTGGCCGTTCATGGCGCCAGGGCAGCGCTTGATCATCAGAGCCGCTGGCGTAGCCAAGGTCGGGGGGGGCGAGCTGGATCATGTGATGCGTAACGCGCAGCCAGTCAGCGACGAGGAATATTACCAAGGCCATGTGACAGCCGAACTGCCCAACGTCTTTTTGCAGCGCCTTGAGCTGAACAGGGTACTGCGCGTCAGCGTGCAGGTCAGCTTCGATGACGGCGAAAGTTACAAGTCTTTTCCTCACTTGGAACCCCAACTGATCGCTTGATCCAGTGTAATTAGCGGAGGCGTCAACCATGAGCAACTCGAAGGCCGCCATTGTCCAATGGATGCGCGTCAAGCACCGACTGTCAGGCTGGGGCAGCATCGCAGTCATGGATCGCGCCAAGCTCAACCAGCTGCTGAGCCAGGAATACATCTCCCGCTTCGGTGGCAACGGCATGCTGCCGCCCATCAATGGCGATGCTTCATTGGTTGGCAACTACAAGGTGTATTTACAGAACTTCATCCTCGACCGACCCAGGCTGTCATTCGAAAACGCCGATTTGAACAGTTCCAAGGCACGCTTGCGCATGACGGTGATCGGTGGCAATCAGGTCAATCTGGAGCGGCGGGGCGACTGGTACATCTACCGCATCGACTGGGTCGATCCTTTGGTGGGGCCGCAACTTAGTCTTGAGTTGGACTTGAACGACGTGCCTGGCGATGTCGCCGAGGATGGCGCAGTGTTCCTGGATTTGCAGCGCAGCGATGACTTCCAGTTGTCGTTTCCTGATCACAATCAGATCCAGCAATTGAGTGCGGATTTCTTCAAGCGAAAGTTTCAAGCCCTTGAACCGGCTCAACGTGTTTGGCAATTAGGGCAAATTATACCAGGGTCGGAGCCGCTGCTTGAACCCGCGTCTTTTCGCCTGCGCACTCAGTCTGCGCCCACCGCCGAGGTTGGCGAACAGGGCGACGGTGCAGTACTGGCATTCGTTCGTATGCACGGCTCCCACGAAGGCAACCTGCCGGGTAATGAGTCCGACTTCAAGTACCTGATCCCGAGTGAGGGGAATTACTCGGCAACGGTGTTGTTCGACAAGCAGCGCTTGATGGTGGCGACCTTGCTGCAGGCGCTGCGGCCTCTGTTGAGTGACGATTCGGTCTTTGCCGTGACACACGATGAGCAGGGTCAAATGGAGTCGGTCAGGGCCATTTCGGGGCACATATCGTTCGAGCGGAAGGAGTTTAGCCGATACGGGGCCTCGTTTTTTGCGATTGAGGGTCAGCGTATCAACTACGAGGTGCACTGGGGCCTGACCATCGACCCAATCGTGCTAAAGGACAACTTCAGTATTTCCTTCATCGGTGAGCGTATGGAATTTAAGTTTGTCTTGAACCCGGTCGGCTTCACCGAAGTGTTGAGTTTACGAGATGACCTGGGTTTTCTTGACGAAGATGACTTCCGCCAGTTCGATGATATGCCGGTAACTTACCCCTCCGAATTAGCGGCTGTTTATCAGATGAATGAAAGCGGTGTGATGGAATTACTGGACTTCAGCCTAACGAGACCCGCCGAGCCGCAGCCGCCGGAAGAGGGGACGGAAATCCCGGCCTCGCTCGCCACTTCAGCGATAAATCGGGACCTGGTGCTGAAACTGATCTTTCTTGAAATGTTAATTGTGACATACCTAGCCGTTCGAGATCCCCTGACTAGCCTGGTCCAGTTAGTCATACGCCCAATCCAGCGCAATTTACAAGCTGATATGCTGGTCGAGCAGACGGCCCGCGAGACGCTACGCACGAAATTCGGCGGTGCGATCATAGCGGACGATGTCGTAATGCCTAAAGACATAGCCTGCTTCGGCAGCATCGCACCCCGCCTAACTACCTTCGAGCTCTCGCCCCTGGAGCCGATCATTTCCGCTAGGGCTACCCAACCACTGACCGTTACGCCATTGACCCCGGGGCTCAATTGGTGCGCAGAACTTGTCTGGGGACAGTCTTCAAGCCCAGGTACGGTGATCGACGGCCTCTTCCAAGCTCCCCCAGTCAGCGCAATCGACGGCGATTTCATCCGCGTGAAAGTGACGGCTACCGATCCGCAGACAGGGTTTGCCGCCTCTGCCTTGATAACGGTGGTGACCAATGTGCTGAGCGTCAGCCCATTGGTTGAGTTGTGTGACGCCGAGGACCGAGTGCCGTTGAGCGCAGCGGGCGCCAGCGGCGCTGACCTGGAGTGGCGGATCCTGGGCGACACGCCTGAAGGCCGCTTGGCCAGCACCACCGCTAGCCACAACACCTACTTCGCCAGGCCCGACAGCTCTACATCCGAGCACCTGATTGAACGTATCGAGGTGTGCGACAAAGAGACCGGTCAGACGCGTCAGATATGCATCGTGACGCGCAGTAGAAGTGGCGCTTCGGTGGTGTTGCAAGCCATGGATCTGGCGAAGGGTACGGCCCAGTTGCAGTTGCAGCTCAACGCCAGCGACCTCGAGGCGGATTGGACGGTGTTGGCCGGCCCAGGTCGCATGGAGCAGAACCTCTACCACGCCGACCCGGCGAGCGCCGAGCGTTTCGCGATCGTCGAGGGGCGCTTCGAGTTTCCACCCTTTGGGGTCTTCACCAACGTCATCGTCCTTGCCTTGCCCTTGTTCGATCACGATCAAGCCTATCGAACGCTGTGCGCCGAGGTGACGGGCGTGGCGGGTTGACAGGTCGCTTGGGCGAACGCTTGCACTTAACGTACCGAATCAGGAGACGCTCATGTCTGGTAATTCATTAGGCGCATTGCTGGCCTGGATGCGTGATAACCCGAACCTCTCTGGGTGGGACTTCATCACTGCGTTTTCGGCCGGCCAACTGAATAGTCTGCTGCAGGCCCACCATGTGCAGCGGTGGTTGACTCACACGGCCATTGATGACCTGACTGGGACTCTGCAGATCGCCAATACCAAACTGACCTACCATTTGTTCGGGTACCGGCTGGGCCCTGCAAGCCTGGTGCCTGGCCAGGCGTCCTGGCAGACGCCGCGCCTGACCCAGGCAGTCGCCATGGAAGGGGGGTTGCTGGTAGCTACGGAGCGTGGCGAAGTGACTGCGCTCAGTGCCCACGATGCCTTGGATGCCTTGGCCCTGCAGTATCGCTTGCCTGTTGTCAGCGACGGCCCACGCCTGAGTGTGGACTTGGCTCAGATCGAGCAGGTGCACTTCGCATTGAGCGATCAGGTGGCAGGCAGTGAGGAAAGCACAGCGTTCATCCGTGCATTGTTCAATGCCCTGCCCGAGAGCAAGCGTGTCAGTACGCTGTTCGACTTCCCCAGTGTGCCTGGCAACCGCTTCCTGGGTGTGCGCCAGCTTGCTCTGCGTACCCATGACAGCAAGGCCGATGGCCAGCTGGCAGTGGTGCTGTTCGCATCGCTTGAACAAGGGCCGACCGGCAGCTTACCTAGCGACCGGTCGAATTTTCCGTTCCTGCTGCCCGACGACCTGCCCGGCGATGTGCCAGCCAATGCCTGCGTGTTGCTGTCCAGGCGCGTCCTGCACCGGGCGGCCTACGCCAATGGCTTGACTGGGATGTTCGATGCTGCCGCGTTCAGCTATACCCACGCGGGCCAGGTATTGACTGAGATGCGGGCGACCTCAGGTGTGCTGCGCGGGGCTCGTAGGCAGGTGCGCACACGTGATTTCATGTTCAACTGCGAAGCATTCGAAGTGCCGGCGGCGGGCGGAATCAAGCCCTTGGGCGCGTTGTTCGACGACGATGGGGTGCAGATGACGTGGCGTTCGCAGTTCGCGCTGAAGTGCTCCTATACCCGGCATGACTCGCAGTATCCGCAACTGCTGGCAGTAACCTTTGCGTTCACCATGTCGCACCGCTTCGACCTGTGCCTGGCGACCCCGGCCGAGGACGCCGGTGGGCTATTGCTGGGCTATTTCCACTGGCCCTTGGGTGTTATCGGCGAAGTCACCCCAGTATCGGGCATGCCCACCTTGCCGGCAGCTGAGGTGGCGCAAATCGAACACGCCGCTGGGTTGGTCCTCAAGCAGGCCATACTCGAAGGGCTTTCACGCAACCTGACGGCCTATGTTCCAGAGCAGTTGTTGGCCACCGCCTTGCTGCCCGGGGGAACGTCGTTGTTCGTGGAGCACGCCGAGTACCCCCATGGACTGGCGGCCTTCGTCAAGGCACAAGGCGCCGACGCTTTTCGCTTGATCGACGAGAATGTCCACTTGGCGGCAGGTGCATCCCATGTGTTTCGCGTCTATCCCCCACAGGTCGGTGTGCGTTGGAGCGTTGCAATCTTGCCGGGTGAGCGGGGCGAGCCCGGCAGAATCGACCCGACCACCGGTGTCTACACGGCGCCGCCACGGCATGCGATTGACGAGAATGGGGTGAAGATAAGGATAACCGTCACTCAACCCTCCACCGCAATACAGCAGGTTGGCTTGATCACCGTGTTGCCTCACGCACTGACCGTCAATCCGTTGATCCAGGTGTGTTGGTCGGAAGATCAGGTGGAGTTGTCGGCCGGGACCACCGGCGAGCAGCTTGAGTGGCAAATCATCAACCCGCGTCCAGGCAGCGGTACCTTGGACGTCGTGGAAGGGGCGCCGTTCAAGCGCACCTACATCGCCGGTGCCCAGGTCGCGGACCTGCACTATGTGCTGGACGAGGTACAAGTGCGCGACGTGACCAGCGGGCAGGAGCGCTCACTGCATGTGCTGGTCCGGCAAAAACCATCGAGCCTCACCCTGACGTGTACGCCACTGGCTGCCGGGCGTCGGCAGTTCACTGCGATGTTCAATGGGCAGCCCATGGCCGACGTGAATTGGCGCGTGGCCCTCGGACCGGGCCATTTCGTGCAGCGTGGCCGTTATGAGCCAGGCTCGAACGATGGTGAGCGTTTCCTGCTGGTGTTCGCCGACCTGGACTCCCCCTTCGGTCTTTTGGAAGGGCACCTGATCGTGGTGCTCGATGAGCGTTGGCCGGACGCGGCATGGGTCGGGTCCGAAACCACAACGCACTCAGACATAGATCCACGAGGATAGATCATGGCCTATTCAAAAAGACAAATGCTTGAGCGGCTGGGTAAAGGTTCCGCGACCTTGGGCTGGGGTGCAGTGGCGGCCTATAGCCGGTCCAGGCTTAACCGCTTGCTGATGCAACAGTATCAGCAGCGCTTGGATACACTGAGCTTTCTGCCGCCCTTCAACGATGAGTTGGCGTTCACCGGCGCGCGTGCGGCGGTCATCGAGCTGGAGGGACTGGAGTTCGGTGCACCGCGACTGTCGTTCATCAACGCTTCTTTGACCAATTCGCGGGCGCGGTTGATCATGAACCTGATCGCAGGGCGCTGCACCACCGTGCAGCTGAGCGATGGCGCCTTGATCAACACGTTCAACGTGACCGAGGCCATGGGCTATACCCTGGAGATTGACCTGGACCTGATGCTGGTCACAGGCGAGGTCGATCGCCATGGCCGGGTTAGCCTGGACCTCGCCCATGGCAGCAGCCTGCGCTGCAGCTTGCTGCAAGATCAGCCCTTGCTCAACCAGCAACTGGTGACAGCGCTTGAAACCTGGTTTCATGGCCTGCCTGCACGCATGACCCAGTTCGATCTGGGGATTGTTGATCTTCAAGGCTATCACCCACTGAGCCCACGGCGTTTCATCATCCGCACCCAGGCAGCGCCGGGCGCCAAGTTGAGTCAGGCTGTCAATCAGGGCGATGGCGCGGTACTGGTGTTCATTCGTGTGAGTGCCAACAGTGCCGACGGTTACTACCCCGACAGCAGTTACCCTTACCTGATCCCCGATGGTAACTACTCAGCCAGTTTGCTGTTGGACCGTTCGTTGACCAGGTATGCAGACGGTCAACAACTGGAAATACTCAATAGCCTGTTGTTTCCTGGCACCTATGCCTTCGTGGAGGCCGAGCGCCATGAGCCCTTCGACATGCTGGTGCTGGGCAATATCGACCCGCTGGTTACCACCTATTCGGTGGAGCCCGCCGAAGCGGTTATCAAGGCAGGCGAGGCGCTGAGTTTTACCTTGCATGACGGCCAGGGCAGGGCCGTAAGCGCTAGCCGTTGGCATGCAGTAAGCCTGCACAGCCACTTGCCGCAAGGGCATGGGCAGATCGACTCAAAGGGGCGCTACAGTGCGCCCAGCCCCCAGGACATTGGCCACCAGAGCCTGACCGTGGTGGTGACTGCCGAGCTCGATGGCACAAAGCCGGGCGAGGTCTTCGTCGCCTCCGCTCGCCTGCAAGTGAGTTTCGAGTCGGTAGCGACGTTTCCCAACGCTGCGAGTTACTGGCCAGACCAACAGGAGGTGATTCCTTTGGCTGGCTGGCAGAAGGATGCACAAGGGGTGCAGTGGTCGTTGCTCGAACCGTTTCATGGTGAGTTGTCCGACCAGGACCAGCACCGTGCGCTGTTCGTACCCGACCGCGGGCCTGGCGTACGGCCACTGGTCGTACAACAGGTGCAGGCGCACGCCGGACAAGCTCGCGATGCGGCATTGGTGATGGTCAATAGCCAGCCGCTTTTGAGCCTGTACCCAGCCCATGTGGCGAATGTACAACATGGGCAAACTGCGCAGCTGAGTGAGCCCGTGCAGTTCATGCCAGGCGCCGACCGCCGCTGGCGTGTGTTATCAGGGGAGGGCGAAGTTGACCAGACTGGCGCCTTCTCCAGCCGTGGCCAGCACAGTGGCACCAGCGTGGTGACGTGTGAGGTGGTGAGTAATGGCGTGGTGTTCGCCAGCGGCCATAGCGTTGTGCAGCATAGCGACCTGGAAATGGAAGGCAGTTGGAAAGAGCTGAATCAGTTCACGGTCAGGGTCATGAGCGGCCAGGATGGCAACCGCCAGGGCCGCCAATTCAACAATGGCTTCCAGCAGCTGGAACTGGAAGTCTATGTCGAGACAGCTCAGGTCAATGGTAAGGACTATCCCTTGAGCGTGACCGAATTGGCAACGCTGGGGCTTTACCACGAACGCACGCCTGAGCGCGTGAGCACGCTTGCCCTGGAACGCGAAGGCATCGAACTGGGCGATCCTGAACTCTGGGCGGTCAGTACCCGACCCAATCGCTTTCACCTGGCGAACGGGCGCGCGGCGGCTGCCGCGCCCCGGCGTGCAGTCACTAACCGCGAAAGCATTGTTTACCTGTACTTGCACTGCCGAGCGGGCGCTGGGCAGACCCGGCAATTCTATGCGGGTTTCCAGGCCGATTCCAAACAGATGCATTATTCCACCGACACCACCGTGCATAACGCGAGGATCGAAGTGTCGGCGGCGCAGTTGCAGGTGCTCGAGAACGACTACAGTTTCACGCGCCAACGGGTCGATGGCGGCGGCGGCAATAATGAGCAAGATGATTTCGATTTCTTCCTGACGACCATTGATTACTGGACGTTCCGCTACGCGCACGCCAAATTCGTATCCTGTGAAGTGCTGGGTATGGAAGGAAATCGGGTGTCACCGCTTACAACACCGAACATTTCGATGATCACGTGGGAAGGGCCCAGCCAGAATGACCGGATGTTCAGCTACACAGGGCTGATTTTCCATGACTCTCTTGAACCTTACCCTGAGACTGTAGAGTTTGATACTGCCATGGAATCCATTCGCAAAGATCTTGAGTTGGACGCGCTGCCAGTTGATCGACGGTGGTATGCCTCTGGGTCATTGGTGCTGGTGAACTTGCGCCGGGAAGATGTTTACAGGCTCACTCTCCAGGATTGGGTAAAGCGGTGGTTGACACCATCGCTGGTCGTGTTGCTGCGTGACGAAAATGGCAACAGCCACTACCGTCGCTTCAGTTACTTGTCAACCAGTAAGCCTGAGCACCGTAATTACCTTGATCACATCAGCGTTTCGCCGAACGTTCTGAACGCGCCCCAGCGCGCCGTATTGACCTTGCATAATAACGCTTGAATGAAAGGGGTCGACGATGAAAATCCAGTACTTGATGGTGCCAGTGCTATCGCTGCTCCAGGCGTGTAGTCATGGGACCGATGCGGTAGCTGCACAAGACTACGGCAGGTTGCTGATTGCTGAGCGTTATGAAAATCAGTCACCTGTCAATTCCTGTTCCATCCCGATACCGGCGCCAAGTGATTCGATGCACACCTATAGATTAGAAAATCACGGTTGTAAGAGGAACTCGGATTATTTTTCCATGAGCAACGTCGCCTCGGCGGTGGAGATACGGTTCTATGATCAAGTTGATTGTAAAGAGGTGCCTGTGAAGCCTGTGCATCCGCCCCGTGAAAACAATTGGACTGCCCACGTCGAAACGATAAAACATCCGACGACCACCCGGTGGGTAAAAATGACTGAAGTGCGAGACACGCCGGTCCGCGGTATTGTGGTAGCGGGTGTCCAATTACTTAAAAAAGAAGTGATTTCTACCATCGTTCCTCCATGGGAGCATCAACTCAGCTGCGTAAAGATTCGTAATCTCCCATAGCATCCAACCCACTGTTACCGCCAAGGCCGGGGGGCACCATGTCCGTCAAGCACTCACTCCATTCCAACGCCTTCAACTTCATGAGCTTCATCCAGGGCGGTGTCGATCCGCGCACCGGGCAATACACGATGAAGATCGAACTGCCCGACCTCTGTGCCAATACGTTGCTGGGCCCGGAATTCACACCGACGTTGTCATTCTCGCCCCTCAATATCATCGACTCCGGCTACGGCGCTGGCTGGACGCTCCAGTTATCCCAGTACACACCGGATAACCAGGTGCTGGCCTTGGGCACAGGCGAAACGTACCGCATCACCGACCGGAATGCGCAGCCGATGGTGCTGGCAGAGCAGAAACTGGTCAATTTCAAGGTCTATCGTGACAGTGATGATGCCTTCAGGATTGAGCACCGCTCGGGCTTGGTAGAGATACTGACTCGCCAAGGCAGTAACCAGGCTCCGGTATTCTTGCCGGCTCGGCTGTTCTCGGCCCAGGGCCAGAGCCTGGCTTTCACGTATCGGCTGTTCAACAGCCAGCATCCGGTACTCGACTCCATCAGTGACGACACTCAGCAGAACGATGGCAAGCGCCGTATCCTGTTCCAGACCGCTCGCACGGCCAATGCCGTCGTGTTGAAGCTGCACCCGTTCGTCGGTGCAGACGGAGCGCCCCTGGTCACCTACGACATGCAGCTCAAGGAGGATGATCAACGGGTCGAGCGCATCAGTGTATTGGGCGAAGCGCAGGGCAAGCAGGTCGAACAGGCGCGGTGGGATATGATGTACGTACGTACACACGGGCACCTCTGTCTGAGCCGTGTGACTACGCCAACGGGAGCAGTGGAAATGCTCTCATACGCTGATGCCGGTCACCAATTCCCTGCTGGCAGCGGCCGGCCTTCGCCGCTTCCCCGGGTCACCCGGCATCAAATCGAACCCGGGGCAGGGCAGCCTTTGGTGGATGTGGACTACCGCTACCCTGGCGCGCACAACTTCATAGGTGGCGGCACATCGCTGCCATGGCGCGACGATGGCTTGGATAACCTCTACAAACTCGCCGACAGCGATACCTACGAGTATCAGAGCGTGGAGGTCTGGAAACAGGAAGGCCAGGAGATTCGTAGCATCACCCGCACCTTCAACCGTTACCATCTGCTGACTGAAGTAAAGACCCTGCAAGGCAATTGCCAACAAACCTCTGCCACGGGATACACCATTAACGCAGGTGGCTTCCACCGCCAGCCGCCCACGTTCCAGTTGCCCACCGAGGAAACGCGCCGGTGGGTGGTGGTCGGCAGCGAAGTACCCGCGCGTTCGGAATCGGTTATCAGTACCTACGATAACCATGGCAACGTCTTGACCCGCAAGGAAGCCAACGGCATCGAGGTGCGCAACGAATGGTTCCAGGCGGCGGAGCAAGAAGGGCATCCGCACGACCCCAGTGGCTTTGTGCGGCACCTCAAAAGCACGACCACCTATCCGGCCAGCGACGGGCAGGGCTTGGCACCGGTGCTCAGCCAACGTTTCAGCTATGTGGCCTATGCGCCGCTTGACGACGCCGAGCAGCCCGGTCCAAGGTTGACGGTGCCGTGGTTCGAAGTCGAAAGCGAAACGCTGGTCGATGTGGACGATGGCGAGCGCTGGCTGGAGTGCACGCGTTATGAGTACGAACATCAGGCAGCCAGCTGTATGGGGCGGGTGAGGGAAAAAACCGTGCAGTACCCCGCAGGACCGGAGGATCCACCCGAAGCGACCCTCGATACCGTCACCCATTATGACTACTCTACGCCACTGAGCACCTACACCCGGCAGAGCGTCTTGCACACGCTTGAGACGCTGACCGGGTACGACGGTGAGGTCAAGCAGACCACCCTGGAGCATTCGCTGCACACCGGCCAGCCGCTGCTCAACCGCGATGACAATGACGTCGAAATCCGTTACGAGTACGACCCGTTGCAACGGGTGACCCAAGAGACGGTAGCGCCGGGCAAACCCCACGAAGCCACTCGACGCTATACGTATTTCTTGCGAGATTCCGCTAACGGTGTGCCCGAACAGTGGCAGTTTGACGTCAAGGGCGTAAAGACCATCACCTATCTGGACGGTCTGAACCGGGTGGTCGAGGAACAGCGCATGGACGTCGATCACCCTCTGCTCGGCGAAACGCTGCGCCAGACCTACCGCGCCGGGTACGACGCACTGGGTCAGATGCAGACGCAAACCGAAATCGACTGGCTCGGCGATCAGCAGCTGGAACTGACCAGCACGTTCGAGTACGACGACTGGGGCGAGCAGGACTGCGTGGTTGGGCCAGACGGCGTGCGCGAGTACACGCGCACTGACCCCGTCGGTACCCCTGCTTCCAAAGGCCCTGTTATCACCCAATGGCGTGAGGTACTCGACGAGCAGGGGAACCTCGTCTCCAGCGGTATCACCGTTACGTGGCTCAACCTGTTCGATAAACCCACGCGTATAGAACGCTTTGCGCCTGGCAAGCTGGAGCCAGCTGACGCCATCAGCCTGCAACGCAATCAGTACGACGGGCTCGGGCGCCTGTTCGAGGAGAGCGTAGGCATGGCGGGCAAACCTCAGCGTGTCAATCGATACACCTATGACGCCTTCGAGCGCTTGGTGATCCACACCCTGCCCGATGCTGCCCAAGTGCGGCGAAGCTTTGCCGCCCATAGCCGCGAAGACCTGCCCACGCGTATCAGCGTATCGAGCAGCCGCGGCGGCGATCAATTACTAGGTGAACAAGGCTTCGACGGCCTGAACCGGCGTATCAGCGCCACGACCGGGGGGCGCCTGCAGCGCTTCGAGTACGAACCCGGCCAGCGCAAGCCGTGCTGGGTAACCATGCCCAGCGGCGAGCGTGTCCATTACGAGTACCAGCCCAGCCTCAGCGAGCAGCCTACGGTGCGTACGGTCGGCGGCGTCACCACCCGCTTCACCCACGATCCACAAAATGCGCGCTTGATCGACTGTGAAATCCCTGACCTGCGCTTGACTCGGGATCATTTCAGTAATGGGGACGTGAAAGTGGAAAGGCGCTGGGTTGAGGGCGAGGCTGCGCCCTTCGAGATGCGTTACGACTACAGCTATCGCAGCCGTCTGCTGGAGTACCAGGATGTGCTCGGCCAGGTTCAAAGCAACGACTACGATGCCCTGGGGCAGCTGAAATGCACCACCTTGTACGCCGCACTAACCGACCAGCCGCTGCTTCAGGCCCACTTCAGCTACGACCTATTTGGTCGCCTGCACACCACGACCACCCGGGACATGGCCAGTGATCAGGCGCTGCGTACGCAACTGCGGTATGACCCACATGATCGCGAAGACCTACGCACCTTCGAGTTCGGCCGCTTTGCGCTGGACGAGGATACGGGCGAGTGGGTCTTCGTGGCCGAGCATACTCAGACCCTCAGCCAAGCTTATGATGACGTCGACAAGCTCGTCCTGCGGGTACTGTCCGATGAAACCGGTGTGCTACGCGAAGAATCCTACAAATACGATTTGCGCGGACGCCTGACCGACTACAACTGCGCGGGCGAGCAATGTCCGATTGACCCCTATGGCCAGCAAATCAAGACTCAACTGTTCCGCTTGGATGCGATCGACAACATCGACCTGTTGACGACCACTGCGGCCGACAATAGCCGTTCGCGGGTCATCTACAAATTCGAAAATGCCGCGGACCCAGCGCAGTTGACCTCCATCGAGCATTCATCTCTGCCGGCGGTGCAGCTGCGCTATGATGCCAATGGCAACCTGATCCAGGACGAAGCCGGCCGTACCCTGACGTACGATGCGTTGAACCGGCTGCAGAGTGTCGATGGACCCACCGGTGCTGCTCGCTACCATTACGATCCCGAAGATGTACTCAGCGGTATGAGCCAGTAGAAGGCGCATAGGCGGGGTAGGGCATCGAAGCGCAGTTCAGCGGTAGCGAATGGTGAAGTTGAGTGCTCCGTTGGCGTCACCCGCACGCACGGCGGTGGCCGCTTCCACCTGAATGAACTGCGCACTGAAATGCAGCGGCGTGGTGCCATCGGCCAGGGGTCTCAGCGGCACCTCTTTGTTCAATGCCAGGGGCGTGCCATCTTGCTTGAGAATTCGTATGCCTACGCCTCGCGCCGACGATGTGGTAGTCAGTGAAAAAATACCTTCCAGGGGCGAGCCGATCGGAACTGAACCATTGATGCCGGTGAGCTCGATGGTGGCGTAGGTGTTGTGCTCAGGGTCGACCTCACAGCCGCTGAGCGTGATGGTGAAGGGTTCTAACGGCGTGGTGATTCCGGGCGCGCTAAATCGCGAGCGCTCCCACTCGCCTAGCTTGACCGGGTTAGGGCTGACGCCTGTGCCTGCCAGGCTGCACTCGCTGTTGACCACTTCGGCTTGCAAATAATAGGTCAGCGCCAAGCCAACGGTCGGTTCATCAAAGTACCCTGTGAACATGCTCGTATCGAGTTTGTGGATGCCGGGCGGAATTGGCCCGGTCTTGTACAGGGTCACGTTGTTTTCAATGAATCTCAGCTGAAACGCTGACGTGTTCTCGGCATCGTGATAGGCAGTAAACGGCACCAGCGGTGGGTTGCGCCCGTAAGGTATGAATGTTGTCGGACCTTGGTCACTGAATGGCCAACCCAACTCGATACGTGCACCAATACCCGGGATATTGGTTTGCAAGATCGGGCTGCCATCGATGGTATGGATGGGGAGCAACGGGCGTACCGGTTCAAACTTGAAGTGCCAGCGCGTCCCGCGGTTAAAACACTCCAAGAGGCTGTTCGCCTCGTTATTCGTGAAATCATAAACGTTGAAACCGCCCAGTTGGCGACCTACCTGGGCATCGCGCGGCACATGCACGGTACCGAGTTTACGAATGAACGTCATTGGGCCTGTTGGGTATTTATCGTACCACCAGCAGGCCTTGCTTTTGACTTCGGAGGCGGCCACTGCTGGCTGGCTGCTGATGCTTAGCACCAACGCAGCGCACACTGTCAGGTATTTCATCATTGGGACTCCTTCACAGCCCAGCCTGTGCTCAGGCTGGGCGCTACAAACATAGGGCCTAGCCGCAGACCAGCGATAGCAGGTGATAGCCTTGCTGAGCAGGCGAGTCTTTGGGGTCAACTGCGACTTGGCACATGCCGTCCTCATGCTCGTTCCAGCGCACGCTCAACACCTGCGCCTGGGTATGCGTGGAAAGCATGACTTGGCCCGCCTGGCCGACGATGCCCAGCTGCTTGCCCAGGCTGTCGACTACTTGGGCGCCGAAAGGCAACGGTCTGCCTTGTGCAGTACGCAGCGTCAGCACCAAGCGGGTCACGCGGCGGGCCTCGAAGCGGTGCTTGACCACGGCGCCTCGGCTTGGCACCACGCGTGCCGAACCGTTGTCGATTTCCACCTCCGGGCCGAGGCGGTCGGTCTGCAGCACCAGACTATTGTTGCGGTAGGGTTGCAGGTGCGGTACCAAGGCAAAGCCCTTGGCATTGGTCAGCGCTCCGGTGGCATTGCGCACACCCACATCCGCAATGTCGGGGACCTCGATCAGGGCCGCCGTATCCCCAAGGTACGGGCCAACGGCCAAGCCATCCTCATGGAACAACAACGCACCACTGGCATTGAGGGAAAGGCTGCGGTAATCACCGGCTTCGGTGAAACCTGCGCCCAGCGAGCCACTGCGGCCTTGGTGCGCGATGCTCAATGCTGCGGCCTTCTGCTTGCTTTCGTTCTGACTGAGGCTGGCGCTGTAGCTGATGGGGTACTGTGTGCTGGAACCGTTGAGCGTGGCACGCTGACTGTGGCCCTGGTTGTTGCTCAGCGCATCGAAGGACGCCGTGGCGCTGTGACCGATGTCCAGCGGCATACTCAGCGTCAGGCCGAACAGGCGTTGGGACGGGAAGTCGTCGTTCAATGACTGGGAGGCAAACAGGCTGTAGTTGACCCCGCCATGGTGGGTTGTGAAATTGACCTGATACTGACGCTGGGTGGTCGACCGTTGCCAGTAGTCTTGTTGCGAATAGGTCAGGCTCAGGCCGCTGCGCTGCCCCACAGGCTGGTGAACGGCCGCTTCCAGGCGGCTTCGACGGGCTCCCATGAAGCTGTCTTGTCCGCTATGTTCACGCACGGCTTCGTCGAAGTCGCGGTATCCGCGGGTCGAGTAACGATAGCCGGCAAAGCGCAGGGTGGTCTGGCTGGCAAAGGTCTTGCCATACCTGATCGCGTGGCTTTGGCCTTGTTGGTTGCCAGAGGCCGCTTCGCTGTTGGCCTGGGTGATGTCCAAGCCAAGCGCGCCCCAATCGCCTAAATCCTTGCCCAGGCCGATATTGGCGGCGTGGTAGTAGTGGCTGGCCATCAGCCCACCGTAGAGCGTGGTGTTCCACGGCATGCCCACTGCGGCGGTGGATTGCCATACGGTCGGGCGGTCGAAGCTAGCGGCTGGGTTGTAGCGACCCACGGCAATGCTGTAGCGCCACACGCCTTCACGCAACAGGTTGCTGAGCGTGGCATAGGGCTGGGTATAGCGTTGTACGCGGCCATCGTCCTCGGTCAGGACAATATCCAGCTCACCGCTGCCGCCTGGGCTCAAGTCGTCGATGGCATAGGGCCCAGGGCTCACGTAAGTGGTGTAGATCGGATACCCGTTCTGCCACACCTCGAGCTTGGCCCGGGTTTGCGCCACGCCACGGATGATCGGGGCGTACTGCTGCAGCGTCTCGGGCAGCATGCTCGTGTCCGAGGCAACTTGGACGCCAAGCAGAGGAATACCGCGAAAGACATCGCTGTCGAGAAACGTTTCGCCGATCGTGAGATTGCCGCGCAGCCCTGCGATACCTCGTTGTGCGTAGGTTTGGGACCGGCTCCAGCGTGTTGCACCCGTACCGTTTTCGCGCCATGCCTGGCTGCTGCGCAGCCGCCAGGCGCCAAGGTTGACACCGCTGTTGATGTTCAGGTCAGCGCTCGAATAACGCCCCGAATAGCGGTTGTGGCCTTGGTAGGTGGAGGCTTGGTAATTGATGAAGGCTGCGTTGATGCCATGGTCCCACTGCGCAGTCTCCACCTGGCTGGCCAGATCACGGCGCATGGCGATCTGTGGCACCGACAACGTCAGGCGTAGCGTTGCGGCATCGAACGTCGATGTGGCGCCTGGAATGACGGCAGGCAAATCCAGGCAGGTCGCCGTGGCCAGTGTAGGATCCTGCAGGCTTTCGAGCCGCACTCCCATGCCGACGAGCAAGGGCCCGGGCAAGCAGGCGTCCAGGCGCTCGTCTTGCAGGATGAACGTCAATTCATGGTTGCCCACGAACTCCAGGTTGAGCACGACATCGACCCGGTAGCGGCCAGGCGGCAGCGAGGTCGAGTCGGCAAGGGCGTCCAGTGCGATACTCGACACGCTGTCAGGCTGGGTACCGGCCTGGCGCAAGAAATGCGCATCGAACTGCATTGCAGGTTGGCTGTGGGAGCTGGCATGGGCGACTGGCAGCCAGGGGCTGATGCCGATTAGCAGGCACAAGCAGGCGCCGCACGGGCGTCCGGGCGTGATTAATGGCATGGAAAGTTCCTCGCCTATGACGGCAAGCTAGGGGCGATTGGCGATAGGCAGGGTGAAAGGCTTGGTGTAGCCACCGAAGTCATTGATGATGCTGAACCTGGCCTGCAGGTCAGGGCCAGGCCGAACTCCGTCCAGCGGCAAGTAGTGATCGCCAAACGGTGGCAGCATCGGAAGGTTTTCCAACTTGCCGGAACGCTGCGCACCGACCACCTCCAGCTGACTGAAGGTGACGTGGAACGGGGTGGGGTTGTGTGCCCTCAGTTGCGTCTGGCCGTTGGCCGAATGCAGTGAAAACTGCAAGTGGTTTGCCTGGGTGGCAGGGCTGCCCTTGAGCTGGTGGGGCCGGTAAAACAGCTTCAGACGTGTACGCAGCGCGATGTTCAGGGTGTTGTACTGGCCTGGCACGGCTTGCGGGATTTCCTGGAGGTTCAGGAAAAACAGGCTTTCTCTGTCTTCGGCCAGATCGTTGGGCAAGGCGCTGATCTGCAACAGTTGCTCCTGACCAGGATCGAGGCGAAACAACTGCGGTGAAGGCATCAGCGGCACTGCGGTGACACTGTCGTCAGCCTGGGTATTGATCCAGACTTGCGCTGCATACGTCTGTTTACTGGGGTTACGCACCACGACGGATGTGCTGCGGCTGTCGCTTGGGTAAACGATCCGCGTGTTGCTCAATGTGAGCGCAGCCTGACTGCTGCCAACGGGCAGGATAAGCAGCAATGCCGCTGCGCAGGTGCTGAATATCGCGCGCAGCGAAGCCGCCCGTACTGAAAAACCTGGCATTGAAAGTCGTCCTCTAGACCAGGTGCGCAACGGCACCTGGACGCGATGGGGGTACAAGGTGTGAGCCCGGCCTGTAGCCGGGCTCGGCAGGTCAGATGATGTCGACGGTGAAGTGAATGCTGGCCGACGCTGCGCCTGGCAACACAGGTACGCTGGTTGCGCGGTAGGTCGCGTGGAACACCATGCGAGACTGGCCCGTATCATTCAGGTCGTACTCGGCCGATGCGCTACCTGGGGCGACCGCACTGCCAGTGCGGTCACGCAGCGCGATGGCTACGTTCTTGGCACCATCGGAAGTAGGGGTGACCGCGAAATAGTTGCCGCTGACATCGGCAGTGCCCTCGAAGGTGACGGTGGCTTTGTTGCTGCTGAAACCACACACCGCGCCCTCTTCCACTACCAGTGCGAAGGTGCGTTGGTTGTACTCTTCACCACTGGCCTTGAAGGCGCTGGCTGGCAGCTCACCCATCTCCACGGCGCTGCCGATGGCGCCGGAAGGTGGCGAAATGATGATCGGGCAAGTGTCGGCAGTGATTTTGCCGTCAAACATTACAAGGCCTGTGTTGGCGTTTGCCGATGTGCCAATGGCCGTCATGAGGAAGCCGAGCGATGCGGCCAGGAGAGACGTTTTCATAAGGATCCTTGTTCGAGTGACTAATATTAAATGACTGAAAGGTTAATTGAACGCCAGTGGTATTGGTGTTCTTTAACTTCGGCGCGAATTTTATAGAAGTCACTTTTTTAGTTGCAAGGATAATATGAGTTCGATGTTTGTTATATTTTTTAACTATAAGACTATGTATTAGTTGTGTGTTGATTTTTCTGAGGGGCGGGGGAATTTTTTTCGAGTTAATAATTGAGCGGTGTGGCGCAATAGGCCTATTCTCTACAAAGAGTAAGAAAGCGTGAACCCGGCATCAGCTGAAGGCAACGTATTAATAAGAACACGTTCCATGGGAGGACGAGGTATCCCACGTCCGGCGTGGGATACCTGGGTGAATCAGTGGCTACTGCCTTGGCGTTGTTGGCTCAGCAGCTGCTTGTGCTGATGCCAGTCAAAGGGTTGACCGCTTTCCTGCGCTGCGAAGCGAAGCTCCTCGAGCTGTTGATACATATCCAGCTCTTCATCAGGCATGAAGTGCAGGCAATCACCGGCAAAGAACCATAGCAGATCGCGGGGCACCAAATGTGCGATTTGCGGGTAACGCTGAATCACCTGGCAGATCAAGTCCTGGCCCAGGTACTGGCTTTGCAGTGGGTCTTGTGGCAACACGGTCAGCAGTTCGTCAAAGCGTTCGAGAAACAGGGTATGGCTTTCTTCCGGCACCTGCTCCGCTTCGCCCAGCGCCACGAGGATGGTGCGCAGGTGCTGCAGCAATTGCAGGTGGTATTCCAGGTGTGGGTTGGCCATGGCAGGGGTCCTTGGTATGGCTGAAAGGGGGGCGGAGTATACGCCTCCCCTGTCGTTCGGAAAGACTCAGCGCACTTTCCCGGGTTCGGGTGTCAACTGCACCTTGTCAAAGGCATCCACATCGATGACCTTGCGCCGCGCCTGTTCAGCCGCGTGCAGGCGTTGCCCCTCGTCCGGTTGCAAGACGCCAGCCTCGACCGCTGCATCGATGGTCGACTGGCCAGGCGCAGGGCGGACATCGCCTTGCTTGAGCGCCTGGTGCAAGGCCTTGCTCAGCGGTGCCGTGCTGTCGAGCAGATCGCTGGCCTGCTGGAGGGCGGCAACGGGGTCGTTCTCGCCCTGTGGGCGGTAGCAGCCGGCAAGCAGTTCTTCCAGGGCCGGATCACCCTTTCTACGGCCGATCAGCTCAGCCACTTGGGCATCGAGTTCGTCACTGGGGCCGGTATGGCGCCGACCGAAAGGGAACACCAGTACGCGCAGTGCACAGCCCACGAAGCGATTGGGGAAGTTATCGAGCAGCCGATCCAGGGCGCGTTCGGCTTGCCCCAGACTCTCTTCCAAGGCCCAGCGCAACAGCGGCCGCAGGTGCTCGGCCGAGCCCTGATCGTGGTAGCGTTTGAGCGCTGCGCTGGCCAGATACAGATAGCTCAGTACATCACCCAGCCGCGCGCTCAGTCGCTCGCGGCGCTTAAGTGCACCACCGAGCAGCATCATGGACAGGTCGGCCAACAGGGCAAATGCCGCCGCCTGGCGGTTGAGGGCGCGGAAGTAGCCTTGGCTCAGGGCATCGCCGGGCACCTGCTCGAAGCGGCCCAGGCCCAGTCCGTAGATCAGGGTGCTGGCCGCATTGCCCGTCGCAAAACCAATGTGCTTGGCCAGCAAATCATCGAACTCCACCAGCGCCTGGTCCTGGTCCTGGCGCGCGGCCAGGGCCATTTCCTTGAGTACGAACGGATGGCAGCGTATGGCGCCTTGGCCGAAGATCATCAGGTTGCGCGAGAGGATGTTGGCCCCCTCGACGGTAATGAATATGGGCGCGCCCTGCCAGTTGCGGCCCAGGTAGTTGTTGGGGCCCATGATGATGCCCTTGCCGCCGTGCACGTCCATCGCGTGCTGAATGCACTCACGGCCGCGCTCGGTCAGGTGGTACTTGAGAATCGCCGACAGCACCGACGGTTTCTCACCCAAATCCACGGCCTTGGCCGTGAGCAAGCGGGCGCTGTCCATCAACCAGGCGTTGCCGCCGATGCGTGCCAACGATTCCTGGATACCCTCGAAGGCCGCCAGGGGCACGTTGAACTGCTCGCGGATGTTCGCGTATTGGCCTGTGACCAGGCTGGTGTACTTGGCAGCGCCCGTGCCAACTGCCGGCAGCGAGATGGAGCGGCCTACCGACAGGCAGTTCATCAGCATCATCCAGCCCTTGCCGAGCATGTCCTTGCCGCCAATCAGGTAGTCCAGGGGGATGAACACGTCCTTGCCACTGTTGGGGCCATTCATGAAAGCCGCGCCCAACGGCAGGTGGCGTTTGCCGATCTCAACGCCGGGTGTGTCGGTGGGAATCAGCGCCAGGCTGATGCCAAGTTCTTCTGTCTCGCCGAGCAAGTGGTCCGGGTCGTAAGCCTTGAAGGCAAGGCCCAGCAGGGTGGCGACCGGCCCGAGGGTGATGTAACGCTTCTCCCAGTTCAGGCGCAGGCCTATGACGTCTTCCCCCTTCCACTGGCCTTTGCAGATCACGCCAGTGTCGGGCATTGCCCCGGCGTCGGAGCCAGCGTGGGGACCTGTGAGGGCAAAGCAGGGGATGTCTTCACCGCGAGCCAGGCGCGGCAGGTAGTGATCGCGCTGTTCGTCGGTGCCGTAATGCAGCAGCAACTCGGCAGGGCCCAGCGAATTGGGGACCATGACCGTGGAGGCCAGGTCACCGCTGCGCGTGGCGAGCTTCATCGCCACCTGGGAGTGGGCGTAGGCGGAAAAGCCCTTTCCCCCGTACGCCTTGGGAATGATGAGGGCGAAGAACCCGTGATCCTTGATGTGCTGCCAGGCCTGCGGTGGCAGGTCCATGTCCTGGCCGATCTGCCAGTCGCTGACCATCGCGCAGAGTGCCTCGGTCGGGCCATCGAGGAAGGCCTGCTCCTCTTCGGTGAGCATTGGCGCAGGGTAGGCGAGCAGGGTACGCCAGTCGGGGCGGCCACTGAACAGCTCGCCGTCCCACCACACGGTGCCGGCATCGATCGCCTCGCGCTCGGTCTGCGACATGGGGGGCAATGTGCGCTTGAACCATTTGAACACCGGGCCCGTGAATACCTTGCGGCGCCACTCGGGCAGTAACACGAGCGCGGCGTTGAGCGCGATCACCAGCCACACCACAACCAACAGCCAGCCGGGGGCTTTGCTGAAGATGCCCATCAGCAGCGTGTAGACGGCAACGATGCCAAGTATCTGCAAGGGCGGCAGGCGCCGGTGCATGAGGTAAAGAGTGCCGATCACCAGCACTAGCAGCCACAACAGCAACATAATCACTCCTCCTTGGAACCAGGGGCTTGGCCATCCCACAGAGCTTAGACACCACGCTATGAACGGCACTGTCAGAACAGTGACAGGGTGTGGCAGCGTGAGTTTCAGTTCATGCTCGTTCTTGCCGGTATCTTCGCGCGTACAGCCGGCTAATGTCTGGAGTAGACTGCATGACCTGAGCATTCCTGAGGACGTCGTCATGCTGAAGATCTGGGGCCGCAAGAACTCGAGCAATGTGCGCAAGGCATTGTGGATTGCCCATGAGCTGGGTCTGGATTTCGAGTCGATCGACGCTGGAGGCGCTTTCGGCGTGGTAGATGAGCCGTACTACCGCGCACGCAACCCAAATGGCCTGGTGCCTATGCTGGAAGATGGCGACCTGACCCTGTGGGAATCCAACGCCATCGTCCGCTACTTGTGCGCCGAATATGGTCAGGCGCAGGGCTGGTACCTGGACGATCCGCGCCAGCGCGCCCTGGCCGATAAGTGGATGGACTGGACCACCTCTTCCCTGGCGACCCCTTTCCGTCCGCTATTCTGGGGCATGCTGCGCACCCCTGAAGATCAGCGGGACTGGGTGGCGATCAATGCGGCGCACAAGCAGTGCGCACAGTTGCTGTCCATGGCCGATCAGGCCCTGGCCACACAGCCGTATCTGTCGGGAGAACACATTGGCATGGGTGATATCCCACTGGGGTGCTTCGCCTACGCCTGGTTCGAGATGCCCATCGAGCGTCCGGACATGTACCACCTCAAGGCGTGGTACGAACGCCTCAAGAGCCGCCCGGCCTATCAGGCTGGCGTGATGACTGCGCTGACCTGATCGAACACCGCAGCCGTTTCGATAGTCACTATCGATACACGTGACTGTACTTGTGCGGCCGAGCCTTGCACCATTGGCCGCACTCACTGCGCCAGTGAACCTGTCTGGCGTGTCCTGAACCCTATTCTTCGGTAAGTGACCCGCTATGAGTTCTGCCCTGTCCATCCGACAGCTGACCAAGACCTACGGCAACGGCTTTCAAGCCCTCAATGGCATCGACCTCGATGTTGCCGAAGGCGACTTCTTCGCCTTGCTTGGCCCCAACGGCGCCGGCAAGTCCACCACCATTGGCATCCTTTCTACCCTGGTGAACAAGACCAGCGGCACAGTCAACGTGTTCGGTCACGACCTGGACCGTGCGCCGTCTGCGCTCAAGCGCTGCCTGGGCGTCGTGCCGCAGGAATTCAACTTCAACCAGTTCGAGAAGTGTTTCGACATTGTCGTGACCCAGGCCGGCTACTATGGCATTGCGCCAAAAATCGCCAAGGAGCGGGCCGAGCAATACCTGACCCAGCTGGGCCTTTGGGACAAGCGCGATGTACCGTCGCGTTCGCTTTCTGGCGGCATGAAACGCCGCTTGATGATTGCCCGCGCGCTGATCCACGAACCGCGCTTGCTGATTCTCGACGAACCCACTGCCGGGGTGGACATTGAACTGCGCCGTTCGATGTGGAGCTTTCTCACCGAACTCAACGAGAAGGGCATCACCATCATCCTCACCACCCATTACCTGGAAGAGGCCGAACAGCTGTGCCGCAACATCGGCATCATCGACCACGGCACCATCGTCGAGAACACCAGCATGCGCAACCTGCTGGGCAAGCTGCACGTTGAAACCTTCGTGCTCGACCTCAAGCAGGACCTGGCCAGTGCCCCGGCCCTGCAAGGGTATCCTTGCCGATTGCTGACGCCTCATACGCTGGAAGTACAGGTGGACAAGGACATCGGCATTACCGCGCTGTTCAGCCAGTTGGCGCTGCTGAACATCGAGGTATTGAGCCTGCGCAACAAGACCAATCGACTTGAGGAGCTGTTCGTGTCACTGGTGGAAAAGAACCTGTCGAAGGTGGCCGTATGAGTGTGGAGCTGCGCACCAACTGGGTCGCCCTGAACACCATCGTCTATCGCGAGGTACGGCGCTTCCTGCGCATCTGGCCGCAGACCTTGCTGCCCCCGGCGATCACCATGGTCCTGTACTTCGTCATCTTCGGAAACCTGATTGGTCGGCAGATCGGCGACATGGGTGGGTTCACCTACATGCAGTACATCGTACCGGGGCTGATCATGATGTCGGTGATCACCAACTCCTACGGCAACGTGGTCTCGAGCTTCTTCGGTAGCAAGTTCCAGCGCTCGATCGAGGAGTTGATGGTTTCGCCGGTGTCGCCACACACCATCCTGGTGGGCTACGTACTAGGCGGAGTACTGCGTGGCTTGGCGGTAGGTGTGATCGTGACCATCCTGTCGATGTTCTTCACCGACCTGCAGGTGCATCACCTGGGGGTGACCGTGGTGGTGGTGCTGTTGACGGCGACCATCTTCTCGTTGCTAGGCTTCGTCAACGCGGTGTTTGCTCGCAATTTCGACGACATCTCGATCATCCCGACGTTCGTGCTGACCCCGCTGACCTACCTGGGCGGCGTGTTCTATTCTATCACCCTGCTGCCACCGTTCTGGCAGACCGTCTCGTTGGCCAACCCTGTGCTGCACATGGTCAATTCGTTCCGCTACGGCATTCTAGGGGTGTCGGACATCAGCATTGGCACGGCGATCACCTTCATGCTGGTGGCCACTGCCGTGCTCTACCTGCTGTGCGTGCGGCTGCTGGTCAGTGGCCGGGGCATGCGTGCCTGAAACGTTGCACCGGCATTGGCGACGACGCCATTGCCGGCCCACCCACCAGCGCCAGTACAGCAGGGTGCTGAAATAGCCGAGCATACCCAGCAGCACGGCGCAGACGATTGAGCCGAGCAGGAAGGGTTGCCAGACCGTCGACAGTTGGTCGGTGATCCACTGGAAGGTCAATGTGTCGGGCAGCGCGCGTGGCGGTACCTGCATCAGCCAGGCACCGACCATGTAGGTCACGAAAAACACCGGTGGCATGGTCAGCGGGTTAGTCAGCCACACCAGGCTGACGGCGATCGGCAGGTTACCCCGCAACGGAATGGCCAACGCAGCGGCCAGCAGCATTTGCGCAGGCATCGGGATCAAGGCGGCGAACAGGCCGACGCCCATGGCTCGTGCTACCGAATGACGGTTCAGGTGCCACAGGTTCGGGTCATGCAGCAACGTGCCGAAAAAGCGTAAGGACTTGTGTTCCCGAATACTGCTCGGGTCCGGCATGTAGCGTTTGAATAGTCGGCGCGGCATGGGGGCTCCCGGAGCGTTGACCGAGGCAGTATGCCCTGATTCCCGGTCGGCCTCGTTCAGAGTTTGTGACAATTGTTGAGCAAGCATTGCCGACAAGTGGGCTATGCCTCAGAGGTTGATTCAGCTTCTGGAGCTCTACCTCATGCGCACAGGGATGTTGGCGCTTGCACTCGGTCTGCTCAGCCTCGGCCTGGTGCCTCAACTGCCATCGGTCGGATGGCTGTTATTGCTTGCGGCGGGCGCTGTCGTCAGTCTGTTCACCCGCGGGTGGTTACTGGGCGTGTTCCTGCTGGGCTTTTGCTGGGCTTGCTGGTCTGCCAAGCAGGCCATGGATGATCGTCTGGCGCCAGGGCTCGAGGGTCGCACGTTATGGCTGGAAGGGCGCGTGGTCGGCCTGCCGGCGCGCACCGCGCAAGGCGTTCGCTTCGACCTTGAGGGGGCGCATTCCCGGCGTGCCGAATTGCCGCAACGCCTGCAATTGAGCTGGTTTGACGGGCCACCGCTGCGTGCCGGCGAGCAGTGGCGCCTGGCCGTGACCCTGCAGCGGCCGGGCGGGCTTTTGAACCCCCACGGGCCTGACCGGGAGGCGCAGTTGCTGGCACGCCGGGTCGGCGCCAGCGGAACGGTCAAAGCCGGGCAGTTACTGACGCCCGCGCCAGCCGGCTGGCGCGATGCGCTGCGCGAGCGGCTGCTGGCTGTCGAGGCCAATGGTCGGCAAGCCGCGCTGGTGGCGCTGGTGCTTGGCGATGGGGCAGGCCTGGCACGCGAGGACTGGCAGGTGCTACAGGCAACCGGCACCGTGCACCTGCTGGTGATTTCGGGCCAGCACATCGGTCTGGTGGCGGGTCTGCTCTACGCCGTGGTCGCGTGGTTGGCCCGCTGGGGGCTGTGGCCGGCCCGGGTGCCGTGGCTGCCTTGGGCCTGTGCGCTGGCGATGAGTGCGGCGCTGGCCTACGGCTGGCTGGCTGGGGCAGGGGTGCAAGTACAGCGCGCCTGTCTGATGCTGGCCGTGGTGCTGCTGTGGCGGCTGCGCTTTCGTCATCTGGGTGCGTTTCACCCCTTGTTACTTGCGCTGGTTGCCGTACTGCTGTTCGAGCCATTGGCAGCGCTGCTTCCAGGTTTCTGGTTGTCATTCGGCGCCGTGGCCACGCTCATCTACACCTTCAGTGCCCGGCTAGGGGCTTGGCAACCCTGGCAGGCCTGGACGCGAGCGCAGTGGGTCATCGCCGTCGGGCTGCTCCCAGTGCTGCTGGCGGTGGGCTTGCCGGTGAGCCTGAGTGCCCCGCTGGCCAACCTGGTGGCGGTGCCGTGGGTGAGCTTGGCGGTATTGCCGCTGGCGCTATTGGGCACCTTGTTGCTGCCCTTGGGAAGCGCAGGTGAGGCCTTGCTGTGGCTGGCAGGCGGCCTGCTGGATATCTTGTTTCGCGCCTTGGCGCTGGTCGCCCAGCAGCGCCCGGCATGGGTGCCTCCCGCATTGCCGTTGTGGGCCTGGCTGCTGGTCTGCCTGGGTGCACTGCTGCTGTTGCTGCCACGGGGTGTGCCGCTGCGTGGGTTGGGTGCGGTGATGCTCGTGGCGCTCTGGGCACCTCGCGAGCCTGTCCCGGATGGCCAAGTCGAGGTGTGGCAGCTGGACGTGGGCCAAGGCTTGGCGGTGTTGCTGCGTACCCGGCAGCACAGTCTGCTGTATGACGCAGGTCCAGCCAGGGGTGAAAGCGATCTGGGTGAACGGGTCGTGTTGCCCACCTTGCGCAAGTTGGGGGTCGACAGCCTGGATCTGCTGGTGGTCAGTCACGCCCATGCCGATCACGCCGGCGGTGCAGGTGCAATCGGGCGCGGGCTGCCGATCAGGCGGGCGATTGGCGGTGAGCCGCTGGAAGCGGTTCAGTTACAGCCTTGCGTCAGTGGCGAGCAGTGGGAGTGGGACGGCGTGCGCTTTTCCCTGTGGCGCTGGGCGGATGCGCGCACCAGCAATGACCGCTCCTGCGTGTTGCTGGTCGAGGCGTCGGGCGAGCGTTTGCTGCTGGCCGGGGACATGGAGGCGGGGGCCGAACGTGCGTGGCTGGCTGCCATGGACTCACCACGCATCGACTGGCTGCAGTCGCCTCACCACGGCAGCCGCAGTTCGTCGAGCGAAGCCTTCATCCGCGCTGCAGCCCCGCGTGGGGTACTGATATCCCGCGGGCGCAACAACAGCTTCGGGCATCCCCATGCACAGGTGGTCGAACGCTATCGCAGGCATGGCATGACCCTTCACGACACGGCGGTGGAGGGGGCGTTGCATCTGGTGCTCGGTGTGCAAGGAAAGGTCGAGGGTATGCGCAGCCAGCGTCGGTTCTGGCGTGACGCCAGGGGTGGTTAATGCTGATGAGCCCCTGGCGCGCCTATGGTAAAGTGGCGACCTTTTCCAGAGGGCTTCTACTGTGTGGGAATTGGTCAAGTCAGGCGGTTGGATGATGCTGCCGATCATTCTGAGTTCCATCGCCGCCATGGCTATCGTCGTCGAGCGCCTGTGGACCCTGCGCGCCAGTCGCGTCAGTCCGCCTCACCTGCTGGGCCAGGTGTGGATGTGGATCAAGGACAAGCAACTGACCAGTGACAAGCTCAAGGCCCTGCGTGCCGACTCGCCCCTGGGGGAGATCCTCGCGGCAGGGCTGGCCAACTCGCGTCATGGTCGCGAAATCATGAAAGAGTGCATCGAGGAAGCCGCCTCGCGCGTCATCCACGAGCTGGAGCGCTACATCAGCACGCTGGGCACCATTGCCGCCATGGCGCCGCTGCTGGGCCTGCTGGGCACCGTGCTGGGCATGATCGACATCTTCAGCGCGTTCATGGGGTCGCAGATGGCCGCCAACGCCTCGGTGCTGGCGGGCGGTATTTCAAAGGCCCTGGTAACCACCGCAGCCGGGCTGATGGTCGGTATCCCGGCGGTGTTCTTCCACCGCTTCCTGCTGCGCCGCATCGATGAGCTGGTGGTGGGCATGGAGCAGGAGGCGATCAAACTGGTGGAAGTGATTCAGGGGGACCGCGAGGTGGAAGTGGCGGGAGGCAAGGCGTGAAGTTTCGGCGCAATCGCCAGCGCGAGAACATCGACATCAACCTCGCGTCGTTGATCGACGTGGTGTTCGTGTTGTTGCTGTTCTTCGTGGTCACCACCACGTTCACTCGCGAAACCCAGCTGCGCGTCCAGTTGCCCGAAGCGGCCAGCGCCGAGCGGGCACCGGGCGATGAGGGCAAGTTGGTAGAGATCACCATCAGTGCCGAAGGGGTGTATTCAGTGAATAACCACCTGCTGCCCAAGAGCGACCTGGCCACCCTCAGCGAGGCCATCGAGCGTGAATCAGGTGGCGACAACACACTGCCCCTGGCCATCAGTGCCGACGGCAAGACCCCGCACCAGGCTGTGGTCACCGCAATGGATGCCGCCGGCAAGCTCGGCTTCAGCCAGTTGCGCATGACCACCGTCGAGGCGGCCCAGAGCACACCCTGATGACACTAGCCGATCGCCTGCTTGCTGCCTGGTACACCGGCCATCCTGCACTGGCGTTGCTGCGTCCGCTGGAAGCGCTGTACCGCTGGGTGGTCAAACGCAAGCGCAGGCGTTTTCTCAACGACCAGCGGGCCAGCTACCGCGCCCCGGTGCCCGTCATCGTGGTGGGAAACATCACCGTCGGCGGTACGGGCAAGACCCCCATGATTCTCTGGCTGATCGAGCACTGCCGCCAGCGGCGCTTGAGGGTAGGGGTGGTCAGCCGTGGCTATGGCGCCAAGCCGCCGCAGTTGCCTTGGCGGGTCACGGCCGATCAGGCTGCCGAGCAGGCGGGCGACGAGCCGCTGCTGATCGTGCAGCGTACCGGTGTGCCGCTGATGATCGACCCGGACCGCGCCCGTGCGGTGCAGGCCCTGCTGGCCAGCGAAAACCTGGACCTGATCCTGTGTGACGACGGCATGCAGCACTACCGCCTGGCGCGAGACCTGGAATTGGTCTTGATCGACGCCGCTCGCGGCCTGGGCAACCGCCGATGCCTGCCGGCCGGCCCCTTGCGCGAGCCTGTCGAGCGCCTGAAGGCGGCCGACGCGATCCTGTTCAATGGCGCGGAGCAAGACACTGCCGAAGGCTTTGGTTTTCGCCTGCAGCCCAGCGCATTGGTCAACCTGCGCACGGGCGAGCGCCGGGCACTCGACCATTTTTCCGCCGGCCAGCGCCTGCATGCAGTGGCCGGCATCGGTAATCCGCAGCGTTTCTTCAATACTTTGCAAGGGCTAGGCTGGCAGCCGCTGCCGCACCCCTTTGCCGACCACGCACAATTCAGTGCCCAGAACCTTGCCTTCACACCGCCACTGCCGCTGGTCATGACCGAGAAGGATGCGGTGAAGTGCCGCTCTTTCGCGGCCGAGAACTGGTGGTACCTGGCTGTGGAAGCCCAACCCACGCCGGCATTTGGCACTTGGTTCGACCTGCAGTTGCAACGTTTGCTACCCAAGCCCTGATCCCGTTTTCAATGTCGGCCATCTGGCCAAAGGAAGCCTTTTATGGACACCAAACTGCTCGATATCCTGGCCTGCCCAATCACCAAGGGCCCGCTCAAGCTCAGCGCCGACAAGACCGAGCTGATCAGCAAGGGCGCCGGCCTTGCCTATCCCATTCGCGACGGTATCCCGGTCATGCTGGAAAGCGAGGCACGTACCCTGACCGATGATGAGCGCCTGGACAAATGAGCCTGGATTTCACTGTCGTCATTCCAGCCCGCCTGCGCTCCACGCGCTTGCCAGGCAAGCCCCTGCTGCCCATCGCCGGCAAGCCAATGGTGCAACACGTGTGGGAACAGGCGCGCCGAAGTGCCGCCAGCCGTGTCGTCATCGCAACCGACGATGCCGGCATTTACGAAGCTTGCCAGGCATTTGGCGCCGAAGTGCTGATGACCCGCGTCGACCATGAATCCGGCACTGACCGACTGGCCGAGGTGGCCGTGCAGCTCGGTCTGCCCAGCGACGCCATCGTGGTCAACGTACAGGGTGACGAGCCGCTGATTCCGCCAGTGATCATCGACCAGGTGGCCGCCAACCTGGCGGCTAACCCGCAAGCCGGTATTGCGACCTTGGCCGAGCTGATCCACGAACCGCAAGCGGTGTTCAACCCCAACGCAGTCAAGGTGGTGAGCGACAAGAACGGCCTGGCCCTGAGCTTTAGCCGTGCGCCGCTGCCGTGGGCCCGCGATGCGTTTGCCAAAGGCCAGGATCTGCCACCCGGTGTGCCTTACCGTCGCCATATCGGCATGTATGCCTATCGGGTTGGTTTCCTCCATGATTTCGTCGGCTGGGGCCCATGCTGGCTGGAGCAGACCGAGGCGCTGGAGCAGCTGCGTGCGTTGTGGCACGGCGTGCGTATTCATGTTGAAGATGCCATCGAGGCCCCCGCCGTGGGCGTGGACACCCCTGAAGACCTGGAGCGCGTACGGCGCTTGCTGGAGGCCTGATGCGCGTTCTGTTCGTGTGCCTGGGCAACATCTGCCGCTCGCCTACCGCCGAAGGCGTGCTGCGTCATCAACTGCAGGCCGCAGGGCTTGCCGATCAGGTGCAGGTAGCCTCGGCCGGTACGGGCGACTGGCACGTTGGCAAGGCGCCCGATAGCCGCACCCTCAAGGCCGCGCTGGCACGTGGCTACGACCTGTCGAAGCAGCGTGCCCAGCAGGTCAAGGTGGCGCACTTCGCCGAGTACGACCTGATCCTGGCGATGGATCAGAGCAACCTGCGCGATCTGCGTGCCCTGCGCCCGTCCACGGCAGTGGGTGAGCTCGACCTGTTTTTGCGCCGCTACGGTTCTGCGCTCGATGAAGTGCCAGACCCGTACTATGGCGGTGCCGACGGCTTCGAGCAGGTGCTCGACCTGATCGAAGCCGCCTGCCAAGCGCTGGTCGTGGAAATCAAGGGGCGGTTATGACCGAGCATTGGCAGGAGCAGGTCTCGCTCAAGCCGTACAACACCTTTGGCATCGACGTGAAAGCGCGCTATTTCATCCAGGCCAGAGACGACCTGCAGGTGCGTCAGGCGCTGGACGGTGCGCAGCAGCAGGGTGTACCGGTGCTGGTGATCGGTGGGGGCAGCAACCTGCTGCTGACCCGTGATGTCGATGCCCTGGTGCTGCACGTCGCAACCCAGGGTCGTCGCGTGCTCACTGACGATGGCGAACACGTTGTGGTCGAGGCCGAGGCGGGTGAGGCCTGGCACCCGTTTGTGCAGTGGACGCTCGCGCAGGGGTTTTGCGGGTTGGAGAACCTCAGCCTGATTCCCGGCACAGTAGGCGCTGCACCCATGCAGAACGTGGGCGCTTATGGCGTCGAGATCAAGGATGTCTTCGCTGGCTTGACCGCGCTGGACCGCAAGACGGGTGAAGTCCGTGACTTCGCCTTGACCGACTGTGCGTTCGGCTACCGTGACAGCCTGTTCAAGCGTAACCCTGGTCGCTGGCTGATACTGCGTGTGCGTTTCGCCTTGAGTCGCACCTTGCAGGCGCGCTTGGACTACGGCCCGGTGCGTCAGCGCCTGGCCGAGCAGGGCAGCACCGTGCTCACTGCGCAGGCCATCAGTGATGCTATCTGCAGTATTCGTCGTGAGAAATTGCCTGATCCGGCCGAGCTGGGTAATGCCGGGAGTTTCTTCAAGAACCCCGTAGTCGCGGCGCAGGTGGTTGAGCGCATTCGTGCGCAGCATCCAGATGTCATTGCCTACCCTCAGGCCGATGGCCAAGTGAAGCTGGCAGCGGGCTGGCTGATCGAGCAGGCGGGCTGGAAGGGCTATCGCGAAGGCGATGCCGGAGTGCATCGCCTGCAGTCGCTGGTGCTGGTCAACCATGGCCAGGCGAGCGGGGCGCAAATGCACGCTCTGGCGCGGCGAATCCAGGCCGACATCCTGGAGCGGTTCGGGGTTGAGCTTGAGATGGAGCCCAATCTTTATTGATGCTGCCTACAGCGTCGTCCAGGCGCCGTGTCCGTCCATAAGGGTAAACGCCCGGCCAAGAAAAAGCCCCGCCAGTTCGCACTGGCGGGGCTTTTTCATTCAGCCTTGGCTATCAACCCTGATGGGTTTTCGGCTCGTCGGCGGTCTCTGGCGTTGGCGCGTCGGTAGCGGCGGTAGCCTGGGCGGCTTTGGCGGCAGCCTCAGCCTCACGCTTGCGGCGACGCACTTCACGTGGATCGTTTGGTGCGCGGCCGTTGGACAGCATGACGGTGGCAGGCTCTGCCACGGCGGCTGCGGCGGCTGCTGGCTCAGGCTCAGGCGCGGCCGTTTCAGGCTCGGCCACAACCTCTGGCTCGGCCACCTCTGGCTGGGCCTCGACCGCCGGGGCGGGCTGTTCGGCTACCGGGGCAACCTCGATCACGGAAGGTGCCTGCTCGATTTCGCCGGCTTCGATGGCCGGGGCTTCCGCGGGCACTTCAGTGACTGGTGCTTCAGGTGCCTGAACGTCTGCCGGGGCTTCAACGGCTGCAGTTTCGGTGGCTGCGGCTGGCTCAGCAACGGAGGCTTGTTCAATTGCCGGCTGCGGGACAACCTCAACCACTGGCTCGGCCGAGGCCTCGACAAACGGCGCTGGCTCGCTGACTGGCTGCTCGACCGCCGGGGCCACGGCGGCCGCTTCTGCTTGGGCCACAGCGTCAGCCTGCTCGACCGGTTGGGCGATTTCGCTGCTGTCGGTTGGGGCAACAGCGGCGACTTCGGCGGTAGCGCGCTCGGCCTGCTGATTGGCCTGGGCCTCGGCGTCGGTGCTGATGTTGCTGGTCGCAACCGCAGCGGTCACCGCGACGCCTGCGGCCAGCTCTGCGCCCAGCTCGGTGGCCTGGCGCTGTTGAGGCTGCTCTTCGCTGCCTTCTTCTTCACCGTCGATCAACTCACCATTGGCGTTGCGCTGGCGCTCGCGACGGTTGCTGCGGCGACGCTGGCCACGCGAGCGGCGGCGCGGACGCTCGCCATCGTTGCCGTCCTGCTCATCCTGCAGTTGCTCTTCGTTCGGCAGTTGCTCTTCGGCCAGCTCGGCGGCGTGTTCTGCTGCTTCCTCGGTCGTGCGTGGCTGACGTTCTTCACGAGGTTGGCGCGGGGCGCGTTCTTCCCGGGCTGCACGCTCTTCACGAGGCGCTTGATCTTCACGCGGAGCACGCTCTTCGCGAGGTGCGCGCTCTTCACGTGGGGCGCGCTCTTCACGCGGAGCACGCTCTTCCCGAGGCGCGCGCTCTTCACGCGGAGCACGTTCTTCGCGAGGTGCGCGCTCTTCACGCGGAGCACGTTCTTCGCGAGGCGCGCGATCTTCACGTGGAGCACGTTCTTCGCGGGCTACGCGCTCTTCACGCGGCTGACGCTCCTCGCGTTCTGCTGGCGGTGTAGCGTCCAACGGCTCACGCAGTTCACGCACGCGCTCTTCGCCACGGTTGCCGCGACGGTCCTCGCGCGACTGGCGTGGTGCACGCTCTTCGCGCGGGGCACGTTCTTCTCGTGGTGCACGTTCTTCACGCGCAGCACGCTCCTCGCGTGGCTGGCGTTCCTCGCGCGGGGCGCGCTCGGCACGCTCTTCACGCGGCTTGCGCTCTTCGTCGCGACGACCGTTACGGTTACGGCTCTGCTGGCGTCCGTTACGGCGTTCCTCGTTGCGCGGGCTGCGCTCGGTAGTCGGCTTTTCAGCGGCAGGGGCGACAGGCGCGGCAGCAGGTTCTTCCTTGCCAGCGAACAGGCTCACCAGCGACTTCACCAAGCCCTTGAACAGGCTGGGCTCCGGGGCGCTTGGGGCAGGGGCGGCGGCTGGCGCAGGTTGTGGCTGCTCGGTGGCAGGCACAGGTGCGTTCGCACGGGCCGGGGCGGTTTTCACAGCGGCTTCCTGGCGAACCAGGGTGCGGGTGGCGGTCGGCTGTGGCGCTTCTTCGGTCTCGCTGGCGGCGATTTCGTAGCTGGACTGGTTGTTCAGTACTTCAGGGTTGTCGTCGCGCAGGCGCTGGACTTCGAAGTGTGGGGTTTCCAGGTGATCGTTCGGCAAGATGATGATGCGTGCACGGGTACGCAGCTCGATCTTGGTGATGGAATTGCGCTTCTCGTTGAGCAGGAAGGCGGCCACCGGGATCGGCACCTGGGCACGGACTTCGGCAGTGCGATCCTTCAGGGCCTCTTCTTCGATCAGGCGCAGGATAGCCAGCGACAGCGATTCCACGTCACGGATGATGCCGGTGCCCGAGCAGCGCGGGCAGACGATGCCGCTGCTTTCGCCCAGCGACGGACGCAGGCGTTGACGGGACATTTCCAGCAGGCCGAAGCGCGAGATGCGGCCAACCTGCACGCGAGCGCGGTCGGCCTCGAGGCATTCACGCACGCGCTCTTCCACGGCGCGCTGGTTCTTGGCAGGGGTCATGTCGATGAAGTCGATCACGATCAGGCCGCCGATGTCACGCAGGCGCAGCTGGCGGGCGATTTCCTCGGCCGCTTCCAGGTTGGTCTGCAGCGCGGTTTCCTCGATGTCGCTGCCCTTGGTGGCGCGTGCCGAGTTGATGTCGATGGACACCAGCGCCTCGGTCGGATCGATCACGATCGAACCGCCTGATGGCAGCTCGACCACGCGCTGGAACGCGGTTTCGATCTGGCTCTCGATCTGGAAGCGGTTGAACAGCGGGACGCTGTCTTCGTACAGTTTGACCTTGCTGGCGTACTGCGGCATGACCTGGCGAATGAAGGTCAGGGCTTCTTCCTGGGCATCGATGCTGTCGATCAGCACTTCGCCGATGTCCTGGCGCAGGTAGTCGCGGATGGCGCGGATGATGACATTGCTTTCCTGATAGATCAGGAACGGCGCGGCGCGGTCCAGTGAGGCTTCCTTGATGGCGGTCCACAGTTGCAGCAGGTAGTCCAGGTCCCACTGCATCTCTTCGCTGCTGCGGCCAAGGCCGGCGGTGCGAACGATCAGGCCCATGTCGCCTGGTACGGTCAGGCCATTGAGCGCTTCGCGCAACTCGTTGCGCTCTTCACCTTCGATGCGACGGGAAATGCCGCCGGCGCGTGGGTTGTTGGGCATCAACACCAGGTAGCGGCCGGCCAGGCTGATGAAGGTGGTGAGGGCGGCGCCTTTGTTGCCGCGCTCTTCCTTCTCGACCTGGACGATGACTTCCTGGCCTTCGCTGAGCACTTCCTTGATGTTGACGCGGCCTTCAGGGGCCTTCTTGAAGTATTCGCGGGAGATTTCTTTCAGCGGCAGGAAGCCGTGACGTTCGGAACCGAAGTCGACGAAGGCGGCTTCGAGGCTAGGTTCGATGCGAGTGATCTTGCCTTTGTAGATGTTGGCCTTTTTCTGCTCACGTGCACCGGACTCGATGTCCAGGTCGTAGAGGCGTTGGCCGTCCACCAGGGCTACGCGCAACTCTTCGGGTTGAGTGGCGTTAATCAGCATTCTTTTCATGTTGTACCGTCGGTTTCCGGGCTGCCGGAAACGGCGTTCGGCACACACGACGTCTCATGGTCGGTGCCAAGGTGCGCAAAGGGTGGTTAACCACCCCCGTGTCGAGCGACGTTCGGCACCAGCCGGTTGCCCAGCCTGCCGTTGTCGCGACGACGCGTCCTGTTTTGCTGCGGTGCCAACAAGGCCCCGGAGGCTTCGAATTGTTATCCGAATCAACCAAGCGGGCCTGGTGCACTCAGTCAGGAGGAGGAATCAACCTTCAGCCGTGGACGCCCAGGGGCATCTGTTCAGGACCTTATCCGCTCGCCAGCCGTATGATGGGGCTGGTGGCCGGACGCGGTGCTACACGGTCCGAGGGCTGTGCATCTCCACCCTGCACGTATCCCTGATAATTCGGGTGCTGCCGCGCGCTGAATCCGCAACGGGTTGCATTTTTCGCCAGCGCGATTCTGCGCTGGCGCCATTCATGTCCAAGGCAGGTATTTCCGAGGCATTCGCCATGGGTTGCGTGGAAGCGACGGGCGGGCAGAGGTACTGCGAAAAGAAGCGTGTAAGCAGGTTTGACACCGCACTTGTCGTTTATTTTCGGTCTTCTCTACACGGCGCTGGTGGCGATTCCAGGCAATTCGGTAAACTGGCGAACCCCCGTAGGACGGCCTCGCGTCCTGGAGAATTGCGTAGGTCAGTGACTGGCGCACAGCCTGATTCCACTGGCCTGCCGCTTATGGCGGCGTTCGCGACTATAGCAGCAATGATTAAGTGCTTCAATTCCATAAAAATTGTATGATTGCGCCATGACAACCAATACCTCTCCGACTTCCGGCGTCCAGCTGATTGAAGTCGCGCCGGAACTTGCCGGCCAGCGTATCGACAACTTTCTCATCACAGCCCTCAAGGGTGTGCCCAAGACCTTGGTCTATCGCATCCTGCGCAAGGGCGAGGTGCGAGTGAACAAAGGTCGGGTCAAGCCCGAGTACAAGATCCAGGCGGGCGACATCGTGCGGGTGCCGCCCGTGCGACTGCCTGAGCGCGACGAGCCGGCGCCGGTGGCTCAGGGGCTGCTGCAGCGGCTCGAAGCCGCCATCGTTCACGAAGACAAGGCGTTGATCGTGATGAACAAGCCTGCCGGGATCGCCGTGCATGGCGGTAGCGGGCTGAGTTTTGGGGTGATCGAGGCGCTGCGTCAGTTGCGCCCTGATGCCAAGGAGCTGGAGCTGGTGCATCGCCTGGACCGGGACACCTCGGGCCTGCTGATGATCGCCAAGAAGCGCAGCATGCTGCGCCATCTGCATGCTGCGCTGCGCGGGGATGGCGTGGACAAACGCTACATGGCCCTGGTGCGCGGTCACTGGCCAACCGCGAAGAAGCAAGTCAATGCACCGCTGCTCAAGAGCAACCTGCGCTCAGGCGAGCGCATGGTCGAAGTCAACGACGAAGGCAAGGAGGCGCTGACCCTGTTCCGTGTGCTGCGCCGCTTCGGCGACTTCGCCACCCTCGTGGAGGCGCGCCCGATCACGGGCCGTACCCACCAGATTCGCGTGCATGCCCTGCATGCCGGGCACATGATCGCAGGCGACAGCAAGTATGGCGACGAAGATTTCAGTCGCGAAATCCGCGAGCTGGGCGGCAAGCGTCTTTTCCTGCACGCGTATGCGCTGACGGTGCCGCTTCCGGATGGTGGGGAGCTCAAGTTGGAGGCGCCCGTGGATGAAATGTGGGCCAAGACCGTGGAGCGTTTGAGTGCGCCGTGACTACGCGCTGCTGATCTTCGACTGGGACGGCACCTTGGCCGACTCCGTCGGGCGCATCGTCGAGGCCATGCAGGTTGCTGCCGAGCGCGCCGGCCACGCGCCCAGTCAGGAACAGGCCATCAAGGGGATCATCGGGCTGTCGCTGGCCGAGGCGATCCACACCCTTTATCCGCGTCTGACACCTGAGCAGGTAGAGCGCTTTCGTCAGCACTATGCCGATGTCTACACGGCGCTCGATCAACAGCCTTCGCCGCTGTTCGACGGCGTCGTCGAATCGCTGGCGGCCTTTCGCGCCGAGGGCTATCGAATGGCGGTGGCTACCGGCAAGGCGCGCCGCGGTCTTGACAGGGTGCTCAAGGCCAACGGCCTTGAGCGGTTTTTCGATATCACGCGTGCGGCCGATGAGACGCGCGGCAAGCCCCACCCACTGATGCTCGAACAAATACTCGACCATTGCGGCGTCGAACCGGGTCATGCGCTGATGGTCGGAGATTCTGCGTTCGATCTGCAGATGGCCAGTAACGCGGGGATGCACTGCGTCGCCGTGGGTTATGGCGCAATGTCGCTCCAGGCGCTGGCCGAGTTCGGGCCGCAGGTTTGTATCGATCACTTTGGCCAGCTGCGCGAGTGGCTGTCCGGTTCCGCAGGTTCATTTTCGAGGTAGGTGAGCATGGCAGGCGAATGGAAGGCCCCCGAGGCCGAGCCCGAGGAGCGCGAGGAGCGCAAAAGTTGGAAGCTGCTGGAAAAGACCTTGCTGGCGGGGATCCAGGAACAGCGCCGGTCGCGACGCTGGGGTATCTTTTTCAAGCTGCTGACGTTCATCTATCTCTTCGGCATCCTGGCGCTGTTCCTGCCCTGGGCCGACATGGACAAGGCTGCCTCGGGCGGTGCCAGTCATACAGCCTTGGTGGAGGTACGCGGGGTCATCGCCGACCAGGAGGCTGCCAGTGCCGACAACATCGTCAAGGGCCTGCGCGATGCCTTCAAGGACAGCAAGACCAAGGCGGTGGTCCTGCGCATCAACAGCCCGGGCGGCAGCCCCGTGCAGGCAGGCTATGTGTATGACGAGATTCGCCGCCTGCGTGCCGAGCACCCTGGCATCAAGCTGTACGCCGTCATCACCGACCTGGGTGCGTCGGGAGCCTATTACATCGCCAGTGCCGCCGATGAGATCTATGCCGACAAGGCCAGTCTGGTCGGGTCGATTGGCGTGACGGCTGCGGGCTATGGTTTCGTTGGCGCCATGGACAAGCTTGGCGTGGAGCGCCGGCTCTACACGTCCGGTGAGCACAAGGCGTTTCTCGATCCCTTCTCACCGCAGAAACCTGAGGAGACTCAGTTCTGGCAGGGCGTGCTGGACACCACCCACAACCAGTTCATCGCCATGGTCAAGCAGGGGCGGGGCGAGCGACTCAAGGACAAGGATCACCCGGAGCTGTTCAGCGGCCTGGTCTGGTCCGGCGAGCAGGCCAAGGCGCTTGGCCTGATCGATGGCCTGGGCAGTGCCAGCTATGTGGCGCGTGAGGTGGTGGGCGAAAAGGATCTGGTGGATTTCACCGTGCAGGAATCGCCACTGGATCGTTTCTCCAAGCGCATGGGCGCCAGCGTGGCAGAGCGCCTGGCCATGTGGATGGGTTTCCAGGGCCCGCAATTGCGTTAAGCCCAGTCGCCTCTAGGGGATCGGTGCACGACCCCCGGTTTGGCTATGGTACGCGCACTCCCTCCAGGGCCAGCATGTCGACGAGCCGTATCAGTGGGAGCCCCACCAGGCTGGTCGCATCGCACCCCTCGGTGCTTTCGAACAAACTCACGCCAAGCCCTTCGGCCTTGAAACTACCGGCGCAATCGAGGGGCATTTCCGCTGCCACGTAGCGTTCGATACGCTCTCGGTCCAGCGTCCGCAGCTTCACGGTGAACGGCACGCAGTCCACCTGGCACTGCCCGGTGGCGCTGTTGAGCAGCGCCAGTGCGGTAAGGAACGTTACCTGCTGGCCACTGCAGGCGAGCAGCTGTTCGCAGGCTCGCTCGACCGTGTGGGGCTTGCCCAGAATGTGCTCGCCTAGCACCGCGACCTGATCCGAGCCGATGATCAGGTGGTTTGGGTGGCTGCCCGCAAGGGCTTGGGCTTTTTGCATGGCCAGGCGCTGGACCAGGTCGATTGCAGGCTCTTGCGGCTGGCGCGTCTCGTCTATGTCAGGGCTTGCCCAGGTAAACGGAAGGCGCAGGCGCGCAAGCAGTTCGCGGCGATAAAGGGAACTGGACGCCAGTAACAGTGCAAGCATGGTAAGCTCCTGATTCGGTTGAACCCATCCTATCACGCACGATGCCACCAAATTCCTTTGACAGGGACGGGGGGCATCCCTAGAATGCTGCGCCTATGTTGAATGACCCGATTCCACCTCACGTTGACCCGCGCAAATTGGCTGATCGTGGCGTAACCCTTAGCGGTTCGCTACCACTCGCTGATTTGGAAAGACTCTGCGACCCGCTTTCCGACAATGTCGGTACGGTGCAGGCGAAGTTCGATTTTGAACGAGACGAACAGCACACTGTGGTTATCCACAGCGAGCTGGATGTCGAGGTCAAGATGGTTTGCCAGCGTTGTCTTGAGCTGGTCACCCTGCCGATCCACAGCGAGTGTACCTACGCCGTGGTGAAGGAGGGTGCGAATACCCAGTCGTTGCCGAAAGGCTATGACGTGCTGGAACTGGGCGAAGATCCATTGGATCTGCAGGCGCTGATCGAGGAAGAGCTGTTGCTCGCCTTGCCCATCGTGCCTGCTCATCATCCGGAAGAATGCCAGCAGCCGGCGGGCGCAGACGAGCCCGACTCGAGCAAGGACGAGGTATCGCGGTCCAACCCGTTCAGTGTTTTGGCGCAGTTAAAGCGTGACCCAAACGTTTAGGAGTTAATCAATTATGGCTGTTCAGCAGAACAAAAAATCCCGCTCTGCCCGTGACATGCGTCGTTCGCACGATGCCCTGTCGGAAAACGCGCTGTCGGTAGAGAAGTCCACCGGCGAAGTGCACCTGCGCCACCACGTTTCGCCAGAAGGCGTATACCGTGGTCGCAAAGTGATCGATAAGGGCGCTGACGAGTAATCCTTGTCCGCTCAGATCATCGCGATCGACGCAATGGGCGGGGACTTCGGTCCCCGCAGCATTGTCCAGGCTAGCATCGCCTGCCTGTCGGCTACCCCCTCGCTTCACCTGACCCTCGTCGGTCAACCCTCCCTCTTGGAAGAACTTGTCAGCGGCTATTCAGCTGCCGATCGCGCGCGCCTGCACATTCTCGGTGCCGCAGAAGTGATCGGTATGGACGAGCGGCCTTCACAGGCATTGCGCGGCAAACCGGATTCATCCATGCGTGTTGCCTTGGAGCTGGTGCGTGACGGCAAGGCCCAGGCCTGTGTCAGCGCCGGTAATACCGGGGCCCTGATGGCGCTGTCTCGTGGCGTGCTCAAGACGCTGCCAGGCATCGATCGTCCAGCCATGGTAGCCGCCATCCCGACACGCACCGGCTACTGCCAGCTGCTTGACCTTGGCGCCAATGTCGACTGCACGGCCGAGCAGCTTTACCAGTTTGCGGTGATGGGGTCGGTGGCGGCGCAGTCGCTGGGCGTGCAGCGCCCGCGAGTGGCACTGCTGAACGTGGGCACCGAAGACATAAAGGGTAATCAGCAGGTCAGGCTGGCGGCAAACCTGTTGCAAGGGGCTCGCGGCCTCAATTACGTCGGTTTCATCGAAGGTGACGGCTTGTACGAAGGGGCAGCGGACGTGGTGGTCTGCGACGGTTTCGTTGGCAATATCCTGCTCAAGTCCAGCGAAGGGTTGGCCACCATGATTGCGCAGCGTATCGAGCAGGCCTTCAGGCGCGGACTGTTGTCGCGCCTGGCGGGCGCTGTGGCCATGCCGCTGCTCAAACGTGTGCAGGCTGATCTGGCCCCGGCACGGCACAACGGTGCCAGCTTTCTGGGGTTGCAGGGCATCGTCGTCAAAAGCCACGGCGCGGCAGGCGTGGAGGGTTTTCAGAGTGCAATCCAGCGCGCCCTGATCGAAATTCAGGAGAATCTGCCAAAGCGCCTCCATGGTCGCCTGGAGGATTTGCTCACGTAGTGTGATGCGAGCCCGCGCTTAGCGGTCTTGCCGACGAAATGCTTAAATGTGACCGCACGGTTTCGGTCTTCATCCAAATGTTCAGATTCTGCGCCCGGCATGCGCCAGGCGCCTCTATCCGACGACAAGATCATAAGGGCTTGTTCAATGTCTGCATCTCTCGCATTCGTCTTTCCAGGTCAAGGTTCCCAGTCGCTGGGCATGCTCGCCGAGCTCGGCGCGCAGAAGCCGGTGATCATCGAGACCTTCAAGGAAGCTTCCGAGGCGCTGGGTTACGACCTTTGGAAACTGGTTCAGGAAGGTCCGCAAGAGCAACTCGATCAGACCGATAAAACGCAGCCGGCCATTCTGACCGCCTCCATTGCGCTATGGCGCCTGTGGCTTGAGGAGGGCGGCGCCAAGCCTGCATTCGTCTCGGGTCATAGCCTGGGTGAGTACAGTGCCCTGGTCGCAGCGGGCAGCATTAGCCTCAAGGACGCCGTTCGCCTGGTCGAGCGCCGCGGCCAGTTGATGCAGGAAGCCGTGCCTGCCGGGCACGGTGCCATGGCCGCAATCCTGGGGCTGGACGACGCCGTCGTGGTACAGATTTGCACCGAAGCGGCTGAAGACGAAGTCGTCAGCGCGGTCAATTTCAATTCGCCGGGCCAAGTGGTGATCGCCGGTAACAAGGCCGCCGTGGACCGGGCCATGGAGCTGTGCAAGGCAAAAGGCGCCAAGCGCGCCTTGCCGCTGGCAGTCAGCGTACCGTCGCACTGCGCGCTGATGAAACCTGCGGCCGAACGATTTGCCGCTGCGGTCAATGCCATCGAGTGGCAGGCGCCACAGATTCCGGTTGTGCAGAATGTGACAGCTGCCATCGCACCCGATCTGGAGGCGCTGAAGCGTGATCTGCTGGCCCAGCTGTACCAGCCCGTGCGCTGGGTCGAGTGCGTCCAGGCGCTGGCTGCCAACGGTGCGGTGCACCTGGTCGAGTGCGGTCCGGGCAAGGTCCTGGCTGGCCTCAACAAGCGCTGCGCCGATGGCGTAACCACCTACAACCTCAACACCCCTGACGCCGTTGCCGCCACGCGTGCGGCACTGGCCTGATTTGGAGAAGCTTGCATGAGCCTGCAAGGTAAAGTTGCACTGGTCACTGGCGCCAGCCGTGGCATTGGCCAGGCCATCGCCCTGGAACTGGGTCGCCAAGGCGCCACCGTCATCGGTACTGCGACCTCGGCCTCGGGTGCCGAGCGTATTGCCGCGACCCTGAAGGAACATGGTATTGCCGGTACCGGCATGGAGCTGAACGTGACCAGCGCCGAATCGGTTGATTCGGTACTGTCGGCCATCGGCGAGCAGTTCGGTGCGCCGACCGTTCTGGTGAACAATGCGGGTATCACGCGTGACAACCTGATGCTGCGCATGAAGGACGACGAGTGGTTCGATGTCATCGATACCAACCTGAACAGCCTCTACCGTCTGTCCAAGGGCGTGTTGCGCGGCATGACCAAGGCGCGCTGGGGCCGTATCATCAGCATCGGCTCGGTGGTCGGCGCCATGGGTAACGCTGGGCAGGCCAACTATGCTGCGGCCAAGGCCGGTCTGGAAGGCTTCAGTCGCGCCCTGGCGCGTGAAGTGGGCTCGCGCGGTATTACCGTCAACTCGGTCACTCCGGGTTTCATCGATACCGACATGACCCGCGAGCTGCCAGAAGCGCAGCGCGAAGCCCTGCAGACCCAGATTCCGCTGGGCCGCCTGGGTCAGGCAGATGAAATCGCCAAGGTGGTTTCGTTCCTGGCCTCTGACGGCGCAGCGTACGTGACGGGCGCAACCGTGCCCGTCAATGGCGGGATGTACATGTAATATCGCCGTTCAATGTGACGGATTTCGTAAAAAAAGAGTCATACTGCGAGCCTAAAATCCGTTATAAAGCTGCAATCAGATTCCAGGGGGCTGGTCGTGGGACTAGGCTGAAGGCGCGTTGAGCTTGAAAAGCGGACGTTCTTCTATAAAATTAGCCACCGGCCAGCTGCCTGACATATATCCATTAGGAGTGAAAACTAGGTATGAGCACCATCGAAGAACGCGTCAAGAAAATCGTCGCCGAGCAACTGGGCGTCAAGGAAGAAGAAGTGACTAACGAGAAGTCCTTCGTCGATGACCTGGGTGCCGATTCGCTTGACACCGTTGAGCTGGTGATGGCTCTGGAAGAGGAATTCGAGACCGAGATTCCTGACGAAGAAGCCGAGAAGATCACTACCGTTCAAGCTGCCATCGACTACGTCAACAGCCACCAGGCCTAAGACGCTGTAGTCGACGCTTCTTGTCGGGAAAAACCGCACTGCCTTGACTGGCGTGCGGTTTTTTCTTTGCAAGCTTTGGCTGTCGCCGTGTCGGCTGCCAGGCCCCGCATCGAGAGCTTGTTGCCATTTCATTCCGTCCAACTGGATGCAATGGCAAGAAACTCTGTCATTAGAAAAGGAGAGTACTGTGTCGCGTAGACGCGTCGTGGTCACCGGTATGGGCATGCTGTCGCCACTGGGTACCGATGTACCGAGCACCTGGCAGGGCATTCTGGCTGGCCGCAGTGGCATCGGTCCGATCGAGCATACGGATCTTTCTGCCTACTCCACCCGTTTTGGTGGCTCGGTGAAGGGCTTCGAGGTTGAACAGTACTTGTCGGCCAAAGAGGCTCGCAAGCTGGATCTGTTCATTCAATACGGTTTGGCAGCCGGTTTTCAGGCAGTGCGCAACGCCGGCCTGGAAGTGACCGACGCCAACCGTGAGCGCATAGGCGTGGCCATGGGCTCGGGCATCGGCGGCCTGACCAATATCGAGGAGACCAGCCGTACATTGCACGACGCAGGCCCTCGGCGCATCTCGCCGTTCTTCGTGCCAGGCTCGATCATCAACATGATCTCCGGCTTCCTGTCGATCCACCTGGGCCTGCAAGGGCCGAACTACGCCATCGCCACCGCCTGCACCACCGGTACCCACTGCATCGGCATGGCTGCGCGCAACATTGCGCATGGCGAGGCTGACGTCATGATCGCCGGCGGCGCTGAAATGGCCGCCTGTGGGCTCGGCATGGGCGGGTTTGGCGCATCGCGCGCGCTTTCCACCCGCAACGATGAGCCTGCGCGGGCCAGTCGCCCCTGGGACAAAGGCCGTGACGGCTTCGTCCTGTCCGACGGTGCCGGTGCCTTGGTGCTCGAAGAACTTGAGCACGCCAAGGCACGGGGTGCAACGATCTACGCCGAGCTCGTAGGGTTTGGCATGAGCGGTGATGCTTATCACATGACGTCGCCACCCGAATCGGGCGAAGGCGCAGCCCGTTGCATGGTCAATGCCCTGCGCGATGCCGGCGTGCAGCCGCAGGAGGTCAGCTACATCAACGCCCACGGCACCTCGACGCCGGCGGGGGACTTGGCCGAAGTGGCAGCCATCAAGCGCGTGTTCGGCGAGCACGCCTACAAGCTGGCCGTGAGCTCCACCAAGTCGATGACCGGGCACCTGCTGGGGGCTGCCGGTGCGGTGGAGGCCATCTTCAGTGTGTTGGCGATCAACAGCCAGATGGCGCCGCCGACCATAAACCTGGATGAGCCGGACGAAGGCTGTGACCTGGACTTCGTGCCGCACCAGGCCCGCAGCATGCCGATCGATGTCGTGCTGTCCAATTCGTTCGGCTTTGGTGGCACCAACGGCTCCCTGGTGTTCCGCCGGTTCGCCGAGTGATGCAAAGCTGGGTCGATGGCACGCCTGCGGCTGCGATCAACCTGCACAACCGCGGGTTGGCGTATGGGGATGGTCTGTTCGAGACCTTCGCTGTACGCAAGGGGCAGCCCTCGCTGCTGGATGAGCACATGGCGCGTTTGGCACTGGGCTGTCAGCGCCTGTCCATCGCCACCGACGTGGCCCTGGTGGCCGATGAAGTAAGACGCTATGCCGCTCAGCTGGGTGAGGGCGTGGCCAAGCTGATCCTGACCCGCGGTGACAGCCAGCGCGGGTATGCACCCGCATCTGGCGTCGTGGCGCGGCGCATCCTGCAAGCCAGCCCGTTGCCCATCTACCCAGCCGAACACGCCGAGTTGGGCGTGCGCCTGTTCATGTGCCAGACCCGGCTCGGGGAACAACCCTTGCTGGCAGGGCTCAAACACCTCAACCGCCTCGAGCAGGTGCTGGCACGGTCCGAATGGCAGGGCGGCGAATACGCCGAAGGCCTGATGCGTGACGGTCAGGGCCGGCTGATCGAGGGTGTCTACAGCAATTTGTTCCTGGTCAAGCAAGGCACGCTTCTTACTGCCAAGCTTGATCGCTGCGGGGTAGCGGGCGTGATGCGCGCCGCACTGCTGGCGCGGGCGAAGCTGATGAATATCCCTGTGCAAGTGCGTGACCTGGCGTTCGATGAGCTCGGACAGGCTGATGAAGCATTCGTTTGCAATAGTGTTTACGGCATCTGGCCCGTCCGCACTGCAGGCGCGCTAAACTGGCTGCCTGGCCCGCTCACCCGAACGTTGCAGGCCGTTGCCCGTACGTTACTGGAAACCTGAATTCGTGAGACGTAAATTCCTGCTGCTGCTGGAAATGTGCCTGATCGTCATGGGCCTGGCCCTTGGCTGGTCGGCCTGGAAGGTCCATTCGGTGTTGGATCAACCTGTGCATGTGGCACAGGAGCGCCTGCTGGATGTGCCCAATGGCGCTACGCCCAATCGCATGTTCTACCGCATGCAACAAGAGGGGCTGTTGGACGATGCGCTATGGCTCAGGTTGTACTGGCGCTTCAACATGGCCGGCGTGCCGCTGCATACGGGCGAGTATCGCCTGACCCCCGGCATGACCGTGAAACAGCTTTTCGACGCCTGGCAGCGGGCCGACGTGGTGCAATACAACCTGACCCTCGTCGAAGGCTGGACGTTCCGCCAGGTGCGCGCGGCGGTGGCCAAGCACGAAAAGATCAAGCAGACACTTGATGGCCTCTCCGATGCCCAAGTCATGGAAAAGCTGGGGCACGCTGGCGTGTTCCCGGAGGGCCGCTTCTTTCCGGACACCTATCGCTTCGTGCGCGGCATGAGCGATGTGGAACTGTTGCAGCAAGCCTACATGCGCCTGGAAGAGGTGCTGGCGCGCGAGTGGGCGGAGCGCGCCCGCGACCTGCCTTATCGTGATCCTTATCAGGCACTGATCATGGCCTCGCTGGTGGAAAAGGAAACCGGCATTCCACAGGAACGCGGGCAGATCGCAGGCGTCTTCGTCCGCCGTCTGCGCCTGGGCATGATGCTGCAGACCGATCCAACGGTCATCTATGGCATGGGCGAGCGTTACAACGGCCGCATCACACGCGCTGATTTGCGCCAGCCGACGCCTTACAACACCTACACCATGACTGGGCTGCCGCCGACACCTATTGCGATGGTCGGCCGTGAGGCCATCCATGCGGCGTTGAACCCGGCAGATGGCACCAGCCTTTACTTCGTCGCGCGCGGTGACGGTAGCCACGTCTTTTCCGATGACCTGGACGATCACAACTCTGCTGTACGCGAGTTTCAGCTCAAGCGTCGGGCAGATTACCGCTCAAGCCCCGGCACTGCGCAGCCAACCCCCTCGGACAATGTGGCGCCGTCCGGTTCATCTCAGGCGCCTGAGGCGGGAGCATCGGATGATGCATCTGCTCCGGCCGCTGCGCCTGAACAGGGTAAGGTCGATGGCGATCGGGCGACCGAACCGTCGGCGCCCGACGCCCCCCAATAAGGACTGTATGTGAGCGGCTTGTTTATTACACTGGAAGGCCCCGAAGGCGCGGGCAAGAGCACCAACCGGGAATACCTGGCTGCCCGGCTGCGCGAGCAAGGGCTGGACGTGGTGCTGACCCGCGAGCCAGGCGGCACGCCACTGGCTGAAAAGATTCGTGAGTTGCTGCTGTCGCCGAGCGATGAGGCGATGCACGCCGATACCGAGCTTTTGTTGGTGTTCGCTGCACGCGCTCAACACCTTGCACAGGTGATCCGACCGGCGCTGGCGGGTGGGGCGGTGGTGCTGTGTGACCGGTTCACAGATGCAACTTACGCCTATCAGGGGGGCGGGCGCAGCTTGCCCGTCGACCGTATCGCGACGCTTGAGCAGTTCGTGCAGGACGACCTTCGCCCTGACCTGACGTTGGTGTTTGATCTGCCAGTCGAAGTAGGCCTGGCCCGCGCCGCAGCGCGAGGGCGGCTGGATCGGTTCGAGCAGGAAGGGCAGGCGTTTTTCGAGGCGGTCCGTCGCGCCTACCTGGAACGCGCAGCTGCGGCACCCCAACGCTATACGTTGCTGGATGCGTCGCAGTCGCTGGCGAACGTTCAGCAAGCGTTGGACAGATTGCTGCCAGGTATCGTGGAGCGCTGCTGTGGCTGATGCCTATCCTTGGCAGCAGACGCTATGGGAGCAACTGGCTGGCCGCGCCCAGCATGCCCATGCCTATCTGCTGCACGGTCCCAAGGGGATAGGCAAGCGTGATCTGGCCGAGCGTCTGATGGCGCGGCTGCTGTGCCAGCGGCCTAATGGCACGCTGCCTTGTGGCCAGTGCAAGTCCTGCCATTTGCTCAAGGCCGGTAGTCACCCTGACAACTTCATGCTTGAGCCTGAAGAGCTGGACAAGCCAATCAAGGTGGATCAGGTCCGTGAACTGGTTGCATTCGTCGCTCAGACCGCGCAGTTGGGCGGGCGCAAGGTCGTCATGATCGAGCCTGTCGAATCGATGAACGTGAACGCCTCCAATGCGCTGCTCAAAAGCCTGGAGGAGCCTTCTGGCGACACGGTGCTGCTGTTGGTGACCCACCAACCCAGCCGCTTGCTGCCTACCATCAAGAGCCGGTGCCAGCAGGTCACCTGTCCGCAGCCGACCAAGGCCCAGAGCCATGCCTGGCTGGCCAGCGCCTTGCCGGAGACTGATGAGGCCCGGCGTGACGATCTGTTGACCTTGTCTGCCGGCTCGCCGCTGTTGGCCCTGAGTCTTCATCAACACGGCGTGCATGAACAGCGTGCCCTGGTGACCGACGGTGTGAAGAAGCTGCTCAAGCAGCAGCAGTCGCCCAGCCAGTTGGCCGACGCCTGGACAGCCGTGCCGTTGTTGTTGCTGTTCGATTGGTTTTTCGACTGGGCCCAGCTGATCCTGCGTTACCAGTTGACCCAGGACGATGATGGGCTCGGCATGGCCGACATGCGCAAGGTGGTGCAATACCTTGCGCAAAAGAGCCGTCCGGCGAACGTCCTCGAGGTTCAGGCCTGGATCCTTGAGCAGCGTCAGAAAGTGCTGGGCAAGGCGAACCTGAACCGTGCTTTGCTGATCGAATCGTTGCTGGCCCATTGGCTACAACTGCCAACTGGGCGCTGACTTTAATCCTTATCCGTGTGTGTACCCATGCTTGTAGATTCCCATTGCCATCTTGACCGCCTTGACCTCAGCGCCCACGGGGGTTCGCTCGATGCTGCCTTGAAGGCAGCACGCGCTCGGGGTGTCGGGCACTTTCTGTGCATCGGTGTCAGTGCCGAAAATGCAGGCGCAGTCAAAGCGTTGACCGAGCAATACAGCGATGTGGATTGCTCGGTAGGCGTTCACCCGCTGGACCTGGCGCCGGGTGCAGCGCCTGCCCTGGACTGGCTGTTGACCGAATTGGCCCATCCCCATGTAGTGGCGATCGGTGAAACCGGCCTGGATTACCATTACGAGCCGGAAGCTGCCGAACTGCAGCAGGCGTCATTTCGCTTGCACCTGGAAGCTTCGCGGCAGACGGGAAAACCGGTGATCGTCCATACCCGAGCGGCCCGTGCCGATACCTTGACGCTGTTGCGTGAGGCGGACTTGCCGCAGGCAGGTGTTTTGCACTGCTTTACCGAAGACTGGGAAATGGCCAAGGCGGCGTTGGATCTTGGGTATTACATCTCGCTTTCGGGGATCGTGACGTTCCGTAATGCCGAGGCGCTGCGGGAGGTGGCGCGGCAGGTGCCGACGGATCGGCTTCTGGTGGAAACCGACTCGCCGTATTTGGCGCCGATTCCCTATCGGGGTAAACCTAACCTGCCTCAATATGTGCGGGAAGTCGCTGAATATGTGGCTTCATTACGGTGTGTCAGCTATGAACAGTTGGCTGAGCAGACCACTACAAACTTCAAGCGGTTGTTTCCGTTGGCAAGGGTTTGCTAAGCCGCATACTCTGAGTTAACGCTGCAGTTGCAGTTGCAGTTGCAGTTGCAGTTGCAGTTGCAGTTGCAGTTGCAGTTGCAGTTGCAGTTGCAGTTGCTCTTGCTCTTGCAATTGCTCTTGCTCTTGCTCTTGCTTCTAAGCGCGCTGTAGTCCAGGCGCCGCAGATCGCGACTTCAGGAGGCCGAGCGCAGGGCTTGCGGAGGGAGGTGACAGGCATGGATGCCTGTCAAGCGCTGGGCCCCAGGATGGGGCCTGCAGCGCGGTCCTCCCGGGAGCAAGCCCGGAGCGAGGGAACCCCGGAGCGCAGCGTAGGGGCCGGATGATAGGAGCAGGCGGTTTTTGCTTACTTTTTGACAAGACAAAAAGTGAGCCGCCGTAAGGGCGGAAGGGTGACTGTGCGCCACCCGCGCCAATGAATACCAACTCGATATATGCGCCCACGCTTTGAAGTTTGAAGTTTGAAGTTTGAAGTTTGAAGTTTGAATTTTGAAGTTTGATTGGGTTGGTGTGGGTATCGATAGAGAGCATAGTCCATTTGCGATGGCGACGCTGAATCACCTTTTCGCCCTTACGGCGAGTTACTTTTTGTCAAACGCCACAAAAAGTAACCAAAAAAGGCTGCGCTCCGTTCATACGGCCCCTACGCTGCGCTTCGGGGTTCCCTCACTCCGGTCTTGCTCCCGGGAGGACCGCGCTGTAGGCCCCATCCTGGGGCCCAGCGCTTGACAGGCATCCATGCCTGTCACCTCCCTCCGCAAGACCTGCGTTCGGCCTTCTGAAGTCGCGAAGATCAAGATCAAGATCAAGATCAAGATCAAGAGCAAGAGCAAGAGCAAGAGCAAGAGCAAGAGCAAGAGCAAGAGCAAGAGCAAGATCAAGATCAAGAGCTGAACGGTAGCGTGGGGGTCGCGGGGATCTGCTTTACGCTAGCCACCCAACCCCCCCTCAAAAAAAACCCGGCTTCTGGGGGGGAATCCGGGTTAAGACCATTAGGAGTAGAACAAAGGTACGCGGTCCCTGAGTACCTTTATCGCCGCGTCACTCGGGGGGATGCGCCGCGCCGACCCCTTGAGTATTGCCCAGGCTACGCACAATGCCAGGCAAAATTGATCGTTTTTTAAACAGATTTGGAATACTCCAGGCCAGGCTGCCAACGATCAGGATCACCCGCACACCACCGAAAACAGAGGTGACCACGGATGATCCGTGCAATTTCGCGCAAGTTAGGCATAATAATCCGCTTCGATCGTCAGCCAGTCCTTCCCATGCAGAAAGAACCTCGTAAGGTCCGTGAGTTTCGCCGTCGCGAACAGGAAATCCTAGACACCGCACTCAAGCTGTTCCTCGAGCAAGGCGAGGACAGCGTCACCGTCGAAATGATCGCCGACGCCGTGGGTATCGGCAAAGGCACGATCTACAAGCATTTCAAGTCCAAGGCAGAGATCTACCTGCGCCTGATGCTCGACTACGAGCGCGACCTCAATGAGCTTCTGCATTCGGCCGATGTAGACCGCGACAAGGAAGCCCTGTCTCGTGCCTACTTCGAATTTCGCATGCGCGACCCGCAACGCTACAGGCTCTTCGATCGTCTGGAAGAGAAGGTAGTCAAGGGTAACCAAGTGCCGGAAATGGTCGAGCAACTGCATAGCATTCGCGCCTCCAACTTCGACCGCCTCACGCAACTGATCAAAGGTCGCATCAGTGAGGGCAAGCTTGAAGATGTACCCCCTTATTTCCACTATTGTGCCGCCTGGGCATTGGTCCATGGGGCGGTAGCGCTCTATCACTCCCCGTTCTGGAGCAATGTGCTGGAAGATCAAGAAGGCTTCTTCCAGTTCCTGATGGACATCGGCGTACGCATGGGCAACAAACGCAAGCGCGACCCCGACCCAGCCAGCTGAGTCAGCACCGGCCCAGGCGTGTGGCCAACCCAAAACTGGCGCAAAAGCTGCATTCGTCAGCCATTCGCCGGCTTTTTTGACGCCGGCCCTTGGAGGAATGATGCGGAGCCTGGTCTTGGTGCTGACGCTTGCGGCGTTGGGCGGGTGCATGAAAGTAAGTGATATGGGGGAAGGTGTTCGCTACCACATGAGCGATGCCGGCCTGCTGGATCACAGCGATACCCGTCGTACGCTGTCGATCCGACTGCAGCCCGATTCCTTTATCTTCATTGGGCAAGGTGCATTCGTGCCGCCCGGTAAAGGCCCGGTCCCGCAGCAGAATGCGGTGGCCGAAGAGGCCTTCAAAAGCTTCGTTGAGTATTTCCCGATGCTACGCCGTGCCGAGGCACCGCTGGGCCTGGAAGAGGCCATTGCGCAGGCACGCTCATTTGGGGCCGATTACGTGCTCTATACCCGTTTCGCTCGTACCGATGACCGCATTGGCAATGGGGACGAGTGGTACGACGAACAGGCCGTGGACCGACTGGGTTGGGATAGCGGCGTGGTACAGATGATGCTCATCGAAACCAGTACCCGCTACCTGATAGACACGGTCCGTATCAAAAGCCGTGGCGGTTTGTTGACGTTCCACGACCAGACGCCCAGGGATTTGCTTGCTGCGCCCATGCGCGAGTACGCTCGTAGCCTTCTTGGCATGAGTCGATGAGGCACTGCGATGAATGAGACGGGCAAGGCCAATGACCTGCTGACACAGCTTCCAACGTCCAAGGGCTTGCCGCCTGTGCACCTCTGGAATCCCGATTTCTGCGGCAACATCGACATGCGTATCGCACGGGACGGAACGTGGTATTACTTGGGCACGCCTATCGGCCGCAAGCCGATGGTGAAGCTCTTTTCTTCGATCATCCGCCGCGACGGTGATGATTACTTTCTGGTAACGCCAGTCGAGAAGGTCGGCATCAAAGTCGACGATGCACCGTTCGTTGCCGTGGCCCTGGAAGTGACGGGGGAGGGGGAGCAGCAGGTGTTACGCTTCACCAACAATGTGGATGATCAGGTCGAAGCAGGGCCTGACCATCCGCTGCGGGTGGTGACTGACCCCGTCACCCAGGCGCCTTCGCCTTATGTGCTGATGCGCAGCAATCTTGAGGCGTTGATTCACCGTAATGTCTTCTATCAGCTGGTCGAGTTGGCCGTTGCGCGGCAAATCGCAGATCAGCAATGGTTGGGCGTGTGGAGCCGGGGTGAGTTCTATCCCATAGGGCAGGTGGATTATCCCTGAGTCACGCTTCACCGCACTTCACTGGGGCATGAAGACCGTGTGGAAGGTGGTTGATAACTAGCGCTCAAAACGTACGGTAATGGCTCAACCTCACGGTTTTACACCGTGAGGAACCTCGCCATGGGCCTGCAGATTCTGACCCCACCCGTCGAATCCCAGCTACGCGCCATCGCTGCTCCACTTGTAGCAGCCTGTCCTGATATGCGCCAGTTGGCCCGCGACACAGCTGTTGGGTTGTTGAGCAAACACAACTTGTCACACCTTGACCCTGACCAGGTCTACCTCAACCGTTTCGAAACCGCCCAGAGCAGCCCTCGCACCTTCAGTGGGTGGCAGCACCTGGACCCGCCTGTCCAATCCTTCACACTGCCGCAGTTGGTCATGCACCGTTTCGACGTCCATGACCAGGATAACAGCGACCTGCTCAGTTACCTGACCGGCTTTTACAGTAACGGCCCTGGCCCCGGTTTTTATGACGAGCACAATGAGATCCGTCTGGAGCCCCAGGCTGTGCTCGAGGATTTCTGGCAAATCGACTTCAGTACCCAATTTCACCATCGGCTTCAGGCGTTTTGGCAAGAACATGCTGAGCACTATCGTGTACTGGCGAAAGTCAACTTCCTCGCCAAGGTGATCGAAATTTGCGCGGCCGACAGCAGCACGGCGCTGGCCCAGCATGTTCGCCGCGTCGCCACTGCGCTGGCAGGTCTTGATATTGCATCACCCACGTTGGAGCAACTTCAGGCGGTTGTACCGCCGGCCGCGGGTTATCGCGTGTGTACCTTCGACATTGGCGGGCACATTGCGAGCGACTTTCTGCGCATTGTGCTGGAGGATGGTTCGCAACTGCTGTACACCCCAGGTGAAACCAACGCACTGCATCTTTTCCCAACGCGTAAGGACCTCTACTGGTGGGTGTTGAACAATACCAACGAAGCCGAAAACCGGGCGCGCTTCGTGGCGCACTTTCCGTTGTCCAGCCGTGCCCAAAAAGATGATCGCCTTGGCCTCAATCACCTGATCGATCTACTGTTCTTCAATTGGGGCGGTGATGATCACGAGTGCCTCAATCAGCTCGATGCCACCCTGCCGGGCGATGCGTTCAGTCACCTGCGCGACGCCGCGCGCCAGCGCATGACCGACGACGCACAGTTCGCCCTGCGCAGCAACGCGGACCTGCGCAAACAGCTGTGGATCGGCTATCTCAAGGCGTTCGGTCAAGTAGCAGGGCCCATGGCAGCTGTCGACTGGCCGATCGCACTGGCTGTGGTCGGCGCAGGGCTTGCCGATATGGGGCTGAACATCGACCAGGCTGTCAACGGTCATACCACGAGCGAGCGGCAGGCCGGTGTGACCGGCGCGATCTTGGCGGCCATCGACACCTTGTTCAACGCCGCCATGCTAGCCGGTGCCGTAGGTGCAGGCGCCGAGGAAACGCTGATTGATCCACAGGTGCCTGAGGGCAGCACCCTGGCCGTTGAGCAAGAGGAGGCGGCCCCGGCGACACCCGCCGAAATTGAAGCCTGGGTCCCTGAGCCGTTCCGCCCGGTTAGCCATGAAGACCTGCTGGCACCTTTTGAAACCAACATCATCCTCAGCGCCCAGTCTGGGAGTGGCGGGCAGGAGGGTATCTATCTGCAGGATGGCAAGTTCTATGCGCTGATTGACCAGCAACCCTTCGAGGTCCGTTATGTGCAGCAGATGGGCAGCTGGGTGGTCATCGACCCGCAGAATCCGTACTCGTTCTATCGCAACGTGCCCATCCATATGACAGCGGACGGCCAGTGGCAACCTCTACAGCGCTCAGGCTTGCAGGGTGGCGGATTGCCACGCAAGTTGCTTGGGGCCTGGGGGCGGCCAAGCAACGCAGCTGCTGTGCAGGCCCTGCCCGAAATGCCCTACGAGATTCCGCGTGAAACCCGTCCTCTGCTTGAGCATGCCGCCAATGCCCCGGTAGATGAACGCGCGCTAAGTGGAATCATGAGCAGCTTCGATGCTCAGGTAGAAGCGAGCTACCAGGCATTCCGTGCCAGCCGCGACGCACTTGCCACCGACGCCGTTGCCTATCTTGAAAATGTCATACCGCCCGCGCGGCCCGCAATAACGGCTATGCCTCGTGACGCCAGTGCCAAGCTGATCATCCGCAGCCTCTACCAGAACAGTGAAGGGCTGGTCATCGGTGAAAGCCATTCAGGGCTGGGCAGCAAGCAGTTTCTGATAGACAACATGCCTCTGCTCAAGCGCGAAAAGATCAAGGTGCTCTACCTGGAGCATTTCATGACCGACTTTCATCAGGCCGACCTTGATGTGTTCAAATGCTCGGGCAAGATGCCCGCCCGGTTGAGCACCTATGTGAATAATCTGGATGAAGGTCATGGGGTCGATCTGGCAGGCCGCTACTCGTTTCGCAACGTGCTGATTGCGGCGCAGAAGTCCGGCATCCGTATCCAGTCCATCGACTGCATGGCCAGCTACCGCCAGGCCTGGGACAACCCGCCATCGGCGGTGATCAGGCAGCAAATGATGAACTTCTACGCCCATGAAATCATCGAGGCGGACCAGGCGGTCCGAGGCCCAAGCCGGTGGGTTGCGCTGGTGGGAAATAGCCACGCCAGCGACTTTGAAGGCGTGCGCGGCGTAAGCGAACTTCAGGGCGCAATCAGTTTGCGCGTCGAGGACATTGAGGTAGGTATGCCCGGCGGTATCGGTGCCGACCCTGGGCTGGCGGCCATTGATTACGTCATGGAGGTACGCCGGGTCAAAAGCGATCTTCGCCTGCAAGTACCGATTAAAGCGGCGAAGCCGGTCGGTGAGGAAGTGGCGGCCATGCTCAAGCATAACGGTGCATTCACGTTCGAGAGCACCGATGGCCAGTTGCAGTTGGTGCATCGCAGCCGCACGGGTGGGTTGGTGTACACGCCCATCGTCCAGGAAGGTGAACGTTTTTATATCCAGCGGCCCGAGTGGCCATGGGTCAGTGAGCGACGGCTAGCAAGCCTGCGAGAGATACGTACCCTGCTGGAGCATCATGGGTTGCAGTATGTGTTGACGAGATGAGTCGATGCGCGGGAGGCGTGCATTTGGCCTACGCCTCATGGAGCGCCTGAACGGCACCCATGCCATGCGGATCATGCGATGAGCACTGACCTGGGCAAAAGACACGGGCATATCCACAGCGGGCACAAAAAAGCCGCTTTGGGTATGTCTGTTTGACAACATCCCTCAAAGCGGCGTTTTTGGATTATTTTCAAAACCCTGTGAAGGATCTTGATTATCTGGCTCCGCGACCTGGACTCGAACCAGGGACCCAATGATTAACAGTCATTTGCTCTACCGACTGAGCTATCGCGGAATGTGCACGTATCTTACTCAACAGCAGGGGTAAGTCAAGTCACCCCTGCGAAATCAATCAGTTACAGCACTTCAACAATGGCTTTGGTCACGACGTGGATATTGTTCTGGTTCAGCGCAGCCACGGCTATGCGGCCAGTGTCCAGCGCGTAGATGCCGAACTCGTTCTTCAGCCTAGCCACTTGCTCCACGGTCAGGCCCGAGTAGGAGAACATGCCGACCTGGCGACCCACGAAGCTAAAGTCGCGCTTGGCACCGTAATGAGCCAGCAACTCGACCATCTGCTTGCGCATGCCATGAATGCGCTCGCGCATTTCTGCCAGCTCGGTTTCCCACATCTGCCGCAGCTCTGCGCTGTTGAGCACCGTCGCCACGATGGTGGCGCCATGGGTGGGGGGGTTGGAGTAGGTGGTACGAATAACCCGCTTGACCTGGGACAGCACGCGCGTGCTTTCGTCTTTGGAGGCCGTCACGATCGACAGGGCGCCCACGCGCTCACCGTACAAGGAGAACGATTTGGAGAACGAGCTGGAGACGAAGAACTCAAGGCCCGACTCGGCAAACAGGCGTACGGCAAAGGCGTCCTCGTCGATGCCGTCTCCAAAGCCCTGGTAGGCCATGTCCAGGAAGGGCACATGACCTTTGGTCTTGACCACTTGCAGGACGTTCTTCCAGTCTTCCAGGTCCAGGTCCACCCCGGTCGGGTTATGGCAGCAGGCATGCAACACGACGATGGAGCCTGCGGGCAACGCCTCGAGGTCTTCGAGCATGCCTGCCCGATTGACGCCGTTGGTCGGGGCGTCATAGTACCGATAGGTATGAACCGGGAAGCCCGCTGATTCGAACAGCGCACGGTGGTTTTCCCAGCTCGGGTCGCTGATGGCTACCACGGCCTCGGGGGATACACGCTTGAGGAAGTCGGCGCCGATCTTCAGTGCGCCCGTACCGCCCACTGCCTGGACAGTCACAACCCGGCCATCGGACAGCAACGGGGACTGGGCACCGAACAGCAGTTTCTGCACCGCTTGGTCATAGGTCGCGATGCCGTCGATCGGCAGGTAGCCACGCGAGGCATGCTGGGCGGCACGCTGGGTCTCGGCTTCGATCACAGCCCGCAGCAGCGGAATGCGGCCTTCCTCATTGCAGTAGACGCCCACCCCCAGGTTCACCTTGTCGGTGCGTGGGTCGGCATTGAATGCTTCGTTGAGGCCCAGGATGGGGTCGCGGGGTGCCAGCTCGACAGCGGAAAACAGGCTCATTGTTACCTTGGCTCGGATAGGAGTGTAAGGGGAGGTATCCGCTCCAGCCGAATGCACTGAAGCGGGGCACAAACGGGGAGTCAGTATAGTGATCCGGTACGGTCACGGCGACACTGCGACGCCGCTTTTACGACTATTTGCGCAAAAAATTTTCGACCCTTGCGGCCTTTGCCCTGTCCACCGTAACACGGGGTCACCGTTGGGCCTTCAAAGCGTCCCCCGGCGTGCCCATTTGGGTATAGACTACTGGCTAAATTTACAGTGCAGCACCGCGAGGTTCGACATGTCCGAGTTCCAGCTCGTTACCCGGTTCCAGCCAGCAGGCGATCAACCAGAGGCCATTCGGCAAATGGTCGAGGGCATCGAGGCGGGGTTGGCGCACCAGACTCTGCTGGGGGTGACCGGCTCTGGCAAGACCTTCAGCATCGCCAACGTCATCCAGCAGGTGCAGCGCCCCACGTTGGTCCTGGCACCGAACAAGACGCTGGCGGCGCAGTTGTACGGCGAGTTCAAGGCATTCTTCCCCAACAATGCGGTGGAGTACTTCGTTTCCTACTACGACTACTATCAACCCGAAGCCTATGTGCCCTCATCGGACACCTTCATCGAGAAGGATGCCTCGATCAACGACCATATCGAGCAGATGCGCCTTTCGGCGACCAAGGCGCTGCTCGAGCGGCGCGATGCGATCATCGTCACCACCGTGTCCTGCATCTATGGCCTGGGCAGTCCTGAAACCTACCTCAAGATGGTGTTGCACATCGACCGTGGCGACAAGCTCGACCAGCGCGCGTTGCTACGCCGACTGGCCGACTTGCAGTACACCCGCAATGAAATGGATTTCGCCCGTGCCACCTTCCGAGTGCGTGGGGATGTCATCGACATCTACCCGGCCGAATCGGACCTCGAAGCCATACGCGTCGAGCTGTTCGACGACGAGGTGGAAAACATTGCCGCGTTCGATCCGCTGACAGGCGAAATCCTGCGCAAGTTGCCAAGGTTCACGTTCTACCCCAAGAGCCACTACGTGACGCCGCGAGAAACGCTGCTTCAGGCGGTTGAGGGTATCAAGGAAGAGTTGGCCGACCGGCTTGAGTACCTGCACAAGGCCAACAAGCTCGTGGAGGCTCAGCGTCTTGAGCAGCGTACCCGCTTTGACCTGGAAATGATCATGGAGCTGGGTTACTGCAACGGTATCGAAAACTACTCTCGCTACTTGTCCGGTCGTCCTGCCGGTGCGCCCCCACCTACGCTGTATGACTATCTGCCCGCCGACGCACTGCTGGTCATCGATGAGTCGCACGTCAGCGTTCCCCAGGTGGGCGCCATGTACAAAGGGGACCGCTCACGCAAGGAAACGCTGGTGGAGTACGGGTTTCGTCTACCGTCGGCGCTGGACAACCGCCCCATGCGCTTCGACGAATGGGAGAGCGTCAGCCCGCAGACCATCTTCGTGTCCGCCACGCCCGGCCCTTATGAAGAGGCGCATGCTGGGCGCGTCGTCGAGCAGGTGGTGCGTCCCACTGGCCTGGTCGACCCGCAGATCGAAATACGCCCTGCGCTGACCCAGGTAGATGACCTGCTCTCGGAGATCCGCAAGCGCGTGGCCCTGGGCGAGCGGGTGCTGGCCACCACCTTGACCAAGCGCATGTCCGAGGACTTGACCGATTACCTGGCAGACCATGATGTACGGGTGCGATACCTGCACTCTGACATCGACACCGTGGAGCGGGTCGAGATCATCCGCGACTTGCGCCTGGGCACGTTCGATGTCCTGGTCGGCATCAACCTGTTGCGCGAAGGCCTGGACATGCCCGAGGTTTCGCTGGTCGCCATCCTCGATGCGGACAAGGAAGGCTTCCTGCGCTCCGAGCGTTCGCTGATCCAGACGATTGGCCGGGCTGCGCGTAACCTCAATGGTCGGGCGATTCTATATGCCGACGCCATAACCGGTTCGATGCAGCGGGCCATTGACGAGACCGAGCGACGTCGAGAAAAGCAGATCGCCTTCAACGAAGCGCACGGTATCGTGCCCAAAAGCGTGGTCAAGGACATCACCGATATCCTTGAAGGTGCGACCGTCCCGGGCGCTCGCAGCAAGAAACGCAAGGGGATGGCCAAGGCGGCAGAGGAGAGCGCGCGTTACGAGGCCGAGTTGCGCACCCCAGGCGAAATCACCAAGCGTATCAAGCAGCTCGAAGACAAGATGATGCAATACGCCCGTGACCTGGAGTTCGAAGCCGCCGCCCAGTTGCGTGACGAGATCACCCAGTTGCGAGATCGCCTGATCGCAAGTTGATGCCTGGCGGTCGGCATTCACTGCGCATCGATCAGGCGAGACCGCGCTGCACCCAAGCCACCCACGGTATGGCCTACCGTGGGCTCGGCATCATGGGGGGGCCAGCTCAGGTTCACCGCATCGCTGGAGCCCGGTGCCTGCCACCTGCTAACATCGAGGCTTTGTTTCATCTTTCGTTCGAGACTCCCATGACCACCGTACGCACGCGTATCGCGCCATCGCCTACCGGCGACCCCCATGTCGGCACCGCCTACATCGCCCTGTTCAACTACTGCTTCGCCAAACAGCACGGCGGCGAGTTCATCCTGCGCATCGAGGACACCGATCAGCTGCGCTCCACGCGCGAGTCTGAGCAGCAGATCTTCGATGCGTTGCGTTGGCTGGGCATCGAATGGAACGAGGGCCCGGACGTGGGTGGCTCACATGGCCCGTATCGGCAGAGTGAGCGCGGTGAAATCTATGCCCAGTACGCCAAGCAGCTGGTCGACGCCGGCCATGCGTTCTATTGCTTCTGCACCGCCGAGGAGCTGGAGCAGATGCGCGCCGAACAGCAGGCCCGCGGCGAGACGCCTCGTTACGATGGGCGAGCGTTGCTGCTGAGCGCCGACGAAGTGCAACGCCGGCTGGACGCAGGCGAGCCCCATGTAATCCGCATGAAAGTGCCCGCCGAGGGCGTGTGCGTGGTGCCGGACATGTTGCGCGGTGACGTGGAGATCCCGTGGGATCGCATGGACATGCAGGTGTTGATGAAAAACGATGGCCTGCCCACGTACTTCCTGGCCAACGTGGTCGACGATCACCTGATGGGCATCACCCACGTACTGCGCGGTGAAGAGTGGTTGCCGTCGGCGCCCAAGTTGATCAAGTTGTACGAGTACTTCGGTTGGGAACAACCCAAGCTGTGCTACATGCCCCTGCTGCGCAACCCGGACAAGTCCAAGCTTTCCAAACGCAAGAACCCGACGTCGGTGACGTTCTACGAGCGCATGGGCTTCATGCCCGAAGCCATGCTCAACTACCTGGGCCGGATGGGCTGGTCCATGCCAGATGAGCGCGAGAAGTTCTCGCTGGCCGAAATGGTCGAGCACTTCGACCTGTCCCGCGTTTCGCTGGGCGGGCCGATCTTCGACATCGAGAAGCTCTCCTGGCTCAACGGCCAATGGCTGCGTGAGCTCCCTGTGGAAGCCTTTGCCCAGCGCCTGCAGAAATGGGCGTTCAACAGCGACTACATGATGAAAATCGCGCCGCATGTGCAGGGCCGGGTTGAAACGTTCAGCCAGGTGGTGCCTTTGGGCGGGTTCTTCTTCGAAGGCGCACTGAAGCTTGACGCCAAGCTGTTCGAAAGCAAGAAATTGTCGGCCGATCAGGTGCGCCAGGTCCTGCAGTTGATCCTGTGGAAGCTTGAGAGCCTGCGTCAGTGGGAAAAAGAGCGCATCACCGGTTGCATTCAGAGCGTGGTCGATGCATTGGAACTGAAGCTGCGTGACGCCATGCCCTTGATGTTCGCCGCCATCACCGGGCAGGCAAGCTCGGTGTCGGTGCTCGATGCCATGGAAATCCTCGGCCCTGACCTGACCCGCTATCGTCTGCGTCAGGCCTTGGATTTGCTGGGCGGTGTTTCCAAGAAAGAAAACAAGGAATGGGAAAAGCAGCTGGCTACCATCGCTTGAGATGAGGCAGGCGGGCAGGCTGTCGTTCCCACGACGGTCGGCCGCTGCCGTGTGCAAGGGATCCAGCGTTGCAGGCTGGTCTGGCCCGCCCGATAAACCGATATTGCGGGGCAGGGCGGTAAGTGATTGTTATCTGTGAAAAAACTTTTGGTTTTTTTGAAGATTTAGTTTGACAGGCCTGCACCTGGATCTTAATATGCGTCCCGTCCACAGCGATGAACATAAACGAAACGCCAGACACCCAGCCAGCGTATCGGTTCAGCGTGACTCTGTGGGGCTATAGCTCAGCTGGGAGAGCGCCTGCATGGCATGCAGGAGGTCAGCGGTTCGATCCCGCTTAGCTCCACCAAATTCCTGTTGTCAGCCAATGGCTGACACGTAGAACGGGCACTAGCAGCACGTTCTTGAAGGTAAGAAGGTTCGTCCCCTTCGTCTAGTGGCCTAGGACACCGCCCTTTCACGGCGGTAACAGGGGTTCGAGTCCCCTAGGGGACGCCAGTTTCACACAAGCGATGTTTCGGCATGGCTGGGCCGCGAGGCTAGAAATCTGGGGCTATAGCTCAGCTGGGAGAGCGCCTGCATGGCATGCAGGAGGTCAGCGGTTCGATCCCGCTTAGCTCCACCAATTACTGCCAAGGTTTGCATTGCAAACTTTTGCGAAGGTTATGTCCCCTTCGTCTAGTGGCCTAGGACACCGCCCTTTCACGGCGGTAACAGGGGTTCGAGTCCCCTAGGGGACGCCAGTTTTACACAAGCAGTGTTTCGACATTGCTGGGCCGCGAGGCTAGAAATCTGGGGCTATAGCTCAGCTGGGAGAGCGCCTGCATGGCATGCAGGAGGTCAGCGGTTCGATCCCGCTTAGCTCCACCAATTACTGCCAGGGTTTGCATTGCAGACTTTTGCGAAGGTTACGTCCCCTTCGTCTAGTGGCCTAGGACACCGCCCTTTCACGGCGGTAACAGGGGTTCGAGTCCCCTAGGGGACGCCACGTTTACCCGCGTTTTGCGGGACTTTAAAGGCTCATTCGCATATTGAATGGGCCTTTTGTTTTTTCTACTAAAAAATCCCTAACGCCGCTCTCCCTTCTGGGGTGGACATTTCTGGTCCGCTCACTGCTAAATTCCCTTTTTGCCCCATGGGACATGAACATGAGCTGGGACCTGCCCACACCTTTCATAATCGACGTGCTTGTCGGCAGCGAAGACATCGATGGACTGGGGCATGCCAACAATGCCGTCTACGTCACTTGGCTAGAACGTTGCGCCTGGCGACATTCCCAACGCCTGGGGTTGGACCTTGCGGCGTATCGCCTGCTTGATCGCGCCATGGCGGTGGTCCGTCACGAAATCGATTACCTCGCCGCCGCTTACGAAGGTGACGAATTGGAGTTAGCCACCTGGATCGTCGACTGGGATCAGCGTCTGCGCATGACCCGACGGTTTCAGCTGCGTCGTGCGCGTGATGGGATGACCTTGCTTCGCGCCCGGACCACCTTTGCGTGTATCGAGCTGTCTACTGGCAAACCCAAGCGCATGCCTGCCGAATTTCTGGACGGCTACGGGCCAGCGCTGATGCCCGCCTGAAGCACGCCTAAATTTTGCTAGACTGCCGCCTTTTGCGCCGAGATCATTCCATGCAAATTGCCCTGGCCCCCATGGAGGGGCTGGTCGACAACATTCTGCGAGACGTACTGACCCGCGTAGGCGGCGTCGATTGGTGCGTCAGTGAATTCATCCGCGTCTGTGATCGCCTGCTGCCAGCCTCCTCGTTCCATAAATTGGCCCCCGAGCTGAGCAACGGCGCGCATACGGCGGCAGGCGTGCCCATGCGCGTGCAACTGCTGGGGTCCGACCCAGCGTGCCTTGCCGATAACGCTGCATTGGCCTGCGAGCTGGGCGCCCCGGTCATCGACCTCAACTTTGGCTGCCCCGCCAAGACGGTGAACAAGTCCCGGGGTGGGGCGGTGCTGCTCAAGGAGCCTGAGTTGCTCCACGCCATTGTCCGCGAGGTCCGGCGCGCGGTGCCTGCCGCGATCCCCGTCACCGCCAAGATGCGCCTGGGTTTCGACACCCCGGATGGGGCGCTGGACTGTGGCGTGGCCCTGGCTGAGGGCGGGGCGGCCCATTTGGTGGTACATGCCCGGACCAAGGTTGAAGGCTACAAGCCGCCCGCGCACTGGGAGTGGGTGGCGCGCGTGCAGGACGTGGTCAAGGTGCCGGTGTTCGCCAATGGCGAGATATGGACGGTCGACGACTGGCGTCGCTGCCGGGAAGTCAGCGGCGCTGAGCACATCATGCTGGGGCGTGGCCTGGTTTCTCGCCCTGACCTGGGTGTGCAGATTGCCGCAGCCAATGCCGGAACGCCCTACCAGGCCATGGGTTGGGAGCAATTGCTGCCGCTACTTCAGGCGTTCTGGCTTCAAGCCCAGGCCAAACTATCACCCCGATACGCCCCGGGACGAATGAAGCAATGGGTCGCCATGTTGACGCGCAGCTACCCTGAGGCCGTGCTGCTGTTCGCCGAGCTGCGCCGCGAAGATGACTGCGCGCGCATCGGGCGCTTGCTTGGCGTGGCGTCGACGGCAGATCAAGCGGAGGTGGCGTGACCACCTGGCACAGGCGAAAATTTTTTTTGCACGGCCCTTGAAAGCGCCTTGATGGACCTTATCTCTTGAGTACGCGATGCCGAATTCGGGTCGCGTAATGACTTACTTGCTGATATCTCAGGAGTTATGACCATGACTACCGCTTTCTCTCTTGCACCACTGTTCCGCCACTCCGTTGGTTTCGACCGCTTCAATGACCTGTTCGAATCCGCGGCACGTAATGAGGCTGGTAGCAGCTACCCGCCCTACAATGTGGAAAAGCACGGTGATGACCAGTACCGCATCGTGGTTGCCGCGGCTGGTTTCCAGGAAGAGGATCTCGACCTTCAGGTCGAAAAAGGCGTGCTCACCGTGACCGGTGGCAAGCGTGACAATGGCTCGGCAGAAGTGACATACCTGCACCAGGGCATTGCCCAGCGCGCCTTCAAGCTCTCCTTCCGCCTGGCTGACCACATCGAGGTCAAGGCAGCGGGCTTGGCCAACGGTCTGCTTAGCATCGATCTGCTGCGTATCGTGCCTGAAGAAGCCAAGGCCAAGCGCATCCCAATCAACGGCGAGCAACCCGCGCTGAACTGATCCAGCGCATCACCAAGAAGGGCACCCCAGGGTGCCCTTCTTGCGTTGTGCAGGCGCGCGGTCACTTCAGGGCGCTTGCAACAGTCGCCGGAACGCTTGTAGCGGCAAAGGCCGGCTGTGCAGGAAGCCCTGGTACAGGTGACACCCCAGTTTTTCCAGAAACGCCAGCTGTTCGGTCAGCTCTACGCCCTCGGCGATTACCGCAAGCCCAAGGCTAAGCGCCATGGCGACGATAGCGCGGACGATTTCAGCATCGTTGGGGTCTATCGTTACGTCACGGACGAATGTCTGGTCAATCTTCAGTGCATCGACGGGCAGGCGTTTGAGGTAGGTCAGCGAGGAATACCCCGTGCCAAAGTCGTCCATGGCAAACGTTACCCCGTGGCTTTGCAACTCCCGCATCTTGGCAATGGTGTCTTCCAGGTTCTGAATGACGATACCTTCGGTGATCTCGAGCTTGAGCAGTTTCCTGGGCAACTGACTGTCGTCGAGGCTGCGCAGGACGCGGCCAACAAAATCTTTCTGGCGAAATTGCCGCGGGCTGATGTTGACGCACAGGCTGAAATCGTCGGCATCTATCAAGCCGTCGGCCAGCAGGTGGGCGCAGGCAACGCAAGCCTCATCGAGTACCCAATTGCCCACCTCCAGAATCAACCCGCTTTCCTCAAGGACCTGAATGAACTGGCCCGGCGACTGCTGGCCGAGTTGAGGGTGGTGCCAGCGCAGCAGCACCTCGGCACCGACGATCCGGTTGTCGCGGGCGTCGACCTGCGGTTGATAATGCAGGGCCATTTCGCCACGGGCCAGCGCCAGGCGTAAATCACTCTCCATGCGCAGGCGTTCGCTGGCCGCCTTCTGCATGCTGGCATGAAACAGTTGAGTCGTATTGCGCCCGGAGTCCTTGGCGCGATAAAGCGCGATGTCGGCGCGTTTGAGCAGGTCGGCAGGCGTTGTGCCGTGGTCCGGGATCAAGGCCACGCCGATGCTGGGGGTCACCTGCAGGCGCTGGCCGTCGAGTGACATGGGCTGGGCCAGCAGCGCGCGTAGGGTGTCAGCCAGCTGGCGAACCGTGTCCTCGACCTCATCACGATCGCCTTCCAGGCCGCTGAGCAGTACCACGAACTCGTCACCGCCCAGCCGTGCCACGGTGTCCTCTACACGTACACTGGCCTCTAGTCTGGCCGTGATGATCTTGAGCACTGCATCACCGACCGGATGGCCCAGCGAGTCGTTGATGTGCTTGAAATGGTCCAGATCGAGGAAAAGCAGGGCGCCGCGCAGGTTGCGCTGCTTGAGCAAGGCGATCTGCTGACCCAGCCGCTCCATCAGCAGAGCACGGTTCGGAAGATTGGTCAGCGGGTCGTGGTAGGCAAGGTGACGGATCTGTGCCTGGGCGTGTTTCAGTTGGCTGACGTCCCGCGCGGTCATCAGCAGGCACTGCACGTCGTTGAGCAGGATCTGCTCCACGGACACCTCTACCGTCAGGAGATCGCCGCGCTTGTTGCGCCCCAGCATTTCTCGGTGGTGTACCCGGCCATGCTCGCGCAGTTCGGCCAGCAGGGTGGTTCGCTGTTGCGCATCGGTCCAGATGCCGATGTCGAAAACGGTGCGCCCGACGACCTCGCCCGCCGAGTATCCGGTCAAACGGCAGAAACCGTCGTTGATTTCCAGGTAACGCCCGGTTGCGCATTCAGTGATGGTGATGGCGTCCGGGCTTGAGTGAAACGCCTTGGCGAATTTCTCTTCGCTGGATTTGAGCGCTGCCTCTGCCCGCTGTTGTTGGGTGATGTCGCGCAGCGTGGTGACGCTGCAGGGTTGGCCGTCCACTGTGATCAGGCGGCTGGAGATCAGGCAGGTCAAGGCGTCGCCACTGCGGTGATGGACGACCAACGCAACATTGCTCAGGGCCTGCTCGCGGATGACCCGTTCGATGCGGTGCGCACGCAGGGCCGATTCGGCCCACAAGCCTATTTCTTGGGCCGTGCGGCCGATCAACTGCTCGGTCGTCCAACCGAAGGTATGGGTGAAGGCGGGGTTGATCTCGATGAATTGTCCCGTGTCCTGGCGCGTTACGCAGATAGGGTCGGGGCTGACTTGAAACAGGCTGGCAAACTTTTCCTCCGAGGCACTCAGGCGAAGCTCGCGCTCAACCTGGTCGGTGATGTCGAGCAAGGTGCCGGCCATGCGCAGAGGGTTGCCGTGCTCGTCGCGGTACAAGCGCGCACGGCTTTCGATATACCGCGAAACGCCATTCTCCAACTGTACCCGGTAGGTGAACTGATAATTGCCAGCCGGCCCTTCGCGCAGGCTGCTGTAGGCCTTGCGCATGGAGAGGCGTTCCTGTTCCGGAACGCCTTCGAAAAACGCATCGAAGGACTCGTGAAAGGCTACTGGCGGCAGCCCGTGCAGCTGTGCAGCCCGGGCTGAGCCATAGAGCATGCCGCTGGGAATGTGCCAGTCCCACGTGCCTAGCTGGGCCGAATCCAGCGCAAGGTCAAGGCGCTCCTGGCTGTCCTTGAGGGCAAGATCCGCGCGCTTTCGCTCGGTGGTGTCGACGAAAGTACTGAGCTGATAGGTGGTGCCTTCAAGCTCGATGCCCTGGGTGCAAAGGATGCCGTCGTGGACCTTGCCGTCGCTGCCGCGAAACTGCACCTCCATGGTCAGCGGGCCGCCGTTAAGGCGCGAAGAATCGAGCATGTGCTGGCGTTGCGCGGCGTCGGCCCACAACCCCAACGCCACGCTGGTACGGCCGATGACCTGGCTGGCGGGCCAGGCGAATGTATCCTCGAAGTGCCGATTGACTTCGAAGATCATGCCGTCGTGACGTCGGGTCAACAAGATGGCATTGGGGCTCAGGTGGAAGAGGGTGGCAAGGCGCTTTTCAGAGTTCATCAGCGCAGTTTCCCGCTCGCGCTGGCGCGTGATCTCGCGTACCACCCCAATCATCTGCGGCCTGCCGTGCGGGTCGCAGGTCAGGCTGCCATTGATCTCCAGCCAATGCAGGCTGCCGTCTGGCCAGCGAATGCGGTGGCGCATGGCCCGCCCTACCGGTTCGCCATCGAACACCGCCTGGAACGCCTTGCGTGTTCGCGCGCGGTCCTCTTCGGCAAGCAGGTCCAGGTAATCGATGTCTCCGGGCAGGGCGCGCAGCGGGTCGAAACCGAACAGGGCCTGGGTGCCCCGGGACCAGCTTACCCGGCCGCTTTCAATATCCCAAAGCCACGCACCCAGGCGCGCACCATTCAAGGCGGCCAACAGCTGCGGCGCACTCTGCCAGGCCTGCTCCGACGCCTCGGGGTCTGCCGCATGGATTCGCGGCAGGCGCATGAAGCGGTTTGCTGATTTGGGCATGGTTACCAGACCTTTGGCATGGGGCACATCCTTGAAGGGGCCGGGCAGACGGCTGTTCAGACGCTTGCGGCATGGCCATCGAGCAGGGCCATGAACGCCTTGGCGGCGTTGGACAGGGTCCGCTCGGTGTGCAGAATGTAGCCTAGCTGGCGGGACAACCCAATGCCGGGCAAGGCGATGGGTGCCACCTGGTCGTCAAGCATCGTGCGCGGCAGCACGCTCCAGGCCAGACCGATCGATACCATCATCTTGATGGTTTCCAGGTAGTTGGTGCTCATGGCGATGTTCGGTGTCAGGCCTTGGCTTTCGAACAGACGCTGGACAATGTGGTGGGTGAACGTATTGCCTCCTGGAAACACCGCAGGGTGGCAAGACACATCGGCAAGGGTAACGGCGTCGTTGTTGGCCAATGGGTGCTCGGGGGCGGCTACGAAATCCAGCGCGTCCTGCCATACCGGTACCGCGTTGATCAGGGGGTGGGGCTCAGGTGCGAGGGTAATGACCGCCAGTTCGGCACGACCATGCAGAATCTCATCGTAGGCCTGTTCCGAATCCAGAAACTGAATATCCAACGCCACTGCCGGGTATTGGCGGGTGAAAGCCCGCAATAATGGGGGAAGGCGGTGCAGGCCGATGTGGTGGCTTGTGGCCAGGGTCAACCGCCCCCCCACTTCCCCTGACAAATTGGTCAGCGCCCGTCGGGTATCCTCAAGCACGTTGAGAATTTGGTAGGCCCTGGGAAGCAGTGCACGCCCGGCTTCGGTCAATGTCACCTCGCGGCCCAGGCGGTCGAACAACCGTGTGCTCAACTGCTGCTCCAGGCCAGCAATGCGCTTGCTGACGGCAGGCTGGGTCAGGTACAGACGCTCGGCTGCACTGGAAAAGCTGCCGATTTCCGCAATGGCGATAAATGCACTGAGATTGGCCAAGTCCATTGGGAGAATTCCTTTCGGTTATCCAAAGGATAAAAATTATGAATTTGAGTTATTCACTCTAACCCCCTAGCATCGCCCATACAAGCCAAGGGGTCTTTGGCATAGAAAGACGCTGATGAGGAACAGTCTGATGGCTGGCAAAACGCTCTACGACAAACTCTGGGAAGCCCACGAGGTCAAGCGCCGTGATGACGGCTCGTCCTTGATCTACATCGACCGTCACATCATCCATGAAGTGACCTCGCCGCAGGCTTTCGAAGGGCTGCGCCTGGCCAAGCGCAAGCCATGGCGTATCGATGCCAACATCGCCACGCCCGACCACAACGTGCCGACCACCCCGGAGCGCAAGGGCGGGATCGAAGCCATTGTCGACCAGGTGTCGCGCCTACAGGTGCAGACCCTCGACGAGAACTGTGATGAATACGGCATCGTCGAATTCAAGATGAACGACGAGCGCCAGGGCATCGTCCACGTCATCAGCCCCGAACAAGGCGCTACCTTGCCAGGCATGACCGTGGTCTGCGGCGACTCACACACCTCCACCCACGGCGCCTTCGGTGCGCTGGCCCACGGCATCGGCACCTCCGAGGTCGAACACGTACTGGCTACCCAGTGCCTGGTGGCCAAGAAGATGAAGAACATGCTGGTGCGCGTCGAAGGCCAGCTGCCGCCGGGTGTCACGGCCAAGGACATCGTCCTGGCGGTGATCGGCAAGATCGGCACTGCCGGTGGCAACGGTCACGCGATGGAGTTTGCGGGCAGTGCCATTCGCGAGCTGTCGATGGAAGGCCGCATGACCATCTGCAACATGTCCATCGAAGCCGGTGCCCGTGTTGGCTTGGTGGCCACCGACGCCACCACCATCGCTTATGTCGAAGGCCGCCCTTACTCGCCCAAGGGCGAGCAGTGGACGCGTGCTGTCCAGGCGTGGAAAGACCTGGTGTCCGATGAGGATGCCGTTTTCGATACCGTGGTCGAACTCGATGCCACGCAGATCAAGCCGCAGGTCAGCTGGGGTACCTCGCCAGAAATGGTGCTTGCCGTCGACCAGCGGGTGCCGGACCCGGCTGCCGAAGCCGACCTGGTCAAGCGTGGCTCCATTGAGCGCGCCCTGAAGTACATGGGCCTGAAGGCCAACCAGGCGATCACCGATATCCACCTGGATCGCGTGTTCATCGGCTCGTGCACCAATTCGCGCATCGAAGACCTGCGCGCGGCAGCGCAGATCGCCAAGGGCCGCAAGGTGGCGAGCAGCGTCAAGCAAGCCATCGTCGTTCCCGGCTCGGGCCTGGTAAAGGCTCAGGCCGAGCGTGAAGGCCTGGACAAGATATTCGTCGAAGCCGGCTTCGAATGGCGCGAGCCAGGCTGCTCGATGTGCCTGGCCATGAACCCGGATCGGCTGGAAAGCGGCGAGCACTGTGCATCCACCTCCAACCGTAACTTCGAAGGTCGTCAGGGCGCAGGTGGCCGCACGCACCTGGTGAGCCCGGCCATGGCCGCCGCGGCCGCCGTCACCGGCCACTTCATCGATGTCCGCGAGTTGATCCAAGGGAGCGCAGCATGAAAGCTTTCACTCAGCACATAGGCCTGGTTGCGCCGTTGGACCGTGCCAACGTCGATACCGACCAGATCATCCCCAAGCAGTTCTTGAAGTCGATCAAGCGCACAGGCTTTGGCCCCAACCTGTTCGACGAGTGGCGTTACCTGGACGTAGGCCAGCCCTATCAGGACAACAGCAAGCGCCCGGTAAACGAAGAATTCGTGCTCAATCATCCGCGCTATCAAGGCGCCAGCGTGTTGTTGGCGCGCGAGAACTTCGGTTGCGGGTCCAGCCGTGAGCATGCCCCCTGGGCCCTGGACGAGTACGGCTTTCGGAGCATCATCGCGCCAAGCTTTGCCGATATCTTCTTCAACAACAGCTTCAAGAACGGCTTGCTGCCGATCATCCTCAGCGATGAAGAAGTCGATGAGCTGTTCAAGCAGGTAGAAGCCGCGCCAGGTTACCAGCTGACCATCGACCTGCAGGCCCAGGCGGTGACACGTCCGGACGGCAAGGTGCTGCACTTCGAGATCGACGCATTCCGCAAGCATTGCCTGCTCAATGGCCTGGACGACATTGGCCTGACCCTGCAGGACAGCGATGCGATCAAGGCGTTCGAGGGCAAGCACCGTGCTGCGCAACCCTGGCTGTTCCGTGACGCCTGACTGAAGCGAACGCGCTCACCGGCCTGCTTGCCAGCAGGTCGTTGCAAGCCGGATCGCCCACGCTCTCTGGCGACAGCCTGTACCACTGCCGCCATGGTCGATCCCGTATCGGCAACTCCTCCATCACCAGGACATCCCAATGACTCGTACACAGCATACCGATGTGGTTCAGCGCCAATTTGGCGATCAGGCGGGTGCCTACCTCAGCAGCGCCGTGCATGCTCAAGGCAGCGAGTTCGCGCTGTTGCAGGCCGAGTTGCAGGGGCAGGGCGATGCACGCGTGCTGGACCTGGGCTGCGGGGCAGGTCACGTCAGCTTCCAGGTTGCGCCGCTGGTGGCGCAGGTGGTCGCGTACGACCTTTCCCAGTCCATGCTGGACGTCGTCGCCAACGCTGCCGCCGATCGCGCGCTGACCAATATCATGACCGAGCGTGGCGCGGCAGAATCGCTGCCATTTGCCGATGCGTCGTTCGACTATGTGTTCAGCCGCTACTCAGCCCATCACTGGAGCGACCTGGGCCTGGCGCTGCGCGAGGTGCGCCGCGTGCTCAAGCCGGGCGGCGTGGCGGCATTCATCGACGTCATGTCGCCTGGTAGCCCGCTGCTGGACACGTACCTGCAAGCGGTAGAAGTGCTGCGCGACACCAGTCATGTTCGCAATTACTCTGCTGCCCAGTGGCAGCGCCAGGTCAGCGAGGCTGGCCTGCGTGTTCGCAGTCATGCCCGGCAGTCACTGCGCCTGGAATTCGGCAGTTGGGTCGAGCGCATGCGCACCCCTGAGCCGATGCGCCTGGCCATCCGCGAACTGCAGCAAGCCATGGGCGAAGAAGTACGGCAGTATTACCAGATCGAGGCCGATGGCTCGTTCAGCACGGATGTGCTGGTGCTGTGGGCAGAACGTTAAGCCTTTTTCGGCGCGGCCCGATTCGCCGCGCTGCGTGAATGCATAGAGGAAAGCATGAGCAAGCAGATTTTGATTCTTCCGGGTGATGGCATCGGTCCTGAAATCATGGCCGAAGCCGTCAAGGTGCTGGAGTTGGCCAATGACAAGTACCAGCTCGACCTCAGCCTGACCCATGACGTGATCGGTGGCGCAGCCATCGACAAGCACGGGGTGCCGCTGGCCGATGAAACCCTGGAGCGTGCACGCCAGGCCGATGCCGTGCTGCTCGGCGCCGTAGGCGGTCCCAAGTGGGACAAGATCGAGCGTGACATTCGTCCTGAGCGCGGCCTGCTGAAGATCCGCTCGCAACTGGGGCTGTTTGCCAACCTGCGCCCGGCCATTCTCTATCCGCAGCTGGCCGATGCGTCCTCGCTCAAACCGGAAATCGTCTCTGGCCTGGACATCCTCATCGTTCGCGAGCTGACCGGCGGCATCTACTTCGGTGCCCCACGTGGTCAGCGCGAGCTTGAAGGTGGCGAGCGCCAGGCCTATGACACCTTGCCCTACAGCGAAAGCGAAGTGCGGCGCATCGCCCGCGTCGGTTTCGACATGGCCCGGGTGCGTGGCAAGAAGCTGTGCTCGGTGGACAAGGCCAACGTTCTGGCTTCCAGTCAGCTGTGGCGGGAAGTGGTCGAGAGCGTGGCACAGGATTACCCGGATGTGGAACTGAGCCACATGTACGTCGACAACGCGGCGATGCAGCTGGTGCGCGCACCGAAGCAGTTCGACGTCATGGTGACCGACAACATGTTCGGCGACATCCTGTCGGATGAAGCTTCCATGCTGACCGGTTCCATCGGCATGCTGCCATCGGCGTCGCTGGATGCCAACAACAAGGGCATGTACGAGCCCTGCCACGGCTCGGCGCCGGACATCGCCGGAGCAAGCATCGCCAACCCGTTGGCCACCATCCTGTCCGTGTCGATGATGCTGCGTTACAGCTTCGACCAGTCGGCTGCTGCCGAGGCCATCGAGCAGGCTGTCAGCCTGGTGCTCGACCAGGGCTTGCGCACTGGCGACATTTTCTCCGAGGGCTGCCGCAAGGTCGGCACGCAGGAAATGGGCGACGCAGTAGTCGCAGCGCTGCGGAATCTGTAATCTCTCTGGCCCGCCATCCCCAATCCCGATGGCGGCCCACTTTTAGCAAAGGTGTAGTTGCGATGAAACGTGTAGGTCTGATCGGTTGGCGCGGCATGGTTGGTTCCGTGCTCATGCAGCGAATGCTGGAGGAGCAGGATTTCGACCTTATCGAGCCCGTGTTCTTCACCACCTCCAATATTGGTGGCCAGGGCCCGAACGTGGGCAAGGATACCGCGCCGCTCAAGGACGCGTATTCCATCGAAGAGCTCAAGACCCTCGACGTGATCCTGACTTGCCAGGGCGGCGACTACACCAATGAAGTGTTCCCCAAGCTGCGCGAAGCAGGCTGGCAGGGCTACTGGATCGATGCGGCCTCGTCCCTGCGGATGCAGGATGATGCGGTCATCGTGCTCGACCCGGTCAACCGCAAGGTCATCGACCACCAGCTTGATGCCGGTACTCGCAACTTCATCGGCGGCAATTGCACGGTCAGCCTGATGCTGATGGGCCTTGGCGGGTTGTTCGAGGCCGGTCTGGTGGACTGGATGAGCGCCATGACCTACCAGGCAGCGTCCGGTGCAGGGGCGCAGAACATGCGCGAGCTGATCAAGCAGATGGGTGCCACCCATGCGGCGGTCGCCGAGGACCTGGCCAACCCGGCCAGCGCCATCCTCGACATCGACCGTAAAGTGGCCGAAGCCATGCGCAGCGATGCCTACCCGGCTGAAAACTTCGGCGTCCCATTGGCCGGCAGCCTGATCCCCTGGATCGACAAGGAGTTGCCCAACGGCCAGAGCCGCGAAGAATGGAAGGCGCAGGCCGAAACCAACAAGATTCTGGGTCGCTTCAAGAACCCGATTCCGGTGGATGGCATCTGCGTGCGCATCGGTGCCATGCGTTGCCACAGCCAGGCGCTGACCATCAAGCTGAACAAGGACGTGCCGATCGCCGACATCGAAGGCATGATCAGCCAGCATAATCCTTGGGTAAAGCTGGTACCCAACCAGCGCGAAATCAGCATGCAGGAACTGACCCCCACCAAGGTGACCGGCACGTTGAACATTCCGGTTGGTCGTCTGCGCAAGCTGAACATGGGTTCCCAGTACCTGGGGGCGTTCACGGTAGGTGACCAACTGCTGTGGGGCGCTGCCGAACCACTGCGTCGTATGCTGCGGATCCTGCTGGAACGTTGATACGGCCCCATCTGTACCCGAACCCGCGCTGCTCCCAGCGCGGGTTTTTTATTTTGAGGCGTGCGGTGAAGGTGGCAGGGGATACGAGGCTGCGCACAGGCAGGTGGCGACTACCTGCGACGGGTCGGCGTTGGCCTCGCTTGTGTAATGCGGGTAAAGTGCCGCTCCCGTTTCGCCAGAGGCAGCCTGCAATATGAAACCTTCATTCGATATCGCCGTCGTCGGTGCCACCGGCAGCGTCGGTGAGGCGTTGGTCCAGATTCTCGAAGAGCTGGATTTCCCGGTCGCCACCCTGCATCTGCTCGCCAGCATCGAATCGGCGGGCAGCAGCGTGATGTTCGCCGGGAAGAAGCTCAAGGTACGTGAAGTCGAGGGGTTCGATTTCGCGCAGGTCAAGCTGGCGTTCTTTGCAGCCGGTGCCGCGGTCAGCCGCAGCTTCGCCGCCCGAGCTGTGCAAGCGGGCTGCACCGTCATCGACCTGTCCGGTGCCCTGGACAACGCCCTGGTTGTCGTTCCAGAAGCCAACGCCGAGCAAGTGGCGGGGCTCAAGCGGCCCGCGCTGATCACAAGCCCCTGTTCAGGAGCCGTGGCCGTCGCCGCCACCCTGGCCCCGATCAAGCATTTGCTGGACATCGAGCATGTTCAGGTGGTGGCGTCTTTGGCGGTATCGGCTCAAGGCCGTGAGGCAGTCAACGAGCTTGCGCGGCAAACGGCCGAGTTGCTCAATGCCCGTCCGTTGGAACCGCGTTTCTTCGACCGCCAGGTCGCCTTCAACGTGCTGGCCCAGGTCGGCAAGGTCGACGAACAGGGTCATACCGCCGTAGAGCGGCGGATGGTGCAGGAGCTGCGCGAGCTGCTGGGCCAGCCTGAACTGAGTATTTCAGCAAGCTGCATTCAAGTCCCGGTGTTTTTCGGCGATAGCTTCAATGTGGCGGTGCAGTGCCGCCACGCCGTGGATTTGTCGGCCGTCAACCAGGCCTTGGACGTGGCGGCAGGCATCGAACGGGTAGATCCGGACGACTATCCAACACCGGTTGGCGACGCAGTGGGGCAGGACGTGGTCTATGTTGGACGTGTACGCCATGGCGTTGATCAAACCCGGCAGCTCAACCTCTGGTTGACCACCGACAATGTGCGCAAGGGCGCGGCGCTCAACGCTGTGCAGGTGGCACAATTGTTGATTAAACACGGTCTGTAAAAGATACTGGCAGGCACTTTTGTCCTGCTCTGCCTGCACGTTTCGGGACGATCCATACAAGGGAAGAGTTCATGCTTCGAATCCGCAAACTGGTTCTGGCCATGGCAGCAGCCTCGGCGCTGTCCTCGGGCATGGCCAACGCTCTGGGCTTGGGAGAGCTGACCCTGAAGTCGGCGCAGAACCAGCCACTGGAGGCCGAAATCGAACTGCTCGATGTGCGTGACCTGACCGCGGCGCAGCTGGCACCAAGCCTGGCCCCGCCTGAAGAGTTCGCCAAGGCAGGCGTGAACTTCTCCAGCGCCTTGCAGGACTTGCGCTTTACGCCTGTGATCAACCCCAATGGCCGAAGCGTGCTTCGCGTGACCTCCAGCCAGCCCATGCCGGGGCCGGTGGTCAAGTTCCTGGTACAGGTGATGTGGCCTCAGGGCCGCCTGTTGCGTGACTACAGCGTCCTGTTGGATCAGGCCAAGGCCCAGGGCCCGCAGGCCGCAACGGGCACTGTCGCCGCTGCGACCACCGGCCCTGGCAGCTATACGACCCAGCGCCGCGATACCCTGTGGCAGATCGCGGCGCGCAACGCCCAGGGCGGGTCGATCCAGCAAACCATGATCGCGATCCAGGCGCTGAACCCGGATGCGTTCATCGGCAATAACATCAACCAGCTCAAGGTAGGCCAGGTATTGCGCCTGCCCGATCAGCAACAGATCCAGAGCATCGCCCAAGGTGAAGCCAATCGCGAGGTCGCCGAGCAGTACGCGGCCTGGCGCGAGGGTAGACGCCTGGGGCCACGTGCCCGCCAGCTCGACGCCACCCGCCGTGGTGCAGCAGACGCCGCACCCGCTGCCATCGCCCAAGGCGACAACCTGCGCCTGGTTAGCCCCGGCAACCAGCCGGGTACCGGTCAGGCCAAGGCGCTGAACGACAAGCTGGCAGTGGCCCAGGAAAGCCTGGACACCAGCCGCCGTGACAACGAAGAACTCAAAAGCCGCATGTCCGACCTGCAGAGCCAGCTGGACAAGCTGCAGCGCCTGATCGAGCTCAAGAACGATCAATTGGCCCGGCTGGAAGCTCAAGGTGCGGCTACCCCTGCGCCAGCAGCAGCGGTCCCTGGCGAACCCGGTCAACAGGCCCTGGCGCCTGCGCAGGCGGCTGTGCCTGTGACCGACCCGGTCCCGACGGCGAGCCAGCCGGCCGTTCCCGATCAACCCGTGATCGCGCCAGCGCCCTCGGCTGCGCCAGACGCCCAACCCGCTGCCGCAGACACCCAGGCGGACAGCAGCCTCGACGACGTACTGGCAAGCCGCTGGTTGCTATGGCTGATCGCCGGTTCTACCGTCCTGGTCCTGGCGCTGCTGCTCTGGCTGCTGGCGCGTAAGCGCAGGGCCCAACAGGAAGCCGAGAAGCATTTGCGCATGGCGCGCGCTCTGGAAGAGGAGCAGATCGAGGGTTTCGATCCAGAGGATGACAGCCTGGATGGCGTCGAAGTCGTGTCCCCGACCGTTACGCTCTCGCCAGCGGCGGTCGCCGCCTCGGCGGCAGCGGCAGCGGCCTCTGAAAAACCCGTTGCACAACCTGTGCGTGAGCCCGCGGCAGACCCTTATGGGCCCTTGTTGGCGCAGGCCGAGGTGTGCATTGCCGAGGGTCGCCTGAACCGTGCCACGGAGCTGCTGGAGCCTGCAGTTGCCAGCGCGCCCAGGCGCGATGACCTGCGCTTGAAATTGATGGAGGTCTACGCTCGCCAAGGTGATCAAAGCGCCTTCGCCGAGCAGGAGCGCCAGTTGCCGGCGACGGCGGTGAACACCGCAGAAGTGGCCGGCCTTCGCGAGCGTTACCCGGCGATGCTGGCCTTGGCGGCGGCCGGTGTGGGCGCTGCTGCCTTGGCTGCCAAGCTGGACGAGCAGTATGTGCAAGGGCTGCTCGATGATCAGCCGGTTTCATCACCTGCAGTGGCAGCGGAGCCGCAGGCTCAGGCCGCTGCCGATTCGGACGCCTTCGGGGATATTCCGACGCTCGATACTGCGCAGCTGGATGATCCGGCGCTGGATGACGATTTCGACTTGAGCCTGGACGAGCCTTCTCCCGAGCCCGCGACATCGGCTGCCAGCCCGACCACTGATGCGCTCGCTTCAGAGGCCCAAATGCAAGACCCGGCCGATGCAGACTTCGAAACCTTGCTGGCGCAAGCCAGCGCTGAAGCCACGCCAGCCCAGGATCTGTCCGATTTCGACCTGGACATCGGTGAACCCGAGGGGACGGGTGGTCGGGATGACGCAGCGCCCAGTGCAATCGATCCGGTACCGGCCTTTGATCCGGCCACCGATTTCGACCTGCCGGCCGATTTTGACCTCTCCCTGCAGGACGATTCGCCAGGCGCGCAACAGTTCGCCTCCGAACTCGATGACGTCAACGCCGAGCTGGACAAACTCTCGCAAAGTCTGGAGTCGCCCTCCCTGGAGCCGCACTTCACTGAAGAGGATGCCGCCGCGCAACCTGAGCTCGAACCGATCGACGACCTGGATTTCGACTTCTTTTCGGGCGCCGACGAGGTGGCCACCAAGCTCGATCTGGCCCGCGCCTACATCGACATGGGCGATCACCAAGGCGCCCGCGACATCCTCGACGAAGTGGTCAAGGATGGCGATGAACGTCAGCGCGAAGAAGCAGAGGATATGCTTTCGCGTCTGGTCTAGGCCTTCGCGTGGAGCCCTTTGGTCGTAACCCGTGAACCCGATGGCAGCCCTGTACGGCTGCCATTGTCGTTATAATCCCCGGCATTTCGTACACCAACAGGTTGTAGATTCTTGGACATCATCGACACCGCCTCGGCCGAATCCGCTGCCGAAGGCTGCACGCGTATCGCCTTGGGTGTGGAATACAAGGGCGCCCGCTACCGCGGCTGGCAACGCCAGGCCAGCGGCGTGCCCAGTGTTCAGCAAGCCTTGGAACAGGCACTTTCCAAAGTGGCCAACGAGCCCATTTCAGTCGTCTGCGCCGGCCGTACCGATGCAGGCGTACATGGCTGTGGGCAGGTCGTGCATTTCGACACCCATGCGGTGCGTGACGAACGCGCCTGGACCATGGGCACTAATTTCAACCTGCCCCATGACATCAGCGTCGTATGGTCCAAGCCCATGCCAGCCGATTTCCATGCGCGCTTCAAGGCCTGTGCCAGGCGCTATCGCTACGTGATCTACAACGATCCGATTCGGCCTGCTCACCTGGCCGAGGAGGTGACCTGGAATCATCGTCCGCTGGACATCGAGCGCATGGCGCAGGCCGCTTCGAGCCTGCTTGGCACCCATGATTTCAGCGCGTTCCGCGCTAGCCAATGCCAGGCCAAGTCGCCGATCAAGCACATCTATCACCTGCGGGTTACCCGTCACGGGCAGATGATCGTGCTGGATATCCGGGCTACCGCGTTCCTGCATCACATGGTACGCAACATCGCCGGCGTGCTGATGGCTATCGGCGCGGGCGAACGGCCGGTGGAGTGGGCGCGTCAGGTGCTCGAGGGGCGGGACCGCCGCGAAGGTGGCGTCACGGCCCACCCCTATGGGCTTTATCTGGTCCAGGTGGAGTACCCGGAGGCCTTTGCGCTGCCCGAGCGTTACATTGGCCCGCACTTTCTGACGGGCTACGACGCATTGGCTGACTGACGCACGAAGCGCCATTTGCTAAGATTCCGCCTTTGACCACGCAAACAGGTTGCTGTCCATGAGCATCGTTCGCAGTAAAATCTGCGGGATCACCCGCATCGAAGACGCACTGGCGGCTGCCGAGGCTGGCGCCGATGCCATCGGGCTGGTCTTCTATGCCAAGAGCCCGCGTGCCGTGACCGTACAGCAGGCACGCGCCATCATTGCCGAGCTGCCGCCCTTCGTGACCACGGTCGGGTTGTTCGTCAATGCCACGCGTTGCGAGCTGAGTGAAATACTCGAAGCGGTGCCACTGGACCTCTTGCAGTTCCATGGTGATGAAACCCCGCACGATTGCGCAGGCCATCACCGGCCGTGGATCAAGGCCTTGCGGGTACGTCCGGGTGACGACCTGAAGCTTGCGTGCCGGCAATATGCCGACGCATCCGGCATCCTGTTGGACACCTTCGTGCCGGGTATCCCTGGAGGCACGGGCGAAGCGTTCGACTGGTCACTGGTGCCTGCCGGCCTGGGCAAGCCGATCATTCTGGCCGGTGGTCTGTCGGCGGACAACGTCGGGCAGGCGATCGCCCAGGTGCGCCCGTACGCGGTCGATGTCAGCGGCGGTGTCGAGCAGGCCAAGGGCATCAAGGACGCGGCCAGGATCGAAGCATTCGTACGCGCGGTGAAACAGGCTTGAGCAGATGTGACGGCAGGCAGCGCGCCATCGTCCATAGCTATCTCAGCCCCATGGGCCAGCCGGCCCTGCGTGGGGCGGTCAACCGAATTGTTCAGGGTGGTGCGGCAGGGGTGACGAACCCGGGTTGCCGCATCACCTACGTTTCATAAGCATTTGAGCTCAAAAGGGCAGGGCAGGCCGGCTACGCTGGTCCCCTCCCGCCGATACTGGAGAAAGAAAGCATGAGCAACTGGTTAGTCGACAAACTGATCCCTTCCATCATGCGTTCCGAGGTGAAGAAGAGCTCGGTACCTGAAGGCCTGTGGCACAAATGCCCGTCCTGTGAGGCCGTGCTGTACCGTCCGGAGCTGGAAAAGACCCTGGACGTATGCCCCAAGTGCAACCACCACATGCGCATCGGCGCACGTGCACGCATCGATATCTTCCTGGATGCCGAGGGCCGTGCCGAGCTGGGCGCCGACCTTGAGCCGGTCGACCGGCTGAAGTTCCGCGACGGCAAGAAGTACAAGGACCGTCTGACCGGCGCGCAGAAGCAGACCGGTGAAAAAGACGCCCTGATCTCCATGAGCGGCACCCTGATGGGCATGCCGATCGTGGTCAGCGCGTTTGAATTTTCCTTCATGGGCGGCTCCATGGGTGCCATCGTCGGCGAGCGTTTCGTGCGCGCAGCCAACTATGCCCTGGAACATCGCTGCCCGATGGTGTGTTTCTCGGCTTCCGGGGGTGCCCGCATGCAGGAAGCGCTGATCTCGCTGATGCAGATGGCCAAGACCTCTGCGGTGCTGGCGCGTCTGCGTGAAGAAGGCATCCCGTTCATCTCGGTACTGACCGACCCCGTCTACGGCGGCGTGTCCGCCAGCCTGGCGATGCTGGGCGACGTCATCGTTGGCGAGCCCAAGGCCCTGATCGGCTTTGCCGGCCCACGCGTCATCGAGCAGACCGTACGCGAGAAGTTGCCTGAAGGCTTCCAGCGTAGCGAATTCTTGCTGGAGCACGGTGCCATCGACCTGATCATCTCCCGGGGCGACCTGCGTCCACGGCTGGCGCGCCTGCTGGCCCAGATGACCGGCCAGCAGACCCCGGTCGAGGCCCTCGAGGCGGCTGCTGTCGCGTGATGACCCAACGGACCCTTGGCGAGTGGCTCGCCTATCTCGAGCAGCTGCACCCCTCTGCCATCGACATGGGGCTGGAGCGTTCGCAAGCGGTGCTGGCGCGCCTGGCACTGGGCAAGCTTGCCCCGCGTGTGGTGACAGTAACGGGCACCAACGGCAAGGGTTCGACTTGCGCGTTCCTCGCTTCGCTGCTGCGCACACAGGGGCTGAGGGTCGGCGTGTACAGTTCGCCGCACCTGCTGCGCTACAACGAGCGCGTGCTCATCGACGGCGTTGAAGCCAGCGATGCGCAGTTGTGCGAGGCGTTCGCAGCGGTCGAGGCGGCGCGCGGCGAAATCTCCCTGACCTATTTCGAGATGGGTACCCTGGCGGCGTTCTGGCTGTTCGAGCGTTCGCAGCTCGATGCGGTGGTGCTGGAAGTCGGGCTGGGTGGGCGGCTGGACACGGTGAATGTCGTGGACGCCGACATCGCGCTCGTGACCAGCATCGGGGTCGATCACATCGATTACCTGGGCGATACCCGCGAGCAGGTGGCTTTCGAGAAGGCAGGTATCTTCCGTGCCGGCAAGCCCGCGCTCTGTGGAGACCTCGATCCGCCCCAGCCGTTGCTCGACAAGGCCAGCGAACTGGCAGCTCCGCTGCGGTTGCGGGGCCGCGACTTCGACCTTCAGGTGGCCGAGCATGGCTGGAGCTGGCACGGCACATCCGGCGAAGGTGAAAAAGTCGTCTTGATGGACCTGCCCGTGCTGGATCTGCCCATGGAAAACGCCGCCTTGGCCCTGCAGGCCTACCTGCTGAGCGGCTTGCCCTGGCGTCCTGCGCAGCTGCGCCAGGCACTGGTCGATACGCGCATCACGGGTCGCCTCGATCGGCGCGTGATCCACTGGCGTGGCGCTGCGGTCGAGCTGCTGCTGGATGTCGGGCACAACCCACATGCAGCTCAGTACCTGGCCCGGCGTCTGGCATCCAGGCCACTGGCTGGCCGGCGTCTGGCCGTGTTCGGCTTGCTGTGCGACAAGGACCTCGAGGGTGTGATCGCGCCCTTGCAGGCCCTGGTCGATGAGTGGGCCGTCACACCGCTTGCCACCCCGCGTAGTCGGCCTGCTGCTGAATTGGCACAGGCCCTGACGAACCTCGGCGCCACGGTGAAGTCTTATGCCAGCGTCGACGCTGCCCTGGAGGGGCAGTGCGCGAACGCCACGGCAGATGATCAGATCCTGCTGTTCGGTTCGTTTTTCTGTGTCGCTCAGGCGCTGGAATGGTTGCAGCGGCATCCCCAGGAGGGTGGGATAGATGGCAGTGCTGGATAAAGGAATGAAGCAGCGCATGATCGGTGCGCTGGTGCTGGTCGCGCTGGCGGTGATTTTCCTGCCAATGCTGTTTTCGCGGCAGGATGAAATGCGTGAGGTGCACGTCGATGCCCCTCAGGCGCCTGTTGCACCGTCGGTGCCTGAGGTAAAGGTCGACCCTGTTGCCGTGCCCGAACCCCAGGCCTTGCCAGAGCAAGCGGATCCGGCGCCGGTGGTGGTAGACGAGTCGTCCGCGCCAGCGCGTGCGCCCAGCCAGCCCATCACGCCGTCGCCGCAGGCCCAGCAGGCCCAACCTGCTCCGCCGGCCGTGGCCAAGGTAGAGCCCAAGGCGCCGGCCGCTTCTGCGCCAGCAGCAACGTCGACCAAGGCCGGCGCGCCGTCCAAACTGGACGCCAACGGCCTGCCGGTCAGTTGGTCGATTCAATTGGCGAGCCTGTCCAACCGGGCAGGCGCCGAGAAGCTGCAGCAGACCCTGCGTAGCCAGGGCTACAACGCCTATATCCGCGCAGCCGGTGGCATGAATCGGGTGTATGTCGGCCCGCTGATCGAGCGTGCCGACGCCGAGCGTACCCGCGATGCCATCAACCGCCAAAACAGCCTCAAAGGCTTCGTCGTGCGCTTCCAGCCGGAACGCAGCTGAAGGAGAGGGCGGCATTGCCGTCCCGTCCTAGTCAGCGAGCATATTGGCGGTGCCCAGCAGGCTTGCTGTCCTGGCTGGGCGATCCACTGACATTCCGCTTACCCAAGCCCTCGTCGCTCTGGTAAAATCCGCCGCCTCAACGATCTGCAGGCAGCACCGTGGCATTTACCCTGGTTGATTGGGCGATCATCGCGATCATCGCCATCTCCACACTGATCAGTCTCAAACGCGGCTTCGTCAAGGAAGCCCTGTCCTTGCTCATCTGGATCATTGCCGGTGCGGTGGCGTGGATGTTCGGTGGCTCGCTCTCGGTGTACCTGGAGAGCTATATTCAGACGCCCTCCATGCGTGTGATCGCCGGCTGCGGTATCTTGTTCGTCGCCACCTTGCTGGTGGGGGCGATGCTCAACTTTCTCATCGGCGAACTGATCCGTGTTACCGGCCTATCGGGCACCGATCGTTTTCTGGGCATGGTCTTCGGCGCCGCCAGGGGCGGCCTGCTGGTGGTCGTGGCACTCGGGCTGCTGAGCCTGGGGCCGGTTCAACAAGACGCGTGGTGGCAGGAGTCTCGCCTGATCCCACGGTTTCTACTGGTAGCCGACTGGTCCAAAAACCTGGTCGTGGGCTTCACCAGCCAATGGATGTCCAACGGAGCGATCAGCACACCGGCCGATCTTCCGTTCAAGGAGCAGCTGCTCGGGCCGACCCGGCCTTGAGCGCTATTCACTCAAGTTTCATCAAAGTAGGGGTTGCGTCGCATGTGTGGCATCGTCGGTATCGTCGGTAAGTCGAACGTCAATCAGGCGCTGTATGACGCGCTTACGGTCCTCCAGCACCGCGGCCAGGACGCTGCCGGTATCGTGACCAGCCATGACGGCCGGTTGTTCCTGCGCAAGGATAATGGCCTGGTGCGAGATGTGTTCCAGCAGCGCCACATGCAACGCCTGGTGGGGAGCATCGGCATCGGCCATGTGCGCTACCCGACAGCCGGCAGCTCGACCTCCGCCGAGGCCCAGCCGTTCTACGTCAACTCGCCATACGGCATCACCCTGGCTCACAACGGCAACCTCACCAACGTCGAGCAGTTGGCCAAGGAGATCTACGAGTCGGACCTGCGTCACGTCAACACCAACTCCGATTCCGAAGTGCTGCTCAACGTATTCGCCCATGAGCTGGCCGTGCGCGGCAAGCTGCAGCCTACCGAGGAGGACGTGTTCGCCGCGGTCTCCCATGTGCACAGCCGTTGCGTCGGCGGTTACGCCGTCGTTGCCATGATCACGGGCTACGGCATCGTCGGTTTCCGCGACCCCAACGGTATCCGTCCGGTCGTCTTCGGTCAGCGCCACACCGACGAAGGTGTGGAGTACATGATCGCGTCGGAAAGCGTTGCGCTCGACGTGCTCGGGTTCACCCTGATTCGCGACCTGGCGCCAGGTGAAGCGGTGTACATCACCGAAGAAGGCCAGCTGTACACCAAGCAGTGTGCCCAGGCCCCGAAACTGCAACCCTGCATTTTCGAACACGTCTACCTGGCCCGCCCGGACTCGATCATGGACGGTGTCTCGGTGTACAAGGCGCGTCTGCGCATGGGCGAGAAGCTCGCCGACAAGATTCAGCGCGAGCGCCCGGATCATGGCATCGACGTGGTCATCCCTATCCCGGACACCAGCCGCACTGCCGCGCTTGAGTTGGCTAACCACCTGGGCGTGAAATTCCGCGAAGGCTTCGTCAAGAACCGCTACATCGGCCGCACCTTCATCATGCCGGGCCAGGCTGCCCGCAAGAAGTCCGTGCGCCAGAAACTCAATGCCATCGAGCTCGAGTTCCGTGGCAAGAACGTCATGCTGGTTGACGATTCGATCGTGCGCGGCACCACCTGCAAGCAGATCATCCAGATGGCGCGCGAGGCCGGCGCCAAGAATGTCTATTTCTGCTCCGCAGCACCTGCAGTGCGCTACCCCAACGTCTACGGCATCGACATGCCGAGCGCTCACGAACTGATCGCCCACAACCGTACCACCGAGCAGGTGGCCGAGTTGATCGGCGCTGACTGGCTGGTCTATCAGGACCTGCCTGACCTGATCGATTCGGTCGGTGGCGGCAAGATCAAGATCGAGCATTTCGATTGCGCGGTATTCAACGGTGAGTATGTCACTGGCGATATCGATGAAGCCTACCTTGACCGTATCGAGCAGGCCCGCAATGACCTGGCCAAGGTCAAGACCCAGGCAGTCAGCGCAATCATCGACCTCTACAACAACTGATTTCAGGGAGCGATGGCATGACCGATCAATGGGATGCCGGGCGACTGGACAGCGACCTGGAGGGTGTCGGCTTCGACACCCTGGCAGTGCGCGCCGGTCAGTGCCGTTCACCGGAGGCCGAGCACAGCGAAGCGCTGTTCCTGACCTCCAGCTACGTATTCCGTACGGCTGCCGATGCGGCTGCGCGCTTTGCCGGTGAAACCCCAGGCAATGTCTATTCGCGCTATACCAACCCGACCGTACGGGCATTCGAAGAGCGCCTGGCGGCAATGGAAGGTGCCGAGCAGGCCGTGGCCACCTCCACTGGCATGGCGTCGATTCTGGCCGTGGTCATGTCGCTGTGCAGTGCAGGCGATCATGTACTGGTGTCTCAGAGCGTGTTCGGGTCGACCATCAGCCTGTTCGAGAAGTACTTCAAGCGCTTCGGCTTGCAGGTGGACTACGTGCCGTTGGTCGATCTTGCTGGCTGGGAGCAGGCCATCCAGGCCAATACCAAGCTGCTGATTGTCGAGTCGCCTTCCAACCCACTGGCCGAATTGGTCGATATTGCTGCGCTCAGCGAAATCGCCCATGCCCGTGGGGCCATGCTGGTGGTGGACAACTGCTTCAGCACACCGGCCTTGCAGCAACCGCTCAAGCTCGGTGCCGACATCGTCTTTCACTCCGCAACCAAGTTCATCGATGGCCAAGGCCGTTGCATGGGCGGTGCAGTGGCGGGCCGCGCCGAACAGATGAAGGAAGTGGTCGGTTTCCTGCGCACGGCGGGCCCGACGCTCAGCCCCTTCAACGCCTGGGTATTCACCAAGGGCCTGGAGACGCTGCGCCTGCGTATGCGCGCACACTGCGAGAGTGCTCAGGCACTGGCGCAGTGGCTGGAGCAGCAGGACGGCATCGAAAAAGTGCATTACGCCGGCCTGCCGAGCCATCCGCAGCACGAATTGGCCAAGCGCCAGATGAGTGGCTTCGGCGCTGTAGTGAGCTTTGAGGTCAAGGGCGGCAAGGAAGGGGCCTGGCGCTTCATCGATGCTACCCGGGTCGTCTCGATCACCACCAACCTGGGTGACAGCAAGACCACCATCGCTCACCCGGCCACCACCTCCCATGGCCGCTTGACGCCGCAGGAGCGTGCGGCTGCTGGCATCCGCGACAGCCTGATTCGTGTGGCTGTGGGCTTGGAAGACGTGGCGGATCTACAGGCTGATCTGGCGCGTGGACTGGCGGCATTGTGATCGAAATTGGCCTCAATACGCCCGGCCATAACGGCCGGGTCGCTTTGGTCACCGGTGCCGCGCGCGGTATTGGACTTGGTATTGCCGCCTGGCTGATCTGCGAAGGTTGGCAGGTGGTGCTCAGTGACCTCGACCGCCAGCGGGGGGCGAAAGCGGCCAAGGCACTGGGGGACAATGCCTGGTTCATCACCATGGATGTAGCAGACGAGTCCCAAGTCAGTGCCGGGGTGTCCGAGGTGCTCGGGCAATTCGGCAGGCTTGACGCGCTGGTGTGCAATGCTGCGATTGCCAACCCCCACAGCCAGACGCTTGAAAGCCTGAGCCTGGCTCAATGGAATCGTGTGCTGGCAGTCAATCTCAATGGCCCGATGCTGCTGGCCAAGCACTGTGCGCCTTACCTGCGCGCGCACAATGGCGCCATCGTCAACCTGACGTCCACGCGGGCGCGGCAGTCCGAGCCTGACACAGAAGCTTATGCCGCCAGCAAAGGGGGCCTGGTGGCACTGACCCATGCGCTGGCCATCAGCCTGGGCCCGGAGATTCGTGTCAACGCCGTGAGCCCGGGGTGGATTGATGCCCGAGATCCCTCCCAGCGCCGTGCCGAGCCCTTGAGCGATGCCGACCACGCCCAGCACCCCACCGGTCGCGTGGGCACCGTCGAGGACGTTGCAGCCATGGTCGCCTGGCTGCTGTCCCGGCAGGCAGCGTTCGTGACCGGTCAGGAGTTCGTGGTCGACGGCGGTATGACCCGCAAGATGATCTACACCTGAAGGCCCTTGTGGGCAGGTAGGCAGAGGAGGGGACCGCAAGGTCCCTTTTTCATGTCCAGGCTTGGCTTGGGTCTGAATCAGGATGTGCTCGGCTTTGCACTGGGTACCGGCGACTTGGAAAAAAACTCAACAGGGCTATTGACTTAGCGTCGTCACCTGCGTAAATTTCGCGGCCTCAGCGAAGCAAACGCAACAAGCAACATCGCGAGGGTGATTAGCTCAGCCGGGAGAGCATCTGCCTTACAAGCAGAGGGTCGGCGGTTCGATCCCGTCATCACCCACCACTTCCTGAGATGTTCCTGACGCTCAAGGCTTTGCAAGAAGCTGACAGCTAGAGAGGAATGCACTGCGCAGCGGTAGTTCAGTCGGTTAGAATACCGGCCTGTCACGCCGGGGGTCGCGGGTTCGAGTCCCGTCCGCTGCGCCATTTTGATTAACAGATGGGTGCTTGTCACCGGTCTGAAGCCACAAGGTCGAGCGCCTTGGGCTGACCCAGTTTCAATCGGGCGCAAGCCTGAACGATACGCAGCGGTAGTTCAGTCGGTTAGAATACCGGCCTGTCACGCCGGGGGTCGCGGGTTCGAGTCCCGTCCGCTGCGCCATCTTCGCATCAAGGTCCCTAGAACACCTTGAGGCAACCATGACGAATGGTCATTGAGCCGTTTTTCATGCCTTCCCCCAGGCTGTCTGGTGGGTAGACCCAAGTTTCAATCTGGCGCAAGCCTGAATGATACGCAGCGGTAGTTCAGTCGGTTAGAATACCGGCCTGTCACGCCGGGGGTCGCGGGTTCGAGTCCCGTCCGCTGCGCCATCTTCGCACCAAGGGCCTTTGAACACCTTGGCGCTACGCGAAAGCGACCTTCGGGTCGCTTTTTGCGTTTTTGGCGTTTGCCGTATTGACCTTGCCGCCTGCATGAAACCTTGCGGGTACTTCACCGACCAGCGGTTCCTGTACCTGGCTGCTGTGTTGCACAATAGGCACCTTCTTGAAATACCCGGAACCCTCGATGACAAGATCTTCCGTTTCTGGTGCGCTCGTGCTGGCCGCCCTGTTGGCCGTGTCGAGCGGTTGTGCGTCCAAGAAACCTGCGGTGTACGAGCATGAGAACTTCGACGACTCAGGCACGTTCTCGCGCAGCTTTCCCGTAGGGGATGCCAACTCCTGCGAAGCCGCACGCCGTGCGCTGCTCAGCCAGGGCTATATCATCACCAGCAGCGGCCCTAACCAGGTGGTCGGCAACAAGAGTTTCCAGCAAAACAGCGATAACCACCTGCAGATCAGCTTCAATGTCACGTGTGCGCCCGATGCGAGCGACGAGCAGCACTCGACCATGTTCGCCAACGCCCTGCAGGACCGCTATGCCCTGAAGAAGTCCAATACATCGGCAAGCCTGGGAGTAGGGGTGCTGGGGTCGGTGTCGATGCCGATTGGCTCGAGCGATGACTCCATGGTGAAAGTGGCCAGTGAGACAGTCACCGCCGCGCAGTTTTACGACCGCTACTTCGCGTTGGTGGAAAGTTACCTGCCCAAGACCAAGCCCAAGGCCCAATCCTTGAGCCAGCCCAAAGCTGAACAACCCGCGCCCAAGGCTGAGAAGCCTGCGGTGGAACTGGGCTTGCCGGAGCAGGCTGCGGCAAACCCAGCGCCAGTCCCGGTCGAGGCTGCACCTGCACCTGCACCTGCACCGGCTGGGCCAGACACTGCGCCCAAGGACGGTGCATCGCCCGCGGCCGTCGCGCCTAGCCAGCAGGCTCTCCAGGCACCTGACAGTGGGGATGAATTGAGCTCGCAGCCCGTTGCGCCCCCGGCCGATGCGGCGCCCATCGAGGTGCAGCCGGCTGAGCCGGCCGTGCCAGCCCCGCAGGATCAAACGGCTACACAGGGCCAGCCCTCTACCCCATGAGGCCGTAAAGCCGGCGCCGCCACGCTTCGGGCGTCAAATCGGCCAGGCGCTAGCGATGTTTGACAGACCGGTCGATCAGCGGTACGCCACTGAGCGCCTGCAGCGTTTGGAAGGTGATGGCCGCGCAAATCTCGACCACTTCGAGCCCTGCCGGCGTTACGTCCAGTACCGCGAGGTCCGTGTAGATGCGGCTCACGCACCCGATGCCCGTCAGAGGGTAGGTGCATTCGCTCACCAATTTGCTTTCGCCGGTTTTGGTCAGGTGGTCCATCATCACGAAGACTTGCCGGGCGCCGGTGGCCAGGTCCATCGCGCCGCCCACCGCGGGGATCGACCCCTCGGCGCCGGTGTGCCAGTTAGCCAGGTCGCCGTTCACCGAAACCTGAAAAGCACCGAGCACAGCGATGTCCAGATGCCCACCGCGCATCATCGAAAATGAATCGGCGTGGTGGAAATAGGCACCACCGGTCAGCAGGGTCACGTGCTGCTTGCCAGCATTGATCAAGTCGTCGTCTTCCTCGCCTGGCGCAGGGCTGGGTCCCATGCCCAGCACTCCATTTTCACTGTGCAGGAACACTTCCTTGTCGCCCAGGTAGTTGGCGACCAGTGTGGGGGCGCCGATGCCCAGGTTGACGTAGGCACCTTCCTCAATGTCGGCTGCAACACGCTGGGCCATGGCGGTACGCGAGAGTCGTTGGTTGATGGTCATGGCCAGGCCTCAGAATGGGTGGGTGGTCTGATGGGCGGCGGCGGGGGCCGCTACCACGCGTTGCACGAAGATGCCCGGCGTGACGATATGCTCCGGGTCCAGCTCACCCAGCGCGACGATCTGGTCGACCTGGACGATGGCGGTCTTGGCAGCCATGGCCATGATCGGCCCGAAGTTGCGGGCGGCCTTGCGGTAGATCAGGTTGCCCCAGCGATCACCCTTGTGAGCCTTGATCAAGGCGAAATCGGCGTGCAACGGCATCTCCAGTACGTACTGGCGGCCGTCGATCTCCCGCGTTTCCTTGCCTTCGGCGAGCAAGGTGCCATAGCCGGTAGGTGAAAAGAAGGCGCCGATGCCAGAGCCTGCTGCGCGAATGCGCTCGGCCAGGTTGCCTTGCGGTACGACCTCCAGCTCGATCTTGCCAGCCCGGTACAGGGCGTCGAAAACGTACGAGTCCGATTGGCGCGGGAACGAACAGATGATCTTGCGCACACGCTCGGCCTTGAGCAATGCAGCAAGGCCAGTGTCGCCGTTGCCAGCATTGTTGCTGATGATGGTCAGGTCGCGTGCACCGGTGGCGATCAACCCGTCGATGAGTTCAGAGGGCATGCCGGCCGTACCGAAACCGCCGATCAGCAGGGTCGAGCCATCGGTGATGCCCGCCACGGCGCTGGCAATGGTTGCGTGGGTCTTGTCGATCAAGGCGTAGCTCCCGTCGATGCTTTTGAAAAAAACGCCACCTGTGCAGTGCTCCATGCTCCGAGCACTGACTGGCGCTTGATGGGGAATGAACGTGAAGCTAGCTTGCCGCAAGCCGAGCCGTGGGCGCAGGGGGCAAGGCAATATCTGGGCGATTACCGAACCCTTGTTGCGAGCGCGGTGGCGTCGGCTGTGTGAGGGGCGAATTGGATTAAACGAACGAGCCGGTCCACAGGTCCATGATCCTGACACGCGAGGGCGCGCTGCGCGAAAAGCATCGTCACGTCACCCTCCTGTCACGTCATCGCGCTAGGGTGCCGATGAACTCAGCAAACCGTATTCGGATAAGGACGCAGGAAGATGGACGACTACCAGGAAGAGCTGCTGGAATTTCAGGCCCACGAGATGGACACGCCTGAACCGGCCGAAGACGCTACCGAACTTTAGTCCCCGCGTCGCTGCGTGCGGCGGTAACCGCCAGGCGTGAGCCCAGTCCAGCGCTTGAACGCGCGCTGGAAAGCCTCTGCCGAAGCGAACCCCAGCAGGTAGGCGATTTCGCCGAAGCTCAACTGGGTGTCGCGGATATAGGTCTCGGCCAGGTCGCGTCGGGTGCCGTTCAACAGGTCACGAAAACGCGTGCCTTCTTCTGCCAGCCTGCGACGCAGCGTCCAGGGCGGAAGTTGGAGCTGCAGGGCAATTTCGTCGAGCTCTGGTTCACGTCCACCGTTTAGCAGCGGCCCTAGCAAATGGGTGATACGCTCGCCTAGGCTGCGCACGCGGGTCAGCTGATCCATGTGCGCCTCGCTCAGGGCCAGCAGTTGGTGCCAGGTGCTGGGGCAATGCCTGGGGTTTGGCAATTGCAGCGTGGCGCGGCTCAGGCGCAACTGGTTGCACTCGGCGGCAAAGCGGACCGGCGCGCTGCACAGGGGCTGATAGAGGGCGGCGTAGCTTGGGGCTGCGAACTCGATGTCCATCCGCTCGGCCACCACTGGCGTACCGACCAGGTCGCCCAGCTGGGCCAACCAGCCGGCGAGCAGCGAGTCGACCACAAAGCGGTTGTAGGCGTTGTAGGGGCTGATGGAGTAAAAACGCAGCCAAGCGCCTTCGCCATCTTCGCAGTAAGTGCAATGGCCTCGATAGTTGGACGCGTACAGCGGCTCGAAGCGTAGCAGGGTGCGCGCCGCCTCGCCCAGGGTCGGCGCTTGCCCTGCCGTGACCCCGGCCAGCCCGGTATGGGCCAGCCGGCTCAACTGGCCAATCTGCAAACCCAGTGCAGGCTCGGCGCACAATGCGATGGCGGCGTGGCCCAGGTGCATGTAGCGCGGTATCGACAGGCGCGCATTGGCCTGGGCCAGCCGCGCCGGGTCCAGGCCATAGCGTTCGAGCAAGGGTGCAGGGTCGTGACCCAGCCGTCGAATCGCCTCCGCCAAGGGTTGCACAAAGCCTACCGACAGGTCGCCCAGCCTTACCTGCGGGCGGCTCATGGTGCTAGAGCCATATGTTCAGCAAGCGGGCACCTGGGCTGGGTGGCCCAGCCAACAGGTCGCCGGCTTGCCAGACGAAACCCTGGCCATCGGCGCCGTTCTCCCAGAACTGGCCGCGCATGAAGACGCTCACACTGCTCACCTGGTGACCGATAGGCGCGGTCAGCCGGTGCCAGGCGTCCTGCTCGCTGACTTCGCCACGCTTGACGGCCAAACGCGCGCTGACAGGCTGATGGCGATTTCCCCGCCAGGGCTCCAGCCAGCTGTGCCTGCCGCTCAGGAAGGCAGGGATGGCCACCAGTTCGACCGACTGGGCCAGCAACTGGTGGTGATTCTCCGGATACCAGCTGTCGCTTCCCACCAACACGCCAAGCCGCCCCGCAGGCGTCTGCAGCACCTGCAGAGGCTGGTCCACACCCGGGTGTATGAACCGCCTGTTCTCGCTGTCCGGATAGTGCTGGGGCTGGGGTTGGCCCAGGATGGTGCCGTCGCCGGAGAACACCACGCTGCTGTTGAACAACGGACCGCGCCCGGGGTGCAATGCACCCTCGCTGACGTAGGGTTGCGGCAGCACGATCGAGCCGGCTACCAGGGTTACGCCGAATTCCTTGGCCAAGCCGCCGAACACCTGCTGGTAATCGGCGGCCATCTGATCGGCCTTCATGCGCAGATGAGCATCGGCCCGTCGGTCATCGCCCTCGGCCGCGAGCATGGCCCAGCCATAGCGAAGCGGATTGCTCAGTTCGAACCATTGCAGGGCCTCACGCTGGTGGGTCACCTGGTACAACGCGTTCTTCTCGCCGCGTGCCCACAGCCAGGTACCGATGTGCTCAGGCAATACCACCACGGTGCGAGGCGTGATCAGGCCCAGCGTGCGCGCCTGCTCGAGGTAGGCGGCAAGCTTGCGGTGCAGACGTTGCAGGTCCTGGTAGTCCCCTGGGTACAGCAGCGGCTCGACGCCCAGCAGGTTGCCGTGTTCACCGGGTTGCCCGTGGTTGACTGCCAGCTCGATGCGCAGGTCGGACAGGTAGTGCCCCTGCGGGCGCTGTTGGGTCCAGAAGGCATAACCACACAAGGCGGCGATCACCACCAGCAGCAGGGCAGTTGTCAGGAGTTTTTTCATGAAACAGTAGAAGGCAATGGGCATGAGGGAGCCCTAGGGTAGACGCGCTGTTCGTGATGATCAATAACTTGTCAGTTCCGGTCATTGAGCCGGTTCAAACGGCTGTTTACTGTCTGCTTCATATAACGACAAGGCCGCCTTTAGGCCAGATGCCCGTTTACCGTGATCACCTTGGGAATCCGAACCATGACAGACACCCCTTACCCGCACCTGCTGGCCCCGCTGGACCTGGGCTTCACCACGTTGCGTAACCGTACCCTGATGGGCTCCATGCACACGGGTCTTGAGGAACGTCCTGGCGGGTTCGAGCGCATGGCTGCCTATTTTGCCGAACGGGCGCAGGGCGGCGTAGGGCTGATGGTCACAGGCGGCATTGCACCCAATGACGAGGGCGGTGTGTACGCAGGCGCCGCCAAACTCAGCACCGATGCCGAAGCCGAGCAGCACCGCATCGTCACCGAAGCAGTGCACGCCGCAGGTGGCAAGATTTGCCTGCAGATCCTGCATGCCGGGCGCTATGCCTACAGCCCGCGTCAAGTGGCGCCAAGCGCCATTCAAGCGCCGATCAACCCGTTCAAGCCCCGGGAACTGGACGAGGCGGGAATCGAAAAACAGATTGCCGACTTCGCCCACTGCGCGCTGCTTGCGCAAAAGGCAGGTTACGACGGCGTCGAGGTCATGGGCTCGGAAGGCTATTTCATCAACCAGTTCCTCGCCGCCCACACCAACCACCGCACCGACCGTTGGGGTGGCAGCTACGAAAATCGCATGCGCCTGGCGGTGGAAATCGTCAGCCGGGTGCGCGGCTCGGTGGGCCCGAATTTCATCATCATCTTCCGCCTTTCGATGCTCGACCTGGTCGAGGGCGGCAGCTCCTGGGACGAGATCGAGACCCTGGCCAAGGCCATCGAGCGGGCGGGGGCCACGTTGATCAACACGGGTATTGGCTGGCACGAGGCGCGCATTCCCACCATCGCCACCAAGGTGCCGCGGGCAGCCTTCAGCAAGGTCACCGCCAAGTTGCGTGGAGTAGTGGGTATTCCTTTGATCACCACCAACCGTATCAATACCCCAGAAGTGGCCGAGGCGGTGCTGGCCGAAGGGGATGCGGACATGGTGTCCATGGCCCGGCCGTTTCTGGCCGATCCTGCCTTCGTCAACAAGGCTGCCGCCGGGCGTGCTGATGAAATCAATACCTGCATCGGCTGCAACCAAGCGTGCCTGGACCATACGTTCGGCGGCAAGCTGACCAGCTGCCTGGTAAACCCACGGGCCTGCCATGAAACCGAACTCAACTACCTGCCCGTGCGCATGGCCAAGCGCATTGCCGTCGTGGGTGCCGGCCCAGCAGGCCTTGCCGCTGCAACAGTGGCCGCTGAACGTGGCCATGTGGTGACCTTGTTCGAATCGGCCAGCGAAATTGGCGGCCAGTTCAATGTTGCCAAGCGCGTGCCAGGCAAGGAGGAATTCAACGAGACCCTGCGGTATTTTCGCAACAAGCTACGCACCACGGGCGTTGACGTACGCTTGAACACGCGCGTCGACGTGCCAGCGCTGGTGGCCGGCGGCTATGACGAAATCATCCTCGCGACTGGCATTCTGCCCCGCGCGCCGGCGATCCCGGGGATTGGGCACCCCAAGGTGCTCAGCTACCTGGATGTGCTGCTCGAGCGTAAGCCTGTGGGCAAGACAGTGGCTGTGATCGGCGCCGGGGGCATCGGTTTCGATGTATCCGAATACCTGGTGCATCAGGGCGTATCCACCAGCCTGGACCGCGAAGCATTCTGGAAGGAGTGGGGTATCGATACCCACCTCCAAGCGCGCGGTGGTGTGGCCGGTATCACGCCACACCCCCACGCACCCGCCCGGCAGGTGTACTTGATGCAGCGCAAGACCTCCAAGGTAGGGGATGGCTTGGGCAAGACCACTGGCTGGATCCACCGCACCGGGTTGAAGAACAAGCAGGTGAAGATGCTCAATGGCGTCGAGTACCTGGCCATTGATGACGCGGGCCTGCATGTGCGCATTGGCGGCGGCGAGCCGCAGGTGCTGGCGGTGGACAACGTGGTGATCTGCGCAGGCCAGGACCCGCTGCGCGAATTGCAGGACGGTCTGGTGGCTGCGCGGCAGTCGGTACACTTGATCGGCGGTGCTGACGTGGCGGCAGAGCTCGATGCCAAGCGGGCGATCGATCAGGGATCGAGGTTGGCGGCGCAGCTTTGATTCACGGTCCATACCAGTGGCTGTGCTGATAGACTGGCGCCCATGCCTGTCGAACTCCCCCTGGCCCCTCTGCAACGCCTGACATTGCCCTGGCTGGCGAGGGGGCAGGTCGAGACCGCCATCCTGCGCCTTGACCTGATCGACCCTCTGATCAGTGGCAACAAGTGGTTCAAGCTGCGCCATCACCTTGAGCAGGCGCTCGATGCCAAGGCCCCTGGCCTGGTGAGCCTGGGCGGCAACCATTCCAACCACCTTCATGCTCTGGCCGCTGCCGGCAAGCGGTTGGGCCTGGCCACGGCCGGCCTGCTGCGGGGGCACCCGTGCCAAACACCCACCGTGCAGGACTTGCAGGCAATGGGCATGCAACTGCACTGGCTGGGTTACGAGGGCTACCGACAACGTAACGAGGTGGGGTTCTGGACGCCCTGGCACGCGCGCTATCCCGGCTGGCACTGCATCCCCGAAGGCGGAGGCGGGCAGGCCGGCGCCCAGGGGTGCGCGTCGATCGTGACCCACTTGCACGCGCAGCTTGCGACACTGGGCTGGCCGGACTATGACGCCTGGTGGCTGGCCGCGGGCACCGGCACCACGCTTGCAGGCCTGGTGCTGGCCGAGTCAGGGGCCCATGCCGTGCATGGGGCGTTGGCCGTACCCGACCACTATGGCGTGGCCGAGACCGTGGCGGCACTTGCCGGCACCCAGGGTTACCGCCTGCACAGTGCCAGCCGGGGCGGCTTCGGCAAGTTCGACGAACAACTGCTGGCCTTCATTGCCGACTGCGAGCAGCAGGCCGGGATCCCTTTCGAGGCGCTCTATACCGGCAAGGCATTGCTCGCGCTCAATGCTCAGGTCGAAGCCGGATTGTTCGCGCCCGGCACTCGCTTGGTGTTCGTCCATACCGGCGGTTTACAGGGCCGTCGGGGTTACTTGTAAGGCAGCATGCGCAGCAACGTATTGTCGCGTTTGACATAGTGATGATAAAGGCCGGCCAGCGCATGCAGGCCGATCAGCCAGTAGCCCCAGGTACCCACACGCTCATGCCAGCCCTTGATGAACTTGGCCAGGTCTACGTCAGGGCCGATCAGGTGCGGCAGCTCAAGGCCATAGAACGGTATCGGTTTGTCGGCGGCGCTGAGGATCAGCCAGCCGGCCAGCGGCATGCCGATCATCAGCAGGTACAGCAGCAGGTGAACCAGATGGGCCAGGCCGGTTTGCCAAGCAGGGGGTTTGGGTGAGATGGGAGGCGCGCGATGGAGTACGCGCATGGCCAGGCGCAGCCATACCAGCACGAACACGCTCAGGCCCAACATGAAATGCAGGTCTTTCATCAGGTTGCGCTCTGCGCTGTCGCGCGGGAAGATCCCGCGAAACTCGATACAGGCATAAACGGCGGCCAGCAGCACCAGCATCAGCCAGTGCAGGACAATGGACACGCGCGCGTAATGGGGCGCTGGGGTGCTCGAAACCATGGTTGATCCTCATCGGTCGGTGGGGTAGCGCTCTTGGTGGCGCTCAGGTCCAGTTTACGGGTTACCCGGGCTGCATCATTGCTCCAGGTCGGTGAAAAATATGTTGCCGCCTATGGGAGGATCTGCGGTCAGAGAGCCAGCGCGCCTGGCCACTGATCGGCAACCAGGAACACCCGCTCTACCTCTTGCCAGCTGCCGTCCTGCTGCCGTTGCACGTTGACCAGCAACTGCGCAGGCGCATCGGGCGCCAGCAGGTGCAGCCACGCGGCGAACTGAGCAGCGCTCCAGACCTCGCAGGCCGCACACCGTGCGGGGGCCAGCCAGGCGCTGCGCGCCAGCGGTTGCCAATGCCCGTCTGGTGCGCTGATCCAGTCCTTGCGATGCAACCACCGGCCACGCAAGTGCTGGGGGTGGACGCCCTGCGGCGCCTGGCTCGCGGCCAGCGTCGGGTAGAACAGGTAGCCCCCCATCCACATGCTGGCCTGCACCGTAGGCAGGTCGAGCCGCTCGAGGGCGGTACGGCCCTGGGTGCTGGCTGACATGGGCAACTGGTGGCGGCGGGTGTGTTCCAGCTTGGCTTGCAGGCGATCGTGGCAGCCAGGCCCCAGCCAGCCCCCAGGGTCGGTACCGAAGCGCTCAGGGCCCAGGTACAGCTTGATGGCCAGTTCCAGGTGATGCACCCCATCGCGATCACGCAGCACCACATCCAGCTCGCCCAAGGTCCGGCCGTCTTCGCGGATAGCCAGGTTGGCCGCCAACAGTTCGACGCCGGGCGCCTGTTGCAAGGCAAACTGCCACAGGCGTTCGTAATACAGCCCGAGGCGGCGGCTGCCAAGGCCCTTGAGCCAGTGCTGCAAGGGCGTGTCATCGGCGTCCAGCCCGTGCAGCCAGGCCTGTAACGCCTGCGGCCGCTCCACCCAGAGGCTGCCTGCCAGCGGGTGGCGCTGGGGGCAGCCTGCGTTCTCCAGCAGCGGCGGCGAGAGCAGGGTCCAGGCAAGGTCACGCACCGCGGGGCGCTGGAACAGCCGGGGCAGGTGCACGAGCGAAGGAAATGGCATCATCCTGCGAGCATAGCCGGTTTGCCGCTGCTTCGTGGTTCGCCCATAATCGCTGCATCGTCACCCGTCGCAGAGCCTTGCAGGAGCCCCATGGAGCAATTTCGCAATATCGGTATCATCGGTCGTCTCGGCAGCTCGCAGGTGCTGGACACCATCCGCCGACTGAAAAAATTCCTCCTCGAGCGCCACTTGCATGTGATCCTCGAAGACACCATCGGTGAAGTCCTGCCCGGCCACGGGCTGCAGACTTCCACCCGCAAGCTGCTGGGCGAGGTCTGTGACCTGGTCATCGTGGTCGGCGGCGACGGCAGCCTGCTGGGCGCTGCGCGTGCCCTGGCGCGTCACAATATCCCGGTACTGGGCATCAATCGGGGCAACCTGGGCTTTCTCACCGACATCCGTCCGGATGAACTGGAAGAGAAAGTCTCCGAGGTGCTCGAGGGTCACTATCTGGTCGAGAACCGTTTCCTGCTGCAAGCCGAAGTGCGCCGTCATCAGGAGGCGATTGGCCAGGGCGATGCGCTCAACGACGTGGTCCTGCACCCCGGCAAGTCCACCCGCATGATCGAATTCGAGATCTACATCGACGGCCAGTTCGTCTGCAGCCAGAAGGCCGACGGCCTGATCGTCGCCACCCCGACCGGCTCCACCGCCTACGCATTGTCCGCAGGTGGCCCGATCATGCACCCCAAGCTCGATGCAATCGTCATCGTGCCCATGTACCCGCACACCTTGTCAGGGCGGCCGATCGTCGTCGATGGCAACAGCGAGCTGAAGATCGTGGTGGCCAAGGACCTGCAGATCTACCCGCAGGTGTCGTGTGACGGTCAGAACCACTTCACCTGTGCACCCGGTGACACCATCACGGTGAGCAAGAAGCCCCAGAAGCTGCGCCTGATCCACCCGCTGGACCACAACTACTACGAAGTCTGCCGCACGAAGCTTGGCTGGGGCAGCCGCCTGGGGGGCAGGGACGACTGATGCTGGATCCGGCGCGCAGTTTCGACATCATCGGTGACGTTCACGGCTGTGCCTTGACCCTCGAGCGTTTGCTCGACGCCCTCGGTTACCAGCGCATTGCCGGCGTCTGGCGCCACCCTCGGCGCCAGGCGCTGTTTTTGGGCGATATCGTGGACCGCGGCCCGCGTATCCGCGAAGCCCTGCACATCGTTCACGACATGGTCGCCGCCGGGCAGGCGCACTGCATCATGGGCAATCACGAATACAGCGCCCTAGGGTGGGTGACGCCGGCACTGCCGGGCAGTGGCAAGGCCTTCGTGCGCGAACACACCCCTCGCCACGCCAGGCTCATCGACGAAACCCTCACCCAGTTCGCCCATCACCCTGCGGACTGGCAGGCGTTTCTCGACTGGTTCCAGACGCTACCCCTGTTCATCGATGCCGGTCGCTTTCGCCTCGTACACGCCTGCTGGGATGCACGCCTGATCGAGCCTCTGCGTCGCCAGTACCCCGACGGGCGCGTCGACCGCCACTTCGTCCAGGCGTCGGCGGTGAGCGGCAGCTTTGCCGCCAACGTCTGCAACCGCCTGCTGCGCGGCACCGACATGCGCTTGCCCGATGGCCTCACCCTGACCGGTGGCGATGGCCTGACCCGCGCCTTCTTCCGCACCAAGTTCTGGGAAGACGACCCGCAGACCTACGGCGACATCGTCTTCCAGCCCGATGCGCTGCCAGCGGAGGTGGCCAACACACCGCTGAGCCACAGCCAGAAGAGCGCGTTGCTGCGCTACGCCGAGGACGAGCCCATGCTGTTCGTTGGCCATTACTGGCGCAGCGGCCGGCCCGCCCCGATTCGCAGCAACCTGGCCTGCCTGGACTACAGCGCCGTGTTGTACGGCAAGCTGGTCGCCTACAGGCTGGACGATGAAACCCGTATCGACCCCCGCAAGTTCGTCTGGGTGGATGTCGACCGACCACAGGCTAGCCAATGAACATTATCCAAGTGATGCGCCTGCCGCTGACGGTGGACCTCAGCGGTTTCGTGCAGATGCTGCAACGCTTGCAGGTACCGCACCGGGTCAGCGAGGAGGGCGAGGACCAGGTACTCTGGGCGCCTGAAACCCTGGCCGACGAGGTGTTGCACCTCTACCAGCGCTACCCCGATGGCAACGCCGACCTGCAGGCCGAGCCTGACCCCGCGTTGCCCGACCAGCAGGTGCAAGAGGTGCCACAGCCGTCGCTGCTGGCCCAGGCAAAGGCTTGCAAGGTCACTGCCCTGACGCTGCTGCTGACCTTCATGGTCGCTGGGCTCACGGGCTTGGGCGACAACTTCACCACCATCAGCTGGTTCACGTTTCTCGATTTTCACGTGCAGGGCGATTACCTGTACTTCGCGCCCCTGGCCGAGGGCCTGGCGCACGGGCAATGGTGGCGGCTGGTCTCGCCCATGCTGCTGCATTTCGGCGCGCTGCACCTGGCCATGAACAGCCTGTGGTTCTGGGAGCTGGGCAAGCGCATCGAACTGCGCCAGGGCCCGTGGACGTTGCTGGGGCTCACCCTGCTGTTCAGCCTGGTATCGAACCTGGCCCAACACTACACCACAGGGCCTGGCCTGTTCGGTGGGCTTTCAGGCGTGCTTTATGGCCTGCTCGGGCACATCTGGCTGTATCAATGGCGGGCGCCAAACCCGCACTTCAACCTGCCCAAGGGCGTGCTGGTGATGATGCTCCTCTGGCTGGTGGTGTGCCTGACCGGCGTCGTCGGCACCCTGGGCCTGGGCCAGATCGCCAACGCCGCGCACGTCGGCGGGTTGCTCATCGGATGCCTGACCGGGCTCTTGGGTGGGGCGCTCGCCCGGCGTAAACTGTCGGCTTGAATCAGGAGACAACATGTCCACTTTCGCGCAAATGATCGAAAACATCACCCCGGAAATCTACGAGAGCCTGAAACTGGCCGTGGAAATCGGCAAATGGTCGGACGGCCGCAAGCTGACTGCCGAGCAGAAAGAGCTGTCCCTGCAAGCGGTCATCGCCTGGGAGATGAAAAACCTGCCCGAGGACCAGCGCACCGGTTACATGGGCCCGCAGGAATGTGCGTCCAAGTCCGCCCCCGTTCCCAACATCCTGTTCAAGTCGGACTCGGTACATTGATCGAACTCGCTCGTGGCTCGTTGAGCAAAATGGCCGTCAGCCTGGCGGCCCCCGTGGTGCAATACAGCTTTCGCCTAGGCGATACCCTGGTGCCAGTCAACCCGCTGATCGGCAAGCCGCTGCGCCTGCACTACCTGGGCGCCATCCACTGCAGCCACTGCGGCAAGCGCACCAAGAGCAGCTACAGCCAGGGTTACTGCTACCCCTGCATGACCAAGCTGGCCCAGTGCGACATGTGCATCATGGCCCCGGAGCGCTGCCACTACGACGCAGGCACCTGCCGCGATCCGTCCTGGGGCGAGCAGTTCTGCATGACCGACCACGTGGTCTACCTGGCCAACTCCTCCGGTATCAAGGTCGGTATCACCCGCGCCACCCAGTTGCCCACCCGCTGGCTCGACCAGGGTGCCAGCCAGGCCTTGCCTATCCTCAGGGTGGCCACCCGGCAGCAGTCCGGGCTGGTTGAAGACCTGCTGCGCAGTCAGGTGCCGGACCGCACCAATTGGCGCGCCCTGCTCAAGGGTGACGCCGCGCTGCTTGATCTGCCGGCCTTGCGCGATCAGGTGCTGGAGGCGTGTGCCGAAGGGCTTGGCCAGCTGCAGGCGCGCTTCGGCCTGCAGGCGATTCAGCCCCTGACCGACGCCGAGGTCGTGCACATGACGTACCCGGTCCAGGCTTACCCCACCAAGGTGGTCAGCTTCAACCTGGACAAGACCCCGATCGTGGAGGGCACGCTGCTGGGCATCAAGGGCCAGTACCTGATCTTCGACACCGGTGTGATCAATATTCGCAAGTACACGGCCTACCAGTTGGCCGTGCTCCAGTAAAAGGGACCTGCAGATGCGTACCGAACAACCGCAAGTGATCCATCTCAAGGACTACAAGGCGCCTGAGTACCTGATCGACGAAACGCACCTGACCTTCGAGCTGTTCGAAGACCACACCCTGGTCCACGCGCAACTGATCATGCGCCGCAACCCGGTGCATGGGGGCGGCCTGCCTGCGCTGGTGCTCGACGGCCAGCAACTCGAACTGGTGCGCGCCGCCCTCGACGATGAACCCTTGCAGGCCGGCGACTACCAGATCGACGCAGGCAGCCTGACCGTCCAGCCACGGGCAGCGCAATTCACCCTCGACACCACCGTCAAGATCCATCCAGAAACCAACACAGCGCTCGAGGGGCTGTACAAGTCCGGCAAGATGTTCTGCACCCAGTGCGAAGCCGAGGGTTTCCGCAAGATCACCTACTACCTCGATCGCCCCGATGTCATGAGCATCTTCACCACCACGGTGATCGCCGAACAGCATCGCTACCCGGTGCTGCTCTCCAACGGCAACCCGGTAGGCAGCGGCCCTGCCGAGGATGGCCGTCACTGGGCGACCTGGGAAGACCCGTTCATGAAGCCGGCGTACCTGTTCGCCCTGGTCGCAGGCGACCTGTGGTGCGTGGAAGACACCTTCACCCGCCAGTCGGGCCGTGATGTGACCCTGCGCATCTATGTCGAGCCGGAGAACATCGACAAGTGCGACCACGCCATGGTCAGCCTGAAGAAGTCCATGCGTTGGGACGAAGAGGTGTATGGCCGCGAGTACGACCTGGACATCTTCATGATCGTCGCGGTCAACGACTTCAACATGGGGGCCATGGAAAACAAAGGCCTTAACATCTTCAACTCCAGCTGCGTGCTGGCGCGCGCCGAAACGGCCACCGATGCCGCGCATCAGCGGGTCGAAGCGGTGGTGGCCCATGAGTACTTCCACAACTGGTCGGGCAACCGCGTCACCTGCCGCGACTGGTTCCAACTGTCGCTCAAGGAAGGCTTCACGGTGTTCCGCGATGCCGAGTTCAGCGCCGACATGAATTCACGCACCGTCAAGCGCATCGAGGACGTTGCCTACCTGCGCACCCATCAGTTCGCCGAGGATGCGGGCCCCATGGCCCACCCGGTGCGCCCGGACAGCTTCATCGAGATTTCCAACTTCTACACCCTGACCGTGTACGAAAAAGGCTCGGAAGTGGTACGCATGGTGCGCACGCTGCTGGGGGCCGAGGGCTTCCGCCAGGGCAGCGACCTGTACTTCGAGCGTCACGATGGGCAAGCGGTGACCACCGACGACTTCATCAAGGCGATGGAAGATGCCAACGGCGTCGACCTGACTCAGTTCAAGCGCTGGTACAGCCAGGCCGGTACGCCGCGCCTGGAGGTGAGCGATGCCTACGATGAAGCGGCGCGCACCTATAGCCTGACGTTCCGCCAGAGCTGCCCACCCACCCCAGACAAGGCCGAGAAGCTGCCCTTCGTGATTCCGGTCGAATTGGGCCTGCTCGATGCCCAGGGCAACGACCTGCCGCTGCAATTGGCGGGCGAGTCCTCGGCAGTGGGCAGCACCCGGGTGCTGTCGGTGACCGAGGCCGAGCAGACCTTCGTCTTCCAGGGTATTGAAGCGCGGCCGCTGCCGTCGCTGCTGCGCGGTTTCAGTGCCCCGGTCAAGCTGAGCTTCCCATACGACCGCGACCAGTTGATGTTCCTGATGCAGCACGACAGCGACGGCTTCAACCGTTGGGAAGCCGGTCAGCAACTGGCCGTTCAGGTGTTGCATGAGCTGATCGGCCAGCACCAGCTTGGTCAGGCGCTGCAACTGGACCCGCGTCTGCTCAAGGCGTTGGATACGGTGCTGGGCGACACCTCGCTCGATGCTGCCATGGTGGCCGAAATGCTCTCGCTGCCAGGGGAGGGCTACCTGACCGAGATCAGCCAGGTGGCCGATGTGGACGCCATCCACGCAGCCCGCGAGTTCGCTCGCCGGCAAATTGCCGAGCACTTGTTCGAGCCGCTCTGGACGCGTTACCAGGCCAACCGCGCGGTCTCGCGTAACACCGCGTACGTTGCCTCTGCCGAGCACTTTGCTCGCCGCAGCCTGCAGAACATCGCCCTGTCGTACCTGATGCTCAGCGTCAAACCGCAGGTGCTGGAAGCGACCCTGGAGCAGTTCGAGCAGTGCGACAACATGACCGAGCGCCTCACGGCCCTGGCGGTGCTGGTCAACTCGCCCTTCGAGGCCGAGCGCGCCAAGGCCCTGGAAAGCTTTGCTGAACACTTCAAGGACAACCCCCTGGTCATGGACCAGTGGTTCAGCGTGCAGGCGGCCAGTACCTTGCCAGGTGGCTTGGCACGGGTGAAGGCGTTGATGCAACACCCGGCCTTCACCCTGAAGAACCCGAACAAGGTGCGCGCGGTGGTCGGCGCCTTTGCCGGCCAGAACCTGGTCAACTTCCATGCTGCCGATGGCTCCGGCTACCGCTTCCTGGCGGATCTGGTGATCGAGCTCAATGCGCTCAACCCGCAGATCGCCTCCCGGCAATTGGCGCCGCTGACCCGCTGGCGCAAGTATGACGCCGCCCGGCAGACCCTGATGAAGGGTGAGCTGGAGCGGATTCTGGCCGCTGGTGAACTCTCCAGTGACGTGTACGAAGTCGTGAGTAAAAGCCTGGCATGACGCCCCGGGGGGCGCCTGATGGCCCCCCGATTTCGACTGCCGACGTTGTTACGCTGCACACGCAGCGCCTGCCGGGGGATCCTGTTCGCCTGCAGGCGCTGCATCTTCTGCGCATGAACCACGCGCCTTGCGCTGATAACAAAACATAACACCCCGCCCGTTGTGCTCCTCCAAATCCTCCCGTTACGATCACCGCACGCCCTTGCAGGCCTCTATTGCAGGCATTTGTGCGTTTCTGCAAGGTATTGACCCACCCAACAAAAATACAATCGGGGGCAGTCATGAGGAATTGGAGCAGGCGCGCTGGATGGCCGATGGCGGCCGCAGCAGTGCTCACCCTTGCACTGAGTGGATGGCAAGGCGCGCAGGCTGCGTCAGCCGATGAATACTCCACCGAATCGGCCAAAGCCAGTCAAAGGCTGTTGATCGACGCTGCCCATGCGGGCACGCGCGTGGTCGTGGTCGGCGACCGTGGCCATATCCTGTTCTCCGATGACCAGGGCAGCACCTGGACTCAGGCCCGCGTGCCAACCCGCCAGTTGCTGACGGCTGTCTTTTTCCTTGATGACAAGCGCGGTTGGGCCGTGGGCCACGATGCGCAGATCCTCGCCACCGGCGACGGCGGGGCGACCTGGAGCAAGCAGTTCGAAGACGTGTCGCGCGAAGCGCCCTTGCTCGACATTGTGTTCCTCGATGCCCAGCACGGCCTGGCCGTCGGCGCCTACGGCGCCTTGCTCGAAACCACGGACGGGGGCCAGCATTGGCAGGACGTGGCCGAGCGCCTCGACAACCCCGACCAGTTGCACCTCAATGCCATCACCCAGGTGCGTGACGCTGGTTTGTTCATCGTCGGGGAGCAGGGCAGCATGTACCGCTCCGAGGACAACGGGCAGCACTGGCAGAAAGTGGAAGGGCCTTACCAGGGGTCGCTGTTCGGCGTGATCGGCACTGCCCAGGCGCGTACCCTGCTGGCGTTCGGCTTGCGCGGCAACCTGCTGCGCTCCACCGACTTCGGCGACACCTGGCAATCGATCCCCTTGCAGGCTGCGCGAGGCGAGCTCGAATTCGGCCTGGCCGGTGCCACGCTGCTCGATGACGGCACCGTCGTGGTGGTCGGCAACGGCGGCAGCGTGTTGCGCAGCACCGATGCCGGCCAGACCTTCAGCGTCCACAACCGCCCGGACCGCATCGCCCTGTCCGGCGTCAGCGGCCTGCCCAACGGCGAGCTCCTGCTGGTAGGGCAGGGCGGCGCCCACATCGCCAATGCCAAGGGGCTCGATGCCGCCGGCAGTGAGGCACAGCCATGAGCAGCCAGGAGCACATTCCCATGCAGCCGCATCATCAGGACAAAGCCACACTGCTCGAACGCCTGATCTTCAACAATCGGCCGGCGGTCATCATCCTCTGTGTGTTGGTCAGCCTCTTCCTGTTCTGGCAGGCCACGCAAATTCGCCCCTCCACCAGCTTCGAGAAAATGATCCCGTTGCAGCATCCGTTCATCGAACAGATGATGGAGCACCGCAACGACTTGGCCAACCTGGGCAACACCGTGCGCATCTCGGTCGAGGCGGTCAATGGCGACATCTTCGACAAAAACTACATGGAGACCCTGCGCCAGATCCACGACGAGGTGTTCTACATCCCAGGCGTCGATCGGGCCGGGCTCAAGTCGCTGTGGAGCCCGAGCGTGCGCTGGAGCGAAGTCACCGAGGAGGGGTTCTCCGGTGGCGAGGTGATTCCCAACACCTACGACGGCTCGCAGGCCAGCCTCGATACCCTGCGCGACAACGTGCTGCGGTCCGGGCAGATAGGGCGGCTGGTGGGCAACAACTTCAAATCCAGCATCATCGACGTGCCACTGCTGGAAAGTTACCCCGACCCACAGGACCCAGGGCGGGTGGTCAAGCTCGACTACCAGCAGTTCTCCCACTTGCTCGAAGAAAAAATTCGCGACAAGTTCCAGGCCCAGAACCCCAATGTGAAGGTGCATATCGTCGGGTTCGCGAAGAAGGTCGGTGACCTCATCGACGGGCTGGTCATGGTGGTGATGTTCTTCGGCATCGCCCTGCTGATCACCTGGGTGCTGCTGTACTGGTTCACCTGGTGCATCCGCAGCACCATCGCGGTGCTCATTACCACATTGGTGGCGGTGGTGTGGCAACTGGGGCTGATGCATGCGGTCGGCTTCGGCCTGGATCCGTATTCGATGCTGGTGCCGTTCCTGATCTTTGCCATCGGCATTTCCCACGGTGTGCAGAAAATCAACGGCATTGCCCTGCAATCGAGCGATGCAGACAACGCCCTGACGGCGGCCAGGCGCACGTTCCGGCAACTGTTCCTGCCAGGCATGATCGCCATTCTCGCCGATGCCGTGGGCTTCATCACCCTGTTGATCATCGACATCGGCGTGATCCGCGAACTGGCCATCGGTGCATCCATCGGCGTCGCGGTGATCGTCTTCACCAACCTGATTCTGCTGCCGGTGGCCATTTCCTATGTGGGTATCAGCAAGAAGGCCATCGAGCGCAGCAAGCGCGACGCCACCCGCGAGCACCCGTTCTGGCGGATGCTGTCGCGCTTTGCCAGCCCCAGGGTGGCGCCGGTTTCCATCGCCCTGGCCCTGGTCGCCTTCGCCGGGGGGCTGTGGTACAGCCAGAACCTGAAGATCGGCGACCTCGACCAGGGCGCACCGGAGCTGCGGCCCGACTCGCGCTACAACCAGGACAACAACTTCATCATCAGCAACTATTCCACCAGTTCCGATGTGCTGGTGATCATGGTCAAGACGGCCGCCGAGCAGTGTTCGGTGCATTCGACCCTGGCGCCGATCGACGAGCTGATGTGGACCATGGAAAACACGCCGGGTGTGCAGTCGGCCATTTCCCTGGTCAGCGTGTCCAAACAGGTGATCAAGGGCATGAACGAGGGTAGCCTCAAGTGGGAAACCCTCTCGCGCAACCCCGATGTCCTGAACAACTCCATCGCACGGGCCGATGGCCTGTACAACGGCGATTGCTCGCTGGCCCCGGTGCTGGTGTTTCTCAATGACCACAAGGCCGAGACCCTCGAGCGGGTGACGGCCGCTGCCAAGGCGTTTGCCGACAGCCACGACAGAGAAGGCTTGCAGTTCCTGCTGGCTGCCGGCAACGCCGGTATCGAAGCGGCCACCAACGAGGTGATCAAGTCGGCCGAATTGACCATCCTGATCCTGGTGTACCTGTGCGTGGCGGTCATGTGCCTGATCACCTTCCGTTCCTTCGCCGCGACCCTGTGCATCGTGCTGCCCTTGGTGTTGACCTCCGTGCTGGGCAACGCGCTGATGGCGTACATGGGCATCGGCGTCAAGGTGGCGACGCTGCCGGTGGTTGCGCTGGGGGTAGGCATTGGCGTGGACTACGGCATCTACATCTACAGCCGTCTGGAGAGCTTCCTGCGCGCCGGGTTGCCGCTGCAAGAAGCCTATTACCAGACGCTGCGCTCCACCGGCAAGGCGGTGCTGTTCACCGGCCTGTGCCTGGCCATCGGGGTATGTACCTGGATCTTCTCGGCGATCAAGTTCCAGGCGGACATGGGCCTGATGCTGACCTTCATGCTGTTGTGGAACATGTTCGGTGCGCTGTGGCTACTGCCGGCGCTGGCGCGGTTCCTGATCAAGCCCGAGAAGATGGCAGGCAAGGCGGGGGGCTCGATTTTCGCCCATTGAAACGACCGGGCGTTGCGCGGCCATGGGGGTATAATGCAGGGCTTTTCCAGATGCAATGTCCCGTACAGGTACCCCCATGTCACCACTTGCCAGCGCCTTGCAACACAGCGACATGCTTCTGATAGACGGCCTTCACGCGTTCGATTTCACCTGCGACGAGCAGGGCCTTGCCATCGAATGCATGGACGGCCGCCAACTGCGGCGTTGGGTATTCACCGCCGCGCAGGTCGATGCGGCCAGTAAAGAAGTGAACGACTGGCGCATCTGCACTGCCGAAAGTGAGCACCGACTGATCTGTCTGGATGCATTTCGCGCACCGGAAGAAGAAGACCATGAACCGGACCTGGAAGACTCTGCTGACCGCTAGCTGCATGACCCTGACCTACACTGCCCAGGCTGCCACTCTGCTGGTTGGCACCTACACAGACGGTGCCAGCCAAGGCATCTACCGCTACACCTTCGACAGCGAAGCCGGCACAATCCGCCCCGAACCGCTGCAGGTGGTAGAGAGCGTCAGCCCCTCGTGGCTGGTGCTTTCCGAAGACAAGCGCCTGCTGTTTGCCGTCAATGAAACCGCAGACGGTCACGTCAGCGCATTCAACATTGCCAGCGATGGGAGTGTACGCCTGCTCGATCAAAAGCCCAGCCAGGGCGACGAGCCGACCCACGCCAGCCTCAGCCAGGACCAGCGTTATCTGTTCGTGGCCAACTACGCGGTCGACCCCGACCCAGGCGGCGGCCTTTCGGTGTTGCCAGTCGACAGGCAAGGCGCCTTGCAGTCGGTGGTCCAGCAGGTGCGTCATCAAGCCAGTGGGGTCAACCCCGAGCGGCAGGCCAGCGCCCATGTCCATTCGGTGGTGCCGTCTCCAGACGGCCAGCATGTCTATGCCAGCGACCTGGGTGCAGACAAGGTGTTCGTCTACCGCTACGACGGGGCGAGCACGAAAAAGCCACTGACCCCGTCCCAGCCTGCCTCGGTGTCGTTGCCTGCGGGCAGTGGGCCACGGCATTTGCTGTTCGACGCCAGCGGCAAACATGCCTACCTGACCTTGGAAATGCATGCCGAAGTGGTGGTGTTCGATGTCCAGGAGGGCAACCTGATCGAACGCCAGCGTCTGCCATTGACCGAACGCCAGGAGGCGGCTGCCAAGGCAGGCGCGGGCCTGCACCTGTCGGCGGACGGTCGCTTTCTGTACGTCAGCAACCGCGGCACGGCCAATGAGATCGTCGTGTTCAGCGTGGGCAAGCAGGATGGACGGTTGGCGTTGGTGCAACGTCGCTCGGTCGAAGGTGACCACCCCCGTGAATTCGCGCTGGACCCCACTGACAAGTTCCTGCTGGTTGCCAATCAGAAGAGCAACCAGATCAAGGTCATGCGCCGCGATCCGCTCACGGGCAAGCTGGGGGAAACGGTACAGACTTTCGATCAGCCGGCACCGTCGGACCTGAAGTTCATACGATGACGTTCAAGCGGTACGGCGCTTGAATCACTTGGCCATAATGGCCTTGAACACGTCCGAGGCCAACCAGCCTTGCAGCCAACCACGGACCCTCGGATAGGGGGCTGTGGCAAACCAGTCGGGCTGGACCGCGGCAAACTGCCGGATCAGCGGCAACAGGGCGGCATCAGCGATGCTCGGGTGATCGGCCAACAGGTAGGGGCGGTTTTGCAGCAGGTGCTCCAGATGCTCCAGCCAGGGGTGCGTAGCGTCGCGGTAGACGTGCTGTGACTGCTGGGGATACCGCTCGGCATACTTGTACAGGTTCACCTGGGCCTTGAAGGTGGTGTCGTTCACGGCGATCAGTGCATCGGCTTGCTGCGCCGCTTCGGGCGAGCTCGACAGGCGCCAGTCTTGCGGGTCGTTCTGCGCCAGTGCCCAGCGCATGATATCCAGGCTTTCATCGATTACCTGATCTCCGGTGTCCAGCACCGGGACGGTGCCCTTGGGTGACAGTGCCAACAGGGCGGCGGGTTTGTGCTTCATGGCCACCTCCTGCACGGTCACCTCGCAGCCGGCATAGCGCAACGCAAGCCGGGCACGCATGGCCCAAGGGCAGCGGCGAAACGAATAGAGGATCAACCGCACACCTCAACGTCACTCAAGCCGTTGCCCAGGCGCCGGACTTGAATCTGCACCGGTATGCGTTCATGCATTTCCTGCACGTGGGAAATCACAGCCACTTTGCGACCTTGGGCCTGCAAGCCGTCCAACGCATCCATGGCCAGTTGCAAGGACTCGGGATCGAGGCTGCCGAAGCCTTCGTCGATGAACAGCGACTCGATGCGCAAGGTGCTCGATGCCATCGAGGCAAGCCCCAGGGCCAGGGCCAGGGAAACCAGGAAGGTCTCACCGCCTGACAGCGAGTGCACCGAGCGCAGTTCATCGCCCATTTCGGTGTCCAGTACCAGTAACCCCAGCGCACTGCCGCCGCGCTTGAGCCGATAGCGCCGCGCCAGTTGACGCAGCTGAGCGTTGGCATGGTGCAGCAGCAGATCGAGGTTGTAGCCCTGGGCGATCTTGCGGAACACGTCCCCCGAAGCCGAGCCGATTAGACCACTGAGCCGCGCCCAGCGCTGCCACTGCTGTCGGGCTTGCTCCATCTGCTCGGCCAGGGCCTGCGAGGCGTGCTGTCGCCGCTGGTCATCCGCCTGTTGGGCCCGCAGCTCGGCGCACGTCTGCTCGTGAACGACCAGACGCTCACGCAGTTCGAGCAGCGCCTGGTCCACAGCCTGGACCGAAGTGTCCAGCGTGATCAGCGCCGCGTGCTGGTGCAGGCGCTGCTCGCGTTCCTGAAGCAGCACACGGCTCTGCTCGAGGGTTTTTTCAGCGCCCTGCAGGCGCTGGCGCAGTTCACCGACCTGAGTGTCGTCCATGGCCAGCAGGCGATCGAGCCCTGTATCGTCCAGCTCCGGGTGCGCGTCGCGCCACTGGGCGATCTGATCATGCAGCTGCCTGGCTTCTTGCTCCAGCGCCTGCAACTGCTCGGTGCTGGCCTTGAGCTCACCGGCCACTTGCACAGCCTGGGTATGCAAGCCTTGCAGGCGCTGGGCGAGGTCCGCCTCGACCGCGCGCGCGTGCTCCAGCGCGGTGTCCATGTGCTGTTGCCAGGCCTCGGCACTGATGTGCTCGCCCAGTAATTGCGCGAGCATGGCCATTGCGTGCTGGCGCTGCTCCTCCAAGCCTCTGAGCTGCTCACCAAGCTGCGCGAGGCGTTGCACACGCACCTGGTGTTGATCGTGCAGTTTGTCCAGCTGGACCTGGCGGGCTTGCTGTTCTTCCAGCTCATCGTTGCGTTGGTCGAGCTGGTGCAGGCGCTGGGCGATCTGTTGGTCGAGGGCAAGAAACGCATTGGCCGGATCGTCTTGCAGGGCCTTGAGCGCTTCGTCGGGCAGTACCCCGGCCAAGTCCGCGAGCCCTTGCTGAAGGAGGCGCTCGTCGTTTTCCAGTGCCAGGTGCTGTTGCTCCAGATGGCGCTGCGCTTGTTGGTGCGCGTCCTGGGCGGCTTGCAGCTGCTGGTTGAGGCGAGCGGCCTCTTTTTGCAGGGTGAGCAAGGCCCGCTGGCGCGTCTCGTCGTTGCCGATTTCGGTATCCAGGCGCCGTAGTTGGCCGTCGAGCCAGCTGCTGCGGGCATGATCGTCCTGGGGTGCCAATGCAGGCCAGAGGGCGTGCTCATGAAGCTGCGCGACCAAAGGCTGCAAGTGTTCGTCCAATACCGGCAGCTGTTGCTGATAGTCCTTGAGCTGGGCATTGACCACCCCTAGCTGGGTGCGCAGTTCCACCAGGCGCGTATTGAGCGCTGTGACCTGACGCTGGGCAGCCGCTTCTTCGGCCTGGTCATGTTCGCCCAGGCTTTGCAGCAACACCTCGGGTTGGTGGAACGGGTGTTCGGCGCTGCCGCACACCGGGCAGGGCTCGCCGCCCCGCAGTTGCTCACGCAGGGCTTGGACCGTGGTGTTGCGGGCCAGCCGCTGGCGCTCCAGCAGTTGGCGCGTCAGGTTCAGTGCCTGCTCGGCGCTTTCCAGCTCAGCCTTGGCGGCCGTGCCTTCGCCGATCAGGCGCTGGCGCTCGACCATGGCTTGCTGCTGACGTTCACGCAGGGTGGCCTGTTGCTGATGCAACTCAAGCACGCGGGCGTGTACAAGCGTCAATTGCTCCACGGCGCGATGCTGCTTGCGGTTGTCCTGCAGCATGCTGCCGAGCAGGTCGATTTGTTCTGCCAGGGCGTCGGGCTGCGCCTTGGCTTCCCGGAACAGGGCGTCATGGGCGTCGCGTTCGGCCTGAAGGTGCGCAGTGGCCTGGCTGGCTTGAGCCTGCAGGCCGGGCAGTTCCTCGCGGCCTTTGCCCAGGCGGCCGCCGATCAGCATCACCTGCTTGAGCTGCGGCAGATAGGCATGCCACGCGCTGGCCAGCCCGGCCAGGTGCTGGCTGTGGGCCAACGCCGTGTCGATCTGGGCCAGTTGCTGTTGACTGCGTTCTTGGCTGGCGTGCAGTTGCTGCAACTGCTGTTGGGCCTCAGCCACCTGATGTTCGGCCTGCTGGCTGTCGCTGCGCTGGACGGCCAGTTGCTGATCGAGCCGGGCCAAGTTGTCCTGGGCCGTGAAGGCTTGACGCAGCAAGGGACCGGCGTCGCTATGGGCGGCCTGGGCGGCGGTCAACGCAAGACGGGCTGTTTCCAGCGCCTGCTGCTGCTCGGCCGTACGCTGCTGCAGCTCGGCGAGCTGCCGGGTGTGTTCGTCAAGTTTGGCGGTGATCGGCGCGCGCTGCGCTGCCAGTGCCTGCTGGCGGTGAAACTGATGGCGCTGCGGGGCAAGACGCTCAAGGCGCGCCAGGTCCAGGCGCGGCTCGGCCAAGGCTTGCCAGTCCTGCTCGGCAGCCTCCAGGGCAGTGCGGGCCTGCGCGTGCTGGGCTTGAAGCTGCTCCTGCTCGATCAACCCGCTGCGTTGCTGCTCCAGCTGTCGCTCGCCAGCCTGGTCGGCTTTGAGCTGGTGCTGCGCCTGTTCCAGGCGTTGGTCCAGTTCGGCGCGGGCGTCTACTGGCATGGGCAACAGGTGGCTAGCTCGCTCTTTCAAGGCGGCATGCGCCTCGCCGGCCTCGCGGGCTCGGGCAAACGCCCGTTGGCCCAGCCGCGAATAGATCGAGGTGTTGGTCAGTTTCTCCAGCAGTTCGCTGCGCTCGCGGTCGTCGGCCTTGAGAAACGCGCTGAACTCGCTTTGCGCCAGCATCACGGCGCGGGTGAACTGTTCGAAGTTAAGGCCCAGGCGCGTCTCGATCAGCTGCTTGTATTCGTTCTTGCCGCTGCCCAGCACCTGCTCGCTGTCCAGGTCGTAGAAGCTCTGGCGGCTGAGCTGGAGTTTGCCATTGGCCTTCTCGCGGGCGCGGTTCGCTTCCCAGCGCGCCCGGTAGCGGCGCCCGTCCACGCCGACGAAATCCACCTCGGCAAAGCCACTGCCGGTACCGCGGCGCAGCAGGTTGCGCGGGTCCGAGGTGGGTATCTCGCCATCGCCGTCCGGCACCTTGGCCTCACGGCCGATGTCATTCAGGCGTGGCACCGTACCGAACAGCGCCAGGCACAGCGCGTCGAGCAGGGTGCTTTTACCCGCCCCCGTGGGGCCGGTGATGGCAAACAGACCCGCGCCTGCCAGGGGCTCCTGGGTGAAGTCGATATCGATCGGGCCCGCCAGCGATGCCAGGTTCTTCAGGCGAATGGCAAGAATCTTCATGGTTGCTCTTCTTCGTGCTGTACGTCCTGCAGCAGCAGGGCGAAATCGGCCAGCGTCTGCTCATCGGCAGGGTCGCCATAGGCTTGCGCCCAGGCACGGCTGAACAGGTCTTGCGGGGTCATCTGGGCCAGCTCGACGAACGCCGGGCCTTCGTCATCGGCCGTTCGGCCGGCGTACTCGGCACCTATGCGAATCAACCGTACCGCCTTTTCGTGCAGGGCGGTTTCGATCTGCTGGCGCAGGTCGGGCTGCGGCTCGTTCAGCACGACGCGCACCTCCAGCCAAGGCTGGCGGTTGGGATCATCGAGCAGGTCCACCACCGGCAAGTCGGCCAGTTGCGTCAGGACCTCGTCCAGTGGGGCCGGCCCTATGCGTTGCAACGGCACCGCACGCGGAACTGGGCGAGCCTCGACACTGGCCAGCGCCGCGCCGTCGAAGGTGACTTCCAGCACCTGGTGGGGGTAGTTCACCTCGGCAAACGACAACGGGATGGGCGACCCGCTGTAGCGGATCCGTTCTTCGCGATTGACCTTCTGGGGCTTGTGCAGGTGGCCCAGGGCGACGTAGCTGATGGCTTTGTCGAAGAGCTTGGCCGGCAATGCCTCGGCGTTGCCGATGATCAGGCTGCGCTCGGAGTCTTCGGAGACCGCACCGCCGGCCATGTGGGCGTGGCTGATGGCGATCAGCGCCTGGTCCTTGCGCTGCCTGGCCTGGGCGGCGGCGATCAGTTGCTGGTGGACCCGGGTGATGCCTTGCAGGTAGTCGTCGCCCAGTTGCAGGCCGGTCACCTCCGCCGGCCGCAGGAACGGCAAGGCCAGGCACCAGGCGGTCACCTTGCCGCGCGCGTTGGTCAGCGGAATCAGCAGCCGCTCGACATCCAGTTGTCCATCGTCCAGCCAGTGCACACGGCCCAGTGCATGGGTGCGCAGGCGGCGCATCAAGGGTGCAGGCAGCTCGATGCGCGAGCCGGAGTCGTGGTTGCCGGCGATCATCACGATGTCGAGTTTCGGCTGCTGTTCGTGGGCCCTGACGATGAAATCGTACAAGCGCTCCTGGGCCTTGACCGGCGGGTTGACGGTGTCGAAGACGTCGCCTGCGATCAACAGCGCATCAGGCTGGCGCAGGTGCAGCTGGCCGAGCAGCCACTCGAGGAAGCAGGCGTGTTCGAAGTCGCGTTCCTGGCCATGGAGACTTTGGCCCAGGTGCCAATCGGAAGTGTGAAACAGACGCATGGATGACCTGTGGGTATGAAGTCGGGCGAGCGGGCAAGGGCGTTATGGTACCCCATGGGCGCGGCGCTGTGCGGGCCGGTAAAGCCGGTCGGTACGCGGCGCGAACCCGGTCGATGACGCGCCGCCACATGCTCACTTGGGATACAGCGGTGGCAGGCTGGCGCTCTCGCCGGTGGGCAGCAGCACCTGTTCGGCCGGTGGAATGGTGCCGATCGCCCGCCACAGGTCTTCACCTTGCCAGTGCTGGCCGCTTTCGCTGTACAGCGCGCCGTTCAACCCATCCAGGGCGTCGGACAAGGGTACGAAGCGCGCCGCCATCTCGGCCAGGGTCTGCGGCTGTTGCCGCGCCCAGGCATCCAGGGCCTGGCGCGTGGCCTGGGGGTCGTTGGCCAGGCAGGCGCGCTTGAGGTCGTCCAGCAGGGTGCGCGGGCTCGGCCCTGTCTGCGCCGCACGCAGCACCGCTGGCTGCGAACGGGCGCGCCACCACAGGGTGAAGCCCAGCAGCGTGGTCAACGCAAGCACCAGGGTCGCCAGCTGCCAAGGCCACAGCAGTGTGCTGCTGCCATTGCCCACCACCGGGGCCTCGGCCACCAGGGCAGGGTTGTCCTGCACGGTGATCGAGCGTGCAGGCAGGCCACTGTGCTCGAGGTGATCTTCGCGGGTGTTCCACCACGTCACTTCCAGCGCAGGCAAGGCCAGCGGGCCGCTGTGGGTGGGAATGAGCGCCTCGCGTTCCTCGCGGGTGGCGGTCATGCCCCGTTCGCTGATCTCGTTGCGCAACAACGGTTGATCGGGGTAGCGGCGCAGGCCATTGGCTTCGGTGGGCGGCACTGGCGGCAACTGAGCGCTGGACAGCCCTTCGGCGCGCAGGGTGACGGTGCGGGTCAACGAATCGCCGATCTGGGTCTGCTGCGCGGCAGGATCGGGGCTCCAGCGTTCCTCCAGGGTCAGGCTACGCGCGGGCAGCCAGGGCAGCCCGGCCGGCCACTGGGCCGGGACGGGCCGTACCGTCAGACGCAGCGGCGTAGAGCTTACCTGTACCTGGCGGCCGGCACGGGCAGCGCCGTTGCCGTTCTGCTCGCCCTGGCTATTGGCCGCAGCCGTGGCGGTGAAGGTCAGCGAAGGAATGTCCAGGGTGCCGCTTTGCTGGGCATAGACGGCATAGCGCGTTTCGATCACGCCATGGCGCACACCCTGAATTTCCTTTTCGTAGGTGCGCGATTCGCCCAGGGGCTCGACCTTGGCGTTTTCCAGTTGCAGCGGGCTGAGGCTGCTGTCGTCATACAGCGCAACCGAATGGTAGATGCGCAGGGTCAGTACAGCCTGGGCCTGCACGTAGACATCGGTGCTGTCCAGGGTCGCCTCGATGAACACCTGGGCGTTGTCCTGGCGGTTGGCATCGGCTTGCAGCACTTGCAGGTCTACCGGCTGGCTGAACGACTGCCCCAATTGCAGGGCAGGGATCTGCAGGCTGCCGCTGCGCCGGGGCAGGAGCGTGATGATCCAGCGGGTGCTGGCGCGGGTCTCGCCATCGAGGGTGTGCAGGCTGTTCAACTGCCGGGTACTGCGCACCTCGAAGTCACCTTCCAGTGCCCGCAGGTCAGGCTTGCCGAACTCGGTCACATCCTGGCTTTCGAGGGTCAGCTCCAGGCTCTCGCCGGCTTCCAGACGTGTACGGTCGACACTGGCCTTGAGCGACGGCTCGGCGTGAGCCAGCACGTTCCAGAGCAGCATGAGGAGAAAGACGCCGCAGCGACTCATCGTGGGGTTTCCTGTTGCAATTGCTGTTCGTACCAGAATTTGCGCCGTAGCAACTGCGCGGGATTGTCGGGGATTTCTCGGAGCCATTGTTCCAGCGCCTGGCGTTGCTCGGCATCGAGCGCGGTGGTGACAGGCGCGTGGGGTGGGTCGACCACATCGTCATCCTCGCCTGGCGGGTTGCCAGATGCGCCCTGGTCACCGCCGTCGCCTTGGGCCGAGGCGCCGTCCCCCGCCTGCTCGTCGGAACCGGGCGCAGGCTCTGCCGGGCTACCTTGCGCGCTGCTGTTGCCCTCGGTTTCACGACCAGGCGAATCCTGGGCGTCGGTGCTGCCGGGCTGTTCGGCAGCCTTGCCTTGGCGCTGGGCCAGCATTTGCTCGACCAGTGCCTGGTTGTCCAGCGCCGCCTGCAGGTCTGGCTGACGCTCCAGGGCTTGATCATACGCGTCCAGCGCCGCTTCCAGTTCACCACTGTATGCCAGAGCATTGCCGCGATTGTAGTGCGCGGCGGCCGTGTCGACCTGCAGAAACGCCTCGGCAGCGCCGGCATAGTCACCCGCCTGGTACAGGGCCATGCCTCGCCATTGCGGGTCACGGAAGCGGCCGGCCGCTTCGGCCGCTCGACCCTGCTCGAGCAGGCGCTGGCCTTGCTGGTCGGGGCGCAGCCACAGATCGTCGAGCTCGAACGCCTGGCCGGGCTGGGGCAGGGCCAGCAACAGCGGCAGGCAGAACAGCCAACCCCGCCGACCGGCACAGGCCGCCAGCAGCAGCAACGGAATCAGCAACCAGTAGCCTTGGTCGGCCCAGCTGTCCAGTTGCAGGGTCTGGCCTTCGCTGCGTGTGCTGCGCGGGTTGTCGAATAGCCCTAGGCCGCGCAGGTCCAGGTCATCGATGCGGGCATGCCGGTAACGCCCGCCAGTACCATTGATGAAGCCTTTGAGCGCCGCGCCGTCCAGCCGTGGCAACAGGATCGCGCCCTGGTCGTCCTTGAGAAATTCCCCGTTGGCCTGGCGCACTGGCGCCCCGTCACGGCTGCCGATGCCCAGCATCAGCAGGCTTGGGCCATGGCGACCCAGGGCTTGGCTGATGCCTTGGCGCTCGGCGGCGCTGAGCGAGGACCCGACCAGCAGCAGTCGGCCCTGGCCAAGGCCGCTCTGGGCGAGCAGGGCTAGGCCCTTGTGCACGGCAAGGTCTGCCCGCTGGCCGGGCTTGGGCATGATCGAGGGGTCGAGTGCTTCGAGCAGGTTGCGTGTTGTGGCCAGGTCGTCGGACAGCGGCACCAGGGTATGCGCCGACCCTGCGTAGACCACCAGTGCGGTCTGGCTGTCACGGCGGTGCTCGAGTACGTCGAGTATCTTGCGACGCGCCTGCTCAAGACGATTGGGCGGGCTGTCCTCGGCCAGCATCTGCGGGGTCAGTTCCAGCAGGATGACCAGAGGATCGGCAGGCCGCTGGCGGCTTTCCTCCATGCGTTGCCAGCTCGGGCCCAGCAGGGCCAGCACCACCAGCAGCCAGGCAAGGCCCAGGGCTATCCAGGGTAGCTTGCTGGTGTTGCCACTGCCGCCACCGAGCAGCACGTTATGGAAGGCCGGGGGCAGGATCATTTGCCAGCGCCCGGCGCGCCTGCGCCGGTGCCAAAGCTTGAACAGCAACCAGCCGAGCACGGGAACGCTCAGCAACCACAGCGGGCGCAACCATTGGGGCCATAGATCGATCATCGCGGCCTCCTCAGGCGCAGGCGTTTGAGGCGCTGCCGCCATTGTGGGTGCGGTTGCAGAAAGCGCGGCTTGCGCAATTGTCGTTGCAGCGGGTTGTCCGGCCACTGCACGCTGATCACCAGCAGCACGCTCAGCAGCAGCGCCAAGGCCAGTGGCCAGGCATACAAGGCCTTTGCCGTACGCGCCTGGGTCGGCTGTTGCGCCACCGGTTCAAGCCGGTCAAGCGTGTCACCGATGGCATCGAGTTCGGCGCCATCATGGGCGCGGAAGTACGCGCCCTGGGTGGTCTCGGCGATTTCGCGCAAGGACGCTTCATCCAGGTCCAGGCTTGGGTTCAGGCCCAGTAGGCCAGGGGTGCCGGTGGCTTGCGGATCGGCGCCAATGCCGATGGTGTAGATGCGCACGCCCTCCTGAGCGGCCAAACGGGCGGCGGTGAGGGGGTGGATCAGCCCGCCATTGTTGGCCCCGTCGGTGATCAGCACCAGCACTCGGCTCTGCGAGGGCCGCTGGCGCAGCCGCTTGACGGCCAGGCCGATGGCATCGCCAATGGCGGTGTTCTTGCCGGCGATGCCGATCTGGGCTTCATCGAGAAAGGTGCGCACCGTGCGCCTGTCGAAGGTCAGCGGGGCCTGCAGGTAGGCTTGGCTGCCGAACAGGATCAGCCCCACCCGGTCACCTTCACGGTCCTGCAAGAAGTCGCCCAGCAGCGCCTTGACCAGGTCGAGCCGGCTGATGTCTTCGCCCTGCCACTGCATGTCCGGGAAGTCCATCGAGCCGGACACGTCCACTGCCACCAGCAGGTCGCGCCCACTGGCTGCCACCGGCATCGGCTCGCCCAGCCATTGGGGGCGAGCGGCGGCGCACAGCAACAGCAGCCAGATCACGACGAACGGGGCCTGCTGGCGCCAGGTCGGCAGGTTCAGGCGGGCGCGGCGCCCCGCCAGGCTTTCAAGCTCTTGCAGGAAGCCGACTTTGAGGACAGGCTCTCCACTGTCGGCGGCAGGCAGCACGAGCCGTGCCAGCCAAGGCAGGGGCAGCAAGGCGAATATCCACGGCCAGGCCAGTTCAAACATGCTTGCGAATCCAGGTTTCCACCGCCTGGCTAAGCCCGGCGATGGCCTTGTCGTCCAGGCGGCATTCGGGCTTGTAGGCCCCTTCGACCAACACCATCCAGCGGGTCAGGCCTGCTGCCGGGCAGCGGTTGTCAAGAAAGGCCAGCCATTGCCGGCCATTTAGCGTGTGGCTATTGGCCAAGGGGTAGTGACTGCGACACAGCCGTTTGAGCAGGGCATTGATCTGCTGCAGCCAGGCGCCGGCAGGCGCTTTGTCGTAGGGGCGGGGCAGACGCGCCAGTTCCTCGAGCGCCGCCACGCGCACCGGGTCGAGCGGCTGCTCGGTGCGTGGTAGGGGCCGTTTGCGTGGGCGCCAGCGACGCACGCGCCACAGGCCCCAGGCCAGCACGGGCAACAACGCCAACAGCAGCCACCAGCCAGGCGCCGGTGGCCAGGGGCTGATCGGCGGGGGCGCGATCAATGGCTGCAACTGGTCAAGCGGGTTCACGAGGCGCTGCCCATGCGCTGGGCACTCAGGTAATCGCGCAATTGCTCGATCATCTCGCTTTGCGTGGTCAGTGGCATCAGCAGCACCCTGAGCTTTTGCGCCATCAATTCCCAGCGCTCGATGCGCGCCTCGGCTTGGTGCCGGTAGGCCTGGCGCAGCCCTTCGTCCAGCGTGTCCAGCTCCAGCTGCGCGCCCCGTTGCGCAAACCTCAGCAAGCCGGCCGCTGGCAGAGCGTGGTCCAGCGGGTCCGATACCGGCATCAGCAACAGGTCGCAGTGTCGCGAGAGCATGGCCAGGTGTTGTTCGCACTGGGGCGTCAGCGAGCGCTCATCGCAAATCACGATGGCCAGACTGCCTGGCCTCAATACTTCACGCGCCCTGCGCAGCGCAAGGCCAAGGCTATCGGCCTGGGCGACGCCTTCGGTGTGCAGCGACTGGTTGACCTTGGCCAGACGATTGAGCAGTTGCAGCAGGCTTTGCTTGCTGCGCCTGGGTTTGATCTCGTGGGGATCGTTGTCACCGAACACCAGCCCTCCGATCCGGTCGTTGTGCCCCAGCGCGGCCCAGCCGAACAGGGCCGCCGCCTGAGCCGCCAGTACCGACTTGAACACCAGCCCGGAGCCGAAGAACAGCCGCTGGCTCTGCTCCACGAGAATGAAGATCGGCCGCTCGCGTTCTTCGTGAAATAGCTTGGTGTGAGGCTCCTGGGTGCGGGCAGTGACCCGCCAGTCGATGTTGCGCACATCGTCACCGGCCTGGTACACCCGAACCTGATCGAAGTCCACACCCCGGCCCCGCAGCTTGGAATGGTGCAGGCCCACCAGCGGGCTACGTTGGCCGGGGTTGGAGAACAGCTGGATTTCGCGCACGCGGTGGCGCATGTCGATGAGTTCGGCAAGGGTGATACGAATGCCGGGCTCGATCAGCGGGGTGCTGGACATGGGGTCAGGCAACGGCCACGACGTCGAGGATACGCTGCACGACCCGGTCCTGGTCGACCCCCGCCGCCTCGGCTTCGAACGACAGGATGATGCGGTGGCGCAACACGTCGAACAGTACCGCCTGAATGTCCTCGGGGCTGACGAAATCGCGCCCGGCAAGCCACGCATGGGCCCGTGCGCAGCGGTCCAGGGAAATCGAGCCGCGCGGGCTGGCGCCATAGGCAATCCAGTCGGCCAGTTCGTTGTCGAATTTGGCCGGCGTACGCGTGGCCATGACCAGTTGCACCAGGTACTCCTCCACCGCGTCTGCCATGTACAGGCCGAGGATTTCCTTGCGAGCTGCGAAGATCGCCTGCTGGCTGACCCGCCGCTCGGGCTTGGTCTCACCGCCCAGCGCCTCGCCGCGAGCCTGGGCCAGGATGCGGCGCTCCACGGCAGCGTCGGGGAAGCCGATCTTGACATGCATCAGGAAACGGTCGAGTTGCGCCTCGGGCAGGGGATAGGTGCCTTCCTGCTCGATCGGGTTCTGCGTGGCCATGACCAAGAACAGCGGCGACAGGTCGTAGGTGCTTCGCCCCACACTGACCTGGCGCTCGGCCATGGCTTCGAGCAGCGCCGATTGCACCTTCGCCGGCGCCCGGTTGATTTCGTCCGCCAGCACCAGGTTATGAAAGATCGGCCCCTGCTGGAACACGAAGCTCCCGGTCTCGGGCCGATAGATCTCGGTGCCGGTGATGTCGGCGGGCAGCAGGTCGGGGGTGAACTGGATACGGTGAAATTGCGCCTCGATGCCCTCGGCCAGTTCCTTGATGGCCTTGGTCTTTGCCAGGCCCGGCGCACCTTCCACCAGCATGTGGCCATCGGCCAACAGCACGATCAGCAGCCGCTCGACCAGCTTTTCCTGGCCAAGGATCTGGGAAGAGAGAAAGGTGCGCAGCGCGATCAGCGCCTCACGGTGTTCCATCGGCGACGGTTCCTGATAGAGGACCAGGCGGCTGATGGCAGCGGCCCGGCAAGGGTTGATACTTTAATCCATCCGAGGGGGTGGCGACCAATGGCGGCTTGGAAATTTATCTGAAGGGCGGCCTATCAGAAGATCAGCGCGGTCCTCGGGATAAGTGCCGTAGCGTTGAAATCCTGGGTTTGCTGCGCTGCCCATCACAGTCCATCGCGGCCAGTCCGGCGCCCCGGCCAAGCCGTTCCAAGTCCCGCGTAACCCTGAGCCCTGCGCTCTATCGATCACAGCGATAACCACTATCGAGCGGCCGGCCTCTCGCCTGGCGGCCCGTGCTCTTTATACTCGCGGCCTGATTTAGCCTCTCGTGCGCCTCGTTCAGGCGCCATGTCATGGAATTGTGCACAATGCCAAGCGTCAGTCCGGCCCCTCGTGGTCTGCCCGAACACCAACAGCAAAGCCTGCTCCAGCAGTGGCTGGCCATTCTCTCCGTGGCCGTGGGCGCGTTCGCCTTGGTGACCAGCGAGTTTCTTCCAGTCGGCGTGCTGAACGACGTCGCCAACGATCTGGGCATCAGTGCAGGCCTTGCCGGGCTGATGGTCACCTTGCCCGGCATCATGGCAGCCCTGGCGGCGCCGACCATTTCTGTCGGTGTCGGCAACCTGGACCGGCGCTACCTGCTGATCGGCCTGACCTTGATCATGATCCTGGCCAACGCCATCGTCGCGTTTGCCGGTAATTTTCACCTGTTGCTGCTGGGGCGCGTGCTGCTGGGGGTGAGTATCGGTGGCTTCTGGGCGACCGCCATTGCCTTGAGCAGCCGCCTGGCGCCCGATGGCGTCGGGGTGGCCAAGGCCAACTCGATCATCATGGCCGGCGTTACCCTGGCCACGGTCATCGGTGTGCCGGTGGGTACCTGGCTCAGCGGGCTGATGGGCTGGCGGATGACGTTCCTGGTCACTGCCGTGGTAGGGGTGCCGGTACTGTTGGCGCAGGTCATGCTCCTGCCCCGGTTGATGCCGGAGAAGGCCATTCGCATCAGCGACCTGCCGGCGTTGCTCATCAATCCACAGGCGCGCGTGGGCCTGATTGCCGTGTTGCTGATCGGGCTGGCGCATTTTGCCGCCTACACCTACGTGGCCCCTTTCTTCAAGCAAAACGCCGGCTTCGATGGCCCAACCATTGGCTCATTGCTGCTGCTCTACGGCGTGGCGGGGTTCATGGGCAATATCTTCGCAGGCTTTGCGGCCAACCGCAGCGTGCGGCATACCTTGCTGCTGGTGGCGCTGCTGATTGCCGTGAGCACGGCGCTGTTCCCGCACTTTGCCACTGGCATGACAGGCGCTGCGATGCTGATCGCGTTATGGGGCTTTGCCTTCGGGGCGTTTCCTGCCTGCGCGAACATCTGGATGTTCGTGGTCGCGCCCAAGGATGTGGAGCGGGGCATGCCGCTGTTCGTGGCCATGTTCCAGGTCATCATCGCCGTAGGGTCGTTCTTTGGTGGGCAGGTGGTCGATCACCTGGGCACCGGCGTGCTGCTGAGCATGGCCACGGCACTGGTAGGTTGCGGTTTCGTGACGGTGCTGGTGCTCGGGCGCAGTGTCAGTAATGCACTGGTCAGCCAGCCGGGTTGAGGGCGCTGAGCCACTCGCGTCCGTGCGGCACTGGGAGGATTGGAATGAACGCGGCGTACCGACTGTCGGTCGCATGTTCACACCCTCCAAGAAGGAAACCTGCAATGAAAGCGATGACTCGACTGTTCACTGGCCTGGCCCTGGTTGGCGCGATGGGCGCTTCTGTTGCCTGGGCCGATCAGCCCGGCGCCGACTGGAAAGTGAACAAGGATCAGGCCGAAGCTGCCCTCAAAGGCGCCGGCTACACCCAGATCACCAAGATCGAAGCCGATGACGGTCATTGGGAAGGCGAGGGGATGAAAGCTGACGGCAAGCAGTACGAGTTCAAGGTCGACCCGCGAGATGGCCGTATCGTCAAGGATGAACTGGATAACTGAGTTCAGCCTGCATTGAAAGCCCATCAGGCCCACGCACCCGCGTGGGCCTGATGCATTCGGTCAGCGGCGCAGCAGACGCGACACCACCATGGCCAGCGCGGCACCGATGGCCACGGCAGCAAACGGCTTTTCCTTGACGAAGGACGAGACGCAGTTCACGGCATCGCCGTAAGTCTTGGTCACCTGGCCAGCAGCCTGACGGCCTTCACCTTCGGCTTCCAGGGCCGGATCGTCGATCAGACGGCCTACAGCGCTCTGGGCTTTACCCGCAATGTTCTCTGCTACACCTTCGATCTGTTCGCGTTTCATGGTTCGGTCATCCTTTCGCTAACGGGATTGGTTAAATAGCAAAAGGTTAGGGCGTTAGCGCCGCCGATTGGTTCCAACCAAAGCGGCGCCAGATACTACCGCGCCGTGCACCTGCTGCGGTTACGTGCCCTCACGCACGTGCCGTTCTAAGATCCTGGGCCCGCTGCCTTCCTCGCCCAGTACATCCTGTGGGTTGCGTAGCGGGCATTGCTCCAGCGACAGGCAGCCGCAGCCGATGCAGTTGTCCAGGTTGTCGCGCAACGCCTGGAGCAGGCGAATGCGCTGGTTCAGGTCTTCTCGCCACGCACTGGACATTTCGCGCCACTGGGCTGCCGTGAGCTTGCTGTTGGGCGGGTAGCGCCCCAGCGCCTGCTTGATTTCATCCAGGGCAATACCGGTGCGCTGGGCCACCTTGATGATTGCCAGGGTGCGCAGCACCAGCGACGGATAGCGGCGTTGGTTGCCAGCCGTGCGCGTGCTGGCGATCAAACCCTTGCTTTCGTAGAAATGCAGTGCCGATACCGCGATACCGCTGCGGCGAGCCACCTCACCTACGGTAAGCATCCGTGTCGATTCTGCTGCCATGCGAGTGGATCTCCAATGGGTGTACTGGGGGGCGTCAGAACGCTGGGGGGACAGCCGCGGCGCTTGCGGGCATGCGGTCGCGACGTAACTGGTTGACCAGGCTGTAGCGATCAGCGGGGTAGAGGTTTTCGCAGACCGCCATCAGGTCGCCGTTTTCCTCGCGGTAGTGGCGCACCACGCACAGCGCCGGTGCCCCCGGCTCGGCACTTAATACACGGGCCTGGTCAAGGGTCAGTGACTGTGCCTGAACGTGCTGGTCGATCACGGCGATCACCCGCTCGTAGTGCTGCTCGATCAGGCGGGCGATCAACTGCTCGGGATGTGCCTGGGCCAGTTCGATCACCTGCGCGTAGTCGGATTGGGCATAGACGGCGCTTGCACACACCACCAAGGGGTGGCCCGCAGAGGTACTGTGCAACGCCTCGATGCAGAAGTACTGTTCCCCTGGCACCAGCCCCAGTCGCTCGGCCTCCTCAGGGGCAGCCACGAATTGGCGAACAGCGCGAATCTGACGCACGGGTGCCTGAAGATGATGCGAGAGCTCTGCCAGGCTCGCTATCGACTGCCGGTAGCCGATCTGAGGGTGGCGCGCCTCGACGCGTGTCCCAATGCGCTTGCGCCGCGACACCAGGCCCAGGCTCTGCAACTGCTCGACCGCCGCGCGAACCGTATGCCGGCTCACACCGTAGAGCGCGCACAGTTCGATTTCAGTGGGCAACAAGCCCCCGACCGGATAGCGGCTGCTGGCGATTGCCTCGATCAAGTCCTTGGCCACAGTGGCATAGCGGGCTTGGTGCATGGGTAGAACCTGTCTGGACGTTGTACAAAGGCGCCAGTGTACCAGCCGTTCGTCGCTCCCGAGCCAAGCGCCCGCCATCGCCTCATTACCCCTTGTGCGACCTCAGCAGCAATGCTGCCACCGCACAGCCGAGCAACGCCAGGCAAGCCAGGTAGAAGGCATCGCTGTAGGCCATCAGGTAGGCTTCGCGGCGGATGGTGCCCGACAACCCTTCGAGCCACTGCTGCGAATGCCAGAGCCATGTCTGCACGGTCGGATCCAGGCGTGTGTGCAGTTGCGGCTCGAACACGGTCACATGCTCATGGATGCGCGCACTGTGCAGGCGTTCGCGCGTGGCCACCAGTTGGGTCAGGCCAGCCGTGCCGATGGCGCCACCCAGGTTGCGCAGCATCGAGAACACCGCCGAGGCCGACCCGGCCTCGCGCTTGTCCAGCCCGGCCACTGCCAGCACGGACAACGCAACCATGATGAACGGCTGGCCGATACCCCGTACCACGGTGGAGGGGATGATCACATTGTCGGCACTGTCGGCCGTCAGGCTGGCGCCCATCCAGCAGCCCAGCGCCATGATCAGGAACCCGCTGGCCACCATGAACTTGGCGCTGGTCCACCGCATCAGGCGCGGCATCAAGGGCGCCAGCAGCAACTGCACGAGCCCGTAGGCGATCAACGCCACACCCACGTCCCGGGCACTGAAGCCTTGCAGTTGCGAGAGGTAGTTAGGTACCAGAAACACCAGCCCGAAGGTGGCCGCCCCGAAGATGAACATCGCCAGGCTGGCCACGCCGAAGTTGTAACGGCCCAGCAACCGCAGATTGATGAACGCGCGCGGGCCGAACAGCTGGGTCGTCACAAACAGCACCAGGGCCAATGCTGACACCACGGTCATGCCCGTAATGAACGAAGACCCGAACCAGTCCAACCGGCCGCCTTCTTCCAGCACGATCTGCAGCCCGCCCAGGCCAATCACCATGGCGGCGATGCCGAGCCAGTCACCGTGGCGCAGCAACTGCAACTTCATCGGCCTGGCCTCGATGGACCAGGCAATGGCGCACAGCAGGGCAATACCAGGAAACAGCTGCAGGTAGAAGATCCAGCGCCAGGAGTACGCATCGGTCAACCAGCCGCCGATCGAAGGGCCCGCTGCCTGCGCCACGCTGTTGGCCAGGCTGAACAACGCCATGCCCATGGCCATTCGGCTGGCCGGCAGTTCGGTGATGATCAGCTGGAACGACAGCGGGATCAGCACGGCGCCGGCGGCGCCCTGGATTACCCGGATCACGATCATGGTTTCAAGGTTCGGCGCCCACGAACAGGCCACCGACGCGATCAGGAAGACCAGCGAGCCCGTCCACATCACCCGGCGCAGGGAGAACACCTCCACCAGCCAGGCCGTCAGGGGGATCATCACGATCTCTGCCACCAGGTAGGCGGTGGATATCCATGACCCTTCCTCGAAGCTGGCGCCCAGCGAGCCGCGTATCTCGGGCAGTGCGGCACTGGTGACGTGCACGTTCATGCCGGCCATGAAACAGCCGAACAGCCCGCCCAGCACAGCCACCCAGGCGCGCAGGGATACCGCTTGTTCAGCGCGCATCGGCAGGCTCCGGCGTGCGCGTGTCGACGGTGGTCACCACCGACATGCCGGGCAGTATCTGCGGCCCGTTTACGGGCAGGTCGAGCAGGATGCGCACCGCAAAACGCTGGACGATCTTGGTGAAGTTGCCTGTGGCATTGTCCGACGGCAGCAACGCGAAAACATTGCCCGAGGCCGGCGAGAAGCTTGCTACGTGACCTTCGAATGCCTGGCCAGGGAAACTGTCCACCTGTACCTGTACAGGCTGCCCTGGGCGCATCCGAGCCAACTGGGTTTCCTTGTAGTTGGCGACGACATAGGCCTGCGCGACCGGCACCACTGCCAACAACGGCTGGCCCGGCACCACGTATTGCCCTGCACGCACGTGGCGCTTGCCCACCACGCCTGCCACTGGTGCGCGCAGCACGGTGTCCTGGGCGTCCTGTTCGGCCAGTCGGCGTTCGGCCCTGGCGCTTTCGAAGGCGGCCAGGTGCTGCTGCAGGTCAGCCTTGGCCTGGGCAGCGCCGGCCTTGGCCATCCGTTGCTGCGCCTGTTGTTCCCGCCATGCTGCCTTCGCCCCTTGCTCGACAGCCTTGGCCTGGTTGGCAGCGGCCAGCGCCTGCTCCAGCCGTTGGGTCGTGGCTGCCTCGTCGCGTACCAGGCCTTGGTAGCGTTGCAGGTCCAGCTGGCTGCGACGACGTTCGGCGCTGGCACTGTGCACGGCGGCCTCGGCCTTGAGGGTGGCCTGCGCCTGCTGCTCGATGCGCTGCACGGCCAGCTCGCGGCGAGCCCGCGCCGCGTCTATGGCCGCCTGCGCCTGATGTTCGGCAGCGCGCGCGCGATCCCTGCGGGCCTGGTAATCGCGATCCTGCAACCGGACCAGCACAGCGCCGGCTTCAACCGGCTGGTCGTCTTCGACCTCCACCGTTGCCACATAGCCCGCCACGCGCGAACTCAATGCAACCCAATCGGCGCGGATGTAGGCGTCGTCGGTACTTTCCAGGTAGCGCCCGGTGGAGAACCAGTAGCCAGCGAGCGCCAGTAGCGCCAGCACGCCCAGGCATGCGGCTGCGCTATAGAGCAACCGCCGTCGTGTGCGAAGGGTCGCCTGCTCGGCAGTCGGGGTTGAGGGGTGCGTTTGTGCAGCAGCGTTCATGGTGGGGTTCCATTGTCCAGTGGAGGCGGTTGCGCTTTGCAAGCGTCGGCGGAGCCTTGGGCGTGCCGGCTTCACCACCCGCCGCCCAGTGCGCGGAACAGGTCGATCTGGGCACTGGCCACCTTGCCGCGCGCCTCGAGGAGCTGGTCATGCAGGGCGATCAGCTCGCGTTCGCTGTCAAGCAGGGCCAGCCCGTCCTGGGTGCCCGCACGGTAGCTGGCCTGTGCCAGGGCGAAGCCGCGCTGGCTGTGCTCGAGCGCAGCCTGCAGCGAAGACAGGTGCTGCTGCTCGCCGGCATGGCGGGCCAAAGCCTGGCGCACATCCTTCAGGGCCTTGAGCGCCACGCTGCGGTAGTGAGCGCGCTGGGCCTACTGCAAAGCCTGGGCCTTGCCCAACCGGGCGCGGTTGGCTTTCAGGTTGGGAAATTCCCAGCTGATCAATGGGCCGACGCCAAAGGTGATGGCGCGGCTAGCCCCCAGGCCACTGATGTGACGGTCAGCGCTAGCCAGTTGGGCGCCAAAAAGAACCTTGGGGTACAGGTCGGCGCGCACGATGTCCGTTTCCAGGCCGGCGGCTTCCAACGCTCGTTCAGCCTGGCGTACGTCGGGGCGCCGTTCGAGCAGGTGCCAGCCATCGCCTGTGGGCAGCGTTGCCGTGAGCGAAGGGATGGCAGCGCAGGGGTGTGTGCGATCAACCGTGGCGTCACCGGCCAGGGTGCTCAGCTCGAACAGCGCCACCTGGCGCCGCGCCTCGAAAACAGGTATCCGGGCGCGCACCTGTTCACGCAGGCCGAGCAGCCGCTCGCCGTCCAGCGCCGTGGCGATGCCGGCCTGACGCTGGCGGTCGCTCAACAGCAGGCTGCGATCAAGGGTGCGCAGGGCTTGCCTGGCCTGGCTCAGGCGGGCGGTGTAGACGCATTGTTCGATGTAGGCACGGCTGGTCTGGGCGGCCACCTGCAGTCTCACGGCATCGTGCGCGGCGTTCGCAGCCTGCGCTTGCGCCTTGGCGCGATCGATTTGGGCTTGCACCTGCCCCCACACGTCCACCTGATACGCCAGCGCCACGCCCGGATTGAAGTGCCAGGAGGCGGAAGCATGGCTGTCACGGGCCTGGGCCAGGGTCTGATCGTCACTGTCCCTGCCGTAGGTTGCAGCAATACCCAGCGAGGTAGCCGGCAGGCGCTGCGCCTCAAACTCGCCGATGCCAGCCAGCAGTGCCCGCACGTTGGCTTCGGCCTGGGCCAGGTCCTGGTTGTTGGCCAATGCGCGCTCCACCCAGCGTCCGAGTTGCGGGTCCTGGTACAACTGCCACCAGCGCTCGGGCAAAGGCTGCGCGCTAACCCCGGCCTGGGTCTCGGCCAAAGGGTTGACCCGCATGGCCGCCGGGGGCTGTTCGGAGGCGACAGGGTGCGTGCAACCTGCCAGCAGGCCGAGCGTCAGCACAGCGCAAAGCTGTACGGGGGAGGGGATCATCAACGAAGTGGGCATCATGAACATCGCTTGTCAGTCATGATGCAACGTTAGCGAGACCGGTCAGGTCAAGGCTGCCGTAAGCGGGACAACCGTGCGCGCCAGCGGGACAATTCGAACCGCTTCAGCGGGGGCGTGCGCTCCCGTCCTGCCAGTCGCTGGGCGCGTATCCCAGAATACGCCTGAACATGGCTGCAAAGGCGCTTGGGCTCTGGTAGCCGTGTTCGAGCGCCACGGTGATGATCGGACGGCCTGCCGCCAGGCACTGCTGGCTCAGCATCACCCGCGCCCGAGCGCGCCACTGGCCGTGGGACATGCCCAACTCGCGCTGAAACAGCCGGGCCACATTGCGCGTGCTCATGTTCAGCGCAGTGGCGCACTCTTCAAGCGAATGCGCCTCGGCGGGTGACCGCAGCATGCGCTCGCACCAGGCCCTCAGGCGCGCGTGCGTCGGCATTGCAACGAACGTGTCGATGCGCCTTGCATGGGCGAGCTCGCCGAGAATGAGCGCCCGTACGTGCTCGCCCTCCCGGACACCGAGCATTCGCGAGGCTGCCAGGATCAATTCACGCAGCAACCCCGTCACCACGATCACCTGGCAGTGGCCGACATGGGGCGCCAGCAGCAAGGAGCGCATGCTGACGACGCCTTCCATGACAATGGCATGGCTGACGCCGGCCGGCACCCACAACGCATTACCCCCATGGATCACCCAGCTTCCCGAATCGGTACTCACATGCACAATGCCACTGGCCGCGTAGATCAGTTGGTCGTGGGCGTGGCAGTGGCTGGCGACGTGATCGCCGGGGGCGTAATCCATTTCGAGTGTCTGCATGTGGGGGATCCATCGTTGGAATGGATCCAATTGTAAAGGGGGATCGTGTGTGGAGGTTGCAAAGGGTGGGGTAGTGTGCGGTTTGAATGTGACTGAATTGCTTGATTCTAGGAAAAGATAAGAATTTATTGCGAGCTATTTGGTTTTCACAGTTCACATTCTATTAACGAGCGAAGTGTGTGGGGAGCACTGGGTGGTCTATCCCCGCAATGCCGGCTCGCCATGGCGGCCGGCATGCAGGGAATTGGAAGTTACAAGCCGGCCTCAAGCGCGAGTAGCGCGTCAATGGTCTGCCGACGTCGGATCAAGCGTACGGCTTGGCCTTCGATCATCACCTCTGGCAGCAAAGGCCGGCTGTTGTAGTTGGACGACATGGAGGCGCCGTAGGCACCGGCATCGTGAATCACCAGCAAGTCGCCAACCACGGCCTGGGGCAAGTCCTGAGGGCAGAGCGCCTGTTCATCCTGAGTGAACACGTCCCCCGATTCGCACAGTGGGCCGGCGACCACGGTCGGTTGCCGCGGGCGGTCTACGGGGTGGCCGTCGGCATCGAGTAGGGTCATGGCATGGTAGGCCCCGTACATCGCAGGACGCATCAGGTCGTTGAAGCCAGCATCGACCAGCACGAATGTGTTGCGGCCCACCTGCTTGACGGCACGGACTTCGGTCACCAGATAGCCCGACTCGGCTACCAGAAAACGCCCTGGCTCGATCTCCATGCGCACCGGGTGGCCGAGCACGGCTTCGATTTCCTGCCGTGCCACTGCCCAGGTTTGCGCATAGCGCTGCAGGTCCACCGGCGTGTCGGTATCGCGGTATGGCGTCGAGAGCCCACCGCCGATCGAGAACGCTTCGATGTCGGTGTCCAGGCGCACGATCAGCTCGATCATGGCACGAGCCACCTGTTCCAGATGGGAGTAGTCAACGCCAGAGCCGATATGCATGTGCACGCCTACCAGGTGCAGGCGATGGGCCCGGATGCAGGCGAGCGCCTGCGGCAGGTCCTCGTGCCAGATGCCATGCTTGCTGTTCTCGCCCCCGGTATTGGTCTTGCGGCTATGGCCATGGCCGAACCCTGGGTTGATGCGCAGCCAGACACGGTGCCCTGGCGAGTGCTCGCCCAACTGGCGCAGCATGTCGATGGAGCCTGCGTTGACTTCGATCTTTTCCGCGACCGCGCGCGCCAGGGTGGCGCGGTCCAGCACGTCGCAAGTCAGCACCACCCCCGCAGGCTCGCCCGCCACACTGGCGCCGGCTGCAAAGGCGCGTTCCATTTCCCCGAGCGACACCGCATCGAGCACCAGCCCGTGCTGGCGCATCAAGCGCAATACCTGCAGGTTGGGGTTGGCCTTCTGGGCGAAGCGTACGGTGTCGAATGGCTTGAGCTGTTCTATCCGGCTGATGATGGTGGCGGCGTCGTAGGCCCACAGGGGTGAACCGTGCTGGCGAACGGCGTCGGCAAGCACAGCGTAAGGATGGTTCATGATCGAAGGACTCGGGACAGGGGGAAGTAGCGAGCATGCCCCCATAGACTCGATTCAGAAAAATAGCTATTTTTGCGCCACCCATTCAGACCTGATATGACCTGTGAATACCGTCGGTGCTGCCATGAAACTCTCCGCCCGCCACATCGAAGTGTTCCGCGCCATCATGGTCTCGGGCAGCGTGACGGGCGCGGCGCGTCTGCTGTTCACCTCGCAGCCGACGATCAGCCGTGAGCTGGCGCGGCTAGAGCACGTGACCGGCCTGCATCTGTTCGAACGCACGGCCGGTCGCTTGGAAGCCACCGCCCAGGCGTTGCTGCTGATCGATGAAGTAGAGCGGGCGTATGTAGGCCTTGAGCGCATCGATCGTTTTGCCCAGGCCATTCGCAATTTTCAGCAGGGCCAGTTGGCCGTCACCTGCCTGCCGTTGTTTTCGCAGACGCTACTGCCCAAGGTCTGCCAGCGTTTCCACAAACAGCACCCTGGGGTGAGCGTGAGCATCGTGGCCCAGGAGTCACCGCTGCTGGAAGAGTCCCTGGCCACCCAGCAGCACGACCTGGGCCTGACGGAGGTCGCGCAGATACCCCGCGGGGCGAGCGGGGAATTGCTGTTCAGCGCCAACATGGTCTGCGTGCTGCCTGAGCACCATCCGTTGCAGGCCAGGTCACGGCTGAGCCTGGCGGACTTCCATGAGATCGATTTCATCAACCTGGCCAGCCTGGACACCTATCGCCAGCGTCTGGACCACCAGTTTCGCGCGGCCGGGGTGAACCGTCGCACGGTCATCGAGACCACCAGCGCCGCCTCGGTGTGCGCCATGGTCAGGCAGGGCCTGGGCGTCGCCATCATCAACCCCCTGAGCGGGCTGGAGGCGGCCCAGAGTGGTTTGCCCATCAGGCCGCTGGAGATCTCGATCGCCTACCAAGTGATGCTGGTCAGGCCAGACCACCGGCCGGCCTCGGCGGCGGTCGAGCCGTTCTGTCAGACACTGCGCGAGCAGGCGCAGGCGATGCAGCGCGCACTGGCCTAGCCCCTGCGGCCTATGGCAAGCCTGCGCAGTGATCGGTGAATTAGAGTTCGCAGATGAACGTGCCGGTGCCGCTCAGGATGTTTTCCAAGGTTTGCCTGATCTCGTCCAGATCGCTCAGCGTGCTGGTCAGGTTGATCTGAAGCACCTCATCACCGCGCAAGGCGTCCCGGTCACCTGCCGCCACTTCGATCAACAGGCCAGTTGCGCTCAAGGTCACTTTCAAGCCGTCCAGGGTCGAGGGCTCATCATCCAGGGTCAGGTCGACCGTGTCTTCGTCGGGGTAGCGGGTCAGCAGGAACATCTGGCCTTTGTCGCTGTGGCAGCACAGGGTGGCCATGTTGTCCTCCTCTTCATCGCAGGGGGTGGCGAACAGCACGGCGGTGTCGATTTGCATGGCGGGCTCGGATCAAAGGAAACGGAAGGGAATTCTGACAGTCTTGCTTACATGCATAAACGTAAAGTTACCGCCCCTTGAACGAAATTGTCGCAGCGCTGCAAGCCTTGATGACCGGTCAGTCGTTAAGCTTCGCCCAGTCCTGGGCGTGCATGCGCACGCTCAACGCCTGGTTTTCATCGTTCGCCCTGCCTGCAATCGTCTATCGTTGATCCCGGCACGGCGCACGCAGCGACGCTTCAACTATTACAAAGCCCAAGCGGAGTACCACAGATGGCGTTCTTCACCGCGGCCAGCAAAGCCGACTTCCAGCATCAACTGCAAGCGGCCCTGGCGCAGCACATCAGCGAACAGTCCCTGCCACAAGTGGCGCTGTTCGCCGAACAGTTCTTCGGCATCATCTCTCTGGACGAACTCACCCAGCGCAGGCTTTCCGACCTGGCCGGCTGCACCCTGTCGGCCTGGCGCATCGTCGAGCGTTTCGACCCCGAGCACCCGCAGGTGCGCGTGTACAACCCCGATTACGAACGCAACGGTTGGCAGTCGACCCACACGGTCGTCGAGGTGCTGCACCATGACCTGCCGTTTCTGGTGGACTCGGTCCGCACCGAGCTGAACCGCCGTGGCTACAGCATTCATACGCTGCAGACCACGGTATTGAGCGTGCGCCGCAACGCCAAGGGCGAATTGCTGGAGCTGCTGCCCAAGGGTACCCACGGTGAAGGGGTTGGGCACGAGTCGCTGATGTACCTGGAGATCGATCGCTGCGCCAACGCTGCGGAGCTGAGCGTGCTGGCTCGGGAAATCGAGCAGGTGCTGGCCGAGGTCCGCGTGGCGGTCGATGATTTCGAGCCGATGAAGGACAAGCTGCGTGAAGTCGTGGCGCTGGTCGAGCAGACCCCGTACGGGCCGGCCCAGCACGAAAAGGGCGAGGTCAAGGCGTTCCTGGAGTGGTTGCTGGACAACCACTTCACCTTCCTGGGATACGAAGAGTTCACCGTCCAGGCCGATCAGGCCGGTGGCCAGATGGTTTACGACGCGCAGTCGTTCCTTGGGCTGCCGCGTCGCCTGCGCGTTGGCTTGACCCCCGAAGAGCTGCGCATCGAAGACTACGCCGTGGCCTACCTGGCCGAGCCGCTGCTGCTCTCCTTCGCCAAGGCTGCGCTGCCAAGCCGGGTACACCGCCCGGGCTACCCTGACTACGTGTCCATCCGTCAGCTCGATGCCTCGGGTAACGTGCTCAAGGAACACCGCTTCATGGGCCTTTACACCTCCACGGTGTATGGCGAAAGCGTGCACGCCATCCCCTACATCCGGGTCAAGGTCGCCGAAGTGGAGCGCCGTTCCGGCTTCGATACCAAGGCTCATCTGGGCAAGGAACTGGCGCAGGTGCTCGAGGTGCTGCCGCGCGACGATCTGTTCCAGACGCCGGTCGATGAGCTGTTCAGCACGGTCATGTCCATCGTGCAGATCCAGGAGCGCAACAAGATTCGCGTCTTCCTGCGCAAAGACCCGTACGGGCGCTTCTGCTATTGCCTGGCCTATGTGCCGCGTGAAATCTATTCCACCGAGGTTCGGCAGAAAATCCAGCAGGTGTTGATGGAACGCCTGAAGGCCAGCGATTGCGAGTTCTGGACCTTCTTCTCCGAGTCGGTACTGGCCCGTGTGCAGCTGATCCTGCGCGTGGACCCGAAGAACCGTATCGACATCGACCCGCAGCAGCTCGAGCGTGAAGTCATCCAGGCCTGCCGTTCCTGGCAGGACGATTTCTCGGCGCTGGTCGTGGAGAACTTCGGCGAAGCCCAAGGCACCAACATCCTGGCCGATTTCCCCAAAGGCTTCCCGGCTGGCTACCGCGAGCGCTTCGCCGCCCATTCGGCGGTGGTGGACCTGCAGCACGTGCTGGCCCTGTCGGAAAGCAAGCCACTGGCCATGAGTTTCTACCAGCCGCTCACGCGGGTTGGCGAGCGCACGCTGCACTGCAAGCTGTACCACGCCGACACCCCCCTGGCGCTGTCGGACGTACTGCCGATTCTGGAAAACCTCGGCCTGCGCGTGCTGGGAGAGTTCCCCTATCGACTGCGCCACGCCAATGGCCGCGAATACTGGATTCACGACTTCGCCTTCACCTACAGCGAAGGCCTGAGCCTGAACATTCAGGAACTCAATGACACCTTCCAGGATGCATTCATCCACATCGTCGGCGGCGATGCCGAAAACGATGCCTTCAACCGCCTGGTGCTGACCGCGGGCCTGCCGTGGCGCGACGTGGCATTGCTGCGTGCCTATGCACGCTACCTGAAACAAATCCGTCTGGGCTTCGACCTGGGCTACATTGCCAGCACGCTGAACAACCACACCGACATCGCGCGCGAGCTTACCCGCCTGTTCAAGACGCGTTTCTACCTGGCCCGCAAGCTGACCCAGGACGACCTCGAGGACAAGCAGCAGCGCCTTGAGCAAGCGATCCTCAATGCGCTGGACGAGGTGCAGGTGCTCAACGAGGACCGCATCCTGCGTCGCTACCTGGACCTGATCAAGGCCACCCTGCGCACCAACTTCTATCAGCTCGATGCCAACGGCCAGAACAAGTCGTATTTCAGCTTCAAGTTCAACCCCAAGCTTGTGCCCGAACTGCCCAAGCCGGTGCCCAAGTTCGAGATCTTCGTCTATTCCCCTCGGGTCGAGGGTGTGCACCTGCGCTTTGGCAACGTTGCGCGCGGCGGCCTGCGCTGGTCGGACCGCGAGGAAGACTATCGCACTGAGGTGCTGGGCCTGGTCAAGGCGCAGCAGGTGAAGAACTCGGTAATCGTACCTGTCGGCGCCAAGGGTGGTTTCCTGCCACGTCGCCTGCCACTGGGCGGCACGCGTGACGAGATCGCGGCAGAGGGCGTGGCGTGCTACCGCATCTTCATCTCGGGGTTGCTCGACATTACCGACAACCTCAAGGACGGTGGCGTCGTGCCGCCGGTCGGCGTGGTGCGTCACGACGATGACGACCCGTACCTGGTCGTGGCGGCCGACAAAGGCACCGCCACGTTCTCGGACATCGCCAACGGCATCGCCATCGACTATGGCTTCTGGCTGGGTGACGCCTTCGCATCGGGTGGCTCGGCAGGCTACGACCACAAGAAAATGGGCATCACCGCCCGCGGTGCCTGGGTCGGCGTGCAGCGTCACTTCCGTGAGCGCGGCATCAACGTGCAGGAAGATCCGATCACGGTGATCGGTGTGGGCGACATGGCCGGCGACGTCTTCGGTAATGGCTTGTTGATGTCCGACAAGCTGCAACTGGTAGCGGCCTTCAACCACCTGCATATCTTCATCGACCCCAACCCGGAGCCGGCGTCCAGCTTTGCCGAGCGCAAGCGCTTGTTCGACTTGCCGCGTTCGGCGTGGACCGACTACGACACCAGCATCATGTCCGAAGGCGGTGGCATTTTCCCGCGTAGCGCCAAGAGCATCGCCATCACGGCGCAGATGAGGGAACGCTTCGCCATCGAGGCCGACCGCCTGACGCCCACCGAGCTGCTCAATGCACTGCTCAAGGCGCCCGTTGACCTGCTCTGGAACGGTGGCATCGGCACCTACGTCAAGGCCAGTGGCGAAAGCCACGCCGACGTTGGCGACAAGGCCAACGACGCCTTGCGTGTCAACGGCAACGAGCTGCGCTGCAAGGTGGTAGGCGAGGGCGGCAACCTGGGCATGACCCAGCTTGGCCGAGTGGAATTCGGCCTGCACGGCGGCGCCACCAACACCGACTTCATCGACAACGCTGGCGGCGTGGATTGCTCCGACCACGAGGTCAACATCAAGATTCTGCTCAACGAGGTTGTGCAGGGTGGTGACATGACCGAGAAGCAGCGCAACCAGCTGCTCGGTAGCATGACCGAGGAAGTGTCCGGCCTGGTGCTGGGCAACAACTACAAGCAGACCCAGGCGCTGTCGCTGGCAGCGCGTCGCGTGCGCGAGCGCATTGCCGAGTACAAGCGCCTGATGGCCGACCTCGAGGCCCGTGGCAAGCTTGACCGGGCCATCGAGTTCCTGCCTTCCGAGGAACAGCTGGCCGAGCGCCTCGCCGCCGGCCAGGGCCTGACCCGTGCAGAGCTCTCGGTACTGATCTCCTACAGCAAGATCGACTTGAAGGAGCAGTTGCTCAAGTCCCAGGTGCCGGACGACGATTACCTGACCCGCGACATGGAAACCGCGTTCCCGCCGTCGCTGGTCAGCAAGTTCGCCGACTCCATGCGCCGCCACCGCCTCAAGCGCGAGATCGTCAGCACCCAGATCGCCAACGACCTGGTCAACAACATGGGCATCACTTTCGTGCAGCGGTTGAAGGAATCGACCGGCATGAGCCCTGCCAACGTGGCCGGGGCTTACGTGATCGTGCGCGACATCTTCCACCTGCCGCACTGGTTCCGTCAGATCGAGGCGCTGGATTACCAGGTCCCCGCCGAGATCCAGCTGACCCTGATGGACGAACTGATGCGCCTGGGTCGTCGAGCCACGCGCTGGTTCCTGCGTAGCCGTCGCAATGAGCAAGACGCTGGCCGTGATTGCGCCCACTTTGGGCCGAAGATCGCCCAGCTTGGGCTCAAGCTCGACGAACTGCTCGAAGGCCCGACCCGCGAACGCTGGATGGTGCGCTACCAGAGCTTCGTCGATGCGGGGGTGCCGGAGCTGTTGGCACGAATGGTGGCCGGTACCAGCCATCTGTACACCTTGCTGCCGATCATCGAGGCGGCTGATGTGACCGGTCACGAGCCGGCGCAGGTGGCCAAGGCGTTCTTCGCCGTGGGCAGCGCGCTTGACCTGACCTGGTACTTGCAGGAAATCAGCAATCTGCCGGTGGAGAACAACTGGCAGGCCCTGGCCCGGGAAGCCTTCCGCGACGACATCGACCTGCAACAACGCGCCATCACCATCTCGGTATTGCAGATGGCCGATGCACCGCAGGACATGGATGCCCGCGTCGCGCTGTGGGCCGAGCAGCATCGGGTGATGGTGGAGCGCTGGCGCGCCATGCTCGATGACCTGCGCAGCGCCTCGGGCCATGACTATGCGATGTATGCAGTGGCCAACCGCGAACTGGTCGATCTGGCCATGAGCGGGCAGGCGACTGTAATGCCGTCCTGAGTCATTGCTGAAATGAAAAAGCCCCGGCCGTAATGCCGGGGCTTTTTTGTGGGTGAGGTGTTGGGCGATTGGTTATGGAATGACGGTCAACGGGGCGCGCAGCGGCCCCAGTCATCTGTGATGCAGAACTCAAGTACCGAGGCCGCTGATGCCCGCCGCCGGCACCGAGCAGCACCCATAAGCCAACGATAGAGACAGGCGTTGCTCACGATGTCTGCGCTCAAACCCTACGACATCACCAGACCAAGCCCGCCACTGCCTTACTTGAACCGCCGCTCCACACCCTTCTCCACCAGGATCTTGGCCGATATTTCTTCCACCGAAAAATGCGTGGAATTGATGTTGGGAATGTTCTCGCGGCGGAACAGGCTCTCGACTTCTCGCACCTCGAATTCGCACTGGGCGAAGCTCGAGTAACGGCTATTGGGCTTGCGCTCGTGGCGAATGGCGGTCAGCCGGTCGGGGTCGATGGTCAGGCCGAACAGCTTGCTGTGGTGCTTTTTCAGCACCGCCGGCAGTTGCAGGCGCTCCATGTCGTCTTCGGTCAGCGGGTAGTTGGCCGCGCGGATGCCGAACTGCATGGCCATGTACAGGCACGTCGGGGTTTTGCCGCAACGGGACACACCCACCAGGATCAGGTCGGCCTTGTCGTAGTAATGGGTGCGAGCGCCGTCATCGTTGTCCAGGGCGAAGTTCACCGCCTCGATGCGCTCCATGTAGTTGGAATTGCCACCAATGGAGTGGGATTTGCCCACCGAATACGAGGAATGGGCGGTCAACTCCTGCTCCAGCGGGGACAGGAACGAGGAGAAGATGTCGATCATGAACCCGTTGGAGGTGGCGAGGATCTCGCGGATGTCCTGGTTGACGATGGTGTCGAAGATGATCGGCCGCATGCCGTCGCGCTCGGCCGCCGCATTGATCTGCTGAACCATGTTGCGCGCTTTTTCGGGGGAGTCGATGTAGGGCCGGGTGAATTTGCTGAAAGGAATGCTCTCGAACTGCGCGAGCAGGCTCTGGCCCAGGGTCTCGGCAGTGATGCCGGTGCCGTCGGAGATGAAGAACGCGGTTCGTTTCATTTGCGATCGGGGCCTTAGTGATGATGACGTTTCTTGATTATGATAAGTTCGCTTTGCCGAATGCGGCTGTCGGCATTCTCACTTATTTTCCAGGTACAGGCCACATGCGTCCGGCCCAGTCAAGAAGACAGGCGGGCGCCGTTGAGCTTTTCCAATACAGCTAGTGGAGAGATCACCTTGGTAGAGTACGTAGTTTCCCTCGAAAAGCTCGGCGTCCATGATGTGGAGCATGTGGGGGGCAAGAACGCATCCCTGGGCGAGATGATCAGCAATCTTGCCGGTGCCGGCGTGTCCGTGCCGGGCGGCTTTGCCACTACGGCTCAGGCGTACCGTGATTTCCTCGAGCAAAGTGGGCTCAACGACCGCATCCATGCGGCGCTCGATGCCCTGGACGTGGACGATGTCAACGCCCTGGCCAAGACCGGCGCGCAGATTCGCCAGTGGGTGATGGAAGCCGAATTCCCGGCGCGTCTGGATGCCGAGATCCGTACCGCCTTCGCCGAAATGGCCAATGGCAACGACAACATGGCCGTGGCCGTGCGCTCCTCGGCCACCGCCGAAGACCTGCCAGACGCCTCGTTCGCCGGCCAGCAGGAAACCTTCCTCAACATCCGCGGCGTAGACAACGTGATCCGTGCTGCGAAGGAAGTGTTCGCCTCGCTGTTCAATGACCGTGCCATCTCCTACCGTGTGCACCAGGGCTTCGACCACAAGCTGGTCGCACTCTCGGCTGGCGTGCAGCGCATGGTCCGTTCCGAAACCGGCACCGCCGGCGTGATGTTCACGCTGGACACCGAGTCGGGATTCCGTGACGTCGTGTTCATCACCGGTGCCTACGGCCTGGGTGAAACCGTGGTCCAGGGCGCGGTCAACCCTGACGAATTCTACGTACACAAGCACACCCTGCAGGCTGGCCGTCCGGCCATCCTGCGCCGCAACCTGGGCAGCAAGGCGATCAAGATGGTCTATGGCGAAGAAGCCAAGGCCGGTCGTTCGGTCAAGACGGTCGAAGTCGATCGCGCCGAGCGTGCCCGCTTCTGCCTGAGCGACGACGAAGTCAACGAGCTGGCCAAGCAGGCGATGATCATCGAGCAGCATTATCAGCGCCCGATGGACATCGAGTGGGCCAAGGACGGTGACGATGGCCGGTTGTACATCGTCCAGGCCCGCCCCGAGACCGTGAAGAGTCGCGCCAGCGCCAACGTCATGGAGCGTTACCTGCTCAAGGAAAAAGGCACCGTGCTAGTCGAAGGCCGCGCCATCGGCCAGCGCATCGGCGCCGGCAAGGTCCGCGTGATCAACGACGTGTCCGAGATGGACAAGGTCCAGCCAGGCGACGTGCTGGTCTCCGACATGACCGACCCGGACTGGGAACCGGTCATGAAGCGTGCCAGTGCCATCGTCACCAACCGTGGCGGGCGTACCTGCCATGCGGCCATCATTGCCCGTGAACTGGGTATTCCGGCGGTCGTCGGTTGCGGCAACGCTACCCAGATTCTCAAAGATGGGCAGGGCGTGACCGTCTCCTGCGCCGAAGGCGATACCGGCTTCATCTTCGAGGGTGAACTGGGCTTCGACATCAAGCAGAACTCGGTGGACGCCATGCCCGAGCTGCCGTTCAAGATCATGATGAACGTCGGCAACCCGGACCGCGCCTTCGACTTCGCCCAGCTGCCCAACGCCGGTGTAGGCCTGGCCCGCCTGGAGTTCATCATCAACCGCATGATCGGCGTGCACCCCAAGGCATTGCTCAACTACGCCGGCCTGCCGGCTGACCTGAAGGACAGCGTCGACAAGCGCATCGCCGGTTATGACGACCCGGTCGGTTTCTATGTGGAGAAGCTGGTCGAAGGCATCAGCACCCTGGCAGCGGCGTTTTATCCCAAGAAAGTGATCGTTCGCCTGTCGGACTTCAAGTCCAACGAGTACGCCAACCTGATCGGCGGCAAGCTGTACGAGCCCGAAGAAGAAAACCCGATGCTGGGCTTCCGTGGAGCCTCGCGCTACATCAGCGAGGCGTTCCGCGATTGCTTCGAACTCGAGTGCCGCGCACTCAAGCGCGTGCGCAACGAAATGGGCCTGACCAACGTCGAGATCATGGTGCCGTTCGTGCGTACCCTCGGTGAGGCCAGCCAAGTGGTCGACCTGCTGGCGGAAAACGGCCTGGCCCGTGGCGACAACGGCCTGCGCGTCATCATGATGTGCGAACTGCCGTCCAACGCCATCCTGGCCGACGAGTTCCTCGAATACTTCGACGGTTTCTCCATCGGATCGAACGACCTGACCCAGCTGACGTTGGGTCTGGACCGTGATTCGGGCATCATTGCCCACCTGTTCGATGAGCGAAATCCCGCGGTCAAGAAGCTGCTGGCCAACGCCATCGCGGCGTGCAACAAGGCCGGCAAGTACATCGGCATTTGCGGTCAGGGCCCTTCGGATCACCCAGACCTGGCCAAATGGCTGATGGAGCAGGGCATCGACAGCGTATCGCTGAACCCGGACTCGGTGCTCGAAACCTGGTTCTACCTGGCCGAAGGCCAAAGCGCGACCTGATACCGAAAAACGCGAGGGGCGTCTGGCGTCCCTCGCCTGGTTTTTTCCAGGGCGAGTTCCAGCGATGGATTTCGCCCTTTTTTGTGCGACAAGCAACCGACCTATGCAAAGCAGCAGTACATTATTTCCCGTCGCCTTGCTCAGTGCCGAGCGTCGCGGCGACCTCAGTGAAGACGTCTATCGCATCAAGGCCGGCTTGGGTCCCGATCCCAGCGTGGAGCTGGCCGTGACCCGGCTGGGCTTGGCTGACCAGAACACCGCCCAGGGTATTCCGGTCATCTTGCTGCATGGCAGCTTTTCCAATCGGCGTTTCTGGTATTCACCCAAGGGCGGTGGCCTTGGGGCCTACCTGGCCCGGGCCGGCTTCGATGTATGGATCCCCGAGATGCGTGGTCACGGGCTGTCGCCGCGCAATCGGGATTGGGCACAGAACACGGTGGCCGCCTACGCGCGCGACGACGTACCGGCCATCGGTGCCTTCGTGCATGAGAAAGCGGGCAGGGCGCCCCTGTGGATTGGGCATTCGTTGGGCGGCACTACCTTGGCGGTCGCCCTGGGGAGCGGCGCGTTGGCTGCGCAGCATGTGTCGGGTGTGGCGCTATTCGGTTCCCAGGTAAGCCGCAGCTACTGGCCGTTGAAAGTGCCTCCGGTGGTGTGGGGCATGCGCTGGCTGCTGCGCCGCTGGGGGCATTTGTCTGGCTCGCGCTTTGGGCGCGGGCCAGAGGATGAACCCGTCGGCCTTGCCTTGGAACACATGCGCTGGCACGGATTGTTCGGGCGTTTTGGCGACAAGCAGGGCGACTGGTGGGCAGGCCTTGCTCAAGTCGACGTGCCGACCCTGGCCGTCGCAGCCACGGCCGACCAGCAGAGCCCGCCGTGGGCCTGCCGCACGTTGTTCGAGCAACTCGGTGGCGCGCACAAGCAGTTCCTCTGCCTTGGGCCTGCGGCGGGCTTCGGTGCCTTTGGCCATGCGGACATGCTGGCCAGCCAGGCTGCCCACGTGCAGGTATGGCCGCTGGTAGAACGCTGGCTGCGTGAGCCCAGGTTGCCGGTGCATGCGTCCATCGAGGCCTTGGCGCTCGTGCCCGCGCTATGAAAGGCGCTGACCGTGCGGTCTCGGGTGACTGCGGTGTGCTCCAAGGTGTAGCCTTGGCCCTCAATCGCTTTCGTTGTGACTGACAGGAGCTTGCCATGCAGCATTACGTAACGCCCGACCTGTGTGACGCCTATCCGGACCTCGTGCAGGTGCTGGAGCCGATGTTCAGCAACTTTGGTGGCCGCGATTCGTTCGGTGGCCAGATCGTCACCATCAAGTGCTTCGAGGACAACTCGCTCGTGCGTGAGCAGGTCGAACTCGATGGCCGGGGCAAGGTGTTGGTGGTCGACGGCGGCGGCTCGCTGCGTCGCGCCCTGTTGGGCGACATGCTTGCCGAAAAAGCGGCGAAAAACGGCTGGGAAGGCCTGGTGATCTACGGCTGCGTGCGCGACGTCGACGCACTGATCCAGACCAACGTGGGTGTGCAGGCGCTGGCCAGCCACCCGCTCAAAACCGACAAGCGTGGCATTGGCGACCTCAACGTCGTGGTGAGTTTCGCGGGCGTGACCTTCAGGCCCGGTGAATACGTGTACGCCGACAACAACGGCGTACTGGTCTCGCCAAGCCCGTTGCAGATGCCGGAGTGACGCGCCGCTGGCGCTGATGGAGCTTTGATGTTCGAGGAAGACAACGCGCAGTGGGGGCTGGTGCATGCCCTGGTGCTCGATGGCAAGGGCGGGGCACGCGCCATCGCCCGAACCGAGCTGGCCGATTTGCAACTGCAACCTGAGCAAAGCCTCTGGTTGCACTGGGACCGCAGCCACCCCCAAACCCGGTCATGGCTGCTGAGCGAGAGTGGCCTTAGTGAATTCGCCTGCGAGCTGTTGCTGGAAGAGAACACTCGGCCGCGCTTGCTGCCGATGGCCGACGAGCAATTGTTGCTGTTTCTGCGTGGGGTCAACCTCAACCCTGGTGCCGAGCCTGAGGACATGGTTTCGGTGCGAATCTTCGCCCAGGCCCAGCGCGTGATTTCGCTGCGCTTGCGCCCGCTCCGGGCCAGCGACGAAGTCCTGCTGCAACTGGAGCAGGGCAGGGGGCCGAAGACAGCTTCCGAGTTGCTGTTGCTGATGGGCGAACTGCTGACCGAGAAAGTCCAGGGTTTGGTCAGCGATCTGTCCGAATTGGTCGACCTCGAAGAAGAAAAGGTAGAGGTTGACGAGCGACACCTGCCTGATCAGGGCAGCTTGCAGCAGATCCGCCGCCGCGCGGCTGGGCTGCGACGTTTCCTGGCCCCGCAGCGCGACATCTATGCACATCTTTCACGCAGCAAGTGGAGCTGGTTTGCCGAGGTCGATGCCGATTACTGGAACGAGCTGAACAACAGCCTGATCCGCTATCTCGAAGAGCTCGAACTGACCCGCGAACGTGCGGCATTGGTGCTTGAGAGCGAAGACCGCCGCCGCAGCGAACGGATGAACCGCACCATGTACCGGTTTGGCATCATCACCTGCATCTTTCTGCCAATGAGCTTCATCACCGGGCTGTTGGGCATCAACGTGGGTGGCATTCCTGGGGCGCAGAACCCTTACGGGTTTCTCATAGCGTGCCTGGTGGTGCTGGGGCTGGCAGCAGGGCAATGGTGGTTGTTCCGGCGCTTGCAGTGGGTATAGCCGCCAGCGCGCCAGCAGCCTGGTCGACACAAGGTGTGACCCGTCGCCAGGCCGTCTCGTCTCTTGCTGATACTACGCGAGGTGCCCATGCACGATCCGTTCGAACAATCCCTGCGTGACCTGCTCAAGGCATCCCCGTCCGGCAATGACCGCCATGACCAGGATGATGCCGCCTGCCTGGGTCGCGTGCTCAAGACCGCCAACCGTCAGGTTGGCGCCGGTGATCTGTTCAGCTTGCTTGGCCGTTGGAGCCAGGCGCTGATGATCGCCATCAACAATGGCTCGGCGCACGTCGCGCCGGTGCGCAGACATTCTTCCCGCAACGCTGCCGCTGGCAGCAAAGCTGATAAGGCCGACTGAATATGGAACTCGATCTCTGGACCCAGAGCCTGGTCACCGCCATGACCGCCCTATGGACCAAGGTGGCGAACTTCATCCCCAACTTGTTCGGCGCGTTGGTGGTGGTGCTGCTGGGCTTTGTGGTAGCCAAGCTGCTCGATACCTTGCTCTCCAAACTGCTGGCCAAGCTTGGCCTTGATCGCCTGATGGCCGGTACGGGTCTGACCAAGATGCTGGGCCGGGTTGGCATTCAGGTACCGATTTCTACCCTGATCGGCAAGATCGTCTACTGGTTCGTGCTGCTGATCTTCCTCGTATCGGCCGCCGAGTCGCTGGGCCTGGAGCGCGTCTCGGCCACGCTCGACATGCTGGCCTTGTACCTGCCCAAGGTGTTCGGTGCAGCGTTGATATTGCTCGCGGGCGTGCTCCTGGCGCAGGTGGCCAACGGCCTGGTGCGCGGCGCTGCCGAAGGCGTGGGGCTTGAGTACGCCGCGGGGCTTGGACGCATCGTTCAGGGCCTTGTCATCATCATCAGCATCTCAGTGGCTATCAGCCAGCTGGAGGTCAAGACCGACCTGCTCAACCATGTGATCGTTATCGGCCTGATTACCGTTGGTCTGGCCGTTGCGCTGGCCATGGGCCTGGGTAGCCGCGAGATCGCGGGTCAGATCCTGGCGGGCATCTACGTCCGCGAGCTGTTCCAGGTGGGCCAGCAGGTGCGCATTGGCGAGGTAGAAGGGCATATCGAGGAAATCGGCACGGTCAAGACGGTGATCCTCACCGACGATGACGAGCTGGTCTCCCTGTCCAACCGAGAATTGCTCGAGCAGCGGGTCAATAGCCGCTGACCGCACAAAGCTGTTAATGTATGCCGCCGCAAAAACCGACCCTCCTGGGCGTTTGCGGCGACATTGACCTGACTGTCGGCCAGATTCGTTTTGAATAAAGTCCCCACGCCGCCCATGCGCTACGACCCCCGCGAACTCACCGACGAAGAGTTGGTGGCGCGCTCGCATGAGGAGCTGTATCACGTCACCCGCGCGTATGAGGAGCTCATGCGTCGCTATCAGCGAACCCTGTTCAACGTATGTGCACGTTATTTGGGGAACGACCGGGACGCGGATGATGTCTGTCAGGAAGTCATGTTGAAAGTGCTCTATGGTCTCAAGAATTTCGAGGGAAAATCCAAATTCAAGACCTGGCTTTACAGCATCACCTACAATGAATGCATCACCCAGTACCGCAAGGAGCGCCGCAAGCGCAGGTTGATGGATGCCTTGAGCCTGGACCCTGTTGAAGAGGCGTCCGAGGACAAGGCCCCAAAGGCCGAAGAAAAGGGCGGGCTGGACAAGTGGCTGGTCCATGTGAACCCGATCGATCGGGAAATCCTGGTGCTGCGATTCGTCGCCGAGCTGGAGTTCCAGGAGATCGCGGATATCATGCACATGGGGCTCAGCGCGACGAAAATGCGATACAAGCGTGCGCTTGACAAGCTTCGGGAGAAATTTGCCGGTCTGGATGAAACTTAACGACCAGCAAATATCTCTAACGAACCGGCGAGTTCTGCTAGACTCGCCGACGAGTTGTCCCCCCGGTTTTGGTGGGACTGCTTAACTATCACCAGATGGGGATTTAACGGATGAAACTGAAAAACACCTTGGGCTTGGCCATTGGTTCGCTCGTAGCCGCCACCTCGATTGGCGCTATGGCACAAGGCCAAGGCGCCGTCGAAACTGAAATCTTCTACAAGAAAGAATTCTTCGACAGCCAGCGCGACTTCAAAAACGACGGTAACCTGTTCGGCGGCTCCATCGGTTACTTCCTGACCGACGACGTTGAACTGCGTCTGGGCTACGACGAAGTCCACAACGCTCGTGGCGACGACGGCAAGAACATCAAGGGCTCCAACACCGCCCTGGACGCCGTTTACCACTTCAACAACCCGTACGACGCCATCCGTCCGTACGTTTCCGCTGGTTTCTCGCACCAGTCGATCGGCCAGACCGGCCGTGGTGGTCGTAACCACTCCACCTTCGCCAACGTTGGCGCTGGCGCCAAGTGGTACATCACTGACATGTTCTACGCCCGTGCCGGCGTAGAAGCTCAGTACAACATCGACCAGGGCGACACCGAGTGGGCTCCAAGCGTTGGTGTTGGTCTGAACTTCGGCGGTAGCCCGAAGAACCAGGCTGCTCCTGCACCTGCTCCAGTTGCTGAAGTCTGCTCCGACTCCGACAACGACGGCGTTTGCGACAACGTCGACAAGTGCCCAGACACCCCGGCCAACGTCACTGTTGACGCCGACGGCTGCCCGGCTGTTGCCGAAGTCGTTCGCGTTGAGCTGGACGTCAAGTTCGACTTCGACAAGTCGGTCGTCAAGCCTAACAGCTACGGCGACATCAAGAACCTGGCTGACTTCATGAAGCAGTACCCACAGACCACCACCGTGGTTGAAGGTCACACTGACTCCGTAGGTCCAGACGCTTACAACCAGAAGCTGTCCGAGCGTCGTGCCAACGCTGTCAAGCAGGTCCTGACCCAGCAGTACGGCGTAGAATCCAGCCGTGTTGACTCGGTTGGCTACGGCGAAACCCGTCCGGTTGCCGACAACGCCACCGAAGAAGGCCGTGCTATCAACCGTCGCGTTGAAGCTCAGGTAGAAGCCCAGGCCAAGTAATTGGTTTGAAGCTTCATGAAAAACCCGGCCTCGGCCGGGTTTTTCTTTGCCTGCATGACAGCATGTGATGTCTAGCAGGCAAGCACTGGTGTAAGGCCCAGCCAAGGCAGTGCTTGCCTGCTAGACATTTGTCTGTACGTTCATCTGCCCAGGCAGCCCTCCGCAGAAAACCTGCAGGCCAACATCGGGCTGTCCTGTGCCGTTGGTGATAGCTATAATCGCCCCCTCACTCACCCCGAGTCTTGCCTGCCCATGTATACCCTGGCCCGCCAGCTGCTGTTCAAACTGTCACCGGAAACTTCTCATGATCTATCGCTGGACCTGATCGGTGCCGGCGGCCGGCTTGGCTTGAACGGCAAGCTGTGCAAGCGCCCGGCCTCATTGCCTGTCAAGGTCATGGGCCTGGATTTCGCCAACCCGGTAGGTCTGGCGGCTGGCTTGGACAAGAACGGTACGGCCATCGACGGCTTCGCCCAGCTGGGCTTCGGTTTCGTCGAGATCGGCACTGTCACGCCTCGCCCGCAACCTGGCAACCCCAAACCTCGACTGTTCCGCTTGCCAGAGGCAACTGCCATCATCAACCGCATGGGTTTCAATAACCTTGGGGTTGATCATCTGCTGGGCCGTGTACGCGCTGCCCGTTACAAGGGCGTGCTGGGTATCAATATTGGCAAGAACTTCGACACGCCAGTCGAGCGCGCGGTGGACGATTACCTGATCTGCCTGGACAAGGTCTACAGCGCGGCCAGCTACGTCACTGTCAATGTCAGCTCACCCAACACCCCGGGGCTGCGCAGCCTGCAGTTCGGGGATTCGCTCAAGCAATTGCTCGATGCCTTGGCGGAACGTCGGGCACAGCTGAGCGCCCGTCATGGCCGGCATGTGCCCTTGGCCATCAAGATTGCCCCTGACATGAGCGATGAAGAAACGGCGCTGGTGGCCGCTGCGCTTGTCGAGTCAGGCATGGACGCGGTCATCGCGACCAATACCACGCTCGGGCGCGAAGGCGTGGAGGCCCTGCCGTATGGCGGTGAAGCAGGCGGGCTCTCAGGTGCCCCCGTACGCCAGAAGAGCACACGTATCGTTCAAGTGTTGGCCGGTGAGATGGGCGGCAAGCTGCCAATCATTGCCGCAGGGGGCATCACGGAAGGAAAACATGCGGCCGAGAAGATCGCCGCCGGTGCGAGCCTGGTGCAGATCTACTCGGGCTTCATCTATAAAGGGCCGGCGCTCATTCGAGAAGCCGTGGACGCCATCGCCGCCATGCCCAAGCGGTAAGCTTGCCCGCAAAAAAAGGGCCCCATGAAGGGGCCCTTGGGCCTCAGCCCGCCGCCCTGGTGGGGCGTGCCTGGTAAATCGCGTGAATGTCCTCTATCAGCCTACGGCGTGATTTTCGTTGAGCCTGTGGATACCGGCGGTGCCAGTCATACCGTCCCAGTTGTCACCACGGCCCTCCCGCCAGCCGTTGATCCAGGCTTGACGAACAGATGGCAGGGTAAAGGGGCAAAGCTCCCGGGATTTGCCGGTGACTCCATATTGGTAGCCACGTGAAAATGCTCTTTCCAACGGATCACGCTTAAGTCTTCTCATAGGGTGTTGCCCTCACTTGTTGACTGTAATGTCCCGTCGGCCTCATGGAGGCCGGGCAGAATCGTTCTGCCGGTATGGGCTCGCTGCCGGCGTCGCGAGCCTGAAGTGCCGCTTCGTTGCGATGCGGCCTGTGCTCAGTTCTAACCAATGCAGGTGACGGTGGGAATGATCGATTTGTCATAAGCACGTAACCTTTCCAAGGGTCAGGGGATAAGTAAATAAATGCGACTCATCCTTATTCCCGCCGCAGCCCCGCAGGATCGGGGGTTAGCCGAAGTTTGACGCCATTTTGCCATCGCCTCTGTGAGGCATTTGAAATACCTCGAAATGCGACGAAGGGTCACCTAGGCCCCGGTATCGCGAGAATGTATGTACTGCTCGATGATCTAAGCTGTTTGTGCCGTCAGGCATGGATGGGTAAGTCGGGCGGCCCGGTCATCGCTCTTGCGTAAGGGGAGCGTGGCCACTTGCACACCTGTCGGAAAAGGGTGCAGGTAAACAGGGCGTCGCGATGCGTCGCAGCGCCAGTCTAATAGCCCTACTGTGCTGGATAACTCATGTCGGACCGTTTCGAACTCTACCTCACTTGTCCCAAAGGCCTTGAAAGCCTGCTTGCAGAAGAGGCCCGCAGCCTTGGCCTGGATGAGGTGCGTGAACACACCTCGGCTATTCGCGGGGCTGCCGACATGGAGACAGCCTACCGTCTGTGCCTGTGGTCCAGGTTGGCAAACCGCGTATTGCTGGTGCTCAAGCGGTTTTCCATGAAAAACGCCGACGACCTGTATGACGGTGTCAATGCCGTGGAGTGGGCTGACCACTTGGCCGCTGATGGCACCCTGGCCGTTGAGTTCAGCGGTCATGGGTCAGGGATCGACAATACTCATTTCGGCGCTCTCAAGGTCAAGGACGCCATTGTCGACAAACTGCGCAACCGTGAAGGCCTACGCCCGTCGGTGGAGAAGATCGACCCGGATGTGCGCGTGCACCTGCGCCTTGACCGGGGTGAGGCGATCCTGTCGCTGGACCTCTCCGGTCACAGCCTTCATCAGCGTGGTTATCGCCTGCAGCAAGGTGCAGCACCGCTCAAGGAAAACCTCGCTGCCGCCGTGTTGATTCGTTCCGGCTGGCCACGCATCGCTGCCCAGGGCGGCGCACTGGCCGACCCCATGTGTGGTGTCGGCACATTCCTGGTCGAGGCGGCAATGATCGCCGCGGACATCGCCCCCAACCTCAAGCGTGAGCGTTGGGGCTTCACGGCGTGGCTGGGCCATGTGCCTGCGCTCTGGCGCAAGGTGCATGATCAGGCGCAGGCGCGGGCTGAAGCTGGCCTGGCCAAGCCTGCGTTGTGGATCCGCGGCTATGAAGCCGATCCTCGCTTGATACAACCAGGGCGTAACAACGTCGAACGCGCAGGCCTGAGCGATTGGGTGAAGATCTATCAGGGCGAAGTGAGTACATTCGAGCCGCGCCCGGACCAGAACCAGAAAGGCTTGGTCATCAGCAACCCACCCTACGGGGAGCGTCTGGGTGACGAAGCCAGCCTGCTTTACCTTTACCAGAACCTTGGCGAACGCCTGCGTCAGGCATGCATGGGTTGGGAAGCCGCCGTCTTTACGGGCGCTGCGCAACTGGGCAAGCGCATGGGCCTGCGCAGCCACAAGCAGTACGCATTCTGGAACGGTGCACTGCCCTGCAAGTTGTTGCTGTTCAAGGTCCAGCCGGACCAGTTCGTGACCGGCGAGCGCCGTACCGAACCGGCTGAAGCCCTGCAAGCCCACCAGCCAGCGCAGGTGGCCAGCCAGCCTGCTCGCCTGTCCGAGGGTGCGCAGATGTTCGCCAACCGCCTGCAGAAAAACCTTCGGCAGCTGGGCAAGTGGGCTCGCCGCGAACAGGTCAGCTGCTATCGACTGTACGATGCGGATATGCCCGAGTATGCCCTGGCTGTAGACATGTATCAGGACTGGGTGCACGTGCAGGAATACGCCGCGCCGCGTTCGATCGATCCCGACAAGGCACAAGCGCGCCTGCTCGACGCGCTGGCGGCGATCCCCCAGGCCCTTGGTATTTCGCCACAACGCGTGGTGCTCAAGCGCCGGGAGCGTCAAAGCGGAACCCGCCAGTACGAGCGCCAGGCCACGGAAGGTCGCTTTCAGGAAGTGTCGGAAGCGGGGGTCAAGCTGCTGGTCAACCTGACCGACTACCTCGATACCGGCCTGTTCCTGGACCATCGGCCGATGCGCTTACGCATTCAGCGTGAGGCGGCCGGCAAGCGCTTCCTGAACCTGTTCTGCTATACCGCGACGGCTACCGTGCATGCAGCCAAGGGCGGGGCGCGCAGCACCACCAGCGTCGACCTGTCGAAAACCTACCTGGACTGGGCGCGGCGCAACCTGGCGCTCAACGGCTTTTCAGAGCGCAATCGTCTGGAACAAGGGGATGTCATGACGTGGTTGGAGGCCGAGCGTGAAAGCTACGACCTGATCTTCATCGATCCGCCCACGTTCTCCAACTCCAAGCGCATGGAAGGTGTGTTCGACGTTCAGCGCGACCACGTTCAGTTGCTGGACTTGGCGATGGCGCGGCTGGCCCCGGGTGGTGTGCTGTATTTCTCCAACAACTTCCGCAAGTTCCAGCTCGACGAGCACCTGTCTGCTCGTTACGCCGTGGAAGAGATCACCGCCCAGACGCTTGACCCGGACTTCGCCCGCAACAACCGCATCCATCGCGCCTGGAAGCTGCAGTTGCGGTGATGCGCCGACGCCTGTGCCCTTGCGGGGGCACAGGCCATGCAGGTCACTTGGCGGCTGTACTGGCGTTTGCGCTGGGCTGGCGGTAGAGGTCCAGCAGCACCTGGTCCAGCACCTGCGAGGCGCCCCACGGTTTGGGGTCGTTGAGGATAGCGGCCACTGCCCAGGTATGGCCGTTGCTGTCACGGCTGAAACCCGCGATTGCCCGTACGGTGTTGAGCGTGCCGGTCTTGATGTGGCCCTCACCGGTCATGGCGGTGCGCTTGAGCCGTTTGCGCATGGTCCCATCCATACCCACCAGCGGCAGCGAGCTCATGAACTCGGCCGCGTAGGGGCTTTTCCAGGCCGCTTGCAGCATGGCTGCCATCTCACGCGTGCTCACGCGTTCGGCGCGGGACAGCCCTGAGCCGTTTTCCATCACCAGGTGCGGCGCGGTGATGCCTTTCTTGGCCAGCCACTGACGCACGACACGCTGCGCGGCACGGGCGTCATCGCCATCGGCATCGGTACGGAACTGGGCACCCAGGCTCAGGAACAACTGCTGAGCCATGGTGTTGTTGCTGTACTTGTTGATGTCACGGATGATTTCCACCAGGTCCGGCGAGAAAGCGCGCGCCAGCAACCGTGCGCTTTTAGGCACGTTTTCGATGCGGTCGGTACCTTGGATGGTACCCCCCAGCTCGTTCCAGATGGCACGCACCGCGCCGGCGGCATAGGTCGGATGATCGAGCAGCGAGAGGTAGGTTTGGGAGTTGCAGCCATCGCCCAACTGACCACTGACGGTCACGGTGATGCCGTCGGGCTGTGGCACGGGGTTGTAGCGTACGTCGCCGGCGCAATTCTTGCTGTTGACAGCCTTAACCTGGTTGTCGATGCGAATGCTGGCAATCGGCGGCTCCACGGCAACGCTGACCCTGCCGCCGTCGTTACGCGCCACGAAGCGCAAGGCCTTGAGATTGACCAGCAACGCGTCAGGCTTCACCAGGAACGGCTTGTTCTGATCACCCCCGTCGTCATTGAATTGCGGCAGGTTGGGCTGCACGAAATGGCTGCGGTCGAGCACCAGGTCACCTGTGATGGTGCGCACGCCGTTGGCGCGAAGGTCACGCATCAGCAACCACAGCTTTTCCATGTTCAGCTTCGGATCGCCCCCACCCTTGAGGTAGAGGTTGCCGTTAAGTACACCGTTGCTGAGCGTACCGTCGGTGAAGAACTCGGTTTTCCACTGGTAGGTCGGCCCCAGCAGCTCCAGGGCGGCATAGGTGGTGACCAGTTTCATGGTCGAGGCAGGGTTGACGGACACGTCGGCGTTGAACACCGTGGCTGTACCGGGGCCATCCAAGGGCAGCATCACCAATGACAATGCCGTGTCTTGCAGCTTATTGGCCTTGAGTGCCTGTTGCACCTTGGGTGGAAGGTTTGTATTGACCGCAGCTGCCTGGCTGGTCAGGGCCAAAGGCAGCAACAGGCCGGCGAGTACGATGGGGCGGAGCGTTTTGATCATGATAAACAGATACCCTGCAACGAGGAGAAAGGGCATTGGGGCTATAAATGGATGATGGCCCCAGAACGAATGCACACGCATTATGCCCCAAGCCCCCCGGGGTTGCGCCAGTTCGATGCACATGGGTTTCACATCAGGCCGCCGCGGCGAGTGTGTGTTAAGCACCGCAGCTTTTGCGCAGACCCGAAAGTAAAAAGGCCACCCCTGGGGGTGGCCTTCTGCGAACGAACCCGACAGAGCATTACTCTGCCTTGTTGATCGGCTTTTCCGGGTACCAGGCGTCGAGCAGCGGGCTGACTTCAACCTTGGTCAATTCGCTGCGGCCTTTGAGCCAGCTTTCGACGGCAGCGCGCTGCTCTTCGGTAACCGAGCCACGCTTGACCGAGCACACCAGACCGTAATCGTCACCGCCGACATAGTCGAGGCCGTTGGCATCCATGGCTTCGGCAAGGAACGCGTCGAGGAATGCATCGATTGCCTGGTCATCCAGATCCTCTTTGAATTCCAGGTTCAGCTCGAAGCCCAATTCCTGAAACTCGTCGACACACAGCTTCTTGCGCAGACGACGGGAGCGGTTTGTGGCCATGAAACAATCCTCTTAGGTAATAACGCCGCGCAGTCTATCAGTTAACACGCCCGGTTGCCCGCCTGCGTGCACGTGGTTGTCGACAGGTCCAGCGTCAGCGCTCGGTGCACGCGCCGCATGTGCCGGGCTAGGGCTTGCCGCCGCAGTCGCACTTGGGCAGGTGTGAGTTCGTCACAATCGAGGGCGATGCACGCTCGCATCAGCGCTGCCGCCTCTAGCATGCGTGCTGCGCTCAGGACTTTATGCGCATGGGCGGCGATTGCCTGCTGATCTTTATCAGGCTGCAGCTCCATCAAAAGCGTGAAGTCTGTCTCCAGGCTTTGTAGCAGCGTCTGGAGAAATCGCCTATGGTCAGCCGGGTCATGCCCGACCACCGCGCTGAGCCCATTAAGGCAATACGGCTTGCACCGGTTCTTTTTCCGACGCTGCATGTTCACTGCTGCAAGGCGTTGACTCAGGGTGCTGAGGCTGATGGGCTTGAGCAGGCAATCATCCATGCCCGAGCTCAGGCATTTGCGCCGTACCTCGGGTTGTGCGTTGGCGGTATAGCCCAGGATCGTGCAGCGCCTTCGTCCTGTCCGCTGCTCTTCGGTGCGTACCGCCGTCGCCAACTGGTAGCCGTTCATGTGGGGCATGTTGCAATCGAGCACCAGCACGTCGAAGTCGCCTGCACGCCAGGCCATCAGGCCTTCGCGACCGTCCGTGGCCGTGGCGTGCTGCAGCCCGAGGTAACCGAGCTGCTGTGCCATCAGTTGCAGGTTGGCAGGGTGATCATCGATCACCAGTACGTTGAGGTGGGGGTCAGGTGCCTGCAAACGCTCGACTGCCGGTGTCGATCGCACTGCAGGATCAGCTTGTTGCAACGGCATCTTCACCCGGACCTGGGTGCCCAGGCCTTCCAGGCTTTTGATGCTGAGGTCGGCGCCCATCATTTCGCAGAGTGTACGGCAAATGGTAAGGCCCAGGCCCGTACCGGCGCGTGCCCCCTGACTGTGCGGGTTCGCCTGAACGAAAGGATTGAACAGCCGTTGTACGTCGTCCGGGTGGATACCGATGCCGCTGTCACGCACCTCCATGTCCAGCAGCGAGCTGGCGCTGTCTGTGTCTTGTACAAGCCTGGCGTGGATGCGTACCTGGCCGTGCTCGGTGAACTTGATGGCATTGCTCACCAGATTGGACAGCACCTGCTTGAAGCGCAAGGGGTCTAGCAGCACATGGCAACGTGCCGCTGGCTCGATGATGACTTCCAGCGCCAACCCTTTCTGCCGGGCCTGGCCCTCGAAGATACGCCCCACCGACTCGAGCAATGCAGCCAGATCCACCACCTCGGGGACCAGGGTGAGGTGCCCTGACTCTATGCGCACGATGTCCAGTATGTCGCCAATCAAGCCAAGCAGGTCCTTGGCCGAATGGTGAGCCAGCTGAAGGGCGCCGCGATCGACCTGGCCCTGCTCGGCACGCTTGACGGCGAGTTCGAGCATGCCGATGACTGCGTTCATGGGCGTGCGGATTTCATGGCTGATGGTGGCCAGGAAGGTACTCTTGGCTCGGTTGGCGTCATCGGCCTGCTGCTTGGCCTGGCGCAACTCGTTGACCAACTGGCGGCGGTCGCTGATGTCGATCCATCCGCCAATGATGCCCTGGACCTCGCCCAGCGAATCCCGGTAGGGCAGGATCCAGTGGTAGATGGTGATTTCCCGGCCCTTGATGTGCAAGGGCCTGTCCATGATCAAGGGCGACCCGGCCGCCATCACCTTGCGATAGTCGTCCTGGATCTGTCGGGTCTGCTCGCGGTCGGCAAACAGGCTGCTCTCCAGTTGCTTGCCCAGGACCTCCTCGGCACTGGCCTGCACCGCTTCGAGGTAGCTGTAGTTACAGCTCTGCAGGCAACCCTCTCGATCACGAACGTACATCGGGTGTGGCGTACCGTTGAGCAATGCACGCATGAATGCCACCTGATCGTTCAGGGCGCGCTCCGCTTGCTGGCGTTGATGGATCTGCAAACGCAGACGGGCGTTCCACAGCAATGCCAGCAACAGCAATACCGCTGCACCCAGGGCTACAAGTACCGTCAAGCGGCGAAAGCCCTCGCCCTGGGTATCTTCGAACAGGGTGTAGCCTCGCCAGCGGTTGTTGATCACCCCCAGCTCTTCAGGTGAAATGCTCGAAAGCGCCTTGTCCAGAATCGAAATGAGGGTTTTGGAAGGTGTGCTGGTGGCCATGGCATAACTGGCAGGCTCACTGCCCACTGTGGTGCGGATGATCAGGTCAGGATTGCTGGCCAACGCGTGGTTGGCGTCGATCAGCGTTGTGATGACGGCGTCCACTGCTCCGCTGTTGAGCAGGGCCATGGAATAGTACGAGCTTTCCGTTTCGATCCAGCCGATTTGCGGGTGATAGCGCGAGAGCATGGTGTCCAAGGCGCTGTAGCGTGTGATTGCGATCCGCTTGCCGCGCAGTTCGTCCAGCGAAGTGGCTGCCGCGTTGCCCTTGCGATTGACCAGCACATAAGTGCTGTCCAGATACGCCTGGCTGATCTGCAGATCGTTCTGGTCGATGCTGCCGCTTGCCAAGGCGGCGATGACATCGGCGCGGCCGTCCTTGACCCGTGCGATCATGTCCGCGATGCCACTGGCCCGTTGCACCTCGAAGCGCAAGCCCGTACGCAGGCTGATCAGCTCAAGCAGGTCGGCGGTGATGCCACGAAAATAACCCGAGTTGTCGAAGTAGGACAATGGCGCTGCCGTACCGTCGACAACGACACGCATGACCGGATGTCGCTGCAACCACTGCGCTTCGGTACGCGTCAGTCGAAGCTTGCGATCGGTCAGAAGCAGATCGCTGCCTGCGCTCCAGCGTTTGAATATGCTCGACCGCAGGGCGGAGGACTGACTGTCGAGCGTCGCATTGACCAGCGCGAGCAGCACCGTTTCTTGTTCGCGCAGGGCGAAGCCGAAGCCAAACGCTTCATGGTTGCCAAAGCTGGCCATGCGCAGCCTTGGAAGGTGACCGCGGTTGAGTTGGTAGTGGGTGGAGATCGTGTCGCCGATGAAGACGTCTGCCTGGCCGAACGCCACCGCATTCAGGGCTTCGCTGGATGACCCGAAGGCCAGGACCTTGGCATCGGGATAGACACTGAGTACCTCTTTCCTCGGCAGGTAGTGATACAGCATGCCTAGGCGCATGCCTGACAGGCCAGTATCCAGCGCCCGGTGTTCGTCTTCGCGGGTGACCAGCACGGGTTGGTCGATGGCGTAGGCGTGCGACAGCACCACGCCTTCATAGTTGGCGTCATAGCCGTTGGCACTGCCCAGCAGATCGATGTCGCCTTGTTTGAGCGCTTGCAGCGCCGTTTGGCGGCTTGAATAGCGCAGCACGCGGACCGGCAGATCAAGCGCCTTGCCCAATAGGCTGGCGTACTCTGCGGTGAGGCCCTGATAGTCGCGCCCGCCACTGCTGATGTCGAAAGGTGGATAATCCGGAGCAGATGTGCCAATCACCAGTTCGTGGCGAGCATTCAACCATTGCTGCTGTTCTGGGGTAATTGCAGGTATGGCGGGTCGCGCAGTGGAGCGGGCGACCAAGGACAACTGGGACGCGCCTTGCTGCCCGGCGTTAGCCAGGTTGCCCAGCAGCATGGCGACCAGGAGCAGGAGGGCGATAGAACGTGCCATGGAGCCCTCAGACCAGTGCGTTGCGCTTGGCCATGTCGATCAGGTCGACCAGCGTGCTGGCTTCGAGTTTGTGCATGAGGCGTTTCTTGTAAGTGCTGACCGTCTTGCTGCTTAGAAACATGCCCTTTGCAATCTCCTTGTTGGTCCGCCCTTGTGCAAAAAGTTGAAGAACCATCAGTTCCCGATCATTGACAGTGCTTAGAAGTTGCAAGTCGTTGTCAACAGGTAGATGAGGCTGCATGGCCTGGCTGGGAAAGTAATTGTACCCAGCCAATACCGCCTTTACCGCGCTGAGCAGTTCGCTCAGGTCTTCCTGCTTGCAGACATAGCCCGCCGCCCCTGATTGCATGCAGCGCACGGCGAACAGCGCCGGCGACTGCGCGGTCAGCACAAGGATTTTCTGTGGCATTGCCAGGGATTGAAACCTTGCCAACACTTCCAGGCCATCGAGCTTGGGGATGCTGATATCCAGGATGATCAAGTCTGGGTTGGTTTCGCGGATCATCTGCATGGCGTCCACGCCGTTGTCCGATTCGCCAGCGATTGTGTAATTCTGATTTTCCAGAAGCATGCGCACTGCCAGCCGGATCACCGGATGGTCGTCGACGATGAATATGGAGTACATGTTTTACTTCCCTGCTATCAATGAGGGTGACAGTTGGCACCTTAACCCAGTTGAAAGCGGCAAGTAATGCGAGGGCGGCTCAATAACCGTATATAGGAAATGGCCTACAAACTTAACCAAAACTACTTACGTACAATTGCATTAATAGCTAAAGTCAAACCTTGTTTGTTAACTGATGTTTAGGGTTTCAACTCAGTGTCCAGCGTTGGTTGAATCTGAAGTAAGGTTTTCCCTACTGGACCGTTTGAGGCGAAGGTCGGCGACTTTCCAGGCGTGTTTAGGCAGGACCGGAACGACCTGTCATCTCCCGTGCCATTTCGGTGGCGTAACTGTCCGTCATCCCGGCTATGAAATCGATCATGCGCAGGAAGGCCTGATAAAGCGAACCATGGGGGTCGGGGGCATTGTTGCCGAGCAGATCCAACACCCTGCGGCTCTTGAACGAGGGCGTGCGGCCACCCTGTTGTTCCAATGCGGCGCCACAGAAGGTGTTCAACAGGATCTCCAGCGTGGTGTAGGCACCGATCTCGTGAAGCGTTTTGCGCTTGTCCTGGAAAATCTTGTTCCGCGCCATCGCCTTGGCGTGCAGTACACAGCGTTTGGCGGGGCCGTGCATGTGCTCGACAAGATCGCCGGTCAACTGGCCGGCAAGCAGTGCATCTTGCTGTTCCACGAAGGCATATGCCGCCGCATTGGTCAGATGTTCGATCGCCTTGCCGCGCAGGATCGCCAACTTACGACGCCTTGAGTCACCTGGACCGAGCTGCCTGTAGGTTTCTGGCAGGTCGTTGCCCACCAGATCGAGTAGCAGCGCTTCGACTTCAGCGTACTGTAGAAGCTCCATTTCCAAGCCATCTTCCAGGTCGATCAGGCCATAGCAGATGTCATCGGCAGCCTCCATCAAATACACCAGGGGATGACGTGCCCAGCGCTGATCATCTACCTGGGGCAGGCCCAGACGACTCGCAATCTGCTCCAACAGAGGCAATTCGCTTTGGTAACACCCGAACTTGTGCTTTTTGTAGCCCAGGGCATCGGCATGACGAGCGCTCCAGGGGTACTTGAGATAGGTTCCGAGGGTGGCATAGGTCAAGCGGGTGCCCCCATCGAACTGGTGGTACTCCAGCTGCGTCAGTACCCGAAAGCCTTGGGCATTGCCTTCGAAATTGAGGAAGTCAGCCCGTTCATCGTCGCGCATGTCGTCCAGCCAACCACGATTGGCGGCCTGCTGAAACCAATGACGGATGGCATCTTCGCCGGAGTGTCCGAAGGGGGGATTGCCGATGTCATGGGCAAGGCAGGCTGACTGCACCACCATGCCCAGATCACTCGGTTCACACCAGTCGGGTAGGCTCGTACGTAGCGTTTCCCCAACGCGCATGCCAAGCGAGCGGCCTACGCAACTCACCTCCAGCGAATGCGTCAGGCGCGTGTGGATATGATCGTTGCTGGTGACAGGATGAACCTGGGTCTTGCGCCCCAGGCGACGAAAAGCGCCGGAGAAAATGATGCGGTCATGGTCTTTGTGAAAAGGGCTGCGCCCCAATTCTTCAGCACTGTATAGCGCTTTGCCCAGGCGTTCGCGGGTAAGCAGGGTATGCCAATCCAAGGCGCAGTCTCCTGAAGGGGTAGAGCCGAGCATACGCCGTGTCAGGGGTTCCTGTGCGCGATGAACCCCTGACGCGGCGTGAGGTGTGGGTTACCGGCGCCGACGGTTGCTCTGCATGAACAGCTTCACCAGGGGAATCAAACTGGCACCCAGGCGCACTAGGCGGGGAAGGCCACCACTTCGAACACCCTTGCCAGTCAAAAAGCCCATGGCCACTACCGCCCCTATGCCCCACAGTGGCGCATGCTTGATGCCGAGCCCGGCATGCAGCGAGCTTCCCATGCCGCGTATGCGCCGTACAGGTTCGAGCAGTTGGCCGGTTTCATGGCGGATTTCCTGGCGGTGCATTTCCATGCGCAAGCGCAGCAGCGCCTTGCGCAGTTCCCGCGGGTTACGTGTATTGGGCAAGTCAGGCAGGTTCATGGCAGAAGGCGCTCCCGATCTTTGGCCAGTTCCTCAAGCGTGGAGTGGAAGGGCGAGGACTCGTCGAACACCGCGCTCTTGAGGCGCAGGCCACAATACAGCGCTGCCAGTCCATAAAACACGCACAGACCAATGATGCCGGCCAGGCGGTAGGTGTCCCAGAGCAAAACCAGCACCAACCCGGAAAGCGCTGTCAACAGCAGCAGCGCGAAAACCAGTGCCAGACCTGCGAACAGCAACAGGCGTAGTGTGCGTCCTTTCTGCTCCTGCAGTTCGATGCCGAACAGTTCTATATGGCTGTGTAGCAGCCCCAGAACAGCTGCACCGAGCCGTTTGCCGGTGGCGCCGGTGCCGATGGCGTCATTGTCCATGAAAACCCCTCAACGACGGTTCGCCAGCAGGCCGATCACCAGGCCCACGCCGGCTGCGATCCCAATGGCGTGCCAGGGTTTCTCCTGGACATACTGCTCGGCGCTGCCCAGTGCTTCCTGGCTGCGTTCGCGCAACGATTCCTGTGTGACTTCCAGCGTTTCGCGTGCCTGCGCCAGGCGCTCGTGCATCTGTTCGCGCAGCGCTTGCGCCTGGTCACCTGCCAAGTTGGCGGTATCGGCCAGCAGCTTCTCCGTGTCGCGGACCAGTGCCTGGAAGTCAGCCATCAGTACATCTTGTGCATGCTTTGCCGAATTGCTGGCCATGTGTCTCTCCCTGTCGGTTGATGTTGGTACTTCGAGTGACGTGGCTGCTGGAAGGTTCAAGTCACCACACTGGTACAGGCTTTGCTTAAGTTTTGCATCGTTGCAGGGCATCTGTTGAATGCACTGCGCCGCTTCGGGGCGTGTACCCACCGCCATGCCTAAACATTAACCCAAAATGCCCAGACTGCCAGATACGGCGTCCATCCATTCGTGGCAAGCGCCCAACCCGCCTTGCCTGGCACCGAATCGGTGCAGGGTGAGCCTCGACTGAGCGTTAATGGTGCCGACAGGTGCTTTTGCTTCATGGATATGACATCAAGCGCGATGCAGTCTCAGGTCAACGGTGCAAACACGTTGTTCATTCTGGTAGGCGCCATTCTGGTGCTCGCCATGCACGCCGGCTTCGCGTTTCTTGAAGTCGGCACCGTGCGCTACAAGAATCAAGTCAACGCACTGTCGAAGATTCTGAGCGATTTTGCTGTGTCGGCAATTGCCTATTTCTTCATCGGTTATTGGGTAGCCTACGGGGTCGAGTTTTTTCAGCCTGCTGCCACGCTGGCTATCGATAACGGCTACAGCCTGGTCAAATGCTTTTTCCTCCTGACGTTTGCAGCGGCTATACCGGCGATCATCTCGGGCGGGATCGCGGAGCGAGCGCGCTTTGCACCGCAACTGTGCGCCACGGCGTTGATCGTGGCATTGGTGTATCCGTTTTTCGAGGGGATGGTGTGGAATGGCAACTTCGGTGTCCAAGGGTGGTTGCATGAGCACTTTGGAGCGCCGTTCCATGATTTTGCCGGCTCGGTAGTGGTGCATGCCATGGGCGGCTGGCTGGCACTGGCTGCGGTCCTGCTGCTGGGCCCCAGGCGCGGGCGTTACCGTGAAGGGCGATTGGTCGCGTTCGCGCCATCGAGTATCCCTTTTCTGGCCTTGGGCTCCTGGATACTGATCATCGGCTGGTTCGGCTTCAACGTGATGAGTGCGCAAACCTTGCAGGGCATCAGCGGCCTGGTCGCTATCAATTCATTGATGGCCATGGTCGGCGGCACCTTGGCCGCCTTGCTGGTCGGTCGCAACGACCCGGGTTTCCTGCACAACGGCCCGCTGGCCGGGCTGGTCGCCATTTGTGCAGGCTCCGACCTCATGCATCCCGTGGGCGCGCTGACTACGGGTCTGGTGGCGGGAGCGTTGTTCGTATGGGCATTCACCGCTGCGCAGAATCGCTGGAAGATCGACGATGTCCTGGGTGTCTGGCCCCTGCATGGGTTGTGTGGGGTGTGGGGCGGTATCGCCTGCGGCGTTTTTGGCCAGGTCTGGATGGGTGGCTTGGGTGGGGTCAGCGTCTGGAGTCAACTATTGGGAACGTTGACCGGGGTAGGGGTGGCACTGATCGGCGGCCTGGCGGTCTACGGCGCGATCCGCAAGGTGCTGGGGTTGCGGCTCAGTCACGAACAGGAGTTCGAAGGGGCTGACCTGTCCTTGCATCGCATAGGCGCCACAAGCCAGGACTGACAGGCTAGAGGTGCAGGCATCGGCAGTGCGGCCTAGAATAATGACCTGCGAAAGCCATTGGGGATGCGTGTCATGTTGCCAGAATGCCAGCTGTTCAGCACCTTGGGATGCCACCTGTGCGAGGTGGCGGAGGCCGTGCTGATGCCTTTCGTCGACCATGGGTTACTGGTCGAGTTGGTCGACATTGCCGAGAGCGAAGCGCTGTTTGAACGCTACGGTCTCGTCATCCCCGTCCTGCGCCGCTGCGATAACGAGGCTGAATTAGCCTGGCCGTTCGATGCCGATCAAGTAGCGGCCTTCCTGAGGTAATCAACCCTCTATAGGAGCCGTGACCCTGCTCCATTGCAGCGGGCGCCTGTCCGATGATCGCGTCCAGGCACCTACCAAGCCTCTGGTGCCGACCTCGCCAATCGCCATCGGACCTCTATGCCATGTTGCTCACTCCACATTTTACGCTCGATGAAATGATCGTTTCTCGGGTCGCCGCTCGGGAAGGTTTGGACAACACCGCACCGCAACCGGTCATCGACAACCTTCGAATGCTCTGCACCACCCTTGAGCAGGTGCGCAGATTGCTCGCGGCGCCGATCATCATCAGCAGCGGCTATCGCAGCGAGCACCTCAATCGGCTAGTGGGTGGCGCCGCCAGTAGTCAGCACCTGCAAGGGCTTGCCGCTGATTTTACGGTCAGCGGGCTATCCCCCAGGAACACGGCGCGCCGGATAAGCACAAGCCTGATCGCATTCGATCAGCTCATACTGGAATTCGACAAATGGGTGCATCTGTCCGTGACCCATGGCGTACCACGCCGACAGGTACTCACCTTGCGCGGGGGGGACGGTTACCTGCCTGGGCTGGTATGACATCGATTGACGGCAACGGAAGGATATTCGTATGCTGTACATAAATACAGTATTAGGGTGAGTCCATGCTCAACGTCGAGCAATTGAAGTACAGCGTCAACCGGATGCCCGTCGACAGGGTGGCCGACGCTGTCCTGGAGCTTCGGTTTGAAGGCCTGGTCACCGATGATCGCACGCCTTTCGGCAAGGTGCATTTCAATACCTGCTTCGCCGAGGTCGAGGCGCTGTTTCAGCGGGCTGGCTATCACCGAGGACTGGATGTGGTGGGTTATGAAGGGCTGGTGTATGCGCTGTACGACCCCAGCCGCTGGGAGCCTGTTCAGGTGCTGCGCTGGCTCAAGGCGCGCAGCGAGTCGCTGGCCCAGGCTGGCTGATCGGCGGGGCTTGAAGGATAATACGCCGCCAAGCCAGGTTCCGAGCCCAACGATGACCTCATTCGACCCCGCCCGACTGCAAGCCAGCACGGTATGTCTGCCCCCAGGTCAATGGGCTACGGTGCTCGATTGCCTGTGCGATCACTTCAAGGCCATCGACCGTAGCCAGTGGGTGGACCGTTTTGCCCGGGGGCGTGTGCTGAGCGCCGACGGCCAGGCTATTTCGGCAAATCATCCCTATAAGCGCGGCCTGCGCCTGCACTATTTTCGCGAGGTACCCAACGAGCGTGTGATTCCCGTGCAGGAAGCGATACTGCATGTGGACGAACACCTCGTTGTGGCTGACAAACCCCATTTTCTGCCGGTGACGCCGGGGGGTGAGTACGTGGAGCAGACCTTGCTACGCCGTCTCATTCATCGTCTGGACAATCCGCACCTGGTGCCCCTGCACCGTATCGATCGGCACACGGCCGGGCTGGTACTGTTTTCAGCCAACCCTGAGTCACGCAGCGCTTACCAACGCTTGTTTCCAGAGCGGCGGATCGATAAACGCTACCAGGCCATTGCTGCCCCCCTTGAGCAACACGTGTTTCCATTGGTGCACCGCAGCCGCCTGGAACACGCAGAGCCGTTCTTTCGCATGCATGAGGTGCAGGGGCCGACCAACAGCGAGACGCACGCCCGCGTATTGGAAAAGAACGGGGAGCAGTGGCGGTATGAGCTCTCGCCCATCACGGGCAAGACGCACCAGCTGCGGGTGCACATGGCTGCGCTGGGGGCGGGCATCAGCAATGATCCGTTCTATCCGTCATTGCTCGAGGGTCAGGATGACTATCAACGGCCGCTGAAACTGTTGGCGCAAAGTCTGCGCTTCGATGACCCGTTGACCGGGCAAACTCGCCATTTCGAAACCCAACTGCGGCTTGATTGGTAGCGCTGGTCAATACGAGGGGCCGGCGATGCCGACCCCTCGCAGGCTGTCAGGTCTAGCGGTTGAAACGCTCAACCAGTGAATATTGACTACCCGCCGTGCTGTTGAGGGCCTCGCTCAACACCGCCGAATGCTGTGCCTGTTCGGCCGTCTGGTCGGCCAGGTCGGCAATGGTGCTGATGTTGCGGCTGATCTCGTCGGCTACCGCAGTCTGCTCCTCGGTCGCAGCGGCAATTTGCGTGGCCATGTCGGTGATGTTCGCCACAGCTTCACTGATGCCCACTAGCGCCTCGTCAGCCTGCATCACCCGATCGACACCCTCCTGGGCCTGGCGGTGACCACTTTCCATGGTCGTCACGGCGTTGCTGGCGGTTTGCTGGAGCTTGGCGATCAGGCCGTGAATCTGCCCGGTCGACTCAGCCGTGCGCTGGGCCAGCTGCCGCACTTCGTCGGCAACCACGGCAAAGCCCCGGCCCATTTCGCCTGCCCGTGCCGCTTCGATGGCGGCGTTCAACGCCAGCAGGTTGGTCTGGTCGGCAATGCCTTTGATGACATCGACCACACCGCCGATCTCGTCACTGTCCTTGGCCAATTGCGTCACGGTCTGCCCAGTTTCTCCAACGGCCGCCGACAGGCGTTCGATGGCTGCCCGGGTCTCACCGGCAATTTGACGGCCCTGGCCTGTCAAGCGATTGGCCTGCTGGGTCGCATCGGCGGTGCGTTGCACATGGTTGGCCACCTCCTGGGTGGTAGCAGCCATCTGGTTCACTGCGGCAGCGACCTGCTCGGTTTCCACGCGCTGGCGTTCCAGGCCTGATGAACTCATATGCGCCAGCTCGTCGGACTGACGGGCCTGATCGCTCAGATGCTCGGCGCTATCCTGCAACCGTGTCAGGCAGGTCTTCATCCGGGCATCCTGGCTGAGCATGGCCATTTCCAGGCGCGCCTGCACGCCGCGGCTGTCGGTATACATCTGCGCAATCAGCGGATCGGACGTGGTCTGCTCGGCCAGGCGCAACAAGCGCTTGAGCCCACGTTGTTGCCAGGTCAGCCCAAGCAGGCCCAGGGGGACAGATAACGCTGCTGCCAAGGCAAAGCCCCATGAGTGTCCAAGCCAGTTGCCGATCAGGAAGCCGATCTGGCTGATCAGGATGAAGGGCAACCAGTCCTGCAAGATGGGGAGCCACCGGTCACGCCGCGGTACTGCCGGTTTACCTTGGTTGATACGCAGGTACAGGGCCTCGGCACGACGAATCTGCTCAGCGGTGGGCTTGACGCGCACCGACTCGAAGCCGACGACTTGGTTGTTGTCGAAAATCGGTGTGACATACGCGTTGACCCAATAGTGGTCACCCGACTTGCAGCGGTTCTTGACGATGCCCATCCAGGGCTGGCCCTGCTTGAGGGTCTGCCACATGTGAGCAAACACGGCGGGCGGCACATCAGGATGACGCACCAGGTTGTGCGCTGCGCCCATCAATTCGTCGCGGGTGAAACCACTGATTTCGATGAAGGCATCGTTGCAGTAAGTGATCACACCTTTGGCATTGGTGGTGGAAATCAACCGCTGCTTGGCAGGGAAAGTCCGTTCTCTCTGGGTAATGGGCTGGTTGTTGCGCATGGCTAGGATGTCCGCAGGGCTTTGGACTGGTATCGGCACGGTGCGCGGATTATTGAGGGGATATTTACAGGGGTTGATCCATGGCAGTGCATGGCAGGTACGGGTGAGCTACTGGCAGTTGCTCGCCGTTGGTTCGCACGGGGTTCTACATGAGTACCTTGAGGTGGCATGGGCTAGCAATGCCCGCTTGGGAAGAGGGTGCCAGCCTGCGCGCAGACTGGCACCCTCGCGGGGCCTACGCGGCGATCAACTGACGCAGCACATAGTGCAGGATCCCACCCGCCTTGAAGTACTCGACTTCATTGAGGGTGTCGATCCGGCAGAGCACTTCGATCTGCTCCTTCGTGCCGTCTTCGCGGGTGATGGTCAGTGCCAGGCTCATGCCCGGCACAATGGCCGTCCCCTCCAGGCCAGTGATATCGATCTGCTCTCTGCCTGTCAGGCCAAGCTGTTTACGATCCTGGCCTGCCTTGAACTGCAACGGCAGCACGCCCATGCCAACCAGGTTGGAGCGGTGAATACGCTCGAAACTTTCGGCCAGCACTGCTTTAACGCCAAGCAAGTTCGTGCCCTTGGCAGCCCAGTCGCGGCTGGAGCCTGTGCCGTATTCCTGGCCGGCGATCACGACCAGGGGCGTGTCTTGCTCCTGATAGCGCATGGCGGCGTCGTAGATCGACAGCTTCTCGCCGCTTGGCACATGCACGGTATTGCCGCCTTCTTCGCCTGCAAGCATCTCGTTGCGGATGCGAATATTGGCGAACGTACCGCGCATCATGACTTCATGGTTGCCGCGCCGTGACCCGTAGGAATTGAAATCGCGAGGCTCCACGCCCTTTTCGCGCAGGTAACGACCCGCAGGGCTATCGGCCTTGATGTTGCCGGCCGGAGAGATGTGGTCGGTCGTCACCGAGTCGCCCAGCAGGGCCAGGATGCGGGCGCTGTGGATATCGGTGATCCGCGGCGCCGGTCCTTCGATGCCTTCGAAGAAAGGCGGGTGTTGAATGTAGGTCGAGTCCGGTTGCCACACGTACGTGGCAGCCTGTGGCACTTCGATAGCCTGCCATTGCTCGTCGCCTGCGAACACTTCGGCATATTCCTTGTGGAACATGGCTGTGCTCACCTTGGCCACAGCCTCGGCCACCTCTTGCTGGCTAGGCCATATATCCTTCAGATAGACCGGCTGCCCCTGCTTGTCAGTGCCCAGTGGGTCGTGTGTCAGGTCGACTTTCACGCTGCCAGCCAGTGCATAAGCCACGACCAGGGGCGGTGAGGCGAGCCAATTGGTTTTGACCAGTGGATGCACGCGGCCTTCGAAGTTGCGGTTGCCGGACAATACCGAGGCGACGGTCAAGTCGGCGCTGCTGATGGCGTTTTCGATAGGCTCGTCCAGCGGACCTGAGTTGCCGATGCAGGTGGTGCAGCCATAACCGACCAGGTCGAACCCGAGCTCATCGAGGTAGGGCGTGAGACCGGCCGCGTCGAAGTATTCGGTGACTACCTTGGACCCCGGTGCCAGCGAGCTTTTAACCCATGGCTTGCGCTGCAAACCTTTCTCGAGGGCTTTTTTGGCCACAAGCCCAGCCGCCATCATCACACTGGGATTGGAGGTGTTGGTGCAGGAGGTGATGGCCGCAATGACCACGGCCCCGTCGCGCAGCGTATGGGTCTGGCCTTGATGGCTGTAGTCGGCTTCGCCCGCCTGATCGGCATTGCCCACGGCAACGCCCCCTCCGCCCTCGCTCTCGAGCCTGCCGACTTCCTTGGCGGCAGGTTTGGGTTGCAGCTCGACGAACTGCTCGAAGGCCTGCTTGACCTGGGCCAACGCAACCCGGTCTTGTGGGCGCTTGGGGCCCGCCAGGCTGGATTCGACGTCATTCATGTCCAGCGCCAGCGTGTCACTGAAGGTAGGCTCCTGGCCAGGTAGGCGCCACAACCCCTGGGCCTTGCAATAGGCCTCGACCAGTTGCACGGTCGCTTCAGGGCGACCCGACAGGCGCAGGTAATCCAGCGTTACTTGATCGACCGGGAAGAAACCGCAGGTCGCACCGTACTCTGGCGCCATGTTGGCGAGGGTAGCGCGGTCGGCCAAGGGCAGCTCGGCCAGACCGTCGCCATAGAACTCCACGAACTTACCTACCACGCCTTTCTTGCGCAGCATCTGGGTGACCGTCAGGACAAGGTCGGTGGCAGTGATGCCTTCGCGCAGCTTGCCCGTGAGCTTGAAGCCGATGACCTGTGGGATCAGCATCGACACCGGCTGGCCTAGCATGGCAGCCTCCGCCTCGATGCCGCCCACGCCCCAGCCCAGCACGCCCAGGCCATTGATCATGGTGGTGTGGGAGTCGGTGCCGACCAGGGTGTCCGGGAAGGCATAGGTGCGGCCGTCGGCTTCGCGGGTCCACACGGTCCGCCCCAGGTATTCGAGGTTCACCTGGTGGCAGATGCCAGTTCCAGGCGGTACCACACTGAAATTGTCGAAGGCACTCTGGCCCCAACGCAGGAACGCATAGCGCTCACCATTGCGCTGCATCTCGATGTCGACGTTCTCGCCGAAGGCCTGCGGTGTACCGTATCGATCAACCATCACGGAGTGGTCGATCACCAGGTCCACGGGCGATAGCGGGTTGATGCGCTGGGGGTCGCCGCCCGCTTTGGCCATGGCCGCGCGCATGGCGGCGAGGTCCACCACCGCAGGCACACCGGTGAAGTCTTGCATCAGTACCCGCGCGGGGCGGTACTGGATTTCACGGTCTGAGCGCTTTTCACCGAGCCACTGGGCCAATGCTTGCAGGTCTTCACCGGTGACGGTCTTGCCGTCCTCCCAGCGCAGCAGGTTCTCCAGCAGGACCTTCAGCGACATGGGCAATTGCTGCAGGTCGCCGAGCTGTCGAGCAGCTTTCGGCAAGCTGAAATAGTGATAGTTCTTGTCACCGACATCGAGCGACGTGAGGGTATTCAGGCTATCGAGCGAGGGCATTGCCAACTCCTTCTGAGCCGGTGCCCGGCAACGTCTCGAAGGGCTGCCGGTAGCACCGCTGTGTACAGGCCCGCACGGCACGGGTCCGACTGAATGGTCAGGTTAGTCCTGTTTGCCTGACCTGACCCTTTTCTGGACCAGCGGGGCATGTCCCAGGTTCCGATCTTCCTTTATCATCGCCGCCCTGCCGGCGCCTGTGTCGCGCCAGCCGTAGTGGAGTAAGAGATGGAAACCCTGTTCATGCATTGCCGGCCCGGCTTCGAGGGTGAGGTGTGCGCCGAAATCAGTGAACATGCCGCTCGCCTGGGAATTGCCGGCTATGCCAAAGGCAAGCCTAGCAGCGCCAGCGCCGAGTTCGTCTGCAGCGAGCAAGGCGGTGCCGATCGGTTGATGCACGCGGTGCGGTTCAATCAGCTGATTTTCCCAAGGCAGTGGGCGCGTGGCGCGTTCATCGAGCTGCCCGAGAGCGATCGCATCAGCGTATTGTTGGCGCACTTGGCGGACCAGCCGGTGTTCGGCAGCCTGTGGCTGGAGGTGCTCGACAGCAACGAGGGCAAGGAGTTGTCGACGTTCTGCCGCAAGTTCGAAGCGCCGTTGCGCAAGGCGCTGGAAAAGGCCGGTCGCCTGGTGGACGACTCGAGTCGCCCGCGTCTGTTGCTGACGTTCATCAGTGGCCGCCGGGTGTTCGTCGGTCAGGCTCTGGCTGACAACAGTGCATTATGGCCGATGGGCATTCCCCGCTTGAAATTCCCGCGTGAAGCGCCCAGTCGCTCGACCTTGAAGCTAGAGGAGGCCTGGCATCAGTTCATCCCACGCGAGCAGTGGGAGCAGCGGTTGGGCGATGACATGACCGGTGTCGACCTGGGTGCGTCGCCGGGTGGGTGGACGTACCAGCTGGTACGGCGCGGTATGCTGGTAACGGCCATCGACAATGGCCCGATGGCCGAGAGCCTGATGGACACGGGGCTGGTCCAGCATTTGATGGCCGATGGCTTTACGTGGCAGCCCAAGCACCCGGTGGATTGGATGGTGTGCGACATCGTCGAGAAACCGGCCCGGACGACGGCGTTGATCGAGACGTGGTTGGGGGAGGGGTTGTGCCGCGAGGCGGTGGTGAACCTGAAGCTGCCGATGAAGCAGCGGTATGCTGAGGTGCGGCGGTTGCTCGATCGCATGGAGGCGACGTTCAAGGCCCGGAAGGTGAGGGTGCAGATTGCGTGCAAGCAGCTGTATCACGATCGGGAGGAGGTGACGTGTCATTTGCGGCGGGTTGATTTGAAGGGGCGGTGAGGGTCTGGCTGGCCTGGGAGGTTGAGTCAGTTGTAGCTGTACTGCCTTCAACTAAATTGACATTAGGCTGGAAAGCAGGCCGACTCTTGTCGTTGTCGTTGTCGTTGTCGTTGTCGTTGTCGTTGTCGTTGTCGTTGTCGTTGTCGTTGTCGTTGTCGTTGTCGTTGTCGTTGTCGTTGTCGTTGTCGTTGTCGTTGCTTTGGCTTTTGCTTCTAAGCGCGCGGTAGTCCAGGCAACACAGATCGCGACTTCAGGAGGCCGAGCGCAGGGCTTGCGGAGGGAGGTGACAGGCATGGATGCCTGTCAAGCGCTGGGCCCCAGGATGGGGCCTGCAGCGCGGTCCTCCCGGGAGCAAGCCCGGAGCGAGGGGACCCCGGAGCGTAGCGTAGGGGCCGGATGATAGGAGCAGGCGGTTTTTGCTTACTTTTTGACAAGACAAAAAGTGAGCCGCCGTAAGGGCGGAAGGGTGACTGTGCGCCACCCGCGCCAATGAATACCAACTTGCTGTATGCGCCTACGCTTTGAAGTTTGAAGTTTGAAGTTTGAAGTTTGAAGTTTGAAGTTTGAAGTTTGAAGTTTGAAGTTTGATTGGGTTGGTGTGGGTGTTGATAGAGAGCATAGTCCGTTTGCGATGGCGACGCTTAATCACCTTTTCGCCCTTACGGCGAGTTACTTTTTGTCAAACGCCACAAAAAGTAACCAAAAAAGGCTGCGCTCCGTTCATACGGCCCCTACGCTGCGCTTCGGGGTCCCCTCACTCCGGGCTTGCTCCCGGGAGGACCGCGCTGCAGGCCCCATCCTGGGGCCCAGCGCTTGACGGGCATCCATGCCCGTCACCTCCCTCCGCAAGCCCTGCGTTCGGCCTTCTGAAGTCGCGAAGATCAAGATCAAGATCAAGATCAAGATCAAGATCAAGATCAAGATCAAGATCAAGATCAAGATCAACAGCAACAGCAACAGCAACAGCAACAGCAACAGCAACAGCAACAGCAACAGCAACAGCAACAGCAACAGCAACACGCATCGAGCATTTCATCCTGGCCGATATCATGATCTGTAATGTAAGGGCCGTGATCTATCAAAAGAAGGAGTTGGGTGAACTGGCAATGCCATACAACATGCATCTTACAAACTTTGGCAAACTCTTCCACTATGCATGGAGCGTCCGCCTTGCACCGTACTCCAAAGGCAACGAATTCCGCGTGGGAGCGGCCTCGTGCCGCGATGGGGCGCGCAGCGGCCCTGGCAATATCAGGTGCGAAGCTGAACGCTTGAGGCCACCGCGCCCCCCTCAAGCCCGGTCAGGCGCCCCTGAACCCGCGGGTGCCCCGACAGCCCCACTTGGCCCGCGTCCCTAGAATGCGCCACAATACCCATCATTTGCGGAGCCCTTCATGACCGACCTCACCCCCGATGCCACCCTCGACGCCACCGGCCTCAACTGTCCGGAGCCGGTGATGATGCTGCACCAACACGTGCGTGACCTCGCCGCCGGCGGTCTGTTGAAAGTCATCGCCACCGACCCCTCGACCCGACGCGACATCCCCAAGTTCTGTAACTTCCTGGGCCACCAACTGCTGGAACAACAGGAAGACGCCGGCACCTTCCTCTACTGGATCCGCAAGAAAGCCGACTGAGCCGCTCTGGAACACGCTCGGCGTTGAGCCTACACTGCGTTCCCCAGACAGGAGAGCGCCATGCTGATAGTTGCCGACGAAAACATCCCTTTGCTCGATGCCTTCTTCCAAGGGTTTGGCGAGATTCGTCGCTATCCTGGGCGTAGCCTCGACGCCGCTAGCGTCCGGGAGGCCGACATCCTGCTGGTCCGCTCCGTGACCAAGGTCGATCGGCACCTGCTCGAAGGCAGTCGCGTGCAGTTCGTTGGCACCTGCACCATCGGCACCGATCACCTTGACCTCGACTACTTCGACCAAGTGGGTATCCGCTGCAGCAGTGCCCCCGGTTGCAACGCCCGGGGTGTGGTGGACTATGTGCTGGGTAGCCTGCTGACCCTCGCTGACCTTGAGGGTGCATCGCTGCCCGAGCGCGTCTACGGTGTGGTGGGTGCAGGCCAAGTAGGCGGGCGGTTGGTGAGCGTGCTGCGCGCCTTGGGGTGGAAGGTGATGGTCTGCGATCCACTGCGCCAGGCCGCTGAAGGCGGTGATTACGTCGAACTCGATACGCTCCTGCAAGCCTGCGACGTCATCAGCCTGCACACGCCCCTCGAACGCGGTGGCCAGTACCCGACCTGGCACCTGTTAGGCCCTGCGGAACTGGCGAAACTGCGCCCCGGCGCCTGGCTCATCAACGCCAGTCGAGGGGCGGTGGTGGACAATGGCGCGTTACGAGCGCTCCTGCAGCAGCGCGATGACCTGCACGCGGTGCTGGACGTGTGGGAAGGCGAGCCCCAGGTCGACTTGCAGTTGGCAGACCTGTGTACCGTTGCCACCCCCCACATCGCCGGCTATAGCCTCGATGGCCGTCAGCGTGGCACCGCCCAGATCTACCGCGCGCTGTGTCAACATCTGGGCGTGAATGAGGTCATTCAGCTTGCCGACCTGTTACCGCGTCCACCCGTGGCGCAGATTGAATTGGATGCCGAGGTCGATCTGCAATGGGCACTGGCGATGCTGTGCCGCGCCGTCTACGATCCGCGCCGCGATGATGCCGATTTCCGCCGTAGCCTGAGCGAAGACGTGCAGCATCAACGTGCCGCTTTCGACGCGTTGCGCAAACATTATCCGCCGCGCCGTGAGATCGAAGGACTGTCCGTGCGCATCCGTGGGAGCTCGCCCGAGCTCGCGCGGCTGATTGACGCCCTGGGAGCCAAGAGGGTCTGACGCTCGGATGCAGCCCCAGGGCAGAGCAGCATGCATAAAAAACCCGGCGCGAGCGCCGGGTCAGGAATAGGGTGATCAGTTTTTCTGCGAGCGCTCGACCCGGCTTTCTTCCAGGGCCTTGCAGGCCTGCTGGATCATTTGCTCGGTGATCGGCACCTCCCGCCCTTGGGCGTCGATCAGGGCGCCGCTTGCCTGGGGCGACGGTGCGTGACGGGGCGTATGGTGTTCGCGGTCATGGTGCAAGCTCATGCAGGGTCTCCTCTTCAAATGACGACTGGGGTCAACCTTGCGCCTGGCAGATCGTCGACGCGGGTGCGGCGCAACCTGGGGCAGGGCCTTAGTCCACCAGAGATGGCGAAAAAGTGCCAGAGCGCGGTTAGAACAATAGGCTATAGCAGCACCGGACAGTTCCGTTCTGCGGCATGAATGGTAGGCTGCACGTTCCGCCTTCGTGAGCAGATCCATGGCCTCTACAACTCCGCGCCCTAGCCGCGCTTTGCGCCTTGGCTGGCATTTTGTTCGTCCGTATTGGCGGCGCCTGGTGATGGCCTTGCTGGCACTGGTGGTGACCGCCGGCATTACCTTGTCCATGGGGCAGGGCATCCGCCTGCTGGTGGATCAGGGGTTCATGACCGGTTCTGTCCATCAGCTCAACCAGACACTTGGGCTCTTCCTGCTGCTGGTGTTGGCCCTGGCGGCAGGGACCTTCAGCCGGTTCTACCTCGTCTCCTGGATAGGTGAGCGGTGCGTGGCGGACATTCGTCGCGCTGTTTTCGACCATCTGCTCGAGCTTCACCCTGGTTTTTTCGAAGACAACCGCAGCTCGGAAATTCAGTCTCGGTTGACGGCCGACACCACGTTGCTGCAATCGGTGATTGGCTCTTCCCTCTCCATGTTCCTGCGTAATGCGCTCATGGTGGTGGGCGGTGTCGCCTTGCTGTTCATCACCAACCCCAAGCTGACCAGCATCGTGGTCGTGGCATTGCCGGTGGTGCTGGCCCCGATCCTGCTGTTCGGTCGCCGTGTGCGCAGCCTCTCACGCCAGAGCCAGGACCGGGTGGCAGACGTGGGTAGCTACGTGGCCGAGACCCTGGGCCAGATCAAGACCGTGCAGGCCTACACCCATCAAGCCCATGACCGGGCACTGTTCGCCGATACGGTGGAGTCGGCATTTACAGTGGCCCGCCAGCGCATCGCGCAGCGGGCCTGGCTGATCACCGTGGTGATCGTGCTGGTACTGGGCGCTATCGGCACCATGCTGTGGGTCGGCGGCATGGACGTCATCGCCGGGCGCATGTCGGGGGGTGAGTTGGCGGCGTTCGTGTTCTACAGCCTGGTGGTGGGCAGTGCGTTCGGTACACTCAGCGAAGTGATTGGCGAGCTCCAGCGCGCTGCTGGGGCAGCAGAGCGTATAGCCGAATTACTGGCAGCGCAAAGCCAGATTCTGGCCCCGTCCAGTGGGCGGCAGCTGGCGGGAGGCCGTGCACGGGGCTGCCTGGCGTTTCAGCACGTGGTGTTTGCCTATCCGTCGCGACCCGAGCACAAGGCTATCGATGACCTGAGCCTGGTCATCCAGGCAGGCCAGACGCTTGCATTGGTCGGCCCTTCCGGTGCAGGTAAATCCACCCTGTTCGACTTGCTTCTGCGCTTCTATGACCCCCAGCACGGGCAGATTCTGCTCGATGATCAACCCATCGACCAGCTCGACCCCGACCACCTTCGCCAGCAGTTTGCACTGGTCGCACAGCAACCAGCACTGTTTCGGGGGACAGTGGCGGACAACATTAGCTATGGACGCCCTGACGCTTGCCTGGCCGACATCGAAGCTGCAGCGCGCGCAGCCCATGCCGACTCGTTCATACGCCAGTTGCCAGAGGGCTACCAGACTCGCCTGGGGGAGGGCGGGGTGGGTTTATCGGGTGGGCAGCGCCAACGGTTGGCGATCGCCCGTGCGTTGCTGGTGGATGCGCCGATCCTGCTGCTTGACGAGGCGACCAGCGCGCTCGACGCTCACAGTGAGCACCTGATCCAGCAAGCTTTGCCGCGCCTGATGGCAGGGCGGACGACAGTGGTGATTGCGCACCGTCTGGCCACGGTACAGCACGCCGACCGCATTGCCGTGGTCGACCAGGGCAAAGTGGTGGCCATTGGTACCCACAGTGAGCTGATAGAAACCAGCCCTTTGTATGCACGGCTGGCGGCGCTGCAATTCACGTCAGCCTGAAGGGCTAGCCGACTGATGCAGGTTGCAGGTACGAGCCTGAACCGTGAGTAACAAAAAACCCGCACAAGGCGGGTTTTCGAAAGGATTTGGTCGGAGAGACAGGATTCGAACCTGCGGCCTTCTCGTCCCGAACGAGACGCGCTACCTGGCTGCGCTACACTCCGATGAACAAAATCCTACTGCATCCGAAATTCGCCCGCAAGTCCTTGTAAAAGAACGAAGCTTTGGCCAGGTCGGATGGGCTATCAGAGTTCTTTGACGGTGCGAATCTGGTCTTTATTCAGACGCATGCGCTTGCCATCGAGCTGCTCGAACTCGTAGAAGCCGGAATCTTCATCATAGGACGGCTTGTCCACCGCCTGGATTTCGCGACCGTCGTTCAAGGTGATGACGGTTGGGGTCGAGCAGCCGGCCAGGGCAGCCAGGCCCAGGGCGAGCATGAAGGCGGGAAGGGTCCGTTTGATCATCGTGTTTCTCCAGTGCGATGGTGCAAGATGACTGTTAAGACGCGGGACGTTAGTGCAAGTTCCTTGCGCGTGCAGCATAACGGCATTCGCTTGACGCAATCCAGTGCAGGCAGCGCTCCCGCACGCCGGCGGGAGTGCCCTGTGATATAACTGCCGTCATTGCCATTACCAGTGACGGATACCTATGAAAGCCTCGGCAGACACCCCGTTCGTTCCCCTCAACATCGCAGTGCTCACGGTCAGCGACACGCGCACATTCGATAACGATTCGTCGGGCCAGGTCTTCGTTGACCGGCTGACAGCGGCAGGCCACCGGCTCGCCCAGCGCGTGCTGCTCAAGGATGATCTCTACAAAATCCGCGCCCAGGTCGCGACCTGGATCGCCGACGACAGCGTGCAGGTGGTGCTCATCACCGGCGGTACCGGTTTTACCGGACGTGACAGTACGCCCGAGGCGGTCACTTGCCTGCTCGACAAGCAGGTCGACGGCTTTGGCGAGCTGTTCAGACAGATCTCCGTGGCGGATATCGGTACCTCGACTGTGCAATCGCGGGCACTGGCAGGGCTGGCCAACGGTACCCTGGTGTGTTGCCTGCCTGGCTCGACCAATGCGGTGCGCACCGGTTGGGACGGTATCCTTGCCGAACAGCTCGATGCACGGCACCGTCCCTGCAACTTCGTCGCCCATCTGAAGCAGGCGGCGGCCTGTGAAAGCCGTGGCTGAGGCCGTGCAGCCCAGGCCACTGATGCCGGTGGAGCAGGCCCTTGAGCAATTGCTGGCTTTGGCCGATGCCGCGCCGATTCGCGAGACCGAGCACGTGCCGCTAGCCGAGGCACACGGCCGTGTGCTGGCCACTGCCCTAGTGGCTTCGCTCGACCTGCCGCCCTGGCCCAATAGCGCAATGGACGGCTATGCGCTGCGCCGGTCCGACTGGCAGGGGGCGCCGCTGCCCGTCAGTCAGAGAATCTTCGCCGGGCACGCACCTGAGCCACTGCAGCCTGGCACCTGTGCGCGGATCTTCACGGGTGCACCGGTTCCCGAAGGCGCCGACTGCGTGGAAATGCAGGAAAACACCCAGGTTCACGCCAATGGCCATGTGGCGTTTTTGCACCCCCTCAAGGCGCTGCAGAACATTCGTCCTCAAGGTCAGGAAGCCCGCAAGGGCGAGCAGGTGCTCGACGCCGGCACGCGTCTTGGGCCAATCGAGTTGGGCTTGGCCGCCACCCTGGGTTATGGACAGCTCGATGTGGTACGCAAGGTGCGGGTGGCGGTGCTGTCGACCGGGGATGAGCTGGTCGAGCCAGGGCTGCCGTTGGGGCCTGGGCAAATCTACAACAGCAACCGTCGCTTGCTGGTCAGTTGGTTGCAGCGCCTGGGATGCGACGTCACCGACGCCGGTATCCTGCCTGATGACCTGGCTCGCACCCGCGCGAGCCTGGCTCAGTTGCAAGGCGTGGACCTGATCCTCTCGACAGGGGGCGTCTCGGTGGGCGAGGCCGATTATCTGGGCGCGGCCCTGCGCGAGGCCGGTGAGCTGGCTTTGTGGAAACTGGCGATCAAACCCGGCAAACCGTTGACCTTCGGTCACTTCCAGGGCGTGCCAGTGATCGGCCTGCCCGGTAATCCGGCCTCTACACTGGTCACGTTCGGCCTGCTGGCGCGCCCCTACTTGTTGCGCCGCCAGGGCGTGATCGATGTCACCCCCCTGCGCGTGTGCCTACCCGCCGGTTTCGATTGGCCCAAAGCCGGGTCACGGCGTGAGTACCTGCGGGCGCGCATCGAGCAGGGCAGGGTATGCCTGTACCCTAACCAGAGCTCCGGCGTGTTGCGCAGCGCGGTGTGGGCCGATGGGTTGGTCGAGGTGCAGGAGGGCACTACGCCCAGCAAGGGTGACCTTGTACCCTTCATCCCCTTCAGCGACATCCTCGGTTGACGCGCGCCAGTGGCGCAGGCTCGCTGCAGTGCGCGAGCCCTGCGCCGCAATATTTGAACGGCCGTGCAACAATTAGTAACGGCTGAGCGTCAAGATGCAAATGGTCAATTATGGAGACACCCACATGCAAGCGCGCAAGGCAATGCTGATTCTGCACGGCAAGCAAGCCATGAACGAAGACGTACGTACCGCCGTGCACGACCTGCGCGACACTGGCTGGGCATTGGACGTGCGTGTGACCTGGGAGGGCGGTGATGCCCAGCGCTTGGTCAAGGAGGCACTTGCCGCTGGATACAGCCACATCGTCGCCGGCGGTGGTGATGGCACCTTGCGGGACGTGGCCGAAGCCATGGGGCTCGCGGGCACCGAAGCCAGCCTCGTCTTGCTGCCGCTTGGAACCGCCAACGACTTCGCCAAGGCGGCCGGTATTGCGCTTGAGCCTGCCCAGGCGCTGGCGCTGCTCAATGAGCCGGCCCAGGAAGTCGATCTTGGGCAAGTGGGCGAGCAGCTGTTCCTGAACATGGCGACCGGCGGCTTTGGTAGCCAGGTCACAGCCAGCACATCCGAAGACCTGAAGAAGTTGATGGGTGCCGCCGCCTATGTGTTCACCGGCTTGTCACGCTTCAGCGAACTGGAGGCTGCCTCGGTCGAGTTGAAAGGCCCTGACTTCCATTGGCAAGGGGAGCTGCTGGCGCTGGGGATTGGCAACGGTCGCCAAGCCGGGGGAGGGCAGGAGCTTTGTCCGGATGCGGTGGTCAATGACGGGTTGCTGGATGTTGCGATCCTGCCCAAGCCGCAGGAAGTGGTCGGTGCATTACGCGATTTGCTGGCAGGCGATGGCCTGTTCATCCGGACGCGATTGCCGTGGGTGGAGATCAACAGTCAACAGGGCCTGGATATCAACCTCGACGGCGAACCGCTCAAGGCGGACAGCTTACGTTTCGAGGCGCGTCCCAAGGCCTTGCGCCTGCACCTGCCGCAAGGGTGCCCATTGCTCAGTCATCGAGGCTGATGATCTTCTCGCGCACGGCAAACAGTACCAGTCCGGCGACGTCGTGAATCTGCAAGCGTTTCATCACTTGCGAACGATGGGTTTCGACCGTCTTGATCGACAAGCCCAATCCATTGGCGATTTCGCGGGTAGACTTGCCGCGCACGATCAGGCGCAGAATCTCCAGCTGCCGGGCTGTCAGGTTGTGTCGCTCGCATGCCGGGCGTCTGGCTGGCCTGGTATGACGTAAAGCCTGATTGATGACGGTGTGGGCAATGGCTGGGCTCAGGTAGCGCTCCCCGTTGCGCACAGCGCGCAGCGCTTGCTCAAGCTCCGATGCGCTGGTGTCCTTGAGCAGATACCCATGGGCACCGCCCTCGAGGGCGCGCATGATCAGCTCAGGGTCGGTGTGCATGGAGAGGATCAGCACTTTGCAGGCGCTGCCGCTGGAATTGAGCTGGGTGAGGGCGTCCAGCCCGCTGGTTGATCGCATGGAGAGGTCCAGCAGGATGATGTCAGGCATCAAGGTTCGCGCCTGATCCAGCAACTGCCCGCCATCGTCGGCCTCGCCGATTACCTCGTACCCGGGTATGTCACTGACCAGGGCGCGGACGCCCGCTCTGATCAACGAATGGTCATCCACAAGCAACAATCTACAGTTCATGGGTATCCACTCGGTCCGCGCGTTGCCGGCTGCGGGGCGGCCAAGGGAAGACGGCCTCGATCCGGGTGCCCTGGCCAATATCGCTGGTGATCTGCAGGCTGCCGTTCAGGGCAGTGACCCGCTCCAGCATGCCAGCCAGCCCACGCTGACTGGCAAGGTGCGGGTGCCTGGCAGGCTTGAAGCCGCAGCCATCGTCCTCGATCAATAAAGCCAGGCCCAGCTCGGTACGCTGCAGGTGGATGACAAGGTTGCGCGCTCCGGCGTGACGCAACATATTGGTCACCGCCTCCTGGGTGATGCGAAACACTGCCATTGCGACATTTTCGCCAATGCCCCCAAGGCGTTGCTTGCAAGACAGGCTCCACTGCACGCCGCTGCCATCCAAAGTGCGCAGCAAGTGCGCGCGCAGGCTGGCCTCAAGGCCAAGGCTTGCCAACTGACGGGGGTTGAGCAGGGCAGAAACGTCGCGCACAGCGCTCAACGTATCGTCCAGCGTGGCATGCAAGGCATCGCAATGCCCCTGCACATCCCCGGGCATTCGTCGCTGCAGCCATTGCAACTGCAATTTCGCAGCGGTCAGCAGTTGGCCGATGTCGTCATGAAGCTCCCTGCTCAGGTGCTGGCGCTCCTCTTCTTGCACTTTTAGCAGGCGCTCGGCGAGTTCCGCAGGGCGCAAGCTGATCGAGCGCGCCTCCCTACGCAGTTGCACGGCAGCGACCAAGGCAGCGGTCAGTTGCAGCAACACCAGGCCGATGGGCACAGGTCGCTCCGCCAGGTGTAACGCCAGGCAGGCGAGGCAGGAGACCACGCTGATGCCTGCCGTGGCCCAGCACAGACTGGTGTACGGGGCGCTGCAACGAAAAGAGGTCATCAAGCGTGGGAACATAGGTAGGGGAGCCACTGAAGTATTGCTGATGGAGGCCTTGCACATTACTGCTCAGAGGCTTTTGCGCCGTACTTTCGATGTTTTTCGACCACGTGTTCATTCAACCTTGCGTCAAGTTGAAGCGTTTCGGTGGGGCATACTACCACCTCGAATTCCTGCGGTCGCCGCCGAATACGACTTCCTCAAGGCAAAGCTTATTTGTGGTGAACTAGTACGTAGCATCGACGGACTTGCTTGGTTGAGGCTATTTCCTACAACTTTGTAAATCGAAGCTACAACTTTCAGTTTCATCAAAGTTGCACTTCTGGCATGCAACTGCGCGATGGCAATTTGCCCTACGGCTTGTCGCTGAGATCGGGCTGCTGACAGTCATGCGCTGCGCCTTCATCTGTGACGCAGGCTAATGCCAGAGAAGGTCGAGCTGCATTGGCCAGTTCGCCGAGCAACACAAATTGTTCTCCAGCGTCCAGGTCCAGCCGCCCCGTGTGCGTGTCCAGCAGCTCGAGCTGCCAGGCCAGGAGCCTTAGGCACGCAGCCGTAATGCGCAGCGTTGCGCGATGCAGGCACGCGCCTTGGCAACAGGGGGCCAGTATCTGCTGAACGGAGGTCGTGAAGTGGGCTACTTCAAGCAGCCCCAAACGCTGTGCGTCGTGTGCCAAGTCGCTTAACGCGGCGTCCAGGCACCTGCAGGCATCAGGGTCATTTTCGATGAGCTCAAGATGCTGCAAGCAGTCCTCTGCTCTGTTGAGGCGCTTCTGGGCCCTCTCGCGAAAACCCCTAAGCGCCTCGCAGAAGGGTAAGGCACTGTCCATCATGGTGTCTCCATGGGCAGGACAGGCGGTAGAGACGGGCACGCCGTTACGATAGCTAGCAAAGCCTGACTCCATTCATGCAGTGAGAATGGCGTCACATTAATGGCTAAAGGATAGAGCGAACATCAGGTTGTACCTGATTGCCACTAGGGGTTTCCCTGATAGGCAAGAAAAAAACGGAACTTTTCAGCGTGTGCGAGTGGAATTAGGAAACCAGTTAAGCATGCTGTTAAAGTGATATCAAATTAGGCAAGGGTGTGGCGTTTCTTGGGGTCAAGATGCTACTCCGGCTGCCGATATACACACAATCGCGCACATTTTCGACATGAGCCTGGGGGCTTACCAATGGCTGGCATTCTCGACACAGTAGACCAACGCACACAACTGGTAGGGGAGAACCGGCTGGAAATCCTGATGTTCCGGCTGGCTGGGCGTCAGCTTTTCGCGATCAACGTCTTCAAGGTGCAGGAGGTGTTACAACTGCCCAAGCTGACACTGATGCCGCAACGTCACGCGTTCGTCTGCGGTGTGGTGAACCTGCGAGGCCAGACACTCCCGGTAATCGACCTGTCCCAGGCGATCGGCATGCGCCCCATTCAGCCAGGCCCCGACAGCACCATCATCGTCACCGAATACAACCGCTCGGTGCAGGCGTTTCTGGTGGGCGGGGTCGACCGCATCGTCAACCTCAATTGGGAATCCATCATGCCGCCACCGACCAGTGCCGGCCGTCAGCATTACCTGACTGCCATCACCAAGGTGGACGACAAGCTGGTGGAGGTGATCGATGTGGAAAAGGTGCTTGCCGAAATCGTGCCTTACAACGCCCGCGTTTCGGGTGAGAAATTGGCCGATCCGGTACTGGCGAGGGCGCGTGGTCGCGAGGTGCTGCTGGTGGACGATTCCAGTGTGGCCCTGGCCCAGTTGCGCGACACGCTCTCGCAGTTGGGGATGAAACTGCACGTTGCCAGCGACGGCCTCAAAGCCTTGCGCATGCTCAAGGCGTGGGCCGATGCCGGGGAGGACATGTGCGAAAAGCTATTGATGATCTTCACGGATGCCGAAATGCCGGAAATGGACGGTTATCGCCTGACGACCGAAATCCGCGAGGATGCGCGCCTGCGCAAACTGTACGTGGTGCTGCATACGTCGCTGTCCGGCAGCTTCAACGAATCCATGGTCAAGAAAGTGGGTTGCGACAATTTCCTGTCCAAGTTCCAGCCTGATCGGCTGGTCGATGTGGTCAAGCAGCGCCTGTTGCTGGACACCACCAACGCGTGATTGCGCGCCCTGCTGGGTATAAGCTGGCGGTTTGGCGATTTATGAGGCAGCAGGGATGTTTCTCAGTGAGCTCTACCGGTATCCGGTCAAGTCGGGGCGGGCGCAAGGCCTGCAGGTCTCTCCCGTTGGTGTGCTTGGGCTTGAAGGAGACCGCCGTTGGATGCTGGTCGAGGAACAGAACGGGCGCTTTCTGACCCAGCGCGTCTGGCCCCAGCTCGGGCAGCTCGAGGCAGTCGAGACAGGCGGAGTACTGTTGCTGCGGGCGCCTGGGCAAGTGCCGCTGAAGGTGGTGTCCCCGGCCGACGATGCCCCGCTGCGAGGGGTGACCTTATGGCGCGACACCTTTCGTATGCCGGATGCCGGTGATGAGGCCGCCGCTTGGCTCAGTGGCTGGCTAGGCAAAGCGGTGAGGTTGGTGTATTGCCCGCAGCAGCGGGCCAGGTACCTGCCCAATGGCTATGGCACCGACCGGGACCGTGCCGCCTTTCCCGACGGTTTCCCGTTGCTGCTCATTGGCCAGGCGTCGCTCGATGAGCTCGATCGCCGTGTCGGCCGGCCCATGGACATGCTGCGGTTCAGGCCAAACCTGGTGGTGCAGGGGGCCGAGGCTTTCGCAGAGGATGGCTGGAAGCGCATTCGCATCGGTACGGTGGAGTTCCGTGTTTTGAAGCCAAGCGTGCGCTGCATTTTCACCACCATCGACCCTGCAACGGGGCAGCGCAGCCCTGACCGCGAGCCCATGACCACGCTTCGGACGTTCCGGGAAAAGGAAGGGGACATATTGTTTGGGCAAAACCTGGCCGCCGATGGCGACGGGCACCTGGAGGTTGGCATGAAGGTCCAGGTGCTCTGAGTTGTCGGGCAGCCGGACGCCGGTGTGGTCGGCGCCCTGGCTTGATCAGCCGCTAATGGCCTCCTTACATGTCGTCGAAGTAGCGCTCGTGCCAGTCCACCAGGGGTTGTGGCATGTTGAGCTTTTGTCCGTAAATCACCGAATAGGACAGCACGTTCTGAACGTACTGACGGGTTTCATCGAATGGAATGGACTCGACCCACACGTCGAAGCTCAGGTGTTTGGCGCCTTTGAGCCATTGCCGTACGCGGCCTGGGCCTGCGTTGTAAGCGGCTGAGGCCAGTACTCGGTTGCCGTTGAACTGGCTGTGCACCTGGCTGAGGTAGGCAGCCCCCAGCTGGATGTTCTTGTCCGGGTTCAGGACCTGTGCGGGCGAAGCCAGTGGGATGCTGAACTTGCGCGCGGTTTCCTTGGCTGTAGCAGGCATCAACTGCATGAGCCCGCTGGCGCCCACTGGGGAACGGGCATCCTCCATGAAGGCGCTTTCCTGACGGGTGATTGCGAATACCCAGCTCGAGTGCAGGCCGCGCACCTTGGCTTCGCGTACCAGGGTGTCGCGGTGCGCCATGGGGAAGCGTACGTCCAGGTCATCCCAGTATTTGGCCTGGCTGATGGTGCGGATGGCCGGGAAATACCAGCGCAACTCGTAACCCAGGCGCGCCTGGGCGACCATTTCGTCCCGGGTGAAGTGACGGCTCACGTGATACCACTCGCGGCGACCTTCGACGATCTGACCGCGGGCATGGAATTCGAGGGCGCGTTGGATGCCAGGTGTATTGCGCACCTTCTTGACCAGCTGTGGGCTGAGCACCAGGGGCTTGTTGTTCAGTTGGTAGGGGGCTTGCGCACGGTCTGCAGCCAGGAAGCCATAGAAATCGCGCTCGCGGGCAACGGCCTTGTACAACTGCGGGACTTGCGGGTTCTTCGGCTGCGCCAGCTCCAGGCTCCGCGCCTGCCAGTACTTCCAGCGGCTGCTCTGGGCCAGGTCGCCGCTCAGGCGCTTGGTGAGGGCATAGGCATCTTCCCACCGGCCCAGGCGCAGCAACAGGCGCAAGCGCCATTCACTGACGGTATCGTCCCGCAGTTCGGGGTCGTAGCGGGTCATGAGGTCAAGCGCGCGCGGGTCATAGCGCCGGGCCAGGGTCAGGCCGATCTCGCGGGCAATGGCCACTTTTTCATCGCGGGAAAAGTGCATGCGCTGGGCATAGTCGTCAAGCAGCCCCATGGCGCGCTCCGGGTCCTGCCGTGCAAGGCGGCGCAGCCCGAGACTGACGACGTCCGAGGTCGCTTCGTCGGCCTGGGTGAAGCGTGATGGCTGGTTGAGCAATTCGGGTTTCTGCGCCACATCGATCAGCAGACGGCCTTGTGGCGCCAGCGTGGTCAGGGTCTTGACCAGGTTCTCGGCCAGGCCGTAGTTGCGTGCCTGGGCTGCAAGCTTGGCCCGCTCCCAGCGCTTGGCCTCCGTGAGCTGCCCCTCGGCAGCCCACATGGCGAACAACGGGTCGCAGGCAGCAGGCTGGGACTTGCCCACCGACCACAGCTTGTTTGCCGTGGCAAAGCCTTCGGTGCGCATCCCGTGGCTGAGCTGGTACTGGCCGTTCAGGCAATCGAGCTCCGTGAAGTTGAGCTTGGGATCGTAGTACTTGGCGAAGGTCTGCCACTCACCGCGTTCGGCCAGCCAGCGCAACCAGCGCAGTTTCATCCAGTTGGCCTGGGGCAGGTCGCCGTGCTTGGCCAGGAAACCCTCGATCTCCTGGTTGCTGGCAGATTTCAGGCGCGCGGTCAGTTCGTCATAGGCCAGATACGGTGTCAGCGGATAATCGTCGAGCGCCTGGGCATAGCGCAGGTACGGGCCCTTGTCGCCCTTGGCCAGCGCACGCTTGGCTTCATCATAGTATTGGCGTTGCACGGTAATGTCGGTGGCCTGGGCCGCGCCGGTGGCAGCGGTGAGCAACAGGCATGAAGCAATTTGTAACAGGCGGCTGCGCATGATACGTCCGGGCAGTTGAACCATGGGAAAGTGGCGGCGGGGCCAGCACTGTTGAAAACGATGGCCCTAGCTTAGCCGTTTGCGGATGACAGGTGAAAGCACTGCGCTTGTATCGGGATATTAAGTTCGACCGGGTGTCGCCGTGGGCGACGGGTGCAGGCCGTGCGGATGTCGGCGCAGGGCTAACTCAGGTAGAATGCGCGCCCGATTTATGGAGACGAACATGACCCTGCTCAAATTCAGCGATGTGTCCCTCGCATTCGGCGCCATGCCGCTGCTGGACAAGGTGTCCTGGCAGATCGCTCGTGGCGAGCGGGTGTGCATCATCGGCCGCAACGGCACTGGCAAGTCGAGCATGCTGCGCCTGGTCAAGGGCGAGCAGAAAGGCGATGACGGTGACATCTGGCGCGCCCCTGGGCTGAAAATCGGCGAGTTGCCCCAGGAACTGCCGCTGGCCGACGAGCGCACGGTGTTCGACGTCGTGGCGGCAGGGCTGGATGGCGTCGGCGAGCTGCTGGCACAGTTTCATCACCTGAGCCAGAACATCCAGGGCGATGAAGACCTGGAAAAACTGATGCACGTGCAGCACGAGCTGGAGGCCCGCGATGGCTGGCGCCTGCAGCAAGTGGTTGAAAGCACCCTGAGTCGTCTGCAGTTGCCGGCAGACAAGACCCTGGCGGAGTTGTCCGGCGGCTGGCGTCGTCGTGTACTGCTGGCCCAGGCGCTGGTGTCCGAGCCCGACTTGTTGCTGCTCGACGAGCCGACCAACCACCTGGATATCGGTGCCATCGCCTGGCTCGAGGAAGCACTGCGCGGGTTCAACGGCGCCGTGTTGTTCATCACCCACGACCGATCCTTCCTGCAGAACCTGGCCACCCGCATCCTCGAATTGGACCGCGGCGGCCTGATCGACTGGAATGGCGACTATGCCAGCTTCCTGGTGCACAAGGAGGCCGCGCTGGCCGCCGAGGAAACCGCCAACGCGCTGTTCGACAAGCGCCTGGCCCAGGAAGAGGTGTGGATTCGCCAGGGCATCAAGGCCCGTCGCACCCGTAACGAAGGCCGCGTGCGGGCGCTCAAGGCCCTGCGCGTGGAGCGCGGTGAGCGCCGTGAGCGGCAGGGCAAGGCCAACATTCAGATCGAGGCGGCCGACAAGTCGGGCAAGCAGGTCATGGTGCTCGAGCACGTCAGCTTCTCGCACCCGGACGGGCCGATGCTGGTGAAGGATTTTTCCATGGTGCTGCAGCGCCAGGACCGGATCGGCCTGCTGGGCGCCAACGGCACCGGCAAGACCACCTTGCTCAAGCTGATGCTGGGTGATCTGGAGCCCACTTCGGGCAAGATCGAGCGCGGCACCAAGCTTGAGGTCGCCTATTTCGACCAGATGCGCCATCAGCTGGACCTGGAAAAGACCGTCATCGACAACCTCGCCGAGGGCCGAGACTTCATCGAGATCGAAGGGCAGAACCGGCATGTGCTGAGCTACCTGGGCGACTTCCTGTTCAGTCCGCAGCGGGCCCGCACCCCGGTCAAGGCATTGTCCGGCGGCGAACGTGCGCGCCTGCTGCTGGCCAAGCTGTTCAGCAAGCCGGCCAACCTGCTGGTGCTCGACGAACCCACCAACGACCTGGACGTGGAAACCCTCGAGCTGCTCGAAGAGGTGCTCTCCAACTACAAGGGTACCGTGCTGATGGTCAGCCACGACCGGGCGTTTCTCGACAACGTCGTGACCAGCACCCTGGTGTTCGAGGGCGATGGCTTGGTTCGCGAGTACGTGGGCGGTTACGAAGACTGGATTCGTCAGGGCGGTTCGCCAAAGCTGCTCGGCGTTACGGAGAGTAAAGGCGGCAAGTCGGCGCTCAACAGTGCGGTGGTGGAGAAGGTCGAGGCCAAGCCGCAAGCCGTCGCTGCGCCAGTGGCCGAGGAATCGAAGAAAAAGCTCAGCTACAAGCTTCAGCGTGAGCTGGAGATGCTGCCGGGGCAGATCGACGCGCTGGAACAGCGCATGGCCCAGGCTCAGGAAGAGGTGAGCGCGGTTGGTTTCTACCAGCGTCCGATCGCAGAAACGTCAGCGGTGCTGGCGAACATCGAGAAGCTGCAAGGTGAGCTCGATGCCCTGGTGGAGCGCTGGGCCGAGCTGGAAGGCTAAGCAGGCAGGGCGTTGATCGCCTGCGCGTAGCGGGCGAGCCCGCTGCCAGGTGCCAGAGGGAGGATGCAACCCCAAGGCACCTGGCGTGGCCGCTTAACCCCTGGCGGTAGACAGGCTCAGTCCTTTTTCTGCAGTCGCACTGCCAGCACATCGCAGGGTGCGCCGTGCAGCACGTCGTTGGCTGTGGAGCCCAGCAGCAGCGCCAGGCCGTGGCGACCGTGGCTGCCCACGACGATCAGGTCGCAGTGCTGTTCTTTGGCCAATTGATGGATTTCCTGGCGGGGCTGGCCGTAGGTCAAGTGCGAGTCGCCGCGCTGGATGCCCGGATACTTGCTGAACAGGCGATCCATGCGTTCCTTGGCCTGATCGAACTGCTGCTGTTGCAGTTGCGACAAGTCCATCGGCACGTCGCCGCCAAACGCCATGGCCATGGGTTCGACGATGTGCACCAGTGACACCTTGGCGTTGGTAGGCTGGGCCAGCGCCATGGCGCGCTTGATCACAGGGTCGCATTCTTCCGTCAGGTCGACGGCGACCAGCAGATGTTGGTAGGTCATGAGCTGTACTCCAGGCAATCGCTATAGAAGAAGTATGGTCGCTTTCGGGCGGGTCATGCGTGAAAAATGGCTAACCAGCTCATTTGCAACGGTTTATGGGAGCTACTGATATGACGGTATTGCTGGTGGTGTCAATCCTTGCGCTGATTCTCAGCCCGCTTTCCTGGCTGCGCAACTCGCGCAATCAGAGTGAGCAGATGCGCCTGCGCCTGGAGGCGCGGCGCATGGGCCTGGCCATGCAGCTGGCGCCTCAGCAGTGGCCGCACTGGCTGGAAAAACAGCCGCCGAGCCCTTGCCCGCAATATCACCGGGCACGCAAGCGGGGGCATGTCGACAGCTTCAGCTTCTGGCAGATCAGCCCTGGCGTATGGTGGAACCAGTGGCGCGAGCCGTGCGAAGACCCGCGCTTCTTGCAAGCCCTGGCCCGTCTGCCAGCAAGCGCCTACAAGGTCGAGGCCGATGCGCGGATGATAGCGCTCTACTGGACGGAGCGGGGGGACACGGCTGTATTGCAGGATGTTGCCTACGTGCTGGAGACACTGGCCTGACTCCAAGGGTGCTCGGCGGGCTGTCCATGGCCCCTGACACGCAGCGCAACGAGAAAGCGGCGATTCGGCGGTTCCTGACAGGAACCGGTCAATCGCCGCTTTCTCGTTCTACCACGCCAAAAGGCTGGGCAGGCCGTTGAATTCACTCCGTCAAGTAACGCCTGGCGCTTGTGCCTGGATCAGCCAGACTGCAAGGGGTGCCGAGGCTGGCAAGGTGTGAGGATTGCCAGCATGAATGGCCAGCGATCAGCGGCATGATCGGTCGTACCCGGCTTGTGGAAAGTGACCGCAAAGTCGGCTTTTCTCCCCGTGGGTGCAGCATTTGACAATGCAGATCTTTTCGGAGAATGTGTGCACACCCAAATCAAACGGGCGTATGAATTGAGCGTTTGCATTGCACGCCACTCATTCATGCGTACGACTCGCGCGCTGACGGGTGTGCCTGGAGCAGGTGGCCATGACGGCTGCGGTGCTGCAGTGATCGGCGTGTACAGTTCAGCTTCCATATCTTGGAGATCAGTTGATGATTTACGAAGGTAAAGCCATCACGGTTAAGGCTCTTGAAAGTGGCATCGTCGAGCTCAAGTTCGACCTCAAGGGTGAGTCCGTCAATAAGTTCAACCGCCTGACCCTGAGCGAGCTGCGCCAGGCTGTAGACGCCATCCAGACCGATGCTTCGGTCAAGGGTGTCATCGTTAGCAGCGGCAAGGACGTGTTCATCGTCGGTGCCGACATCACCGAGTTCGTCGACAACTTCAAGTTGCCCGAGGCCGAATTGGTCGCCGGCAGCCTGGAAGCCAACCATATCTTCAACGCCTTCGAAGACCTCCAGGTGCCTACGGTTGCAGCCATCAACGGTATCGCCCTGGGCGGTGGTCTGGAGATGTGCCTGGCAGCGGACTACCGCATCATGGCCACCACCGCGCGCATCGGCCTGCCCGAAGTGAAGCTGGGCATCTATCCAGGCTTTGGTGGCACAGTGCGTCTGCCGCGCCTGATCGGCTCGGACAACGCCGTCGAGTGGATTGCCGCGGGCAAGGAAAACAGTGCCGAAGACGCCCTGAAAGTCGGTGCCGTCGATGCCGTGGTAGTGCCTGAGTTGCTCATGGCCGGTGCCCTGGACCTGATCAAGCGCGCCATCAGTGGCGAGCTGGACTACAAGGCCAAGCGCCAGCCCAAGCTCGAGAAGCTCAAGCTCAATGCCATCGAGCAGATGATGGCCTTCGAAACCGCCAAAGGTTTCGTCGCTGGGCAGGCCGGCCCTAATTACCCAGCGCCTGTCGAGGCGATCAAGTCCATCCAGAAAGCGGCCAACTTCGGTCGCGACAAGGCACTTGAAATCGAAGCGGCAGGCTTTGCCAAGCTGGCTAAGACGTCGGTTGCACAGAGCCTCATCGGCTTGTTCCTGAACGATCAGGAACTCAAGCGCAAGGCCAAGGCCCACGACGAGATTGCCCGTGACGTCAAGCAGGCGGCCGTGCTGGGCGCCGGTATCATGGGCGGCGGCATCGCCTATCAGTCGGCGGTCAAGGGCACGCCGATTCTGATGAAGGATATTCGCGAAGAGGCCATCGAGCTTGGGTTGAACGAAGCGTCCAAGCTGCTGGGCAATCGGGTCGAGAAAGGTCGCCTGACGCCGGCCAAGATGGCCGAGGCGCTCAACGCGATTCGTCCGACCCTGTCGTACGGCGATTTCGCCCACGTGGACATCGTGGTCGAGGCGGTGGTTGAAAACCCCAAGGTCAAGCAGGCCGTGCTTGCCGAGGTGGAAGGGCAGGTGAGGGAGGATGCGATTCTGGCATCCAATACCTCGACCATTTCCATCAATCTGCTGGCACAAGCGCTGAAGCGCCCGGAAAACTTCGTGGGCATGCACTTCTTCAACCCGGTGCACATGATGCCGCTGGTGGAAGTGATCCGTGGCGAAAAATCCAGCGAAGTGGCAGTTGCTACCACCGTCGCTTACGCCAAGAAGATGGGCAAGAACCCAATCGTGGTCAACGACTGCCCAGGGTTCTTGGTCAACCGTGTCCTGTTCCCGTACTTCGGCGGCTTCGCCAGGCTGGTTAGCGCGGGGGTGGACTTCGTGCGCATCGACAAGGTCATGGAAAAATTCGGCTGGCCCATGGGCCCGGCGTACTTGATGGACGTGGTGGGCATCGACACCGGGCATCATGGCCGTGACGTCATGGCCGAGGGCTTCCCCGATCGCATGAAGGACGAGCGCCGCTCGGCCATCGACGCCTTGTACGATGCCAACCGCCTGGGCCAGAAGAACGGCAAGGGCTTCTACGCCTATGAAACCGACAAGCGTGGCAAGCCGAAGAAAGTCGCCGATGCCGGCGTGCTTGAGGTACTCAAGCCCATCGTGTACGAGCAGCGTGAAGTCAGTGACGAGGACATCGTCAACTGGATGATGATCCCGCTGTGCCTGGAAACCGTTCGCTGCCTTGAAGATGGCATCGTCGAGACGGCCGCCGAGGCGGACATGGGCCTGGTCTACGGCATTGGCTTCCCACCCTTCCGTGGCGGCGCGCTGCGCTACATCGATACCTTGGGTGTAGCCGAATTCGTCGCCCTGGCCGATCGCTATGCCGACCTGGGGCCGCTGTACCACCCGACCGCCAAGCTGCGTGAGATGGCCAAGACGGGCCAGCGCTTCTTCAACTGAGCGGTCAACGAGCTAGAGCGAGAGATTTGATATGAGCCTTAATCCAAGAGACGTGGTGATCGTCGACTTCGGTCGCACGCCAATGGGCCGCTCCAAGGGTGGCATGCACCGCAATACCCGTGCCGAAGACATGTCGGCGCACCTGATCAGCAAGTTGCTTGAGCGCAACGACAAGGTCGATCCCAAGGAAGTCGAGGACGTGATTTGGGGCTGTGTGAACCAGACCCTGGAGCAAGGCTGGAACATCGCCCGCATGGCCTCGTTGATGACCCAGATCCCGCACACCTCTGCGGCGCAGACCGTCAGCCGGCTGTGCGGCTCGTCGATGAGCGCACTGCACACCGCCGCCCAGGCGATCATGACTGGCAATGGCGACGTGTTCGTGATTGGCGGCGTCGAGCACATGGGGCACGTGAGCATGATGCATGGCGTAGACCCCAACCCACACCTGGCGCTGCATGCGGCCAAGGCCTCGGGCATGATGGGCCTGACGGCCGAGATGCTGGGCAAGATGCACGGCATCACGCGTGAACAGCAGGATCAGTTCGGCGTGCGCTCGCACCAGCTGGCGCACAAGGCCACCATCGAGGGCAAGTTCAAGGACGAGATCATCCCCATGCAGGGGTATGACGAGAACGGTTTCCTGAAAGTGTTCGACTTCGACGAAACCATTCGTCCGGAAACCACCCTCGAGGGCCTGGCGTCGCTCAAGCCGGCCTTCAACCCCAAAGGCGGAACCGTGACCGCAGGTACTTCTTCCCAGATCACCGACGGTGCCTCGTGCATGATCGTGATGTCAGGCCAGCGTGCGATGGACCTGGGTATCGAGCCTCTGGCGGTCATTCGGGCCATGGCAGTGGCGGGCGTCGACCCCGCGATCATGGGCTACGGCCCAGTACCGGCCACCCAGAAAGCCCTCAAGCGCGCGGGCTTGAGCATGGCCGACATCGACTTCATCGAACTCAACGAGGCGTTCGCCGCACAGGCGCTGCCTGTGTTGAAAGACTTGAAAGTGCTCGACAAGATGAATGAGAAGGTTAACCTGCACGGCGGCGCGATCGCCTTGGGTCACCCGTTTGGTTGCTCCGGGGCGCGTATTTCCGGCACCCTGCTCAACGTCATGAAGCAAAATGGCGGCACGCTGGGGGTTGCGACCATGTGCGTCGGCCTTGGCCAAGGTATCACCACTGTCTTTGAACGCGTCTAAGGCGCAGGAGAAGGACAGCAACCGGGGCCTCGTGCCCCGGTTTTGTTTTTTGGGTTTCGATGGCATCAGGAGGTAGACGACATGCAGATCCAGCCAGGTGTGTACCGGCATTACAAGGGCCCGGAGTACCGCGTGTTCAGTGTTGCGCGGCACTCCGAGAGCGAGGAGTGGATGGTGTTCTACCAATGCCTGTATGGTGATTACAGCTTCTGGGTGCGCCCGCTGTCGATGTTCCGCGAGTCGGTGGAAGTCGATGGCGAACAGGTGCCCCGCTTTGCGTTGATCAAGGCCGAAGAAGGGCTTTGCGGGATGTCGGACAAGTCGCAGGCGTGATGTTCTGAACTTGACCTCGCAGTTTTGCCACTATATATAGCGGTGCCGCGTCTGGTACCTGACGTGTTTTCAATCTTCAGATTCAGGAATACTCCGATCCATGGGCAAATCGCTGGTCATTGTGGAATCCCCGGCCAAGGCCAAGACCATCAACAAGTACCTGGGCAACCAGTACGTGGTGAAGTCGAGTATCGGCCATATCCGAGACCTTCCCACCAGCGGTTCGGCTAGCGCGAGCAAAGAGCCGGCCGCCAAGCGTGGCAAGGCGGCGGGTGAGGCACCGGCCCTTTCGCCCAAAGAAAAGGCGCGTCGCCAGCTGGTTGCACGCATGGGCGTCGACCCGGACCAGGGCTGGAAAGCCAAGTACGAGATCCTTCCCGGCAAGGAAAAGGTGATCGACGAGCTGCGCCGCCTGGCCAAGGACGCCGACACCATCTACCTCGCAACCGACTTGGACCGCGAAGGGGAGGCGATCGCCTGGCACCTGCGTGAGGCCATCGGTGGCGACGACACCCGCTATAAGCGCGTGGTGTTCAACGAAATCACCAAGAAAGCCATTCAGGAAGCGTTTTCGCAGCCCGGTGAGCTCGACATCGATCGGGTCAACGCGCAGCAGGCGCGCCGTTTTCTCGATCGCGTAGTGGGGTACATGGTGTCCCCGTTGCTGTGGTCCAAGATTGCCCGTGGCCTGTCGGCCGGGCGTGTGCAATCGGTAGCCGTCAAGCTGGTGGTCGAACGCGAACGCGAGATTCGTGCCTTCATTCCTCAGGAATACTGGGAAATCCATGCCGATCTCGGCACTGCCAAGAACGCCAAGGTTCGCTTCGAAGTCGCCCGTGAAAATGGCGAGGCCTTCAAGCCGCTGAACGAAACCCAGGCCATGGCCGCGCTGGAAAAGCTCAAGGCATCGAGCTATAGCGTCGTCAAGCGTGAAGACCGCCCGACCAGCAGCAAGCCTTCAGCGCCCTTCATCACCTCGACCCTGCAACAGGCGGCGAGCAATCGCCTGGGGTTCGGCGTGAAGAAAACCATGATGATGGCCCAGCGTCTGTACGAAGCGGGTTACATCACCTACATGCGTACCGATTCGACCAACCTGTCGAGCGATGCGCTGGAAATGGCCCGTAGCTACATCGAGCGGGAATTCGGCAAGCAGTACCTGCCCGAAACCTCGCAGGTCTACGGCAGCAAAGAGGGGGCTCAGGAGGCGCACGAAGCCATCCGGCCTTCGGACGTGAGCACCCACCCGACCAAGCTCAGCGGTATGGAGCGCGATGCCGAGCGGCTGTACGAGCTGATCTGGCGTCAGTTCCTGGCCTGCCAGATGCCGCCGGCCCAGTACCTGTCCACCAGCGTGACCGTGGCGGCAGGCAGCTTCGAGCTGCGTGCCAAGGGCCGTATCCTGAAGTTCGATGGCTACACCCGCGTGTTGCCGCAGCAGAGCAAGCCTGGTGAAGACGACGTGCTGCCCGAAATGGTCCAGGGTGAAGCGCTCAAGCTGATGCAGCTTGATCCTACCCAGCACTTCACCAAACCGCCTGCACGGTTCACCGAGGCCAGCCTGGTCAAGGAAATGGAAAAACGCGGTATCGGCCGTCCATCCACCTATGCGGCGATCATCTCGACCATCCAGGACCGCGGCTACGTGACGTTGCACAACCGTCGCTTCTACTCGGAAAAGATGGGCGATATCGTGACCGAGCGGCTTTCCGAGAGTTTCTCCAACTTGATGGATTACGGTTTCACCGCCGGCATGGAGGAGAACCTCGACGACGTCGCCCACGGCGAACGCGACTGGAAGAACGTGCTGGACGAGTTCTACGGCGACTTCAGCAAAAAGTTGCAGACGGCCGAATCCAGCGAAGGCGGCATGCGTGCCAACCAGCCGACGATGACCAACATTCCTTGCAAGGAGTGCGGCCGGCCGATGATGATCCGTACAGCGTCCACGGGCGTGTTCCTGGGCTGCTCTGGTTACAGCCTGCCACCCAAGGAGCGCTGCAAGTCCACGGTCAACCTCGTGCCTGGTGACGAGATTGCTGCAGACGACGAGGGTGAATCGGAGTCGCGCGTCTTGCTTGGCAAGCACCGCTGCCCGGTCTGTGCGACGGCGATGGACGCCTACCTGCTCGATGAAAAGCACAAGCTGCACATCTGTGGGAATAACCCCGATTGCCCGGGTTACGAGATCGAAGAGGGCAGCTATCGCATCAAAGGCTACGAAGGCCCAAGCCTTGAGTGCGACAAGTGCGGCAGCGAAATGCAGCTCAAGACCGGGCGCTTCGGCAAGTTCTTCGGGTGCACCAACCCTGCGTGCAAGAACACGCGCAAGCTGCTCAAAAGCGGTGAAGCGGCGCCGCCGAAGATGGACAAGGTCGACATGCCTGAGCTCAAGTGCGAGAAGGTGGACGACACCTATGTGCTGCGCGATGGTGCTTCGGGGCTGTTCCTGGCTGCCAGCCAGTTCCCGAAGAACCGCGAAACGCGTGCGCCCCTGGTGTGCGAGATTGTTCCGCACAAGCATGAGATCGATCCCAAGTACCATTTCCTGTGCGAAGCGCCCCAGAAGGATCCGGACGGTCGTCCTACCGTGATCCGCTACAGCCGCAAGACCAAGGAGCAATACGTCCAGTCCGAAGTGGACGGCAAGCCTACTGGTTGGAAGGCGTTCTACGATGGCAAGACCTGGAAAGTCGAAGACAAGCGCTGAGGACTAGCGTTCAAGGATGGGGCCGCGCGGCGGCTTTTCGTGAGCTGATGCCACGAAAGGCCGCAGCACGGCCCCTTTCATTTATGATGCAGCAATCCGCTTAGCCACCTGATGGGAGGGCGACACATGGCCCAGGAGCTCTATACCCGTACCAATCAAAAACTGTTCTTTGCCGGGCTGGCACTGGAATCGATGGCCAAGGCTGAACAGAGTCAGGCCATGAACGCCCAGGGGCTGGTGCAGGCTGAGCGGGAGTCGGCATTGTTTCATCTGCACGGTGCATTGCTTGGCCTGTGTCACGAAATCAGTGGGTACTATCGCTTGCCTGCGCTGGCAACCGTCGAGCAGGCCCTGGCCCATGACGCCTTCAACGGCATCGCCATACCAGAAGTTGCCGAGCTTCTGGAGCTTGCCCGGCAACGGGAGACCTGGCTGGCGCAGATGCTGGCTGCGTATGCTGACTTGTTCCGAGCGCCCGTGATGCGCAAACCACCCAAGACTGACGTCACCCAGCCGCTGATCCAGGCCGTCAGCCTCGATGAGCAGGTGCCTGCGCCGCTGTCCCGTGCCGAGCTTGAAGCGTGGCGCAGCAACCTCAAGGCGCTTGTCAGGCGTTTTCGTGATGCGTTGAGTGAGTGCTGACGGCCTCGAGCGCTGGTACAATGCTCGCCTTTCGTGGAGAACCGCCCTTTATGTCTACGTCTTTTCTGGAAATTGTCGAGTTGCCTGATGGCCGCATCGAACTGCGTCGCGCCGAGGATGAAGGCTCACTGGTAACCCTGGATTTCTCAGAGGATGCCAAAGTATTTCTGCAAGGTCAGCACGTCGAGGTGGCCAAAGCCATGCTCAGCGTGGGGGTACAGATGGCTGGACGGCTTGTGGATGGCGAGCTCGAACGTGACGAAGGGCCGCGCGTTCTGCACTGAAACGCGCAGTCGTGTGATCGCTGTCACCGGCCTGGCCGGTGATGGCGGCAAGCGTATCAGACGGATGAATGTGGGGCAGTCGGAAAGGCGTTGCGCTTTCCCGGCGATCTTTACTCGTCAGGGTGAGCATGGCCTGGGAGCGGTCAGGCTGGTAGCGCGAATGCCGCAGTGTTAGCCGAAACGAATGTTCAGGCTTTGCGCGTTACCCACGCTTGCTGCACGCAACAGCAACTGACGTGCATTGGCATTGACGCTCCCCAGCCAGCTGACCACGGTGTGGCTACGGCCCAGGCGTAGGGCTTCACACGCCAACTGAAGGGGAGGCTGGTTGCCGCGCGGATGAAGCAGCAGAATGCGCTCGCGGTTTAGGCCAGCCCTGCGCAGCCAGGCCTGTGTCAGGCTCGACGGTGGCGCAATGAGGGTCAGCCAGCGCGTTTCGTCTTCTTCGCTGAGTTCACGTAGTACAGGTGCCAGCAAGGTATGACAGTGACTGGGGGCGCCGTGCAGTGACAATTCGCTGAACAGGTCGGGCAAGTCACTCTTGCGCGCCAGTTCGCTGGCCTTGAGGCCAGGCAGGACGGGCTGGGCGAGGAATGCTTCGAACAGCGGCAACTGGACTTGCTCGGTTGTATGGGTGAATGGCTGCATGACGCCTCCTGATTCAGCGGCGAATGACGCCGACGCTCAAGCCCTCGATCACCAGTTCCTGATCTTTCAGGTTGACTTCGATAGGGGCGAATTCCGGGTTTTCGGCCAGCAGCCAGACCTTGTTGCCTTCGCGCTTGAAGCGCTTGACGGTGACTTCGTCGCCGATGCGCGCCACGACGATCTGGCCGTTGCGGGCTTCACGGCAGGTATGCACCGCCAACAGGTCGCCATCGAGGATGCCCACGTTCTTCATGCTCATGCCGTGAACACGCAACAGATAGTCGGCCTGGGGGTGGAAAAAGGCGGGGTTGATGTTGCAGGATTGCTCGATGTGTTGCTCGGCAAGGATCGGGGCGCCGGCAGCAACGCGGCCGATGATCGGGAGCCCGGCCTCCTCGGCCTTGGCTTCGAGGCCGGGAATGCGAATGCCTCGGGAGGCGCCTGGCGTCATCTCGATAGCGCCTTTACGGGCCAGCGCCTTGAGATGCTCCTCGGCGGCATTAGGGGATTTGAAACCCAGCTCCTGGGCAATCTCGGCACGGGTCGGCGGAAAGCCGTTGTCCTCGAGGCTGCGCTTGATGAAGGCGAGGATTTCGGCTTGGCGTGGCGTCAGTTTCAACATGATCAGCGCTCTGTCTTTTTGTACAGTGACTGGGATTATATACAGTATTGGTCTAGCCGCAAGCTTTGGCAGTCTCTAGGTAAGCCGACTGGAGCAGATCACCTCGAGATCACCGCTTCACGACCTTGCGATGGCTTGACTGACCGGCCGGTCACGAGCGCTTGACAGATGTGGGGTTGAAACGTATGTTTCAAACACCTGTTTGTATGGCGGAGTGCTCGGAGTAGTCATGGCCCAATCGGAAACCGTTGAACGCATCCTCGATGCTGCCGAGCAGCTGTTTGCCGAGCGCGGGTTCGCCGAAACCTCGTTGCGGCTGATCACCAGCAAGGCCGGGGTTAACCTGGCGGCGGTGAACTACCACTTCGGTTCCAAGAAAGCCCTGATCCAAGCGGTCTTCTCTCGTTTCCTGGGGCCCTTCTGCGCCAGTCTCGAACGCGAGCTGGAGCGGCGTCAGGCCCGCCCCGAGCACAAGCCTACCCTTGAAGAATTGCTGGAGATGCTGGTTGAGCAAGCCCTTGCCGTGCAGCCGCGCAGCAACAACGACCTGTCGATCTTCATGCGGCTGCTTGGCTTGGCGTTCAGCCAGAGCCAGGGCCACTTGCGCCGTTACCTCGAAGACATGTACGGCAAGGTCTTCCGCCGCTACATGTTGCTCGTCAACGAAGCCGCGCCACGCATTCCTGCGATCGAATTGTTCTGGCGTGTGCACTTCATGCTCGGGGCTGCTGCGTTCAGCATGTCGGGCATCAAGGCGCTGCGGGCCATCGCCGAGACTGACTTCGGCATCAACACCTCCATCGAGCAGGTGATGCGCCTGATGGTGCCGTTCCTGGCTGCCGGCATGCGTGCCGATACCGGCGTCACCGACGCGGCCATGGCCAGCGCCCAGTTGCGCCCGCGCAGCAAAACCGCCAACGGTGCAGCCCCCGTCAAGGCATAACTTGGCCTGTTGCCAGCCGCAAGCGGGCTTTTCCCTGTCTCTATTGAAGGATTTCTCATGACCGTCAGCCTGCAAGGCTCCTTGATGGTGGATATCGCCGGCACCTGGCTGACCGCCGAAGACCGGCAGCTGTTGCGCCAGCCTGAAGTGGCGGGGTTGATCATCTTCGCCCGCAACATCGAAAGCCCGCGGCAGGTGCGCGCGTTGTGCGCCTCCATTCGCGCACTGCGCCCTGACCTGATCCTGGCCGTCGATCAGGAGGGAGGCCGAGTGCAGCGTCTGCGCCAGGGGTTCGTGCGCTTGCCGGCCATGCGTGCCCTGGCCGACACTGCCAATGCCGAGTACCTGGCCGAACAATGTGGCTGGTTGATGGCGACCGAAGTGCTCGCCGTTGGCCTGGACCTGAGCTTCGCCCCGGTGCTGGACTTGGATCACCAGCGCAGCGCGGTGGTGGGCAGCCGAGCCTTCGAGGGCGATCCGCTTCGAGCTACGCAACTGGCGGGCGCATTCATCCGCGGCATGAACGCGGCAGGCATGGCGGCCTGTGGCAAACATTTCCCAGGCCATGGCTGGGCAGAAGCTGATTCCCACGTAGCGATACCCACTGACGAGCGTAGCCTGGAGCAGCTGCGAGCGGCGGACCTGGTGCCGTTCAGCCGGCTGAGCGGTCAATTGGCGGCAGTGATGCCTGCCCATGTGATCTATCCGCAGGTCGACAACCGCCCGGCAGGCTTTTCCCGCCGGTGGCTGCAAGATATTTTGCGCGGCGAGCTGGGTTTTGACGGGGTCATCTTCAGCGACGACCTGTCCATGGCCGGTGCTCATGTGGTGGGTGATGCGGCCAGCCGCATCGAAGCTGCGTTCACTGCCGGGTGTGATATGGGGCTGGTTTGCAACGACCGGGCTGCAGCCGAATTGGCGCTGGGCGCGGCTCAGCGCCTGCGGGTCACGCCGTCGCCTCGGATCGCCAGCATGCGCGGTCAAGGCACGGCCTGCACCGATTATCGCCAACAGCCGCGTTGGCTGCAGGCGCTGGGTGCGCTCAAGGACGCGCAGTTGATCGACTAGCCGCTTATTGCCAAGCAGGCTGTCGGGACGCGTTCACCCAGCCAGTGCGCGTCCCGACAGGTTTTACCGACCCCGCTTGCCCGGCAAGGGCGCAAACAACGCTTCGATTTCCTCGTCCCCCAGTCGCCACTGCCCAGCCTTGCCTCCGTCAAGCAGGCTGGTGGCCAGCGCTGCTTTCTCCTGCTGCAACAGCTGGATCTTTTCCTCCACCGTGCCGCGGGTAATCAGCTTGAACACGAAGACGGGCTTGTCCTGGCCGATGCGATAGGCCCGGTCGGTCGCCTGGTTTTCGCTGGCCGGGTTCCACCACGGGTCGTAATGAATCACGGTGTCGGCTGCTGTCAGGTTCAAGCCCACCCCGCCTGCCTTGAGGCTGATCAGAAAGACCTGGCTATCCCCCGCCTGGAATTGCTGGACAGGGGTGCGACGGTCGCGGGTGTCACCGGTCAACAGGCTGTAGCGAATGCTGCGTTTTTTCAGTTCCTGCTCGATCAACGCCAGCATCGAGGTGAACTGGGAGAACAGCAGCACGCGGCGGCCTTCGCTCATCAGCTCTTCGAGCATCTCCAGCAGCGCGCCCAGCTTGCCCTTGTCGCTCTGGTTGCCCTTGATATCCACGCCCTTGACCAGGCGCAGATCGCAACACACCTGGCGCAGCTTGAGCAGTGCATCGAGAATGACGATCTGGCTGCGTGCGGCACCATTACGGGCTACCTCGTCGCGAACCTTCTTGTCCATCGCCACCCGCACGGCCTCGTAGGTGTCACGCTGTGCGTCGCTCAGTTCGACCCAGTGCACCAGTTCCGTCTTGGCTGGCAGTTCGGTGGCGACCTGCTCCTTCGTGCGGCGCAGCAGGAAGGGTCGAATGCGCGTGATCAGGTGGGTCAGGCGCTCGGTGTTGCCCTGGCGCTCGATCGGCGTGCGGTAGTCCTGGTTGAAACGCTTGAGGTCACCCAGCCAGCCGGGCATCAGGAAGTGGAAGATCGACCACAGCTCGCCGAGGTTGTTTTCCATCGGTGTACCGGTCAGGCACAGGCGCTGGCTAGCCTGCAGTTGGCACACAGCCATGGCGGCCTTGCTGGTGCTGCTCTTGATGTTCTGCGCCTCGTCGAGCAACAGCAGGTGCCATGGCTGCGCACGCAAATGCGCGAGGTCGCGGGGCACCAGGGCATAGGTGGTCAGGATGAGGTCGTAATCCTGCAGACGGGTGAAATGCTTGCTGCGTGCTGGCCCGTGCAGGGCCAGTACCCGAAGGTCAGGTGCAAAACGCTGCGCCTCGTCCAGCCAATTGGGTAGCAGGCTGGTCGGCATGACCGCCAGTGCTGGCGTCGTCAAACGGCCCGCTTCTTTTTCCAGCAGCACATGGGCAAGGGCTTGTAAGGTTTTGCCCAGGCCCATGTCATCCCCAAGGATGCCACCGGTGCCCATCTCCCGCAGTGCTTGCAGCCAGTTGAGCCCTTGCTGCTGGTAGCCGCGCAGGCTGGCGTGCAAGCCGGCAGGTGGGGTGACCTGCAGATCCCTGGCATCCCGCAGGCGGCGACCCAAATCGCGCACATGCTCCCCGCCTTCCCAATGCAGCGGCAGCGCTTCGATCCCGTTCAGGCGCGCAGCGTCTGCTCGGCTCATACGCAGTGCCGTTCCGGCTTCGGGTTCGCTCATGTACAGCTCGCCCAAGGTCGCCATCACGGCCTTGACCCGGCCATAAGGCAGTGCCACGCGCAGGGCGGAGGCGTCGATCCGGCCACGGTTGAGATCGATCAGCAGGTGCTCCTCGTCATTGCGCTTGGCCAGTTCGCTGGGGCGCAGCAGCTCAGGGCTATTGCGCAATAGTTGCAGCACGATGGGCAGCAGGCTGTGCCGCTGTCCATCGACGACGATACCCAGTTCGAGGTCGAACCATTCATGGCCTGGCGTTTCATCGACGGTGGCGTACCAGTCCTCCACTTCCTGCAAGTCGAACGCGAAGTCGCGGTTGACATCCACCTGCCAGCCCGCCTCACGCAGCCGGGGCAGGTCTGTACGCACGAACTGCAGCCAGGCTTCGTCGTCGGCGAGCAGGAACATCTCGCCCGCGCTGTCGGGCAGCGCCTTGCTCTGCCGGGTCGCGACCTTGAACCCCATGTCGCGCAGGGCATTGCGCAGGGCTTGCTCAGCCTTGGGTTGGCGGCTGATGCGCTGGCTCACACTGCCCACCAGGCGCGTGAGCGGCTTGTCGGTATTACCGCTGGCCGACAGGCCGTCGTAGTCGAACGACAACGCGGCACGATGCTGCATCTGGCGCTGCATGCGGCCGGTTTTGGGCATGTAGGCGGTGAACTCCAGGCTCCCGAGCGCCAGGTGCGCCTTGGGCTGGATGTCATCGACGTGTTGCTCCTCGACCTCGGTCGGCGTCGGCACGGCATGGCTCAAGGCATTGAGCTTGTGGCTGAGTGGCACGACCAGGTGCTCCGGCACTTCGGGTGCGAGGGTCAGTTGCATTGCAACGTGGGGGTTGAGCCCATGTTCGAGGATACCGATCTCATGGGTGACCATGTCCAGGTAGTACAGCGGAAGCAACGGGATGACGCAGTTGGTTTTATCCCCGCCGGTGAACCACAAGCCACGGTACGCACCATTGTCTTGGCGCACCCAGCGAAACTCGCCCTGGCGCGCCGGTCCGGCCAACAGTGGCGGTTGGGTGTCGAACAGGTACAGTCGGCCCGTGTCGATGATGCGCTGGAGCAACTCACCGCCTTCGGCCCCGGTCAGCCTGTAGCCTCGCTCCTGGCCGCCCCCCTGATTGAGCGAGGAGAGCAGACGCAGGATGCGCGCGTCTTCTTCGGTCACGAACTTCGGTCGGTCGTACAGGAAGTCGTAGACCGACTGCACCCGGCTGAAGCGAATGCCGTCTTCGGTTTCGGCGCCCTTGCGCACGACCACTGAGCAACTGGCATCGTCCTGAAGGCGCAAGTTGTAGCAGACCGAGCGCCCGCGCCTGTCCTTGCCCGGTTCGACTGGCGCGGGCGCTTGTTCGAGATTGCTGAGCCAATGTTGAAGCTCGGCTGACATCTTTGCAGAGGTGGGCTTGGCTATCAGTGGCGTGTCGAAGGGGTCGCTGATCAGCAGCAGCGCAGCCGCGCAGTGCTTGCAGTTGCGCGCAACAGGGCAACTGCACCGGCCTTTTACGAGCAGGCGCCCGGCATGCACGCTCACTTCGATGTCCTGCCGGTAGGTTTGTCCTGCACTGCCTTTGCACAGAGCGGAAAACCTTTGCCCGTTTAGGTACTCCAGCTCGGACATGCCCTCGCTCGCGTAAACCTCGCCTCGCCTCAGAGTGCCTGCGTCGAAACATTCGATCCAGTTGGGGTACTCGTTCAGCAGCTCGAAGGCATCCGGTCCATTGCGGCTCATGGGCTACTGCTCCAGCATGTCCAGCGATGGCATCTTGGGTGTGCCGGGTGGGGTGATCTTCAGGAGCATGGCCAGATGGCCGCCGTCCAGGTAGGTCAGTTGTCCGCCTTTCACATTGCTGTTGGCCTGGCGAAACTGCTCGCTCTGCAGCACGCTGCCGTTGCTGTCGAGCTGGTTGACCCAGAGGTTGGCTTCAACCTGGATGAAGCGGCCCTGGGTGATGCTCAGGTTGCCCTCGATCGGGAAATGGCCGAACTGCTCGGCACCCTCACCCAATGCGATGCGACTGGGCCCATCGCCTACCTGCTGTTGCCAGGCCCGATGCATGAGCACCGTGTAGTCGGCCGTGGCGCCCAGGCGCGTGGCCTCGTCTTCCAGGGCTGGGCGCTGCTCTGCGCTCTTGTCCAGCCGTGGCGCCCCAGCGCTCCAGTCTTCGGGAGCGAAGGGGCTGGTGAACGCGGGTACGTTGTTCTGCCGTACCAGGATCATTTCGACCTGGTACGGGCCCTGGGCGAATGCCGCTGGGGCAAACGCCACCAGCAGCAGGGTCAGACAGCGAATGGCGCGCATGGATCTTCCTTAGGCAGGCTTTGGTGTCAGGCGCTCGAACAGCGCCTCAAGGGTGTTGAAGCGCTCATCAGGCCGTTCCATTGGAACCAGGAAGCGGAACTGAGTGGCGCCCTCGAACTTGTAGCGCTTGGGCTGGCTCTGGATCAGCTTGATCAGGGTCAGAGGATCGACCGGCGTTTCGGCCTCGAACTCCAGCTTGCCGCCGTTGGGGCCGGCGTCGACTTTCTTGATGCCAAGTTTCTCCGCCTGCAACTTGAGCAGCGTCAGGCGCATGAGGTTCTTGGTGGGCTCTGGCAGAAGGCCGAAGCGATCGATCATTTCGACCTGCAGGTCCTTGAGCCCTTCCTCATCGGCTGCCGAGGCGATGCGCTTGTACAGGATCAGCCGCGCATGCACGTCCGGCAGGTAGTCCTCGGGGATCAGGGCCGGCAGGCGCAGGTTGATTTCCGGGCCGCCGCCCAGTGGTTGCTCCAGGTTGGGCTGGGTGCCCTTGCGGATCGCCTTGACGGCGCGCTCGAGCATTTCCATGTACAGGGTAAAGCCCACCGCCTGAATCTGGCCGCTCTGGCCATCCCCGAGCAATTCGCCAGCCCCGCGGATTTCCAGGTCGTTGGTCGCGAGCACGAACCCGGCGCCCAGGTCTTGAGTGTTGGCGATGGCTTCGAGGCGTTTTTCGGCGTCGCCGCTGACCTTCTGGCGCGTTGGCGTCAGCAGGTAGGCATAGGCCTGGTGGTGGCTGCGACCGACTCGGCCACGCAGTTGATGCAGCTGGGCCAGGCCGAACTTGTCGGCACGCTCGATGACGATGGTGTTGGCGCTGGGCACGTCGATGCCGGTTTCGATGATGGTCGAGGCCACCAGCACGTTGAAGCGCTTGTGGTAGAAGTCGCTCATCACCTGTTCCAGCTCGCGCTCGCGCATCTGGCCGTGGCCAATGCCGATGCGCGCCTCGGGGACCAGCTCGGCCAGGTCGGCGGCGCATTTCTCGATGGTTTTCACATCGTTGTGCAGGTAGTACACCTGGCCGCCGCGCAGCAGTTCGCGCAGCAGTGCTTCCTTGACGGTGCTGTTGTTCTGTTCCATGACGAAGGTGCGCACCGACAGGCGCCGCGCCGGTGGCGTGGCGATGATCGACAGATCGCGCATACCCGCCACAGCCATGTTCAAGGTGCGCGGGATGGGCGTGGCGGTCAGGGTGAGGATGTCCACTTCGCTGCGCAGCGCCTTGAGCTGCTCTTTCTGACGCACACCGAAACGATGCTCTTCGTCGATGATGGCCAGGCCCAGGTCCTTGAAGCGCACATCGTCCTGGAGCAGCTTGTGGGTGCCGATCAGGATGTCGATCTTGCCCTCGGCCAGCTCGGCCGCGGCGGTGGCCACTTCCTTGGCCGATTTGAAGCGGCTCATCACCTCGACGGTGACCGGCCAGTCCGCGAATCGGTCGCGGAAACTGTTGTAATGCTGCTGGGCCAGCAGGGTAGTGGGCACCAACACAGCCACCTGGCGACCGCTGTGCACGGCGATGAACGCTGCACGCATGGCCACCTCGGTCTTGCCGAAGCCCACGTCGCCGCACACCAGGCGGTCCATGGGCTTGGGCGCCAGCATGTCGGCGCGTACCGCTTCGATGGCCGCTTGCTGGTCGGGGGTTTCCTCGAACGGGAAGCCTGCGCTGAACGTGGCGTAGTCGGCGGCGGGGTCGGCGAACGCATAACCCTTGCGCGCTGCTCGGCGGGCATAGATGTCGAGCAGCTCGGCGGCGACATCGCGTACCTGTTCGGCAGCCTTGCGCTTGGCTTTCTGCCAGGTTTCCGAGCCCAGGCGGTGCAGGGGCGCCAGCGCGTCATCGCTGCCGGTGTAGCGGGCGATCAGGTGCAGGTTGGCAACCGGTACGTAGAGCTTGGCGCCCTCGGCGTATTCAAGGGTAAGGAACTCGGCGGCCTGGCCGTCGATTTCCAGCGTGGCCAAGCCCAGGTAGCGGCCTACGCCATGGTCGATGTGCACCACCGGTGCACCTTCGCGCAGCTCGGTCAGGTTCTTGATGACGGCGTCGTTGGCGGTTTCGCCGCGCTTGTCGCGGCGGCGGCGCTGCATCACCCGCTGACCGAACAGCGGGCTTTCGGCGATCAGGGCCATGGCCGGATCGTCGAGCAGCAGGCCTTCGTCGAGCGGTGCGATGGTGATGTTCAGGCGTTCGTTGCCGGTGACGAAGTCGGTCCAGCCTTCAACCGTGTTCGGGCGCAGCTTGAGCCGTTCGAGCAGCTCGAGCAGCACTTCGCGGCGCCCGGCCGATTCTGCGGTGAACAACACGCGGCCATCGAACTGGTCGAGAAACCCTGCCAATGCCGCCAGCGGCTGGTTGGCCTTGGCTTCGATGGCAAGGTCGGGCAGGGCGCGGGCGGCGAAGCGCTGGCGCCCGGCGCCGGGGTCCAGGTCATCGCGGCTGACCACCACCCTTGGCCACTGCTTGAGGCGTGCGAAACAGTCTTCCACTGGCATGAACAGCTCGGCCGGCGGCAGCAAGGGCCGGCTCAGGTCGCCCCGGCGGTCCTCATAGCGCCCACGCACGTCGTTCCAGAAATGCTCGGCCGCCTGCTCGACGCCCGGCAGCGAAAACACCTGGGTATCGGCTGGCAAGTAGTCGAACAGGGTCGAGGTTTCTTCGAAGAACAGCGGCAGGTAGTACTCGATGCCTGACGGGATGATGCCGCTGGCCAGGTCCTGGAAGATCGCGCTGCGGCGAAAATCCACGTCGAAACGCTCGCGAAAGCGTGCCTTGAACCGAGTGACTTCCTCTTTTTGCATCGGAAATTCGCGAGCCGGCAGCAGGCGAATGGAGTCGACCTTGTCGATCGAGCGCTGGGTCTCGGGGTCGAACGTGCGCAGCGTCTCGATTTCGTCGTCGAACAGGTCGATGCGGTAGGGCAGCTTGCTGCCCATCGGGAACAGGTCGATCAAGGCCCCACGCACGGCGAACTCGCCATGCTCATAGACGGTGTCGACGCAGCGGTAGCCACTGGCTTCGAGGCGGCTGCGCATCTGCTCCACATCGATGGTCTGGCCCACGTCCAGCACCAGGCTGCTGCCTAGCAGGAAGCGGGTAGGGGCCAGGCGATGCAAGGCCGTGGTAATGGGCACCACCAGGATGCCGTGGCTCAGCTCGGGCAACCGGTACAGGCTGGCGATGCGCTGGGAGATGATGTCCTGGTGGGGCGAGAACAGGTCGTAGGGCAGGGTCTCCCAGTCGGGAAACGGCAGCACTGGCAACTCGGGCGCGAAGAACTTCAGTTCCTGCTCCAGGCGGTCGGCGGCCTGGCTGTCTGCCGTCAGTAGCAGGGTAAAGCGGCCAGCGCTGCTGGCGGCCTCGGCGATGGCAAGGCTGAGGGCGGCACCGGGCAGGTTGCCCCAGGTTTGTTTGCCGGCGGTAGCCGACAGTTGCGGTAGGCGCAGAACTGACACGGGAGATTGCACTCCAAGCGTTTCGGCAAAGAGACCGATTGTACCGGTGACGCTGGCGGCTGTCAGGCTCCAATGGGGCAGGATGATCGATGTGCGTGACCTCGACAGGCGCTCATTGCCGGTTACGCATCGGGGCGTCATAATGTAGCCCCTTTTTTCTGTCCCTACATGTGGAAGGTTCCCGTGACTCAGAAGCCCGACCAGTGTCTTGGTGAGTGGATCGATCGTGAAGCCCTGGCTGAAGCGATGATCCCGCTTATCGGTCAGCTCTACCGCAACAACAATGTGGTGAGCTCGATCTATGGCCGCAGCCTGATCAACCGTTCGGTTATCTCGATCCTCAAGGCACACCGCTTTGCGCGTCATCGCCAGACCGACGAAACCGAACTGTCCGTTCACGAGACATTCCCCCTGCTCAAGGCCATGAGCGAGCTGAAGCTGGGCGCCGCCTCGGTCGACCTGGGCAAGCTGGCCAACAAGTTCAAGCTCGAAGGCAACGGCCGCAGCGCCGAGCAGTTCGTGCGTGAGGAGCTGGCCGACGTGGTGGGCCAGCAGAACGCCGCTGCGCGCAAGGGCACCGACGTCGTGCTGTATGGTTTCGGCCGTATCGGTCGCCTGCTGGCGCGTATCCTGATCGAGAAGACCGGTGGCGGCGACGGCCTGCGCCTGCGTGCCATCGTCGTGCGCAAAGGCGCCGAGAACGATCTGGTCAAGCGTGCCAGCCTGCTGCGTCGTGACTCGGTGCACGGGCCGTTCGATGGCACCATCACCATCGACGAAGCCAACAACACCCTGACGGCCAACGGCAACCTGATCCAGATCATCTATGCCAAGAACCCGAGCGAAGTCGACTACACCCAGTACGGTATCGACAACGCGCTGATCGTGGACAACACCGGCGTATGGCGTGATGCCGACGGCCTGGGCCAGCATCTGGCGTGCCCGGGTGCCAGCCGCGTGATCCTCACCGCACCTGGCAAGGGTGCCCTGAAGAACATCGTGCACGGCATCAACCATGGCGAGATCACGGCCGATGACAAGATCATCTCCGCCGCCTCCTGCACCACCAACGCCATCGTGCCGGTGCTCAAGGCCGTCAACGACCAGTACGGCATCGTCAACGGCCACGTCGAAACCGTTCACTCGTTCACCAACGACCAGAACCTGATCGACAACTTCCACAAGGGCAGCCGCCGTGGCCGCGCCGCGCCGCTGAACATGGTCATCACCGAAACCGGTGCTGCCACCGCCGCCGCCAAGGCCCTGCCAGTGCTCAAGGGCAAGTTGACCGGCAACGCCATTCGCGTGCCGACGCCGAACGTGTCGATGGCCATCCTCAACCTGAACCTGGAAAAGGCCACCAGCCGCGAGGAAATCAACGAGTACCTGCGCCAGACGGCCATGCACTCGGACCTGCACAAGCAGATCGACTACGTCAGCTCCCAGGAAGTGGTCTCCACCGACTTCGTGGGCTCGCGCCACGCCGGTGTGGTAGACGCCGAAGCCACCATCTGCAACGACAACCGCGTCGTGCTGTACGTGTGGTATGACAACGAGTTCGGCTACAGCTGCCAGGTCGTGCGCGTGATGGAAGACATGGCCGGGGTCAACCCACCTGCCTTTCCACGCTGATCGGCCGTTCAGACGCTGAACACACGGGAACCTTCGGGTTCCCGTTTTCGTTTGGGCGGCCGGGCACGGGTGCTTGTACTCGCAGAGCGCAGGGGGCACCGAGTGACTCAACGCGACATTTCAGGGACAATGACCGCCGTTTGGCAGGTGCCTGAGCGGTTTTTTCGCCTGAGCAGGTAGTGAAAGGTGATCGAAAGCGGGGACGAGGATGATTGCCGCCAAGGAGAAGGTGGTTTATGTAGTGCGGGCGAAATTGGCCTACGACGCGACCAAGGGTTAATGTGCGCGCCGTTCATGCTTGATTAGACTGCACCCGATTTTTTCTCATGGCGCCCAGGCGGCATGATCGTGCGCCGCAAGCGACCGTGGCTTGCGGGCCAGTTCTGAAGGAGTACGCATGGCTGTCTACAACTACGACGTAGTGGTGCTGGGTTCCGGCCCAGCCGGGGAAGGTGCGGCAATGAACGCCGCCAAAGCAGGGCGCAAGGTGGCGATGGTCGACACCCGCCGCCAGGTCGGGGGTAACTGCACCCACTTGGGCACCATCCCCTCCAAGGCACTGCGTCACTCGGTGCGGCAGATCATGCAGTTCAACACCAACACCATGTTCCGCGCCATCGGCGAGCCGCGTTGGTTCTCCTTCCCGGACGTGCTCAAGAGCGCCGAGAAGGTCATCGCCAAACAGGTGGCCTCGCGTACGGGCTACTATGCCCGCAACCGCGTCGACCTGTTCTTCGGCACCGGCAGCTTCGCCGACGAGCAGACCGTCGAAGTGGTCTGCCCCAATGGCGTGGTAGAAAAACTCAACGCCAAGCACATCATCATTGCCACCGGTTCGCGCCCTTACCGGCCAGCAGACATCGACTTCAACCACCCGCGTGTGTACGACAGCGACACCATCCTCAGCTTGAGCCATACCCCGCGCAAGCTGATCGTCTATGGCGCCGGCGTGATCGGGTGCGAGTACGCCTCGATCTTCAGCGGCCTGGGTGTGCTGGTCGAGCTGGTGGACAACCGTGGGCAATTGCTCAGCTTCCTGGATTCGGAAATCTCCCAGGCCCTGAGCTACCACTTCAGCAACAACAACATCACCGTGCGCCACAACGAAGATTATGAGCGGGTCGAGGGGCTGGACAACGGTGTCATCCTGCACCTGAAGTCGGGCAAGAAGATCAAGGCCGATGCCTTGCTCTGGTGCAACGGGCGTACCGGCAACACCGACAAGCTGGGGCTTGAGAACATCGGCATCAAGGTCAACAGCCGCGGCCAGATCGAAGTGGACGAGGCCTACCGCACCAGCGTGCCGAACATCTACGGCGCCGGCGACGTGATTGGCTGGCCAAGCCTGGCCAGTGCCGCGCACGACCAGGGCCGCTCGGCCGCAGGGAGCATCGTCGACAACGGCAGCTGGCGTTTCGTCAACGATGTACCGACGGGTATCTACACCATTCCGGAGATCAGCTCGATCGGCAAGAACGAGCAGGAACTGACCCAGGCCAAGGTGCCCTATGAAGTGGGCAAGGCCTTCTTCAAGAGCATGGCCCGGGCGCAGATTGCCGGTGAGCCCCAGGGCATGCTGAAAATCCTGTTCCACCGCGAGACGCTGCAGGTGCTGGGTGTGCACTGCTTCGGCTATCAGGCGTCGGAAATCGTGCATATCGGTCAGGCGGTGATGAACCAGCCGGGCGAGCTGAACAACCTCAAGTACTTCGTGAACACCACGTTCAACTACCCGACCATGGCCGAAGCCTATCGGGTAGCGGCCTATGACGGTCTGAACCGGCTTTTTTGAGCGGCTCCGACCGGTGGCCTGAGCCGGTCGGAGAGACCGAATTCAACCCTGCCCGAGGGTGGTCCTGGCCAAACCGGGAAAGTCTGTAATCAGGCTGTCCACGCCAAAATCAGCGAGCCGGCGCATCAGTGCCGGCTCGTTGACCGTCCATACCGACACGTGCAAGCCCTGCTTTTGCGCTTTTTGCAGGCGTTCCGGGGTGCACAGCGTCCAGTTCAAGGCCAGCATCTGGCAACCATAGTTCTGTGCAACTTTCAGCGGGTCGAGCCAGGCGTACTCGGCCACCAGGCCGCGTTGCACATCCGGCACCAGTTCTTGAGCGGCGCCCAGCACTTCGCGTGAACTGGAGGTGATCGTTACCTTGTCCAACAAGCCAAACTGTTGGGCCAGTTCGCGAATGGCCAGCACCGTGCTGGCTGCGCGGGTGCGCGAGGCGCTCTTGACCTCCAGCTGCCAGTGCTCGAACGGGCATTTCTCGAACAACTCTTCCAGGCGTGGGATGGGGCAGGGCTGGACCCAGCCCGGGCCACCCTGACGTGCGTCGAGCTTGACCAGGTCTTCGGCCGGGTGCTCGACCACCTTGCCGCGCTTGCCGGTGGTGCGCTTGAGGGTAGGGTCATGGATCACCATCAGCTGGTTGTCGGCCGACAGGTGCAGATCCAGCTCGCAGCGCATGATGCCGTGGGACAGGCACTGGCGGAAGCTGTTCAGGGTGTTCTCGGGCGCTTCGCCCTTGGCGCCGCGATGGCCATAGATCAGGGTCACGTTCGTTCCTTCAGTGAGAAAAATGGAGTCAGGATGATGGGGCGTTCTGTTCCAGTTGCTGGCGTCTTTGCTGCTGCTGGCGCTGCAGGATGTAGCGGGCAAGCAGCTGGCGCTGGGCATCGACCATGTCGATGAACTCGATGCCGACCTCGAAGCCCTCCTCGGGCCTGGCCTCGCAATGGGTGATCTTGCCACGCAACAGCAGGCCATGGGCGCGTGGCATCAGCACCATTTGTACCTTCACTTGGGTACCCGGTGCAAAAGGCCCTGGCTGGACGCACTCCAGGCCGCCTTCGGACATCACCACTGCCTGCGGTTGGCCTACCTCGCCCAGCAGGGTATGGGCGACCACGGCGCTGAGCACGTCCAGGCGCTTGTTCTGTACCCGCAGAAACGCTGCGAGGGTGCGGTCCTTGTCGCTGAGCTGGCGCAGCAGGTGCTGGGCCTCGAAGTCGGCCAGGTGCAGCTCGCTGAGCAGATTGAACAGTGGGGAATCATCCTGCAACACATCTGGATCAAGGGCTTGGGCCGCGCTCAATGGGCTGATTTGAAGTGCGATCCGATCAGCAATGCGGTAGTATTCGCGGCGATCTTCTTCGTCTAATGTCGTCATGGCGAACCCATGGTAGCGGCGGTGGTCCGAGTGTAAAGCCGCCGTAGGCGCCTCGCCACAAGGACGTTCCCTTCCATCCGAACAAGCCCCGACATGTTCAGACCTCTTTTCGCATTCATCGGCACGCGTTATACCCGTGCCAAACGTCGCAATCACTTCGTCTCGTTCATTTCCCTGACCTCGATGATCGGCCTCGCCCTGGGCGTGGTAGTCATGATCGTGGTGCTGTCGGTGATGAACGGGTTCGACCACGAGATGCGCACCCGCGTGTTGGGCATGATCCCTCACGCCACGCTCGAGAGCGGCCAGCCCATCGCCGACTGGCCTGCCCTTGCCGAACAAGTAAAGCAGAATCCGCAGGTGGTGGCGGTCGCGCCCTTCACCCAGATGCAGGGTTTGCTTACCCATGACGGCAAGGTGCAGAAGGTGTTGCTCAACGGCATCGATCCGGCCCGGGAACGGGAGGTGTCGATCATCGATAACTTCGTCCAGCAGGGCCAGCTGGACCAATTGGCGCCCGGTGAGTGGGGCATCATGATCGGCGACAAGGCGGCAGCCAAGCTGGGCGTGGCCGTCGGTGACAAACTCACCTTCGTGGCCCCGGAAGTCAGCGTTACACCGGCCGGCATGTTCCCGCGCATGAAGCGCTTCACCGTGGTCGGCACCTTCCATGTGGGGGCCGGCGAAATCGACGGTTACCTGGGGCTGACCAACATCGCCGACCTGTCGCGCCTGCACCGCTGGAAGCCCGACCAGGTGCAGGGCCTGCGCTTGAAGTTCGATGACCTGTTCCAGGCCCCGCGGGTGGCTTACGACATCGCCCAACAGCTGGGCGACCAGGACTTCTACAGCCGCGACTGGACTCGTACCCATGGCAACCTCTACCAGGCCATTCGCATGGAAAAAGCCATGATCGGCCTGCTGTTGCTGCTGATCGTCGCTGTTGCCGCGTTCAACATCATTTCCACGCTGGTGATGGTGGTCAACGACAAGCGAGGGGACATCGCCATTCTGCGCACGTTGGGTGCCACCCCCGGGCAGATCATGCTCATCTTCATGGTGCAGGGCACCGTGATCGGTGTCGTGGGCACGTTGATCGGCGCCGTGGTGGGCATCATCGCCGCGCTCAACGTCAGTACGGCCATCGCCGGGATCGAGCATTTGATCGGCCACAAATTCCTCAACGCCGACGTGTATTTCATCGATTACCTGCCCTCGCAGATCCAAGCCCAGGACGTGTACATGGTCTGTGGTGCGGCATTGGTCCTGAGTTTCTTCGCCACCCTGTACCCTGCCTGGCGTGCGGCACGCACCCAGCCGGCAGAGGCGTTACGTTATGAGTGAGTCGCGCATGAGTGATAAAGCCGTTCTGAGTTGCCGCAACCTGGGCAAGTCCTACGACGAGGGCCCCGAGTCGGTGCAGGTGTTGTCTGGCCTGAACCTGGAACTGCACGCCGGCGAGCGCATCGCCATCGTCGGCAGTTCGGGGTCGGGCAAGAGCACCTTGCTCAACCTGCTGGGCGGCCTGGATCGCCCCACACAGGGCAGCGTGTGGTTGGCCGGCGAGGAGCTGTCGGCGTTGGGCGAGCGCGCCCGTGGCCTGCTGCGCAACCGCGAGTTGGGCTTCGTGTACCAGTTTCATCACCTGCTGCCCGAATTCACGGCCCTGGAGAACGTGTGCATGCCGCTGCTCATCGGCCGTACCGCTATCCCAGAGGCGCGTGAACGTGCCGAGGCGCTGCTCAAACGCGTTGGGCTGGGGCATCGCCTCAATCACAAGCCGGCCGAGCTGTCTGGCGGTGAGCGTCAGCGGGTGGCCATTGCGCGTGCGCTGGTCAACCGCCCGGGCCTTGTGATGCTGGACGAACCCACCGGGAACCTCGATCACCACACTGCCCAAGGCATCCAGGAATTGATGCAGGAACTGTCCAGTGCTTCGCGCACGGCGTTCCTGGTGGTGACCCACGACCTGAGCCTTGCGCGTCAGATGGACCGTGTACTGAAACTCGACAATGGCCACCTGGTGGCGATCTGACCGACCGAGCGGGATGACCCTTTCATCCCGCGACCTGTTTTGATTGGGTGTATTCGCACATGTTCAGACCCCTGCCCATCTTCATCGGCGCGCGCTATACCCGGGCCAAGCGTCGCAACCATTTCATCTCGTTCATCTCCATGACCTCGATGATCGGCCTGTCCCTGGGCGTGCTGGCCATGATCGTGGTGCTGTCGGTGATGAACGGCTTCCAGCGCGAAATGAGCTCGCGCATCCTGGGCTTGGTCCCCCACGCGGCCATTCTGGGCCAGCAGCCGCTGGACAACTGGCAGCAGGTGGCCGATGCGGCCATGAAAAACCCTGCCGTGGTTGCCGCGGCCCCGATCACCGAGATGGAAGGCATGTTGTCCTATAAGGGCGCCATGCAACCCATTCAGGTGGGCGGTATCGATCCGGCCGAGGAAAACAAGGTTTCGATCGTAGGGCGGCACATCGTTCAGGGCCGCTTGCAGGACTTGCAGCCCGGCGAGTTCGGCGTGGTGATTGGCGAGCTGACGGCCCGCCGTTTTCGCCTGAATACCGGGGACAAACTGACCTTGATCGTGCCAGAGATCAGCAGCGAGCCTGGCGGGATCACCCCACGCATGCAGCGCTTGACCGTGGTGGGCATTTTCAAGGTGGGCGCCGAGCTCGATGGCTCCCAGGCCTACATTCACATGGCCGATGCCGCGACCATGCAGCGTTGGGCACCCGGCCAGGTTCAAGGTGTGCGGCTGAAACTGCATGACCTGTATGCCGCCCCGCAAGTGTCCAAGGCCATCGCAGCGCAGCTAGGCGAAGGCTACCGGGCAGATGACTGGTCCCACACCCAAGGCAGCCTGTTCAGCGCCATGAAGATGGAAAAGACCATGATCGGCCTGTTGTTGCTGATGATCATCGCCGTGGCCGCGTTCAACATCATCGCCACCTTGGTCATGGTGGTGAACGACAAAGGGCCGGATATCGCCATCCTGCGCACCCTGGGGGCTACGCCTGCGCAGATCATGGGGACATTCATGGTCCAGGGCAGCTTGATCGGCGTCGTCGGCACGCTGATCGGTGGGGTGCTCGGGGTCATCGCCGCGCTCAACGTGAGCCAGATCGTGGGCTGGCTGGAGCGCATCAGCGGTCAGCATATCTTCACCTCCGACGTGTACTTCATCAGCAGCCTGCCCTCGGAGCTGCAAAGCGGAGATGTGGTGATGATCTGCGCGGCAGGGCTGGTGATGAGCTTCCTGGCTACCCTCTACCCAGCCTACCGGGCTTCCCAGGTACAACCGGCCATTGGCCTGGCGGTTTGACCAAGCCTTTACCGGCCTGAGAAATCGAGCGTGAAGCGGGTCCACCCCGCCTCGCACGCCACCTGAATCCGCCCGCCATGGGCCTGCACGATCGACCGCGTGATCGCCAGGCCCAGCCCGGCATGTTCGCCCCCGCCTTCATGCCTGGACGGGTCCACCCGGTAGAAACGATCGAACAGCCTAGGCAATGCCGTCGCCTCGATGGCGCTGCCGGTATTGCTCACGGTGATGCGCGGTCCTGTCGCCAGCGTGATCCGCACCTGTCCCCCCGTCGGCGTGAAACGCAGGGCGTTGTCGAGCAAGTTGGAGAGCGCCCGGCGCAGCATGGTCCTGTCGCCGGGCAGCCACGCCTGTCCCTCGCGTGTCAGCTGCACGGCCGCTTCTTCAGCAGCCAGGGCGTAAAACTCCAATAGAGAATCCACTTCATCATGCAGGGCAAGTGGGGTGTCACCTGGTGTCAGTAGTCCCTGGTCAGCCTTGGCGAGAAAGAGCATGTCATTGATCATCTGCGCCATCGCCTGCAATTCTTCGAGGTTGTCGTGCAAGGCCTCTCGGTAGGTGTCGAGGCTGCGTGGGCGAGTCAGGGTGACCTGGGTGTGGGTCAGCAGGTTGGACAGCGGCGTGCGCAGCTCATGGGCGATGTCGGCCGAAAACGCCGACAGGCGCTGAAACGCATCGTCCAGGCGCTGCAGCATGGCATTGAGGCTGTCAGCCAATTGAGCCAGTTCGGCGGGCATTTGCTCCACGGGTAGCCGGGTGGTGAGCGAACGGGCAGAGACGCGTGCGGTGATGCGGCCCATCTGCCTCAAGGGCCGCAGGCCGCTGCGCGCCGCCCAGGCGCCCAGCAGGGCGGTGACCAGCGCCGACAGTCCGACTGTCAGCCAGATCAGGCGCTGCATGCCTTGCAGAAAATGCTGGTGATGGGTGATGTCAAGGTATAACACAAGGTACGGTGAGTTCGCGCTATCGGGCATCAGCGCCACAGCAAGGCTGCGGTAGTCAGTGCCCTGCGCATGCAGCGTCTTCAACCCCGTGGAGGAGGGCGCCGGGGGGAGGCCGGCCTGGCTCTCGAACCAAGTGACGCCCCCGCCCGAGGTGACCCGCACGGACAGGTCGGCCTGATGGCTCAGCTCCTCGCGCAGGGCCGGCAGGCGGGTTTGCAGGTCGGCCTGCGTGCCGACGTCCGTCAGGTGACGGCGCAACAACGACAAGCGCGAGGCCAGCAACTGCTGGTCAAGTTCGATGAAATGCTGCTCGCTGGCCTGATTGAACACCAGGCCCGCCCCGAGCGAAACCGCAGCGGTGCAGGCAGCGAACAGCAGCGCCAGGCGACTGGTCAGCGAAATGCGGCGCCTCACGATGGGCGCACTTCCAGCACATAACCCATGCCGCGTACCGTATGGATCAGCTTGTCCTCGTAGGCATCGTCCACCTTGGCCCGCAGTCGGCGGATGGCCACTTCGATCACGTTGGTGTCGCTGGCAAAGTTCATGTCCCAAACCTGGGACGCAATGAGCGCCTTGGACAGCACCTCGCCCTGACGGCGCAGCAGCAGTTCGAGCAAACCGAACTCCTTGGCGGTCAGGTCGATGCGCTGGCCGCCGCGCTCGACACGTCGACGAATCAGGTCAAGGCGCAGGTCTGCTACCGTCAGCAAGGTATCGGCACTGGGCGTGGAGCCGCGCCTGAGCAGGCTGCGCACGCGCGCTAGCAGCTCCGAGAAGGCGAATGGCTTGATCAGGTAATCATCAGCGCCCAGTTCCAAGCCATGTACCCGGTCCTCGACGGCATCGCGGGCGGTCAGGAACAGCACGGGCGTATCGATACCGGCTTGCCGCACGGCCTTGAGGATCTGCCAGCCGTCGCGCCCTGGCAGCATCACATCCAGGATCAGCAGGTCATGATCGCCCGTCAGGGCCAGAAACTGGCCTGTTTCGCCGTCGGTGGCCAGCTCCACCGTGAAGCCGGCCTCGCTCAGGCCCTGATGCAGGTACTGGCCAGTACGGGCCTGGTCTTCGACGATCAACAGTTTCATTGAGGCAAGCTCCGGCGGTTGATGCGGCGCGCCGCAGTGAGGTCCAGCCGGCGCGTGGGTGCCAGGATCATACGTGACCTGTGCGGCATTGAACCAAACTGACACGCTTGTAATGCAGCGGTCAGCTTGATGGCAGTCGCGTGGGCTTAATCTGGCGCCGTTCAATCCAACGCATGGGAGCCTCGATGTCTCGCTTTATCATTGCCTGCGCACTGACGCTGGCCAGTAGTTTTGCCCAGGCAGGCACCGCACACCCGCTAGCTTTCGGTGAGCCTGCACCAGCCGAGGAGGCCACCCGTACGGTTGAAGTGCGGCTCAAGGATATCGCCTTCGAGCCCGCCAGCCTCACTGTCAAGGCAGGTGAGACGGTACGCTTCGTGTTGATCAACGAGGGGCAGTTGCCCCACGAGTTCAACCTGGGTGACAAAGCCATGCATGCCGAACATCAAAAACAGATGGTTGCCATGCAAGCCAAGCTGTTCAATGCAGCCGCAGATGAGCAGGGCATGGGGCATGGCGACATGAGCGGGCACGATCACGGTGCAGGTCATGGGCATGGCGGCGGTAACACGGTGCTGGTGATGCCTGGCCAGCGCGCTGAGTTGACCTGGACCTTCAAGGCCTCTGCACCCATCGAATTCGCCTGCAATGTGCCAGGCCATTACCAAGCGGGCATGGTTGGGCCGCTGACCATCGAGTGAGGGGCGCTGCAAGGCGGCAAGCAACAGGGTAGACTGGGCGCCCTACGCGTCATCCTGTACACGACAGGGTTACCCCAGCAATGGGGGCGCGCACCGTACGAACGCTAGCGTCCACTCCACACTTTCAGGTCAGTTCCAATGCACCCTGCCGCCGAACACTCCCCGCTGGGCAAGTCCAGTGAATACGTCGCCACCTATTCCCCGGAGCTGCTGTTCCCGATCCCACGCACCGCCAAATGGGCGGAGCTGGGTGTCACCGCGCAGACGCTGCCCTGGCAAGGTGTGGATTACTGGAACTGTTTCGAGCTGTCCTGGCTGCTGCCCTCGGGCAAGCCCGTGGTAGCCATAGGCGAGTTCGCCATCCCCGCCGATTCGCCCAACATCATCGAATCGAAGTCATTCAAGCTGTACCTGAACTCCTTGAACCAGACCGTTTTCGCAGGCATCGAGCCCTTGCAGGCGTGCCTTGAGAAAGACCTTTCGGCGGCCGCCGGCAAGGCGGTAGGGGTGAAGGTGAGGACGCTGGAAGAGGTCGAGGCCCAAGGCGTGGTCGCTTTGCCAGGCACCTGTATCGATGGGCTGGATGTGGCTATTTCCAACTATGCGCAGCCGCAACCGGAGCTGTTGCAATGCGACGCTCATCAGGTGGTCGAAGAGACGCTGCACAGTCACCTGCTCAAATCCAACTGCCCGGTTACCGGTCAGCCGGACTGGGGAAGCGTGGTAGTGACCTATAAGGGCAGGGCGCTCGATCACGCCAGCCTGCTGACCTATCTCATCAGCTTCCGCCAGCATGCGGATTTCCATGAACAATGCGTCGAGCGCATTTACCTGGACCTGAAGAATCTCTTGCAGCCTGAGCACTTGACCGTTTATGCCCGGTATGTGCGCCGGGGTGGCCTGGATATCAACCCCTACCGCAGCATGGGGGAAATCGTCGTGAGCAATGGGCGCCTGGCCAGGCAGTGACCGCCGCCGGGGTGCGCCTGCGTTGAACCGCACCCGACCCTGACAACAGGCCGCGTGCTGTTCGACCCTGGACGCAGTGCGGGTCATGGCAGGCCACTGCGCTGCGCTGTGTGCGCAGCAGCCCGAGCCGTATGCCTCAGATACCCATGCTGTGCAGCGAGTTGGCAATGCTGCGCAGGGTGGCCGTCAGGTCAGGGTGGTCGGCTTCAAATCGCTCCACGGCAAGGTTCACACCGTCGGCCAGGTTGTTGTCAGGCGTGGCGTTTTCCAGCTTCAGCTGCGCTTCGATTTGACGCGCTTCTTCATGGAGCGCAGCCAGCTCTTCGTCCGAAAGCGGCACGTTGCGATCCAGTTGCTCGCGCAGGCTGTTGAGGCGCTCTTGCAATTCGCGGGCAGGCATTGGCACTTCTCCATCATAGGTTTGGCAAGCCATGGACCTCAGCGAGGCGGCAAAGGTTCTGGCCTGTATTGAGCGTAAACCTTTCGCGTGGGATTTGCATGGCTGGCAGCCGCTGAGCTGTGTCCGTATTTTTCGCGCATTCGCTGGGAAGCGGTTCGTTTCATCCATGAGGTCGGCGAGCAACAGGTTCTCGTTAAATCTTGCTGCCATTGCGTAGCACCACTGACGTAACACTTGGTCACATTAAACTTCATGAATGCCGAAAGCTGTCTATCGGCCTGCAAAACTCTATACTGCCGCACTACAGCAGCGCGACCGTTGCGCTTGCGGCCGATAATCCTGATGGAGAAACACTATGCGTAGGATCGGTGCCAGTGTGATCGAACGAGTCACCCAGGCCTGTGTATGCGCCAGCATGCTGCTGGCGCCCGTGGCGGCTACTCAGGCCGCTACTGAAGAAGATCCCTGGGAAGCGGTCAATCGCCCGATCTTCCGCTTCAACGATACGCTCGATACCTACGCGCTCAAGCCGCTCGCCAAGGGTTACGACGCCGTGACGCCGCAGTTTCTCGAAGACGGCATCCACAATATGTTCCGCAACCTGGGCGATGTGACCAACCTGGCCAACAACGTCCTGCAGCTCAAGCCCCATGCGGCAGGGGTGGATACGGCGCGCTTGATCGTCAACACCACCTTCGGCGTGGCCGGGTTCTTCGATGTCGGCACCAAGATGGGGCTGCAGCGCAGCGATGAAGACTTCGGTCAGACCCTGGGCTACTGGGGTGTGCCCAGCGGCCCGTATGTGGTCATTCCGTTGCTGGGCCCAAGCACTGTGCGCGATGGCGTAGCCAAGTACCCGGACACGTTCACCCGGCCTTATCGCTACGTGGACCATGTGCCTACCCGCAATTCGGCCTTCGCCCTGGACGTGGTGGACACCCGTGCAAGCCTGCTGCCGGCCGAGAAGCTGATTCAGGGTGACAAGTACATCTTCATTCGCAACGCTTACCTGCAGAACCGCGAGTTCAAGGTGCGCGATGGCGAAGTCGAGGACGATTTCTAAGGCTACCGCATGGCCAGGATGCGCAGCCCGAACGTGTGCTGCCCATCCGCCTGGGCCGCGATCCACACGACTTCCGCCGTGGCGTGCAAGCCTTCGAGCGAAGGGTGATCCGACTCCAGGCGCACCTGCAGCCGATCCCCGACCTGGAACGGCTGAGGCGCCTGTACTTGCATCCCGCTGCTGGACAGGTCGAGACACACCGCAGCGATGACCTTACCCTCGTGCACCAGGGTAACCGGCGTGTCGATGCGCATGCGGATGAAATCGCGTTTCTCGCTGTGGCTGGTGGCGTTATCGGGCATGCTGCATCCTTCCTGTGAGGTTACATCGTGAGGGTTTCTTATAACTCTCGGTCATTTGCCCTGTAAAGCCGCTCAAGCGTACCGTTCGATGCTTGAAACCCCTGGCGGATGGGAGTACCGTCTGCGCCTTACACCGCATATCTCGCAGTTGCCGGGTAGGCTTTCTTGCCCTACAACTCGCAGAACGTGCGACCTGTTCAGAATTCCCGCAGCTGTTGGTCTGCCTTGCCGGCTCGCTGCACAAACCCCAATCGGCGCCGTTCGCCCACATGCAGAAAACCAGTGCAACGCTGCTGATCATCGATGACGACGACGTGGTCCGTGCAAGCCTCGCCGCGTATCTTGAAGACAGTGGCTTCAGCGTTCTCCAGGCTGGCAACGGCCAGCAGGGGCTTCAGGTCTTCGAAGAGCACCAGCCTGATCTTGTGATCTGCGATTTGCGCATGCCGCAAATGGGCGGACTTGAACTGATTCGTCAGATCAGCGCCCGTGCACCGCAGATACCCGTGATCGTGGTGTCGGGTGCCGGGGTCATGGCCGATGCGGTGGATGCATTGCGACTGGGCGCTGCGGATTACCTGATCAAGCCACTTGAAGACCTGGCGGTGCTGGAGCACTCGGTGCGCCGTGCGTTGGATCGAGCGCACCTTGTGCTGGAAAACCAGCGCTACCGCGAGAAGCTCGAGGCTGCCAACCGCGAACTGGAGGCCAGCCTGCACCTGTTGCAGGAAGACCAGACCGCTGGTCGGCAAGTGCAGATGAACATGTTGCCCCAAAGCCCTTGGCACGCCGGTGATTTTGCCTTCGAGCACCAGATCATCCCGTCGCTGTACCTGTCGGGTGATTTCGCCGACTACTTCCGTGTGGACGAGCGGCGTATCGCTTTCTACCTGGCCGACGTGTCCGGGCACGGTGCTTCTTCGGCTTTCGTCACCGTGCTGCTGAAGTTCATGACCACCCGCCTTCTGTTCGAATTCAAGCGTGGCGGCAACATGCGCGAGTTCCAGCCTTCTGAAGTGCTCAGCCACATCAACCGTGGGTTGATCAACTGCAAGCTGGGCAAGCATGTGACCATGGTGGGCGGGGTGATCGATGAAGACACCGGGTTGCTGACCTATGCCGTAGGCGGGCACCTGCCGCTGCCGGTGCTGCATACACCCGAGCACACCCGCTACCTCGAAGGCCGCGGTTTGCCCGTGGGGCTGTTCGAGGAGGCCCGCTACCAGGACCTGGTGGTTGAACTGCCACCACGTTTCAGCCTGAGCCTGATGTCCGATGGCATCCTGGACCTTTTGCCAGGTGATACGCTCAAAGATAAAGAAGCTGCGCTGCCTGAAATCGTCAGGGCGGCAGAGGGTAGCCTGGATGGGCTGCGTCAACGTTTTGGATTGGCTACGCTAGGGGAGATGCCGGATGATATCGCCCTATTGGTGTTGAGCAGGAACCTTCAATGAGTACCGGTAGAATCCAGTTCGCCGAGCAGGACGGTACCTTCGTACTGAAATTCGTCGGTGAAGTGCGCCTGACCTTGTGTTCGGCGCTCGATGCAACGATCGAGCGAATATTCACCGCGCTGAATTTCTCGACCATCGTGATCGACCTGACCGAAACCGAAAGCATCGACAGCACCACCCTTGGCTTGCTCGCCAAGCTGTCGATCCTGTCGCGACAGAAAGTGGGCCTGCTGCCTACCGTCGTGACCACCAACCCGGATATTTCCCGGCTGTTGCAATCGATGGGGTTCGATCAGGTATTCAACATCGTCGACCGCCCCATCCCGTGCCCCGAATGCCTGTCTGACCTGCCATCTCAGGACCAGAACGAGGAGGTGGTGCGTTCCAAGGTGCTGGAAGCACACCGGATTCTGATGGGCTTGAATGAGTCCAATCGCGAAGCCTTTCATGACTTGGTGAGTGCGCTGGAGCGCAGTTGATCGAGTCACCAGGTTCTGGGGTCAAGAGCAGCCTGCCTCCTTCCTGGTAGGCTTTCTGAGGCCTATGCTGCCCGGGCGAGCTGTATGAACCTGTCCGTCGGTGGGGCGCCAGCTGCCTCCAGAGGGTCATGCCTTCGGGATCGGGTTGTCTTGCCAAGCCATGCAAAGCTTTTGTGACTATGGACTTGGCGCATCTGAGACAGCATGCAGGCCGCACGACGGCACCACCTGTAAAAACAACACGGGCGGGAAATGTCGAACACTTCCCGCCCGCGAGACAACCTGAATTGGATCAGCCTTCTTCACCCATGACCTTCTCAAGCTTCTCCTGATCGCGCGCAAACTGGCGGATGCCCTCGGCCAGCTTCTCGGTAGCCATGGCGTCTTCGTTCATGTCCCAGCGGAACTCGCTCTCACTCAGATGACGCTTGGGCTCACCGGCATTGCCTGGCTTCAATACCTGCGGCAGGTCGCCTTGGTCTTCGCTCAACTGCTGCAGCAATTCCGGGCTGATGGTCAGGCGATCACAACCGGCGAGCTGTTCGATCTGGTTGGTATTGCGGAAGCTGGCGCCCATGACCACGGTGTCGTAGCCATTAGCCTTGTAGTAGTTGTAGATCCGCGTGACGGACTGTACGCCTGGATCATCGGCACCGGTGTACTCCTTGCCCGTGCTTTTCTTGTGCCAATCGTAAATCCGGCCCACGAACGGCGAAATCAGGAACACACCAGCGTCGGCGCAGGCCTGGGCTTGGGCGAAGGAGAACAGCAAGGTCAGGTTGGTCTGGATGCCTTCCTTCTCCAGCTTCTCGGCGGCGCGGATACCTTCCCAGGTGGACGCCAGCTTGATCAGCACACGGTCCCGGCCAACACCGGCCTTGTCGTACAGCTCGATCAGCGAGCGAGCCTTGGCCAGCAGGGCAGGTTCATCGAACGACAGCCGCGCATCCACTTCGGTCGAGATACGCCCGGGGATGGCTTTGAGAATGCCGGAACCCACCGCCACCGCGAACATGTCGCAGGCCTGGTCCAGATCACCGTTGGCCTCGCCCTTCACGCGCGTGAGCAACTCGGCATAGGCCGGGATGGCGGCAGCCTTGAGCAGCAGCGACGGGTTGGTGGTGGCGTCTACCGGTTTCAGGCGCGTGATGGCGTCCAGGTCACCGGTGTCGGCGACCACGGTAGTGAACTGCTTGAGTTGTTCCAGCTTGGAAGTCATGGGCGTGCTCTGTCCTGTGCAATGACTCGACATTACCCCAGCCCCCACGGTCGCTCAAGGGCCCGGCTGTACGAGAGGTGAATGTTCGAGTACCCACCGTCCCTCAGGTTCCCTTCAGGCCGGGCCTTGCATCGTGTCGCGCAACCGGCAGGCGCCTGCGTGACACGCCAGCGCCTCAACGCCCCTGCAACAGCTCAACGGCCTGGTCGAACACGGCCAGCGGCTCGGCTGCCTTGTGAATGTCTGCCGAAAGCAGCTGACGGAACCGACGAGCGCCCTTGAAGCCCTGGGCAAGGCCGAGAATATGCCGGGTCACGTGATGCATCGCGCCCCCTGCCTGCATATGGGCCACGATGTAAGGCCGTAACTGCGCCAGCACTTCGGTGCGGGTGACCACCGGTGCCGTGCTGCCGAACAGCTGTTGATCCACCTCGGCCAGCAGGTAAGGGTTGTGATAGGCCTCGCGGCCCAGCATCACGCCGTCGAAGGTCTGAAGGTGGGTATGGCAGTCGGCCAAGGTTTTGATGCCACCGTTGAGCACGATCTCAAGGTCCGGGAAATCAGCTTTCAGTTGCGCGGCCACGTCATAGCGCAGCGGCGGCACTTCGCGGTTTTCCTTGGGCGACAGCCCTTCGAGAATGGCGATGCGTGCGTGCACGGTGAAACTGCGGCAACCCGCCTCGCGCACTTGCCCGACGAAGTCACACAGTTCTGCATAGCTGTCGCGGCCATTGATGCCAATGCGGTGCTTGACTGTCACCGGTGTCGAGACAGCGTCGCGCATCGCCTTCACGCAATCGGCCACCAACGCCGGGTGCGCCATCAGGCAGGCGCCGATCATGTTGTTCTGCACCCGGTCACTGGGGCAGCCGACATTGAGGTTGACCTCATCATAGCCATCGGCCTCGGCCAGCCGCGCACACGCCGCCAGGTCCGCCGGCACGCTGCCGCCCAGTTGCAGGGCCAGCGGGTGCTCGGAGGCATCGTGGCGCAGGAAACGCTGGGCGTCGTTGTGCAGCAGGGCACCGGTGGTGACCATTTCGGTGTAGAGCAGGGTGTGTCTGGAGAGCAGGCGCAGGAAGAACCGGCAGTGGCGGTCGGTCCAGTCCATCATGGGGGCAACGCTGAAGCGGCGTGACGGCTCAGGGCGCGTGGTTTGTGGCTTGGAGCCTGATGTTGCAGTCATTTCGTTCAACGTGTTTTGTACCGATTTTCGGGGTTTTGGGGCGTTTTTATCAAGCGCTTGGTACAATGTACCAATCGACAGACGACGTGTACCAATCTCAGATGGCAACGATCAGAACGCGTAAAAAGGCCGATGGCAGCACTAGCTACCTCGTCCAGATCCGCATTAATCGCGACAAGGTGACAGTCTACCAAGAGAGCCAAACGTTCGCCCGCAAACAGGCTGCAGTGGCCTGGGCGAAGCGACGGGAAACTGAGTTGTCTGAGCCTGGTGCTATCGAGCGCGCCAACCGGGTAGGGCACACGGTCAAACAGATGATTGACCGTTACCTTGTAGAGGCAGAGAAAGCTCGGCCTCTGGGCGAGAGCAAGCGACGTACTTTAAACGCCATCAAGAACAGCTACCTGGGTGAGATGGTCGACTCCGACATCAGCCAGCAGGTGCTGGTGGACTATGCCCTATGGCGTATGAGCCCCGCAGGCGGTGGTATCAAACCGCAGACAGCCGGCAATGATCTGGCTCACCTGGGTTCAGTGTTGTCGCTTGCCAGGGCGGCGTGGGAGTACGAGATCAACCCCCAAGCTATGCCCGACGCACGCCTTGTCCTGAAACGCCTCGGCTACAACATGAAGAGCCGGGAGCGGGATCGCCGGCCAACGCTTGAAGAACTCGACAAGGTGCTTGAGCATTTCTTCGAGATGCTTGCACGGCGTCCGACAGTCATTCACATGCCGAAGGTGGTTGCGTTTGCCATCTTTTCCACGCGCCGTATGGACGAGATCGCTCGCATCATGTGGGAGGATCTGGATGAGCACCGCCAGGCGGTGAAAGTGCGGGACATGAAGAACCCCGGGCAGAAGATCGGTAACGATGTGTGGTGCCATCTGCCGGATGAGGCGTGGGCGATTGTGCAAAGCATGCCGCGTCAGTGCGCTGAGATCTTCCCTTACAACACCGACTCAATCGGCACGGCCTGGTCCAGAGCGTGCAAGATGGTTGGCGTGGAGGACCTGCATTTTCACGATCTGCGCCATGAAGGTGTGAGCCGGTTGTTCGAAATGGATTGGGATATCCCGAGGGTGTCGAGTGTTTCCGGTCATCGGGACTGGAACTCGCTGCGGCGTTACACCCATCTGAGGGGGCGTGGTGATCGATATATGGAGTGGAGTTGGTTAGAGCGGATTATCCAGGCCCCAGTCGCCCTAGGCGCCCGGGTTGAGTAGTTTGTTGGGGTACACGGAACGGCGGTGATTAGCCCTGCGCGTAGCAGCGCTTTGAGTCGATCCGGCTGGCAGGAGTGGCCGCTTTCGACCCATAGCGGCCACTCACAGCGGCCAGCATTGCCTCATTCTTTGCGGACAATACATTTGGCGCTTATGGAGCTTTGTGCGAAAGGCGCAGGGCGAGAGAATCTCCACTCCTCCAGCGCGGCAACAGGTTCGTTTCCAGCAAAAATAAAAGTGATCGGCACCTGTGCCCCCGAGACGGCCATTACCTGCCAGACTCAATGCTCTTTGTCTGATGCGATCTTAGCGCCGCAGAGGACGAGGATCAGTAACGCTGAGGTGAAGAGCAAAGAGAAGCTTAGGGACGTCGCATGAGCGATCAATCCAATCGCAGCCGGCCCCATCAGTATGCCTAGGTAGCCGATCGCATTGACTATCGCCAGCGCTTGAGCCACGGGCATTACAGTCTGATGCCCGGCCGTGGAGCAAAATATCGGAACGAGATTCGAGATTCCTAATCCGACGAGCACGAACCCCCAAACCGAAACAATCCAGTGGTCGATACCCACCGCCAACGCCATGCCGCCCATAGCCAACAAACTTCCTATCAGTAGCACTGTTCGCGACCCTACCCTGCTGACGATCCAATCACCTGACAGCCTCCCTACTGCCATGGTCACCGAAAAAGCGGCATACCCGATGCCCGCAATATCAGAATCCACGTCCCGGTTTGAAGTCAAATAGACAGCACTCCAGTCGAGCATAGAACCTTCAACCAGAAAAGCGATGAAGCACAGCCCCGCCAGTAACAACACTAGCCTGGTTGGCTTCATCTTAGCCGGCGCTCCCTCTAGCTCCGCGAACGGGAGCATGTGACGACCAAGAGATAAGAGCACCACGCCTAATCCAAGAGCTAATGTAAGTATTGACTGTACAGGATTGAGGCCTAACCAGAGCAGGAGGCTTACCGTACCGGCGCCGAAAATGTTGCCGACGCTGGCCAGGCCATGAAAGCCAGACATCATCTGCTTGCCGTGGTGACGCTCGACAAGCGAGCCTTGAAGATTCATGTTTACATCGGCTGTACCGATGGCGGCCCCAAAAATAAACAAAAAAGACAAGAGTGCCCAATATGAAGTGGCAGTTGCCAGACCAACAAGGGCAACAGCGGTAACAGCGCTTGCAAGATAGACAGTTGTCCTGCAGCCAATTCGATTCGCTAAACTGGCCACAAACGGCATCATGCACATTGATCCGGTACCAAGGCCCAAGAGGAGCAGACCTAGTGCCGCCTCACCTATCTGCGCCCTTTCCTTAGCAAATGGAACCAAAGGTGCCCATGCGCCCATACAAGATCCCGCTAGGAAGAAAGCATATCTGGAGGCGGAAAGCGTATTAGAGGTAAAAAAAGTTCGTTCCGTACTATTCATCTAATAAAGCCTGTAGTTGGCAAGCGGACACTAAGCCCGTAACTTATGGTTCAGACCGGTAATAAAATTTTTGCTGGCGCGTGCGACCTAGAAAGCTAGAGCCTTTCCCATGTAGAGCTAGCTAGTAAGGACACCAGGTGAATAGCCGAATTTTTCGCCGACATCTTAGCCCATACCGTTCAGCGCGCAGCCATAAAAAATAGCATTGATGAGTTGTGATCAGAGAAGGTCTTCATAGGGCGTTGTGGCGTTGAACTGACTGTAAAGTGTCTTCGTCTACTTCCTCAAGCCAATAATCGATTCGTCGAACTTCTCGTCATACAAACACTCATCAATAACACTGGTCAATGTGTTCATCCAAAAAATTTCCTGACCCACTAGCTATTTGTTTCGGGCTCTTGCCCAGCGCAAGAAACCGTACAGGTGTACGATTTCTATCCTACTGCGAGCGCTGATCGAGGTCAATGAAATCGTACGGTTGTACGGTTTCTTGCCCTATGCTAATGTCAGCTGGCAGAGATAGGAGCATGCATGACGAACGAGAAACGGAAGACTTGGCAGCAAGACCCTCATCGTAGGGAGAATATCCTCAAGGCAACCCTAGACTGCATCGAACTGCACGGGGTTGTATGCACAACGTACCGAAAGATTTCCGAACTGTCGGGCGTGCCTCTCGGTTCACTTACACACTACTTCCCGAGCATGCAGGAGCTGCTGCTGGAGGCATTCCAGCTGTTGGCTCAATGCGTATCTACTCGATTTGCAGCAGCAATTCGAAAAGCAAAGACTAAAGAAGACGCTTGCAATGCGATCGTGGATGTTATCTTTGAAAGATTCACATTCGGCACTAGAACGATCCAGCTGACTTGCGAGCTCTATATTTTCGCGGGTCGTAACTCTGTGATGAAGAATGTTATGAAAGACTGGATGCTTGAAATCAGAGGATCACTCGAACTCTTTTTCTCCCCCTTGTCAGCAGTCGCGCTAGATGCTCTGATTGAAGGGGTCATTCTTCATCGGTCAGTAATCCCCATTGCTCGTGAAGACGCTTACAAAATGATAGCCAGGCTATCCGATTTGTAATAGTCATTGTTTGGCAGACAAAAAAATAAAGCGTTATCTGGCCAGCATATCCAAACTACGTAGGTATAAGCGGCACGGTAACGTCCTGTCTGATGATTGAAAGAGGTTGCCGCTCTCGCTGCGGGATGTAAACCGACGCCGTTGCTGCGTTTCTTGTAAGGGTATGAACGTCCGCTCTGGGTCGAAAGCGGTCACTATCACATAATGGATTTGGGCATTTTCAGCCGTTCTGATCCAGCCGATTTAGGGGGCGGGTCGATAGCCGCCATCGCAGGCGGCCATCGACGCAAGGTAGCTAAGCCGTATTCGAATGGGTGAAGAGTCGGATGCAGCCAGATGTTCCGTGCGGCCGGTTGACACTGATCAAGTGGGGTGAAATCTCCGTATCAGCGTACCCGTCACCTCTTATTCAATTGCGCACACTCTTTTCGCGCAGCATCCCGCTGCTGGTCCAGGTAGAGAGCCAGATCAGCAATGTGTATGCCTCGGGCGCTCTTCTGGCTCGGTTCAAGCCGGGTGATCGGTAGCTTGATCTCTCCGGCCAGCACCTTGCGTTGGAATACAAGCGGCGTTAGGTGCGTGAAGTAGTCAGCGCATACCTGTTCGAGCGAGATAATCGCCGTGCCGTTGTACTGCGCCATCAAAAGAAAGGCTGTGTTCACGCATGGCCCTCCTGTTCCAGCGAATTCGTCTCTGCGTTGCTGGGCCGAGCGGATTGCCTACCCTCACTGAGCTGGGTTAGCACCTGCTTGCTGGCAAGGTTAAACAACTCGTCGGCGCTAACTGGCGCTATGGACTGCTCGAAGTTGCGCACGGCCTCAAACCGAGTTCGATACAGCCCGGCCTGGCCGAGCCAAGCGGCTGCGTTGGGGGTCGCGGTCGGTGCGGGATCGTCGTGCTGGCTCATGCTGCCTCCTCCGCGCTTGTGGCACCGGCAGGGGTTTCGCGCAATTGGGTGTGAATCCGTTTAGCCAGGCCTCCCAGTTGGGTGGCTTGCAAGCTCGCGCGTGATGCCTGCTGAGTTGCCTTCATTGCGATTAGCGTCCGCTCAGTCAGATTCAATGTTTCGATGGCGCTGATAAGCAGCTCGTAATCTGTTCTGGCCACTGCTAACCCGGTGTAAGACATGATCCGGGCTTCCAGCTCGCGGATGCTGCCTTTTAGTTGTGCGACAGCAAGGTGATGCCTGCGATGGTCCGCTTCGGTCTGAACTTGGGCTTTGTCCAGGTCGTCTTGAAGGCCTTTGATCTGCAATTTCAGATCGGCTTTCAGGCGCTGTTTGCCGGTGTCCAGGCCTCGGTTGAAGGCGCGATGGCGAGCTTTCGCAAACAGTAAGGGCAGAACAATCAGGGTAGCCAGCCACAGGATACCTAGGGCGAGTACTTGTTGATGCGGTTGCATGTGCTGTGCTCCGAAGTGTCCAGCACCGGCCGGAAGTGTGGTGGTGGCCTGGTGCTGAAGCGTTGCCCCTGATGGCCGGGGCCGCCTCTGTTACGCCGTCTTATTCGCTTGGGTGTCTAGGTAGTCGGCGAGTTCGTGCAGGTAGATCACGTACTGCGCTCGGGCTGAGTGATGCAGCTTTGTAGGCTTCAGCCCAATCTTTCCGGCGTTGATCAACTCCTTGAACCGGCGATCTGTCTTTATGTGCGGGAAGTAGCGCTCTCGCACGGCAGTCAGTGTCGGGCAGGGTGTTGTCCACTCATTGCGCAATTGGCGAAGCGTGTCGGTCATGGGTGCTCCCCGTGACTCACTGGGAGTCGGCCGAGCTTGGCGCGCACCGCTTCGGCAAGCGTGTGCTTACAGCTGCCGTACGCCGTCGCGCGAATCTCGCCTTGGTCGTTGGTGACAACGGTCCCAAACGGTTGCTCTTGGTCGGTGGTGGGGGTGATGAAGGCGCGTAGGCCTTCCGGGAGAACATCGCTCACGCAGTCCAGCGCTTCCATCAAGGCGATAGCGCGTTGGGTCTGTAAGCCCGACTCTGTTCGGCCATTGGCTACGTCCTGCAGGAAATCGCGCAGGGACATGTACTTAGTGGAGTCACCACGGCGCAGGGTTATCGAGCCCGTATAGGGGCCGAACCGCACTTGCAGGTGGTGATCGCGGCTGTCGTTCTCCACCTGAATGTGAGCGTCGACAGTTGTTTCGGGACGCCGTAGCGGGCAGGTGGTGTTCCCGCCATTCTCCAGCGTGCGCTCCAGCAGCATCACGCGGCGTAGATTGATAGTGAATTCGTTCATACCGCACCCCCGTTAGGGACAGCGCGGACGTTGCCCCCAGGGGAGACGATCACTTGCAGACCGGTCGAGCGTTGAAACGCTTCAACGATGGCGGGGTGGGTGCAGGTGGTGGGGTGCAAGTAGATCTTGCACCCGTTCCTGTGCTGTGCAGTTGGCATATCTGGACCTCGGTGGTGAGAGGGTAGAGGTCCAGACAATACTTAAACGAATTTATACGGTCAATACTAATTCGTATTGACCGTATGGGCGGTGTGGTCAGAAGATTTCCAGCTTGGAAACCACTACACCACAGATCGAAGCGTCTTCGGGCAGCTCAATAATTGGGTCAGGCCAAGATGGGTTCAATGGCTTGAGAAATCTGCGCTCCCCCTCCAGTACCAACTGCTTAAACGTGGCTTCCTTGCTGTCTGCGAGCTTGGCGATTACCAGAGAGCCGTTCTCATAATCCTTGTTCGGGTCGACAAAGATGATGTCGCCGTCCATGAACGAGCGCCGCTCATGTGGGTTGAACATTGATAAGCCTCGGACTCTCAGGGCGAACGTCGCGTTGCTATGAGATACAGCGCAAGGCAACCAATTTTCTACATCCTGCAGTTCGAGGACATCCTGCATTTCACACCACGTTCCCGCCTGTACCCATGAGATCAGCGGTACAAATCCGCGAATACGTGGTCCTGGTTCGATGTTGGAGTTGGGGCCGATAACTAGTTCAGGCGCTTCCCCTCCTTTCCAAAGCCACTCGCTGGTGACGCCCAAGGCTTTCGCCAGCTTTTCGACGTTCGCCTGGCGTGGGCTTGCAGAGGTGCCGGTGAGGATTCGGTGGATGGTCGGCTGCGGTACCCCTGACCGTCTTCCCAATTCCCCTTCAGACCACTGCAGTTCATGCATTCGCTGTGCTACGCGCTTTCCTATCACGGCCTATGCTCTGATTCGTTTGCGTATCGGAATTGTATTGCTCGCATCAATTCGTTTGGGTATTATCATGCCAATTCGATAACGCATCGGTGGGTGCAATGACCATTCAAGAGATGCTTCAAAAACTGACTGATCTGGGGTTTTCGCAGCGTGCGATCGCAGATCGAGTTGGCGTCACACAGCCAACGATCTATCGAGCAACCAAAGGCGCGGCCGTCCGCTATGAGATCGGCAAGGCTATTGAGCAGTTCTATGAAGAGCAAAAAAAGGTCGCTGAAAAGCAGCCTAAGTAAGGACTGCTGAGCTAGGGCCTCTCACCACAAGAATTCCTAGCTCAGCAAGCACGGCGCAGAGCGCCGTTGTACCCGCCATCCGGTTGCCTCTCACCACAAGATTCGCCGGATGACTAGAACCGCGTGAAATGCCCGCACAGCACGCAAAGCACAGCACACCGGTTGTATTCACAGGATAGGGCGTACTTACCTCTGTGACTACACCGTTAATCGAGGTTTAACGGTTTATGAGTCGTATCGACACTCTGCCGGGAGTAGGGCCGGCACTATCCCTCAAGCAGGCGCTCTACCGCGCCGGTCGCGATTACAAGGGTGGGATCACCCGCCTGGCGTTTGAGATGGGTATGGATCTCGACGCTCTCCAGAAAAAGCTTAAGCACGACGAAGAGCGCCGCTGGCTCACCCCGGACGAGCTGGAAGAGGTGCTGCAGTGGACCGCAGACCGGCGTGTCCTCGACGCTTTGGGGCGTGCGGCCGGCGTAGTTTGGTACCGACCGTGCCCGATCCCTGCAACCAACGAGCAGTTGAAAGCGGTTGGCCTTTTGCTGAAGGAAGCTGCTGAGTTCGTGAGCAGCATGCACGAAGGTGCTGCTGACAACGTGTGGGAGCTGCACGAAGTGCAGAAGCTTGAGGCGTGTGGCCTGGATGTTATCCGCCAGGTACTGGCGATTACGTCAGGTGCGCGTCAGGCTATGGAGGACCAGGTCAATGGCTGATGCAGTCGATTTCGCGAATGATCAGGTCGAGTACTTTCTCCAGCTGTCGTTGCAGCGCCTTGCGCGTCTGCCTGGCAAGCCGAGCGCACAGTTTTGCGACGACTGCGGCGAGCCGATTCCGTTGGCTCGACAGCAGACCGTCGAGGGCTGCGATACCTGCGTCGACTGCCAGGAGCTGCGGGAGCGCCGTCGATGAGTGAGCGCCCAGTAGCAACTACGGCCGGATGGGCGCGCCGTTACATCGAAACCTTTGGCCTCGCCCTGGTGCCCATTGAACCGGGCGAAAAAGGCCCAAAAGGTAAGGCTTGGAATACCCCTGAGGGCTATATCACCGATGCAAACGCTGCGGAGGCGTTCTGGTTGGAGCATCCCGATCACAACCTTGGTGTTGTGCTCGGCCCTAGTCGTGTTTGTTCGCTTGATGTGGATGATGTCGCGCTGTCCCGTATTGCTTTGCGCGACGCCTTTGGGCTGGATCTGGAGGCGCTCGCAGCTGCATACCCAACCGCTGTGGGTAACCCTGCGCGTTTCCGTGTAATGTTTCGGGTGCCGGATGAGGTTGAGCTGAGCCGGCGCTCTTTGGCGTGGCCAAACCAGGCCGACCCGGATGGTTCGATCTTGAAAGCGCTCACTGCTCAAATGGTGGCGGCGAAGGATGCTGGTGACGCGACACGCGAGGCGGCTCTTAAGATAGCGGCTGAGCCTTTTAAGAAAATCACCGTTTTCGAGTTACGTGGTGGCGCTGTGCAAGACGTTCTGCCGCCCTCCATTCACCCAGGCACCGGTCAGCCGTACACATGGCGTATACCACCATCTGCCGCCGGCCTTCCTGATCTGCCCGCCGAGCTGTTGAACATCTGGCTAAATTGGGACCAGCTCAAGCCCCAGGCGCTCGCAGTGTGCCCGTGGGCTATTAAGTCGGCTCCGGCGGTCTCTCAACCAACCCCGCGCCCTCGTCCAGCCACTGCGCCGTCAGGTAGTTCATTGCCTGAAGTCATTCCTGAGTTCAACCGAACCTACGATATCGCCACTTTGATTGAGGGGCACGGCTACAAGCGCATTGGTGGCAAGTGGCTCTGCCCTCACAGCAGCAGTGGTGACCCTGGTGTGACGATCTCGGAGGGCAAGCTGTATTCGCACCACAGCTCAGATCCGCTGGCTAACGGTCACAAGAATGATGCCTTCGATGTGTACTGCATCCTTGTGCACGACGGCAACCAACGAGAGGCAACCAAAGCGGCGGCGCGAATGTTAGGGCTGGATGCGAAGTCGAGACCGCCGGCCCCTCCGCCCATTGGAGAGCTTACCCAAGCCCCATCGGCTAATGAGCCTGTTGGCCACCTTGAGGATGGGCTGACAAGTGAGGAGGTGCACCGCCATGCAACGCCCACGACAAGCGAGCCCGGCGCGGCCGCCTTCGCGGCCAACGGGGGGGAGGGGGGAAGTACTATGGACATTGCCACCGCAATGCGCCGCTTCGCCCTAGTCGAGGGGACCACAAACGTCTGGGACATGGACAAAGCGAAGCCAATGAAGCGTGGCGGCTTCGAGGCTCTTATAGGCAAGCCGCTTGCGAAGGAGTGGATGGAGCGTACCGACAAGAAGTTGATCGCGCCCGAGCAAGCACAGGAGCTTGATCAGGCTCGGCGTCTCTCAGCCAAGAAAGGCGGTGCACTGAAGCTCGACCCCATCGAGCGATACGTGTACATCGATGGTACCAAGGACGTTTGGGACAGAGAGAAGAAACGCCGTATCGCCGAAGGCGCCGTGAAAATGGCAATGGGGGAAGAGTACAAGTGGTGGCTCAACAGCCAGGATCGCCGCGTGGTGGACGTCGACCATATCGTGTTCGATCCCACCATGACCAAGGATCCCAACATCTACATCAACACCTTCGAAGGGCTGCCTCTGGAGCCGGTGCGTGATGATGCAGCCTGCGAGAATCTGCGCTGGTTGATCTCGTTCCTCTGCAACCATGACGAGGAAGCGCTGGGCTGGCTGACGAAGTGGTTGGCGTATCCGCTCCAGAATATGGGGGCCAAGATGGATACAGCAGTGCTAATGCACTCCATCATGGAGGGATCGGGCAAGAGCCTGCTGTTTGCGGATGTTTTCGGCCAGTTGTACGGCCAGTACTCTGCGACTGTTGGGCAAACGCAGTTGGAAGGTAGCTTCAACGCCTGGCAGAGCCGCAAACTGTGGGCCGTATTCGAGGAGGTCGTCAGCCGCGACCAGCGTTACAACCAAGTGGGTAAGATCAAGCACATGATCACTGGCAAGACCGTGCGGATGGAGTCTAAGTTCATCAATGGATGGGAAGAAGCCAACCACATGAATGCGGTCTTCCTGAGCAACGAGATCATGCCTTGGCCTATCAGTGATGATGATCGTCGTATGCTGGTGATGTGGCCGTTGCAAACGCTGCCGGTAGAGCGCCAAAAGGCCATTGGCCGGGAGTTGGCCAACGGCGGTGTAGCGGCGCTTTACGGCTGGCTGCTCGCGCTCGACCTCGGCGATTTCAATCAGCGTACTCGCCCTCCGAAGACGGAGGCGAGACAACGCCTGGTCGCGCTAAGCCGAACGGCATGGCAAACTTTCCTGAGTCTCTGGCAAACTGGAGAGCTTGGACGAGGTCTTTGGGGTTGCTGCCTCGCTACAGATTTGTACGCGTTGTTCATTGAATGGTGTTCGCGTAACAAAGAGCACTCAATGAGTCAGACGAAGTTCTCACTGATGCTCAGCGCAACGGTCGAGAAGACGCGTTCGATTCCGTGGACGGACGGAAACAACCGTCGATTTGCCGCGTTCTTCTTCCCCTCTGATTCCGATGCTTCCCTACCCCCATCGTTCAATGCGGCCGAGCTGGGGCAAGCCGTTATCACCTGGCGCAGCAAGGCGAAACTTGCAGGGTGGAACGTAGATGCTTGGGAGCACGTGAAGGGGGTGGCTGCATGAAGCCAAATGCCCCTGTGTTGGGTGTGTTGGGTTTGTGTTGGGTAGGTTTGTGTAACCCAACACACGTTGAACCCCCGAATTTCAAGGCTTCCCGTACCTCTGTGTTGGGTGTGTTGGGTTTGCGCACGCGCACGCGTGCGCGGGAAATATTTCTCTCGGCGCAACGGCTCTACAAAAAAACCTATGCGAGGACAAAAAAACCCAACAAACCCAACACACTCAACACACCTATTGATAAGGCACTGAATTTATTGAGTTTTAACTGTGTTGAGTTTGTGTTGGGTTGCGGTTTTTTGTGTTGGGTTGGGGATCTTGGGAGAGCAGACTCATGAATGACGAAGCCGAGCGCCTACAAATGGTTGAGGGGCTGATGCAGCACTGGGGGGAGCAGCGGGCACTCCTCGGGCATCAGGCCGGATTGGGTAGTCAGATGGGCAGCATCATGGAGTGGAAGGGCGCAGCTCCTCGTGGCGGAGTTGCCGGGGCGAGGGTACTTATTAGTGGAGCGGGTTTGGATCATTCAGCAGCGGAGATTGATGCAGCAGTTGCGGAGTTAAACCGCCGTGACAAGCGCGGGGCAATCCTGGCGAAACTGGCCACTTACAGGTATCTGCATGGGGCAACCATCCGTGAGCAAATGCGCGAGGTCGGGCTGGCGGAGGGTGCCGACCGGACCTATCGGAACTGGATCAAGTCACTGCACCTACAGGTGCTGGCCATCCTGATGGCTCGATCTGGGCCAAACAGACGACATACCGTTCGTCGGTTCACAATGCGCCGAGTGTGCGCTGAGGATGCGTCGAAGTAGCGTCAAGACGGAGTACCGAAAATGACCTCTTTTCGGTTTTTCCGATGGCATGTAAAAAGACGCCACGATATGAAAAGTGCGCTTAGGCGCTTCCCCACAAGCACTGTGCTGTGCGACCCGCTCCGATATGTCGGCGCATTGAGAACCCTGCCAACTGGCGGGGTTTTCTTTTTCCGGCGCCGTGCTTTGCCAATGAGGCTTACATGAACAGCGAGCAACAAACGTTAGCCGAACTGCCGATCTGGATGGTGATCGTGCTGTCCTTGGTCGGCGGTGTTTCGGGAGAGATGTGGCGGGCGGATATGGCGGGCGCTCGCGGTTGGGGGCTGATTCGCCGGTTGGCGTTGCGCTCTGGTGCCTGCGTGACCTGCGGTCTTTCGACCAACATGCTGCTGTACGCCCTCGGCGTTTCGGTATGGGCGGCAGCAGCGGTTGGTTGCTTGGCTGCGATGGCTGGCGCCGATGTCGCGATCAACCTCTACATGCGCTGGGCCGCCAAGCGGCTGGGGCTGGAGCAGGCGCCGCCCCAGGCCGGCGAGCCGGGGCAATGACCCGGCCGGCAGCCCCGGCGGGGCGGGGGACCCTGGCGATATGGCCGGGGTACGGGGCAGGAAACCCGCGCGGACTAGCCACTCGGCAGGTGCGGGCGTTGGTGAATTTTGGTTCCTCCCCCCGGGCCGCCCCCTACACGGGTGCGCAGACTCGCGGTTTCCCTGCAGCTGGAGTTTTAACAGGGATGTCCGTCTTTTCAAGGACTTAGCGATGGGCAAGACAGTCACCAAACTCGAATTAAGTGAGATCGTTGGCCGTGATGAGCGCACCCTCAGCCGCTGGCAAAAAGACGGCATGCCGGTGATCGAGTTTGGCGTAGGGCGCGGCAACGAAAACCAGTACGACACGCAGCTGGTGATCGACTGGCTGATGCGCCAAGCCGCGCTCAACGGCAAGAAGGAATCCACCCGCGACCGCCTGGACCGAATCAGGGGCGACCGCGAAGAACTGGCGCTGGCCAAAGACCTGGGCGAGGTCGTGATCGAAGCCGACCTGGTGCAGCGCTTCGAGGCGGTGATCACCGCCGCCAAGATCGAGCTGCTCAACACGCTGCCCGACGAACTGGCCGAGACGTTGTCGGCGCGGTACGGCGTGCAGATCGACGACCAGCTAATTCGCCAACCCATCGAATCGATACTTAGGAGACTGTCCGCGTATGACGAGGACGACGATCTCGCTGGGGATTCTGACGAGCCGGACGATGCGGAGGGCTCTGAAGAAGACGGCGAGTAAGGCAATGGGGCGGGTGTGCCGCAAGTGGGCGCCACCGCCACGCATGACCATCATCGAGTGGGCCGACAAGTACCGTTGGCTGGCCCCCGAGGAGTCCGCCACCCCAGGCAAATACCGCTTCGACAAAACGCCGCACCTGATCTGGCCAGGCGGCCCGCTGGAAGCGCTCGACGATCCGAATGTCGGTGAGATCGTCGGCCGCAAGTCGGCCCAGGTGGCCTGGACGTCGGGCGTGCTGGGCAACGCACTGGGCAAGTGGATCGACCTTGACCCCTCGCCAATCCTGATCCTGTTCCCCAAAGCTGAGGCCGCTAAGCAGTATGTGGCTGAAAAGCTGGAACCGATGATCGAGGCGACCAGACGGCTCGGCAAGAAGGTCGATCTGCGCAGCCGTAAGCTGCAGCAGCGCCAGGACTTCAAGCGCTTCCCAGGCGGGTTTCTGAAAATGGTCGGCTCCAACAGCCCGGCCAGTGTGAAGTCCACGCCGGTACCACGCGTAGCCATCGAAGAGCCCGACGACTGCAACCTTAACCTGCGTGGGCAAGGCGACAGCATCAAGCTGGCGAAAGAGCGTCTGAAAACCTTCCGGCGCTCGAAGATCATCATCGGTGGGACGCCGACCATTAAAGGGCTGTCGGCCATCGACGCAGAGCTTGAGCTGTCGGACAAGCGCGTTGGCCTAGTGCCGTGCCATGGCTGCGGTCAATCGCATGCCCTGAGCTTCGACCATCTGCACTGCGATGAAGACCCGCACTATAACCATGAGGTCTACCGCAAGCGTCGCCCGGAGACGGCCTATTACGCCTGTCCGCACTGCGGCGAGATATGGGACGACCACCAAAAAAACGCCAACCTGCGGCACGGGCGCTGGGAGGCTACCGCCGAGTTTCGCGGGATCGCCGGCTACATCCTCAACGAGCTGTATGCCACGTTCCACGGCTCGCGGTTCGAAGTCCTGATGGAAAAGAAGCTGCAGGCCGAGCATGCCGCCTCGATGGGCAACATCGGACCGATGATCGCCTTCACCAACAGCTCGATGGGTGAAAGCTACGAGTACAAGAGCAACGCACCCAAGACCGACGAGCTGGAGAAGCGCGCCGAACCCTACGCCGAGCTGACGGCGCCGAAAGGCGTCTTGCTGGTCACGGTAGGCGTGGACGTGCAGGGCGACCGCCTGGCGCTGGTGATCATCGGCTGGGGCAGGGGAGAAGAGTCGTGGCGGTTGTACTGGGGCGAGCTGCCCGGTAACCCCATTGATCCGAACGACGCCGTGTGGGGAGAGCTGGACCGCATCATCGCCACGCCTATCCCGACCGAGGGCGGCGCACAGATTGCGGTCTCGGCCGTCAGCATCGACAGTTCGGACGGCAACACCAGTGATGCGGTGTACACCTACGTGCGCGACCGTCAGCGCTTCAACATCATGGCGATCAAGGGCGCGTCGATTGACAGCCGCGACCGGGAGATATTCACCAAACCGGCGCAGTCGACCGATACCACTCAGGACAACACCAAGGCGGCCAAGTACGGCTTACGTGTTTTCATCGTTGGGACGCACAAAGCCAAGACGCTGATCGATGGCCGCATGCGGCTCAAGGGCAGCGGGCCAGGGCGCATGCACTGGTACAGCGAGATCCGCGCGGACTACTACGAGCAGTTGACCAACGAAGTGCTGGCCCCGCATCCGCGCATCCCCAGCCGCATGGTCTGGCAGAAGAAGGCCGGCCGGCGCAACGAGGCGCTCGACTGCGAGGTATATGCGCTGCACGCCGCGCGCAGCCTGAAAACGCACCTGCTGCGCGACCACGAATGGGACCAGCTGGAGCAACAACAGCTGCAGCCCACCCTTTTCAATACCGAGCAGGCGGTGGCGCCGGTTCCACGTCGCGCGGTCGCTCGCGGTCGTGGCACGCGGAGCCGCGTCGGCTAATCGAGGTTCACCATGACAGAAGCAGAACAACGCTTGGCGGAAGTCAGGGCGGCGATCTCGGCCGTTCTGAAGAACGGTCAGCGGCTGCGCCGTGCCGACCGGGAGATCCAGTTGGCCGAACTCAACAGCCTGCGGCTGCTGGAAAAGCAGTACGCCGATCAGGTCGCGCTGGAGCAGGCCGCGCGTGCGCGCCGTGGGCGCAACCGCATCTCGTACGTGGGGCTTTGAGCATGTGGCCATTTCGTAAACGAGAATCGGCAGCCGAGCAACTGATGGGCGAAGCGATCCGGGTGGCTAGGGCTTCGGTCGAAGGCCAGCAGATCGTCGCCCAAGGCGGCGGTGGCGGTGTGGAAACCCGCTGGCGTGGTGCCTCGCGGGTACTGCGCAGCGTGGCCAGTTGGATACCTGGCCTGGGCAGTCCACGGCGTGACTTCAATCAAAGCGAGCGGCGCATGCTGGTCGCGCGCTCACGCGATGCGATGCGCAACCATCTAGTGGCTCGCGCTGCGATCACCCGGCTGCGTACCAACGTAGTGGGCACCGGCCTGGTCTGCCGTGCGCAGGTCGACTATGAGGCTTTGGGCATCACCGAGGAACGGGCCGAGCAGCTCAACAGCCAACTCGACCGGCTCTGGTCGTTGTATGCCGACGACCCGCGCGAGTGCGATGCTGAAGCCACGCTCAACCACTACCAGCTGCAGGCTTTGGTGCTGGTGTCTTCGATGGTGGCTGGCGACGTGTTTGTAGCCAGCCCCGATCAGGAGCGCGCTGGCTGCCTGTTCAGCACGCGCTTGCAACTGATCGAATCGGATCGGGTGGGGAACCCTAGCAGCGGCATGGACCGGCCGGATCTGGTTGAGGGGATCGAGTTCGACGGCCTGGGCGCGCCAGTGGCCTACCACGTGTGCACCGGTTATCCCGGTGAGCATCTGGCAGGTAATCCCTTGCGCTGGGAGCGTCTGCAAGTGTTTGGTGAGGCGACAGGCCGGCGGCGAGTGCTTCACGTCATGTCGGATAAAGAGCGGCCCGGCCAGAAGCGCGGCGCACCGTACCTGTCGCCTGTGCTAGAACCTTTGCAGAAGCTGGAGCGCTACAGCAGCGCCGAGCTGATGGCCGCTGTGATCTCGGCGATGTTCACCGTGTTTATCAAGAAGGGCGACAACTTCCAGTCGGGCAACCTGCCGATGTCGGCGCTGGCAGAAGAGCAGCCAGGCGGTGATGACACGTCGGACGGCGAGCTGGCGCTGGGCGAGGGGGCCATCGTGGACCTAGGCGTGGGCGAAGAGCCGATGGTGGCCAACCCCAGCCGGCCGAACGCGCAGTTCGATCCGTTTTTCACCGCAGTAGTGAAGGAAATCGGCGCAGCGCTGGAGCTGCCGATGGAAGAATTGCTGTTGCACTACAGCAGCAGCTACAGCGCCGCGCGTGCCGCCATGCTGCAGGCGTGGCGCTTCTATAGCCTGCGCCGTTGGTGGCTGGCGTGCGACTTCTGCCAGCCGAGCCGTGAGCTGATCATTGATGAAGCGGTGGCCCGTGGCTTGATCAACTTGCCCGGCTACAGCGACACCGCTAAGCGCAAAGCCTATTGCCAAGCAATCTGGATTGGCCCGGCACGTGGTGCCATTGATGAACTCAAGGAAGCCAACGCGGCCGGCAAACGCATCGAGATTGGCGTCAGCAACGAGACGTTAGAAACCGCTGCGATGACCGGTGAGCCCTGGCAGCAAGTGATCCGGCAACGGACCCGCGAAGTCGGCTACCGACGTGAACACAACATCCAAGCCCTGCCCAAAGGCGGCCTGGAAGACCCGCCCGAATCTAAAGAGAACTGATCATGCCAAGAGCACTGGAGCTGGCTGCCTCGCAGCCCTGGCTGATGCTGCCTGACGCCCTGGATAACCTGCTGACGATCTCGGACCGCATGGGTGACCCGCTGGCGCTGGCCACTAAGCGCGGCGAACAACTGGAAGAGACCCGCCGCGTCACGCTACGGGGCAACGTCGCATTGGTGCCGGTCATTGGCCCCATCTTTCGCTACGCCAACCTGTTCACCGAGATCAGCGGCGCGACAAGCACCCAGGTGTTGGGCAGCGATATCCAGCGCGCGCTGGACGATCCCAAGGTTAAGTCCATCGTGCTCAACATCGACAGCCCAGGCGGTGTGGCATCGGGCATCAACGAGCTGGCCGAGCTGATCTACCAGGGTCGGTCGCGCAAACGCATCGTCGCCTACATCGGCGGCATCGGCGCGAGCGCGGCCTACTGGATCGCATCGGCGGCCCACGAAATTGTCATCGACGAAGCGAGTCTCGCCGGCAGCATTGGCGTGGTCGTGGAAGCCGTTGTCGATGACGAAAAAGCCAGCGGCCGCACCCGGTACCAGATCGTCAGCCGCAACGCGCCCAACAAGCGGCCGGATCTCGGTACCGAAGAGGGGCGCGCCAAGCTCGGCGAAACCATCGACGCCCTGGGCGATGTCTTCGTCGGCAAGGTGGCCCGCAACCTTGATGTAGCAGCAGAGCATGTCCCCGAGATGGGCGACCACGGCGGTATCCGCGTCGGTGCTGATGCCGTCAAGCACGGCCTGGCCCATCGGGTTGGTTCTCTGGAATCGCTGATCACCGAACTGGCCAAACCGGCCTTCAACTCAACAAGGAACAACACCATGACCATTGTTAAGACCACAGCAGATCTGCGCGCGGCGCTCGCAGCCGGCACCGATCCGACCACCATCGAGATCGCCCAGGCGGAGCAGCCAGACCTCTCGGAAATTCGTACCGAGGCTGCTACCGCCGAACGTGAGCGCATCAAGGGCATCAACGCGCTGGCCAGTAAAGGCTTTGAAAAGGAAGTCGAGGCGGCCATCGAGGACGGCAGCAGCGTCGAGGCCACCGCCATGGTGATGTTCAAGGCGGCTCAAGACCGCGGCATTTCCCTCTCTGGCATCAAGGCCGATGCCCAGGGCGTGAGCAGCGCCACCCCACCCGCAGGCGGCAAGGAAGGCGAGCGCAAAGCCGCCGTCAGCGCAATCGTTGCAGGCGCCTCGCGCCGTTGATAGGAGCCCGATATGTCCAATCCTGAACGCAAGACCTTCCTGCCAAGCCAGCTTTCGGCAGGGGATTTCCCCATTGTGATCGACTCGGGCGTGATTGCGGCCGGGCAGGTGCTCAAGCGCGGCGCTGTCCTGGGGCAGGTCACCGACAGCCGTGAATACGTGCTGTGTAAGACCGCCGCTTCGGACGGCTCGAAAACCCCGACCGCCATCCTCGATCAGGACGTCGACACCACTGATGGCGCCAAGGCTGCGCCGATCCGGCTCACCGGCCAAGTGCTCGGCAACCGGCTCACCCTTGGCGAGGGCCTGACGCTGGCCGCTGCCAAGGCCGCGCTGCGACCTCTCTGCCTCTTCATTCGTTAACGGAGCCCCCATGACCGATATCTTCGACACCCTGACCATGCTGGAAGCCGTCGAGCAGATGAGCACGCCGCGCCGCTTCTTGCTTAACACCTTCTTCAACGGCGGCATGCCTGAGACGTTTGGCACCGAGGCGGTGACCATCGACATCATCAAAGGCCAGCGCAAGATGGCGCCGTTCGTTCATCCGACGCTGCCCGGTAGCGTCTCGCAGCGCACAGGCTTCACGTCCTCGACCTACAAGCCGCCCTACATCCAGCCCAAGCGTTCGACGCGTGCAGAGCTGATCCTGAAGCGCTCGGCCGGCGACAACCCGTTTTCCACACGTACCGCGCTGGAGCGGGCGGGTGAGCGGCTTGGCCGTGATCTGCTGGAGCTGGATGAAGAAATCATCCGTCGCGAAGAATGGATGTGCGCCCAGGCGCTGACCACCGGCAAGATTCGTGTGGTGGGCGATGGCGTGGATGACACCATCGACTTTCTGATGGAGGAGACCCATAAAGTCACGCTGGCTAGCGGCCGCTGGGACACCGACGCATCAGACCCTATCGGTAACCTGCGTCAGTGGCGGCGTCTGATTGCCAAGGATTCGGGGCGCTCCGCCAACGTCGCAGTGCTGAGCAGCGGCGCTCAGGACGCGTTTCAAAGCAACAAGAAAGTGCTGGAACAGCTCAACAGCCGCCGAGTCGATCTGGGTCTCATCAAGCCCGAAGAGTTGCCGGATGGGGTGACCTACATCGGCTACCTCAACGATCCTGGCGTCGACCTGTACGCCTACGACGAATGGTACGCGGATGACGATGGCAAGGATCAACCCGTGATCCCCGAAGGCGGTTTGATCCTCGGTTCCACCTCGACCCGTAACGCGATGCTGTACGCGGCCATTCAGGACATGGAAGCCATTGAGAGCGGCCTGGTCGAAGCAGCCCGCTTCCCGAAGAGCTGGGTAACCCAAGAGCCAAGCCTGCGCTGGTTGAAGCTGCAGTCGGCGCCGTTGGCCGGCCTGCTCGAGCCAAACGCTTTCCTCTTTGCAAAGGTGGTGTGACATGGCTGGCAAAGTCGAATACGTGGTTGTCGATGGCTGCATTCAGGACGGCAAGCAGATCATCAAGAAGGGTGAGGTCTACACGCCGTCGAGCAAAGAGCTGACCCAGTTGCTGCTTCAGGAGGGCAAGATCGCCGGCCGTGGCCAGCTGCCCGTAGCGGCGGCCGGCGATGACGACGAGACCTGATCATGGCCTTCCGCGAGAACGTGGCGTTCATGGACTCCGCGCTTCTGGACGTGCTGGGCGATGAGGCCGAGATCGACGGATTAGCCGAGCCGGTGCCTGGTTTTTTCTCGGCACCATGGCTGCAGCCCAAGCTCGGCCAGATCAACACCGGCCTGCGCGAGCCTACGTTTGCCGTGCGGATCATGCACGCGAACGGTATCAAGGAAGGCATGCACCTGGCTATCAAGCTAGCGCTGGAGGATGGCGGCGGGCGGTACGTCATTGCCGCTCGCAAGCCTGACGGCACCGGTTGGATCAACCTGACCCTGCGGGAGATTCGATGAGCATTGGTTCTTTCTACAAGACCTCGGCCGACGCCGGTCTGCTGACACTGCAGCTCGATCCTAAAAGCCTTAGCGGTTATGAAGAGTTCGCCAGGCTGGCCCCCAAAGCCATCACGGCTGCTCAGCGTCGAGCCATCAACAAGACGCTGCGCTGGCTGCGCACGCATATCGCGCGTGATGTGGGCAGCCAAGAGCGTATTGCTGTCACCGCTGTGAGGCAGCGGCTCAAGGCGTACATGTCGGGTAACAACGGCCAGGGCAAGCTCTGGTTCGGTATCCGTCCGCTCGAAGCCAGCCGAGCGGGCCGCGCGCGGCAAAGCCGTACCGGGGTGTCGGTGGCATGCCGGCGCTATCAGGGCGCGTTCTTCAAGACCGTTTACGGCGGGCGGCCTGACATCTGGATACGCACGGCCAGCAAGCACTTCGATGCCAGCCTGTTTCCAGATGTCGAGGCTGCGCGCGGTGGCCATCGCTCCGGCTGGATCGCGGAAAACGGTAGTCGCTTCCCGCTGGCTAAGGCCAAGATCTCGCTGGACGACGTGCGGCCACACTTTGAGGCCTGGACTCGCAAGGCGCACGTGCGCTTGCAGGTGGTTCTGGAGCAGGAGCTGAACTTCGAGCTGCTCAAACACTTGAGGAAAACTGGCAATGGATGAGGAATCGATCCCGCTGGCCGGCGTGTATGCAGCCATAGAGCGGCACATCAGTGAAGCTATTCCGGGCCTGGCTTATGTCGGCACGATGCCAGAAGGTTTAGAGGTCGTGCCGCCGCCTGCAGTTGTGCTGGAGTTGGCCGGCTTTGAGGCGGCAGAGGATGACCCTGGTACTGGGGAAACGGCGGTTGACGCTCGATTCGAGGCGCGGGTGATCGTCCCGGCAGAAGAGGGCAGGTGCCTGCACATCGCGGCCTTCGTCGCAGCGCAACTCGCGGTGCTGCTGCGGATGCAGTCGTGGGGACTGCCGTGCGGCCTTGCCGAGTTCATCCGCGCCGAGCGTGACTGGAGCCGTCCCGAGCTGGACAGCTTTGCCGTCTGGGTCGTTGAGTGGAGCCAAGTGCTCTATCTAGGCAAGGAAGAATGGCCCTGGCCCCGAGAGCCCGGCCCGCTGGTCGTCGCGTTCGATCCAGACACCGGCCCAGGCAATGAGCATCACTACGTCGCGCCGGAGGCCTTGGTTTGACGTACGCAACCGCGCAGCATGACCGCATGTTGTCATGCATGGTGATCCCCTGCCGGGTAGTGGCCGTCGACCTGGCGGCCGCCATGGTGCGCGTTTCCGATGGCAGCGGCTGGACCAGTGCCTGGGTCCGCTGGCATGCCCTGGCTGCCGGCAAGGCTCGCCATTGGCGTGCGCCCAGTCTGAACGAGCAGGGCGCGCTAATCAGCCCGAGCGGTGAGCCCGCCCAGGGCACATTTATCCCCGGGCTCTACGGCAACGCCGGTGCCCAGCCGGACAACCGTGAGCACGTAGAGGTATGGCGTTTCGATGATGGCGGCTCGCTGGTCTACGACTGGAAGGCAAAGAGCTACACCATCACGCTTCCGAGCGGCACGGTCGCTGTAAAGGTGGCCGGCAGTGAAGTGGTGGTGACCGATAACGCTATTACAGCCAAGGCCGCAGCCATCACTCTGACCGGACCTGTGACAATCAACGGGGAGTTGAGCGTAACGGGGGACATTTTAGGCGGTGCGCGAATCATCGACACCGCTGGCAACACGCCAAATCACAAACACTAACAGCCCGCTTTAGCGGGCTTTTTCATCTCTGGAGCATCCCATGGGGACCAAGAAAGCTCCCGCTGCGCCCAGTGCGCCGGCGGCGCTGATCTATTGCGACAAAATCTACGCGCAGCGCTCGCTATTCATGCCCAACGGCCGCGAGCTGAAAGTGCAGCGCGGCCGCCTGGTTGTCCAGCCCGACGACGACGAGGCGCGCCAGTATCTGGACGCGCGGCGAGACTTCGAGGCGTTGAGCCAGGAGGGGTAACCCATGATCGGAATGGACCGCCGAACGGGTAAGCCGCTGTCGGGCCTGGCCCATTTGCGGCAGTCCATTGAGGACATTCTGACCACGCCCCTGGGCTCTAGGCGCATGCGCCCAGACTACGGGAGCACCATTCGCCGTTACGTCGACCTGCCGGTGAATGAAGGCTGGAAAAGCGCCGTACAGGCCGAAGTGGCACGCGCCCTGGGGCGATGGGAACCCCGCCTGAAGCTGGAGCGGGTCAAGGTGGTTTCAGTCGTGGGCGGGCAAATAACCCTGCAGCTGACCGGCAAGTACCTGGGCGACGACGCGGTACTGGAGATAAGTGCATGACCATTGACTTAACGGCGCTGCCGGCGCCGGCAGTGCTTGAGGCGCTGGACTTCGAGGAAACGTATCAAGCCGAGCTGGCGACCTACCGCCAGTTGATGGAGGACGACGGGCAAGAGTGGTCCGCGCCGCTGGAAAGCGACCCGGTCACCAAGCTGATCGAGCTTGGCAGCTATCGGCGCTTGCTTAACCGGGCGCGGGTCAACGATGCCAGCAAGGCGCTGCTGCTGGCCTACGCCAAAGGCACGGACCTTGACCAGCTGGCGGCAAACGTCAACCTCAAACGTCTGGTCATCCAGGCCGAGGATTTAGCCGCGGTGCCGCCGGTGCCGGCGGTGATGGAGGAAGACGACGCGCTTCGCGAGCGCGTGCAGTTGGTGTATGAGGGCCTGACTACGGCCGGGCCACGTAACAGCTACATTTTGCACGCCCGTAACGCCTCGGGCCTGGTGGCCGATGCGACAGCCGAAAGCCCGTCGCCGGCGGTGGTGGTTGTCACCGTGCTGTCGCTGGAAGGTAACGGCGCGGCCCCCGCCGATCTGCTCGCAACCGTTGCAGCGCAGCTCAATGACGACGACGTGCGGCCGGTGGCAGATCGAGTCACGGTGCAAAGCGCGCAGATACTGCCGTACAAGGTCGAGGCCAAGGTCTACATGGTCAGCAATGGCCCTGAGAATGAGGCGATCTTGGCGACGTGCCGCGAGCGCCTGCAGGCTTGGATTAACCCCCGGCGCCGCCTGGGGGTTGAGGTGGCCAGGTCTGGGGTTGACGCCCAGTTGCACATCAACGGGGTTTCACGGGTTGAACTGACCGCCTGGACGGATATCAAGCCCACCAAGGCGCAGGCAGCGTGGTGTACAGGTATCAACGTACTGCGGGGTACGTGATGATCAGCCTACTCCCCAACAACGCTACGCCGCTTGAGCGGGCCGTGGAGGGCGCCGGGACCGAAACCACGGCCATTACGCTGCGCACGCTGTACAACCCGGACACGTGCCCAGCGCACCTGCTGTACCAGCTGGCATGGGCCTGGTCTGTCGACCGCTGGGACGATGGGTGGTCGGAAGCGGTTAAACGCTCGGTCATCAAGTCCTCGTTTTACATCCACAAGCACAAGGGGACCATCGGCGCGCTGCGCCGCGTGGTGGAGCCGTTCGGCTACCTGATTGAGGTGGTCGAGTGGTGGAACATGGCCCCGGCGGGCGTGCCAGGCACCTTCGCGCTCAAGGTCGGGGTATCTGATTCGGGTATCAGCGATGACACCTACCGGGAGTTGTCGGCGCTGCTCGATGACGCCCGGCCCGTGAGCCGGCACATGGTCGGCCTGGAAATCAGCCTTGAAACCAATGGCCGGTTCTACCTCGGTGCAAGCCTTAGCGAAGGCGACATTCTTAGCGTTTACCCGCCCATGCAGCGTGACATTGAAGTCATCGGCGTGATTGGGCGCGGGGGTCGCGAAACCACAATTGACACTCTGGAAATCGGATATGGCGGATAAGAACACGCAGTTCTACGCGATCCTGACGAACGTTGGCGCGGCCAAGCAGGCCAACGCCGACGCGCTGGGCATCCCGTGGAAAATCACGCAAATGGGGGTTGGTGATGCCAATGGCGCCGAGCCCACCCCGAACGCAACGCAAAAGTCACTGATCAACGAGTGGCGCCGTGCACCGCTGAATCAGTTGAAGGTCGACGACAACGACCCGTCAATCATCGTGGCCGAGCAAGTCATACCGGCCGACATTGGCGGTAAGTGGATTCGGGAAATCGGTCTGTACGACGAGGCCGGCGACCTGGTAGCTGTGGCCAACTGCGCGCCGACCTACAAGCCGTTACTGTCACAGGGCTCGGGACGCACGCAGATCCTGCGCATGAGCCTGGTGGTGAGCAGTGCGGCAAATGTGCAACTCAAGATCGACCCGAGTGTTGTGCTGGCTACCCGTGAATGGGTCACCGAGGAGCTGAGCCGTCAGGACTTCAAGCACTCGGTGCTTGCAGCTACCACCGGGAACATTACCCTGAGCGGCCAGCAAACAATCGACGGTGTAGCGCTGCCGGTCGGCGCTCGAGTGCTGGTCAAAGACCAGAACGCCGCAAAGGACAATGGTTTGTATGTGGTTGCGTCGGGGGCGTGGGCTCGCAGTGCTGATGCCAACACTAGCGCCAAGGTGACACCAAATCTTCTGGTCTTGGTTGAGCGCGGCACGGCCAACGGCGACAGCGCATGGCAGCTGGTTACTGATCCGACGATCAGCCTCGGCGTGACGGCCCTTGGGTTTGAAATGGCCTTCGGGCGAACCGGTATCGTCCCTGGGACGTATCGCAGCGTGCAAGTGGACAAGTATGGCCGAGTGGTCGCCGGCACAAGTCCAACCACGGTTGCTGGCTATGGCTTGACTGACGTTTACACCAAGACGCAGGTTGATAACGCGCTGGACAAGAAAGCCGACTTGGAATCGCCCAAGTTCACAGGTCTGCCCGAGGCGCCTACGGCCGAGGTGGGGACCAGTTCCAGCCAAATCGCGACCATGCGCGCCCTTATCCAAGGGCTGTCAGCGTTCGGCTTGACGACTGACAAGACTTCACGTCCGGCGGATTTGGATACGCTGCGCGGCACGCGGTTTTTTGGATTCACGCACTGGACGGTCGGCGCGCCTGTCGAGGCGGGGCCATATGACGCTGTCGGGTTTCAGATTGAGTCCTTTGGCCAGCGTACCCAGTTCGCTGTTTCTGGTGGTGCCAAGCTGCAGATCCGCACCGACGATAGTGAGGACTACAGCGGGTTTGATGCCTGGACCGAACTGTCATCAGTCAATGCTCTGAATGCCCTGGCCGCTACGCTGACAGCGCAACTTGAGCTTAAGGCGCCTTTGGCCAGCCCGGACTTGACCGGAAAACCAACCGCGCCGACCCCGGCCAAGGGCAACAAGTCTAAGCTCATTGCCAACACCGAATACGTGCAGACAGAAATCGCCGCATTGGTGGACTCGTCGCCTGGTTCGCTGGACACCCTGAGAGAGCTGGCGGCAGCGTTGGGAAACGACCCAAATTTTGCCACCACGATCGTTAACGAGCTGGCCAAAAAAGCCAACTTGGCATCACCCAAGTTCACCGGTACGCCCGAGGCGCCAACCGCGCCAGTTGGCACGAATACCGACCAGCTGGCAACCATGAAGGCTTTGCTGCAAGCGCTGGCGTCGTTTGGACTGGCATCCGGTCGGTCAACGTTCGTCGATGACCTGAACTCCTTGCGGGGCACTTGTTTTTTCGGCTTCGGTGAAAAGTCTATTGGTTCGGTTGAGTTTGGGGGCGGCTATGACGCTGTCGGATTCCAGATTGAGTCGATAGGGCAGCGCACGCAGTTTGCGGTGCCTGGCGGACCAAGACTATTCGTGCGGACCGACGACAGTAGCGACGCCAGCGGCTTTGAGCCATGGACTGAAATGGCCTCTCTAACCGCCCTGAATCTGTTGGCCGATATCGTGGCAGGCAAAGCCCCTATTGCTTCGCCAAAGTTCACCGGCGTCCCGGAAGTGCCGAAAGCCGCCAGAGGCACAAACAACGGTCAGGCAGCTAGCACGGCATTTGTTCAAGAGGTCGCCGGTGACCTGGTGGACTCTGCGCCTAGTGTGCTGAACACCTTGAAGAAGTTGGCCGCTGCGATTGGCAATGATGCGAGTTTCAGCAGCACTATTACCAGTCTTCTCGCTCTTAAGGCACCGTTGGCAGGTCCGGCATTTACCGGCAATGTCACGGTGCCGACTGCCGCTAAGGGCAACAAGTCCAAGCTCGCCGCAAGTACCGAATACGTGCAAGGCGAAATTGCCGCATTGGTCGATTCGTCGCCAAGCGCGCTGGATACCTTGAAAGAGCTGGCAGCGGCGCTTGGTAATGACCCGAACTTTGCCACAACCATGCTCAACGAGCTGGCCAAGAAAGCTACCATTGCTTCGCCCAAGTTTACGGGCACACCGGAGGCCCCTACGGCGCCCGTGGGCACCAATACTGACCAGCTCGCCACGACAAAGGGGCTTTTGCAGGCACTGGCAGCTTTTGGGCTGACCTCTGGTCGCTCTGCAAACGTTTCGGACCTGGACAACCTCCGGGGCACGTCGTTCTTCGGTTACAGCAACGTTAGCGTAGGCGCTGAGGATACGGGCGGGGGCTATGACGCGGTCGGCTTCCAGATCGAGGCGCTTGGGCAGCGCACCCAGTTTGGCATCACCACTGCGTCGAAGGTGGCCGTCAGAACCGACGACAGCAACGACTACAGCGGTTTCTCGCCATGGCTTGAATTGGCCACGGTGGAAGCGCTCAAAGCTCTGGAAGCCCAAAGCGTAGGTATGTCGGCCCACTTTGCGATGGCCACGCCGCCCCCTGGATGGTTAAAGCGCAACGGTGCGGCAGTATCGCGCACCACCTATGCGGCGCTGTTTGCCAAGATCGGCACGACCTGGGGCGCTGGTGATGGCTCGACTACGTTCAACCTGCCTGATGGTCGAGGCAGCTTTGACCGTGGTTGGGACGATGGGCGCAACTTGGACAAGGGGCGCGCGTTTGGCTCCGAGCAAGAGTCAGCCAACCTTAGCCACTACCACCCGGCGGCGGTTTCCACCGACGGCGCGCATACGCACTCAACCAGTTTCGTTCGAGAGCGTATTACATCGGGTTATGTGCCGGAAGGCGGCAACGCAGTGTTCGGTGACCAAGAGAGTGATGGTTATCAAACGCTTACCACGACCTCTAACGGCGCTCACAAACACTCGGTAGTCATCGGTTCATCCGGTGAGAGTGAATCGCGCCCTCACAACGGCGCCTATCTGGCGTGCATCAAGTATTGAAGGATTAAACCGTGGAAGACCAATTCCCCAGCACAAGCGTCGCGGAAGCCCCTTGGTGGCAGTTACCGGGTGTGATGGCTCCGATCATCTGCAACCTCGCGCCTGGTACCGGCGAATTTCTATCGAGCAGCCCCGCCGATCCAAGTCCGCTGGAGCCCGATGTGTGGCTGTATCCGGCTCATAGCTGCCAACTCGAACCGCCAGTGGTGCCCGAGGGCTTCGCCGCTGTTGCCGTGGAGGACGGCAAGGCCTGGCAAATTGTGGCCGACCATCGTGGCGCCACGGTCTATAGCACCGAGACGGGCGAGCCCCGCCAGTGGCAGGCCTTGGGCAATCTGCCCGAGGGTTACACGCTGCAGGCGCCGGAATCGGAGTTCGACACCTGGCAGGGTGACAAGTGGGCGCCCGATGAAGGGGCTATTGCTGAGGCGGCGCGTCAAGCGGCCTACCTCAAGCAGCAGCTGGCCAACCAGTACGCCACGGCGCGCATCAGCACGCTGCAGGATGCCGTATCCATGGACATGGCCACCGAGGCCGAGGCCGAAGCGCTCAAGGCGTGGAAGGTCTACCGCGTTGAGCTGAACCGCCTGGATATCACCACCACAGCGCCGGCCGATGACGATTGGCCAGGCAGTCCCAACGACGAAGCGCTGGCCGTGTGGCTGGCTTCGCAAACCCACTAAGCGCCCCGCACTGACGGGGCGTTTTCTTTTCCGCTGTACCTCAAAGCCCCGCACGCGGGGCTTTCTCATATCTGGAGAATGGATTTATGAGTGGTTTTTTCCACGGCGTTACCGTAACGAACGTCGATACCGGCGCCCGCAGCATTGCCCTGCCGTCGTCCTCGATCATCGGCCTGGTCGACACCTTCACCCCAGGGCCTGGCGCGGTCGCTACCCCGACCGCCAAGGAAAACGACCTGGTGCTGATCACCAGCGAGCGCGAAGCGGTAGCCGCGTTCGGCGCTGATGCGGCCATTACCAAGGCCTGCCGTGCGATCTACCAGCGCGCCAAAGCCGTCATTGTCGCCTGCGGCGTGACCAAGCTGAGCGACCCTGCCGAGCAAACATCGGCCATCATCGGCGGCGAGCTGGCCAACGGCAGCCGTACTGGCCTGCAGGCGCTGCGCGACGGTAAAAGCCGGTTCAACGCCCAGCCCCGTCTGTTGGTAGCGCCCAAGCACAGTGCTACCCAAGCGGTAGGAACGGCGCTGGTAGGGCTGGCTGACAAGTTGCGCGGGCTGGCCATCATCGACGGCCCAGGCACAACCGACGAGGCAGCCATTGCCTACGCGGCCAGCTTCGGCTCGAAACGCGCATTCATGGTCGACCCCGGTGTGCAGTATTGGGATACCAACGAAAGCGCCACGGTCGATGCGCCTGGCTCGGCCTGGGTGGCCGGTCTGTTCGCCTGGACCGACAGCGAATACGGCTTCTGGGCCTCGCCGTCGAACAAGGAGTTGGTAGGCATCACCGGCACGACCCGTCCTATCGAGTTCCTCGACGGCGACGAAACCTGCCGGGCCAACCTGCTCAACAACGCCAATATCGCGACCATCATTCGCGACGATGGTTACCGCCTGTGGGGTAACCGCACCTTGTCGAGCGATCCGAAATGGGCGTTTGTCACCCGCGTGCGAACGCTCGATATCGTCATGGACGCTATCCAGGCAGGGCACAAATGGGCGGTAGACCGCTCGATCACGGCCACCTACGTCAAGGACGTAACCGAGGGCCTGCAGAACTTCATGCGCGACCTGAAAGCCCAGGGCGCAATCATCGATTTTGAAGTGTACGCCGACCCTGAGCTGAACACGGCCAGCCAGCTGGGGCAGGGCAAGGTGTATTGGAACATCCGCTTTACCGATGTGCCGCCCGCCGAAAACCCCAATTTCCGCGTTGAAGTCACTGACCAGTGGCTGACCGAAGTCCTCGACACCGCCGCTTAAGGAGCAACACCACCATGGCAATGATTCCCGAAACCCTGGCCAACCTGAACTTGTTCGTGGACGGCATCAGCTTCCAGGGCGATGTACCCAGTCTGACCCTGCCGAAACTCACGCTCAAGATGGAAGAACACCGCCCCGGCGGCATGGATATGCCCGTTGAGCTGGACATGGGCATGGAGAAACAAGAAGCCAGCTTCACCACCACCGGCGTGCGCCGTGAGGCGTTGAACCACTTCGGCCTGGCCGATGGCACCGCGTTCAACGGCACGTTCCGTGGCGCCTTCAAGGGCCTGAAAGGCGCCATCAAGCCGGTTGCCGTCACCCTGCGGGGCTCACTGAAAGAAATCGACATGGGCGACTGGAAGGCCGGCGACAAGGCCGAAATCAAGCACGCCGTGGCGCTGACCTTCTACAAGCTCGAAGTAGACGGCCGTGTCGTATACGAAATCGACGCGCTTGGCATGCGCCGCGTTATCAACGGCGTTGACCAGCTGGCTGCCCAGCGCCAGGCCCTAGGCCTGTAATTCCCCTCACGAACTCAAGGAAACCGAACAATGACCAAGCCACTGCCGAAATACCTGACCCTGACCGACGCCGGTATCACCGTGCGCCTGAGCCGTCCCACGGACATGAACGGGGTGCAAATTGACTCTATCCACCTGCGTGCGCCGACTGTGCGTGACGTGCGTTCGGCGTCGACCACGGCCGCCGGCGATGAGGAGCAAGCCGAACTGAACCTGTTCGCCAGCCTCGCGGAGGTCGGCGCCAAGGACTTGGAAGGCCTGGCACTCAAGGATTACACCCGCTTGCAGGCTGGTTACTTTCGCTTGGTGCAAGACGACGAGGTTTGACCCAAAGGTGCAAAAGGGGCTGGCCAAGCGGCTGGCCACTGAGTTGGGTTTTTCGTCCGGTGAAATCATGACCATGCCATGGTCCGACATGGTCTGGTGGCTCACGGACTGAGCCGCTAAGGGGGTTACCGATGGCAAGCAAACTGGCGTTATCGCTGGTGATTGGCGGCGCGGTGGCGTCGTCAGTCGGTGCAGCTTTCCGCACGGTCGAAAGCGGCATCGACAAGCTCAAGAAAAAGGGCGACAAGGCCAAGGTGCTGCAAAGCACCATTGGCGAAACCATGAAGCTGCAGGCCGAGTGGAAGCGGGCGCACGAAACCGGCGCGGCCAGTGCTGACAAGCTGCTGCGCAAGCTCAATGGCAACCTTGATGCCCTGCGCAAGCAAGGCGTGGAGGTTGGCCGCCTGGGCCGGGAGTATCAACGCCTGGGCCGGGACGCCAGAGCCGCCGACCTGCTGGTTAAAGGGCGCGAGCAAATCGCCGCCGGCCGGGCTTCACTCAAGTCCACCGTAGGGGCTGCTGCAGTGGGCATCGGTCTGACCGCTGTGCCCACCAAGATCAGTGCGGACTATCAAGCGATCATCCGTGACATTGCGATCAAGGCAGACGCGGCCAACCAGCCCGAAGAAGTGCAGCTAAGCCGTAATGTCATTCAAACCTCGAATGACACCGGCATGGCCCGCAATGACGTGGCCGACCTGATCAACCAGCTGGTCGGCGCCGGCATGGAGCTGGACAAGGCCATGGCCTTCTCCAAGACGGCGGCCAAGTTCGCGGTAGGGCAGGGTGCATCGGGCGTCGACACGGCGAGCATGATCATGGCGCTGCAGCAAAACGCCAAGATCACCGACCCCAAGGTGATGCAGCAGGCCCTTGAGGCTATCGCCTATCAGGGCCAGGCAGGGAGCTTCGAAGCCAGCGACATGGCCAAGTGGTTCCCGCAGCTGCTGGCGGGCATGGAAAAGAACGGCATTACCGGGCTTGATGCTGTGTCGTCGCTGGGCTCGATGCTGCAAGTGCAGATGAAGACTGCAGGCAGTTCGGACGAGGCGGCCAACAACTTCAAGAACTGGATGGAGAGGATCGGCGCCGGCGACGTGGTCAAGGCGTACAAAGACGCCGGGATTGATTATCAGGCCTCGCTCAATACCGGCCTGCAGAAGGGCATGAACGTCATTGAGGCGTCCATGGGCCTGGCCATGCAGTATGTGGAGGCGACCGACCCGGCCAAGGCCAAAAAGATCAAGGATGCTCAAGCCAAGATCGACAAGCAGGTCGACCCGGAAAAGGCCAAGGCAGCGCTTGAGGCTCTGGAAAAGACCCTGCGCACCGGCGACCTGTTTGCCGATATGCAGGTGAAAGCGGCGCTGACTGCCTACGGTCAGAACCGAGGGCTATACAACGAGCTGAAAGCCGATTCCATGAAGGCAACCGGCATCCTCGACAAGAACCTGGCCGAGCGGCGCGAAACGTCGGCACAGCGCTGGTCTGAGCTGGTGCAGTCCACTGATGACGCCATGCGCAGCATCGGTGATGCCATCCGGCCGGCGACCGATGCGTTCGCTACCGGTGCGACAACCGTTGCCCGCTGGGTCACCAAGTTGTCGGACGATGTACCCCAGTTGGCCATGGGCCTGGCAGGCCTGGCCACGGCTGTAGGGGCGGTCATTGCAGCGCGCAGTGCGGCCAAGGTAGGCCGGGGCGTGTTCAACGTCGCACGCGGCCGCGCCTGGGGATATCGTCGTGCAAGCAAAATCCCAGGCGCGCCGGAGCAAGCGGCAGCGCCAAGGACCGGTAAGCGGGTGGTCGACGCAGGTTTAGGTGCGCTGGGCAAGGTGCTTGGAGTGCCCGCCAGTAATGACCCTGCGCAGGGGGCCGGCAACGAGCCTATGCGCGTATTTGTGGTCAATGCTGATGCCTTTGGCGGGTTGAGCCCTTCCGGGCCTAATTCAGGCCCTGGAGGCGCTACACGGGGGCGTCGGGTGCGTCGCCGGCGCCGGACAGTTGCGCCGGCACCTGTACGCTCGCCGCTGGGCGTGCATCGGCCGGTGCCAGCTGCAGTTAAGGCGCCAGTACGGCTAACCCCCATCGTGCCCCCGCCGGCGGCCATCAAACCACCGGCCGCTGCGCCAACGGTGCCCGCACCACGGCCGCCTGTTGCTACGCCATCGCCCGTTGCGCCCAAGGTATCCGCCCCGCCGGCGCCGATGGTCCAGCGCTTTGCGCCGGCGCTCCCCGCTGCAGGCGTCTCTAAGCTGGTCGCCGCCCCGGCGGTGCCTGAACTGAGTCGTCTGGGACGGATGGTGCGCAGTGTGCGTGGCGTCACCAAGGTGGCAGGCAAGTTGCCTGGTGGCCAGGTCGCAGATGCTATTCCCGGCGTGCTCGATACGGCGCTGAACGCCCGGACCCGCGACGAGAAAGCCGAGGGTTATGGCGGTGTGGCGGGGGGCATGGCTGGGGCGTGGGCGGGCGGCATCGCTGGTGCCGCTATCGGGTCAGTTGTGCCTGTGATTGGCACCGCCGTTGGCGGTGCTATCGGCATGGCCCTGGGCGGCCTGGGTGGCGAGTCCCTGGGCGGATGGTTGGGCAAAACCTGGTTCGGTGATGACAAGGACAAGCCCCAGCAGGAGCAGGAGCCAGTCAACGACCAAGCCGCGCCAGCGCCCCAGGCGCCGGCAGTAGCCACGCCGGTGTTGGCAATGCCCGCGCCGGTGGTCGAAGCGCCCAAGCCTTTGCCGCCTGTGCTATCGCCGCCGGTAGTGGTCACCTCCGTGCCGGCGCCGAAAGCGCCTGACCCGGTGCCGGCCGCGCCGGCGCCTGTGGCAAGCCCGCCGGCGCCGGTCAAACTGGCGCATGAGCCAGTGGCCAGGCCGCCAGCGCCTGTTGTCCAGGGCATGGCACCGCCGGCGGCACCGGTGTCAGTTCAACCGCCTGTCGTTACAGTAACGGCACCTGGCGCGAAAGCGTCTGCGCCTACGCCTGCTGTGAAGATCGAGGCGGGCCCCGCACCGGCTTCAGCACCTGCAGTGCCGAGCAAGCCCAAAGTGCTCGAGCGCTTCCGACCTGAGCCTGCACGCGGTCTACGCCGTAATGCCGCCCAGCGAGCCGAGTCGATGGGCGATGTGGTGCGCTCGCTGGTTGAGGTGGCGGCGCCTGTTGCTGCAGCACCAGCATCACCGCCGCCCAAGCCTGCAGAGCAGGCCAGGTCGGAGCCGCCCAAGGTTGAACAGACCTTTTCAATTGCGCTGAGTATGCCGGTCACTATCGAGGGGGATGTGAAAGACCCCTATCAGACGGTGGCCGCCATGGAAACGCCGTTGCGTGGCCTGTTTGAGCGCCTGCAGCGCGAGTTTGCAGGCAAACGCTTTAGCGCCCAGCTGTACGACGAGGCGCACGTCTAAGGAAACGCGATGGCTTATATGGAACTGATGAAATCAACGCTATCGTCGTTGGTGGCGGCCGGTGAGGCCGGCCGTACCAGTGTCGACGGCATGTTAGGGCCGCTCAACGGCGCCGTCAGTGACATGACCGGTGCCGCGTCCGAGCTGGATAGTTTGCCGATCGTCGGCCCTGCAGTCGGTGCTAAGCTGCAACGAACCCTGCGAGCCATCAACGCTGCCCAGTCCACGGTGGGCTCGGTGGCGTCGAAATACAGCCAGGTCACAAGCGCCGCGACCCAGGTGCGCGAGCGCTTGGGTACGCTGAGTGAGCAGGCCGGCAAAGCGGGCTCGGCCATCAACCGCATGGCCGGTAAGGTCAGTCCGTCGCTAACGGGCATATTGCCGACCAGCACGTTTGGCGCCAGTGCCGCGCCGGCAGCGGCCGCCGTGACCCCGTTCCCGCATCTGCTGATACTGCAGCCGCTCAAGGCAGGCTCGCAGCCCTATTACTTCAACCTCGACACGGCCGCGTTCGACGAGCTGCAGCGGCGTACTGCGTTCCGCTGGGCTGGCCAAGAACGACTGTCCCGCGATATCGCCCAGCAAGGGGTGGGGCAGGGTGAGGATACGCTGACGATCAAGGGGGCTGTGTTCCCGTTGTTCAAGGGCGGCATTAACCAGCTGGACGCGCTGCGCACGATTGGCCGGCAGATGATGCCGGTCAGCTTGACCACCGGCTATGGCGCAGTGCTGGGCAACTGGTGCTTGCGTAAGGTCGATGAAGATCAATCGTCCTTGCTCGCCGGGGGTATCCCGCGCAAGCAAGGCTTTACCTTGGAGTTCATCAAATATGGCGATGACCTGCAGAACGTCTGACGGTGACGTGTTGGACACGCTTTGCCAGGCCTATTACGGGCATTTGAATGGCACCGTTGAAGCAGTCATGGAGGCTAATCAAGGCCTTGCCGAGCAGCGGCAACCCTTCCAGGCAGGGCTGTTGATCATGTTCCCTGATATGCCCGCGATCACGCCTGATGCGGAGCACATCACCTTGTGGGATTAGATCCCGGATCCTCCAGCCAACCCCGCCACGTGCGGGGTTTTTCATTTTCGGAGTGCACATGAAACCTTCGTTTCGAATAGTCGCTGACGGCCGGGACATCACCGCGCTGATCAACGACCGCTTGCTGCTGCTTCGCACCTTGGACAAACCCGGTATGGACTCAGACGAGTTCGAACTGCGTGTTGACGACCGCGACCAGGCCGTCACGCTGCCTAAGCGGGGCGCCAACATTGAGGCATTCATGGGGTACGAAGGCCAGGTGCTGGCCCGCCTCGGTAGCTACCGGGTGGACCAGGTCGAAGTAACTGGCCCGCCTGACACCATTACCCTGCGCGGCAAGGCCAGCGACATGCGCGGCAGCGGCAAAACTACCCGGAGCGGCAGCTGGGAGAACGTGCCGCTCGCGCAGATCGTCAGTGACTTAGCTGCGCGCAACGGGTGGAAACCTGGCTGCACCGTGCAGACCAAGGTGACCCGCGTCGACCAGCGCAACGAGTCCGATTTCAACTTCATCACCCGCCTGGCCAGGCAGTACGACTGCACGGCCAAGGTGGGCGACGGGCAGCTGCTGGTCATGCCGCGCCAAGGTGGCAGCACCCCCGGTGGCAAGGTCTTTGGTGCGGTCACCATCCAGCGCAGTGATGTGAACCGCTACAGCTTCCGCCTAGGCGACCGCACCACGCAGAAGGCCGTGAAGACGCAGCATCAAGACAAGAAAACCGGCGCGCTCAAGGTCGTGGAGCTGGGCAACGACGAAGCGCCCGAAGGCCTGCCCGCCGTGCACACCGACCGCCATATCTACCCGGACAAGGGCGCTGCCGAGCAGGCGGCCAAGGCCCGCTTGGCGGCGTTCAACCGCAGCACCGCTGGCGTGCGCCTGGAAATGCTCGGACGCACCGACCTCTTTGCAGAACGCTCGATCAACGCCCAGGGCTTCAAAAGCGGGCTCGACGGCGAGTACCTGGTGGACAGCGTGGAGCAGGTGTTCATGCCCTCGGGCTGGTCGACCACGGTTGAGTGCAACGGCGGCAAGAAGGGCAAGGCGAAAGCCAAGGGCAAGAAAAAGAAGCAGACCAAACCACTACGCACCGTGGACGTGTCTGCGGCGTAACCCATCACTCTGGAGACAAGCGATGCCAATCAGCGAGAAGCAGTTGTTACAGATCCTCCCGAACGCCGGCCGCAAAGCCGGCGTTTTTGTTCCCGGCCTCAACGCCACCATGGGCAAATACGCCATCGTAACGCGACTGCGCATGGCTGCGTTCCTGGCTCAGATCGGCCATGAGTCGGGCCAGCTGCAGTACGTGCGCGAACTGGGCAATGACAAGTACCTGTCGAAGTACGACACCGGCCGCCTGGCTCAGCGGCTTGGTAACACGCCTGAGCCGGATGGGGATGGCCAGCTCTATCGCGGCCGAGGGCTGATTCAGTTGACGGGGCGCTCCAACTATGAAGCCTGCAGCGAAGCCCTATTCGGGGATAGCCGGCTGCTGAATACGCCAGAGCTGCTCGAGCATCCGGTGTACGCATCCATGTCGGCAGGCTGGTTCTGGCAGAAGGAGGGCTTGAACAGCCTGGCCGACAAGGGTGACCTCCTGGCCATCACCAAGCGCATCAATGGCGGGACCAATGGCCTGGAGGATCGAAAGGCCATCTACGCTCGAGCGCTTGAGGTGCTGCAGTGAGCGGGTGGGTCTCCCGCCTATTGGCTGTCGCGGCGCTGCTGCTCGCCTGTGCGGTTGGCGCCCGAGCAGCTTGGGTTTGGCAGGCTAACGCATACAACGCGCAGCTCGCTGACCAGGCCGACGACTACGGCAAGCAGCTAGCAGAGAAAGATCGTATCAACAGCCTGGGGCGGGAGAGGGCGGCAGCCACCGCGCTCGGTCAACTGGCTGAACAACAGCAAGCCCGCAGCGCCCTTGAAGTCCGTCTGCGGTCCCAGGCACAAAACCACTGGCAGGAGATGCAAGATGCTCAACAAACTCAAGCTCGCCTGCGTGACCGGCTTGCTACCACTGATATGCGGCTGTCAGTCCTTGTCGACTCAGGAGCCGTTGCCCGCTCGGGTTGTGACGGTGGGGTGCGAGAAACCGCCGGCACCGGAGGCGTGGTACCTGGCGCCGTACGCGCCCAACTTGACCCAGCGCATGCTCAACGAATTATCGCCATCACCGATGAAGGCGACCGAGGACTGATCGCCTTGCAGGCCTGCCAGGCCTACGTTCGCGAAATCACCAAGCAGTAAAAGAGGCGAGCCGGGAAGGATGCGTCAACATCCAGCCCGGCCCACCGAACCCGCAGACCCTTCCTGCAAGTCCAGCCGTGGCCCCTGCCTTGTGCACAAAGCGCGGCGAGCCTATCACCTGTTTATCTATACAGTAAAGACTTGCATACCTATGACCTCTCCAATCATCCCCTGGATGGGTGGCAAACGCCGCCTGGCCGACCGCTTGATCCCTCTCTTTCCCCCTCATGAATGCTATGTCGAAGTCTTCGCCGGCGGCGCCGCGTTGTTCTTCATGCGTCCCCAGCCCGCCCCCGTGGAAGTGCTGAACGATGTGAACGGTGACCTAGTTACCCTCTACCGCGTGGTGCAGAACCACTTGGAGGAATTTGTGCGCCAGTTCAAATGGGCGCTCAGTTCCCGCCAGATCTTCGAGTGGCAAAAGATGACGCGCCCTGAAACCCTTACCGATATTCAGCGAGCCGCCCGGTTCTTCTATCTCCAGCAGCATGCCTTCGGCGGCAAGGTCACCGGGCAAACGTTCGGTACCGCCACCACTGGGCCCGCCATTAACCTGCTGCGTATTGAGGAAAACCTTTCCGCCGCCTGGCAGCGTCTCGCCGGTACCTATGTTGAAAACCTACCTTGGCTCGGCTGTGCCGAACGCTACGATAGAGCCCACACTTTTTTCTACATGGATCCCCCCTACTGGCAGACAGCCGGATATGGCAAGGACTTCGCCTTCGAGGAGTACGAGCGCATGGCCGACTTCATGCGCCGATGTAAGGGCAGAGTAATGGTCAGCATCAATGACCACCCGGACATCCGGCGTGCCTTCGATGGCTTCCACTTCGAGTGCCTGGATATCCGCTATTGCAACACGAACCAGCGCCAAGGTAGGGCGGAGGTGACCGGTGAGCTGGTGATCATGAACTGGCAGCCCGCAGGCCTTGAGCGGCTGCTCTGATACAGGGAGGGGTGTCTACCCACTACGAGGGCAAGGACTGGGAGGTATGCTTGAAATGTCCGGCTGCACAGTGGCAAAGTGCTCCTCTAACGCATGTCGCGAATCGGATCCTACCCCGTCGCTTTTGAGCAGCTAGCAATAGCTACCTCCTAGTAAGGATATTTCCGTTTACGTCGATGCCGACCCTTAACTCCCAAAGCGACATTAGGGGCATCTCGAACAACCGCACATTTAATAGCGGATGAGGAGCGCAACCAGCAAGCGCCCGCAGTCCAATTTTGGCCAGTGAGCTAGCCTTCGTGCCTTTCGATAGCAACCGGCGGTCGGGTTAGGGCAAATTTAGGGCGTTTGTCGGGCCGTTTACGGCCGAAACAAACCTATGCAGGATGAGCGAGCGCCTCGTTTTGTTAGCCGAGTGCGGACTAGAGAGTTATTCGGGCGGGTTCAAATTCTTATCCTCCAATGAGTCTTCAGTTGGCTGCGGACGCACATTCCGACTATATTAGCTTGTGCGATGGCTGTATGACGTTATCGGCGAGCTGTTCAGTCTGTATACAGGATAGCCTCGATGAGGTTTGAAAACACACGTGTTTTGAAAGGAATAAAATGAGCCATGAGTGTATTGGGTGATATTTTTAACAAAATAGCTGTGTCGGAAGATGAAAAGATTGCCCGGGAAAAAACATGGCATTCGTTCAAGCTATTTCTTGGTCTTTGTGTTTGTGCTTTAGGTTTAGTGACGGGGGCTGCAACAATTCAGTATCCCGGCTGGTTGACATCGCAGCTAGATAATCCGACAGGCCCGTTATTAATTTTGATAGGCTTATTAAGCTATTTTTGGGTGCTCTACAATATGGCTTTCAGAAGAAATTTAAAGCGTCTGAAAGTGACTGAAGATGTTTATGTGAGCCCGGCTAAAACAATAGCTGACGAGATAGCAGCTTTTAATAAGGTGACAGATGCTAGCGCTAGAGGAGAGTTGCAGGCTATTCCCCACTTGGATACTCCATTTGAAGATTACGTAGGGAAAGTTGTTTACGCACTTGATGCGCGCATCAATCTTTCCGAAAATAAAGCCAAAGAGCTATTAAGTAGCGGTAAGGCTTATCTTTTTTGGGGAATTGCTTGTTACGCGATAGCGATCGTGCTGTGGCAAATTGCTGAGCATGTTTGGGGTTATAGCCATTTCCTTCTTTTGGGTATGATCTCAACCTCGGTAACGTTTTTTGTTGTTGAGTTTCTCGCGGCCTGGTTTCTGAAGCAGTATAGAAGCTATGTTGATTCCTCAATAGTGTATTTAAGTGTTCGATCTGCATTTAACAGGTATCTGTTGATGTACTATACCGTTAATCAGTTCAGTGGTAATCCTGAGTCGTTAAAGGTGCTGGTGGATATGCTTGGTGAGGAAATCAAGTGGCCCACCCACAAGGATATATCGAGTAATGATTTTAACTACATGATGGAGTCCATGGGGACGGTGGTCAACTTGGTTGATAAGTTGAAAAATGGTGCCCGAGGCCAGGGGAAGGCTAGCGGTGAGTAGAGAGTGGTTGAAGCTTTTGTGCGTTTGAGGTTTGGTGGTTTATCAACATATTCCGCTTGTAGGAACTAATCGATGAATTTGAGAGATTGCACAAAGAACCAGCATTTTGTCTCTCAGTACGAGCAAAGGCTAAACGCCATTAATCCAGATGCGCCAAAGAAAAAACAGCGAATTTATGAGTATGGTGTAATTGATCGAGAATCCTATAGTGTCCAACTAAATTCTGCTAAGGGTAAGTTGATTCAAAATGCACTGAGTCTCCATGACTTGTTTAGCTTCGATATTTTGGGTGATGGTGGGGAGCGTTACAATTTCGAGCTGCTGTTTAATCAGTACGAGGCTCAGGCTGATGGTATTACCAAGTTGCTGCGCGCCAAAATAATGCAGCATGGTTGTGATGTAAGAGGGGAGTTGATTGGTTTTTTTAGATGTAAATTCCTAAATTTTATTCGCAACCCTTATTCGCTCAGAAAGATGCTAAATAGCTTTCCGAATTTAGCTCTCTATAAGCCAACAAATTCCGTCCATTTGGAAAATTTCGAGCGCGTGCTTAATGGCCGAAGACCGCATCAGCGTTATTTGTGTGAACTGCTTGGAATCTCGGATGCAGAATACTGCGAATGGCTCTCAGCCATATTTTTATTGCTGACCCCATTAGGTCGGCAAGGAAAATGTTTTTTTGATGAGCTTGTCGATCAATTTTTTGAAAGTTCTGACTATTACAGGATAATATTTGTTTATACCTATACGAATCACCAATGCCTGTTGTCTGATCGGGGTTTCTCTATACCCGCCATTTCTGATGATTTGATGGCATTCGACTTTAATTTTTTTTCTAATGGCTTTATAAGGTACGCGTTTCAGAGCCTAAGCTCAACCATTGCAGGCGCGACGTCTGCTCGGGCAGTGGAGCAGATTAAGTCTGGATTGTGTACTGAGGCTCATCATTATGTTGATAATCTTGAAGTGCTGAAACACTATAATAGGCAGGTTATTTATCAATGCCATGGAGCAGTGTTCAGTTCTAGCACTAAATGGTACAACGGTTGATTTGGGTTCTAGCTAATTTACCCGTTCTAGATAAGTCGAAATCAATGCCGAAAGTCCAGGCGCCAGTTGCCAATGAGGCCGGAATGCAGAAATTTATTTTTGGCCTTTGTGTCCTAAGATTGGTAAAAATTGGCACAAGAGCTTTCGGCGAACTCTGAAGGTAGGGCAAAACAATCGCCTCCAGGAAGAATTATCCCGATCCATCGTCGCTTGGGCGCAGGCGCGCTGGCTCGGCTCCATCCTGGGCTTGCTCAGAATGCCTTGGTGTGGGGCAAAAATGGGGCAAGCCGAGCGCCATTCTATGCCCATCTACGCCTTTGACGTGAATTCAAACCGCCGCTAAAAAGCGCTAGGGCCCTGAATATGAGGGGTTTGGGCGGCTTCTCTCTGGATACTCAAGCACAATTGGGGTGTGATCACGAGGTCTCTGGGTAAGCAGAGTTAAATGCCCATTCGCTTCCTGATCGTTGTAGCCAATCCGGTGAACTCTGCGGCGGCCTCTTTGATCTGAGCGTTGTAGCCAGAATTCACATGTCCGCGCAGATCGCCGATAGCGAGCCCGTACTCCTGAGCTTGCGGTGCGAGACTATGGAAGTCCTTGATCGACGCCAATTTGCTGCCGGGGAATGGAGCGAGTAAAGGGTCGATTGCGCGAAGCGCGTCCACCACTCGGCTTTTCACGCGAGGGGCAATTTTGCCTTCCCAGTACTCGTGTGGTTTGGTCGAGGTTCTGCCGGAGGAAACTTTGTAGGCGGAGGTTGCATAGCCCAGATAAACGGGGTGCCCGTGGAGCAGCTGTTGCCTGTCCGCGTCGTTCGCAAGGCCGCGCACGGTTTTCCAGTCATTGATCCAACGGCTAACCGCTCTGCCTACCGTTGTAAGTGCTCGGAGCGAGAAGAGATCGGCAGCGACTGGTGTGCAAAAGTAGTCTGAGTCGAGTAGCACGGCTCTGTTCAGCGGGCCGACGTTCGGGCCAATATCATAAATCACCACGTCAGCTTGGTAGTGCTCCCCCATCCCTCTGGCTGCTTTGGATAACGCGCACATCACATCATAATCGCGAGATTTTCTAGCGAACGACCCCGTCCAGGCGGCTGGAAGCTCCTCTTCGTAGTCTGCGAGCAAAACATCTCCGGGGCACAGCCACAGATTTTTTCTGACGCTGATCGCATCAACATGCTTAATCGCGCCCTTACCGTCGACGACTGGCTTGATTGCAGACCAGATGGTGCTGCCTGCATCCTCGTCGTCGGATTCACCCAGCAGTTCATCAAGGTCCTTCTCTCTTAGGTAAAAAGCTGTCAGGTTGCATTGAGGGTCTGCATCGATCATCAGAACTCTCAAGCCTTGATCCGCCAATGCTTCAGCGACGTTGATGGTGAGGGTCGTCTTTCCGACTCCGCCTTTGTGGTTAAAGAAGGTCAGCGTTATCACGATGCAGCTCCCTGCAGGAATGATGTCTGGAGGCTATCACTAGTCACATGGCTGGTATAGGCGACATCGGCGTGGCATCGGCCGAGAAATTAAATCACTGGCATATGCAGACCCGATGCCTGATTCAGGAGCGAGTGGTACAAAAATGGTACTGTCGCTGATGGCGTGGTCTGTACGCCTTTGATTGGAAGGCTTTTAGGAAAAGTGGCCCCAATCCATCATGGGGGCAACAGAAAACCGTCTCACTACCGTATCCATGGGGCTGGCCGCGTTTTCTGGCGTTTCGGGGGGCATTCGGAAATCTCTCGGTTACTACTGATGTAGAGCGCTTTTTGCTGACCGGTCACCGCCATCGTCCTCAGAGAGGAGGTCTATTAGCCGTGTCTTGTGCTCAGTCCACGATCAAGCGCAAAAGCGAGAATTCTATCAGGTCTGCTGATCAAGAAGTTCCCGTTGACTACACCTCTCGGCCGTTAAACCTCTTGATCTGTTACGCCCGTCTCCCTCTTGCCAAGCCGCGATGACCTCGACTGAACGCCGTCCCCCCAGCCAGCTCTGACTCTAAACACCCCACAAGCTCAACAAGGTCAAGCGATGACGATCACCATCAACAGCTACACCACGGTCAAAAGACGCGAGCGCGTCCCACACGCCATCTTCGCCCACTACTGGCGCGACGTGCACGGGCCGTTGTGCTCCCGGTTGCCAGGCCTGGGCTTGTACATCCAGCATCACTTCTCGCGTAATCAGGACGCACACCTCTGGCCATTGGCCGAGGGTGTGGCAGAGATCGCAGACTACGAACTTGATGGCGGTGTGGAGATCGGCTTCAAGTCCGCCGACCAGCAGGAGCGCTTCAAGCAAGCCAGCCCTCTGCTGTTCTCGGACGAGCAGAACATGTTCGAGGAAACGCTGGCGTACGACCTGCCGCACGGATCAATGAGGGTGGTGAATCGACTGGCAGACGAGCGCCTCAATGGGCTCGATCATGCCGATCGGATTCACGTGCACATGAGTCCACGACAAAGCCTTGAAGATCTGCAAGCGTATGTGCGCGACAAACTCGCGCCGACGCTGGCGCAGGATGCATCGGTATTGAAAGTGCAACTGCACCTGTGCGCCCCTTTCCAGAACGATGGGAGCCATCCACCGGCGCCAGACGTGGCACACACGGCCACGCCGGCGCGCGCCGAACTGGTGATCATGGAAGTCGCCTTCGGAAACCCTGTGGCACGGCGCCGGTTTTTCGAGGGGCAGGCGTTCAAGAAGACGCTGGCGGATCAGGCGCGGCATATCGGAAGTTTGAAGGCGTTTGCGGTAAGTGGTGTGTACAGCTATGTGGTCGATGGAGAAATGACCACGGCCGGGCTGCGTGGTAGCCGGGCGGCGGAGTTGATCGAGTATCTCGGCGCGATCAATCAACTGGAACCTGAAGTAGAGGCGGTGTTCAAGCGCGTCGATGCAACGGGTTAAGCTGCCCCGGCCTACAACACGCGCGGGGCATGCTCGCGGTGGATGCGCGGCTCGGCTCTACCGTCGACAGCAAGAGCAGGTTGTCGCTCAGGTGCCTGTTAGTGGTTCAGTTGGCGCCCAAGGGGCACTCCCTGCTCAATGCAACACCTGACTCAAGAACAACCGCCCCCGCTCACTGTCAGGTCGCTCGAAGAACACCGCTGGCGCAGCCTGCTCGACCACCTCGCCCTGGTCCATGAACACCACCCGGTGCGCCACGGTCCGGGCGAAGCCCATTTCATGGGTCACGCACACCATGGTCATGCCGTCCTCGGCCAGGCTGACCATGGTGTCGAGCACCTCCTTGACCATTTCCGGGTCCAGTGCCGAGGTGGGTTCGTCAAACAGCATGATCTTGGGTTTCATGCACAACGCCCGGGCAATCGCCACGCGCTGCTGCTGGCCGCCGGACAATTGGCCAGGGTACTTGTGCGCCTGTTCGGGAATACGCACCCGCTCCAGGTAATGCATCGCCAGGGCTTGCGCCTCGTGGCGCGGCAGCTTGCGGGCCCAGATGGGCGCGAGGGTGCAGTTCTGCAGGATGGTCAGGTGGGGGAACAGGTTGAAGTGCTGGAACACCATGCCGACTTCGCGGCGGATGGTTTCGACCTGCCGGGCGTCGTCGGTCAGTTCGACACCCTCGACGACAATGCGGCCCTGCTGGTGTTCTTCAAGGCGGTTCAGGCAGCGAATGGTGGTCGACTTGCCTGAGCCGGATGGGCCGCACAGCACGATGCGCTCACCTGGCTGCACGCTGAGGTTGATGTTCTTGAGCACCTGGAAGCTGCCGTACCACTTGCTGACGTTCTCCATCTGGATCATGGGGCGCAGGCCCGGTGAGTCCAGCGATTGGGTCGCTTGGTTCATCTGGAATACTCCTGGCTGGCGCGCAGCCACGCTTGGCCGGTGCAAGCGGGCGCACCGGCATTGGGAAGAGGATGTTCGTTCAGCGCAGGACGCTTTGCAGAAACTGCCGGGTGCGGGCCTGTTCAGGGGCGCTGAAGAGCTGCGACGGCGGCCCGGTCTCGATGACCTTGCCGGCATCGAAGAACACCACGCGGTCGGCCACTTCGCGGGCGAACCCCATTTCGTGGGTGACGACGATCATGGTCATGCCCTCGGCCGCCAGGCCCTTCATGACGTTGAGCACGTCGCCGACGGTTTCCGGGTCGAGCGCAGAGGTGGGCTCGTCGAACAGCATTAGCTTGGGTTTCATCGCCAAGGCGCGAACGATCGCCACCCGCTGCTGCTGGCCGCCTGACAGCTCGGCCGGGTAATGCCCGGCCTTGTGCTGCAGGCCGACGCGCTCGAGCAAGGCCAGGGCATGGGCCTGGGCTTGCGCCTTGGTTGCGCGCTTGAGCTTGACTGGGGCAAGCATCATGTTGGCCAGCACCGTCATGTGCGGAAACAACGTGTAGTCCTGAAACACCATGCCCACGTCCTCGCGCAGCCGGGCCAGGGCTTTACGGTTTCCCGCCTGGGTCTGATCGCCATCGCCCACCACCACGGTGCCCTTGGAGGGCGGTTCCAGGCTGTTCAGACAGCGGATGAAGGTGGACTTGCCCGAGCCGCTGGGGCCGATGATGACCACCACCTCGCCTTGGCGCACGTCCATGTCGACGCCCTTGACCACTTCATGGGTGCCAAAGCTTTTATGCAGGTCGCGCACCGTCAGGATCGTGCTCATAGGCCCGCCTGTGCCCGGGTCAGGGCTTGCAGGTTGAGGTCGGCCTCGCTCATGCGCGCGCGGCGTTGCTGGTTGGCCGTACGCTCTGCGCTTAGGCGCTCGCTGGCGCGGGCGAGGCTTGGCATCAGCGACCCAAGCGACGGGCCGCCGGCGGAGCTGCGGCCCTGCACGTTGCTGACCGGGTCCAGGCAATCACGCACTTTCTGCTCGGGTAGGTGCAGGGCATGACCCAGCTGCTCGAGGGCGCAGGCATCGACCATCTGGGTGGTGATCTGATGGGCCGGCAGGCCCTGGTCCATGGCCATGCGCACCACGCCCCCGACCACATGGTGGGCTTCGCGGAACGACAGGTCGACCTCGCGCACCATCAGGTCGGCCAAACCGGTGGCGGTGGAAAAATCCTCACCGGCGCGGCGTGCCGCCAGGTCGATGTTGGGGGTGGCGGTGCGCAGCACCAGGTCCAGCAGTTTCAGGCAGCGCAGGCTTTCTTCGGCGGCCTCCCAGAAGCCCCGCGTCCCTTCGCGGTTGCCGTCGCCGGTGTGGGAAAAATTGGTGCCCTTGATGGTCACGCTCGCACCCATCAGCAGGCCGACGATATGGCCACTGCGGCCCTTGAGGTACTCCAGCACGGTGGGGTTCTTCTTTTGCGGCATGATGCTGGACGTGGCGGCGACGCTGTCGGGGAAGTCGATGAGGTTGAACTCATGGGTACTCCACACGAAATAGTCCTGCGCGACGCGGCTCCAGAACACCGCCAGGTTGCTCAGGTGCGACAGGCTTTCGAGCAGAAAGTCCCGCGAGCCGATGGCATCCAGGGCATTGTCCAGGTAGCCGTCGAAGCCCAGCAGCTCGGCGGTGCGCGCGCGGTCGATGTCGAACGGCGTGCCGGCGAAGGCAGCGGCACCCAGCGGGCACTGGTTCATCGACTCCAGGGTCTGGGTCAGGCGCTTGCTGTCGCGCTCCAGGGCCTGTTCCACTGCGCTCAGGTAATAGCCGTAGGTGATTGGCTGGGCCGGTTGAAGATGCGTGTAGCCGGGCATCACCACTTCGGCGTAGCGCTTGGCACAGCACAGGGCCGTGGCCCGTACCGTTGCCAATTCGTCGATCAGGTCCATCAGCAGGTCGCGGCAGCGCAGGCGGTCGAGGGTGGCCAGGATGTCGTTGCGGCTGCGACCGGTGTGCAGGCGCCCGCCGATGTCAGCGCCGATATGCTCGATCAGGTGCGCCTCGTAGTTGAAGTAGGCGTCCTCGCGCGAAGGGTCCAGCTCGACCGCCTCTGGTCCTGCCTGCTCCATGTCCAGCACACCCTTGGCCAGCACGCTGGCATGTTCGCCGCGGATAAGGCCCTGTTCGGCCAGCATCAGGATGTGCGCCTTGTTGACGTTACCCAGGTTCGCGAAGCCGCTGGCAAAGCCTTCCAGGCGCGGGCGGTAGATGTACTCGTTCACTTGCGGCGCAGTGCTTTCCTTCAGGCGCCGACTGACTTTGGATGCTTGCATGCTGGAACCTCTTCAATGGAAGTACGTGCCGCCGGACGACCCAGACGACGTTCGAGATAACGGCTGAGCCAGGTCAGCGCCGAACAGATGACGAAGTACACCAGCAACACCACGCCGTAGACCGCGAAGGCAGGGCTGACGCCGGTCATGACGGTTTCACGCTCGATGATGATCTGGCCGACCTTGAGAAACTCCCCCACACCCACCAAAGCGCCCAGGGACGTGGCCTGCACCAGGATCGTTAGCAGCCCGGTGTAGGCTGGCAGAATGGCTTTCATCGACTGCGGCACAACCACGTGCAGGTAGATCTGCCAGGGGCGCAGGCCCAAGGCCCAGGCGCTTTTCCACTGGTGCCTGGACACCGACTCCAGCCCGCCACGCACGATCTCGATGCCGTTGGCGCTGCCCCACAGGGTCAGGCCCACGGTGACGGCGGCGAACGGGCTCAGGTCCACACCGAACATCGGCGCACCGAAGAAGATGAAGAACACGTTGACGATCAGCGGAATGGAGCGAAACAGCTCCACGTAGGCATGGATCGTCCACCCCAACAGGCGGTTCTTGACCGTGGCCAGCACGCCGAGCACGGCCGAGATCAGCGTGGTGAACAGCAACACCACCAAAGCCAGGTACAGGGTCATCAACAACCCTTTGCACACGAAGCTCCAGTTTTCGAGTAGGAAATTCATGGTCGCCTCACTGCCGGAAAGGGCGTTGCAGGTGGGCAGACAGCCGCGCAGTCATCAACGCGAGCACCCCCACCAGCACCAGGTACATGACGCAGATGGCCGTGAACATCTCGATGGCGCGAAAGTCCGTGGCGATGCGGTCCACCGCGACGAAGGTCAATTCCGCAAGGCCGATGGCCTGTAGATAGGAAGAGTTCTTCAGCAGTGAAATCGCGGTGTTGAGCATCGCCGGCAGGCTGGTGCGAAACGCGATGGGCATGGCGATCAGCGCGAAGTACTGCACGGGCTTGAGGCTCAGTGCCAGGCTCGCCTCGCGCATGCCGCGCTCCACCGTGGCCAGCCCGCCGCGGATGTTCTCGATCTGGTATGCACCGGCCCACAGCGACAGGCACACCACCCCCGACCAGAACAGCGACAGCCCAAGCCCAATGGCCGGCAGGCCATAGAAGATGAAGAATAACTGCACCAGGATCGGCGTATTGCGGATCAACTCCACGTACAGCGCCACTGCCTGGGACAGCACCGGGACCTTCATGACGCGCACCGCCCCGCCCAGCACCCCGATCAGCAGGGAACAGAGGATGGCCAGGGCCGTGATGCGCAGCGTCATCAGCACACCGTCGAGCAGGGCAGGCCATTGCTCGATCAGATAATGGACGTCGAACTCCATGATGGCGGCCGATCAAAGTGCTTCGGCAGGCTTGGCCTGCTCGAAGACGCTGATGTAGTAGCTCTGGATGTTTTCGGGTACGAACTGCTGCACCCAGCCTCGGAACAGGTGTTCTTCGCGCATGCGCAATACCGCCGCGCTCAGGAAGTCGCGCCATTGCGCTTCGTTCTTGCGCACGCCGATGGCCGCGTCGGAGATCTGGAACGGTTGGCCTATCAGGCGAGCATCCTGGTCGTTGTCGGCGACCACCACCAGGGTCGCGGCATCGTGGGTGTAGGCGTCGGCGCGACCTTGGCGGAAGGCTTGCAGGGCATCGGCTGCGCTGTTCATGCGCAGGGTCTTGACGTCGGGCATGTGGTCTTCGAACCACTTGGCCTGCACCGACCCCTTGAGCGTGGCAAGGGTCTTGCCCTTGAGGTCGGCGATGGTCCGGGCCGGGCTGTCCTTCTTCACGACCACGTCACTGGCACCCCACCGGTAGGGCGTGGTGAAGTCGATCACCCGTTGGCGTTCCGGGGTGACGCCCAGCGTGGCGATCAGCAAGTCCACCTTGCGGCCCAGCAGCTGCGGCACTCGGTTTTCGGCGGTGACGCAGGTGAAGCTCACCTTGTCCTTCGAGCCCAGGGCCCATAGCGAAATCTGCTTGGCCATTTCGACCTCGACGCCAGCGAATTCACCCTTGTTGTCCTGATAGCCATACGGTGGCTGGTCGCAGCGCACACCCGCGCGCAGGTGGTCCGCCTCTTTGATGGCTGCTGGAACTGCTGGCAGGTCGGCGGCCTGAACGGTGGATACCGCCGCCAACGACACGCACGTCAGGGCCAGTGCAGCGCTTAGTTTTTTATACGAGAACGACATGATGCCTCCTGATTACCGGGCTGCATCGCGCCAATGTGCTGGAGCGATGCGTGAGTACAAGGGCAGAGCTGAAGTGACGCTGGAGCACCGGTTTTATGTGTGTTGTTGCCGGTATGCGCTCGGGGGTATCGCGCTGCATCGGGGCAGACGTCGATGTGGTTGTAGTTATAAAATCTGCGCGTCATGCAATCAAATGACAATACATCAACCCGTCATGCAGAAATGATATGGCCATCAATTTCAAGCAGATCGAAACCTTCCGCGCGGTCATGCTCAGCGGCTCCATGACAGCAGCGGCCCAGGCGCTGCATACCTCCCAGCCCAATGTCAGCCGGCTTATCGCGCAACTGGAACGGGCCAATGGGTTCAAGTTGTTCGAGCGGGTAGGGGGGCGCTTGCTGCCGACCGATGAGGGCGCGCAGTTCTTCGCCGACGTGGAGCGCGCGTTCATCGGGCTGCACAGCCTGGAAACCTCCGCCGAGCACCTCAAGCGCGGGGGCACCGGGCAATTGCGCATCGGTGCGGTGCCTTCCCTGACCCATGGCTTGCTGCCCAAGATCATCCAGCGCTTTCGCCAGCAGAACCCGCACGTTCATATCTCCATCCACACCAACGACTCGCCGAACGTGGCGCACTGGGCCGCGACCCGGTTTTGCGACGTGTGCCTGGTGTCTTATGTGGCCGAGGACATGGCGGGCGTGCAGTCCCAGATCATCTGCGATGTACCGGGTGTGTGCATCTTCCCCAAGGGGCACCGGCTCGGTGCCTTGCAGGCCGTGACGCCCGCAGACCTCAAGGGCGAAGAATTCATTTCGCTGTCGCACACCGATGGCTCGCGCACTCGGCTCGACCGGCTGTTTGCCGATGACGACCCGCGGGTGCTCAACCTGGACGCTACCCATGCCGCCACCGTGTGCTCACTGGTCGGGCTTGGGCTGGGGGTGAGCGTGGTCAGTCCACTGGTCGCGGCAGAGTATTTGCACACCGGCATCGACATACGGCCGTTTGCCCCGCAGTTGCGGTTCTACACGTATCTGCTGCGCTCATCCGACCGGCCGGAGAACGTGCTGACTCGACGATTTCGGGTGTTGGCGGGGGAAATGCTGGGGCAGGCGGCGCAGGCGTGTACGGCTGGCCTTGGGTAACAGGCTCGGTACCGCGCCTCATTGCCTCGGCAGCACCAGCGCTGCCTCTAGCCCGCCCGCCGCTCGGTTTTTCAGGACCACCCGGCCACCCAGGTGCTCCATGATGGTTGCCACGATCGACAGCCCAAGGCCAGCGCCGTTGGGGCTATTGCGGCTGTAGAAACGTTCGAACACCCGTGAGAGGCTCGCCTCGTCGATGCCTGGCCCTTCGTCTTCCACCACCAACTCGACACGCTCATCGTGGCCCCGCAGCGAGACCGTGATGCGCCCCCCGAGAGGCGAGTGCTCGACCGCGTTGGACATCAGGTTCTGCAATGCAATGCCCAACGCGCTGGCGTCGACGGCTACACGGTGCTCGCCGCCCTCTATTTCCAGCGAGGGCTCCAGCCCTTTGTCCAGTATCCAAGGGGTAAGCTCGGCCAGGATGTCGGTGACCACCTCGGCAAGGTCCACAGGCTCACGGGGGCGATGGCCAATCCGAGGCTCCACGCGGGCCAGTGTCAGCAGTTGGTTGACCACTCGCGTCAACCGATCCACACCGCCCATCAGGAACGTCAAGGCCTTGTTGCGTTCGACGTCGTTGCTGGCAGCCAGTGCGTTCTGCGCATGCAGGCGCAACACCGCCAAGGGTGTTCGCATTTCGTGGGCCGCGTCGGCAATGAAGCGATGTTCACGGCGCAGCAGGTCCTTGATCTGCGCCAGCAGGCGATTGAGGGCAGCCTGCATGGGCTCGAGCTCCGATGGCAGCGGCACCAGCTGCAGCGGTTCGAGTGATTCGGCATGCCGCGCGCGAATGACGTCGGCCATGTTCTTTAACGGCTTGAGCCCCCAGCCAATGGCGGCCCATACCAGCACGGCAAGCGCCAGGGCCCCCAGCAGAAATGGCATCAAGGTGTGACGAACGATTCGGTCGATCAAGTCATAGCGCACGTCATCGCGTTCACCCACCCAGATCACCCAGCCTTTCTCGGGCACAGGTAGCACGAAGCCGCGCCATTGCTTGTCGTCGCTGGTGAAATCGTAAAACCCAGGCCGCATGGGCCGCGGGTCCAGGCGAGGTGCGCTGGGCGTCTGCACCATCAGGGTGGCGTTTTCGTCCCAGACCTGGAAGGCCAGCTTGCTCTCGTAGGGATGCCCCACTCGGTGTCGGCCCGCCTGAGCCAGCGCGGCGTTGAAGGCACGGTACAGGTCGTCACGCGCGCCGCCTTGCACTGGCATGCTCATTACTCCCTGGAGCAGGCGTGCGTTCTGGGCAAGGTGCGCGTCGTACACTTCGTTAATTTCATGGCGGCTGTCGTGGTAGTTGTACAACGCAAGCAAGCCGGTGCCGATCAGCAGCAAGAGCATGACGCGCCACAGCGTGCGCTGGCGTAGCGACCTCATACCTTGGCCTCGACCAGGTAGCCGATACCACGCACGGTGCGTATCAGGCCATTGAACAGTTTCTTGCGCAGCTGATAGATGTTCACTTCCAGGGTATTGCTCTCCGGCTCCTCGTCCCAGCCATAGAGCAACTGCGTCAGGCGTTCGCGGGTAAAGACTTTGCCGGGCTGGGCGAGTAGCTCGTGCAGCAGCCGGTACTCCTTGGGCGTGAGCACCACTTCGGCCCCCTTGAAATGCACCTGCTGGGTTGCCGGGTCCAAGCTGACACCGCCGTGCTCGATCAGCACCGTGGCGCGGCCAGCGCTGCGGCGCAGCAGTGCACGCAGGCGTGCCTTGAGTTCATTGAGGTCGAAGGGTTTGACCAGGTAGTCATCCGCCCCGGCGTCAAGCCCTGCGATGCGATCGTCCAAGGCATCGCGTGCGGTGAGAATCAGCACCGGCAGGCTGTTGCCTCCCGCGCGAAGCCGCCGCAACAATTCAATGCCGTCCAGGCGTGGGAGGCCCAGGTCCAGTATCAACACGTCGAATGCTTCATGCTGCAAGGCGTGCAAGCCACTGACGCCGTCCTGCAACCAGTCAAGGGTATAGCCCTCCTGGCGCAAACCATCGCAGATGCCTTCACCCAACGCGCTATCGTCCTCAACCAGCAGCAGGCGCATGTCTAGTCCTGTTTGTCCTTGATGGTGTCGAGTAAAGCATTGATATCGGCACGCCGGCCCTCATCGGCCAATTCCCGGCCCGGCCTGGGCGGTGCCTGCAACGCCTTGTGCAGCGCAGCCCTGGCCTCACTGTAACGCTTCTGACGCACCAAATGATCGCCCCAGAAATAGTTGCTGTCGATGCCTGCGGGATTGATTTTCAAGGCCTGCCTGAGCAGCGTGTCGGCTTTGTCGTCATCCCCGAAGCCGATGGGCCAGCCTGGAACCTGGTCATACAAGGTGCCCAGGCTGGTGTAGGCCGAGCCTTGCAGGGCTTGAGGGTCGAGGGCGATGGCCTTTTCCAGGCTGGCCTTGGCGGCCTTGACCTTGCCTAGCGCACTCAGCCCACCGGTTGCGCCAGCCCAGCTGCTGTTGATGATGCCGTCCCAGATCAGAGGCTCGGGGGTATTGGGGTTCTGGCGGACGAAAACGGCCGCCTCGTTTGCCAGCTTCTCGAACGCGCCTGCGCGTTGATCCTTGGGCAACTGATATTGGATATGCGCCCATTGTTGCTGCAAGTCGTGCAGGTGTTGGGCGCCTGTCTGATCAAGCGCCCAGCCAAACGGGGTAAATGCCAGCAGGCTGGCCAGTACGATGGGCTTCATTTGCTCGGTTCCTTTATGTGGCTGCCGATATGGCGCCGAATCAAGGGCAGTTGTTTACGCAAGGCTCGATCTACCAACCCTGGCAGGATGCCGTTCAGGCGCACGAACATTTTCTCCGGCCAGCCCAGGTAGAGCTCGCTGCGCTCGGACTGGACCGCCTGGAGCACGGCTTTGGCAACGTAGACCGGGTCGTCCATGCCTACCTTCAGCGCCTGGTTGAGGGCGGTAGCGGCGCTGCTGTTCATGCTGGTGCGGGTTGCGCGTGGCGCGACGTACAGCACATTGACCGGGGTGTCGGCCAATTCACGGCGCAGTGCTTCGGAAAACCCGCGCAGCGCGAACTTGCTGGCGCAGTAGCTGGCATAGCCGGGGTAGCCGATCGAGCCGTAAGTCGAGCCGACGTTGACGACCAACGCCTTGGGTTGCTCGCGCAGAAGAGGCAAGCAAGCCCGGGTCAGTTGCAAAGGTGCCTTCAGGTTGATGTCCAGCAGCTCATCGAGGGCCTGTTCGTCCAGTTGGTCGAGCAAGGCGAAGCGATTGACCCCGGCAGCGTTGATCAGCACATTGAAGCCGCCCAGTTCGCGCGCGCGCGTCACGACCTGTGCCCGGCCTTCCTGTGTCCGCAAGTCCGCCGACTGCCAGCGCAGGCTGCCTGGGTAGCGGTTCATCAGGCTGGCCAGTTTGCCCATGTGCCGACTCACGGCCAAAACCTGCGCGCCGGCATGGCAGAGCTGCTCGGCCAGCTCCAGGCCAATCCCGCCGCTGGCGCCGGTGAGCACCACGATCGACTCATGCAACCGCATGGCGCACCCCTGACTGGCCCGCACGGGGCAACGTTTGGAACATCTCGGCGTACAGGCGGTAGACCATCTTGGCCGCGTGAATGACCGCCTGCTGGTCTTCGGCATTGTCCAGGCGGTCCATCAACTGCCTGTATGTCACCATATGGTCCTGGTCGAGCGCGCCGTGGGACTTGAGGTAGCTCATTGCCCGGTCTGGCAGCGAAAGGCTGTGTGCAATGGCGCCGGCGGCCTGTGTGGCCAGGGCAATGCTGGTGCCTTCCAGGACGTTGACCATGCCGAACAGCCCTACCGGGTTGCCCCGTGCGATCAAGTCGTAGAGATAAGCGACCATGAGCTCGATCGACTGCGCGGGTCGGCCGTCGCGTACCGCCTCCCAGTCGCCCCCACAGGCCTCGATGTCGTTGAGGATCCACTGTTCATGGCCGTATTCTTCCTCGATGTACTCGCACACGGCACCGCGCAGCCATTCGAGCCGGGCGGGCAGGCGCGCCCCGCATGCCATCATCAGCGGGACGGTGTGGCGCACGTGGTAGTAGGCCTGGGTGAGAAATGCGATGTAGCTGTCGAGGCTGACCTGCCCAGCCATGGCCTCGCGGATCACCGGAACGCCGAACAGCGCCTGGCGCTCATGGGCGGTTTGCAGTTGCAACGTTTCAAAGAAGGACATGGCGAACTCACTCCTGGGGTATGCGGATCAGAGGTTGATAGCGTTCAAGAATCGCCTCGCGCCGAGGGCGGCCGTTGGCTGTCAGGGTTTGATCGGTGACGCTGAGCGGCGCCGTGAGGCGTCGCCAGTGGTGGGCACGTGCGTAATCGGGCAGCCGTGCATTGCACTGGCCCACTACCTGGTCGATCTGGTCGTCACTCAGGCTCGGGTCCATCGGCCAGATCAACGCCACGTTGCCTGGCAGGCTCTCGCCGTGCACGAATGCCTGGGCAATGACGCCGCTCTGGGTCAGTTCGGCCTCTACCCATTCAGGGCTGACGTTTCGGCCGAAACTGGTGATGAACTGGTGCTTCTTGCGTCCGTCGAGGTACAGGTAGCCGTCGTCATCCAAATGGCCCAGGTCCCCGGTTGCCCACCATCGACCGTCGAAAGGCGCGGCATCGAGGTAGCCCAGTAGCGTGCAACCGGCCACCAGCACCTCGCCATCCTTCGCGATGCGCACCTGCACGTGGGGCAGCGGCTTGCCCACACTGCCACGGCGGACGCTGCCCGGACGGTTGAGCGCGACCACCGACGCGCATTCAGACAGCCCATAGCCTTCGTACACCGCAAGCCCGACAGCCTCGGCACGGGCCAGCAAGCTGGGCGATACCCGAGCGCCACCTACGGCGACGAACCTCAGCTGCTCAGCGGGCATCGCCCCTTGTTCAACAGCGGCAACCAGCCCCATCAGCAGTTGCGGCACAAGGATCAGGCTCTGGGCCTGACGCTGCACAATCACACCCACTAGCCGCTTGAAGTCCACCTGGGTGGCGCCGCTGATGCCCAGGTGCTGCTGGCTGAGCAGGTGCACGCAGGCCCCGGCGATCAGCGCGGCGTATACGCCCAGGTTTTCCAGCAGAACGCCCAGTGGCAGAACGGCCAGGTGATGCATGGGTGCGCTGGCGCGGCTAGCCGCCTCAAGTTCATGGGCCACGCCCAGCAACGCCTCGGCGCTCAGGCAGACACCTTTCGGTGATCCCGTGCTGCCGGAGGTGTAGGTGATTTTTGCCGTTTCGGGCGCAATGGCCGCCGCAGCGTACGATTTACAGAGCCAGAACCCCGGCCGAGCGTGTGGGGCGTAGCCCAGCTCGACAAGGCGCGAGTCCCATCCGCTTTCGCTCAGCACCAGGGTGACGCCACTTTGCCTGAGACAATGGGACATTTGAGCGCGGGTGAAAAACGGAGGGATGACCACGCAGGGACGTTCGGCGAACAGCGCTGCAAGGTCCCACAGCAGCAGTTGCGGGCCATTGTCCAAGGCCAGGGCGAATGCGCCCTGAGGTTGGCTCCCAAGCCAGGCGGCGCGTACCTCGACCGCCTCGAACAAGGCGCGATAGGTCAGGTGCTGGTCGGCACCTTGCACGGCGATGGCGTCAGGCTGACGTTGGGCGTGTTCCTTCAGCAAGGCCTTGAAGCGGTTCAGTTCATGCCGCATGACCGGATTCCTCTGTCAGGACCGGAAAGCCAAGGCGCTGAAAGACGCCTGACCGGGTCAAGGCATCGAAGCCGTAACGGATATTTCCGGCAAACACCTGAGGGCAATGGCTGTAGTAGGTGCCCCATATTTCAGCCTGGTCCTCAAGGCGAGCAGGATCGGCTGGCGCCAGGACGACGGGCGTCAACCCCAGTCGCTGGAAGCTGTTGATCAGCGTCGCCGCGCCGGTGAATGCGACCCAGTGCAGGCCGCGTGAGGCCAGCAGCCACGTGACCGCAGCGATCATCAAGCGCGCGCTGCCGGCGCTGAGCGAGGCCAGGTTACCCACCTCGACCATACAACTGCGCGGCAGGGTTGCCCCGACCACACGGGACACGGCGTCTTCCAGAGGCATGTCGAGGTAGCGCTCCAGAAATAGGGGGCCGTCATTGGCTGGGCGAATGCCCGCGGCGGCTGTCAACCGGCCTTGGCTGTCGTGAAACGCCAGTAATTGCGGCAGGAAATGCTGAATGTCGGCCTGATGGCTTAGCGCAAAGCACTGATGTATGAACCGCTCGAGGGCCATTCGCCCCGGGTCGTCTGCCAGGTGTAGCGACAATGTTGCCTGACGATCGGCCTGGCTGCCGATGGCCAGTGGAAGCAGGTGGCTCCAGTCACGGTGGGTCATGAAACGTCTCCCAGCAGGTTCGATGGGAGACAGTGTCGAGTGCTTATCTGAAGGGAATCTGAAGTCAGGCTGTTTCGGGTTCGATTTCGACGAATGCCATTGCGATGTTTCTCCGGGGCCTACATGGCATCGCCAGCCGTTGCCGACGAGCGCCCCCTTGATGGCCACCGTCCGATTTACCGCAGACCTGGCCTGTGACCTGCTCCGCACCCTTGCCGTCAACCTGTGCATGGAACGGCACCGCTTGTGCCGACGTGGAAAGCAGGAGCATTCATGGCCAAAAAAAAACCGTTATCCCCAGGCCCGTCCTGGAACGAAAATTTCGTGGTGTTGGGAGAGATTCTTTTCTGGGGTTTTTGGGCGCCAGTCCTGTTCTTGATCGCTGCACCCTGGTTGAGCCTGGCCATCGTCAGCTACTGGCCCAAGCCTGTGCTTGCCGGATTTTTCAGCGCCATGGCATCCACCGGTTGGCTGGTCGCCTCGGTGGTGATTCTGGCAGTGATTGCCTACCAGGCGGGCATGGGTTACTACCGTCAGCACCGTAGCCGCAAGCGTACTGCCGCTGAGCTGGCTGCCAAAAGGGCCCAGGGCGACAAGCGTCTTTGATCGATCCGGCCGGCTGATTGGCCTGTGTGGGTGGCCGGCGCTAGCGGCCCGCGCGGGGCTTGCTTGGCACCCTCACATAACTGATATCGTAATGATGTCATTGCCGCGCAACCTTTGTCGTTGTGCTGCTGTCGTAGTACGCACTACCGGTCAGGCAGCAGTGATCGCGACCTGCGATTGCTGTGCGTGACCCAGTATTGAAGCCAGGGATTGGTCTTTTTCGTCTTCCTCCGAGTACCGACCCATGCTTCATCTTTTTCGTAACCGCGGCGAGCGTCAGGCGCTCACGCAGCTGGCTGCGTCCCTCCCGCAAACCCACACTGACGGTGGCCGCACTGCCCCCAGATGGACAGACGTGCAACGTGAGTGGACCTCGCGTGAGTTGCATGCCACTGCGCGTGAAGGCCGTATTGCCGAGCTCGAGCGCGAGCTGGAAAACGCCCGGCTGATGCTGGCCGAGGCCGACGCCAATGCGCGCGCCTCGGAAACCCGTTTTGACCTAGTCAACCGTGCCTCCAGCGAAGGCCTGTGGGACATGGAAGTGGTGGCAGGTGATCCGGTCAACCCGCGCAACCGCTTCTGGTGGTCGCAGCAATTTCGCGAAATGCTGGGGTTTCGCGACGAGCGCGATTTTCCCAATGTCCTGGCCAGCTGGGCTGATCGCCTGCACCCGGAAGACAAGGCCGCCACGTTGGACGCCTTTGCCCGCCACCTGAACGACAAATCAGGCATGACCCCCTACCGGGTGCGCAACCGCCTGGCCATGAAAGACGGCAGCTACCGCTGGTTCTTCGCCCAGGGCGAAACCCTGCGCGATGCACGTGGCGTGCCTTTGCGCGTTGCTGGCGCCTTGCGCGACATCCACGATGAGTTGCAACGTGAACAAGAGCACGACGTGATCATCACCCGTTTCGAACTGGCGCGGGAAATGCTCTCCGACGGGCTCTGGGACATGGAAGTGATCGCCGGTGACCCGGTCAACCCCAAGAACCCCTTCTGGTGGTCGCCCCAGTTTCGGCGTTTGCTGGGTTTCGAAACCGTCGAGGAATTTCCGGATGTGTTGGACAGCTGGGCCTCACGCCTGCACCCGGAGGACAAGGCCTACAGCCTGGAAGCCTTCCAGGCGCACCTGAACGACCGTACAGGCAAGACGCCGTTCGATATCGAGTACCGACTCAAGATGAAAAGCGGGGAGTACCGCTGGTTCCGCGCCCGTGGCCAGACCAAGCGCGACCCTTATGGCGCGCCATTACGTGTGGTCGGGGCATTGGTGGACGTGGACCTGGAGCATCAGCAGTCGGCCATGCGCGAGACGGAGGCTGCGCACCAGCGCACCCTGGAATCCAACATCACCAAGCTCACCCAGATCGTCGGCACCATTCAGAGCATTGCCAGCCAGACCAACCTGCTGGCACTCAACGCGGCCATTGAAGCAGCACGTGCCGGGGAAGCGGGCAGGGGGTTTGCAGTGGTGGCCGATGAAGTACGCAAGCTGGCCACGCGCACGACGGAGGCCACTGAACAGGCGGCCGACATGATGCGCGGCTGACAGCTGGCAGGCCAGGTGCCCAAGCTACGTCTACAGGTCCGTTGCACCCGCTCTTTTGACACTGTTGTTTTCTCTCACTTCGTTCAGGTTTCAACTCATGAATTGGTTCTACGATGCCAGGTTGTCGGTCAAGCTGTACCTCGCTTTCGCGCTGTGCGCACTGATCACCTTGAGTGTTGGAGTTGTCGGTAGCCAAGGAATCGGCTCGCTCTCGTCCAGCTTGCAACAGGTGTTTTCCAATAACCTCGTGTCCGTGGCACAAGTTGCAGAGGCACGCTCCAGTGCCATTGCCCAGAGCCGCGACCTTTACCGACTAGTGGCGGCCACCGCCATCAATGCGCCGCAAGCTGAACGCGCTGCCATTCTTGCGTCGATGAAAGAAAACCGGCAGAGCAGCGAGCAGGCATTTGCAGTCTACCGAGCCACGCCCCTGGCCGATGATGAACGCCTTGCCGGCGATCGCATGGAAAAGGACTGGCCAGCCTACCAGGCCATCATGGATCGGACGGTAGCCACCATCGCACGAGGTGATCTGGCTGAAGCCAGGCAATTGATGGCCGGCGAATTGCATCAGGCGTTTCGTACCGTGCTCGACGAATTGACCACAATGGTCGAGTCCAATAACCGGCAGATCGATGAAGGCGCGCGAGCGGCAAAACATAACGAGGCGGCGGCCAAGCTCAACCTGTACCTGGGCATCGGTGCGGCGTTCGTGGCGGCCATTTTGCTTGGCATGTTCATCAGCCGTGTCATCAGCAAACCGATCGCGCTGGCGGTGAACACGGCCGAGCGCATTGCAGGCGGCGACCTGAGCAAACCCGTGGCCACAGGTCACGCCGACGAAACCGGGCAACTGCTAAATGCCCTGGGGGGCATGCAGCAAGGCCTCAAACGCACCCTGGAGCAAATCGCCAATGCAGCGGATCAGCTCGCCTCTGCGGCCGAAGAACTCAACGCCGTCACAGATGAGAGCACCCGCGGGCTCACGCGCCAGAATGATGAAATTCAGCTCGCCGCCACGGCGGTCACGCAAATGAGTGCGGCAGTCGAGGAAGTGGCTCGCAACGCCACCTCCACTTCCGAAGCCTCCCGGCAGACGTCCGAGGAAGCGGCCAGTGGCCGCGACCAGGCCCGGGAAGCCGTGCAGGCCATCACCAGCGTGAACAGCGAAATCGGGCAGTCCACGGTCATCGTGGGGGAATTGGCCGGTAGCGTGCGCGAAATCGCCAAGGTGGTCGATGTGATCCGGGGCATTGCCGAACAGACCAATCTACTGGCGCTTAACGCGGCCATCGAGGCGGCACGCGCTGGCGAGCAGGGCCGAGGTTTTGCGGTGGTGGCAGACGAAGTACGGGCACTGGCGGCGCGTACCCAGGCCTCGACGGGTGAGATCGAAGCCATGATCACAGGCGTTCAGTCGCGTGCCGACGATGCGGTCAAGGCCATGGGCAACAGCCGAAACCTGGCCGACAGCACCCAGGCCTTGGCCCAGGCGACCGGCGAATCGCTGGAGCGGATCGCCCGGAACATCGCCCAGATCAACGATCGCAACCTGCTGATCGCCACGGCGTCCGAAGAGCAGGCCCATGTGGCCCGCGAGGTGGACCGCAACCTGATCAACATCCAGGACTTGTCGACCCAGACCTCGGCCGGTGCACATCAAACCAGCGCATCCAGCCAGGAATTGTCGCGCCTGGCTATCTCGTTCAACGACATGGTCAGCACCTTCAAGCTCTGAGCAGGGCGTAGACGATCTGTAGCGTGGCATGCCCCGCCCACCGCCGTAATGCACTTATCGGCGGTGGGCGGGGCGCAGGCTTTTTAGTCGACGCGCACGAAGACGTTCTTGGCCATGTCGCTACCGCCGACGGCCTCCAGGCGCTTGCCGCCGTCGAGCACGCGTACGTTGATCAACGCCATGCCATCCTTGTTGCGGGCGGTGACCATGTCATCCTTGCGCTCCCATTCATCCACCTTCAGCTTGTTGCCGTTGGTGATGATGTAGTCCTTGGAAAACTCCCACGTCTGTTTCGGGCTCTGGATACCCATCACGGTCGTGGTTTGCTCATAGGTGCCTTCCAGGGCGTCATTGCCGCAACCGGCGATGACGAAGAACGGCAGGGCGGCGAGGGCGAGTTTGAGTTTACGCATTGGGCTTCCTTTTCAGTGGGTCGATCTCAGACCGGGTCGATGGCAGGTGCCATGGCGCCGCGGCGTCGAGATGCAGGTGGGTATCACGTGTCGGTATGAAGGGGGTATCGAGGGTGCCAAGGGCGATCGAGATCCAATCGGCGTATTGGCCTGCACTGCGTGACCAGAACAGGCTCGAGCCGCAGGATGAACAGAATTGGCGCAGGATTGTGGGCGACGAGGCGTAAGCCGCAAGCCGGTCGGCGCCGCGCAGCATGCGCAGCGCCTCACGCGGCACACTACCGTATGAGGCATATGCAGCACCGTGGCCTTTGCGGCACTGGCTGCAATGACAGTGGCTGATGGCCCTGGGCGGGCCAAGCAGCTCATAACCTATTGCCGCGCAAAGGCAGCTTCCTTGGTATGTGCTGGACAAACGCGATTCCATGCGTACGAAAAGGCGCCAGCTTAAACGCAGCGCCAAAGGTAGTCGAGCCGGTTCTGGCCACGCGTGTCGGTAGCAGGTACCCGGGAAGCGGTTCTTGCACCCGCTGGACCGTCAGGGTGCACAGCCCTGTGCTGCGCCGTCCGACGATCGCACCGTAAGTGAAAGAACCGGACGTCGGTTTCAGAATGTGCCTGGTCGTTCGCGCGCAACCTTCTGGCGCTGCAAGTGCCATGCTTGCAGGATGCCGTCGGACCCGCGCGCAGACGCACGGTCGATGGCAAGGAGGCCGTCAGCACCACGCCACCGTGACGTGGCTGATGCGCCGCAGCAGAACACGCCGGAACCCGCCAATACAACAACAGGGGCGGGCCGTGATGCCGAGGTCCGCTGTATGCCTGATCAAATGTTCAACCTGCCCGCTGTCCAACGTATCGTGGCCGATCACCAGCAAACGCCTGGTGCGCTGCTACCGATCCTGCACGCCATTCAGCATGCCGTCGGCTACATTCCCGATGCCGCCCTCGGTGAGATCGCCCATGCACTCAACCTGAGCCGGGCCGAGGTCCAGGGCGTCATCAGCTTCTACCATGATTTCCGTACCGCTGCGCCTGCCCGGCACACCCTGCGCCTGTGCCGGGCCGAGTCGTGCCAGAGCCGTGGCGCCGAGGCCCTGGCCGCACAGCTGCGCGAGCAGTTGGCGCTCGATGACCATGGCACCAGCGCCGACGGTGCCATCAGCCTGCGCCCGGTCTATTGCCTGGGCGCCTGTGCCTGTTCGCCGGCCCTTGAGCTGGACGGTCAGGTGCACGCCCGGCTCACGCCCGAGCGGCTACGCGAGTTGGTCAAGGGTTGCCAGGAGGGCGCCACATGCTGAAGGTCCATGTACCCGGTGATTCGGTGGCCCGTGCCGTCGGCGCAGACCAAGTGGTCGAGGCGTTGCAGCGCGAGGCCGAGCGGCGCAATGTGCAGTTGGACATTCGGCGCACCAGTTCTCGTGGGCTTTATTGGCTCGAACCGCTGCTTGAGTGCGACAGTGAGCAGGGGCGCCAGGGTTTCGGGCCGGTGACGCCACAGGACGTGCCCGGCCTGCTGGATGCCATGATCGGTGCAGAGGCAGACCACCGGCTGGCGCTGGGGGCTGTCGAAGACATGCCTTATCTCAAGACCCAGCAGCGCCTGCTGTTCGCGCGCGCCGGCATCACCCGACCCTTGTCCTTGGATGATTACCGCGCCCATGGCGGCTTTGCCGGGCTGGAAGCGGCCGTTGCCCTGGACGGCGCCGAGGTGGTGGCTGCCGTGCTCGATTCCGGCCTGCGTGGTCGTGGCGGGGCTGCGTTTCCTGCCGGCATCAAGTGGCGCACCGTGCGCGACGCCAAGCCTGCCCAGAAGTATGTGGTGTGCAACGCCGACGAAGGCGACTCCGGCACGTTTGCCGACCGCATGCTGATGGAAGGCGACCCGTACCTGTTGATCGAGGGCATGATCATCGCGGGCCTCGCGGTGGGTGCCGACAAGGGCTACATCTACGTGCGCTCGGAATACCCCGACGCCATCCGCACACTTGATCAGGCATTCGTCATCGCACGCCAGGCAGGCTACCTGGGCACCAATGTGGCCGGTAGCGGCAAGGCGTTCGACCTGGAAGTGCGCGTGGGCGCAGGTGCCTACATCTGCGGTGAAGAAACCGCGCTGCTCGAATCCATCGAAGGCAAGCGCGGCATCGTCCGCGCCAAGCCGCCGCTCCCGGCCCTCGAAGGCCTGTTCGGCCTGCCGACCTTGGTGCACAACGTGCTGACCCTGGCCTCGGTGCCTATCATCCTGGCCAAGGGAGCGCCGTTCTACCGCGATTTCGGCATGGGCCGCTCGCTGGGCACCATGCCGTTCCAGTTGGCGGGCAATGTTCGCCATGGCGGCCTGGTGGAACGTGCCTTCGGCTTGACGCTGCGTGAACTGGTGGAGGACTACGGCGGTGGCACGGCCAGTGGCCGGCCGCTGAAGGCCGCACAGGTGGGTGGGCCGTTGGGCGCCTGGGTACCTCCCAGCCATTTCGACACACCGCTGGACTACGAGGCCTTCGCGGCCGTGGGCGCCATGCTCGGCCACGGCGGCGTGGTGGTTGCCGACGACACCTTGAACATGGCCAGCATGGCCCGCTTCGCCTTGCAGTTCTGTGCCGAGGAGTCCTGCGGCAAGTGCACCCCGTGCCGTATCGGCTCGACCCGTGGCATGGAAGTGGTGGACCGGCTGATCGCCAGTGATGACATCACCGAGCGCCATGACCATGCACTGCTGCTTCGCGATTTGTGCGACACCATGCAATACGGCTCGCTGTGCGCCATGGGCGGCATGACCGCTTACCCAGTCGCCAGCGCCCTCAAGTATTTCCCTGCCGATTTCGGGCTGACCCAAGCGGAGGCCGCGCAATGATCCATATCTTCGATCCGCAAACTGACCTGGGCACCCCCGCCCGCGACAGCGAGGTGCAGGTCAGCCTGAACATCGACGGCCGCGCGATCAGCGTTCCGGCTGGCACGTCGGTGATGCGTGCGGCAGCCATGCTCGGCACGACCATCCCGAAGCTGTGCGCCACCGACAGCCTCGAAGCCTTCGGCTCCTGCCGCATGTGCATGGTGGAAATCGAGGGCATGCGCGGTTACCCGGCCTCCTGCACCACGCCGGTCACCGAAGGCATGGTCGTGCGCACTGAAACGCCGCGCCTGGCGGGCCTGCGCCGTAACGTGATGGAACTCTACATCTCCGACCACCCCCTCGATTGCCTGACCTGTTCGGCCAACGGTAACTGCGAACTGCAGACCGTGGCGGGGCAGGTGGGGCTGCGCGAGGTGCGCTACGGCTATGACGGTGCGAACCATCTGACCGAAAAGAAGGACATTTCCAACCCGTACTTCGACTACGAACCCAGCAAGTGCATCGTCTGCAGCCGATGCGTGCGTGCCTGCGAAGATATCCAGGGCACCTTTGCCTTGACCATCACCGGGCGCGGCTTCGAATCCCGGGTGGCGGCGGCCGGCGGCGACAATTTCCTGACCTCCGAGTGCGTGTCTTGCGGCGCCTGCGTGCAGGCCTGTCCGACCGCGACGCTGACCGAGAAAAGCCTGGTGCAACTGGGCCAGCCGGAACGTGCGGTGATCACCACCTGCGCCTATTGCGGCGTTGGCTGCTCGTTCCGTGCCGAAATGAAGGGCGACCAACTGGTGCGCATGGTCCCGGACAAGAACGGCGGGGCCAACCACGGCCATGCCTGTGTCAAAGGCCGCTTTGCCTGGGGCTACGCCACGCACCCGGACCGCATCACCAAGCCCATGATTCGCAAGCGCCTGGAAGATCCGTGGCAGGAGGTGAGCTGGGACGAGGCGGTGGCCTATGCCGCCAGCGAGTTGCGCCGCATCCAGCTCAAGTACGGCCGGGACTCCATCGGCGGTATCACCTCCAGTCGCTGCACCAACGAGGAGGCCTATCTGGTTCAGAAGCTGGTGCGCACGGCCTTCGGCAACAACAACGTCGACACCTGCGCGCGAGTCTGCCATTCCCCCACCGGCTACGGCCTGAAACAGACACTGGGCGAGTCGGCTGGTACCCAGAGCTTCGATTCGGTGATGAAGGCCGATGTGGTGCTGGTCATTGGCGCCAACCCGACCGATGCGCACCCGGTGTTCGGCTCACAGCTCAAGCGCCGCCTGCGTGAAGGGGCGCGCCTGATCGTGATCGACCCTCGCCGCATCGACCTGGTGGACTCGCCCCATGCCCGGGCCGAGCTGCACCTGCAACTTCGTCCCGGCACCAACGTGGCCATGCTCAACGCCTTGGCCCACGTGATCGTGACTGAGGGACTACTGGCCCAGCGCTTTATCGACGAGCGCTGCGAAACCGCAGAATTCGCCCGCTGGCGCGACTTCGTCAGCCTGCCGGAAAATGCCCCTGAAGTGCTGGGCGAGGTGTGTGGCGTTGCAGCGCAACAGATTCGCGCCGCGGCCCGGCTGTATGCCACCGGCGGCAACGCGGCCATCTATTATGGCTTGGGCGTGACCGAGCACAGCCAGGGCAGCACTGCGGTGATGGGCATTGCCAACCTGGCCATGGCCACCGGCAACATCGGGCGTGAAGGGGTAGGGGTCAACCCGCTGCGCGGCCAGAACAACGTCCAGGGTTCCTGTGACATGGGCTCGTTCCCTCACGAGCTGCCGGGTTACCGGCACATTTCCAACGAAGGTGTACGGGCCGAGTTCGAGCAGGCATGGGGTGTGACGCTGCACCCTGATCCGGGGCTGCGCATCCCCAACATGTTCGAAGCAGCCCTCGATGGCAGCTTCAAGGCCTTGTACTGCCAAGGCGAGGATATCGCCCAGAGCGATCCGAATACCCAGCACGTCACCGCCGCCCTGCTGGCCATGGAGTGCGTGGTGGTGCAGGACATTTTCCTCAACGAAACCGCCAAGTTTGCCCATGTGTTCCTGCCGGGCAGTTCGTTCCTGGAAAAGGACGGCACGTTCACCAACGCCGAGCGCCGGATCTCCCGGGTTCGCAAGGTCATGGAGCCACTGGCGGGCAAGGCCGACTGGGAGGCGACCGTGGCATTGGCCAATGCGCTGGGCTACCCGATGAACTACCGGCACCCCTCCGAGATCATGGATGAGATCGCGCGCCTGACGCCGACCTTCCGCCGGGTGAGCTATGCCGAAATCGAGCGCCACGGCAGCCTGCAGTGGCCGTGCAACGATGCAGCGCCCGATGGTACTCCTACCATGCACATCGACCAGTTCGTCAGGGGCAAGGGGCGGTTCATGCTGACCGGGTACGTACCGACCGACGAGAAGGTCAACAGCCGCTATCCGCTGCTGCTGACCACCGGGCGCATCCTCAGCCAGTATAACGTCGGCGCCCAGACCCGGCGCACAGGCAACGTCGCCTGGCACGATGCCGATCGCCTCGAGATCCATCCGACTGATGCCGAAAGCCGTGGCATCCAGGACGGTGACTGGGTCGGTATCGGCAGCCGTGCCGGGCAGACCGTGCTGCGCGCCAAGGTCAGCAGCCGCGTGGCGCCAGGTGTCGTCTACACCACCTTCCACTTCCCGGAGTCGGGTGCGAACGTGATCACCACGGACAACTCGGACTGGGCGACCAACTGCCCGGAATACAAGGTCACGGCAGTGGAGGTGGTCAAGGTGTTCCAGCCATCCCAGTGGCAGAAGCGCTACCAGGACTTCAGCGACGAGCAGCGTCGGCTGTTGCAGGAACGCCGAACCGCCGAGAAAGCCGAGGTGCGCCAATGAGCCAGGACAGTTTGGTGAAGATGGCCAACCAGATTGCCCATTACTTCGACAGCGAGCCGAATCGGGACCTGGCTGTGCAGGGCGTTCGCCAGCATCTACACAACTTCTGGACGCCGGCCATGCGCCGGCAGTTGGGAGAATGGATCGAGGCCAATAAGGCGGGGGAGGGGTTGGATCCCAAGGTGAAGGAGGCGCTGGGCTGAAAGGTGCTAGCTGCCGTTGCAGTTAGCATATACAGCTCTCTGACGCCGCCTCCGGCAGCTAGCGAGGTCCCCGTGTAGATACCCTCTTGACCCTCACCTCGCAAGCGCGATTTGAGGGTCGAGACGGCACAACAGGGACTGCATACGGTTCACCCCCGCGCCGAACCCACCAGATGCGCTATCGCCTCTTCACTCTTCAATACCAGTACATCCCCCTCCAACGCATCGAGTACCACCTCGGAAGTATTGCCGATCAATGCGCCGGTAAGCCCTGTGCGGCACACGGTACCGATCACCGTCACCACCGCATCCAGCTGTTTTTCGGTATGGGGAATCAGCACATCGGCCGGGCCTTCGGCCACGTGCAAGCACTCGTCGGTGATACCGTACTGTGCCTGGAAAGCAGCGCACGCCTGGCGATAACGCTGTTCGATGGTGTCGCTCAGCTGATAGACAGGGTCGGCCGCCGACAGCATGGGCGAAGGGTGGGCACTGATCACATGCAGCGCCCCCTTGGCCAGCCTGGCAATCTCGTAGCCATGGTCGACGATGCTGGCATGCAGGCGCTGGTGATCCTCGTCCTGGTTGCCCACATCCACCGCTGCCAGAACATTGCCGCCCGTCCATGGTCGCTCGCTCTTGACCATCAGCACCGCGCACGGGCAAGCGCGCAGCAGCTTCCAGTCGCCAGGGGTGAGCAAAGCCCTCTTCAGTGGATTGTCGGGACGATGCTCCTTGATCACCAACTCGCAGCCTTCGCGCTGCTGCACGTGGATGATGGTGTCATGCAGGTTGTCTCGCCACGCCGCTTCGTGGGTGACGTGGTCAAAACCGTCTTCCTGCAACTGGTTGCCCAGCAGGCTCAACAGCGCACTGTGATCGTGCCGCTTGTCACACATCAACAAGTGCAGGCGTGCGCCCGTGACGCTGGCGATCAGCTTGGCGCGCGTCAGCGCCCGGCTGTGGGCGTGCTCGGGGTCGAGGACGACGAGAATGCTGCGAACGGCTTGCATGGGCGTGTACTCCCTGGAAGGTGGGCAGGCGGTGCCAGACTATAGGCCGCGCGCGTTGCGCTGACGCTTGATGCACATCAAGCATAGCCACTGACGCCGCTGGCTGCCGCCGCTATAATCGCCGCCCCTGCCTGTCTCCGTATGGTCGTATCGCTTATGTCCCTGATCCCTGAAATCGACGCCTTCCTGGGCTGCCCCACACCCGATGCCTGGATCGAGGCGGCGCTGGCCGATCAGGAAACGCTGCTGATCGATCACAAGAATTGCGAGTTCAAGGCGGCCAGCACGGCATTGAGCCTGATCGCCAAGTACAACACCCATCTTGACCTGATCAACATGATGTCGCGCCTGGCGCGCGAAGAGCTGGTTCATCACGAGCAGGTCTTGCGGCTGATGAAGCGTCGAGGCGTACCGCTGCGCCCTGTGTCGGCCGGTCGCTACGCCTCGGGCCTGCGTCGTCTGGTGCGCGCCCACGAGCCGGTCAAGTTGGTGGATACGCTGGTGGTCGGGGCATTCATCGAGGCACGCAGCTGCGAACGTTTTGCGGCCCTGGCGCCGCACCTGGATGAAGAGCTGGGCCGTTTCTATCACGGCCTGCTCAAAAGTGAAGCGCGCCACTATCAGGGCTACCTCAAGTTGGCGCATCACTATGGCGATGAGGCGGACATCGCGCGTCGGGTTGAACTGGTACGCGCCGCAGAAGCGGAACTCATCGCCTCAGCGGATCAAGAGCTGCGTTTTCACAGCGGCATACCGCTGGCACAGGCCGCCTGAGCTCAGCAGGCGGCAGGGTGGGTGTCAGTCGCGTCGACCCAGCAGCAGGCCCACCACCAAGCCGACGCCCGCTGAAAGAGCCACGGTCTGCCAAGGGTGGCCGCCAATGTAATCCTGGGTGGCCGCGACCATGGGCTTTGCCTTGTCACGCAGGTTACCGGCGGCTTCGCGGGCCTGACGTAGCTTGAGGCTGATCTGGGTGCGCAGGGTTTCGGCTTCTTCGCCCACCAGCGCGGCGCTGTCGTTGAGCAACCGCTCGGATTCCTCGATCAGCGCCTGTAGCTCGCTGAATACCTGGTCCTTGATCTGGTCGCTGTCGGGTACTGCGGCATTTTTACGGGCCATGCCATGCTCCTCCTGGACGGGTCGTTAGAACAATGGATACTCGTGCGCCAGAAAAGTTGCCTCGCAGTGGGCGCTGGCGCCTTGGTGTAAGATACCGGTCATTTCCATCAGGCAGGTGATCCATGAGTTTCAATCTGGCCAACATGAGCTACGAGGAACGGGCACAGATCGAGGCCGAGAAAGCCCGGCTGTTCGAGATGTGGCAAGCAAACCTGGGTAAGGCCAAGGGCGAGGCGGCCCGGCTGATCGCTGAAAAACCTCGGCGCAAGGGCAAATGGGCCGAATGGGTGCGCAATGAGCTGGACACCATGACGCCCCCTGAATACGCCAGCATGGTGCGCAGCGAAGTCAACAAGCTGATGGCCGCTGCCAGCGCTGCTCGCTAAGCCCTGCACGTGTCGCCCTACCACTCGCTGCCCTTGGGCAGGTCCAGCGTGCCTTTGTCACTGAACCGAACCGTGCCGAAGGGGCCGCTGGCCAGTTTGCCGCGCAGCGTATAGGGCAGACCTTGCAGCGTGTTCAACTTGCCTAGCCCATACGCCTGGCGCAGAAACGCAAACGCGGTGATGCTCACCGGCACTTGGACCACAGCCTCGCCATACCGGCCAATCTGTCCGCTCTGGTCGCTGACGCCCGCTGCCAAGGGCTGGCCATTGACCTCCAGGTTCACTGCAATACCGTTGTACTCGATCGGCGTTTCATTGGGGTTTTGTACCCGCAGCTTTACCGCCATGCGCACTTCCAAGTCCTGTCCAGGCAAGGGTTCCAGGCCGATTACGCTGATCGAAACCGGGTCCCGGGGTTGCAACAGCGCGCACGCGCTCAAGGTCGCCGACATCAGCAGGACAGTGAGCAGACGGGTGAGGCGCAAAGGGCGTAGGGTCATGGGGCAGGCCTTGGGAAGAATCGTCCGGCAGTGTGGCAAATGCTCGGCAGCGTTGAAAGTGTCGGTGAAGATGAAAGATACTGTTTCTCATTAACGCCCGACAATTTCTCTTACTGTGTAGTTGCCTAACCATGCTGACGTCTCACGTGCCGGGCCTGCTGGCAAGTTTCCAGGAACACTATGACGACTTGTTGCAGTTTCTGACACGGCGCATGCGTGACCGCCAGCGCGCTGCGGACGTTGCCCACGAAACTTACCTGAGGCTTGCGCAGATCGATGCGCACGGCGTGCCGGTGCTGCACCCGCGCCGCTTCATTTTTCGCGTGGCGGGAAACATTGCGATCGATGCCCTGCGTCGTGATCAGCGCCTCGCCGCGTGCCACGACGACAGCGAGGGCATGGCACACGTGGTCTGTGGCGCGCCGGCACCGGAGGCGGCGCTGCTGGCGAGCGAGCGCCTGATGATTCTTGACCAGGCCCTGCTGCAACTGCCCCCCAAAGCGCGTCAGGCGCTCTTGCTCAACCGCGTGGAAGGGTTGACGCAAAGGCAGGTCGCGCAAAGGCTCGGCGTGTCCGAAAGCATGGTGGCCAAATACATCGGCCAGGCGCTGCGGCACTGCCGGGGATGGCTGCAGAAGGCAGGCGTTGCCGCGTGCATGGCGTTGATGCTGGGCAGTTGGATGGCGTGGCAGCAGGCACCTGTGTGGTTGTCCGACTATCACACCAGTACCGGCGAGCGGCGCATGCTCACCTTGCCCGATGGCACCCGTGTCACCCTTAACAGCGCCAGTGCCATAAAGCTGGAATTCGACGCGCACGAACGTCGGGTGGTGGTCGTGGCTGGCGAAGCGCTGTTCGAGACGTCCGCCGATGCCCGTCCTTTCGTGGTCGAAACGACAGGGCTGCCGGTAGACGGCACCGGCGCGAGGTTCAGCGTGCGGCGCGACGGGCATGTGGTGCTTGGCCAGGGGGCTGCTCGGCAGGGCGCCCAACCCTTGAGCGTGGCGCCCGATGCCGAGGCGCAGCTGGCCTGGCAACGGGGCAAGTTGATCTTCAATGGCAAGCCTCTGGGGCAGGTGCTCGCTGAGCTTGAGCGCTACCGCCTTGGGCGCATCGTGTTGTCCGACCAACAGCTGGCGGGTCTTGAGGTCAGTGGCGTGTTCGACCTGGACGAACCGCAAGCCATGCTGCGCACCCTGGAGCAGCGATATGGCCTGAAAGTCTCCTACTTGCCGTGGCTCGCAGTGGTGTATTGATCCTCGCAGCGGCCGTTTCGAGACTCACCCGAAAAATTTTCCATCGGTACTGCAAGTTCTTGTGAGCTGGATCGTCGTAGTGGGGCTAAGCCGCAAACCATTCCCATTCACGACTTGCCTGGAAGCTTTTCTCGTGCCTCTCATGCCCAAGCCCTCGAATAGCCGCTGCCGTTTTCTGCCACCTGTATTGATGTCGTGCGGCGCGTTGGCCGTGTTGGCCGGCACGCTGCCTGCTCATGTCGCTGCGGCGACACAGCAAGGGCAGGTGCAGACCGCGCAGGTTCAGCTGAACGTCCCGGCGCAGCCGCTGGACCAGGCGTTGACGCGCTTTGCCGATCAGGCCGGCCTGCATTTGCTGTACACCACGGCTGATGTGGCGGGTCTGCAGAGCCCGACCTTGCAGGGCGCCTACAGTGTCGAACACGCCTTGCAGCGGTTGCTCGAAGGCAGCGGCTTGAGCTGGCAGTTCACCGATGCGCGCACGGTGACGCTGCGCAAGCGCGATTCCACCCTGGAAGCCATCAACCTCAAGCCGATCGAAGTGAGCGTGGCCTCGCGTACCAGCACCGCCATCAGCGAGATCCCAGGCACCGTGTGGGTGGTCGATCAGCAGCAGCTTCGCGAGCAGATCGACAGTGGCGTAAGCCTCAAGGAAGCCATCGGCAAACTGGTGCCTGGCCTTGACCTGGCGCCGGAGGGGCGCACCAATTACGGGCAGAACATGCGTGGGCGCAGCGTGCTGGTGATGATCGATGGCGTCAGCCAGAACAGCTCGCGAGGCCTGTCGCGCCAGTTCGACAGTATCTCGCCGTTCAACGTCCAGCGGGTCGAAGTACTGTCCGGCGCCAGCGCCATCTACGGAGGCGGTGCGACCGGGGGCATCATCAATATCGTGACCAAAAAGGGCGAGGCGGGCCCTGCGCATTTCGAAACCCAGCTCGGCGCCAGCAGCGGCTTCAACAACAGCGATGATCTGGCGACCCGCTTTGCCCAGTCGGTCAGCGGTGGCAACGAGCGCTTCACCGCCCGTCTTGGTGTGTCCGGCGAGCAGAACGAGGCGTTCTACGATGGGGCAGGCGATCAGATCTTCATCGACAATACCCAGACCGACCTGCAATACAACCGCACGCTGGACCTGCTAGGTAGCCTGGGCATGCAGTTCGATGAGCAACAGAGCCTTGACCTGCTGGCCCAGTACTACGATTCCGGCAACCATGGCAGCACCGGCATCTGGTTTCCCAACCTCAATTACAACGGCCCCTCCGACCTGGAAGAGGCCCAATTGCGCAGTGGGTACTCGTCCGACCTGAACCCACGCACCCGGCGCCTGCTGCTCAACGCCAATTACCACCACAATGATGTGCTGGGCCAGGATTTCTACCTGCAGGCTTCCTACCGCAAGGAAAACAACAACTTCTACCCTTTCCCTTACTACAACCGAGGGACACCCACCGGCTCGCGCGGGGTGTATTTTGCAGCCTCGCAGCAGAACTTCGAGGTCACCAGCCTCAAAGGGTTGTTCGCCAAGCAGTGGGACACGCTGAAGTTCACCTATGGCGTGGACATTGACCGCGAACGTTTCAACGCTGACCAAACCGTGTTCGATGCACGTGTGTCCTCCGAAAGTGGCGGGCTGGACCTGGACAAGGCCAGCAAGGCTGCGCGCTACCCCAGTTATGTCGTCGATGGGGTCTCGCTGTATGGCCAGCTCGAATGGCGCGCCACCGACAACCTGACGTTTTCCGGCGGCGCCCGGCGCCAGCAGATGGATGTGGAGGTGGGTGACTTCAAGGGCGTTCCGGGCGGCAGTAACGACTACCAGGTCAATCTCTACAACCTGGGGGCGATCTACGACTTCAAGAACGGCCATCAGCTGTGGACCAACTACGGTGAAGGCTTTGACTTGCCCGATCCGGCCAAGTACTACGGCAAGCCCGGCCTCAGTGTCGGGGACAACCCGCTGGCTGGGATCAAGAGCCGCCAGGTGGAAGTGGGCTGGCGCTATGCCGACGTGCAGTGGGACGCTCAAGCTGCGCTGTACTACATCTGGTCGGACAAGATCATCAATGTGGATTCGCAAACCCTCACCATTGACGTCGAAGACCAGAAGAGTCGCGACTTTGGCTTCGAGGGGGCACTCACGCGCCACTTCGACCAAGGTTGGGAAGCCGGCGGCACGCTGCACCTCACCCGTTCCGAGGAAGAGGCAGACGGCGGCGGGTGGCGCAAGCGCGATGCGCGTTATGCCTCCTTGTCCAAAGCCACCGCTTTCATTGGTTGGAAGGATGACGGGCGCAGTGCGCGGCTGCAGGCCAATCGCGCTTTCAGCTTGAAGGACGACGCCCAGCACAAGATCGATGGCTACACCACGCTCGATCTGCTGGGCAGCCAGGAGACCGATTACGGCACCTTCAGCGCAGGTGTCCAGAACCTGCTGGACAAGCAGTACAGCACCGTATGGGGCCAGCGTGCGACGCTGTTCTACGCGCCCACCTATGGGCCTGCCTACCTCTACGATTATCAAGGTCGAGGCAGGACCTACACACTGACCTGGAGCCTGGCCTACTGAGGCCGTTGCGCACGGCCTAACCCACACCGGCGCCCCGATCAGTGGGCGCTGGCTGAAACATCGTGAATCACCTGTAGCGTCGCCAAGCCTTTTGACTCGAACCCTTTGCGCCGTAGGCTATCAAAGCCACCAGGCCAGGCGTTTTCGTACGGAGGTGAAGCATGAAACTGACGATACCGTTGTTGGTAGTAGGCATGGCCGTCTGGCTACCTACCCATGCGACCGCGCAGCCGTGGCTGCACGTTGCCGCCAATGGCAACAACCCCTACAACAGCCCCGTACAGCGTGCCAATCCCAACAGCCGCCAGGGCAGCGTCCCGGCGACGCCGCCTGTGCGCGGTCCGTCTACCCAGCCCATACCGCGCACCCCGACGGTAGAGAACCGCGGCATCGGCAACGGTGAAAACCTGCGCCGTCAGCAGCAAACGCCCAATCTGGAGCCTGTGCGGCCCCCGCGGGATAACCCGCGCGCGCCCTGACTCCAGTACCCTGTATATGTCAAAGGAACTTCGCATGTCTCGAGCAACCTGGCTGGTTACCCTGGCCGCTGCCGCGTTATCGCCTCTGTTGGCCAATGCCGCTGCCCAGCAGACGTTCAAAAGTGAAGAGGGCACCCTTACCGTCGATACCGTGGCCAATGGTCTGCGTACGCCGTGGGCGCTGGCGTTCCTGCCTGGCGGCCAGGACATGCTGGTCACCGAACGCCCAGGCAACCTGCGCGTCATCAACGCCGAAGGCAAGGTCGGCCCGGCCATCAATGGCGTGCCTAAAGTCTGGGCCGAGGGCCAAGGCGGCTTGCTGGATGTGGCCTTGTCGCCCGAGTTCGCCAAGGACCGCACGGTCTACCTGTCCTATGCCGAGGAGGGCAGCGACGGCAAGGCGGGGACCGCTGTGGGCCGCGGCCAGCTGTCGACCGATCGTGCCCGGCTGGAAAACTTCACCGTCATCTTCCGTCAGCAACCCAAACTGTCGGTGGGTAACCATTTCGGGTCGCGCCTGGTGTTCGACCGCAACGGGTACCTGTTCATCGCCCTGGGCGAGAACAATCAGCGCTCGACGGCTCAGGATCTGGACAAGCTGCAAGGCAAGGTGGTGCGAATCCTGCCAGACGGCGAAGTACCCAAGGACAATCCGTTCTATGGCCAGAAAAACGTGCGCCCGGAAATCTGGTCGTTTGGCCACCGTAACCAGCAGGGTGCTGCGTTGAATCCTTGGACTGGCGCTTTGTGGACTAACGAACACGGTCCCCGCGGTGGTGACGAAATCAATATCCCGAAGCCGGGCAAGAACTACGGTTGGCCCATCGCAACCCACGGCATCAACTATTCGATGCTGCCTATTCCGGAGGCCAAGGGTAAACATGTCGATGGCATGGTCGATCCGAACCACGTGTGGGAAAAGTCGCCCGGGGTTAGTGGCATGGCATTTTATGACAGCCCCGTGTTCACGGCGTGGGATCACAACCTGTTCATCGGCGCGTTGGCCACGCAGGAGCTGATCCGCCTGCAGCTCGAGGGCGACAAGGTGGTACACGAAGAGCGCCTGCTGGGCGATTTGAAAGCGCGCATTCGTGATGTTCGGGTAGGACCAGACGGTTACCTGTACGTGTTGACCGATGACAAGGATGGCGAGCTGCTGAAGGTGGGGCTGGCGCAGCCAGACTGAAGCAGCACTGTCGTCGGCAAGGAGGCGACAGGTACAATGCGCCATGACCACCAATCCCTTGCAGCGCTACCAGCAAGCCCTGGAAACCCAGGGCTTTGTCGTGGACCCCGCACAGCGCCTTGCCATCGAGGCGCTCCAGGCCTGCTACGAGGCTGTCGAAGGTGGACGATCCACGCACGGCCTTTACCTTTGGGGGCCAGTAGGGCGTGGCAAGACCTGGTTGATGGATCAGTTTCATCGTTGCCTGACCGTGCCGAGTCGCCGCCAGCATTTTCACCATTTCATGGCCTGGGTGCACCGTCGGTTATTTGAGCTCAACGGCACGCCGGACCCCTTGATGGCGCTGGCAGAGGGGCTGGCAAGCGAGATTCGCGTGCTGTGCTTCGACGAGCTGTTTGTCAGCGACATTGCCGACGCGATCATCCTAGGCCGTTTGTTCCAGGTCCTGTTCGACTTGGGCGTGGTCGTGGTTGCCACGTCCAATCAACCGCCCGGCCAACTGTATTGCAACGGTTTCAACCGCGAACGTTTCTTGCCCGCCATCGCTGCCATCGAGCGGCACATGCGTGTGCTGCCGGTAGCGGGCGAGCAAGACCACCGGCAACACCCAGGTCTGCCGTGCCAGCGCTACTGGGTGACCGACGACCGGGGCAGTCACCTGGCTGCGGTCTTCGAGCGGCTGAGCCCAGACGATCCAGGCACCGACCGGCCCCTCATGTTGGGGAGTCGCCAGGTACAGGTAGTGCGCCGAAGTGCGAAGGCCATCTGGTGCCGTTTCGACGCGTTGTGCGAACAACCGATGGCTACCCAGGAATTCATGATGCTGTGTGACCGTTTCGCGGCGATCCTGGTGTCGGACATACCGGCTCTAAGTGGTCAGCAACAGACCGGACGCATTGCCCGCGGCACGGAGGACGGTGCTTCGCGTGTACTAGCGGGCGACCGCGACTTGCCGGCACTCTCGCCCAAGGACGATGCCGTGCGCCGCTTCATCGCCCTGGTCGACGAATGCTACGACCGCCGGGTGGCGCTGTACCTGGAAGCAGGAGTGCCGCTCGAGGCGCTGTACACGCAGGGGTATCTCGCCTTTCCCTACCAGCGCACCCTCAGCCGGCTGCGTGAAATGCAGCTGCAGCGCTTTGCCTGATGCGGCCGCGCCCGATCAGCGGTTCAGCCATTGGATCAGCGTGCGGTTGAAACGCTTGGGTTCCTCGATCTGCGGCGCGTGGCCCATGCCCTCGAAGGTGATCAGTTCGCCCTTGGGAATGAGCTTGGCCACCTGCGGGCCGAGCAAGGCGTAATTGCCCAGCTTGGCCCTGAGCTGCGGTGGCGCGATGTCGCTGCCAATTGCCGTAGTGTCCTTGTCACCGATCAACAAGAGGGTCGGCATCTGCAGGTCCTTGAACTCGTGATAAACCGGCTGAGTGAAGATCATGTCGTAGATCAAGGCCGAGTTCCACGCGACCCGTTCGTGACCTGGGCCCTGATTCAGGCCCACCAGCATCTGCACCCAGCGCTCATATTCAGGTTTCCAGCGGCCGGCATAGTAGGTTTTGCGCTCGTACTCGCGCACCCCGGCTGCGTCGAGCTTGAGTTCGCGGTCGTACCACTGGTCAACGGTGCGGTAGGGCACCCCCAGGGCTTTCCAGTCTTCAAGGCCGATCGGATTGACCATGGCCAGGCGCGTGACCTGCTGCGGGTACATCAAGGCGTAGCGGGTGGCGAGCATGCCCCCGGTCGAATGCCCCAGCACGATGCTCTGCTTCACGCCCAGGTGTTCGAGCAGTGCATGGGTGTTGCTGGCCAGTTGCTGGAAGCTGTACTGGTAGTGGGCAGGTTTGCTGGAGGTGCAGAAGCCGATCTGGTCAGGGGCAATGACGCGATAGCCTGCCTTGGTCAGGGCATCGATACTGGTTTCCCAGGTGGCTGCGCAAAAATTCTTGCCGTGCATGAGCACGACCGTGTGGCCATTGGCATTACCCGAAGCCGGGACGTCCATGTAACCCATCTGCAGCGATTGGCGCTGTGATTCGAAGTCGAAATGCTTGAGCGTATGCGGGTAGTCGAACCCTTCGAGCTGGGCGCCATAGGTAGGCGATTCGGCGGCAATGGCCGGGCCGCTGGCCAGGCACACCATGGCCAGGGCGGATGCTCGCAGCATGAGGCACTCCATGTCAGATCAAGTAGGAAGACTCGACTGTAGCAGCCGGGCAGTTGCCATAGAGGCGCAAGGTGTTACCAAGCGTGAAACCAGCCCCGGGTCAGTAATCGGCGACCACCGAGTCCTTGCCTTCAGTGTCGATACCGATGACCTGATAGGCATCCTTGCGCTCGCCCATTTCCATGCCCGGCGAACCGACCGGCATGCCGGGAACGGCCATGCCCTTGAGGTCACTGCGGCTAGCCAGCTCATGCACCTGGGTTGCGGGGACATGGCCCTCGACGAACTTGCCAGCGATGACGCCGGTATGACACGACGCATGCCGCTGCGGGACTTCCAGGCGTTGCTTGACGGCGCTCATGTTCGTTTCGACATGGTCGTTCACAGTGAAGCCGTTGTCTTTGAGATGACTGATCCAGGCTTTGCAGCAACCACAGTTGGGGTCGCGGTAGACATCAATGGTGTCGGTGGCCTGTGCAAGGGTGGTGAAGGCCAGCAGGCCAAGGGCCAACCGATTCGATCGCAGCATGGATGAGCTCCTGATAAACGTGTGACCTGCGCCCAGCATAGCGCACGGCCTGGTCCAAACGCGCAAGGCGCCAGGGTCGCCCCGTCTGGCTTTCAACCTGCTGACCGGCGCATTACAGTTCCGTCAGCCAGCGGCCTGGTCACCGTTCAGGTCGCGCATTAGTAGCCCGAACGCCAACGACACTTGTTCAGGTACTGGTAGGTACACCACATGGCCATCCCCGGGTGCGACTTCGATGGCCTGCTGCTGCCGGTCATGCAACTGATTCAGGTCGAAGTGGTAATTGCCGCGCGGTGTCATCAGCTCCAGGTGGTCGCCCAGGGCAAAGCGGTTCTTGACCTTGACCTCGGCCCAGCCGTCTACCCGCTGTCCGGTCAGTTCACCCACGAACTGCTGGCGCTCGGAAACCGAGCTGCCCCGCTGATAGTTCTGGTACTCGTCGTGCACATGGCGGCGCAGAAAGCCCTCGGTGTAGCCCCGCTGCGCCAAGGATTCGAGGTTGTCCATCAAGGTGCGGTCGAAAGGCTGCCCATCGGCCGCATCGTCGATGGCTTTTCGGTAGGACTGCACGGCCCGTGCGCAATAGAAATGCGACTTGGTGCGACCCTCGATCTTCAGCGAGTGCACGCCCATGCGCGCCAGTCGCTCGACATGCTGGATGGCCCGCAGGTCCTTGGCGTTCATGATGTAGGTGCCGTGCTCGTCCTCGAATGCGGGCATTTCGGTACCGGGACGCTCGCTTTCCTGCAGCAGGAACACTTGGTCGGTGGGCGCACCCTGGCCCAAGGTCGGCTGCACTTCGCGCACGATATCGCCTGTGACGCTCTCGGTTGCCGGCGTAACATCATACTTCCAGCGACAGGCGTTGGTGCAGCTGCCCTGATTGGCATCGCGCTTGTTCAGGTAGCCCGACAGCAGGCAGCGGCCTGAGTAGGCCATGCACAGTGCCCCATGCACGAATACTTCCAGCTCCATGCCAGGCACCTGCTGGCCAATTTCTTCGATTTCTTCAAGCGACAGTTCGCGCGAGAGGATGACGCGGCTGATGCCTTGCTGCTGCCAGAACTGCACGCTGGCCCAGTTGACCGTGTTGGCCTGTACCGAGAGGTGCACGGGCATCTGCGGGTAATGCTGGCGTACCAGCATGATCAGGCCCGGGTCGGACATGATCAACGCGTCCGGTGCCATGGCGATCACAGGGGCCAGGTCCTTGAGGAAGGTCCTGAGCTTGGCATTGTGAGGCGCGATGTTGACCACCACATAGAAGCGCTTGCCCAGCGCGTGCGCCTCCTGGATGCCCAACGCCAGATTGGCATGGTCGAAGGCGTTGTTGCGCACCCGCAGGCTGTAGCGGGGCTGGCCGGCATAGACCGCATCAGCACCGTAGGCGAAGGCGTAGCGCATGGTGTGGAGCGTGCCGGCAGGCGCCAGCAATTCGGGCTTGGCAACGGAGTTCATGAATACACCGGTTAAAGGGCGCGGATGCTAAGCCGCTTTCGGTTGGGCCTTATTGATCTGAATCAAGGGGCAGGTGGCACTTTTACCCCAGCACCACGCACTAATACCCCAGAACCCATCCGAGGACCGGAAATGAACGAAACTGCTTTGCAGAACAAGGCGCTGGCGGTGCTCCTGGCACTGGTCACCATTGCCTTCGTCTGGATCTTGCTGCCTTACTACGGCGCAATCTTCTGGGCGGTAATCCTTGGCATCCTGTTCGCGCCGTTGCAACGCAACCTGCTCATGCGCTTCGGGCGCCGACGCAATGTGGCCGCTGCCGTGACCACGCTCATCTGCTTACTGGTGGCGGTACTGCCGGTGATCATCATCAGCGGTCTGCTGGTGCAGGAGGGGGCAACGCTGTATCAACGCATCCAGAGCGGCCAGCTGGACATCGCAGGTTATGTCGAGCGGGGCAAGGACATGCTGCCAACGTTCGCCCAGAACGCGCTGGATAACCTGGGCATGGGCAACCTGGAAGCCTTGCGTGACAAGATCACCACCTGGGCCTCCCAAGGCAGCCAGGTTCTGGCTACCCAGGCTTTCAGCTTTGGCCAGGGCACATTCGACTTCGTGGTTGGCTTCGGCATCATGATGTACCTGCTGTTCTTCTTTCTGCGCGAGGGCGCCGAGGTCGTGCGCAAGGTGCGCATGGCCGTGCCGCTGCCTGAACACCAGAAGCGTCGACTGCAGTTGAAGTTCAAACGTGTGGTGCGCGCCACGGTCAAGGGCAACGTGCTGGTGGCCATCACCCAAGGCGCGCTGGGCGGCTTGATTTTCTGGATCCTGGGGATCCCCAGCGCGCTGGTCTGGGCGGTGATGATGGCTTTCCTTTCGCTGCTGCCTGCCGTTGGCGCAGGCATCGTCTGGGGGCCGGTGGCGATCTACTTCCTGATGACCGGCGCAATCCTGCAAGGCGTGATCCTGACCGCATTCGGCGTGCTGGTGATCGGCCTCGTAGACAACGTGCTCAGGCCTATCCTGGTCGGCAAGGACACCCGCATGCCCGACTATTTGATCCTGGTATCGACTCTGGGCGGCCTGTCGGTGTTCGGCCTCAACGGTTTCGTCATCGGCCCGCTGATCGCCGCGCTGTTCATCTCCAGTTGGGCGATCTTTGCTTCGAGCAAGCCTCAGGTGCAGCTACCGCGATAACCGCCAACCAGGTACTGGCTTTGGAGGTAAAGGGGTTGGCTGCCAGGTCTGCCCCTTGGCATCCTGCCTCGCAGAAGGGCAATGCGGCTGTGTGAGGTGATCGAGTTCCCTCTGTATTGATTCGCAAGGTTCGGTAAAGGTGCGCGGCAACCCTTAACCTGGAGCCTAGCATGGCCGTCCTCACTACGCCTTCGAACCATACCGACAGATTCATCGCACAGCACATGCCTGAGTGGCTGCGTGCCGCTTCTTTAGGGCAGATACAAGCCCTGCGCATGCACGCTGAAGAAAACCGCCGTATCGAGCAGCGCCTGGCGTCACTGTTCAAAGGCATGGTCTCGCCGAAGTGGTACGCAGAGCAGATGCTGACTGCCACGATAGAGCAGAAGCTGGGCGTGCAGGTGGATCTGACGCATGCGCTCTGGCGAGAGCGCTGGGACAGCTACAGCGTGCTTGGGGGCGAGACGCTACGTCATCACTACACGTTTCACCCTGTCATGGCTCACCTGATGCAGAATTTTCCCTCCGGATCGAGCTTCGACGCCCGCAGCGGCATCATCTCCGGGGCTCATGGCATGTCTTTGACCGCGCCACTGCTGGTGAACAGTGCGAGCCTGGCCACTGCCTGCCGCTTGGTGGATACGGGCAAGCGCTATCAGGACTACCTCAAAAGCTTCTTTGACGACGCCGCCTGCACGCTGCTCGCCCAGGGCCAGCGCGCGCGCCTTGCGTTGGCCGTTGACGTTGCCGGGCTGCGAGGCGACATCAGCGAAGTAGATGCCGCTGCCCTGGGGCAAACCTTTGACAAGGTGGTGGCGCCTGATCCGAAGCAACTGGCAGTCGTGGTCAAGCACCTTCATGTGCTCGGACATGCACTGATCGGGGCGCTGGTGATCGAACTGTCCGACGGCGGGGCCAGCGGCCTGGCCAGTCCGGGTGCAGGGGTGGTGCTCTACCTGCCCCATGGGCCTTTGAAGAAGTTTGACGATCTGGACAGTTTGAAGGCCCACATGGTGAACCTGTTCAAAACGCCAGCGCATGCCTTCGATCTATTGAGGCTAGTGGCGGCCGATGCCCGGGCAGCGTTTCAGACAGTGCTGAAAAAGCGTCTGAGTGATGCAGCCCCTGATCTTGAAGTGACCGGCAAAACCGCCGGCGCATCGCTGTTTGCCGAGCTGGCTGGGCTGCAAGTGGCCCGCATCAAAGCGGACGCCCTGTTTCTTCTGGTGCCTGTCGAAGAGGTAGATAGGCTGCAAAGGCTTCAACGGCTGCAGACGCTTGAACAGGTGGGAATGAACCTGGCACAGATGGCAGCGTTGTTCGTCCCGGAGCTGGGCGCGATGATGTTGGCCGCGACCGTAGTCGAGGTGCTGGGTGAAATTGGCGTAGCGGTGTATGACTGGTCGCGGGGCCATCAGCACGAAGCGTTGGAGCATGTACTGGGTGTGGCCGAAACGGTTGCAGTTACCGCACTGACGGCGGCAGGTGGCGCGGCGGTTGCACGCGGCTTCATGCGCAGCGCCTTCGTTGACGAGATGGTGCCAGTCGAACTGGATAATGCATCGCCTCGGCTGTGGGCTGAAGACTTGAGGCGCTATCGAGCAGTTGGCGTGCCTCACAATGCCGTACGAGGCCAGAATGGTCTGTTCCAGCACGGCGACAGGCACTGGTGGGTTCATGAAGGCGCTTATTACGCCGTCAGCAGAAAGACTGCGTCATCCCCCTGGCGCCTAGTGCGCAACGATGGCAAGACGGGCTTCGGGCCGGCGTTGGACTGGAACGGTGAGCATGGCTGGCGGCTGAACTGGCAGCGACCGCAATTGTGGAGTGGCGAGCGAGCCTTGTTGAGTCATCTCTGGCCCGTGACTGGCGACCTGGATTCGGGACGTGTGACTCAGATACTCAAGGTCGCCGACGTGGACCAGGCTCAGTTGCGCCGGGCGGTCGCTGAGCAGAGGGCGTTGCCGGTACGTCTGCGCGACACATTGGAACGGTTTGAAGCCGATAAGCGCATCGAAGACTTCTTCGCCACATTCGCAAGCCACCAGGGCAAGAACGATCCCTCTCTGTTGCAATGGTGCCTCGATCAGCTGACCGAGCAACAGCGCGCACCTGCCTCCGTATCTGCGTCGATCCTCGCGCAGGCGCCTCGCTTGCGTGAGGGCCTGATGAGCCACTTGACGCACAGGCTTGCCATGAGTCCCGAAGCGGCGGCAATCCAACGTGATTTTCCAGGGTTACCCGATGCTTACGCTGAAGGGGTAATAGCCAATGGCACTGCCGAGCAGTGTGAGCGATTGCTCGCGCAGGGCCGTCTTGATCTGGGGCTTGCCGAGAAGGCGCGCCTGGCATTACAGGAGGCCCGCGCCTGTCGCGCATTACAGGGCCTGTACCTTGAAAATGCCTATCACCCTGACCTGGCGTCGCTGGTCTTCGGGCTCTTGCGAAAAGAACCTGCATGGCCCATGGCCCACAATGTCCAAGTTCGCGAAGCGTCACCCACAGGGCGCGTATTGGCACAGCTTTACCCGGTGACGGATCCCGCCAGTGTGAAGGTACTGGTGTGGGAGCATGGGCAGATGTCGGTCTATGAGGGGGGCAAACCCGTTCCACAAGACGTGCCTGGCGCCTGCGGTTTGCTTGAGAGGCTTTGGCAGCTTCTGCCTGAAGACCAGCGTAGTCGCTTGGGGTGGTCAACAACCGATGGTGTGAAAGCGCTGCGGGAAGGCTTGCAAGCGCGCATTCCGGCACAAAGAAGGGCTGTGCAGGAACTGATGGGCATGCAGGTGAGCCAGCCGACCTTTCGCCCACCCGCCCGCCTGCCTGATCATCGCTATGGCTACTTGCTAAGTGGTCGCGGCAGCGTCAACCACCTGGCCGAGCGGACGCTTCAGGATCGCGTGCGCAGCCTGTATCCAGGTTTCAGCGCACAACAACTCGAACTCTATCTTCAAGTGCTTGAGGAGCAGCCCGGTTCGCCTTTCACCCATTTGCTGGAGCTTGAGGGCCAATACTCGCGCCTGGACCTGACCCTCGAGCAATGGACTGCACTGCCTGCCGATGCGGCCAATGTAGCGCTGCGACGTAGAGTCAGCGACCAGCTAAGGCGCTGCTGGCGCTTTCAGGGGCACGCAGGTAGGCGGCAGACCAATGGGGACCCAGGTATGCTGCTATCGCTATCGGATATTGGTGCTGGCGAGCTGCCCGACTTGAGCGCGGTGGAGGGTTTCGGCCATGTCAGCGAGGTCGTGTTGGCCAACATGCGGCTGGGTGAAGTGCCCGAACGCTTTCTCAGGCCCTTTCATGGCATTACGACGCTGAACCTGGACAACAACGCCCTGACCCGGCTCCCCTCTGGGCTTTCGCAGTTGCGTGAGCTACAGGAGCTGACGATTTCGCGCAATAGCCTGCATCTGGACGATGCTGGTTTAGAAGTGCTTGCGGGCATGCCGAGGCTGAGTGTGCTTGACCTGAGCGACAACAGTATCGGCCATTTCACGATTGCCATGGACCGATTACCTCGCCTGCGTCAGCTGGGGCTTCGTAGAGTGGGGTTGACGCAAGTCCCGGTCCATCTGGAGCGAGCGGTTTCGCTGGAGTATGTAGACCTGCGTGACAACCATATCGGCGAGCTGCCCTTGCCCTTGCGGGCTCAGCGAAACCATTGGCGAAGCAGATTGGCATTGACGGGCAACCCTCTGCCTGCCCTTTACCGCGACTTGTGGATCGATGCCAGTCGCACCTCCGAAAGCGAGGTCAGTGCCGACGGTGACGCGTTTCATCTCAGCCGTTGGGTCGAGCGCTTGAGCCCAGCACAACAGGACGCTCGTACCGCCCAGTGGAACCGTCTGGTGGATGAGTCTGGCAGTGGCGATTTCTTCACGCTCATAGGTGAACTCACTGACACGAGTGATTTTCGTCTGGCCAGGGACGATCTGGAGGCCAGGGTCTGGGCAATGCTAGACAGAATCGAGAGTAACACCGCACTGCGCGAACAAACTTTTGCCTTGGCCAGTGAACCTCGTACGTGCGTGGACAGTGTCATATCCAGTTTCGGCTTGCTTGAGATCAGGTTGCTGAGTGCGTCGGTCGAGGCGGCCGCTGGAGAACACGCAGAAGGCGAACTGTTGAGTCTGGCGCGACGTTTCTTCCGCCTGGACCAAGTGGAGGCCTACGCCCGCCAAGACATGAGTAGTCGCGAAACCCGTGGCGAGGAGGTGGATCAGATCGAAGTCAGCCTTGCCTACAGGGTGGGGCTGGCGCGGACGCTGGAGTTGCCAGGTCAGGCAACCACCATGCAGTTCAGGACGATTGCAGGGGTCACGGAAGAGCACCTGAACGCAGCCGAAGCAGCGGTTCGCGCGGCCGAGGCCAGCGATGATCTGGCCATGGACATCAGTGAGCGTGGCTTTTGGTTCGATCACCTGCAACGCCAGTACCGCACAGCCTTTGACGTTCTATGCGAGCCGTTCGTGCAGCAGATGGAGGCGCTCTATGCAGGGCGTGAGAGTCTGACAGATGCCCAGTACGATACCCAGGCCAGGGCAATCGCCAAGGCGTGTGATGAGGCGGTAAAGGCCAAGGCGCTCGAACTCACACGCCAAGCACTGGCCCGGGAGGGTGAAGCCTTACCAGGGTGATTGGGCCTGTGGTGATCAAATGCTAGCCTTTTGGCGCTGTGGTCCTAAGATGGCTGCATTCGAGCAAACTGGGCCGTCAATGAGCGACAAGGACACTATCTCCATCGAACTGGTACGCGAGGCGTTGTTGCAGGCTTGTCATCAAGCAGGCGACGCGCCTCTGGTGCTGCGCAAGGCAGGCATCGAGCCGCATCTGCTCACGATGCCAGGTGCGCGCGTGCCGGCAACTGCTTACGCACGCCTCTGGCGCCTGCTGGCGCGGCGCTGCAACGATGAGTTCTTTGCCATGGACCCGCGCGGGCTACGCAGCGGCAGCCTGGCATTTCTCTGCCGTGCCAGCAGGGGACAACCGACGATCGGAGCAGGTATCGAAACCGCACTGGCTTTCCTGTCGTTGACCCTGGATCATCTACAGCCCCACTTGATTCGGCAGCAAAGCCTGGCCGAGATCGTCATCGTCGAGCCCTGTGATGAGCCTCGACGAGCATTCACTTACTTCACATTCTGGATGATCGTCCATGGTGTAGCGTGCTGGCTGGCAGGGCGTCGCATCCCGATCCTGGCCATCGAGTTGCGCTGCACCGAACCTGCGTTCTGCGATGACTACCGTGTCATGTTCTCGGAAAACCTGCAGTTCTCGCGCCCGCGCACCCGCATGATCCTGGCAGCCGACTGCTTCGATCAGCCCATCCGGCGCAGCGACGATGAGCTGCACCGTTTTCTGGCCCAGGCGCCGGCCAATATCCTGGTCAAGTATCGGGACCCTGACAGCCTCGCTCGACGCATTCGACGCGATCTGAGCGAGCGCGACCCAGCGTCGTGGCCCGATGCGAATGAACTTGCCCGCCAGTTATGCCTGTCGGCCTCCACGCTACGGCGCAGGTTGGCAGAGGAGGGGCATAGCTATCAGGCCCTCAAGGACAGCGTGCGGCGTCAATTGGCTATCAGCTGGCTGGCTCAAGAGCAGGTGGGGATGCTGGAAATTGCAGCGCGTCTGGGCTTCGCCGACAGCAGTTCGTTCTACAAGGCCTTCCGCAAGTGGTTTGGTTGCAATCCGGGTCACTATCGAACGTTGGCCCTGGGTGCAGGGAAGGTCGGTTAGGTGGGGTTTCCGTGTGCCAGTCGCTGAGCGCCCATCACACAGTCGAGGTTGAATCAGCATCGACAGGACTACACGATGACAGCTTCTCTCACGACCGCTCCCGGCCCGAATCCCTCCTCTGCAAAGGTCGCCAGCGCTACACATGACTTCATAGCCGCGCGCCTACCTGAGTGGCTCAAGCGGGGTTCTCCCGCTCAACTCAACCGGCTGCGTGATCGCTTCAAGGCCCACCAGGGCAGCCAGGAGCGTGTGCGCGCCTTTACTCGGCGGTTGATTCCACTGCAAAGCTTCGCTGAGCTGCATATGCAGAGGCTGGTTGCACACCTGCCGGGCAGTCCGGCCCTGGATGCGCTGCAGTGGCGGGAGATACGGCGCAATTTCAAGGTCCCGCATGGCATGGTCCTGCCTGTCGATGAGGTCATCGAGGTGAGAGAGCCTGCCGTCTTGCGCCTGATGCAGAATTTTAACGAGCAGGCCAGCTTCTATCTGGGCACCGGTTTGGTGAGTACAGGTGAAGACGCCCTGCTCACTGCGGGCACGGATGCACTGGTGCAAGCGTGCCGGGACCTGGATGCGGGCGGGCGTTACCAGAAGCTCTTGTCGCAGGTATTCACCGATGACACCTGCCAAGCGCTGATTGCAGACAAGCGAGCGGCGTTTGCGTTGGCCACCGAAGTGGCGGCGCTGCGCGGTGATTTAACGGCAAGACAGCAGATTGCGTTGGCGGGCTTGGCAAACGATGAGGTCTCTCACGCTGAGCTGGGTGCCTATCCGGGTATGCTGAGCATGCTGGGGCATACCCTGAGCGATGTCGTAGTCGTCCAGTTGCGCGATCGGCAAGGTGTGGATCGAGGGATCGTACTCTACAGACCCAGCGATCCTGGCCAGGCATTGCGCCATTTCACGTCCATTCAGGAAATGAACACCGTGCTCGCGGCCGCTCTGCAGAAGGAGGATTACCGGGCTTACTTCAGTCAGTTGGTGTCTGTGGAAGAGCGCGCACGCTTCCTCGATACATTGAGCAAGCGCTTGAGCGACGCCGTGTCTGACCTTTCCCTTGAAGGCGTCACGGGACCTGAGGATATCTTCTCCAGGCTGGTCGACCAACAGGTTCAGCGAATCAAAGACGACGCCCGTCTGCTGTTGGTACCCACCGCACAGGTGGACCGAGACGCCTCTGAAGCGCGACGCAAGCAGTGGCGCTCGTTGGGCTGGAATCTGGTCAACCTGGCCGGGCTTTTCATACCTGTGGTGGGCGCGATGCTGCTTGGGCAGTTGGTGGTGCAAACGCTTTCGGAAGTCTTCGAGGGTGCAACTGATTGGTATCACGGTCATCAGCACGAGGCTCTGGAGCAGATGCTTGGCGTGGCCGAGACGCTGGCGGTGACTGCGGTTGTCGGCGCCGGAGCCAATATTCTGGCCAGAGGCTATGCGGCCACTGATTTCGTAGAAGGGCTGGAACCCGTGCGCGGGGTCGATGGGAAATCGCGGCTATGGGCCAACGACCTCAAGGTCTATGCCAGCTTGCCGGAGGACCCGCAATTGCACAGCGACGGTCTGTACAGAGACTGGGGGCGAGCCTTTTTCCGTAGTGGCAAACGTTATTTCCGGGCGCATCGCCCTGATCCAAATGAGCCATGGCGCTTGCGTCATGCTCGGCGTCCGGCAGGCTTTGGGCCAGTTCTGGAGCACTTCGGCGAGCGAAGCTGGCAGTTGAACGCTGGTCGAGCAGTGGAAATGGATCAGCCTGATCTCATGCTTGAACAGCTTTGGCCTCAGCCTAGATCGCTCACTCATCAGCAGGCCAGCAGGGTGATGCAGGCCGCCGGAATGGATGTCGCGGCACTTCGCGGGTTACTGGTGGAGACGCGGGACATTCCAGCCAGTTTGTGTGACAGCCTGGAGCGTTTCGAAGCCAGTGCGCGTGTCAGCAGGTTTTTTACCGCCCTTCAACACGGTGCGAGCCCGCGAGATGAAAGCGCGTTGGTGCAGTGGTGCCTGGAACAAACCGGTAGCGGTAGCCTTGTGCAGCTGCAGGAAAACCTACTTGAGCATGCAGATCGCTTACGTGGGCTAATGTTCCAGCACCTGTGCCAGGTGCCAGCGGTCGATGACCCGTTGTCGGCCGTCATCAGAACAGGCATGCCGGGTTTGCCCGAGCGTTACGTTCAAGCGTTGGCCGCGGACGTAGGGCGAACCGAGCGCGATCTTGCTCTGAGCATGGGAAAACTGCCGTTGCGTTGCCTACGCCAGGGTGCTTCGTTGCTGCGTGTTGCCAGGTTGACCCGGGCCATGTGCGGTGTGTACCTCCCTAACGCTTACTGCGATGAAGCGGGCGAACTCGCGTTGGCCCTGCTGCAGCGATTGGATGCATGGCCGGCCCGTCACATCGAGCTCTGGACAGACGGCCCGGGTGCGCGCCGGATTGCGGCGGTAGGTAATCAGCTGCCGGGCGCCAATCTGGTCAAGATCGTTCACAAGGAGGGGCGTTTCCGGGCGATCGAAGAGCCAGAAGCAGGCTATGGAGCCGTGGTCGATGAGTCGAACGACTTCTACCAGACGCTGCTCGCATTGCTGGAGCCTTCCCAGCGTACTGCGCTTGATCTGGATGGCGATCACGCTGCCTCGACCTTGCGTGATCGCCTGATTGAGCAGTTGCCTGAAACGCACGCCGAAGTCGAGCAACTGCTGGGTTGGCCTCGACAGGATCGTTGGTTCAATCCAGGCCGTCGTATGCCCGACGGTCGCATAGGCTACCCACTCAGTGGTAGCCCGGCTCGACGACGTAACCCCGACAGCCTGCTGCGAAGCCGTTTGCGCAACCTGTACCCTGGCCTGGACGACAGTGCGATCGACAACCGTTTGGCGCGTTTGCTTACAGGCCCTCATACTGCCTATGACGCCTTGCTGGAACTGGAAGAGGACCATGCTGACCTTGAAAGACACCTGAGCCGCTGGACAGGCTTTGAGTCCAATCCGGCCCGTCAGCGGGCTCGTCGACAGGCCGCCGATCAGATCCGCCGCGCCTGGCGACAGATGGGCGAACCTCTGGGCGATGAGACGGCTGGTCAACGGCTGAGCATTATCAACCTGAATGTCGGCAGTCTCCCCGAACTGCCTGCCCATATCGAGTTCGAGCTGACACGCTCATTGGTCATCCGTGATGTGCCGATCACGCATATGCCTACTGGGTTCCTTTCAAGCTTCACCCGCTTAAGAGAGCTGAACCTGAGCAGCACCGGCCTGCTCGGCGTGCCTACAGAAGTCGCCTACCTGGTCGATTTGCGCACCCTGCGCCTGGCACGCAACAACATTCGGCTGAACGATCAGGCCTTGAACGCATTGACCCGCCTGCCGCAGTTGACTCACCTGGATCTGAGCTACAACCCGCTGGGGGCATTCGAGATGCGCTATAACCAGTTGACGCGCCTTGTCGAATTGAACTTGCGTCGCTGCAGGTTGGGTGCGTGGCCCTCGGGGTTGGAGTTGTGCAGCACCTTGGAACGCGCCGACCTGCGTGACAACCTCTTGCACGTTGTGCCAGCGGAAATTGTACAGCTGCCACATGCCCGCCGAATGGGTTTCATGGTGGAGCGAAACCGGTTGAGCAGTGTCGAGATGCAGCGGCTGTTTGCCCTTGATTCGATCGCCGAGCATTTCCATCTTCCCGAGCCACGGCGCGTAATCGACCGGCAGGTGACCCGTGATCTATGGCTCGATGCAGGCGATCCGCATTTGCGCGTCAGCCGTCAGGCCCTTTGGTCACGCTTGGTGGCTGATCCGGGCAGCGATGGTCTGGTACGGTTGCTGGGGCTTCTCGGGGATACCGGCGACTACGACACTGCACCGTTCCAGCTGGCGGAGCGAGTGTGGGCTTTACTCGAAGCAGTTGACGCAAACGAGCAGCTGCGCCAGAGAATCCATAGTCTGGCTCGCCTGCCGTTAACCTGCATGAACACCGTTGCTGATCGGTTCAGTGAGCTTCAAGTCAGAGCACTTATCGATAGGTCTGAGCACAACGTCGCGCCGGAGCGCGGTAATGAGCTATTGGGTATCGGGCAGCAACTGTTTCGTCTGGACCGGCTTGAGCAGGTCGCCAGGCGAGATGTGTTGCAGCGCCTCGCAGCGCTGGAGAGGGTGGATCAGGCTGCCGTCAGCCTGGCTTACCGTGTGAGGTTGCGGGCTCGCCTGAACCTGCCGTGTCAGCCCCATAGCATGCTCTACGCCGATGCTGCCGAGCTGACCAGTACTCAGCTTGAGAACGCCTACCGTGAGGTGATCGCAGCGATCACCCCTGATGCGCTGTCGATGAGCCTGTCCCAACGTGTGTTCTGGGCGAATTATATCCATGAGCGGCATACCGAGGTGTTCGAGGCGCTGCACGCTCAGTTCGCCGCACGTCGATCGGCATTGGCCTTGCGACAATCAACGTTGGATGCCATCGATTATCAGCTTCTGCTAGACAGCCTGGACACCGAACAAGCCACTCAGGACCAGTCGCTGGTGTTCGAACTGACTCGGCAGTTTCTTATAGGTCGCGAACGCGGATTGTCTTAACCGCCGTTGTGGCCAAACCGATCATTCACAATGAATGGTTTGGCCATTGTGGTTACCCCTGAGCGGCGCGAACATCGTCCTGACTTGACAGTGCACTCCAACAATAAAAAGCAGGAGTCTGACGATGCGTGATTACGCCGAGGCCGTTCGCTCGTTCCATTACCTTGGGGCCGCGCAGGCTGCCCTGCAGGGCGAACTGCAGGCCCTCAACGCCTGTGTCGAATGTTGTGATCGCCACACTGGCTTCGACAAGCTGGCCCTGAACTGGCTGGACAGCGAAGGCAACTGCGAACAGATGAGTTTCGACAACCTGCAGGCACTGGCCACCCGCTTTGCCAGTGTCTTGCGCGCCCACGGGGTGAGTGCGGGCGACCGTGTAGCGGGGCTGTTGCCGCGCACCCCGCAACTGTTGATCACCATTCTAGCCACCTGGCGTCTGGGTGCCGTTTATCAGCCGTTGTTCACCGCCTTCGGGCCTGCTGCCATCGAACATCGACTGCACCAGTCGCATGCCCGTGTCGTGGTGACTGACCGCAGCAACCGGATAAAGCTCGATGACGTACACGGCTGCCCGCTCACGATAACGGTCGATGCCCGTGACGGCGAGCTGGACTTCCAGGAGTGCCTTGAAAACGCCTCGCCTGAATGTGAGCCGGTCATGCTCACAGGTGACGATCCCTTCCTCCTGATGTTCACATCCGGAACCACCGGCCCTGCCAAACCCCTTGAGGTCCCGCTACGGGCCATCGTAGCGTTCCAAGGCTACATGCGTGATGCCATCGATCTGCGCCCAGAGGATAGGTTTTGGAACCTGGCGGACCCAGGCTGGGCCTACGGACTTTATTACGCAGTGACCGGGCCGCTTTCACTCGGGCAGGCGACCACCTTCTACAACGGCCCCTTTAGTGTCGACAGCTGTACGAAGGTCATTACCCAGCTGGGCATCAACAACCTGGCCGGCTCGCCAACGGCCTTTCGCCTGCTCATTGCAGCCGGTGATCAGTTCAGCACCCCAGTCAAAGGACGCCTGCGCGTGGTGAGCAGTGCAGGAGAGCCGTTGAACCCTGAAGTGATCCGCTGGTTCGCCGAGCATGCCGGGGTAACCATTCATGACCACTATGGGCAGACGGAGCTGGGCATGGTGCTGTGTAACCATCACGGCCTGGCCCACCCGGTGCACGTGGGATCTGCAGGTTTTGCCATACCGGGGCATCGCATTGTCGTACTCGATGAGCAGGGACGCGAACTGCCCGCCGGTCAGCCGGGTATCCTGGCGGTGGATCGCGAACGATCGCCCCTGTGCTGGTTCGCCGGTTACCATGGGTTGCCAACCAAGGCCTTCGTTGGCAAGTACTACCTGAGCGGCGACACCGTCGAACTGAACCCCGATGGCAGCATCAGCTTCGTCGGGCGCAGCGATGATGTAATCACCACGTCCGGGTATCGGGTTGGGCCCTTCGATGTGGAGAGCGCACTGATTGAGCACCCGGCCGTCATCGAAGCGGCAGTGGTCGGCAAGCCTGATCCTGAACGCACCGAGGTGATCAAGGCATTCGTGGTGCTGGCCACGGGTTACGGCCCCAGCGCCGAACTTGAAGAGCAATTGCGCCAGCATGTCCGCCAGCGCCTCTACGCCCATGCCTACCCCAGAGAAGTCGAGTTCGTCAGCGAGTTGCCGAAGACACCCAGCGGCAAGCTGCAACGCTTCATCCTGCGCAATCAGGAAGTAGCTCGACAACACGCGCAGCTCGCCACCACGGCCGGCGTTTGAGAGGAAACCGATCATGCAAATAGCCAACAAACACTTCATCGTCAGCGGCGCAGCCTCCGGTCTGGGCGCCGCTACCGCGCACATGCTGATCGAGGCAGGCGCTTCGGTCATGCTCGTGGACCTCAACGGCGACGCCGTGCAAGCCAAAGCCCACGAGCTGGGCGAGCGCGCGCGCTTCAGCGTGGCCGACATCAGTGACGAAGCCGCTGCGCAGGCGGCCGTATCGGCGGCACTGGCAGCGTTCGGTAGCCTGCACGGTCTGGTGAACTGCGCAGGCATCGTGGGCGCTGAAAAGGTAGTGGGGAAGCAAGGCCCGCACCGTCTGAGCAGTTTTGCCCACGTCATCAATGTCAACCTGGTGGGCAGCTTCAACCTGCTGAGGTTATGTGCCCAGGCCATGGCCGAGGGAGGGGCGGACGACGCAGGCGAGCGGGGCGTGATCATCAACACGGCCTCCGTCGCGGCCTACGACGGCCAGATCGGGCAATGTGCCTATGCAGCGTCCAAAGGGGCCATTGCCAGCATGACGTTGCCCGCCGCGCGCGAGCTGGCGCGTTACGGTATTCGTGTAATGACAATCGCGCCAGGCATTTTCGAAACGCCGATGATGGCCGGGATGACGCCCGAGGTTCGTGACTCGCTCGCAGCGGGTGTGCCTTTTCCTCCGCGGCTTGGGCGTCCAGAGGAATACGCGGCGCTGGCGCGCCACATCATCGAGAACAGCATGCTCAATGGTGAGGTCATCCGTCTGGACGGTGCCTTGCGCATGGCAGCCAAGTGAGGATTACACCCATGAACACCCGCGAAGATCCCATCGTCATCGTCAGCGCAGTCCGAACCCCGATGGGTGGATTACAAGGCGAGCTTAGCAGTCTCTCTGCCGTGCAGTTGGGCAGCGCGGCCATTGGCGCCGCGATTGAGCGCGCGGGCGTGGAGGCGCACAGCGTCGATCAGGTGCTGTTCGGCTGCGTGTTGCCGGCTGGCCTTGGCCAGGCGCCGGCGCGTCAGGCTGCACTGGGTGCTGGCCTGGGCAAGCACACCACCTGTACCACGCTCAACAAGATGTGTGGGTCCGGCATGCAGGCCGCCATGCTCGCCCATGACCTGCTGGCGGCAGGCACCGCCGACATGGTGGTCGCCGGCGGCATGGAGAGCATGAGCAACGCCCCCTATCTACTGGACAAGGCCCGCGGCGGTTACCGCATGGGCCATGGCAAGGTGATCGATCACATGTTCATGGATGGTCTTGAGGACGCCTATGACAAGGGTCGCTTGATGGGCACGTTTGCCGAGGACTGTGCCCAGGCCAATGGTTTCAGCCGTAAAGACCAGGACGATTTCGCCATCGCATCGCTTACCCGTGCCCAACAGGCCATCCTCAGTGGCCGCTTTGCGGATGAAATCGTGCCGGTAGAGGTGACGCAAGGCAAGCAACGCCGTCTGGTCAAAGACGATGAGCAGCCGCCCAAGGCACGCCTGGACAAGATCGCCCAATTGCGCCCGGCGTTTCGAGACGGCGGTACGGTGACGGCTGCCAACGCCAGCTCCATTTCCGATGGTGCGGCAGCGCTGGTGCTGATGCGTCGCTCCGAGGCGCACAAGCGAGGCCTGAAGCCGATGGCGATCATCCACGGCCATGCGGCCTTCGCCGATGCCCCGGCCCTGTTTCCGACCGCGCCTATTGGGGCCATCGACAAGCTGATCAAGCGTACGGGATGGGCGCTGAGCGATGTCGACCTGTTCGAAATCAACGAAGCGTTCGCGGTTGTGACCCTGGCAGCCATGAAGCATCTGGACCTGCCCTACGATAAGGTCAACATTCATGGCGGCGCTTGCGCTTTGGGCCACCCGATCGGCGCCTCAGGGGCGCGCATTCTGGTCACCCTGTTGCATGCCCTGCGCCAGAACAACCTGCGTCGCGGGGTGGCGGCCATCTGCATTGGCGGTGGTGAAGCCACGGCCATGGCTGTCGAATGCCTGGAGTGAGGTGAACCATGCTGGTCAACGAGGAACAACAACAAATCGCCGATGCTGTGCGCAGCTTTGCACAGGAACGGTTGAGACCGTTTGCCGAACAATGGGACAAGGACCATCGGTTTCCGCGCGAAGCCATCGAGGAAATGGCAGCGCTCGGCTTGTTCGGCATGCTGGTGCCTGAGCAGTGGGGCGGCAGCGACACCGGTTATGTGGCCTATGCCATGGCCTTGGAGGAGATCGCTGCCGGCGATGGTGCGTGCTCGACCATCATGAGCGTGCACAACTCGGTAGGGTGTGTGCCTATTCTGCGTTTTGGCTCGGAGCAGCAAAAGCGCGAGTACCTGACGCTGCTGGCAACCGGCGCCATGCTTGGGGCGTTCGCCCTGACAGAGCCTCAGGCAGGCTCCGATGCCAGCAGCCTGAAAACCCGTGCGCGCCGCGAGGGCGACGACTACGTGCTCAGTGGCAGCAAACAGTTCATCACCTCCGGCCAGAATGCCGGGGTGGTGATCGTGTTCGCCGTGACGGATCCGCAGGCAGGCAAGCGCGGCATCAGCGCGTTCATCGTGCCGACCGACGCACCGGGGTATCAGGTGGCCCGCGTCGAGGACAAGCTCGGCCAGCATGCGTCCGACACCTGTCAGATCGTGTTCGAGAACGTGCGCGTGCCTGTGGCCAACCGACTGGGTGAGGAGGGTGAAGGCTACAAGATTGCCTTGGCCAATCTCGAGGGCGGACGCATCGGCATCGCGGCGCAGTCCGTAGGCATGGCGCGCGCCGCGTTCGAAGTGGCCCGTGACTATGCCAAGGAGCGGCAGAGTTTCGGCAAACCGCTGATCGAGCATCAGGCCGTGGCTTTCCGGTTGGCGGACATGGCAACCCAGGTCGCCGTCGCCCGGCAGATGGTGTTGCACGCTGCCGCCTTGCGCGATGCGGGGCAGCCTGCGCTGATGGAAGCGTCCATGGCCAAGCTCTTTGCCTCGGAAATGGCCGAGAAGGTTTGCTCACATGCCTTGCAGACCCTGGGCGGTTATGGCTATCTGAGCGACTTCCCGCTGGAGCGCATCTATCGTGACGTGCGGGTTTGCCAGATTTACGAAGGCACCAGCGATATTCAGCGCATGGTCATTGCGCGCAATCTTTGAAGGAGCAGACCACATGGCATTCGAAACCATCCTGTTGGACATTCATGGCAAGGTTGGCCTGATCACGCTCAATCGCCCGCAGGCGCTCAACGCCTTGAACGCGCAGATCGTCAGCGAACTGAACCAGGCCTTGGATCAGCTTGAGCGCGACCCTGGCATTGGCTGCGTGGTGCTCACAGGTTCGGCGAAGGCGTTTGCAGCTGGCGCTGACATCAAGGAAATGGCTGAGCTCAAATACCCGCAAATCTACGTGGACGACCTGTTCAGCGATGCCGACCGCATTGCCAATCGGCGCAAGCCGATCATTGCCGCAGTGTCGGGGTTTGCGCTGGGCGGTGGTTGTGAACTGGCGATGATGTGCGACTTCATTCTGGCGGGTGACAATGCCAAGTTCGGTCAGCCGGAAATCAACCTGGGGGTGTTGCCGGGCATGGGTGGAACGCAGCGCTTGACCCGTGCGGTGGGTAAGGCCAAAGCCATGGAGTTGTGCCTGACCGGTCGCCTGATGGGTGCTGAGGAAGCGGAGCGCTCAGGGCTGGTGGCGCGTGTCGTGCCGCAGGACGAGCTGTTGCAGGAGGCGCTGAACGTGGCCGCCACCATCGCTGCCAAGTCCATTCCGGTGAGCATGATGGTCAAGGAGAGCGTCAACCGCGCGTTCGAGGTCACGCTCAGCGAAGGTGTGCGGTTCGAGCGGCGAGTGTTTCATGCGGCGTTCTCGACCGAAGATCAGAAAGAGGGCATGGCCGCGTTCATTGCCAAGCGTGAAGCGCAGTTCAAGGATCGTTGACAGGGGGCGTTTTGCAGTGATTTGCACGGTGGTTCAAGGATGAAGAGGCGTCGCGCTCAGGGTGATGCCGGTGCGATAGTGTGGGTGGTCCTGTTTGTTGCTGCGCTTGGCCTGTGGGCGTCTCGCTACCCCAGCATGATCGAGCGCAGGGTTGAAGCGCGCAAGGCGCAGCAACAGGCGGTCCAGCCTGAGCGGCGGGTCTCCGAGACGACCGTTGAGATCATGTTGCCGGACGGGCGGCGTCTGCGGCAGCTGGAATCGGAGGCATTGACCAAATAGCCTAAGTGGTTTGCAATCCTTGATGCTGATGCTGATGCTGATGCTGATGCTGCCATTGCCGTTGCCGTTGCCGTTGCCGTTGCCGTTGCCGTTGCTCTTGCTTCTAAGCGCGCGATAGTCCAGGCGCCACAGATCGCGACTTCAGGAGGCCGAGCGCAGGGCTTGCGGAGGGAGGTGACGGGCATGGATGCCCGTCAAGCGCTGGGCCCCAGGATGGGGCCTGCAGCGCGGTCCTCCCGGGAGCAAGCCCGGAGCGAGGGAACCCCGGAGCGTAGCGTAGGGGCCGGATGATAGGAGCAGGCGGTTTTTGCTTACTTTTTGACAAGACAAAAAGTGAGCCGCCGTAAGGGCGGAAGGGTGACTGTGCGCCACCCGCGCCAATGAAGACCAACTCAATATATGCGCCAACGCTTTGAGGTTTGAGGTTTGAGGTTGGAAGTTGGAAGTTTGATTGGGTTTGTGTGGGTATTTGTGGGTATTGATAGAGAGCATAGTCCATTTGCGATGGCGACGCTTAATCACCTTTTCGCCCTTACGGCGAGTTACTTTTTGTCAAACGCCACAAAAAGTAACCAAAAAAGGCTGCGCTCCATTCATACGGCCCCTACGCTGCGCTTCGGGGTTCCCTCACTTCGGTCTTGCTCCCGGGAGGACCGCGCTGCAGGCCCCATCCTGGGGCCCAGCGCTTGACAGGCATCCATGCCTGTCACCTCCCTCCGCAAGACCTGCGTTCGGCCTTCTGAAGTCGCGAAGATCAAAAGCAAAAGCAAGAGCAAGAGCAAGAGCAAGAGCAAGAGCAAGAGCAAGAGCAAGAGCAAGAGCAAGAGCAAGAGCAAGATCGGGATGGGCGTGTTGATCTTGAATTTGAAGTTTCGTTGCGCTCAGTGGTTGCTGCCTCGTAATTGATTATTACAGTGAGGCTTATAAATGGCATGTATATGAAGCGCCCTTTGTAGGAGCGGGCTTGTCCCGCGATGGAGTGCGAAGCGCTCCCTCATCGCCATCCAGGTAGCACGGCATTATAGTTTCTAAGGTTACCGCTGCCTTGCAGTAAACATGTTCCCGAATCTACCCGCGCTGCTCAAACTCGCGCCTAGGCCTTCAGACGCAAGCACCGGCCGGCGGATTGTAAGCAGCGAATGCCAACGCCACCCCATTTTGCTGTTGCTCAAGGCGACGCTGCGCCTTAGACTGCCGCCCCTTGTTGAAGAGTGCCGACTGGCGCTTGAAAAAATTCCGCTGCCGATGCCTAGGCGTCGGCGGCAAACGAATCGCCTAAATGCACCTATTTTCATAGAGAAATCGATGACCAAGGAACAGTTGCTGGCCATGCCGGCCGATGACTACATGAATGCTGAACAGCTGAGCTTCTTCACTCAGCTGCTACAAGCAATGAAAGTCGAGACCCATGAACGCATCGAGCTGAGCCGTGCCACCATCGAAGGCCTGGATACCCCCTCGGATCCTGCCGATGTAGCATCGGTCGAAGAAGAGCGTAGCTGGCTGGTGAATGCCATCGATCGCGATCAGCGCCTGCTTCCCCAACTGGAGATGGCGCTGGACCGTATCGCCGACGAGAGCTTCGGCTGGTGCGACGACAGCGGTGAACCGATCGGTCTCAAGCGTTTGCTGATCAGCCCAACCACCAAATACTGCATCGAAGCACAAGAGCGCCACGAGCAGCTTGATCGCCATCAGCGTCAGGCCTGAGCCGCTCAGGTTGCCAAGCCCCATGGAGCGATTCGTGGGGCTTTTTGCATTTCAGGCATCAAACCGCAACGCCCGATGCAATTCGCCTGGAGCAGTTGCGCAGTAACCGGCAAGCCTGTTAAAACATGGCGTCTCTCTAGGATTTCACTGTTTTCGGATATCCCGCCGATGATAGTGTGTGAGCCGCCATCAGGCTCCAAGGTCATGCACCCATCCGGAATCGCATTTTCATGGGCATGCAATGTCAGACGTTACGCCGGCAGCGCTTGGGCATGGCCCAAGGGTATGTAAGCGACAACAACGCCGGCCGTTAGAGTAAAAAATCCTGCACGCTGCATCGTCAGCGGGCACAGACATGTCGCCCAGCGTTTTATTAATCTCATTGCCTATCGATTTGAAATGGCCGTGCTTCGCGAGCTCCTGCGAGGGCGGGTTGTAAACGGTTGAGGATTACTTCATTGGCAGTCAGCACTCTTGATACACACGCGTTGTTCGCCCTTGGCGATTTGCGCGGGAAACTGGCCCAGTTGTTCCAGGGTCGATTCGTCTATGTCACCGAGCAAAACCCCGAAGGCCTCTACATGGCCGAGATCGACACGGAAAGTGCGCTGGTGGTCGACGACAAGCAGCGCCTTGAATTGAAAGTCGGCGATCATTTTCGTGCCGCTGTGCTGCCCAGCCGCGAAGGCGGCAAGCTGGAAATGCGCTTTCGCGATATCAAGCTCAATGTGTATGGGATAGGCGACTACGCGTTCGTATCGGTCCCGGAAGGCGAGGGGGTCGTACTGCGTGAAGGCCATGGCGTGATGCTGGTGTTTGCCGCCGAGCAGCAAATTCAGGAAGGGCTCGGCAAGCTATTGAAAGCCGTAACCGGCAAGGTTGCTAAATGGCGCAAGGGTGAGCTGACGACGTTCAAGGCAAGCGAGTGACGCTGCCAGAACAAGCGCCTGGATCACGGGAACGCTATCACCTTGAGCACCAGGCGCGCGCCATGGCCGAGGCGCAGCGGCTGCTCGCAGCCCGTGAAGCGATGCGCGGGCGATGGTTGGATTGGGTAGCTGCCCAATTGTATACCCAAGGCCCGCCTCATTACGTCGCCATGGTCAGACGCGCACTGCAGCAGTTGAGTGAGCAACCAGGCTAACTGCGGTCAATTGCCACGGTCCAGACCGCTGCTGACCTCCTCGGGTACCGGCTCTTTGGCCTGACGCTTGCGAAACAGCCCGGCGCGCGCCAGTAACAACGTAGTCACGGGCACCGTGATCGACAGCAGCACGGGAATCAGCCACGCGTGCAGCACCAATGACTCTTTCAGCCATGAAAAGTAGATGATCGAGCCAAGCGCGACGCACCAGGCCCCGATGGTCGAGGCCAGCGCTGGGGGGTGCATGCGTTGGAAATAGTCTTTCAGGCGCAGCAGGCCAATTGCACCGATCAGTGCGAAAAGGCTGCCAGCTACCAGCAGTATGGCTGTGATCATTTCAAGCCAGAACGGCAGATTGAGTGCCTCGGTCATTCGATCACCTCACCACGCAGCAGGAACTTGGCCAAGGCGAAGGAGCCAACGAAGCCGAACAATGCAATGAGCAAGGCCCCTTCGAAATAGGTGTCACTGGCATACCTGATGCCCAGTACCAGCATGGTCAGCATTGCCAGAATGTACAGGTAATCCAGGGCCAGAACCCTGTCCTGCGCAGAAGGGCCTCGGAATAGCCGAAGCAGGGTAAGGCACATAGCCAGCGCAAAGATGAACAAGCTGGCGAGAACAGCGTTGGCGAGCAGTCCACTCATTGAAAGATCTCCATCAAGGGACGTTCGTAGACTTCCTTGAAATGCTGGATGAATGCCGCTTCATCATCCAGATCGAATACGTGCAGCAGTAGCACGCTACGGTCCAGGGCCAGTTCCGACCAGATGGTTCCAGGGATCACCGTCGTGATCATGGACAGCGCCGCAAGCCCATGGGGCTCGCGCAGATCCAGGGGAATGTGGACGAAGCCTGAGCGAGGCGGTCGCCTTCCAGCACCCAGAACGCCGCGAGCGACCTGCAGGTTGGACAGGATGACGTCCACCCCAACCCGGCCGATCAGCTTGACGATGACCCAGGGCCGTCGGACGTGGGCATGCTGCGGCCGTAATGGCGCCATCAGCAGCGGAGCCAGTGTCCCCAACACAGCGGCCAGGATGAGGTTACCCGGACTCAGCGAAAGGTTGAGCAACAGCCACAGGCCGAACAGGCATGCCGATAGCAGGGGGGCAGGAAAGAGTCGGCTCATGGCTGCACCTGAACGTCGAGCGAGGTGGGGCCAGGTTTCGGCTGCGCCGCCATGACTGCATCGATATAGGCATCTGGCGCCTGAAGGCTGGCGGCGGTGTCGAGGCTATAACGCAGCAGCGGCTCGGCCTTGAAGCTGAGCAGCATGCACAGGCCCAGCAATATCACGATCGGAAGGCATTCGAAACGCCTGAGCACCGGAGAGGGCCGCTCTTCGGGTTTCCAGAAACGTTGAATGCCGACGCGTCCGAAAGCGATCAGCGATGCCATTCCCGACAAGACCAGCAAGGCCACAAGGCCCCAGCCAGCGGCGCCCAGTGTGTATGGGCTCGGAACCCCCAGACCGTTGGGGTTGAACAGGGCACTGATCAAGTTGAGCTTGGCAACGAAGCCTGAAAGCGGTGGCATGCCGATGATCAGCAGCGCGCAAGCGATGAAGCTCAAGCCCAGAAATGCCATGGTCCATGGAATGACCTGCCCGATGACGGCTTTCTGATTGTCATCGAGGTTGATGCCTTTTGGGGGGTGAAGCGATTCCAGCAAGGCCGGCATGGCGTCTTCTTCCTCGTCCAATGGCAACTCATTGGCAGACCGCGAGCGCTCGATGAGTTCGGCCAGAAGGAACAAGGCGCACAAGGCCAGGGTAGAATTCACCAAGTAGAACAGCGCTGCTCCGGTCAACGCCAATTGTGAGAAGCCCACCGCCCCCAACAAGGTCCCAGCCGATACCAGAATACTCAACGCCGCCATGCGTTCCAGGCGCTGCGCTGCCAGGATCGACACCGCCGCCATGGCCAGGGTCGCCAGGCCTCCGTAAACCAGCCAATCCCCGCCGAAGTGGGCCGATGCCCCCGCTTGCCCGGAGAACAGCAACGTCCATACCCGCAGCACGGCATACAGCCCTACCTTGGTCATGATCGCAAAGAGTGCAGCCACTGGCGCGCTGGCAGACGCATAGGCTGGGACGAGCCAGAAGTTCAAGGGCCAGATGCCTGCTTTGACCAGAAACGCCATGGCGAGGATCGCTGCGCCTGCATGCAGCAAGCCGCGGTCGGCCTCGGGTACGAGCGGAATCTTCAGGGCCAGGTCCGCAAGGCTCAATGTACCCGTCACGCCATACAGCATTGCCGCGCCAATCAGGAACAACGACGACGCGAAAAGGTTGACGGCGATGTAATGCAAGCCGGCCCGCACGCGTGCGCGGCCGGACCCGTGCAGCAGAAGACCGTATGAAGCTGCCAGCAGCACTTCGAAGAACACGAACAGGTTGAACAGGTCTGCCGTCAGGAATGCGCCGTACAGCCCCATCAGCTGGATCTGGAACAGCGCATGAAAACTTGCACCGGCGCCATCCCAGCGTGCCCGTGCGAACAGCAGGGCGCTTAGCCCGATGACGCCGGTCAGGGTCAGCATCAGCGCCGACAGGTGGTCTAATACCAGCACGATGCCGAACGGGGCTGGCCAGTTGCCCGGCAGGTAGACGCCGATCGATTCTGCCTGGCCCTGGGTACGCACCCAGAGCAGCAGGCTGACGGCGATGCCAAGACCGGCGAAGGTCGACAGCAGGTTCAGCCGTGCCTTGATCAATCGATGCTTTTCGCCCAGCAGCAACATGACTGCCGCTGTAATCAACGGCAGCAGGATAGGGGCAACGATCAGTTGGCTCATGCCGCTCATTCCTCACGCTCCCGGCCATCTACGTGGTCGGTGCCGGTCAGGCCGCGCGATGCCAGCAGCACCACGAGGAACAGGGCGGTCATGGCGAAGCTGATGACGATTGCCGTGAGTACCAGGGCCTGTGGCAGCGGATCGGTGTAGTGCAACAGGTCCTGGGTCACGCCTTCCTTGATGATGGGCTCCTTGCCGATGAACAGGCTGCCCATGCTGAAGATGAAAAGGTTGACCCCATAGGAAAGCAGGCACAAGCCCATGATCACCTGATAGGTGCGCGGGCGTAGCACCAACCAGACCCCGGAGGCGGCAAGCACGCCAATGGCCACTGCGATCACTTCTTCCATCAGGCGGCTCCTGCTTTACGGGTCTTGCCTGGACTGGCCGGGCGATAGGCACGTACCGACTGGTGGGCCAGGGCCGTGAGTATCAAAAGGGTCGAGCCGACGACCACGGTGAACACACCGACGTCGAAGAACAATGCGCTTGCCAGATGGATGTCTCCGAGCAGAGGAAGGTGCAGGTGCGCCGTATGGGTGGTCAGGAACGGGTAGCCGAACACGATGGCGCCGCCACCGGTCAAGGTTGCGCAGAGCAGGCCGGTGCCCATCCAGCGCAAGGGCCGCAGGCGCATCTGCGCTTCTACCCACTGGGTGCCTGCGACCATGTATTGCAGGATGAACGCCACCGAAGTCACCAACCCGGCGACGAAGCCGCCGCCTGGCTGATTGTGACCACGCATGAACAGGTACATCGACACCAGCAGCGCGATTGGCAGCAACAGGCGCACCAGTACAGCGGGCACCATCATGAAGCCCAGTGCGGTATCGGCAGCGTGGCGCGGGTTGATCAGGTCGGTGACGACATCTGGTGCCAACTGGCGCTGCTGGGTCGGCAATTGCATGCTTTCCTTGGGTGGGCGGAAGCGACGCAGAAGCGCGAAAACCGTCAACCCCACCGCGACCAGCACGGTGATTTCGCCCAGGGTATCGAAGCCGCGGAAATCCACCAGCATCACATTGACCACATTGGTACCACCACCTTGTGGCAGCGCGCGGCTCAAGTAGAACGATGAGATGTCATTGGGCGTAGGGCGGGTGAGCATGGCGTAGGACAGCACGGCCATCCCTGCGCCAACCAACACCGCCAGTAGCAGGTCGCGCAAGCGACGCACGCGGGCGCGGTCGAACCTGCCGGGCAGAGGCGACACACCTTCGATACGACGTGGAAGCCAACGCAGACCAAGAAGGATCAGGACAGTGGTCACCACTTCGACGACCAACTGGGTCAGGGCCAGATCAGGCGCGGAGAACCACACAAAGGTGATACAGGTCATCAAGCCGCACACACTGACCATGGTCAGGGCCGCCAGACGGTGGTACTTGGCTTGGTACGCCGCACCGATCGCACAGGCAATGGCGATCACCCAGAGTGCGACGAATACCCCTGACCCCGGGATCTTGGGCCGTTCGCCCCAGGTAAGGCCACTGTAAAGCATGGGTGTCAGGCCGGCGAGGAAGGCGGCTACCACCAGCATGAACAGCTGCGCCTGCAGGCGCCGGCTGGTAAGCAGGTGCTCGATGCGCCGCGCCATCAGCATCAGCTGCACCTGGCCGTACTCAAACAGGCGTTTGCCGTCGAATCGGCCCATCACGGGAGGGCAGGGGAAGCGGCCCCGTCGCAGTTGCTTGCGCAACAGCAGGTACAGAACCACGCCGCCACTCATGGCCACAAGGCTCATGATCAAAGGCGCATTCCAGCCGTGCCAGATGGCCAGGCTGTACTCGGGTAGCGTACCCCCTACCACCGGCAGTGCCGCAGCGGCCAGCAACGGGCCTACGGACTGGGCGGGGAAAATGCCGACCACCAGGCATGTCAGCACCAGCAGCTCGACCGGCGCGCGCATCCAGCGCGGGGGTTCGTGTGGCGTATGCGGCAGGTCTTGGGCGGTGGGCCCGAAGAACACATCGACCGTGAAGCGCAGCGCGTAGGCCACGCTGAAAGTGCCGGCCAGGGTGGCGATCACCGGAAGCATGGCTTCGACCCAGGCGCTGGAAGTGATGAACACGGTTTCGGCGAAGAACATTTCCTTGGACAGGAAGCCGTTCATCAGCGGCACCCCCGCCATGGAGGCGCTGGCGACCATGGCCAGGGTGGCTGTGTAGGGAACCAGCCGGACCAGGCCGCTCAGGCGCCGGATGTCACGCGTACCACTTTCGTGGTCGATGATGCCAGCGGCCATGAACAACGACGCCTTGAAGGTTGCATGGTTGAGAATGTGGAAGACCGCCGCGACGGCGGCCAGCGAGCTGTTCAGGCCCAGCAAGAGCGTGATGAGGCCCAGATGGCTGATGGTCGAGTAGGCCAGGAGGCCTTTGAGGTCATTCTGGAACATCGCTGCAAAAGCACCGAGCAGCAGCGTCAGCGCACCAGCACCCCCGACGATCCAGAACCATTCGTCGGTACCCGACAGCACTGGCCACAGGCGCGCCAGCAAAAATACGCCGGCCTTGACCATGGTTGCCGAATGCAAGTACGCCGACACCGGCGTGGGTGCTGCCATGGCATGCGGTAGCCAGAAATGGAAGGGAAATTGCGCGCTTTTGCTCAGGGCGCCGATCAGGATCAGGGGCAACAGCACTGGGTAAAGCGCATGCTGGCGTATGGTGTCACCTGCAGCCAGGACCTTGTCCAGGTCATAGCTGCCCACCACATGGCCGAGCAGCAGCGCCCCCACCAGCAGGCACAAGCCTCCGGCTCCGGTAACCATCAGCGCCATGTAGGCGCCACGGCGCGCGTCGGCCCGATGATGCCAGTAGCCGATCAAGAGGAAGGAGAAGAGGCTGGTGAGCTCCCAGAAAAACACCAGTTGTAAAAGGTTGCCCGACAGCACCAGCCCCAGCATTGCGCCCATGAATGCAAGGAAAAACGCAAAAAATCGCGGCACCGGGTCCTGTGGCGACATGTAGTAGCGCGCGTACAGAGACACCAACGTACCGATGCCCAGCACCAGCAGTGAGAACAGCCAGGCAAAGCCGTCCATGCGCAGAACGAAGTTGAGCCCGAGGCTGGGCAGCCACAGGAATTCTTCACGGATGACACCGCCATGGGCCACCTGTGGATAGAGAAGTGCTACCTGGACGGTGCCGACCAAGGCCACGAGCCCGGCGAGTATGGACTCGGCGTTACGTGCGTTGTGCGGCAGCGCGGCTGCCAGCAAACTGCCCACGAACGGCAGAAGCAATAGCACTATCAAAGACATAGAGTTCTATTCTGAGAGGTTTTCCAAGGATCATACGTGCCGGACGGGTCATCGACCAACACACAACCTGTCGCAGAATCATACAAAAGGGCTGTGACAGGCTGTTTTTTTATAACAGTTTTTTACAAAGGACAGTCGGACCTTTAGAGACCGGTCTTGAGTTGACGTTCATTCTGTGCAAGTTCGGTATCGGCAGGTTCTGGCCTGCGGCGTACTCGCAACTCGCTGATGACCACGGCGATGACGATCAGCAGGCCGCCCAACAGTGCCAATCCCGGCAGGCGTTCTCCCGCTATCCGTCCGACCAGGCCGGCCCAGACTGGCTCACCGGCGTAGATCAGCGTAGCCCGTGTGGGTGATACCGATTTCTGTGCCCAATTCATCGCCACTTGGATCACCGCGCTCATCAGGCCCAAGCCAATCGCACTGCTCAGCAAAAGCCAGGAGAAGTCGGGTACCGATTCCTGGGTAGGCAGCATCATCATGAATGCCAGCACCGAGGCCGTTGCCAGTTGCACCACGGTAACGCGGCGAACGTCAACGCGCCCGGCAAAGCGACTGATCAGAATGATTTCGCCCGCGATGGCGATGGCGCTGACCAGTGTAACCAGCTCGCCTTCGCTCATGTGCAGGCTACCGGCCTGCGGGCCGGCCAGCAGCATCAGCCCAACGAAAGCCAGGCCGATCCCAAGGCTGGGCATCAGGCCCGGGCGCCGGCCCAGTATCAGCCATTGCAGCAGGGGTACGAAGGGCACGTAAAGCGCCGTGATGAACGCCGACTGGCTGCTGCTGATCGTCTGCAGGCCCATGGTTTGCAAGCCGTAGCCCAACATAATCAACACGCCAATCGACAGGCCTGCCTTGAGTTCGACAAGGGTCAACCCTGGCAAGGCGCGCGCCGAGACCATGCCGACGAACAGGGCGGCCGCGGCGAAGCGCAGACCCACGAAGAACATGGGGCCGCTGACGGCCATCACGTTGTGTACCAGCAGGAAGGTACCGCCCCAAAGCATGGTGATGAACACCAGCACCCACTCGGCTTTGCTGAGACGGAACGTAAGGGTGGGGCGTTGCGGGCGTGACTGATTCATGCGGTTGCAGGCTCGTAGGACAGGGCGCACAATCGGCGCAAAGTGGGCAGTATACTGCGCAACAACTAAGGATGAGCAATATAGTGCACAACGACGCTTCGCATCGCGCTTCGGTGCTGCAACACGTGAGCTTGAACGTTCGCAGTCTGCGTAACGCTGCTGGCATCAGCCAGGCAACCTTGGCCGAGCGGTCAGGTGTGAGTCGTCGCATGCTGGTGGCGATTGAGGTGGGCGAAAAAAATGTCAGCCTAACCACGCTCGACCTCATCGCCGAGGCACTCGGGGTGGCGTTCAGTACATTGATCCAGGCGCCTGACCAGCGTAACCCTGGTCGTATCGAAGAGTTGGCCTGGGCGGGTGAACATCCGCAAAGCCGGGCCATCCTGCTGGCAAGCAGCATGGCCCGTCGTGAAGTCGAGCTGTGGGAATGGACGCTGGCGGTCGGCGAGCACTATCGCAGCGAGGCGGATGCCGAAGGCTGGAGCGAGCAGATCTACGTGGTCGAAGGTGTACTGACGCTGATCATCGAGGGTGTCGAGCACCGACTCGAGCAGGGCCGCTTTCACGTATTCGCCAGCAATTGCCGTTACGCCTATCGCAACGATGGCGCGACGGCAGTGAAGTTCGTGCGCAACGTTGTAATCTGAGGGCCGTACTGGCCGAAAGCCGCTCAGGTGCGACCGGCAGTCTCTTCGAGCAGTGCATCAGTGCTGCGCACCGAGGCATAGGCGAACGCCAGGGCCGCCATCGATGCGTCATGCACCTGTGCAGCAGGTACCCATTTCCCGTTGAACTCCAGGGCCAGGGTGGCGCAGGCATCATGGGCGACCGTGACGACATACCCGAGGTCGGCTGCTGCGCGCACCGCCGCATCGATGCACATGTGGCTCATGCTGCCCACGACGGTCAGCGACTTGATACCCTGGCGTTCGAGCGTCGGCGCAAGATCGGTCGAGAGAAAAGCGTTGACCTTGTGCTTGAGAATCACAGCCTCTCCAGGTAACGGGTGAACACGCGGGTGAATGGCTGCGCCCGAAGAGCCTGGGGCAAAGAAGGGAGCGTCGGCGCTGTCGAACTCGTGGCGTACGTGCACGACGAAGTCTTTCGCATCGCGCGCAGCCTGGAGCAGGCGGGCCGCATTTTCAGCGGCGCGCTCGGCGCCCTCCAGTGGCCACCTTCCGCCTGGGAAATAGTCGTTCTGGATATCGATGATGATCAGTGCATGGGTGCTCATGTTGCCTCCAAGGGCAGTGGTTTTGGCGGTTGCTTAGTTATAGGCTGTCGCGCGATAGGCGTGAATCGGCGCGAAAGACACTATGCGGGGCAAAACTGACATGGCTCGTTTTCTGGAGATTGGCCTGCTTCGCTATCCCGATGCACAAGAGGCAGCGATCCACGGCCTGCAAGACCTGTTCGCCGTGGCTAACCGCATGGCTGACACCTTGGGTGCGGCCCAGGCGCCTCGTGTACGTATCAGCGTATGGCGTGTGGGTGCGGAGGGGGAGCTGCTGGCTGAGCCCCCACTAGGGGATGCCAGTGATGCTCGACTGCGTGTTCTGATCATCCCGCCAAGCCTGCATGCCATTCCCGACGACGCCTGCTTGGTTCGCCATCGTTCGGCTTTGTGCCGATTGCATCAGGAGGGCACCGTACTGGCCTGCGTGTGCATCGGGGTATTCTTCATTGCGGCCTGTGGTCTGCTGGATGGACGCACTGCATGCGCTCACCGCAATCATGTGCAGATACTCGAGGCGCGTTACCCGCACACCAGGGCCGAGGTTCAACAGGCGTTGCTCGATGACGGCGATATCGTCAGCTCCGCTGGCCTGATGGCATGGACCACTTTGGGCCTGTGCCTGGTGCAACGATTTATGGGCAATACCGTTGCAGCCGACACCGCGAACTTCCTGGCAGTAGAACCGGTACCTGACGCTTTGCCCGGTACTCGCCTCAACCCGTTGCTCGATCATGGCGATGAAGCCGTCCTGAAGGTTCAGCACTGGTTACAAGCTACAGGCGCACGCACGGCGGACCTCGCAGCGATGGCGGCGCGCGCCTGCCTGGAACCACGCACGTTCTTGAGGCGGTTTCGCTTGGCCACAGCGTTGCGCCCTACCGAATACTGTCAGCAGATAAGGGTGTGCCGGGCAGCACGTCTGCTGGAGTTCACGCGCAGTACAGTCGACCAGATCGCCTGGGATGTGGGTTATCGGGACCCGGGGGCGTTTCGCAAGGTCTTTCAGCGCGCTACAGGTGTCACCCCCAGTGCGTTTCGGCGGCAGGTGGTGGCACCACAGCCTGGAGGGCAGGTTGAAATGGACAGCGAACCTCTTGACCTCGAGATTGGTTGAGGTTTTAACCTTCCGGGCATTGCGATGTGTATCCCTTGTCAGGAGGTTGTTGATGTCAGGAAGTGTCCCTGCCATCTGGTACACCCAGATGATCGAATATCGGGTCGCCGTCGTCTTTCAGCAGGCATTGGCCCAGGCACTGGTGCTGCGCAGTGAGTCATTGGCAGCAGGCTGTGAAGACCTGCGGGCGGTCAGTGTCCAGGCCAGCGAAGATGGCTGCCGTGTGTTGCAGTCGCTGCAGTGGACCAACCGGGAGGCCAGTGAGGCGGCCATCGAGCAAGTGCTGGACGGGTCGTTTCTGAGCATGCTCCAGCAGTATCATGCCAGCGCCGTGAACTTCACTGCCTTCACGGCGCTGCGGAGTCTGGCTCGCCATCCTGACGGAGCGTTGTACTGCCAGATGGTGTGAGCTTCATGCGTACCAGGGCGCGTAGTGGGGATAGCGGTCCAGGCGAGCACCAATGACCATTTCGCTGATCCATGCCGCCAGCAGTGCGCTGTAGGCCTTCTGGCTTTCTTCGGTGGACAGGCCGTGGTCGGCGCCGTCGACGATCCGGTGGGTGAGCGAGTGGGCACTGCTGAAGGCTGAGCGGTAACTCATCAGCGTGCTGTGGGGTACGTAATCATCGTGCTCGGACTCCACCAGCAGAACATCGCCGCCAAACCCGGCGCAAGCAGCCAGTGCGCGGTTGTCAGATGGCGCCAGGGGGCGACGGCGATAGTCATTGAGCCGTTGTCGGTCCAGGGACTGCTTGGGCGTATTCCACTCCTCGTCCCAGTACATGGCCGGTACCCGCAGGGCCAGCCAGCGGACCGGGCGCATTGATGTCAACAAGGTGGCCAGGTAGCCGCCGTAGCTGCTGCCGATCACGGCGATGGCGTTGGCGTCCACGGTGGGGTGACTGACCAGCCGGTCGTAGGCCGTCAGCAGGTCCTGCAGATTCTGCTCTCGCGTCACTGTCAGACGCTGACTTTGGGTTTTTTCATGGCCACGAAGATCGAAGGTCATGCAGACGCAGCCAAGTCCTGTGATGTGCCGCGCCCTGGCAAGATCGCGTTGCTGGCTACCGCCCCAGCCGTGGACGAACAGGATGCCGGGGATTTTGCTGCCGGGGCTGACCAGGGTCGCGCAGATGGTATCCCCGTTCACCGGCAACTCGATCGTCTCACTCTGAATGGCCAACGTGTCGGAGCTGCGCGTATTTGGTGAGTTGTCCGAGTTCACTGTCATTTCCTTGATAAAAGAGAGTAGCGTGCGCGGGTAGCGCGGGCGTGCCAAACACTTCGTGGGTGCTAGCGCGCACTCGATTGACCAGGCCGTTGGCAGCGAATGCCTGCAGGGCGAGCAATTCGGCGCTGCTGGCACCGCCCATCCGCCAGGATTGCTCCAGCACGCCACTGCGGATCTGACCTTTGGTGTCGGTGCCGCGGGCAATGTCATAATTGCGGCGTGAGGCGATGAAGCCAGGTAAGTGTCGTTCGGCAGCCTGGTCATAAGCCATTGCCTGCTCGATCGCCAGGCGAACGCTGTCTTCCAAGGGCTCGCCCAGCAGAGACGCAAAGCCTCCTCGTACGAAGGTCAGGTCAGAGCCGCCGTACACCCCGATACCTTGGTGATCCTGGGTCAGTTGTTGTGTGCCGTAATAGCTGCACACCAATCCTGCAACCCGTACCTGGCCGACGCTGAACGTCTCGACGTTGTTCAGGTTCTGCTCCAGCACCAGGCCCCAGGTCATGAGTTCTTCGTCATCCACTGAACAGAGCAGGGGTTCGAATTCCTCAAGCGTAGAAAACACCACTTGCCCTCGACCCGCGCATGCGCGCACGGGTTTGAGTCGTGCGGGCCCCTCCACCAAAAGTAGTTGAGCCGCGCGCCGTGCGGTGGCCTTGTCAAACACGGTGTAGCCCTTGAGCAGCGCCTCGCACGCCTGCCGCGCAAATGCTTCAGGCCAATCAGGCTTCGGTGGAGCACCTGGCGGCAGAGGATGCGAAATGGCTTTGGTGGCCATGAAGGGGTGGGCGACGGCACCGCCGAAAAAGTCGGCCTCGCTCTCTATGCCAAGGGCTGTCAGATGGGCCGGGTCAACCAACGGTTGTGTGAGCATGTAGTAATAGGAGGCGTGCGCTTCTGGCGGTCCGTTCAGGTCAACCACGGGGCAACCCAGCAGCTGTGCGAAGCCTTCCGATAGCTTGCGGTAGACGGCGTGCTCGTGATCGGGGGTATGGGGGCGAGTGTCGAGTATCACGACGCCTTGTTTGTGCTGACAGGCATTGGGCATGGCGATCCGCCTTGCAGGGAGACTGTACTGCCTATGAATCCGGGACCTTGGTTAAGTTCAGCATGGCAGGATCGGCGGTACAGTCCGGCGTAGGACCTTTCCCAGAGGCGTGTAGCCCAGCAATTGCTGATTGCAGTACGCGGGTAGCTATTCCATCATCAATTGCTCAGGCATAACCGATGTCGCCACAGAAAAGGGCATGATCGTGCACACCACTCCCCAACAGACCACGGCCCAGCGTCTTGCCGCGATGCGTGCGACCATGGCCGCAGAAGAGCTTGATGCCCTGCTGGTTCCATCGGCCGACCCTCATCTTTCCGAGTATCTGCCAGGGTATTGGCAAGGTCGCCAATGGCTGTCGGGCTTCACCGGTTCGGTTGGCACCCTGATCATCACCCAGCAGTTTGCCGGGCTATGGGTCGATAGCCGCTATTGGGAGCAGGCTGAGCGAGAGCTGGCAGGTAGCGGCATCGAATTGATGAAATTGTCACCCGGGCAGCCGGGCGCGCTGGACTGGTTGGCTGAACAGGTTCAACCACAAGGTTGCGCCGGTGTGGATGGTCGTGCGATGGCCTTGGCTTCGGCGCGCCAATTGCGAGAGCGCCTTGGCCAACGAGGCGCAAGGCTGGTGACTGACCAGGATCTGCTGGGCCGCGTCTGGAGCGACCGGCCGGCGCTACCGTCCAGCCCGGTGTACTCACATCTTGCGCCATACGCGGTGGTGGGCCGTGCGCAGAAGCTGGCACGGGTGCGGCAGGCGATGCAGGCTAAAGGCGCGGACAGTCATTTCATCGCCACCTTGGATGACATTGCCTGGTTGTTCAACTTGCGCGGCAGTGATGTGTCCTACAATCCGGTGTTTCTGGCGTTTGCCCTGATCGATGCGCAGCGTGCGCAGCTTTTCATCGCCTCGGCAAAAGTCGATGACCCCCTTCGTCAGGCGCTGCGCCAGGATGGCATCGAAGTACGAGACTACAGCGAGGCCGCCCGCGCGCTTGGTCAACTGTCACCTGGAAATCGCTTGTTGGTGGACCCGGCGCGGGTGACGTGCGGATTGCTTGAGCCGCTTGCAGAAGGCGTAGTGCTCGTGGAAGGCCCGAATCCCAGCACCCTGAGCAAGGCGTGCAAGGCTGAGGGCGAGCTTGAGCATGTTCGTCGGGCGATGGAACAGGACGGCGCCGCCTTGTGTGAGTTTTTCGCCTGGTTTGAAGAAGCGCGAGGGAGCCAGGTGGTGACCGAGCTGACCGTCGATGAGCAACTCACTGCGGCGCGCGCCCGGCGGCCGGGCTTCGTCTCACTGAGTTTCTCGACCATTGCGGCGTTTAATGCCAATGGTGCGATGCCCCACTACCGGGCCACCGATCAGTCACACGCGGTGATCGAGGGCGACGGCCTGCTGCTCATCGACTCAGGCGGCCAATACCTCGGTGGGACGACGGATATCACGCGTATGGTCCCCATCGGGCAACCGAGCGATTTGCAGAAGCTCGACTGTACCCGTGTGCTCAAGGGCATGATTGCGCTGTCGCGGGCGACCTTCCCGCGTGGCGTGTTGTCGCCCATGCTTGATGCCATAGCCCGTGCGCCAATCTGGGCCGACCAGGTCGATTACGGCCACGGCACAGGCCATGGCGTGGGCTATTTCCTCAATGTTCATGAAGGGCCCCAGGTGATCGCCTATCTGGCAGCGCCCACGCCCCAGACCGCCATGCAGGAAGGCATGATCAGCTCAATCGAGCCTGGCACCTACCGCCCTGGGCAATGGGGGGTACGTATTGAAAACCTGGTAGCCGCGCGAAGCGTCGGGCGCAGTGCATTCGGTGAATTTCTCGATTTCGAGACGTTGACGCTGTGCCCCATCGATACGCGTTGTCTGTTGTTGGAGCGGCTGACTGAGCAAGAGGTTTGCTGGCTCAATACGTACCACTCCACGGTGCGAGAGCGATTGGCTCCGCTCCTGGAAGGAAAGGCGCTGGCCTGGCTGCTGTCACGTACCGTGGCGATTTAGTGGATGAGGGCAGCCATCAGGCTGCCCCGGTCATTTGCAAATGACGATCATGCTGCGGCTGGTGTAGCCGGCAGGGTTGATGCCGAATAGATAATCGCCGTCCTCTTCGTCGCTGTCGCCTGAGCGGGCGACGACGCGGTACCCGCGGGTGGTGCAGGCGCTCGCGGCCTTGCTGTAGCAGTTGTCCCATGAAGAAGACAGGCCAGAGCAATTGATATGCAGGCCTTTCTTGCCCCGTTTGACCTCGGTCTTAGCCGTGGCGGCACATCCAGCAATAGCCAAGATGGCCAGGATGAGCAAAATACGTTTCATTCCTGTCCTTAAATGCAGGACGGATCAGCTGGCTGGGTCCGTCGTTTTCGCTCGGGTTCGTCCTGAAGAGTACAGCGTCCCTATTCGACTGCGCTGGGACAGCTTAATCAGCGAGCGGTGACGCCACAACACCCACGCAGCCTCCGATGAAAGTTTTTCCCTGTCAATCGGCAACTATCGCGGGTCCTGGGCCATGGCGCATGGACAGAGTCGTGCCCACGGAGGCCGCGATGATTGCGCCGATGGCGAGCCATTGCGTAAATGACAGCACTTCGCCCAGGAACAGCAGCCCGGACAAGGCGCCGAAGGCAGGCTCGATGCTCATCAGGGTGCCGAAGGTGCGCGCGGGCATGCGCGTGAGCGCAACCATTTCCAGGCTATAGGGAAGGGCGGTAGACAATACCGCCACAGCGATCGCCATGGGGATGACCGCGGGCGTCAGCAGCAGGCTACCGGCATGCACGATGCCAATCGGTGCGATGAACAGTGCTGCGACCAGCACCCCCAGCGCTGCGCTTTGCACGCCATGTTCAGCACCAGCCCGTTGGCCGAAGACTATATAGAGTGCCCAGCACGCCCCCGCGCCGATTGCGTAGCAGGCGCCCAGTGGGTCCAGCGCCTCTCCGCCATGGCCTGCGGGCAGCAACATCAGTAGACCGAAAATGGCCAGCGCGATCCAGATGAAGTCGATCGCGCGGCGTGAGGCAACTATTGCCACTGCCAGTGGTCCGGTGAACTCGAGGGCCACCGCGATGCCAATCGGCACCGTCTGCAAGGACATATAGAAGAGGAAATTCATGCCGCCGAGCGCCAAGCCATAGATCACGACGTTGCGCAGGGTGCGAGTATTGAAGCGCGCCCGCCAAGGCCTTAAGAGTGCAATCATGATCAGGCTGGCGAAAATCAGGCGCAGTGAGGTCGTGCCTTGTGCGCCAATGAGCGGGAACATGCTTTTGGCGATTGAAGCGCCGGTCTGAATCGATGCCATGGCGATGAGCAGCAGGCCTATTGGGAATAGCACCGAAGCCAGGCTGCGAGGCGGTTTTGTCATGAGGGCGAATTACCTGAGGGTGTTTTTTGCGCACTATAGTGCGCAATGGTGAGAGAGACAGCAACAGCGCGTTAAGCGTTCCCCTGAAATGACATCCGGAGAAGATTAATGCTTGACGCTGAGAAATTAGTGTCTATAATTCGCCCCACTCCAGCGCAGTCGGGCATCAAGTTGACGCGCTGGACGACTGCAAGCCTTTGAAGTTGAACGAGTTTCTCGAAACAAACTTCAAAATAAACGCTTGACAGGCAATGAGGAAAGCGTAGAATGCGCGCCTCGGTTGAGACGAAACACTCTTAGCCAAACGCTCTTTAACAAATCGAATCAAGCAATTCGTGTGGGTGCTTGTGAGTGCGGACTGATAGTCAGAAAGATTATCAGCATCACAAGTGACCATGCGAGAAATCACATAGTCATTTGAGATTGCTGAGCCAAGTTTAGGGTTTCTTAAAAACCCAAGCAGTATTGAACTGAAGAGTTTGATCATGGCTCAGATTGAACGCTGGCGGCAGGCCTAACACATGCAAGTCGAGCGGATGACAGGAGCTTGCTCCTGGATTCAGCGGCGGACGGGTGAGTAATGCCTAGGAATCTGCCTGGTAGTGGGGGACAACGTTTCGAAAGGAACGCTAATACCGCATACGTCCTACGGGAGAAAGCAGGGGACCTTCGGGCCTTGCGCTATCAGATGAGCCTAGGTCGGATTAGCTTGTTGGTGAGGTAATGGCTCACCAAGGCGACGATCCGTAACTGGTCTGAGAGGATGATCAGTCACACTGGAACTGAGACACGGTCCAGACTCCTACGGGAGGCAGCAGTGGGGAATATTGGACAATGGGCGAAAGCCTGATCCAGCCATGCCGCGTGTGTGAAGAAGGTCTTCGGATTGTAAAGCACTTTAAGTTGGGAGGAAGGGTTGTAGATTAATACTCTGCAATTTTGACGTTACCGACAGAATAAGCACCGGCTAACTCTGTGCCAGCAGCCGCGGTAATACAGAGGGTGCAAGCGTTAATCGGAATTACTGGGCGTAAAGCGCGCGTAGGTGGTTTGTTAAGTTGGATGTGAAAGCCCCGGGCTCAACCTGGGAACTGCATCCAAAACTGGCAAGCTAGAGTACGGTAGAGGGTGGTGGAATTTCCTGTGTAGCGGTGAAATGCGTAGATATAGGAAGGAACACCAGTGGCGAAGGCGACCACCTGGACTGATACTGACACTGAGGTGCGAAAGCGTGGGGAGCAAACAGGATTAGATACCCTGGTAGTCCACGCCGTAAACGATGTCAACTAGCCGTTGGAATCCTTGAGATTTTAGTGGCGCAGCTAACGCATTAAGTTGACCGCCTGGGGAGTACGGCCGCAAGGTTAAAACTCAAATGAATTGACGGGGGCCCGCACAAGCGGTGGAGCATGTGGTTTAATTCGAAGCAACGCGAAGAACCTTACCAGGCCTTGACATGCAGAGAACTTTCCAGAGATGGATTGGTGCCTTCGGGAACTCTGACACAGGTGCTGCATGGCTGTCGTCAGCTCGTGTCGTGAGATGTTGGGTTAAGTCCCGTAACGAGCGCAACCCTTGTCCTTAGTTACCAGCACGTTATGGTGGGCACTCTAAGGAGACTGCCGGTGACAAACCGGAGGAAGGTGGGGATGACGTCAAGTCATCATGGCCCTTACGGCCTGGGCTACACACGTGCTACAATGGTCGGTACAGAGGGTTGCCAAGCCGCGAGGTGGAGCTAATCTCACAAAACCGATCGTAGTCCGGATCGCAGTCTGCAACTCGACTGCGTGAAGTCGGAATCGCTAGTAATCGCGAATCAGAATGTCGCGGTGAATACGTTCCCGGGCCTTGTACACACCGCCCGTCACACCATGGGAGTGGGTTGCACCAGAAGTAGCTAGTCTAACCTTCGGGGGGACGGTTACCACGGTGTGATTCATGACTGGGGTGAAGTCGTAACAAGGTAGCCGTAGGGGAACCTGCGGCTGGATCACCTCCTTAATCGACGACATCAGCCTGCTGATGAGCTCCCACACGAATTGCTTGATTCATTGTAAAAGACGATGCTGTAACGCGACCCTGTTATAGGTCTGTAGCTCAGTTGGTTAGAGCGCACCCCTGATAAGGGTGAGGTCGGCAGTTCAAATCTGCCCAGACCTACCATTACTTGGTTCAGCCGTAGAATACGGGGCCATAGCTCAGCTGGGAGAGCGCCTGCCTTGCACGCAGGAGGTCAGCGGTTCGATCCCGCTTGGCTCCACCAATCCTTCAGGTTTGCAGCACTGTTCAGAATACAGAAATGAACATTCCAGCATGAATGTTGATTTCTGACTTTTGTCAGATCGTTCTTTAAAAATTCGGATATGTGATAGAAATAGACTGAAGACCAGTTTCACTGCTGGGATTCAGGCTAAGGTAAAATTTGTGAGTTCTGCTCGTAAGAGCGACGTGCGAATTTTCGGCGAATGTCGTCTTCACAGTATAACCAGATTGCTTGGGGTTATATGGTCAAGTGAAGAAGCGCATACGGTGGATGCCTTGGCAGTCAGAGGCGATGAAAGACGTGGTAGCCTGCGAAAAGCTTTGGGGAGTCGGCAAACAGACTGTGATCCAGAGATCTCTGAATGGGGGAACCCAGCCAGCACAAGCTGGTTATCTTGTACTGAATACATAGGTGCAAGAGGCGAACCAGGGGAACTGAAACATCTAAGTACCCTGAGGAAAAGAAATCAACCGAGATTCCCTTAGTAGTGGCGAGCGAACGGGGACCAGCCCTTAAGTTGATTTGAGATTAGTGGAACGCTCTGGAAAGTGCGGCCATAGTGGGTGATAGCCCCGTACACGAAAATCTCTTATCAATGAAATCGAGTAGGACGGAGCACGAGAAACTTTGTCTGAATATGGGGGGACCATCCTCCAAGGCTAAATACTACTGACTGACCGATAGTGAACCAGTACCGTGAGGGAAAGGCGAAAAGAACCCCGGAGAGGGGGGTGAAATAGAACCTGAAACCGTATGCGTACAAGCAGTGGGAGCCTACTTTGTTAGGTGACTGCGTACCTTTTGTATAATGGGTCAGCGACTTATATTCAGTGGCGAGCTTAACCGAATAGGGGAGGCGTAGCGAAAGCGAGTCTTAATAGGGCGTTTAGTCGCTGGGTATAGACCCGAAACCGGGCGATCTATCCATGGGCAGGTTGAAGGTTAGGTAACACTGACTGGAGGACCGAACCGACTACCGTTGAAAAGTTAGCGGATGACCTGTGGATCGGAGTGAAAGGCTAATCAAGCTCGGAGATAGCTGGTTCTCCTCGAAAGCTATTTAGGTAGCGCCTCATGTATCACTGTAGGGGGTAGAGCACTGTTTCGGCTAGGGGGTCATCCCGACTTACCAAACCGATGCAAACTCCGAATACCTACAAGTGCCGAGCATGGGAGACACACGGCGGGTGCTAACGTCCGTCGTGAAAAGGGAAACAACCCAGACCGTCAGCTAAGGTCCCAAAGTCATGGTTAAGTGGGAAACGATGTGGGAAGGCTTAGACAGCTAGGAGGTTGGCTTAGAAGCAGCCACCCTTTAAAGAAAGCGTAATAGCTCACTAGTCGAGTCGGCCTGCGCGGAAGATGTAACGGGGCTCAAACCATGCACCGAAGCTACGGGTATCATCTTATGATGATGCGGTAGAGGAGCGTTCTGTAAGCCTGTGAAGGTGAGTTGAGAAGCTTGCTGGAGGTATCAGAAGTGCGAATGCTGACATGAGTAACGACAATGCGAGTGAAAAACTCGCACGCCGAAAGACCAAGGTTTCCTGCGCAACGTTAATCGACGCAGGGTTAGTCGGTCCCTAAGGCGAGGCTGAAAAGCGTAGTCGATGGAAAACAGGTTAATATTCCTGTACTTCCAGTTATTGCGATGGAGGGACGGAGAAGGTTAGGCCAGCCTGGCGTTGGTTGTCCAGGTTTAAGGTGGTAGGCTGAAATCTTAGGCAAATCCGGGATTTCAAGGCCGAGAGCTGATGACGAGTTGCCTTTAGGCGATGAAGTGGTTGATACCATGCTTCCAAGAAAAGCTCCTAAGCTTCAGATAACTGGGAACCGTACCCCAAACCGACACAGGTGGTTAGGTAGAGAATACCAAGGCGCTTGAGAGAACTCGGGTGAAGGAACTAGGCAAAATGGCACCGTAACTTCGGGAGAAGGTGCGCCGGCGAAGGTGAAGGGCTTGCCCCGTAAGCTTTTGCTGGTCGAAGATACCAGGCCGCTGCGACTGTTTATTAAAAACACAGCACTCTGCAAACACGAAAGTGGACGTATAGGGTGTGACGCCTGCCCGGTGCCGGAAGGTTAATTGATGGGGTTAGCGCAAGCGAAGCTCTTGATCGAAGCCCCGGTAAACGGCGGCCGTAACTATAACGGTCCTAAGGTAGCGAAATTCCTTGTCGGGTAAGTTCCGACCTGCACGAATGGCGTAACGATGGCGGCGCTGTCTCCACCCGAGACTCAGTGAAATTGAAATCGCTGTGAAGATGCAGTGTATCCGCGGCTAGACGGAAAGACCCCGTGAACCTTTACTATAGCTTTGCACTGGACTTTGAATTTGCTTGTGTAGGATAGGTGGGAGGCTTTGAAGTGGGGACGCCAGTTCTCATCGAGCCATCCTTGAAATACCACCCTGGCAACTTTGAGGTTCTAACTCAGGTCCGTTATCCGGATCGAGGACAGTGTATGGTGGGTAGTTTGACTGGGGCGGTCTCCTCCCAAAGAGTAACGGAGGAGTACGAAGGTGCGCTCAGACCGGTCGGAAATCGGTCGTAGAGTATAAAGGCAAAAGCGCGCTTGACTGCGAGACACACACGTCGAGCAGGTACGAAAGTAGGTCTTAGTGATCCGGTGGTTCTGTATGGAAGGGCCATCGCTCAACGGATAAAAGGTACTCCGGGGATAACAGGCTGATACCGCCCAAGAGTTCATATCGACGGCGGTGTTTGGCACCTCGATGTCGGCTCATCACATCCTGGGGCTGAAGCCGGTCCCAAGGGTATGGCTGTTCGCCATTTAAAGTGGTACGCGAGCTGGGTTTAGAACGTCGTGAGACAGTTCGGTCCCTATCTGCCGTGGACGTTTGAGATTTGAGAGGGGCTGCTCCTAGTACGAGAGGACCGGAGTGGACGAACCTCTGGTGTTCCGGTTGTCACGCCAGTGGCATTGCCGGGTAGCTATGTTCGGAAGAGATAACCGCTGAAAGCATCTAAGCGGGAAACTTGCCTCAAGATGAGATCTCACTGGGATCTTGAATCCCCTAAAGGGCCGTCGAAGACTACGACGTTGATAGGTTGGGTGTGTAAGCGCTGTGAGGCGTTGAGCTAACCAATACTAATTGCCCGTGAGGCTTGACCATATAACACCCAAGCAATTTGCTTCTGCAGATTGCGGTGGTGAAGATGACATGAACCGAAAGTTCGCAACGCATCACAAACATCACATATCCGAATTCGCTGGGCTGTCCAACAGGACATTCTGGCTACAGAATTTCTTGACGACCATAGAGCATTGGAACCACCTGATCCCATCCCGAACTCAGTAGTGAAACGATGCATCGCCGATGGTAGTGTGGGGTTTCCCCATGTGAGAGTAGGTCATCGTCAAGATTCATTTCGCAAAACCCCTATCTGCGCATGCAGGTAGGGGTTTTGTCTTTGGGCTGTGAAAAATCTCAATGCTGTGTACTCATGTGACCGTGCTCAGGACGTTTGACGATAATAAATGCCTTAGGCCAATGAATCACCTTGTGCACGCTAAGCCGATCCTGACGAGGTCATTAGAACAGTCGCCTTCCCTGTTAACCTGTTCATTCCTACACCCGAGGCCTACAAGGTGAAAGCCACTCGCCTTACCCTGATCTGCCATGGATTAACGCTGGCCCAAAAGCGCGGATATTTCCCTGAGCCGGCAGACTCACTGGTGTCCATGCCCCACCGCAGCGTACCGCACGGCGGATCTCAGATCCTCACAGCGCCGGAACAACGCGCTCAGCAAACCGCCCTGGCCTGGGGTGATGCAAAGATTGCGTCAGGATTGGCGGATTGCGACATGGGGCGATGGCAAGGGCTGCCATTGAAGCGCCTACAAGCCGAGCAGCCGTCGGCCTTGGCCGACTGGCTGGAGAACCCCGCGAGCGAGGTACATGGAGGGGAGTCCTTTCAGACGCTTTGCCAACGCATGAGCGCTTGGCTAGGAGATTTTGATTGGCCGGGCGAATGGTCCGCGGTCACTCACCCAATGGTCATGCGTGCAGTATTGGTACAGGTGCTGGGCTGCCCAATGACGGCAGGACAACGTATCGATGTCCTGCCGTTGTCACGCATCGAGTTAAGCTTCAGCGGGCAGTGGCGGTTGCGGATCAACTGCCCTCAGAACGCCAGCTTATAGCCAATCAACAGCAGCATCGTAGCGAGGCATGGGCGCAGCACTCGGTCCGATATGCGCCCAGTCAGATGGCTACCCAGGTAGATACCTGGCAGTGAACCCAGCAGCAGGTAGCCGAGCAATGACCAGTCCATGTTACCCATGCCCGCATGACCCAGCCCAGCCACCAGCGTGAGCGGGACGGCGTGGGCTATCTCGGTACCCACCAAGCGTCGTGTGATCAGAGAAGGGTAGAGCAGGAAGAGCGCGACGGTGCCCAGGGCGCCAGCCCCGATGGAAGTGAGCGTTACCATGACACCCAACACCACCCCGGTCAGAACAGTCAGAGTATTGAGGCTACGATCGCTCAGATGGTAATGGTCACCGGCATGGCGGCTGGCGAATGCCTGCAGACGCGATTTGAACAAGATAGCCAAGGCTGTGAGGATCAATACAACGGCCAGGCCCTGCTTGATAATCGCATTTACCGCCGTGGTGTCGGTGTGAAGCGTACTGAGGAACCACAACGTCAGTGCAGCGGCGGGAACGCTGCCGAGGCTCAGTAGCCCCGTGATCTTCCAGTCGATGTTCTTGTTGCGCGCATGCACCCACACGCCGCTGGCCTTGGTGATCGCCGCATAGAGTAGGTCGGTGCCTACTGCCGTTGCCGGGTTAATCCCGAACCACAGCAGGATTGGCGTCATGAGCGAGCCACCGCCTACACCCGTCATGCCAACAATGAAGCCTACGACCAATCCTGCAATGGTAAAACCGAAAGAACCTACATCCATACGCTACTCGACTGCCCAGCTTTGCCCGTTATCGGATGCAGCCAGCATATAGATTTTTTTATAGCTAAATAGACTTGTTCGTTATTAGGTTATAACTGGGGCAACCCTGCTTAAGGAGCTGCCCCCGATACGACCCTGATCGTCAGATTCGGAAGCTACCCACCAGTTGCTTCAATCGGCCGGCTTGCTGGGCCAATTGATCGCAATGGCGCAGCGTTTCATTGAGGTTTTCCACGCCCTGCTGATTCAAGGCATTGATCTGGGTGATATCCAGGTTGAGGCTTTCCACTACGGCAGTCTGTTCTTCGGTGGCAGTGGCCACTGACTGATTCATGCCGTCGATTTCGCCGATGCGCTGAGTGACGCTGGCAAGGCGCTCACCTGCCTGGTTGGCTACCTGGACGGTTTGCTCACTGGAAACCTGGCTGGTATTCATCGTATGCACCGCCTCGCGTGAGCCTACCTGCAGGCCAGTGATCATTCGATGAATTTCCTCGGCCGATTCCTGCGTACGGTGGGCAAGGTTTCGCACTTCATCGGCCACAACGGCAAAGCCACGGCCGGCCTCGCCTGCACGAGCGGCTTCGATGGCCGCGTTCAAGGCCAACAAGTTGGTTTGCTGAGAAATGCCCTTGATCACATCAAGGATCTTGCCGATTTCATCGGTGCTGGCGTTCAGGGTTTCGATTTGTGCGCACGATTCGCTGATGCGTTGCGACAGCGAGGTCATGGCGCTGATCGCTTCCTCCACCACGGCACGGCCATCGTGGGCCTGCTCACTGGCGCCGCTCGCATGCTGCGATGCATCAGCTGCGTTACGCGCGATTTCCTGGGTCGCGGCACCCAGTTCATTGATCGCTGCTGCCACGCTGTTGGTGCGCATGCTTTGTTCTTCAGAGCCGTTGATGGACGCATTGGAAGCGCTGACGACTTTTTCAGACAGGTCGTGGACCAGTCGTGTGGCCGACGACACCTCGCTGATGGAGGCATGGATACGCTCGACAAAGCGGTTGAAGGAGGTGGCCAACTCGCCGAACTCATCCTGATGCTGCACCGCCAGCCGGCGGGTCAGGTCACCTTCGCCTTCGGCGATGTCACGCATGGCACGACCCATGGTGGTCAAGGGGCGCATCAGCACAGGAATCAGCAAGCCAAGCAGGCCTGCGATAGCAGCGACCGCGATGAGCATGGCAATCAGCGCCGAAGTACGGAACTGGCTCAGGGCTACATAAGCCTTGTCCTTGTCGATCGAAAGACCGATGTACCACTTGGCCGAGGGCAGGCCCGCTACCGGCGCAAACGAAATCAAACGTTCCTGGCCATTGAGCACGACGTCCTGCATACCCGGTGCTACGCGCAGATTGGCGCCAGGGTAGATGTCCTTCAGGTTTTTCATGACCTGGTCTTTGTCGGGGCTGACGATCACCTGGCCGTCGCTGTCGGTAAGAAACGCGTGGCCTATGCCGCCAAAGTCGACACTGTTGATGATTTCGACCAGCGTATCGAGGCTGACGTCGCCGCCCACCACGCCCAATAGCTCGCCATTGGACCGACTTTTGACCGGGATGGCTACCGTCACCACCAAGCCACCCACGGCCGCTTGATAGGGTGGGGTCAGCAGGGTCTGGCCGGCATTGGCAGCTGCGCTGTACCAAGGGCGTTTACGTGGATCGTAGTCGGCAGGCATTTGCGCATCCGGGCGCTGCGTGAACACCCCGTTGGCCTGGCCCATGTAGGTGAACAGGAAGTTGCGTGTATAGGAAGGCTGATCCACCAAGCCTGCGAGGGTATCCCCCGTTCCAAGCTGGGCAATGTCTTGCGCAAGGTTTTCCAGCACGAGAATGCGCCCGCTCATCCAGTTCTGCACGCTGCTGGCGGTCAATGCGCCGGATTGTTCGACCGAAGCCTCGATGTTCTGCCGGATCGTATTGCGTTGCAGGTAATCGTTGTACAGCGTGAACAAGGCGAATGCCAATACTACTACGCCGCTGGCGCTGAGCAGAATCTTGTGGCGAAATTTCAGGTTCATGTTTCGAGACCTTGAGCCATTAACGGGAGGGCGCAGCGCGGGTGTGGTGCGCTATCAGCCCTGTCGAAAGGGGTATCGGCGTGGCGGATAAAAGGTTGATACGCCTACGGAAATTTCTCACAGCTTTCGACAAGCGGCGATCACCTCAAGGCCAGCCGCTCGACCAGCATCCTTGCAGCTTTCAGCAACGGTTGCTGCTTGCGCCAGAACACATGCACCGGGAGTTGCAGCTCATTGCGCGTGTTATGGAAGGTCAGACGTTGCAGGCGGCCCGCGTCCAGTAGAGGCGCGACCCTGGACAGCGGCAGATCACCCCAACCCAGGCCCGCCTCGACCATCTGCAGGGCGATATCGAAGCTGTCAGTCGTCCAATGCGTGGCACCAATGACCATGCGCGGATCGCTCAATGGCAGGTCGCGGCTGCGTACCAGGATCTGCCGCACGGCTGTAAGGTCTTCGAGGTTCTGGATTGCACCAGGCCGTGCGGCCGGGTGATGGGGAGCGAGGGTCGCCACCAGAGACTCGACACCCATCAGCTGAAACCCGCGCTGCGGGTCAACTTGAAGCCCTGCAAATGCCACGCACAGGTCTGCCCGACCACTGTCCAGCAAACCCAACGCTTGTTCTTGCGGCGCACTCAGTATCGCTATTTCCAGCAATGGATAACGTTCGCCGACCTCGGCAATGGCAGCTATCAAGGGCCGCTGGTCAACATCTGGAACAACCGCCAACGTGAGGTTGCTCTCCAGGCCTTGGGAAAGCTCTACAGCATGGACTTGCAGCAAACCCAACTGCTCGGCAATCAACCTCGCATGGGGCTCAAGTGCCAGGGCCTGGGCTGTGGGGCGAACCTCGCGAGGTCCGCGCTGGAACAGGTCATAACCCAGCTCGGCCTCCAGGTTGCCAATTGCCATGCTGATTGCCGAGGGCACGCGCTGCAGGCTGCGCGCGGCAGCAGAAAACGAGCCTCTGTCCAGGACGGTGAGAAAGACCTGGATGGTTTCACTGTTAAATGACATACGCTTCTCCTGTCAGTCAGGCTGAAAGCTGCTAACTTTTGCTGTCAGATCTAATGACTCACTATACCCGGCCCACGCTATTTGAATGAGGTCGATGCAGTGCAGGGTTTGAAGCGCAAACTGGTTTATGTAACGTTCTATGAGTTGATTGGGTTGTGCATGTCCACCTTGGGCTTGGCCTACCTGTCCGATACCCAGGCCTCTCACACGGGTCCGCTCGCGGTGATGATCACGACCATCGCCATGATCTGGAACCTGATCTACAACACGTTGTTTGAGTATTGGGAAAGCCGGCAAGCCACACGAGGGCGCAGCGTGGCTAGGCGCGTAGTGCACGCAGTAGGGTTTCAGCTGACCCTCGTGATCTACCTGATTCCGCTGATCGCGTGGTGGTTGGACATGAGTCTGGTCGATGCACTGTTGGTGGACATGGCATTCATCGTGCTGGTGCCTTGCTACACCTTCGTCTACAACTGGGCCTTCGACAAACTATTCGGCCTGCCCAGTTCGGCAATGGCTGCAACGTGAGGCGCCGCTGTCAGTAGGCCTTGACGACCAACCCGGCTCAGTCCAGTCGGAGCTTGGTTTCAAGCCGGTCAAGATGCTCGTTCATCAGGGCGAGGGCTGCCTGTGCATCGCCTCGCTCGAGCGCGTCGATCAGCGCTGCATGTTCTTGCCAGGCGCAATGGTCACAGCACGGTGACTCGTAGCGCGCGATGATAAGGGACGTCATGGGCACCAACCCATTGAGAAAGCGCGACAACGGTTCATTGGCAGCCATCTGGGCCAGTTTCAGATGAAACTCCCCACCCAGACGTATAGCGGCGCAGCGTTCGCCTTTTTCATGGTGCATGCGTTCACGCTCGACCAATTGGCGTAGCTGCTTGAGTTGCCCGGGACGGGCGCGCTCGGCGGCCAGGGTAATCAGCGTGGTCTCGGCAAGCCGCCGCGCGCTCAGTACCTGGCGCGCCTGATTAGGATCGGGCGCAGCCAAGTGAGCCGTGTGGCTTGGACGTTGCACCACTACCCGCTGGTCGCTCAAGCGGCCCAACACCCGGCGGATGACCGTGCGGCTCACGCCGAATGCCTGGCCCAGCGCTTGCTCTGGCAGCAAGGTGCCAGGCGGCAGGCGCTGCTCCAGAATGGCATCGAACAACCGTGGGTAGATCTGTTCAGCAGAAAGTCGGGTCTCACCGGCTGCAAGCAGATCGGGCAGGCGATGTGTACCATTCATGGTCGCTCTCCTGGATTATGGGTGCCGATGTTCGTCAGGAACATTGAGCGCAATGCCCATGCGCGAACCCTCGGCAAGAATGTGTTGGCGCATCTGGGCGCTGGCTTGTGTGCTGTTGCGCTCACGGATCGCGCGCACCACGGCTTCATTTTCCTTGAGCCGGGCAGCCAGGTGCTCGGGCGAATTGCGCAGCATGTCGGCGCTTTGTTTCAGGGCATTTCCCGTTTGCTCCACTACGCTCTGGAAGATCGGGTTGGTGGTCAGGGCAAACAGCGCCTGGTGGAAGGCAATGTAGGCGTTCATGCCTGCTTCGCTGTCATCGGCCTCCAAGGCTTCACGCATATCCATCAGGGTCAGCCGTAGCTGGCCGATGTCCTGGCTGTTGGCCGACTGAGCCACCAGTCCGACGATGAAGGGTTCGAGGGTGTAACGCAGCTCCAGCACATCGGCGAGGCTGGCCTGTGCACTGCTAGTGGGCGCCGAAGCCGAGGCAGTTGGCTCGGCATCCAGCACCAGTACACCTTTGCCAGGCAAAGCGCGCACCAGCCCAAGGGTCTCGAGCACGATGACCGCCTCACGCAGGCTCGGGCGGCTGATGCCCAGTTGTTCGGCCAGTTCTCGCTGGCCTGGGAGCATGTCGCCACTGCGCCATTGGCCACGGGCGAGGGCTTGACGCAGCTTTTCCACCACAGCGTTGACGACGGTTGATGAGCTGATCACGTTTCGCTCCTTCAGGGGCCGGCATGCGAGCCGGCCCTTTTCTTTCAGAATTCCTGTTGGTGGGCTGCAGGCTGCTTACGCGGGTTGTGCGCAAAACCAGGCTTGCCGTCGAGCACATTCTGAGCGCGCTCCAGGTCGATGTCTTTTTCCCAGCGGGCGATGGCCACGGTGGCAACGCAATTTCCGATCAGGTTGGTCAGTGCGCGCCCGATGCCCATGAACCAATCCACGGCCAGTACCAACACCAGGCCCACCACCGGGATCGCAGGGACTGCCGTCAGTGTCGCGGCAAGGATCACCAGCGCCGATCCGGGAATCCCATGCGCGCCCTTGGACGTCACCAGTGAAACCAGCAGGATCGTCAGCAGGTCGGTCATCGCCAGGGGCGTACCGGTCGCGTTGGCGATGAAGACGATGGCCAAGGTCAGGTAGATGGAGAAACCATCAAGGTTAAAGGAATAACCGGTGGGAATCACCAGCCCGACCGTCGAGCTGCCGATGCCCAGGTGTTCGAGCTTGCGCATGATTTGCGGGAGCACGGCATCGGAAGAAGCCGTACCCAGAACGATGGTCAGCTCTTCGCGCAAATACTTGATCAGGGGCAGCAGTTTCAGCCCCGACAAGCGCATGACGGTACCCAGCACGATCAGCACGAACCCTGCACACGTCAGGTAGAACAGCGCCACCAAGCCGCCCAGATGCTGCAGCGACTCCAGGCCGTACTTGCTGGTGGTGAAAGCGATGGCGCCGAACACGCCAATGGGCGCCAGGCGCACGATCATGCCCATGATGCGGAAGATCACATGGCTGAGCTCGTTGATCAGCCGTGAAATGCCCGCAGCCGAGTCGCCGACCAGATTGAGCGCGCTGCCGAACAGTACCGAGAACAACAGTACCTGCAGGATATTGTTGTCGGCGAAGGCGCCTATCACCGAGGTGGGGATCAGGTCCATGAAGAATGCTGTGGCGCCATGGATGTGCTGACCACGTTCGGCCAGGCTGCTGGCGTCAGCGCCGGACAACTGGTCGAGGTGGATATTGGCGCCGCTACCGATACCACTGGTGAATGCGAACACCAGGCCAATGATCAGGGCCAGCGTGGTAAGCACTTCGAAGTAGATGACCGATTTGAGGCCGATGCGACCGACCTTCTTTAGGTCACCGGCACCGGAAATGCCGCTGACCACTACGCAAAAGACGATCAGGCCGATCAACATCTTGATCAGCTTGATGAAACCATCGCCAAGGGGTTTGAGCTGCAAGGAAAGGTCGGGGAAACTCAGGCCGCAAGCAACGCCAAGGGCCAGCCCCAGCACGACTTGAAGGAAGATCGAACGCGAGCACCATTTGAGCATGGGAGTGATCTCAGGTCGGTGTCCTTGCTTCGTTGGCCGCACGGGGCGAATGAGCGCAGGACTTAATTATTGTGGTCTTACCGGTTTGTTCAGCGCCTGGCCATAAAACGCCTAATCGCGGAGCAATGCAAGCAGTTTTGGCCTTACCGGTCTGACCAGTCATGGTGCGCGTAGGCTCTTTATGCTCTATCAATGTGCAGTGAGCGCAAGATCACCAATCCAAGAACCCAGAGCCTAGGCGGCGGGATATAGGCAGCAATAAGCTTGCCAGTGGAGCGCAGCGTTAAGCGCGAGGGACCATGGGATACAGGCCGCGGGTGGCCTAAAGGCCCGAGCGGGCTCAGCATGTATAGCGCAGACGTGTTTCTTGCAAGCCCAATGCGGTAATGAGTTGCTAGATCATTCTGTGAAGTGGGAATTGCCGCGCGTTGGCAGGAAGGGCCAGGAGGAGTTCTGGCGTTGGATGGCAGGGGCAGTGATTAGCGATGACTACATGCGGTGGCAGGACGCCCAGGCTAACCGATAATCGAATTCGCCTGAATCAAAATGGGGCGGCCGATGACCGCCCCTCGCTCACGCAATGACGGCAGGGCCGCCATGCTCGCTCGCCTCAATCGCCGTGAAGCGTCTCGGCCGCATACAAGGTGTTTTCCAACAGGCAGGCGCGGGTCATCGGGCCCACGCCACCCGGTACCGGGGTAATCCAGCCAGCACGGGGGAGGGCGGTTTCGTAGACGACGTCGCCCACCAGCTTGCCATCTTCCTGACGGTTGATACCGACATCGATGACGATGGCGCCTTCCTTGATCCATTCACCCTTGACCAACCCGGGTTTGCCCGCGGCTACGACCACTAGGTCCGCGCGCCCAACATGTCCTGCCAGGTCCTGGGTGAAGCGGTGGCACACGGTGATCGTACATCCGCTGAGCAACAACTCCAGCGCCATTGGCCGGCCAACGATGTTGGAGGCCCCGACGATCACGGCATTCATGCCGTACAGGTCCTGCCCCGTGCTTTCAAGCAGGGTCATGATGCCTTTGGGTGTGCAGGGGCGCAGCAGCGGAATGCGTTGTGCGAGGCGACCGACGTTGTAGGGGTGGAAGCCGTCCACATCCTTGTCCGGGCGTATGCGCTCGAGCAGCAACGATGCGTCGAGATGCGCGGGCAGCGGCAGTTGCAGCAGGATGCCGTCAATGGACGGGTCGTCATTGAGACGATCGATCAGTTCAGTAAGTGCTTCTTGCGTGGTGTGACTCGGCAGGTCGAAGGCCTGCGACAGGAAGCCTACCTCTTCGCAATCCTTGCGCTTGTGCGAGACGTAAACCTGGGAGGCAGGGTCGGTGCCGACCAGAATCACTGCCAGGCCCGGCGTGCGCAGGCCCTCCTGGCGCCGCTGCGCGACACGTTGAGCGATTTGCTGGCGCAGCTTGGCGGCAATCGCCTTGCCATCGATTAGTTGTGCAGTCATAGACGCGTGATTAACCATCGGAAGGGAAACAATAAAGAACGCGTATTCTCGCACGACATGGCCGGAGGGCAAAGGCGGGCGGTCGGGCAAATGCCCTAACCCCTTCAATAATTTAAATTTTTTTTAGAAAGTTGTTGACGACCCCAGGGGTCGGCTATAAGATTCGCCGCACTTGTCGGGCACAGCCTAGCACTGGTTGGCGAAGTCGGGCAGAATGAGTCGTTTGGCAGTGAGCTGTCAGTGCCTTGTTCGGTTAGGCTTCATGCTTAAGCGCCCGTAGCTCAGCTGGATAGAGCATCCGCCTTCTAAGCGGATGGTCGCAGGTTCGAGTCCTGCCGGGTGCGCCACTTAGGCAGCTTTGGCAAGCAAGGTGATTGAACGCGTTTTGGTGGGCGTAGCTCAGTTGGTAGAGCGCTGGATTGTGATTCCAGTTGTCGTGGGTTCGATTCCCATCGTCCACCCCATATTCTTCGAAGGCGCCGCGCTGTAACTGGCGCCTTTGTTTTAAGCGTTACGCGGACGTGGTGAAATTGGTAGACACACTGGATTTAGGTTCCAGCGGCGCAAGCTGTAAGAGTTCGAGTCTCTTCGTCCGCACCATGCTTCAGTAAGGCAGTACCGTTACACCGCAATATGGTGGGCGTAGCTCAGTTGGTAGAGCGCTGGATTGTGATTCCAGTTGTCGTGGGTTCGATTCCCATCGTCCACCCCATCTTTATATGAAAGGCGCCTTGATCGTGAGATCGGGCGCCTTTTGTTTTTGGTGCGTCCGGACCCTGAGTGAGTGCGTGGCGTGGCTGATCCTGTGGTAATCAGGGCAGTCATCGCGCTCGACTCGCCCGCTCCCAAGGGGGCTGGCTCGCCACACGGGCGGCTCCGCTGCTGGCCGCACCTTTACAGGTGAACCGCCGACATGAAGCGGGGGATCAGTATTTGTTGCTAGCCGCCCTTGCAATCCGCTGGTGGCATCCCAATAAAAGCTGATAGATTTCAGCCGGTTGAAACCCGGTGAAGCGGGAAGTACCAGGACATAGCCAATGATCGCAAAAGAAGCCCGCCAGGCTGCCGCGCTGCAGCGTTTCGCCGAAGCGAACCCTCACCTGCTCGAAGAGATCCGCGCGCTGGATGCTCGTGAGCAGGCGCAGCAAATTCAGTGGGCGTTCGAGGATGCCGCTGAACAACGAGGCATCCAGCCCTGGGAGCTCGCACTTGAGCTGATCGCTGAAACCCCGGAGCAATTGCGGGCTATGCGCTTGGAGACCCATCGAGAGGTGGCCGATGCGCTTGGATTGTCCTGGGAGGAGTACTGCCAGTTCAACGAGATCGAGCTCGAATAAGGGCCGTGCGGTTCAAGGTGTATTTGTTGAGCAAGATGTTGCGGCACGTATTGGCCGGAATGTCGGGCCAGGCTTATTGGAAACAGGTCGCGCGGTGTGCCGTGCGGCCCTTGAAAGTTAATCGACCGGCGTTGTTTCAGGTCGTCCCGAGTGGGGTGACTTCTGCAGCGCGACTCACTAGAATGCTTGCCCTTGATTCTGGAGTCGGGCTAACGCCGGCTAACGTCTGTGCAACGAGGAATATCCATGCAAGTTTCTGTTGAAAACACTTCCGCTCTCGAGCGCCGCATGACCATCGCCGTTCCGGCTGAGCGCGTCGAGAACGAAGTCAACAAGCGTCTGCAGCAGACTGCCAAGCGCGCCAAGGTTGCCGGCTTCCGTCCTGGCAAGGTGCCCATGAGCGTGATCCGTCAGCGCTTCGAGGCCGATGCCCGCCAGGAAGCCTTCGGTGATCTGGTTCAGGCTTCCTTCTACGAAGCCATCGTCGAGCAGAAACTGAACCCTGCCGGCGCGCCGTCCGTAGAGCCCAAGTCTTTCGAAAAAGGCAAGGACCTGGAGTTCGTCGCGGTCTTCGAAGTGTTCCCGGAGTTCACCGTTGCCGGCCTGGAGTCGATCAACGTCGAGCGCCTGAGCGCCGAAGTCGCCGATTCCGATCTGGACAACATGCTGGAAGTGCTGCGCAAGCAGAACACGCGTTTCGAAGCCGTCGAGCGCGCCGCTCAAACCGACGATCAGCTCAACATCGACTTCGTTGGCAAGGTTGACGGTGAAACGTTCGCCGGTGGCTCGGCCAAAGGTACTCAGCTGGTGCTGGGCTCCGGCCGCATGATCCCAGGCTTCGAAGACGGCCTGGTCGGCGCCAAGGCTGGTGAAGAGCGCGTCGTCAACGTGACCTTCCCAGAGGATTACCAGAACCTGGACCTGGCCGGCAAGGCCGCCGAGTTCACCATCACCGTCAACAGCGTGTCGGCCCCTGTGCTGCCTGAGCTGAACGAAGAATTCTTCGCACAGTTCGGCATCAAGGAATCGACCCTGGAAGGCTTCCGCGCCGAAGTTCGCAAGAACATGGAGCGTGAACTGCGCCAGGCCATCAAGACCAAGGTCAAGAACCAGGTCATGGACGGTCTGCTGGCCGCCAATCCGATCGAAGCGCCAAAGGCTCTGCTGGAAAACGAAGTCAACCGTCTGCGCGTGCAGGCTGTTCAGCAGTTCGGTGGCAACATCAAGCCTGAGCAACTGCCGGCCGAGCTGTTCGAAGAGCAAGCCAAGCGCCGTGTTGCGCTGGGCCTGATCGTCGCAGAAGTGGTCAAGCAGTATGACCTCAAGCCAGACGATGCCAAGGTTCGCGAAATGATCGAGGAGATGGCCTCGGCTTACCAGGAGCCTGAGCAAGTCATCGCTTGGTACTACAAGAACGACCAGCAGATGAACGAAGTGCGTTCGGTTGTACTTGAAGAACAAGTTGTGGATACTGTTCTGCAGAAAGCGACTGTGACTGACAAGTCGGTCTCGTATGAAGAGGCCGTCAAGCCAGCCCAGGCACCTGACGAAGCCGAGTAAGCGGTCTTTTCGCAGGAAGCCCCCACAAGCCAGCCTTCGCGCTGGCTTGTGTGTATTCAAGCCATGACTATTTGGGAGTGAGCGCAGGACATGTCCCGCAATTCTTTTATTCAGCAGAGCTCTGACATCCAGGCTGCAGGCGGCCTGGTCCCTATGGTTATCGAGCAGTCCGCCCGTGGCGAGCGCGCCTACGACATCTATTCGCGCCTCCTGAAGGAGCGCGTGATCTTCCTTGTTGGCCCGGTCGAAGACTACATGGCCAACCTCGTCGTCGCACAGATGTTGTTCCTTGAGGCGGAAAACCCGGACAAGGATATCCATCTGTACATCAACTCGCCGGGTGGGTCCGTGACCGCCGGCATGTCGATCTACGACACCATGCAGTTCATCAAGCCGGACGTATCGACCATCTGCATCGGCCAGGCCTGCAGCATGGGTGCGTTCCTGCTCGCCGCCGGTGCCAAGGGCAAGCGTCACTGCCTGCCGAACTCGCGCGTGATGATTCACCAGCCACTGGGCGGGTTCCAGGGCCAGGCTACCGATATCGAGATCCATGCCCAGGAAATCCTGAACATCAAGGCGCGCCTGAACGAGCTTCTGGCCTACCACACCGGCCAGGATCTGGAAACCATCAAGCGCGACACCGAGCGTGACAACTTCATGAGCGCCTCGCGCGCAGCCGAGTACGGCCTGATCGACTCGGTATACGACAAGCGGCAACTGGCTTCCTGAAGCGGGAGGCCAGGGCAGGTAGGCGCATGACGCGCCTGCCTGCGGACTTGAAAAAGCCCGCAATTGCCTTCATCTTGTGTTGCAAGCCTACCGGATTGGATCGATCGAATGACTGACACCCGTAACGGCGAGGACAGCGGCAAATTGCTTTATTGCTCCTTCTGCGGCAAAAGCCAGCACGAAGTGCGCAAACTGATTGCCGGGCCCTCGGTATTTATCTGCGACGAGTGCGTCGACCTGTGCAATGACATCATCCGCGAGGAGGTGCAGGAAGCCCAGGCCGAAAGCAGCGCGCACAAATTACCTTCGCCGAAAGAAATCAGCGGTATCCTCGACCAGTACGTCATTGGTCAGGAACGCGCGAAAAAGGTGCTTGCCGTGGCGGTTTACAACCACTACAAGCGCTTGAACCAGCGTGACAAGAAGGGTGACGACGTCGAGCTGGGCAAGAGCAACATCCTGCTCATCGGCCCGACGGGCTCGGGTAAGACCTTGCTTGCCGAAACCCTGGCGCGCCTGTTGAACGTACCGTTCACGATCGCGGACGCCACCACCCTGACCGAAGCCGGTTATGTGGGGGAGGACGTCGAGAACATCATTCAGAAGCTGCTGCAGAAGTGCGACTACGATGTGGAAAAAGCCCAGATGGGTATTGTCTACATCGACGAAATCGACAAGATTTCGCGCAAGTCGGACAACCCGTCCATCACCCGTGACGTTTCGGGTGAAGGTGTGCAGCAAGCTTTGCTGAAGCTCATCGAGGGCACTGTTGCCTCCGTCCCTCCACAGGGCGGCCGCAAACACCCGCAGCAGGAATTCCTGCAGGTTGATACCCGCAATATCCTGTTCATCTGTGGTGGCGCGTTCTCCGGCCTTGAAAAGGTCATCCAGAACCGCTCCACCAAAGGTGGCATGGGCTTCGGTGCTGAAGTGCGCAGCAAGGAAGAGGGCAAGAAAGTCGGCGAGTCTCTGCGTGAGGTCGAGCCTGACGACTTGGTCAAGTTTGGCCTGATCCCCGAGTTTGTGGGCCGCTTGCCAGTATTGGCAACGCTTGATGAGCTGGACGAAGCAGCGCTTATCCAGATCTTGACCGAACCCAAGAACGCGCTGACCAAGCAGTACGCCAAGCTGTTCGAGATGGAAAGCGTCGACCTCGAGTTCCGCAGTGATGCGCTCAAGGCCGTTGCTCGCAAAGCGTTGGAGCGCAAGACTGGCGCCCGTGGCCTGCGTTCCATTCTGGAAGGCGTGCTGCTCGACACCATGTACGAGATTCCCTCTGCGAAGGAAGTCAGCAAGGTGGTGATCGATGAAAGCGTCATCGAGGGTACCTCGCAGCCGCTGATGATCTACGAGAACAGCGAGCCGCAAGCCAAGGCCGCGCCTGACGCCTGATCAAGGGGCAGGTCGCCTGACCGTGTAGCACAGAGGGGGCCTTGGGCCCCCTTTTTGCTTTTCCTGCGCCAGCGCTTGTAATTTCGTGGGTGTACCCCCACATTAGGTCCAAACATCAATTCCACGGTTTCCGGCCACTAAGGCCGCTGTAGAGGCGAAATCATGAAGACCACCCTCGACTTGCCTCTTTTGCCATTGCGCGACGTCGTTGTTTACCCGCACATGGTCATCCCGCTGTTTGTGGGGCGTGAGAAATCCATCGAGGCCCTCGAAGCCGCGATGACGGGCGAAAAGCAGATTCTCCTGCTCGCCCAGAAAAACCCGGCTGATGACGATCCGGGCGAAGACGCGCTATACCGCGTTGGTACCGTAGCCACCGTGCTCCAGCTGCTGAAACTGCCTGACGGTACCGTGAAAGTGCTGGTCGAAGGTGAGCAGCGGGGTACTGTCGAGCGCTTCAGTGAAGTCGATGGCCATGTGCGCGCCGGAGTGTCCCTGATCGACGAAACCGAGGCTGTAGAGCGCGAGTCGGAAGTATTTGTGCGCACACTGCTTTCGCAGTTCGAGCAGTACGTGCAACTGGGCAAGAAAGTGCCTGCCGAAGTGATGTCATCGCTCAACAGCATCGATGAGCCCGGGCGTCTGGTCGACACCATGGCCGCCCACATGGCCCTGAAGATCGAGCAGAAACAGGAAATTCTGGAAATCGTCGACCTGCCAACGCGGGTCGAGCATGTCCTGGCCCTGCTTGATGCCGAGATTGACCTGCTGCAGGTCGAAAAGCGCATCCGTGGCCGGGTGAAAAAGCAGATGGAGCGCAGCCAGCGCGAGTACTACCTGAATGAGCAGATGAAGGCCATTCAGAAAGAGCTTGGCGATGGTGATGAGGGTCACAACGAGCTCGAGGAGCTGAAAAAGCGTATCGAGGCCGCTGGCCTGCCCAAGGACGCCATGACCAAGGCCCAGGCTGAGCTGAACAAGCTCAAGCAAATGTCGCCGATGTCGGCTGAGGCCACCGTAGTGCGTTCCTACCTGGACTGGCTGGTTCAGGTGCCTTGGAAAGCGCAGAGCAAAGTGCGCCTGGACCTTGCCAAGGCCGAAGACATTCTTGATGCAGACCACTACGGTCTGGAAGAGGTCAAGGACCGTATTCTCGAGTACCTTGCCGTGCAAAAGCGCGTCAAGAAAATCCGTGGCCCAGTGCTGTGCCTGGTTGGCCCACCTGGCGTGGGCAAGACGTCCCTGGCCGAATCCATTGCCGCTGCGACCAACCGTAAATTCGTGCGCATGGCCCTGGGCGGGGTACGGGATGAAGCTGAAATTCGCGGCCACCGCCGGACCTATATCGGCTCCATGCCCGGCCGGTTGATTCAGAAGATGACCAAAGTGGGCGTTCGCAACCCGCTGTTCCTGCTCGATGAAATCGACAAGATGGGCAGCGACATGCGCGGCGATCCGGCCTCGGCACTGCTGGAGGTGCTGGACCCCGAGCAGAACCACAACTTCAACGATCACTATCTGGAGGTCGATTACGACCTGTCGGACGTGATGTTCCTGTGCACCTCCAACTCGATGAACATCCCGCCAGCGTTGCTGGACCGGATGGAGATCATTCGTCTGCCGGGTTACACCGAAGATGAAAAAATAAACATCGCAGTCAAATACCTGGTGCCCAAGCAGGTCAAGGCGAACGGCCTGAAAAAAGAAGAGCTGGAGATCGATGTCTCGGCCATTCGCGACATCATTCGTTACTACACGCGCGAAGCGGGTGTGCGTGGTCTTGAGCGTCAGATTGCCAAGGTCTGCCGTAAGGTCGTCAAGGAACATGCAGGGCAAAAGCAGGTCAACGTCAAGGTGACCGGCGAGCAGCTCGAACACCTTCTGGGCGTGCGCAAGTTCCGTTATGGCCTGGCCGAGCAGCAGGACCAGATCGGCCAGGTGACGGGTCTGGCATGGACACAAGTGGGCGGCGAATTGCTCACCATCGAGTCCGTGGTCATTCCTGGCAAGGGCCAATTGATCAAGACCGGTTCGCTCGGTGACGTCATGGTCGAGTCGATTACGGCCGCGCAGACAGTGGTGCGCAGCCGTGCCCGCAGCCTGGGGATCGCAGCAGACTTCCATGAAAAGCACGACGTTCATATTCATATGCCCGAAGGCGCCACCCCCAAGGATGGCCCGAGTGCAGGCATCGGCATGTGCACCGCGCTGGTGTCGGCACTCACTCAGATACCTGTGCGCGCGGATGTAGCGATGACAGGCGAGATCACGTTGCGCGGCCAGGTTCTGGCCATTGGCGGGCTCAAGGAAAAACTGCTGGCCGCACACCGGGGCGGCATCAAGACGGTGATCATTCCTGAGGAGAACGTGCGCGACCTGAAGGAAATCCCGGAAAATATTAAACAGGATCTGCAGATCAAACCGGTCAAATGGATTGACGAAGTCCTGCAAATTGCGCTGCAATACGCCCCGGAGCCCTTGCCAGATGTGGCTTCCGAGATTGTCGCGAAGGACGATAAGCGCGACAGTGAGGCAAAGGAAAGAATTAGCACGCACTAACAGTTTCAGCCCGGGTGGCTTTCTTGACAGTATTTTCGGCGCCTTGCTATAAAGCGGCACGTGAGTGTCATCAGGCCACCCAGCACCGTTTTCACACGCTTTTCTTTACATACTTAGAAACATACTCAATAGAGCACAAGGGGACTTACGAGTGAACAAGTCGGAACTGATTGACGCTATCGCCGCACATGCAGACATTCCCAAAGCCACTGCTGGCAGAGCGCTGGACGCAGTGATCGAAACCGTCACCGGCGCCCTGAAGCAAGGCGACTCTGTCGTTCTGGTCGGCTTCGGCACCTTCACTGTCAAGGAACGCGCTGAGCGTACTGGCCGTAACCCACAGACCGGTAAGGCGATCAAAATTGAAGCCGCCAAGGTTCCAGGTTTCAAGGCAGGTAAAGGCCTGAAAGACGCCGTCAACTAAGTCGTCTCTTTCAGCCGGACCCGGCCAGGCCAGGTCCGAGCACGCTGAAGGCGGGACGCAAACGTTACCGCCTGATTCGTATGCTAAGAAAAGGCGCATCCTCGGATGCGCCTTTCTTTTATCAGGACTCTACCCACGCTCCGCGGTTGTCGACGCAGTGGTACAGCCGTCTCTGGGGGACGCATGCTGCAAAATATCAGGGACAATTCACAAGGTTGGATTGCCAAAACCATTATCGGTCTCATTGTCGTATTAATGGCATTGACCGGGTTCGAAGCCATTTTCCAAGCCGCCAGCCACAGCCAGGATGCTGCCAAGGTCAACGGCGAAACGATCAGCCAGAACGAGCTGAGCCAGGCGGCCGACATGCAGCGCCGCCAGCTGGTGCAGCAACTGGGTAAGGACTTCGATCCTGCGCTGCTTGACGACAAGCTGCTGCGTGAAGAGGCCCTCAAGGGTCTGATCAGCCGCAAGCTGTTGCTCGAAGGTGCGAAGGATGCCAAGTTCGCGTTTTCCGATGCTGCGCTCGATCAAGTCATGCTTCAAACGCCGGAGTTCCAGGTTGACGGCAAGTTCAACAGCGACCGCTTCGACCAGGTCATCCGCCAGATGGGCTATGGGCGTATGCAGTTTCGCGAAATGCTCGGTGAAGAAATGCTCATCGGGCAGTTACGTGCCGGGATCGCCGGCAGCAGCTTCGTAACCGATCAGCAAGTCGATGCTTTTGCACGCCTTGAGAAGCAGACCCGCGATTTCGCGTCCTTGACCTTCAAGGGCGACTCAGCCGCGATCAAGATCAGCGACGAAGAGGTCAAGCAGCACTATGACGCCCATGCCAAAGAGTTCATGTCGCCTGACCAAGTCGTCATCGATTACGTAGAGCTCAAGAAATCGTCGTTCTTTGACCAGGCCAAGGTCACTGACGAGGCGCTCAAGGCTCAGTACGAGAAAGAGATCGCCAACCTGGCCGAACAGCGCCGCGCGGCGCATATCCTCATCGAGGTCAACGACAAGACCACCGATGCCCAAGCCAAGGCGCGTGCTGACGAAATCGAACAGCGCCTGGCCAAGGGTGAAGATTTTGCCGCGTTGGCGAAGGAATTTTCCCAGGACCCAGGTTCGGCCAGCAACGGCGGTGACCTTGGCTTTGCCGGCCCTGGTGTGTACGATCCGGCGTTCGAACAGGCGCTGTATCAGCTGCACGACGGTCAGGTCTCAGCCCCGGTTCGTACCGAATACGGCTATCACATCATTAAGCTGCTGGGCGTTGAAGCGCCCGAGGTGCCGAGCTTCGCGAGCCTGAAAGACAAGCTGACCCGCGACCTCAAGACGCCACTGGTCGAGCAACGCTACGTGGACGCCAGCAAGCAGTTGCAGGATGCCGCTTACGAGGCCTCCGACCTGGTGCAGCCGGCCCAGGACTTGAACCTCAAGGTGCAAACGTCCGCTCCGTTCGGTCGCGAAGGCGGCGACGGTATCACTGCCAACCGCTCCGTGGTGCAGGCAGCGTTCTCGGAGGAAGTGCTGGAAGAGGGTGCCAACAGCACCGCCATCGAGCTCGATCCGGAGACGACGGTGGTACTGCGCGTCAAGGAACACCGCAAGCCTGCACAGCTGCCACTCGAGACGGTTGCCAAGAACATTCGCGAGCATCTGGCCAAAGAGAAAGCCACCGCTGCCCTCAAGGCCAAGGCGGACAAGCTGATCGCGGGGCTGCGTGATGGCTCCATCGCCCCTGGAAGCGTTCAGGAAGGCCAGGGCTGGAAGCCCTATGAAGCCGTCTCGCGTGGTCAGGAAGGTATCGATCCTGTCGAGCTGCAGGCATTGTTCCGTCTCGGCAAGCCGCAAGCCAAGGACAAGCCCGTCTATGGCAGCGTCGTGCTGCGTGATGGCAGCCTGGTCGTGCTGCAACTCAAGGGTGTCAATGACGGTGCTGCGGCCACTGATGAAGAGAAGCAGCAGATCCGCCGCTACTTGGCGTCTCGTGCGGGTCAGCAGGACTTCGCCGCCTACCGCAAACAGCTGGAGGCCAACGCGGACATCACGCGTTACTAAAGCCGTTTGGAAACACGCGACAGGCCGCTATAAGCGGCCTGTTTTTTTTCCTGTGCGCAGGCACCGCAAGCGTTAGCGTTTGACACCCTCATGATTGTCCAATGTGTCGCGTGCGATCTCGCGGCCCAGTGCGATCAGCTCGGGCGCCTTGTAGAACTCGAAGAAGCGACACACACGCTTGGGCACGTTGATCAGTACGTCAGGCGGATAGCCGGCGATCTTGTACTGCGCCAGTGAAGTCTGCATGACTTCGAAACTCTGGTTGATCAAGTCCAGCAGCGAGGCCGGCCCTACGTTGTCGATGATGAACGAACCGGTGGCAGACTTGGGCGCGCCTTCGCTTTCGGGGGCCGCCGTAGGCTGCTGTGCCTGCGGATCTGCCGATTCGGCCAGCCACGGGTTCACGGGAGAAAAACGATCGCGCGTCATGCCTTTTTCAATACGGACCAACTCTTCGGCGGGCTTGCGGCGAAACGGCAGGTGCGAGCCAAGCGAGTTGATCAGTGCATCGAATCTCATCTTGAAGGCTGCAGGTCGCTCTATCACTGGAAGTTGATACTGCTTCTGGTTGGTGGCGTTGAGGTTGACCGCAATGATCAGGTCGCAGTGGCTCGATACCACGGGCACGATGGGTAACGGGTTGAGGATGCCGCCGTCGACCAGCATTCGGTTACCTTGAACCACGGGCGTGAATAGACTGGGTATGGCAGCCGAGGCGCGCATGGCTTGGTGCAGGCAGCCTTCCTGAAACCAGATTTCCTGTTGGTTGGTCAGGTCAGCTGCAACGGCGGTATAAGGAATGCGCAATTGCTCAATGTTGATGTCGCCTACTATCTTGCGGATCTGACCGAAGACCTTGTCGCCCCGAATAGCGCCCAGACTGAAGCTAACATCCACCAGGCGCAGGACATCCAGATAGTCCAGGCTCTCGATCCAGCGTTTGTATTGCTCAAGCTTGCCTGCAGCGTAAATGCCGCCAACGACCGCTCCCATGGAGCACCCGGCAATGCAGGCGATTTCATATCCGCGGCGTTCGATCTCCTCGATCACGCCGATGTGCGCATACCCTCTGGCCCCGCCTGATCCGAGCACCAATGCCACGCGTTTGTTCATCAACTTCCCTCAGCGTTCGCCACTTAAGCTCTACAATGCACGCATCGTACCCTTGGCAGCAATGCGCAACCTGTCGACGACCTGCTTGGTCAAAGCCAGGCGGGCACTTTTACAAGGGGTTGGCGTCGAACATGCATTGTTTCTCTCCCTCAGAGGTTTAGCTGATGAAAGCCTGGATCTGCCTGCCGTTGATTGCCCTGACCCTTGCTGGTTGCGCTGGCAAGACGGCGTACCGTGACAGCTGTGCCACACAACTGGACGCCGCCTGGAAGGAGCTTGACCTGGCCAAGGCTGAAGGCTTTGCGGGGGCCGTGAGTTATTCCAAGGCGCTGTCGCTGCTTACAGGCGCCAAGACGCAGCAGCAATTCGAGGGTTACGAAAGCTGCACGCGCAAGGCTGAAAAAGCACGCTTCTACATCCGTGAGTCCCGTGCCGGCCGTTGATCGAGGGTTGCCACATGTCTGACATGCTTGATCACCTCATCGCCCAGATCATCACCTTGCACGTCAGGCTCCTGGCGTGCCGCGAACGCCTGGCGGTCGACACTGACAGTGAAGCCCTGCACGACCTGCGCACCACCGTGCGCCGCCTGCGCAGCCTGGTACGACCACTGCGCGGGCTGCCTGGTGTGGAGCAACTCGAAAGTGCCGCCAAGGCGCTAGGGACGCTCACCACGCCGCTGCGCGATGCCGAAGTGCTGGGCGCCGCCCTCATTACCCAAGGGTTCGAGCAGGCCGGGCGCAGGCGTCTGCAAGGGCGAGGGCCATCCTACGCCAGCGTCGCACGTAGCCCGCAGCTGACCCGATTACTGGGGGCGGTGGATGCGTTTCCCGCGTTTTTGCGTGGCGCAGATCGCGATGGCCTGATTCAGGCGTTGGACAAGCGTATCGAGAAACGCTTGCGCAAACAGTGGCGCAAGCTGACCGAGGCCTTGCAGGATCCCAATCACGATCGTCACCGGTTGCGGTTGCTGATCAAACGAGCGCGGTACGCAGACGAAGCCTACCCCCAGTTCGGCCACGCCCCGAAGAAGCTCAAACGCACCCTGAAACGAGCACAGGGCGATCTGGGGGATTGGCATGACCGTCTGCAATGGTTGCTGCAAGCGCAACAGCACGCCGATCTGGCGGGCTGCATTAGCGGATGGCAACACCAGTTGGAAGAGGCCGAGCGGCGGTCGGACAGCACGCTGGACGCGTTGGGTGCTGCGTTGGCCCGTCGCAAGCCCGGACAATGACCGATATGAAGGCTGTTGCAGGGGTCAGGGCCGGCTAGGATGGGAGCACCGTTACCCGTGCAGGAGCTGCCCAATGACGTTCGAACAAGTGCTCGAGGCTGCCAGAGCTCATCCCGACAGCGTGCGCGTGCCGGCAGGCTGGGGCCAGGGGCGAGCGATTTTTGGCGGCCTGATGGCTGCCATGGTGTTCGAGGCGATGCGTTCCCGGCTAGGTCATGACCGCCCGGTGCGCTCACTGGCCATTACTTTCGTGAGTCCTGCCTCGGCAGATACCCCGATTCGGCTGGAGGTCGAGCTATTGCGCCATGGCACGGGTGTCAGCACGCTGCTGGGCCGCGCCGTGCAGCAAGGACAGGTGGTGACGCTGGTACAGGGCAGTTTCGGGGCTGCACGAAGCTCTGCCGTGTCCGTACCCGCCGTACCTGCACCAGAAATGCCGGCGCTTGAGGCGAGTGCAGCACCATTGCCTAATATCCCAGGTGTGACACCGCAATTCATGAAAAACCTGGAGTTGCGCTGGGCGATCGGTGGTCTTCCGTTCAGCGGCAATGACTCGCGCACCATGGGGGGCTGGGTGCGCCTGCGTGACCTGCAAGACGGGGAAATGAACGAGGCGCACCTGCTGGCGTTGGTAGACGCCTGGCCACCTAGCGTTCTGCCCATGCTCAGACAGCCTGCAGCCGGCAGTACACTTACCTGGACCATCGAGTTCGTCCAGTCTGTACGCTCGCTGAACGCTGGCGATTGGTGCCAGTACCGTGTGGAAACCGAATACGCACGCGAGGGATATGGCCATGCGGCCGCTGCATTATGGAGTGCAGACGGCGCATTGTTGGCCTTGAGCAGGCAAACGGTGACGGTGTTTGGGTGATGCCCGTCACCGCCGAGGCTTGTGACGGTCGCGCCAGGCCTGCCACCACGCGCCACTCACCACAAAACGCGGGAACGTGATGAACTGCTCGCTGAGTACACGTTGAACACGGTCGGTGCGGTTGATGAAGGGCTCTTGGGTATCAGCTTCCAGGCGATGGCCGTGACGTTGAAGTCCAAGGGCCGCGACCAGGGCGAGCACGCCGACCGCCAGCTGCACGATATCCAGCCCTAACAATCCGGACACGATCAACAGGACGCCCAGAATGAACAGCGGAACCGCAATCAAATGCAGCACCAGGTTTGCAGGGTGACGATGACTGTGCGGGTAGCCGCGCCATTGCCAGGCGAGCAGATTGGGTAGACGTTTGTTCATGGGCATTTCCTCTCGGTCATGCCCAAAGCGTAGTGTGCAGGTGCGGCCAGAGCCAATCGCCACTGCCTATGACCGTTATAGCTTCAGTTGACCTATAGCCTTGTTCAGCGCCCCGGCCAGTGTCGCAAGTTCCGAACTGGTGGTGGCCGAACCTACGGTCTGCTGCACGGTTTGCTCGGTCACATCACGGATGCTGACGACGGCACGGTTCATTTCCTCTGCCACCTGGCTCTGTTGTTCGGCAGCCACGGCGATCTGGGTGTTGCTTTCACGCATCTGCGCCACTGCCCCAGTGATCTCGGCCAATGCCGCTCCTGCTTCCTGGGCCTGTTTCACACAATCGTCTGCTTTGTAGGAGCTTTCCTGCATAAACTCGACCGCATCACGCGTGCCTGACTGCAGGGCAGACACCATGGTAGTGATCTCGTCGGTAGATGACTGAACGCGTTTGGCCAGGTTGCGGACCTCATCGGCCACCACGGCAAACCCACGACCCAGGTCACCGGCACGGGCCGCCTCTATGGCCGCGTTCAATGCCAGCAGGTTGGTCTGCTCGGCAATGCTGTGAATGACACTGACCACACCATTGATCTTCTGGCTGTCTTCGGCGAGTTGACGGATCATTTCGGCGGTCTGCTGAACGCCGCTGGAAAGCCCGGCAATGGACGTCTGCACGCGATTGACCACGTCTTTCCCACCGCCGGCGAGCGTGTCGGCAGTCTGGGACAGATCGCGGGTCGCCCCTGCATGCTGGGCGATATGGTAGACAGTGGCGGACATTTCATTGATGGCTGTCGCGGCTTGGTCGGTTTCGCTTTGCTGGCCGAGCATGCCGTGACGCACCTCGTTCATGCTGGCCGCAAGACGCGCGGCACCTGAGTCGAGCTGTGCTGCGGTGGTGGCGACGGTGCTGACGATACGGTGGTAGGTGCCCTGCATGGCGTTGAAGGCGCCCGCCATCTGACCGACTTCGTCACCGCCGGCCAGCGGTACACGCGCCGCCAGATCACCGGTTTTTTCCACATGCAGCATCACGTCCTTGAGCGTGTTGAGTTGGCTGAGTAGAAAGCGGATCAGCAGTTGCGAAGCGGCGAGCATGGCCAGCATCAGAATCAACACGCACACCGCGTAATGCGTAAATCGATCGATGAAGACCTGGCGCAGGCTGGGTGACTGGGCGATCACGGCAACACGCTGATCACCTCTCTGCAGCACATGAGCGCCCTGAATGGGGTCTTGTCCCAACAGTTGGTTGGAGGGCAGCGCTATCCAGCCCTGAGCGCCGCGCAAGGCCTCCAGGGGCTCGCCGGCAAAGGAGGCCATCTGCCCTGCACCCCAGGTGATGACGCTTGCCGAAAGAGGCAAAGGATGGCCTTGTGGCCACGCTGCCAGCAGGTTTGCCTGGGCGTTTGCTTGATGTTCAGCGCCTTCAGCACGGGCGCGCTGCTCCAGATGGACGGCGTACAGCACCAGCAGCAAGGTGGTCACGAAAGCGACGGCGTTGACCGCCCAGAACTTGTATTTCAGGGAAACATTGCTAAGCCAGGCACCCATGGGCAGGTCTTCTCTGAGTTGAGCGGAAACAATATTGGCAAGGTGCCATCATTGTGTCCGCGGCGACTCGAGGGGTGTTGATATGTATCAAGAGATATCAGGATTGCGACGGCAATTCGAAGAATGCCTTGGCCGTGGCAGTAGTGTGCGCGGCGATATCTTGCAGGGTTTCCCTGCGGTGCAATGCCACTTCTCGCAGGACCTCAGGCAGGTACGCCGGCTCGTTACGCCCGTTCTTGGGCTTGGGGCGCAGGCTGCGCGGCAGTAAATAGGGGGCATCGCTCTCCAGCATCAAGCGGCCGGTGGGTATACTGCCCACCAATCCATGCAGGTGCGTCCCGCGCCGTTCATCACAAATCCAGCCAGTGATGCCGATGTGCAGGTCCAGGTCCAGGTAGCTGAACAGCGCAGCACGTTCCCCGGTGAAACAGTGGACCACGGCTGCTTTTAAGTGGTCGCGATACTCTTTGAGGATGGCCAGCAGGCGCTCACTGGCGTCGCGCTCATGGAGAAACACCGGAAGCTGGCACTCCACGGCCAATGCAAGCTGGGCGTGCAAGGCCTTCTCCTGCGCAGGGCGTGGAGAGAAATCGCGGTTGAAGTCCAGGCCGCATTCGCCCACGGCGCGCACCCGCGGCTCGGCGAGCAGTTGGCGCATGTGCTGTTCGCTCTGGCTGTTCCAGCTGTTTGCATCGTGCGGGTGGACGCCAGCCGTCGCGAACAGGTGAGTCTGCGCGCTGTCCAGTTGCTGGCAAAGGACAATGGCCTGTTCACTCACAGGCAGGCTGGTGCCCGTCAGGACCATTTGCTCGACGCCCGCCTCCAAGGCGCGGTGGACCACTTCCGCTTGGCGGCCATCGAAACTGCTGTTGGTCAGGTTGACGCCAATATCGATCAATTGCATGGTGCTACCTCGTGCCGCAGGGACGCCAGCATAGCAAAAGCCCGTGCCGAACTGGCTGTCCAAGAACTTCAAGTCCAGGGCATGGTCTTTTTGACCTCAAGCCCAAACGTGGCGAACGTCATGCTGGCCACCCACTCACGACGGATACCTCAAATGCCACGCTACTGGCTCATGTTCATGCTGCTGTTAGGGTTGCCTCTGGTCAGCCAAGCGCAGACGCAGGTACGTCCACCGGGCCCGCAGCATCACATTGCGCCAGCCAATGCCCGCGACCTCCAGCACATTCGCAGCAGCAAGGTCTTGCGCGTGCTGGTCAATCAAAGCCGCAACAGCTCTGGGGAAGTGAAAGGCGAGCCAGTGGGCGTCGAGTACTACCGCTTGCGCGCGCTCGAGCACTTTCTCAATGCCCGGGTAGAGGACAGCCAGCGTATCGAGCTCAAACTGATCCCACGCGCCAAGGAGCAGCTCCTAGGCGCACTGGGGCGCGGCGAAGGCGATTTGGCTGCACCAGGGGAACTGCTCGATCCTGCCACGGTGCGTAACGTAGTAGCAACTGCCCCAGTGCGTGATCAGGTGGCGCTGGTGTTGGTTGGGCGCAAGGGGGAGCGCGCCTTCAGCCAGGCGGAACAATTGTCAGGTCGCACCATCGCGCTGACAAGCGCCAGTGCCGCGGGCCCGTTGATCGAGCAACTGAACCAGCGTCTGGCCATGCGCAAGCGTCCCCCGGTCAAGGTGGAGTGGGTCGATCCGACCCTAGCGATCGAGGATGTGCTGGAGATGGTCCAGGCCGGTATCTATCACTTGACCGTGGTCGAACAGCCGATCGCCCGCCGCTGGTCAAAGGTCATGCCGAAGCTGCGTGTCAACCTGCGCGTGCACCTGGGGCCCTCGCAAGCCATGCGCTGGTACGTTGGTCGTGACTCGCCGCAGTTGCAGGCATCGGTCGACCGCTTCCTACAGAACTATCGCGCCCCTGACAACGAGGATGCAGCATTCGAACGCATCTATCGGCGTCAGTACCGGGTACACAACCCGCTCGCCCGCCAGGACCGTCAACGGCTGGCCTCGGTCAGCGCCGTGTTGCAAAAGCATGGCCAGGCGCAGCAGATCGACTGGCTCAACCTTGCCGCCTTGGCATTCAAGGAGTCGACCCTCAACCCGGCCGCGCGGGGGGCAGGGGGCGCACACGGGTTGATGCAAATCACGCCGGCGGCTGCCCAGCGGGTCGGGGTCAGTAACATCAAGACGGTGGACGGCAATGTTCAGGCCAGTGCGCGTTACCTGGCCCTGATCCGTCGCAAGTTCTTCTCCAGCCCCCGCATCAATGAACGTGAGCGCATGGCGTTCGTGTTGGCCGCCTACAACCTGGGGCCCGAGCGCGTGCAAGCCATGCGCGCCGAAGCGCGCAAGCGTGGGCTCAACGGTAACCAATGGTTCTTCCAGACCGAACGCATCGCCATGGAGCAGGTGGGCATGGGGCCGGTCAACTTCGTCAACAGCGTGAACAAGTACTTCCTGGCGTTCAATCGGGAGCGGCGGGTGCTGGAGCCCAAGGGCAAGCACTAAGCGAGGCTGCACCGAGGCGGGCAATTGGCCAGAATCGTGCGCTTGCATGTTCGGTTCAATCGCTCTAGCATGACGCCTGCGCCGATTTAAACAGCTACTTGCGGGGCGCAGAGACGCCCGAGGGGTGTCCCGAAATACCGCTAAAGCGCTGGTTCGGTGACGCCTCCCACCGCTGCCCAGCGAGATTGGCGAGGCGGAGAATTCACCATGAGTTGCCCACGTACCAGTGTCTGTCTAAGCCCTCTGCCTGTCAGTCAGGCGTCGCGCACCCCGCGCATCCTGCTTGGGGGGGCGCACCAGCCCACACTTTTGCGCCACCTTGAAGGCTTGTCTCGTCGACGAGGCCAGGCCCGTGCATTCCTGATCCAGTTCGCTGAGACCGGCGAGCATTTCGCCCAGTACGCCAATGACCGGTTCGACCTTGCCGTGATTCAAGCGCCCGCGCCCGAGGCCTCGGCCGAAGTGATCGGCCATCTGGTCCGTATCGCGCGCCAAGGGCTGATCACGGCACGCTGAAAGTCTGCCGTCTCCTGCGACGGTGCAAAGCGATCAGGGTTTGACGAATCGTGGCGCGGCTTCGTGTGCATCGTATTGAATGTCGGTGACGTCCCAGTATGCTTCTCCCGTGGGTGTGCGCACCATGATCTCGTCCCCGACGCACTTGCCTATGCAGGCCCGGGCCATCGGTGAGTCGATGGAGATGAAGTCCTTGCGGTCGTAGATTTCATCCGCGCCAACGATTCGGAACCGCTTGCTTTGGTCGTGCTCGTTGGCGATGGTCACCCATGCTCCAAAAAACACTTTTCCTTCCTGCGCGGGCGAGTAGGGCACCACGCGCAGGTTCTCGATGCGCTTGCGAAGGTAGCGGACACGTCGGTCGATTTCCCTCAACCTTTTCTTGTTGTACTGGTAGTCCGCATTTTCACTGCGATCGCCCAGTGACGCCGCCCAGGTCACTTTGCGCGTGATCTCTGGTCGCTCATCGCGCCAAAGCCAGTCCAGTTCATCTTTCAGGGCTTGGTAGCCTGCTTCGGTGATGAGGTCAGTCGCCATGTTTGCCTTTTTTCCATATCCGAACCTGGCCAACATTGTCGCTGCGCGCACGGAGAGGTGGCACAGGGTAGCCGGGAGGCTACAGACGTTAACCGCCCAGATGCGCCATGTTCAAGCACTGGAGTCAGCGGTGAATGGTCCGTGCAGCTGAGCCACGTCATGGCCTTGGCCGAGTTCATGGTGCGTCCGCATGCTTGCAAGAAGCCCCGGACGACTGGCTGCAGATTGCGCAACTACCCAATCGACGTGGTCAGCTGTGATGGCGGTCGTCAGGGCATTGCCAGATAATGGGCGCTTTCAATGCCGACAATGACTTGCATCATTCACAGGTGAGGAACTCTCGATGGTAAATGTCCGGCCGCGTCCCGCGGTCAATGGAGTGGCTTCGGCCGACCGCGTGCTGACGGTACTTTCTGCGTTTCAGGTGGGGGACACGGCGCTGACGCTCGTCGAGCTCGTCGAGCGTACCGGGCTGATCAAAAGTACCATCATGCGCCTGATGGTTTCGCTTGAGAATCACGGCTATGTCAACCGCATGGCCGACGGTCGCTACCAGCTGGCCAGTGAAGTGATGCGGCTTAACGCCGTGTACGAAGAGGGTATCGATCTGGAGCGGCACGTGATGCCCAGGCTGCACCTTCTGGCCGAGCGTACGGGTGAAACGGCGTCGTTCTACGTGCGCCACGGCGCCTACCGCATGTGTCAGTACCGGGTGAACTCCCCCCATCGCCTACGCATGCACGTTCAACCTGGCGATATGCGTCCGATGGACGATGCTGCCGGCGCCCAGGCCTTGCGTACACCGTTTGCCAGCGGCATCACCATGCAGAAGCCGTTTTTCTCGATGGGGGCCACGGACCCGCATGCGGCTTCGGTAGCCTTTCCCGTCTACGGGGCAGGCGATGAACTGGTCGGGGCATTGGTGCTGTCAGGCCCTTCAAGCCGCTTGACGCCAGAGTGTGCCGAGGCGATCAACGAGGTCTTTCTCGACGCAACCCGCGATCTGATGCGTAGCCTGGGTTGCAAGGCCGCGTAGTTTTTCAACGCTTTTTCAGCCAACCGTTCACCGCCGTTTCACAGGCGTGGTACTCGTTCGAACGCCTGGTGATCTGCGAGGCTTCTCCAACCCGCAGGCGCCAGGTGCGTCAGGCTTGGCGACCTTCGCCCTCGGCGCTTGTCACCAATGCAAATGGCTTATCGCAATCCCCCTGCTTGACGGTGGGATGGAGCAGGTGCTCAAGCGCAGCGGAACCCCCTTCAGGCGGCCGGAACGGTTGGCGTTTGGGCTGATCGAGCCCCCAGAGCACGTGCTCCAGGCGCATAAGATGTTCATAAGCGCCGGCGCGGATCGTGACGGCCAACAGTTATGCTGTGGCGCCTTTCACCTGCGCCACGATCATAGGCGGGTGCTGCGGTATCCGCCCTGAGCATATCGAACAACTTCATGAACACATCGGGATCGAGCCAGAGGGCATCGCACCTTCAGGTGGCTGACCAAGACCAGCAGCGGTATTTGGAGAAGCACGGCCTGGGCAGCTGCTCGCCGTAAGCCTGGCACGTCGGCAAGACGGTCCCGAGTCACGCAGGGCCGCCTTGGCCTCACCCTTCACGCAGGACGGTGAGCGGTGAGGCATCAAGTGCGCGGCGAGTGCCGAGCACACCCGCGCAGCCTACCAACAGCGCGCCTGCGACGGGCATGAGCAGCAACCACGGGTGCGGGCTCCAGGGCAGTGCGAAAGCGTAGTGATACAACACCAAGGTAATCAGCTCGCACCCTAGCGCCGCCAGCAAACCGCTCAAAGCCCCCAGCAAGCCGAATTCGATGCGCCGTGTCTTGACCAGCAACTGGCGTTGGGCTCCCAGGGCACGCAAGAGCGCACCTTGGCGAATGCGCTCATCCAAGGTGGCTTGAAGGCCTGCGAACAAAACGGCCAATCCCGCGGCCAGTACGAACAGCAGCACATACTCTACTGCCAGCGTGACCTGGGCAAGTATGCTGCGCAATTGGGCGAGCAATGCATCGACCTGGAGGATGGTCACCGCAGGAAATGCGCGTGACAGGGCGACGATCTCCTGATCATGCCCGGGGGAGAGGTAAAAACTCGTCAGATAGGTCGTAGGCAGCCCTTGCAAAGTGCCGGGTTGGAAGATCATGTAGAAGTTGGGCTGGAAGCTGTCCCAATGCACGCTGCGCAGACTGATCACCTTGGCCTGACGTTGCTGGCCACCAATATCGAACGTGAGTGTGTCGCCCAACTTCAGCTGAAGACTTTCGGCGAGCTGGGCCTCTACCGATACGCCAGGTACCTCGACATCGGTTGGTGACCCTTGCCACCAATGGCCACCGGTCAATTGGTTGCCGTCAGGCAACTGCGCCGCCCACGTCAGGCTCAGGTCACGTTGCACGGCGCGTTCGCCTGCGGAGTCCTTCGTGACGATCTGTTGAACGGGCTGCTGGTTGATCTCGATCAGCCGCCCCGGGGTGACCGGGTACAGAGGAGCAGCAGCGGCGTTGATCTGTTTGAGCTGTTGGGCGAAGCGATCCTGATCGTCAGGCAGAATATTGAGTGCGAAATAATTCGGGGCGTCTTCAGGCAGCTGTGCCTGCCAGGTGTCGAGCAGCTCTGCACGCAGCAGCGCGACCAGGCCCATGGCCAGCAGGATCAGCCCGAAGGCCAGGGCCTGCCCAGCGGCGGCCGTGGGGTGGCGAAGCAGCTGGCCCAGCCCTAGCCGCCAGGCCAACGGCGCCCCTGACAGGAGCCGACGCAGGCTGCGCAAACCCAGCCACAGCAACCCGCCCAGGACCAGGGCCGCCGCCAGGCCACCTGCCAGGAGTGCGAAGGTCAGCAGCAGGTCAAGGCTTAGCCGCCACATGATAAGACCCAGGGCGAACAAGGCTGCACCGTAGACCAGCCAGCTGCTGGGAGGGACAGGGAGCAAGTCACGACGCAACACCCGCAACGGGGGCACTTTACCCAAAGCTGCAATCGGCGGCAGGGCAAAGCCTGTCAGCGCGACCAGGCCCGTGGCGATTCCAGCCAAGGCCGGCCACAGGCTGCCTGGCGGTACGTCGCTGGGCAGTAATCCGTGCAACAGCTCGAACAAACCCAGCTGCGCGAGCCAGCCTACTGCGGCCCCCACGATCGCCGCTGCAAACCCGAGCATGGCCAGCTGCAAACTGTACAGGAGCAGTGCCTGGCGCCGCGACAGTCCCAGGCAACGAAGCAGGGCGCTGGCGTCCAGGCGCCTGGCGGCATAGCGGCTGGCAGACAGCGCCACGGCGACACCGGCCAGCAATACTGCAACGAGGCTGGCAAGGTTCAGGTAGCGCTCGGCTTTGCCCAGTGCGCCGCCGATTTGCTGGTTGCCATCGCGGGTGTCGCGCAACCGCTGGCTGGCCGAAAGCGTGTTATCGACGCTGGCACGGTATTGCGCCAATGCCGCGGCAGGGCCGCTCCACAGGTCACGGTAAGTCACGCGGCTGCCGGGTTGTATCACACCGGTCGCCGGCAGGTCCGCCAGGTTCATCATCACCCGTGGGGTCAGGCTGTAGAAGTTGTTCGCCCGATCCGGTTCATAGGTCAGCACGCGGCTCATGCGCAGGGTCTTCATGCCCACATCGATGCTGTCGCCGATGTTCATGCCCAATGCCGCCAGCAGCCGGGGTTCTACCCACACCTCGCCGGCTGCCGGCCCGCCGCCTGGGTTTTCCTCGGCATAAGGCTCGGCGGCGCTGCGCACCTGGCCACGCAGTGGATAGGCGTTATCGGCGGCCTTTACCCCCGCGAGCTGGATACCGTTATCTGCGCCGACCACGCTGGTGAATTCGACCACTTGGGCGTGATGCAGCCCCAAGGCCTCGCCTACCGTAATTTGTGACGCCGCCGCTGGGGCGCTGCCTTGCAGCACCAGGTCGGCGCCCAGAAACTCACTGGCGCGCAATTGCATGGCACCGTTGAGCCGTGCGCCAAAATACCCGATGGCAGTACTGGCCGCTACGGCGACCAGGAGCGAGAAGAACAACACCCGAACTTCACTGGCCCTGAGATCACGCAGCAGCTGCCGCCAGGCCAGCCCCAGCAGGCGCGACGCCGGCATGCCCTTCATCCGGCCTCCAGGGGGCTGACCAGCTGGCCCGCGTCCAGGCGGATATGACGGTGACAACGGTGCGCCAGTCGCTCGTCGTGGGTTACCAGGACCAACGTGGTTCCGCGCTCCTGATTCAACTCGAACAGCAGGTCGCTGATACGCTCGCCCGTGTGGCTGTCGAGGTTGCCCGTCGGTTCGTCGGCAAACAGCACGGCGGGCTGAGCGGCGAAGGCTCGGGCTAGGGCCACCCGCTGTTGCTCACCGCCCGACAGTTGCCGCGGCGTATGGCTCAGCCGTTGCCCTAGGCCTACGCGTTCGAGCAAAGCGCGCGCGTGATCGCGCGCGTCTGCGCGGCCATGCAGTTCCAGCGGCAACATCACGTTTTCCAGTGCATTGAGGCTGTCGAGCAACTGGAACGACTGGAACACGAAGCCCACGTGCTCGGCCCGGATGCGCGCCCGCTGGTCCTCATCGAGCGCGCCAAGGTCGTGCCCGGCGAGCGTCACCGAACCTTCGCTGGGCTGATCAAGCCCGGCCAGCAGCCCAAGCAGGGTCGACTTGCCTGAACCTGAGGCGCCGACGATGGCAAGGCTGTCCCCCGCGGCCAGCTCCAGCGATAGGGGGTGCAGGATGGTGAGTTCACCTTCCGCGCTGGTGACCACTTTGCTAAGGTGCTGCGCAACGAGCATGCTGGGGCCCATGGAGAATCCGATGCGAATGTGGTTGATGAGTGCCGGCCTGGCCCTGTATTGCCTGGCCCAGAGCGCGACTGCGGGAACGGTGCTGATTGTCGGTGATAGTATCAGCGCAGGTTTTGGCCTGGATACCCGCTACGGGTGGGCATCCTTGTTGCAGACCCGCCTGCGCCAGGAAGGTTTCGACGACAAAGTGGTCAACGCGTCGATCAGTGGCGACACCAGCGCCGGCGGGCAAGCGCGGCTGCCTGCGTTGCTGGCGGCGCACAAGCCGGCGGTGGTGGTGCTGGAGTTGGGAGGCAACGATGGGTTGCGCGGGCAGCCGCCAGCGCAATTGCGACAAAACCTTGCCTCAATGGTCGATCAGTCGCGCCAGGCAGGTGCCAAGGTGCTGCTGTTGGGCATGCAGCTGCCTCCCAACTATGGTGTTCGCTATACCACGGCCTTTGCCAAGGTGTACGAGGAGCTGGCCAAGGAAAAGCAGGTGGCCCTGGTGCCGTTTTTCCTGGAAGGGGTAGGGGGCGTTCCTGAGTTGATGCAGGCCGACGGCATCCATCCCGCCCAGGGCGCCCAGCAGCGGCTGCTGGAAAATGCCTGGCCGGTGCTTAAACCGTTGCTCTGACGCTTTAAACGGGGGCGGGTTTGGGCTAATGTTGCGCCCCCCGTTCCGAGTACCCCCGATGCCGCGCCCTGCCTGGTCCCTTTTCGCCTACCAATTGATCGAGCCCGACGAACAGCTTGACCTGTTCGCCTGCCAGGAAAGTCGCGTTCACCTGGTCGCGCGGCAGCTCGAACTCGGCGTGCCGGTAGATAGAACATTGTGCGGGGGTTTATTGCCCGCGCACCCTCGCTGGTCCGGCGTACCACGCACCATCTATCGCGATACCCGACTGTGCGAGCTGTGCCGTGCCATTCTGGACGCGCAACGGCGGGGCATGCGGCCGATCTGGCCCCAGCTGCAGGCAGTCTAGGCGCGCACCTTTCATCATCTGTAACCGTGTCGGGCTCCGGGTGCCTCCCGCTGCTTGGGGCGGGGGTGTACAATCATGGCTTTCGTCCCACCTTCCAAAGGATTTACCGGATGTTGCCGCGCTTTCCCGCCGTCACTCGTAGCCTGTCCCTGGCCGCCTTGCTGGTAGCGGGGCCCACTGTCGCACTGGAGTTGCCACTGCCGCCACCTGGGGACGACATCGTCGGTCAGGTGCATGTGATCAAGGCCAAGTACGAGGATACATTCGCCGATATCGGTACGGCCAATGATCTGGGCTATCTGGAGATGATCGCCGCCAACCCGGGCGTCGATCCCTGGCTGCCTGGCGCCGGCACCGAAATCATCTTGCCCACGCGCTACATCCTGCCACCGGGCCCTCGCGAAGGTATCGTCATCAACCTTGCCGAATACCGCTTGTATTATTACCCCAAGGGCGAGAATGTCGTGCACACCTTCCCGCTGGGGATCGGTCGCGAAGGCTGGGGCTCGCCAATTGCCAATACCAAGATCATCGCCAAGACGCCAAACCCTACCTGGACGCCGCCGGCGTCGATTCGGGCCGAACATGCGGCCGATGGCGACATCTTGCCTGCCGTGGTTCCGGCCGGCCCGGACAACCCGCTCGGGCCCTTCAAGTTCACCCTGGGCGTACCAGGTTATCTGATCCACGGCTCAAACAAGAAATTCGGGATTGGCATGCGTACCAGCCATGGCTGCTTCCGCATGCTCAACAACAATGTGCTGGAACTGTCGGGCATGGTGCCAGTGGGTACGCCGGTTCGCATCATCAACGAACCGTACAAGTTCGGGTTGAGCGGGGGCAAGGTATACCTCGAAGCCCATACGCCGCTGGATGATCAGGGCAATCCGTCGGTGGTCGACAAGCATACGGCGGTCATCAACGCGTTGCTCAAGCGCGAAGACCTGGCCAATAACCTGCGCATGAACTGGGACATGGTCCGCGATGTCGTGGCTGCTGAAGACGGTATGCCGGTGGAGATTGCCGTGCCCGTCGACAATCAGGGCGCCACACCCATGGTCTCGACGCTTCCAGAGGAGATGCAGTAACCCGCTGTGCGAACGGCGTTGCCAAGGCGCACCAGGCGTCTTGGGCGGCGCATCGCGCCAACGTGCGATTTCGAAACCAAAAAAAAGCCGACCCCCAAGGGGGTCGGCTTGATAACAGCCCCGAAGGACTATTATTTGCGGCTGGCTTTGTCCAGCATGCGCAGTGCGCGCTCATTGGCTTCGTCAGCGGTCTGCTGAGCTTTCTGAGCGGCTGCCAGTGCGTCGTCAGCCTTGCGGTAGGCTTCATCGGCACGAGCTTGTGCGCGGGCTGCTGCGTCTTCGGTTGCAGTCAGGCGAGCTTCGGTTTCTTTGGAGACGCTGCTGCAACCGGTAGCCAGAACTGCGGCCAGAGCCAGAGCAGAGAATTTCAGAACGTTGTTCATCGTGTTCCCCTTCAAGGACTTTCTATTAATGAGCCATCTCTCAGAAAAGAGAAACTGGCCGGCGTACATAGTACCCATTACTTGTAGTAAGTAAACTGACTGAACGCAAGAACTGCAAAAAAAAACAGTGCGCAGTGTCTGCGCCCACACTGGCCAGTGGCTCCCAGCCCCGAGGCAGCGGTGCAACACGACACTAACGGCAACTTTCGTGTTGAACTAAGGGTGACTTCTACTGTCTTTGTGCGTCTTAGTCGTACATCATTTGTCGGCAAAGCTAACGTCACACTTAACAGCGTAAGCGGTTGGTAGCTTGCATTCATTCAAAGCGCTTCACTTGAGCAATCCACGGGTATGCGCCTAGTATGTGGGTTTACAGAAAGCCCGAACGAACGCAGACGTCCAGCGGTCCAACGCGCAATAGATGATGCATGTGCCAAGTGTGCCGGGTATTGACCATCGATCAGGCTAAGGGTCTGCCGGAAAGGCCCGCAAGGAGTAGTGATGAGCGAAGCGCTGACCATCCACCATGACCAGGCGGGTCATCAGTTCGAGACCAACGTGGACGGTCATCGTGCCTACCTCACCTACATGGACTTGGGTAAGCAGACGCTGGACATCTACCGCACGTTCGTACCCAACGCCTTGCGTGGACGTGGGATCGCCGCTGCCCTGACCGAGCGCGCGCTGCAGTATGCCGAGCAGATGGGCTACACGGTGATACCCTCGTGCTCGTACGTGGAACGTTACATGGAGCGTCAGCAGCGTCACGCCAGCAAGGTGTGACCACTGCTTCGGGCAACGGGGCCTGGATGGCCCCTTGAGGTCTCAGGCGCGATTGCGCTGAGGCAGTACGTCCTTCAACTTCGTGCGCATGCTGCGCAACGTCTTCTCAGTCGCTGACCAGTCGATGCAGGCGTCCGTCACGGAGACGCCGTACTGCAACTGCGACAAGTCCTTGGGAATGGACTGGCAGCCCCAGTTCAGATGGCTCTCGACCATCAACCCGATAATCGATTGGTTGCCCTCCAGAATCTGGTTCGCTACGTTTTCCATCACCAGCGGTTGCAATGCCGGATCCTTGTTGGAGTTGGCATGGCTGCAGTCGACCATGATGTTGGCCTTGATCTTGGCCTTGGCCAGGTCCTGTTCGCACAGGGCGACACTGACCGAGTCGTAATTGGGTTTACCGTTGCCGCCGCGAAGCACGACATGCCCGTAGGGGTTGCCCTTGGTGGTCACGATGGAAACGCCACCTTCCTGGTTGATCCCAAGGAACCTGTGCGGCTTGGACACCGACTGCAGGGCGTTGATGGCGACGGTCAAGCCACCGTCGGTACCGTTCTTGAAGCCGACAGCCGACGACAGGCCAGAGGCCATTTCGCGATGGGTCTGCGACTCGGTGGTACGTGCACCGATGGCTGACCAGCTGATCAGGTCCTGCAGGTATTGAGGGGAAATCGGGTCCAGTGCCTCAGTGGCTGTGGGCAGCCCCATTTCGGCGAGGTCCAGCAGCAGCTTGCGACCGATGTGCAAGCCATCCTGAATCTTGAAGGAGTCGTCCAGATAGGGGTCGTTGATCAGGCCTTTCCAGCCCACAGTGGTACGCGGCTTCTCGAAATATACACGCATGACCAGGTACAACGTGTCCGACACTTCTTCGGCCAGGGCCTTAAGGCGCTCTGCGTACTCATGCGCGGCCTTGATGTCGTGGATGGAGCAAGGGCCGACCACGACGAACAGGCGGTGATCCTTGCCATCGAGAATATTGCGCACCACGTCACGGCCAGCAGTCACGGTCTGCAGGGCCTGGGCGCTAAGGGGAATTTCCTTCTTGAGCTGGTCGGGGGTGATCAGCGTCTCGTTGGATGCAACGTTCAAGTCATCGATCGGTAAATCAGCCATCGTGTTACTCGTCAGGTCACGGGTGCCGGCCGCCAGCTATCCCCGTGCGGCCCAGCAGCAAGAATAATCGCAGCGGGGAGCCGAACCTTAGCGCGTTAGCGTTTGCGCCACAATGGGCATTGCCCCGCGCAGACGGGGTTTTTCCGGGTGGCGGGGTGGACAGCGAACATTGACCTGCGCGAAGGTGCTTGACCGGTGTGAAAACAGCCTGACATGAGAAGGAGAACCGCATGCGCGCGCGCAACCCCCGGATTGGCATCATCGGCAGTGGCGCCATAGGCGGCTTTTACGGGCTGTTGCTGGCAAAGGCCGGCTTCGATGTGCACTTTTTGCTCAGAAGCGAGTACGAAGCGGTCCGTCAGCATGGGCTGACCGTACACAGTGCTGTCCATGGGCAGCTGCATGGCAACGTGAATTGCTACGCCGACGCCGCGCAAATGCCGCCGTGCGATTGGCTATTGATAGGTGCCAAAGCCACTGGCAACCCTCAACTGGCACCGCTGATCGTGCAGGCCGCTGCACCGGATGCGAACGTGGTCCTGCTGCAGAACGGACTGGATGTCGAAGCGCAACTGCGCCCGTTGCTTCGTGCTGACATGCACTTGCTTGGCGGGTTGTGCTTCGTCTGCGCCGACCGCCAGGCGCCCGGCGTGATTCGCCATCAGGCGTTAGGCACCGTGAACCTGGGTTACCACAGCGGCCCCAGTAGCGATGGCGGACGCCGCCTGGTGGAGCAGGGGGTTTCATTGTTCCAGGCTGCGGGGGTGAATGCCGTCGGCATGCCTGATCTGGCTGGCGCACGGTGGCAGAAGCTGGTCTGGAACGTCCCATTCAACGGCTTGTCAGTGCTGCTCGATGCCAGCACGGCCCAGCTGCTGGGCGACAGCCATGCTCGCACGCTGGTGCAAGCCTTGATGGAGGAGGTGATAGGGGGCGCCGCCACTTGTGGTCATGCCATGCCCGCAGGCTACGCCCAGCAGCTGCTGAGCATGACCGAGCGCATGCCGGATTACTGGCCCAGCATGTACCACGACCATGTTCACCATCGGCCGCTCGAAATAGAAGCCATCTATGCAGCACCTCTGGCCCGCGTCCAGGCGGCAGGTTGCCATTTGCCCCGCATGGAGATGTTGTACCAGTCGCTGACGTACCTCGGTAAACGCAGTGAAGGGACCATGCGCTAGGCGCAGTCATGCATCAGCCTGGGCAAGCGAGGCGCTGATGCGCTGCTAAGCTCAAGCTTGCCCTGCCGCCATGGCAGTCGAGGAGGTCGAATGATCCGCTCTCTGCTGTACGCCACAGACCTCGGCGTCTATGCGCCATTCGTGATGCAGCATGCGCTTGCGTTGGCGCGCACATTCGGTGCCGAGTTGTACGTGATTCATGCGGTCGAACCGATGGGCCAGTTTGCTGAATCCCTCCTGCAAAGTTACCTGGATGAACACACCCTTGATCAGCTGCACAGCCAGGGCGTAGGCACGGTAATGGCCAACATCGAGCAGCGTGTACTGGAAAATTTTCGAGAAGAGCTGGGGGAGCAAGCCGATCTGGCAGTGCTCAAGGCGGTACGCGTACGCCAGGGCGACCCTGCGCAAGTGATCCTGGATCAGGCGCAGCGTCTGAGCGCCGACTTGCTTGTCTTCGGCAGCCACAGCGCCGGGGCCGGCGTGGACGTGCCCTTGGGTAGGACCGCGGTCAGACTGCTACAGCTTTCGCCGGTGCCGGTCTACATGGTCCCTTTGGCACAGCATTTAGGTCGTAGGAAGGCCTGAATTACGCTGTAGGCATATTCCAAGCTGTGTAACAAAATAGTTCTAGATTTATTGCGATTACCACTAATATAGTTATATATCGTCGCTGCCCGCTGCCGCTGACCCATGCTGAACTGAGGGAAACCTATGAAGCTTCAACAACTGCGCTACATCTGGGAAGTAGCGCACCATGACCTCAACGTCTCCGCGACAGCGCAAAGCCTGTATACCTCGCAGCCGGGGATCAGCAAGCAGATTCGCCTGCTCGAAGACGAACTGGGCGTCGAGGTATTTGCTCGCAGCGGCAAGCATCTGACGCGTGTCACCCCGGCTGGAGAGCGCATCATCAACACCGCTGGCGAGATCCTGCGCAAGGTCGAAAGTATCAAGCAGATCGCCCAGGAGTTCTCCAACGAGAAGAAGGGCACGCTCTCCATCGCCACTACTCATACCCAGGCTCGCTACGCCTTGCCTCCGGTGATCAGTGGCTTCATCAAGCAGTACCCGGAAGTGTCCCTGCACATGCATCAGGGCTCCCCGATGCAGATCGCCGAGATGGCCGCCGACGGTACGGTGGATTTCGCCATCGCCACAGAAGCGCTCGAGCTGTTCGGCGACCTGATCATGATGCCGTGCTACAAGTGGAACCGTTGCGTGGTAGTTCCACAGGGCCACCCATTGGCGAAGCTGCCCAAGCTGACCCTTGAAGCGGTGGCCGAGTACCCCATCGTTACCTATGTGTTCGGCTTTACCGGGCGCTCCAAGCTGGATGAAGCCTTCAGCAACCGTGGCTTGACGCCCAAGGTGGTGTTCACGGCGGCGGACGCGGACGTGATCAAGACGTATGTCCGTCTCGGTCTGGGCGTGGGTATCGTTGCGGGCATGGCGGTCGACGCCAAGCTGGACGGTGATCTGGTGGCCCTGGACGCCAGCGAACTGTTCGAGGCCAGTATTACCAAGATCGGCTTCCGGCGTGGCACTTTCCTGCGTGGGTTCATGTGCGACTTCATCGAGAAGTTTGCGCCGCACCTGACCCGTGAAGTGATGGCCAAGGCCATTCAGTGTCACAACAAGCAGGAGCTTGAGGCCCTGTTCGAAGGTGTCGAGCTACCGGTGCACTGATGCTTGGATGCCAGGGCCGTCAAGCGGCCCTTTTTACTGATGCCGCCCGCGTTTCAAGCCTTGGTAATCAGATTGCCGGCGTGCAAGCCGCATTCCTTCTGGGTCGATTCCTCCCACCACCAGCGGCCTTCGCGCTCGTGCTGATTGGGTAGCACAGGGCGCGTGCAGGGCTCGCAGCCGATGCTGATGAAACCGCGCTCATGCAGGCTGTTGTAGGGCAGCTCAAGCATGCGGATGTAGCCCCATACTTCTTCGCTGGTCATCTGCGCGAGGGGGTTGAACTTGTAGAGCGTGCGCTCCGGGGTGGAGAAGCCTGTGTCGACCTCAAGGGCTGCCACCTGGCTGCGCGTCCCTGGGCTCTGGTCACGGCGCTGCCCCGTCGCCCAGGCGCTGACGGTCGCAAGCTTGCGGCGCAGGGGCTCGATCTTGCGTATGCCGCAGCACTCGCCGTGCCCGTCACGGTAGAAGCTGAACAGGCCTTTGTCTTTGACGAAAGGGTCGAGCTTGCTGCGGTCGGGGCTCAGGATTTCGATGGGCAAGTTGTAATGCTCGCGCACCTGCTCGATGAAGCGATAGGTCTCTGGATGCAACCGTCCGGTGTCGAGGCTGAAGACCTTGACCTGCTTGTTCAGCTTCCAGGCCATGTCCACCAGCACCACATCTTCGGCACCACTGAAGGAGATCCACAGGTCGTCGCCGAAATGCTCAAAGGCGAGCTTTAGAATGTCCTGTGGGGATTTGTCCGCATAAGCCGCTGCCAGGGCAGCGACGTCGAAAGGTTGGCTCATCAGGCGGTTTCCATCTTGGCTGTGGCGCTGGGCGCTCGTAGTGAGGCAATGGTAACAAAAAACCTACCCTGGTTGCGGGCGCGCCGAGGTGCGTCCAGCGGTTGACGGGGTAAAACCGCCTTAGATCGCCTGCAAGGTCTGCATCAGCACCCGCACCTTGGCAATCGACTCCTCGTACTCGGCCTGCCATTCAGAGTCGGCCACCACGGCGCCACCGCCCCAGCAACTGACCTGGCCGTCCTTGATCAACAGGCTGCGGATGGCGATAGAACTGTCCATCTCGCCGCGGACATCGACATACAGCAGCGATCCGCAGTAGAGCGCTCTGCGAGTGGGTTCAAGCTCATCGATGATTTGCATCGCGCGGATCTTGGGCGCGCCGGTGATCGAGCCACCAGGGAAGCTGTCGCCGATCAGGTCCAGTGCGTCCTTGTCAGCCGCCAGCGTCCCCGTCACGCTGCTGACCAGGTGGTGCACATTGGGGTAGGTTTCCAGGCTGAACAACTCAGGCACTTTGACAGAGCCAATCTCGCACGTACGGCCCAGGTCATTGCGCAACAAGTCCACGATCATCAGGTTTTCCGACCGGTCCTTGGGGCTTTGCCGTAGCTGCTCGGCATTGCGCGCGTCCTCGGCAGCATCCAGGCCCCGCGCACGGGTGCCCTTGATCGGACGGGTTTCCACATGCCCCTTGCTGACGCGGATGAAACGCTCAGGCGAGAAGCTCAACAAGGCGCTGCCATCTGCCAATTGCTGGAACCCGGAAAACGGTGTTGGGCACGCCTGGCGAAGCGCTTGATAAGCTCGCCAGGGATCGCCTTGGCAAGCAGCGCGAAACCGTTGGGTCAGGTTGATCTGGTAGCAGTCACCTGCCTGGATGTAGCGTTGAACCTGCTCGAAGGCTGCATGGTACTGCTCGGGCGCAAGGTCACCGGTCATCGGCGCGAGCAGCTTGAAAGCCCCATTGGCCGTAGGCTCGCATTCCTCGAACAGGTGCACCAGTCGCTCACGCTCTTCACTGCCCAGGCTTGGATGGAACACCAGTTGGCTAGTACGGGTCGCGTGATCGGTCGCCAGCGCCCACGCGTACACGCCCAGTTGGGCATCCGGCAGGCCGAGGTCGTCCACCGCTTGGGTCGGCAGGTGTTCAAGCCGACGACCAAAATCGTAGCTCAGGTAACCGATCAACCCACCGGCAAACGGCAGCTCGCTCTCTGCTGGCAGCTGTGCAGGTCCCAAGGCAGCCAGCGCATCGCGCAACCGTTGCAGGAAGGCGCGCCCCGTTTCGTCCGCCAGCACCTGCAGGTGCTGCACGGGCCACGCGCTTATCAGGTCGAAGCGGCCGCGCTCTGCGCCGGGGCGAGCGCTGTCGAGCAAAATGGCACCCGGCGCGTCACGCAGGCAGGAAAAGTAGGCAGCCGGGTCGGGCTGGTAGGGCAGGGCGTACAGCGTACAGGTCGGCATCAGTAGGGACGGCGATGTAAAAGCGAGGACGGCGATTGTAGTCCGGCGCAGGCATTGCGCCTAGCGTCAGGGCGACATTCGCCATCTTCATCTTGCCGGGGCGGGTGACCAGCCCCGTTTCTCAGTGGCCGGGCCTGTGGCCGAATAGCCCTTGGGCCACGCGCACGCGTTGCTCGGCGTCTTCGGTCACACCCTCTTTGGCCAGTGCCTCAAGGTGCGCCTCGATCGCATGGGTGCGTTGCGTCAGGCCGCAATCGTTGGCGATCTGGATGTTCAGCCCTGGACGCGCGTTGAGCTCGAGGATCAGTGGGCCTTTCTCCTGATCCAGCACCATGTCCACGCCAATGTAGCCCAGGCCGCACAGCTCATAGCAGCCGGCTGCCAGCTTCATGAACCCGTCCCAAGTCGGCAGCTGCACGCCGTCCACTGCGTTGGTGGTATCGGGGTGCTTGCTGATGATGTTGTTCAGCCAGGTACCTCGCAGCGTCACACCCGTGGCCAGGTCCACGCCTACGCCGATGGCGCCTTGGTGCAGGTTGGCCTTGCCGCCGGACTGGCGCGTGGGCAAGCGCAGCATGGCCATGACCGGGTAGCCCATCAGGACGATGATGCGGATGTCCGGCACGCCTTCATAGCTGATGCTCTTGAAGATCTGGTCCGGGGTGACCCTGTACTCGATCAGGGCGCGGTCGCGATGGCCGCCGAGCGAGTACAGCCCGGTGAGGATGCTGGAAATCTGGTGCTCGATTTCTTCATGGCTGATGATCTTGCCGGACACCGTCCGATAGCGGTCTTCGAAACGGTCGGCGATGACCATGATGCCATCACCCCCGGCACCCTGAGCTGGCTTGATCACGAAGTCGCTGCGCCCGCCGATGATCTCGTCGAGCTTCTCGATCTGCTTTTCAGTCTCGATGACACCGTACATTTCCGGCACGTGGATGCCGGCTGCCAGCGCGCGCTCTTTGGTGATGATCTTGTCGTCGACGATCGGGTACAGGTGGCGCTTGTTGTACTTGAGTACATAGTCTGCATTGCGCCGATTGATACCCATGATGCCCCGGGCCTCCAGGGCTTTCCACGTCTTGATCAGGCCGAACATCAGGCGTCCGCCTTCTTCAGGAATGCCTTGAAGCGGACCAGCTCGGTCAGGCGGTAGCCGCGGTAGCGACCCATTGCCAGCATGAAGCCCACCAGGATCAACAGTACGGCCGGGAAGGTGAACACGAAGTAGACCAGCTCCGGCACCATCATCAGCAAGTGAGCCAGAGACGCGGCGAACAAGGTGCCGATGGCCACTTTCATGGCATGACCGCCGCCGCGTTCTTCCCAGGTGATCGACAGGCGTTCGATGGTCATGGTCAGGATCACCATCGGGAACAGCGCAACCGACAAGCCGCGCTCAAGGCCCAGTTTGTGGCTGAACAGGCTGATGGCGGCGATCAACACCACGACGAATGTCAGCACCACCGAAAGGCGGGGCAGCATCTGCAGCTTCAGGTGTTCGAGGTAGGAGCGCAGCGATAGCCCAAGCGCGGTGATGACGGTGAACAGCACGATCCCGAAGCCCAGCTGTGTTTCGCGGAAGGCCAGGGCGATCAGGACCGGTGTGAAAGTGCCCAGGGTCTGGATGCCGATCAGGTTGCGCAGCACCAGAATCACCAGCACGCCGATGGGGATCATGACCATGATCATGAAGGTCTGCTGGGTCTGCAGTGGCAGCCCGTACAGGGAGTATTCGAGGAAGTCGGCGTCGGTGTTCTCGTCCGTCAGCTTGGCCAGGCGGATGGCGTTCATCTCGCTGTTGTTCATGCTGAAGGTTACGTTGGCCCGCTTGCCGCCATCGACCGTGATCAGGTTGTCATCCCCGGTCCACCACAGCAGCCGATCGTTGGGCAGGCCTTGCTCACCGGTTTCGGGGTTGAAATACAGCCAGTCATTGCCGTTGAAGCTGCGCAACCACAGTTCCGGGGTTTGCGGGGTGTCGGCCACCAGGCGGATCGTGTGCACCTTCTCCATCGGCACGTGAGCGATGGACAGCAGCAGGTCAATGACCTGCGCTTTCTTCATCGGCGAGGTATCGCCTGCCAGCAGCAGCTTGACGTTGTCGTCGTTGAGGTTGTTGACGCGCTTGATGGTTTCGCTGACGAACGTCTCGACATCAGCCGAATGCTGACGAATCGGTGCCATCAAAGCTTCGGCGGCGATTTTCTCAGGGCCTTCTACTGCAAGGCTGTCGCGGAAAGTCGGGCCCTTGACCTTGGCTTTCTCAGTGCTGTAGCGCTTGGTCAGCACCAGCCGGTAGTACAGGGTCTGATTGCCGCTGGCGCGCCGAGCGGACCAGGTGACCTTGCGGTTGCCATCGGCGCGGTTGACGCTCACACCATAGTTGTTTGAGATGAAGCTTTCGTTGAGGCTCACATAATCCCGATTCAGGGGCGGCACGAACATCTGGACCTTTACCGGGTCCTTGGTGCTGGCCACAAATTCGATCTTGGCATCGATGTTCCACAGATCGTCCGTTTCATCCTCGGTCACCGGGATGCCAAGTACGAAGATCTGATAAGCCGTGACCGCTACGCCCAGCAACACCAGGACGGTGATCAGGACTTTCAGATGGAGGGTAAGAGAGCGCATCGGAATTACTCTGCTTTGGGAGCGTCGGTGGCACAGGCAGGTTTGCCGGCCGCATATTTAAGGCTTGGGTCGACCAGGGCGTCGAAATGCTTCAAGGCCTCCGAGCCGATCAACAATGGGAACTGGAAAGCGCTGCGATCGGTGAGGTTGACTTCGATGGTGCGCGTGGCCTGGCCCATGCAGATGTCCAGCTCGATGACGGGGCGCGCGGTGTAGGCCTTGCCCGATTCGGCGTCGTAGTCGCCAGCCCTGCGCTTGATCTTGCTAACGCGCGCCAGCGGGCGTTCGATGGGATGGGAATGGGCAGCGTCAATGGCCAGATAGAAACGCACCCAGCTTTCACCATTGCGCTTGAAACGCTTGATGTCGCGGGCGCTGAGCGAGGCAGTCTTGGCCCCGGTGTCGAGCTTGGCCGCCACTTCGAGGTCGAGGTCGCCAAGGCGAGCATATTCGTTCAGACCGTACACGGTCTTGCCGGCTGCCTGGCTCAGGGCCGGCAACAGGAGGAGGCTAATCAGCAAAGCAAAGGGTGTCAGTTTCATAGTCCTGGCGCGGTATTGTGCAAGGTTCGGGGTAAGGCGACTGGCAACGGCTGCACAAGCTTCCTCGTTGATCTGCCGGCACCATGCTGGCGGGGCAGACGGGCTATCCATACTCCATCGAAGGCGCGGCATTCTATCACGCCGACGTATTGACGCCAGCGGTGCGCGATCTGACACCCTGATCGGAAGCTAGTTTCTTGGAATGGTTATTGTCGACAATCAGGGATAATGTTTTGACCGGTGCATTTGGTTCAGCTAGATTGATGGCAATTATTTAGGCATGGTGTCAACAATATGCAGGTGCTTTCACCCAGTGACGCTACTGGCAACGAGGAATCGGAAACCCTGTCCGAGCATGTGTTCAGGCGGATTCAAGCGGCCATTGTGCGGGGGGACATAGCCCCAGGGAGCAAGATTTCCGAGCCGGAGCTTGCCCGCACCTATGGCATCAGCCGAGGCCCGCTGCGTGAAGCCATTCACCGCCTCGAGGGCCAGCGCCTGCTGGTTCGTGTGCCCCATGTGGGCGCACGTGTGGTTTCACTGAGCCACGCCGAACTCATCGAACTCTATGAAATCCGCGAGTCGCTCGAAGGCATGGCCTGCCGCCTGGCGGCCGAGCGCATGGGCAGGGCCGAGATCGACGAGCTGCGCCAGGTGCTGGAAACCCATGAGCGCGATGCTGCCTTTCAGGCGGGCGTAGGCTACTACCAGCAGGAGGGTGACTACGATTTTCACTATCGCATCATCCAGGGCAGTGGCAACCAGACCTTGGTCAAGATGCTCTGCGGCGAGCTGTACCAACTGGTGCGCATGTACCGTATCCAGTTCTCGGCCACACCCAATCGGCCACGCCAAGCTTTCGCCGAGCACCACCGCATCCTGGACGCGATCGCCGAGGGTGACGGCGAGTTGGCCGAGCTGTTGATGCGCCGTCACATCGCTGCGTCCAAACGCAACATCGAGCGCCATTACCAAGGCGACCACACCCCCAGCACACGAGGTGAAAAATGACCGTCAAGAGCACCCCAGGCCAGCGTTTTCGCGATGCAGTGGCCGCCGAGCGCCCGCTGCAAGTCGTTGGCGCCATCAATGCCAACCACGCCTTGCTGGCCAAGCGTGCCGGCTTCAAGGCCATCTACCTGTCCGGCGGCGGTGTGGCGGCAGGCTCGCTGGGCTTGCCTGACCTGGGCATCAGTGGCCTGGACGACGTGCTGACCGACGTCAGGCGCATCACCGATGTGTGCGACCTGCCATTGCTGGTGGACGTGGACACCGGTTTCGGCGCCTCGGCCTTCAACGTTGCCCGTACCGTGCGCGCCATGAGCAAGTTTGGCGCCGCGGCCATTCACATCGAGGATCAGGTAGGCGCCAAACGTTGTGGCCACCGTCCGAACAAGGAAATCGTCACCCAGCAGGAGATGGTCGATCGTATCAAGGCGGCGGTCGATGCCCGCACCGATGACAGCTTCGTGATCATGGCCCGTACCGATGCGTTGGCGGTCGAGGGGCTCAATGCGGCGCTGGATCGGGCGGCCGCCTGTGTCGAGGCCGGTGCGGACATGATTTTCCCCGAAGCCATCACCGAACTTGCGATGTACAAGACCTTCGCCGACCGGGTCAAGGCTCCCATCCTGGCCAACATCACCGAGTTCGGTGCCACCCCTTTGTACACCACCGAAGAACTGGGCTCGGTCGATGTGTCGCTGGTGCTGTATCCACTGTCGGCGTTCCGCGCCATGAACAAGGCTGCCGAAAACGTCTACGCGGCCCTGCGCCGCGACGGCACGCAGAAGAACGTCATCGATACCATGCAGACACGCATGGAGCTTTACGAGGCCATTGGGTACCACGCTTTCGAGCAGCATCTCGATGCATTGTTTGCACAGAAAAAAGGCTGACCTGCCAGCTGAGCGCGCTGCAGCGCCCAGGTTCAGGGGTAAGTAAGGGTTAGCCAGCCAGCATTCCATAACAAGTTCAAGAAAGGAGAAGCACCATGGCCGAAGCAAAAGTACTCAGCGGCGCAGGCCTGCGCGGTCAGGTTGCCGGGCAGACGGCCCTGTCGACGGTCGGTCAGGCCGGCGCTGGGCTGACCTATCGGGGCTATGATGTCCGTGACCTGGCCGCCCATGCCGAATTCGAGGAGGTGGCTTACCTGTTGTTGTATGGCGAGCTGCCCTGCCAAGCCGAGCTTGCCGACTACAAGCACAAGCTCAAAGGCCTGCGCGACCTGCCGCAGGCGTTGAAAGAAGTACTGGAGCGCATCCCGCGCGACGCTCACCCGATGGACGTGATGCGCACGGGCTGCTCCGTGCTCGGAACCCTCGAGCCCGAGCTCACCTTCGATGCCCAGCGCGACAAGACCGACCGGCTCCTGGCCGTCTTCCCGGCGATCATGTGTTACTGGTACCGCTTCAGCCATCACGGCGTGCGCATCGACTGCGTCAGCGACCAAGACACCTTGGGCGGCCACTTCCTGCAGTTGCTCCATGGCAAGCCGCCCAGCGAGCTGCATGTGAAGGTGATGAACGTATCGCTCATTCTCTACGCCGAGCACGAGTTCAATGCCTCCACGTTCACCGCCCGGGTGTGTGCCTCGACCCTCTCGGACCTGTACTCCTGCGTCACCGCCGCCATCGGCTCGCTGCGCGGCCCGCTGCACGGCGGTGCCAACGAGGCGGCCATGGAGCTGATCGAGCGCTTCCAGAGCCCGCAGCAAGCGTCGACCGAGTTGCTGCACATGCTCGAGCGCAAGGACAAGATCATGGGGTTTGGCCATGCCATCTACAAAGAGTCCGACCCGCGTAACGAGGTGATCAAAGGCTGGTCCAAGCGCCTTGCCGATGAAGTGGGCGACACGGTGCTGTACCCGGTGTCCGAAGCCATCGACAAGACCATGTGGGAGCAGAAGCGCTTGTTCCCCAACGCCGACTTCTACCATGCCTCGGCGTATCACTTCATGGGCATACCGACCAAGCTGTTCACCCCTATTTTCGTCTGCTCGCGGCTTACCGGCTGGGCAGCGCATGTGTTCGAGCAACGTGAGAACAATCGCATCATCCGTCCGAGCGCCGAATACACCGGCGTCGAACAGCGTCAGTTCGTGCCGATCGAGCAGCGCTGATGGGCGCCCACCCCGCGCAGGTCTTGTTGGCCTCGCGGGGTGGCCCAGCATGTCTGCCCGCACGCGCACCCTTGAACGCCATCCGTGACCGAGCCTGATAACGATATGAATACTGCCTACCGCAAAGCCTTGCCAGGCACCGACCTGGATTATTTCGATGCCCGCGCTGCCGTCGAGGCCATCAAACCCGGCGCCTATCAGGGCTTGCCCTATACCTCGCGCGTGCTGGCCGAGAACCTGGTGCGCCGCTGCAGCCCCGGTACGCTCCAGGCGTCGTTGGCCCAGCTGATAGAGCGCAAGCGCGACCTGGATTTCCCTTGGTATCCGGCCCGGGTCGTCTGCCATGACATCCTGGGTCAGACCGCGCTGGTCGACCTGGCCGGCTTGCGCGATGCCATCGCCGACAAGGGCGGTGACCCTGCCCAGGTCAACCCGGTGGTGCCCGTACAGCTGATCGTCGATCACTCACTGGCCGTCGAATGTGGCGGCTATGATCCCCAGGCGTTCGAACGCAACAGGGCCATCGAGGATCGCCGCAACGAAGACCGCTTCCATTTCATCAACTGGACCAAGAAAGCGTTCAAGAACGTCGATGTCATCCCGCCTGGCAACGGCATCATGCACCAGATCAACCTGGAGAAGATGTCGCCCGTGGTACACAACGATCACGGCGTGGCCTACCCGGACACCTGTGTCGGCACCGACAGCCACACCCCTCATGTGGACGCATTGGGCGTGATTGCCATCGGCGTGGGAGGGCTTGAGGCCGAGAACGTCATGCTCGGGCGCGCCTCCTGGATGCGTCTGCCGGAAATCATCGGCGTCCAGCTCACCGGCAAGCTGGCGCCCAACCTGACGGCAACCGACTTGGTATTGGCCCTGACCGAATTTCTGCGCAAGCAGAAGGTGGTCGGCGCCTACCTCGAATTCCATGGAGAAGGCGCCCGTGCTCTGACGCTCGGCGATCGCGCCACCATCTCCAACATGGCTCCAGAATATGGCGCCACGGCGGCCATGTTCGCCATCGATCAACAGACCATCGACTACCTGCGTCTGACGGGCCGCGAGGAACAGCAGGTCGCACTGGTAGAGACCTACGCCAAGGCCACGGGTCTATGGGCCGACAGCTTTGCCGACGCAGTCTACGAGCGCACTCTGGACTTCGATCTCTCCAGCGTAGTGCGCACCATGGCGGGCCCCTCAAACCCCCATGCCCGGGTGGCCACCAGCGAGCTGGCCGTCAAGGGGATTGCGGGTGCCTGGGAGCAGGTACCCGGGCAGATGCCGGACGGGGCGGTGATCATTGCAGCCATCACCAGCTGCACCAACACCAGCAACCCGCGCAACGTGATTGCCGCCGGGTTGCTGGCACGCAATGCCAACAGGCTGGGGCTGGCGCGCAAGCCTTGGGTCAAGTCATCGCTTGCTCCTGGATCCAGGGCTGTACAGCTGTACTTGGAAGAGGCGGGCCTGGAGGCGGAGCTCGAAGCGTTGGGCTTCGGCATCGTCGCTTTTGCTTGCACCACCTGCAATGGCATGTCCGGCGCCCTCGACCCGACCATCCAGCAGGAAATCATCGACCGGGACCTGTACACCACCGCGGTGCTGTCTGGTAACCGAAACTTCGATGGCCGTATTCACCCGTATGCCAAACAGGCATTTCTGGCGTCCCCACCCTTGGTCGTGGCCTACGCCATCGCGGGTACGATCCGTTTCGATATCGAGAAGGATGTGCTGGGTGTGGCATCGGATGGGCGGGAAATCCGCCTCAAGGATATCTGGCCCAGCGATGACGAAATCGATGCGATGGTTCGCGCTGCGGTCAAGCCCGAACAGTTCCGCAAGGTCTACATTCCCATGTTCGCCGTGGAGCAGGACCACGGGCCCAAGGTCGCGCCGCTGTACGACTGGCGTCCCATGAGCACCTACATCCGTCGCCCACCCTACTGGGAAGGCGCCTTGGCTGGGGAGCGCACCTTGCGTGGCATGCGCCCACTGGCGTTACTGCCGGACAACATCACCACCGATCACCTGTCGCCCTCCAATGCCATCATGCTCGACAGCGCAGCGGGAGAGTACCTGGCCAAAATGGGCTTGCCTGAAGAAGACTTCAATTCCTATGCCACCCACCGTGGAGATCACCTCACGGCTCAGCGCGCCACCTTCGCCAACCCCAAGCTGTTCAACGAGATGGTGCGCAACGAAGATGGCAGTGTAAGGCAGGGCTCGCTGGCACGCCTTGAGCCCGAAGGCCGAGTCATGCGCATGTGGGAAGCGATCGAGACCTACATGCAGCGTAAGCAGCCGCTGATCATCGTGGCCGGTGCCGATTACGGTCAGGGCTCTTCACGCGACTGGGCTGCCAAAGGGGTTCGTCTGGCAGGCGTGGAGGCCATCGTCGCCGAGGGGTTTGAGCGCATCCACCGCACGAACCTGGTGGGTATGGGCGTCTTGCCCCTCGAATTCATGCCAGGTACAGACCGTAAGGTACTGGGCCTGGATGGCAGCGAAACCTATGACGTGATCGGCACCCGTACACCGCGCGCCACCCTGACCCTGGTGGTTACCCGTCGCAACGGAGAGCGTTTTGACGTACCGGTGACCTGTCGCCTGGATACGGCCGAAGAGGTGTCGATCTACGAAGCGGGCGGTGTGTTGCAACGTTTTGCCCAGGACTTCCTCGAAGCGACCGTTTAACGCGACGTGGCCGCATTGCGGCCCTAGGCGCCCCCCCTGGCTCGGGCCCATCCAAGAGGCTTCAATTAATGGCACATGCACCTCAAATCAAGATTCCGGCCACTTACATCCGTGGCGGCACCAGCAAAGGCGTGTTCTTCCGTTTGCAAGATCTGCCGGAACAAGCGCAAACGCCAGGTCCGGCACGCGATGCCTTGCTGCTGCGGGTAATCGGCAGCCCCGACCCCTATGGCAAGCAGATCGACGGCATGGGCGGGGCAACGTCCAGCACCAGCAAGGTCGTGATCCTGTCCGCCAGCGAGCGGCCTGATCATGATGTGGACTACCTGTTCGGCCAGGTCAGTATCGATAAGCCTTTCGTGGACTGGAGTGGCAATTGCGGCAACCTTTCCGCGGCAGTAGGTGCGTTCGCCATCGGCAGTGGCCTGGTAGACCCCACGCAGTTAGCCGGCACCGGTGTCGCCACGGTGCGTATCTGGCAGGCCAACATCGGCAAGACCATCGTGGCTCATGTGCCGATGGACAACGGTCAGGTGCAGGAGACCGGCGACTTCGAGCTTGATGGCGTGACGTTCCCGGCCGCCGAAGTGCAGCTGGAGTTTCTTGATCCGGCTGCCGACGACGATGGAGAAGGCGGGGCGATGTTCCCTACCGGTAACCTGGTGGACGATCTGGAGGTGCCAGGGGTTGGCACCTTCAAGGCTACGTTGATCAATGCCGGTATCCCAACGGTGTTTCTCAATGCAGCCGACCTTGGCTACAGCGGTATGGAGTTGCAGGATGCCATCAATGGAGATCCGGCTGCCCTGGAGCGGTTTGAGACGATACGGGCCCATGGTGCGCTGCGCATGGGGCTGATCGAGCATGTAGAGCAGGCTGCCGCCCGCCAGCATACCCCCAAGGTAGCATTCGTGGCGCCGGCACATGCCTATCTCGCCTCAAGTGGCAAGCAGGTCAGGGCGGAAGATATCGACTTGCTGGTGCGCGCCATGTCCATGGGCAAGCTGCATCACGCGATGATGGGCACTGCTGCAGTCGCGATCGGCACGGCGGCGGCCATCCCGGGGACACTGGTAAACCTGGCTGCAGGCGGCGGTGAGCGCAGTGCAGTACGCTTCGGGCATCCATCGGGCACCCTGCGGGTTGGTGCAGAAGCACGCCTGATCAATGGGCAGTGGTCGGTGACCAAGGCCATCATGAGTCGTAGCGCTCGCGTGTTGATGGAAGGCTGGGTGCGCGTTCCTGATGATAGCTTCTGACAGGCGTGCTCGCCGCCGCCTGGTCACGTTCACGAAGGCGTCTGCAGGTCTTTAGCAGGTGCCCGACCGTTTGAAATGGCAAAAAAAAGCCCCAGCATCACTGCCGGGGCTTTTTTCATGCAGCCAGTCGATGGCTGCCTGGCTTACGCCTGGACCACTGGGATCTTGGCGTTGGCGGCCGCTTCGCGGAACTCGGCGATCTGGTCGAAGCTCAGGTAGCGGTAGACGTCGGCAGACATGCTGTCGATGTCCTTGGCGTACTGCATGTACTCTTCGACGGTCGGCAGCTTGCCGATGATCGAAGCCACCGCAGCCAGCTCGGCCGATGCCAGGTACACGTTGGTGGCGTCGCCCAGGCGGTTCGGGAAGTTACGGGTCGAGGTCGACACCACGGTCGAACCGGTCTGGACTCGCGCCTGGTTACCCATGCACAGGGAGCAGCCCGGCATTTCCATCCGCGCACCGGCTTTGCCGTAAATGCCGTAGTAGCCTTCTTCGGTCAGCTGGTGTGCATCCATCTTGGTCGGCGGGGCCAGCCACAGACGGGTCGGAATACCGCCCTTGACCTTTTCCAGCAGCTTGCCAGCGGCGCGGAAGTGGCCAATGTTGGTCATGCACGAGCCGATGAAGACTTCGTCGATCTTCTCACCCTGTACCGAGGACAGCAGGCGAGCATCGTCCGGGTCGTTCGGGGCGCAGAGCACAGGCTCCTTGACGTCGGCCAGGTCGATTTCGATGATTTCGGCGTATTCGGCATCGGCGTCGGCCGACAGCAGTTCAGGGTTGGCCAGCCAGGCTTCCATGGCCTGGGCGCGACGCTCCAGGGTGCGTGCATCGCCGTAGCCTTCGCCGATCATCCAGCGCAGCAGGGTGATGTTGGACTTCAGGTACTCGGCAATGGCTTTTTCCGGCAGCTTGATGGTGCAACCGGCAGCCGAACGTTCAGCCGAAGCGTCCGAGAGCTCGAAGGCCTGCTCGACGGTCAGTTCGTCCAGGCCTTCGATTTCAAGGATGCGACCGGAGAAGGCGTTTTTCTTGCCCTTCTTCTCGACGGTCAGCAGGCCTTGCTGGATGGCGTAGTAAGGGATGGCGTGCACCAGGTCACGCAGGGTGATGCCAGGTTGCAGCTTGCCTTTGAAGCGCACCAGGATCGACTCTGGCATGTCCAGCGGCATGACGCCGGTGGCGGCAGCGAAGGCTACCAGGCCGGAGCCTGCAGGGAAGGAGATGCCGATCGGGAAGCGGGTGTGCGAGTCGCCACCGGTACCCACGGTATCGGGCATCAGCATGCGGTTCAGCCAGCTGTGGATGATGCCGTCCCCTGGGCGCAACGACACGCCGCCACGGGTGCGGATGAAGTCTGGCAGGGTATGGTGGGTGGTGACGTCGATTGGCTTCGGATAGGCCGCGGTGTGGCAGAACGACTGCATCACCAGGTCGGCGGAGAAGCCCAGGCAAGCCAGATCCTTGAGTTCGTCACGGGTCATGGGGCCAGTGGTGTCCTGGGAACCCACGGTGGTCATCTTCGGCTCGCAGTAAGCGCCTGGGCGAACGCCCTGGCCTTCCGGCAGGCCACACGCACGGCCGACCATCTTCTGCGCCAGAGTGAAGCCCTTGCCGGTGTCGGCAGGCTGCTCTTGTTTCTTGAACAGGTCCGATGGGCCCTGGCCAAGCTCGGCACGGGCTTTTTCGGTCAGGCCGCGGCCGACGATCAGAGGGATACGGCCACCGGCACGCACTTCGTCGAGCAGCACTTCGGTCTTGAGCGCGAACGTGGTTACCAGCTCATCGCTTTCGTGACGGCGTACTTCACCTTTGAACGGGTAGACGTCGATCACGTCGCCCATGGCCAGGTCGGTGCAGTCGAACTCGATCGGCAGGGCGCCGGCGTCTTCCATGGTGTTGTAGAAGATCGGGGCGATCTTGGTGCCGAAGCAGAAACCGCCAGCACGCTTGTTTGGCACGTACGGGATATCGTCGCCGAAGAACCACAGCACCGAGTTGGTGGCGGATTTGCGCGAAGAACCGGTACCCACCACGTCACCCACGTAGGCGACCGGGTAGCCCTTGGCCCTGACTGCTTCGATCTGAGCCAGCGGGCCCACCGAGCCTGGTTGCTGAGGCTCGATGCCGTCGCGGGCCATTTTCAGCATGGCCAGGGCGTGCAGCGGGATGTCAGGGCGCGACCAGGCATCTGGGGCAGGGGACAGGTCGTCGGTGTTGGTTTCGCCAGGCACCTTGAACACGGTCAGGGTGTATTTCTCGGCGATGGCCGGGCGCGAGGTGAACCACTCGCCGGCGGCCCAGGATTCCAGCACGGCCTTGGCATGAGCATTGCCGGCCTTGGCTTTTTCAGCCACGTCATGGAAGGCATCGAACATCAGCAGGGTGTGCTTGAGCTGCTCGGCCGCGACGGCGCCCAGCTCGGCGTCATCCAGCAGCACAACCAGCGTCTCGATGTTGTAGCCGCCCTGCATGGTGCCCAGCAGTTCGGTGGCGTGCTTGCGATCGATCAGCGGCGAAGTGGCTTCGCCCTTGGCGAGAGCCGAAAGGAAAGCAGCCTTGACATAGGCCGCCTCATCGACGCCAGGCGGTACGCGGTTGGTGAGCAGGTCTACGAGGAAGGCTTCTTCGCCGGCCGGCGGGTTTTTCAGCAACTCGACCAGGCCTGCAGTTTGTTCGGCGTTCAGCGGCTGGGGCACGATACCCAGCGCGGCGCGCTCTTCGATGTGTTTGCGGTAGGCTTCAAGCACAGTTATTTCCCTCATCAGTGGCCCCTTTAAGGGGTCCGGGACGCTCATCCGGCATTCCTTGCACCCATGCGCCGTCATGGCTTCTTGGGCCGCCTGGCCAGGGTCGCAAGAAATCCTTGCGGAAGCTGCTTTCAAAGTTTTACGCCTGCAGAACGAGTATCTGATGAGGGCTGGCTCGGGCCTGCGGGGATGCAGGCCCGGACCAACGTCGTTCTGCCGGATCAACTGTGCTCGTGACGCTTTGAAAACAGCTTCCAACGGACATTGTTGCCTTCGAAAAGGCCGGATGATTCTACGGTATAAATCGCTGGAAGGTAAGGCGGCGATGATGACTTTAGCGGGTGACCCTGGTTAGACAAAGGGCTAACATGGCCGCGTACTCCACCTTCAAGCCGTTGTATTTCATGTCCAACAAGTCCATCAAAACGCCCTGCGTCGGCCTGTGTTCCACGGTTTATGGGGACACCGTATGCCGGGGATGCAAGCGATTCCACCATGAGGTCATCCACTGGAATGGCTACGACGATGCGCAGAAACGCGCGGTTTGGTTACGCCTGGAGCAACTGCTGGTTCAGGTGATGATGGCCAAGCTTGAGGTGTTCGACAAAGGCGTGCTGCGCCAGCAACTGGAGCAGCGTGCCATACGGTATGTCGAGCAGCAGTCCGAGTACTGCTGGGCCTACCAGCTCATTGCCAGGGGCGCGCGCATGATTCGGGATTTGGAGGCCTACGGCATGGCCTTGCTGCCCGAGTTCCGCGACTGGGAACTGCCGCAACTGCGCGATGCGATTGATCGTGAGTTCTTTCTGTTGTCAGAGGCGCATTACCAGCGCTACATCGCGCCATCGTTTCTCAACAGCGCGTTGGAGTAGTCGTCTTCTCCTCTACTTCGCTGTTTGGCCCTCCACTAGCGTCGAGCTTGCGATTCAAGGGGGACCTCGGTCAGTGCCAGCGGGGGGTGAACTCAGGTCGATCGATTCGACATTCTTGATGTAGAGCGCTTCCTTCTGCAATGCGCGGCCGGCGTTGCTTAGCGTTTAGCTCACATTGCGACCCAAGAGTGAGCCATCATGACCGACTACATTTATCGTCCTGAACTCTCGTTTCTTGCCCGCTGCTGGTGGCAGTTGACCGACGAGCTGATTCAGCCGGATCGATGGTGGGACTACCAGGACAAGCTTGCCCCTATGTGGCTTCACGTCGGCGGGGCCGGTATCCACAACGATCATTGGTATAACTACTGGCGAGCTGAGCCCGAGGGAAAGGGGCCACTGCAACTGGCGCCAGAGGACTACACCAAGGACGGCCACCGGTATGGCGAGCTGTTCTGGTTCGGTGCCTACGTTGCTGCCTCAGGGGAGGATGGGGCGAAGTTGTGCTACGAAATCCGGCCTTACGACAGCGGGTGGCGGCCGTTGAACCGTATCCTCTACAACAATCCCTCTACGGTGTCGGGGTACGTTGCGGTCAAACGCGCGAATGAGCCAAGCGCCGGGCAGCCGCGTCTTTCCAATCCCACCCATTTATGGTCGGTGCAGGCGATGAACTACGCCGGTATCAAGCGCGGTGCGCGAATGTGCAACCTGATTCTGGAGAATGCCCAAGGGCATCGCGTAAGGCGCTATAAAGAAGCAGACGCATCGCTCATCAATACCGTACGCGGCGAGCCTGGCCGGATAGCACTGGAGATTCTCGACTATGGTCATCAGGCTCGCGAGTGGGCTTGGGGAACGGCGCTGGAAAAGGCGCGTGCCAGGTACAGATTTCAGCCTCAATACAGCTTCATTGGACGTGCCTGGTGGCGGCCTGACGGTGAATCAACCGCAGGAGGCCTGGTAACGGCAAGGTTCGACGAAGGCAGCGAGTGGTCTCCCAGAGCTGGGCTAGTGGTCGAGACGAATGATTTCTTTGGGAATCGCTGGAACATCGCCGAATTTCGCATGGCATGCGACCACTTTTGGTTTGCCGCCTACAGCGATGGGAACAGCCATGTCTATGAGCTATGGCCGCTCGACAGTCACGGCAGGCGCCTCGACTTTACCCTAAGAGAGCAGCGCGGTTGGACGACAAGCCTGGCCAAGCGCTGGACCAGCCAGCGAGCGCTCCCAGACTTTCTCTGGAAGCTCGAAGGACTTGATCCCAAAACCTTGGACGAAGGTACATCTGTCCTCAATGTGCAGTTGCAGCACTTGAGCGGCAGACCTGCGACGTTGCTGTGGCCCCAGCATGGCCGTCGGTTGATCACGGGCCAGCAAGGGCAGCACGGTTCGCTAACGATTCATGTGCTGGAGACGGCTGCCCGCTGCTGATCGGGTGGAGTTGGATCGGGGCAGGTTCGCTGCTGGGCCCCCAGGACGCCGGACCAGGCAAGGCGTTGTGGGCGTGAGCATCAGCGCTTGACGAGCCTGCCTACGGGCTCAGTCCCCGCTGTATTCGCAACCACTGGTGCACGTCTCGTGGATACGCACCTTGGACAGTTCTGGCAGCAACGGTTTGACCTGATCCCAGATCCATTTGGCAATGACTTCGCTGGTGGGGTTTTCCAGGCCAGGGATGTCGTTCAGGTAGTTATGGTCGAGCTGCTCGTAGATGGGTTTGAACACCGCCTTAATTTCGGCGAAGTCGCGAATCCAGCCGGTATGCGGATCGAGTGGACCCGTCAGATGAAGGCCGACCTTGAACGAATGCCCATGTAGACGCCCGCATTTATGGCCTTCGGGCACATGGGGAAGGCGGTGGGCGGATTCGAACGTAAATTCTTTGAAGATTTCCACTGGTGAACCTGTAAAGCTGGTGGGATAAGGGCTTGAGCGCGATCTGGCTTTCCAGTGTACTGCTCAATGTACTGATTGGTCGTCGCTGGGGGTTAGAGAGGTCATCCACTGAGTGATGTCCGACTGTCGCCAGGCGACCGAATTGGGTCCTATCTTAACCTGTTTCGGGAACGTCCCTTCACGGATTCTTCGATAGACGGTGTTCCGACCCATGCCCGTGACGTGCAGCACCTCGTCCAGGCGGAGCAAGCGATCAATGTTTTCTGAGTGTCGCATTGGGTGTCTCCTTTATATAGACGGGTCACGCCAGAAAGCGGTGTCCGACCTTCGCCGAGCGAGCGGCTTCCTCGGTGCGGAACATGAGCTTTGTTTTGCTGATGCGGCCTTCGCCGTCGTACTCAACATCGACCCACCAATGGCCGAACATGCGGTACGGCTCGCTGAGGATCTTCGTGACGTAGCAGTCGATCAGGTTCATGGATGGTCGCCTCCCTCAACAATTGAATGCTCGACGGTTCGCGAGCGGGGATCGGCATCACCCAGGAAAACCATGTTCAGCGCGGTTTCCTGCAGATTTCCCACCTCATCGGTGCCTTCTTCGTCCTCGGATAGCACGGGTAGGGCCTGGTGGCGGATCATGTCGATGCTCAGGCCCTCGGGAATGTCGAACCTGGTGGTGATGGTGGTCTTGACGGTTATGACAGACATGGCGAGTCCTCGCCCGCGCATGCCGGCGGGCTTGAGTTGTAAGGGGAGGGGTTAGGCTGTGGGGCGCTTCATGAAGGTGATCCAGTGCGTCTTTTCGCGTTTACCGGACTTGTGGCCAAACAGGGGTTTCTCATCGGTGAGGGCCAGCAGCTCGCTAACCAGTACCTGGGTTTCGTTCCACTTGAAGATCAGGATCCCCTCGGGCTCAAGCACGCGGAAGCACTCGGCGAAACCCTGACGAATGTCAGCTCGCCAGTCGCTTGTGAGCACCCCGTACTTGGCGCGCATCCAGCTGTCCAAACCGGCCCGCGTGAGGTGCGGCGGATCGAACACGACCAGGCGGAAGGTTGAGGCCTCGAAGGGCAGGCTACGGAAGTCCATCAGCACATCGGGCTCAACCTTCAGTACGCGGCCATCGCAGAGCAGGTGCTCTTCGTCTCGGATGTCACCGAAGAGGGCACGCTGGTCTTCCTTGTCAAACCACATCATGCGGCTGGCGCTGCAGGGGTCGAGTACCTTTGCGATGCTCACGTCATCAGCTCCTTGGGCACCCGGACGGTATCGTTGAACACTGTCGCGACTACAGCCTGACAGGCAGCAATCAAGGCGGTATTGCAATGCTCGGTGGTGTACTGATCGCCACCGCTGTAATAAACATCCCCAAACCACCGTTCAGACAGCTCGGTGCCTTCCATACCGTCGTGAGCTTCTGGAATGAGCGCAACCTGGTACTTCTCGATCAGCGGCCCACCGAGTGCCCAGGCCTCCCAGGGGTTATACCGCTCGCAGCGCTCAGTCGCCTCACCCCGATAGATGGCGAACACGCGCCAGCCGTTGCCGTACTGGGGCGGCTCGAGGTGGAGAGCCAGGTCCTCGGCCATACCCACCGCCCAGCCAAGCGCTTCGCCCGCCAGGTCGCCCGTCTTCACTTCGATCAGGTCGGTCATGGCTGGGCGCTCGGCGGTAAAGGGAGAGGCATCCAATGGGTGGCATCCGGGTCGTACCAGAAGCACCATCCGACATCGTCGTCCCAGAGGTACTCTGTGATAGCGATCTCGCCGGAATCGCAGACGATCAGATAGTCGCCTTTTTCATTAGGTGGCAGCCTGTCGCTGCACTTGATCCATTCGCTCACAGCTCATACCTCTCATCAATCCAGCGCCCAGGCGCCATAGCGGGTGTAGGTTCGGGTTGGGTTTCGTGCGGGGAGAGCTGGCGCTCGTTGCCGGCCTGCAGCTGGCCGTCGGGGATACAGCTGATGCCGCCTGGACCGCCGTCGTAGTACACGTAGCAGGTCACTCCTCGCTGGTCATCGTGGATACGATTTACACCAATTTTTATGTTGGCAGACTTCGCAATCCGCACCGATTCGGTCGCGCTGGCGCCGGTGGCCAGCAGCAGGAGGCAGAGGGCGAGGCGGGTCATGGCTGCACCTCGGCGTTGTAGCGCTTGTAGTCCTCGCCGAATTCCCAGCAGTAGGTCGCTGGCCACGCGCCTGGTGTGCCTTCCTCGACGAAAACGTATCGATGTGCAAACTCGCCCGAGCGATCCGGCACCGTCTTGCACCATTTGTGCTGCGGGCCGCCCAGGAACCGGGCCGGGCACTCTTTGACGGCCTCAGCCATGAATGCCTCAAGGTCGTGGTGACCCTTGCTCATCGCGATGTAGGTGTCGCTGCCGACGCACTGGATGTCCAGCGGATAGTGTTTCAGCCTCATGGCGTCACCACTCGACGACCCCACCAGCATGAGGGCCCGGCGTCGGTATCGTAGATGGCCAGGCAGAACCAGCCTTCACCATCCGGCTTGCTGGGTTCCCAGTAGCTGCAATCGGGGTCGCCAGACTCGAAATAGCGTTCTACGATGTCCTCTGGTGCGTCGGTTTCTAGTTCGACTCGGACCACCTCAAGTCCCTGCTGGGCGACCCAAGCCTTGCTTTTCTCGACGTCACCTTCGTCGAAGTCGGGCAGATCAGGGTGCTGAAACATCCCATATTCGTCACGGCGCACAACTGCGTGCTTGATCAGGCTCTGGCGGTCGAGGCGTTCGATCTCAGCAAGGATCAGTGCACCAGCTTTCACCAGGTCGCGGCGGCGATCTTCGCTTGGCTTGAATGTCTCCGGCGCCCACGGCCAATCTGTGCTCATGGTGCGAGGCTGACCTGCCAGACGTGCGTATACGCTCGCCGCCCTGGCCAGTTCGCCACTGGTGTAACCGTCATCGCGATACAGCGAATAGCCTTTGTTGCTGACCTGCCGCTGGCGCTCCAGCACGACATCCTGCGCCGCGCGGTTGAGGGTGATTCCACTTTTCTCGGACACGGTTATTCCTTGGCCGCCATATCGCGGCAGTGAATAGAGGGAAGAGGGGTTACAGCGGGAAAGAGTACAGATGTGCTCTTAGGGCATTTATTCAACTTGCGCTTTAACTTAGTGTCACAATGGATGTATAGGGATATCGGCACGAACCTTCGGGCCAGACCTTTAGGACATAAATCCGATGCTTAGCAAGGAAAATTTTCGCTACGCAGCTCACCGGCATCTGCTCGAAATGGATGCATCTAACTCCCAGCTCAGGCGTCTAGTTTCTGACGGCGAGACTTCCGGCGATCATTGGCAAAACGCGGTGGCGTGGCATCAAAACGCTCACGATGCTTGGGTCATCTTTCTGGGCGATAACACTCAACCTGCAGTTTTAGCCTGAACCAAATTCGCAGAGGGATCTGCGATTCTCAGTTTTTGATCCTGCTTAGATTTCCCCGACAGCACGGCCCTAGTAATGGAGCCGCCTGAACTAACCAAGCTTCTTGTTCGTGCCAAATGACGTTGGTGGGTTCGCCGCTCACACTTTCCCAGTCGCTGCGAATGTCGTCCGCGAAATGGTCCCGGTCGGCCTAGAACTTCAAGGCAGCACGCAGCACCTCAACCTCAGCGTCATGGGGTCATCGGTCCCAGCTCAACAATCCGCAGCCCAGTCTCAGATGCGTCCCTCTCTGCCTCTTCTTTGGTCCACCAGAAGGCAGTACCAACCATCCAGGCTATTGGGTCGTGGTGGGGCTGTGTGGTGGGATTGGCGCTATTCCAAACGCTTAGAGTTGGCGCCGTTGCGCCGCAGCTTTCACACTCAGGTCCGCGCGTGCCGTCGCCGCGCAGCCATCCTTCGGGATCAACCCGTCCGGCGCAGAACGGGCACGGCAAGTTCTCTGTGTTGCTGGATCGGTTTTCTTTGGGCATGGGATACCTCGCCTGGGGCGTCATAGGGTTTCGAGATAGGCGGCTATGAAGTGCGCCGCCGCTTCAGCATTGATGGCGTTTCCGTAGGCGCGCAGGCGTCCCACTCGGCTGGTAGCCCCATGAGCCAGCGGGAATGTGCCGGGTTCAACTGGCCGCCACTTTCCATCCCGGCAGAAGATCCAGTCAGCATCTGCCCACAGGCCGTTAACCGGGCCGGCTGGTCTGGCGGCAGCCAATGGGCCACCTGCATCCCAAGATCCGTCACAGTCGCAGTACTGCGGCCCATCGCGATCTTCCGTTGCATGTGCTGCTCGGGAGTGCCGCCCGGCTGATTTGCTGTCGGTGTGGCCCAGCCGCTCAGCACCGCCGCATGATTCAGTGTGATATTCGGCGTCGTGAAGTCCTGCGACGGCTTTCTGTTCGAATCGCAGGCCGTTGGGCTCGGCCATCCTGCCGAAAGAACCTGATGACAGAGCTGCACCTGGCCAGGACCGTTTCGATTCCCCAGCTTGGCGTCGACGGTGTTTGGACTGCGCCACCCAGTACGTCCTGTCTCGGATGTGCGGGGCACCGACGCCCGCAGACGGGAACGCGACAGCCCCGAAGGCATAAGCCATGGCTTCCACGTCAGCTTGTACAAGGTCGAGCCAAGGCTCTGCGTCCTTGCTTGCAACCTGCTCTCCAAAGACGATTGCAGGCTGGCACTCGCGGATGAGCCAATGGAAATGGGGCCATAGGTGCCGCTTGTCATCAAACCCAGCTCCCGCGCCTGCCGCGCTGAAAGGTTGGCACGGACAGGAACCGGTCCAAACAGGTCGATCATCTGGCCAGCCGGCGCGACGAAGGGCGTAGGACCAAACGCCGACGCCTGCGAAGAAGTGGCATTGGGTGTAAGGCTTGAGGCCATCGGGGTGCACATCCTCGATCGAGCGTTCGTCTACGTCGCCAGGCGCGATATGGCCCGCGGCTATGAGGTTGCGGAGCCACTGCGCAGCGTATGGGTCGATTTCGTTGTAATACGCAGCCATACGGCTCCTCGCCGCGCAGGCGTTATCGTTGAATAGGGGAAGGCGCTGGCGGGCAGCGCCATGTTTTGCCGAGGGCGTCGATGTTTGATATAACGCCGGACCATTTCACAGGAGGGAACCTCATGAAACGCACCGTCATCGGCGCAATCCTTGTCGCCGTCACTGCGCTGTCGCTGAGCGGATGCTTTGACTCAGAAGACGAGCAGAAAGCTAAGGCGCAGCAGGAATCCAGTGACAAGCTCTGGGACATCCCTAAGCCAGATCGGAGCAAGGACAAGGGCTTCACGCCCTGATTTTTCTGCTGCCATCGACGCCGCCGATATAGGGTGGCGTTTTCGTTTGAGAGCTCGCTGGCAGCGCCGGAGGGTCAGGCGGTTGTGCGCGCGTTGAGCACGCGCTGGCGGGCTGTTTCGTACTCGCTGCTGACAATCTCCACCAGGCCTTCGACATCGCCGTCAGCGGCCTTGCTGCCCAGGTTTAGATACACAGTGTCGCCGTAGGTGAAGCACACCCCGCCGCTGAGCCAGATCCCGCCACGCTCCACGCCGATGGCCTCCCACATTTCGTCGCGGTCGATATCTTCCGGGCAATGAGCTTTCCAGAGGTCATCGAGGCGCTGATGCTCAGCCTTCTCGGCCGCGCGCACCTCTTTGTCCGTGCCCTTGGCATGCTTGGGCGCCCGGCGCAGCGAGCGGTAGCCGTACTCGTCTGGCCGGCACCAGTGCACGTCCAGGTCGCGGCTGGCGCTGAGCTTGATGCCGCCCACGTAGTTGCGGGAGCCGCTGTACATCGGCGATGCATCGGCGCCGAAGTGTTGGCCCAGCTTCTCGCGCTGGGCGTTCCAGGCGGCTTTCTTCTCGTCCCAGGCGCGTACTGCGGCCAGGACCTTTGGCGATTCGGTCTTGTAGAAGTAGCTCATGGCTTTCTCCATGCATGCGCCGCCTTCCGTGGCCGGATGCGGCATGGTGGCAATTTGGTGGTTATTGAGTTTTGATGGTGTGAACTGAATCCGGTGAGCGCCCCATGACCTTCAACTTGACCCCGCTGCAGACTTCACTTTTGTCACTGGCTGCAGTGAAAGCCTTTTTGTCTGATGCGCTGCGACCAGCGAAGGCTATCGTTCGACAGGATCTTCGCGATTCGCTTGCTTCATACCTGATGATTTCGGTTCACTCTTTCAATCAGGAGTGGAAGCGATTCGAAGGCTTGGGAAGAAACGATTTAGTAGTGCGCGAGACCCTTCGCATAGCGTCACCGCTCGTTCGAAGGATCAGATCATGGAAGAGAATCAGCAAGCTCCGTTCTTCTGCTCTGGCTCATGAGCCCTATGACGCTTTGAACGGCAAGCTCGTTGACATTAGGGAGCTGTTTGGTCCCGGAAAAGCTCCTTCGGAGTTCTGGGAGCAGATGCTGTTGGCAGAATGCGCTGTTTGGGCTATTTCGGTGGCCCTGCAACGACACGATCATGAGCGTCGGCTAGCCGTCGCCCAGGTTTATAGCGAGGGCCCGCACAAAATCGAGCGTTGTGGCATCGCCTCCGCTGATGAATTCAACGATCACATGGATTCTTTCCGCGAACAGATCGTCCGTGCCGATGAGCGCTTGGCACCGTTGTTTGAGAGCTATAGAGCTCGCTAGGAATGACGAGACTAAAAGAGCCGTTCTATGGCGTAGGTGTTCCTCCGCAGCCGGATGCGGCATGGTTGAAATTGGTTTGTGTTGTCACGGCAGGCAGTCACGAAAGCTTGATTAGCGCCGCCAGCTGCTTGTCCGGGAGTCGATCAGCGCCGTGGATCAGGCGCGAAATCAGGTCCTGCTCTTCCTCGATCCCGGCTCGGGCCATCGATCGTATAAGCGCGTTGTCCGTGTTGTGGTATAGGTCCGTGACAATGCGTCGTGACAACAAAAGGGCTTCGCGCTCTTCCTTCGTCAGCTTGTCCCGCTCGCGCTGGTCTTTCTTGCGCTGGGTTGGCGTCTTCGCCATTGCTGATACCTCCCAAGCCGCTGGGCGGCAGATTGATGTACTGCTGGCGCCGACGCTGCTGCACTTTCGTTCGGATGGATCTCAAGGGCTGCAGGTCTCGATTGGCGTTTTCTTTGTCGAATCGGAAGGCATGACCAAGAAGAGGCGCCTGTTGCCGCGATAAACACCCCAGGGCTTGCCTGTGGACTTCGCCATGGCGGCCGCATACTTCACGGCCGAGACGGGTTGGGAAATGGTTGCGATCATGGTCATCCTCCTGCGAGGTAATGCATCGGCGCGAACGGTATGTCGTCGTCGAAGCTATCGCTATTCGGTGGTGCTGCCTGCTGGCTCGTCGACTGCCGCGCCTGGCGCTGTTGCTGAGGCTGCCTGTCAGGCGGATACCCGGCTTGCTGGCCCTGCGGTCGGCTGCCCAGCATCTGCATCGTGCCGTTGATGTCCACGATGATTTCCGTGGTGTAGCGCTTGATGCCATCTTTCTCCCACTCGCGGGTTTGCAGCTTGCCCTCGATGTAGCACTGAGCGCCTTTACGCAGGTACTCGCCTGCAATCTCGGCAACTTTCCCGAACAGGGACACACGGTGCCACTCGGTGCGCTCCACCTTCTGGCCTGAGCGCTTGTCCAGCCATTGCTCGCTGGTTGCCAGGCTGAGGTTGGTAACCGCGTTGCCATTGGGCAGGTACCGCACTTCCGGATCCTGGCCGCAGGTGCCTACCAGGATGACCTTGTTTACTCCGCGGCTCATGACTGCGAGACCGCCGCAGCGATGATGGACAGAAGCATCAGCAGCGAGCCCCAGCGCGTTGCGCGCTCGCCGTTCGGTTGGGCCTTAGCGACGGCAACAACGGGCAGGGTCTTGGCTTCGATAGCGCGCTCCAGGCTTTCCGCATAGCGAACTGCTTGTGGGTAGCTGGTGTTACGACCGTATACGCGGTTGTTGGCGGAAGAAACGACAGCCCAGCCTTTACCGCTCTGCGTGACGAAGAAGCGTGACTTGCTACGGAAGGCCTCGGTGGCCGTGATGACTTCCTGGCGCAAAGCCTCGAGCTGGTCCTGTTTGTTTTGGATGGCTGCTTGCATTGGGGTGGTCCTCAGTGGGTCAGGCGTGAAGTTCCAGGCTTTCAGCCCGGCGAAGGATTCGAACTTGCGCAGTACGGCGCTCAGGGGCGCGGCGGTCGCGGCGCATCGGGTCGTTGTCGTTGATGACCGAGTGCATGGCGATGAGGCCGGCCAGCACGATGCAGAGCGGGCTGATGATCTGCTGGCGCATGGCCTTGGTGACCGCCTCGATGCGGCGCCCGGCTTCCAGCTTGAACAGCGCAGCCTCGATACGGTTGGCCACGGTGCCGGGGGTGACCGCCATCTGCCGCGCGATCTCTTTGGTGGTCAGGCCCTGGGCAACCCAGAGCAGTGCTTCCAGCTCGCGAGGTGCCAGCGTCTTGCCGAGCTGGCCGGTCCATGAGCCGCAGGTGATCGTTTCCATGATGTCTCTCGGGGTGGGTGGCTGCATTGGTGTGCGATCTGGGGGATCTTCCAGGCGAGGCCTGCGAGGCCCTGTAATCGTTCCCCATTTACTCGGGGCGGCCCGCCATTCAGTTTCAGATCACACACCGATGCAGCCTGGTGATGGGGAGCCAGGTAGATCGGGCAGTTTCCGTCAGGCTGACGCGGTGCTACTGCTGGGTGCGCAGTTCATTGCGGGGCACCCATCCGCTGCTGGTCTTCACCATGCAGCCGACGAATGCGGCGTAGCGGGTGTCGCGCTCAGTCTGATGGCCGTACCAGGCGCAGGTCCCGTAGTCGATGCCGCGCATGACCAGCCACAAAACGGCGACGGTCATGATCGCGAACGATCCGATTCGGATCACAGGTAGTCCTTCAGGCTGAGCCCCATCAGCTTCGCCGACTTCTCAAGGACGGCCATTTCCTTGTCGTCGATGTCGCCAGAGGCTTCGGCGATGGTCAGCATGACGTTGATAACGATGGCCGCTTCCTCGGGCGAGTGGGCCAGATCCTTCAGCTCCTTCTCGGCGTTCATGCGCAGGATGCGATGGCCGCCGTCGTGGAAGTCCTTCTCGGCGCGGTCCATTGTATTGGACAGCTCCGGCCCAAAACCCTTGAGCTGAGGTGTGTTGGCGATCAGCTTTTCGGTTTTCTTGATCTCGTCTTCGCCGATCTCGCCGTCGGCGGCTGCGACATAGAACGCGCCATAGACGATCGCCTGCATCAGGTCGCGGTTTTGAACCACCTGCATCGCAGCGCGTGCTTCACGACCCTTCTTGCCGAACAGTTTTCCAAGCATGGGATGTTGCTCCGTGGGGTTGATTTCCCGTCTGGCCCTGTCGCCAAGGCCAGCCAGTGAAATCGGTAATGCTCAGCAAACCTGCGGGCCGACATGTCGAGCGAGGAAGCTTGCTGTGTTTCGTACTGTCCACCAGGGCTCAACGGCCGGGTTCACTCGGCGCCTGGTGGCTCGTCTGCTGATTGTTAAAGAGCGGGCTGCATCGAGCGCTATGCGTTTCGATGAAGAAACTATACGAATCCTCATAATTATCGTCAATACGCTTTTGCATAATTTTATGCGAGACACAAAAAAGCCCGCGTTTGCGGGCCTTGGCTGAACGGGAGCGGGTGCGGTCAAATCATGAAGATGGACTTGGGCATTTTTCCATCTACGACTGTGCCCACTATTTCCCAGGCATCGTCGATTGCCTTCATGGGGTAAGCGGAGTTCAGTGGCTTAAGAAATAGCTCTCCAGCGTCTCTAACCAACTGTTTGAAGGTTGCTTCATTGGTGTCAATCATCCGAGCGACAACAAACTGACCAGGACGGGGCTCAATGTCTGGAGCGACAAGAATCAAAGAGCCTTCAGGAAATGAATGCCCGGTTGGGCTGGTCATGGAGCTGCCAACCACTCGCAGCCAAAACGCATCCTCCCCGGCCCACACATCCGACGTGTGCCTGGGGCATGCAGAAATATTGCCCACCTCACCAGCCTCTCTTGCATTTCCCGCCTGAACCCAGCTGATCTCTGGGTAGGCAAATGATCTATTTGGTTGCAGTGCAGCAGTGATATTGGACTCTTCCGAGGCGTTAGTGCCGAACATCAGCCAGTCCGGAGATACGCCGAGCGCTTTGCCTAGCCCCTCGATTGTCCCGCGGCGCGGGCTTGCGCTTTCGCCGGAAAGGATCCGGTTGATAGTTGGCTGCGGGACCTTGGCCTGCCTGCTTAACTCGCTTTCGCTGAGGTTCAGCTCCTTCATTTTGGCCCTAAGCCGATCCGCGACGCTCATACCCGTTCTCATATGCGTTGACGTATTGCAGCGATTCTATTGCATAGCGCTATGCTTGTTCGTATGATTGCCCATGCGAAAACTCATAGGATTCTTCCATGACAGTTCCAGAGATGTTGAGCCGTTTGTTCCAGCTTGGGCTGTCGCAGGCTGATATCGCCAAGCACTGCAGCACCACACAGCCCACCATTTCCCGAGCGTCTAACGGCTCTGCTGTTCGATACGAACTCGGTAAGTCCATCGAAAGCCTGCTTGAGCAACGTGAGCGTCAGGTGGACTCCTCAGAGGTCGCCGCGTGATCCGGCCGGCGAATTGATTATCAGGGGCGCGCTGTTTCCCCCATAGATGACCGAAACACCTGCGAATCCATCCAGTACCGGATCGCAGGCGAAAAAAAACCGCCTTGCAGGGCGGCTTTCTCTACAGCTTCAAACGAGATCAGAGCATGACAAACATCGTCCCACTTGACAAGTCCAGGGGGTTCACCCGGATGGACAACGAGCTCATGGATGGCCTCTTGGCTATCGATCTTCCGGCACGAGAAATGAAGATCGTGCTGTACGTGGCCAAGGCCACCATCAACTTCGGCGCGGGCGCTCAACGCATACCAGCTACCGATATCGCGAAGGCCATCAACGCTCACCCGGACACCGTGTCCAAAGCCGTTTCCAGCTTGCTGCGTCGTCGCGTGCTGTTTCGTGAGGGTGGCGCTCGTGGCCATATCGGTGTCAATGACCCGAGAGACTGGGTCTATGTCACTGATCCGAAACAGACCAAAACAGCCGACTCGGCTCAAGTGGTCCGAATCGGATCAGAGTCGAAACAGACCAAAACCGCCGAGTCCCTTCTTTATTCTAAGAAACAAACCCCCTATGTAAATCTTCCTACGGAAGATATTACATGCCCCCCCGGCGAAATCGACGAGCCTCCAGCCAAGGCCGATCGCAAGACCCCATTCGGGAAGGCCGCCATGCTGGCCGACAACCCCCACGGCCTGGATGAATCGCTGATCGCTGATTACCTAGCTGTCCGCAAAGCGGCCAAGGCTACGGTTAGCGCTCGGATCTGGTCCCGCCTGAACGCCAAGCTCGAGCAGTGCAAGGCCTTCGGTATCCAGCCTGCCCAGGCCTTGGAGATCGCGGTGGAGAACGGCTGGCGCGGCTTCGAGGTTGAATGGGTCACCAAGCGCGTTGGTGGCCAGACGCCTGCCAAAGCCAACCCCAATAGCCGTCATCACGGCTTCAACGAGCGCGACTACACCGCTGGCCTTGCCCCGCGGGAGGACGGTACCTATGCGATCTGAATCGGTGATCACCATGTCCGAGGTGAAGAATGCCGCTGGCTTTCGTGTTCAGCCTGCTGAGTGCGAACAGCACGGCCCCTTCGAGCAGCGAGTGACCCTGTTGATGGGGCGTGAGATCGTCGGCCGCTGCCCAGACTGCGAGAAGATCGCAATCGCCGAGCGCGAGGCCAAGCAGCTGGCTGAGGAAACGCGCCTGAAACGTGAGGCCATGAGCCGCAAGCTTGGCTCGGCGCTCATCCCGAAGCGATTCGCTGATCGCACCTTGGCCAACTACCGGGTCGAGCACGAGGGCCAGCGCAAGGCCCTGGCCTACTGCACGCGGTACGTGGCGGCGTTCGATGAGATCCAGCGCACCGGGCGATGCCTGATGCTGTTGGGCCAGGTCGGTACCGGCAAGACCCATCTGGGCGCTGGCATGGCCAACGACTTGATGCGTAACACCTCGGCTACCGCCGTGTACCGCACGGTAGGCGCTGTCCTGCAGGCCATCAGAGCGACATACGACCGCCACAGCGAGCAGTCCGAGGCCGACATCCTGTCCAGCCTGATCGAGCCGTCGCTGCTGGTGCTGGACGAAGTCGGCGTCAGTAAGGAGCAGCCGAGCGAATTCGAGCTGACAACCCTGTTTTCGATCATCAACGGGCGCTACGAGCAAATGCGCCCCACGGTCGTGATTTCCAACCTGGAAGCCAGCCAACTGCGCCACGCCATGGGAGAACGGTGTTACGACCGCCTGCGCGAGGGCGGCGGTGTGGTGGTGCCGTTCCAGTGGGAGTCTCACCGTGGCAAGGAGGAGTTCTGACCATGCGGCAAACCAAGCTGACCAGGGCTGCGCGCGGCCGGGAATGTCAGGTGCGTATTCCGGGTGTGTGCAACGGCAACCCGGAAACCACCGTTCTCGCGCACTACCGCTTGGCTGGCACCTGCGGCGTCGGCAAGAAGCCGCACGACCTGCAGGGCGCCTGGTGCTGCAGTGCGTGCCATGACGCTTGCGACGGGCGCAGCAAGGCCGTAGATCGCGAAACAGCCCGGCAGTATCACGCCGAGGGCGTCATGCGCACCCAGGCGCTGCTGCTCAACGAGGGGGTGCTCATCGCATGAAGCCGGCAACCGTGTCTGGGTTCAGCCCCAAGAAGCCCCGGGCCAAGCGCGTAGACCGCGAGGGACTCGAGCAGGCCACCCTGATGACCGAGATCAAGCTGCGCTATCCAGAGGTTTACGCGAATCTCCATCACACCCCGAATGGTGGCCATCGCAGCTGGGCCGAAGCCAAGCGGCTTAAAGCCCAAGGCACCAAGCCTGGCATTCCCGATCTGCAGCTGACGCTCGCCCGTGGCGGATATTTCGGTCTGTTCATCGAGTTCAAAGCCACCGTTGAACCGGCAGATGTCTCGCCTGAGCAGTACGCCTGCATCGAGCGGCTGACTCGCGAGGGTTACCTGGCGGTCGTTTGCTACGGCCATTTCGACGCCATGGAGTGCTTGCGAGCCTACATGGCCCTGCCCAAAACCGAGGTAGTGCAATGACCAACACCGCTGCTGTGAAGATCAGCGATTCCGAGATCCGCCGCCAGGCCGCCGGGTCGGCAAGAGACCTGCGCAGCCTGGCCAGCAAGGGCCTGTATTTCCGTTTTCACCGGTCCCGCGATCGAGGTTCCTGGTACCTGGTCATCAAGGGGAAATGGCACCGGATCGGCTCATACCCAGAGCTGAGCGCCGCCAAGGTGGCCGCTGCGCTGCCGGATATCCGCCTGCGCCTGGAAGCGGGCGAGGGCTCTAGCCTTTCGAGCTGGGTGCTGACCGGCGAGCTACTGACTTGGTTTGCTGAGCGCATGACCCGGGATCGGAACCTTTCTGGCAAGCGAAAGAGCACGGCGGCGTCGGCCATCAAGCAGCATCTGGTGCCGCGCCTTGGGCAGGTGCCGCTGGCCCAGATCGACAAGGCGTTGCTCGACCGGGAGCTGATGTGGCCGCTGCAAGAGACCCTGTCCATCGACTACGTGCGGTTGGTCTTCCAACTGCTGGCCCTGGCCTTCCGGCAAGCCTTCAAGCTGCGCTACATCAGCTCCAATCCCATGGCTGGCATCCGCTTCGGGGACTTCTCGAAGGCCAAGGTCACGGTCAAGCCATCACGCCTGCGTGGTGTGCACCTTGAAGATCTCATGAGCCGCATGAAGGGCGCCCTGGCCAACCGGCCACAGCATGGTGTGCTGGCTCTGATGATGCTGTGCCACGGTACCCGACTGGGCGAAACCCGCCTGGCCCGTTGGAGCCACATCAGCCTGGCCGAGCGTGAGTGGTACATCCCGGCCGAGCACACCAAGACCGGCGTGCAGCACCGTTTGCCCCTGACCGACCAAGTGCGGTTCCTGCTGATGGCCTATCGCGAGATCCAGCGCAATCAGGGCTATGACGGCGAGTTCGTTTTCCCAGGGCGCCAGGGCAAACCCATGAGCGAAGCCAAGGCATCGGCAGTCTTCACGGTCATGGGGCAGGGTGAGTGGACAAGCCACGACCTGCGCAAGCTGGCCCGCACAGGCTGGGCTGATCTGGGCGTTGACCACCTGGTGGGTGAGCTGCTGATCAATCACGCCATGGGCCACAACGTGAAGGTGTACATCCAGTCCGACATCATGGCCCGCAAACGCGAGGCGCTGGAGCAGTGGCATGCACACCTTGATCAGAAGGGTTTCGAGTCGGTTCACGGCTTGACCGGCGATAGATCGACGGATTCAGGGATTCTCTCGCGGGCCGCAGGGCGTGCGGGCTTCGGGGCACTTCCGGTATCCACCATAAGCGAGGATTCGAAATGACCAGCGAAGAACAGTTCATCGACCTGGTCCGCCTTGAACAGCTGGCAGAGTCCGCGACCAAGGGTGAGTGGAAGTGCGCCAAAAGGGCCGATGGTCGGTTCTGGCACATCGGCAATGGCAACCAGGCGATAGGCGCCACTCATGCTGCCAGCAGCAAGTGCAACCCTGTTCAAGCCGCAGTGTTTGAGGCGAATGCTCGTTTCATTGCTGCGGCTCACCCGGCCGTGATCCTGGCTCTGGTCGCTGAGATCAAAGCGCTACGGTTAAAGGTGGATGGTCAATGAAGAAGACCCACGGCCCAGCGTTACGCAAAGAGCGGATCGTCTTGGCTCAGTGTCCAGACTGCAACGGAAGAGCAGTGATAAAGGGCGTCTTCTATGAGTTGCCATGTGGCCGCTGCAATGCATCGGGATGGCTGTCGGCCGTCAATGGCGAGCCGTTGCCGCTGGAAGAGCTTGTAACGCAGTTGGGCCTGCGAGTGCGCGAGCTGGAGCAGCAGGTTGATCGCCAGCGGCCACCACGCACTGAAGGTCCAGCTGCACAGTACGAATCGAACAACCGCCGCGGCGCCGGCGGCACCAACTACACCGGGGATTGAGGGGAAGATATGAGCCACTTGGAGAGAAGTGCAGAAGAATTGCTCGAGCATTGGGGTCGCTGGGTTGTGCTGGGCTCCGGCGTGTCCTGCTGCGCGTCGCGTGAGAACACCATCCTCGACCCGGTCATCACCGACGACGAGGCCCTGTTCATAGATCGCCTGGTCGGCCGTCTGTTGCAGCGCTATGCAGAGTGCGGGGCGGTGATCATGAAGTACTACACGTCACGGGACACCTCGCTTCGTGAAGTGGGCAAGAAGCTGAAGTTCGGAGAGGAGAAAACAAGGCAGCTCTGGAAGGCCGGTGTTGCTTGGGTTGATGGTGCGCTTGATGTTCGTCGTGAAGCCGCTTGACATCCCCGGTCCTCATCCCTATATTTCGTGTTACTTTGCGGTAGGTGCGCGAGAGCAAACTCGCCATCACCAGCAGCCACCTTGAAGCCTCGGCATATGCCGGGGCTTTTTCGTTTCTGGAGTACCTACATGGCCGAGCCAAGTACCGGCGCCCTCGCAGTGACCGGCGTACTTGCCAGCGTCGGCCTGGGCGCTGCCTTCCCGGAGCTGGACCTTGCCACTTTGGTCGGATCCTTCGGTGGGTCTTTCTTCTACGTTGTATTCGCCAGGGACATGAGCACTTGGCGCCGGATCGGCTACCTGCTGACCGGTTGGATAGGCGGTTACTTTGGTGCCGCAGAGGTGATGGGTCGTGCCTGGACCCAGACTGCCGGATTCAGTGCTTTTGTCTGCGGCGTTCTCTGCGTGGTCACGTTCTCCGGTCTGTTGGAGTGGATGCAGACTGGCCGCATGCCAACCTGGCTGCAGTGGGTATTCCGCCTGCGGGCCAGGAAGGAGGGTTGAATGGCTGCTGTAATCCAGGCCGGGCTTTGCGCCGTCATCTTCGTGATGATCGGTCTGCGCTACCGGCCGTATCCCGATGCCCGCTACAAGCTTGGCGTCTCACTCATGGCTTGGGCGGCATGTGCGGTTACTGGCATGCAGTGCGTCAGTCTCATCGGCCGCATATTGCTTCACGATGAGTTCGCCGACGTGTCCTGGTTCAATACAGCGTTCTACCTGTTGGCTGCCATGCTCGTCTGCCGGGCCAAAGGGAACGTAGCCAAGATCGTGCGGGTTGAATGATGGCCAGGCTCAAGACAGTGGGCTTTCGCATTCAGGAAGGCACAGATAGCAGGGTGAAGATGGTGACGCCTGGTAGCTGGCGTAGCGGAATGACCAGCTCCCAGCGTGGCTACAACTACAAATGGCAGAAGGCTCGCGAGCGGTACCTGTTGGAGAAACCTTTGTGCGTCTACTGCGATCGCTTGGGTCGAGTCACCGCTGCATCAGTGGTTGACCATGTGATTGCGCATCGCGGTGATATGACGCTGTTCTGGGACCAGAGCAACTGGCAGCCGCTATGCAAACCATGCCATGACTCGGTGAAGCAGGCCGAGGAAGCTTCCGAAATCTTATAGCGCCATAAAAATCTTATTTTTCTAAAAAAAAAGCACGGCGAAGGCTCCAGACCGAAAAATCGGGTCATGGACCGGGGGGTGGTCAAAATATAGCCATTCTCACCTAGCTAGACCGCTCCCGACCCCACGTACAGATTTTTTTCCCCCATAGGATTTTTGTTAAATGGCTTTAACATCCCGCAAGCGCGCTTTTATCGCTGCGCTGAGGGAAGGTGCGTCCAATCGGGACGCAGCTGTAGCGGCTGGCTATTCCGAGAAGACCGCGTCTGCGGCGGGGTCTCGGCTGGTGAAGGACAAAGACGTAGCAGCCGAGTTGGCCAAGCTCCGCGCCTTGGGCCTGATGCCTCCAGATGTTAAAGCAGATGTTAAAGCGCATGTTAAAGCCAGGCCCGAGCCGGAACCCTCGACACAGGCTGAGCCAGCGCCCGAACCTGCCTCCGCGAAGGACGACCAGGGCGCCCCGGATCCTGGCGGCTTCGACCTGATGCGGGCGCTGCTGCACCGCGACCCTAAAGACTACCTGCTGTCGGTGATGAACGACCTGGAGTCAGAGCCGAAGCTGCGTGTTGATGCAGCCAAAGCCCTGATGCCTTTCGTACACCCTCGCAAAGGCGAGAGCGGTAAGAAGGATCAGGCCCAGGCCAACGCCGATAAGGCAGCCACCGGCAAGTTCGGCACCCGCCGCGGCCCGCTGCAGTCGGTGAAATGATGGAGTGGTCAACCGCCTGCACTGACTGGGAGCAGCGCATTGTTGCCCGCGAGAGCCTGATTCCGTTCGAGCCGCTGTTCCCGGGTGAGGCTGAGGAAGCCCTGGACGTGTTCGGTGCGTTGCGCATGGTGGACGCCACCGGCAGCCCGTTGATGTGCGAGACGGTCCGGACTTGGGTGAATGAGTTCGTGGCTGCCATCTTCGGCGCCTACGATCCTGACTCCGGGCGCAGAATGATCAGCGAATTCATGCTCCTGATCAGCAAGAAGAACGGGAAGTCAACCATCGCCGCAGGCATCATGCTGACAGCTTTGATCCTCAATTGGCGAGCTTCGGGCGAATTCATCATTCTGGCGCCGACTAAGGAAATTGCGGACAACTCCTACCTGCCGATCAGGGATATGGTGGCGGCGGACGACGAGCTCAAAGCCTTACTGAAAGTGCAGGACCACCTACGCACCGTGACCCACCTGCAGACCAAGGCCACCCTCAAGGTGGTCGCGGCGGACAGCGAGACGGTTTCGGGAAAGAAGGCTATCGGCGTCTTCGTCGACGAGCTCTGGGTGTTTGGCAAGCGCGCCAATGCTGAGGCCATGTTGCGCGAGGCCACTGGCGGGCTGGCATCTCGGCCTGAAGGTTTCATCATCTGGGCCACTACCCAATCCGATGCGCCGCCGGCCGGGGTATTTCGGCAAAAGCTGCTATACGCCCGCAAGGTGCGTAGCGGGGAGATCGAAGACCGATCATTCCTGCCAGTGCTGTATGAGTTTCCCAAAGCCATGCTCGATGATGGCGCGCACCGGGATGCATCCAACGCTTACGTCACCAACCCGAACCTTGGCTTGTCGGTCGATGAGGCATTCATCGAGCGCGGGTACGCCCAGGCGCAGCTGGACGGCGAAGAGTCGTTCCGCGGTTTCCTGGCCAAGCACCTCAACGTCGAGATCGGCCTGGCGCTGCTGTCTGATCGCTGGGCGGGTGCGGATTTCTGGGAGGAGCAGGCCTCTGAACTGTGCCGCACGCTGGACGACTTAATCGAGCGCTGCGAGGTGATCGATATCGGCGTAGATGGCGGCGGACTGGATGACTTGCTGGGCCTGGCAGCAGTCGGGCGTGAGCAAGGCACAAGACGCTGGCTGACCTGGACGCACGCCTGGGCCCATCCGTCAGTGCTGGAGCGGCGTAAAGCCGAGGCGCCGCGCATCCGCGACTTCGCCAAGGATGGGCACCTGACTCTGGTTGAACGCATCGGCGACGACATTGAGGCAGTGGCGCAATTGGTGGCACAGGTCGAGCAGGCCGGCCTGCTGGACAAGGTCGGGCTCGACCCGGCCGGGGTCGGCGCGATTCTCGACGCCCTCGAAGCTTTTGGGATTCCGCGCGAAAAGATCGACGGCATTTCACAAGGCTGGCGCCTGGGCGGGGCAATCAAGACCGCCGAGCGCAAGCTCGCTGAGGGTACGCTGTTGCACGGCGGCCAGCCAATGATGGCTTGGTGCTGCGGTAACGCAAAGGTAGAGCCGCGCGGCAACTCGATCCTCATCACCAAGCAGGCCAGCGGCTCGGCCAAGATCGACCCGCTGATGGCGCTCTTTAACGCGGTCACGCTGATGGCGCTCAACCCCGAGGCGAAGGGCGGCATGGACAACTACCTCAACAACGGCTTCTTCGACCTCATAGGCTGACCATGGGATTCAAATGGTACAACCCCACGACCTGGGGATTTTTCGGGTACACCGACCCGGCCACGGGAAACTACGTGGAGTCAGACCTCGAGGTGGGCGGCAAGCAGACCAAGGCCGGGGTGCGCATCACCGCCAGAACGGCGCTGTCGATCAGCATGGTCTGGTCCTGCGTCAAGATCCTTTCCGAGTCACTCAGCGGCCTGCCGCTCAAGCTGTACGACGACAAGGGCGGGGGCCGGGAGCTGGTCAGCGGTAACGACCGGATGCTCAAGCTGCTGCGCAAACCCAACCCCTACATGACGATGCTGAACTTCCTCAAGTTCGTGGTCGTGAACATGGCGCTGCGCGGCAACGCCTTCGCCTTGATCGAGCGCAACGGCAAGGGGGACGTAATCGGCCTGGTTCCGCTCAACTGGAGGTCGGTCAAGATCGATACAGACGAGGACCTGCTGTACATCGTCACGCCGAGCGAAGGCGATCCTTTCCCGGTGTCACCAGAGCACATGTTGCACTTCAAGCTGTTCAGCCTGGACGGCATTGTCGGACTTTCGCCGCTTGAGTACCAAGCAGAAACCATGGGCCTGGCCAAGGCTGGCCAGCAGTGGTCGGCCCGCTTCATGAGGAAGGGCGGATTCACCGGTGGCTATGTCATCTACGACGGCTTCCTGAGCGATGCGCAACAAGCTCAGGTCCTGAAGCGTTTCCCCGATGTACGCAAAGCCGATACGGATGACATCGGCAAGATGGCGATCCTGCAGGGTGGGCCGAAGATCGTCCCGGCCGGGATCAGCCAGAAGGACGCCCAGTTCATCGAGTCGCAGCAGTTCCAGGAAGAAGCCCTGGCCGGCATTTACGGCGTGCCGCTGTGGCTGGCCAACCGTGCGGGCAAAACCTCGATCATGGGCTCGAACCTTGAGCAGCAGCTTATCGGGTTCATCACCTTCGGCCTCAAGCCCTACATCGACACCATTGAAGACGAGCTGAACAGCAAGCTGTTTGGCAGCACCGCTCGCTTCGTCGAGTTCGTGGTCGAGGGGCTGCTGCGCGCAGATAGCGCAGGCCGTGCCACGTACCTGGGTGCAGCGCTCGGAGGTTCAGGCGGCTCTGGCTGGATGACCATTAACGAAGCCCGCGCCAAGGAAAATCTGCCTCTCTTGGAAGGCGACGAATACAACCGGGTCACCCGGTGGGAGGTTCAGAAAAATGGCGACTCTTGAGGTTCCAATCGAGCTCAAGTCGGTTGACGACGCGGGCAACTTCGAAGCCTACGCCGCCGTGTTCAACAACGTGGACCTGGGCGATGACGTGATCATGCCTGGCGCTTTCACGCGAGTTAAGGCGATGCGAAACGGCAAGCTCAAGCTGGCGCTGTATCACGATCTGACCCGCTTGGTCGGCGCTGCGGACTACATCCAGGACGACCATGGGCTGCTGCTCAAAGGCCAGGTCAATCTCAATGTGAGTTATGCCCGCGATGCCTACGAGCTGATGAAGGCTGACATCCTCGACAGCATGTCGATCGGCTTCAACACCATCAAGGCAGATTTTGAGGATCGCGCAGGACGACGTGTGCGCCTCATCAAGGAGGCCGAATTGTGGGAGGCCTCCTTCGTACCGTTCGGCATGAACCCGGAGGCACAAGTCCTCAGCGTCAAATCGGACATCAGGCTTTTCGAGAAGGCCCTGCGCGAGCGTATGGGCCTCTCGCAGAAGGAAGCGGCGGCAGTCGCTTCGCTCGGCTACACCGCGCTGCGCCGTGACGGCGGCAGCGAGGCCACGGCGATCGTGGATGAGCTGAAAGACATTTCCACACTGTTCACCACCCATTTTGGAGCATCGCAATGAGCGAAGTGAAAGAGCTGAAAGACTCCTTGGAGCTGCAACTGAAGAGCGGCTTCCAAGGCCTGCAACAGAAGTACGACGCTGCAATCAGCGAAATCGAGAAAGGCAACCAAGTCACCACTGATCTCAAGAGCCAGATCGCCAACCAGAAGGGCGAGCTCGAGCGTGTCATCGAGCAGGTGCAGGACCTGGAGCAGAAAGGTGTGAAGCTGCGCGGCCAGCCAGGCGAGGGCAAGAGCTTCATCGACCTGGTCAAGGGCCACGACAATTACAAGGGTCTGCAGCAAAAGAGCGTTAGCACCGCCGAGATCGAGGTGACCAAGTCCGATCTGGCCAGCATGAAGGAGATGAAGGTCACCAGCGCGGGCATCGTAGCGCCGATCTACGATCCAGTGATCCAGCCTGGCCTGCGTCAAGAACTGCGTATCCGCGACTTGCTTACTACCATCCCAGTCACTGGCCAGAACTACACCTACTTCCGCGAGAACGTGCACACCCGCGGTGCCAAACCCGTGGCAGAGGGCGGTCTCAAGCCAACCAGCAACGTGACCTTCACCACCGAAACCGATCGGGTGAAAAAGATTGCAGTGTGGATGCCGGCCACCGACGAAGTGCTGTCTGACGTGCCGCAAATGTTTGCCTACCTACAGCAGCTGCTGCGATACGACCTCAAGCTTGAGGAAGAAGCGCAGATCCTCAAAGGTGATGGTACCGGCGAGAACCTGCCCGGCCTGATGACCCAGGCCACCACCTACAACACGGCGCTGAGCAAGGCTGGCGACACTGCCATCGACTTGGTGCGCCGCGCGATCTACCAAGTGCGCAAACAGTCGCTGATGTCTGCTGACGGCGTGGTGATGACTGAGCTCGACTGGATGAACATCGAGCTGCAGAAGGATGGCGAGAATCGCTACCTGTTCGCGAACCTGCAAGGCCTGGTGACCCCGGTCCTCTGGGGTCGTCCGGTGATCACTTCCGACAGCATGGATGAAGGTGATTCCGACGCAGGTGGCGAGTTCCTGGTAGCCAACTTCGCACGCTCTACCACCCTGTTCGATCGCATGTCGTTCCAGTTCAAGATGGGCTTGATCAACGACCAGTTCATCCGGAACGAAATCGCGCTGCTGGTCGAGGAGCGCCTGGGGCTGGGCGTTCGCCGCAAGGAAGCTCTGGTCAAGGGCAACTTCCCCGCAGCCGCTTAACCCATCAGTCAAGGCCGGCATTTCGCCGGCCTCTTTGTTTCAGGAGGCACTATGCACATCAAAGCTCTGTGGGGTTTCGTCGGCAACGCCGAACTGCTCGGCGCCGACTCGGCCAAGGTCAAGCGCGGCCAGGAATTCGAGAAGGCCGACGACGAGTATGCCCACACGTTGCTGGGCAAAGGCCTGGCCGTTGAGCTGGATGCCAGCGGCAAGCCCAAGTTGGCCAAGCCCAAGGAAGCCAAGCCGGCGGCCCCGAAAGAGGCCAAGTAAATGCTCGACTTAGCTACCGTGAAGCTGCACTTGCGGGTCGACGGTGACGATGAAGACGCTCTGATCGGCGGGTATGTCGAAGCCGCGAAGGCGCACGTCGAGCAGCACTGCGACCGCAAGCTAGTGGAGGCCGATCCGGTTGAGCCCGAAGAGATGGGCTTGACCGGAGACGTCGAGCAGGCGGTCCTGCTGCTAGTAGGTCACTGGTACGCCAACCGCGAGGCCGTTGCCGTGGGCACCATCGCCACGGCCATGCCGCTCGCCGTCGAAAGGCTGCTCTGGTACAGGAAGCGATTCTGATGAGAGCAGGCCCACTTCGACATCGATGCTCTCTGGTGCAAGAAACCCTGGTGCCAGATGAGGGTGGTGGCCAGGAGAGAGGCTGGGTATCTATTCGAGACGTTTGGGCAGAGATCCAGCTGCCTACTGGCCGCGTGGAGTCAGTCGCAAACCAGCTCCAAGCTGCAATCTCGGCTGAGATTCGAGTCCGTTACGCCCGTGACTTCAAGGCGGGCATGCGCCTGGTTCATAAGGCCACCGGCAATACCTACCTGATCGAGGCCCCCCTGGCCAGCAATGAGCGCGACATGCTCCGCTTGCTGTGCTCCAGTGTCACCAACCCCTGAGGAAAAAATGATGAAAGTACGAGCTCTGGCCAGTCTCTCTGGCCCAATGGGTGAAAAAGCGATCGGCGAAACCTTTGATGTGAAGGCAGAGGAAGGGCGCACCCTGATCGAAAACAAACAAGCGGAAGAGGTCACCACTGCCCCCAAGGCCGCAGATAAGCCCAAGGCAGCAGCGGCGGCAAAGGGCGAGTGAAGTGGTCCGCCGCTCGCGCCTGACGGGCGATATCAGGCTCCGCAAAACGCTCCGGGCCATCCACCAGACCGTAGACAACGAGGTGAGAGGCGCCATGCAGGAAGGGGCCGAGAAGATTCTGGCCAGTATGAAAGAGTTCGTGCCCAAGGATACCGGTGCTGGCGCCGCAGCTTTGACTGCCTATGTAGCCCCCAGCGGCCTTGACGCTCAGATAGGCCTGCGTGGCAAGAAGGCGAATCGCCGGTATTTCTACCTGCGGTTCCTGGAGTATGGCACCAAGGGCAACTTCAAGGGCCAAGAGAACGGTCGGCGAAAAGGAAGGGCTGCCAACAAAACGGATGGCAGCAACTGGTTCGGTAAATCGCCAGATATTCCTGCCATGCCTGCCCACCCTTGGCTGAGGCCTGCGATGGACGTAAACCGCGAGGTTGTTATCGCCGATATCAGGGCGGCCGTCGGTCGTACGCTCGACAGGGCATCCAGAGGACAGTGATATGGCAGATCCAGCGTGGGCCCTGCAGGTGGCTCTGCGTGCTCGACTTGTGGCCGGACTGCCATGCCCAGTGCATGACGACGTGCCCGACAACTCTCCGTTTCCTTACGTAACTTTCGACAGCGCGATCAGCGACGCGGCGGATTTCTTAGCCAGCCGTAAAGACCAGCGCTTTCTGTATCTTTCGGTCTGGAGCCAGTACCAAGGCCAGAAGGAGGTGCACGAGATCATGGCCAAGATCGACGCCCTGCTTCACAACCAGCCGCTGGCACTCACAAGCGGTCATGTTATCGGCATGCAGGTCACGCGTAAGCAGACCAGCCGCGAGCCTGATGGCAGGACCTACCAAGGTGCAGTGACGCTGCGCGTACTCACCCAACACTGATCTACCCCTGAATCCGCCGCGTTGCGGCATATCACCTGTCCCAGGAGGACTACCCATGCCTGTTACTACCGCAGCCGGCACGAAGATTTTCATCGGCCCGCGCCTGACCGCAGATCTGCCCAAGGACGCGGCCGCTGCCCTGACCTTGTTGAGCGGCATTACCTACACCGAGATCGGCGAAGTCGAGAACATCGGCGATTACGGTGATGAGGTGGGTGACGTCACCTTCGCCTCTCTCGCCGCCTCCCGAACCCGACACCTCAAAGGCCTGGCCGATGCCGGATCTGTCGACCTGTCCATCGGTCTGCTCGACGACGATGCGGGCCAGCTAGCGCTGCAGGCCGCACAGAAAGACCGCAGCCGCTTCGATTACCCAGTGAAAGTGCTGTACGAAAGCGGTGTCGCCGATTACTTCGCCGCCAAGGTGATGTCGTCCCGCAAACAGGTCGGCGGCGCCGAGGATGTTCTCAAGCGTACCGTGACCATCGGCATCAACTCCGAGATCTACGAAGACCAGCCGGACCCGTAACGTCCGGCTGAGGCGCTGCTACTGGCCGCGCCTCCTTCGCTCAAACTCCATAATCCAAGGAACCCGCAATGTCCAAGACCAATCATGGCACCGTCGTCGTCGAAGCCGGCAGCGACAGCTTTACCCTCAAGCCCACACTTCGGGCTGTTCGCGCTCTGGAGAACCGTTTCGGCGGCATTCTGCCAGCCATGCAAGCCCTGGGCGCGGCCAACATCACCGCCACCGCATTCATCATCGCCGCCGGCGCCGGTATCGACACCAACAAGCGCAAAGAGCTCGAGGCGGTCGAGGAGGCTGTGTTTGAGGGCGGCGTGAACAAGGTCGGTACCCAGGTACTGCAGTTCGTGAAGGCACTGCTGAATCCAGGCGGCAAGACCGATGAAGAACTCGAAGAGTCGCAGGGAAACGAACCGAGCGACCTGGCAACGGCAGCTACGTCGACGAGCTCTTCGGAATAGCAACCGGATGGTTGGGTTGGTCACCGCACGACGCATGGGATACCCCAGTGGTCGAGATCATCCTGGCCTGGGAAGCGAAAGCTGACTTCCTGAAGAAAACCAATCCGTTCGGCCAGCCGGAGACGCAGCCCTCCAAGGCGGCCGTGGCAAAAGACCTTCGGCGCGGCCTGAGAGGGGCTGCTGCGTCTCGATCGGCGGCTAAAAGCTGACCCGCCCAGGCGGGTTTTTATCGCCCGGGGGCAACATGGCAGATACTGACGTTCAAGGCATGCTGGTACGCATTGAGGCCACCACGGCTCAACTGCGCCAGGAGATCGCACGGGGTGAGTCGGCGGTTGCGTCAACGTCCAAGCGGATGGATTCGAGCCTTGCGCGCGTAGACGACGCATTTGATCGTGTAGGTGCCAGCGCTCAGAACGCCGGGGGCCTGCTCAAGAGCGCCCTAGCAGCGGCGGTCGGTGCTGTTTCCGTGGGCTCGATCCTCAAGGCAGCCGACTCCTACTCCCAGATGTCGGATCGTATAGGCCTGGCTACCAAGAGCTTCGGCGAGTACAACGCCGTCCAAGATCGCCTGCTTGCCACGGCGAACCGGACCTACCGGCCGCTGGAGGAAGCCCAGGAGCTATACATCCGCACAGCGGATAGCCTGCGCTCGATGGGGCTCAGCGCTGATGAATCCATGGACGTCATGGATAGTTTCAGCTACCTGTTGGTGACCAACTCGGCTTCTGTCGATAAAGCCAGCTCAGCCATCGATGCGTATTCCAAAGCGCTGCAGACCGGAAAGCTCGATGCGGACGGCTGGCAGTCCATTCTCGCGGCAATGCCGACCGTGGTGGACACCATCGCTGAGGCAACTGGCAAAAGTGCCGAAGAGATCCGAAGCCTTGGGGCGCAGGGAAAGCTTAGCCTCGACATCCTCACTGAGGGTCTACAGAAAAGCGCTGCTGCAAACGGCCTGCTGGCTGACAGCATGGGAGTTGCCGTCCGCGATGCCCTGACGGCGCTGAACAACGCTTTCACCGTCTACGTGGGTCAGCTGAATGAATCAACTGATCTCACTGGAGTGCTCGCGTCCGGGATATCGGTGCTGGCCGATAATTTCGGGACTATCGCCGAAATCGCGGGCGTTGCCGCTGCCGGTGCTTTGGCTGTATACGCCCGGTCATTGGCCGCTTCTGCAGCAGGGTCTGTGCTCGCCACGAAGGCGGCTATTGAAGATTCCATGGCGCGTCGTGCGCAGGCGGCCACTGTGCTGCTTGCTGCCCAGGCAGATCAGCGGAAGGCCCAAACCGCCGTTTTCTTAGCTGAGAAGGAGCTGGCGGCTTCCAAAACTCGCATCAGCGGCATGGCAGTGGAGAAGCAGCTTGCGCTACAGCTCGCTGAGGCTCGTATGGTTGAGGCTCGCGCCACGGCCGCCGTGGGGGCTGCACAAAGCGCAATCGTCGGCACCGGTCGTACATTGCTCGGTTTGCTTGGCGGTCCTGCTGGGATTGCGCTGCTGGCGGTAAGTGCCGCGACTGCTTTCCTAACCCTGCGGGACAGCACCGGCTCCCTCGAGAAGAAGCTCGGCGATTTAGCCGATCCAATAGACAAGCTCGCTGAGCGTTTCAACAAGCTCAACAGGGCGACGCAGTCCGTTACCCTGCGTGAGCTTCAGGCAACAATTGCAGACACTCAGGACAAGCTGACCCAGATGTCTGGGGCGATGGCTGACAAGTTTGAATCCGACCTGCGCAACATGGGTGCCGCGGGCGCTGACGGGTTGATGGCCAGCCTGGTGAAGTTGCCGGCTGAAGCTCAGGCTGCGCTGGACTTGGTGCGCAAGGCATCGAAGGATCAGGCCGCAGGCATAACCGTTGACTGGAAGGCGGTGGCTGATCAACTGCGTTTGATGCCAGGCGTTACGGAGCAGATGGCGCGGACCTTGGAGTCCAGCCAGCAGCCCGTGGCCGAGCTGAGTGCGCTTCTGCAGAATCAAAAGCAAGCGTTCTCCGAGCTGACTGGTGCTACGGATGACAACACCCGGGCGGAGCGTGAGAATGCGGCTGCCAAGGCATCGGCTGCCGGCGAAGGTCAGAAGTACCTTGAGCAGCTACAAAAGCAGCTGGCCACGGCCCAAGACAAGACGGCGCTCCAGGCTGCCAACCGGTTCATCGAAGAAAATAAGCTGCTCACTGATGACATGGTTGCTGCAATCCGCTCGGCGGCTGCGGCAAAGGATGCGCAGAAAGCTGCTGATGAAGCGGCGACCAAGGCCACGAAGAGTGCCACGAGTGCAGTCAAGGAGGGAGCCACCGAGGCAAAGAACCAAGCCAAGGCTCTTTCTGACCTCAAGACCCAGGCTGGCCTGGCGATCGCCTCAGCTGAAGGCTTATCAGCGGCCTACCTTGCTGGAGCCGATCGTTCTCGCGAGTTCGCTCTGAAGCAGAAGGTCGAAGAGGCACTCCTGCGGTCTGGCGCCGCCGCGCGCGCCGAGGTCACTGCTGCGATCTCAAAGCAGATGGCTGCTGAGGACAAATTGGCGGTCAGCAAGCAAGCGTACGACCTTCAGCAGGAGGCGAACGACCAGACAGCCTTGGCGAAGGCCACGCTCAAAGGCGCCGCCGCACTTGCTGAATACAACGTACACAAGGCAATGAAGGTTTCCCTTGGCGGGAAGGATATTGCTCAGTCGAGTGCAGAATATGAAGCGCTGATGGCGGCAACTCGCGCCCAGCTTGAAGCGGTCGAAGTGGCCAAGCAGGCTTCATCAGCGGGATCGCTCATGGACCGCCTGTATCCCGAGCAAAAGCTGCTCAGGGACTATGTCGAAGACCAAAAGGCGCTCAACGCAGCCATCGCGCTGTACCCCGAGAATGCTGCTGCCTACCAGGAAGCCCTGGCCAAGCTCGGCAACGAGTATGAGGTCAACCGCAGCAAATCCACGGTCTGGGGGCAGATGACCGAGGGTGCGATTGACCGCGTCGACCAAGCGTTTGCCAATGCCTGGTCCAACATTGGTAGTGGAGCCAGTTCGCTATGGGATGACCTAGTGAAAGGCTTCAAGCAGACACTCGGCGAAATCGTCCACATGCTGACCACCAAGCCGCTTCTGGCTTCAATCAGCAACTGGTTGACTGGCACTGACAATGGTCAGGGCCTTTCCTCGGTATGGGGCAAGCTGCTCGGTAATGGGTCAAGCGGGGGTGGCACTGGGCAGCTCAGCTCTTTGGCGAGCACAGGGAACATGCTCTACAAGGTGTACAGCGCTATCACTGGCGTGGGCTCGAGTGTGGCCTCCGGGTGGGCGTCTGGAGGTTTGAGTGGGGCCATCAATGGCGGCTACAGCTACTACGCCAACCTGTTCAGCGGCCTGACCAGCAGTCTTTCCAGCGGATTTGGCAGCGTTGTGAGCTCGATCTTAGGGTCGACCAGCTCGCAAATCGCGGCCAACGCAGCCACCTCGGCGGCGCTTCAGGGTGCGGTTGCCCAGGGCGCAGCCACCGTCGGCAGCAGCATCGGGATTGGGGGAGCGGCCTATGCCGGCGCCGGCACCGCTGCAGCAGGTGGGGCAGCCGCAGGGGTGAGTACTGGGCTCATGGGGCAATTGGCGGCTATGGCTTCCAACCCTGTTGGGTGGGTCGTGGCGGCCATTACTGGCGCCTATCAGAGCGGCAAGCTCTATGATCAAGGCGTGAGATTCAAGACCAGTGAGGTCACAAATCTCGACCTGGTTAAATACGACCCTCTGGCCAAAACCATGCTCGCCAGCCTGGGCCTGACCGACAAGATCGCCTCCAAGCTGGTGGGCGGCAAAATGGCAGCCATGCTCACCGGATCGACACTGGCTTCGGCAGTTCTGGGGAAAGTCAGCTCAGCTCTGTTTGGTGGTAAGTGGCAAACCAAGGATGGCGGTTTCGAGCTGGGCGTGAGCGACGGCGACTTCCAAGGTTGGGAGTACATCTACCAGAAGAAAAAAGGCGGGCTGTTCAGCTCGAGCAAAAAACGCACGCAGTATTCTGCGCTTAATCCTGAGTTCATGGCAGCCCTGGAGCAGACCTATAGCGAGACGCAGGACAGTGTCGTCGATTTACTGGCGCGAATCGGAGTTTCGGTAGGTGAGGGTGCTTTCTCTGGCCTGACCATCGCTCGCAAGCAGATCTCGACCAAGGGCCAAACCCAAGAGCAGATCCAGGCGGCTATCAATGATCTGTTCAGTGGTTTCGCTGACCAGATGGTCACTTACCTCGATCAAGGTTCAGGTGGCTTCGGATACAGCTTTGCCGAGCTTGGCCAGCGTATTGCCACGTTCGAGAGCTTCAACAAGTCGTTGGAGCTCATCGATGTGGCCATGCTCAAGCTGTCTCCGCATTCGATGGAGCTGGCTAACGCCATGGTCACCGCGGCTGGCGGCATTGAGGCCTACACGGAGAGCCTCAATGGGTACTTCGGGGCTTTCTTCAGCGAGTCCGAGCGGGCCGACAAAACGCTGGCTGCTCTGCGACAGCAGTTCAAGGACATGAACGTCACGCTGCCGGAAACGCGGGAAGCGTATCGCAAAATGGTCGAGGCCCTAGACCTCACCACCGAGGCCGGGCAGGGCATGTACCTGACTTTAATCGGGGCGGCAGGCTCGGCAGCGCAGGCGTACGACATCCTCGAAAAAAAGGCGGCCCAGGCTGCTCAGGCTGCTCAGGAAGCCGCAGATGCGGCTGCCGCCGCGACAGCGAAAGCAGCACAGGAGGCGGCTGACGCAGCTGCCAAGGTGGCCGAGGCTCTACAAGATGGCGTCAATTCAGCGTTCAGCTCTGTGCAGCGGGCAGTAAATGCCCAGAAGTCTGCGCTCACCCAGGCATACGATGCGCAAGTTGCTTCGCTGAACGACATGTCACAGACGGCACGCAAGAACGTCAGCGACCTCACAGCTGTCAGCTCAAGCTTAGGTAATGCGCTGAAATCGCTGCGCGGTGATTCTGATGATGCAGTGAAGGTGCTGCGAGCGCAGGCTTTGGCCACGCTTGGCAGCGCCCTGGCCACGGTGAGGGCGGGTAAGTCTCTAGCTGCTGTGAGCGGCCTAGATGATGCGCTGAGTGTTGTCAGCCGCAACACCACAGACGCTTACGCATCCCTCGAAGCGTACAACCGCGACCAGGGGCGCACAGCGAACATCGTCAGCCAGCTGGAAGCTGCGAATGGCAAGCAGCTGAGCGCGGCGGAGAAGTCCGTCCAGAGCTTGCAGACCCGGATCGATCAGGCCAAGAAGTCCTATGACCTGCAGATCGCTCAGTACGATGCACAGCTGAGCCTGGCGCAGGCGCAGATTGATGCGCTGAACGGCGTGGACAACTCGGTGGTTTCGGTCGCCTCTGCTGTCGACAGCCTCAGCCATGCGATCACTGCTGCTCTTGCGGTGAAAGCGGCTGGAGCCGCACAGCAGAACACCTCCGACAACAACGTAGCTTTGCTGCGTGCCGTTTATCAAACGGTGCTTGGTCGCGACCTGGATGCATCTGGGCAAGCTGCCTGGACTACTGCCCTCGCCAATGGATCGGTCACCTACGCCAATCTCATGGATACGATTGCCAAGGCCGGCGCGGCGAACGGCGAGACCATACGCGTGCCGGGTTATGCGAGCGGCGGCAGCTTTGGTGGTGGCCTGCGCTTGGTGGGGGAGCGGGGCCCCGAGCTTGAAGTCACAGGTCCAAGCCGGATTTACAGCGCCGATCAAACGGCCGCAATGCTTGGTGGTGGCCAGGGTGGGGTTACTGCTACGGAGGTGCGCGAGCTACGCGCTGAACTTAAAGCTGCGCTATTCGCCATTGCCAAAAATACCCAGAAAGCAGCCAAGAACACTGATCTTCTGCCACAGAAACTGGAACAGGAGCTGTACCCGTGAGGATCATTGAGCCTGTCGACATCACCCCGAGCATGGCGGTGATGGAGGCGTTTCTTGTTGAGCCCAATGCTGAGCCCCTGGTGGCTCAGGTTGGGCAGGCTTTCCAAGTTGCGTCGATGCTGACCAATGTGCCAGAGGCTGACAACCCATTGTGGGTATCGACGACATCCTACGCGGTCGGCGATGTAGTGATGCTCGATCATCGAAACTATGAAGCACTGGTGGCCAGCAGCAACAAAAGCCCCGCCGGCAAGCCTACAGATCCGCCTACCTGGTTGGATCTGGGCCCAACGAACCGATGGAGGATGTTCGACGACAAGATCGGTACGGTCACAACCAATCCTGAAAGCATTTCGCTGACCATCGCCCCTGGTCGGGCGGTTGATTCATTGGCCTTTTTCGGCCTGGATGCCGCATCGATCTACGTTCGAGTGGTGGACCCCTATCAGGGGATCGTCTATGAGTCGAGCGTCTCACCGGTTTCCACCGATGGGATAAACGACTGGTACGACTACTTCTTTTCGCCGGTGGAGGTGAACGAGGACTTCGTGCTGCTGGATGTTCCTGTAGGCAGCTATGGATCCATCGACATCACTGTGGCAAAGCCATCGGGCATCGCTCGAGTTGGTGCGCTCATTCTGGGTAAGGCCGCGGTTCTTGGCGAAGCGCTCTATGGAACCTCGGTCGGGATCACGGACTACAGCCGCAAGGAGCGGGATGATTTCGGCAACACAGTCATCATTGAGCGCGACTACTCCAAGCGTGCGGAATTTGACGTGATGGTACCTACCAGCATGGTCTCGCAAGTGCAGCGCTTGCTCAGCAAGTATCGGGCTAAGCCTCTGGTATGGATTGGAGAGGCGAGCTACCAGTCGACAATCCTGTACGGCTACTACAAGGAATTCAATTTGGTCATCAGCGGCCCGACGGCGTCGGACTGCTCAATTTCTGTCGAAGGACTCATCTGATGGCGACACCAACTATCACGCCCTTGCCGGAAGCCCCCAGTCGGCAGAACTCGGCCGGCACGTTCGCTACGCTCGCCGACAACTTTATGTCTGCTCTCCCGCAATTTGCGGACCAGATGAACCAGTCCATTGATTACATCGGCGACCAGGCCGAGGCGGCAGCCGAAAGCGCTCAGCTTGCCAGCAAGAACGGCGCGGCGCAGGTTGAACTGGCTGCACAGCGGGCGGCATCAGCATCGAGGAGTGCGGAGTCTGCTGGCCAGCAGGCCGCGGCTGCGAAGGCTCAGGCTGACGCTGCCAAGGGCTACCGTGATACAGCCCAGTCTGCAGCAGCCGCCGCGCAGGGGGCGGCTGGCCTCCCTGCACTGACTGGCAAGGGTGGGCTACCTCTGGTGGCTAAGCCAGATGGTTCTGGCGTGGAATACACCGGCAGCCTGAGGCGATATGACCTTGATGTCGCTACGACAACAGCTGTGCTCGACCTCAATGTCAGCCAAGTCTTCAAGATCAACGCCACTCAGCAGCGAGTCCTGACGTTTGCCAATGTGCCTGCTGCAAACCGCGCAATGTCGGTAGTGCTGCACATCACAGGCAAATCGAACGTCACCTGGCCGACGGGGATTCTCTGGAACAACAGCCAGGTCCCCGTGCTGGGTAATGCTTGGACAACCGTAATCCTAATCTGGATAGGCGATGGTTGGGTTGGATCCGTAGGGGCTCGCGCATGATCGAGGCAGCATTGATGGGAGGTGCCCTTCCTGGCCCGTGGTCTGCGTGGGAGTTCATCGGGTCGACCAGCCTGCTTGCAAGCGGGTCAGCCACTGTAGAGGCAAAGTTTCCGGTTGGTGTGGAACCAGGAGACCTCGTGGTAACGATCATGTCACCACTCAACGAATCCATCCCGACCACAATGGCCGCCGCTGGTTGGCAGCGCTGGTCTACCGCTAGCCAGGACTATGTATGCACGGCTCGGTTTGCGGTAGGGCTATCACCGCCGTCTTACTCACGCGCCGGATCAAACTCAATCTTTGTATCCGTTCTGGTTTTCCGGGCCCAGGGGTGGTCGACTGTGAAGCTAGAGGCGCACCTCGCTCCCGCCGCCCCTGTTGACGTTACCACTCAGTTACAAAACGTTCTGCTGTTGGCCATCGGCGTGACGCCAAAAACAACTCGCGGATGGGAAGTGACTATGAACGGAGCAGAGCCGGTGGCCAGGGTTGAGCGGAATCTTGCTCCGGCCGTCCAGGTGTACTCGGCGAACATTGAATTTCCGCATCAGATCACAGGCATTCTGGTAGACGCACTTTCAGGGCTAGAGCGCAACCTGATTTTGACTATCTCCTGAACAGTCCAACTACATGCAAGCCGACGCGAGTCGGCTTTTTTATGTCCGGAGAAAAATTCATGGCTTACAACAGCGCCCATACCGGGCCGGAAATTGATGCGGCCGTGCAGTTGCTAGGGCAGATCCAAGACGCACGAGACTCTACAAGCCAAGACCTGGGCAACGTCAAAGAGCTTGCAGCTCAGGTCAAGCTCGATGCCAATACAGTTTCAGAAAATGCAGGATCTGTAACAGCCAAAGCTGCCCAAGTGGCTCAAGATGCAGTCGCAGTTGAGCGTGCAAGGCAAGAAGTAGTCAGCGCGGCAGCTGCGGCCGATGAAGCCAGAGACGAAGCTTCTCTTTCAGCCGACTCGGCAAAAGAAAGTCAGAGCGCCGCGAGTACCAGTGAGCAAGCAGCAGCTAGCAGTCAGCTGGCAGCTGGGCTTTCTGAGCAGGTGTCGGCAGAAAGCGCCTCGGAGGCCAAGGCTGCTGCCGAGCAAGTCGCTGCTGATCGTGATGCGGCGGCTGCGAGCGCTGCACATGCAGCTGCCAGCGCGCGGGATGCCGAGGCTGTGGTAACCGGCGGGACGGCCTCAGTGGTACCCGGCCCGGGTTTGATCCCACTCGGCAATGGCCAAGGCAAGATGGAACCTGAGTGGTTGCCCGAAAGCATTGCCCGTACAGATTCTGTCCAGGCTGTTGCAGATGCTGCTAAGCAGGCTGTTGATGTGGCGGCGGAGGCACAAGCTCGGTCGGCCAGGTTCTTGGGGCCTTCTCCTGAGGCTCCGGAGCTCCGAGATGACGGCACGCCTCTCCAGATAGGGGATCGGTATTTCAACTCTGTCAGCCAAGCAGAGTTCATTTTCAGAGCATCAGGCTGGGCTGCCAACGAAAGCTTGCAGGCTATTGATGAACTGAAGTCGGAGATCTCGGTTGACGCCGCCGCTGGTGACATTCCCCGCGCCGATGAAACAGGCAGTCTGAGGGAGTCTTGGATTCCCGCCGCATTCATCAAAGCCGCTGCCCTCGCTGCTGCAACAGGGGCCACCCTGGTATCTTACGCACACGTCTACACCGGGGCCGTGAAGAGGTCGATCGCTGATATCTTCAAGACGAAGGTCGACGCTTTGGACTTCGGCGTGGTCGTAGGCGAAGTGAGCTACGCGCAGGCTGAGCAGAACCTCATTGCCCTGAACCGGGCAGGGGCCTATGCAGAGTCGGTTGGAGCTGGACTGGTGACGCTGCCTGCGGGCGTTATCGGCATACGAAGACTGGGAGGAAACGACGGCACAAACCTGGCTGACTCATCCCTGATGTGGTACCCGAACGTCACCTTCAAGGGTGCGGGAAAGCGCCTTACGATTATCAAGCGTATGGGTCCCACTACTTGTATTGGGTCACCCAAGACGCGAAACGTAATGAATCCAGGCCTGCGTGACCTTACCGTGGATGGCAACCCAGGAATCACGGGATACACCAAGTATCAAGCAAACCTGCTGTACTTCGAGAACGCAGACAAAGGAATCATCGACAACGTCATCCTCAAGGACGTGCCAGGCCTCCACGCGATCGACGTGAACGGAATGGAAAACCTTGAAGTGACCCGGACTGATTTCCTGGGGTATGACATCTCTCTTCGCGGGAGTGATACCACCTATTACCCAGAAAGCGTCCAGATCGGTTTCAACCCAGACGCCACCAAGCAGAGCAAGAACATTCGATTTCGCCTGTGCACCGTTGGACCAAGTGAGAGCTATGGAGCGCCTCTGGCATTCATTGGCAACCATACCGGTGGCGGTGGAGGCGTCGATCATGCGGTCGAAGGGCTGGTTGTCGAAGACGTTGTCGCCAATGGCATTGTGAAATTCCTGTTCCGTCTGAAGGCTTGGAAAAATGTGCGCGTTTCCCGTGTGCGCCTTGAATCAGGAGCGGCACGATTCGCTTACCTGGACTACAAGCCAGCTTACGCAGCCACCGAAACCTCCGCAGCGACACCTGCAGCAGCCTGCGAAGAAGTGCTCCTTGAGGATTGCTATCACAATGGTGATGGTGAATTCTTGTATACGGATGTGATGAGCACGACGGCCGACCCCGGCACTCGGCACCGCAACATCAATGTACTGGGCGGCGAAGTCGTAGGGCGAATTGCTGTGAACGCGATCACGCTCTACCACACAGTCGGCTACTCTATCCGGCGCCTGAAAGTGCGTGGTGCACGCAGAGCTGTCGCCGCTTATTGGTCGGCTCTGGCTACCATCACCGACAATGACTTCGATGGTAGCGAGGTCAACGGCATTGAGATCACGGACTTGACTGGCTATGCCAATGGCTTGGGATACAGCAAAGAGCTGGTGATCGCCCGCAACAAGGTCACAAACACCAAGGGCTACCCGCTTTATATCGGCGCCACCAACGGGTACCTAATCGAGGACACCGACGTTACAGGAGGTGCCAGCGCAACCGGCGCCCAAAGCGCAGCACAGATCTTCGCAGGCTGCTCAAACGGCACTATCCGCAATCTCTACAGCCGCGACAACGGAAACGCCAACGCGCCTAATGTTGGGGTCAACATCACGTCAGGGTCCAACCACAAGTTGCTGGACATTGACTTGTTCTGCACTGGGGAGATGGTTGTGAATGGCGGTACAGGGGACTCATATGAGGTCCGAAGAATCACTTGGGGTACAGCGCCGCCAGCCTCGGGCGCTTACCGTCAAGGTGACGTCCGCTATAACTCAGCTGTAGGTACAGGAAAGCCCAAGGGCTGGTACTGCACCGCTGGTAGCAAAACCAGCGGTGGTACGTGGGTATCTATGGGTAATGCTTGACGCGAGCGGCGCAGGGATGCGCTGCCTCAAGTCTTAATTGAAAACCCCATGAGGTAGGTGAAGAAATCTCTGACCTTCTGGTTGTCGGCATATTCCTTGGCTTCCGCCTGCAGATCTGCAAGGAGAGCTGCGGAGAAGTTTGGAGGGGTAGCCTGACTATTCACCAGATTCATGTTGCGCCGGATAGGTGTCGGAGTCGGCTCGAGCATACATTCTGTCATCCACCCCAGTACCAGGTTATGCGCTCTCATCTGTGGGACTTGAGGAAAAGGCGACAGGGACTTGCTCTCTACGGATGCGGTCCATAGTGACGCCATTTTCAGTGCTGGCTCACGTTGCCCGTACCAAAACTGATCCTGCGGTCCCCACTCCTTGGTGAATTCCATTGCAATTTGCTCGGACTTTAATGAGTTGAGATCGGCCATACTGAGCTTGTTCACCAAGGCGACATCAGGCCTGCAGCGGATTACATAGTCGTATCTAAATCCGTGTTTCTTCTCATGAATAACCGCTAGCTCATGCGCCTTGTAGATTCCATAAATCATCTTGGCCTGGTTAGGTAGGCCAAGCGAAAGGAAATCATTTATATCGAGCCCATTTTTCTGGAAAACATCCTTGTCGTCTTCAAGCAAAGATCCTGTGAATCTGATTCCCTCTGGAAGGCCAGAAGTTTCAAAGCCTGAGTAAGATGGGGTATCTAGAGCTTTATAAGTTCGCGGAAATTTTTCTTTGAAATGGCGCTTAGACTTCAGGGGTTCTGGGCATTTGGCCAAAGCTTCTTTATTGAAAGCTCTGATAACCCATTCATCACCAGCACCGCCAAGCCCTGGCCAGTTTTGCATTTCCGACCATGAATGAAGGAAGATGTCAGCTTGAAGAGGCTTAACTAAATTCTCAAATATGCTTTCCAGTGCTAAGCTGCCACACCGATACACGCCTGATATGCATACAGCAACTCTTGGTCTCACGTCTGAACCAAGTATTTTGGTTGACCTGTCGCTTTGTAGCTGTGGAAGAACAGCTTGTGACACTGTTCGATAAACTTTGGATGCTCCCTCATACCTAGCTTTCTGTGGCGCTATCGCTCCAAGTAATTTCTGAAGCTCATTGTAGCCAAGCTGCGGGAAAGATATATTTTCCTCGAATGCTATAGAATTCACGGATATCTTCTTGGTCAGATATGCGCGCCTGATAGCTGAAAGGTTCTTGAATGACGCATAGTTGTTCAGCGCAACCATGGTTGCTCTAGGCCTGCTGCATTGCTTCCATACCTGATTTAGCGCGAAGGTCAGATACATGAGCGTCTTGGGGTTCTGCTCTACCTCGAACAACGATTCGCTGTTCTGAGAAATGTAATTATCCACAACAGAGATGTCATCAAATAACGACATTCTCAGAAGGTTCGCGTCATGGCCTGTAGCTTTGGTGGGGAGCCTCTCAAAACATGGAAGCATATCTGACTCGTAAATATCCAGAAGCAATCTTGCATTTTTGCTTTTGGAGTACGTGTTATCCGGGTCTTCAGCAATGTCTTTGAGATTGAATAGTTTTTGCGATTTTATATATGCGTGAAGTCTGTCGAGCATGCCAAGATCAGCTAGAAGCACACAGAACTCTAGCTGCTTGTTGCACTCCGTTGCATGCTTTTGATAAAACTCAACGAGCAGTTCAAATTCCCAGTTGTCAGTTAGGCTTTTTACTGTTGAATCAAATCTTGTCACGCTCATCGAGTATTCCATTCACTTAACTTAAAGTAGATTCGTTATCAGCTGAAATTGTAAGGTCAGATTATGATGATTGCCTTACATGAAAATAATTCAGTTTATTACGCCAAATTCATCGAATATAGCATGTCAAGCTGAGATTCCACCAGCCTAGAGGCATCAGCAGTGGATTGCGGCCTGGACGAGCGACATGGTAGCCTCCGGCATCGAAAAATGCCTTTCGGTGCGCATTCCCGCCGACTGCCACCAGGCGCTCTAGGAGCTATAAATGAACACGCGCTACGCGGAACTCTTGTCCCTTCCTGAGGGTCATGCTCTCGCCCAAACCAGCATTGAAGAGTTTCAGGACGAGAAAGTCATAGGGTCGATCATATGGCTAGACGAGATCGACGAGCATCAAGAGGTCATCACTACTCATCGCGTCTTTGATGGCCGATCGATTCAGGATTCCGAAGAGGTCTTGAACGTAATCGGCTAACCGCTGAGTCATGCCAAAACCCGCTCTTTGCGGGTTTTTTTGAGACCAAAACTCACCTATATCACCACAGCCCGCTCATCGCGGGCTTTTTTTCGCCTGGAGAAAAGCATGGCCAGACTCACCGAATCTCAGGCCGGAGGTGCAAACGTGCTCCGGTTTCTGGATCTGATCGCCTTCGCCGAGGGCACTCAAGCAGTGAAGGGTAGCGACGACGGCTACAACGTTCTGTTCGGCAAAGGCCTGTTTCAGGGGTATGCCGATCACCCTCGCCAGAAGATCACCCGGCTCTCCAACGGAAAGCCGATCACCAGTAGCGCGGCTGGTCGCTACCAGTTCCTCGCCGGCACGTGGGATGAACTGGTAAAGCGCTACGGATTCAAGGGGCGCTTTACGCCAGAGGCACAGGACTTAGCAGCCATCAAGCGGTTGGGAGAACGCGGCGCGCTTCAGTTGATCAAGGATGGAAAGATCCGTGAGGCGATAGCTAGGTGCGCCAACGAATGGGCAAGTTTCCCGGGAAACAACTACGACCAGAATCCCAAGGCCCTGACTGCGCTGCTGGCTCAGTGGCAGAAGCTCGGTGGGGTTCTGGCTTGACCTGGCTCGGCGCGGTGCCGGCCTGGTGCTGGTGGTTGATCGCGCTGGTTGTCGTGGCCGGCGGCCAGCAGTACAGGGTGGCTATTTCCCATAGCGATACGGCCCAGGCCCGAACCGAACTGTCCGATTACCGCCTGCAGGTAGCCGAGCGCGACCGGCGCGCCGCGGCCCAGGCCAGAACCGAAGAACAGCGCCGCCAGAAAGCGGCAGACGAGGAGGGTGAGCATGCACGCAAGAAACTGGAGGAGGTCACTGGCCGCGCCACTGCTGCTGAGTCTGCTGCTGGCGGGCTGCGCGGGGAAATCGACCGACTGCGCGCCGGCCGATCTGCGACCTGCGGTGCCATCGCTACCCAGCAGCGCCAGGCAGGAACCTCTGCCGTCGTGGTGCTCGGGGGATTGCTTGAAGAGGCTGACCGAATGGCGGGAAGCCTCGCGACAGCGCTTGAGCGAAGCCGAGTAGCGGGCCTGGCGTGTGAGTCTGTCTATAATGCCCTGACCAAATAAGGGTATCCCCGATGGACAAGGATGAATTTGCCGCTGCCGTTGAGGCAGGCGAACCGCTGATCGCGCAGTCGATGGAAGCTCTCAAGCGGTACTGGGAAGCCAGAGACTACGGCGCGCCGGCCGAGGAGGTAGAGCGTCTTCGGCTCCGTTCCGAGTCCCTGGCCCAGGCCGTTTCTGACTACCAGCTTCGCACCGTCTCCAAGCTGATGGGCAACAAACTACCCCCTACGCACTAACGCATCCCGCTTTTCGGCAGTTGCTCGGCCCATTGCATGCCAATACCATACTGTTCATTCATACAGTATGGAGGCCCCGCCAATGAACACCGCCCTTGACTTCGAAATCGACGATCTGCCGCTCCTCAGCCTTGACGACCTGATGCAAATCCGTGCGCCCTGGACCTACCTGGTCAAGATCGAGGGCGAGAGCATGCAGGGTGTCGGGATGTACTCCGGCGACCTGCTGGTCGTTGATCGAAGCGTCGAGGCCAAGCACGGCGACATCGTGATCGCGGCGGTGAACGGCGAGCCGACCTGCAAGCGCATGTGCCATGAGCACGGTGTGCTGGTCTTACGGTCGGAGAACCCAAAGTACCCGTCTCGGTACATCATGGAGGGCGATACGTTCGAGGTGTGGGGTGTCGTCCGGTTCAGCATCCGGGATCATTCGCCTAACTGAGGCAGCACCATGTCGGCCCATGCCTGCATCATTTCCCTACGCTGCTCGAGATAAGTGGCATGGTTGTACACGTCACGGATTGAGCTGCTGTCCGCGTGGGCCAGCTGGCGCTCGATCCAGTCCTTGTTGTAGCCGCGGCTGTTCATCTCTGTGGAAAATAGGTGGCGGAAACCATGGGGAGACTGCCGGCCGGTGTAGCCACACTTGTCCAGAAGGTTGACCGCATAGTTGATGCCGATCGGTCGAACGGCGTCGGTCCGATTAGGGAAGACGTACTTCATGCTGCCGGAGATAGGCAGCATCGACCGCAGGATCTGCACTGCTTGGCGGGAGAGCGGCACCACATGATCTCGGCGCATCTTCATCTTGCTGGCTGGAATCGACCAGGTTGCCGTCTCCAGGTCGATCTCCGACCACTCCGCCTTGCGTACCTCTGCTGGTCGGCAGGCAGTGAGTATCAAAAGCTTGGTGGCGCATTGCAGTTGCAGGCCTGACTGGCTTTCCTCAATGGATTTGATGATGGTCGGCATTTCTGAAAAGGCCAGGAACGGCCGGTTCTTGTGCGGCGCCATCTTCTCGGTGACTGCATGCATCTCAGCCGTGGGATTGATTTCAATCATGCCGATAGCCACGGCATACCTGAACACCTGACCTATCCACTGTCGCGTCTTGACGGCGGTAGTGATGGATCCCCTCCGCTCAATCCGGCGAATAAGCGTGATCACATCGGCACGCTTGATGCTGTCTATCTGGCGCTGACCGAAAACGGGTAGGGCGTCCAACTCCATGGCGTTGGATATCACCTTCACCGTTGAATCCGTCAGTCCACCTCTCCTGAACTCCAGCCACTCCTCATAGACGCGGCGGAATGTCCTCTCCTGAGCGCCCAGGCGCTTGACCTTCTTCTCCCTTCTTGATTCGCGCGGGTCAATTCCCTGCGCAACCTCTTCGCGCGCCTCATCCCTCCGCGCACGCGCTTCCTTCAAACCGATCTCTGGATAAGTCCCAAGCGAAATCCTGGCCTGCTTGCCGAGCCAGGTGAACCTGAAGTGCCAGCTTTTCACCCCGGTCTCAGCGATGTACAGCGAGAGCCCCAGCGAGTCCGCCAGGGTGTAGCCCTTTTCTCGGGGTTTGGCCTGCCTGGCCGCAGTATCCGTGAGCGCCACTAGTACATTGCCTCTTGATGATGTTTGGATGTACTGGATGATGTACTACGTTTTTGGGATTGGGAAGGTATAGCGTGGTACGAGGCGATACGCCTATGGCGCCGTTATTGGGGCGCCATGGCTGGCTGTGGTATCGCTCGGTTTTCGGCGGGAATTCACTGTGGAATCTTTGAAGATTTCCACGCAGTCAAACTCTGTCTGAATCAATAATGCGCGCAGTTTACCAGCATGCCCATCACAAGGCTTGCAGTCGTTCATGCAGCCGCCCGGTGGCGACCAATTCCAGAAACTCATCGCCCAGGCGTTGGCTTTCATCGATGGCCTTGTACCAGTAGCGCTTGCGCGCCGGTGCATCGCCCATGAAGCGCTTGAAGTCGTTTCGATCGGGCAGCTTCCCGTGAGGCAGGGTTGCCAGGTAGGCCGGCGAGGGCGCCAGCAGCAGTACGTTCTGCAGGCGCCTGGCATCGCCCTTGCGCCACGGCAGGGCCTTGTCGAACCAGCCAGGGACGACCTTGTCGGTGAAGTGCGGGTAGACCACCAGGTCATCGCCCCCGTAGGGCAGGTCAAGGTGGTAGTCCAGCAGCCCGCCATCGCGGTACATACCGGAGCCGGCTCCAGGTATGTCCCGTACTCCCTCCATGACCATGGGGATCGAACCCGAGGCAAGCAGGGCATGACGCAGGTTAGCCAGGTCCAGCGGCAGGCAGCGCGTCGGGAAATCCGTCAGGGCATCAAGCGGTGGCTGGCTGCGGCTGTCGTGCAGAATCACGCGCTCGAAATGTCGGGCCAGGCGAGATCTGCCCAGCAGGTTGCTGGCGATCACCGAGCCAAGGCCCATACCCAGTCGGCCGCGATGATCGTGAGCGAGCTGGCCATGGCTTTTGACGACCAGGATGTTCAACCGGTACGCCGGGTTCGCCAGCACCTGGCCGTCACGACCCTGCAACAGGTCATCGAGCATGCGTTGGCAACTGCGCGTGATCTGGGCCGGGGTGACGCCTTTTGCAAAATCCTGCTCGGTATAGAGCACCCCTAGCCGCCGCAACCCGGCAACCGGGTCGTCAAGGCAGGCGCTTGCAAAGCGCCAGGCGCCAATCGATGCGCCGATCAGCGCGCGCGGGCGAGGGGCCGATGGCAGGAACTGGCCGAACAGCGCCAGGTCCAGGCCCTGAATGCCCAACGGTTTCGGCCCCCCTGCTGCACCTGGGAGCACGCCGACGTCGACAGCCTGCAGCCCGCGCTCTCTGATTTGGCGCAAGGCGCGATAGCCAGCCTTCAGGGTAAGGGCGGGGTACTTGACGTGTATGGCGCTCATGGTGGTCCTCTGCGGCGACGGGCGCAGCATTATAGAGTGATGCAGCAGTTCGAGGTGTGTCCGGGTGTCTGCCGGCTGCGCTATCATGCGGCCAGCTGTTTTCAGGTTGAGTTAAGGACTGCTGGTTAATGTTGATTGCGTAGACAACGTGTACAGCATTATGGAGAAACGAACGATGAAAACCTTGACTGCACTGTTCACCGCCGCTGCCCTGTCGTTGGGTGCCACTGCTGCATTCGCCAAGGATGTGCAGCCTGACGAAGTGGTCAAACTGGTCAACGACAAGACCATCAAGTCCCTGGATGAACTCAAGAAGGCCGCGATTGCCAAGCACCCGGGTTCCACCGTCAAGGACTCGGAACTTGAAGACGAATACGGCCGCTACGTGTACAAGGTCGAACTGCGCGATCCCCAGAATGTGGAGTGGGACGTGGCCTTCGATGCCAAGACCGGTGAACTGCTGAAGGATGAGCGAGACAACTGATGAACCCACCACCACGGGCAGCGCGCTATCTGGCCCTCGCCCTGCTGGCCGCGTGCTCGCTGGCCGCTGCCCGTGACCTGGACCAGGATGAGGCACTGGCTTTGCGCCAGAAGGGCGTGATTCTACCGCTAGAACACCTGCTGGAGACGGCCATGGCCCGTCACCCAGGCGCGCGTTTGCTGGAGGCAGAGCTTGAAGAAGACGACGACCGCTATGAGTACGAGGTCGAGTTGCTGACGGTTGACGGCGTAGTACGGGAAATCAAGCTCGATGCTGCTACTGGCGCCCTGCTCAAAGATGAGGAAGATGACTGAATGCGCTTGTTGCTTGTCGAGGATAACGTCCCGTTGGCAGACGAACTCACCACGGCGCTGCAGCGTCAGGGGTACGCCGTCGACTGGCTGGCCGATGGCCGTGATGCGGTCTATCAGGGCCAGTGCGAACCGTACGACCTGATCATCCTGGACCTTGGTCTGCCAGGGTTGCCTGGCCTCGAAGTCCTGGCGCAGTGGCGTGCAGGCGGTCTACTGACACCCGTACTCATCCTGACGGCACGTGGTTCCTGGGCCGAGCGCATCGAAGGCCTGAAGACCGGCGCCGACGATTACCTCAGCAAACCTTTTCACCCCGAAGAATTGCAATTACGCATTCAGGCGCTGCTGCGCCGCGCGCGTGGGCTTGCCAACCAGCCAAAGCTCGAAGCTGCCGGCTTGCATCTGGACGAGCGTCGCCAATGCGTGAGTCGCGAGGGCGTCGATATTCAGCTCACGGCTGCAGAATTTCGCCTGTTGCGCTATTTCATGTTGCATCCCCAGCAGATCTTGTCCAAAAGCCACCTGGCTGAGCACCTCTACGATGGCGAGACCGAGCGCGACTCCAACGTGCTCGAGGTTCACGTCAACCACTTGCGCCGCAAGCTTGGCCGTACGGTGATCGAGACACGGCGCGGCCAGGGCTACCTATACGCCGGGAGCGCTGCGTGAAGTCGATCCAGGCGCGGCTCAGCCTGGGCCTGATTGCCGTGCTGGTGGTAGTCGGGGTGGTACTGGCGCAGCTGACGCTATGGCTGTTCGAAGCCGGGTTGCAACGCTACCTGGAAAACGGCCTGCGCAACGAAAGCGAGAACCTGCTGGTAGCACTGGTGCGCGGGCCTGCAGGCATGCAGCTCGACGAGCAACGCATCTCGGCGGCTTACCAGCGGCCGTTTTCTGGCTACTACTTTCGCATCGACTTTGCCCAAGGCACTTGGCGTTCACGCTCCTTGTGGGACATGAACCTGCCCAAACCGTCGGCCCCTGGTCTGTCGGACCGGCACGAGCTTGGTCCTGAGGGGCAGGAGTTGCTGACGCTGCGTGCTGATTACCGGCGCCTGGGGCAGGATATATCCATCAGTGTCGCCCAAGATTACTCGCCTGTCCGCCAAGGCTTCCGGCGCCTTCAGCAAATTGGGCTGGGCATGGGCCTGGTCGCGCTGGCCCTGGTGCTGGTGCTTCAGCGCATGACCGTCACCCGCTCGCTGCGCCCACTGGAGCGGGCTCGACAGCAAATCGCCCAGTTGCAGCAGGGTCAGCGCTCCCAACTCGATGCCCAAGTACCCAGTGAGCTGGTGCCGTTGGTTGGCCAGATCAACCATTTGCTCAGCCATACCGAAGACAGCCTGCGACGCTCGCGCAATGCACTGGGCAACCTGGGCCATGCCCTGAAAACACCCCTGGCGGTACTGCTTAGCCTGGCGTCCAACGAGCGCCTGCAGGGCTTGCCTGAGGTCCGTGCACAGATGCGCGAGCAGTTGCAGCAGATCGAGCAGCGCCTGGCCCGCGAGCTCAACCGCGCACGCCTGGCAGGCGATGCGTTGCCAGGTGCGCAATTTGCCTGTGATGAGGAGTTGCCAGGGTTGCTGAGCACCTTGGGCATGATCCATGGCGAGGGCCTGGTGCTGAGCCATGCCGTGCCATCTGGCCTGCTGCTGCCCTGGGATCGCGAAGACATGCTGGAACTGCTGGGCAACCTGCTGGATAACGCCTGCAAATGGGCGGACAGTGAGGTACACCTGGGCATCGCAACCTCCGAGGACCATTACCAGCTGTGGGTCGACGACGATGGCCCTGGCATCCCCTATCAGCAACGTGTGCAAGTGCTCGAACGGGGCTCTCGCCTTGACGAGGAAGTCGATGGGCATGGTCTGGGGCTGGGCATCGTGCGTGACATCGTCCAGGCCTGGGGTGGGCAGCTGCAACTGCTAGAAAGCCCGATGGGCGGATTGCGTGTGGATATCCAATTGCCGCGCCGTAGCCTGTGACCAGCGCTGAGTCCCACAGCGCGGCCCGGTTCCCCCTTCCCAGCAGGCAAACAGCTGTACTGCAAAAAAAATGCACCACTGCCACATTTTTTTGAATTAGCCCAAATCGACGTCGCTCGGCAGAATCGCTCCTCGTAGCCTTCGCTCGCCGGCGTCCAAGACAACTGTCAATACCGCGCACCACTGGCCAAGGCTTACGGTTCCTTTTTCGTCCAGACCTATACAGAACCCGAAACGACATGCCTGCCTCGCGTACCGAACGTCTTCTGCAGTGGCTATTACCCGCTCCCATGAACATCCCTCCCACCCAATGGCTGCGTGCCGGTGTCGGCGCATTGGTCGGCCTGTTCCTGGCAGGCTGGCTCACGAGCCTGGCTTATGGCCCGGATATCGCCTTGCACCTGCTCGGGCCGTTGGCAGCCTCGGCGGTGCTGGTGTTCGCCGTTCATTCAGGCCCCCTGGCACAGCCTTGGCCAGTGCTTGGCAGCTATGCCTTGGCCGGCATCGTTGGCTTGGCAATGCGGGGCGGTTTTGGTCCCGGGCTTTGGGTCGCTGCCGCGGCCCTGGGTCTGTCCATCCTGGTGATGTGCTTGCTGCGCTGCCTGCACCCGCCCGGTGGCGCAGTGGCGGTCAGTGCGGTTCTGGCCGACCCAGGGCTGACCGCCCTGGGTGACCATCTGCTGGAGCCGGTACTGCTCAACGCGCTGATTCTCGTCGCGGTGGCCATCGTCTATAACCGCTTGACCGGTGTGCGCTACCCCAAAGGCGCTGCACCGCGTAAGGATTTGCACCACACTCACGACCCGCTGCCAAGTGAGCGCGTTGGCATCCGCAGTGAAGATCTGGATCAGGCGTTGGAAGAGTTGGGCGAGTTCGTCGACGTAACCCGTGACGAGTTGGAGCGCATCATCCTCGCCACCGAGCAGCACGCCCTGCAGCGCAGCCTAGGGGGCATCACGGCGGCGTCGGTGATGTCGAAGGACGTACAGTTCGTCAGCCCTGACACCACCTTGCAGCAAGCCTGGAAGCTGCTCGACAGCCATCATGTCAAGACCCTGCCGGTGGTGCAGGACGGCGCATTGGTGGGGATCGTCAGCCTGAGCGACCTGGTAGGCCCGGCGATGCAGCAGGCGCGTTTGAGCTGGCGGGGGCTGTTCGGGCGCAAGCCCGTGCGCATGGCGCAGGTGATGAGCCGCCGGGTCGTCAGTGTCAGCAGCCAACACCCGTTGGAGCGCCTGCTGCCGCTGCTGTGCGAGCAGGGGCTGCACTGCCTGCCGGTGCTCGACGGCGACGTGCTGGTAGGGGTGGTCACCCAGACCGACCTGATCGCCGGGCTCAAGCGCCAGTTGCTCAGCAGCGCCAATGCCTCAGAGCGTCGGATCCCAGCGTTGTGACCAGTCGCTGGCCTCGGCTGCGATAAGCCGGCGCAGGATGCCAAGGGCCTGTTGCAACGCGTCGCTGTCACGCTCGCGGGCGTAGACCAGAAAAGTGGGGTAGGTAAATTCCGGCGCGTGCGGTACGCGCTCGAAGACGCCACTGTCCAGGTAAGCCTGCACCACTCGCGTGCGAAAATAGCCGCTCCCGCCCTTGTCGAGGATGAACTGCAAGGCAAGCGGCCCCAGGTTAAAGCGCAGTGCGGCGCGGGCGCAGTCGGGCAGGGCGGCGTCATGTTGCCGGCGGAACGCCTCACCCCAGTCGATGTAGATGTACGGCTCCGGCCGCTCGACCCGCCGGATCCGCACCAGCTTTTCTTCCATCAGCTGCTCCACCTGCAAGCCCGGCCCGTAGATCGGCTGGTACACCAGCGCGGCGTCAAGTACGCCCATCTCCACCTTGCGCAGCAATGATTCGCCATCGCTCACTTCGCTGTGGATGCTCTGGCCAGGAAGCTCCTGGTACAGCGCAGTGACCCAGTCGAGCATCATCGGGTTGCCAAGGCTCACCTCGCCGCCAAGGTGCAGCACCTGCTGATAGCCCGGTGGCAGGGGCAGGTCGCGTCGTGCTGCCTCCCAAGTCTGCACCAGCTGGTTGGCATACCCGACGAAGGCTTCGCCGTGGCTGGTCAAGCGGGCGCCAGTCCGGCTTCTTGTGAACAGGGTGCAGCCCAGTTGCTGCTCGAGCCGCTGCAACCTGGCGGTGACTGCTGTCTGCGACACGCACAGGCGCTCTGCAGCCGCCACCAGGCTGCCACTGCGCACGACCTCCAGAAAAGTGCGGGCCTGATCGATGTCCATTGAGGTGCTCACCGTAAAAACTGGTCGCTATTCTAGTGAGTTTATCGCCGCATTGAATGGCTTTTGCCCACGCTGCAAAAATGCAGGTCAGTTAGGCCATATCGCGCCTGGCGCCTGGGTGCAGGACATCCATACTCAGCGTTCGCCCTTCAAGAACAACAACATCGGGTCAACTCACCATGAGCTATCAGCACAGTTACGCCCAATCCATTACCGACCCCGCCGCCTTCTGGGCAGAGCAGGCGCGCTCGGTGGCGTGGTACCGCGCACCCACCGTGGTTCTCGAGAACAATGCCGATGGCACTCACCGGTGGTTTCCTGACGCACGATTGAACAGTTGTTACCTGGCTCTGGATCACCAGATCGAGCAGGGTCGGGGAGATCAGTTGGCGCTGATTTACGATTCCCCGGTGACCGGCACCCAGCAGACGCTCTCCTACCTTCAGCTTCGCGAAGAAGTCGCGCGACTGGCCGGCCTGCTGCGCCAGCTTGGGGTACAAAAAGGCGATGGCGTCATCATCTACATGCCGATGGTGCCCCAGGCCGCCATGGCCATGTTGGCTTGCGCGCGCATCGGTGCTGTTCACTCGGTGGTATTCGGCGGGTTTGCGGCCAATGAGCTGGCATTGCGTATCGATGATGCGCGCCCGGTGTTGCTGCTAACCGCTTCCTGTGGGCTGGAGTTCGAGCGCGTCATCGAGTACAAGCCGTTGGTCGATCGCGCTCTGGAACTGGCCCAGCACCGCCCGCGCAACGTGTTGGTCTGGCAACGGCCCCATGCGCAAGCGCCGTTGCAGGCAGGCCGAGACCTGGATTGGGCTCAGGCTGTCGTCGATGCTCAGCCAGTGGCGCCTGTGGAGCTGGATGCGGCAGACCCGCTGTACATCATGTACACCTCAGGAACCACCGGTAAACCCAAAGGCATCGTTCGCGAGAATGGCGGTAATGCCGTTGCGCTGCTCTATGCCATGCGCACCGTCTACGGCATGCAGCCAGGCGATGTCTGGTGGGGTATCTCCGACGTGGGCTGGGTGGTGGGGCACTCGTTGATCGTGTATGGGCCGCTGATGTGCGGCTGCACGAGCGTCTTCTACGAAGGCAAGCCCATCCGCACGCCGGATGCTTCTGCCTACTGGCGCGTAGTGGAGCAGTACAAGGTCAATGCGCTGTTCTGTGCGCCCACAGCCATGCGTGCCATCCGCAAGGAGGACCCTGACGCCGAACTGCTGCGCAAGCATGACCTGAGTTCACTGCGCCAGTTGTTCCTGGCAGGCGAAAAACTCGATTCCAGTACCCATCAATGGCTGGAACGGGTAAGCGGCAAGCCGGTGCATGATCACTGGTGGCAGACCGAGACCGGCTGGCCGGTGACTGCGCCCTGCGTGGGGCTCGAGGGGAGCGCGGCAAGAGCAGGGTCGAGCAATCGTGCGGTGCCTGGGTACCACGTGCAGGTGCTGGATGACGAAGGGCATCTGGCCGGCCCCAATCACCAGGGCGCAATCGTCATCGCCCTGCCGTTGCCGCCAGGCTGCAGCCAGACGTTGTGGGGCGATCACTCGCGCTATGTCCAGGCCTACTTGAGCACGTACCCTGGCTACTATCACACAGGTGACGGCGGGTATCTCGATGAAGACGGGTTCGTCTACATCATGGGTCGCACGGACGATGTGATCAACGTTTCCGGGCATCGTCTTTCTACAGGTGAGATGGAGGATCTAGTCGCGCGTCATGCTGCTGTCGCCGAGTGTGCAGTGATCGGCGTTCACGATGACATCAAAGGGCAGGTGCCATTGGCATTGGTGGTGCTCAAGGACGGCGCCGGCATCGTTGAATCGCAGCTGCTGGTCGATCTCGTGGCCAGCGTCCGCGAGGAGATTGGCGCCTTGGCCTGCTTCAATCAAGTCCGATTGGTCAAGCGTCTGCCCAAGACCCGATCTGGCAAGATTCTTCGCGCGGTGCTGCGCAAGATCGCCGATGGCCAAGCGTACACGCCGCCTTCTACAGTGGACGATCCGGCAGTGCTCCAAGAAATCGAAGCGGTGCTGTCAGGGCTTGCGCGGGCAAGCTGAGAAGGCAAATCCGACCCTGCTCAGCCTTCGGCGCCTGCGGGGCCCATTTGCTGTAGCTGGCCAAGGCGACTGCGGGTGCGCATCAGGTCTGGCAGCGATCCCTCGAGACTTTCCGCCAGCGGGCGCGAGCCAATGAGGGTCAGTTGCCGATCCTGGTCGTAGAGCACGTCCACCACGTTTACGAAACGCTGCTGGGCAGCAAGCGAACACGCCTCCAAACCGTCCAGGCCCTCGATGATCCAGTGCGAATATTGCCGAGCCAATGCCAGATAATCGATCACGGCTGTGGGCTGCTCGCACAGGTCTTCGAAGGTGAACCTGATCTGGTCACCCTCAGCGCCCTGCACGCGTAGTGGGCGATTATTGACCATGAGGGTATCGCCGTGGCCCTTCGGCATGTGCAGGGACTGGCGCTGCGCACCGGTCCCGGGCCAGACATAACGGCCCTGCGTGAAACGTTGCAGCGCCCGGTTGACCGGCAGGCTGCGAAAATCCGTTTCACCGCCGACTTCCTTGATGACCATGCAACGGTTGATCAGGTCGATCACAGGCTGGAACCGCTGATGGTAAAGCGGATTGGGCAACAGCCCCTCAGGTGCGTAGTTGCTGGTGAGCACCAGCAACGTGCCCCGTGCGAACAGGGCCTCGAACAATCGAGTCAGTAGCATGGCATCACCAATGTCATGCACATGAAATTCGTCGAAGCACAGGATGTCGTTTTGTTCGGTCAACTCGTCGAGCGTGATGCCAATGGCATTGCCCGTCGCTTGGTGGCGGTGCACGCCGTGATGCAGGCGGGCAAAGAAGTCGTGGAAGTGCCAGCGCAGTTTCGATGGGTTGGGCACCCATTGAAAAAAGCTGTCGAGTAACCAGCTTTTACCCCGACCGACCGGGCCATATAGGTACACGCCCGTCGCTTGCCCCGTCCTGTGCCGTTCAACCTGCTGGGACAGGCAGATGATGGCCTGACGTTGGCTCTCGCTAAGCGTGAAGCCGCATCGACGCGCCTTGTCATCGAAGGCGGCAGCCAAATCGTTGCTCGGCGCCACTGCACGATGACGAAGGCGCTTGCCAAGGTGGCGCAGCGGGGCAGGTAACCAGGCGGGCAATGGCTCGTTTCCTTGTAACAGACGGTAGCGAGGATCTTGCACCAGCCTGGGCTGTGTGACCAATCGAGAAAGTGACATCGACTGATCGCTTGCTGCGATAGGTCACAGCCTACGGGCAGCTCATGCTTTGAGTTGCAGCTGACTCTCGATCATGTATTTCACGGCCAACCGGCGCTCCTTGAGGCGACGAAGGTCGTCGTCCTCGAAATTGCCTGCCGAGATGGATTCGGCGGCCAGCACCTGGTTATCGATGTCGACGTATTCGTCGAGCAAACGGTCCAGGTCCTTATCGGTCTGGCGACGTTGCTGAACGATTTCACGAGGGTAGTGCAGGTCTTGGTACAAATCGTGTGATACGGGCATGGCATCCTCCTTGGGGCATGACAGTGGCGATAACCATTGGAATGAAGGTTTGCGATTGCGTTGACGAGAAGGGGCAGGAATGCGACGAACGGTAGCGCTCAACCGCTGCTGAAGACTAACTCGCTGTTTTTTGGTAATTTTTTTATCAGAGGGCTTCCCAAACCCAAACATTGTTGATAAAGTGCCGCGCATTCCAAGACAACAACGCGTTGTCAGTTACTTGGAATCTTCAGAGCAGCTTCAGCTGCATCCGATACAGGGGCGTCGCCAAGCGGTAAGGCAGCAGGTTTTGATCCTGCCATGCGTTGGTTCGAATCCAGCCGCCCCTGCCATTTTTCTACATTTCTTTTTCAGTGCATGGGCTACCAGCGCTGAATTCGTCGTTTCTGCGATTCGGGATTTTTTGGCGGGTGGCCTTTGATCGAGAGGCGCATCGTGTCATGCGCCTCCTCTCAAAAGCCGCGCGGGGCGGACCATGGTGCTCTGCGTCAGGTCGCTGTACCCAGCATCTCGTTCAGTGCCCTGGCGAGTTCGTCAGCTTGTACTGGCTTTTGAATGACCAGGCTGTCGGGCAGGTCCAGCCCTTGGAGCTCTGCATAACCCGTCAGGAACACCACGCGCAGCTTGGGGTAGCGCTCTCTCGCCGCCATGGCCAGCTGAGCGCCATTGAACTCAGGCATGGCGAAATCGGTAAGAAGCAAGTCGATATCATCGTCCAGCAGTGCCAGTGCCTGCTCCCCACTGTGTGCCTGGCGAACCTGATACCCATATTGGCGCAGGACATCGCCCAGCATGTCGCGCACCAGATGGTCGTCATCCACCAGCAGCACGTTACGGTTGTAACCGCTTTCGGTGATGGTATGGGTCAATGGCAGCGGTTCCGGTTCGCTCGCGACCTGGTCCTTCACCGCAGGCAAATAGACGGCCACTTCGGTACCGCTGCCCGGTGCGGTATCAATGCGCACACCGCCGCCCGACTGCTTGGCAAACCCGAAGACCTGCGCCAGGCCCAGGCCAGAGCCCTTGCCGATATCCTTGGTGGTGAAGAACGGTTCAAAGACCTTGGCCAGTACCTCTTCGCTCATGCCGCACCCCGTGTCACGGATGCTCATCATGACGTACTCGCCGGGGTCCGGATCTTCCGGGCGGCGTGGCAAGTCGTCAATGCGCGTATTGCGCGTGGACAGGGTCAATTGCCCACCCTCCGGCATGGCATCGCGGGCGTTGATCGCAAGGTTCAGGATGATCATCTCGGTCTGGGTCGGGTCTGTAAGCGCCTGCCAGAGCGATTTGTCCAGATCCAGGCGTACGGAGACATTGCCGCCCAGGGTGCGGCGTAGCAGTTCTTCGAGGCCATCAAGCGTGCGATTCAGGTTCAGCGGCACGGGTTCGAGCCGTTGGCGCCTGGAAAATGCCAGCAACTGCGAGGTCAGCTTGGCTCCGCGTTCACCCGCTTCCCTGATATGGGTAAGCCGGGTTCGTGCCTTCTCGACATCGGCCTTTACCAGGTCGCGCTCCAGAAAGCTCGCCCCGGTCAGGATCACGGTCAGCAAGTTGTTGAAGTCGTGGGCCACGCCCGCGGTAAGCTGGCCCACCGCCTCCAGACGCTGCATCTGTTGCAGGGCGGCCTCGATACGCTCACGCTCGCTGATTTGTTCACGCAGACGGGCGTTGGCTTCAGCCAAGCCCATTGCAGTTTCACGTTCGCTGGTAATGTCCCGCGCGACTACGTAGAGCAGGGTGTCTTCGGGTACCACGACCCATGACAGCCAGCGCTGCTGGCCGCCTGCGTGGAGAATCCGGCCCACGAAACGGGCACTGGTGCGTCCATGGGCCAGCGACGCCAGTTCGGTCAGCAGCAGTTCCTGATCCGGCTCCGGCAACAGGTGCAGCAACGAAGACTGGCTCAGGCGTTCCCGCGAAAGGCCCAGGCTGGCTTCCCAGGCCGGGTTGAGCGCCACCGGTGTCAAGTCGTGGTTGAGCACGGCCAGCAGGTCCTGGGAGAGCTCCCAGGCACGATCGCGCTCACGGGTACGTCGCTCGACACGCTCGCCGAGCATTTCATTGAGTTGGCGCAATGCCTGAGTGGCCACGCGCTGGGTGTGAACATCCTGAAGAACGCCTGAAAAACGTACGCACTTGCCGTCGACGAACTGGCTCTGGCCACTGCTCAGCACCCACCGGGGCTCCTGGCCATCGGGCGGCACGATGCGAAATTCCATGCGATAGTTGCCGCCACTGTCCGGAAGCATGGCCAGGTTGACAGCTTTGCGAACCATCTCGACGTCGTCTGGATAGATGCCAGCGTAGAACACCTCCAGGCTCATCTCGGTGTCCAGCGGCAGGCCAAACAACGCCTTGCAGCGTTCATCCCACGCCAGCAACCCCTCCTGAGGTCTCAAGTCCCAGGTCCCCATGCCCGCAGCGGTGATAGCGATGCGCGCGCGGGCTTCTACCTCAGCCAAGGCCTCCTCGGCACGGCGTCTGCGCTGGCGCTCCTGCACCTCGGTGAGAGCACGGCGCACGGCTTTGGGCAGCAGCGGCAGGTTTTTCTTGAGCACGTAATCGGTGGCGCCCAGGCGGATCATCTCTACCGCATGTTCCTCTCCGTAGATACCGGAGAGGAAAATGAAGGGCACATCAGGGGCCAGGCGCTGGGCGATCGAAAGCACTTCGGTGCCCGATGAGCCCGGCAGTACGCAATCACACAGAATCAGGTCATAGCGCCCTTCGCGAAGGGCATGCTCGACGCCGTTGTGATCGAAGACCAGGTGAGACTGGATGCGCAGCCCGCTACGCTCGAGGCGCATCAGGGTGAGCTCGGCGTCCATCGAGCTGTCTTCGACCATCAGTAGGTTCAGCGGGGTAGACTGCATCGTGGTGCAGGCCTCAGTTGCCGCGACGGTTCAAGCGCAACGAGCCGGGTGGTGGCTCGTTGAGTACTGCCCAAAAGATGCCCAGGTCGGAAATGGCGGCAACGAATTCCTTGAACTCGACGGGTTTGACCACGTAGGCGTTGACGCCCAGTTCGTACGCGCGCAGCAGGTCGGGTTCTTCGCGGGACGAAGTCAGCATCACGGTCGGAATACTGCGCAGCTCCGGGGAGGCACGCAGCGCCTTGAGTACTTCCAGCCCATCGACTTTCGGCAGCTTGAGGTCGAGCAAGATCACGGCAGGGTTGCCGTCGTCGCGGTCAGCGTAGGCCTCGCGGCGCAACAGGTAATCCAGGGCATCTGCGCCGTCACGCAGCACGATGACTTCGTTGGCCAACTGGCTACGTTCCAGGGCCAGGAGCGTCAGCTCCAGGTCTCGAGGGTTGTCCTCGACCAGCAGGATGGGTTTTAGCATGGTAAGTGCGGTGCCTCAGTGCGTCGCGGATGGGCGCGGTAATGTGAAATGAAAACTGGCGCCTTTGTCGATCTGGCCTTCGGCCCAGACACGGCCATCGTGCCTTTCAATGATGCGGCGAACACTGGCCAGGCCGATGCCCGTACCTTCGAAATCCTCCATGCGATGCAAACGCTGGAAGACGCCGAACAGCTTGTTGGCATAGGCCATGTCGAAGCCCACGCCATTATCCCGGACACAGACCTCGGTCTCGGTTGGATGCTGCACTGCGGTGATCTCGATACGGGCAGGTGTACGTCCACGGGTGTATTTGATGGCGTTGGCCACCAGGTTGTTCAATGCCAGGTTGATGAATGCCGGGTCACCGTAGGCGCGGGGCAGCTGCGCGACGTCCCAGATGATCTCACGCCCGGCGTAGTCGGGTGCCAGTTCGGCGCGAATGGCTTCGACCAGCGCGTTGAGGTCCACGTCCGACATCCGCAGGGCAGAGCGACCCATTTGCGAGAAATGTAGCAAATTGTCGACCAGGTTGCCGGCAAAATGAGCAGCCTCGCCGATGTGTTGCAAGAACCGCTTGCCACGTTCACTCAGACCGGCGCCTTCCATTTCGCCGAGCAACTCCGTATAGCCCGCGATGTGGCGCAGGGGCGCACGCAGGTCGTGGGAAACACTGTACGAGAAGGCCTCGAGCTCCTTGTTGGAGCGGCGCAATTCGTTGGCCATCTGCGCCAGCTCTTCAGCCTTGCGCAGCACGATACCCAAGACCGCAGTACGCAACTCCATGACGCCATCGATGACCAGCGGGTCCCACGGTGCGCAATAGCCATGCAGTTGCTCCTGCCAGCGTTCGAAACTATGGCGAGGTGCGAGGTTGCCTAGCGGTGCGACTTCCTTGGTGGGCTGCCCAGCCCATTGGACGGTGCGCACCTGCTCAGGCCGGAACCACAGCAGGTAGTGCGAGTGAATTTTAGAGATGGCCACTGCCAGCACGCCGCCGGCATGCTCGGCCAGTTCGGGCAGCTCGCTGACGTCACGGCGTACATTATCCGTCTGGAATACATCCTCACCTTGGCGGGCCAGCCAATGTACCAGCGCGTTGACCTGCGCCTCTGGCGGGGTGATGCCGACCCGCTCGCAGTACTCGGCTGAAATGATCGCAGCGCCTTGGGCGCCTGCAAAGGCCATGAGTACATCGGGCAAGGCGCGCAGGCCTTCGCTGACACTGTCATGGTCGGCCATGGACGAAATCATCCGCACGATGTACTGGCGAAGTTCCAGTAACTGACGGGTGCTGGCGTGGGCTTCACGGGATTCGATCTGCAACGACAGTACGCTGGCCAGCAGCTCGCAGGCGGTACGCGTGCGCAGAGCCACTGGTCTGGGTTGTGCATGATGGCACGAAATGAGCCCCCACAGCTGGCCATCCACCACGATGGACAAGGACATCGATGCCAGCGTATCCATGTTGCGCATGTATTGCAGGTGCACGGGCGATACGCTACGCAGGCTTGTGAAGCTCATGTCCAGCGGGTTGCCAGTGACTGGGTTGAGCGGCGGTAACAAGGGTGACGACTGATAATTGGCATCTTCGATGACGCGGATGCGGTTGACCCGATAGAGCTCACGCGCCTGACGCGGTATATCCGAGGCAGGGAAGCACAGGCCCAGGAAGCTGGGATAACCCGGGTCGGCAACCTCGGCCAGGACCTCACCGTTGCCATGGGCGTCGAAGCGATAGGCCTTGACCCGTCCGAAGCCGGTCACACGCTTGAGCTGAACCACGGTCTGCTGCAGCAATTCCTCCAGGCTACCCGCTAGGTGCAGGCTGCTGACGAAGGCGCGCACCAACGGGTAGTAATCACCCTGGGCAGTCAGGTCCTCGGGGACTCTGGGTGGCTCGAGCTCGACGATCAGCACACCGTCATGCCTGTGTGCCAGCAGATGAAGCTCCTCTCGGTAAGGTGCCCTGTCGTGCAAGCGCACATCACCGATATGGAATGGAAAGGCTTCGTCTTTGGGCAGCCGCGCCAGGTGCTGGCGCATGTCGAAGCCAGCCTGGACGATCTCGTCGAAGCTGCAACCGAGCAATGTTTCGGCAGGCCTGCCCAGCCACTGCACGATGTTTTCACTGACCTGCAGGATGTGCAGATGCTCGGGATCGAGCACCAGGACAAACCCGTGAGGCTGGATGCTACCCGGCACTTGAATGGGCTCCTGAGCGCAGCGTTCGATCGCCTGGGCAAGTGTTTGGTCGGTAGTCATCGAAGAAAACGCTCCTGTCGTTTGGGACCTGCATGCCGCATGGGTCTGGGGCAGGATGGTGGCGATACACCCTATCAGAATATCGCTAGGCCTGCCTTGCTTTGGCGGTCAAAACGCATCTCGCATGTAAGCTGCCAAGCACTTTCAGGTATTGCCACAGCCGTTAGTGCTTTTTTGCTAATACCAAAAAACAGGCGTGTCGAACGGTTTGAGGGTAAGCCCGCTGCTAATCTTGAAAACAGTGTGAATGACAGGGACGCTGACGTGAACAAGCACGCGTTTGCCGCGCTCTTGGGCCTGCTGCCGCTGGGCACTGCTCTGGCGGCAGATTTTCTGGTCGAAGTGAGGGTGTTGGTAGAGCGCGGTTGCATGCTCGTCAACCCTGCCCGGGAGGCGGGTGCACAAGCACTCGGGCGCATCGACTTTGGCGCAGTGTCACGATTGGATGGGCCGCAGGCCCCTCGAAGTGGGACGCTGTTGGGGCCCTCTGTACCCCGCCTGGCGTGTAATCCGGACACGCCTTACCAGGTACGTGTGGACGCCGGCCAGCATGGTGGGAGCGGGGCCGTGCGGTTCCTGGCTATCTCAGGCTCCGGTGCCAGACCCATTCCCTACCGGCTGTACCGGGATGCCGCCGGACGCCAGCCGTTGATGGTCGATGAGCCACAGTCATCGCGGGTCCCTGGCAGCGGCCAGGTCGACCTGCCGTTGTACGCGAGGCTGGACAAGCTGGCCTGGGCCCCTGAGACAGGGCGGTATACCGACCTGCTCAAAGTGACGGTCACCTGGTAGGTAAACCCATGCACAAGGATGTGAAGCTGTGAACCGATCATCAATGCTGCTGCTGACGCTCGGCCCGTTGCTCATACCGGGCGGCGCGGCGCATGGCACCACCACCGGCTTCATCCAGGCGCAACTGATCATCAGTGCTGCTTGCCAGATCAGTAGTGATGAAACGCAACCTGCGACACTGGCCAACCCTGGATTGATGGATTTCGGTGCCCGCGGCCCCAACTGGGAAGAACCTGTTCGCAGCCGGGTAGATGACGTTGGCACCCAAGGCCGCTTGCAGATTAGTTGTACGCCTGAGGTGCGTGCATTCAAGGTGAGTATCAACGCTGGCATGAACGGCGATGACGGAATACGTCGCCTGAGCAATGGGCGCGAACTGATCCCGTACCAACTGGCTGTCGATCCAGCGGGCCGCAGCCACTACCCGGTCGGCCAGGCTCGGCCCTTTGTCATCAACAGCACTCGGCAAATGCCTATTCCCATTTACGGCGTGCTGGTCGCACAGCCTCGTGCGCTACCCGCTGGCCTTTATCGCGACACCCTCAGAGTGACCCTGGACTGGTAACCCATCAAGGAGATATCGATGCGAACCCACCTCTCACGCTGTATCCTCGCCGGGCTGGGCATGGCGCTGGCTTCCCAAGCGCCGGCAGCCACCGTCACAGGTACCATCAACTCGACACTGACCCTGATTGCAGCTTGTCAGGTCAACGGCAGTTCTGGCACCTCAGGCCTGAATTTCGGCAGCCTCAACTTCGGTACTCAGGATGCCTTGTTCGGTACGGCCAACGCGCAGGTACTCGGCGGCAGCGGCGGGGCACTGAGCGTGCTGTGTTCCGCGGGCACGGTGCCCGCCATTCGGGTACGCGCAGGCGCCCACGATGGCCAGTCCACCGGTGGCACCCGTGCTCTGGCAGACGGCGCCGGCAATTTCGTTCCCTATGACTTCTATACCGATGCGGGGCGTACGCAGTTGCTGGCCATCGACGGCACGATCACATTGCCGACCAGCACCGGGGTAGCGCAAACCGTCAATCTCTATGGGCAAGCGCGTGGCAAGGCCGGGTTGCCTGCGGGTGTCTATACCGACACCGTCGCCGTCGAGCTGACGTTCTGAGACATGCGCGTCTGGCGTACAGGGAGCGTTGCCGGCTGTCTGCTGATGCTGGCTGGCCCGCTGGGTGCAGCCACCACCAGTACCTTTGCGGTGAACGCGCAGGTTGTCGCCGGTTGTCTGGTCACAGGGGGCGCCACGCAGTACGGCACCCTGAACTACGGTACGCAGTCGGCCTTGTCCACGGCCGTGTTGAGTACGGCATTGGGCGGTTCGAGCGTGTCGCTGCAATGCACGCCTGGGGTCGTGTTGAGCATGAGCCTGGATGCTGGCCAGAACGCCAACGCAGGCATGCGAAACCTCAAGCGTACGGGAGGCACGCAGGTAGTGCCCTACCAGTTGTACCAGGATGCTGCATTGGCGCAGGGCATCGGCATTGGGCAGAACGTGAACGTGAGTTATGCCGACCCTGCAGCTGTAAGGTTGCCTGTCTACGGAAGGCTTCAACTACCCGGAACGGTGCCTGCCGGCACCTATACCGACGTAGTCCAGGTGACATTGACCTGGTGACCGGTCGATTCGCCAACATACCGTCCCAGGGAGGGCTACATGAGAGCACGCAGCAAATGGATCCGGGCCTTGTTACTGCTGTGCAGCGTGGGTGGCCAGCCGGCGTTGGCCGCCACGTCCGTACTGATCTGGCCCATCGACCCTGTATTGGAAGCGGGGCAGAAGGCTGGGGCGCTGTGGCTGGAGAATCGCGGCACAGTGGCGGCAAGCCTTCAAGTGCGGGTGTTTGCCTGGCGTCAGGGCCGCTTCGAGGAGCAGTTCAGCGCGCAACGTGAAATCATCGGTAGCCCTCCGGTGGCCACTGTCGCACCCGGTCAGAAGCAACTCATTCGCCTGACCCGCACCGGTGCGGCACCCGCCGGCCAGGAACAGGCCTACCGCATCATCATCGATGAGATTCCGCCAGCAGTGCCAGTGGACAAGGCCGAGGCCGGCACCACGGCCGCGATTCGCCTGCAAATGCGCTACTCGGTGCCGCTATTCGTTTACGGGGAGGGCCTCTGGGGTCGCCCGGACCCGAACGGTGAGCGCAACGAGCAGGGGGTAGGCAAGCCGCAGCTGACCTGGCAGCCGGTCATGGTTCAGGGCAAGCCGTATATCGAGTTGCGAAACACTGGCCCTGTGCATGCACGCCTGACCGATGTGGTGGTGCAGCAAGGCAACCAGGCCAAGCCTGTTGCAGAAGGACTGCTGGGCTATGTATTGCCTGGGGCCAGCATGCGCTGGCCGGCGCCGCTGACCGTGGGTGCCGGGGGGGTACTCAAGGGGCGGGTCAACGGCCAGGGTGAGGCGACCGTCATCAGCCAGGGCCGGTAAGTCAGAGGCAAGTCACGGGGCCAGGGAGGGCCCGACAATGGTCAGGACCGATGCGTGAAGAGGTTCGCGACGAAGCGCCTGGGGTTTCTGGGGCTGGCCCTGGCCGGCTCAACCCTGGTGCTGGCGGACGACCTGCCGCCGCCCCCCACGGAGCTGTCGGCGGTTGCCGATGCCACCTTGTACCTGGACCTCACGGTGAACCAGATGCCTAAGGCTGAATTGGTGCCGGTGCAACAAAGAGCCGGGCGCCTTTACATAGACAGTGAGGTGCTGCGTGCAGCAGGCCTTGCGCTGCCCGGCGACCCCTCGGGCGACGTGGCGCTGGACGCCGTTGCGGGGATGCATGCCGAATATAACAGCCAGAACCAGCAACTGCTGCTGGATGTGCCCCAGGCTGGTTGCCGGATCAGCAAGTCGGTGAGCGCACGCTTTACCCGCCTACCGATGCGCGCAGCAGCTTCGGTGCCGTGTTCAATTATGACCTGTACCTGAACGATACCGACGACAGCGGCACCTACCTCGCCGCCTGGAATGAGCTGCGCGTGTTCGACAGTTGGGGCACCGTCTCCAGCACGGGCCAGTGGCGGCATTCGTTCAACGGTGTGACACGCAGTGGCACGGGGGATGGGTTCCTGCGTTACGACACCACCTGGCGCTTCACCGACGAGCAACGGTTGCTGACCTTCGAGGCCGGCGACCTGATCACTGCCGCCTTGCCCTGGAGCAGCTCGGTGCGCGTGGGTGGGCTGCAGCTGTCCAGGGACTTTGCCGCCCGGCCAGATCTTGTGACCTACCCGTTGCCCGCCTTTGCAGGCGAAGCGGCCGTGCCAACGTCCCTTGAGCTTTTCATCAATGGTTATCGAACCAGCACCACCGAATTGCAAGCCGGCCCCTACACCCTGACCAACGTCCCTTTCATCAACGGTGCTGGCGAGGCAGTGGTGGTGACCACCGACACCCTGGGCCGGCAAGTCTCCACGACCCTGCCGTTCTACGTGACCAGCAACCTGTTGCAAAAAGGTCTGACTGACTACGCGGTGGCAGCCGGCAGCCTCAGGCGAGACTACGGGGTGCGCGACTTCGGTTACGGCCCAGGCGTGGCTTCGGCCAGCCTGCGCCACGGTCTGAGCGACACCTTCACGCTGGAGGCCCATGCGCAAACGGCCGAGTCCCTGATGCTCGGCGGCCTGGGGGCGAACGTGCGCTTAGGGCAGTTCGGGGTGCTCAATGCTGCGCTTGCTCAAAGCCGTTTCGAAGGTAGCCAAGGTCAGCAAACCGCCCTGGGTTATCAATACAACAGTCAACGCCTGGGGTTCAGCTACCAGCGCCTGCAACGCCATGGCGATTACGCCGACCTGACGCGCATCGATCGGCGCGACATGCAACTTAGCAGGAGCAGTGAGCAGGTGACGCTGAGTCTGAACCTCAACCAGTACGGGAATCTAGGCGCAGGTTATTTTGATGTGCGTGCAGGGGACGGCACCCGCACGCGTTTGATCAACCTCAGTTACAGCAGACCGCTATGGGGCAACAGCAGCGTTTACCTTTCTGCTAACCGAGAGGTCGGTGATCGCCAGTGGGCGATGCAGGCGCAGCTGGTGATTCCGTTCGACATGACCGGCACCCTGGCCTTGGGCATCGAACGCACCAAAGAGGGCCAGCACCAACAGCGGGTCAATTACAGCCGGGCCGTTCCAGTGGGCACCGGGGTGGGCTACAACCTCGGGTATGCCACCGGCAGCGATCGCAGGGCTTACCGCCAGGCCGATGCCACCTGGCGCCTGCAATCGGTCCAGCTGCAGGCGGGTGTCTACGGCAGCAGTGGAGAAATGACCCGTTGGGCCGATGCCAGCGGCTCGATCGTGTGGATGGACGCCGGCCTGTTCGCGGCCAACCGCATCGATGATGCGTTCGTCGTGGTCAGCACCTCCGGTTACGCTGATGTGCCCGTGCGCTACGAAAACCAGCCGGTAGGCCGCACCGACAAACGTGGGCACCTGCTTGTGCCCTATAGCAGTGCCTACTACCGGGGCAAATATGAAATAGACCCGATGGATTTGCCGCCTGACATTCTGGCACCGCAGGTGGAGCAGCGCGTTGCCGTGCGCCGCGGCAGCGGTTACCTTCTCGACTTCGAACTCAAGCAGGTGCGAGCAGCCAGCCTGGAACTGGTGGATGGCGATCAGCGACCGCTGGGCCTGGGGAGCCGCGTCAGGCACGTGCAAAGCGGCGCGCAAGCCGTGGTGGGCTGGGACGGGCTGGTCTACCTGGAAAATTTACAGCCCACTAATCGCGTGCAGGTCGAACTGGCGGGGGGAGGGCAGTGTGAGGTCGATTTCGTCATGCCAGAAAGCACAGGTTCGATCCCGTTAATCGGGCCGTTGGTGTGCAAGTGAACCGTCACCAGGCATGGCTCTGCGCAGGGTTTCTAGTATTCTGCGCAGAGCCTGCCCAGGCCAAATGCGCGTCGGTGGCCACCGCGCCAGCCTTGTTCGGTGCCCTCAATTCGACGCAGGTACGCACAGCCGTGCAGACGGCGTCCACAACCAACGCCGGCCTGCAGTGCAATGGCACGGTGTTGAGCGTGCTCAGCAACACTGACTCATTCAAGCTGACGGTACAGCCGACCACGGGTGGACTGCTAGGCCCCACGGGAGATGTCATCCCGTACACGCTCTACGCCGACGCCACCACCAACTTCCCCATCAGCCGAGGAGTTGCTTTCGAATATGGACGCACGGGCATCCTCGATCTGCTGGGTTTGCTCAACGGTACGCCCAAGACTGTGCCGTTGTACCTTCGTACCCAGATCGGGAGTAACGTGGCGGCAGGTCTCTATCAGGAAACCCTCCGGCTGGATTGGACCTGGAACTATTGCGAAGGGCTTTCGCTGGGCGGGTTGTGCATCGGGAGGGATACCGGATCAGGCACCCAGTACCTGACCGTCAGCCTGACGGTGACCAATGATTGCCAGATCGTTACGCCGAATATCAACTTCGGGTCTGCGCCTGTGGTCAGCGCCTTCGCAACGGTCAGCCAGAGCCTGAGCGTCTCCTGCACCAAAGGCAGTGCCTACAGTGTCGGGCTCAGTGATGGGCAGAACGTGCTGAGCGGACGGCGGCGCATGAAGTCGGCCGCCAACAACTACCTGGCGTACGACATCTACAAAGGCGCAGGTACCGTTCGCTGGGGCGCTACCGGCAGCGCCAGGCGGGCCAGTGCCGACGCCGACGTCAACCCAGGCGTTGGCACTGGCACTGGCAGCCAGGTATTCAACTACAGCGCCCGGGTCTATACCGATCAGCCTACGCCGCCGGCGGCCAGCTACTCGGACAGCGTCGTACTGGACGTACAGTTCTGAGGGACAAGGCAGGCTCAGCGCAGGTCGTCTACCATCGCGGCGAGCGTATCCAATACGGCGCTCGCCAACGCCTTGGAGCGCAGGCCTGACCAGCCCGTGTGCGGGTCGGGGGCATCGTCGTGGTCCTTGAAAGGCATCTCCAGGGTCAGCGACAAGCAGTCGTGAGCCATCCCCACGGCATTGCATGCCAATGTCGTGTTGGCCTGGCCAGGCGCGTCGCGGGTGTACCCGTGGGTGGTCTGGAAGTCTGCCGTCAGGTTCATCAGTGTGCTGCGAAAGGTTTCCTCCAGGTGGGCGAGGCGGGCGGTGTAACCTGGGTTGCCCTCGCATGCGGCAGTGAACACATGGGGGATTTCTTCATCCCCGTGCACGTCGATGAAGGCGTCCACGCCATGCTGCTTCATCTGCGCCTGGGCAAAGAACACTTCCGGAGTGAGCTCGACATTGGCGTCCTGCCAGGCGCGGTTCAGGTCCTTGCCGGCGTAATTGGTGCGCAAATGGCCCAGGAAGGCACCATCAGGGTTCATGTTGGGAATCAGGTACAGATCAGCGCGCTCCAGCAGTTGCTGGACAGTGGCGTCACCCGCTTGCACGCGGTCGATCAGCCCCTCCATGAACCATTCGGCCATGTGCTCACCGGGATGCTGTTGGGCGATGAACCACACTTTGCGCTTGCCCGCCGCGCCGTCGCCTGCGCGCAGTAATGGAATATCGCGACCCTGGACGCTGCGACCGCTGGCCAGCAATGTGAAGCCCGGGAGGGCGAGCGCCCGTTCGATCAATTGATTGTGGCGTGCACGGGGATAGGGCTCGAAGTAGGCGAACCAGACCTGCGCTTGCTGCGCCGTGATCTCGAAGCTCAGTGCACTGCCATCGAATTGGCTCGGCACCCGAAACCAGGTCTGCTGGTCGTAGGAGGCCACGGCGTTGTAGCCACTCCAGGCGTTCTTGTAGGAAGAGCCAGCGGCGTTGTCGAGGCTGAACCGATGGTTCTGCCCAGGCGTCAGTCCGCTGGCGCGAAAGTGAAACCACTGGTAGTGGCCACTGTGGGTATCCGGCCGGATGGCGAGGCGGACCTGGGCAGGATTGCTGGCGTCGATGACTTCGATGTTGCCAGAATCGAAGTCGCAATCGATATGCAGCGGTGACAGCGTCACGGTCATGGGGCGGGCTCCTTGGCGGTGTTGTTGTGCCAATACTGTACACCGCTTGCAGGCGTCGTCGCGCCTCCGTGCGCCTGGCCTTGGTTCAGAGCCCCAACTGGCTCAGGCCAGGATGGTCGTCAGGCCGTCGACCTAGCGGCCAATGGAACTTGCGCTCGCTTTCTGCGATAGGGTGCTCGTTGATGCTCGCGTGCCGATAGTGCATCAGCCCGTCCGGGGCGAACTCCCAGTTCTCGTTGCCATAGGCCCGGTGCCATTGCCCGCTGTCGTCACGGTACTCGTAGGCATAGCGCACGGCAATACGGTTGTCGGTGAAGGCCCAAAGCTCCTTGATCAGTCGGTATTCAAGCTCGCGATTCCATTTGCGGGTCAGGAAAGCCTCAACCTCGGCTCGCCCGCGGGGAAACTCGGCGCGATTGCGCCACACGGTATCAGGGGTATAGGCCAGCGACACCTTGGCAGCATCGCGGCTGTTCCAGCCGTCTTCGGCCAGGCGGACTTTCTCGATGGCGCTGGCGCGGGTGAAGGGTGGCAGGGGTGGACGGGACATTGCTCGACTCCTCGGCATGAATGTGTCCGAAAAGCGTAGCGTGCCAGGGGCAAAGCGAGAATCATCACCGGGCAGACTTCACAATTGCGTCGGCGACAACAATGTCGATGTGTACGCAGACCCGGTGTGATCGGGTTTGGGCACTGCCCGCCACAACCGTGTCTGGTGCACGGTCGTGACGAACAAATGGCTCAGCGCCGGCGGAACAAGGGCAGCGGCTGGTCCGTGGCACCCTGATAGGTGACCGAGAAGTCCTTCAGGCCCTGCAGGGCGTCTTCAGGGTCCTTGTCGGCGCGGATGGCGAATGCATCGAACCCACAGCGGGCCATGAAGAACAGCTGGTCGCGCAGCACGTCACCAATGGCGCGCAACTCACCCTTGTAGCCGTAGCGGTCGCGCAGCAGGCGGGCATTGGAGTAGCTGCGCCCGTCCGTGAAGGCAGGGAAGTTCAGGGCGATGACCTGGAAGTGCTGGACGTCCTCGCCAATTTCCTCGGCCTCCTGATCGCTGTCCAGCCAGATGCCCAGACCACCGTCGCGGGCTTTCAGGGCATGGGCATGGTCGCGCCACATCTGCAAGGGCACGATGTAGTCGTCGCAGTTGGTCAGTTCGTCGAACGAGGTTTCCTTGGGCAGCAGGTGCCAGGTTTCGTCGACGATCTGGTTGTGCTTAATGATTCGCTGCATACACGCGTTCCTTGAAGGGGTCGATGCCGATGCGTTGGTACGTGTCGATGAAACGCTCTTCTTCGGTGCGTTGTTCGACGTAGACGGCGATCAGCTTCTCGATCACATCAGCCATGTCGTCCTGGGCGAACGAGGGGCCCAGGATCTTGCCGAGGCTGGCGTCGCGCGCGGCGTTACCGCCCAGCGATACCTGGTAGAACTCTTCGCCCTTCTTGTCCACGCCCAGAATGCCGATATGACCCACGTGGTGGTGCCCGCACGCGTTCATGCACCCGGAGATGTTCAGGTCGATCTCACCGATGTCGAACAGGTAGTCCAGGTCGTCGAAACGGCGCTGGATGGATTCGGCGATGGGGATCGATTTGGCGTTGGCCAGGGAGCAGTAGTCACCGCCTGGGCAGCAGATGATATCGGTCAGCAGGCCGATATTCGGGGTGGCGAATCCGCTCTCGCGCAGCTCCAGCCACAGGGCATGCAGCTGGCGTTGCTCCACGTCGGCCAGGATGATGTTCTGCTCGTGGGAGGTGCGCAGGAAGCCGAAGCTGTAGCGTTCTGCCAGGTCGGCCACGGCGTCGAGCTGCTTGTCGGTGAGGTCACCTGGAGCAACGCCGGTGGGCTTGAGCGACAGGGTCACGGCCACGTAACCAGGGCGCTTGTGGGCACGGGTGTTGCGTGAGCGCCAGCGCGCGAAGCCTGGGTGTTCGCTGTCCAGGGCGCTGTAGTCGACATCGTCCAGCGCCAGGTATTGGGGGTCGACGAAGTGACGCGACACGCGCTGCACTTCCGCCTCGGTCAGCGTGCTGCTGCCGCCACGCAGGTGGACCATTTCGGCCTCGACCTTTTCGGCGAAGACTTCAGGTGTCAGGGCCTTGACCAGGATCTTGATCCGCGCCTTGTACTTGTTGTCCCGGCGACCGTAGCGGTTGTAGACGCGCAGGATGGCGTCCAGGTAGCTGATCAGGTCCTGCCAGGGCAGGAATTCATTGATGAACGAACCGACCACCGGCGTGCGACCCAGCCCGCCTCCGACCAAAACGCGGAAGCCCAGCTCGCCAGCGTCGTTGCGCACCGGCTCAAGACCGATGTCGTGCACTTCGATGGCGGCGCGGTCCTGTTTCGAACCGTTGATGGCGATCTTGAATTTGCGCGGCAAGAAGGCGAATTCCGGGTGGAACGTGGTCCACTGACGGACGATCTCGCACCAGGGGCGCGGGTCGATGACTTCATCGGCGGCGACGCCTGCGAACTGATCGGTGGTGGTGTTGCGCAGGCAGTTGCCGCTGGTCTGGATGGCGTGCATCTGCACGGTCGCCAACTCGGCCAGGATGTCGGGAATGTCTTCCAGGGCCGGCCAGTTGAACTGAACGTTCTGGCGGGTGGAAATGTGCGCATAGCCCTTGTCGTAATCGCGGGCGATCTTGGCCAGGGTACGCACCTGTCGGGCATTGAGTTGGCCATAAGGAACGGCGACACGCAGCATCGGCGCGAATCGCTGAATGTATAGGCCGTTCTGCAGGCGCAGCGGGCGGAATTCTTCCTCGCTCAGCTCACCGGCCAAGTAACGGCGGGTCTGATCACGGAACTGCTTGACGCGGTCCTCGATGATCCGCTGATCGTATTCGTCATATACGTACATAAAAGTCCTGTCTCAGGCATGCAGCTATTCGCGCGCACGGCCGCGCACTCCGGTTCGGAGCCGGGGCACCATAGCAGGTTGTATTTATGCGCAAAAGTGATGTTTTTGCATATGAAAAGAACCAAACGAACTATGTGAGACTGACTGCCATTTATGCGCTTGTCCTGACCCGGTGGGTATAATCCTGGGTTTGCTTCAGAGACCTCAGCCTATGCTCAAGGCCCTGTGCCACTGCCTGTGCCTGTGCTTCGCCCTGCCATTGACCGCAGGTGCGCAGCCGGTGTCGGTGGTTTTCCTCAACCCGGGCTCGCCGGGCGAGACGTTCTGGGCCAGCTACAGCCGATTCATGCAGTCCGCTGCCGATGAACTGGGCATGGACTTGCGTGTGGAATATGGCGAGCGCCGGACCGATCTCGCCCTGAGTCAGGCCCGGGCTGCCCTCGATGGGCCCAGGCGACCAGATTACCTGGTACTGGTGAACGAACAGTACATCGCCCCCGAGATCATGCGCCTCTCGCAAGGGGCGGGGGTCAAGCTGCTGTTGGTCAACAACGGCTTGACGCCCAGCCAGGCACGGGCTGTGAGCGCCCGGCCTGACAAATTCGCTCAGCCGTTGGGGTCTCTGACCACCAATGACGAACAAGCCGGGTTCCAGATGTTGCGCGAGATGATCGCGCAATTGCCTGCCGCAAGCGGTCCAGTGGATCTGGTCGCGTTTTCAGGCGTGAAAACTACGCCTGCCTCGCAGCGCCGGGAAGACGGCATGCGCCGCGCCTTGGCCGACTTCCCCCAGGTGCGCTTGCGCCAGGTGGTATACGGCGGGTGGAGCCGGCAGCGCGCCTACGAGCAGGCGCGGTTTCTGCTCGAACGTTACCCGCAAACACGGCTTGTATGGTCGGCCAATGACGAGATGGCCTTTGGGGCCATGCAGGCGTTCGAGGAGGCGGGGCTCAAGCCAGGCAAGGATGTGATGTTCAGTGCGGTGAACAGCTCGGGTGAGGCATTGCGTGCGCGTCTGGACGGACGCTTGAGTGTCCTGATGGGCGGGCATTTCAGCCTTGGGGGCTGGGCCATGGTCATGCTCAATGACGATGCCCACGGCCTGCCGTTTGGCCGCGATGGCCTGCGCGACTACAGCCTGCCTGTGTTGCAGAGCATCGACCAGGCCAAGGCCGGGCAATGGCTCAAACGACTGGAGCTGGCCGACTACGGCGTGGACTTCAAAGCGTACAGCGCCATAGGGCGTACGGCTGGCTATCAGTATCCGTTTCTCACGTCACCGGTCGAATACTGAGAAACCCTGCTTGAGCAAAGGTCTTTGCTGGTCTTAACTGCCGATTGTGCGGTGCATTCCCATAATCACTAGAAGAGGCAATGCCATGACCAACCCAACGAAGTTGCGCAAGCCCGGCCATAGCGTCGATACCTGGGCAATCCTGTGCCTGGTCGCGCTGGTCGTCATCACGGCGGTGTATTGGGGCACTCACCCGTAATCCTGCCTACCGATTACACGGCGCAGTGGCACCCACGCGCCGTATTTCCAGCTGCCCCTCTCGGGAACAGCTGGACGGACCCAGTTAAGCCTTAGCTGTCATACCCCAGGTTCGGCGCCAGCCAACGCTCGCTGACACTCACGGGTTGACCTTTGCGGGTGCTGTAGCTCTCGATCTGATCCTTGTCGACCTTGCCCACCGCAAAGTACTGCGCCTGCGGGTGGGCGAAGTACCAGCCGCTGACAGCCGCGGCCGGGAACATCGCGTAATGCTCGGTCAGGAAGACGCCACTGGGGCCCGTTTCGCCGATGGCACTGCCGTCGAGCAGGCGGAACAGGGTCTCTTTCTCAGTGTGGTCGGGGCAGGCCGGGTAGCCCGGCGCCGGACGGATGCCACGGTACTGCTCCTTGATCAGCGCCTCGTTGTCCAGCTGCTCCTCCCGGGCATACCCCCAGTAGTCTTTGCGCACCTGCTCATGCAGCCATTCGGCGCAGGCCTCGGCCAGGCGATCGGCCAGGGCCTTGACCATGATCGAGCTGTAGTCGTCGCCTTTGTCCTGATAGGCCTTGGCGACTTCTTCGGCACCGATACCCGCCGTGGTGATGAACCCGCCGACGTAGTCGGTCACACCGCTGGCCTTGGGCGCCACGAAGTCGGCCAGCGACCAGTTGGGCTTGCCGTCGGGCTTGATGGTCTGCTGGCGCAGGTGGTGCAAGGTCGCCAGCGCAGCGCCGTCTTCACCGTACACCTCGATGTCGTCATCGGCCACTTGGTTGGCAGGCCAGAAGCCAAACACCGCGCGAGCACTGATGAGTTTTTCGTCGATGAGTTTGTCGAGCATCTCGCGGGCGTCCGCGTACAGGGCGGTCGCCGCCTCGCCAACGACTTCGTCAGTGAGAATTCGCGGGAACTTGCCTGCCAGGTCCCAGGAAATGAAGAACGGCGTCCAGTCGATATATTGGGCCAGGGTGCGCAGGTCGATGTCATGCAGGACCTTGGTACCCATGAAAGAGGGTACCGCTGGCTGGTAGCCGGCCCAGTCGTACTGGGGTTTGGCTGCCACTGCCTGGGCATAGGTGAGACGCTCGGTCCGGGCGCTGCGGTTGGCCGTGCGCGCGCGTACCTCTTCGTAGTCCTGGCGTGTGCGTTCGACGAAACCTGACTTGAGCTCCTTGGACAACAATTGAGTCGCCACACCCACGGCGCGGGACGCATCGGTCACGTAGATCACGGCGTCATTGCTGTACTTGGGCTCGATCTTCACGGCCGTGTGAGCCTTGGAAGTGGTAGCGCCGCCAATCATCAACGGCAGCTCGAAGCCCTGGCGCTGCATCTCGCGCGCCACATGCACCATCTCGTCCAGCGACGGTGTGATCAGGCCCGACAGGCCGATGATGTCGCATTTCTCGTCACGTGCCGTCTGCAGGATCTTCTCGGCGGGCACCATCACCCCCAGGTCAACGATGTCGTAGCCGTTGCAGCCCAGCACCACGCCGACGATGTTCTTGCCGATGTCGTGCACATCTCCCTTGACCGTCGCCATTAGAATCTTGCCCTTGGCCTCGGGCTTGTCACCTTTCTCGGCCTCGATGAACGGGATCAGGTGCGCAACGGCCTGCTTCATCACCCGGGCCGACTTGACCACCTGGGGCAGGAACATCTTGCCTGCGCCGAACAGGTCGCCGACCACGTTCATGCCGTTCATCAAGGGGCCTTCGATGACCTCGATCGGCCGTGCACATTGCTGGCGGCACGCCTCGGTGTCCTCGACGATGAACGCCGTGATGCCTTTGACCAGCGCATGCTCCAGGCGCTTTTCCACCGGCAGCGAGCGCCATTGCTCGTTCTCGACTTCCCGCGTGGCACCGCCGCCCTTGTAGTCGTCGGCAATGGCCAGCAGCGCATCGGTGCCCTGGGGCGTGCGGTTGAGTACTACATCTTCAACCTTTTCCCGCAACTGCGCCGGGATCTCGTCGTAGATTTCCAATTGACCGGCATTGACGATGCCCATGGTCAGGCCGTTGGCGATGGCGTGGTACAGGAACACCGAGTGAATCGCCTCGCGCACCGGGTTGTTGCCCCGGAACGAGAACGACACGTTGGACACCCCGCCCGAGGTCAGGGCGTGGGGCAGGTGGTCGCGGATATAGGCGCAGGCCTCGATGAAGTCGACTGCATAGTTGTTGTGTTCCTCGATGCCGGTGGCGACAGCGAAGATGTTCGGGTCGAAGATGATGTCCTCGGCAGGGAAGCCAACCTCGTTGACCAGGATGTCGTAGCTGCGCTTGCAGATTTCCTGCTTGCGTGCGGCGGTATCGGCCTGGCCGACTTCGTCGAAGGCCATGACCACCACGGCGGCGCCATAGCGCTTGCACAAGCGGGCGTGGTGCTTGAACTGCTCAACGCCTTCCTTCATGGAAATGGAGTTGACGATGCCTTTGCCCTGGATGCACTTGAGGCCGGCCTCGATCACCTCCCACTTCGAAGAGTCGATCATGATCGGCACGCGCGAGATATCCGGCTCACCGGCGATCAGGTTGAGGAAACGGACCATGGCCGCCTGGGAGTCGAGCATCCCTTCGTCCATGTTGATGTCGATGACCTGGGCGCCAGCCTCTACTTGTTGCAGCGCCACTTCCAGGGCCTCGGTGTAGTTTTCCTCGCGAATCAGTCGCGCGAACCTGGCCGAGCCGGTGATATTGGTGCGCTCACCGACGTTGACGAACAACGACTGGCGATCGATGGTAAAGGGCTCCAAGCCCGAGAGGCGGCATGCCTTGGCGATCTCCGGGATTGGCCGTGGTGGGTACTTGGCCACCGCCTCGGCGATGGCCTGGATGTGCCCAGGGGTGGTGCCGCAGCAACCGCCAATGATGTTCAGGAAGCCACTGGCGGCGAACTCCTCGACCACTGCCGCCATTTCCGCCGGGGTTTCGTCGTACTCACCGAACGCATTGGGCAAGCCCGCATTGGGGTGTGCCGAAACGTGGGTGTCGGCCTTGCTCGACAACTCTTCCAGGTAAGGACGCAAGTCCTTGGCGCCCAATGCGCAGTTCAGGCCCACGGATATCGGCTTGGCATGCCGGACCGAGTTCCAGAAGGCTTCGGTGGTCTGTCCGGACAGCGTGCGGCCGGAGGCATCGGTGATGGTGCCGGAAATCATGATCGGCAGCTCGATGCCATCATCTTCGAACACCTGCTGCACGGCGAAGATAGCGGCCTTGGCATTGAGAGTGTCGAAGATGGTTTCGATCAGGATCAGGTCGGCACCACCCTCGATCAGCCCGCGGGTAGCCTCGATGTAGTTTTCCACCAGCGCGTCGAACGTGACGTTGCGATAGCCGGGGTCGTTCACATCGGGGGAGATCGAGCAGGTCCGGCTGGTCGGGCCGAGCACGCCCGCCACGAAGCGCGGTTTGTCAGGGGTTTCCAGCGTCTTGGCATCGGCCACTTGGCGGGCGATGCGCGCGCCTTGCACGTTCAATTCATACACCAGCGATTCCATGCCATAGTCGGCCTGGGAGATCTGGGTGGCATTGAAGGTGTTGGTCTCGAGGATATCGGCGCCCGCGTCCAGGTAGGCCATCTCGATGGCGGCGATGATATCGGGGCGGCTGAGCAGCAGCAGGTCATTGTTGCCTTTGACGTCGCTTGGCCAATCGGCGAAGCGCGTGCCACGATAGTCGGCTTCCTCCAACCGGTAGCTCTGGATCATAGTGCCCATGCCGCCATCGAGAATCAGGATGCGCTCTTTAAGTGCTTGTTGAAGTGCGTGAAGACGAGCGCTGCGGTCGGACATATGAACTACCTGGTCGGGCGGAAATCAGAAAGTGCTGAATCATAACAAAGCTGCACGGTTTTTAGGGGTGTGCCCGGTTTTCATGAAATATGTTCATGTTGCCAACCCTTCATCCCAGCTATTAATACAAGCATTGCCAATTTTTCATTGCCTTGGCTGCACATAATCAGGACATCCCGCACATGGTGCATCGTATGCTTGCCGGCCTCACTGCCCTGTTGATCAGTGGCGCGGTGCTCGGGCAAGGTCTTCAACCAGCTCCAACCATTTCCTATACCCGCGATGTCCAGCCGATCTTCACCGAGAAGTGCGTCGCCTGCCACGCCTGCAACGACGCCGCCTGCCAGCTCAAGCTCGAGGGCGCCGAAGGTGCCGTGCGCGGTGCCAGCAAGGTGCCTGTCTATCAGGGCGAACGCAGCAAGGCCGTAGCGCCCACGCGATTGTTCTATGACGCCCATAGCGAGGTCGAGTGGCGCAAGAAAGGCTTCTATTCGGTGCTCGACAATCAAAGCGGCCAGGCCGCGCTGATGGCACGCATGCTCGAACTGGGGCACAAGACGCCGCTCACCCCAAATGCCAAGGTACCGGATGAGATTGCACTTGGCCTGAACCGCAACAACATGTGCCCGTTGCCCCATGAGTTCGATGCTTATGCCGGTGTGCATCCCAAGGAGGGCATGCCGCTGGCCGTGACCGGCCTGACCGACCAGGAATACGCGACACTGCGTGGCTGGCTGGCGGCGGGTGCGCCCGTCGAGTACCAGGCGATCAAGCCCAGTGCCAGCGAAGCCCGTCAGATCGCCGAATGGGAAGCGCTGCTCAATCGTCCAGGGGCTTCAGAAGCCCTGGTGGGGCGCTGGCTGTACGAGCACCTGTTCCTGGCCCACATTCATTTTACCGGGGGTGAGCAGGGGCACTTTTTCCAATGGGTACGCTCGCGCACGCCCAGCGGGCAGCCTGCCGACATCATTGCCACGCGCAGGCCCAATGATCCGCCCGGCACAGCGTTCTTCTATCGCCTGATTCCCGTGCAGGGTGTGATCGTGCACAAGACTCACATCACTTACCCCCTCGGGCCGCAAAAACTCAAGCGGGTCAAGCAGCTCTTCTACGCCGGCGATTGGCAGGTGACCACGCTGCCAGGCTACGGCCCTCGGCACCGCGCCAATCCCTTCGAAACGTTCGAGGCGATCCCGGCGGTGGCGCGCTACCAGTTCATGCTCGACAACGCCGAGTACTTCGTGCGCACCTTCATACGCGGACCGGTCTGCCGTGGGCAGATTGCCACGGACGTGATCCGCGACAACTTCTGGGCGCTGTTCCAGGAGCCGGCTTTCGATCGCTACGTCACCGATGCCCGTTACCGTGGCAAGGCCACGCCCTTGCTCGCCATGCCAGGTCAGAACGATGACGTGGGCAGTGTGCTTGCGTTGTGGCGCGCCTATCGCGACAAGCGCAACGAGTACGAGAAACTGCGCCGTGAGGCCTACGCCGATATGCCGGCCCCGGGCTGGTCGACATTGTGGACGGGCAACGACAACGCGTTGCTGAGCATCTTCCGTCATTTCGACAGCGCGACGGTGACCAAGGGCCTGGTGGGGGACGTACCCCTGACGATGTGGCTGTTCGACTATCCCTTGCTGGAACGCACTTACTATCAGTTGGCGGTCAACTTCGACGTCTTCGGCAACCTGTCGCACCAGTTGCAGACGCGCCTGTACTTCGACCTGATCCGCAACGGCGCCGAGGTCAATTTCCTGCGCCTGATGCCGGCTGAGGCGCGCCAAGACATCCTGAGCGACTGGTATCAGGACAGCGGCAAGATAAAGATGTGGCTCGACTATGAAAACATCGACGCCGATACGCCGAGCGGCCTTGCCTTGAGCCCACGCGATCCCAAGCGCGATTTCGGTATGCAGTTGATCGCGCGTACCGCCAGCATCAATGCCTCACCCGATCCGATCAACCGCTGCCAGGGGGCGTATTGCTCGCGCCCGCAGATGAGTGAAGAGTTTCGCAACGCAGAGCAGTCGCTCAGCCGGCTGGTCTCGCGTCCTGCAGCCGGGTTGAAAGTGATCAATCAGTTGCCTGAGGCGACACTGCTGCGCATCGAAGGGCAGGGTGGGCAGCGGCAGGTCTACACCTTGATGCGCAACCGGGCGCACAGCAACGTGGCATTCCTGCTGGGCGAGGCTTATCGTTACCAGCCGGGCCTCGATACCCTGACCTTGCAGCCCGGGGTCATGACCAGCTACCCCAACTTCATGTTCAACGTGCCAGCCGCCGAAGTACCGGTTTTCGTCGATCTGATGAGTCAGGCCAAGGATGATACCGCTCGCTTCGAGCGCATCGTAGAGCGGTGGGGCATACGCCGTACCCATCCGCAATTCTGGCGTTACTTCCATGACCTGAGCGCGTTCATTCTGGAAACCGACCCCGTGGAAACGGGCGTGCTGGACATGAATCGCTACGAAAACCTCTGATCGGGGCGCGCTGACCTTTCGCGCCCTCCTGCGGTCCCAACCCATGAGTGGCACCGGCAGCTGCGCTGCAGCCGGTGCCTGAATGCACCGGCAAACGCAGGGTACTTCATGCTGTATTCGCTTCAGGCACTTCGTGCTTTCGCCGCCTGGGTGGTCGTCTGCCACCACTTCATGCAGGTTTTCTTCGACTTTCACGCCTCCGGCCCCGTCGGCCAATTGTTCACTGACCGGGGTGCGGTGGGCGTGGATATCTTCTTCGTCATCAGTGGGTTGGTCATCTACCTTTCGACCTGCGACAAGCAGGTTGTCCCGCATCAGTTTGTGCTCAACCGCGTGCTGCGTATCGTGCCAGCCTACTGGTTCTACTCAGCGTTGATGGCCTTGATGCTGCTCGCCTTCAGTCAATGGATGCCGCATCAGGTATTCACCTGGCAACACCTGCTGCGTTCACTCTTTTTCATACCAGCAGAAAACCCAGGTGGTTACGGTATGTACCCTACCTTGAACGTTGGCTGGACCCTAAACTTCGAGATGATGTTCTACCTGCTGTTCGGGATGGCGTTTCTCGTAAGCCGGCGCCTGCATTTACTGGTGGTCGCCGGCCTGTTGGTAGGGGTGAGTGAAATCCTGGGGCGCCTGGGCGTGGTCAGTCACTTCTACAACAACGACATCGTCTATGAGTTTCTGCTGGGCATTGGTATAGGTGTGCTTTACCGCCGTGGCCTGGTCCGTCAGGGTATTTGGGTCCCGATGGGGCTCCTGGCCGTAGCCGCGTTGGCCATCTATCAGCTCGACGCGTCCCAAAGGCTGCTGCATTGGGGCCTGCCAAGTGCAATGGTTGTCCTCGCCTTCATCGCCATGGAGCCACTGTTCAAGGGTAATCGCATCCTCAAGGCGCTGGGCGACTGCTCGTATTCGGTGTACCTGATCCATGTGCTGGTCCTGCACCTGGGCTGGTTTGCCAGTCAGCAACTGGGGCTGGACCCGTACCTGACATTCGCCCTCTGCGTGCCTTGCATTGCCACCCTGTCGTGGCTCAGTTACCAGTGGATCGAGCGCGGGCTGTACCGCTGCATGCAGGCCTGGATGCAGGCACCGAGCGCGCAGGCGCAGCCGTATGTGCTTTCCCGAGTCAAATACTAGGACTTTGTTAGAGGGCTGCGTTGGCGTACACTGACGCGCAAGTCTGTGAGGAACCTACATGAGCGCTATAACCATTACCGACGCCGCCCATGACTACCTGGCCGATCTGCTGTCCAAGCAGAACACGCCCGGTATCGGCATTCGTATCTTCATCACCCAGCCGGGTACCCAGTACGCCGAGACGTGCATCGCCTACTGCAAGCCGGGCGAAGAGAAGCCTGATGACACTGCTGTGGGCCTCAAGAGCTTCACCGCTTACCTCGATGCGGTCAGCGTGCCGTTCCTGGAAGACGCGCTGGTGGACTACGCCACCGACCGCATGGGTGGCCAGTTGACCATCAAGGCGCCTAACGCCAAGGTGCCCATGGTCAATGAAGACAGCCCGATCAACGAACGCATCAACTACTATCTGCAGACCGAAATCAATCCTGGCCTAGCTAGCCATGGCGGTCAGGTCAGCCTGGTGGATGTGGTCGACGAGGGCATTGCAGTACTGCAATTTGGCGGTGGCTGCCAGGGTTGCGGTCAGGCAGACGTTACCCTCAAGGAAGGCATCGAGCGCACGCTTCTAGAGCGTATCCCCGAGCTCAAGGGCGTGCGTGACGTGACTGACCATAGCCAGAAAGAAAACGCCTACTACTAGTAGGGCTTCCGGGTTGCGCCGAGCTGGAATCGGACTTGGCGTGGGCCCTGTAAGCCGACGTGCCGCTTTGCGCTAGCAACAAACTGTTACGTTTGCAACCTCTGCGACAATTGGCCGCTGCCTGTATTCAGCGGCCTGGAGAGGTAATCGCCGCCGGTGGGTAGAAGGGACATGGGGGGCATGCCAGAATGCGCCGGTTTTCTGGCCGGCCCGTCCCGAGTGTCGGCACCTTCCCTGTAAAGGATGGTTTCATGAATGATCTTCTGACCCGGCGTTCAGTCGTCGCCGGCATGGGCGTTCTTGGACTTGGCCTGCTGGCAGGTTGCAGTCCGGCGCGTGGGCTTGAGTTCAAGTACGGCAAGAACATGAGCAATGAAATCCTTGGGCGAAAGTTCTCGCTGCGGGATCCACAAGGCAACGTCCGTACCCTGTCAAGCTTCTATGGCAGCATGCCGATGGTCTTCTTCGGCTTCACCCAGTGCCCGGCCATCTGTCCGACCACCCTGGCGCGAGCTGCTCAAATTCGCAAACTGCTGCGCGGCCGTGACCGTGATCTGTTCCAGGTGGTATTCATCACGCTCGATCCAGAGCGCGATACGCCGGAAGTGCTCGATGCCTACGTCAAGGCGTTCGACCCGACCTTCACCGCGCTTACCGGCACGCCTGAAGAAATCGACGCCGTGGCCAGGGAGTTCAAGGTGTTCTACGAAAAGGTCCCGGCCGGCGACACCTATACCATTTCCCATTCGTCCACCAGCTACGTCTACGACACCCGTGGCACCCTGCGGCTGAGCCTCGGGCATTCCCTGACAGCCAAGGAATGTGCCGAAGACCTGGTTACCCTGATGGAGATCTGCTGAATGTCATTGCAATCCGTTAAGCGCGGCCTGGCGGCCTTGGTCCTGCTGGGCATCACTGGGCCGGTACTGGCCCAGACCACCGTCAGCGAAGCGTGGGTGCGCGCCAGCGTGCCTCACCAGCAGTCGACCGGCGCATTCATGACCATTACCGCCAGTGGCGACAGCAAGCTGGTCAGTGTCGCCTCGCCTGTGGCCAAGACCGTCCAAGTACATGAAATGACCATGAACGGGGACGTCATGGGCATGCGTGAGGTCAAGGCGGTTCCGCTGCCGGCCGGCAAGCCCGTCACCCTGGACCCCAATGGCTTGCACGTAATGTTGATGGGCTTGAACGATCAGGTAAAGGAAGGCCAGCAGGTCCCGCTGACCCTGACGGTGCAAGCCGCTGATGGCACTACCGAGTCAGTCGCCGTGCAAGCTCAGGTACGTGCGCTCACTGCCCAGGCGCCAGGTGAGCATGATCATATGCACATGGACCACCCGTAACACTCAATGGGGCTGCTTTGCGGCCCCAGCAAGGTCAACTGCGAAATTTCGGCAGTGGCCTGTCCAGCGTCAATGACGTCAGTGCTCGGCGCACACGTGCTTCGTCAGCTTCCAGGGCCTTCAGGCTCGCCCTTATCTTACCGGCCGCCGGCAGGTCGCCCTGTCGGTCGATCCAGTCTGCGATCTCCTTGCAGGCGGTGCTTAGGCACGCTTGCCGCTGATTCATCAGTGACAGAAGGGTGGTGATCTCTCTTTCAGACATGACGGCTCCTCCTTTCAGCCTTTTAAGTGTAGCAGCGCCACGGCCAACCGACTGCGCCGCGTTGACGCACTCAAGCGGCGAAACAGGCTAACCGATAGGCCCCCGGGGTGATGCCATAGGCTTGCTTGAACTGCCTGTTCAAGTGGCTCTGATCGGCAAAACCCAGGCTGAACGCCACTGCCGCAGGCGGCTGCCCCTGCTTGAGCAGTTCCCTGGCCCTTACAAGACGTCGCTGTTTGAGCCAGGCGTGAGGGGGCATGCCCGTGGCCTGGCGAAACACCCGTGCGAAGTGAAACGGCGACAGGTTGACGGCAGCCGCCAGCAACTCCAGCGACGGCGGGTCGGCCAAGTGGGCTTCCAGCAACTCCCGGGCACGTACAACAGCGCGAGGCTCTTGACCTGGGGCAGACAGTTCGGCCAGGCGACCGTGGCGTTGAACCAGCGCCAATACCGCCTGGCGCCATACGGTTTGTTGATGCAGTGCGCTGGCGCTGCTCTCGGACAGTTGATGCAGTTGGCTGAAGGCGCTGGCAAGGCCAGGGTCGTGGATCACGCTATCGCGAAAGCGCGGCATCCCCGCATGGCCCAGTTCCAGTTCATCGAGCACGCCGGTTACGCGCTCATGTTCAGGGTAGAACCCGCGATAGCGCCACCCGGCTTCGTGGGCCTTGGCACCGGTGTGCAGTTCGTCCGGGTTGATCAGGACCATGCTGCCAACGGGGGCAAGGTGCTCGCTGCCTCGGTGCCAGAAGCGCTGGGCACCGGACTCGATGACCGTGAACACATAGCCTTCATGCACATGGGGTGCGAACCGCTGTTGCACATACCGGGCGTGCAGCATTTCCACATCGCCCAGCGCCGGTGCCTGCCATAGGTGCGTTTGCTCACAGGTCGTGGCGTTCATGAGAGGACACTTCGCAGGACGAAGAAAATCAACATGCTCAACAGCATGCTCAGCATCACGTTGCGGGTCAACCACACCAGTGCGGCGGCCACCACCGCCCCCAACAGGTAAGGGTTCAGCGGTTGCAGGTTGAGCGTATGCCCCGGCATGAAGATGATAGGCCCGCAGATGGCCGTGAGCATGCCCGGCACCGCAAAACCCAAAAATTGACGCGCATTGGCGCTCAGCCGCAACGGTAAGCGCGGTTCGAGAAAAGCATAGCGATTGAGGAAGACCACTACGCCCATGCCGATGATAAGCAGCCAGGTCATCACACAACCCTCCCAAGCTTCTGGCACGCGAAACCGGTGCCCATCCCAAGCAGGCCAGCGCTGACCAAGGCCGTTTCCCAATGCCAGTGGCTGAACAGTACTGAGGCGCCCAGTGAAACGGCGACACAAGCCAGGGTAGGCAGATTACGTACCAGGGGCGTGATCAGGGCGACGAACGTGGCGACGATTGAGAAGTCCAGGCCTAGCTGATCAAGGTGTGGAATGCTTTTCCCCAGCACGATTCCGGCCCAGGTGAACAGATTCCATGCAACGTAGAATGTGAAGCCTATGCCCAAGGCATACCAGCGATTGAAATGCTGGTGGTCGTGCCGACTGGTCAGGGCAAAGAACTCATCGGTCAGCAGAAATCCAAGGCCCAGGCGCCAGCGCAATGGCAAAGGGGAGAGCGCTGGGCGCATCGACAACCCGTAAAGCAGGTGCTGTGAAGTGAGTAACAAGGTCGTCAGGAGTATGGAGGCCAGGCTGGCACCGCTTTTGAGCATGCCGATGGCCACCAGTTGCGCGGCGCCGGCAAAGACGATCGCCGAGAGCCCTTGGCCTTCCCAGGCGCTGAGGTTGGCTGCGATGGCCATGGACCCGGCCAGCAGGCCCCAGGGTGCGACAGCAAGCGACAACGGCAGGATGGCGATGGCGCCCTGCAGGAAGGCGTGGCGTGCGATGGACGGCATAGGTATGGGCATCTGGACAAGGCAGGCCAGCATGCCAAGCCATCACAGGCGATGGCTTGAACGTTCTTGCTCTCTTGTCACCCGCTTGGTGCGCCGCGCCCAGACCCGCGGCGGGTGGGTCAGGGCCGGCTGGTCAAATGCTGCTGCGCCGTGACACAGCCGTTGGTCTCTACGGCTTTTTGCAGCAATGAGTGGCGGTGTTGCGGATCGAGATCACCCAGCAGGCGGTAGACCTCAGCCTGGTAATCGCGCTGACGTCCCCACAGCATCTCAAGGCCCTGGGGTTGACTGCGGCTGCAGGCCATGCGGGTGGCAGGCTGGGGGTAGTAAGGCGCATAGAGGGTTGCCATGCTGGGTACGGCCTCCAAAGCGGCGCGGTACTGGGCACTGGCGTTGTAAGGTGGGCACCAGGTGGCGATGGCAGGCGCAGCCGGCGCAAACCCCTGGTCGAGGCTTGCCTGGAGCAAAGGGCAGGCAGCGTCGGGTATTTGCGCGGCGGGCAAGTAAGTCATGTAATAGAGCGCCAGACGGTACTGCGCGACTGGGTGACCGAGTGCGACCGACTTCTTGAGCAGTGCCACCGCAGTCGGCAAGGTGTGTGCCATGGCCTGCCCCTGACGACGCAGCTCTGGGTCGCTACCCAGGGCCGTTCGCAAGACGCTTTCATCCTCCTGGGTATCGGCCTGTTCCAGAAGGGGCAATGCCTGGCGGTAGAGCAGATCGGCATGGGGGTCGATGGACACTTCCAGTGCATGCCCCGCCGCAGGTGCCAGGGCGGCCAGTACCAGTGCCATTTGTGGCAAGCGACTCACAGGCTTGCCTCGCAAGTTGCCAGGCAAGGATGGACGGCTTCTCTATTCATGACAGTCAAGCGTACGCCTCAGGCAATCGGAACGACAGGCTATTCTAGCCATGCAACAGGCCGGTCCGAAAGACCACCCGACGATTGTCAGTCAGACACGCTTACAGTGTGCTTGCGCGCTGCGGTTTTTCCTGGGCAAGTCCGAGCTTGGCCGTTATCACTTTAGCCAACGCAGTCTGTCCCAAATCGTTGAGGTGCAGGCGATCAATGAACAGGTCCGAACCGAAGGCTGGGGAGCTGTCGAGCATGCAGTTCATGTCGTAGCAGGGCACCGGCGCGGCCTGTTCACGAATGCGGCGAAAGAATGCCGCGTGTACCCTGCGATCGAAAACGCCTTCGAGCAAGCGGTCGGTGCTTCCCGGCGTTTGCTGGAGCGCGCTCAGCATGGCCTGCTCACCCGCTGGCAGACTCTCGCGACACCAGTGCACCAGGGGCTGAAGGATGAAAGTGAGGGTGGTATGGGCGCTGCCTAATAGCCGATCCCATTGCTGCACTGCGCGAGCGATATGGTCGGCTGCCTGGGTCATGCGTTTTTCTGCCGGGGACAGTGCTTCGATAGACTGATGAGGTCGAGGCGCGGCGGCCGGCGGTGCCAGCACCTTGGTCAACCGCTGCCAGAGGGTCAGGCCAGGCTGTGATGCTGCCTGGACTTCCTCTGAGCCGGCCACGGACGTTTGCCAGTCATTGCTCTGTTGAGGTTCAGGTGAGCAGGCAGTGATGTCCCAAAGCGCTTCGTGCGCCAAGCTGTTGAGCCCGCTGAGTATGACCACATGTCCCAGCGGCGCCAGGCGGTGCTCGTGGGTAAGGAACAGCAGCAGCTCCTGGCTCGCATCCAGCCCGCACCCGGCCAGGCTCAACCAGATTTCTCCGGTCAGCACCGAGAGCTGCGAGGCGACCGTGTGTTCATCCGAACTGGCGCCGATGCCCATGGCCACCGACCCCCCGACCAGCAGGTTGAGACGCGTAGTGCCGTTGCGTTCAGCCACCGAAAACCGCCGGCCGTTGCAGTAGCTGTAGCGCAGGCCCAGGGCGTCGGTGTTGACGACGGCCGAGCTGAACCCGGTTTCGTGCACCCGAACGCGTTGAGTGGCGCACTGGGTGGCCTTGGCAAGCAGCTGTTGGTACTCAAGCTGCAAAGGCGAAAGCCCTTGGCGACTGGCTGTAGACATCTGGTCTCCTGGCAAGGCACCGCGTCAGGCAAGGTGCTAGGCGGTTAGCTCCCTGAGGTTGTACAAAAGCCCGCCGATGGCGATCAACAGCAATGCCACGCCAGACGCAAGGCTGATGAATCGATGGCTGCGTGCTGAGGCAATCTTGCCGATGGCAAAGATGTAAAGACTCAGCACGGCGAAGTCGATAACGATCCATAGCAGAGAAAGCACGACCATGCTCTTGCCGAACGACTCGGTAATCTGGATGAACTGCGGGAAGAAGGCGATGAAGAAAATGATGTCCTTAGGGTTGGAGATGCCCACCATGAAGCCTTGCCAAAGACCCCCGCGGCCCGCGGGCTTGGCCATATCGGGCTCGTGGTTGGGATGCGGCGCCTTGAGCGCTTCCCTGAGCGTGCCCACGGCGATGTAGCCGATGAACAGGCAACCCAGCAGGCTCATGGCGCCAAGCCATGCCCTGTCAATGGCTGCGCTGGTAAGAATGATCCAGGCCGCTGCTCCGATCAGTACCAGTGAGGCCCAGTTGGTGCCCAGGGCCGTGAAAATGGCCTTGCGTGAGCCCGAAGCGGCTGCGGTGTTGACGATCAATGCCACGACCGGACCTGGAGTGGCGATCAGCAGCAGGACGGTAAGGGCGTAGGTGGCAGTCAGGGCGGTATTCACGTCATTTCTCGATGATGTTGTCGGGGGTGGCAGACACGGCGGTCCTGGCATGGAAAGGGCAGCGCGCCGGGTTCAACGAACCGGTTTCCTGCAACTGGTACTGCATCCACTCGAAATTATCCGCTTCACCGAAGAAACCGAGGCTTTCAGGTACTAACCCGTCGTTGTAGTGGCCGACCCGTTGACGAATGCGCTCGCGGATGCGCTGGCCGCTCTGGGTGGCGACATTGGCCACTTCGTCGAAGTTCTCTCGGGGGTTGATGACGAATGTGATGTGCTTGCCCAGGTTGCGGCTTTTCATCTGCTCGTGGCCCGGGAAATTCATGTTGATGAACAGCGCCATGCCGGCAAAGCAGAACGACCAGCCGCTGTCGGCGGGGTCGGCTGGCACTGTCTGGGGCCAGGGATTCGGATCCCGAGCATGAACGCCTTGCAGCACCTTCCAGGCAAGCGCCTGCTGTTGGGCAAGCGGCATGTCGGTCACCGTTTCGAGAAATATCACCAACGGGTGGCCGATACGTAGCTTGGGCGCAACCGGATCCATCAACCGGACATAGCTGGTCAGCCCTTGAGCGATGTCATCCGCCAGCTGTTCGGCGCGGGCGAAAAGGACATAGCACGTCTGCGCATTGACTGCCTTGCGCCCGAACAGGCAGGGGAATTCCGGATTGGCAAGGGTCTGGCGAAAGTGTTGCAGGGTAGCGATTGTCCAGTGTGTTTCGATGCACTCATGTTCGAGGGCCTGCTCAAACGCATCCAGGCGGTAGCAATGTCCATATCCCGTAAACATGGTTTCCCCGAGCTTCAAATGATGAACGATCCACGCAGATTCAGGCAGGATTTAGGTTATGTATGTTTTTTCACTGCATTTTCTAGCACTGTCGGCAGGTTGTAAAACGCGTGAAATTATGAGCTACTATTAGTCTTGCTAATACTCAGGAGGCGTCAATGTCGGAAAGGATTCAGGCCTTGCATGCACTGCGTGCGTTCGAGGTTGCGTCCCGCTATGGTTCATTCACCAAGGCGGCGGAAGAGCTCGCACTGACCCAAGGCGCAGTCAGTCACCATATCAAGACCCTGGAGGGCATGTTCGGCTGCGATTTGTTCGAGCGGCGCGGGCCCAAACTGAGCCTGACCGAGCATGGGCGCTTGCTCTCTCAAGAGCTCAAGGTCGGCTTCAAGATCATTGAGAACGCTTGCTCGCTTCTGCGCCAGGACCGCTACGGCCTGCGTCTGAAGGCGCCTTCAACGCTCACCGTGCGTTGGTTGCTAAGGGCACTGGATGGCTTCAAGAAACACGAAGACACCTGTTCGGTGCAGTTGTCGAGCGTGTGGATGGACATCGACAGCGTCGATTTCTATTCCGAACCCTACGACTGCGCCATCTTGCTGGCCAACGGTCGGTTCGCTGCCGATGTGGAGAGTTGCCGGCTGTTCGACGAGTGGCTCATACCGGTGTGCCACCCTGACTACATGGAGCAGGCGCAGCCTGTGCTGTCGGACCTGAACCGTTGCGAACTGCTGCATCCCTCGCCGGATCGGCGCGACTGGCGGCGCTGGCTGGCGCGGATGGAGGCCCTTGATGTCAGCATCGACCAAGGCCAGGTGTTCGACACGCTCGATCAAGGTATCTCCGCCGCTCAGCAGGGCCTGGGCATCTCCGTGGTCGATCTGGTGTTGGCCAGTGCCGATCTGGCAGCCGGGCGCCTGGTGACACCTTTCAAGCAAGCCGTGGCAACTGGGGATGGCTACTACATGACTTGGCTGAAAAACAGCCCCAAGGCCCGTCAGATGCAAAAGTTGCGAGATTTTCTTCTCGGTCAAGTGCCTCCACTGGTGCTCAAGGACATCAACTACCTGTACAGCTGAATTCACTACACCGCACAGGGTAAGCGCGACCCGTCCACCGACGGTGGAGGTTAGACGCTGGGGCTTGGTTGCCGGCGCAATCATGTCGTCTCGCAGGCAAGGCCAGGTGCGCCTGGAGCGACCCGTTACATTCGTCATCATCAACAACGCAGAGGGCGCGGCGGTGGATTTGCAGCAGGGCTTCGTCCTGACCCGGCACTGGTACGACACGCAGGCAGGTACGTGCGTGGAGCTGTGGCTGGCTACCGATCAGGGCCCCCGGCAAGTGCGACTGGCGCCCCAGATCAATGTGGCGTTCGTCCCTCAGGCGCAACAAGCGCACGCGCAACGGTTGCTGGCCGACGAGCCGGATGCAGAGCTGCGCCCGCTTGGATTGAAGACATTCGATCAACGCCCAGTAATGGGCCTGTACTGCCGTCAATACCGGCAATTGCTTCAGGTAGAACAACGGCTGCGCGCCGCAGGTATCGACGTCTACGAGGCCGATGTCAGGCCACCGGAGCGCTACCTCATGGAGCGTTTCATTACGGCCCCCGTGCAGTTCGCTGGACGCCTGGATGAGCAGGGCGTGCTCTGCGATGCCCAGCTCAAGCCGCACGGCAGCTACCGTCCATCGCTGCGCGTGGTGTCGCTGGACATCGAAACCACCGAGCGGGGCGAGTTGTACAGCATCGCCCTGGAAGGCTGTGGGCAGCGCCAGGTGTACATGCTCGGCCCACCCAACGGTGACCCTCGCGAAGTTGACTTCGACCTGCACTACTGCGCCGATCGCAGTGCGTTGTTGCACTGCCTGAACCACTGGATAGCGCGCCACGACCCGGACGCGATCATCGGCTGGAACGTGGTGCAGTTCGACCTGCGCCTGCTGCATGAACACGGCAAGCAGCTGCAAGTACCCATGCACCTGGGCAGGGGGGGAGCGGCCATGACCCTGCGCGCGTCAGGTAGTGGTGGCCATGTCTTCATTGATGTGCCCGGCAGATTGGTGATCGACGGCGTCGAAGCGCTGCGCTCGGCAACGTGGAGTTTTCCATCGTTCAGTCTTGAAAATGTCGCGCGAACCCTCTTGGGTGACGGCAAGGCCATCAGTACGCCCTACCAGCGCATGGATGAAATCAATCGCATGTTCGCCGAGGACAAGCCTGCGCTGGCGCGCTACAACCTGAAGGACTGTGAACTGGTCACACGCATCTTTGCCCACACCAGGTTGCTGGAGTTTCTACTTGAGCGCGCGTCGGTCACGGGCCTGGCGGCAGACCGCAGCGGTGGCTCGGTGGCCGCCTTCTGCCACTTGTACATGCCTCACATGCACCGCCAAGGCTACGTCGCGCCCAACCTGGGCAGCCGCCCCGACGAAGCCAGTCCCGGCGGTTTCGTCATGGATTCACGACCTGGGCTGTACGATTCGGTACTGGTGCTGGACTACAAGAGCTTGTACCCCTCGATCATCCGCACATTCCTGATTGACCCTGTCGGCCTCGCCGAGGGGCTGCAACAGCCAGATGACACAAACGCGGTCGAAGGCTTCAGAGGGGCGCGTTTCTCACGCACACGTCACTGTCTGCCAGCGATCGTCGAACGTGTGTGGCGCGCCAGGGAACACGCCAAGCAGGATCGCAATGCGCCATTGTCCCAGGCGCTGAAAATCATCATGAATGCCTTCTACGGGGTGTTGGGCTCAAGTGGCTGCCGGTTTTTCGATGCGCGACTGGCCTCATCGATCACCTTGCGCGGGCACCAGATCATGCGCCAGACCCGCGCCTTGGTCGAAGCCCGCGGGTATGACGTGATCTATGGCGATACGGATTCGACATTCGTCTGGCTCAAGACCGGCCATGATGAGGCGGCGGCCGAGCAGATCGGCAATGCACTGGTGCGCGAGGTGAATCAATGGTGGCGCGAACACCTGCGCCAGACGCTCGGCCTGGAGAGTGCGCTTGAGTTGCAGTTCGAGACCCATTACCGGCGTTTTCTCATGCCCACCATACGCGGCACCGAGGAGGGCAGCAAAAAGCGCTATGCCGGCCTTGTTCAGCGTGCCGATGGCACTGAAGACATGGTGTTCAAAGGGCTGGAATCGGTACGCACCGATTGGTCGCTGCTGGCCAGGACCTTCCAACAGCAGCTCTACCGACGCATTTTTCGCGGCGAGCCTTATCGCGAATTCGTTCGCGAGTACGTCGGCCAGATGCTCGCTGGAGAGCACGACGCTTCGCTTGTATATCGCAAACGCCTGCGCCGCCCGCTGGCGGAGTATCAGCGTAACGTGCCACCGCATGTGCGGGCCGCACGGCTTGCCGATGACTATAACCGGGAACTGGGTCGCTCGCTCCAGTACCAGCGCGGAGGCTGGATCAGCTACCTCATGACCACTGCCGGGCCCCAGCCTTTGGAGAATCGTCGTGCCCCCATCGACTATGACCATTATCTGTCGCGCCAACTGCAGCCGGTCGCCGATGCGATTCTTCCCTTTGTGGGTGATCGCTTTTCTACGTTGATCGATGACCAGATGCTGCTGTTTTGATCGTGAGGTAGTACCCCGTCGCCGCAGGTATGTATGTCGTCTCGCTAACCTCCCGTGCAAAATCACTTCACGGGAGCAACTGATGGACACCGCACTCACTGATCAACAGCTGGCGGAGCAGGCCTGCCAGGATGGCCTGATCGCTGCTCGCTTGCCGGCCTGGCTCAAAAAGCTCGATAAGGCATTCATTGCCCAGGCAGGCCAAGCGCTGAACAGCAGCCTGAAATGCCGCCAGCGTCTGGCCGCGCGGTGGGGATTGATCGAAGGTGTCGAGGCATTCGCCAAGCCCCTGCTGGAAAAATCCCTGAGCGCTCGTTTCGGTATCACCCAGGGCGTGGACCAGTTGTGGTTTCGCAATGCTTACGAGGTACCGCTCGCCACTTACTTCCCGATACGGGTGCCCTTGTACGAACGCCACTACTACCAGATACCGCTGCTTGAAGCCGTCTTGCGAAATTTTACCGCTGAACAGACGCAGCCCCAGGTCTTGCCGCCGATGGCTGGCGTGTTCGACGCGGCAGGTAACTCGGTGCCCAGGCTTAGCGCCGCTCGGTTTGCCCAGTTGACCCGGGAACTGGATCTGGGTGGGCTCTATCAACAACACTTGTCTGCCCATCTAGCGTCGGCCTCCATGCAAGCGCTACTAGGTGAGCTGAACCGGCACGAAATGGTGCTTGATGCATTCAAAGCCAATGCCCAGGGCGTGTTCGCTCCCGGCGAGCTCGAACTGTTGGTCGATTTGTGGCAAAGCGGCAGGCTGGGACGCCTGCACGGCAATCGAGTACTTCCTAAAAGCTTGCAGATTATGGATTGTCCATTGCAGCAGATTCTGGTGCTGGATGTGCGGGACGAATCGTTGGCACCTTTCTACACGTCGAGCAAGCGTGTGCTGGTGTATATCCCGGGTGACCCGTTTGGAGCCTGGAGCACAGCCGATAATCTGGAGCGCTTTGAACGCGCTGTGCTCAACGCACGCTTGCGCCAGCCTGCCTATCAGCAGTTTTTTGCGCGTTTCATTCGACGTCGTGATAGCCAACGATTCTTCAGCCAGCTCGCGTCGGCTTTCTATGAAGACATACCGATCTGGGCAACAGCTGACCTGTACCCGGTAGCAAGCGCCTTGTCGGAGCCTGTGTTCGAAACCCTCGCCCGCAGCCGCGTTGCACACGTAATGGACGATGCCGCAACGCTGGCGCCTCCGGTCAACGCGTTGGATCGGGCCATCGGGCGCGCGCATGAGAAACGCCTGGCAGTCGAGGGCTGGACGTTGCTGGGGCTGGCCAGTTTCTGGCTACCTGGGTTGGGCCTGGTATTGCTTGCCGTGACTGCCTGGGAGTTGATGAAGGAGGTGTATCACGGGGTAGACACTTGGCACGAAGGCGAGACGGAGCAGGCTATGGACCATATGACCCATGTGGCCGCTCAAGTTGCATTGATTGGAGTTACCGCGGGAGCGGGTTATGGTTTGGCCCAGGTGTGGAAACGCTCGACGTGGGTAGATGGTCTGGTCCAGTCCAACGTTGAGGATGGGGGCGCGCGCCTGTGGTCCGAGGACCTGGCGCCCTTTCGAAGCTCCCCGCCACCTGTTGAAGCGGTGGCAGATCATGAGGGGATCAGCCGCCAGGATAGCCGCGCATGGATCCGCATGGACGGCCACACTTACCCGGTGCAGCAACGCACGACGGACGAGCAGTGGCAGCTGGTGCCGCGCGAGGGTGTAGGTCCTCTTTTACAGCACAACGGTGCAGGTGCGTGGCGGTTGTGGAGTGAGTCTCCCCTGGATTGGTCGACCAGCCATTACCTGTTCAGGCGCCTGGGCGAGCCGATGGCTGAACTCGACGACACGCGAATCGAGCAGGTCATGGCCATTCACGCGCTCGACGATGACCAGCTACGCGGTTTGCATTTTCGCGGCGCCGACCTCTTGCCAGCGCTGATCGATACCAGCCGCCGTGCGCATCTTGCTCAGCGTACCGAGAACCTGCTGATGCAGTTGCGCACTGGTGTTGTAATCGAAGATCAGAGGCTGCTTGCGCAGGTTGTGCAGCTGACCGGTGGCGAGGGCCTGTCTTCTTCGGATCTGGCGGCGCAGCTCGATGCACGACGGTACGAGGTCATGCAGCACCTGCTTGATCAGCAAATGTCTCCTTCCAGTCAGGATATCCAGGCTTTGCAGTGCGTATTCCCACGCTTGTACCCCAGTGCGGCACAGGCGCTGCTGGCCAATGCGAGCAGTGTCGACCTGCAACGTCTGCGTCGGACGGGTCGCGTGCCATTGCAACTGGCCGAAGCTGCCCGTGAGCGCAGCTCGCACATTCGTGTGCAGCGCGCCCTCGAAGGCCTGTACTTGCGGACGTCGCAGGATACGGACTTGGCCAAGCTGGTCCTGAAATTGCTCGACTATCGAGTTGGAGGCATCGGTAATGTGCGGTGGCGCCTGTTGAGTGCGCAGTTCAACGGCGTGCAACTGACCAGTGCCGGAGAAGGGGATGTCGAGCTACAGCTGTTCCATGACACCCAAGGCTTCAGCGTAAGAAACGCCTTTTCGCAGGAAATCTGCCCTCCCGGGGACCTGTTCGAGGTCATCGTGAATGCCTACGATCAGGCCCAACTGACAACCATGGGGCTGCATGCGCCTTTCGCCGAAAGTTTGCGCCAGGAAGTCGCTGCGCTTGCCCAGGTTCACCGGGCAGCGCTGCCTGAGCTCCTGGGCATCGCGACTCGCGGCCGCTGGCAATTGCCCACCCGCTTGGCCGACGGCCGCGTGGGTTACGTGCTCAGTGGACGTGGCGGGCGCAGGCCCAACCCCTATCTGCGAAGGCTGAGGTTCCTGTACCCCACCTACACCGATAATCAACTCGACGAGTGGCTGACTGATGCGCGTTCGGCAGCAGGAGGCATCGAGGCGCGGCTGCAGTGCCTGGAGGATCAGTACCGGACGCTCAACATGCATTTGCGTACGTGGGCCAGGCAAGGCTCAAGTCATGCCGAGCGTCAACGTCGCCGGACGCTGGGAAGAGCCTTGCGCAATTGCTGGCAGCACGTGCTCGATGAGGGCATGCACGGCGACAGTCTGATTCTTGCCTATCGTTGGGACATGATCGGCATTCACACCGAAAGTCTACCGGAGCTGCCGCCCCAGATACGGTTTGATCATGTGTATTCGCTGTCGCTGCGCGACGCCAGCATCCGCTACCTGCCTGAAAGCTTTCTGGGTGCGTTTACCAGTGTCCGGTCGCTCGAGCTTCCCGATAACCAGATCTCTCGGATCCCCCAGGCGCTCTTGCAGATGGAACATCTGTGGACGCTGAACTTGGCGCACAACCAGGTGGTGCTGGACGCGGGGCAGGCAACCATTCTCGGTAGCTGCAGCCATTTGCGTTACCTGGATCTCTCACGCAACCCGTTGGGCAGGCCCTTTTCGGTGGGCGGGCTGACATGCCTGCACGAGTTGCGTATAGCAGGCGCCGGCCTGCGCAGCTTGCCTTACCAACTGCTCGAGAGCACTTCGCTGCGAGTGGTCGACTTGCGCGACAACCTGCTTACGGCATTGCCTGAAGACTTCTATGAATCGCGCCTGTGGGTGGAGGGGGAGGTCCACCTGGGCGGTAATCCGCTGTCGGCTGTTGAGCGCGAACGGCTGGAGCAAGCGTTACTCACAGCGGCTACCCGCGCCCGTGATCGAGCGATGGTACTGGTGCGGCTGAACTGGATGGATGCGATCGGCCTGGCCCAGCGCACGGAACTGGGCACCTGCTGGGAACACCTGCAGGCCATGGAGGGCAGCGGCGAGTTCTTCGGTCTGCTCGAACGCCTGATGGAAACAGCGGATTTTCAGCACCGCACAGGCGCGCGCTATCTTGCCGGCCGAGTCCTGACATTGTTGGGGGCCATGCGTGATTCGAGCGACTTGAGGATGGCGATGTTCAGCGACGCTGAGCAACTGACCTGTCAGGACAGCGTGGCATTGCGTTTCAGCGATCTGGAAGTGCGCCTGCGGGTCTGGCAGGCCGAAGTCCAAGCGCAGCAAGGTGAACGAGAGCAGGTGCTGTTGCACCTAGGGCGGCAGCTGTGGCGTTTGGATGAAGTCGAGCGTGTGGCCATGGACGACGTGCGCTGGCGACAGGCCGATGGTGCCGATCCTGACGAGATCGAGGTGGTGCTGGCTTACCGCCTGGCGCTACGCGAGCGCCTTGACTTGCCCATTTTCACCAGCGGCATGTCATTCAGGGCGGTGGCCGGGGTCACCGAGACGCATATCGAAGGAGCAGCCAGGCGCGTGTTGCAAGCAGAAACCAGCGAGCAACTGGCCAACTCCCTGTTGGACAGGGAATTCTGGTGCAGTCACGTGCGCCGCTTGCATGCACAACGTTTCGACGAGATGAACGCACCTTTTCATGCACGGCTGGAGGCTGTGCAAGAGGCTGCTGATCTGAGCGAACAGCAGGTGTTACAGCAGACGGAAGAAATTTCGCAGCAACGCCAGGCGGCCGAACGGGCGCTTCTGCTGGACATCACGCGTCAGGCGCTGGACAGCGCGGCCGAGCCCCTTCAACCCTAGGAACAGGAGCGCCGTCGTGCCGGAGCAGGGTGAGCGTGTTGAGCTATGCTCGTAGGCATGCACGAGCCATGTAAGGCGCCACATAGCAGGGTGACACCTCCAGTTACTTTTGAGTTGCGCCTTGCCGGGTGGGTTGGTTTAGGCTCCTGCGTCGGATCTTTCTCCAAGGTCCGTAGTCTTTGTTTGATCGAGAGAATAAGGAGATGCGCATGCTTGTCCGGTCATTGACCCTCGCCGCCCTGCTCGCCGCCGTGAGCCCGGCTTTTGCGGCCGACAGTAGTGGGCCATTGGCCCAGGAGCTGGGCAAGGCAAGGCCATTGGTCATCATCGCCCCCAGCAGTGCCGACCCTACCCTCAGGGCCGTGACCAAGGCCATGGAGGATCCGGCTACGCAGGCTGCCTTCAAGGAGCGCAGCGTCGTGCTGTACAGCGTCGCCCAGATGATGGGGAAACGGGACGACAAGAACCTGGAGCAGCAGACCACCATGGCACTGATCCGCGAGCTCAAGCTTGGTGCGAGCAAGGGGACCAAGGTCATCCTCGTTGGCAAGGACGGTGAGCGGCACATGCTCAAGGATGACGACACTGGGGAGGTCCTCGATCCCCAGGCCATCATCAAGGCGGTGGACGATCTACCTGCCAGTGAAAAAGCGGTCAAGGCTTCCGAGCCGGTTGCGACCGCAGTGCAGGAAAAGACCAAGGAAACCAAGCCGGGCAAGGCCGCCAAGCCCACCTCACCGCCCAAGCCCTTGGAAGACTGAGCCTCTAGTCGAGCCCTTTCATGGAAGACCGGGTGCCATGCAGGGCTGCCAGCGCAGCCCTCACGGTTCAGGTCGTGGATTGTCCTGCGCTGCCAGTTTCGGCCAGGGATGGGTCATCGTGCAGCGATATCCGCGAGGTTTCCGGCAACGCCAGCCCGCCCACTAGCGCTATCAAGGCAATGACGACCAGATAGAAAGCTGGCGCCAGACTGCTGCCTGTCTGCCCGATCAGCCAGGTCGCGACCAGTGGGGCGGTGCCGCCGAACAGGGTGTAGGCAACGTTGTAGGTGATGGCCGACGCGGTATAGCGTGTACGTGTCGGGAAACTTTCCGATAGCAGGGCAGCGGTTACCACGCCGCTGGACAACGCGCCTACCGCCAGCAGCACGACACCGAGCAAGGCGCCGAACATCGCCCCCGAGCTGGCCAGCCAGTAGGCTGGGAACACGCACACCATCACCCACAAGCAGGTGAAGCCAATGGTCTTGCGCCGCCCGATCCGATCCGACACAGCGCCGGCAACCGGGCAGCCAGCGGCGGCGAACAGCAGCGCGACAGTGGTCACCAGCAGCGACTGGGCGCGAGTCAGGTTGCCCACCAATTGCAGGTAGGTGGCGAAGTAGGTGGTGAACATGTAGAACGACAGTGCAGTAAGGGAGATGAACGCGCCCAGGTTGCGTATCGCTCGTCCATGGTGGCGCAAGGTCTGCTTGAGGGGCGAATGCTCATGTTCCTTGCCCTGAGCCAGTGCGTCACGGAAGGCTGGCGTTTCTTCCATGCGCCAGCGCAGGTACAAACCGACCAAGCCCAGTGGTGCGGCGATCAGAAAGGGTACGCGCCAGCCCCAGGTGGCCATGGCTTCTGTGGTCAGGCTTGCTTCCAGGCCGTAGGCGATCACGGCAGCGCAGGCAAAGGCCGAGAACGTCGAGACCGGCACGAAGCTGCCATAGAACGCGCGCTTGTCGTTTGGTGCATGCTCCATCAGGTAAGCACAGGCCCCAGCATATTCACCGCCTGCCGAGAAACCTTGCAGGCAGCGGGCGAGCGTCAAGAGCACGGGGGCTGCCAATCCGATGCTGGCATACGTGGGCAGTAGGCCGATGAGGGTGGTCGAGCCTGCCATCAGCAAGATAGTCAGCGACAGGATACGTTTGCGTCCCAGGCGGTCTCCCAGGGCGCCGAACACGATACCCCCCAGTGGGCGCAGGGCGAACGCCACCGCGAACACGGCGAAGGTCTTGAGCAGGGCGACGCTCGGGTCACCACTGGCGAAGAATTGGCTGGCGATGAGTGTTGCAAGAAAGCCGTAAACGGCGAAATCGAACCATTCGACGAAATTGCCGATGGCCGAAGCGGCGATCACCCTGCGCAGGGTGGCAGGGGATACCTCGTGAAGTGCGGACATGCGGGTGCTCTCCGATTTTCCATTGGCAGCCATGACGAGCGTGGTGCGGTCGAGCCGCGCCATCAGTAGTTATGGTTGTCAGTAGATCGGCCCCGCTTACGAGTCGCTTTGTCGAGGACGACCTTCGGATGCCAGAAACGACCGCGGCGATCGGGGCTTTAGGCCACGACAACGCGATTGCGCCCACCTTGCTTGGCCAGATACAGCGCTCTGTCAGCCGCGGCCAACGTGCCGGCCGCATCGCCTGTGCCCTCCCAGTGCGCCACCCCAAGCGATACAGTCAGGGCGCCCACCGGCGCTACCGGGGTGTCCCCGATGGTCGCGCGCAGGCGCTCGGCCACACTGGCTGCCGCAGCTAGATCCGCACCGGGCAAGAGCATCAGAAATTCCTCCCCGCCAGTACGGCACAGCAAGTCGCCTTCCCGGCAGCAACGGCGCATCGAATGGGCCAGTTGTCGCAACACGGCATCGCCGGTGTCGTGCCCGTGGCCGTCGTTGATCCGTTTGAAATGATCCACGTCCATGACGATGGCTGAAAAGCGCCGCCCTTCGGCCTCCAGCAACGACAGGCTGAATTCCAGCCCGCGGCGATTGATCAGCCCTGTCAGGGGGTCGGTCTGGGCTTCGCGGTTCAGGCGGCCAATGCGTTCGTGCAGCAGGTTCAGGCCGAACAACAACGCTCGCTTGAGCTCAGCCGCCTCGAAATACCACGCACGCACCCGATGCAAGTCTTCGGCCGTGTTGGCGCTGTCCATCATCCGTGCACTTGCGGCGAGCTGCCAGAGCGGCCGAGCGATGACCAATGCCAGCCACCAGAGCAGCAGGCTGCCGACCAGCGCCAGTGGCGCTGATGTACCTATCACATTGAGGACCAGGGTATTGAGCGGCGCCACGGTGCGTGACAGTGGTTGCTGGGCGACCACGCCCCAGCGGGCGCTGGGCACGGTGGCGAAGCCTGCGAGCATCTCGACGTTCTGGCTGTTGGTGAGCGCCACGGTGCCGCTGGGCAGTGTTGGCAACTGATCGATCAAGGCATTGCCCTGCACGACAGTACCGACGCGCTGGTTATCAGGGTGATAGAGCAGGCGTCGTTGGTGGTCGACTACATAGAGGTATGAGCCGTCCTTGTAGAAATGCTCGCCCAGCAGGCTGTTGAGGATATTGCGTTCGCGCAGGTAGAGGGTGCCCCCTACGTAGCCCAGGTAACGGCCTTGCTTGTCGATGATCGGCTGCGAAAGCGTGACCACCAGGTTGTTGGCGGCAGAGACGTACGGGGTCGAGACCAGCGCACGCCGCAGGTGCAGCGCTTCGTCGACGCCTGGGGAGCGCATGCGCCCGCCCACCAGGTGCCGTAGCGGCGCAGGGGAAACTGACAACAATGTGCCGTCGGCATCGATCACGAACGTGGAATTGAACGCCATGCTCTGCGCCAGCACGCGGTCTGTTTCAACCTGCAAGGCCACGGCGTCACTCAATTGTCGGCCTTGTACACCTGCGCTGAACTGCAGTTGCTGCAAGGCGTTACCGATGAATGTTTCGGTGATGGTGGCCAACTTGGTGGCGTACACCCGGTTCGCTTCCAGTGCGTGATTGATCAGCAACTGTCGCTGGACGCGGTAGCTGGCAAAATAGCTGGCGCACAGCATCACCAGTGCGGTGAGTGCGCAGAGCACCAGAATGAGCCTGCGCAGGTCCAGTCGCAATCCATGCTTGGTGTTAGGCAATCCTGACCTCGGAATCATCAAATGCGGCGAATGGCAAGGAATGCTCATTGGCAGTCGCGTAGCGCGAGTGTCACTCAGGGGGCGTTTTTTTCAAGCGCCTTGAGTTCAGCCTCCACGTCCTGCATGCGCTGTTCAGCCACCGCCTGTACCTTGGCATCTGCGGCGGTTTGCTGCATCAGTGCCGTGAGTTTTTCACTCAACCGCTTGCCTTGCGGTGTCTTTTCCAAGGCGCGGGCCTTGGCGGGGTCCTGCAAGGCGCCGACGATACTGGCGAATTCGGCATCGGTGAAGTTCTGTTCGCTGTACAAGCGGAACAGGTCCTGACGCTGGTCGTCAACCGTCAGGTGCCGACGCAGGACCTGTTCGATACGGGTCTGGCTCACGTCAGGGTGCTTGCCCGCAAGGAGCACGGCCATGCGCTGAATGTTGTGGTCATAAGCCTCCTGCAGCGGCAACTGGGCAACGATCTGTTCTTCTCGCGAGGGTTTCTGGTCGCACGCCGTGACCGCGGCGGTGAGCGCAAACATGAGCAGCAACTTCGGGAAGCGAGGCATGGCTTGGCCTGAATGGGCTGTGGGGTAGGGCGATTATACGGGTGCGCGCACGTCCGGGACGAGCGTTGCATTTGCCTTGCCGGGCTGGCTGCGGTAGAACCAGGCCTTTGACTGCAACGGTTGCCCCATGCCTGAACTTACCCTGCGCCCCGTGACCCCCGAAAGCCGTGACGAGGTCGTGGCCTTTGTCGAGGCCGCGCGACGGGACTTGTTCCCGATGCTTGCCAAAGCGCCTTTACCTCCCGACCTTGCACAGTTTGATGATGTCTATCTGCAAGGCGCCGGCGCCTTCCTCGAAGCACGGGCGGGCGCAGACCTGGTGGGCGTGATCGGCTACCTGCCCTATGACAACCGCTTTGCGCAGTTCGACTACGGTGACCAGCGTGTGGCCGAGGTCGTGCGCCTGTTCGTGTTGCCTGCCTATCGCCGGCTTGGCGTGGCGGCACGCTTGTTCGGGGCCTTGAAAGCACAGGCGGCAATCGATGAAATCGACCGTTTTTACCTGCACACCCACCCATTTCTGCCGGGCGCCGTCAGCTTCTGGGAGCGGCAGGGCTTCACCCTGCTAGACGTTGAGGACGACCCGATCTGGCAGACGACCCACATGGACCTGCGGCTGCGTTAGGCGCTCGGACATGTCCTACATTGACGCGGGTGTGATGGACCACGCGTTCATTTTCTTACAAGGCAGGTGATGGTTTGCTTCCTCGTGCACGGACTTTTCACAGCCGCAGAGGGAGAGTGACAATGCCGCACATGGCCCTGTACAAACTGAAACTGCTGGATGAATTCGAGGTTCGCACAGACGGTTGGTCGTTCGACGATTTCCAGAACCGCCTGATGGACATCTGGCGTGGCGCCACCCGCCAGGATGCCGCCTGCATCATCAATGCCGCGCACCGAGAGGGCAGGTGGCCCAGGACGGTCAGGCAATACCTGTTGAGTCGCATCAAGGTGGCCGGCCACGTCGAACCGGAGTTGGAAGCCACGTTCATCGAACTGTCTGGCTCGCTCACTGGCCAGGAGCGGGCGCAATGGTGCCGCACGGCGACCGATACCGTTCACTGACCGCTGACAGGGGCGCGCGGCGGCCTCGCTGTCGCCGCCCGTATTCAACACGCACTACCGTCGGCCTACTCGATGTTCACGATGTGGCGCGTGATACGCAGGCGCTCACGCGCTGCGAAAGCGCAATACCTGAGCGCCGTCCAGCGGGTCAGTGAGCACGTGCGCGTGAACGCCGAAGGTACTCAGCAAGCAAGCGGGCGTGAGCACATCCAGCGGTTTGCCGAGTGCGACCAGTCGCCCGTTGTTCAATACCGCCACACGGTCGCAGGTCAATGCCTGATTGAGGTCATGCAAGGCCACCAAGGTCGTGACCGGCAATGCCTGCACCTGCTGCAACAGGCCCAGTTGATGCTGGATGTCGAGGTGGTTGGTCGGCTCGTCCAGCAATAGCACTGCGGGGCGTTGCGCCAAGGCCCGAGCGATGTGAACGCGCTGGCGCTCGCCACCGGACAACGACCCCCACAGGCGGCTGCGCAAATGCAGTGCATCCACATCAGTCAGCGCATGCTCGACGATGGCCTTGTCGTCCTCACCGAACGGCGCCAAGGCCGATAACCAGGGGATACGGCCCAACGCCACAGCGTCGAAGACTCGAATGGCATCGAGCGTGTCAGCATGCTGCTCGACCAGTGCCAATGACCTTGCCACCGCTCGGCGAGGCAGGCGCGAGAGCGACTTGCCCAGCAGTTGCACGGTGCCAGTGGCCGGCTTACGCAGGCCTGCCAGCACCTTGAGCAGCGACGACTTTCCCGAGCCATTTGGCCCGACGATGGCCAGGGTCTCGCCGACGTGCACCGTCAGGTCGATCCCGTCGAGCACCGGGCGGCCCCCCAGGTGCAGGCTGATGCCCTGGCAGCCCACTGGGGCGAGCTGCATGGGCGCCATGGCGGTCACGCGCGCCCCCTACGGGCCACCAGGATAACTGCGAACACTGGCGCACCGATCAGGGCCGTGACCACCCCCACGGGGATGACCTGCCCGGCGATCAGCGTCCTCGACAGGATGTCCGCGGTGATCAAGAACAGCGCCCCGCCCAGGGCACTGGCCGGCAGCAGGCGGTCATGACCGGGCCCGAGCAGCAGGCGTAGCGCATGGGGAATGACCAGGCCCACGAAACCGATCGCGCCGACGATCGAGACCATGACGGCGGTCACCAGGGCTGCACAGCTGATCAGCAGCAGTTGAGTGCGCCGTACCGCAACCCCCAAGGAGGCTGCCGAGTCGGCGCCGAAGGTGAAAGCGTCCAGCGCTCGGCGTTGCCACAGGCAAACCAGAAGGCCCAATAGGGCAACTGGTACGGCCAGCCAGACCGAAGGCCAGCGCACGCCGCTGAGATTGCCCAGCAGCCAGAACAGAATGCCGCGGGCCTGTTCGGCTGTGGCCGACTTGGTAATAAGAAGCGCCGTCACGGCATTGAACAACTGTGAACCGGCAACCCCAGCCAGGATGATGTGAGCGCCAATGCCGCCCGGGCTCGCGGCGCGCGCCAGTAGCAGCACCAGTGCGAAGGCGGCCAGGGCACCGATGAAAGCCCCGGCTGACATGCTCAGCGTCATGCTGCCCAGGCCCAGCAGCCCGACCAGCACTGCACCTGTTGAGGCGCCTGCCGACAGGCCCAGCAGATAGGGCTCGGCCAGCGGATTGCGCAGCAACGCCTGGAGGATCACGCCGCAGGTGGCCAGCCCTGCGCCGCAGGCCGCCGCGACAAGGCTGCGGGTCAGCCGGTAGTTCCACACGACACCGGCGTCGATGGGGTCGACCGGGTAGCCCGCCTGCCAAGCATGGTTGGCCAGTACCTGGCCGACCAGGCCCAATGACAGCGGGTTTTCACCGATTGAAGTGCCCGCCAACAGCGCGCCCAGCAGGGCCGCCAGTGCGGCGCAGGTCAGCCCCAGACGCTTGATCACTGCGCTGCGACGCCGGTGGAGAAGGCCGTGGCCAGCGTCTGCACGCCGCGGAACAAACGAATGCCCGCCTGCATCGCCTCGGCATCGAGCACGATGATACGCCCATGCTTGACGGCGTCCATGTGCTGCGTCACAGGGTCATTGCGCAGAAAATCGAGTTTTTTCTGGTAGTCGTCGGCCGGAAAACGGCGGCGGTCCATGCGTGCAATGATCAGCCAGGTCGGGTTGGCCTTGGCCAATGTCTCCCAGCTCACGGTTGGCCACTCCTCGGTGGAGCTCACCACGTTGCGCACGCCAAGGGCACGCAACATGAAGTCCGCAACGCCCTGGCGGCCTGCCACGTACGGGTCGGTGGCCAGATCGGCGCTGGAGAACCAGAACAGCGCCGAGATAGTGGACAGGTCAACGCCTGCCAGCTGCGCCTGGGCATGGGCCAGGCGGCCCTTGAGCTCGTCGTTGAGGGCGGCGCCACGAGCCTGCACATCGAAGACGCTGGCCAATTCACTGACACTCTTGTAGATGCTTTCGACCTGGAAGGCTTGCAGCCGCGTGCCGTCGGCGCCCACCCGGTTGTCCTTGCCTTCGCAATCCGACGGCAGCACATAGGTGGCGATGCCCAGCTCATTGAATTGCTCGCGCGTACCCACCGCACCCTGGTCCCCCACCATCCACTCGAACTGGGCCGTCACCAGCTGCGGGCGCTTGCCCACTACCGCCTCGAAGCTGGGCTCGTTGTCGGCAAGCCGAGGGACCTTGGCGTCCTGCGCCTGGTAATCGGGCAATACGTCATTGAACCAAAGCGATGACGCGGCCAGCCGGGGGGCCAAGCCCAGCGCATACAGCATTTCGGTGCCTGCCTGGCCAATCGTCACCACGCGTTGGGGGGCTTGGGCGAACACCTGGGGTTTGCCGCAGTTGTCGACCGTCAGCGGATACGCGGTAGGTGCACCCTGAGCCAAGCCGGCAATGCCAAGGCCAGCGAGCAGGGTGGCGAAACGGGGCAGCATGCAGGACGATCTCCTGTTGGGCAGTTCCCGGTGGCTCGCGCAAGACGAACGCGGGATTCACTATTGATTTGAGCGGTGGAAACCGGGGGGCACGCATGGTAGACCATCGCGCCGCCGGGTGAAACGCTTTAAGGGGCTGATTTAGCGCCTAGAAATACTTCAGCCACGCCAAGTCACGCCTGCGCGCCTTCAACCGGGCGAACCAGCGCACAGGTGGGTAGAGCATCAGCGGTAGCAGGGCCGACGTCAGCCAGACTGCGGCAATGGTCTCGAAACCGAAGTAGGCGCCCTGGTTGGCGCCCCACACGCCCACTGCGCTCAGGTACAGCAGTTTGAGCACGTACAGGTGCAGGAGATAGAAAAACATCGGGGCTGCGCCAAACATCGCCAGCACTGCGATCCAGCGCGGGTGCCCGGCGCGCTCGAATGCGCGCAGCAACAGCAGCCCAACGCCCAAGGTCAACATCAGGAACAGCAGTGATGGAGGGTACTTGGTGATGTTGAAGAAACTCATCAGCGTCTGCGTCAGCGCAGGGTGAATGCTCCAGTGCGCTTCGCCATAGCCGTTGATCACGCGTAGCGCGACAAAGCCCAGGAGTGCGCCGCACCCAGCCTGTAGCAGGCGTCGTTGACGCAGTGCCGGCGTGCAGGCGCTGTGCAACCAAGGGCCCAGCCAGTAGCCAACGGCGATGACGCCGAGCCAGGGCAGTACCGGGTAGGATGTGCGCAGACGCAGTGTGGCGCTGATGTCGAGCCAGGTACGGTCATGCGCGATGGCCCACGGCACATGCCAAGGGGATGTGGCGTCGAAGTGTACGCCGTCAAGCAGGTTGTGCCCGGCGATGATGGCCAGCCCAACAGCGAGCAGGCCAGCCCGGGGCAGCCATATCAAAGCTGACAGCGCCATCATGCTGATACCGATGGCCCAGATCACTTGCAGGTAGATCACAGTCGGCGGCACCTGGAATGTCCAGGCAACGTTCACTAGGGTGAGCTCCAGCACTACCAGAAACAGCCCGCGCTTGAACAGGAATGACGAGACTTCCCTGCGACTCTGCCGCTTTTCGCCATAAAGCCAGGCAGACAAGCCGGTAAGCAGCACGAAGACGGGCGCGCACAGGTGGGCGAGGGTGCGACTGACGAACAACGCCGGGTCGGTGGTTTCCACTGCCATCGGGTCACTGACCTGATGCTGCATGAAAAACGTTTCGCGGACGTGGTCCAGCAGCATGATCAGCATGACGAAACCGCGAAGGGCGTCGATGCTCTGCAGGCGTTGATGGGAGAGGGGCGTTGGCAGGATTGCAGGGGGCATGGACATCACGTATCAAAACGAAGATCGCAACGTTATCTTATAACTCATGCGCTGAGCAAGGCTGTCCTTGGCATGCGCACCTCGCTCGTATCGCCCAGGGCCGTTGCACGCATCCGGCCCTAACGCCCCTGCGCCTGTACTGCCTACCGACCCTTGCGACGCGCTACGCGCGCTTCGATGTTCTTGCGCCCAATGAGCAGCGCAGGCTTTTCCGTGACTGGCTCATCAGCCAGCCATTTGTACATGACAAGGCAATCCACCAACCCCAGATGCGCATGCCGATAGGCCTTGGGCAAGCGGCCGACGGTTTCGAAGCCCAGCTTGTGCCACAAGGCGATCGCCACCTCGTTGCTGGCAACCACCGAATTGAATTGCAGCGCCAGAAAGCCTTCCTGGCGAGCCAGCTTCTGTGAGTGCTCGCACATCAGGCGCGCCACGCCTCGGCCACGTGCCTGCTCGGTCACCATGTAGCCGCAATTACCCACGTGGCTGCCTGGTCCGCCGGCATTGGCCTTGAGGTAGTAGGAGCCCAGGAGCTCGCCCTGGGCTTCGGCCACCAGTGTGTGCCGGGGCAGCTCGAGCCACAGATGCCGGGCCTGCTCAAAAGTCATGTCGGGGTCAAGGGCGTAGGTTTCCCGCGCCTGAACCACCGCCTGTAGCGTAGGCCAGAAGCGCTCGAAGTCGTCTGGCGTCATGGGGCGGATATTGATCATGTGCAGCCTCAGATGTAGATGAACACCAGCACCAACGCGGCGACCACTGCCCATTTCTCGAGGTAGTAACGCATGCGATTACGCTTCTTCAGCGCCTTGCCCCGTTCGCGGATGCGATAGATACGGGTGAACAGGCGATTGATGGCGCCGGTCTTGTCCCCCGCATCGTTGGGTGCAGCGGCAGCGGCCATGACGTTGCGGCTGAACCAGCGATTGAACGCCGTGGCCCAGCGGTACTTGAGGGGGCGCTCCACATCGCAGAACAGAATGATGCGATTGTGCTCGGTGGTGTTAGCCGCATAGTGGATGTAGGTTTCGTCGAACACCACGCCCTGGCCATCGCGCCACGAATATTTCTCGCCATCGACGTCGATGTAGCAGCCGTCGTCGTTGGGAGTGTCCAGGCCCAGGTGATAGCGGTAGGAGCCAGCATAGGGATCGCGGTGCCGAACCAGCTTGGCCCCAGGGGGCAGGGTGGCGAACATGGCGGCCTTGACGGTGCCGATGCCTTGCAGCAGTTGTGTGGTGCGTGGGCACAGGGTCATGGCCGACGGATGACTCTCGCCGTACCACTTGAGGTAAAACCGCTTCCAGCCGGTTTTGAAGAACGAGTTGAAGCCAACATCGTCGTAATTATCGGACTTCTTGATTTCACCCACCTGGAGTAAACGCTGGGCTTCCTCACGGATCTCCTGCCAGTGTTCCTGCAGCGGTTGTAGCTCGGGGAAGGCTTCAACCGGCAGGTAGGGCTTGGCTGGATGTTTCGAGAACAAGTAAAGGAAACTGTTGACCGGGGCCAGGAAACTGGAATGGTCACCCAGCTGGCGAGTCAGCTTGTGACGTACCCGACCGCGCAGGTGAACGTAGGCGATCGAGAAGACGAAGAGCAGAACGAGTGCAATTTTCATGGACGTTTACTTGTCGAAAAATGGCCATGCGCATGGCATAAGCCCGCCAGCATAAACAATCGTCGCAGCAGTTTGTACTGATTGTTACGAAACTGTCCGGCCGATTCGGTGTCGCGTTGCACAGTCCGCGACCCTGGTTTCACCTTCAGGAGATCTTATGGTTCAGGACACACGCTCCAGCGCCAGCCCCTTCAAGCGGCTGTTTTTCGCCCTGCCGGTCAGTGATGCCCAGCGCCGCGATGTCTCCCAGTGGCGGCGCAGCCTGGCGCTGCGCAGCGGCAAGCCGGTGCCAGCCGCCAACTTCCATGTCACCCTGGCCTTCTTGGGCAATGTCGACGCGGCTCAGGTGCCGTCTGTGTGCGCTGCCGTCGACCAATTGGTGCTGCCCGACAAGGCGCCGAGGCTGGTGCTCGATCGCTTGCAGGTGTGGCAGAAGGCCGGTGCCTTGGTGCTTGAGGCGCAGCATACGCCTGCGGCGCTTCTTCAACTGGTCTATGGGCTGCAACAGGCGCTGCTGCCCCTGGGGATCGCCGTGGCAGACCGCAGCTTTCGCCCGCACTTGACGCTGTCTCGCGAGTTTCACGGGCAGCCCCCTGAAGCCAGCTCGCCACCGGAGTTCTTTGTCAGCGCCCGGGAATGTGTACTTTACGAGTCCCGAAAGGGCGCTTACCAGGCACTGGCGCGCTGGGCACTAGGGGATGGGGGCGCATTCTTGAGCCCGCCGGGCTCACACCGGTAGGCTCTGATAGGGCAATTCTTCGCCGGGGCTGCGTTCGAACTGGCGTTTGTACTCGCGGCTGAACTGCGACGTGCTCTGGTAGCCCACCCGATGGGCGACCTGTGCCACGCCCATTCCTTCGCCGATCAGCATCTGCTGTGCCTTCAGCAGCCTCAGGCGCTTGAGGTACTGCATAGGCGCCATGTCCGTGCAGCGTTTGAAATGCTCGTGGAAGGTGGAGACGCTCATGTTCGCTCGCCCAGCCAGAGCCTCGACGCTCAGGGGCTCGCTGTAGTGCTCGCGCAGGTGGGCTAATGCAGCACCAATGCGGGCGAAATGGCCCTGCTGCTCGACCAACGCTCTCAGTACCCCGGCCTGTGGGCCACGCAAAGCGGCGTACAGCACTTCGCGTACCCGGGCCGGCCCCAGCACCTTGGCGTCCACAGGGTCTTGCAGGCACTCCAGCAATCGCTCGACCCGCTCGCGCATGGGCGCGTCGAGGGCGGCCGAGGTCATCGACTGGGGCGTCTGAGCCTGTACCGGGCCATCCGTGGCAAGGCCGGTGCTCTGCACCAGTTCGCTCAGCGTGGCGCGGTCGATCGCGACTGCCACGCCCAGCAAGGGCACATCGGGCGTGGCGAAGGTCTCGCACATGAAAGGGACCGACAGCGCCTGCACTAGGTAATGCCCGGCGCCGTACTCGAGCGTGCGGGGCCCCAGGCGGGCCAGCTTGCTGCCCTGGGCCAGGATCATCAGGCTCGGCTCGTAGATCTGCGGGCTGCTGGCCACGTAGTGGTCCCAGCTCAGCACTTGTACCTGGGGCAGATGGGTGGACACGAACCCTGGGCGTAGTGCCAGGCGACGTATGAGCGTGCAAAGCGGGGCATTGGCGTCTACGTGACGGGTCAGTTGCATGGAGCACCGGGGCAGAGAATCGGACAGCATGGGGAGTCGAATTATGCCCGCCGCGCGTGGTCTTCACCAGCAGCTTCGGAGAATCAGGCAAGGCTTCCGGAGAATCTGCGGTGGGCAATGTCCCTCTCTAGGAACAAAATGCTTCACATGAACCGTTTCACTTAACCGCGAGGTCTCCATGTATACCGCTATCGGTTACGCCGCCCAAACCCCCACCAGCCCGCTGGCACCCATGACCTTCGAGCGCCGCAGCCCGCGCCCGGATGACGTGGCCATCGACATCCTGTATTGCGGGGTGTGCCACTCGGACATCCACCAGGCCCGCAACGAATGGGGCATTGCGGTCTATCCCTTGATGCCCGGCCACGAGATCGTCGGCCGCGTGACGGCAGTAGGCGCCCAGGTCACCGGCCACAAGGTCGGTGACCTGGTCGGTGTCGGCTGCATGGTGGATTCCTGCCGTCAGTGCGCGGCCTGCGCCAAGGACCTCGAGCAATACTGCCTCGAAGGCCCGACCATGACCTACGCCACGCCCGATCGCGTCGATGGCAGCAACACCATGGGTGGCTACTCCAGCAGCATCGTGGTCAGCGAGCATTTCGTGGTACGCATCCCCGAAGGCATGGACCTGCCTAGCGCCGCTCCTATCCTGTGCGCCGGTATCACCACCTATTCACCGCTCAAGCACCACGGTGTAGGCCCAGGCCACAAGGTGGGCATTCTTGGCATGGGTGGCCTGGGGCACATGGGCATCAAGCTAGCCAAGGCGCTGGGTGCCGAAGTCACGCTGTTCACCCGGTCCGAGGCCAAGGCCGCTGAGGCGCGTCGCCAGGGAGCAGACCATGTGATCGTGTCCACCGACGCCGAGCAGATGAAAGCCGCTGCCGGTCGCTTCGACTTCCTGCTCGACACCATCCCTGTCCAGCACGACCTCAATCCCTACCTGGAAACCCTGACCTTCGACGGCGTGCACATCCTCGTCGGGCTGATCGAACCGATCGAGCCTGCGCTGCATGCTGCCAACCTGGTCATGAAGCGCCGCGTGCTGGCCGGCTCGTTGATCGGCGGTATCGCAGAAACCCAGGAGGTGCTGGACTTCTGTGCCAAGCACGACATTCGCTGCGACATCGAGATGCTGGACATCCGCCACATCAACGAGGCGTATGAGCGCATGATCGCAGGCGACGTGAAGTACCGCTTCGTGATCGACATGGCGACCCTCAAGGCCTGATCAGCCATTGACCTGCTCCGGGGCAGCCGGTGCAGGTCCTGTTGCTGGCCTTACCAGGCCAGCGGCTTCTCTCCACCTCTCCAGAACAGCCAGCGCCGGACCTCACCATGCGGGCCTGTGCCGATCTGCCAATCGGGTCGGCCACGGTCGAGCGCGATCACCGAGATGAACCCCGCATGGCTTGCAGCGACGAGGGTTCTCCCATCCTCGCTGATGTCCATCGCGCTGATGGTCGAACCCAGATAGTGCTGCCAGCGTTCGCTACCGTCTTCCCCGAACGCCCTTAGATAACCATAGGCATCACCGACGATGTACTCGTCCTGGCGCGCCACGCCTGCATAGACCCGTGCGCCTTCCTGCACCACCGGCGTGCGGGGGTCCTGGCTGTAGTAATCCGTGTCCAGGCCTTCCAGGTCGCTCACCCTGACGGCCAGCGATGCGCCGCTGTAGAAGTGACAGGCATTGAGCAGCAACTGGTCCCCGGCGCGGTTGAACAGGGCGTAGTGCGGGTATTCGCTGGCCGGCCCGATACTGGCAACAGGCCGTAACCGATGGTCCAGCACCTGGTGTCGGTTGGCTTGCTCGCCCACCACGACCCGCTTGCCGTCAGGCGAAACAGCGCCGTGGGCCATGCTCAGGCCAAGGATGATGTCATCGGGGTCCGTGCCCTCTGCCAGCGCTTGCTCGACCTGCTCCTGGCGTGGCAGCAGCCGGCTCGCGCCCTGCTCGGATAGCACGAAAATGCCCTCGTCGCTGACCAGCAGCACCTGTTGCCCGTCGGGGAACGGTATCAAGGCAGTCGCAACGGGGGGCAGGTCGAAAGGCTCGAACGGATAGCCCTTGGGCAACCCCTCCAAACCGGTAGGCCAGGCCAGCCGCCGCACCTGTGGGCCGCCCCATCCATCGGTCACGCGCACACCCTCGGCATTGGCCAGGGCGAAGAAGCGCCGAGCCGGGCACCGGCCGAAATGTTCGACGCCGATGATGGGTGTCACGCTGTAACCATCGATACGCACCACCTGGCCTTTCTCGTGAGGCATGCCGATCCGTGCGAGCAGGCTGCCGTCGTCGAGCAGCAGTAACGTGGCGATACCCTGGCCGTGCGTATCGAGCAGGGGCAACAAGGGCGCATGGGCTGGCGGCCAGGCCTGGCGAAACGTCTGGCGCTGGTGCTCCTCGACAGCCGGCTGATTGACCGTGCGCAAGGCGGCGCGCCAGGCGTCCAGCAAGTGCTCGGTGGCAGGGTGCCGGGGTTCTTCGAGCTGGTCCCAGCCGTGCGCACGGCCTTGTGCGACATAGTCGTTGACGGCCTGGGCGTAGGTGATAACGGCCTGCTGCCATTGCTGCTGGGGATGCTGCTTGTCCATGAGTGGGTGGAACTCCTTGATGTGCGCCAGTATCCGAGATTGCGCATGGTACTCCTTCGGTACGGCGGTTGTGAGGCCCAAGCATGACGCGTACCATGCCTGCGTCCCCAATTTTAATAAGACACACGCTCATACCACTCCTTGCCGGGGCTGGACGTGCGTGGTCTTGCCTTGCCTGTGGAGAACCGGTTTCACGCCATGAACGGACCCCTACCTGACCATTTGCCACCCACTGTAGGCGGCGGCAGCTGGCTGAGCGTCATCGCCCTGGCGTTGGCCGCCTTCATCTTCAACACCACCGAGTTCGTCCCGGTGGCGCTGCTCAGCGACATTGGCCGCAGCTTCGACATGACCACTGCGCAAGTGGGGCTGATGCTGACCATCTACGCCTGGGTCGTGGCACTGGCATCACTGCCGATGATGCTGATGACCCGCAACATCGAGCGGCGGCGCCTGCTGCTGTTCGTGTTTCTGGTGTTCATCGTCAGCCACCTGCTGTCGTGGCTGTCGCAGAGTTTTGCGATGCTGCTGCTCAGCCGCATCGGCATAGCCCTGGCGCACGCCGTGTTCTGGGCGATCACTGCCTCGCTGGCGGTGCGCGTCGCCCCGCCTGGGCAACAGGCCAAGGCGCTGGGCCTGTTGGCCACCGGCACGACGCTGGCGATGGTGCTCGGCATCCCCCTGGGGCGCGTGGTGGGCGAGGCGCTGGGATGGCGCGTCACCTTCCTGAGCATCGCCGGCGTGGCGCTGGCGACCATGCTGTGCCTGATGAAATCGCTGCCGTTGTTGCCGAGCCAAAACTCGGGGTCGTTGCGCAGCTTGCCGATACTGTTCAAGCGGCCTGCGCTGGTCATCACCTACCTGCTGGTGACGCTGGTGATCACCGCGCAGTTCACCGCCTACAGCTATATCGAGCCGTTCGCCTTGCATGTCGCGCAGATCAGCGGTGAACGCACCACGTTGGTCCTGCTGTTGTTTGGCGGCGCTGGCGTGGTCGGCTCGTTCCTGTTCAGCCGCTACAGCGACCGTTTCCCCCAGGGTTTTCTGGTGGGTTCGATCGGCATGCTGGCAGTTTGCTTGCTGCTGCTCTTGCCCTTGTCCGGCAGCTTCAATGCATTTGCTGTGCTGAGCATGTGCTGGGGTGTGGCGATCTTGAGCTTCAGCCTGTCGTTGCAGTCACGCACCTTGAAGCTGGCTTCCGACGCCACGGATGTGGCCATGGCGTTGTTCTCCGGCATCTACAACATTGGCATCGGCGGGGGGGCGTTGCTGGGCAGTATCGTCGGCAGCTACCTGGGCGTGGCCAATATCGGCCTGGTCGGCGGCAGCGTGGCAGTGGTCGGCTTGTTGCTGGCAGTCGGCAGTACCCGCCGCTTTCGCGACGCGCTGACGCATTGAGTGTGGCTTACAGGCCAGCAAGGCTGCTCAGCTCAGTACCGCAGCCCACGCTGAGAGCAAGAGCAGCCCGCCCAGGGCTCGGTTGAATAAGCGCATGCGGCGTGGCGTTTGCAGCCAGGCCGCACTGCCTGCGCCCAGCACCGCCCACAGCGTCATGCACGGCAGGGCGATCACCAGAAACAGCAGCGCCAGTTGCCACACCGCCAGGCCGGGCGCGGCAAACACGCCGATCACGGCCACGGCCATCAGCCACACTTTGGGGTTGATTACCTGCAACGTTGCCGCGTCCACTGCCGTAAACGCCCGCACCTGGGCTGCCGCGCCGGTGTCGCCGGCGCTACGCAGCAGTTGCCAAGCCAGCCAGCTCAACCACAACACCCCGCCCCACATCATCATATGCTGGACTTGCGGGTGACGCGTCAACCATTGGCCCAGCCCCATGCCTACCAGCAATACGGTGGCCGCAGCGGCCAGGCAAGCCGCCAGGATGGGTACCAGTGTGCTGCGCAGGCCGTGACGCGCACCTTGGGCGAGGATAAGCAGATTGGTCGGGCCCGGGCTGATGCTGGCAACCAGGGCAAATGCAATAAATGGCAGGAAAGAATGCGTCATGTGCAGGGGCTCCTTGAGATCAGCCACCATGCTCGCCATCTGCATCGGATCAGTCTGGAAGGATTGAGCAGCGTTTGCGGTAGTGTGCCGGCGTGAGTTGATAAGCCCGCCGAAACCAGCGGCCCAGGTGGCTCTGATCGGCAAAGCCCAAGGTGACGGCTACGTCTGCAGGGCTGGCTCCGCTGGCGAGCAAACGCCGGGCCCTGGCCAGACGCAGCTGGATCAGGTACGCATGGGGGGCAAGCCCGAATGCCGCCTTGAAGGCTCTGGTCAAGCGATAGCGGTCGATACCACAGGCTGTTGCCAGCTCCTGGAGGCCCACATCCCGTGCGAGGTTGTCATGCAGATAATCGCGGGCCCGTTGCGCCGTGAGCGGCAGGCGCGGGTCCGGGTCGACCCGCTTGCGCCAGTGCAGGTGGCGTGTGAGGCAGGCGAGCAGGGCGTCGGTGGCCGACTGCCTGACGATGAGTAGCTCGTTTGCATGCAGTGCATTGAAGGCAAAAGCGGTGGTTTGGGCGAGCTGCAGGTCCTGGGTCAGCGTGTCGGCGAAACTGGGCAAGGCATCACGGGGCGCGTGTTCGAACAGCAGGCGCAACTGCTGCTCCAGCCAGTCCGGCTCCAGGTAGAGCGTAGAGTAGGTAAAACCGTCTTCAGTAGGCGCAAGCCCATCGTGCAGGTCCCCAGGCTCAAGCATGAAGACCTGACCCGGCACGCTGCGGTGCCTGACCCGACGGCAATTGAATTGCTGGACCCCTTGCTCGGTCACACCGACCAGGTAGCTGTCGTGCCAATGGGGATCGTAGGCATGACCGACGAAATGCGCGCGGATCGACTCGATGCCGGTCTCGGCGTCCTGCTTGAGGTCGATCCAGTTACTCATGGGAGCTCGCTGTGTGCACGCTGATGCGGGGGCTGTATCACGAGCCTAATGCCCCCGGTTCCAGGTGTCTGGAAGATTTGTGCAACTGCCGAGCCTGGCTGCCGGCTGCAGTGCGTCGAACCGCTGGCGCAGCCACTGGTGCAGTTGCGTGACGGCGGGCGTGAGCTGCTTGCGGTGCGGACATACCAGCGTGACCGGCGTCGGCTCGCCCGGCCATTGAGGCAGGACGATTTCCAGTCTGCCACAGGCCAGGTCGTCGCTGACATCCAGCCACGACTTGTAGACGATTCCCTCGCCAAGTACCGCCAGGCGGCGAATCACATCGGCATCATCACTGACCAGTGGCCCTTGCACGTGCACCGTGCGTTGGCCGAGTTGCCACTTGTCGTACACCCGTCCGTGCTGCATGTACAACAAGCAGGCATGAGTGTGCAGTGCTTCGGGTGTCTGGGGTCGGCCGTGGCGGGCCAGGTAATCGGGCGAGGCGACCAGCACGCGCTGGTTCCAGTCGGCCAGGGGGAGGGCAATGTAGTTGGCGTCCTGATTCAGGCCGTAACGCACGGCGACGTCCACCGGATCACGGCTCAGGTCGGCAATCTGGTCGGACAGCATGAAGCGCAGGTGCAGGGCCGGGTGTTCCCGGCGAAATGCGCTGAGCCACGGCAGCAGCATGTTGCGGCCCAGGTCCGAGGGCGCGGAAACCTGCAAGGTGCCACGCAGGGCGGTGGCATTGCCGTGCAAATCGTCATGAGCGCGGCGCAGGCTTTCCAGCACGTTCACGGCGGTCGGCAGGTAGCGCTCGCCCTCGGCAGTCAGGCGCAGGCTGCGGGTGGTGCGAACGAACAGGCGCACGTCCAGGTCACGCTCCAGCCGCTTGATGGCCGCTGCCACCTGGCCGGGTAACAGGTTCGCTTCTAGGGCAGCTGCGGTGAAGCTGCCCAGTGCGCTACTGCGTACGAATAGTTCGAGGTCGGCAAGGCGCAGCATTGTCACTCCGTGGGTGAAAGTGTTGCTCGATTGTGCCGGTTTTTATTTGTGGCAGGAAAGATACCATGGGCACTTCTTTCCTCTCGACGATCGGAATTGCCCATGGATACCGTCTCGCTGGCCAAGCGCCGCTACACCACCAAAGCCTATGATGCATCGCGTCAAATTCCCCAAGCCACGGTCGATGCCTTACTTGAGCAATTGCGCTACAGCCCATCGTCGGTGAATTCCCAGCCCTGGCATTTCGTCGTCGCCCAGAGCGACACTGCCAAAGCCCGCCTGACCACAAGTACCGACACCGACTACGCCTACAACTCGCCCAAATTGCGCGATGCCTCCCATGTCATCGTTTTCTGCGCGCGTACCGACATGACCCAGGTGCACCTGGAGGCCGTGCTCGCCCAGGAAGCACTCGACGGGCGTTTTCGGGATGAGCAGGCCAAGGCGGCTCAGGACAAGAGCCGGCGCCACTACGCCGACCTGCACCGTTACGAGCGCAAGGACCTGCAGCATTGGATGGAAAAGCAAACCTATCTTGCCCTGGGTACCGCCTTGCTGGGCGCGGCTGCCTTGGGCCTGGACGCTACCCCCATCGAAGGTTTCGATAGCCAGCGCCTGGATGCCGAGCTGGGGTTGCGCGAACAAGGCTTCACCAGCGTAGTGCTGCTGAGCCTGGGCTATCGCAGTGAAACCGACTTCAATGCCGGGTTGAGCAAATCGCGGCTCCCGGCCTCCCAGGTATTCACCTTCCTGTAAAGGCATGCCCGGCTGGCGTGATTCACCACAGTGCAGCGCTGGCCGTCTTCAATGCCGAGGCCATTACCGCAATGGCCTTGTCTACCTCTGCCTCTGTGGTGAACCTGCCGATGCTCAGGCGAATGCTGTTACGGGCACGGCGCTCGTCCAGCCCCAGGGCCAGCAGGACGTGGGATGCCGCATTGTTCGCCGAATTGCAGGCCGAGGTGGTCGACAGCGCCAGTTGCGTGGCAAGCGCCGCGTTGTTGAACCCCGCCTGCTCGATACACAGGTTCAAGGTGTGCGGCACGCGCTGGGTTGCGCAGCCGTTGAGCGTAATGCCGGGCAGTGCCAATAGACCCTCGCGCAGGCGCGTGGCCAACTGTGCCAAGCGCTGGTACTCGCCGTCGCCCGGTTGACCCGCCAGGGCAAACGCGCTGCCCATGCCCGCGATCTGATGCGTCGCCAGGGTGCCGGAGCGCAAGCCTTGCTCGTGACCACCGCCATGCAGCTGCGCACGCATGCCGGCGCGGGCCCGGGGGCCGACGAACAGCGCACCGATGCCCTTGGGGCCATACACCTTGTGGGCTGAGAAGGACATCAGGTCAACGGGCAGGCCGGCCAGGTCGATGTCGAGCTTGCCAACCGCCTGGGCGGCATCCACGTGCAACAGGGCGCCGTGCGCCCGCACCCGCTCGCCGATGGCAGCGATGTCGGTCACCGTTCCCAGTTCATTGTTCACCGCCATCAGCGACACCAGGCGCGTGTCGGCGCGCAGCGCGTCCTGAACCATGGCGGGATGGATCAGGCCTGATCGGTCCGGTTGCAGTCGCGTCACTGTCCAGCCCTGGCGCTCCAGTTCGGCCGCTGTGTCCAGAACGGCCTTGTGCTCTAGCTGACTGGTAAGCAGATGCCCAGGCTGGCCCAGTCCCTGTGCGATCCCTTTGAGCGCCAGGTTGTTGGACTCGGTCGCCCCGGATGTCCATACCAGCGACGCCGGCGACGCCCCCACGCGTTCGGCCACCTGCTCACGGGCCAGTTCGACTGCATCACGCGCTGCCTTGCCGTAGACATGCCCGCTCGAGGCCGGGTTACCGAAATGGGCATGCCGACCCAGGCACGCAAGCATGGTCTCGATCACTCGATCGTCGACCGGGGTGGTGGCAGCGTAATCGAAGTAGAGCGGGGCGTCAGTCATGAGCAGGTCCATTGGCAAGAGAGCGAGGGTGCCTGAACAAGATTAACTGCGCCGCGAAGAGACTTTTGCTCTAAATCAGAGCTTTTTAAGACCATTTTGCAAAAGCATTCTCCCGCTCAGGCATAACGGAAAAAATGTTCCCATCCTTCACGACCTTCAGACGGTTTACCTCACGCACCGCTCAGAGACCGTTCCTCTTCGCTGACTACTCGCTCGCACAACTCTGTGATCTGCTCGCGCATCCAGCGGTTGGCGGGGTCCTGATCAGTGCTTTCATGCCAGTACAGGTGCGTTTCCAACGCAGGCACCTCCACAGGCAGCGGCTTGTAGCACAGCTGATGACGGCGGGCGAAACGCTCTGGCACGGTCATCACCATGTCGGTTTGCTGCAAGACTTGCGAGGCCATCAGGTAATGCTGTGAGCGCAGGGCAACCTTGCGCTGTACGCCCATCTTGCCCAGCGCAAGGTCCACGTAACCCAGCCCGTTGCGGCGGCTGGAAATGTGGATGTGGGTCATGCCAAGGTACGCGTCCAGGCTCAATGCCTTGTCGGCCTGCGGGTGGCCTTGGCGCAGGGCGCAGACGTAGCGGTCCTGCATCAACTTGATGTGCCGCACTTGAGGGTCGGTGTTGAGAGGGGCATCGATGGCGAAGTCCAGTCGTCCCGCGGCGAGCTCCTTGGTCGTTTCTCGACGCTTGCACAGGAAACTCTCGATCAGCACCCCAGGTGCCAGGCGACGCAGACGCTGGAACAGCGGCGGCAGGATCACGGCCTCGGTCAGGTCGGTCATGCTGATGCGAAAGGTCTTGCTCGCTTGCAGGGGATTGAACGTTCGGCTTTCCTGCACTGAGGTGCGCAGCAACGCCAGGGCGCTGCGGACCGAGCCGATGATGTTTTGCGCCATGGGTGTCGGCACCATGCCCTGGGCGGTGCGCACGAACAGCGGATCGTTGAAGGTCTCCCGCAGCCTGGACAATGCATTGGACACGGCAGGCTGGGTGATGCCGACGATCTGCCCGGCACGGGTGAGATTAGCTTCGGTGTAGATCGCATCGAAGACGATGAACAGGTTGAGATCGACCTTGCTGAGGTTCATGAGCGCCGCTCGTTCTTGGAATTATCGGCTGATCATATATCGGTTATGAATGTTAATACACGCCGAAAATAGACTAGGTGGATGACCCATGCCTGCCCTAGGCTTGCTTCATGTCATTAGACCCGAAGGAACCTGCCAATGGATTTCGCCTATTCGCCCAAGGTGCAAGCGCTGCGCGAGCGCGTGACTGCATTCATGGATACCTACGTCTATCCTGCCGAGTCCGTATTCGACCGCCAGGTGGCCGAAGGCGATCGTTGGCAGCCTACCGCCATCATGGAGTCGTTGAAGACCAAAGCGCGCGAGGAGGGCTTGTGGAACCTTTTTCTGCCTGAATCCGAATACGGTGCAGGGCTGACCAACCTGGAGTACGCCCCACTGGCAGAGATCATGGGCCGTTCATTGCTGGGCCCGGAGCCGTTCAACTGCTCGGCACCGGACACGGGAAACATGGAAGTGCTGGTGCGCTACGGCACGGCCGCGCAGAAGCAGCAGTGGCTGGAGCCTTTGCTGCGGGGCGAGATCCGCTCGGCATTCGCCATGACCGAGCCCGATGTGGCGTCCTCAGATGCCACCAATATGGCGGCCACAGCAGTGCGCGAAGGGGACCAATGGGTCATCAATGGCCGCAAGTGGTGGACCTCCGGCGCCTGTGACCCACGGTGCAAGGTGCTGATCTTCATGGGCCTGTCCAACCCGAACGGCCCGCGGCATCAACAACATTCGATGGTTCTGGTGCCGATGGATACCCCCGGTGTGAGGGTGCTCAGGCCTTTGCCGGTGTTTGGCTACGACGACGCCCCCCATGGCCATGCCGAGGTGGTGTTCGAAAATGTGCGGGTGCCATTGGAGAACGTGCTGCTTGGAGAAGGCAGGGGGTTCGAGATCGCCCAGGGCCGACTGGGGCCTGGGCGCATTCACCATTGCATGCGATCCATTGGCATGGCCGAACGGGCCCTTGAACTGATGTGCAAGCGCGCGGTTGGCCGGACTGCGTTCGGTCAGCCACTGGCGCGCCTGGGCGGCAATGTCGACAAGATTGCCGATTCGCGCATGGACATCGACATGGCACGACTGCTCACGCTCAAAGCGGCCTACATGATGGACACGGTGGGCAACAAGGTGGCCCGCAGCGAAATCGCCCAGATCAAGGTGGTAGCACCGAACGTGGCGCTGCGCGTGATCGATCGGGCGATCCAGTTGCACGGTGGCGCGGGGGTCAGCGCTGACTTTCCGTTGGCCTACATGTACGCCATGCAGCGCACGCTGCGCCTGGCCGACGGGCCCGATGAAGTACACCGGGCTGCGATCGGCAAGTACGAGATCGGCAAGCACCTGCCTGCGTCGGGTTCAGCGGCCCAACGCTGATTGCTGTGGTCACCCCGCCAGGCTCAGCGGGCCGAACGGCTGTTGGTATCGGCAGGCGTAGTGGTGGCAGGTTTGTGCAGATGCGCGCCCGTAGGGTCATCCAACTGAATGACGACGCCTTTCTGCCAACTGTCGGCGCCGGTGTCAGGCGTCGGAATGTCGATGTCAGCGCGCTGCTTGCGCGTCTGGGTGGTATCGATGCCCAGGCGACGATTGCGCTGCTCGACCATTGCAGGGTCTGCCTGACCGTCTGCCGTAAAGCCCATCATCAGTTGGGGCACGCCCATCGGCAGGGACTTGTCCTGGTCGGTATGCCAGGTATGCCACGTCTTGCCGTAGGTGGTGGCCAGGCGTTTCATCAAGGCATGCTCGGCAGGCGCAGGTATACCGGGCGCCACCAACTGGCCGGAGGACACTTCGTAACCGTGGCTGTGCCACAGGGCTTTTTCCTTGTCGGGTAAACGGGCGAACAACTTCTGATCGATGATGTACTCCACGCCCATGATCTTGGCCGTGGCCGTGCTGCCATCGTAGATCACGCACTGAATGACGTCTTCGTTGAGGATCGCACAGTAATGATGCGCTTCCATTTGAATATCCGGATGGCCGTTATAGAAGTGAAAGCCGTCCAGGTAGGCATTGAGTGCCTCAATGGGTGGTTTGGACTGTAACAGCGCCGCGCCTTTTTCAAGCCATTGCGTCCCGGGTTTTATTGGGGCGCCGGGTGTGTGTACGGGTGATGCGGTTTTGGCACCTGAGCAACCGGCGAGCAGGGCGCTGGCGATACACAAGCCAAGAAGGCTGGGGAACGGGTTGGGCATGATTCAGTCTCCGCTGGGTGTGCGCAACAGACCGCTTGCAGGGCACTAACATTTTCTTTGACGGACAGACGGTAATGCGGTCTAGTTAGTCAAGCGGGTTGAACCAAGCGTATGTTCGACTGCACTAACAAGTTACTGAAGTTTTATTGCCCGTCGTACTGAAAAGGAAACGTCCCCATGTCTCGTCTTGCAGAGTTTCGACAACTGGAACAGAAATTGGCTGCCCAACTTGCAGAGCTGGAAGCCATGAAAGGTAGCCCTGAGCTGCAGAAAGAAATCGAGTTTGAAACCAAACTGCGAAATCTGCTGGCCAAGTACGAATACAGTTTGCGCGACATCGTCAACCTGCTCGATCCGAAAAACGGTCAACGTCCCGCTGCGCCTGCTGCGTCCCAGAAAGCGCCGCGTCGTGCTCGGCAAGTCAAGCAGTACAAGAACCCTCACACCGGTGAAGTCATCGAGACCAAAGGTGGCAATCACACCAAGCTCAAGGCATGGAAGGCAGAACACGGCGCAGATGAAGTGGAAAACTGGCTGGCCAAGTAATGCCTGCCCAGCGTTACCCCACGACCCCGGACGGCCGCTATTTCGTTGTCCGGGGGCGGTTGTGGCGCTGTACCGACCCCTCCCTGTCCGAGGCTGAGCGTCAGCACTGGGTGCATGCCCTGATGGACGCCCGCAGAGCTGTAAAGGACGCAAAAGCCGACAACGATCCCGATCAGTTAACCCGCGCCCGTGCCCAGGTTCAGACGGCAAAGGTGGCGCTGGGTGAGCGGGGCCCTGTCTGGTGGGCCGACGGGAGCCCGGACTTCAACCGGCGCATGGCGGTCAATACTCCTTATGCCCAGTGGTTCCAGTCGCTTGATCCGACTCAGTAATCGCAGCCTTGCCCTGACCACGGGTTTTTATCAGCGACACCAGCACACCGCCCAGCAGCAGTCCGAACGTGACACCCAACGACAAGAGGGCGGGCACCTTGCCAATCAAGCCGTGGTAGAAGATCTTGCAACCGATGAAGATCAGCACGAGCGCCAACGCATATTTCAGGTACACGAAACGGTGCATCAGTGCCGACAAGGCAAAGTACAGCGAACGCAGGCCCAAGATGGCAAAGATATTGGATGTGTAGACGATGAAAGGGTCCTGAGTAATGGCGAATATTGCCGGAACACTGTCTACCGCAAAGACGAGGTCGGCCAGTTCAATCAAAACCAGCGCAAGGAACAGCGGCGTAGCGTGGCGCACAGCATGGCTGCCCCCGCTGGGCGTGATGTGCACGAAAAACTTCGAGCCGTGGATCTGATCGGTCACGCGCATGTGCCGCCGCACAAACTTCAGAATCGGATTGTTGGCCAGGTCCGGTTGGCTGCCTTCCTTGGACAGCGCCATCTTCACGCCGGTAAAAAGCAGGAAAGCGCCGAAGATATAAAGTACCCAGGCAAAGTTCTGCACCAGGGCCGCACCTACGCCAATCATGATGGCGCGCAACACCACCACACCGAGAATGCCCCAGAACAACACGCGGTGTTGGTACCGCCTGGGAACGGCGAAGTAGCTGAAGATCATCGCCATGACGAAGACATTGTCCATCGACAACGACTGCTCGACGAGAAACCCCGTGTAGAACTCCAGCGCCGGCTGCGCGCCCAGGTAGTACCAAACCCCAACGCCGAACAGCACGCCAACGCCAAAATAGCCCGAATACAGCAGCAGGCTTTCGCGCATTTCGATTTCACGGTCATGGCGATGCAGCACGCCCAGGTCGAGCACCAGCAAGCCGACGACGATGGCGACGAAGATCAGCCATAGCCAAGCGCTGGTGCCAAGAAAAGGTGTGGTGAGAAAGGTGTGCAGAGCTGTCATGAGCCCCTCCTGGTCGGTCGACGTTGCGTGGCAACAGTGATCCGACATGGCGGCTGGCAACCGTCAGAGGGGCCCGGTATCACTTAAGCTTGAGCGTAGATCCATTTGTGGGGCACGCCGAATGGGCAGCTGTTACATTTTTTTGCGAAGGGCTTTCGATGCGCTGACGGCTCAGGTCTTGGTGCAGTACTGCAAGCCTCAATAGACCCAGACCTCGACGCGACGGTTGCGCAATCGGCCTTGCTCCAGCTCGTTACCGGCCACCGGCATCTGGTCACCTAACCCCGCCACCTCCAGCACCTCGATACCCCCGCGCGCCAGCGCCTGGCGTACCGCCTCGCCGCGCAGGCGCGAGAGCAGGGCCGCGCGTCCCGGTGTGTCCTTGGGGTCGCCGAAGCCGACCAGCACAGCCTTGCGCTGCTGCTTGCTGGCCTGGTTCAGGTAATCGATGATCCGCTGCACATCCTGGATGGCCTTGCTGTCCAGGGCGGCACTGCCCGGTTGAAAGCGCAAATTCACGCTCAGCCGCTGGGCGTGCTCTACGAGGTCGCGATACCGGGCGGGCATGTCCGGAACAGGCACCACCCGCTGGGCCACGACCTGTTGTGACACAAAGCCTTGTTCGGCCACGATGGCCTGCCCAGCAGGGCTCTGGATGAAGTCGATCAATGCGGTGGCTTGAGGGCTTGAGGGAGTGGGCAGATACAGGAACAGGCGACGTGACAGGGGGTAGTTCTCGCTGGCCACCAAGGCGCGTTCGGGCAGCTGCGCCGCAGCGGTGCCTTCGGCCACTGCCAGCACCTTCGTCCCGTGTGTGGTCGAAAGGCCGGAGAATCCGATTGCCTGGCGATCACCCGCTACCTGGGCGGCCAGACGATCGCCGGCTTCGAAACGCGTGGCTGTCCGCGCCAGGTTGACCTGCCCAGGCGCCAGTACCCGTGCTTTGAACGTTTCGAACGTCCCGGAGCGTTCGTCCCTGGCGTACAGGTGGATGTCGCCACCGGCCACTCCCAGTTGCTCCCAGCGCTGTATCTGCCCGCTGAAAACCTGCGCTATTTGATCCAGGGACAACTCATGCAACGGGTTGGCAGGATTGACGAGGATGGCGACACCGTCCAATCCGATCACATGTTCGGCGGCAGGGGCCCGCAGGTCACCAAATGCCTGCAATTGCCGCGCTTCGCTGTCATTGATCGGACGTGAGGCGGCGACCAGGTCGGCCTCGTTACGAGCCAAGGCAGAAAAGCCCGTGTTCGTACCATGTGCCGCGATGTCGACCCGAACGGCTACGCCGTCGGCGCGGGTCGCCGTGATCACTGACTCATTGTCAGACTGACCGCGGTGAACCTGCACCTGGGTGGCGAGCTCAGCACGCAGTTGCGCCAGTACCAATGCCGGTAACAGGGCGCTGCCAAGCGTGTTGGAGCCCTGGATGCGCAGAGGCACGGACTCGGCCCAGGCCATCACCGGTAGCATGGTCAACAGGAGGGCGAACAGGCGGGCCATGCCGATTGGACCTTTACGGTGGGAATGGCCTGAGCGTAAGACAGTGGCGTGATAGTGTGATGACAAGGCGGCCGTGCGCAGGCATTAGCGCACGGCCTGATACGTGGCGTCAGCTCCTCGGCTCAGTGAGCGCCGGCCGATTTGCTCAGGTCACTTTCTGCCCATTGGGTATAGATACACGCATCGGCCACGGCCCAGCGTACCTTGACGGTGTCGCCTGGCTGCATCGGCATGCCTGCCGCCGAAAGCGCCTTGACCGTCAACGATGTACCGCCTGCTGTGATCACATGACAGGTTTGGCTTTCACCCAGGAACAACACCTCGCCGACCGTGGCGCTGACTTCATTCCAGCCCGCAGGCAGAGGTTGCTCGGCAGCTTGCTGAGCAGTCAGGGCCAGGGCCTTCTCGGGTCGCACCATGATCAGGGCATCCTGGTCCTGGCTCAGGCCTGGGGTCAGGCGGATGGCCACGCTCTGGCCTTCGAAGCTACCGGCGCCGTTGCCATTGGCCTTGATCCGCAGGAAGTTGGAGTTGCCCAGGAACGAGGCGACAAACGCGTTGGGCGGGTTCTGATACAAGTCGTAGCCACTGCCAAGGCCCACGATTTTGCCATGGCTGAAGATCGCGATGCGCTGGGACAGGCGCATAGCCTCTTCCTGGTCATGGGTGACGTAGACAATGGTAATGCCAAGACGCCGGTGCAGTTGGCGTAATTCGTCCTGCAGGTCTTCACGCAGCTTCTTGTCCAGGGCACCCAGCGGCTCGTCCATTAGCAGGATGCGCGGCTCGTAGACCAGCGCCCTGGCGATGGCCACGCGTTGCTGTTGCCCGCCAGACATCTGCGAGGGCTTGCGGTGCGCGAAGGGCTCCAGTTGCACCAGCTTGAGCATGGCATCGACACGCTTGCGTGTTTCAGCCGCACCCAGCTTGCGAATGGCCAGGGGGAAGCCGATGTTGTCGCGCACGTTCAGGTGCGGAAACAGAGAATAGCGCTGGAACACCATGCCGATGTCGCGCTTGTGCGGCGGCACGTTGACCAGCGATTGGCCCTCCACGAGTATCTGGCCGCTGCTGGGCGTCTCGAAGCCAGCCAGCATCGAAAGGGTGGTGGACTTGCCGGAGCCGCTGGAACCCAGGAAGGTCAGAAATTCGCCTTCCTGAATGTCCAGGTCCAGGTTGTCCACGGCGGTGAAGTCGCCGTAATGCTTGTTCAGGCCGCGCAGGCTGACCAGGGCCTTGCCACGCGCGTTGTCTTGGATCACTGCACTCATGGGTTAATCTCCGCGCGCTCAGGCGTTGGTTTCGGCACGCCGGCGCAGGGCGGCGGCAAGGAACATCACAAGCAGCGACAGACCGATCAGCAAGGTCGATGCCACGGCGATTACCGGGCTGAGGTCCTGGCGCAGGGTGGTCCACATCTTTACCGGCAGTGTCTGCAGATCGGGGCTGGCCATCATCACGCTCAGCACCACTTCGTCCCAGGACACCAGAAACGCGAACAACCCGCCGGCGATCATCCCAGGCCGGATGGCCGGGAAAGTCACCTTGAAGATGGCCTGCAGGCGCGAGGCGCCGCAGATGACGGCGGCGTCTTCGATTGACTGGTCGAACAGCTTCAGGGAATTGATGATGGAGATGATGGTGAAGGGCAGGGCGACGATCACGTGGCTCACCACGAAGGCGAACAAAGTCCCGGTGTAGCCCAGCTTGAGGAACAAGGCGTATACCGCCACGGCGATGATCACCAGGGGCACGATCATGGGCATGGTGAACAAACCGTACAGCAGTTCGCGCCCCGGGAAGCGCCCCCGTACCAGGGCAAAGGCCGTGGGCAGGCCCAGCAGCACTGCCGCAACGGTGGTGAGCACGGCGACCTTTAGGCTGGCCAGGGCCGCGTCCATCCACTCAGGGTTGGAGAAAAACTGCCCGTACCATTTGAACGTCCAGCCCGGCGGCGGAAACACCAGCCATTGGGATGAGCCGAACGACAGCAGCACGATGAAGACCACCGGCAGCAGCAGGAAGGCAGCAATCACGCCGGTGGTCAAGTACAGGCCGGTGCGAAGCGGCCGGCCCATGGCGTTGGGAGACAAGAGCATGTGGTTTACCTCGCAGTGCCAACCGGGGATTCCGGCTGCAGCTTCAGGTACAGGTAGAACAGCACCAGGGTGATGACCACCAGCAAGGCGGCTGCCGCGCTGGCCAGGCCCCAATTGAGGAACGACTGCACCTGCTGGATGATGAATTCAGGCAGCATCATGTTCTGCGCCCCGCCCAGTAGCGCCGGGGTGACGTAGTACCCCAGCGACATGACGAACACCATCAATGCCCCGGAGAACAGCCCCGACCGGCACAGCGGCAGAAACACTTTCCAGAAATTGGTCCACGGGCTGGCACCGCACACCGAGCCTGCCTGCAGCACCATCGGGTCGATGGCATGCATGGTTGCCTGCAGCGGCAGCACGATGAACGGGATCATGATGTAGCTCATTCCGATCACCACGCCAGTGAGGTTGTGCACCATCTCAAGTGGGCTATCGATGATGCCCATGGCCATCAGCATTTTGTTGATGACCCCCGAGCTTTGAAGCAGCACCAGCCAGGAGTAAGTGCGTGCGAGCAAGCTGGTCCACATCGACAGCAGTACGATGTTCAGCAGCCACCGGCCCCAGCCCTTGGGCACCAGCGTGATCGCCCAGGCCAGCGGAAAGCCCAGCAGTACGCTGATCAGCGTTACCAGCCCGGCCACCGAAAAGGTGTTGAACAACACCCGGGCATAGGCCGAGTTGGCGAACAGCTGTTCATAGTTGCCAAGGCCAGGCGTGGGCTCGAGCACGCCGCGCAGTAACAGGCCAACCAACGGTGCGAAGAAAAACAGGCCCAGGAACAGCAGGGCTGGCAGCAGGTTGCGGCTGCCCTTCCAGCGCTGGCTCAGGGAGGCGCGCCGTGGCCCGGCCCCTGGAGCACCGGTGCCCGAAGGGGCACCTTGGGCGTTATGCAGGGCATTGATCGCGACTTTCATTTGACCAGCCACTCATTCCAGCGGGCGGCAATGGCCTGGCCGTTCTTGGCCCAGTAGGCAAAGTCCAGGGTAACCTGATCCTGCGCATAGGCAGTCGGCAGGTTCGGGGCCAGGTCCTTGTCCAGCTTGGCGAGGCTGTCGGTATTGACCGGGGCGTAGGCCGTCTTGTTTGCAAACTTGGCCTGGCCTTCGGCGCTGCTGGCATTGGCCAGGAACTTCATGGCCGCATCCTTGTTCTTCGCGCCTTTGGGCACGACCAGGAAATCGGCCATGACCAGGTTCTGTTTCCAGCTCACCCCTACAGGCGCGCCGTCTTGTTGCAGGGCGTAGACGCGGCCATTCCAGAACTGGCCGAGGGAGGCTTCACCGGAGGCCAGCAGCTGTTGCGACTGCGCACCGCCGCCCCACCAGACGATGTCCTGCTTGATGGTGTCGAGCTTCTTGAAGGCGCGATCCAGGTCCAGCGGGTAGAGCTTGTCCGGTGCTACGCCATCGGCCAGCAGCGCCAGTTCCAGCACACCTGGGCTTGGCCATTTGTAGAGGGCGCGCTTGCCGGGGTAGGTCTTGGTGTCGAACAGCGCGGTCCAGTCGGTTGGCTTGCTGGCACCGAGCTTGCCTTCGTTGTAGCCGAGCACGAAGGAGAAGAAGAACGAACCCACGCCATGATCGGAAACGAAGCGCGGGTCAATCTTGTCGCGCTGGATCTGGGAAAAGTCCAGAGGTTCGAGCAGGCCTTCGCTGGCAGCACGCAGGGCAAAGTCAGCCTCGACGTCGACCACGTCCCACTGCACGTTGCCGCTTTCGACCATGGCCTTGAGCTTGCCGTAGTCGGTCGGGCCGTCTTGCACCACCTTGATGCCGGTAGCCTTGCTGAACGGGGCTGCCCACGCTTGTTTCTGAGCATCCTGGGTCGTTCCGCCCCAGCTTACGAAATTCAGGCTCTCAGCCGCCTGAGTGGCCTGGCAGGCCAATGTCAGGAGGCTGGCCGACAGCACTGCGGTTACACGTTTGCTCAACAGCATGATTACGCCCTCGTTGCTTTTTGTTATTCGAGGCAGGGCTTGTGGTGCGCCCGCCAACAGTATTCGGGGAGCAGCGGTAGACAAATTCAAGGTCTACGGAATGTCATATTATGGTATTCCAAACTTTTCGCAAGTAGCAGCAGGCTACCGGCCATCATTTGGTCGATGGCCATGCAGGCTGCGCGATCAGCCAGCCATTGGCTCGAACGGTATGCTCTGCACCACTTCCAGCTCGTAGCCCGCCAAGCCTGCATACTTCAAGGGCGGACCCAAATGACGAAGCTTGCCCACGCCCAAGTCTTGAAGTATCTGCGCACCAGTGCCGACCTCCGAATACACCTTCGAGTGCCCGCGCCGGTAGGGGCGCTGGGGTTGGGTCAATTGCGGCACACGTTCGAGCAGCGCCTGGGAGGACTCATGGTTGGCCAGGATCACGACCACGCCTGCGCCTTCCTCAGCCACTTTCTGCAGTGCCGCCCACAACGTCCAGTTGGCCGGGCCCGCCCACTCGGCGCCGACCAGGTCGCGCAGCGGATCGATCACGTGCACCCTCACCAGCGTAGGCGTCTCACGGCGCAGTTGGCCCATGACCATGGCCATGTGCACGCCGCCGTCGATACGGTCCTCATAGGTGACCAGGCGGAAGGTGCCATGCACCGTGGGCAGCTCACGCTCCCCGATGCGCTTGATGGTCTGCTCGGTGCTCAGCCGGTAGTGGATGAGGTCGGCAATGGTGCCGATCTTGATGCCGTGGCGGGCCGCGAAGGCTTCAAGCTCGGGCCGACGGGCCATGGTGCCGTCGTCGTTGAGCACCTCGACGATGACCGACGCCGGGCTCAAGCCTGCCAGGCGGGCCAGGTCACAGCCGGCCTCGGTGTGCCCTGCGCGGGTGAGAACACCGCCTTCGCGGGCGCGCAACGGGAAAATATGCCCAGGCTGCACCAGGTCTTCCGGGCGCGCATCGGCGGCCATGGCAGCTGCCACGGTGCGTGCGCGATCGGCGGCGGAGATGCCCGTGGTGACGCCGGTCGCGGCCTCGATCGAGACGGTGAAGGCGGTGCTGAACATGCTGCCATTGGCCGGAACCATCTGTTCCAGGCCCAGGCGCTGGCAGTGCTCATCCGTCAGCGTCAGGCAGATCAGGCCACGGGCTTGCTTGGCCATGAAGTTGATGGCCTGTGCGTCGCAGTATTCGGCGGCGATCAGCAGGTCGCCTTCGTTCTCACGATCTTCATCGTCCACCAACAAGACCATCTTGCCTTGCCGATAATCCTGGAGAATTTCATCGATGCTGTTGAAAGGCATGTCGAGTGCTCGTGCTGAGAGTTATTGTTTATGGTATACCATCATACACAAAAGCCCCCACGCAGGAGACAAGCGGATGAAGGCCTATTGGATTGCCCATGTGGATGTGACCGACCCGGTTCAATACCAGCAGTACACTCAGCGTGCCCCGGCAGCCTTCCAGGCCTACGGTGGGCGCTTTCTGGCCAGGGGAGGGCGCAGTGAGGCCTTGGAAGGGCGGCCTACGCCCCAACGCAGCGTGGTGATCGAGTTCGACTCCTATGACCAGGCCGTGGCCTGCTATCGATCCGACCTTTACCAGCAAGCCTGCGGCCTGCGCCAAGGTGCGGCGTGCGCCGAGGTGATCATCGTCGAGGGCGTCGCGCCATGACACCACCGGGCGTAGCACGGGTGCCGCAATCCTGGCTATGCTTGGGCAATGACCAACTCTGTACCATTGCGCCAACCTTGCCCGCCCGGTGCGTGCATCTGCGGTCGCGATCAGCTGGCCACCGAGTGCGAGCCTGCTCGGCGCATCCTGCTGCTGACCCGGCAGGAAGAAAAGCGCCTGCTCGAACGCCTGGAGAACCTTCAGGACATCGAGGATCTCTATCGCCTGCAACGTCGGCTATATGACAACCTGGGCATCCGGCTGCATATCGCACCGGGCCATCATGAAGTGCGCACCATGCGCGGGATCGTCATCGAGCTGGACGATCAGCCTGGGTTGTGCCGCAAGACGCGCCAGGCCATACCGGCGGCCATACGCAAGGGGCTCGAACGAAATCCGCAGGTTGCCTTCCGCCTGCTCGACACCCACGACCTGTTGCGCGATACCTGACCGAACCGGCCCCACATCCACAGGCCGGCCCGGCATCGCCCGGTCGCCTAATTTTTTCCACTCCCTGCACGTCTACTTGAGAGTTCCCCTGCGCCGCGCGCGCAGTGGCAATCCCACTCAAGGAGGCAGGCAACATGACTTCAGTTTTCGACCGTGAAGACATCCAGTTCCAGGTCGTGGTCAACCACGAAGAACAGTATTCGATCTGGCCGGAATACAAGGCGATCCCCGAGGGCTGGCGGGCGGTGGGCAAAGCAGGGCTGAAAAAGGACTGCCTGGCCTACATCGATGAGGTGTGGACCGACATGCGTCCGCTCAGCCTGCGTCAGAAAATGGCTGAAGCCGGCGCACAGTGACGGTGATCAATCTCCTGTGCCTGCCGTATTCGGGGGCCAGTGCGATGGTGTACAGCCGGTGGCGCCGCGCGCTACCGGCGTGGTTGCAGGTTAGGCCAGTGGAATTGCCAGGCCGCGGCGCACGCATGGCCGAGGCGTTGCACACCGACATGCAGGCGCTGGCCCGACAGCTGGCCCAGGAGCAGCGCCTGGCGACCAGTACGCCTTATGCCTTGCTCGGCCACAGCCTGGGCGCGCTGCTGGCCTTCGAACTGGCCCATGAACTGCAGGCGCTTGGTTGCCAGCCACCGCTGGCGCTGTTCGCCTGCGGCACTGCTGCGCCTACCCGCCGGGAAGACTATGACGGCAGGCACTGGCGCGAGCCGAAGTCCGACACCGAGCTGATCGATGAATTGCGTGAGCTGCAAGGCACGCCAGAGCAGGTGCTTGCCAATGATGAACTGATGAGCCTGACACTGCCGATCCTGCGCGCTGACTTTCTGCTGTGCGGGACCTACGCCTATCGCCAGCGGCCCGCGCTTCGCTGCCCGTTGCACGTACTGGGTGGCCAAGATGATCGGGCCAGCGACGAGCAGCTACGGGCCTGGCAGCACGAAACCCAGGGCTCGTTTTCGCTGCAGGTGTTCCCTGGCGGTCACTTCTTCATCCATGACCACGAGTCAGGCGTGCTGGCGGCATTGACCAGGGCGTTGGAACCGCTGCGTCTGACGGGTTGATTGACGTCTCGCCCACGGTCGGCGAGGCTAGGGGCTTTGAACCCCCAGGACAGACCATGCTGATCAATCCCTCTGCGCGCCCGTTGGCAGGAGCCCACCTCTGAACGGGCGCATGCTGGCCGCAGCCGTTCTGGCCCTGGCCGTGTTGCAAGGGTGTACGGGGCGCCGAGCGTCCGTACCCCAAGCCGACCCTGCGCAGGTGCACGCCGAGCTGATGCGCTTGTTGCCCGCCAAGGCTGGCGACCGGGCCGGCTGGGCCGCTGATATCCAGAAGGCGTTCCAGGCCCAAGGTATCGAGCCTTCAAAGCGAAACCTGTGCGCGGTACTGGCTGTGACCGAGCAGGAGTCCACCTTCAACGCCGACCCCCAGGTGCCCCAGCTGGGCCGTATCGCGCGCGAGGAAATCAATCGGCGGGCTGCCCGTGTGCATGTGCCCAGAATGCTGGTCGACGGCGCGCTGCAAACCCCGTCTGGCAATGGCAAGACCTACGCACAGCGCTTGCAGGCAGTGCGCACCGAGAAGCAATTGAGCGAACTGTATGATGAGGTGATCGCGCGGGTGCCATTGGGCCGTACCTTGCTGGGGGGGCTCAACCCGGTACATACCGGCGGCCCGATGCAGGTGAGCATCGACTTTGCCGAGAAACACGCGCAAGCCTATCCCTACGCACGCGAGGGTAGCGTGCGCCAGGAAGTGTTCACGCGCCGCGGTGGCCTGTATTTCGGGATTGCGCATCTATTGGGCTATCCCGCCAACTACGAGCGTCAGCTCTATCGGTTCGCTGACTTCAACGCTGGCTGGTACGCCAGCCGTAATGCGGCGTTTCAGGCGGCGCTCAGCCAGGTCACCGGGATAGATCTGGCGCTGGACGGTGACCTGATTGCGCCTGGGTCGATCATGCCCGGCACCACAGAAAGGGCAGCACGTCAGCTGGGTCGGCAGTTGGGCCTGCGCAACCCGCAGATTCGCAGTCAGCTGGAGCAGGGCACCGAACTGGATTTCGAAGAGACTCGGCTGTACCGGGAGGTGTTTGCCCTGGCCGATGCCAGGGCCGGCCGTGCATTGCCGCGGGCCGTGCTGCCGGGCATCGAGCTCAAGAGCCCGAAGATCACCCGCAAGCTGACCACTGCCTGGTTTGCCGAGCGGGTGGATGGGCGCTATGAGCAGTGTATGAGTCGTTGAGTAAGTGCGGGTCTGCTCTTCTTATTCGGCCCTTATGCTCCACACAGGTACTGCGCTACCCCTTCAGCCTTGGCCTAATGCCTCGACGATCAGATCAACGCTGCTCTTCAAGCCTGCCAGCGTGTCGTCGGTATCGCTCTGCACGACAACCAGCTTCGCGCCGCTGTCTTTGATGACCTGCGCCACGGCGGCCTCTGGTTGCCGATGATCCAGGACCAGGGCCACGTCCTGGTTTTTGAGGTTGTCGGCCAAGGCTTTGAGCGCAGCGGCATCCCACTCGGTGGGCAGCGGCTGGTCCACCAGGTCCAGGTTCAATCCGCTGGCCAAGTAACCCAGCCGCTCCGAAAGGCTGACGGTGGTCAGGTTTTCCACCTTGGCCAGACGCGTCTGGCTATTGGCGGCCAGCGCCAACACTTGCTGCTTGAAGCCGGCAAGGTTGGTTTTAATGCGTGCCTTGTCCGCAGGTGACAGCCGCTCCAGATCATTGGCCACGACATCGGCCATGCGGCCCAGGTTGGTGGGGCTGAGCCATGGGTAGCCGGCGTAGGCATCAGCCCCCGTCACGGCGATGCCTGGCAATGCACCATCGACGGGGCGAGCGGCGTCGATTTCCACGATGCGGATATTGCTGCGCCGCGCCACCGGATAAAGCGGATCGTCTCGCCAGATCGAACGCACGCCGATCACAGCGTCAGCCTGCTGGGCCGCCTTGTGCAGGCTGGCTTCGCCACGACCACTGAAATATGACGGCTGGCGGCTGGCGGGCAAATTCGCCGGCGCAGCGCGTTTGAGCTCAACCGAAGTGCCTTCGAGCAAGGTGTTGGCCAGGCTGTGGGTCACCGGCAGGGTGGTCAGCACCTGGGTGGCCGAGGCCAGGGACGGCAGGCTGGTAAGGGCGACGGCCAGACACAGGCGTTTGAGGTTCATGCCGGGTTTCCTTGCAGACGTGGGACGAGCGCGCGGGCCAGGGCGGCCAGGGCGAAGCAGAGGCCAGCGACCAGAATGATCGCGGCGCCGGACGGTACAGGCAGGTCGAAGACAATGGGCAGCAGAATGCCGAACAGGGTGCTCAGGGTAGCGATGAACACCGAGATGAAGAAAAAGCCTTTCAATGACTGGCTGACCAGGCGCGCGGCAGCCGCGGGGATGACCAGTAACGCGCCCACCAGAATCGCACCGATTACTTTGACCGCGGCCACCGTGACCAAGGTCACCAGCACCACGAACAGGTAGTCCAGGGTTTTGACCGCCACCCCGCGTACAGCAGCCAGTTGCGGATTGAAGCTGGCCAGCATGATGCGGTTGTACAGCGGCAGCGCCAAGGCCAGCACCAGCACGGCGACGATTCCCAACACGACCAGGTCCTGACCGCTGACGGTCAACACCGAACCGAACAGCACGTTTTCCAGAATGTGCACGTTGATCCTGCCGGCCAGCATCAGCAGCAGGCTGGCGCCCAGCGCCAATGACACCGACAGGAACACGCCAATCAGCGTGTCGGGCGACAAGCCGGTGCGATTGCGCAGGAAATTCAGCAGGATGCCGAACAGCAGGCAATAGCCGAACAGGCTGCCGTAGGGCCCAGTATAGGGTTCGCCCAACAGGATGCCGATGGCCACGCCAGTCAGCGCCGCGTGGCCGACCGCTTCGGAGAAGAAGGCAAAGCGCTTGACCACCACCAATGTGCCAAGGCCACCGAGCACCGGCCCGATCATCAACCCTGCCAGCAGCGCATTGACGACGAAGCCGTAGGCCAGCGCTTCGGGCAAGTAGCCTTGAACGGCCCACTGCTGCACCAGTTCACGGAAGGATTCGAAACTCATGAGGCAAGGCTCTCGCTGCGCGGATGGACGGAGAACAGCCCGAGCAGACGCTCAGGGGTGAGAGCCTGGGCAGGCGGTGCATCGAACAGCACGCGGCGGCTCAGGCCGGTTACCCGGTCAGCCAGCCGCAGCACGGCTTCAAGGTCATGCTCGATCCACAAGACAGTGGTGCCGGAGCGACGCCAGCTGGCCAGCAAGTGCTCGAACACACGAATACCCGCTTCGTCCAGTGCCGACATGGGTTCGTCCAGTACTAGTAGTTGCGGTTCGGGAATCAGCCCTTGCGCCAGTAGCACCCGCTGACGCTCACCGCCCGACAGTGCCCCCATGCGCCGCTTGCGCTTGTCGAGCATGCCGACGTGGGTCAGGGCCGCCTCGATGGCCGGCTGGACACGCTTGGACAACCCTAGGAAGGCGGGCTGGCGCTGACACATGGCAGCCATGAAGTCGTCCACGGTCATGGGCAAGCCGCGGTCGAACTCCAGCGCCTGAGGCACGTAGCCGATCACCTCCCGCTCGCTGGGCCAGTGCATGGCCAATCGGCCCTGATGAGGCATCTGCCCCAGCAGTGTCTTGATCAGCGAGCTCTTGCCGCCCCCATTGGGTCCGACGATGGCATGCACCGAGCCGGCCGCGACGCTGAAACTGACCTGTTCGAGAATGCGCGTACGGCCCAGTTCGAGGTTGACCGCCTCGAACTCGATGCGAGGTCCACAAACCGGCAGCACCTGAGTGGCGGCGGTCATGCGCGGTTCTCCTCGATGGCGCGCACCACTGTGTCGAGGTTGCGCTTCATTTCGACCTCATACTTGTCCTTGGTGTATTCGCCGTAGGAAATATGCGTCAACGGGTACAAGCGCACGCCGGATTCACGCTGGATCGTTTCCACATAGGCCGAGGGGAAGTCCATTTCCGAGAAGATGACGCGCACATCCAGCGCTTTGAGTTGGTCGATGGTTTTCTTCAGCTGAGCGGGACTGGGCTCGATGCCGTGGGCAGGCTCCACCACGGCGGTGACTTCCAGGCCAAAATCACGCACCAGATAATCGTAGGCAGCGTGGATCGTGGCCACCCGGAAGGTGGCACCAGGCGCTTGGCTCACCTTTGCCAAGGCCTCTGCACGCAGGGCACGCAGACGCTTGGCATAGGCCCGCGCATTTTGCGTGTAGAGTTTCGCGTTTTCCGGGTCCAGCTTGCCCAGCTCCCGGGCAATGTTATTGACCTGCGCAATGGTGGTGCTGATGGACAGGAATGTATGCGGATTGACGACCTTACCAGCGCCGCGTGCGGCAATGCCGGTTGCCGCGAGCAGAGGCACGTTCTGGTTCGATTCGATGGTGGCGATGTTCGGTTTTTCGCTGGCCGCGATCATGCGGTCGGCGAAGTCGTCATGACCGACGCCGTTGAGCACGACCACATCGAGCGTGCCGATGCGCTTGATGTCCTCGGCGCGAGGCTCGTAGGCATGCGGGTTGAAGCCAGCCGGAATCAACGGCACCACCTCGGCTTTGTCGCCAACGATGTTGCTCACATAGCTGTAGTAAGGGTGCAGGGTGATGCCGATACGCAGCGGTTTGCCGGCGTCGGCCAGGGCAAAGGCGGGTAGGGCGCAGGCCAGGAGCAGGGCGAGGGCGGAGCGAAGCATGGAACATTCCTTTGGAGTCAGTGACGGTGTTCGCGGGTGACACCGGCGTCGTAGTGGCTGACGACCTGGCGCCAGCCGGCGACGATCAGGCTTGCCGGGGCAAGGTCATCGACCGATGAGCTGGGGCTGTCTCTAAGGAGCCAGACCTCGGCCTCGGCGCCAGCTTCGGCGGGCAGGATCATCAGCAGGTCGCCGGCGATTTCCGGCGCCTGGCTGCGGCCCAGGTAGGCGCCGTCGGCCAGCAACGACCAGTGGTGATCGCCACGGCCCTGGCTACCGGCATCAACGACGAAAGGCGGCAGACCCTCGGCCGCCAGTGTTTGCACGTCGGGCACGGCGCCCTCTTCCTCGCGAAGGTACTGGATTTCGTCGAAGGCCACCCGCAGGTCGGTGTAGAGGCCTTGCTCAGCCGGCGTCAGGTCCCGCCGAGCGTCAATTTGATGGCTGGCGATCGGCTGATCGTCCACACGCTCCCCACGCACCAGCACGACGCTGGCTGCCAGGGCTACGATAAATGCACTGACCATCAGCACATACAACGTTTCATGCCCGGCGCCGGCCGGGCGAATCACCTGAACCCGGCTCATGGTTGCGAAATGTCGGCGTAGTCGACTTCGACCACATGGCCAGGGCCTGCGTCGAACAACACGTAGAATTCACCATCCGGGCGCTTGAAGGTGAGGGTGGAGTCATCCCCGAGCTTGCCGCCGACCAGCACCTGTTCGTCGTAGCCGATCACGTCCAGGGTTACACCAGGTGCACCGCTACCGTCAGAAAAGCCGCCAGTGCATTTGATCTGACTGCCTGGCACTTCCTCACATTCACACATGGGGTTGTGTGCCATGGCAGCCGTCGCGGTCAACAGCAGTGAAGGGAGCATGAGCCTACGCATGAGGTGTTTCATTTGTTGCCTCCTTGTTTCTTGAGCCAGGCCACGGTGGCTGGCGATGCCTGGGCCAAGGGCACCGAGGCTTGATGCATGCTGCCGTCCCAGCCTTCAAGGGTGATCCACACTTGGGCATCTGGCCGAGTACGCGGCGCAATCGGAAGGGAGGTACCCATGTGGTAGGGGGCCCCGAAGAAAATGGTGCCGGCGGCGCGCAGGCTGCGCGGCTTGCCGATGCGCAGGTAGGTGGCTTTCACCTCTTGGGCGCAGCCTTTGCAGAGCGAGGCATTGAACACCTTGAAGTAGCCGGCCGGACCATCGGCCTGGGGCACTTCGTCACGCATTTCAGCCAGGTCCAGGCTGTAGGGCCCTACTTTGATATCACGTATCACGTTCGCGCCCAGCCCGGCTTCGCCGCGAAACAGCTTGGCGTCGGCAAAGTACTGGGGCATGAAGCCCAGCGGGATCAGGAGCAGCAGAATGTTCAGGTGAAACCGCCACTTCAACCAGATCTGCTTCAATGGCCGTTGCTCAAGGGTGTGTGCCTGGCTCATGGTTGGGTCTCCAGGGTAGGCTCGCGCTGTGCGACGCGCGGGGCGCGCTCGCTGCGCTTGAGGGCGGCGGCGGTAGCTTGGGCGGTGCGCTTGGTCCAGATGAGCAGGCCGCTGAACACCATCAAGGTCAATACCAGGCCGAAGAAGAACCACACCAGTTTGATCGGCAGCCCGCCGAAGTCGCCGGTGTGCAGCGGACGCATGGATTCGGTGACGAACTCCAGGGGCGTGCGGTCGCTGATGCGGAACTGGCTGTCGACCTGGCGGGTGTAGGGGTTGACCGAGGCATTCTGGAACATCAACGGGTACCACCCCGGCCCCGAAAGGCTGATATGGCTGTACGCCGTGGCGGGCAATATCACGAAGCTGACCTCAAGGCCCGGTACCGCTTGCCCGGCAATGCGCACGGCTTCGTCCAGGTCGATGCGTGGTGCCGGGGTGCCGTCGGTGGTCTGCGGCACGTCCTCGCGTGCAATCACCGGCACGATGGGGCGTGTGGAAATCGTGACGTGGTTATCGCCCAGAATGGCCTGGATCAGGAACCAGGTACCGGTAATGGAAATGACGGCGATGAACCAGATGGACCAGACGCCGGCCAGGCGATGCACGTCCCCCCAGAAAATCCGCGAGCCGTGACCGGTGCGCACCGGCTTGAAGAACCCCCTCCAGAATTTCTTGTACACCACCAGCCCTGTGACCAGGGACGCCAGCATGGGCAGGCCCAGTAGTGAAACAAGGTACCAGCCCCAGCTGTAACCGTTGGTGAATGGCACCAGCCACCACCCATGCAAGGCGCGGGTGAAGGCTTCGAAGTCGAAGTCGGGCGTCTTGCCCTGGATGGCCCCGGTGTAGGGGTTTACATACAGCGTGGGGCTGGTGCCGTCGGGCAGGGTAACGTTGGCAATGACCGCGAAGTGCGAGCCGTCGGGCTGGCGAAGCATGTCCACGATCATCTCGGGCTCGGCCTTGTGCAGCGCATCGAGCACTTGCTGGAAACTCAGGCGGTCCACGTCGGCATCGGGCTTGTTGGCGCGGACCGCAGGGTCGGCCAGCCATACGATTTCCTGGCTGACCACCGCGAGCATGCCGGTGAAACACACGATCAGGACAAAGAACCAGATCGGCAGCGCGAGCCAGCTGTGGACCAGGAACCAGAGCCTGGACTTGGATTTTTTCGGAGTTTTGGCCATCAGACGATCTTCACAATAAGGGGTCGAGCTTAAGCCCAACCCTGGAGAGCTGTATTGATAAGGACGAATGAGAATCGAAATTCCGTCGATTTAAATGCAAGGAAATGTTTCAGGCTGAGGAACCGGCCCCCTGCACCTGAAACGGGGGGCCGGTGGCGAAGCGTCTGTCAGGCGCGGGAAAGGACCGCTTCTGGCAGTGGCAGGGTGCGCAACGATGGCAGGTCGTGATAGAGCGCACGGCCAATCTCGGCGGCCCGCGAGGGCAGAACCGACAGCAGCGTGTCGCTCAGACCATGGCTGTTCTCGCAGAAGCCTTGCAGGTACACCGACGCCTTGAGGTCGGGGCTGGTCAGTACGCGGTAGTTGCGATCGACGTTGAAGTCCTCCAGGTAGCCAGCCAGGGGGGCCAGCAAGTCGCGGTGCGAACGGCGCTCGTAGCCGGTGGCCAGGATGACGGCATCGTAGCGGTGGGTCTGTTGCTGGCCGGTGGCCAGGTCGCTGAGGGTCAACTCGATGCCTTCTGAGGTGCCCACCACCGCTTCGACCTGGCGCCGGCACAGCACGTTGTGGCGGAACTGATGGGCCACTTTTTGCCGATAGAGAATGGCGTAGATGCGCTCGATCAGGTTCAGGTCGACCACCGAGTAATTGGTGTTGTGGTATTCATCGAGCAACTTGCTGCGTTGATCGGCCGGTTCGTTGTAGACCAGGTCGGTGTAGTCGGGTGCGAAAATCTCGTTGACGAACGGGCTGTCGTCGGCCGGCTTGAGCGCCGAGGCGCGCAGGATCATGTCCACCTTCACCGACGGGTAGCTGTCGTTGAGATCGATGAACGCCTCGGCTGCGCTCTGGCCTGAGCCGATGACCGCGATGCGCATTGGTTTTCCGGCATTGCAGGGCAGCTGGCTGAGGCTGCTGAGGTAGCGGGAATGGTGGAACACGCGCGGGTCGTTCTTGAAGGCCGCGAACGTTTCCGGAATCTTCGGTGTTCCGCCGCTGCCCACCACGACCGAACGGGCCCTGCGGGTGTATTCCCGGCCTTCGGCATCACGGGACACCAGGCGCAGGTGCTCGACGCGGCCTTGGGTGATTTCAGGTTCGATACGCAGCACTTCTTCACCGTATACCGCCTGGGTCGCGAAATGTTCGGCAGCCCAGCGCAGGTAGTCGTTGTATTCCAGTCGGCAGGGATAGAAGGTGCCCAGGTTGATGAAGTCGGCCAGGCGCTGTTTCTGGTGCAGGTAGTTGACGAAGCTGTAGGGGCTGGTGGGGTTGCGCAGGGACACCAGGTCCTTGAGGAAGGAGATCTGCAACTCGCTCTGGGTGGCGAGGGTTTCACCGTGCCAGCAATAGTCCTGCTGCTTCTCGATAAATAGCGCGTCAAGGGCGCGCCCCTGGCTTTCGGCCAGCTCTTCGAGGGCGATTGCCAGCGCAAGGTTGGACGGGCCGAAGCCTACGCCGATCAGATCTTTGATGGTTTCCTGCTGTGTGGCTTGGGTCATGGCCGCGATTCCATAAGGTCGATGTGGACGCTCACCGGTGATCCGGCTACCGCGCTGGTACATCTTCTGGAACGAGCCAACCGACAGGGAATTTAGCAGGGCTCAAGACAAGCCCATTTGTGCCGATAAATGGGGCACGGACCGGTTTTGGAGCAAGGAATCATCATGGTCGCAATCAACTCGAGCAATCTGTTGATCAACGGCGTCTCAGCCCAGACGCTGAGCGTTGACGCTGCCGCCGAGCGTGAACGGCGTGTGCAGGCGGGCGAAGCGCCCGGCCCGTTGAGCATCACCAGTGACAGCCTCAACGCCACGGCTACGGGCCAGGCACAATCTGCCCAGAGCGACGACAGCGACGAGCCAGAGGCCGTCAAGCAGCTGCGCGAGTTGATCAAGACGTTGCAGAAACAGCTGGCAGAGGAGCAGAAACAACTTTCAGCGCTGATGAACAGCGACATGGAAGAGACCGCGAAGATGGCTGCCATCAGCACCAAGCAAAGCAGCATTGCCACGCTCAGCAGCCAGATCATCGCGGCCTCGGCACAGTTGCTTGAACTGTTGCAGCAAAGCGGTGGTGGCAGTGCCGGTGGCCTGGTCAGCACCCGTGCCTAGCCGGCGCTGACCAAGCCGAGAGGGTCAATCGGCGGCCAACCGCGCTTTGTTGTGACGATCGGCCTTGTACTGCATGGCCACCGCTGGGGCTGGCTTGGCCGCGCCCGTCTCAAGCCACTGGCGCATACGGCTGGCATCGGCGAAGTGGGTGTACTTGCCGAATGCATCGAGAATGACCATGGCGACCGGACGGTTGTCCATGCGTGTCAACAGTACCAAGCAGTGTCCAGCCTCGTTGGTGAAGCCGGTCTTGGTCAGCTTGATGTCCCAGTTGCTCTTGTTCACCAGGTGATCAGTGTTGCGAAACCCGAGTGTGTAATTGGGTTTGCTGAACGCTACGGTTTTCTCACGGGTGGTCGACAACGTACTCAACAGAGGGTACTTGCGCGACGCCATCAACAGCTTGGTCAGGTCGCGGGCAGTGGAGACGTTCTGAGTCGAAAGACCGGTGGGTTCGATGTAGCGGGTATGGCTCATGCCCAGGCTGCGTGCCTTGGCGTTCATCGCCTTGATGAAAGCCGGGTAACCGCCAGGGTAGTGGTTGGCCAGGGTGGTTGCGGCGCGGTTTTCCGAGGACATCAGGGTGATCAGCAACGTCTCGCGTCGGTTCAACTGGCTGCCGAGCCGAACCCTAGAGTAGACGCCTTTCATGTCCGGGTTGTTGGCAATGGTCATGGTCAGCATTTCGTCCATGGGCAGCTTGGCATCGAGCACGACCATGGCCGTCATCAGTTTGGTCACCGACGCAATGGGCAGCACGCGGTCAGGGTGACTGGCGTACAGCTCCTTGTTGGTGTTGAGGTCGATCAACAAGGCGCTGCCGGAGGCCAAGTGCAGCTTGGCGGGGTCACGTTGCAACTGGGCAGCGGGCTGTGCAGCGACAGCGCCGGTAATAGGGGTCAGGGTACCTGTGAGCAACAACACAAGGCTGAGGGTGGACAGGATCGTTTTCACGTTGAGGCTCACTAAAGAGGGCTATGTCGTTGGCATTGCGAGGGTTTTCCCCAAGCCGGCGCATTCTGGAGTATGGCTCAAGCCGTGTCGATTGCCTTATCACCAATGGGCGTAAGGTGAAGGAAATTTAATCCTGCGGGTACGGCTTCAGCGCGTTGAGTAGGCCAACTCCCCATCCTTTGGTCGTCCCCTCTCACTGAACCGCTTGGGCTGATTTACTGATTCGAGGTGAACTCCGTGTGACTCGGCCCTGTCACCTTTGAACATACGGAGGATCCAGGCATGGTTGTGAAATTGAGAACGTATCGCGGAGATGACATCCCGGAGTGGTACCAGCGTGACGATCTCGATGAACTCTACGAGGTCGAGGACCAGGAGGGGAGTGTGCAATTGCTCGAAGATGATGAAGATGCAGTGAAGCTCGTCGTAGACCTTACCTATGAAGATGAAACGGCCCCCAAGCCAGAGTGATGGGAAGCAAATGAAGCCTCGCAGCGGGCCCAGCCCCTACGGGCCTGCTGGCACTTTCGGGTCGTAAAATACCTATGCCCTGCGCCAGGCACGCGAGGCGATGCGCGTGAGTCGCAGCTCGGTGATGGCCAACCCGACCAATATCAAGCCTGCGCCGGCCAGACGCTCGGCAGGCAAACGATCACCGGCAAGGAAGTAGCCGAACAGGCCGCCGAAAATTGGCTCGCATATGAGTATCAATGCAACCTTTTCCGGGGGCAACACCGCTTGGGCACGGTTCTGGATGGCGTAAGCCAAGGCTGTTGCCAGCAGCGCCAATACCAGGAGGGTGGTGGTGACAGGTAGCGTGGTGGGTACGAAGAACTCGTTGTTCGACCAACTCCATATCAGCGACAGCACGCCGACGACGCTTAATTGAATCGAAGCCGATGCCAAAGCGAGCGCAGGCGTGGTGAACGTCGATACCATCACGATATGCAACGCGAAGCACACGGCACACCCCAGCACCAGCAAATCGCCGTAGTGCAGGGTAAATCCATCCAGGCTTAGCAGGCCGAGCCCGACTACCGCGATACCGGTTCCGACCCCTTGCTTCAGGCTGGGGCGACCCTTGCCCATGAGGTAGATCAGCACCGGCGTGAACACAGTACACAGGCCCGTGATGAAACCGGCATTGGAGGGCGTCGTCAGGGCAGTACCGGAGGTCTGCAGCGAAAAAGCCAAAAACAGCACGACCCCGGCCAAGCCAGCACTCAACCAAGTGCGTGGGCCCATCAGTCGAAACGAGCGAATCGAGAAGGGGAGCAGCGCCAATGCGGCCAGGCTGAACATCCACGCATTCAAGGTGGAGGCAGCCATGATGCTCAGCGTGTCGTGCTTGGCCACGAAGCTCCAACCCCATACCGCGGTGACAGCCAGAAGCGAAATCGACCAGAGGGTGTTTTTAGACATGACGAATCCTTGGGCAGGCATTTATACCGAATGCCTTGCCGAGAAATGTCTGTCAGCGGTACCTAAAAACGCAAAGATAAAGCGTTGCCTGCCCACTGGCAATTACCAGGTTGGTAAAGCCCTGCGGCCTAGTTGTCGGATGAGTGGTCCGTACCGGTGCACCCTACCAGCAGCATGATCATCGCCTCGATCGACCACGGCTTGGCAATGAATGCAGCGGTGGGTGGTAATGGCACGTCGAGCCTACTGTGCCCGCCACTGGTCACGATCACAGGCAAGCGCGGCCATTTTTCGTAAGCCGTCCAGGCCAGATCCCAGCCATCGGAAAGCCCCGGTGTGCGCACGTCGGTCACCACCGCCGCCCAGGGCTGCTTATCGAGTTGGCGAATACCCTCTTCGGCGGTATCCACAGAGACGACCGTCGCGCCTGTATCTTCTATGATCATGGCCAAGAATTCCCGCAGGGCAGGCTCGTCCTCGACCACTAAGATCCGTTTTCCCTTCATGAGCGCAGACCATCGTTTCCATCATGTGCTTCCGAGGGCTAGGTCAGCAGCGCGTTGCTTCGAATGGATAGGCGGTGCAGTTTGTACAGCTATTGGCTTGAAACTCGACTGTTGTACAACAGTGGCATGCATGCCATCACCGGTTTCAGCGGCTCGTTCAGGCCGTTCAGCAGATGTGTTTGCCTAGCTTCTGGGTAAACGGGGCGGTGATCTGGCAACTGAATCCAGCCGGCTGGTAGTTGAACGTCACCTTGCCGTTGAACGCGTTGCGTAAGCTGCCTTGCATCATCACAGTGCCATAGCCTCGCCTGGTGGGCGGCGCAACCACTGGGCCGCCGGATTCATGCCAGTTGAAGGTGAAATGAGGCGGTGAGTCCGTCTGCTCTTCAATCTGCCAACTGAAGGCCACAACGCCGCCGTATTGTGAAAAGGCTCCATATTTCACGGCGTTTGTCGCCAACTCGTGCAGGACCAACGCCAGTGCAGAAGCCGCCTCGGGCGCCAGGATTATGTACGGCCTGCTTTTGTCGTCGTGCATGTCCGTCACATAGGGGGCCAAGGTTTCAGTCACCAGGCTGTGCAAGCTGATTGGGGTCTTCGCAAGCGCCAGCGTGTGAGCCTTCTGCATCGTCACCAGGCGGTTTTGCAGAACACTGCGGAACTCGGTGATTTCTGGATGATGCTTCGCAGTCAGGATGGCGACAGCGCCAAGGGTACTGAACAGGTTGCGCATACGATGATCAAGCTCGGTCACGAGTATCGCGGTCGCTTCCTGGGTACGGCTGTAGGCGCAGAGCTGCGCGCACAAACGCAAGGCGCTGGGCATCTGTGCGCGAAAAGCCTCGGTAATCGGGCGTTGTGGGTCGTAGATCAGGGCGATGGTGCCTTGTACGGCGCCGTCCTTGTCCGGGGCCGGAAACGACGTCAATGCTTTGAGTCCATACTCATGAAACAAGCCCTTCCAGGCTGCTGCGAAACGTGGATCGTTAGCCACGTCAGGCACATCAATGGCCGCGCCGCTGAGAATGGCCAGGCCGCATGAGCCGCGGTTTGTCGAAATGGGATTGCCAGTGAGCTTGCTGCTGAACGCTTCAGGCAGGCTCGGAAAGACAGAGTGCCTGAAGGTTTTGCCTGGATGGTCCAGGATATTGATGCCGACGTGACTGCCCGGCAGTTGCGCAGCCAGTGCAGTGACGAAGGCGCTCAGCAAAGGGAGGATGGATTCACCGTTGGCCATGATCTCGATGGCCTCGTCCCGAAAGCTGTCGACCAGTGCCGTCATGAGCCAGGAAGCCTTGCAGGGAATGGCAACGACGTCTCCTTGGACGAAGTGTCTCGGTGTTTTGAAACGGCAAGGTTACAGCGTTTCGCGGATGCGCGCAGCCTGGCGAGTGACAGGGCACTTAAAAAAAAGCCCGCACGATGGCGGGCAACAGGGAGCAGCACTAAATGTTCGTGTCAGGCGAGTAGGCTGAGGGGTTGCAGCTGTTCGATCAGGGCGCGCGCACTGGCCAGGCTCGGCATCGGCCCGCTGACCGGCTCGCCATTACTGACCAGGTACCAGCAAGCCAGCAGGCCCTGATTGCGCAAGGAGGCCGGTACTGCCGAGCCGATCACGGACATGATCTCGATAGTGGCCATCTACAGCCCTCCGCTAAGACATGGCGTTACTGTACCGACGCCATGGGCGGGACTGAAATCAATGTGCTCAATAGTGCTTATCAGTTTTGCCTAATGTGCTTGCGTCATTGTGCATGGTCGATTCGTAGGGCGTTGCGAGCAGCCTCGAGTCGGTATGCGTGGGGCATCCGCTCTGCTAGGCTCACTCACCGTCTGTACACCGCAAAAGGATCGTGTATGTCCCTTATACCCAGCCGGGATACCGTGCTGTGCATTTCCCTGGCAGGCCGTCCAGGGACCTTCGGTGTCCGCTTCCACAACCACCTCTATGAGCAGCTTGGCCTGGATTTCTATTACAAGGCCATGCGCACCGATGACTTGCCGGCTGCTGTAGCGGGCATCCGGGCGCTTGGCATTCGTGGTTGTGGTGTCTCGATGCCGTACAAGGAAGCGTGCATGGCGTTGGTCGATGAAATTGACCCCTCGGCTGCGGCAATCGACTCCGTCAACACCTTGGTCAATACCGAGGGCCACCTCAAAGCCTATAACACTGACTACCTGGCAGTCCGGCAGTTGCTGACGCAGCACAAGGTGGACCCGGCCACGGCGTTCGCCTTGCGCGGCAGCGGTGGCATGGCCAAGGCGGTGGCCAGTGCGTTGCGTGACGCAGGTTTTGGCGAAGGCATGATTGTCGCCCGTAACGAGCAGGCCGGGCGGGGACTGGCCGATGTGTGCGGCTACCGCTGGCTGCCCGAACTTGGCGACCTTTGCCCACCAATGCTGATCAACGTCACCCCGGTGGGCATGGCAGGTGGGCCAGAGGCGCAGCAGCTGGCGTTCAGCGAGATGGCAATTGCTGCGTCCGAGTGCGTATTCGATGTCGTGGCCATGCCCGCGCAAACACCGCTGATCAAGCACGCAGAGCAGCTCGGCAAGCGGGTGATCACCGGGCTTGAAGTCATCGCACTGCAAGCGTTGGAGCAATTTGTCCTGTACACCGGGATCAGGCCAACGGCTGAACAGGTACAAGCTGCCGTGACCTACGCGCGTCAAGGCTGAGCCAGCTGCAGACCCTGCGGCATGCAGCGACCAGCAAGCAGGGTCGGGTCGCTGCGGCGATCAGCGCGCCTGTGTGGCTTGATCCAACTGCTTGTCAACCAGCGCCCGACCGTACGCCAGCGACACATGCTGGGCATTGTCCAAGTCGCTGAAGAACTTCATGGGCATCGATAGCCGGCGGCTGACATGGCCGTCGGGCGCTGTGATCAGGCAGCCTGCCGCAAAGGGGAGCGGCGAATCAGGATGAGGCATGACGCTGGCGGTGATGACGTGCTTGCGGTATTCACACTGGAGCGATTGCATGATCGGTACCTCGCTGTGGCAATGAAGCCTCTACTTCATATACCACAGCAAAGGGTATGCGGGCGGTCACCCGACAAGCGTGGCCTGTGAGCCTTAGGCTTTCACCTCGCCAGGCTGGATGACCTCGACCCAGTAACCATCCGGATCCTTGATGAAGGCCAGGTGGTTCATGCGTCCGTCTTGCAGGCGTTTCTGGAACGGCACGCCCAGGGCTTCGAAGCGGGCGCAGGCTTCACGTACGTCCGGCACCGAGACACAGATGTGGCCGAAGCCGCGTGGATCGGTATTGCCATCGTGGTAGGCGAAGTCGGCATCCTGTTCGGTGCCATGGTTGTGTGTGAGTTCGAGCACGCCCGGGATCGACTTCATCCACTGGTGGCGGGCATGGTCGTCCTCTGGGATCTGGGCAGGGTCGACCAGGGCCAGGAAGTACAGGCTGAAAGCAGCTTCCGGGAAATCACGCTTGTCCACCAGGCGGAAACCCAGTACGCGGGTATAGAAATCCAGCGACTTCTGGATGTCCTTGACCCGCAGCATGGTGTGGTTGAAGACGAATTGGGCAGTGGCAGCGTCAGGCTGTGCGGTGACGCCCGGAACGGTTTGCAGATCGTGCAAGCTCATGGAAACTCCTGAGACGGGGGCGGGTGCAAGGACCCGGCGAAACGGACAAGCTGCTCATGATACGGCAGTGAAACGATTGCGCAAATGAAAGCGCCCTGCTGAAGGCAGGGCGCTGGAATTAGAGGCCCGCGTGTGCGGGCGCGTGATGGGGTCGCTAGTCCGTTAGCTGTGTTTATGATGCCTAGGGCGCTGTGAAAAAAGTGTGAAGCAAGTGTTGAGGTTTCATCATTGCGCCAACGCGAGCACGTTCATGGCCAGTCGCCTTTTAGCGAGTGGGCGAAATGGCACGGGAGGGGAAATGATACAAGTACTGCTGATCGGCATTGGTGCTGGCGATCCTCGTCAGTTGACCTACGAAGCGGTCGAGGCGTTACGCTGCGTAGACGTGTTTTTCGTCATGGACAAAGGTCCCGAGGTCCAGGACCTTCTGGAGGTGCGCAAGGCGATCCTGCAGCGCTACCGACCCGACGACAGCTATCGCATCGTGCAGATTACCGACCCGCCACGCGCCAGGCAGGCTCCAGGGTATGCCGAGTCGGTCGATGTCTGGCACCGTCAGAGGGCCATGGCGTATGCCTCGCTGCTGCAGGCGCAACTGCACCCAGGGCAGACCGGCGCATTTTTACTGTGGGGTGAACCAGGCTTGTACGACAGCACGCTACGTGTGATGGAATTGGTCCGCGAGCAGGGCGTGTCGCTTGCTTTGAAGGTTGTACCAGGAATAAGCAGCATGCAGCTGTTGGCCGCCCGTCACCAGATCGCGCTCACACGTGCCGGTGAGCCGTTGATCGTGCTGCCAGGACGGCGGCTGGCGGATTTCGAACAAGTCGACAATGTTGTGGTGATGCTCGACAGTGCCTGCGTCTTTGCTGAGCTGTCCGATCCGGCGCTCACGATCTTCTGGGGGGCCTACCTGGGAACCGCAGACGAGATGGTGATCGCCGGGCCACTTGACGCGGTCAAGGCACGCATTGTGGAGGCCCGGTCAACTCTACGCAGGCGCAAGGGCTGGATAATGGACATCTACCTGCTGCGCCGTGAAGCACGCCCGACAACGGATTATCAAGCCGAACCAACTACCCCGCTTGATGGGCATCAAGGATAGAGGCCACCTTGTCTCGCAATTGGTCAATGGAGTAAGGCTTGCCAATTCTGTACATGCCTTCAGGCACTTCGACGTTGTCGCCATAGCCACTGGCGAACAGCACAGGAAGCCCTGGACGCAGTACGCGTGCACGCTTGGCCAGGTCATGGCCATCCATGTCCGGCAAGCCAACATCGGTTATCATGAGTTCGAGCGTTTGGTCAGGATTTTCGAGTACTTTCTGTGCGGTCGTGGCGTCTTGCGCCTCGATCACGTCATATTTCAATTCGTCGAGGACCTCGACCATGAGCATGCGTACGATGTCGTCGTCCTCGACTACCAGAAGGGACATGGTTCAGATCCTGTCTTGTTGAATGTCTTTTGTTCTGTGCGTCGCCAGGGCCCAGAAGTTCCCGAAGAATACCTATCTGATCGATCCGATGGAACGATTGGAGCAGGTATGTTTCAAATGCTGGCTAAATGCCGGGCACGCTGATCAGGGCGTGCGCCAGGCCAGGGGCTGCCCCTTACTATAAGGAAAGATTGACCATGCTGTTCATGGACCTCATTTGCTCGGGCGTTTTCAGATGATACAAGCTGCCTCGATGGATCAACGTAGCTTTCGCAAGCTGTTGAGCCGCAACATCGGCCTGCCCCTGGGGCTCGGCCTGCTCGGTGCCGTGGCGTTCGTCGCCGTTATCAACTACCTGCTGTCTGCCATGCAGTGGGTGGAACATACCGACCAGGTGATCGGTAACGCCAACGAAACGCTCAAGCTCTCGATCGACATGGAAACCGGGATGCGCGGTTTTCTGATCACAGGCGATGAGCGTTTCCTAGACCCGTACGAGGTGGCCAAGCCCAGGATCTTCAACAGCCTGCAAAGCCTGCGAAGCATGGTCGAGGACAATCCCCAGCAGGTCGAGCGCATCGATCGGCTGATCGCGCTGCAGGGCGCGTGGAACGACTTCGGCAGCCAGATGATCGACCTGCGCCGCGCCGAAGGGGGATACCGAGAACTGATCGGTAACGGCCGTGGCAAACGCCTGACCGACGAAATCCGCAAGGAATTCGAGGACCTGATCGGCGCCGAGCAACAGCTGCGCATGACCCGTAACGAGACGGTCAGCACTGTCACCGTCGCGGGCATCATCACGTTCATTGTGTTGCTGGTCGGGCTCAGCGCATTGCTCGCCTACCTCGGACGCCGAGACCTGCTGGCCTTGTCCGACAGCTACACCAAGAACTTGCAGGCCCAGCAGCGCGCTGCAGAGCGACTGGAGCATCAGGCCTGGCTGCGTAACGGCCAGACCCAACTGGCCCAGCAGGTGCTGGGTCAATTGTCCTTGCCCATGCTGGGTGACAAAATCCTGCGGTTCTTCGCTGCCTACCTGGGCAGCGTGGTTGGCGCCGTGTATGTGCGTGATGAACATGGCCGCCTGGTGCGGGTGGCTAGTTATGGGCTCGAAGCCCAGGAACAGGCCCGCGAGCAGGTGCTGGGTGATCATCACGGCTTGCTGGCACAAGCGGTGCGTGAAGAACGGTTGATCCGCCTCGATGCCTTGCCGGAAGACTATTACCGGTTGGCGTCGGGCCTGGGCAAGGGCCTGCCTCGCAGCGGCCTGATCGTGCCGGCCACCGAGGACGGTCAAGTCAACGGTGTCATCGAGCTGGGCCTGCTGCGCCCCTTGCAGGACCGCGACGCGGAGATGCTCGAGCGTGTGGCGGGCAACCTGGGCATGTCCATCGAAAGCGCCCGCTACCGTCAACGCCTGCAGGAAGTGCTGGCCGAAACCCAGCAGCTCAACGAAGAGCTACAGGTCCAGCAGGAAGAGCTGAAAACCGCCAACGAAGAACTCGAAGAGCAGTCCCGGGTGCTCAAGGAGTCCCAGGCTTACCTTGAGACCCAACAGGCGGAGCTTGAGCAGACCAACGAGCAATTGTCCGAGCGCACCGATGCACTGGACCTCAAGAACGAGGAGCTTAGCCGTGCACAGGCCGAGCTTCAGGCTCGTGCCGATGAGCTGCAGCGTTCGAGCAAGTACAAGTCCGAATTCCTTGCCAACATGTCCCATGAGCTGCGCACGCCGCTCAACAGCTCGCTGATCCTGGCCAAGCTGCTTGCCGAGAACGGCGAAGGCAACCTGAGCCAGGAGCAGGTCAAATTCGCCGAGTCCATCTACTCGGCGGGCAATGACCTCCTTAACCTCATCAATGACATTCTGGACATTGCCAAGGTCGAAGCCGGCAAGCTTGAGGTGCGCCCCGAAACGACCCACGTCGAACGGCTGGTCGAGGGCTTGCGTGACATGTTCACGCCACTGGCCTCTCAGAAGGGGCTGGGCTTCGAGGTCACAGCGGCCGAGCACGTGCCGGCTACCCTGTTCACCGATCGCCAGCGCCTGGAACAGATCCTCAAGAACCTGTTGTCCAACGCCATCAAGTTCACCGAGCGTGGTCAGGTCAGCCTGAATATCGGCTACCAGCCCGAGGCCGGCATCGTGTTCGCGGTGCGCGACACCGGGATTGGCATCGCGCCCGATCAGCAGCAAGCCATTTTCGGTGCATTCCACCAGGTCGATGGCACCAGTAACCGCCGCTATGGTGGCACCGGGCTGGGCCTGTCCATCTCCCGCGACCTGGCCCGCCTGTTGGGCGGGCAGATCACCGTACAGAGCACGCCGGGCCAAGGCAGCGTATTCAGCCTGGTACTGCCAGAGCGCCATGATGTCGACGAACAGCCCGTCGCGCCGCTTACCCTACGCCCTGCGGTGACTGCGTTGCCATCGGTCATCCAGCCGCCAGCAGCGGCGGCCAAACCGCCGATCCTGGCCTTCACCGATGACCGCGAGCGGGCGCCGTTCACCAACCGCTGCATTCTGGTCATTGAGGACGAGCCAAACTTTGCCCGTATTCTCTTCGATCTGGCCCATGAACTGGGCTACAGCTGCCTGGTGGCCCATGGCGCCGACGAGGGCTTCGAGCTGGCTGCTCGGTTCCTGCCCGATGCCGTACTGCTGGACATGCGACTGCCGGACCATTCCGGCCTGACCGTACTGCAGCGCCTGAAGGAACAAGCCGAGACGCGGCACATCCCGGTGCATATCATTTCGGTCGAGGACCGCGTCGAAGCGGCCATGCACATGGGCGCAGTCGGTTATGCGGTCAAACCCACCAGCCGCGAAGAGCTCAAGGAAGTCTTCGCGCGCCTGGAAGCCAAGCTGACCCAGAAGCTCAAGCGTATTCTGCTGGTAGAGGACGATGACCTGCAGCGAGAGAGCATTGCCCGGCTGATCGGCGACGAAGACGTCGAGATCACCGCTGTGGGCCTGGCCCAGGAAGCCTTGGCACTGCTGCGCGAAAACGTCTACGACTGCATGATCATCGACCTCAAGCTGCCTGACATGCTCGGTAACGAGTTGCTCAAGCGCATGACGGCTGAAGATATCCGCGCGTTCCCACCTGTGATCGTCTACACAGGTCGTAACCTGACGCGTGAAGAGGAGGCCGACCTGCTCAAGTATTCGCGCTCGATCATCATCAAGGGCGCACGCTCGCCCGAGCGTCTGCTCGATGAGGTCACCCTGTTCCTGCATAAGGTGGAATCGCAGCTGTCCCATGAGCGTCAGCGTATGCTCAAGACGGCGCGAAGCCGCGACAAGGTATTCGAAGGGCGCAAGATCCTGCTGGTGGACGACGATGTGCGCAACATCTTTGCCCTGACCAGTGCCCTGGAGCACAAGGGGGCCATCGTCGAAATCGGCCGCAACGGCCGCGAAGCCATCGAACGCCTCGAACAGCATGAGGATATCGACCTGGTATTGATGGACGTCATGATGCCGGAAATGGATGGGTTCGAAGCGACCCGGCTGATCCGCCAGCAGCCTCGCTGGCGCAAGCTGCCGATCATCGCCGTGACTGCCAAGGCGATGAAGGACGACCAGCACCGCTGCCTGCAGGCCGGCGCCAATGATTACCTGGCAAAGCCCATCGACCTGGACCGCCTGTTCTCGCTGATACGTGTGTGGTTGCCGCAACTGGAGCGAATTTGATTAGCGAACGCAATACCGACATCGAGATCCGCTTGCTCATCGAGGCCATCTACCTCAAGTACAGCTACGATTTCCGCAATTATTCTGGCGCTTCGATCAAGCGCCGGATCCTGCATGCCCTGCGCCAGTTCGACTGCCAGACCGTGTCTGCGCTTCAGGAGCGGGTACTGCATGACCCTGGCATGTTCATGCAGTTGTTGCAGTACCTGACGATTCCAGTCAGCGAGATGTTTCGCGACCCTGGCCACTTCCTTGCCCTGCGCAACGAAGTGGTTCCGCTGTTGCGCACATGGCCGTCGATAAAGATCTGGATCGCCGGCTGCAGCACAGGCGAGGAGGTGTATTCGATGGCCATCTTGCTGCGCGAGGAGGGTCTGCTGGAGCGCACCATCATCTACGCCACCGACATCAACCCGCACTCGCTGGAAAAAGCCAAGCAAGGCATCTATTCCATGCCAAGCATGCGCGAGTATGAAGAAAACTACAGGTTGGCCGGTGGGCGACGCGACTTCTCCGACTACTACACTGCTGCTTACGGCAACGCCATCATGGACAGCACCTTGCGTGAGCAGGTGACCTTCGCCGATCACAGCCTGGCCACCGACAGTGTGTTCTCGGAAACCCAGCTCGTCTCGTGCCGCAACGTGCTCATCTATTTCGACAAGGTCCTGCAGGACCGCGCCCTGGGCCTGTTCCATGAGTCCCTTTGCCACCGGGGTTTTCTGGTGCTGGGCAGCAAGGAGTCGGTTGATTTCTCGGCCTACAGCCAGCGCTTCGAGCCCTGGGTCAAGCCTGAACGGATCTACCGCAAGTCATGAAGGGCATACAAGCTGTCGTGATCGGCGCCTCGGCGGGCGGTGTGACTGCCTTGTTCAAGGTGCTCGGCGGGTTGCCAGGGGCGTGCAAGGTGCCTGTGGTGTGCCTGTTGCATCTGCCCGAGGACCGGCATAGTCATCTGGCTGAAGTGCTGCAACGTCGCTTGGGCCGACCAGTGCTCGAGGCACGCGACAAGCAGCCTTTGCAAGACGGCGGTATCTTCGTGGCGGGCCCTGGTTACCACCTCTCGGTAGAATGCGACTTCACCCTTTCTCTGAGCCAGGAGCCGGCGCAGCACTTTTCCAGGCCTTCGATCGACTACCTGTTCATGTCGGCAGCCGATGCCTATGGCGCGGCACTGCTGGGCATACTGCTCACTGGCGCAAATGAAGATGGCGCCCAAGGCCTTGCGTACATCAAGAACAGCGGCGGCCGGACCATTGTCCAGGACCCTCGCGATGCACAGGTCGCGCTGATGCCGGAGGCCGCTTTGGCCCTGCATCGTCCCGACCATATTCTTCCTTTGAGTGGTATCGAGCAGTTGCTTGGTACTCTGGAATCCAGCGCATGTTAAGCCAGACCATCGCCAAACTGCTGATCGTCGACGATCTGCCAGAAAATCTCCTGGCCCTCGATGCCCTCATACAGGGTGACGATCGCGAGGTGCATCAAGCCCAGTCCGCCGAAGCGGCGTTGTCACTGCTGCTTGAGCACGAATTCGCCTTGGCCATCCTAGATGTGCAGATGCCTGGCATGAACGGTTTCGAGCTGGCCGAGCTGATGCGCGGTACCGAAAAAACCCGCAACATCCCTATCGTGTTCGTGACCGCGGCTGGGCGCGAAATGAACTATGCCTTCAAGGGCTACGAAAGCGGCGCCGTGGATTTTCTCTACAAACCGCTCGATACCATGGCGGTCAAAAGCAAAGTGTCGGTTTTCGTGGATCTCTACCGACAACGCAAAGTGCTCGACCAGCAACTGCAAGCGCTCGAGCGCAGCCGGCAGGAGCAGGAGGCCTTGCTGGATAAGCTGCAAAGCGCGCGCTGCGAGCTGGAGCACGCCGTGCGGATGCGTGACGATTTCATGTCCATCGTTTCCCATGAGGTGAGAACGCCTCTGAACGGTTTGATCCTGGAAACGCAACTGCGCAAGCTGAACCTGGCCAGGGGCAACCTTGAGGCCTTCAGTGAGGAAAAGCTCAAGGCCATGGTCGAGCGCGACGAGCGTCAGATCAACAGCCTGATACGGCTGATCGAAGACATGCTCGACGTGTCACGCATCCGCACCGGTAAACTCTCACTGCGCCCGAAGCTGTTTGACCTCAGCCAGCTGGTAAAGGGGCTGGTGGAGAACTTCACGGCGCAAGCGATCGCGCTGGATACCCGCATCGACCTGCACTGTGACGGGTGCCTGGCTGGCGAGTGGGATGAATTTCGCATTGAGCAAGTGCTGGCGAACCTGCTGTCCAACGCCCTGCGCTACGGGGAGCGCAAGCCTGTGCACGTGCGGGTGTTCGAGCTGGACGGCATGGCATGCGTGCAGGTGCAAGACAATGGCATTGGCATTGGTGCGGCCAACCAGCAGCGTATCTTCCAGCAGTTCGAGCGGGTCTCGAACCACAAGGCGACGGGTGGCCTGGGGCTTGGGCTCTACATCTCCGAGCAGATCGTCCAGGCCCACCGCGGGCATATTCTGGTCGAAAGCGAGGAGGGCCAAGGTGCCACGTTCACCCTGCAATTGCCGTTGGGCGTGTGCGAACAACAAAACGATCAGGCGCGGGCAACCTCTGCGTGAGCCCGGGGTCTGATGGCAAACTGCAAGAATTTCCAAGGTTTCGATATGAGTGAAGATGCACAAGATGTGGTGCTGGTCGTCGAGGATGAACCGGCTATTCGCATGATTTTGCGGGACTACCTGGCCGGGGAGGGGTACCACGTGCTGGTAGCCGAAGATGGCGAGCAGGCGTTTGCCATCCTGGCTAGCAAGCCGCACCTGGACCTGATGGTGACCGACTTCCGCTTGCCCGGTGGCATCTCAGGCGTGGAAATCGCTGAACCCGCAGTCAAGTTGCGGCCAGACCTCAAGGTGATCTTCATCAGCGGCTATCCAGCGGAGATCCTGGAGTCCGGTAGCCCGATCACCCGCAAGGCGCCCATCCTGGCCAAGCCGTTCGACCTCGACACATTGCATGACAAGATCCAGACCCTGCTGCGCTGACAGCGGCAGGTTAAACCAAAGCGGGTGGCCACTGGTTCAGCAATCAGTGGCCTGGTTCCAGTTCCACCGCAGGATTGAGCGTCAATGGGCGAACCGCTTGGCCCCGGCAACACACAGCACCGCACCCACCGTCACCGACACCATGGCCCAGCTCACCTGCTCGTGCAGCAAAACTGCTGCCAAACCCAGCCCAATGAAGGGCTGTACCAACTGCAATTGGCCGACCGCCGCAATCCCGCCCTGGACGAGCCCGCGGTACCAGAACACGAATCCGATGAACATGCTGAACAACGAGACATAACCGAAGCTGAACCAGGCAGAGGCGCCGACTTGCGTCAGGTTCGCCATCGTGGGCATGGTGATGACCGCCAACACCAGCATCGCGGGCAGCGCGAGCAACAACGACCAGCTGATGACCTGCCAGCCGCCCAATGTGCGAGACAGTCGTGCACCTTCTGCATACCCCAATCCGCATACCACGACTGCCGCGACCATCAACCCATCACCCACTATCGAAGCCTGCCCTGCATAGGCCGATGCATAGCCCGCCACCAACCCGGCACCTGCCAACGAAAATGCCCAGAACAGCGGCCTGGGACGCTCGCCGCCGCGCAGCACGGCAAAGCCGGCGGTGCACAGCGGCAATAGCCCCACAAATACGATGGAGTGGGCGGAGCTGACGTGCTGCAAGGCCAATGCAGTCAGTAGCGGAAACCCGACCACGACGCCGAGCGCTGTCACGGCCAGGGAAGGCCAATCGCCTCGTCGAGGCTGGGGCTGACGCAGCAAGATCAGGCAACAAGCACCCACCAACGCGGCAATGGTTGCCCTTGCGCAGGTCAGAAAGGTGGGTTCGAACGCTGCCACTGCCACGCGCGTTGCGGGCAAGGAGCCTGCGAAAATGACCACGCCGATAAAACCGTTGATCCAGCCGCTTGCTGTTCTCTGCATCTCGCACTCCTTGTCGTCAATGAAGCCAGTACAACACCGATGTGCGCGCAGATGCCATGTACAATCCAGTACAGTTTGGCGGAACTGTTAGGTATTGATGGGCAGTACAGGTGGGAAGAATCCAGTGAAAGAGCACAGCACGCGCATTGCAAAAGTCATGGCTGAAATCCATGCCCGCATCGCGGCCCGTACCTATTTGCCCGGTGCGCGGATACCTTCAGTACGGGCAATGGCGCAGAGCATGCAGATCTCGGTGTCGACCGTGGTCGAAGCCTACGAACGACTGGTGGCCGGAGGGGTACTCCATGCCCGCCGTGGCGCCGGGTTTTATGTGGCAGGGGGCGCGGCGCCCTTGGTGCTGACCGAGCTGGGACCCAAGCTTGAGCATGAGGTCGATCCACTGTGGATCTCTCGCCAGGCGCTGGAACCCGCTGGCGCCCTGTTGAAACCTGGCTGCGGCTGGCTTCCTGCGCACTGGATGTTCGAGGCTGGAGTGCGCAAGGCGCTCCGGGCTACGGCGCGCTCGCAAGCCGAGCAGGTGGTTGAGTACGCATCGCCGCAGGGCCATCGGCCGCTGCGCGATTTTCTGTCGCGGCGACTGGCCGGCTTTGGCATCGACGCACCGGCGGAGCAGGTCATGCTCACAGAGTCCGGCACGCACGCCATCGACCTGATCTGCCGTTTTCTGCTCCAACCTGGTGACACCGTACTGCTCGACGATCCCTGTTATTTCAACTTCCATGCCTTGCTCAGGGCCCACAGTGTCAACATCGTCGGTGTGCGTCAGACCCCTACCGGCCCGGATATCGATGCATTCGGTGCTGCCCTGGCGGCGCATTCGCCACGGCTCTACATCACCAATTCCGGCATTCACAACCCAACAGGTGCCTCCCTGTCACCGGGCACTGCGCACCGGCTGCTCAAGCTCGCTGAGGCCTCGGGCCTGTTGATCGTCGAGGACGACGTTTTCGCCGATTTCGAGCATACGCCAGCGCCCAGGCTCGCAGCCTTCGATGGCCTGGCCCGGGTCATCCAGATTGGCAGTTTCTCCAAGACCGTCTCCGCTTCGGTCAGGTGTGGGTATATCGCCGCACGTCATGACTGGATCCAGAGCCTGGTCGACCTGAAGATCGCCACCACCTTCGGAGGCGGTCGTCTGGCAGCGGACATCGTTCACCATGCGATCACCAGCAGCGGCTACCGCAAGCACATGGAGACCGTGAGGATGCGCCTTGCCATCGAAAGGGACAGAACGGCTGAAAAGCTCAAAGCGCTCGGCATCATTCCCTGGCTGATGCCACAGGCAGGGCTGTACCTGTGGTGCCGTCTGCCGCAGGGCAAGGACGCGGCCGCGTTGGCCAAGGTGTGCTTGAACAATGGCGTGGTGTTGGCGCCTGGGAACGCGTTCAGCCAGTCCCAGACGGCAGGCGATTATGTGCGTTTCAATGTTGCGCAGTCAGCCGACGGGAAAATCTACGAGGTACTGGCGCGGGCTCTGAATGCCTGAGCCTTGCGCCTGGGTAGGCCCGCGAACCCTGACGCCCGAGCTTTTCTGAACCCTCGTCAATCGGGCAGTGCCCAACGTTACTCCAGGCTCAAGCAGGCTAGCCATCATGGACCACCCAGAAATCATTCACCACGGCGCCCGTGAGGGCGTGACCGGCTCCTGCCATCAAGTCTGGATGGACCAGACGGCCAGCTTGCTGATCGACTGCGGCGCCTTTCAAGGCGAGGACGAAGATCAAGGCGGGGAGGGCTTGGCCCTCGACTTCGCCATCGATGGCGTCAAGGCCCTGATCGTGACGCATGTACACCTGGATCACGTTGGGCGAATCCCTCATCTGCTGGCTGCGGGTTTCGAGGGACCGATCCTGTGTAGCGAACCGTCAGCTCAGTTGTTGCCCATCGTACTCGAAGACGCGTTCCGGCTCGGTATCAGTGACGATCCCGAGCAACTGGAACGCTATCTCAAGGTTGTGGAGCAGCGCACCATCGCATTGCCCTACGGCAACTGGTTCACGCTCCACGAAACCGAGGCTGCCCACTGCAAGGTCAGGCTGCAACCGGCCGGCCATGTGCTGGGTTCGGCGTATGTGGAACTCGACATGCAAAGGCCAGGCGCGACTGCCCAACGGGTGGTCTTCAGTGGTGATCTGGGGGCGCCGCATTCGCCACTGTTGCCAGACCTGACGCCTCCCGAGCGCGCTGACCTGCTGATTCTGGAAAGCACCTACGGTGACCGTCGGCATGCCGACCGGAGGCACCGGCGTGAACGCTTGCAGGCCGTCATCGAGCGGGCGCTGAAAGACCAGGGTACGGTGCTGATCCCTTCTTTCTGCATCGGCCGCACCCAGGACTTGCTCTACGAGCTAGAAGAAATCCTCCACGAGCACGAATTGGCGGGAAACGATCAGGCCAACAGCGGCCCGGAAGTGGATTGGCCACACTTGCCGATTATTCTCGATTCACCGCTGGCTAGCCGCTTCACGCAGGTCTACAAGGGCTTGCAAGGGTATTGGGACGAATCGGCCCAGGACCGTATCAAGGAAGGGCGCAAACCCCTGTCCTTCAAGCAACTGATCACCATCGACAGCCATGAGGAGCACCAACGCATCGTTCAGCACCTGGCCGAAACGGCTCGGCCGGCGATCGTCATCGCGGGCAATGGCATGTGCTCGGGCGGGCGTATCGTCAACTACCTCAAGGCGATGCTAGGTGATGCCCGGCACGATGTGGTCTTCGTCGGTTACCAGGCCCATGGCACACCTGGCCGGGACATCCTGACCCACGGCCCGGAAGGCGGGTACGTCATGCTGGACGGCGAACGCATAGACATTCGTGCCGGGATCGAGCGTGTGGAGGGCTACTCAGCCCATGCCGACCAGGCGGATCTGGTCGGTTTCGTCACGCGAATGCAGGTTTGGCCGTCGCATATTCGCCTGATACACGGAGAGCCTGAGGCCAAGCAGTGCCTGGCCGGCGTTCTGCAAGCGCGCTATCGCGAGAGCGGTCACGAGGGACTTGTGCACATCCCCTGATGGTTAGCGACCAGAAAGTCCACGAACACCCGCACGCGTGCGGGCATGTTCGGTCCACCGGCGAAAACGGCGTGGATGGGCTCCCGGTCGCCTGGATTGAAGGCCTCGAACAGTGACACCAGGCGGCCGCTGGCCAGGTCATCGGCGACGGTGAAGGTGCCTATCCGCGCGATGCCTGCGCCCAGCCTGGCCAACTGGGCCAGGGCTTCGCCGCTGCTGCACTCGATGTTGCCGCTTACCTTCAGTGCGAACTCGCGACCGTCACGTACGAACGGCCAGTCCGACGTGGCTCGCCTGAAGTTGAATCGCAGGCAGTTGTGCTTTGCCAGGTCCTCGGGTAGCAAAGGGGTGCCCCACCGGCTCAGATAGTCTGGCGAGGCCACGACCACCTGGCCCGTTTCATCGATTTGCCGAGCATTCAGAGAGCTGTCTGGCAGCGTGCCGAAGCGCACAGCCACATCGGCCTGGCCACCGAGCACATCAACGACTTCGTCACTCAGGGTCAGGTCGACCAATACCTGCGGGTACTGCACGCTGAACGCCGCCACCAAGGGGACGATGCGCAGTCGGCCGTGCCCAAGTGCAGCGCTGACGCGAACTCGACCACGGGGCACGCCCTGGTCCGTAATGGCCTGCTCCACCTCCTGAAGGTCGGTCAGCACGCGGCGTGCCCCGCGTAGATAAGTCTCGCCTTCGGGTGTGAGGGTAATCGCGCGCGTGGTACGCAGCATCAGCCGTGTTCCAAGACGCTGCTCGGTGCGCGCCAGTATGCGGCTGACGGCAGAGGGTGTCAGGCCCAATGCACGGGCGGCTGCCGACAGGCTGCCTGCTTGCGCCACCTGGGTGAACACCTCCATCTCACCTGATCGTCCTGTCAGATCCATTTGTGCCTCGTACGCAAAGGTGGTTCGCACAATCGCTATCTAGTGCCTTGGTGAAACAGATCGTAGCATTCACGGCACAGATAAGGAGTTAGCCATGCGTATCAATCCACCCCTTGTAGCACTCGCCATGGGCGCGTTCGGTATCGGGGTTACCGAGTTTGCTCCCATGGGCATGCTGCCCAACATTGCCACTGACCTGGGTGTGTCCATTCCGGCCGCTGGTCTGCTGGTCAGCGCCTATGCACTGGGTGTGCTGATCGGCGCCCCGCTCATGACCCTGGCAACCGTACGCGTACCGCGCCGATACCTGCTGATCGGGCTGATGGCCATCTTCACCTTGGGCAACCTTATGTCGGCCCTGGCCAGCGACTACGCCAGCCTGTTGGTCGCACGGGTAGTGACCTCCCTCAACCACGGCGCCTTCTTCGGTATAGGTGCCATCGTCGCGGCCAGCGTGGTGCCCGCCGAGAAACGTGCCGGCGCCGTGGCCGCGATGTTCATGGGCCTGACGCTGGCCACCATCGGCGGTGTCCCCCTGGCAACCTGGTTCGGCGAGTTGCTCGGCTGGCGCACGGCGTTCTGGGGCATAGCCGGGCTCGGCCTGGTGGCGATGACCACGCTGTGGTATGCCTTGCCCAATGTGCCATCGCCCAAGGGCGACGGTGCGCTGGCCGAGATACGCGTGCTGACACGTGGGCCTGTGTTGGCAGCCTTGCTCCTGACCGTGGTGGGCTCCAGCGCGATGTTCACGGTGTTCACCTACATTGCGCCCATCCTGCAAAACGAAGCCGGCGCGTCTACCGCATTCGTCACCTCCATGCTGGTGCTGTTTGGTGTTGGCCTGACCCTGGGTAACGTCTGGGGCGGCAAAGCGGCGGACCGGTCCGTGGATCGAACCCTGATTGTCTCGCTCGCCATATTGATCGCGGTACTGCTGGTGTTCCCACTCGTAATGGGCTCATCCCTGCTTACTGCCGGCGCCATCCTGGTCTGGGGCGCAGCCAGTTTCGCCCTGGTTCCGCCCCTGCAGATGCGCGTGATGGAGGCGGCCAAGGATGCACCCAACCTGGCCTCGGCCGTGAACATCGGTGCTTTCAACCTGGGCAACGCCATCGGCGCTGCATTGGGGGGCGCCGTGATCAATGGCGGCCTCGGTTACTCGGCCATCGCGCTGGCGGGCGCAGGCACCGCAGCGCTGGGCTTGATAATGGTGCTGACGTTCGCCTGGCGTGGTCGTCACCAGGTTACCCAGGTCGCGGCCTGAGGCATGCGCCTTCGCGAAGGCTGTGCTAGCTGTCAAGGCGTGCCGTTACGCCCATGTTCGTGATAGGCCGGGCGCTCGCTCAGGCGCTCGTAATAATCGCGTAGGGCAGGCAGGTGAGGGTGTTCGAGCGGCGTTTCGAACCAGCGGTTGACCGACAGGCCTATGGGAATGTCGGCCAGGGTGAAGTCACGCCCGGCTACATAGGCGCCGGTGCGTGCCAACTGGCGCTCGAGAATGAGCATATTGCGCCCCCAGTCGGCACAGGCGTTGGCCAGGGCATGCGGGTCTTGATGGGCGGGGGAGTGTCTGACCAGCGACAGGAACGCGTAGCGCCAGGATGCGTTCAGGTCCGAAGCCTGCCAGTCGATCCATTGGTCGATCCTGGCCCGAGTACGGGCCTCCCCCGGGTAGAAGGCTGCTGGGCCATAGCAATTGGCCAGGTAGCGAATGATGCTGTTGGACTCCCACAAGGTGAAGTCGCCGTCCTGGATGACCGGCACCATGGCATTGGGGTTGAGCGCCAGAAACGCTTCGCTGTCGGTAGCCTGGAAGCCCGTTCCCCAGTCCTCCCGCGCGAATGGGACCTGGAACTCCGCGCACGCCCACAGTACCTTGCGTACGTTGATCGATGAGGCTTTGCCCAGTATGCGCAGCATGTTGACATCCTTGTAGGCGGAGCTTCGATCCTCGGTGACCGACGGCAAACGGTCAAGAGGTAGCGATCGTGTAGGCCCTTTCTGAAATTGCGCGCAGGTACTTGCTGCTCGTTGTGCTCAGGGAAGCACCTGCCTAGTCTCGGCTCTCCAGACAGGAGCAAACAGCATGGACAATGACATCACCAGCCCCCCCCAAGGCCCCACCGTGGTCAACGCAACCCGTCGATTCGCGAGCGCCGGTACCGACCTGGTCCAGATGAAGCCAGCGTTGCCCTTGCGTACTGCCTTAGTGGAAGCATCCGTCATCATGGGTTGCATCACCGAGCTTACCCGCAAGGCCATCGACAAGCCTGCAGACCGCAAGAACGCAATGCTCGCCACCTGCTACCTGGCCGCAATGGCCAAGGCCCTCATCGACGGGCAATTACAGGCGTTGCGCCATGTTCGTGAGGACGATGTCGAACGATAGCGGTCAGGCGCTTGCTTGGGGGCCGCGAACTTGGCACCCTTGGCGGCGCGTATCGCCTGTAACTCGACAAAAGGAAGAGTGCATTGAGCTGGGACAAGGTGGGGAAACTCCTCGTAGCCGTTCTGATCGGGCTGGCGGCCCTGTTGTTCGTCTACAAGGCAGTGATGGGCAACCCGCGCCTGGAAGCGTCGCTGACCTACGCGTACCTGACCTATCCGGGACAGTTCAGCGAGCGTATCAGCAAAGCCAGCGAGCAGCTCAAGTACGAGCAGTTGAGTGCACGCATAAACACGATCGGCCAAGGTCAACTGAGCCGCGACCAGGTCGACCGGCTGGTCGAGATGGCACAGGCGCCTTATGCCCAGCTGTTTGCAAAACCTTTCGAGGCCGGCCTGGTAGACCACCGGACCGGCTTGCTCATCGAGTTGCAGAACACCGGCAATGCCCCCGTGGATCAGGTAAGGATCCGCTTGCCCTCCAAAGGCCTGGTGCAGATCCGGGATTCGGCCGGCAATGACACCTTGCTCGAGGCGGCCACCGCTCAGCTCGAGATCCCGGCGATCGAGGCCGGCGGCTCCAGCAAGGTCTGGGTGTATTTCGATGCTGACTATTCGCAGATTCGCCAGAGTGGGGTAGGCATCAGCTATGCCGAGGGGACGGCGGATGTGCAGGTGTATCAGTCGGTCGCCGGCTTCCCGGCCTGGGCTGCCCGCTACAGCACAGAGCTGATGGGGCTGTTGATTGTAATGGGGTTGAGCGTGTTGGCACTGGGTTACGCCTGCCTGTCCCGCCGGCGGCCGGCCTAGGCATTGCTCAAGCGCCGGTGTCGTGCAGTGCCAGGCTCTGACGCAAGTGCTCCAGCAAGGCCAGGCGCACCGATTGCGGCCCCTGAACGCGGATCGCTCCGGCCTGGGACAGCAGCCAGCCCATCAACGCTCGATCATCCGCTACCGTTGTGACCAGGATGGCACCGCCGTTGGGCAGGCATGTGAGGCGCATACCTGTGCCCAGCGGATGCATCTCCAGATGATGGTAGAGCGACTCGTCCACCCAGGCGTGCAATTCCACTTGAGCGGGCGCATCCCCTGGCGCGGGCGGTGCCCCATCGCGCAATTTGCGTCCGGGCTGCCAGTGCCAGCTATACGGCATGCACGCGCTGTTGCACTGCAACGGGAACAGCCCTGCCAGCTCCACCAGGTCACGCTCGACCGTACGCTTGGTCGTGGCATGGCCCGCGCTCGACAGTGCCGCCTGTAACTGCGTGCAGCTCATGCCGGGATCGCGGCCCGGAAGGAGCTTGAGGAGTTCCCACTGGCGGGCGATGGTGTGACGCGATGACTGACTGGGCAAAGGCTCTTCCTTGAGGGGCAGACAATGAATGCCTAACTGGTGGCTTTAAGCTACCGGAGGATACCGTTTCGCAGGTTTTGAACCAAGTCATTCATACCCGTGAGGCAAGCGACGAGCGCAAACGGTGTCTTCGTACTTGCAACGCCATCGCCCCCGATCAACGACACAGGGGCGATGGGTTAACGCTCGAACATCATCTGTCCAGGCAACGGGTCAGCGTGCGCCCACTCAGTTGAGCGCGTGCGCCATACCCTGGTCTTCGCCAAGGAAACCACCGCTCTGGTGCTGCCACAGGCGCGCGTAGGTACCGTTTTTCTCGAGCAGCTGGGCGTGGGCGCCTTGCTCGATGATGCGCCCTTCATCCATCACGATCAGACGATCCATGGCGGCGATCGTAGACAGGCGATGGGCAATCGCAATTACAGTCTTGCCCTCCATCATCTCGTCCAGGCTTTCCTGGATGGCGACCTCTACCTCCGAATCCAGTGCACTGGTTGCCTCGTCAAGCAGCAGGATAGGTGCGTTCTTGAGCATCACCCGGGCGATGGCGATGCGCTGACGTTGCCCACCGGACAGCTTGATACCGCGCTCACCGACCATGGTGTCGTAACCGGTGCGGCCCTGTTGGTCGCTGAGCTGGCTGATGAACCCGTCGGCTTGCGCATCGCGGGCGGCGGCCTGGATTTGCGCGTCGGTGGCGTCCGGCCGTCCATAGGCGATGTTCTCGCGTATGGTGCGATGCAGCAGTGACGTATCCTGTGTCACCATGCCGATGGCGCTGCGCAGGCTGTCCTGGGTGACCTTGGCTACATCCTGGCCATCGATACGGATCTGGCCACTGTCCACGTCGTAAAAGCGCAGCAGCAGGTTGATCAGCGTCGACTTGCCAGCACCGGAGCGGCCGACCAGGCCCACTTTCTCACCCGGCTTGATGTCCAGACTGAGGTCGGTCAGTACCTGGCGCTCACCGTTGTAGTTGAAACTGACCTTGTCGAATGTCACTGCGCCACCACGGGTCACCAGAGCGGTGGCGTCCGGGGCGTCCTGCACTTTCGGACCGCGCGTCAGGGTGGCCATGCCGTCCTGCAGTGTGCCGATATTTTCGAACAGTGAGGTCATCTGCCACATGATCCAGTGCGACATGCCATTGATGCGCAGGGCCATGGCAGTGATGGCCGCCACAGCGCCGGTGCCCACTTGGCCCTGGTGCCACAGCCACAGCGCATAACCGCCTGCACCAAGGATAAGCCCTACCACCAACGCCTGGTTGACGATCTCGAACTGGCTCACCAGACGCATCTGCCGGAAACCGGTCTGCTTGAAGTCCTCCATGGCCGCTCGGGCGAAATGGGCTTCGCGCTTGGAGTGCGAGAACAACTTGACTGTAGTGATGTTGGTGTAGGCGTCGGAAATGCGCCCGGTCATCGACGACCGCGCGTGGGCCTGCTCTTCGCCTACTGCGCCCAGGCGTGGAACGAAATAAACCATCGCCAGCCCGAATAGCACCAGCCAGGCAATGAACGGCAGCATGAGTTTCAAGGCAAAGCCGCCGGCCAGGGCGATGATGGCGATGAAATAAACGCCAATGCCGGGCAGGATCTCGATGACCGTGAACAGCACCTCGCGCACGGCCAGTGCAGTCTGCATGACCTTGGTGGTGACGCGCCCTGAAAACTCGTCGGAGAAGAACGACAGGCTCTGGCGCAGCATCAGCCGGTGAAAATCCCAGCGCAGTCGCAGCGGCAGGTTGATGGCCAGCACCTGGTGCTGGACCATGGTGCGTAGCGCCACCAGGCCGATGCTGATCACCAGCACGATGCCAATGCCCCACAACACGTGGCTTTCCTGGGCGGCAGCGGTGTCGCCGGCCTGCCAGGCTGACAGCAGGTCCACCACCTGGCCGAGGAAGCTGAACAGCCAGGCTTCGTAGAGGGACACGCTAGCGCTGAGCAGGGCCAGCGCAAGAATGTAGCCGCGCGCCCCACGGGTGCACGCCCACAGGAAAGGCATGAGGCCAACGGGGGGCGGCGGCACCTCATCGGGAGGGAAAGGGTCGAGCCTACGCTCAAAGATACGAAGCATGCAGTGTCTCCGGAAAAACGAATGGCGTGGCTGCCCTGGTACTTCACCAGCAGTGCCCGCCTTTACATAGACACAATGAGTGTCCATCTGATCAAAAACTTCAGCGCCATGGGCCTGCGTAAGGCTTCACATGCTCAAGACCTTTTGCATTGGCTGGTAAATCAGCCCCGCGTGCTCCCCAACTTCACCTGCCTGGCTGAAGCCATAACGCTGATAGGCCGCCACCGATGGCAGCGACGCGCTTACCGTAACCGTCTGGCTGCGGGCATGGCCGAGAGCGGCCTCGATCAAGCGGCGGCCGATACCCTGGCGCTGACGAGCGGGGCATACGAAGAGCATTGCCACATGACGGCCTTGCTTGAGTTCGACCAGCCCCGCAAGCCTTCCTTGGACCTCGCACACCAGCATGAGGTTGTCACCTTGCAATCGCTCTGCAAAGGCGTTCACGCTCGCCACTTCGGTGAATGTCGTGATGGCCTGCACAGGCAAAAGTGGCGCTACCGAATGCATGAACGAAGCCATGCACAGAGCATTGGCCTGATCGAGTTCATGGCGAGAGAGGGTGCGTATTTGCATGCTGACGGTCCGTGTGGGCAAGCGGTGAGCTAATAGTACCAGCGCTTCTTTCTGGCAATTGCAAAGGAGTGTATTCGTGCCTGCTTGAGCGTGCAGCCGGAGAGTTGCTGATCGATTCCATATCACCAGGCGAGTACCCAGTCCTGGACGCTCATCGACTTCCTGCACGGATGGGGCTAGCCTCGTGCCAACCTGCCCAGCCTGGATCGCCTACCCCCTATGCCTGCCGTTTTTTCCGAGTTGCCGTCCCTTGGCGCCCTGCGGGTGTTCGAGGTCGTGGCGCGGCATCTCAATTTTGGCCTGGCCGCCGAAGAGCTGGGTGTCACCCAGCCCGCCGTGGCCCAGCAGATTCGGGGGTTGGAACGCGCCTTGGAGGTACGCCTGTTCGAACGCCTGCCTCGAGGCCTGGCATTGACCGACGCTGGCCGCGGGTATAGCGAGACCGTGCGTACGGCAATGGCCATGCTCGATGAGGCAACGCGCCGGCTGCGCCCTGCGCCTTCTCATATCACCGTCAGCGTGACACCCACTTTCGCCGCCAAGTGGCTGATCCCCAGGCTCGGTGGACTGGCCGAGCGCTACCCGACATTGGATGTGCGAGTATTGGCCACCGATCGTCTGTCGCATTTTCATACCGACGGCGTCGACCTTGCCGTGCGTTACGGGCGGCCACCTTTCGGGCCAGGGCTTGAGCAGGCACTGTTGATGGGTTCGGAGATCATCGCGGTGGCGAGCCCCACCCTGGTAGCGGCGCTTGGCCCGCCTGAAGACTTCGCAACACTGGAGCGCTATGTAGCTCTGTGTGATGCCCACGACTTGTGGCCGTCTTATCGCGCGCAGGTCTATCCCGGTCACCCTGCCGTTGGTGCAAGGTCAGTCCAGTTCAACCAGACATCACTGGCCATTGACGCGGCCATTGGCGGGCAGGGCATTGCGCTGGCAGAACGCGCCTTCGTGGCTCAGGAGATCGACGCAGGGCGCCTGGTCCAGGTTGCCGAATCGCATCTGCGCCCAGACAAGGCGTTCTACCTGGTGTGGCCACGCAAAGCTCGAGACGCGCAGCAGCTGCAGTGGGTCATCGACTGGCTCAGGTCAGACGCAGGCGATAGAAAAACTACTGGCTGACGCGTTGGGAGCTATCTCCCTCGCTTCTCTGCCCCTTGGTAGCCTGGTTCCTGTACCCACTCGATGCCCATCACAGGAGACAGCATGACAAACGAAAAGGTTGCAATCATTACCGCAGGTGGCAGCGGTATGGGCGCGGCGGCGGCCAGGCGCCTGGCCGCCGATGGCTACAAGGTCGCGATTCTTTCGTCCTCTGGCAAGGGAGAGGCCTTGGCCATGACGCTGGGCGGGCTGGGCGTGACGGGGAGCAACCAGTGCATGGAGGACCTCGAGCGGCTGGTCGAGGCAGTCATGCAGCGGTGGGGCCGCATCGACGTGCTGGTCAACAGTGCTGGCCACGGGCCTCGGGGGCCTGTGCTGGAACTGAGCGACGCCGACTGGCATGCCGGCATGGAGACCTACCTGCTCAACGTCATCCGGCCGACACGCCTGGTCACGCCGGTGATGCAGCGCCAGGGCGGCGGGGTCATCGTGAATATTTCCAGTGCCTGGGCCTTCGAACCCAGTGATCTGTTTCCCACTTCCGCCGTGATGCGTGCCGGGCTCGCTGCGTTCAGCAAACTTTTCGCCGATACGTATGCACGTGACAATGTGCGCATGAACAACGTGCTGCCGGGGTGGATAGACAGCTTGCCGGCCCTTGAGCAGCGTCGCGACAGCGTGCCGCTCAAGCGCTATGGCAGCAGCGACGAAATTGCCGCCACGGTCGCGTTTCTGGCAAGTGACGGCGCCGCCTACATCACCGGGCAGAATATCCGGGTCGACGGTGGCGTGACGCGAAGCGTCTGAGTTGAACGATGCGCTCAAGGCAAGCTCACAACCCCAAAGGGTTTCACAGGAGCAGTGCGATGAGTATCGAACGCAGTATCCCTGAACTCGCGGCCTGGTACGCGCAGTACGACGACATCAGCTACCGCCGTGAGTCACCCGATGCCTACCACCATGAACTGGTGCGTACCGCCGAAGCGTTGCGTGACGATGGCATCATCGATTGGGACGATTGGCTGGCGCTCAAGGCCTTGGCCGACCAGGCGCATGTGCATGCCCTCGAAGATGCCGTGCGCGCCCATGTAATCGACCCTGACACATGAAAGCGCTGAGGATTGCCACATTCAACATCAACGGCATTCGCAGCCGGCTGCCTGCACTGCTGGCCTGGCTCGAACGTGAAAAGCCCGATGTGGTCTGCCTTCAGGAGCTCAAGGCACCCGACCATCAGTTCCCGGGTAAGGCTCTGGAAGCCGCTGGCTACGGGTATCTGCACCTGGGCCAACCTGCCTGGAACGGAGTGGCGATCCTGGCGCGCGGCAGCGAGCCGCTCGAGGTACGGCGAGGCTTGCCGGGCATGGAGGACGACACCCAGAGCCGCTATCTGGAGGCAGCGGTGCATGGGGTGTTGATAGGGTGTTTGTACCTCCCCAACGGCAACCCGCAACCAGGTCCGAAGTTCGACTACAAGCTGCGTTGGTTCGAATGCCTGATCGAGCATGCCCGGCAGTTGCAGGGCAGTGGTCACCCCACCGTCCTGGCCGGTGACTTCAATGTCGTGCCCACGGACCTGGATATCTACGACTCCAAGTCCTGGCAAAAGGATGCGCTGCTGCAACCCGAATCGCGCGATTGCTTCGAGCGTTTACTGGCCAGCGGCTGGATCGATGCTATCCGGCACCTGCATCCGCAAGAGCAGGTGTTCACGTTCTGGGACTACTTCCGCAACCATTGGGCGCGCAATGCGGGTCTGCGCATCGATCACCTGCTGCTCAACCGGGACTTGGCGCCGTACCTCAAGCGAGCGGGCGTCGATGCCTGGGTGCGCAATGAGCCCAAGGCCAGTGACCATGCCCCGACCTGGATCGAGTTGGGGAGTCGGCGCAGCCGCAAGTCGGCTGGAGTCACCTAATAAGGTCAGGAGCTCAAGCGCCTGATTGCACGATCCTATACGCATCTTTCCAGCTGCCCTGTACCCCATCCATCATCTCTTGAGTTCCCCTATGGGAGCGGTCCGATGCCCCGGCAAGGCCGCTCCCACAGGGGGAGCGCTGGCCAGGCGTCAAAGCTGCGCTTACAGCCAGTTACCTGCGCGTACGACTTAATGAACGTCATAAACATGCATGAGTCTACTTGATGCTTTCTCTTAGCGTGACTAATACTAAGGAACGGCCGGTGAGGGATGATCATGCAGATGCGATTCGTTGTGGTTCCAGCTGTACCGCAAACAAAAGAATGGCTGCCACGGCGACTCGGCTTTCGATCATCACTGGGGGAGGGCTACGACCTGTACGACACGCAGGACAAGGTCAGGCTGAGCCTGAACCTGCCTACTCGCGCACAGGCCGAGTACGAGTGCAGCTGTCGCAACGGCTGCGAAGTGGCCGGTGACCTGACCGGAAGCGGCTGAGGGCCTGCCCGGCCCGATCAAGCCAGGTAGTCGTTGAAGTAGTCAAGCGTGGCCAGGTTCTTGTCCTTGGACTCGAACATGATGTCGAACCTGTCGAGAAACTGAAGTGCGTAGCGGTTCGTCCAGCGGTTCCACATGCGAGCGCTGTGGGCGTACAGATCGCGTTTGTTCACCTGTTCCAGCAACTCACCGATCACCAGCTTGCGATCAGGCCCGAACCCCAGCGCCTGCAGGTGCTCCGGGGGCTGAGAGTAGTGCATGGTGGGGCGTACGCCGCGCCAGCTCCCGATCACCCGCTCAACTCGCGTATCGCCCGGGTCGATGTAGTCACCCTCATGAATCCAGCAATGGTGGATATCCAGCACCACCGGCGCCAGGTCAGCCAACGCCAGGCAGTCGTCGAGCCCATAGGTCTTCTCGTCATTCTCGAAGGTGATCACATTGCGGGCCACCTCGGACAGGCGTGGCCATACGGTGCGAATCCCCGCACCGCCCAGCCGGCCGGCAATGTGCACATTGCATTTGAAGTCCTGGAAGACCTGCCCGTAACCCATCATGCGGATCATGTCGGCATGGTATTCGAATTCGGCCAGGCTGTTCTCCACCACCTCGGGGCGGTCCGAGCCCAACACGCAGTACTGTCCAGGGTGAAATGACAGGCGTATCTGCCTGGCGCGCGCGAAAGCACCGATGGCGGCGAAACGTTCGGCCATCAGCGCTTGAAAGTCGGCCTCGCGGTACACGTGGGCCACGCTAGGGTGGCTGTACAGCGGCAGCAGGTCGCTGCTCAGGCGCAGCATGCGCAGCGCCTGGGGCAGCTGGGCCACATAGTCGAGCAAGCGCAGCTGGGCCTGGAGGTTGTGTTCCGCCAGTTCAAGCAACTTGTTCCGAGCCGCCTCGCGGGAGGCGCCCGAAACCCAACGCAGCGTCGTGCTGCGCGGGTTGAACGTACGCTCGATGGTCTCCAGCTCCTTGACCGACAAGCTGCGGTGCGGGTGTCGGTACATGCAGGCGAAACCCAGGCGTGGCATGCGATTACTCCAGAGGGCAGGGCCCGTTTACAGCAGCTTGTCCAAGGTGATCGGGAACTCGCGGACCCGCTTGCCGGTGGCGTGATAAATGGCATTGGCCACGGCCGCAGCGACACCTACCACGCCGATCTCGCCCACGCCCTTGGAGCCCAGCTCGTTGACCACATCATCGTGCTCTTCCACAAAGATCACCTCGATATCATCAATGTCGGCATTCACCGGCACGTGGTACTCGGCCAGGTTGTGGTTGAGGATGCGGCCCAGCGCATGGTCGGTCTGGGTTTCTTCGTGTAGCGCCATGCCGATGCCCCACACCACGCCCCCCAGGATCTGGCTGCGCGCTGTCTTGGGGTTGACGACCCGGCCTGCAGCCACCGCACTGACCACGCGCTTGACGCGCACGGTCCCCAGGTCTTCGTCCACCGATACCTCGACGAAGACCGCCGAATGGGTGGCAGTGGAGTAGGGCTTGCGCTTGTCGTCAGGGCCCGCCTCGACCTGCACCTCGAAGCAGGCCTGCTGGGCACTGGGCAGCAGGTCGGCGAGGGCGAACGAATGCTCACCGGCGCTCACCTGGCCACCTGCGATCACGAAGTCGGAATCGTCCAGGCTGGCCAGGCTCTGGTGCTGTTGCCTGGCTTGCTCGACAACCTGCTTGCGCAGCTCCAGGCACGCTTTGCGCACGGCAGAACCGACGGAGGACACGGTGAACGACCCACCTTGCAACGGCGCCTTGGGCAAGGAGGAGTCGCCAAGCAGGAACGTGACATCGGCCATGTCGAGGCCCGCGGCATCGGCAGCGATCTGCGTCATGACGGTATAGGTGCCGGTGCCGATGTCCGTGGTGGCGCTGCTGACGGTCAAGTGCCCGTCACAGCCCAGACGCGCCTTGGCGCTGGCTTGCATCTGCATGGCTTCCCATACACCGCCGGCCATGCCCCAGCCTATGCGTTGATTGCCGTCCCGCATCGAGCCGGGCGCAGCCTGGCGCTTGGCCCAACCAAAACGCTCGGCCCCTTGTGCGTAACAGGCTAGCAGTTCCTTGCTCGAGTAAGGCTTACCCTCATTGCCATTGTGGCTGGCGAAGTTTCGTCGCCGCAACTCGACCGGGTCCAGCCCTGTTGCGCAGGCCAGTTCGTCCATGGCGCACTCCAGCGCCAGCATGCCCGAACCTGCACCCGGCGCGCGCATGTCCAATGGGGTGTAGACGTCCAGTGGGGCCAAGCGGTAGCTCAACGCGACGTTGTCGCATTGGTACAGCATGCCGCTCCACTCGACGACGTGCTCGGCAAAGTCTTCAAACCGTGACGTCTGGCCGATGGCGTCATGCCCAATGGCAGACAGGCGGCCTTGCTCATCGGCCGCCAGGCGCAGGCGTTGCTGTGTGCGTGGACGGTAGCCAAAGGTGAACATCTGCTGGCGGGTCAAGGTCACGCGCACCGAGCGCATCAGGTGCAGGGCAGCCATGACCGCCAGGGGCAGCTGGTACTGGGGACGCAGGCCGGAACCGAAGGCGCCACCGACGAAGGCTGCCTTGACGCGCAATTTTTCCTTGGGCAGTCCGAATACGTTGTGCACGTATTCCTGGCAATTCTGCGTGCCTTGGGTCTTGTCGTGGATGACCAGGCTACCATCGAGCTGGTAGCACACGGTGGAGGCGTGGGGCTCCATCGGGTTGTGGTGTTCGTTGGCCGTCCAGTAGGTGGCGTCCACGCGGGTAGGGGCGCTGGCATACCGGCCTGGGAAGTCACCACGGGGCTCAGGTGTTTCAGCCGGCGCCTCGTGTGCTTGACCCAGTACCTTTTCCAGGTCGGATTCATGGCTTTCCTGGCTGTAATCGATCTCGACCAGCGAGCCCGCATGCCGAGCGATTTCCAGCGTCTGTGCGACGACCAGTGCGACGGGCTGACCGCTGTAGAACACGCGGTCATTGAACAACGGCCTGAAGGGTGAGCCCTCGGCTGCATCATCGTCACTGTAGTCATCGTCGTAGCTGGAAATGCGCGGACGGTTGATGTGGTCCAGTACTGCCACCACGCCTGGCACCTGTAGCGCTTTGTCGCTGTTGACCTTGACCACCCGGCCGCGGGCGATGGTGCTGGAAACGACGCTGCCGTGCAGCAGGCCTTCTTCCGGGTAATCGGCGGCATAACGTGCCTGGCCGGTGACCTTCGCTGCGCCGTCGACGCGGTCCGCTGGGGTTCCTACTACCTTGCTCATTGCGCGTCCCCCTCGAGGCTGCCGCCGGCGGCGGCCTCGTTCAATGCCCGAATGATGGCTTGTTGTGCCAGTTGCACCTTGAAGCCGTTCTGGCTCAGGGGTTGTGCCCCTTGCAGCAGGGCAGTGGCCACTTGCGTGAAGAGCTCGGTGCTGGGCGCCTTTGCTTGCAACATCGCTTCGACAGCTTCGTTGCGCCATGGCTTGTGGGCCACGCCACCCAAGGCGATGCGGGCCTCCTGAATAACCCCGCCTTCGATGTGCAGGGCAGCGGCGACCGAGACCAGCGCGAAGGCATAGGAGGCACGATCACGTACTTTCACGTAGCGGAAATGCTCGGCGAAGCCTTGATCAGGCAGCTCGATGGCGGTAATCAGCTCATCAGGCGCCAGGTGGTTGTCCTGCTGCGGCGTATCGCCGGGCAGGCGATGGAACTCGGCGAACGGAATCTGGCGTTTGGCGGCGGGCCCTTGCACATGCACCACGGCCTTCAGGGCAGCCAATGCCACGCACATGTCCGAAGGATGAGTCGCCACGCAAGCCTCGCTGGCGCCGAGAATCGCATGAATGCGATTCAAGCCGCTGCGTGCCGGGCAACCGCTGCCGGGTTCGCGTTTATTGCAAGGCGTACCGGTGTCGTAGAAGTAGTAGCAGCGCGTACGTTGCAGCAGGTTGCCGCCGGTGCTTGCCATGTTGCGCAACTGAGGCGATGCACCGGCCAGGATCGCTTGCGACAGCAGTGGGTAACGCTGGCGGATGAGCGGGTCCCAGGCCAGGTCCGCGTTGCTGACCAACGCGCCGATCATTACACCGCCCGCGTTGGAGGACTCGATACGGTCAAGTTCCAGTCCTGTGATATCGATCAGTCGCTCGGGCCGTTCGACATTTTCCTTCATCAGGTCGACCAGGTTGGTCCCGCCTGCAATAAAACGCGAGGACGCATTGGTCAAGCGCAGTGCCTCGTCCAGCGAGGCAGGCTTGTGGTAGCTGAAAGGGGTCATGTGCGTGCCCTCTTGATCAGCGGCAGGGCCTGTTCGACGGCGGCCACGATGTTGCTGTAAGCGCCGCAGCGGCAAAGGTTGCCGCTCATCTGCTCGCGGATGTCGGCACGGGTATGGGCGTGACCTTCATTGGCGAGGCCCACGGCCGAGCAGATCTGGCCAGGGGTGCAGTAACCGCACTGGAAGGCGTCCTGAATGATGAATGCCTGCTGCATGGGGTGCAGTTGGTCACCCTCGGCCAGGCCTTCGATGGTGACGAGGTCGGCACCTTCGCACATCACGGCCAGGGTCAGGCAAGCGTTCACCCGGCGGCCGTCGCGCAGCACGGTGCAGGCGCCGCATTGGCCATGGTCGCAACCTTTCTTGGTGCCCACCAGGTCCAGCTGCTCACGCAACAGGTCGAGCAGGGTGGTCCAGGGTTGTACTGTCAGGGCCTGGGGTTGGCCATTGAGGGTGAAGTTCAGGGTCTGCTGTGCAGCGCCCTGTTCAGGGAGTGCAGTCATGGTAGGTCCTCACGGTTCGATTGCGCACAGTAGGCTGTGTCTATGGAGTGCGACTGGTCAGGCGCCCGGAACGTTCATCCCAAGCGCCAAGCCCTTGTCATTTCTTGCCTGGAAGCACCGCGCTCAGCACTTGCTTGGCGGTCTGCACGATCACGCCGGCTTCATCCGGGTCACCCTTGAGCAAGGTGGTCGCAAACTTCCTGGCCTGCTCAAGTTTCAGGTGCGGTGGCAGTGGCGCTACGTTGGGGTCCGTCTTGAACTCGATCAGGACTGGGCGATCGGCCGCCAAGGCACGCTCCCAAGCGGGAGCGACATCTTCTTCACGCTCGACGTAGATACCCTCAAGACCAATCGATATGGCGAACAAGTGATAAGGCACATCAGGGATCGACTGAGAGGCTTCGAACTTCGGATCGCCCTCCATCACGCGCTGCTCCCAGGTCACCTGGTTGAGGTCTTCGTTGTTGAACACCGCGCAGATCCACGTGGGGTTTTCCCACTGCTGCCAGTATTTGGCCACTGTGATCAGCTCGGCGAGGTTGTTCATCTGCATGGCGCCGTCGCCCACCATGGCGATCACCGGCCGGGTCGGATGGGCGAACTTGGCAGCAATGGCGTAAGGTACGGCCGCACCCATGCAGGCCAGGCCCCCCGACAAGGAACACTGCATCCCTTCGCGGATCATCAGATCACGGGCGTACCAGTTGGCGCACGAACCTGAATCACTGGATATGATCGCTTGGTCCGGCAGGCGCGGGGAGAGCTCATGCACCACTCGCTGCGGGTTGATCGGGTCGGCCTTGACCAAAGCGCGTTTGGTCAATGTCTTGTCCCAGCTGGCGCGCCACTTCTCGATTTTCTTGCGCCAGCTGTGATCAGGGCGCGCGTGCAGCAAAGGTAGTAATGCCTGCAACGTCTGCGCCGCGTCACCGACCAGGTTCACCTCCATGGGATAACGCAGGCTGAGCATGTCGGGTTGCAGGTCGATTTGCACGCCGCGCGCCTGACCTTCCTTGGGTAGGAATTCGGAATACGGGAAGCCAGAACCAATCATCAGCAGCGTGTCACATTCGGCCATCAACTTGTAACTCGGCTCCGTCCCGAGCAGGCCGATGGCGCCAGTCACCCACGGCAGCTCATCGGGCAGCACGCCCTTGCCCAGCAAGGCCTTGGCAACGCCAGCACCCAGTTGCTCGGCCACTGCGGCTACCTCGTCACTGGCACCCAGCGCGCCGGCCCCGACCAGGATGGCGACCTTGCGTCCGGCGTTGAGCACATCGGCGGCGCGTTGCAGGTCAGCATCGAAGGGAACCACCTTGGGTTTACTGTAACCAACGCCCGAATGAACGGTGCCATGGGCGCGGGGCGGGTCTTCGTAGGGCAGGTCCTGCAGATCGTTGGGCAGAATCACGGCAGTCACACGTCGCTCTCCAACGGCCGTGCGCACGGCGCGGTCTACCAGATGACGTACCTGTTCAGGCGTGGATGCCTGTTGCACGAACGCACCAGCGACGTCCTTGAACATCGAGACCAGGTCCAGCTCCTGCTGATAGTGACCGCCCAAGGCTGCGCGCGCCTGCTGGCCCACGATGGCCAGCACCGGCTGATGGTCCATGCGCGCGTCGTACAAACCGGTCAGCAGATGCGAAGCACCCGGGCCGGACGTCGCGATGCAGACGCCCAGCTCGCCAGTGAACTTGGCGTGGGCACTGGCCATGAAGGCAGCCATCTCTTCGTGCCGGGCCTGGATGAATTCGATCTTGCCGCCCGCGCGGTTCAGGGCGCCGAACACACCGTTGATCCCGTCGCCCGGGTAACCAAAGATGCGGCGTACGCCCCATTGGTACAGCCGCTCGACCAGAAAATCGCCTACAGTGCCGCTCATTGTCTTCTCCTGCCGCGTCTCGGATAAGTTCTGGACTTGACAGGGAATACTAAAGTTTCAACGGACTTGAAGCGGTTCAGCCGACCGGAATAACCCGTTCGTGCAAATCAACCGTGCTTGCGCAGCGCTTCGATCAACTCGGCCTTGGTCATGGTCGAGCGGCCCTTGATGTCCTTGCTGCGTGCCTCCTTGAGCAGACTTTCCTTGGTCTGCGATTCGAGGGAAGCCGAGCTGTTGCGCGCGTGCCCCTCACGGGTCTTGGCAGCTCGTTTGGCAGAGTCCGAACGTGCGCTTTCCTTGTCTGTACTGCTGGTCTTGCTGCCAGAGCCACCTTGCTTGTCGCCCCCACCGGATTGCTTGTTCACCGTAGCCCAGGCGCGCGCCTCGGCTTTGTCCTTGGAGAGCCCTTTGTCCTCGTAACTTTGCTCGATGTGCTCGGCTTTGCGCTTTTGCTCTTGGGTGTACTTGTCTTTGTCGCCGCGTGCCATGGTCGCCGCTCCTCTCTGATGGATATAGGGTTGAAGGCCAGCACGCGCTCAAGTGCCGGTTGGCGGACGGGCGGTGGCCCTTTTAATCGGCGGACTCCACCTGAGAAAGGGGACGGGCAACGTGCTCCAGTGACCGGCGCTCTGCGGCTACGCCGTAAACGGCCTGAACGAATGCCGCTACCAGCATGAGCGCGGCGCCGAGCAGATACCCATACCAGACCTGGGTGCGCTCGCCCGATTCGATCAAGGCACCGAACAACGTCGGCCCCACCATGCCACCGAGCCCTGTGCCGAATGCATAGAACACGGCAATGGCCAGAGCGCGGATCTCCAGCGGGAAGGTTTCTGCGACAGTAAGGTAGGCAGAGCTGGCCGCAGCCGATGCGAAGAAAAAGATCACCATCCAGGCGATCGTTTGCTCGATGGCATCGATCATCCCCTGTTCGAACAGGTAGCCGCTCAGGGTCAGCAGTATGCCCGACAGGGCATACGTGGCGCTGATCATGATACGCCGCCCCAGCACATCGAACAGCCGCCCGAGCAACAGCGGGCCACAGAAGTTGCCGAGCGCGAACGGCAAGACATACCAGCCAACGCTGGAGGAGGGCACATCGTAGAAATCGGTCAGCACCAGGGCATAGGTGAAGAAGATGGCATTGTAGAAAAACGCCTGCGCCGTGAGCAGCGTCAGGCCTACCATGGCCCGGCGTCTGTGGACCACGAACAGGCTGTGAAAGATCTCGGGCAAAGGCGTGTGATGCCTGGCACGCAATTGCAGGGGCGGAACATCTACCGCAGGCAGTCTCAAGCCTTGAGCGCGGCACTTGCGCTCGATATCGGCCACTATACGCTCAGCAGCTTCGGGCTGATCGTGAATCATCAGCCACCGCGGGCTCTCCGGCACCCACAGCCGCATCAGCATGATCAGCAATCCCAACGCGGCGCCGGTGCCGAAACAGAGGCGCCATCCGAGGTCGCCGTTCGCGATCGACGGGTCCAGAAGCACGATGGCGCCCACTGCACCCAGCGCAGCGCCGAGCCAGAATGTGCCGTTGATGGTCAGATCGACCCAGCCCCTGTAGCGCGCTGGGGTGAACTCCTGGATGGTCGAATTGATGGCCGTATATTCCCCACCTATGCCCGCGCCTGTGAGAAAGCGAAATGCCAGAAAGCTCCACAGGTTCCAGGAAAATGCCGTGGCTGCGGTGGCCCCGATGTAGAGCGCCAGGGTGATGAAGAACAGTTTGCGCCGGCCCAGGCGGTCGGTCAGCCATCCGAAAAAGAGTGCGCCGAGCACCGCCCCTGCGATGTAGATGGCGCCAGCCAGACCAACGTCGCGGTTGCTCATGGCCAGAGCAGGGCTGTCCTTCAGGGCGCCGGCCAGTGACCCGGCAAGGGTGACTTCCAGGCCGTCCAGTAGCCACGTGATGCCAAGCGCCACCACCAGCAACGTGTGAAACCGGGTCCATGGCAGTCGATCAAGGCGGGCAGGAATATCCGTGCTGTAGAGCCGCTGATCGGGGCTGCTGGCATGTGTGCCGTGTCTAGGTTTAGTCGTCACGCCAGCCTCGAGCCTCTATCGCTGCCGTTTACAGGAAGGGCTGCGAAGCAGCCCTTAGATTCCAGGTATCAGGCTCGGTGAGCCTTTGCGATGATCAAGTACCCCTGATGATCAGCTACCACCACCCGAGCCGCCTGCGCCGCCCGTACCGCCACCTGTACCGCCGCTCCCGGTCCCACTGCCCATACCGGTACCTCCGCTGCCGCCCATGTCGCCTCTACCGCCCATGTCGCCGCTCCCGGTACCGCCCATGCCTGAGCCACTCCCGGTGCCGCCGGGACCCGTGTTCGCCCCACTACCGGTACCCGAGCCTGAGGTTGTGCCATCGCCACCCGTGGCGTCCGTACCATTGCTTCCGGTGCCACTGCCGGTACCCATGCCGTCCCCTGGGGTGCCGGAACCGGTAGCGCCGCCGGTGCCATTCATGGTCCCGTGATCACCCGACTGCATGCTGGGGGTGTGCTGATCGTTCATGTTGGTAGCTGCCATGACCATTGGCGCGGACGCACCCAGGCAGAGTGCAAGCAGCAAGGAAGAAGGTTTTAGCATTGTCATGATGAAGCTCCTTTTATGAGGTGTCCTCGTAGTGTTCGTCAGGCTGCACTACCACGCCGTGCCCTGTAGGCGACGAACGGGCCTTTCCCTAGGGCGATGAAGTGCCAACCGACCGCCTGGCAGGGCATGCGGTTTTTTGCGGGTGTTCCGGCGCTTGACGGGGGTCATACAGGAAAACCACGTCACTTCGTGGATGTTTTCAGACAGGAACCAACGATGAACAGCCCGTCCAGCACCGCCGCCAACACAGATCGAACCGTACCCAGCCAGCTTGGGTTTCCGGTGGTAGGCATTGGTGCCTCGGCAGGCGGTATCGCCGCGCTCAAGGTTTTCTTCGAACACATGCCGGCTGAGAGCGGCATGGCATTCGTCATCGTGCTGCACCTCTCGCCCGATCATCAGCGCGTCGCGGACGGGATCATTCGGGCCGCGACTTCCATGCCGGTCGTACAGGTAAACAGCTGCGTGCCCATCGAGCCCGATCACGTCTATGTCATTTCACCTGCCTGGCAACTGATCATGACTGACGGCCACCTCAAGGTCGTTCCCTCTTCGCGGCCTTCGGGAAAGCATGTCGCCATCGATTTGTTCTTCCGTGATCTGGCCGATGTGCACAAGCAGCGAAGTTTCTGTGTAGTGCTTTCCGGTGCAGGCAGTGATGGTGCAGTGGGCTTGTCGCGTATCAAGGAGCAAGGTGGCATCACCTTGGTGCAGAGCCCGGCCGATGCCGAATTCGACGGGATGCCGCTGGCTGCCATTGCCACCGGACTGGTCGATGCGATACTGCCGGTAGCCGACATACCGCAAAAACTGCTCGGTTTCTGGATGGGCATGCGCAGCATCCGTGTCGCCGATGCAGAGGCCGGAATCCAAGCCAACGCTGCGCAAGCGGGAGAGGATAGCGAGCAGGCGCTGCAGGACATTCTCATGACCCTGCGCAACTGTACCGGGTACGATTTCCAGCACTACAAGCGCGCGACGGTCATACGGCGCATCGAACGCCGCTTGCAGATCACTGGCCGGGCCGACCTGCCGAGCTACCTGCGTCATCTTGAGCAGCACCCTGATGAGGCAAAGAACCTGCTCGAAGACCTGCTGATCGGTGTGACGAACTATTTTCGCGACCGGGAAGCCTTCGAGGCGCTCGAGCGCTTGGTATTGAGCGTTGTCTTGAACCCAGGTGGCCCTGAGGACAAGCGTGAAGACGTGCGAATCTGGTCCGCTGGCTGCTCAACGGGAGAAGAGGCCTACAGCCTGGCGATACTGTGTGCCGAACACCGCAAACTTGAGCCTGCTCTGCTCAAGCTGCAGGTATTTGCCACCGACATCGACGAGCGTGCGATTGCCATAGGTCGCGCGGGGATCTACCCCGAGGCGATCATCACCGATGTATCAACCACGCGCCTGCGCCAGTACTTCGCCAAGGAGAACGATCACTACCGGGTAAGGAAGGAAATTCGTGAGAAGGTTCTGTTCGCCAGGCACAGCTTGCTTTGCGACCCGCCTTTCTCACAGGTAGACCTGATCGTGTGTCGCAACGTGCTCATCTATCTGGATCGCGAGATCCAGAAACAAATGCTGCAGATGTTCTATTTCGCGCTGCGCCCTGGCGGCTACCTGTTCATGGGCTCCTCGGAGTCTGCTGACCTGTGCCCGGAGCTGTTCAAGGCGGTCGATAAACGCAACCGGATTTTCCGCGCCAATGTCGCCGCCAACATCCCCGTCGAGCAAAATCAAAATCAGGTGATGACGAGCCTGGAGAGCGAGCTGCATCGCACCAAGCTGCACCTGCAGGAAACCATCGAACAGTCGGAAGTCTCCAGCGAAGCGTTAGAAGCTTCCAACGAAGAACTGCAAGCCACCAACCAAGAGCTGCGCTTGGCTACCGAAGAGCTGGAAACCAGCAAGGAAGAGCTTCAGTCGATCAACGAAGAATTGCTCACGGTCAATTTCGAGCTCAAGAGCAAGGTCGAAGAAACCGACAAGATCAACGACTACTTGGCCAACCTGATCGCTTCTACCGACATCGCCACAGTGTTCGTGGATCGCAACATGCATATCCGCTGGTTCACGCCGAGAGCGCAAGACATCTTCAGCATGCGCCAGACGGACACGGGCCGTTCGCTGCTGGATATCACCCATCGGCTCGATTATCCGAAAATGACCGAAGACGCGGCTGCGGTTCATCAATCGCTGACCGTCAGGGAACGGGAGGTCAGTAGCAGTGACCGGCGCTGGTACATCGCTCGCCTGTTGCCTTATCGCTCGAGCGAGGACCACATCGACGGTACGGTGCTCACGTTCATCGACATCACCAAACGGCGTGAAGCTGAACAGGACCTGCGCCTGGGACAAGAGCGCATGCGACTGGTAGCGGAAAGCACCCAGGACTTTGCCATCATCATCCTGGACGGCAACGGCGTCATCTGTGAGTGGAATCGCGGTGCGGAGTCTATCTTCGGCCACAGTGCCGAGCAGATTGCCGGCAGCCATTTCGACGTGCTGTTCACGGACCAGGATCGAGCTGCTGGTGTACCTGAAGCCGAATTGCGCAAAGCCCAGGTAAATGGGCGTGCCGAAGACGAGCGCTGGCATATGCGTCGCGACGGGAGCCGCTTGTACTGCAGCGGGGAAACGGCGCGCTTGCGTGGTGATACCCCGGGGTACGTGAAGATTGCCCGTAATATGACGGGACAGAAGCACCTGCAGGATGAACAGGGCAAGCGCCTGACTGAGACACGCACCAGCAGCTTGCTCAAGGATGAATTCTTTGCCGTCATGTCACACGAGCTCAAGCACCCGCTGAACCTCATTCAGCTCAATGCCGAGATCTTGCGCCGACTGCCCGCCGTGCAGAACACGGCCAAGGGTGGCAAGGCGCTTGCCGTGATCAACGACGCAGTGACCAGCCAGACCCGCATCATCGATGATTTGCTGGACGTCGCTCGCCTGCGGACCGGAAAGCTCATGCTCAAGAAAGAGCTTCTGGATCTGGCCGATATGCTCAAGTCGGTACATGCCATGGCCATTGAGGAGCACCCCACGGCCCGTATACTCCTCGTACTGCCCGACCCGCGCGGTCCGATGGTGGTTGAGGGTGATGCGACGCGTCTTGAGCAGATCATCTGGAACCTGATCAACAATGCCCTGAAGTTCAGCGGCCCGCAGGCACAGGTCACGGTCGAGCTCTCGCGTACCGAAAAAAACGTGCGCTTGGCTGTCAGCGACAACGGCCCTGGCCTGTCTGCAGATGATGTGACAGACATCTTCGAGCTGTTTCGGCAGCCCCACCACACCCGTCATCACGGTGACGGCCTGGGCATCGGCCTGTCACTGGTCAAGCAACTGGTGCAGGCCCATGGCGGGACGGTGAGCGCACACTCTGCGGGGCTGGGGCATGGTTCGACATTCAGTGTCCAGCTACCGCTGTCGCAGCGCACCCTTGAGCGGGGCGCAGCCAACCCCGAGGCTGCGTCCAGTACAGGCAGGCTCAAAGGCGTTCATGTGTTACTGGTAGATGATTCTGCAGACGTTATCGATGTCATGCGCATGCTGCTGGAAATGGAAGACGCCCACGTCACCTCGTTCCTCAATCCAGTCGAGGCGCTAGAGAACGTAGGGGGGCATCCGTTCGATGTGATACTGACCGATATCGGCATGCCTGAAATGGACGGGCACGCGTTCATCACGGCGATTCGTGAACAAGCTCAGTATCAGGCGACGCCTGCAATCGCGTTGAGTGGCTATGGGGTCAGCCCGCCAAGCCGGGAGGGTCGGGTCGCGCACTTCGACCTGCAACTGACCAAGCCCGTGCACTACGACGAGCTGGTAGGCGCCATTGAGTCACTCTGTCGTGCCTCGCAAACGCTTTGAAAGGGAATCGGTGGGCAGTGCGGCTCACCGCAACCGATGACCGGTGCCGAACTGGGCAAGGTCAATGGTGATGAGCCTATGTGAGACGGCAGGGCAGCGGACCGCCGGGTCCGCTGCCACGTTCAAGCGTCACAGGTGACGCTCTCAAGCCCCCCGCATACCCAGGTTGTCTCGCCCTTGCGCATGCACGTTCGCCTCCTGCGGCAGCGCCGTAACCTTGATGGCCCGCACCGGTACGGCGAACTTGGCGCCGATTTTCGAGAACCGCTCAAGCAGCTTGAAGTTGATGGCCTGTTGAATGTCCATGTACAGGTTGTAGCCTGGGTCCTGCACGATATAGACACATTCGAACTCAAGCGCTTCCTTGCCGAAGCCCCGCAGGTGCGCGCGGTCGAAGCGTGCTTGCGTTTGCGCCTTGATCGCTTCCTCTACGATCCCGGGTGCCTTCTTCACCGCCTCGGTAGGCGTGTCATAGGAAAGACCAAATTCGAACACGATGCGTCGTTCTTGCAGGCGCTTGTAGTTCTGGATGGTGCTGCTGATCATGCTGGCATTGGCCATGACGATCTGCTCGCCGCCCAGGCTGCGGATGCGCGTGGTTTTCAGGCCCACATGTTCGACGGTACCGGCCAATGGGCCAATGACGATGAAGTCGCCCACCTCGAAGGGCTTGTCCACGGCGATGGACAGCGAGGCGAACAGGTCACCCAGAATGTTCTGCACAGCCAGGGCGACCGCAATACCGCCCACACCCAAGCTGGCGACGAAGGCGGTGATGTTCACGCCCAGGTTCGACAGCATGGCAAGTAGCACGATCGACCATAACAATACCCGCGCACCCCAGGCCGACAACGTGGCAAGGGCACTGCTCTGCTGGGAACCGTCCGGATTATGGCGGGTGAAGTAGCGGTCCAGGCCCAGACCGATGGCACGGTTGACCCACAGGCCGATCTGCAACGCGGCGACGACGAACCAGAGGCTGCCGACCCGGCTCAACCAACGCTCCGGCAGGTCGAGCATGCTCAACCCCACCAACAGTGAAGCCAGGAACAGTAGCGAGTTGCTGGTGCCTGACAGTACTTTCTCAACCACATGGCTCAAGGCACCGGAGTGAGATGACCAGTGCTTGACGCGCCGCTGTACGAAGCTTATGGCGGCCCTGGCCACCAGGAACGTCAGGACGGCCACAGTGACGGCGAGTAACAGGTTCAGAATGGAAATACCGAAGAACGTGGTATCGGTGAAGAGTGTAATGATGCGATCGCTCATGAAGGCTTGCCTCCTCTAGCAAAGATTTCGAGGTGTCAGGCGTCGAGCAAAACAATTGCCCTGCGAGTGGTTATCAGAGGGTGGGTGCACATCGATCATAAGAAGATGAACAGTGCAGACCGGGTAAGGGACCGTGCGCCCGTAGGCCATTGATTGGCCCACGATTGACAACAGGTGGGGCCCCGTCCAGCGATGCGCTGAGAGGGCTCCTCATGGATGCGGCACATCGTCTTCAAGCGTTGCGCCGGTACGCGCAGCCAGCGCACGGTATTCCTTGCGCAGCTCGCGCAGGGTCTTGCTGTCCATGGCCTCCAGGTCCAGCACCGAACGTTGCGCCGATTGAGTGGCGCGGATCAGCTCATCGAGCTTGACGTGAATGATGTCGTTGTCCCGGTTCTGGGTGTTTTGGATCAGAAACACCATCAGGAATGTGATGATGGTGGTCGAGGTGTTGATGATCAGTTGCCAGGTATCGTTGTAGTGGAACCATGGGCCGGAAACCGCCCACATGATGATGAGCACGATGGCCATCAGGAATGTGCTGGGGCGGCCAGCCTGGTTGGATAGCCACTGACAGAACTGCGCGAACTTCATCGGATCCCTCCTGGTGATTGCAGTGGTTTGCGGCGGCGCAGCGTACGCCGCCAGGTGTGAAACGATCAGCCGTCAGATTGTTCTTCAGGTGGCACCTGGCCTTCCGGCCATTCCGGAGCCGGCTCTGTGGGCGCCTGTTCAGGTGTACCAATGGTGTCACCCGGATTGTGGGGTACGTCGTCCACATAAGGGTCTGGATGATTGGGGTCAGTCATGTTGGATTCCTCTGGGATGTGCTGCGTTAGTGCCCAGCCCGTTGCCGGGTGTTCCATCGATCTGCCCAGTGGAACGTCCTGACACTGAAGCGGCTCCATCATTGAGTGAGTTCAACGGACTACTGAGATGATCTACTTAGGCTGTGCAGGCTGGAGTCTGCCCAAGGAGCATGCTCCGGCTTTTCCCGAGGCAGGCAGCCATCTGGAGCGCTACGCTGCGCGCCTGAGCGCTGTGGAAATCAACAGTTCGTTCTACCGGCCCCATCGGCCGCAAACCTACGCGCGCTGGGCCACATCGACACCTGAGGGCTTTCGCTTCTCGGTCAAGGTGCCCAAGGCCATTACCCATGAGATGCGTCTGCAAGGGTGTGAAGCGGCGTTGGACAGCTTTCTGGCCCAATGCGGGGAGTTGGGGGAGAAACTGGGCTGCTTGCTGGTCCAGCTACCACCGTCGCTAAGCTTTGACGAAGCGGTAGCCAGGCGTTTTTTCGAAGCGCTGCGCCGCCGGTCCGACAAGCCGGTCGTCGTCGAACCTAGGCATGCGACATGGTATTCAGCGCAAACGCTGCTGATTGACCTTCAGGTGGGACAGGTGGCGGCAAGTCCGCCTAGATTCGTGCTAGACGGCCAGCCCTCAGGATGGCCAGGCATAGCGTATTGGCGGTTGCACGGCGTACCGGTTTTGTATCACAGCGCTTATTCCGATCCATGCTTACGGCAGCTTGGCGCGCAGGTGACACGTACCCATGTTCAGGGGGCGATCACCTGGTGCATCTTTGACAACACAGCCAGTGGCGCCGCCGTGGGTGATGCGTTGACGGTTCGCAGTCACCTGGGCTAAGCGAAGCGGATCAAACTTTTCCCCGGCGTTGCGCTCTGCTCATAAAGACACCCTGTTGAAGTTGGAGATGCCCATGAAAGACACTCATACCCACACCGGCGACAAAGTCCCGCGTCCGATCTCCTCTGAGGAAGCGCAAAAAGGCGAGCAGTCACCTGATCCGGTGTTGGAACGCCCTGATCCGGCCACTGAGGCCGTAGACAAGGCGATCACCCCGACATCCATCAAGGAACTGGAAGAGCAGACGCGGGCGATCGAACAGCAGACTGAGAACGTCGAAAAGCGCCTGGATCGCTAAGCGATGGGGTCGTTTTGCTGCATGCGCTGGGCTTTCCCGAAATTGAAGCCAGCGGCTTAGTGCTGCAATGGGCCGCAAAGCGGCCCCACGATTTGAGCTGGGCGCCTGACAGTCAACTTGACACCTTCAGCTACCGGGGCCGGCCCGGCGCTCCGGCAAAGGCACTCACACCTAGATCCACGTCAACCCGGCTCCATCCTCGTATTCTTCTTCCATCCTCGCAGATTCATGACGCACAGCGTGAACTGCAGAATGATCAGCGCCCAGGCCTCGGCGTGCCAGCCCCAGGCCGCCCATAACAGATTGCTTGCAATGAAACAGCAGAAGCCGACTTTGCGGCGGGCGGGTCGCCGCGACCCTATGCACCATGCTGCCACTACCGTCAGCACCATGGCCGGCCATTCCAGCCAATCGATCCAATCCTCCATCGCGCTGTCCTCGGTCTTGGTTTGTTCGTGGGACAGGCCAGCTGAGGACGGGTTCAGATCGATCCTCTACCTGGATACGCATGGCCATGACAGCGCGGGCACACACGTTTTTTTGAACCTCACCCAGCCTTGGCTTGCCCACTTGAGAGGTACTGCTTTGAATCGTAATCAAGAGGAGGGATGTCATGCCCAGTACAGCACGCAAGGTCCGTTATGGTGTAGTGGCCGGGGGCTCGATTTCCCAGGGTGCGTTCATGCCTGGTATCGGGCAGACCGACAACTCGGAAATTACCGTCCTGGTCACCGGGGATGAGGAAAAAGCCCGGCAGTTGGGCGAGCGTTATGCCCTGCGCACCTACCATTACGACCAGTATGCTCAGATGCTTGCTGCGCGGGAGGTGGATGCGCTCTACATCGCAACGCCTAATTTCCGTCACCGTGAATTCGTGGTGCCGGCGCTCGAAGCCGGTATTCATGTATTGCTCGAAAAGCCCATGGGCATCAGCGAAGCCGACTGCAAGGCTATGATCGAAGCCTCGAAACGCACTGGGGCGAAGCTGATGGTTGCCTACCGTCTGCACTGCGAGCCTGGCACGCTGGACATGATCGAGCGTGTGCACAAGGGCGATTTCGGTGATCCCAGGTTGTTCACCTCTATCTTCACGCAGCGGGTCAAGCCCAATAACCACCGTGCCCAGAATGGTTTCGAGGCCGGGCCGGTGCCCGACATGGGCCCCTATCCCCTGAACATGGTTCGCCAGTTGTTCAACGCCGAACCCATCGAAGTCTCGGCCATGGGAGTTCGCTCGCCTGGCAGCACCATGGACACCTGGGACACGGTCACCGTGAGCCTGCGCTTCGAAGACGAACGACTGGCCCAGTTCACCGTCAGCTATACCTTGCCGTCTACCGAGCGGTTCCAGTTATCGGGCACCAAGGGCGAGATCGAGGCTTCACCGTGCTTTGGTTATGGGGAAGGGGTCGCGATCAGCTACAGGGCCACCATCGATGGCGAGACGCGTGTGCACGTTAACCCTGTGGTGGATCAATTTGCTGGGGAAACTGCTTATTTCTCCGACTGCATCCTCAACAACGTCGCGCCCGAACCCGACGGGGAGGAGGGGTGGCGCGATGTACGGGTAGTCGAGGCGATCAAGCGAGCGCTTGAAACCGGTACGCCACAACAGCTGGAGCCGCTGCCCGCTCGCCCGTTCGCGCGGCGATCCGAACAACGCAGGGCCTTTGCCCTGGCCCCAGTACCGCCGATGGTCGATGCCGAATCGCCGGCAGAATAGCGGGCGAGCTGCGCGCTCCCTTGAGGGGGCGCGCAGGCTTGATCACGCGGCTCGCTGCTCCGACTTGCCCTTGAGCAGTTTCTTCTGCGCCATCATCGTCTTGCCCATCTCCTCGAGTTGCTGCTTACCCAGCAGCTTGCGTGCCGTAGGGAACAGCTCGCTTTCTTCTTCCTCGATATGATGCTCCAGCAACTCTTTCATCACCTTGACCCGGCCTGCAAACTCGACCGTGCCGGTGTCTGTGCCTTCAAGGTCAGGCAGCACCAGTGAATCGACGGTACGGTGCTCTTCCTTGGCCTCGTAGTACATCTTTTCCTCTTCCTTGCCGCCAGCCTCTTTAATGGCCGGGTACAGGATTTCCTCCTCCAGCGCGGTATGGATAGTGACTTCCTGCTTGATGCGTTCCAGCAGTTCGGCACGCTTTTTCACCGCGCGCTCCGTTGTCGAAGACAACTCTTCGAGCAGTTTCTTGACCAACTGGTGGTCCTGGGTCAGCAATTCGATGGCGTTCATGGATCACCTCTGCAGGTTGTTGTAATCACGGTTGCCATGGGTTGAGTCGAGCGCCAGGCCATCAGTTCCGCTGCGCAGATGACGTGCCTGGCGTGTACCCTCATCTACACGGTGCGCGGCCACCCAGTGCCAACGCTGCGCGCAGCGCCGCCAGGTGCGTGAGGCCTTGCGGCAGGTTGCCCAGGTACTCTCCCGTGCCAGGGTCGACCATCTCCGAATAGATGCCTGCGCCATGGGCAAGGCCTTGCAAGGCAGCTTCATAGGCGTGCTGCGCGCGTTCGTGTTGGCCGAGCAGTACCCAAGCCTCTACCAGCCAGAACGTGCACGCCAGGAAGCAGCCTTCCTCCTCGACCGCACCGCTGTAGCGGTAGTGGAAGGGGCCTGCCGACAAGCTTTGCTGCACAGCCTCCAGGGTGCTTTGCAGCCTCTCAGGCGCCGGATAGCCGAAGCGCACCGCCAGGGCGATACCTGCGTCCAGCCGGTCGCTGCCTGGGTAGAACACATACGCCTGGCGGCCCTCATGCCAGCAATGGGTTTCGATCCACTCGAAAACACGGTCACGCTCGCGCGCCCAGCGCTGCCGGCAGGTTGTGGGTAGATGGCCGCCGTCGGCCAGTTCGATGGCCCGGCTCAGGGCCTGCCAGCAGCTGATCTTCGACAGGGTGTAGTGCCGCGTTTCTGGTAACTCCCAGATACCGGCATCGGGCTGGCGCCACTGGTCTGCGCATTGATCGGCCAGCCGTGACAGCAGCACTGCACTGCTGCCGTCCAGGATGTTGCCGGTGTCGATGAAACAACGGGCAGTTTCGAAAATGTCGCCGAACACGCCGTGCTGCAACTGGTCGCGGGCGTCGTTGCCCACTACGGGCGGGGATTGCTTGTAGCCCGGCAGGTCGATGGTGCGTGTGCAGTCACCGATGGCCCCGTCCAGGGTGTAGAAGACCTGCGCGCCGTGCTCGGCCAGCCTGCGCAGCAACCAGGTAAACGCAGCCTTGGCTTCAGGCTGAGCGCCAATGCCGAGGAAGGCTTCGATGGTATACCCGGCATCGCGTATCCATGCGAACCGATAGTCATAGTTCTTGGTGCCGCCTATGCGCTCTGGCAACGACGTGGTGGCAGCCGCCATGATCGAACCGCTGGGTGATGACAGCAACAACTTGAGCGCCAGCGCGTTGCGTATCACCACCGACTGATAGGGGCCTTTATAGATGAGGCTTTTCGACCACTGCCGCCATTCACGATCAGAGCCGTCGATGCGTTCATCGATCAGGCTCAGTGGCGGCACCACCAAGGGCTCGTCACGCCCCGCGATCAGGGCCACCACGGTGCGTTGCCCCGGCGAGGTGTCGAGTGTGGCGCGCACGCCTATGTCGTCCTTGCGCCGCACGCTGATCTGTTGATCATGCAGGAACATCCCGAGAATATGGCCTGCGTGAAAAACGCAGCCGTTGTCGTTGGGCGTGAGGTACGGGCTAACCGTGTCGGCCTGGGTACCAAAATCGATGGCGATCTCAAGCGTGACCGACCCTTCGATGCCCTCGATACGGCGAGCCAGTTCCGCCCAGGGTAAGCGCCCGGCAGGCCCGCTGTTTAGCGATTCGGTCAATCGCACGCTGCCGGTAGAGGTGATGTACTCGGTTTCCATCACATTGCTGCCGGGGCGATAGCGACGCTTTGCCTGATAGGGCTGGGTTGGGGTGATGGCAAAGTAACCGCCGGTCCTGGGCGAGAGCAGTCGATCGAACAGAGGGGGGGAGTCCATGTGGGGCACGCACCACCAGTCGATGGAACCGTCCAGGCCCACCAGTGCTACCGAGCGCCCATCGCCAAGGGCCGCATACTGCTCCAGCGCCAGCCAGCCACCGGTATCTCGTTGCGGCTCGGCACATTGCCGCGGGCTTTCAGATACGTCTTCCACATTGCAGCTCCTGCACCTTTTGTACAGGTGTGACTGAAGCGAAGCGACAACAGTTCGGCACAAATGGGCAACGGCAAGGCGATGACTGTCGGGTCAAAATAAATGGAATTTTTTGTTACGCCTTTGGCTCCATTAGGCTGAGTTTGATGGAGGAGAGTCCAATGGCAGGACAACAACTGTATGTAATCGAGTACGAGCTACACGGAGAATTCAGGACTTTCATCATTCGACTGGAACGCATGGACAACGCCGAGGCCTGGCACTGGGCGAGTTGCGATGCAGGCGTCGGTATCATCCCGCGGTTCGGTCAGCACAAGATCAAGAAAGTCAGCCGACCCATGGCTGAGCGCTATGGGTTGACCAACGTGCGGTGGCGGGTCTCGGGCAAAGGCCCGGAGTTCGTCGCGCCGGCGGTAGACATGACGAAATTCGCAGTTGCCACTGAGAAGTCCTGAATTAGATTGGCGACACGCCGGTGGCACGGGCCCCGGCGTGTTCGTGTCCAGGCGTGTGTGTTCAGCCGTTCAGGGCTACGGGTACAGGAGTGTCGATAGTCGCACGGCGCTGTTGGCGCCGGCCCGTACGTGACCTGTGACCTGACCAAGTGCTTCATGGCGCACGGTGAGGTGCAACGTGGCCAGCCCTGCTTCGTCTGTCGCCACTTCAACGAGCATTGCCTTCCCTTGGGTTTGAATGCGCAGCGGTTGCGGTTGCACGGTTTCGATGCTCGCCTCCTGAAGCATGCTGCCGCCGAGCTGAACCCAAAGCGGCTTGCTCGGCGCTCCCCTTACTTCAATCGAAAGATCGGCAGGGCTTGCGCTGCGACTCAGTCGTTTGTACTGCACCTGCACCTTGCCATCGGCGCTGCTCGCCTGGGTATCGATCAGCCAGGTACTGGCCGGCATTGCGGCCATTACTACACCCAGGGGCAGCAAAAGTGCACACCATTTAATGCGTCCGGCGGGCCAAAAAGGGTGGTGCGCATTGGCGCTTTCGGGCGCTGGATAATGCTTGGAATTCATCGGGTGCTCATTCATCGAGATGTGATCAGGCTCGTTCGCCGCGTAGCCAGCGTTGGTGATAATGCGCAAGTTGCGACAACCCATAGACTGCCCCCTGGCGCATCACTTCTTCACGCTCGGCAAAAAAACGTTGGGTGCCGGTAAAAACGGCAAGCGGCTCACCCGCGAATGCCCAGGCAAAACACAGCGTACCTGGCGGAATTTTGCCTTGCGCGGCAGGCCCCGCTACGCCCGTGGTGGCGATGGCGACGGTAGCGTTGCTGTCTTTCAATGCGCCCAATGCCATTTCCCAGGCCACCGCCTCGCTGGTCAGGCCATAGCGCTCGATGGTCGTGGGGCTGACGCCTAGCAGACGCTGCTTGGCAGCAGGAGAGTAGACGACGTAGCCGCTTTCGAGCACCTCGGCTGTTCCTGGCAGGGCGGCCAGTGCCGCTACCATGGCGCCTGCAGTGCAGGACTCGGCAGTGGTCAGAACAAGGTCATGTTTTTTCAAATACTCGAAAACGGACTCAATCGGCTCAGTGACCATACCTGTAACTCGCGCAGCATTTTGCAGTGGACGCGAGCGCAAGGCTTTTGGTTCAGTGCATGTGCGCCCGCCCGTCCATCGCGCAACAATCGAGCTGAACTTAGCAGGACTTTCATGCTTCCTCTTCAAAGAGGTTGAAAAACCGATCAAACCTGGAGAGCGGTTATGAACGAGCCTGTGACGTACTTCTGGATTGCCGTGGCGGTCCTCATTCTACTGGTGGACTTGTGGGCGATCGTCAGCGTGTTTCGTAGTGACAAGACCGATTCCACAAAGGCGGCCTGGGCGCTATTGCTCCTGGCGCTGCCTGTTGCGGGTCTGGCGATCTGGGGTATTTGGGGGCCGCGTGGCATCAAGCGCGGCACTGGACCTTCTTCCCCTGAACATAGCAAAGGCTGAGGTGTCTTCATGAGCACATCGAATGAGCAGGACGCCAAGCGCGTTGAGCAAGCGCGTACCACAGGCGAAGAAGAGCGAGACAATGACGCTCACCGTCCAGACGGGTCTACGGGCACCGAGCAGGACACTACGGCGCAGAAGACCGCCAGGGATGTGCCTGCGCACAAGCCGTAAAGCAGTGTTCAGCCAGCTTCGCTACACCGCGCGACGTCAACGGCAGCCAAGCGCTGTTGACTAACGCGTGGGCATTGTCCCTGCCCGTGAATACTTTCTAGGAGCCGTACTGTGCCACGTATCATCACCCCAGCCACCCCGGAGCACGAAATCCAGGAGCATAATGCCCGCATGTTCGGCTCGCCCAAGGAGCGGCTGGACTTCTACCGACAGGAAATCCAGTACGAGACCAGCATCCTTGCCAATCGTACGGATGCTTATCTGGCTGCCCAGTCATTTCTGGTGATTGCCTACGCATCTGCCATGGGCAACACCAATCAGAGTTGGGGTGAAATGTTCACGTTGGTGGTGCCGCCGTTTCTGGCGCTGCTTGGCGTGCTCAGTTCACTGAACGCCTGGCCAGGTATTCACGCCGCCTACAAGATCATCGAGCATTGGCAGCTCAAACAGAGCCATCTGCTGCGAAGCGAACCCATGATGGGCCTGGCTTATGACGAGTCGCCCTTGTTCAGCGAGACCGAAACCTCCCAGGCCGGTCATCGCAAGTCCTTGCTGTTCTCGCTGCGTACACCCTGGATTTTCCTCGTGTGCTGGGTCTTGCTGGGGTCATACGCCATCTTTATTCAGTTGGCATAAAGACCAGGCCTTTCAACTCTTGGCCGCGGGGCCCATCATAGGCGCCTTTTGCACAGCGCGACGTGCCCGGTGCCCGTGCTTGCACTCAGGAAGTTCGAGGTCGATCGATGAATCAACGTACCGCTGGTATCGATGCCAGTGGCCAGGATGATGCCGCGTTAACCGCAGAACGGTTGCAGCTTGCGCTGGACGCGGGCGCGATCATCGGCACGTGGGTATGGGATATACCCAATGACAGGGTTACGGCCGATGAGCGTTTTTCGCATTCGTTTGGCTTGCCGCTGTCCAAATGCCTGACAGGGATGCCTCTGGCAGAAGCGTTTGCCTCCATCTATCCCGATGACCGCGAACGCGTCGCGCAAGCCATTCAGGCGGCCACGGCCCTGGGCGGCCCGTTTCGCTGTGAATACCGGGTCCGCCAGGACGATGGCTGTTATCGCTGGGTTGAAGCCAACGGTCGAGTCGAGCTCGATGAGCAGGGCATTGCGGTGCGCTTTCCTGGTGTGCTGATGAACATCGAGTCACGTCGCAAGGCCCAGGCCGAGCGCGACCGCATGTCCACGTTGCTGCGTACCTTCACTGCCGCGGTTCCCGGCGTGGTGTACGCCAAGGACCTGGAGGGGCGCATGCTGGTGGCCAATCATGGCGCCACGCAGCTGATTGGCAAGCCGCCGGAATTCTACCTGGGCAAGACCGACCTTGAGTTCCTCGAGGATAAGGAGCAGGCCAGGCAGGTGATGGAAACCGATCAGCGTGTGATGGCTGGCGGGACGGCCGTGCAGGTCGAAGAGCGGGTGGACATGCCAGACGGGTCGGCCACGTATTGGCTCTCGGTCAAGGCACCGCTGCTCAGTGACGACGGGGAGGTGATCGGCTTGGTAGGATCCTCCATCGACGTCACGGCCCGCAGGCAGGTAGAGGAGCAACTTCTTGAGCTCAACCGAACGCTCGAGGCGCGTGTTGCCCAGGCGGTAGCCGAGCGGGAGGAGGCCGAAGCCGCTTTGCGTCAGGCCCAGAAAATGGAAGCGGTTGGACAATTGACTGGGGGCATTGCCCATGACTTCAACAACTTGTTGGCGGGCATTTCGGGCAGTCTTGACCTGATCAGGTCTCGCCTGGCCCAGGGCCGTCATGAGGACGTTGAACGCTACATGACCGTGGCTTACGGTGCTACACGCAAGGCCGCCGCGCTGACGCACCGACTGTTGGCGTTCGCCAGGCGCCAGACCCTGGTGCCCGTGCAGACGGATGTCCATGCGCTGATCGATGGTATGGCTGAGCTCGTGCGCCGCACGGTAGGCCCTTCCGTGAAGCTGGAGGTCCAGTTGTCCGCTTCGTTGCACACGTGCCTGGTCGATCCCGTCCAGCTTGAGAACGCATTGCTGAACCTTTGCATCAATGCGCGCGATGCCATGGACGGTAACGGCCGGATTTGCATTCGCACGGCAGACAAGCGCATCGATGGGGATGCAGACCCTGAGATCGCTTCGGGCGATTACCTGAGCATCTGCGTCACGGATGAGGGCATTGGTATGGACGCCGCAACCCTCTCGCGGGCGTTCGAGCCATTTTTCACCACCAAGCCGCTAGGTGCAGGTACGGGGCTGGGTCTGTCGATGGTGTACGGTTTTGCCCGCCAGACCGGCGGGCATGTGCACATCGAGTCGGCGCCAGGGCAAGGCACTCGGGTGTTTGTGCAATTACCGAGTCACGGTGGGCCTGCCCGTGTGGTCAGCGACAGCGTTGCCCCTGCAGTGAATCACCGGGCGCGGCCGGGTGAAACGGTATTGGTGGTGGACGATGAAGCGTCGGTGCGCCTGTATGTCAGTGAAACGCTCAGTGGAATGGGCTACGTCGTCATCGAAGCAGCCGACAGCCTGGCGGGTTTGCAATTGCTGCGCTCGGACACGCGTATCGACCTGCTGATCACCGATGTCGGACTGCCTGGCGGGTTGGATGGCAGAAAGATGGTCGACGTTGCAAGGGGGATCAGGCCGCGGCTGCCAGTGCTGTTCATCACTGGCTATGCACCGCCCACCCCTGAGCAGCAGACCTGGCCCACCCATGGCGGGATGGTATTGAGCAAGCCATTCGATCATGACACGTTGGTCAGGGCCTTGAGCACCCTGATGCACGCGTGAAGCCGGGCTCGGCCCGCTAACCACGGGCCAGGCCACAGACAGCGTGGAATGCCCTTAAATCGGTACCTCGGGAGCCAGCGTACCCGCCGCCGCACCAGGCACTAGAATGACCTTGCGGCAGTCATCCTTTTTCTGGTCGAACATCTTGTAGCCCATCGCCGCTTCCTCAAGCGCCAATCGATGCGTCACGATCAATTCAGGTTGCAGCCGGCCAGCCTCGATATGCTCGAGTAATTCTGGCAAGAACTTCTGGACGTGGGTCTGACCCATCTTGAACGTCAGGCCCTTGTCGAACGCGTCGCCGAACAGGAAGCCATGGATGAACCCGGCGTACACACCAGGGACGCTTACCACGCCGCCGCGCCGTACGGCAGCAATGCATTGACGCAGCGCCTTGCCGCTGCTGCCTTCGATCTTCAGGGCTGTCATGACGGTTTCGGTGGTGCTGCCCTTGGCCTCGAAGCCTACTGCATCGATGACGGCATCAACGCCGCGCATGCCCGGGGTTAGCCGAATGATGCTGTCGGCAGGGTCATCGTCCTGCTCGAAATTGATCGGTACTACACCATAAGCGTCGCGGGCAAACGTCAGGCGGTAGTCGTTGTCGTCGACCAGGAAAATGGTGTGAGCGCCCAGCATGCGAGCGCAGGCTGCGCTCAACAAGCCGACGGGCCCCGCACCGTAGATGGCTACTGTCGAACCCTGGCCCACTTGCGCGTTGGTCACTGCCTGCCAAGCGGTGGGCAGAATATCCGACAGGAACAGCACCTTGTCGTCTGACAGCGAAGTGGGCACCTTGAAGGGGCCTACGTTGGCCTTGGGTACCCGTACATAGTCCGCCTGACCGCCCGGGATCCCACCATACAAATGGCTGTAGCCGAACAGCGCTGCACCTGGTGGAATGATTTTCTTGTTGATGATGGCGCCGCGGCCTGTGTTAGTCGTCTCGCATGCGGCAAACAAGTCGTGCTGGCAGAAGAAGCAGCTGCCGCAAGCGATCACGAAGGGAATCACGACGCGGTCACCAACTTGCACATTGGTCACCCCGCGGCCGACATCCTCGACGACGCCCATGAACTCGTGGCCAAAAATATCACCCTGTTCGGTTTGTGGAATCTTGCCGTGATACAGGTGCAGGTCAGACCCACAGATGGCAGTGGCGGTAACCCTCAAAATGATGTCGTCAGCGTCTTGCAGGATAGGGTCCGGAACCGTGTCGACTCTTACATCCTGTGCGCCGTGGTACGTCAATGCTCTCATGGTTCAACTCCTGCGAAGGCGAGTGTGTTATGCAGGTGAAACCACAGGACAAACAAAAGTTCAGGTCAAAAGCTCGGCGGGCATGCGGACACGCGCATACCCGTGCCGTCGTGCTCAGTCTGCCAGTAACGGTAGACGTATCGTGAAGGTGGTACCGAGCGCCGCATCCGAAGCGACGGTGACATCCCCGCCATGGGCCAAAGTGATTTCGCTGACGATGAACAGCCCTAACCCGACAGAGCGCACCGAGTCGGCACGGTCCGTGCCCCGAGTCATGGGTGCAAACAAGGATGTAAGCAAGGTATCAGGAATGCAGGGGCCATGGTTGTGCACGCTGATGACCGCGCCATGCTCATGAAGATCAGTGGTAACGGTGACGGGATGGGTGAGGTCACCATAGGCCACACTGTTGGCAACCAGATTGCCAATCATTTGTTGCACGCGGTCTGGGTCCAGCGCACGTTGACCCTTGCCTTTGCACAGGTGACGAATGCGCGCCTGGGCGAAGGCGACTCTCAATTCGTTGACGCTTTGATCGACCGTCGAGCACAGGTCTATCGGTTGACGGCAGATGGTGATGCCTTGGCCAATCCTGACCGAGGCAAAGTCGAGCAGATCAGCGATCATGCGCCTGGCGCGCTCCGAAGAATGGCTGATACTGCCCAGCAGACGCCGTTCCTTGTCCCTGTGCTCACCGCGTTCGAGCAACTGCGTCGCCATCTTGATCGCAGTCAGCGGGTTTTTCAGGTCATGACTGGCGATGGCGACCATCTGTTCGGCAAAGGCTGCGCGTCGCTGGGCGCTCTGGTAGGCGTCGGCCAGCTCGGCCTTGGCCTGCTGCAACGCAGCCTCGGCCTCAGTGGTCTGCGCCAGCAATTGCTCGGCGCGGCGCCGGGCGGTGAGCAATTCACGCTCGTAGCGATCTCGCTCGATGGTGCCGAACAGCGCCAGCTCGTGGAACACGCCGTGGGCATATTGACGGCGCACGCCATTGAGCAACATGGTGATGACGTGACCGGTGCGGTGCCGTACTTCGAGCTTAACCTCGGCGACCGAACCCTGCATTCTCATCAGCGGCGCCCAATGGGTCTGATGGAAAATTCGTCCCCCCATGGTCAACAGCTCCTGAAACCTGCACTGCGTCAGGTCCTCGGGCACGTAGCCCAACCACTTGCAGAAGGTCTGGTTTGCCCTCACGATCACGCCCGTCTCGGTGGTGACCACCAGGCCGCAGGGTGCCCCTTCGAACAACGCGTCGACAGCCGGTATCTCACCCGCGCCGGTCATGGCCCGGGTGCCCAGGGTTGCAGGAAGGCGTCCATGGCCTGGGAGCAGGCTGTAGGGGCACTCATGTGCGGGCAATGGCCGATGTTGTCGATCAGGCACAGCGTGCTGTTGGGCAGCACGGCATGGAGGTACTGGCCCACGGAAACTGGCGCGATAAGATCGTCGATGGACTGAAGAATCAACACGGGCGTAGGCAGGCCCTGCACATCCAGCCGGTTGTCAGACAGGAACGTGACACGCGCGAACTGCCGAGCGATGTCTGGATCGGTGCGGCAGAAACTGTTGGTCAGCTCCTCGCTCAGCATAGGCTGGCCCGGCGCGCCCATGATCACCGGCGCCATGGTACTCGACCAGCCCAGGTAGTTGCTGTCCAGTGTTTCGAGCAGTTCGTGGATATCCTCCTGCTTGAAACCGCCGATGTAGTCGCCGTCGTCGATATAGCATGGCGATGGGCCGACCATCACATGAGCTGCAATGCGACCAGGTTGCTGTCGATCCGCCAGTGCACCAATCATGGCGCTGACCGAATGACCGACCAGAATCACGGCGCCTTGGCCGTATTCTGTGATTATCTCGTTCAGATCCGCTGCATAACCCGCCAAGGAGTCGTACCGGACGCGATCGTACGCCGATAAGTCCGATTGCCCAGCACCAACCAAGTCGTAGGTCACGATGCGAAAGCGCGCTTGAAAATGCGGCAACAGGTACTTCCACATCGATTGATCGCAGCCAAAACCGTGGGAAAAGATCAACGTGACAGGGCCAGCACCGGTGATGCGCACGTGGTTACGCGTAGATAAGGTCATGGCTTTCCAAGAGGGTGTGCAGCATCCGTGGCAGGGTGGGTGGGGCATGGCTTGGGCAACGTTGGCTGTTGAATCTACCGCTTACAAGCAAGCGTAGGCCGGAGATGACGAATCGACATTGGCCATCGAACAATAGTTTCGTAAGCAGCCGCTATTGGCGGAGCAATTTACCGCTTGGCGTTGTCAAGAAGTGACGAGTTGCACCATTGCCCAACCAGGAGAGTCACGTGACGGAAAAGAAGGCCCGCGTCAGCAATCAGGCGACCGGAGACATATCCAACCTGCCGCACGACATGTTCTTCGCTGCCGTGCAAACGACGCGCATGCCCATGATCGTGACCGATCCCAGCCGCGACGACAATCCTATCATCTTTGCCAACCGCGCGTTTCTGGAAATGACCGGTTATGAATCCGGTGAGATCATGGGGCGAAATTGCCGCTTCCTGCAGGGCCCCGAGACTGAGCGGTCGGTGGTCGACGCTATCCGTGAGGCGATCGAGAAGCGCGTGGATATCGCCACCGAAGTGCTCAATTACCGCAAGGACGGCTCCAGTTTCTGGAATGCGCTGTTCATCTCGCCGATTTTCAACGAGCGTGGCGACCTGATCTACTTCTTCGCCTCGCAGTTGGACGTCAGCCGTCGGCGCGATGCCGAGGATGCATTGCGTCAGGCGCAGAAGATGGAAGCTCTGGGTCAGTTGACGGGCGGCATTGCTCACGACTTCAACAACTTGCTGCAAGTGATGGGCGGTTACATGGGGCTGGTGGCCAGCGAGACCGACAAGGCGCAGCCGGATCTGAGCCGCATTCGCCGAAGCGTCGGGCATGCGCAAACGGCGGTCGATCGTGCCAGTACCCTCACCAAGCAGTTGCTGGCCTTTGCCCGCAAGCAGAAACTGCACGGCCGCGTGCTCAACCTCAATCATCTGCTCGATGACGTGAGCCCTATCATCGAGCGCACCTTCGGCGCCCAGGTGACGGTCGAATACGACTTGGAAGAGCACTTGCGCAACTGTCGCATCGACCCGACCCAGGCCGAAGTGGCACTGCTGAACATCTTCATGAACGCTCGCGACGCTCTGATCGGTCGCAAGCGCCCCCACGTATTCATCGAAACGCGAAACGTGCACGTAAGCGACATCAATCTGTCCTTCGACGGCCTGTTGCCGGGCAGTTACGTGAGCATTTCCATTACCGACAACGGCATCGGCATGCCTGCCAGCATTCGTGATCGCGTCATGGACCCTTTCTTCACGACCAAGGAGGAGGGCAAGGGCTCGGGGCTGGGTCTGTCCATGGTGTATGGCTTCGCGCGTCAGTCCGGCGGCGCTGCCAGGATCTACACCGAAGAGGGTGAGGGGACCACGCTGCGCTTGTATTTCCCGGTGGACGAAGCCAGCCCGATTCAGGAAAAGCCCGTGAAGCTGGTCGAGCGCAGTTCCGGTACCGAGAGGATTCTTATCGTCGAAGACCGTCCAGACGTTGCGGAGCTGGCCAAGATGGTGCTGGAAAACTATGGCTACGACGCCGACATGGTGCTCAACGCACGCGAAGCGCTGAAGCTTATCGAAGCGGGTGAGCGCTATGACTTGTTGTTCACCGACCTGATCATGCCCGGCGGCATGAATGGGGTGATGCTGGCGCGCGAGGTGCGTCGCCTGCAGCCGCAGATCAAGGTGCTGCTCACCACCGGCTACGCGGAGAACTCGATCGAACGCACCGACATCGGTGGCTCTGAATTCGATGTGATCTCCAAGCCCTGCCAGCCCCATGATCTGGCACGGCGCGTGCGACAGGTACTGGATGGTCATACGGGTATCGTGTGAGGCCGGCTCGCTCGATTACCAACCGGAGTGAACCATCGGTCACTCCTTGGGTTCGATTGAAAAAGCGAGCGCCAGGGAGACCGGCATGACGGCATTCATTGAGCAGCCTTCTACTGACCTGATGTACTTGGAGGCAATCAACCGTTGGTTTTCTACCTTCGATGATCACGTGGCACGCTGCGCCTGCCCCCGTGCCTCCCACCAGGAACTGCTGCGTCAGGCGGACGAGATGAAGCGGCTCGGGCTGATCGCTAGGCAGCAGTGGCGGGACCTTCGACAACTGGCTGACCGGTCGTTGCAGCAGGCACCGGAAGGCGCCCGCTGAAACGGCTCGACCGCAATCGATGCAGACTCACTTCCAAGGATCGGCAGCATGCGGTCGATCCGAACTGGCTGAACCTGGATCAAGCCGCAGGCTGAGCGCGAAGCGACGCTGAACGCGCGAGCTGATCACTGATCACGCCGATGAAATGATCCAGGGTCCAGGGCTTGGGCAGGAATACGGCGCCAGAGGGGAGGGCACAGCTTGACGGGTCGTGATAACCACTCATGACCACGATGCGAGTGTCAGGCTGCGACTGGCCCACCTGGTAGGCCAGCTCCAGTCCGTTCACCGCACCAGGGGTGCGGACATCGGTGAGGAGCATCGAAAATGCCGAGCGCGAGGTTATTTCCAGGCCTTCCTGTGCTGTTTCCACGCTGGTTACCGCTGCGCCCAGGTCCTCAAGGGCAATGGCGATCAGCTCACGGATGATAGGTTCGTCCTCAACCAGCAGAACGGTCGGACAGCTTGGGAATTCGCACGTTTTCATGGCAATACTCTGGCTCTGCGCACGCTGAATAAAGGGAACATCCGATGTAGACTTGCAGCCAGAGGTGCAAGCGATAGCTGTGCGCTACCGTTGTGACCTCGGGCTGTAGCAAAAAATTCCTTTGCGTAGCGTTTGCTGCTTTGCGATGCACAAACCAATGCTCAGGCGCCGGGTTCCTGGGCTAACCGTTTAAGCAATGCCTTGGCAGTTGCTGCTGAGGATGCCGGGTTCTGACCTGTAATCAGATGCCCATCCTCGACCACATGGCTCGCCCAGTCTTCGGCCTTGGCATAGTGTGCGCCATGGCCCCGCAGCATGTCCTCCACCAGAAACGGGACGACGTCGGTCAAACCCACGGCTTGCTCTTCACTGTTGGTGAAGCCCGTGACTTTTTTGCCCTTGACGACAGGGTGACCGTCAGGCGCCTTGACGTTTTTCAACACGCCCGGTGCATGGCATACCGCTGCGATGGGCTTGTTGGCGGCATAAAAGGCCTGCAGCAGAACGATCGAGTCCTGGCTTTCGGCCAGATCCCACAGTGGGCCGTGGCCGCCTGGATAAAAAACGGCGTCGAAATCATAAGGGTCGACTTCGCCAAGGGGGACGGTATCGGCCAGGGCAGCCTGGCCCTCGGTGTCTTTGGCGAAGCGTTGAGTGGCCTCGGTATGTGCATCGTCTTCGTCACTTTTCGGGTCCAGCGGCGGCTGCCCGCCCTTGGGCGAAGCGAGCGTGACGTCGGCGCCGGCATCCACGAATGCGTAATAAGGTGCCGCGAACTCTTCCAGCCAGAACCCGGTTTTCTTGCCGGTGTCACCCAGTTGGTCGTGGGACGTCAACACCATCAGGATCTTCTTCATGCAGGTTTGTCCTCCAGCTCAGGTTGTGCAGGGCCGCTGCCCTGATAAGGGTGGGAGTGCGGTAAACGGTGAGTGTTCCATGGACGTGAGCGTAAGGCATTGAAAAAATGCCGCAGCTCAATGGGGCGCAGGGCAGGGCGTGGCGTGGAGAGGAGCGCGGTGCCACGCGGTGGTCACAAAGCTGTAACACAGCTGATGCAAAGTGTGCCGGCCATCACACGGAGCGCTTTCAATGATACGCCTGATGAAGTCTGCTGCACTCGCCGTCGCGGTCTCCCTTTGCGCCACATCGGCTTCGATCGCCGCAGAAAACATTCGCCTGACCGGTTCCGGGGCCAGCTTCCCCGCACCCATCTACCTGACCTGGTTCAAGGACTTCAGCAAGAAGTCCGACGGCGTGACCGTCGACTACCAGTCCAAGGGCAGCGGCGCCGGGGTGCAGGATTTTCTGAACAGGACCGTGGACTTTGCCGCCAGCGACTCGGCCATGAGCGAAGCTGACATGGCCAAGGTGGGCGAGGGCGTACAACTGCTGCCCATGACCGCCGGCGAGATCGTGCTGGCCTACAACCTGCCTGGCAACCCGAAAGGGCTCAAGCTGCCGCGCGAGGTGTACTCCAATATTTTCCTTGGCAACATCACCCGCTGGAACGACCCGCAGATCGCGGCCGCCAACCCGGAGCTCAAGCTGCCCGATACCCCCATCACCGTCGTGGTGCGTGCCGACTCCAGTGGCACGACAGCGGTGTTCACCAAGCACCTCTCGGCTATCAATGCCGACTTCAAGCAAAAGCTGGGTGAGGGCAACACGGTCAACTGGCCGGCTACCGACAAGTTCATCAAGTCACCTAAAAACGATGGTGTAACCGCCACCGTACGCCAGACCCCAGGCGCCATTGGCTACATTGAGTACGGTTTTGCCAAGTTGGCCAAGGTGGACTTCGCCCAACTGCAGAACAAGGCCGGGCAGTACGTGGTGCCCAATGCCGAAAGTGGCGCCGAGGCCCTGGCCGCCGTGAACATGCCGGAAAACCTGGTGGCCTGGCTGCCTGATCCGGACGGCGCCAAGTCCTATCCCATTACCTCCTACACCTGGATGATCTTCCGCAAGGACAATGGCAACCCCGCCAAGGCCAAGGCCATGCGCGACATGGTCGAGTACAGCCTGACCGAAGGGCAGAAGATCGCCGACTCGATGGGCTACATCCCGCTGCCGCCTTCGGTGGTCGAGCAAGTGCGCAAAGCCTCCGCCAACATCAAGTGATACCGGCGTCCCCGGCGTGCGCCTGATACGCCGGGGGTGTCAGCACCCTGTCCCGGAACCTGCCAATGAACACACCCTTCGACCTACCGGATAACCCCGACTCCGCCTGCCGGCCGCCGTCTGCCAGGGACGTGCTGGTGGACCGCACCTTCCGTGCGCTGGCCCGCATTGGGGTTGTGCTGGTCCTGGCACTGGTCTTCGCACTGGTTTACGAGGTAGGCCGCAAGGCTTTGCCCGGCATCGAGAAGCATGGCTTCGACGTGCTGCTGGGCAGTGTCTGGGACGTCAACCAAGGCCAGTACGGCATTCTTCCTGCCATCTGGGGCACGCTGTACAGCGCATTCATCGCCTTGCTGATCGCCGGTTTCTTCGGCGTCAGCATGGCCATCTTCCTGACCCAGGATTTTCTGCCGGCCAGACTCGCGGCGGTGTTTCGCACCATCGTCGAGCTGCTGGCCGCCATCCCCAGCGTGGTGTACGGCCTGTGGGGCATCTACGTGGTGATTCCGGCCATACGGCCACTGACCACCTGGCTCAACAGCGAGCTGGGCTGGATCCCGTTCTTCGGCACGTCCCTGAGCGGGCCGGGGTTGCTGCCTGCAGCCTTGGTGCTGGCGATCATGATTCTGCCGACCATCGCCGCGGTCTCCCAGGACGCGTTGACCAGTGTGCCGATGAAAACCAAGCAAGCCGCCTATGGCATGGGCACGACGCACTGGGAGGCGATTCTCAAAGTCATGGTGCCCTCGGCTGCGACCGGCATCTTTGGCTCGCTGGTGCTGGGCCTGGGCCGCGCCCTGGGCGAGACCATGGCACTGGCCATGCTGGTGGGCAACGCCAACACCCTCTCTGTGTCACTGTTCGCGCCGGCCAATACCCTGGCAGCGTTGCTGGCCCTGAACTTCCCCGAAGCCGGACCAAACGAGGTGGAAGTGCTGATGTACGCCGCCCTGGTGCTGATGTTCATCACGCTGCTGGTGAACGTGCTGGGCTCGATGATCATGCTCTACGCGCAACGAGGTAACCGCTGATGACCGATCTCTCTACACCAGTGGCCGCGCTGCCAAGCCTGCAGCGCAAGCTCGAGGGCCGGGCGCTGCGCAGCGTACTGCTGACCACACTGGCCTGGCTCGCTGCCCTGGTGGCCAGCGTGCCCCTGATTTCGGTGCTGTACATGCTCATCACCCGGGGTGGCGCACGGCTGAACCTGGAAGTGTTCACCGAGCTGCCGCCAACCGGCTTCGAAATGGGCGGCGGCTTCGGCAACGCCATGGTCGGTACCCTGGTCATGGTCGGCATTGCAGCGGCCATCGCTGTGCCGGTGGGCATCCTGGCGGCCGTGTTTTTGGCCGAGCTCGGGCCTGACAGCAAGCTGGCCAACGCCGCACGCTTCGCCGCCAGGATGCTGACCGGCTTGCCGTCCATCCTGGCTGGCGTGTTTGCCTATGCGCTGGTGGTGATGACCACTGGGACCTACTCGGCGCCGGCGGGCGGCGTGGCGCTGGCCGTTTTGATGCTACCAATCGTGGTCCTGACCGCCGAGGAAGCCATGAAGATGGTGCCCAAGATCATGAAGGACGCCGCCTACGGCATGGGCTGCACCCAGGCCCAGGTGATCTGGAAGATCGTGCTGCCCACCGGCCTGCCCGCCATCCTGACCGGCGTCATGCTGGCCGTGGCCCGGGCGGCGGGTGAAACGGCGCCGCTGCTGTTCACCGCGTTGTTCAGCAACTACTGGATCTACCACGATGGCAGCCTGGCGGTGATGAACCCCACCGCTTCGCTGGCGGTGCTGATCTACAACTTCTCCGGCATGCCGTTCGACAACCAGTTGGAGCTCGCCTGGGCGGCGTCGCTGGTTCTGGTAATGATCGTGCTGGTCATCAACATCCTGAGCCGTGTATTCGGCAAGCCCAAGTACTGATAAGGGAGCATTCGACGTGAACGTATCCACCGCCCAAAGAGTCGCTCCCCTGGCCAGCGAAACCCCCATCGTCATGGATTGCAAGCTGGACAAGATCTTCTACGGCAACTTCATGGCCGTGCGCGACAGCCACGTGCCGATCCGCAAGAACGAGATCACCGGTTTCATCGGCCCGTCCGGTTGTGGCAAAAGCACCGTGCTGCGCAGCCTCAACCGCATGAACGACCTGGTCAAGGGCTTTCGCTTCGAAGGGCATGTGCACTTTCTGGGGCAGGACGTCTACGGCAAGGGGGTCGATCCAGTCGTGGTGCGCCGCTACATCGGCATGGTGTTCCAGCAGCCCAACCCGTTCTCGATGAGCATTTTCGACAACGTGGCCTTCGGTCTTCGGCTGAACCGCTACAAGGGCGATATCGGTGACCGGGTCAAGCATGCCTTGCAAGGCGCTGCGTTGTGGGATGAAGTGAAAGACAAGCTCAAGGTCAGTGGCCTGTCCCTGTCCGGTGGCCAGCAGCAGCGCTTGTGTATTGCCCGGGCCATCGCCACCGAACCCGAGGTGCTGTTGCTCGATGAACCCTGTTCGGCGCTGGACCCGATTGCGACCCGGCGGGTGGAGGAGCTGATGGTGGAGTTGAAAAAGGACTACACCATTGCGCTGGTGACCCACAACATGCAGCAGGCCATTCGCGTGGCTGACACCACGGCGTTCTTTTCGGTCGACATTTCCCAAGGCACGCGCACGGGCTACCTGGTAGAGATGGGGCCCACCACCCAGATATTCCAGGACCCTCGTGAACAGCTGACTGCCGACTACATCAGTGGCAAGTTCAGCTGAGCCTCGCTTGAGAACGCCCGCGCGCCAGTGCCAGGACGGCCAAGGCCCGCGGTGGTCTTTACCCCAATACCGCAATCAGGGATAACCGATGCCAGCGACGCCCCGCCTGGATCTCAACGCCGTCGAGCACGCCCTGCGCCAAGTGCAGGCGCATTTCGCCGAGCTCAGCCGCCACTTCACCGAACCTCGCGACCCGTTCACCGACGAGGTGCTGTGCAACGTGCTGGAGGGCTACGCGTTGGTCGATCACTACGTGGCGCGCGGTATCGACCTGTTTCACCTGCAGCAGGTGAACCTGATGCTGGAAATCAACGCCACGGTGCTCTGTGGCACCGACGCCGCCCGCCGCCAGGAGTTCGCTGCGCACCTGGCGGCTACCGAAACCCATTTTTTCAACAACGTCGAAGGCGGCATCAAGGACTTGTACAACTGGTACTGCGGTTATGGCAGCGATTCGATATGGAAGCGCGCAGCTGGCGTGTACGTGCGCATCCTCAGCAAGCCGCAGCTGTTCATCGAAGGCAACAACCGTACCGGCTCGCTGATCGTCAGTTATCTGCTGATGCGCGCAGGCTTGCCGCCATTCGTACTGTCGCTCGAGAACGCCGAAGGCTACTTCAATCCCTCGTCAGTCATCCGCAACTCGGCCAAGCATGGCGTCAAGGCGCTGTACGAGCTGCCCAAGATCAAGAAAAAGTACGCCGCCTTCCTGGAAGCCCATGCCCCGGCGCCCGAGACGTTTTTCCTGCCAACCCCCCTGCGCGAGAGGAGCCTTCGATGAGTCGCGGATTAGCCTGGCAGCGCTGCCGAGCGGTGCTCGAAAGCACTGTACGTCAAGCGCGAGTGCGCATCTCGTTCGACATCGACGATACCTTGGCCTGCCTGCCCGAGCACGCCGAAGCCGAGCCGGACCGGCTACCGAGCTTCGTCCACCGCTGGTTGGGCGAGCCACTGCGCAGCGGTACCCGGGAATTGATCAGCGACCTGCGCCGCCAGGGTTGCAGCGTGTGGATCTACACATCGTCCGGACGCACGCCGGCCTACATCCGCCGATGGTTGCTGCTGTACGGTATCCGCGTCGATGGCGTGGTCAACAGCGACCGCCACCAGCACATGCTGGGCCAGCGGGGGCTGGTCAACTCGCCCTCCAAGCTGCCCTCGGCGTTTGACATCGACCTGCATGTGGACGACTCCGAAGGTGTACGGCTCGAGGGGCTCGAGCATGGTTTTCGCGTGGTAGTGGTCTGCCCCAAAGACGACCAATGGACGCAGAAGGTCAAGCAGGCGGCTACCGATGTTCAGGCCACGCTGGCCTGGCAGCAACCTCATCGCTTTACCACAGCACGTGCGCAGCGGGGATCGATGCTCGCTTCCTGACCCGCCAGAGGCCAGGCAGGCCCTGCCTGGTCAGCTATCCCGTTCATACGCTCGGCCACTTTCGTGCCGATCTTCGGTGTCCATCATTGATGCGTAAGCCCTAGGTCGCACGACCCGGCCTAGCCCGTAGTGGTCCCAAACCACCGGGCCTTGCACGCCCTTCGCAAGCAGGCTCGATGCTGCGCCAAAGCAGCGTTTCTGACCGCTACCCACCTTTCGATAATCGCCTCCGACCCTCTGTCCCCCGTTTGGAGCGCGCCATGCACAACAATAAAAACAAGTCTCTGCGGCCTCGTTACCTGGCAGTTGCCATCGCCAGCCTTGCGGCTGTCAGCCTGAGTTCCCTGGCGCAAGCCGAGATCATGCTGTACGACCAGAACCAGACCACCTTTTCCACCGACGGCTATATCAACGCGTTCTACGTCAACAGCAAGGTCGACCGTGAAGGTGAACAGTTCGACCGCCGCCAGTCTCGGGTGAAGATGGGCTTTCTGCCCAATTACCTGGGTTTCAACATGGGCAAGCAGGTCAATGACCTGAAGCTCGGTGCCCGTGCCTCGTTCTGGGTCACCATCAACGACAGCGAAAGCACGGGTACCGACACGGCCATCGATGTCCGGCAGTTCTACGGTACCGTGGCCAACCCTGAATGGGGCGAGGTGCTCATCGGCAAGGACTTCGGGCTGTTCGCCCGCTCGAACATCCTGCTCGACGAGTTGCTCGCCGGTTACGGTCAGGTCAGTGACACGCTGGGCCTTGTCGATGGCGGTGGGGTATCGTTCGGCAACATCGGCAGCGGCTACCCGTACCCGTTCCCGACCTCGCAAATCACCTACCGTACCCCGGTCATGGAGGGCCTGCGTATCGCCGTGGGGATCATGGATCCGGTCGACACCAACGACAGCAGCCCCACGGGCAAGGCCTACCAGAAGAACCCCCGCACCGAGTCCGAGATCACGTACCAGTTCGACCTGGCAGGCGCACACATCTACAGCTGGCTAAACGGCAGCTACCAGAGCTCCGACAACACTGACGACGCGGTGCGGTCTGTCACCTCAAAAGGGCTTGGCTATGGCGTGCAGGCCAAGCTGGGCGGGCTGTCCCTGACAGGGTCCGGCTTCCAGGCCAAGGGCATCAACCCGTTCTTCACCAACAATGCCGGCGAACCGGTGTTGCGCAACGTGGACAGCGACGGCTACCTGCTGCAAGCCTCTTACAAGGTCGGCAAGAACCGGATTGCGCTTTCCTACGGCAAGACCAAGGACGACGGCAACGGCGCGGTAGGCAGCGGTGCCGATTATCAAACCCGCGGGGTGGCGCTGTTCCATGACATCAACGACAACCTCAAGCTGGTGGCCGAGTACAACCAGTTTTCCATTGAGGGCCATGAGACTCGCGAGCAGAACGAAGACACCGATACGTTTGCCGTGGGTGCGGTGCTGACGTGGTAACGATGTGGCGCAGGCGCAGTGTTCAACGGGGCTTGCGTGGTATTCCAGACCTTCAGGGTCAGGCGCCTGATGGCGGTGCAGCGCTGCAGCCCGAATGATGCTTGCACGCACAACGCTGTTGACGCTCACTTGCCCGCCGGACGCTTCCCAGCCGTCAGGACAGCACCCAATGCATCCGGCAAGCAATTAAAACCAGCAGTTTAGTGCCGGTTTTTTCAAAGTTCAGGCTGTTAGTCAGCATTTTATTGCCGGTTATTGACCCGGGGACTATTCTAATCAGCATTGCAGGACTGATTAGGAGATTGACATGCCACTCAAGCTCGTCATTCAAGCTTTTTTTGATGGCACATGGGCCGACGCGGCCACGCTTACGCTTGAGAACCCTGAGCGTGTTGCTGAGGGTGCGTGCCTGGTGGCTTATGACGACGACTACATCATCGCAAACTTTGAATGCATGGAAGATCGTTGCGAACGGGCGCTGAGCGTTGGCCTGCCCTTGAACTGGGATCACCACCGCGGTAAAGGCTACCCGGCATTTCTATACGACCTCATTCCTTCTGGCGCTGCCAAAGATTCCCTTGAATCGCGCTACGCGCGATCCAAACCCGAAGGTATGGAAATGGGGCTGTACCTTTTGGAGCGTTTCACGCCGGCCCCCGTCGGGCATCTGCGTATCAAGGAGTCGGTAGAGGATCTCCAGCCGGGTCGACAAGAGGCATTCGCGCGCCTTGAAGTCGTGAACAGGACGCATGAGTTTCTGGAGTACGCCTTTGAAACCGGTGCGGCGTTGGGTGGCGCTACCGGTGCCAACGGGCAAGCCCCCAAACTGCTTATGACCCAATCCCACGACGGTGCGCTATACGCTGATGCAATGCTTGCCGATAACCAAGCGCGTCAACACTGGCTGATCAAGTTCGCGCGCAATAAAGGGAGTGAGCGCGATAACGATATCCTGCGCACCGAGTTCCATTACTACAACGCGGTGGCGGCCCTGGGACTTGATACGGTTCCCACTGAGGGCTTGATGCTCGAGGAGGCAGTCAAGCCCAGCCTGTGGATGTCGCGCTTTGATCGCCGAGTCGTGAATGGCGTAGTGGAGCGGGTGCCACTGGAGTCGGTGTATTCAATCTGCGGCATTACCGGTTATGGGCAGGTGATGGCCCATGCTGAAGTCGTTCACCGATTGGTGGAGCTGTGGACCCACAACGGCCAGCAGGATGAGATAGAGGACTTGGTGTTCGAGTACGCACGGCGCGATCTGCTCAATCGCATTCTGGGCAATACCGATAACCACGGACGAAACATCTCCATCATCCGTGAAAATGGAAAGTTTCGTTTGGCCCCGATCTATGACCTTGCGCCAATGATCCTTGACGAAGAGGGCGTCACACGGACGACGAAGTGGGTGGCCGAGCGCAAGGGTTCCTCCAACTGGAGGGACAATTGCGCTGAACTGGCCGGTTACACCGATCCCGATGTGCTGCTGCAACGGTTGATGAATGCGGCTGATGGCTTCAGGGCGTTGCCCGATCTGCTGACGGGTGTCCCCGAGTCGGTACGCAATGCAGCCTCTTTGCCGGTCAATGACCTGGACAAGCGACTCGCACAGTGGGGGTTGAGATGAAAAAATTACAGCCCGAACAGCGTGCTCAGCTTGTGGAGGAGATCGCCCAGCGCAACGCCTTGGGGCTTGATTCGATCGGAACATCCATCCGCCGCTTGCGGCTCGAAGTCACCGGTCTGGATCAAGAGACCTTTGCAACGATGTGCAAGATGTCCACGAAAAGCTTGTATGAACTCGAAAGTGGGAAATCCAACCCCAAACTCGGCACCCTGGAGGCTGTGCTGCGTCTTTTTGGGCTGCGGATGGGTATTGTGCTCAATCCCCGGGGGGGAATTAACCCGGTGTCGTTGACCGATACACCCGCACAGGCTGAACCGAAACGAGGAAGAAGCCCTGCGGCAGCTAAGGCAAAACGGGGAGGATCCAAGCAGGAAACGTCCAAATTGCCGTCACGCGACGACGGACAGTCAAAGGGCGGTAGCTGAGCGTGCGAGAGGCGCGCTGACGACCGCCTGGATGATCTTGCGATGGTGCGGGGATCGTTTCGCCAGTGCATGGAGGCTCGGGCAGTGCTGCTACCGGACGTTCTGGGCCACCCCGGGCATTCGCCTCCTCCAGCAATAGCGTGCGTCAGTAGCTCACCACTACGCCCATCGACGCGTGCACCCGCTACGCAAGTAGCATTCGAACCCTGGCCCATGCTTCGTACACTCACCGCTCAGCCAGCCCTTGCCGGAGACCCCGATGCAGCAGGCACATAACGAGGGCGTGGTCAGCGCCATGTCCCAGGCCAGCGATGCACGCGTGGCGGCTCAGGAACTGGCGCGGCAACTGCTGCATCCGCACTTGGGCTTCGTGCTGTTCTTCTGCACCGCCGAGTACGACCTGCAGGCCTTGGGCCAGGCCCTTGAACAAGGCTTTGGCGGCATCCCGCTGGTCGGGTGCACCAGTGCGGGGGAAATCACGCCGCTGGGTTATGGGCGCAGTTGCGTGACGGCCGTAGGTTTTGATCACCGGCATTTTTCCATCGCCACCGAACTGATCGACGAAATGGAGCGTTTCAGCCTGATCGACGCCCAGCAGATGGTCGAGCGGTTGGTCGGCAGCTGTCGCGGCAACGCCTTGGCCCAGATCAAAGGGCACAGCTTCGCCTTGACCTTGCTCGATGGCTTGTCCAGCCGTGAAGAGACGGTGCTGGCGGCCCTGAGCGCAGCGTTGGGCGATATCCCGCATTTTGGCGGCTCGGCCGGGGACGACAACTACCTGACACGGACCCACGTCTTCTATGGCGGGGCGTTTCACCACGGTGCTGCCGTGGTGGTGCTGGTCAATACCTGGCTGGACTTCGAAGTGTTCACCACCCACCACCTTGAGCCACGGCAGGAAAAACTGGTGGTCACCGGCGCCGACAGCGCCCAGCGACGGGTGTATGAGCTCAATGCCGAGCCTGCGGCCGAAGAATATGCACGCCATATCGGGGTGCCCGTCAGCGCCCTGGACCACAGGCTGTTTGCCGCCCACCCGCTGGCCGTGCGCATGCACAACCGGTACTACGTGCGGGCCATCCAGCAGGTGCATGCCGATCTGAGCCTGAGCTTCTACTGTGCGGTAGAGAACGGCATTGTGCTCACGCCCATGACACCCGGCCCGTTGCTGCCGAACCTGCAGCAGCTGTTCGATGGCCTGCAGCAACGCCTGGGTCCGCTGATGCTCACCATCGGCTGCGACTGTTTTTTGCGGCGCTTGGAGCTGGAGACCCAGCAAGGCCTGGCGGCGGTGGGTGATTTTCTGCGCGAGCAGCGGGTGATGGGCTTCAACACCTATGGAGAACAGTTCAATGGCATGCACATCAACCAGACCTTCACCGGGGTTGCCATTGCCCGCAACCGAACCCGCCCCGGGCAATGACGTGCAGGCCGAACTGGCGCAGCTTCGCTATGAAAACCGCAAGCTGCAACGGATCAACGCCGCGCTGATCGAGCGCATCGAGTCGGGTGGCACGCGCGGCAGCGATCCCTATGCGGCGTTCCAGCATTCGGTGGTGCTGGCCGAGCAGGTGCGCGAGCGCACTGATGCGTTGAACCAGGCCATGGCCGAACTCAAGGCGGGCAACCAACTGCTCAGCGAAGCACGTCTGCGCGCTGAAACCGCGCACCAGCACCTGATCGATGCCATCGAAAGCATTTCCGACGCGTTCATCCTGTTCGACCGAAACCTGCGCATGGTGCTGTGCAACAGCCGCTTCAAGGCTTTCTGGGAGAACCGCCGCGTGCGCATCATTCCCGGCATGCGCCTGGTCGACGTGCGCAAGCTGATGACCAGCAGCGGCCTGTTCAGCGAGGATCCGCGCGGCCCTGCCGACGAACATCTGTTGTACCGACAGCACAATGGCCGTTGGCTGCAGGTCAACGAGCGCCCCACCTGCGAGGGTGGCCGGGTGATCCTGTTCACCGACATCACCGAGGTCAAACTCAGCGAAACCCTGCGCAGGGAACAGGCGGTGGCGCAGAAATCGCACCTGTTGCAGCGGGCGGTGGACAACCTGTCCCAAGGCGTGGCCATGGTCAACGCGGACGGTGTCTTGGAGTTGTGGAACCGCCGGTTCCTGGAGCTGAGCGGGCTGGCCCCGGTCGCTGCGCACCGTCCCTTCGCCGACGTGATTGCCGACAGCGAGCTGCGTTTGCTCACGCCCGAAAGCCGCGACGACAACGGGCGTATGGTGCACGAGTGCGAGCAACGCCTGTTCGACGGGCGCATGCTGGAGATCCGCACGCATCCACTGCCCACTGGCGGATTCGTCAACACGTTTACCGATATCACCGAACGCTACCTGCATGCCGAGGCCCTCAGCGAAAGCGAGCGCTGGATCCGGCTGATCACTGACCATGTGCCGGCACTGATCGCCTACCTCAACGCCGACCTGGTGTATGAGTTCACCAACAAGGTCTATGAGCAATGGTATTGCTGGCCCAGTGGGCTGATGCTGGGCCAGAGCCTGCGCCAGGCCCATAGCGAGCAGCATTATCAGCGCCTTGAAGCCTATGTGGCGCGGGCGCTGGCAGGGGAGAGCGTCACGTTCGAATTTCCGGAAACCAACATCAACGGCCAGGAGCGCCACATGCTGCGCTCCTATGTGCCCAATCGGCTGGCCTCTGGCGAGGTGGTCGGTATCTTCGTGTTGATCCGTGACATCACCGAACGGCGCAACACCGCCCAGGCGCTGCACCAGGCTTATCAGCACCTGGAGCTGCGGGTCCGTGAGCGTACGGCCGAGTTGACCAGCCTCAACGAACAGTTGTTACGGGAGATCGAAGAACGGCGACGTGCCGAGGCGCGTTTGCGCGAGGCCAAGCACGAGGCTGACCAGGCCAACCTGTCCAAGACCAAGTTCCTTGCCGCGGTCAGCCATGACCTGCTGCAGCCACTGAACGCGGCGCGCTTGTTCACCAGCGCCTTGCTCGAGCGCCGCGATCCGCTGGCCAGTGCACAGCTGGTGCGTAATGTCAGCAACTCCCTGGAAGACGTCGAGAACCTGCTGGGAACGCTGGTGGACATCTCCAAGCTCGATGCCGGCGTCATCACAGCCGACGTGGCACCCTTCGCCCTGGCGGAACTGATGGACAACCTGGCGGCAGAGTATGCCCACGTCGCCCGCAGCGAGGGGCTGGCCCTGCACTTCGTAAGCTGCTCGGTCGTGGTGCGCAGCGATATTCAGCTGCTGGCGCGGATCCTGCGCAACTTGCTCAGCAACGCCATCCGCTATACCCCCAGCGGGCGCGTGGCGCTGGGCTGTCGCCGCCAGGCAGGTTGCGTGCGCATCGAGGTGTGGGACACCGGTATCGGCATTGCCGAGGAGCATCTGGAGGAAATGTTCCAGGAATTCAAGCGTGGCGCCGTGCAGCGGCCGGATCAGGATCGCGGCCTGGGCCTGGGGCTTGCCATCGTCGAGAAGATTGCCGGCATCCTCGGCCACCGTATTGCCGTGCGCTCCTGGCCCGGCAAGGGGTCAGTATTCGCCGTGGAAGTGCCGCTGAGCACCGCCGTCCCGATTGCACGGCCCGAGCATGCCGTATGCCAGCCGATGCTCGAGTGCCTGCGTGGGGCCCGGGTGTGGGTGCTGGACAACGACGCTGCCATCTGTGCCGGCATGCGCACACTGCTCGAAGGCTGGGGCTGTTGCGTGATCACGGCACTGTCGGAGCAGGACCTGGCCCGTCAGGTGGAGAACTACCACGCCGATGCCGACCTGCTGATTGCCGACTATCACCTCGATGACGACTGCACTGGCGTCGACGCCGTGGCACGTATCAATGCCCGCCGTGCCCGGCCGCTGCCTGCGCTGATGATCACCGCCAACTACAGCAATGAACTCAAGCAACAGATCCGTGAGCGAGGCCATACGCTGATGCACAAGCCCGTACGGCCCATGAAACTCAAGACCGCCATGAGCCACTTGCTGGCCTCCCGGGCCCCTTGGGGGTCAGCGCCGTAGATAGTCAGCGAAGTCGATGTCGCCGGCGCTGAGGATGGCCTGCACCCGGTTGTGCACGTTCAGCTTGCGCAGGATGGCCGAGACGTGGGCCTTGACGGTGGTTTCGGCGATGTCCAAGGCATAAGCGATCTGTTTGTTCGATTCGCCCTTGGTCATGCGTTCGAGCACCAGCAACTGCTTGCGCGTCAGGGCCTGGAGCATTTCCGGCGGGAAGCTTGGGGCATCGCTCAGGCGGCGGCTGCTGCTTTTCTGCGCGCGGATGATATCCGGCGGCAGGTACACGTTGCCGTTGAGGATCTGCTCGATCGCCTCGATCATCTGCGCGCGCGGCGAGGACTTGGTGATGAAGCCCACCGCACCGTAGGTGATGGCTTGCAGCACCACCTGCTTCTCCTGCTCGGCCGAGACGATCACCACCGGGGTGGTAGGTGCCTCGTTGCGCAAGGTGATCAGCCCGTTCAGGCCATGCATGCCCGGCATGTTCAGGTCGAGCAGGATCAGGTCGAGGTCGTCATGGTCCTGGGTCAGCGTCAGCGCACTGTCCAGGTCGGCGGTTTCCATGATTTCACTGCCCTGAAACCCGTCACTGATGACGTTGTGGATCGCTTCGCGAAACAGCGGGTGATCGTCGGCAATCAAGATTTTGTACATGGCCTTTTCACCTTGTTCTTGTTTGAATAATTAAGCGCGCAGGGGCAAGCAAGCTGTCAGGGAAACGCTGCTGGCTGGGCCGTCTGCACGGGCAGGTCGGCCTGCTGCCAGGCGTCTAGCCCGTCGCGGTACCAGTAGAGGTTGGTGTAGCCCAGGTGTGCTGCGCGTTTTACCGCGTTCCAGCTCAACCAGCAATCGGACCGACAATAGAAGACGACAGGGTAATGAGGCTGCCCCCCTGTGGCCTGACGCAGGTGATGCTCGAAGTAACCTTGCCAGGCAGGGCTGAGCACGCCGTCGCCGGTGTTGGGCAGCCACAGGCTGCCAGGCAGGTTGGCGTGGGGCTCGTCTTCGATGAAGCGTTCATGCAGCCACTGGCGGCGGTAGACGTCGATCAGGACAGGGGCCGGATGCCCCCGCATCATCGATTGCAGCGCGGCAGTGTCTATCACCTTGCCACCTTCGACCTGCGGCGGGGTCGGGCTGCGGTACAGCGTGGCGCGGTAGCCATCTGGCGTGAACGTCGGTGGGGCGGCGGCCTGGGCATGGCCCAGCAGAAGGCTCAGCGAGGCGGCGGCCAGCAAGCACAGGGGCAGCCTTTGGAGGGCACGTGGCATGGTCTGTTCCTTCTTGTTATAAGCGCATTACATGCCAGTGCCACGGCTTTGTGAATGCGACCATAGACACCCTGGGTAGTACCAAAGTAGTAGAGGCGAGCCTCCCCTGCAGCGCACGGTCCACCGGGGCACCTCACCGTGGTTTGCGCAGGGCGGCGTGCTGCGGGTTGAAGGTGACGATAGCCAGCAGCGTGAACAGCATGCTCAGCGTCAGGCATACCGCCAGCGCCAGAAGGCTCAGCCGCTCGTAGAGCGCAAAGCGCACCAGCTCGACGGCGTGGGTGAACGGGTTGACCGCACACAGCCAGTAAAGCCACTGGCTGGCCTCCTGCATTTTCCAAAGCGGATAGAGCGCCGACGACAGAAAGAACAAGGGGAAGATCACGAAATTCATCACTCCGGCAAAATTCTCCAGTTGGCGGATGGCATTGGACAGCAACAGCCCCAGTGCGCTGAGCATGAACCCCACGAGCAGTACCGCGGGCAGGGCCAGCCCCAGGCCGCCGACTGGGGGCTGAATGCCGTAAAGCCAAGCGATGGCGATGAAGATGTACACCTGTAGCACAGAGATAAGCGACGTCGCCAAAAGCTTGCTGCACAACAGAAAGGCCCTGGGCAGCGGGCTGGTCAGCAGCACCCGCATGCTGCCCATCTCCCGGTCGTAGACCATCGATAGCGAACCTTGCATGCCATTGAACAGCAGGATCATGCAGGCCAGGCCCGGCACGATGTAGACCTCGTAGGGAATGTAGCTGTCGTATGGCTCGATGATGGCGATGCCCAGTGCAGCACGAAACCCGGCAGCGAACACCACCAGCCACAACAAGGGGCGCACCAGTGCGCTGATCAGACGCGTGCGTTGGCGCACGAACCGCAGGGCTTCACGCATGAGGATGCCGCTAAAACAGTACCAATAGGCGTTCATCAGGCGGGCGCTCCAGCCGTGTTACACGTGTGATAGGCGAACGTACGGCCCAGATCGCCGCCGTGGGGCTGCATCATGGCCTCGGCAGGCCCATTTGCCACCACCCGACCCTGGTGCAGGATGACCAGGTCATCGGTCGCCTGCACTTCATCGAGCAGGTGAGTGGTCCACAGCACGCTCAAGCGCCGATCGCTGTGGCACAAGCTACGCACGTGCTGGTTGAGTGCTTGCCGGCTGGGCGGATCCAGGCCAACGCTGGCTTCGTCGAGTAGCAAAAGGCGGGGCCCGTGCAGCAGTGCCCGGGCGATTTCGACGCGGCGCCTGTGCCCAACATTGAGTTCGCGCACAGGGTCACGGCGCCGCTCTCCCAGCCCTTGGCGGGCCAGTTCGGCGTCCACGCGGCGCTGGGCCTCCCGCCGGGGCATCCCATGCAGCGCTGCGTGATAGCGCAGGTTCTGTTCCACGCTAAGGTCCAGGTCCAGCGTGCTCTGCTGAAACACGACGGCCAGCTGCCCTAGCGCTGCCCGAGGCTGACGGCGCAGCGAATAACCCAAGACCTGGATATCGCCGTGCTGCACGTCATACAGGCAGGTCATCAAGGCAATCAAGGTCGACTTGCCGGCGCCGTTGGGCCCCAGCAAGGCGGTGAAGTGGCCGGGCGTCAGGCTGAAGGTCACGTCCCTGAGTGCCGCGCGCTGACCATAGGCGAAACTGACCCCCTCAATGTGCAGCGCGTTCATGGCGTGACCACCACACCCCATGGATAGCGGCCGACCTTGATCGATTTGAGCACCTTGAGGCTGGCCACGTCGATCACCGACACGTCGCCGCTCACGCCATTGGTGGCCAGCAGTTGCTGCTGGTCAGGGGTGAAGGCCAGCTGCCAGACGCGACGCCCCACCAGCAGGTAGTCCAGCACTTCGAATGTCCTGGCATCGACCACCGCCACATGATTGGCCGGGCCCAGTGCCACGAACGCGTACTTGCCATCGGCGCTGAGCTTGATGCCCACTGGCTGGACTTTGTCAGGGTGCACGCCCTTGATGGCGAAGTTCAGGGTCTTGAGCACCTGGCGCGAAGCCACGTCCAGGATGGTGACCGTGCCGCCGATTTCTGCCGACGCCCACAGGTGCTTGCCATCCTGGCTGAATTCCACGAAACGGGGGCGCTGGTCCACCGGGGTGCTGTCGGCCAAGGTCTGGGTCTGGGTGTCGATCCAGTGCAGCATGTTGGTGGTTTCGCTGGTGTTGACCGCCCATTTGCCATCCGGGCTCACGGCCATGCCCTCAGGTTCGATGCCCACATCCACCTGGGCCAGCACCGTGTCGCTAACGGTGTCGATGACCGTGACCAGGGCATCGTCTTCGTTTGACACGTACAACCAACGGTCGTTGGGATGCAGGGCGAATTGCTCGGGGTCTTTGCCTGACGGGAGTTCCTTGACGAGGATACGGCTGGCCACGTCCATCACCTGCACCCGATCCGAATCGCTGGCGCAGATGTACAGCAGCTTGTTGTCGTGCGACAGCAGCAGGCCGCGCGGGCGTTGGCCGACGGGCAGGGTGTCGGTCACCGTCAAGGTCTGCAGGTCGATCAGGCTCAGGGTGTTGTCCTTCTCGTTGGACACCCAGGCGGTGGCGGCCAGAGCAGGCTCGCCGGCCAGGGCCAGGACGACCGGCAGAAGACGGGCGCACAGCAGGCAGCGTGATGAGGGGCGGCGGCGCATGACAGGTTCCTTGTTATTGTGTGGGCGTGTCAGGGGTAAGTGCAGGTCACATCGGCCTTGTCGAATCCCAGGCTGTCCATCTCGTTGGAAGGGTGCAGGAAGCCTTCCTGCGGTGAGGTGCTGACCAGGGCTCTGGGCTGCACCAGGGGGATGGGTTGGCGCAGCTCGCCATTCCAGGGCCTGTAGCTGAGCTTGCGCCCCTTGAAACCGTCGAGTGGCAGTTGTTCGCTCACAAGCAGTTGCTGCAAGGCCCTGGGCTTGGCCTCGCGCAGCTTGCTGACGGCCGTGGCGATGCTGCGCACGGCCATCCACGCTGCGAAATCGCGGTCGTTCATCCAACGGCCGGCCTGCGCTTCGAAGCGTTTTTGCAATTGCGCGGCGCCAAACGTTTCTACGGTCTTGTGCCAGCCGGTGGGCGTCAGGCCCTGAGTGCCGGCGACCGGGCGTGGCAACCAGGTCTGGTAGGGCACGTATTCGCCGAAGTCGCCCCGTTCATCAGCCACCAGCACCACGTCGTATTCGCGCGCCTGAGTGAACAGCGGCATGTCGGCCTGGGCGCTGCGGCGCTGGTCGTTGTCGAACGTCCAGCGCTTCTCGGCCACCAGTTGCAGGCCAAAGCGCTTGGCCGCGCGGCGCAGCGCGGCGGCGTAGGCTTCATCGTCCGGGGTCTGCCCGACGATCAGCAACCCGCGCTGCCATTTGCGCAGCACCAGAAACTGCACCAGCGCATCGGCCAGCATCGCCCGCCCAGGCAGGGCGTGCAGCACATTGCCCAGGCACTGCACGCTGCGTATGGCGTCATCCGGGCTGCCGGCATTGAACAGCAGGCTGTCAGGCAGGGCCGCAGACAAGGCCCGCAGGCTGGCGACCGGCGCGTTGATGACGAACAACCGCACGCCATCCCCATGCTGGGCCTGGGCGGCATGCAGCAGTTGCTCGGCGGAGTCGGCACGTGCGCTGACCAGCGCGAACTGCTGCTTGAGAAACCGCCCGGTGGTATTGCTGTCGGCAACGGCTAACTGTGCCCCTTGCAGGCCGGCATCGTTCGGTTCAGGCCAGATAGTGGACAACAGCGGGCCGCTGTCAGGGCGATAGCTCAGGTAGCCGATACGGATCTGCAAGGGGCTCACGGCCTGTGTGTCGGCCCTTTCGTTCTGAGCCCAGGCCGTCGGCGCAAGCAAGGTCAGCAGGCAAGTCAGGACAAGGTGGGCAGGCTGGCGCATATCGCACTCCACGGCAGATGGCGCCAGCATAGAAAGCCTACCGGGGCCGGGGAATATGCAGAAAGTAGCGCCCAGCCGCTACCAAGGTAGTAGCGGGTGCGCTGGCGTGGCGCCCTAGGATGGCAGCAGTTGCCCTGGAGCCCGGTCATGCATGCTGTCAATCTGTCTGCCCTCTGGCGTATCAACCTGTGGGTCGCTGGCTGTTTCGCGGTGTTGACCCTGGCCTGCGCGGGGGTCGTGCTGCACCAGGCATCAGCCGATGTGAAGCGGGAGTTGCAGTCGGCCGAAGCGGTGATGGCGTACATGGCCCAAGCCGCCAGCCACGACCCGGCGAGCCTGCAACCTGTGCTGACCGAGCACCTGCGCCACGTGCGCGTGCATTGGCTGAACCCTGGCGAGCCTGAAAAAACGGCGGTGCCGTCCGAGGCCGGGCTCGATGGCTGGTTGGGCACGGTGCTGGCAGGCGAGCATTACGACAGCACCCGTATGCTGGTACTCGATGATGGCCGCCGCGTCGCGTTGAGCGTGGACGCACGCGATGAGGTCGATGAAGTCTGGGACTCGCTGCAACAGCTGCTGGCGGTATGTGCTGTCGCGTTGGCCATGAGCCTGCTGTCCATCAGTTGGGCCGTGCAGCGCGGGCTGCGCCTGCTGGCTGCGCTGCTGCGTGCATTGCGCCAGGTGTCGCAAGGGCAGTTGGACGTGCGTCTGCAAGTGACCGGTGGCCCGCAAGCGCGCCAATTGGCCGGGCACTTCAACCAGATGGCCGCGGCGATCGAGCAGGCCCAGGCCGACAACCAGCAACTGACTGGCGCTTTGCTGGCGGTCCAGGAGCAGGAACGCACGCGGCTGGCTCAGGCGCTGCACGACGACCTGGGCCAGTACGTGGCCGGCATCCGCGCCCAGGTGTGTCTGTTGCAATTGTGTGCCCACCAACCTGAGCAGGTGCGACAAACCACCCAGACGCTGGAGCGCAACTGTGCAGGCTTGCAGTTCGGTTTCCGAGCCTTGATACGGGACTTGTACCCGGTTGCGCTGCAGCACCTGCCCATGGCCGAAGCCCTCGACCAGTTGGTGAGCCAATGGCGTGCCAGCCAGGCCATCGAGTGTCATTTGCGGGTCGGGGCCCAGTTGCCGGCGCTGTCATCTACCCAACGCACGCATCTGTACCGGTTGTTGCAGGAAGCGCTGACCAACGTCGCTCGCCATGCCCACGCCCGTCAGGTGCGGATACGCCTGCAACGGGGCGCCAACGGGCTGCGCCTTCTGGTTCGCGACGACGGCTGCGGCGCCAGCCAGCCTGGGCGGCCCGGGGTAGGTTTGCATTCAATGGCCGAGCGCGCCCGCAGCCTGGGCGGTGAACTGCTCATTCTCACCCGTCCCGGTGCCGGGTGGGCACTGGCCCTGACGATTCCCCTGGAGGTGTCATGAATATCGTGCTGGTCGACGACCACGCCGTGGTTCGCCAAGGCTACGCCAGCCTGCTGCGCGCCGTGTTGCCATCGATGCAGGTGCGTGAGGCTGCCAGCGGTGAAGAAGCCCTGGCTCGCGTGCAGGAGCAGGTACCGAATCTGGTGATCATGGACTTCGGCCTGCCCGGCATCAGTGGGCTGGAAACCACCCGACGCCTGCGCCAGCGCCTGCCGCAGTTGCGGGTGCTGTTCTTCAGCATGCATGACGAGCTGCCACTGGTACGCCAGGCGCTGGACGCCGGCGCGGCCGGCTATCTGACCAAGAGCTCGGCCCCGCAGGTTCTGGTCGAGGCCGTACAGCGCGTGCTTGCCGGATACGCGTACATCGAGCAGGGGCTGGCTACCCAACTGGCCTGCAGCTCGACGCACGATGCTTGTGATCCCAGGCTGCAACGCCTGACCCAGCGGGAGCTGGAAATCTTCGTGATGCTGGTTCGCGGCACACCGGCCCGGTCGATCGCCGAGCAGCTGTGTATCAGTGCAAAGACCGTCTCCAATCACCTGACCATGCTCAAGAGCAAACTGCAGGTCGGCTCCCATGCTGAACTGGTGCACGTGGGCATCGACCTGGGTCTGGTACGTGTAGCGGGTTAGCCGAGTGCTCGAAGTCAATGTTCCCAGGTGGCTGGGCAGCCGCTGCAGCCTTGCATGTTGGCGTCCTGGAAGTTGCCGTAGTGAAGGCGCGCGCCTTCCAGCTTGGCTTGTTCGAGGTTGCTCTGCCCAAGCTTGGCTTCTTGGAGATTGGCATCGTTCAGATGCGCGCCGCGCAAGTCGGTCTTGTTCAGCCAGGCCATTTCCAGGTCCGCAGCCTGCAAGTTGGCCTGCTGCATCCTGGCGCCCGAGAGCCGGGCGAATTGCAGGTAGGCAGCGCTCAGGTCGGCGTTGGTGAACTGGGCGCCTTGGGCAAACAGCCCCCAGCCCTGGATGGCCATCAGCCGTGCACTGCTCAGGTCGGCCAGGCGCAGGTTGCTTTGCTGCAGGCTGGCGCGGGTCAGGTTGGCGCCCTGCAACCGGGCTTTTTCGAGATTGGCCAGGTCCAGCCGGGCGTGGCGCAGGTCGGCATCGCGCAGGTCGGCGCCGGCCAGGTTCATCTTGCGCAGGTCCTGATTGGCCAGCTTGGCGCCCCGCAGGTTGGCGCCGGGGCATTGGCTGGCTTCGGCGATCACGCAGCCGTTGATGCTCAACGGCGTGTCGCCGTCATCGCTATCAGTGGCCAGCGCCAACGCGGGAGTGATGGCCAGCAACAAGGCCAGTGGTAGAAAGGTCATGATCGAGTTCCCTGGACAGACGCAAAAGGGCGGGGCGCAGCCGGAGCGCGCCCCGCTGTCGGTCAACGTTGAGCAGTCGTGGTGTCCCAACTCGGTATCTTGAACACCCAGAACGAACCGCCCTGGGCCACTGGCTTGGTCAGTTCGGCCATGTCGCCGCCCCACAGCGGCACCGCCCCGCCATAGCCGACAGTGACACCGATGTATTGCTCCCCGTCCTGCTCCCAGGTAATGGGCGGGGAAACGATGCCGCTGCCCGTCTGGAATTTCCAAAGCTCTTTGCCGGTCTTGGCGTCGAAAGCCTTGAAGAAACCGTCACCGGTTCCGGTGAACACCAGGTTGCCCTTGGTCGCCAGCACCCCGGCCCACAGCGGCAGTTGCTCCTTGTGTTCCCACACCAGCTTGCCGGTGGTCGGGTCCATGGCGCGCAGGGTGCCTACGTGGTCGTCGTACATGCGCTTGATGCGAAAGCCCATGCCCAGGTAAGCGGAGCCTTTCTTGTAGTTCACTTCCTCGGTCCAGTATTCCTCTTTCCACTGGTTGCCCGGGATGTAGAAAAGACCGGTGTCCTGGCTGTAGGCCATGGGGTTCCAGTTCTTGCCGCCCAGGAAGGGTGGCGACACTTCCACCGGCTTGCCCTTGGTTTCTCCCGGCAGCGGCTTGGCAGGCCGTTGCCCTGGATTTTCCACGGGACGGCCGGTCTTGAGGTCGATGTGACTGGCCCAGGTGATGTTGTCGACGAAGGGGAAGGCGTTCTGCAGCTTGCCGTCGTTGCGATCGACCACGTAGAAGAAACCGTTGCGGTCGGCATGCCCTGTGGCCTTGATCACCTTGCCTTGCTTGTCCTTGTAGTCGAACAGCACCAGCTCGTTGTTGCCAGAGAAGTCCCAGGCGTCGTTGGGGGTGTGCTGGTAGAACCATTTGACCTCGCCAGTGCTGGGGTCCACGCCCACCTGGCCGGAGGTATAGAGGCTGTCGTAATCGTGCGGGTTGCCGTCCTTGGCGGTGCGTGCCCAGGTGTTCCAGGGGCCTGGGTTGCCTGCACCAACGATGATGGTATTGCTTTGGGCATCGAAGCTTGCACTCTGCCAGGGTGCGCCGCCGCCGTGGCTCCAGGCCTCCACCTTGCCGGTTTCGGTGGTCGGGTCATCCGGCCAGGACGGTGCCTTGACGTTGCCAGTAGGGGTGCTGTCCTTGCCATTGAGGCGGCCCATGTGGCCCTCGACGAAGGGGCGCATCCACACTTCCTCGCCGGTTTCCGGGTCACGGGCGAACAGCTGGCCCACCACGCCGAATTCGTCACCCGAGCTGCCGTGGATCAGCAGCACCTTGCCGCTGGTCTTGTCCTTGACCAGCACAGGCGCCCCGGTCATGGTGTAGCCGGCGCTGTGGTCGCCGAATTTCTTGTTCCACACCACCTTGCCGGTGTGTTTGTTCAGCGCGATGACCCGGGCGTCCAGCGTGCCAAAGTAGACCTTGTCGCCGTAAATGGCAGCGCCACGGTTTACCACGTCGCAGCACGGGCGAATGTTGTCCGGCAGGCGGTGATTGTAGGTCCACAGGCGTTTGCCGGTCTTGGCATCGAGGGCGAATACCCGCGAGTAGGAGCCGGTGACGTACACCACGCCGTCGCTGACAATAGCCTGAGACTCCTGGCCACGTTGCTTTTCGTCACCAAAGGAGTAAGACCAGGCCGGGGTCAGCTTGAACACGTTCTTGTCGTTGACCTGGGCCAGCGGGCTCCAGCGCTGGGCGTTGGTGCCCATGCCGTATTGCAGGACGTCTCCAGTCGTGAGGTGGTCGTTGGCGATGTCTTCCCAGGTCACGTTCTTGCTGGCAGGTGCCGGGCTTGTGGTTGCCGCCGTGGCCACTGTCCCGGTGGCCAGGCTTGCGGCCAGCAGCAGGGCCTTCACGCTCAGGGCCAGGGGAGACGGGGCGGGTAGCGATCTTGTTGTCATGGTTGCAATTCCCTGTGGAGTTTGGCCCGCACAGCGTGGTCCGTCCGGACGCTGCGCAACAGGGAGAAAATCCCGCCGAGGCCGGGAAAACTTCCCACCGCCAACCTCTTTTCGCACGTCGTCGCAAGCCCTACTACCAAGGAACGAGCACCCGACCACCAAAGCAGCATACGGCCCCGGCGCCGCGGTTTCTAAGATGGCGGCACGGCCTCTGTGGTTGAGGCCTTGCGTGCAACCGTGAGGGCATAACAATGACAATCAAACGCAACGTCGTGCTGGCTGCCGGCCTGTTGGCCGGTGCCGTGTTGACCGGGTCGGCCTGGGCCCATGGCAACGTGGTGCCGCAGGCGGTGGAGACCCAGGGGCTGACCCCGATCAAGGAGGCCGGCGTGAGCCTGGATGCCGATGGCTGGGCGGCGGTCAACCCTTACCGCGAGTCACCCGAGCACGACAAGGCGGTCGAAATCGGGGCGTCGGCGTACAACCAGAACTGCGCGGCGTGTCATGGTCTTGAAGCCAAGTCCGGCGGCATCGCGCCTGACCTGCGCATGCTCGACGTCGGTGAAGCGGGTGATGAGTGGTTCGTCGAACGTGTGCGTCACGGTGCCGTACGCGATGGCCGCGTATACATGCCCAAGATGGCGGACTACCTGAGCCAGGAAGCGCTCTGGGCAGTGCGCACTTACCTGGACAGCGTGCACGTGGAGGAATGAACGTCGTGCGCCACTGGGCGGCCATGTTCTGCGCCATTGCCGGCCTGCTGCTAGGGGCGGCGGCGGTGCAGGCGCAGGTGCGCAACTACGATTCGATCATCGCCGCAGGCGAGCTCAAGGTGGCGGTCTACAAGGACTTTGCCCCCTACAGTTTCCAGGACCATGGCCAGGCCCGTGGGGTGGACGTGGAGCTGGCGCAGGCGCTGGCCGACGGGTTGGGCGTACGCCTGCAACTGATCTGGGCACCGCCTGGCGAGAAGCTCGACGACGACCTGCGCGATTACATCTGGCGAGCAAGCCCGCTGCGTCACCAGCAGCTGGCCGATGTGATGATGCGCGTGCCCTACGACCAGGCCTATACCCAGAAGCGCAACGAATTGGGCGAGCTGGAAAACGGCCAGGTGGTGATGTTCGGCCCTTACCAGCAGGAGCGCTGGCAGGTGGCGTTCGATCGCAGGCGCCTGCCTGCGGTCAGTAGTATCGCGGCGCTAGAGGGTCACCCGGTCGGGGTCGAGGTGGACAGCGTGCCTTCGTTCTACCTGACATCGGTGTTCGACGGGCTACTGCGTGCCAGCGCGCGCCACTACCCCAGCGTGCAGCGAGCGTTCGCGGCCATGGGCAAGGGCGAGGTGGATGCGGTGATGGCCATGCGCGGTGAAGTGGATTGGCAACTGCACCAGGCCCGCGATCGGCACCTGCAGGTGGCTGAAAACGCCTACCCCAGCCTGGGCAAGCAGGTTTGGGACATCGGAATGGCGGTGCACGAAAGCAACCGGCAGCTGGCCTATGCCCTGGAAGAAACCCTGGAAACGATGATCCGCGAGGGGCGCATGCAGGCGCTCTACGCGCACTACGGGCTGCGCTACGAAGTCCCGGAGATGTACCAATAGGAGCGGACGATGAACTGGCGAGCGGGATTGGGGCTGGTGTGCATCCTGAGCGGGTCGGCTCATGGGCTGGGCGGTACACCTGCCAGCAATGCCGACCCTGTCCCTTCGGTGATGTGGGCGTTCTACCACAAGCAGATCTTGAACCAGGCGCCGTTCGTCTTCGATGATCGGGTCAAGGTGCTGGCGCCGCCTTTTGCCGAGGATGCTCGCCAGGTCCCGCTGGAGATCGATGCTCGGGCCTTGCCTGACGTGGTGCGGATTCTGGCCTGGGCCGAGCTCAATCCGTTGCCGCGCATCGTCGACTTCGAACCTGGGGAACAGGTCATGCCCTGGTTGTCGGTGCGCATCCGGGTCGAGCAGGCTACGCCGTTACGCGCAGCGGCGCTGACCCGCGACGGCACCTGGCATGTGGGATCGGCCCTGGTCGACGCAGCGGGTGGGGGGTGCACCGCACCCAGCGTGGTGCGCACCCAGCCTGGATGGGAGGAGCACTTGGGTGAAGTGCTCGGGGGGCGCTATCGGCGCCAGGATGGCAGCCGCTTGCGCCTGCAGATCGCTCACCCCATGGACAATGGCCTGGTCAGCGGGATTCCCGAGTTCTTCATCAACCAAGCTGAGTTGCTGGATGAACACGGGCAGCAGATCGCGACCTTGGTGCTTTATCCGGCGGTCAGTGAAAACCCAAGCCTTGGGTTCGATGTACGCGCACCGGGGCCTATCCGCCTGGTGCTTCAGGACAACAGCGGCAATCGGTTCGAAGCCGCCGTGCCTTGAACGTGGCCGGCGTGGTTTCATGCCCATGGGAGGTATCTGATGCGATGGATGATGCTCTTGCTGCTGGGCGTGGGCCTGCCGGCGCTGGCCGACTTCGACTACCGGCTGGGGCCGCGACAGATCGCCCAGGGCACCTGGGTAATTGAAGGCAGTACCGACAATTTCCAGAAGGCCAACGGCGGTAATGTCGTGAACACGGCGTTCATCGTGACCGACGCCGGTGTGGTGGTGATCGATAGTGGGCCGTCCAAGCGCTATGGGGAGGCCATGCGCCAGGCAATCGCCGGGGTCACGGACAAGCCCGTCATCGAAGTCCTGTTGACCCATCACCACCCGGATCATGTGCTGGGTAACCAGGCATTCGCCGAGGTGCCGATCGCTGCGCTGGCCGGTACGACCGAGCTGTTGCGCCAGCAGGGCGATGCCATGGCCGAGAACATGTACCGTCTGGTCGGTGACTGGATGCGAGGCACCGAAGTGGTCTTGCCGACCGAGGTGGTACAACCCGGCAGGCGTGAAGTGGGCGGGCATCGACTGCGCCTGTTGGGCTTGGCAGGGCATACCGGCGCTGACCTGGCCATTTTCGATGAAACGACCGGCGTGCTGTTCGCGGGCGACCTGGTGTTCTACGAGCGTGCCCTGACCACGCCCAACAGCCCGGGGCTGGACGTCTGGCAACGTGACCTGGACACGTTGCAGGCCTTGCCCTGGCAGCAACTGGTACCGGGCCATGGCCCTGTCGCAAGCGATAGCAGGCCCTTTGCCCAGATGCACGATTACCTGCGTTGGCTGGATGGCCTGATGCGCGAAGGCGCCGAGCAGGGCGCCGACATGGTCGAGATGATCCGCAGCCCTGTGCCCGAGCGGTTTGCCGCGATCAGCCTGACGCGCTATGAGCTGATTCGAAGTGTCAGTCACCTGTACCCACGCTATGAAAAGCAGGTGATGCAACGGGTGGATGTGAGGCCCTGATAAGGGCCAGGCCCTGTTCCCTTGTACCAAGGAACTAGGGTTTTGCGCATTGCGGTCAATTGCTGGCAGCCAGGGCGGGAACAAGAATTCCCGCCACACCGGGAAAATTTCCCGGCATAACAAAAAGCCAAAGGTAGCTGCCATGACCCGTACTCCATGCCGTCCCGTGTTTGCCTTGAGCCTTGTGTTCAGCGCCTTGCTGCTTGCCGGCGCAGCCCACGCCGGCGTCACCGATGCCGAGATCCTGCAAGACCCCAAGAACCCCCAGCAGATCGTGACCAACGGGCTGGGTGTGCAGGGCCAGCGCTACAGTCCGCTGGACATGCTCAACACCCGCAACGTCAAGGAGTTGCGGCCGGTTTGGGCATTCTCGTTTGGCGGCGAGAAGCAGCGCGGCCAGCAGGCGCAGCCGTTGATCAAGGATGGGGTCATGTACCTCACAGGTTCCTACTCACGGGTATTCGCCGTCGACGCACGCACCGGCAAGAAGCTGTGGCAGTACGATGCCCGCTTGCCCGACGATATCCGCCCTTGCTGCGATGTCATCAACCGAGGGGTTGCGCTGTACGGCAACCTGGTCTTCTTCGGCACCCTGGATGCCAAACTGGTGGCCCTGAACAAGGACACCGGCAAAGTGGTCTGGAGCAAAAAAGTGGCCGACCACAAGGAAGGCTACTCCATCAGCGCGGCGCCCATGATCGTTAACGGCAAGCTCATCACCGGCGTTGCCGGGGGCGAATTCGGGGTGGTGGGCAAGATCCAGGCCTACAACCCGGAGAATGGCGAGTTGCTCTGGATGCGGCCCACGGTCGAGGGCCACATGGGCTATGTCTACAAGGACGGCAAAGCCATCGAGAACGGCATCTCGGGCGGTGAAGCCGGCAAGACCTGGCCGGGTGATCTGTGGAAGACCGGCGGCGCGGCTCCCTGGCTGGGCGGCTACTATGACCCGGAAACCAATCTGATCCTGTTCGGCACCGGTAACCCCGCCCCCTGGAACTCGCACCTGCGTCCCGGCGACAACCTGTATTCGTCCTCGCGCCTGGCATTGAACCCGGACGATGGAACGATCAAGTGGCACTTCCAAAGCACGCCCCACGACGGCTGGGACTTCGACGGCGTCAACGAGCTGATAGCGTTCAACTACAAGGACGGGGGCAAGGAGGTGAAGGCCGCCGCCACGGCTGACCGCAACGGCTTTTTCTACGTGCTAGATCGCACCAACGGCACATTCATCCGCGGCTTCCCCTTCGTCGACAAGATCACCTGGGCCACGGGCCTGGACAAGGACGGTCGCCCGCTCTACAACGACGCCAGTCGCCCGGGCGCACCGGGCAGCGAGGCCAAGGGCAGCTCGGTGTTCGTCGCGCCGGCCTTCCTGGGCGCCAAGAACTGGATGCCCATGGCCTACAACCGTGACACCGGGCTGTTCTACGTGCCTTCGAACGAATGGGGCATGGACATCTGGAACGAGGGCATCGCCTACAAGAAAGGCGCAGCGTTTCTGGGCGCAGGCTTCACCATCAAGCCCCTGAACGAAGACTACATCGGCGTACTGCGTGCCATCGACCCGGTCAGCGGCAAGGAAGTCTGGCGCCACAAGAACTACGCCCCGCTGTGGGGTGGGGTGCTGACCACCAAGGGCAACCTGGTCTTCACCGGCACCCCCGAGGGGTTCCTCCAGGCCTTCGATGCCAAGACCGGCGAGAAGGTGTGGGAGTTCCAGACCGGCTCCGGTGTGCTTGGCTCACCAGTGACCTGGGAAATGGACGGCGAGCAGTACGTGTCGGTGGTCTCCGGCTGGGGCGGGGCTGTACCGCTGTGGGGCGGGGAGGTGGCCAAGCGGGTCAAGGACTTCAACCAGGGCGGCATGCTCTGGACCTTCAAGCTGCCCAAGCAATTGCAGGGCGCCAGCGCAACCGCGCAGCGCTGAACCCTACTACCAAATGACGAGCGCCCCGCTGCCAACGATGCATTCGCCTGGCAAGCGGGGCTTTTTACCATCGTCGTATCGCCTGTCGCAGGCAGGCATCGACCCGCAGAGGCTCAGCATGATCTACGCACAACCCGGAACCCCAGGCGCCGTCGTGTCCTTCAAGCCACGCTATGGCAACTTCATCAACGGCCAGTTCGTACCGCCAGTGGCGGGGCAATATTTCACCAACAGCTCGCCGGTCAACGGCCAGCCGATCGCCGAATTTCCGCGGTCCACCGCCCAGGATGTGGACAAGGCCCTGGACGCCGCCCACGCCGCGGCCGATGCCTGGGGCAGAACCTCGGTGCAGGACCGCGCGCTGATGCTGCTGCGCATCGCCGATCGCATCGAGCAGAACCTGGAGGTGCTGGCGATCACCGAAACCTGGGACAACGGCAAGGCCGTTCGTGAAACGCTCAATGCCGACGTGCCGCTGGCGGCGGATCATTTCCGCTATTTCGCCGGCTGCATCCGAGCCCAGGAGGGCGGCGCCGCCGAGATCAACGAGGGCACCGTCGCATACCATTTCCATGAACCGCTGGGTGTGGTGGGGCAGATCATCCCTTGGAACTTCCCTTTGCTGATGGCCGCCTGGAAGCTTGCCCCGGCACTGGCCGCTGGCAACTGCGTGGTGCTCAAGCCCGCCGAGCAGACGCCGCTGTCGATTACCGTGTTTGCCGAACTCATCGCCGACCTGCTGCCCGCTGGCGTGCTCAATATCGTCCAGGGCTTTGGCCGTGAAGCCGGAGAGGCCCTGGCCACCAGCAAGCGCATTGCCAAGATCGCCTTTACAGGTTCCACGCCGGTGGGCGCGCACATCATGAAATGCGCTGCGGACAACATCATCCCCTCGACGGTAGAGCTGGGCGGTAAATCGCCGAACGTGTTCTTCGAGGACATCATGCAGGCCGAGCCCGCCTTCATCGAGAAGGCGGCAGAAGGGCTGGTCCTGGCCTTCTTCAACCAGGGAGAGGTGTGCACCTGCCCGTCGCGGGCGCTGATCCAGGAATCGATCTACGAGCCGTTCATGGCCGAGGTGATGAAGAAGATCGCCAAGATCAGCCGTGGCAACCCGCTCGATACCGACACCATGGTCGGCGCGCAAGCCTCCGAGCAGCAGTACGACAAGATCCTGTCCTACCTGCAGATCGCCCAGGACGAAGGCGCGCAATTGCTGGCCGGCGGCGCTGCCGAGCGCCTGCAGGGCGACCTTGCCAGCGGCTATTACATCCAGCCCACGCTGCTCAAGGGCGACAACAAGATGCGCGTGTTTCAGGAGGAAATCTTCGGGCCCGTGGTGGGTGTGACCACCTTCAAGGACGAAGCCGAGGCGCTGGCCATCGCCAACGACAGTGAATTCGGCCTGGGCGCTGGCGTGTGGACCCGCGATATCAACCGTGCCTACCGCATGGGCCGCGGCATCAAGGCCGGGCGCGTCTGGACCAACTGCTACCACTTGTACCCGGCGCACGCTGCGTTCGGGGGCTACAAGAAGTCGGGCGTGGGCCGCGAAACCCACAAGATGATGCTCGACCACTACCAGCAGACCAAGAACCTGCTGGTGAGTTATGACATCAATCCACTGGGCTTCTTCTAAGGCTCAGGCACCCTCGTCCATGGGCGCCGTGAGTTCGTTCCAAAGTAGCATTTGGCCCCGCGGCTGCCCGTGCATTAATGGCTGTACCGGAATCGTCCGGCCCAAGAAGAGGACACGCCATGTGGACCAAACCCACCTTCACCGACTTGCGCATTGGCTTTGAAGTGACGATGTACTTCGCTAACCGTTGATCCGCACGCCGGCCACCCTCGCGGTGGCCGGCGTCTTTCTACCCGCCAGGAACATGTTGAGCCGTGGAGCCGATCAGCCGTCAGCAGGCCTTGCAAGTGCACCGGCGGGCACGCTTGCGCTGGGAGCCGAGTACCGGCATGCATGTGCTCCAATGCCCGGGCATGGTCATCGAACTGACCGGCAGTGCCGGTTGGGTGCTGGAACTGCTGGACGGGCAGCGCAGCGTGGCCGTTGTGATCGAGCACTTGCGTCAGCGCTATGGGGACGTGCGAGGCCTTGAGGAGGATGTGCTGGGCTTTCTCGAGCTCGCCAGGGTCAGGGCCTGGGTCGAGTGAGCAACGATGCCACCTAGGTCTGGTTGCTTTCGTGGATGGATGCATTACGCTGGCACTCACCTTCCAGAACAATAAGATCAGGCTTGCCCATGAGCCAGAGTTTCAGCCCGCTACGCAAATTCGTTTCGCCTGAAATCATCTTCGGTGCCGGCTGCCGGCATAACGTGGCCAACTACGCCAAGACCTTCGGGGCCCGCAAGGTGCTGGTGGTCAGCGACCCCGGGGTGATCGCTGCCGGGTGGGTGGCCGACGTCGAGGCCAGCCTGCAAGCCCAGGGCATCGACTATTGCCTCTACAGCGCAGTGTCGCCCAACCCCCGGGTCGAGGAGGTGATGCTCGGCGCCGAGATCTACCGGCAAAACCATTGCGATGTCATCGTCGCAGTCGGCGGGGGCAGCCCGATGGACTGCGGCAAGGCCATCGGCATCGTGGTGGCGCACGGACGCAGCATCCTCGAATTCGAGGGTGTGGACATGATCCGCGTGCCCAGCCCCCCGCTGATCCTGATCCCGACCACGGCCGGCACCTCGGCGGATGTGTCGCAGTTCGTGATCATCTCCAACCAACAGGAACGCATGAAGTTCTCCATCGTCAGCAAGGCGGTGGTGCCCGACGTGTCGTTGATCGATCCGCAGACCACCCTGAGCATGGACCCGTTTCTGTCGGCCTGTACCGGGATCGATGCCCTGGTGCATGCGATCGAGGCGTTCGTCTCCACCGGCCACGGCCCCTTGACCGACCCCCATGCCCTTGAAGCCATGCGGCTGATCAACGGCAACCTGGTGCAGATGATCGCCAATCCGACCGACATCGGCCTGCGCGAAAAAGTCATGCTGGGCAGCATGCAGGCGGGGCTTGCCTTTTCCAATGCCATCCTCGGCGCCGTGCACGCGATGTCCCACAGCCTGGGCGGCTTCCTGGATCTGCCCCACGGGCTGTGCAACGCGGTGCTGGTCGAGCATGTGGTGGCGTTCAACTACAGCTCGGCGCCAGAGCGTTTCAAGGTGATTGCCGAGGTGATGGGCATCGATTGCCGGGGCCTGAACCACCGGCAGATCTGCGCGCGTCTGGTCGACCACCTGATCGCCTTGAAATACGCCATGGGCTTCCATGAAACACTCGGGCTGCACGGTGTGCGCACCAGCGATATTCCATTCCTGTCGCAGCACGCAATGGACGATCCGTGCATCCTGACCAACCCACGTGCCTCCAGTCAGCGAGACGTCGAGGTCGTTTATGGCGAAGCCCTCTGAAGCGCAGCAGCGAGCACTGGCCGGGCTGCTCGGGCTGGGCGACCAGTCCGCGCGCAAGAGTCATTACCCGGAGCTGGCCGCGCGGCTGGAGGAACTGGAAGCTGAGCGCAACCGCTACAAGTGGTTGTTCGAAAATGCCGTTCACGGCATCTTCCAGGCCAGCCTGCAGGACGGCATGCGTGCTGCCAACCCGGCCCTGGCGCGGATGCTGGGCTACGACGACCCTCAGGCCGTACTGTTCTCGTTGACCGACCTTGGCGCCAACCTCTTCGTCGGGGGTGCTCAGGAACTGCACGCCATCACCACGACCTTGGCGCGCGAGCATAGCCTGCACGGTTACGAAACCCGCCTGCGGCGCCGTGATGGCAGCCACATCGACGTGCTCATGAACCTGTTGCGCAAACCCGGGCATGAGGGCTTGGTGGAAGGGTTCGTGGCCGATATTACCGAGCGCAAGCTGGCGCAGCAGCACTTGCAGCAACTCAACGATGAGCTTGAGCAGCGGGTGGCCGACCGGACCGACCAACTGCTCGAAGCCAATCGCAACCTGCACCAGCAGATCACCGAACGCAAGCAGATCGCCCGGGCCCTGCGCGACGCCCGGGACGCCGCACAACTGGCCAATCGCAGCAAAGACAAGTACCTGGCGGCGGCCAGCCATGACCTGCTGCAGCCGCTCAATGCCGCCCGCTTGCTGATCTCGACCCTGCGCGAGCGGCCGCTTGCGCAGGCCGAACAACTGCTGGTGGAGCGCACTCACCAGGCCTTGGAAGGGGCCGAAGACCTGCTGACTGACCTGTTGGACATCTCGCGACTTGATCAGGCCGCCGTGAAGCCGGACATGGGCGTGTACCACCTGAGCACCGTGTTCGCGCCGCTGGTGTCTGAGTTCGAGCCAGTGGCCGACGCCGCAGGGCTCAAGCTCAGGGCGCGCATTCCCGACGTTGCCGTGGGCACCGATCTGCGGCTGATGACCCGTATCCTGCGCAATTTTCTCAGCAATGCCTGCCGCTACACGTCAACGGGCGGCGTGCTGTTGGCGGCGCAGCGGCGTGGCCATTACCTGGCGCTGCAGGTATGGGATACCGGGCGCGGTATCCCGGAAGATCGCCTGGAGTCGATCTTCCTCGAGTTCAACCAGTTGGATGTGGGCCGTGCAGCCGAGCGCAAGGGGGTTGGCCTGGGCCTGGCGATCGTCGAGCGCATCGCCAAGATACTCGAGCATCCGGTACGGGTGCGGTCGCGGCCCGGACGAGGGTCGGTGTTCACGATTGAGGTGCCAATGGCAAGCTGCCTGCCGGCTGCTACCCCAGTGGTCCTCCTGCAGCCGAGCATGGGGGACCCACTGCCGGGGCGGCGGCTGCTGGTGCTGGATAACGAGTCGAGTATCTTGCACAGCATGGGCGCCTTGTTGAGCCAATGGGGGTGCGAGGTCGTCACGGCTTTGGATCAGCACGCGGCCTGTATCGCGCTGCAGGGTCGGCCGCCAGAATTGATTTTGGCCGACTATCACCTGGATCATGGCGTTTTGGGGTGCGACGTGGTTGAGCGGTTGCGTGAGCAATTCGGGTGCACGATCCCTGCGGTCATCATTACCGCCGACCGCAGCGACGAAGGCAGGCGGGCGTTCCAGGCGCTGGGCATGCCGGTACTGAACAAGCCGGTAAAACCCGGGAAACTGCGCGCGGTGCTCAGTCAACTGCTGACCTGACCGACAATCGGGCAGCGTATTTCACGGAATTTAAGCGTTGGCACGGATATCTCATGGAAGTTGGCCATGCCCGGGTCGGGTGGGTCATGCGACCACGCGTTGGTGAACAAGAACAACAAGGGGGCTTACATGAGCTGTCTGATATGCGCAGGACAAGCAGAGTCCGTCGAATGTGCCGGCGGGTGGGAGCAGCGCCAGTGCGCCCAGTGTGGGTGTTACCGAATGTCCCAGGCATTGATTCTGACGATGATGGAAGAAGGCCAGATATTCGACACTGCTCGCATGCGCCAGTGGCTCATGGTGAGCAGGGACAGCATGCCGGTGCCTTGCATTGACCACGCTCAGGCGATTCTGATGCCGTGAGGTGGTGGAGGGCTCTGCGGGTGCAGAGCCCTGCGTCAGTCAGAGAATGGGCTTGCCGCCTGTCACTGCATAGCGCGAGCCGCTGATGTAGCTCGCTTCGTCCGAACCCAGCAGCACGTAGATCGGGGCTACTTCCACCGGTTGGCCCGGGCGGCCCATGGGGTAGCTGGAGCCGAAATTCTTGACTGCTTCGTCGGGCATGGTCGCGGGGATCAACGGCGTCCAGATCGGGCCTGGCGCTACGCTGTTGACGCGTACCCCTTTTTTGGCCAGCAGTTGCGCAAGCCCTGCGGAGAAGTTGGCGATGGCGCCTTTGGTCGCCGCATAGGCCAACAGCGAGGAAGACGGATCATCGGAGTTGACCGAGCTTGTGTTGATGATCGAGCTGCCTTTGGGCATGGACGGCAAGGCGGCCTTGCAGATGCGGAAGATCGCCGTGATGTTGGTGTCGAAGGTTTTCACCCACTCGTCGTCTTCGATTTCCTCGAACGTTTCGTGGGCCATCTGGAAGGCGGCGTTGTTGACCAGGATGTCGATGCGGCCGAATTCGGACACGGTTTTTTCCACGATCGCATGGCATTGCTGCTTCTGCGCCAGATCGCCTGGCAGCAGTAGGCACTTGCGCCCGGCTGCCTCGACCCAGCGCGCGGTCTCCTTGGCGTCTTCGTGTTCGTCCAGGTAGGAGATAGCGACATCGGCGCCTTCACGGGCATAGGCGATGGCCACTGCGCGGCCAATGCCGCTGTCGCCGCCAGTAATCAGCGCTTTCTTGCCCTCGAGCCGGCCATGGCCGACGTAGGTCTGCTCGCCGCAGTCCGGTACCGGGTCCATTTTCGGCTGGGAGCCGGGCACTGTCTGGGGTTGGGAGGGGAAGGGCGGGGTAGGGTAGTCGCGCATGGTAAAAGCTCCTGCAGTTGAGAATGCTCGTACCTGTTCGAAAGGTCCCGTTGCCCTGGGTTGACTCGGATCGATGATTGGGACGACGAGCGGCTCTTGGCAAGCCTTAAGCGTGTTTCCCCATGCGCGTGAGCATGGGGAAACAGCGTCGGCGCTACCTGTGTTTACCGCGCACGCGCCACGCGCCCCATGCCAGGCCCAGCGTGGCCGCAACCACCGAGCCTGCCAGCACGCCCAACTTGGCCGCACCCAGCGCCGCTGGGCTGGCGAACGCCAGGTTGGCGATGAAGATGGACATGGTGAAGCCAATGCCGGCCAGCAGCCCGATCAAGGTGATGCCGCTCCAGTTGACCCCTGGCGGCAGCGAGCACACGCCCAGGCGCACCATCAGCCAGCTGATGCCGACGATGCCCACTGGTTTGCCGATGACCAGCGCCGCCATCACCGACTCCATCACCCAGCGCGGCGTCTCGCTGTCCAGGTTGACGCCCGACAGGCTCACCCCGGCATTCGCCAAGGCAAACAGCGGCATGATCCCGAATGCCACCCAAGGGTGCAGCGCGCTTTGCACACGCACCACCGGCGGCAGCACTTCACGTTGGGCCACGCGCAGCTGCTTGAGGGGCGTCAGCAGTTCGCTTGCGTCTTGGGCCGCGGCTTTGGCGCGGCCGACTACCTCATCGCTCAGGCGCGACACGGCTTCTACGGGGCGCTCCCACATGGGTCGGCTGGTGACAGGGGTCATCAGGCCGAGTACGACGCCTGCCAGGGTAGGGTGGGCGCCGGTCATCAGCACACCCACCCATGTGATCGCGCCTGGGATGACGTAGGCGAAGGCCGAGCCGACGCCAATGCGCTGCATGAGCAGGACCAGCAGCACGCCCACTGCCGCGACAGCGAAGCCTAGGTAGTCCAGGCCACCGGAATAGAACACGGCGATGATCAGCACGGCGATGATGTCGTCGATGATCGCCAGGGCCAGCAGAAAGACGCGAATATTCGACGGGATCGACTTGCCCAGCAACGCCAATACGCCGACCGCAAAGGCGATATCGGTGGCTGTCGGCACGGCCCAGCCTTGCTGTTCGCTGGGCGCATGGCCGAAGCCCAGGTAGACCATGGCAGGCACGGCGACGCCGCCCATGGCTGCCACCATGGGCAAGGACGCCTGGCGCAGGCTGGAAAGGGCGCCTTCATGAATCTCGCGGCGAATCTCCATGCCGACCACGAGGAAGAAGATCGTCATCAGGCCGTCGTTGATCCAGAAATGCAGGGACTGGGAATAGACCAGCGAGCCGATGCCCAGCGTGATTGGCGTATGCCAGAGGGCGTCGTAACTGGCGGCGGCCGGGGAGTTGGCCCAGATCAGGGCGGCGATGGCGGCGATCAGCAGTACCACACCACTGACGGCTTCGATGTGCAGGAAACGTTCGAGGCTGGCCAGCGCGCGCTCGGCCAGTTGCTGTGCTTTGGGGACTATCGTGTTTTGCATAGGCGCAATAACTCCCGCATGGCGGCCCGACCTGCGTAGCTTGTTTAACCTGCTTCACTGCCCCAAGCAGCTAGCACCCGGGCGCGATTGTAGCGCAACTGGCCACGTGTGGGGAGACTGAGGTCGGTGACGCCGGGCTATGCACCGCGCTGCATGTGGGTGGCGTTAGACAACTACCTCAAAGACAGGTCTCGAAGCTGGCTGAGTGACGCTTTTGCGACTCACAGGTGCTTCATGACAAACTCGCCGTTCTCCGATGATTCCGTGGATGCATTCATCGCCGACCGACTGCCGCCCTGGATGACTGATGCCACGGTCGAGCAGCTCCAAGTCCTGCATCAGGCGCTGCTTGACCAGCAACGGGCGCGTGAGCAGGTTCAGGCCGTTTTCGCCCAAGTGCAGCCTCTGGACGACTTCGCCAGCACATTACTTGAGGCGGCATTGCAAAGGCTCTTGCACCGGCCGGTGGACGTCCGAGCTGCCAGGCTTCATCGCGTGGTGCATGTACGTTACCCGTCCGGTGTAACCGCCATTCCTGATCGCGTGGTTCCCAAGACGCTGGAGCAACCCTTGCTGGCCTGTGCGTTGCACAATTTTGATCGGCGAGAGACCGCCGAGGTAGCCTGGTTGCCACAGTCGAACGTGCTGGATGCGGATGGGACGGTGCTCCCCTTGCGTCCGCGGGCTTTCGCGGGGGTCTGTCGGTCCTTGGACCTGGGCGCTGCTTACCAGCAGCACCTCAAGCAGGTGCTGTTTGCCGACGACAAGCGCCGACGCGAAGTCAACGCGGACCTTGAAGAGGGGTGGCGCCGCAGCCTACTGGCCGCTGTAGAGCTCGCGCGGCTACAGGGCGTCGTGAAGGGTGCGGAGCTTGATCGCCTGGTCAGTGCTGTAGCCGGCGCTGTCGAGCCACTGCCAGGCGCGTTCAGCGAAATTCGGCTGTTTGGCCGAGTGGTGACCGGTGTTACGGTGTTCGAACCTGCGTCTGAGCACGGCTCATCCGCGCCACAGAACCTGATCGTGTGGATACCTGACGATCCCCATGGCGCCATTGGCGCTTACCCTTCGTGGTCGCAGTTGTTTCGCAGCCTTGGCACGCGTTTGCGCGACCCTGCGTACCGGCAGTTCTTCCAGCGCTTCATCAAGGAGCATGATCGCCTGCATTTCAGCCAGCGCTTCCAGCATGCGCTGGGCAGCGCAGCGGCTGAGGACCCCATCGAACTGGACGGTCGCCACCAAGTCATCCACGGTGCACTGATCGCGCACCTGCGCAGCGTCCAGGTCGATACCCTGCTCGAGGACGCGCAGTCCCTGGCTGTGCCCAGCACGGCGGTGGACAGTCAAGCGCGCGACCGGCGTAACCACTTACTCAAGGGTCTCGGGCTGGACCTGCTGGGCTTGGCCAGTTTCTTCGTACCCGAGCTCGGGTTGCCCTTGCTCGCACTGGCGGCGCGCCAGGTTACCGATGACGTGATCGATGGCTACCACGAGTGGGCGCTTGGCGATCGAGAGGCAGCGCTCGGTCATCTGATGTCGGTGGCGCAAAACGTCGTCATGATTGGGGTAGGCGCCGCTGTCGGTGCAGCCACGGGCCGGATGCTGGCGCGAGAGGGCGTTATCGATGAACTGGCACCTGTGCTGACGCCTGCGGGCGAGCAGCGCCTGGCCCGGGTCGACCTGCCAGGTTATGCGGTTCCCGACTCGCACCTGATGGCCGGGCAGCGGGGTTTGCTCAATGGGCGTTTACACGTGGCCGTAGAGGGCAGTGCCTACAGGTTGGGGCCTAGTGAGTATCGCGCGACGATTGAGCATCCGCAGCGTGTCCAAGCCCCTGCAGTTAGCCTGGAAGACAATGAGGCGGGCGGGATGCGCCATGCACTGGAGCGCCCTCAGGAGTGGTCCGACGTCGGCATGCTGGTGGCGCGTCTGGGCTCGAACCTGAGTTCGGTTAGCCCAGCAGCGGTGCGCGCGGTGCTGCGCAGTGTAGGGCTGGACGAAGCCGCGTTGCGTCGCTTGCATCTTGAAAACGCACCTGCACCTGCGCGGTTGTGTGATGCCGTGCACAGATACGAGCTGCATCGAGCGTTCCCCCGCCTGCGTGGACAAGCCTTCGAAGCGCATTGGCATGAGGCACAGGAAGTGCCCGCGCTGGCGGCCGAGCCGCTGCACCGCGATTTTCCAGCACTTTCCACGCGCGCTGGCCGGGAGTTGCTCACGGCCGCGGGCGATACCGAGCTCAGGCAGTTGCTGGAGCAACGCAAAGTGCCGCTTGCGCTGGCCGAGCGGGCACGATGGGCGTTGCATGACGCACGCCTGGATCGTGCGTGTGCCGGTTTCGAGCAGGCCAACGCCGTTAACAGGGATACCGAGCGGTTGGCTTTGGCATTGCTGCACCGCGACTGGGCTTGGGCTGCGGCAGTCAAGATAGAAGTGCACGAGGCGCAATTCGGGGGCGATATGCGAGCCAGCGTAGGCGCTGACACGGCACCCGAGACCCGCTGCCTGATTCATAAGGCACAGGGGTACCTGATAACCGATCATGCAGGACGTCCCCTGCACGGTGCTGTGGCCAGTGATGATTTTTTCCAGGCATTGCTGCGCACCCTTGACCCCGAGCAGCGCGTTGCCATGGGGGCGGCCTCGGGGGCCCCGGCCGATCTTGCCAGCGCGCTGGCAGACCGTGCTTTTGCTGACCGGACACAGGCTGCGCGGCTCTTGGGCATGGTGCCGGTGGGCAAGCCAAGGCCCGCGATGCGCCTTGGCGATGGACGTATCGGCTATAGGCTGAGTGGCCGTCCGGAAGGGTCGCGGCAAGCCATGCTTCGGGGCTACCAGCAGATCTTCCCGACGCTGAACGAGATGGAAATCGAAGTGTATCTTGAGCGGGTGCGGTTGCAGGGCGAGCAACCGTGGGATCACCTGCGCCAATTGCAGCAGTGCCTTGTCGATCTGGGTGAAAACCTGGCAGCCTGGCGCCGAGAAGCAACCACTGCGCCTTTGCCTGAGCGCCGTCGACAGATTGCTCGTCGCATCCGCCAATGCTGGCGGCGTAAGCGACCCGATGCCGATGGCGAGTACCGCCTGGTCATCGACAGCGAGCGCATCGAAAGTCTTCCGCTGTTGCCTGAGCAAGCGTCGTTCGATCACGTCACCCACCTGACAATTCGCCGCGCCTACTTGTCGGGCATCACCGAGGGGTTTCTCCAGCGATTCCCCAATGTACGCACCCTGGACTTGAGCCACAACTTGCTAAGCAGTGTTCCAGAAGGCTTGCAGGCACTGACCCAGCTCACCGAGCTGCGCCTGACGCGCAACCAGATCGTGATCGACGATGCAGGCCTGGCCAGGCTCAGTGCATTGACCAGGTTGCGCATCCTTGACCTGTCGCATAACCCTATCGGTCGGCTGCCACCGCTGGGACGGTTGCTGGATCTACAACGGCTGCACTTGCGTGGCACGGGCTTGAACGAGTTGCCGATAGAGGTATACATGCACCCCGCGTTGGAAGACATCGACCTTCGCGACAACCATATCGCGGGCATGAGCCCGACCCTTGCTCACTCTCACCGGCGTCTGGCTGGGCTAAGCCTGCACGATAACCCTGTGCCCGAACCCACGCAGACCGCGCTGCGCAGCACTCTGGGCGAAGTCGGGGCAACGGCCTTGCCTGTGCGCCGTCATGGCCCTGGCGGGCAAGAATCCCTTGAGCGCTGGTTGGCGGACTCCAGCCCTGAGGAGCGTGGGATTCGCTCCGAGCATTGGGCGGCGCTGACCGACGAGCCTGGCAGCGATGACCTGATGCGGTTCTTCAACGACCTTGGGCGCTCGAACGACTATGACTTTCAAGGCATCGATCTGCGCAGGCGCATCTGGGCGTTGATCGAGGTGTGTGTCGAGCATTCGCTGGTCCGTGAAGCTGTCTTCCAGCAGGCAGCGGGCCCGCGCACCTGTGCTGATCAGATGCTGCTGATGCTTAGCCTGTTCGAGGTGCGTGCCCTGGTCGCGACCCGCACCGCAGGGCTTGCCGCCGCAGACACGGCGCCTGCTCTCGTGCGCATTGGCCGCGAGCTGTATCGCCTGGACGAGGTGGATCGTGTCGCAGCCCAGCACATTGCCAGCGAGCGGGCCAGCAACCCCTACGGCCTGATCGATGAAGTGGAGATACACCTGGCATATCGGGCAGGGTTGGTCCGGCCGTTGGGACTGCCGGCTCAATCACGCTACATGTATCACCGGGTATTTTCCGACGTCGACGATGTGCGTCTGCGTGAAGCCGCACGCAGTATTCTGCTGGCTGAAAGCAACGCGCGGATTGCCGATTCGCTACTGCAGCGCACGTTTTGGATGGATTTTGTGCGCACTTCGTATGCAAACGAATACGAGACATTGAACCAGCCCTACCACGTCCAGCTCGAGGCACTTTTGCAGGGCCAGGAAGGTATGACCGAGCAGCAGATCATCGAGGCCGTGGGTAAACTTGCCGATGAGCGCAGCGCGGCCGAGCGCCAGCTGACCCTGTCATTGACCTTGCGGCTGCTGCTGGAGCATCCCTGGGAGGGAGAACTGGCGTAACTACCGGGCCCGTCATTGATGGGCCCGCTTATCCGCTGGCGGGTGTGGGCCTCAGAAGTTGTAGCGCAGGGTTGTCATGACGTTGCGTGGTGCGCCGTAGATGCCACCCGCCGTGGTCGTCAGGTAGTGCCTGTCGAACAGGTTACTGACGTTCACACTGGCTGAAAGCTGTGGAGTGACCTGGTAGCGAGTCATCAGGTTGACCAGCGCATAACTGCTCTGGGTGGTGGCGTAGCTCAAGGCGTAGCCCGTTTCACTTTGCCAGTTGACCCCGCCGCCGACAGTCCATTTATCCAGCTCGCCCGGCAGGCGGTAAGTGGTGAACAGCTTCACGCTGTTGCGCGGAATCTCGGTGACGATGCGCTCGTCGTTGGTATCGAAGCTGACGTTATAGGAATAGCCCGCCATTACCTGCCAGCCTTCAGCCAGCTCACCGTTGACCTCAAGCTCCACACCTTCGCTCGTGGTGCCGCTCTCGGCGCGATACGCCTGAAACCCGTTAGGCTGGAGCAGGCGCCCATCGGCGATTGCCAGGTTGTCCTGCTCTACTCGGAACAGGGCCAGGCTCGCGGTCAGGCGTTCGTCGAGCAGGTCGGCTTTCAATCCTACTTCGTAGCCTGTGCCTTCCTGTGGGTCGAGGGGCGAGCCCTTGACGTCGCGGATCTGGTTACCTTGCGGGTTGAAGATTTGGGTATAGCTGGCGTAGGCAGCCCAGGTATCGTTCAGGTCATAGACCAGCCCAGCATAGGGGATGACCACACCATTTTCGGTGCGCTCGGTGCGTTGACGCGAGCCACTATAGAGCGCGCTCTTGTTCACCCTGTTCCAGTCGACCACGCGCGCCCCGAGGATCAGCCTGGCGGCGTCGCTCAGGTGCAGCCGCGAGGTCAAGTAGCCGGCGTACTGGGTTTCGGTCATGTCGGTGGTACCGATTTGGGTGAACACTGGCTTGGGGGACGACCCGTTCCAGTTGAAGATGTTGTCGATGGTGTCGTCGTAGCCTGTTCGAGCGCTCTGCCAGCCGCCGAAGTTGGAGGTGCCTCTTTCCTCGGTCCGCGACAGGGTCACGCCGCCGATCAATTCGTGCTCGCGCCCCAGGGCGTCGAAGGTGCCGGTGAGATAGGCGTCCAGGCTGTCCTGGGTGGGCGCTGCCTTCCAGCGTGTCGGGTTGATCGTTGCACCGGCACCGGTTGCTGGGTCGATTTCGCCATCGACGTAGGCGATCACGGTGTCGTAGTCGTTGCGCGCGTGCGTGTACTCCACCTTGCCGCTCCACCCGTTGGCGAACTGATGTTCAAGCGAGGTGAAGAGGGTACTTTGCTGCCGATCATAGTAGCTCCAGTTTGGCGCGGTATTGAACGAGCGGGAGAAATGTGTGCGTGCCCCGTCCGTGGTGAACAGCGGGAAGCCGGTGCGAATGGGGGCGGTACTGTGGGTGACCTGATGGCTGAGGCCCAACGTCAGCAGGGTCGTGTCGCTCAGGTCCAGTTCGGTGATGCCATATAGGGTCGAGATTGCTTGGCTAAAGCGGTCGATCCAGGCGTGCTGGTCCTTGTGATCGGCCACCAGGCGGCCGCGCAGCCTGCCGCTTTCATCGAGCGCGCCGCTCACATCAACACCCAGGCCATAGTGATCCCAGCTACCAGCCTCGGCGCTCAGTTGCACGTGAGGATCAACGGTGGGGCGTTTGCGAATCAGGTTGATGGTGGCCGATGGGTTGCCCATGCCACTGATCAGGCCCGTGGCGCCGCGCACGATTTCCACGCGGTCGTACATGGCCGTGTTCTGGGTGTAGTTGTCCATGTTCGCCGACGTGGGGACGCCGTCGATCTCGAAGTTGCGGATGGCAAAGCCCCGTGACAGGTACGCCGTACTGTCGGCGCCCAGACTTTCGCGAATGACGGTGATGCCGGTGGTCGCGTCCAGTGCGTCGGTGAGGGTATCGAGCTTCTGGTCGTCCAGGCGCTGGCGCGTCAGGACCGTGATCGATTGTGGGGTTTGCTTGAGTGACAGGTTCAGGCGCGTGGAGCTGCTGGACGATTCGGTCGTGTAGGCGCCTGAACCTTCGGTGAGTGCGCCGGGGGCCTTGCCGGAAATGCTCAGGGCGGTCAGTTCCATCGCCCCGCTGTTGCTCGGGGCGGGGGGGAGCACTAGGTAGCCACCATTGGTGTCGCGACTGAGGCGCAGGCCAGTGCCTTGCAACAGGTGATTAAGCCCTTCCCATGCGCCGTAGCGTCCTTGCAGGCCGCTCGAGCGCAGGTCGGCGAGGGCGTTACGATCGAACGACACCGAAAGGGCGGCGCGCTGGGCGTATTCGTTCAGTACGCTGTCGAGGGGGCCTGGGGCGATATCGTGGCTGATGGTCTTCACCTGATCAGCTGCCAAGGCGGGTAGGTGGTCAAGCGGTGAGAGGGCAACGGCTAGCAAGGTTAGGCGCAATATCTGGGTACGTGAAAGTGATTGGGTGCGAAGTGTCATGGCGTGTCCGTTCGTCCTAGGCGTGATCGCGGGTTATTCCGCCGCTTTTTTATATGAACGAACGAGCACGATGATTCACCAGGGTTGTTGGGGATGAGCCTTGGCTAGGGTGATATTCTATGGCCCTACAAGACTAATTTCAGTTGCAATACATCTTGCAGGGCGCGCGGCTTGCAGTTGCAGTTGCAGTTGCAGTTGCAGTTGCAGTTGCAGTTGCAGTTGCTCTTGCTTTTGCTCTTGCTTCTAAGCGCGCGGTAGCCCAGGCGCCGCAGATCGCGACTTCAGGAGGCCGAGCGCAGGGCTTGCGGAGGGAGGTGACAGGCATGGATGCCTGTCAAGCGCTGGGCCCCAGGATGGGGCCTGCAGCGCGGTCCTCCCGGGAGCAAGCCCGGAGCGAGGGGACCCCGGAGCGTAGCGTAGGGGCCGGATGATAGGAGCAGGCGGTTTTTGCTTACTTTTTGACAAGACAAAAAGTGAGCCGCCGTAAGGGCGGAAGGGTGACTGTGCGCCACCCGCGCCAATGAATACCAACTCGATATATGCGCCAACGCTTTGAAGTTTGAAGTTTGAAGTTTGAAGTTTGATTGGGTTGGTGTGGGTATTGATAGAGCGCATAGTCCATTTGCGATGGCGACGGTTAATCACCTTTTCGCCCTTACGGCGAGTTACTTTTTGTCAAACGCCACAAAAAGTAACCAAAAAAGGCTGCGCTCCATTCATACGGCCCCTACGCTGCGCTTCGGGGTTCCCTCACTCCGGTCTTGCTCCCGGGAGGACCGCGCTGCAGGCCCCATCCTGGGGCCCAGCGCTTGACAGGCATCCATGCCTGTCACCTCCCTTCGCAAGACCTGCGTTCGGCCTTCTGAAGTCGCGAAGATCAAGATCAAGATCAAGATCAAGATCAAGATCAAGATCAAGATCCACAGCGACAGCGGTGACGACGATGACAACTATGTTGGAAGTAGTTTGTAAGCGTGTCCATATCGAATAACTAAGAATTGAATATCGCCCCTAGGTACCCTTATCCCCCATGTGGGAGCGGTCTCGTGCCGCGATGGGCCGCACAGCGGCCCCTGGCGTTATCGGATCGATCTCAGAAAAGACCAATTTGCAGCGACCCCTTTGAGAAGACGCTCCCACCCCACGCCCACTCAGCCAGCAAACACCATGCTCGCTTGAACTTCCCTCTCCCATCCCACCTCGAAATATTCAGACATAACTACAGCGAGGCGGCCATGTCGCTCATCCACCCTCAAGCGCGATACAAGCCCTATAAAGATGCAGCAGGCGGTTGGGGGTCGGCGCGCTCTGTCATGACCATACTCTGGCGGGAACAGGCCATTACAACAGCACCCATGGCGCTGGTCAGGCAAAACAAACCCAAAGGCTTCGCCTGCGTCAGCTGTGCCTGGGCCAAGCCAGGCAACCCACACGCGCTGGAGTTCTGCGAGAACGGCGCCAAGGCCACCGCCTGGGAACTTACCCGCCACCGCACCGGCCCGGATTTTTTTGCCACCCATACCCTCTCAGCGCTGCGCACATGGACCGATTACGCCTTGGAGCAGCAAGGCCGGCTGACCCACCCCATGCGCTACGACCCGGCTAGCGACCGTTACCAAGTTACCACCTGGGCAGAGGCGTACCAGCAGATCGGCCAACAGTTGCAAGCCCTGAGCCCGGACGAAACGGTGTTCTATGCCTCGGGCAGGGCATCGCTGGAAGCCTCGTTCATGTACCAGCTGTTCGCCCGCGCCTACGGCACGAACAACCTCCCGGACAGCTCGAACATGTGTCATGAGAGCACGTCGGTCGGACTGCAGGAGAGTATTGGTGTACCCGTCGGCACCGTCACGCTGGAAGATTTTGAACACACCGACTGCATTTTCTTCTTCGGCCAGAACGTAGGCAGCAACAGCCCGCGAATGCTTCACCCGCTGCAGGAAGCGCGCAAGCGCAATGTGCCCATCATCACCTTCAATCCACTGCGCGAGCGAGGGCTTGAGCGCTTCGTCAACCCTCAATCCCCCAGTGAAATGCTGGGGCCTGAATCGACTGTGATCAGTACCCAGTATCATCAGGTCAAGGTAGGGGGCGACCTGGCAGCAGTGATGGGGATCATCAAGGCCCTGCTTGCGATGGAACAACAGGCAAGTGACGAGGGCAAGCCGGCTGTGCTCGACCATGCGTTCATCCAGGCACACACCGATGGGTTGAACGCGCTGCGAGAAGAAGTTCAGCACCATGAGTGGGCGACCCTGGAGCGTCAGTCCGGCCTCGGGCGTGCTGCGATGGAAGCTGCAGCTACCGTCTATGCCCGTAGCAGCAAGGTCATGATCATCTACGGGATGGGCATGACCCAGCACCGACGCGGTGTCGACAACGTGCAGATGCTGGTCAACCTGCTGCTATTGCGCGGCAACATCGGCAAGCCCGGCGCAGGCATCTGTCCCGTGCGCGGGCACTCCAATGTGCAAGGCCAGCGCACGGTCGGTATCACGGAGGACCCGGCCAAGGTTCCGGGTCAAAAACTGCAAGCACTGTTTGGCGTGCAGGTTCCACCGAACAAGGGCATGGCCACGGTGGACTGCTGCCAAGCGCTCGTCGAGGGCAAGGTCAAGGCTTTCATCGGCCTGGGTGGCAACTTCCTGCGGGCGATTCCCGACACCCAGTGCATGGAGGCGGCCTGGCAGACGCTTACGCTGAACGTCCAGGTGGCGACCAAGCTTAATCGCACGCATCTGTTCCCGGGGCGACATGGCTGGTTGTTGCCCTGTCTTGGGCACATAGAAGCTGATCGTCAGGAGGGTGTAGAGCAGGTCTATACCACCGAGGACAGTACCGGCTGCATCCGCGCCTGGCAGGGCCGCAATGAGCCAGCCAGTGAACACCTCCGCTCCGAAGTGGCGATTATTGCCGGGTTGGCCGAAGCGACCCTGGATCAGCGAACGACTGTCGACTGGGATGCTTGGCGCCACGACTATGCATTGATCCGCGAAGCGATCAGCCAGGTCTACCCCGAGATATTTCACAACATGGAAACACGCATGTGGGAGCACGGCGGTTTCCATAGGCCCCTGCCGGCGGCTAAACGGGAGTGGCAGACCCCGTCTGGCAAAGCCCAGTTCGTGGCGCCCCAGGGGCTTGATGAGGACAACGACTTGCAGCCCGCTGTCTCGGCGCATGATGTGCTGCAATTGATGACGCTGCGCAGCAATGACCAGTTCAACACCACTGTCTATGGCTACGACGACCGTTTTCGTGGGGTAAAAGGCACCCGTAGCGTCGTGTTCCTCAATCGCAGCGATGTGGTTCGGTTGGGTTTGGCTGCAGGCGACTGGGTGCTGCTACGCACTGCTGTCGAGCCCCAGGTCGTGCGAGAAGTCGGTCCTTTGCAGATCATCGCCTATGACATTCCCGAAGGCTGTGCGGGCGCCTATTACCCTGAGTGCAATCCGCTGATCCCGCTGTGGCACCACGCTGAACGCAGCAAGGTGCCTGCCGCCAAGTGCGTGCCGGTGACGCTGCACAAGGTCGATCCCCGTGCAAGCGACCTCAGCAAGGCAGTGCCTGCGCACGATCAGATCAATTGAGCGTGAGGGGTGCTGGACCATGCAGAATCGTGAAGGCTGTGTGCTGGTAACCATCCCATTGTTCGTCTCGAGACGACAGGAGCGTAGTAATGAATAAGCTGCCCGATGCCCCCGCCTTGGTAGTGCCATTACCTTTTGAGCCTGGGTTTGAACAGATTCCCGAAGATGAAGCACAGACCAGCCAGGCGTTGCAGGATACGCTGCGCGAAATCATTGAGACCACCTTCAAGGACAATGGCCATGCCAACCGCAGCGTTCATGCAAAAGCACATGGATTGTTGCGCGGCACACTGAAAGTGGCGCCAGGGTTGCCGGCGCAGCTCGCTCAGGGGGCGTTCGCCACACCGGGTGAGTTCGATGCTTACCTGCGGTTTTCCACCAACCCGGGTGACATCCTCGATGACAAGGTTTCCACCCCACGGGGGCTGGCGCTCAAGATCGTTGGCGTACAAGGCCCGCGGTTGCCAGGCAGTGAAGGGCAAGTCACGCAGGACTTTGTCATGCAAAATGCCAAAGCCTTCACCGCGCCAGACCCCAAGGCGTTTCTCAAGACGTTGAAGTTGCTTGCCAAAACCACTGACAAAGCGCCGGGTACGAAAAAGGTAGTGTCGGCCGTGCTGCGCGGTGCAGAAAAAGTGGTCGAAGCGTTTGGCGGTGAGAGCGGCACGCTCAAAAGCCTTGGTGGGCACCCTCAAACCCACATTCTTGGCGAAAGCTTCAGCACCGTCGTACCTGTACTCTATGGCCCTTACTACGCAAAGCTTGCGGTAGTGCCCGTGTCGGCGGCCTTGACTGCGCTGACCGATCAGGTTGTTGACCTCAAAGACGATCCAGACGGGCTACGTCACGCCATGGAAGCGTTTTTTGCAAGCGAGGGCGGCGTCTGGGAGCTTCAGGTCCAGTTGGCCACCGACCTTGATCAAATGCCGATCGAAGATGCATCCAGTCAGTGGCCCGAGACGCTCAGCCCCTATGTGACCGTGGCCACGTTGGAGGTCAAGCCTCAAGCGGCATGGAGTGAAGAGAATGTGCGCCGTATCGACGACGGCATGGCGTTCAGCCCCTGGCACGGTCTGGCGGCGCACAGGCCCTTGGGTGGCGTGATGCGGGTGCGCAAGCCGGCCTATGAAATGTCGGCCAATTTTCGTGGGCAGCACAATGGGTGCCCAATCCATGAGCCCGGTCCTAAAGGGCCGAGCCTGTAAGTCGAGGAGAGTACGCCATGCAACCAGAAACCGCGGGCACTGAAGAGAAAGGCCCAAGCGATGTGCCTTATATCAACGATCCGTTAAAACCGACTTCCCCTGCGCTCAATGACGCGGATGCCACGGAGGCGGCGGAGGCTGAGATGGACATCGAGGACGACGGCGAATCGCTCTAGGTTCGCTGGCGCCGTCGCCCGAGCAGCGGCGGCGCCAGGTATGAAGTCTGAGTCTACCGGTCGTTTGAATAAACCTTCCACGTGGTAAAGCCATCACCGCCTGATTTTTAGTGTTGTGGTTTGACTTGGCGCCGGCTTCGCCGGCTCCATGGCACGCTTGTGAGCCATGGACGGCAACCGAGCGCCAAGCGGCTTCTACTTGGCAGCCAGCGTTCCTGCGGCCTGCGCCTGTTCAAGCTGGCGCTTGCGGCCAATGACCAGCACCATGACCCCAGCCAGCGTGCACAACGCCGCCAGTGGCATCAGTGCCAGTGCGTAGCTGCCGGTGGCGTCATGGATGGCGCCGTACACGTTGACCATCAAGCCACCCCCGATCAGGTTGGCCATGGCGCCAACCGCAGCCAGCCCAGCTGCTGCAGTGGAGGAGGACAACCAGCCCGACACCAATGCCCAGAACGGGCCTTTCATGGAGTAGGCCCCCACCAGCACCATGGTCAGCATCACCACCGTGGCCGGCAGTGACGAGGTGAACAGGGTCATCAGCAGGCCGGCCGCAATCAGCAACATGGTCATTGCGGTGTGCCAGCGACGTTCACCGGTGCGGTCGGAACTGCGGCCCCAGATGACCATCAGGATCGAGGCAACGCCATAAGGAATCGCGTTCACCAGCCCGATTTCCATGGAGCTCAGGCCGAAGGTCTTGAGCAGTTGTGGCGCCCAGACGCTCATGGTGCTGCCAGCCGCCGAGGCGCCCGAGTAAATCAGCGCGAGCACCCAGATGTCCTTGTGGCGCAGCAGTTTCCACAGCGAGATATGACCGATGGTGGTTTTCTGTGCTCGTTCCTCGGCCAACCGCCCGGTGAGCCAGCCGCGTTGATCGTCATTCAGCCATTTGGCCTGCTCAGGCCGATCGGTCAGTACGAACAGGCAGGCGATCCCCAGCAGCACCGCCGGGATGCCTTCGAGGATGAACAGCCAATGCCACCCACGCATGCCCAACCAGCCGTCCAGGCTCAACAGCAGCCCTGAAATCGGCGAGCCGATGAAGTTGGCGGCGGGAATCGCGACCATGAATAGCGCCACCATGCGCGCGCGATACGCCGACGGCAGCCAGTAGGTGAGGTACAGCAGCACCCCTGGGAAGAACCCGGCCTCGGCAGCGCCCAGCAAAAAGCGCATCACATACAGTGAGTTGGCCCCTTGCACGAAGGCGGTACCGGCGGAGATCAGCCCCCAGGTGATCATGATGCGCGCGATCCAGATGCGCGCACCGTAACGCTGCATGGCCAGGTTGCTGGGGACTTCCACCAGGAAGTAGGCGAAGAAGAACAAGCTGCTGGCGAAACCGAAGACCTTGGCTGACAACTCCAGGTCCTGGTTCATCTGCAACGATGCCATGCCGATGTTGCCGCGATCGATGATCGCGATCAGGTAGCAGATGATCAGAAAGGGCAGTAGACGCCAGGCAACACGGCGCATGGTGGCGCGTTCGAGCTCGCTGGGCGGGGTTGAGGCTGCTTTCATGGTGCTCTCCAATTGTTTTTTTTCTGGAGTTACGCAGGGGTCTGTGCGGCCGGACAAGCCGGCGCAAGGGCAATCAGTTATCGATCAGGTGACGGTTCACCACACAGCGCGGGTCCAGCGCCTTGCCGTCCCAGGCATCGAGGATTTGCTGCAGGGCAACCAGGCCTACGCGGTCCCGGGCTTCGCTGGTGTTGGCCCCGATGTGAGGTGTGGCGACCAGGGTTGGCAGGCCCCACAGCGGGCTGTCGGCCGGAGGCGGTTCGGGGTGGAAAGTGTCCAGGCCGGCACCCCCGATGCGCCGCTCGCTCAACGCAAGCACCAAGGCCTCGGTATCGACCAGCTCGCCACGTGCGGTGTTGATCAAGATGGCACCTGAACGCATGCGCTCAAGCTGCTGGGCGCCGATGAGGTTGCGATTGGTGTCTGTGAGGGGGCAATGCAGGCTGATGATATCGCTATCGGCCAGCAAACGATCGAAATCCTCTTCGCGCTCGAGGTGATCACGCACGGGTAACTGCTGCAAGTAAGGGTCGTAAACCTTGACCTTCATGCGCAGCGGCGCCACCAGGTCCATCAGGATCGCGCCGATCGAGCCAAGGCCGACCAGGCCCAGTGTCTTGCCCGCCAACTCCATGCCGTTGGCAGTGGCCTTGTCCCAGTGGCCTTCGCGCATGCGCGCATCGAGCAAGGCGGTTTGGCGCGCAACGCTGAACATCAACGCAAAGGCGTGCTCGGCCACTGACTGGGCGTTGGCCCCAACGGCGACGGAGACAGGAATACCCCGGTCGGCGGCGGCCTGGATGTCGATGGTGTTGTAGCCGACCCCATGCTTGGCGACCACCTTCAACGCGTTGGATGCGTCGATCATCGCGCGGGTCAGGCTGCCTTGTCGCACGATGATGGCATCGGGTTGCTCTGCGCGGATGATCGCTTCGAGCTCATGCTCGGACAGATAGGGCGTGGTGGGGATGACGCGGATGGCGTGTTGATCGGCCAGGCGCATCGCGTCGTCGGCCAGCGCCGGACCTGTCAGCAGAAGGGTACGGGACATCGTCGATACCTTGTTTTTGTTGAAGACGGTAGGACTGCACTGAGTGCTTTCACCAATAACCTATCATAATGAAATGGCGTTGCAACAATAGATTTTTAGTCAGCCACATTGCCGAATAACTGAGATTTCAAACCCTTGAAATCTGTTTAATGGAATGCCATTCTGAAATGGCGTTCTGATTCGACGTTGAGCGCGCCCAATAAATCCAAGAAGAGGTAGGTCACATGAGCATTGGTTTCCAGGTGCTTGAGCGCACGCGAAAAATCGGTGATGAGTGGGTATCGCGCTACCGCGAGGTGCCGGTCGCCAACGTCAGCGACTCGATGAATCGCATGACGGCGGGTGGTGCGCGTTTGCGCCCCATGCACCGGGAAGGTGTGCTGTGCGGCGCGGCTCTGACGGTCAAGGCCCGTCCTGGTGACAACCTGATGCTGCACTACGCCATCGACAGCGCCGAGCCAGGTGATGTGATCGTGGTCGATGCCGGCGGCGACCTGACCAATGCTCTGATCGGCGAGATGATGGTGGCGTACGCCGTGAAGCGCGGTGTAGCGGGCATCGTCATCCATGGTGCAATCCGCGATGCTGGCAGCATCAAGGCCGGTGACTTCCCCCTGTTCGCTGCCGGTGTTTCCCATCGCGGCCCTTACAAGGACGGGCCGGGTGAGATCAACGTGCCCATCGCCATCGATGGCATGGTGATCGAACCCGGGGACCTGATCATCGGTGACGATGACGGCTTGCTGTGCGTACCCTATGCCCATGTCGCAGAGGTCTACCAACGCGCCACGGCCAAGCACGCTGCCGAAACGGCGCAAATGCAACATATCGCTCAAGGTACCAATGACCGCACCTGGGTCCTGGAGTCCTTGAAAAAGAAAGGCTGCCTGCTGCCAGGCTGAGGATCGACCCGCACGTGGTCCGAGCAAGATCCTTCAATGGCGGCTGCTTCTCACCTGAGGACTCGCTCACTTGTCTGACCTGACGCCGCCCCCTCGTACCCGTTGGCCTTCTGCTGTACGCGCATTGGGCCACCATCATTTCCAGGTTTATTTTGCCGGCCAAGGCGTTTCGACCTTGGGCAAGTGGGTTCAGCAAGTCGCGCTGTCCTGGTTGGCCTATCACCTGACCGGGTCAGCTGTATTGCTGGGCCTGATCACCTTTCTTTTTCTCGCCCCGCAGTTGATCGTCGGTCCGTTCGCAGGCGCCTGGATCGATCGCCACGACAAGCGTCGACTGCTGATCGTGGTCCAGTCGATGCTGGTGGCGCAATCGGCCGCGCTTGCGCTAGTGACCTGGGCTGGTTGGGTAGATGGCCCCTTCATTGCCGCAATGGCACTGCTGCTGGGCTTGCTCAATGCCGTCGAAACACCCCTGCGTCAGGCCCTGATCGGCTCTTTCGTGGAAGATCCAGCTGACCTGCCCAACGCGCTGGTCCTCAACGCGATGCTTATCAACGCCGCCCGCTTCGTGGGCCCGCCACTGGCCGGCGGGCTGATAGCCGTGGCGGGGGAGGCGGCTTGCTTCGCCTTGACCGCCGTCGCCTTCACCGCGCTGCTGGCAGGGTTGCTGAAGGTGCAAGCCACAGCCAGCCCTCGGGCGACAGGTTCCACTGCCCAGGTCTTTCGTGAGGGCCTCGCTTATCTATGGCGGGAACAGGGCGTCAGGCAACTGCTGTTCAATGTCATCATGGTCAACCTCCTGGCGTCCTGCTATGCAGCGCTTCTGCCGATCCTGGCCAAGCGCGTGTACGCCGGTGACGCACGGGTGCTGGGCTGGCTCTGGGGCGCGGCAGGCGCTGGCGCGTTCGTGGCCACGTTAGTGCTGGCGGTGGGCGGAGCCTTGCCTCGCCTTCGGCAGTTCATCGAAGTGGGCGCAGGGCTTTGCGCCCTGGCACTGCTGGGTGTGTGCTGGGCAGGGCAGTGGCAGCTGGCATTGCTGGCGCTTCTGGTGCTGGGGTTCGGCATCACGCTGAGCAACGTGAGCACCAACATGCAGTTGCAGAGCCAAGCGCCGGGCCATCTGCGCGGACGTGTCATTGCGTTCTACATCGCCATGCGCTTCGGGTTCGAGGCGTTGGGTGGCATGGCCGCCGGGCTGCTGGCTGCTCGTGTGGGCGCCCCGGCCACCTTGGGTGCAGCCGGGGCAGTGTTGCTGTTGGGTGTCGCGGGGACTTGTGCATGGCGCAACCGTCGGGCTGCATGAGCGCGCCGGTCCGACCTGCTGGTGGCAGGCCAGCCCGGATGGGAAGACAGTCATAACCCGAGCATGTTGTAGTGCACGTAGTACATGATCCACAGCGACAACCCCACCAACAGCGTGATGATCACCACCGTGAACACCAGCGCGATCAAGTTCCAACGCTGCTCTCGCGCTGTGGTCAGGTGCAGGAAAAACACCATGTGCACCACGATCTGGACCAGGGCGCACACCAGCACGGTCATGAAGGTCAGGTGACGCGGCAGGCTGGGGTACATGGCCAGCCCGAAGGGCAGCAGGGTGAGCAGGGCTGCCAGCACGAACCCTGTGTTATACGAACGGTGGCTGCTCTGGCTAGCGCCGGCACTGCTAGGTACATGGCTTTGACGACTCATCAGATCACCCCGAACAGATAAACGACGGTAAACACACAGACCCACACGATGTCCAGGAAATGCCAGAACAGGCTCAGGCAGCTCAAGCGCGTAGCATTGACACAGGTCAGGCCGCGCTGGTGAACCTGCATCATCAACAGGGCCATCCAGATCAGCCCCACCAGCACGTGCAGGCCGTGAGTGCCCACCAACGTGAAGAACGCCGTCAGAAACGCACTGCGTTGGGGGCCTGCGCCCTCGCTGATCAGATGATGGAATTCATTGATCTCCATGGCGATGAAGCCCAGGCCGAGCAGGAACGTGACGCCCAGCCAGCGCAGCACCCAGCGCTTGTCCTGGCGGTGGTTGGCGAGCATCGCATAGCCGTAGGTGATGCTGCTCAAGAGCAACAGGAACGTCTCCACCAGCACATAAGGCAGTTCGAAGATGTCCGCCGCGCTGGGCCCACCTGCCACAGACTGTCCCAGCACCGCATAGGTAGCAAACAGGGTGGCGAACAGAATGCAGTCGGTCATCAGGTAGACCCAGAAGCCGAACAGGCTCAGGGAGCCTGCGTCTTCGTGGCCATGCTCTTGCTCGCGGGCCGTTTCGTTGTGCACGACATGGGACATGATTCAGGCCTCCGCCAACCGTTGGCGACGCTCGGTTTCCATCCGTTCGACCGCTTCGGCCGGGATGCAGTAGTCGGTATTGGGGTCGTAACTGCGCACGATCAGGGTGGCGATGACTGCCAGTGAACTGGCGATGACCAACCACCAGATGTGCCAGATCAACGCAAAGCCCAGCACCGTGGACAGAACGCCTAGCCCCAGGCCCAGGCTGGTGTTGCGAGGCATGTGGATCTTGCGAAAATCCATCTCGGCCAGGGTTTTCACGCCTTTCTCCTTCATGCCCCAGTACGCGTCGATGCCGCCCACGACAGGTTGCTCGGCGAAGTTGTAGAACGGGGGCGGCGAAGCGGTCGCCCATTCCAGCGTGCGCCCGTCCCAGGGGTCGCCCGTCGTGTCGCGGTTCTCATGACGTTTGCGGATACTCACCACCAGTTGCATGACCTGACAGGCCACGCCACACAGGATGATCAATACACCGACCATTTCCAGCAGCAGGAAGGGCCGCCACTCGGGTACGTCGAAGTGATTCAGGCGCCGGGTCATGCCCATGAACCCCAGGAAATAGGACGGCATGAAGGCAAAGTAAAATCCAGCCAACCAGCACCAGAAGGCAGCACGCCCCAGTGGGTCATGGAGTTTGAAGCCGAAGGCCTTGGGGAACCAGTACGTCAGGCCGCAGAGGTAGCCGAAGACCGCGCCGCCGATGATCACGTTGTGGAAATGGGCAATCAGGAACAGGCTGTTATGCAACAGGAAGTCCGCACCGGGCACCGCCAGCAGGACCCCGGTCATGCCCCCGATGCTGAAGGTGACGATGAAGCCAACCGTCCACAGCATCGGCGTCTCGAAACGCACCCGACCCCGGTACATGGTGAACAGCCAGGTGAAGATCTTCACCCCGGTGGGGACGGCGATGATCATGGTCATGATGCCGAAGAACGCGTTCACGTTGGGTCCTGCGCCCATGGTGAAGAAATGGTGCACCCAAACGATGAAGGACAGCACCGTAATGACGATGGTCGCCCACACCAGGGAGTAGTAGCCGAACAGCTTCTTGCGCGAGAACGTCGAGGCCACCTCCGAGAAGATACCGAACGCTGGGAGTATGAGGATGTACACCTCGGGGTGGCCCCAAGCCCAGATGAGGTTCACGTACATCATGGGGTTGCCGCCCAGTTCATTGGTGAAGAAGTGCATGCCCAAATAGCGGTCCAGCGTGAGCATGAACAAGGTGGCGGTGAGGATGGGAAAGGCAGCCAGGATCAGGATCGAGGTGCACAACACTGTCCAGGTGAACACCGGCATGCGAAACAGCGTCATGCCGGTGGTACGCATCTTCAGAATGGTGACGAAGAAGTTCAGCCCGGTGAGCAGGGTGCCTACCCCGGAAATCTGCAACGCCCAGATGTAGTAGTCCACTCCCACCCCGGGGCTGTATCCGATACCGGACAACGGGGGGTAGGCCACCCAGCCGGTGCGTGCGAACTCGCCAATGCCCAGGGAAAGGTTCACCAGCACGGCGCCGGAAACAAACAGCCAGAAGCTGACGGCATTCAAAAATGGATAGGCCACGTCGCGGGCGCCGATCTGCAAAGGTACCACCACGTTCATCAGCCCGACCACGAACGGCATGGCCATGAAGAAGATCATGATCACCCCATGGGCGGTGAAGATCTGGTCGTAGTGCTCAGGCGGCAGGTAGCCAGGCGAGCCGTCCGAGGCCATGGCCTGCTGGGTGCGCATCATTAACGCGTCGGCGAACCCGCGCAGCAGCATCACCAGGGCGACGACGATGTACATCACGCCGATGCGCTTGTGGTCCACGCTAGTGAACCACTCCTGCCACAGGTATTTCCATTTGCCCATGTAGGTGATGGCCCCTACGACCGCCAGGCCCAGCAGCCCGACGACGGCCAGCGTGTACATGATGATCGGCTCGTGGAGGGGGATGGCGTCCCAGGTCAGTTTTCCGAACATGCGCTTACTCCTTGCTGCCTTGGGGGCTCTGGCCCTGGGAATCGCTGAGGCGGCGTTCGACCTCCCGGGAGCGGTTGACGCCCTGGTACTTGTCGATCAACGACTGGAACAGGTGCGGGTCGACCTTGCCGTAATGTTCTACCGGGTGGGCAATACTGGGCTTGGCCAGCTGCGTGTAGGCAGCCCCATCGAGCTGGCGCCCGGCGGCGCGGGTGCGTTCGACCCAGTCATCGAAGCCCGCCGGGTCGAGGGCCAGCGCCTTGAAGTGCATGTCGGAGAACCCCGGGCCGTTGTAGTTGGCGGCGATCCCGGTGTAGTCGCCTGCGTGGTTGGCGATCAGGTGCAGCCGTGTCTGCATCCCGGCCATGGCGTAGATCTGGCCGCCCAGGGCCGGAATGAAGAACGAAGTGATGGCGCCGTCGGAAGTCACCCTAAAGTCAACGGGCGTGTCTACAGGCATCGCCATTTCGTTGACCGAAGCAATGCCGAGTTCGGGATAGACGAACAGCCACTTCCAGTCCATGGCGATGACCTGGACCTTGAGCGCAGGGGTGTCGGATGCCAGCGGCCGGTACGGGTCCAGCGCATGGGTCGAACGCCAGGTGACAACCCCCAGCACGATGATGATGGCCAGCGGCACGCCCCATACCACCGCTTCGATCAGCCGCGAGTGGCTCCAGTCGGGGGTATAGCGGGCCTTTTCGTTCGAGGCTCGATAGCGCACCGAAAACACCAGCGCCATGATCATCACCGGTACCACTACGATCAGCATGAGCAAGGTGGCGAGGATGATCAGGTTGCGCTGCTCGAGCCCCACCTGCCCCTTGGGGTTGAATAACACCATGTCGCAGCCCGAGAGCTGGAGTGCTACGGTGCCCAGCGCCATCATCCAGAGCAGTCGCCTTGCCGTTTTCGGTTCCCTGGCCATGTGAGCATCCCGTATGTGTTGTCAGATGTTTCGGCTATCACATCTGAGAGGAACCCAATGCTCCCAAGGTTGTTTGCAATGCGCGATTGGTCGACGAATGGCAGCCCAGGTCAGGGAACTTATGCCCATGGGTGGCTGGCAGTTGGCGCGCCACCTGGGCAGGGCACTGAACCTTGCGCGCAGGGGGGCAGTCACAGCGCCATTGACCAGACGATTGGAGCGCCATGATGGCCAGCGACGCAACCGCCTCACTCAAACGCGTGATTACCCTGCCGTTGCTGGTGTTCTTCATCCTCGGGGACGTATTGGGCGCCGGGGTATACGCACTGGCAGGCGCCATCGCCGACCGGGCCGGTGGCGCCATCTGGGCGCCTCTGGCCCTGGCACTGTTCTTCGCCCTGTTGACTGCGGCGTCCTACGCCGAGCTTGTCAGCAAATACCCCCGGGCTGGCGGTGCGGCGGTGTTCGCACGGCGGGCGTTCGGCTCGCCGTTGCTGGCTTTTTTGGTGGGGTTCGCCATGTTGGCGGCAGGCATCACCAGTGCCGCAGGGTTGGCGCTGGCGTTTGCTGGGGAATATCTGCGCGTGTTTATCGACTGGCCTTCGGCGGTGCTGGCGCCCCTGTTTCTAGTATTGATGGCAATGCTCAACGCCCGGGGTATCAAGGAGTCGCTCAGTGCCAACCTGGTCATGACCCTGATCGAACTCAGCGGCTTGGTGCTGGTGATCGTCGCTGTGGCGGTGTTGAGCGGCCAAGGGCAGGCCGAGCCTACCCGTTTGCTGGATTTCGGCGAACAGGGCCCGGCTACTGCGGTACTGGGCGGCGCTTTGCTGGCATTTTATTCGTACGTGGGGTTCGAGACGTCCGCCAACCTGGCCGAGGAAATCAAGGACGTACGCCGGACGTACCCACGCGCGCTGTTCGGGGCCTTGCTGGTGGCCGGCCTGGTTTACCTGGCAGTCGGCGCCGGCGCCGCGTTGGTCATGCCAGTGCAGGCACTGATCGACGCCAAGACGCCCTTGATGGACATCGTGCACAACGCTGACCTGGGGCTGCCCCACGGTGTATTCGCCATCATCGCTTTGGTGGCGGTGGCCAACGGCGCCATGTTGACCATGATCATGGCCAGCCGCCTTGCCTGGGGCATGGCCCGCGATGGCATGCTGCCGCGCGTTCTGGGCCAAGTGCTACCCAACCGCGGCACACCCGGTTATGCGATAGCCGCGACCACGCTGCTGGCCATCCTGCTGACCTTTACTGGCTCGCTGGAAGTGCTGGCCGAAACCGTCGTGCTGTTGCTGTTGTTCGTATTTTTGAGCACGAACGTGGCGGTGTTGGTGCTCAAGAAGGAAAAGGTCGATGCCGAGCATTTCTCGGTTCATCCGGTGGTCCCTGTGTTGGGTATCCTGTCGTGCCTGCTGGTGCTGAGTCAGCAACCTTTCGAGAACTGGCTGAGGGCAGGGGCATTGCTGGGTTTGGGGGCGGTGTTGCACTGGCTGGCGGGCAAGGGCATTGGTCGGACCATTAGCGAGGGTGATGCGGGACAGTGACGGGGGCAAGCGATCATGTGCGAGCTTTGAATGTCCCATACTTCACTAGCCAACCGCGCCCCTGCGCAGACTTGCGCTGCTACTCATCAGGAACCGTTCAATGGCCAAAGAGATTGAAAACCCTTGCGTGTCGAGCTGCAAGCTCAAGCATGAAGTGTGTACCGGCTGCGGGCGCAGCAAGGAGGAGATACGCGGCTGGCGAAACATGAAGCGTTCCGAGAAGAAGGCGACGGTCGAGAAAGCGGCTGCGCGCTTGAAGAAGATCAAAAAGAAGGGCAAGGGGTGAGTGGTGTGCAGGGTTTGTTGACAGCCCGGAACGGTTGGTAGGCGCAATTTATCGGCGTGCGGCCTGTGCATGGGCATCAATCACCTTGGTCCTTGCCGCATGGCTCCAGGATGTCCAGCTGGCGTTCTAACTGACACGAGCGGCCAACATCCCCTCGACCTGGGGAGCGACATCGAGGTCGAACATGGAAATGAAGCTGTCCATCAACGGTGATTCGTTGTGGGTGCTCCAGCTCATGTACAGGCCGATGGCCGGGTTGGGGGAGGCGGTCACGGGGTGGATACGGCGGAACACGACCCTGTCGCGCATGATCGAGTTGGCAATCGACTCAGGCACCAAAGCAACGCCGAAACCGCAGGCCACCAAGCCTATCAAGGTATGGATCTGCGCGGCCTCCTGCACCACCTTGGGGTAAAAACCGGCGGCTTCACACAAGGCGGTCAGCTGGCTGTGATAGCCGGTGCCCAGCGCTTCGGGGGTGAAGACGAAGTCTTCCCCGGCGAAGTCCCTCAAGTCGATCTGACCTTCCTTTGCCTTCGGGTGATGGGCGGGCAGGGCCATCACGATCTCTTCGTCCAGTAACAGGCGCGACTCGACGTTTTCCGCCGAGATCGGCAATGCCGTTACTGTGAGTTTGCCAGCAATGCCCTCGGACACCTGGGGTGCGTGTTCGATGCCCAGCTCAAGCGCCTTCAACGTGCTGTAGGCCGCACTCAGGAATGCACTGCCGGCGGGGGTCAGTTTGACCCCGCGCTTATTGCGCGTGAACAGACTGAACCCCAGTTTGTCTTGCAGCCGATGGATGGCTTGGCTCAACGGGGGCTGGGCCCTGTGCAGGCGAATAGCGGCCTTGTGAAAGTGCAGCTCTTCAGCCACGGCGATGAATTGGCGCAGCAGGCGGGTTTCGATCACTTCTTCTGTTCCTTCATCTGAATTGATCTGAGGACGGGGGTGCGGCAAGGTTACCGGTTAACAGGCCCCCGACTAAATACTAAACAAAAAGTAGAGCTAAGTTAATCATTGGATCCAATACCCGCAAGCGGTCTCGAACAGGTCCGAGTTCGGTGGCGTGGCTTACGAAAGGGCCTCAGAAGAGTAATCATCAAGAAATTATTCGGATTTACCAGCAACTTGATAGGCACCAGGTATCAACCTGCGCTGCCGTTAGTATTAAACAACGTGAACATTCATTGTTAAGGTAGGGCGGTACTCAAGCGGAAACAGACCATGAACTTTACAGGAAAGACCGCCCTTGTAACGGGTGCTGGCCGAGGACTCGGTTTCAGTTATGCGCACGCTTTGGCGACACTGGGCGCCAATGTGGTAATTAGTGATATCGGCGCAGATAAGCTGGGCGCCGGGGGCGATGGCTCCATTGCCATGGAGGCTGCGAAAGCGCTCCGGGGCTAAGGTTTCAACGTGTTGGGGCATCATGGGGACTTGTCCGGTGAGCAGGGTTGCGAGCAACTGGTGGCAATGGCCATCGAGGCATTTGGTCAACTCGATATCGTGATTCATAACGCCGGTTGGGTCGGTTATCAAGCGATTGAAGACGCTGATGCGACATTCATTGGCCGCGCCGTGGATATCAATATCTATACCCCCGTGTGGTTATGCAAACATGCATGGAAACACCTCAAACAGTCTGCTGCCACACGGGTCGTGCTGACCTCATCCGACCGCGCGATGTACCAGCAATATGCCCAACCGGGCCTGGTGGCGTATGCCGCCGGCAAGATGGCACAACTGGGCATCATGAATGCGCTAAGCATGGAAGGCACCGAAGCCGGCATTCTCGTCAATGCTGTATCTCCAGTGGCCAAGACCCGTATGTGGGGCGTGACGGGTGAACCGGAGAATCTCAAGCCTGAATGGGTGACGCCCGGCGTGGTGTTCCTGGCGTCGCCGCAGTGCCAGGACACAGGTTATGTCCTGCGTGCCAGCAATGGCCAATTTACGGCCACGCGGTTTGTGGAAAACCCAAATGTCGATTACCCAGTCGATCTGGCCCGCGTGAAGGCCACTAGCGCCGAACAAGTTGCCCAGCGGTGGGACCACATTAAGGAGCGATGAATAGGCCTCCTCAGGAAAACCTCAAACGCTTCTTACCGTGCCAGGCCGATCTGGAGGAAAGCCCGGTCTGGGATGAAGCTCATCAGTGCCTGCGCTTCGTCGACATCAGTGGTGGCCAGATCAATGCGCTGGACCTGCATGGGCAACTGACGCGACTGTATGAATCGCCTGCGCGCATTGGCGCCCTGGCTTTGACTGAAAAGGGCAACCTGATTGTCTCCCAGCATGCTGGCGTTGCCATCCTAGGCTTTGTGTGAAAAGTCTTGAGACAAAGGTCAGGCAAAGCGAAAACAGCCGAAGGACGGCCGAAGTCGCGCTCGACTTTACGGGTTGCAAATGAGCCTTCCGACCGTGCGGCCGCTCCAGACTGTTTTCAACGTAGCCTCACCGAGTATCAAGGCGCTTGATACAAAGCCTAGTGCCCACAATCAGAGCCACCGCCGGTGTCGGGTTGAGCAGATGGGCCGCCTATGTGCGTCGCCATTCAGGTTAGGCGTAATCAAATACTACCTGAACGTACCCATTATTGGATTTCTGCTCAAAGATGTCGAAGTACTCGATACGTGCGAAGTACCTGTACGTTCCTTTGTAATCGTTCTCCCTGAGCAGCAGGTCATTGGTGATAGCCTTGCGGCCACTGGGTCCGTTGATTTCATGGAGATAGACGTCCTGTCCGTATACTTCATCACGTGAAATGGAGAGCAAGGTCCTGATGGGAGGAGGCGAACTGTCTTTGATGGTCCACGCCCATTCAATTGTTTGCGCACGCACATGGTAGGTCACGGTGAATGACTCAATGATCGGCGGCGTGATGGTGGTGGGCCGGTTTTGCTGCGCTGGCCTCAATGTGATTTCTTGATCTCGTTCGGGCGTTTGCCCAACTTGGACTTTGACGTCTTGTCCGGAGTGACCATTGACCAAGGAGGCTCGCCATGGTGCTTTGCCGGCCCCGACGGTGTATTTGTGGGGTGACTGCCACTCGCCACCCTCGACCATGATGAAGTAGTTGCCAAAATGCCCGTAGTAGTGCTGTGCATTGCCTCCATAGCGCTCTACGAAGCCGGCGGGATTACCCTCAAGCATCAGCGCGCGCCCTGCAATCCGTGCAGACATCCAATGCGTCCATGTCTTGGCCGTGAACGAATACATGAACATCGACGTGTAGGTGTACTTGTCATCACCTTTGCGTGTCCAGCGGCGTATGACCATGGCATAGCGCTCACCGGGTTTCCATGCATTCTGATTACTGGTGTGCAAACCAGTTCCTTCATTGCCGAAGTGATCCCAGTATATACCAGGTCTACCGCTGATAAGTGTTGCCTCGGGTAAGGTGTCCTCGGGCAAATCATCGGAATCCCAGATGGAGCAGATGTTGTTTCCGTAAACATCGTTACCCGGCACTAGGCTCATCTGTATTCCAGCATAACTGGGGTTCTTTCCATAGTTTGGATTCATCAGGCTCCAGTAGATGTAGCGCTGGGCCCCGGCCTGCGGCACATGTATCTCGGCATAGAACAGTTCAACCCCTTTGCGCGGGTTGAAGTGGGCGGTGATGTAAGGTCCCCACGCTGGTACGTCGTTGGCAGGCTCAGGCAGGTCAGCGTGTTCATCTCGCAATATTGCGGTCATGGACTGTGCTTGACGGGTATCCATTGAGTGTTCCTCGTTATGTAAACGTCGCGATAGTGCGATGAAAGTCATGCTATTCGGATCCCTTGTGCCCACAACTGGCAGTTTTGACAGGTCTTCATCTTGCAACACGGTACAACCGCGACCTCCTGAGCTAGGTCGACCGGGGCCAGCAGGGCAGTAAGCAGAAGCCGCTGTTATGAGGGGCGCGACGTCTGTGCTGCATAACCTAATGCATCAGGGAAGTCTCCGGTCTATTGGTGGTACTCAATGCCGGTTGGTGCCCAGTCCTTAGGCCCTATGTGAAAAGCGTTGATACTCGGTGATGCTGCGTCGAAAACAGCCTAGTGCGCCAGCCCGGTCGGATTGCTCATTTACAACCCGTTAAGTCGAGCCCGACTCCAACCGTTCCTCGGCTGTTTCGCCTTGCCTGAGCTTCGTCTCAAGACTGTTCACACGGAGCCTAGGCTCTCTGCGAAATCACGAAAAACCTAATCGTTGCCCCTTCAGCGCTGAGATTTTGTAGAGTCACACGCCATCAACGGAAGGGAACCCTGTGCTGGCAAGGCGCTACGAACTCGCGGACGAGGCCTGGGATGTGGTCTCCGATCTCTTCATCGAAACCCATGGCCGGGGCCGGCCGCGATTGAGCGACCCACTGATGCTCGATGGCGTCCTCTGGGTACTCTGCTCAGGGGCTGCATGGCGAGCTATGCCTGAGCGCTTCGGTCCATGGACACTGGTGTATCAACGGTTTCGGGACTGGCGAAACCAAGGGACTTTCGAGCAAATGCTCAAACGTCTGCACCTGGGATTGAATGAGCTGGGCTTGATCGATCTGCAAACCTGGAGGATCGAGTCAACCGCAGTACGCGCAACCGAGCCTCATCTGGCGCCGGGAAATAAGGGGGCTGACGAACCTGCCGATCACGCTCTAGGCCGCAGTCGTGGCGGCCTGACAACCACAATCCACATGCTCTGCGACGCACCAGCCTGCCAGAAGATGCCTCAAGACTCTCAGGATCCCCAAAAAACATTTGGGCAATCATGCTAATCAACAAGTTACGAGTGAGAAATTCAATTTGTACCCCCAGAAGTACCCTTTTTGCAGTGGTTCCGAGTGGACGATAGTGGACGCACTGAGGCGCGGTGTTGAACGTGCTATCACTCGCCAAAGCGTGCCGCCTACGCTTTGGGCTCGTCCCAGTCGCTACGCGTCGCAGCAGTCAGCGCATCCCAGTCATCAGGAGGGTTGCCGCGGCTAAGCATCTTCTCGAATACAGCGTAGGGATCGGATTTGCTGCCTGCAGACCGGAGGGTATTTTCGTCGTTGACCCATGCATAGACGATGACCTTGGATCTTGAGTCGTAGCGAAAGAACAGCCGAAAGCGCCTACCGATCTTTGCCCGCCGCCAATGTCGGTAGGCGGTGCCCAGCGTGTTGCCTTGGCGGAACTCATCACGGCCCGGGTCGGCAGGCACAGCCTCCATGATCAGATGGCTCAATGCCCGAAACAGCTTGACGTTGGCATTGCTCTCAAAACCTTGCGGGTCGTTTTGCTCGGCCCGGGCGGCGGCTTCTTGCAATTTGCGTAGCTGTAAAGTCACACCTTCATGGAACAACAGTGTCCAGCCATGTCGCACCATCAGATCGCGACCTCACCATCGATATCTTCGTCCAGGTTTACAGGGTGTTTTGCATTGGCGAGCATGGTTTGCGCCAAGTCTTCCGGCAGGGTAGTGAGGTTGCGTCCGTTTCGGATATCAGCCTCCAGCAATCCCAGGAACGCACCGATTGCAGGGTCTTCGTGGGTGGTTTCGACGCGGCTGACCACGATTTCACCGCCGCGTACGTCGAATGCAATCTTGCCACCTGTGTCAATGCCCAGTAGCTGGCGAACGGATTTGGGCAGTGTGACCTGCCCCTTCGAGGTCAACGTGGCGATTTCGTGGATGGCAGGCATGAGTGTTCTCCCAGATATACTAAGCGAATGGTAAGGAATAATCCTTACGTGGTCAATCTTGGTTTCTGGCCAAGGAGCGAGATGCTGACACTGATCAGAAGAAGGGCTACGTCTGCCTTTCCACCTCGGCGGCGACATGCCAGGATGGCGTATTGACTTCGGTGCGTAGGCTTGGCCTACTCGCGGCGTCAATTCTGTAGTGTGAGCGTGGTCGCTTTTCGGCGCTTGGCACCTCGAGGTTTGCTGCCAAATTCTAGAAAAGGAGTTCTCTGCAAATTCTCGAACGACTCGCATGGCTTACTAACAAACCGGTCACTCGAGATCGGCAACACTGTTCTTCTTCAAAAGAGGATCTTATTGGACATGATAGATGTAAACGCATTGGCGCCCTATGTGAGTAATCCACTCGCTCTGGTCGCCTTTGTATTGCTGGTGATTTTGTTAGCCATGCTCAAAGTACCCGCCAGTAGTACGTTTCTCAAGGTGCTCGCCTGTATTTTGATCGTGGCTAACCAGGTTTAACGCAGTATCGAGTCAGACTCAGTCTCTGAAGCAGCGCTGCTGAGCAGCCAAATCAGGGCAGGGGATTGCTTGACGTGTTCTGCCATGGTTGTCATTGCAACCTTGAGAGGGGGAATAGTCGACACCACGACATCGTAATTCTCAGTAGGCTGTAAACGAACGCCAATGATGACACTTTTGTCTTCTTATTCGCGGGCGTAAGCAATAAAACCATTCTCCAACGGATGCACATATTCTCCATTCCGCACGTCGGGATAGTTTGGGGCTTTGTGGAAATCACTTCGTAGTGCAATGACTTTGGTCACGGCCTTGAAGGCCGGGCTGAAGTTGTCGGTAAGATAGTCGTAGCTCATGGCAAATAGCACGCTAATGATAAGAGCCCCTGCACCATGGAACATGATCATACTGCGCGATTGCTTGAGCTTAGCCTGAAAGCTGAGGAGCGCGGCCAAGCGGGTCATGTGTTGCCAGGCTGCTTCGAATGGCAGGCTGATCATCGCGATGACCATGATCAGTATTGCTGTCAGACCAAGGAGTATTGCCACCACAAGCAGCCACGATGGAATGTAAAATAGCAACGCGAGAAAGCCGACTGTCAGATCAAAACTTTGAGGAGGCAGCCCTAACGCCTCGGCAACCGCGAAACGCGCGCATGCTGTGGATATCAGCAGTGCAAGCAGATGCATAATGATGATGGGCGTTTTGGCGAATGGCTTCTCCCATGCTGTATGGAGCCAGCGGGCGAAAGGGATGCACCAGGCAATGAATCCGCAAATTATCAATGCAGCCGCGACCGTCGTCTCGATGGTAAGCGCGGATATGCCCGTATATTGAGAAGCTGCGATCGTGATGAGGTACGTAACTACCGAGGCGAGATAGAACCGTTGGGATACGGAATATTGTTGGAATTTGGCGAGCAGTTTTGCTTTCAGAGCTATCATTTTTCATCCTTGAACTTCTTTTCAGTGCTTCCAAATCCATGCGGATAGCAATGCTTGGCCGCCTTGATGTACGTTTTGTTCTGCCATTTGAGGTGGATGACCTCGTGGCGGCCCATCAAACTCCCACGAGTTCAGCTTATTTATGTGGGCACGAATGACGAATCAATCGGCTGGCAGACAATCCGCCACATCCCGCGTACGCCGTCTTCGACCCAAGTGCCTTCCAGTACATTCGAGCCTTCGAAGCGGTACAGCGTTGCTCTGCCGTCGAAACCTTCTGATTGCAGTTCGTAATGCCCCAGGCCTTTTGCCTGGCCTCGGTATTGCCAGGGCTGCCCCGCGTCGTCATAGGAGACGGTGATAAACTCGATGTCGATCGTCACCTTGCAGGGTTGATCAAACACGCGGCACTGCCGGGGCGAAAGGTGTCCATTTTGGCGTACATGTTGGCGTCCTTGTAAAGATATCAGGAGCTGTTCAGGGCAGCAGCCAAGTACTGTTTGGGGTGGTGGACCGGATGCCGACTGCCTGGCACTGCTCCAGAATCGGCAGAATGTAGGTGATGTTGGTACGCCCCGGCTTGCCTTCTGCTCTGTAACGAGCCGCCTGGCAAAGTGGGCCTGCTTTTTCGTAGGTATGGTTAGAGCTGATTTCCACAGCTTGTGCTTGGCCGAAATGATTGTTACCGGCTAGGTAGTCCAACGTTTGCTGGAAAGCTGCTCGAGTCAGCGCCAACTGCGAGTCTTCCGACCCGGTTTCAATCACAACGCGATTTGCATCAACGGTCGTGATTCGGAAACGGGCGCTACGCGACGGTGTTTGCAGTTCCTTGCCTTGCAGGCGGCTGATCAATGCCCAGAGAGTGTTGTCGATTTGAATGATGTGCTGCATGGGATAATTTCTTTCGTTACTGAACGGACGCTAGCTTTAACCTGAAGCGATTTATGGAATCTTGATACCCAACGCATTCAGCGATGGCGTATCCATCCGGCCATTCACGGTCAGCCCACTGTCCATCTGAAAGGCCATCAACGCACCTCGTGTCGCCTTGCCCATCACCCCATCAATGGTGCCTTGGTAATACTGGCGCACCATCAGCGCGGTCTGCACACGGGTGACCAGGTTGCTTTTTTGCTCATTGGTCGCGCGGCTCTTTGAAGTGCTCGAACTTGTCCCGCTGGTAGTGCCAGACGACTGATAAAGGCTGTTGCTGCCTGAGGTGCTGCTCGAAGCACTCGGCGCGCTGTAGCTTCGGGTACTGGTAGCAGGTGGGCTGTAGTAGCGAGGTGCGCTATAGCCACCCGAGCCGCTGTAGTGAGAACTGTGCGAACTGTGGGACCGGTGTGAACTGTGTGAGCGATGTGCTGCATAGATGTTGACGGCATCTGGCGCATTGAGCGTATCGGTAAATACTGGGGGCTGAAGCTTGTCATTGGGTTGCCAGTTCGCATCGGCCAGTGACAGATGTCCCGGCTGTGCCAGGGTAGTACCTGCCATTGGCAGCAGGCTGATCCCACTGATCAGGACTTTCCAGCGTTCGAGCAATTTCACTGTGCACTCCTTGCATAGGCACTGAAGGCCTCGGTCGATAGTGGTTGTACGCCGCGGCTCTGCCAACGGTCGGTATGGGATTTGAAAAAGCCAGAGCAATGTTTGACGGCAGCGCATTGTTGGCAGGTTTCGATGAACAGGTTTTTCCAGTCCGAGATGCTCTGGCGGGCGAAGCGCGAGAGGTGGGACGGGATCAGGCACAGGGGCAAGTTGTAGATCGAAACCGGCACGCCACGGTTGGACAGGAAATACACGGCCTGGGTCAACGACCCTTGATAGTCCAGCGGGTCAATCCACAGTTCTTCATAGTTCTTCCTCGCCAGGCCGGTACTTTCGATGCCCATCAGCGCAACATGCCGCATGAAGGGCAGGTTTCTGAATACATAGTGGGCGAGCTCTGGCAAGCGTGGTGTGGTCAGGCGATTGAGCACCACGCGAATTTCGATGATCTGGTTGGCCCGCGACAGGTTATAAAGACCTTGCAGGGTTTCGCTGAACGCGCCTGGGGCCTGCACCACATGGTCATGGTCTTCGGCATTGTCGGCGTACAGGGGGATGCCCCAGCTCAACTGAGGGTGACCGATTGCAGAGAGCGCTGCGATCCAGCTTGGGTCTCGGAACAGGCGCCCGTTGCTGAGCACATGAATGGATTTCTGCGGCAAAACAGCTTTGCACTTGGCCAGGATTTCCAGCAGGCCATCGCGATAAAGTGTTGGTTCTCCGCCGCTGATACCTAGATTTTCCTCGCCCGGATCCATCAGGTCGATCAGCCGTAGGTTTTCTTCAATGTGCCAACGGTCATCGATATCCTTGGGCGGCTGCGAGCACATCAGACAGAGGCTGTTGCAACGATCGGTCATGAACAGCAGGTTGCTGTCCGAGCCTCGTCGATAGAGCACTCGCACCAACGTGTTGCCTGGAGTGATGGCAATGACATCGCCGGGCTGCACGACATCCGCATCCTTGGGAGTGTGCAGGTATGGCCGCGCGCTGTCGAAGTCGCCGATCAATGGCTCCGGGATCAGGAACCCACCTACTGGCAGCGAGAGCAGATGCGGGCTGCGTAGCCGTTCTTCGTTTGGCAGCCAAAGCAGCAGGTCATCGAACGCGGCAGTTCCGGCGCAAGCAGCCAGGCCGTGTTCGATGAACTCATCCAGCGTGATGACCTTGAGCAGTTTCGGCTCATTCAGGTGATGGATTTCGAAGTGGGTATCTTTGCGCAGCATCGCAATCAGCCCCTGTAACCCGGGATCCGGACATCGCTGTAAGAGCGCCTGTTCAACCAGGACAGCAGCACCCTCTGCACGTTGTCGTCGCCATCGCGAAGCAGGCCGAAAAGATGCTTCAGAAGACCCATGTTCTTCTTGCAGAAGCTGCTGAACGCTCGATGTCCGATCGGGTCAGCGTGGCGAGCATAGTGTTCGATGGGGTCAGCACCACAGTACGGGACAAGCGCGCAGTCGGAGCAGCCCGGCAGCGCCTCTGCTATTCCACTGGCGAGCAACGCATTCATAACTGGCGATGCGAGCAATGCTGACAAGGGTTGCTGCACGGTGCCGAGCCTCAAGCCGTCTTCACCCATTTCCAGCAGCATTCGGGCTTCGTCCGAGGGATAGACGTAACCGTCATAGTTATAAACCAGCGCCGCAGTGCCAGCGCCAGCAGGGGACCGCAGGTCTACGTAGCCGGAGGAGAAGGGTGTCAGGATATTTTTCAGCAGCAGGCTTGTATAACTCTCTGAGATATATACGCCCTGTTGGTTGATATGCAGCAAATAGGCCAGTGCCTTCTTGTAGAAGGCCAGGTATCGCTCAATAGGGTAATCAAGTCGATGGGCACTCTTGGTGGCAAACCCATAAGGGCTCAGAGGCCGAAGCGAAATGCTGGAGAAGCCCTGGCTTACATACTCATCGATGATCGCTTCAGGTTGTTCGAGGCTTCTTGAAGTTAGCGTGGTCAGCGCGGAAACTGCATCATGGCCAAGGCGCTCACGGACCCACTGGATACCTTTTACAGTGCGTTCGTAGGAGTCTCGTGACGGGGTAGGGCGGTTGGCATTGTGTAAGGGCGCCGGCCCATCGAGCGAAGTCGAAAACTGGATGCGATTTTGTTCTGCGAAGTCGAGTATTTCCTCCGTCAGGTGGTGCAGCGTGGTGGTGATGACGAACTGAATATCCCTTTGTTCGACCACGTTCCGTTCAACGACCCATTCGACAATCTGGCGGACGCGCTCGAAGGCCAGTAGCGGCTCGCCACCCTGAAACTCCACAGTCAAGGCGGGAGCGTTCGATTCGAACAGGCGATCGACCGCCGCCTGTGCATCTGCTTCCGATAGATCGTGGCCGGATCCTCCCAGAGGGGCCCTCGATACCTGGCAGTACTGGCAGGTGTGGTTGCAGCGCAATGTAACCACGAACAAGTGCAGTGCAGGGCCCTGGAAGAGGAAGTCCTTTCGGCTCCGATATTGCGCGGCCATTTCCGGGAACGGATCGTGGCGGCCTGGTTCGTAGATGAAGTGGCGGGCCAGCAGGTCCTTGTAAAAAGGCGTACTTGCTTGAAGGTCGAAGTAACTGAGGGCTCGTAATTGCGCGTCGTTCACGTGCATGTACTCACCGGTATCGGAGGTGAGCAGGATGTCACGGCCATTTCCCGTGTTCATGCGCATAAATCGAAAAGGCAGCAAGCGGTAGTGCTTGGCGTCTGTCGCAATCAGTGTCACTGTGAAATCCCACATCCAGCGAGCGCGGCTCGGGCCAGGACTTCGCGCAACCCTACTGTTTCGCAGTTGATATGGTCGCGTAGGGCGAAGTCGTTCAGATGCTGAAGGATCAGCGAGTGAGCTTGCTCCGGGGAAAGCGTTAGCCTTGCTTCAGCGGGGTGGGCCGTGAGGCTTATCTGATTGGCTTCAATACCGACCTGGATCGTGACAGTGCCGGCCAGGGAATAAGCGGCGCGTTGCACCACGCTGAGCGGGTAGGCTGCACTGTCGAGTTTTAGCGTGACTGGCCATGTCATCGGAACCGGTCCTTCAAATCCGTTGGGAGCGTGTGGATTTTGCCGGTTGACGCGGCATTATGCCATCATAATTTTTTACATTTGCACGCATTTGTCCAGCGTGGCGGGTGGTGAGCTCACTACGGCTCGGTCATTGAGACGGGGTAGGGTCGCGGGTTCATATCTCCCTCAGTCCACCCATTGCCATCTATAACCTGCTTGGCCTCAGGCTAGGGGCATCCTTTTCAAACCATCCATAGCATGCCGTCATATATGCCCACCAATGTAGCAATCCACTGGAAGTACATAGAGCTCCATGGTTTGTGGAAAGGCAGGAATGATCAGCCGAACAGCCTATCCGGCGGCGACTAGAGACTCTCAGGATCCCCAAAAAACATCTGAATCCTAGACCTTAACCACCGCTCCGCCGGGTCATTGTCCTGCGCCCCACGCCAGGCCATGTGCAATTCAAAGCTGCGCACGTCCAGTGGCAGCTCTTCAGCCCGCAACCCACCGGCCGCCGTCAGGGCATCGGCCGTGTAGTCAGGCACGGTGGCGACAATGTCGGTGCCGGCCAGCAGGCTGCCCAGGCCATTGAACTGCGGCACGGCGAGGACCACGTGGCGCTTGCGCCCAAGCGCCTGCAAGGCTTCGTCGATAAAACCCGACAGGTCCCCGGCGAAAGACACCAGGGCATGGGGCCGTGCGCAGAAATCATCGAGGCTGATGCTGCCCGGTACGCTGTCGGCACGCAGCAGCTTTGGCCGGCTGCGGCGCAGCACTTTGCGCTTGGCATTGGCCGGGAGTTCGCTGGTGTAGCTGACGCCAACCGAGATTTCGCCGGAGGCCAGCAGGGTGGGCATCAACAGGTAATTGACGCGTCGTATCACCAGCACGATGCCTGGCGCCTCGGCGCGTACGCGCTTGAGCAACTGCGGCAGCAGGCCGAATTCGGCATCGTCCGACAAGCCGATGCGAAACACGGCGTTGCTGGTGGCCGGGTCGAACTCGGCCGCTCGGCTGACGGCCGTGGAAATCGAATCCAGCGCGGGCGAAAGCAGGGCGAAGATTTCGTTGGCGCGGGCGGACGGCTCCATGCTGCGCCCAGTGCGCACGAAAAGCGGATCATCGAACAGGTTGCGCAGGCGCGAGAGGGCGGCGCTGATGGCGGGCTGGCCGAGGAACAGCTTCTCCGCTGCACGGGTCACGCTTCGCTCATGCATGAGCGTTTCGAACACGATCAGCAGGTTGAGGTCTACGCGACGCAGGTCGTTTCGATTCATCGGGGCGCTTCGCCAGAAAAGGAGCAGGGGTGAATATTAAGGCCAAAGGCTGGTAATCTGCACCCATCCAGGGGGCCAATAGCAGGGAAAATGCGGGGCCCAATCGATGACAGGCATGTCGACTATTAATGATCGCGGCTGGTCCGATGCGTAAAGCCCGGATAGAGTCAGTGGCAATTGATGTTTCACTAGGCGAGGTAGGCGATGTCCCGCATGATTCGGTTCCACAAGTTCGGCGCTGCGGATGTGCTCCGTTGCGAGGAGCAGGCCGAGCCGATGCCTGCCGCCGGTGAGGTACAGATCCGCGTCGAGGCGATCGGTGTCAGCTGGTACGACGTGCTCTGGCGCCAGAACCTGGCGTCCTCCCGTGCCCGGCTGCCAGCCGGTATAGGTCATGAAATGGCCGGCGTGGTGACGGCGGTGGGCGATGCGGTCGACGACATCGTGGTCGGAGACAGGGTCGCGAGCTTCCCAGCCACCAGTGCCAACGATCACCCCGTGTACGGTGACGTTATCGTCTTGCCCCGTTCAGCCATCACCCGCTATCCGGAGGTGCTGACACCGATTGAAGCGAGCGTGCATTACACGCCATTGCTGATCGCCTATTTCGCGTACGTCGATCTGGCCCGTGCAAAAAGTGGGCAGACGGCATTGGTTACCGATGCCAGTCATTGCGCGGGACCGGCGTTCGTGCAGTTGGGCAAGGCGCTTGGCCTGACGGTGTTTGCTGCGACCAAGGATGGCGAGCAACGTGATTATCTGCTCGGCCTGGGCGCTGACAAGGTGATCGTCACCGAGGAGCAAGACCTGGTGATGCAGGTAGGCAAGTACACCGAGGGTCGCGGTGTGGACATGGTGCTCGATGGCCTGGGTGGGCCGCAGATGTCGTTGCTCGGTGATGTGTTGGCCCCGCGTGGCAGCCTTGTGCTGTATGGCCTGCAAGGCGGCAACCAGACCCCATTTCCGGCCTGTGCTGCGTTTCAGAAGAACATTCAGTTCTATGTACACTGCATTGGCAATTTTACGGGCAAGCCTGAACTGGGCATCAGCCAGGACCAAGTGGCTTTGCATAGGGCGTTGCGCGATATCAACCAGTTCACGGCCGACAAGCTGCTCACCCCGCAGATCATCAAGGTGTACCCGTTCGAGCAAGTGGTCGACGCCCATCGCTACATGGATCAGTGCCCTTGCGGTGGGCGCGTGGTGCTGGACCTGATGCCTGCCTGACAGGCTGTGCGCGCAATGATGGCTCGCTTCATTAGGCGGGCGTCCACAGATCGTCGCCGACCGCATCGGGCTTGACCCGCCGATACCTATCCCAACGTTCAGCTGTCGTCGGCGTCCTGGCCGGCGGCGACTGACTGTTCCTGGCCGTTCACTCGGTTCGGCAAGTGGCCGGCGATCCTGTGCATGAATTTTATAAAAGGATAATTCCTACAACGCACCAAGACTGATACTACATAAAGTTTCAGTGTTATGGAGTTTGGGAAATATCTCGCCTCTTATCTTTGATTGAAGTCTTCAAGTTTCAAGGTCAAGCTGTCGTTTCAACAGCTCTGACTACTTTTTTTCCCCTGATCTGTATCTTCAATTCTTCTGTTGCATATCGATAATGGCGCAATGACAGTTTACGCAAGGAGCGTGATATGAGCAGGGCTGAGCTGGCTGGGCAATGGCGTGAAAAGCCGGTGTGCCATGGGTATGCGGTGAGGGCTTCCGGCGTGTGTCGACAGTGAAGATGAACTTCGTTGTGCGTGGACTGTAACGACCATTCGGAATATCCCGGCCAGGGTTGATGCCGAGTGCTTGTGCATCGACTGGCCGCATGAACTGGACGAGGTAATATCGTGACGGCTATTCACGATCAGGCAATGCATCATATTTATCGGCAAGTGCTGGAGCGCTTGTTGAATCATATGTCCCAATCACAACGTGCTTCCTTGCAGTTGTTGATTCAGCGATTGCTGATAGCTGCCGGAGGCGCTGAATATATCGGGACGTTTCGTGTATTGGCTCTGCATGGCAACGACCGCCGTAGTGCCAGATTGCTGGCCATGCTCCGGGCTGCGCAATTGAGCATCGCCACACGCGGGCCGGTCACCTTCCAGTTGCGTGTGTTGGTGATCAGTCAACCCGCTCCTGGTTCTCACACCCTGGTATGTCACGAGCGTGCGTTCAATGCCTTGTTCCTCCAGGATGATCCACGCGTTGAGTTGCTCATGGTCCAGGGTCGGGCGGTCAGACCCTTTTCGCGAGACTGGGTGCCCAGCAGGGACGACGTCCCTCTGGCCAGCACTGCCATGCTGCTGTTGGGGCATCTGGCAGGGGCCAGGCCCGAGGGATTGTTGGGCGCTTGGCTTTATCTGGACCTGGCAAACACATTCAGCGAGGCCGTGCAGTTCCAAACACCTGTCGACGTGATGATCACGGCAATACCGGCTCAAGAGCGGCATCGTTTTCTGGCCTGGTTCCGGCGCATCTTGCACCTTGCCGGCGAAAGCGGCTTGCCCGAGGCGCAGCATTGCCTGGCTGCGTTGGCTGACGGGCTCGCTCAACTGGGCCAGCGGCTGGAGGGTGTTGTTGGCCAGGAAGTCAGGCCGGCAGGCCGGCAGGAGCAGGTATGTACGCCACTGCGGGTCATGGGGATCGATGAGCTTCTGGCAGACTTGCTTGAAGGACAGAAACTTGAATCGATGCTCGGCAATCCGTGCGCAGTGCCGCAGGATGCCTATCCATTGGGGGCTTTCGTGGATCCTGAGGCGTTGGCGCAGGTGCACCAACTGCAGGCCCGCGCTCAGCAAGCCCAGGGGTGCAGGCCCGCATTGTCGCTCAAGCATCAGGTGGACAAACCGGGCCGGGGCCGCACTGGGCAGGTGGGCGGCGTGTTGGGGTTGAGCCACGATCAGCTGATGTGCTTGCTGTTCACACCCTTTGCTCGCAGGGGTAAGCATTTGGAGCGCTTCCTCAAGTGCCGGCATACCGACATGCTGGTGGCATTGCCCTACCTGCATCACGCCTTGCGCGGCGAGCCATGTCCACAAGCCGTGAAGGCTTGGCTCGTCAATGTCAGTGGCTTGCCTGTTGCACAGCTGCGGGCCCTGTATGAAACCAACTTGCCTGCCTCGGCCATGCGCGTGTTGAGGCACCTGGCCCGGCGTGACATCAACTTGCGTCTGCTGTGCCAGGCGCCCTTGCCGGCGCAAGGCTGCGACGTGGAGCGGCCGTGATGCCGCAGGCCCCGCATCGCGAGTTTGCCTATCGCAAGGTCTACCGGTACATCGAAGCACTCATTGATCAATCGCCGCCCGGGCAACGGCAGCGTTTGCCCTCGCTGCGAGGCCTTGCTTCGAGGCTACGGGTGTCGCTGGGCACTGTCCAGCATGCCTATAACCTGCTGGAGGAGGCCGGTCGTGTTGAGCGTCTGCCCAGGTCGGGCTACTTCGTGCACAGTGCATCAAGCAGCGAGGTGGCCCTCACGCCCCGGCAACCGCCGGTATTCGAGCCATCGCTGTTCGAGCTGAACTTGCACAATCATGAACGTCGGCTGGCGCGTCAGCGGCTGCGAGCCATGGGCTGGGGTCAGGACCCGGGCAGCGTGAGATTGCGTCAGGCGCTTGCCGAGCGCTACACCCATTCCAGCAGCCGCTACTGGTGCGCCACGGATGTGCACGTGGCGCCGGACCTCACTGCGTTGCTCGATACCGTGTGGGCAGCGCTTGAGCTCAAGCATGCGGCAGTGGTGGTTCATTCACCTTGCTGCTGGCAGCTATTGCAGGCGCTCGCTCGCACCGGGGTGCCCGTGCTTGAGGTGCCAGTGGATACTCGGGGTGATCTCAATCTGTATGCGCTGACCTGTCTGTTGGAAAGCGAGCCAGTGGGGCTTGTGGTGCTGCCCTCCTGTCTGAGCACGCCACAAGGCCGGCTGGTGACCTCGGCGGGCCAGCAGCAGTTGGGCCATCTGCTCTCGCGGTATCGGGTATGGGTGCTGGAAAGCGACCTGGACAGCGAGCTCTGTCACGCAGGCCCGCCTGTCATCCGCCAGCGAGACTGGGTGGATGTCAGGCAACTGCTGGTGGTGGGTGGGTTCGAGGCAGTGCTTGGGCCCGAGGCCCCGTATGCCTACGTGTTAGGACCGACCGGTGCCCTGACCAGAGGCTTCTGCGAACGGGCTTTCCGCTTGCCACCCTTACGCATGCAGGCGTTGGCCTGCATGTTGGACAAGGGGGAGGTGGATGCACAATGGGCCCGGCTTCGCCAGGCCCTGCAACGCCGTACCCGAACATTGGCACGCGTGCTCGCGTTACGCTTTGGGCCACAGCTGCAACTGCGCTTGCCCGACGGTGGCGGCTTGCTCTGGGCAAGGTTGCGCCAGCCTGTCCATTGGGATTCCATCAGTAAGGCCCTGGCCGGTACGCCGCTGCATGCCATGCCTGGCAAGCACTTCAGCTTGCACGGCCGCTTTCAGCATCATCTGGCCTTGGGCTGGACGGGTGATGACCCGGTAGAGCTACAGATTGCCGTCGATCGACTGGCTCAGGTCGCCGGGCACCCTTGATGACCGCCCCAGGCCTGCACCGGCCATGCTGCCAGGGCGCGAAGATGCACGGCCCGACCCGCGGCACTTGTCACACGCGCTAGTCTGTATGTATAACCAGTACCCCGTAAAGCTGCCGTCCGACCGATTTCCGTGATTGCCCATTCTGTCGAAGATCCGTTGTATTACCTGCATAACTTCCGCCAGGTCCTGTGCTGGGTGGGTCAGCGCTACGCAGACCTGCTCGATCTGAGCGAGCAGGCGTTCATCGCTACGTTCGCCGAGCTCGACGCACCTGCACAGGCGATCATGGTGCGCATGGTCATGCGCAAGGGTGAGCTGTTTCGCGATGATCGCCTGCAGTATGCCGAGGTTGGTGATATCGGGCAGGCGCTGGCACCTTTGATGGGGCTTGGCTGGGTGTGCGAGCCCGAGCACTTGACCCTGGAGCAGTTGTTCACGCTCTTGCGCAAGGATGAACTGGTGCAGTGTTTCGCAACGCAGCTCAGCCGGCCGCGTGCGGCCAAGCATGAGTTGCTGGCCGAGCTGCAAGCATTGGAGCTGGCGCCCCGTTCTTTGCGCCAATGGTTCGCCCACAGCGAACTGCGTATCGTGCAGTGGTGCCGACAGCCGGTCTGTGACCGGATCCGGCTGCTGTTTTTCGGCAATCTCTATCAAGACTGGTCGGACTTCGTGCTGGCTGACCTGGGTGTATTGCGCTTCGAGCAGGTAGCGTTCAGTGCTGACTCGCGGGCCTTGCACCAGCGCTCGGAGGTTGACCTGGCGCTAGCGCTGCACCAGTGCGCCGAGCGTCTTGAGGAGGGGGCCGATACCGCTTCGGTCCTGGCGACACTGCAAGGCTTGCACAGTGGCAATGCATGGCTGGCCAGGCGCCGGGCGCGGTTACTGTTCGCGCTGGGCCAGCAGTGTGAACGCAGGGGCGAATGGGATCAGGCCATGGCAGTGTACGCCCAGTGCGCCCACCCCCAGGCGCGCATTCGTCAAGTACGCGTACTGGAACGCACGCAGTCCTGGGAGCAGGCCCATGCCCTGGCCTTGCAACTGGCAGCAGCGCCGGCCAATGCGCTCGAGGTACAGGCGCTGGAGCGCATGTTGCCGCGCCTGGCGCGCAAGCTTGGCGGGCCACCTCAGCGTCGCCAGCGCCTCAAGCCAGTCGAGTTGATCGAGCTGGAACTGCCCAGGGCCCACGCCGAGCTTGGCGTTGAGGAAGCGGTGCGACAGCACCTGGCTGCTTCGGGTGGCGAAGTGCACTATGTGGAAAACACCTTGTTCAACAGCTTGTTCGGCCTGTTGTGCTGGGAGGCTGTGTTCGCCCCGGTTCCAGGGGCCTTCTTCAACCCGTTCCAGTCGGCGCCCCAAGACCTGCACGACAGCGACTTCCAGCATCGGCGCAGCGACGTGTTCGAGCGTTGCCTGAGCCGGCTGGACGACGGTACGCATCGGCAAATCATTCGGGACTGCTATGCCACCAAGCGCGGTCTGCAATCGCCGTTCGTGTTCTGGGGCATGCTTAATGAAACCCTGCTGGACCAAGCCTTGGGCTGCTTGCCGGGCGCTCATTTGAAACAATGCTTTTTGAGGCTGCTGCAGGACATCCGCAATAACCGCACCGGCATGCCGGACTTGATTCAGTTCTGGCCGGAGCAGGGCAGCTACCGCATGGTGGAGGTCAAGGGGCCGGGTGATCGCCTGCAGGATAACCAGCTGCGTTGGCTGGAATTCTGCCGCCTGCACGGCCTGCCGGTTGCGGTGTGCCATGTGCGCTGGAGCGAGGCGGCGTGAGCTACAGCGTGGCCGTACGGGCGTTGTGTGAGTTCAGCGCCAAGGTGGGTGACCTGGACCTGCGCTTCACGCCGTCGCCCACAGCCCAGGAAGGCATCGAAGGCCATCGGCGCGTGGTCGCACGGCGGGGCGCGGGCTATGAATCGGAAATCGCCTTGGAAGGTCAGTTCGAAACCTTGCGCGTGCGCGGACGCGCCGACGGCTATGACCCGGCCTGCAACCGCCTCGAAGAAATCAAGACCCACCGTGGTGACCTGGCTCGTCAGCCTGACAATCATCGCCAATTGCACTGGGCTCAAGCCAAGGTCTATGGCTGGCTGCTGTGCCAGGCGCGTGGCCTGGCAGCCCTAGATGTCGCCCTTGTATACCTGGACGTCGACAGTGATGGGCAGACGCTGATCACCCAGCACTGCACAGCGACGGATCTGCAGGCCTTCTTCGACGACCAGTGCCAGCGGTTTCTGGCCTGGGCTCACGGTCAGCAACGGCGCATTGCGCAGCGCGACCAAGGGCTACTGGCGCTGCGTTTTCCCTATCCGCAGTTTCGTCAAGGGCAGCGACAGCTGTCTGAGACCCTGTACAAGGCCGTGAGCACTGGCCGCTGCCTCATGGCCCAGGCCAGCACTGGCATCGGCAAGACCCTGGGGACGCTGTTTCCCCTGCTCAAGGCCATGGTGCCGCAGCAACTGGACAAGCTGTTCTTTCTGACAGCCAAGACACCGGGACGCGCGCTGGCCCTTGATGCACTTCGTCAACTGACCGACACCCAGGCCCAGCCCGGCCTGCGCACGCTGGAGTTGATCGCCCGCGACAAGGCCTGCGAACACCCGGACAAAGCCTGCCATGGGGAGTCATGCCCGTTGGCGGCGGGCTTCTACGACAGGCTCCCCGCTGCACGCGAAGCCGCCGCTGCCCAGCCCTTGCTCGACCGCAGCAGCCTGCGCGCAGTGGCATTGGCCCACCAGGTATGCCCGTATTACCTGGGGCAGGAAATGGCGCGCTGGGTCGATGTGCTCATTGCCGACTACAACTACTATTTCGATGCCCACGCCTTGCTCTTCGGCCTGGCCCAGGCCAACCAGTGGCGTACCGCCGTATTGGTGGACGAGGCTCATAACCTGGTCGATCGAGGCCGCAGCATGTACAGCGCCAGCCTCGATCAGGGCCAGCTGCAGGCGTTACGCCAGCGCAAGCCGGCCGGGCTGACCACGGCGCTGGACCGTTTGAACCGGCAGTGGAATGCGCTGCACAAAGAGCAGCGCGCACCGTACCAGGCCAGTGACGTGTTGCCCCAAGCGCTGCTGCGCGCACTCCAGCAATGCATAAGCCTGATCCAGGAGCAGATGAATCAATCCCCGGCGCATACCGATCCGCAACTGCTGCAGTTTTTTTTCAGTGCGTTGCAGTTCAACCGGGTGGCTGAACTGTTCGACGAGCATTTCATGTTCGACATCAGTGTGCGCAACGGCCCACGCAACAAGCGCTATTCCACACTGTGCCTGCGTAACGTCAACCCGGCGCGGCTGCTCTCGCCCCGCATGCAGGCGGCCCGCAGCGTGACCCTGTTTTCAGCCACCCTGAGCCCCCGACGCTTCTACCACGACCTGCTGGGCATGCCGGCGGACACCGCCTGGCTCGAGGTGGCCGCACCGTTTCGCGCCGAGCAGCTGCAAGTGCGCATCGCAAGCCAGGTTTCCACGCGTTATCAGCAGCGCAGCGCCTCGTTAGCGCCAATCGTCGAGCTGATTGCGCAGCAGTACCAGCGCCTTCCCGGTAACTACCTTGCCTTCTTCAGCAGCTTCGAATACCTGCAGCAGGTGGCGGAGTTGCTGGCGCGCCAGCACGGGCAGATCCCCCTCTGGTCGCAAGCGCCAGGCATGGACGAGGGTGAACGTCAGGCGTTCCTGGACCGATTCGTCGAAGGCGGGCGCGGCATAGGGTTTGCGGTATTGGGCGGGGCCTTCGGTGAAGGTGTCGATCTGCCGGGAACGCGCTTGATCGGCGCATTCGTGGCCACCTTGGGTCTGCCCCAGGTCAACCCGATCAACGAGCAATTCAAGCAGCGACTTGGGCGCCAGTTCGGCGCCGGGTTTGACTATGCCTACCTGTATCCAGGTGTGCGCAAGGTCATCCAGGCCGCAGGCAGGGTCATCCGGGGCGACCAGGACCGCGGAGTGCTGGTGCTCATCGACGAGCGCTTTGCCGAACCCCGCGTCCAGCAGATGTTCCCAGGCTGGTGGCCGCCAGCGATTGCCTGACCCTACTGCTTGGGCCCGATTCCTCAACTGATGAAAAGGCGGCTTTGAGGCCCTGCGTTCGTTCTGGTCGAGCCTTTGCGGTAAGATCAGCGACCACACCGATCCGCAATCCGTTGTATTGGAGGGCGGTTGAGCGTGTCAGGTTCGCAGTGGCCTGGCCCGTGCGCTGTCTCGAAAGCCTGAGAATGGGTAGCCTGCACTCATCGCCCGCCTGCGCTGCAACACTGCTACAGGATTTATGTTTTGTCCGAACTTCCGAAAAACCCGCTCTTGCAGTACATGGACCGGCTGGCGCCCTCCAGTCAGCAGACCATGCGCTATATCCTCCAGGACGCTGCCGACCGGCTAGGGTTCGTGGACTGCAACCTGGTCGATGTGCCGTGGCACCAGCTTGAGCCTGGCCATGTGATAGGGCTGGTCGCCGCGCTTCGCAGTGATGGTTTTGCGCCCAACAGCTCGTCACTGTATGTCAATGCCATTCGCGGCGTCATGAACGAGGCCTGGCGACAGGGCCTGATCGACCACGAGCACCTGCTGCGCATGCGCGAAGTCAAACCTGCCACTGGCTCGCGACTACCGCCTGGTCGCAACCTGCGGCGCAGCCTGATTCGTGAACTGATGGATGTGTGCGCCGCTGACCCGCGCCCGCAGGGGGTTCGTGACGCCGCCATCATTGCCTTGTTGTACGGCACTGGCATGCGCAAGTCGGAATCGGTGGACATCGATCTGAACCAGGTGGATTTCGAGGCCCGCAGTTTGCAGGTGGTGGGCAAGGGCAATCACCAGCTGATCAAGTACGCCCCGCCCTGGGCCTTCGAGAAACTGCAGGCCTGGCTTGACCTGCGGCGCGCTGACTTGCCTGCCGGCGCCGAGGACGATCCGTTTCTGTTCAACCGTATCCGGCGGGGCAACCACATCACCCGGGCCCGGATCACCAAGCATGCGATCTACTACATTGCCCGCCAACGCGGCACGCAGGTAGGCGTGAAGATCATGCCGCACGATTTTCGTCGGGCCTTCATCACGCGGGTCATCGAAGAGCACGACCTGTCCATCGCTCAGAAGCTGGCGCACCACGCCAACATCCAGACCACTGCCATCTATGACCGGCGCGATGACAATGAACGTCGGCGTGCTGTGGACCGCTTCGACTACTGAACACGCCCATCCTTTGTCCTGAGGATGGCAGACCCTACGCCCATGGCCACGAGCACCTCAATAGCGCTCGTGGTTGCCCCTGCCTAGTGCACGCGATATCGGGCTGCCCGATGCGGGCGCAGCTGTCTGATATCAGCGTCTGTGACTGATCCACTGAATTGGCCCATTCCCTGCTAAGTCCACTTCGAGAATATTGATCGAGTGGTCAGGCAGGGGCGGGCAGCCGTTCCCGCCCAATGCCCTCCCAACGGCTACCAGGCCACGCATTACAAGGGCTGCAGGATGATGCTCGCAGAGCCGCTGAATACATTGGATGACCCGAGCGGGTGGAGCGCTCATCTGCAATTGCGTTTCGTCCTACGTGAGGGTGTGACCCGCCTTGGTGCGCGCCGGCATTTCGGACCTCTTTTGGTGCAACGGCCATTCTATCCAGAAGGTGCGCCATGCCATGTCTATGTCCTGCATCCGCCAGGCGGCATCGTTGCCGGTGACCGGTTGGAGTTGGACATCAGCCTGGAACCCGGTAGCCACGCACTGCTCACCATGCCGGGGGCGAGCAAGTTCTACCGCAGCGTGGGGCCGACGGCGCGCCTGACCCAGCGCTTTCGCCTAGCAGCGGACAGCACACTGGAGTGGCTGCCGCAGGACAGCATTTTTTTCAATGGTGCCAAGGCAACGCTCGAGAGCCGCTTCACCCTCGAAGCAGGTGCTCGACTGCTGGCCTGGGAAACCCTGTGCCTGGGCAGGCCGGTCATGCAGGAGCGCTTCGAGCAAGGCGCGCTCGACAGCCTGCTGAGCATTGAGCAGGCAGACGAAATCGGCTTGCACGAACGCTTGCGGGTGCGCGGTGGACGCCTGGAGAAGCTCGGCGGTCATCCGTTGCTGTCAACCTTCTGCGCTGCGCCCGCCAATCAAGACACCCTCGAGGCCGTACGCCCGCAACTGGATGGGCTAGGTATCCCGGCAGGCGCGACGTTGCTCGGCTCGCTGCTGGTGATTCGCCTGCTCGATCACGATAACCAACGCCTGCAACACACCCTGCAACGCCTGTGGCAAGTGCTGCGTCCGGCCGTCCTGGGGCTGTCCGCCTGCCCGCCACGCATCTGGGCCACCTGAAGAGAGTACCGATGGAGCTGACCCCTAGAGAGAAAGACAAACTGCTGCTGTTCACCGCCGCATTGCTGGCCGAACGGCGCCTGGCCCGTGGCCTGAAGCTCAATTACCCGGAGGCGGTGGCGCTGATCAGCGCGGCGGTGCTCGAAGGAGCACGCGACGGGCGAACGGTCGCCGAGCTGATGAGCCTCGGCCGTGAGGTGCTGACCCGCGAGCAGGTCATGCCCGGCATCGCCGAGATGCTGCACGACGTGCAGGTAGAAGCAACGTTTCCCGATGGCACCAAGCTTGTGACGGTGCATGACCCCATTGTCTGAAACCCCACCGGAGCCCCTGATGATTCCAGGTGAAATCCAGGTCGCCCTCGGCGACATCGAGCTCAACAGCGGCCGTGCCACCGTCAGCGTGAGCGTTGCCAACCATGGCGACCGCCCCGTGCAGGTCGGGTCGCATTACCATTTCTACGAGGTCAACGCGGCCCTGGTTTTCGAGCGTGGCCCTACCCGCGGGTTTCGCCTGGACATTCCGGCAGGTACCGCCGTGCGTTTCGAACCCGGCCAGGCTCGTACCGTGCAATTGGTCGCCTACGCCGGCAAGCGTGAGGTGTACGGGTTCCAGGGCAAGGTCATGGGGCCTCTGGAGCGTGAAGCATGAGCCGACTGTCTCGCCAGGCTTATGCCGACATGTTCGGGCCCACGGTGGGGGACCGGGTACGCCTGGCTGACACCGAGCTGTGGGTGGCCGTCGAAAAGGATTACACCCTGTACGGTGAAGAAGTGAAGTTCGGCGGCGGCAAGGTCATCCGCGACGGCATGGGCCAAGGGCAGATGCTGGCCGCCGAGGCCATGGATCTGGTCCTTACCAATGCGCTGATCATCGACCACTGGGGCATCGTCAAAGCTGACATTGGCATCAAGCAGGGCCGCATTGCAGGCATTGGCAAGGCCGGCAACCCTGACGTGCAGCCAGGCGTCACCTTGCCAATCGGCCCCGGCACCGAGGTGATTGCGGCCGAAGGCAAGATCGTCACCGCCGGCGGCATCGATTCGCACATCCATTTCATCTGCCCACAGCAGGTGGATGAAGCCTTGAACAGCGGCGTCACGACCTTCATTGGCGGCGGTACCGGACCTGCCACCGGCACCAATGCCACCACCTGCACACCAGGCCCCTGGTACCTGGCGCGTATGCTCCAGGCAGCTGACAGCCTGCCCATCAACATCGGGTTGCTGGGCAAAGGCAATGCTTCGCGGCCAGAGGCGCTGCGCGAGCAGATCGCCGCCGGGGCTGTGGGGCTCAAGCTGCACGAGGATTGGGGGTCGACCCCCGCGGCCATCGACTGTTGCCTGGGGGTGGCCGAGGAGATGGACATCCAGGTGGCTATCCATACCGACACCCTCAACGAGTCCGGCTGCATCGAAGACACCCTGGCCGCCATTGGCGAGCGCACCATCCACACCTTTCATACCGAAGGGGCTGGCGGGGGGCATGCGCCCGACATCATCCGGGCAGCGGGGCAGCCCAATGTACTGCCGTCCTCGACCAACCCGACCTTGCCCTACACGGTCAATACCGTGGATGAGCATCTGGACATGCTGATGGTCTGCCACCACTTGGACCCGAGCATTGCCGAAGACGTCGCCTTCGCCGAGTCGCGTATCCGGCGCGAGACCATTGCGGCCGAGGATATCCTGCATGACATGGGCGCCTTCGCCATGACGTCTTCCGATTCCCAGGCCATGGGCCGGGTCGGGGAAGTCGTGCTACGCACCTGGCAGGTGGCACACCAGATGAAAAAGCGTCGCGGACCCCTGGCGCCCGATACGGCCTACAGCGATAACTTCCGGGTCAAGCGCTATATCGCCAAGTACACCATCAACCCTGCAGTCACCCACGGGATCGCCCATGAGGTCGGCTCGGTCGAGGCGGGCAAACTGGCAGACCTGGTGTTGTGGTCACCGGCGTTTTTCGCGATCAAGCCCGCGTTGGTGATCAAGGGCGGCATGATCGTCACTGCGCCCATGGGCGACGTCAACGGCTCGATTCCAACGCCGCAACCGGTGCACTACCGGCCGATGTTCGGCGCCCTGGGCGCGGCCCGCCATGCCACACGCATGACCTTCCTGCCACAGGCCGCAATGGACGACGGCCTGCACCAGGCATTGAACCTGCGCAGCCTGATCGGGGTGGCCCACGGCTGCCGACGGGTGCGCAAGGCCGACATGATCCACAACACCCTGCAACCGGTGATCGAAGTCGACGCCCAGACCTATCAGGTCAGGGCCGACGGTGAACTGCTGGTATGCGAACCGGCCACCGAGCTGCCGCTGGCGCAGCGCTATTTCCTGTTCTGAAGGAGTTCCGATGCTAGTCCTTACCCGTCGTATCACCGACCCCGGTACTCATGCCCAAACCGGCACTGTCACCCTGGATGTGGACAGCCGCATCAAAAGCCGTTTGCGGGTAACCCTGGACGATGGCCGCGAAGCGGGCTTGATGCTGGAACGGGGTCACCTGCTGCGCGGCGGAGAACTGCTGGCAGATGCCACCGGTAGCCAGTTGATCCGAGTACAAGCCGCGCCCGAAGCAGTCTCGACCGTGCGCTGTGCGGACCCGCACCTGCTTGCACGCGCCGCCTATCACCTGGGGAATCGACACGTACCCCTGCAAATCGAGCCTGGCCTGCTGCGCTTTCAGCATGACCATGTGCTCGATGACATGCTGCGTGGCCTGGGCCTGACAGTGGAGGCCGAACAGGCGCCTTTCGAACCGGAGGCCGGCGCCTACCAGAGTGCGCCACATGCCCATGCCCATGGCCATCCCTTCGTGCGCCTGCCTGCTCATTCCTGACCCTGTTGGAGCTACCTATGAAAAAGATGTTCGCGTTGTTGCTGCTGATGCTGGCATTGCCGGCTTTCGCCCACCCGGGTCACGATACCCACCCGCTACAGGACGGGCTGTTGCACCCACTGACCGGGCTGGATCACCTGTTGATGCTGCTGGGTACAGGCGTGTTAGCGGCGCTCACCGGCCGCACGTTGCTGCTCCCCCTGGCCACATTGGCGGCGATGTTCGCCGGTGCTGTAGGGGGGCACGTGTTCGGCAATGTGCTGGGCATGGAAACCCTGATTGCTGGCTCGCTGGTGGTGGCTGGTGCAGCAATGCTGCTGCCAGCAAGGCAACTGCTGCTGGCCCTGGCCATGCCGGTGTTCGCGCTGTTCCATGGCTGGGCGCATGGGGTGGAGGCGACGCCTAGCGCGTTCTGGCAGTTCAGCGCAGGTTTCGTTGCAGTGAGCGGCCTGTTACTGGCCTGTGGCTACGCCGCAGGCCTGCTGCTGCGTCGTCATGCGCGGCTGCAGAAAGCGTTCGGCGGTGGGCTGTTGGCCGGTGCAGCCCTGGTGCTGGCAGGTTGATGAGCACCGATCTGGCGTTGCTGCGATTGTTGCAGCTGGCAAGCCCCGGCTTGCCAGTCGGGGGCTTCACTTACTCGCAAGGCCTGGAATGGGCAGTTGAAGCAGGGTGGGTCAAGGACACGGCTGGCTTTGCAGCCTGGCAACGCGAACAGGTCCAGGACACCCTCGCGTGCCTGGACTGGCCCGTGCTTGTCCGCCTATACGACGCCTGCCTGGCCAGCGATGCCCAGGCTTACGCCCGCTGGTGCCGGTTCTTGCTGGCCAATCGCGAAACCGCAGAGCTGCGCCTGGAAGAGGGACAGCGCGGGGCCGCGCTGGCGCGCCTGCTCGACGGTTGGCAACTGGCACAGGTCCCGGCCTGGCGTGACAGCCTAGGGCTCACCCAGCTCGGTGCCATGGCCTGGCTGGCTGTGCATTGGGCGATTCCCTTGCGCCAACTGGCCATGGGCTACGGCTTCGCCTGGCTCGAAGGGGCGGTGATGGCCGGCGTCAAGCTGGTGCCGTTCGGCCAACAGGCTGCCCAGACCCTGCTGCATGCGCTCAGCAACGACCTGCCCGACGCATTCGATCATGCACTGACCCTCGGCGACGACCAGCTTGGCGGCGGCTTGCCGCTGCTGGCCATCGCATCGTCGCGTCACGAAACCCAATACACCCGTTTGTTCCGCTCTTGAGGACTGCCTGAATGCAAAGCTATCAACAACCCCTGCGTGTCGGTGTGGGTGGCCCTGTGGGCTCCGGCAAGACCGCATTGCTCGAGGCGCTGTGCAAGGCCATGCGCGGTCATTACCAGATCGCGGTGGTGACCAACGACATCTATACCAAGGAAGACCAGCGTATTCTGACCGAAGCCGGCGCACTTGAGCCTGAGCGCATCGTGGGCGTGGAAACCGGCGGCTGCCCGCACACGGCCATTCGTGAAGATGCGTCGATGAACCTCGCAGCCGTCGAGGAGCTGGCGCGCAAGTTTGGCAACCTTGAAGTCATCTTTGTCGAAAGTGGCGGCGATAACCTGAGCGCCACGTTCAGCCCCGAGCTCGCGGACCTGACCATCTACGTGATCGACGTCGCCGAAGGGGAGAAGATTCCGCGCAAGGGCGGACCCGGCATCACCAAGTCGGACTTCCTGGTCATCAACAAGACCGACCTGGCACCGTACGTTGGGGCTTCACTCGAAGTAATGGAGCGTGACACCCAACGGATGCGGCCCGAGCGGCCCTGGACGTTCAGCAACCTGAAAAAAGGGGAGGGGTTGCAGGCGGTGATCGACTTCATCATCGAGCGAGGCATGCTGGGCGTGCGGACCTGACTCCGCTTGATGTGCAACCCCCAGCCTGGGCCGTACGCCAGGCTGGGTAGACAAGACCAGGCAGCGCATCAGCCTGAGTGCGCAACGTGCTCCGGCGTCAGTTCATCCTGAAAATCCGCCTCGCCAGGCAATGCAGTGATGACGCTGAAGTCACTCACCTCGACCTGCCCACCCCCATAACCCAGAAGGTGGAACGAGAAGGCCTTGCGTTCCACTGGGTTGTCGAACCCGAACTCTATCTCCAACGGTTCGTCGGCGGTGACCCTGACTTCCTCCGGCAAGCCTAGCGGCACATCCTGCTCCAGTTGCTTGGCCTTGAGCTGGATGTAAGCGGCGTGCCGGGCGTCCAGCGCACGCACCTTGACCCTGACACGCGTGCGCGAGCCTTCGGGCATCTCCAGGTACTGCGCGCCGATCAGGTTATCGGCCCAGTCGTCATGGATGCGCTTGCTGAGCTGGATGGGTGAGGGCCCGCCAAATTGATAGCGCAGATTGAGGGGGCTTTGCATCAGCGATTGGTCCAGTACGCCGGCCAATGCACCTATTTGCTGCCCCAGCGCATTGTCGCCCTGGTCCAGGTAGCGGGCCCGATCGGCAATGAACCCTTCACTGGCGTAACGGCGACAGCGCTGCTGGAAATCGCACTCGGTAAACACGCCCTTGCCGTCGTGGTAGCGGAGCATGCCATTGGTAAACGAGATCATTTCGCGGCCGGTGTCGTAGTCTCGATACATCGACCGCCCGCCAAGGGCCAGCGGGATGGGCAGCGCGAAATAGTCGAGCAGCGAAGTGGCCAGGTCGACGTGACCGTAGGTACCGCCCTTGAGGTGAGGCAACTGGGCCTGATCGGGTGCGAGGGTCAGGTTGAAGCCCCAGGAAGAAGCCAAGCGCACCCCATCGATGCCGTGGGATTCATCCGAGGTGACCACCACCAAGGTATCCTTGAGCACGCCCTGGCGCTCCAGGTTGTCCAAGAAAGCGCCCAAGGCGTCGTCCAGATAGGCCACGGCGGCCTGCTTGGGGGTGTCGAAGCGCGCCAGGTAATCGGCAGGGGCGGAGTAGGGCTGATGGGTGCCGACGGTGAGCAGGGTGAGCATCCACGGTTGGTCTTGCTTGCGCAGTTGCCCGACGTAATCCAGCGCCCCTTCGAAAAAGGCTCGGTCATCCTTGCCCCATGGGAAGTCCAGGTAATTGCGGTTGCCGAACCACTCCACGCCATGTACCGAATCAAAACCTACGTGGGGCATGATGCGGTCCTTGGCCATGAAACGCAGCCCAGCGCCTTGCAGGTAATGGGTGGTAAAACCAGCCTGGCGCAACTGCGCCGGCAGGCAGGCCTGGTTGCGCTCGGCCTGGGTCAACAACTCCACGCCTTTGGGCGTGCCGTTGGCCAGGTTGTCGTAGTCGCCGCAGAGCATTGCATACAGCCCGCGTATGGTCTGGTGGCTGTGTAGGACATAGTCCGGGGTATTCATGCCCCGCGTAGCCCACTGGCTCAAGCGCGGCATCAAGTCTTCGTCGAAGCGGCTGTGCAGCGCCTCGCGATTGGGACGCAGGTAGGCACCGGGGATGCCCTCGACCGTGATGACCAGCAGGTTGCGCGCACTGCCTGGGCCATCGAGCAAGCGTTGGCCGTTGAGGTCTGATTGGGTAAGGCCGGCGCTGGGCAGGGGGGTGAACGGCGTCACCTGGCCGCTCCAGCGTTGCACTTGGCGCTGCACATCGCCCACCGCCGCAGAGGCGAGCTGATGGCCCAGGTTGTATTGGCGCCATTGCTCGGCATCGGAGGGTGCCAGGTGTTGACTGGCCCAATGCACGCCGAACAAGGCCAGTACCGCTACCCACGCCTTGCGTGGTAACGGCCGGCCAGGCTGGCGACGGGTCTTCCATGCCCAGGCCAACCAGGCCAGCAGCCCGGCACCCATGGACCAAGCCAGCCAGGCGTGGGCCAGGCCGCCCCCGGTGGAGTTTTCCATGAACTGCGGGTCGACCAGGTAGGCGAGGTCTGCGCTGGTGGGCAACCGTCCCACCGCGCTCACCAGTTCGGCCGAGGCGACCCAAAGCAGGGCCCACGCCAGCAGCACCGGCAGCGCCAGCCACCAGGGCCGACGATGCAAAAGCAGTAACAGCGCGCCGCCCAGGGCCAGGTCGGAGAGATAGCCAAGCGGGTTGGACCAGCCCAACGCGGCACGTGCGCCCAAGGGTAGCACCAGCACCAACACGGCCAAGGCGGCGAGCCGCTTGTGTGAGGGGTCTGAGAGGCTTTTCACAAAAACGTTCCTTTGCCATTAAATCGTCATCAATCTGTGGCTGATGATAACAGGCCAAGGGCGGGCAAAGCGGGCGTGCAAAGCGCTGGCACACAAAAGCCAGGCCCGCGTAAGCGGGCCCGGTGCGTCGATCATCAGAAGTAGTAGGGGAATTTCAGACTGAACGAGAAGTCGGGCGCATCATCGGTCAGCCCGATGGACAGATTGGGCACGATCGTAAGGTTGTTGGTCGCCGCAAACGTCATGCCGACGTTGAAGTTGGCCGCGTTGTAGTCGCTGTTGGAGACCGATTGCCAGTCACCACCGTCGGGCTTGATCTTGCTCTTGCGTCCGAACTGGTCGGAGACCGAGAACGACATGCTCATCTTCTCGTTCAGCGCGAAGGCAATGCCCGCACCGATTTGCCACGAGTCGCCCAGCTTCACGTCACCGGGTACCTTGCTGTTGACCTGCGGGCTGATGTCGCTGAAGGAGTCTTCCAGGTTGTACGTGTAGGACAAGCTGCCGAACAGCACGGCCGGGTCGAACGTCTTGACCAGGGAGATACCCGGCGTGATGGACCAGACCCCGTTGCCGGTCGGCAGGCTCTCAGGCACCGAAAGGTTGTCGTTGCCCGCCACTTCGCGCAGCTTGATCCCGTAGGGGTCCTTGCCGGTCGGCGCCTTGACCCGCAAGGTGGCTACGGCATCTGGCCAGGTCTCGGATTCGTCCAGGAACTTGTAGGCGACACCTACGTTGATATCGCCGATTTCCGGGTCGCGCGTGACCGTGGCGTCCGAGGTGCTCGGCCCGGCCCCTCCAGCGCCGCCAGACGAATAGGTGGACTCGCGGTAGATGACCGGGACGTTGATGTCAAACTGCCAACGCTGGTCCAGGTTGTAGCGTGCCGTCAGGTCCAGGGTCCAGTTGTCGGCCTTGATACGGTCCAGGTTGATATTGCCCAGGAAGATCGAATCCAGCGCCAGGAAGCCGTTGAGGGTCAGGGCGCGGGTGTCGTAGTGGGTATAGGTCAAGCCGGTTTCGAGGCTGAACTTGCCACCCCCGAAGAACCCGCTGGCCTCGTCGTACAAGTTGGAGACGCTCTGCGCAGGCTCGGAGTCCGCGGCCAGCGCCTGCCCATACGAGGCGCCGGTGGTCCCAGGCGCCCCGGCAGCGACGGTCTGGCCCCCCTTGACCCGTTCGCTGGGCGATCGCACCAGGCGTTTGGGCGGGGGGGCTGCCGGGGTTTCTTCGACCTGGCGAACCCGCTGCTCCAGCACCATCAGCGCCTGCTGCTGGGCTTCGTAGCGGCGCTTGAGTTCGGTCAGTTCCTGTTTGAGTGCTTCGACTTGCGGATCTACAGCGGCGTATAGCGATGTGGCGGGTGCCAAGGTTGTCAAACACACAACCGCTTTGAGTGCTAACGATCGTTGCATGAAGATGCCGTCCCTTCCGACTGCTGTGATGAGACTGAGCGTAGATCAGTATCCGACAGAGCGAAGCCCTTTGAGCTGGTCCAGGCTGCCATTTAGCGAAGCGGCGGTTGGCAGGTTCTGGCGCATGACCACGTTCAGAGAGGTGACGTTGTTCACCAGGTTGCCATTGCCGAGCACGGTGGTGTTCTGCATCAACCCGCCTTGGGCCAGACGCTGCACGCTGTTGCCCTGATTGCCGTGGGCATCTATGTTCATTTGCACGCCTACGCCTGTGGACGACACGCTCAGCGCGCCGGCGCCGTTCTCGGCCATCAGCGTCTGTCCGGCGGCCAATACCTGCCCATGGGGCTGCACCGTGGGAGCCTGGTCGGCTTTGGTCACATTGACGTTCACATTGTTGTAGGCACTGTTGTCGTCGCCGGCCGCGCGGACCACTTGGGTCACCCCCTGCGTAGTACCAAGCCCGGCACCGCCGCTCACCGTACCGCTGCCCTGGGCAACCGGCTGGGCACTTCCCTGGGCCGTCGGCGCGCCGCGCTCATCGATCAACGAGACGTAGAATTGCGGCTTGATCGTGGCCTGCTGCACCTGCAAGGTGCTGCTGGCGCCTATCACTTCACCGCGCGCGTTCTGCCAGGTGCTGCTCATGACGATGCCGAAACTCACGATTCGACCCGGCATCACGTAGCGTCCGCGCAAGCTCGCCAGTTCCTGGTCCTTGAGCTCGATAGGGTGCAGCACTTCGGCGTGGATAGGCAGGCTGGCCGTCATGCAGGCCAGAACCAACCAGATAGGGGTCTTCATGCAATGCTCCCCGGCGCATCGTGCACCTTGTTCTTGGAAGAGGCGTTAGAAGAAATCGCTTCGAATGAAGCCGTAGTCCAGCAGATCGGCATCCTTGACCGGCGTGAAGCCGTCCAGGCGGCCTTTGGCCGTCAGCGGCAGCGGAGGGTCGAGCAGGGCGTTTTGCTTGTCGTAGCCCTGGCCGATCACCGCGAAGATGATGCCGTTCCAGCCCTTTAGGAAGTCCTCGGTTCTGTAACGCTTGTGCCCCAGCACCGGATCGCCGATGTAGACCCAGCCCCGGTCGACCTTCTGCATGACCACAAAGTGCTTGTAGCCGCGGATGTCCATCAGCACCACCACTGGGATTCGAACGCTGTTCAGTGTCTCGGGCGCCACTCGGTAACCCCGGGCGCGCATGCCCAGGCTTTCCACATAGCGCTTCATGTCGAGCATCGAAAACCCCTGGGTGCGGACCAGGTTCTGGTCGGCATGGGTGAGCATGCCCTCGATGATCTGGTGTTCGTCCACGTCCAGCCAGTAGGCCTGACGCAGGATGGTTGCCAGCGCGGCGGCGCCGCAGCTGAAATCGGTCTTCTGTTGCACCAAGTCGGCGAACTTGCGTTCGCGCATGCTCTGGATGGGCTTGAACACCACCGCGCCGCCAGGCAGGACCGACAGCGGCATCTGGGCTGCTTGACCCATGCTGGCCAGGCACAGCAGGAACGCCAGGGCGAATACGCGCATGATCGACGCCTTTGGGTGCGTTGGAGATAGGCCCCCAAAAAGGGGGCCTTGGGGTCTGGCATCAGAACGAGGTGTTGGAGATGGCCAGCGAGTTGCTCTGCTGGTTGCCCACACCGGCCGCCACGTTCACGCCCAGGTTGCCGCTGCCGCCATTGACCGAACCGCTAAGGGTTGCAGTGTTGGTCACAGGGTTGGCCCAGCCGGTCGGGGTCAGCACTTGGAAGGACACGGTATTGCTCAAGTCGTAAGCGCTGCTTTCGCTGTAGCTCTTGGCGACGTCGTTGGAGGACTGACTGGAGGTTTCGCCAGACTTTTCATACGCCGAAGCCGAAGCGTTCTCGTAGGAAGAGTCATGCGACTTGGTGTACGACGAGTCCCGCGAATGGTTATAGGACGACTCGCGCGACTTGTCGTAGTTGGAGTCGAAGGCTTTTTCGAACGAAGAGTCGTATGCACTTTGCTGCGAGGTGTTCACCGAAGCATCCAGGGATGCATTGAGCGAACCGTCTACGCTGCTGGTGCGGGTGCGCTCGCGATCGCCGTTGGTCAGGGTCAGGGTACGCGTGGCATCGGCAGCCGCTGCCAGGCTGGCACTCAGGCTGGCGCTGCTCGAGGCGCTGGCGCTGCCGCTTGCCGAACCGTTCATGCCCCAGCTGTTGGAACCACTGGCACTGGCACTGTTGGAGCCGCTGGCGTTATTGGCACTCGAACCACTTGAATTCCAACCGCTGGAGCCGCTGGAGCTGGCACTTTGCGAACCCGCCAGGTTGAAGCTGGACGAGGCACTGCGGTCATCGGTGGAGTTCAGCGTACCTTCACGCGAGCTGGAACCGGTGGCCGAGGTGGTGAAGGTCAGGGTATCGACGCGGTACGTGCGGTCGGCCCCGTTGTTGACCACAAGCCCTGGGCCGTTCTGATCGGCCTTGGCCGTAGCCGTGGCATTGCCGATACCGGCGTTGGTATTGGCGATGGCCATGCTGTTTTTCTGCTGGTTCAGGTCGCCGCCGGCAATGTTGATGCCCACGTTACCCGAGCTGCCTTCGCCAGAGCCGCTCATCACTGCCGAAGACTGGGTCGACCAGTTGTCGACACGGTTGTTGTTGCTGTACTGGCTGACGTCAGCGTTGGCTTCGGCGGTGCCGAAGACGAAACTGTTGTCCAGGGTAGAGTCGGCAGCGGCATTGGCGATGGCCGACGCGTTGCCCTGCTGGTTGCCGTTACCAGACGCCACGTTGACACCCACGTTGCCACTGGCACCGGTTGCCGAGCTGCTCATTTCAGCTTCGTTGACGGTGCCCTGGTTGGTGATGGTGTTGCCGGTGCTACGCTGGGTGTCCAGCGCATCGGCCTTGGCCGAGATGGGCAGCCAGGTGGTGCTGTTGCCGTTGTAGCTGCGACGGTTCTGATCGGCTTGTACAGCAACGGCCATGACCGCAGCAATTGCGAAAACCAGAGGCTTGAGTGCCATCGAAGGTTTCATGGTGATTCTCCGTACTCTAAAGGTTAAGTGTCGTTCATGACTCAAACGGTCAGTCGGCGACCCGTATGCTCAAGGTGTTGGCCATGCGGTTTCCCACCCCGGCACTCTGATTCAGCTGAACCACGCCACGGCCACCGGTGAACGCTTGGTCACTGGTGGTGACCTGGCGATGACCCGTCGAGGTAGCAGCTGAGTCAAAGGTGTTGAGCAGCGTCACGTTCTGTTGCAGGAGGACGCTGTCGTCGATGCTTTGCGGTTGTGTACCCACGCTGATGCGCAGGGCGTTGGCCTGCTGGGTGCCTGCACCGGCGCTCTGGTTGACACCAAGCGCGCCATTGCCGTGGCTGAACGAGGCGCCGCCAATATTGGCCTGGGTATCCATGGCAGCGTCCGGAGGTGTATTGAGCCGCTGCCGGATCTGTGTCGTGGCACTGGCGCCGTGGCCCAGGGCGAACGCCCGGGCGTTGGCCTGCTGCTGCAGGTCTCCGGCAGCCTGGTTGACCGTCATGTTGCCCTGATAGGCACGGCCGGCGTCGTCGATGGTGGCGTTGTTGCTGACGGCAGCCGGTGGCTGGGCGATGGCGGACGCGCTGCACAGCAGGGTGATTACGAGCAGGGCAGGCTTCATGTCATTTGCCCCCCGTCAGGATCTGCAGGGGCGCGAGGCCTTTCTGCACGCTCGAATTGACCATGTTGGAGATCCCGTTGCCCGAGCCTGATCCACGTCCGCCTGCCAGGTTGGGCAATTGGGTCTGGTGGCCGAGGTTGCCGCCCAGGTGGTCGGTCTGCTGGGTGATCATGGCGTTGATGCCTGAGCCGCTGCTGATGCTGGCGAAGTCGCCGTCACTCAACTCGTTGGTCTGGCGCAGCACATGATTGACCGGGTTGGCATTGACGGTGGTAGGTGTGGGGTCCGGGCGCAGTGGGGGAATCACGGCATTGCGTGTCTGCACGTCGCGGGTAATGACGATGGTGCCATTGTCGGCTTGGGTGGTTGCGCTGAGCGAGCTGACCACGCACCCCAGCAGCAACAGGTAACCCAGGCGTTTGTCGATGTTCCTCACGACGGCGGTTCCTTCTTCAGCCGCTGGCCTTGTTCAGCGTTGCGCTAGCAAGAGCAGGAGCCGTGCCGCTTTTGAGAAGTCGCGGTATTTCAGGGGGTTAGCGTAATAAAGGCCGTCGTGCAGGCCTGCGTTGTGTCAGGGCTGATACAACGAGCAGATACCGGTGACCGAGCGGTCACCTCTGGGAGAGGGTTTGATCACAGTGGCAGGCAGTGTTTCGGTGGCGTGACACTTACCGCACTTCACGGCGTAAGCCGCATGCTTGCAGGGTTGGCTGCGGCGGGGGTGTGTCAGGGGCTTTACACCGGGGCCGAGCGACGCAGCATTGAAGCGACCAGCTCCAGCGCCAGGGCCTGCCGTGTTGCCCAGTCGCCTTCGATGATGCGGTAAGGCTGATCGTGGTCTTGCAACCAGTGCAGGCTCGCCTCGAAAAACTGCTGGCGCTCTCGCACATCCGGCTGGGTGCGCTGACCATCGGCAACCCAGGGCACGCCCTCAGGGCTAAGCAGCAAGTGCAGGTCGTAGTGACGATCGAGAAGAGCCTGCTCCAGCCAAGGTGGGCAATCGCCGAACAAGGTCTGGCTCCAGAGCATATTGCTGAGCAGATGAGTGTCCAGAATCAGCAGCGACGGCGAGCTTGCGCGTGCAGCGTCTTCCCAGGCCAATTGCCCACGGGCGATGCTGGGGATGTCGGCGTAGCACGTGTCGCGGCAGTGCTGGTCGATGAAGTGACGCACGTACTCACCCACTACCAGCCCACCGAAACGCGCCTGGATCTGGCCGCTCAACCAGCTCTTGCCACTGGATTCGGGGCCGCACAGCACCACCACCTGAGTGCTCGTCACAGCGCTCATGCCTTCACCAACGCTGGGTCCCGGTACCACTCCAGCCATCCGCGCAGGGCGATGAGGGTAAGCACCGCAAACAGCGCTGCGGTGAAGTACAAGTGCTGGTGCAGGTACTGCCCGACATAGATGATGTCCACCACGGCCCACAGGGGCCAGCATTGCAAGCGCTTTTGCGCCATCCACCACTGCGCCACCAGGCTGAAGCCGGTCAGGCTGGCGTCCAGCCAGGGCAGGGCGGCCTCGGTCCAGGTGGCCATGGCAGCACCTAATGCTGCGCTGAGCAGCACGCCCAGGCACAGGTGGGTGAGCAGCGCGCCGGGTCGCAAGCTCGATACCTGGCGTGCCGCATCTTGGCGTTCAGGGCGCTTCCACTGCCACCAGCCATACACTTGCAACAGCGCATAGGCAACTTGAAGCAGCATGCCCGAATAGAGCTTGACCTCGTAAAAGAGCCAGGCATAGATCAGCACCATGATCAGGCCAATGGGCCAGCACCAGGCGTTCTGCTTGACCGTGAGCCACACAGCGATGACGCCGAGGACGGCGGCGATGAGTTCAAGGCCGGACATCGGCGATCCTTGGAGAATTGAGCGGGGGGCGCGATTGTAGCGGTTAGCTCAAGGAAGGTGTAGGGCGTTGCCGGCATCAGGGCCGTCTTGCAGCCCTGAGCCGGTGTCGGCTTCAGACCTTGAACTGGCGCAGCAGTTGTTCCAGGTCCTGGCTGAGCCGGCCCAGCGCCACGCCGGCTTCACTGGACTGACGCGCCGCATCGGCCGCCTGCTGGGAAAGGCCTGCCGTGTCCAGCACGTTGCGGTTGATGTCTTCCACTACGTGGGATTGCTGCAGGGTGGCGCTGGCAATGGAAGCATTCAACGCTGTCAGGGTGTGCAGGGCCTGGTTGATCGCATTGAGGCTGGCGCCTGCTTCACGGGCTTGCGTGACAGTTTGCCGTGAGGCCTCGCTGCTGGTGTCGATCGCCTTGACGGCGGCATCGGACTGGCTCTGCAAGTGTTCGATCATGGTGTGGATCTCGGCGGTGGACTGGGCCGTGCGCTGCGCCAGCAGGCGCACTTCATCGGCTACCACGGCAAAACCCCGGCCTTGCTCGCCTGCGCGAGCCGCTTCGATCGCCGCATTGAGGGCCAGCAGGTTGGTCTGTTCTGCAATCGAGCGGATCACGTCCAGTACGCCGCCAATGCGGGTACTGTGCCCGGCCAGATCGCGGATCACCTGCACTGCCTGTTCGATGGTCATGGACAACCGGTCGATCTGAGCCAGGCTGCCATGGATCGCCTGCTGCCCCTGCGCGACCTGTTGCTGAGCGGTGTGCATCTCCCCGGCGGCCTGCTCGGCGGTCTTGGCAACATCCTGCACGGCGTAGGTCACCTCGTTCACGGCCGTTGCCACCTGGTCCATCTGCAGTGATTGCTGCGCGCTTTGCTGTTGCGCCGCACCGGCGTTGTCGCCTACATGGTCGGCCGATCTGGCCAGCGCATGCGCCGCCCCTTGCAGTTGTCCGATCACCCCTTGCAGCTTGCCGTTGAAGCGGTTGAAGTGCTCGCCCAGCTGGCTGAGTTCATCACGCCCGTGGGTATCCAGCCGCCGGGTCAGGTCGCTTTCGCCGCTGGCGATATTGCCCATGGCCTGCACGGCTTCCTGCAGCGGGCGGGCAATGCTGCGTGCGATGACCCAGACCATCAGGCCCATCAGCAGCGCGATCACCACGCCCAGCAGCGAAGCGTCACGCAGCTGTCGAGCGAACTCGGCCTGTACGTCGTCCACGTAGACGCCAGAGCCGATGATCCAGCCCCAGGGCTTGAACAGCTGGATGAAGGACGTCTTGGCAACAGGTTCGCTAGCCCCGGGCTTGGGCCAGCGGTAATTCACAGGCCCCGCCCCCTGCTGGCGCGCCAGCGCAGCCATTTCGTTGAATACCGCAAAACCATCCGGATCCCGGATGCCCGACAGGTCCTGGCCATCGAGCTTGGGATTGGCCGGATGCATGATCATGCGCGGGGTCAGGTCGTTGATCCAGAAGTAGTCGTCATGGTCATAGCGCAGCGCCCTCACCACCTGCAGGGCTTGTTGCTGGGCCGCGTCGCGGCTCAACGTGCCGGCGGCCTCCAGCTGTTGGAAATGCACCAATACACCTGTGGCCGTTTCCACCACATGCCGGGTTTTCTCAGCCTTGGCCTGGTACAAGTCGCCGTGGATCTGGCGCAGCATCAGCAGACCAAGCGCCAACAGCATGGCTATCGCCACTACCAGGATCAGCCACAAGCGGCTGCTGATCGACATCGATCTAAGCGTCTTCATTGCGCATGCTCCATTTGTTCTTGTTTTCACCTGCATCCAAGCACGCCTGTGGCCATGGACCCACTCGACCAATGGCTAAGTGCCATGTGCCGTGGAGTCTGTTGCCTGCAACGTCATGACAGTGCAAAGGGGTTCTGCCAGCATTTCGGCGGCGCAACATGAAACCTTTAGTAACCGTGAACTTTTCCACTGGCTTTGCGACCAACAGACGCTGTAAAACAGCCGGGCCGCGTGCGGCAATATTCAGGCAAATCAAGAACAAGGAGCTTGCCACGAGCAGGCTCCATCGGGGGGATGATGGATTTTTGGACGGCCTTTCAGGCAATCATACTGGGCGTGGTGGAAGGGCTGACGGAGTTCCTGCCGATTTCCAGTACCGGCCACCAGATCATCGTCGCCGACCTCATCGGGTTCACAGGTGAGCGGGCGATGGCCTTCAACATCATCATTCAGCTGGCCGCCATCCTGGCGGTGATGTGGGAGTTTCGCGGCAAGATAGTCGACGTGGTCCGCGGGTTGCCCACCCAGCCCAGGGCCCAGCGCTTCACCGGTAACCTGCTATTGGCCTTTCTGCCAGCGCTGGTATTGGGTGTATTGTTCGCCGACCTGATTCATGAGTACCTGTTCAACGCGGTCACCGTGGCGGCTGCGCTGGTGCTGGGTGGGGTGGTCATGCTCTGGGCCGAGCGACGGCAACATACGGTTGAGGTGACGCATGTCGATGAGATGCGCTGGAGCCATGCGCTGAAAATCGGTTTTGTGCAGTGCCTGGCCATGATTCCTGGTACTTCGCGCTCCGGCTCGACCATCATCGGTGGCCTGCTGTTTGGCCTGTCGCGTACTGCTGCGACGGAGTTTTCCTTCTTTCTGGCGATGCCGACGATGGTGGGGGCTGCCGTGTACTCGGGCTACAAGTACCGTCATCTGTTCCAGCCCGATGATCTACCGATCTTTGCGCTGGGCTTCGTGACCTCGTTCATCTTCGCGATGATCGCCGTACGCGGCCTGTTGAAGTTCATCGCCAACCACAGTTATGCCGCCTTTGCCTGGTATCGGATCGTCTTCGGCATGCTGATTCTGGCCAGCTGGCTGTTCGGCTGGGTCGACTGGACCGTTGCCCATGGTTGAGCAGCCAGATCGCCAGCGCCCCGCGCAGATACGCAACGCCCGGTTCAAGGGGGTGCTGCTGGGGCTGCTGTGTGTGCTGCCGGTGCTGGGTGTAGCGTGCCTGGCCTACGACGCGCAGGCGTGGTGGCCGCTGGTGGTGTACCCGGGGATGAGCCTGGTCAGCGTGTTGCTCTACTGGCACGACAAGGCCCAGGCCCGCACCCAGGCGCGGCGCATCCCGGAGAAGCTGTTGCACGGTACAGAACTGTTCGGTGGCTGGCCTGGCGCTCTGCTGGCGCAGCAGTTGTTCAGGCACAAGACACGCAAGGTGCCTTACCAGGTTACCTTCTGGGCAATCGTGGTCGTGCACCAGGCCGCCTGGGCGTATTGGCTGTTCTTCCAGGGGCGAGCTGCGGCATTGGCGTGAAACCGCTTTATCACACACGGGAGCGAGCGCGCTTAATACATTTCCCGGCCACTCCTCTATTTGCTCAGTGACCTGTCAGACATAGCGTTCCCCGCACGTTTCGAATGAGGCGGCCAAATGGTCGATCCATACGCGCACCGCAGGCGTGACACCGCGTCTGTGAGGGTATACCGCCTGCAGGTAGCCGCCTGGCAAGGACCAGTCCGGGAGCAGCCTGACAAGTTCTCCACGCTGCAGCTGCTCTTCACAAAACAGGCTGGGCAGGGCGGTGAAGCCCAGGCCCGCGCGTACAGCTGCATTACGTACCACGAAATCGTCCACTGACAGCCTGGGTTCGAGCGCCAAGGCGCGCAGCTGGCCCCCAGGCCCTTGCAGCCTCAGGTGTACCAGGCGGTCGGCTTCGGGTGCGCCGAGCACCGGCAGGTCGGCTAGCTGCTCAGGCTCGCGTACCTGTGGGGCAAAACCAGGCGCGGCAACCAGTTGCATCTGTGCCTGACAAAGTCGCCGGGTCACCAGCGTAGGGTCCTCATCGCCCAGGTCACGCACACGCAGCGCTACATCTATACCTTCGGAGATCAGGTCCACCCGACGGTTGAGCAAGACCAGGTCCAGTTGTACGAGCGGATATTGCCGCAAAAACTGGGTCACCACGTCCGGCAAGAACGCATGACCCAAGGCCACCGGGCAGGATACGCGTAGCCTGCCGCGCGGTTCACTGCTCATGCTGGCTACCGCTTCCTCGGCAGCCTCGGCTTCGAGAAGCATGGCCTGGCAGTGATGCAGGTAGCGCTCGCCCACGGCGGTCAGTTTCACCTGGCGTGTAGTGCGCTGTAGCAGGCGCATCCCTAAGCGTTCTTCCAGTTCGGCGATTCGACGGGACAACCTTGATTTCGGAATGCCCAGTTGGCGTCCGGCGGCGGCGAAGCCGCCTGCTTCGACGACGCGGGCAAAGTAGAACAGATCGTTCAAATCCTGCATGGGCAATGCTCATTGTTCCAGGGATAGGACAAACTAACGCGATTGGGGGCACTTATCATCCATTACTCGCTTAGGTAACATCGTTCCCATCAAACATCTCCCGCTTCAACCCCTTTTCGCAGGAGCACCTCATGAAACTGCTGCACATCGATTCGAGCATCCTGGGTGACAACTCGGCCTCGCGCCAACTGAGCCGTGAGGTCGTAGCCGCTTGGCAGGCCGCTGAGCCAAACGTCGAAGTGGTCTATCGCGACCTGGCAGCCGATGCCATGGCTCATTTCTCGGCCGCTACCCTGATGGCTGCCGGCACGGGTGAAGAGCTGCGCGATGCAGCCCAGGCCTTCGAGGCCAACCTCAGTGCCGAGACCCTCGAAGAGTTCCTGGCCGCCGATGCGGTGGTCATTGGCGCACCGATGTACAACTTCAGCGTGCCGACCCAACTCAAGGCGTGGATCGACCGCATCGCCGTCGCCGGCAAGACCTTCCGTTACACCGAAGCTGGCCCGGAAGGCTTGTGCGGTGACAAGAAAGTGGTGCTGGTTTCCACGGCAGGTGGTGTGCACGCCGATCAACCTACCGGGGTAGGCCATGAAGACTTCCTCAAGGTGTTCCTGGGCTTCATCGGCATTACCGACCTGCAGGTGGTTCGGGCTCACGGCCTGGCTTACGGTCCGGAGCAGCGTATCCAAGCGATTACCGCTGCACAGGCGCACATCGAGAACTATCTGTTCGCCGTTGCGTGACGGCGAGGGTTCGCCTTAGCGCAAGTTGAGGGTCGCCTAGGCGGCCCTTTTTCATGCGCGGCCACCGCATTCCGCTAACGGCGACACAGCCTACTGTTGCGCAACGCTAGGGCTCAACTGTAATGGTGGGTCATCGAGGAATAGCCTTATGCTGTAACGAAATATGTATAAGCGCTGAAGAAGGAAGCCGCAATGCCGCTCAAGGACCTGCTCATCGCTCTGGTGGTAATCATCGCCTGGGGCGTCAACTTCGTCGTGATCAAGGTCGGGCTCGATGGGTTGCCGCCCATGTTGCTGGGGGCGCTGCGTTTTCTCCTTGTGGCATTCCCCGCGGTGTTCTTCATCAAGCGGCCAAACCTGCCCTGGCGTTGGCTGATCGCGTACGGCGCGACCATCTCCCTGGGGCAGTTCGCATTTCTGTTCCAGGCCATGGCCAGCGGCATGCCACCGGGGCTGGCTTCATTGGTCCTGCAGTCCCAGGCCTTCTTCACCCTGGGCTTCGCCGCGCTGTTTCTGGGCGAGCGCTTGCGCGTGGCCAGTGTGCTCGGGCTGCTGGTGGCCGCTGGTGGACTGGCGCTGATCGGCAGTGAAGACGGCAGCCATGTTCCCACGCTCGCGCTGATATTGACCTTGTGTGGCGGGGCGATGTGGGGCTTGGGCAACATCATTACCCGCCGCTTCGGATCGATTGACCTGGTGGCATTGGTCATCTGGGGCGGCTTGATCCCTCCGCTGCCCTTTCTGCTGCTCTCTGGCTGGCTGGAGGGGCCTGAACGCATCAGCCAGGCGCTCACGCACATCGGCTGGCACTCGATTGCCGCGCTGGCATACCTGGCATTCGTCGCCACCATCCTGGGCTACAGCCTCTGGAGCACGCTGTTGTCGCGCCATCCGGCTGGCAAGGTCGCGCCTTTTTCGCTATTGGTGCCTGTGATAGGCCTGAGTTCGTCGGCACTGCTGCTGGGTGAGCGCCTGACCGAAACCCAGGGTTGGGGTGCCTTGCTGGTCATGTGTGGTTTGCTGGTGAACGTGTTTGGTGCCCGACTCGGCCAGCGGCTCAGGGCCGCGAGGGCCTGAGTAACTGCGGGCGCTACCCGTTTTTTTCGAGTTTTGATTGACCAGGCTCATGTTGTTGGTCGGTTACAGTCGCCCAGCAGGCACGGATATGCTTCCCTGGCTACGTTTTGGTAGGGAGGACCGCAAACGATGCGAGTCAGGGACGAAATCTATTGGCAGTGGGCCGATGCACAACTGCACAGCCGCTGCCACGACGAGGCGCTCAGCGACGGCACGACCCTGGATGTGCAGGTGCGCCTGTCCAGGCAAGGCGCAACTCAACTGTTTCTTGGCCTTTACGCTCGCGACGGGCAGGCTCTGGTGGAGGAGTATTATCCCGCCCGCTGCGGCGAAACCATGACCCGCGCGCTGGTGTGGGGTGTGGAGCGCGCTCGGGCATTGGCCACGGGCGCCACGCCGTTACCCCATAAGGCAAAAAGGCGCGCATGAAAAAGCCCGGCGCGGTGGCCGGGCTTGAGACCGCGTGAGGGTCAGTACTGCGCTTCGATCACCTTCACGGCATGTTGCGTACGCGCCTCTGGCCATTGCTGTTGCAGGGTTTGCAAGACACGGCCGACGAACTCGGTATCGGCAGCCGCCTTCTTGCCTACATAGCCCTGGCCTCGGCGGTAGGCCTTGAAGCGCGCACGCATGCTTGGCAGGTGCTCCTGGAATTCATCTTCAATCGTGTTGGGTGGCAAGCGGTCCAGGCGCACTTCGCCGCTTTGGCTCACCCACAGCAGATGGTCATCAAGGCTGTCCTTGCGCGTGGCGAACAGCTTGGCCAATTGATCAATGGTCGGATTGTCGTTCAAGTTCATCATAAAGCCCCCATTACCCAGTTTCAGGTGATATTCACAGTTGGCGCTATCGCGATGTAGCGCGTTTCCAAGGCTGCTACTGCAGCTTTGCAACAGGGGCTTTCTCACGCTGCCTTTTGGACAGTTCCCTCTCCACGGGCCGCCTGCGTTACCGCGCAGGCGGCCTGGAACACCCTTGCCACGACTCCCGATCAGGGAGACGGCCTCATCATGCACAAGCGCGATGAACGGCGTCAACCGTTTTGTAGTGATTATTTTTGCTCACTACATTTTCGTAGAGTTGTCCGACAATCCTTGGTTTCAGAGCCCTGAAAGAATCTCGAATGCCGCGCGGACCCGGGCTTCGTTGGGGTAGTTGCGGTTGGCCAGAAGCACGATGGCCAACCCTTCTGATGGGACGAACGCTGCATATGAACCGAAACCGTTGGTGGAGCCGGTCTTGTTGTACCATGCTGCCGCCAACGGAGCGGCTGGCGGCTGCAGCCGTTGTGCCGGCTGGGGGCCTCGTATCATCTGCGGACCATTGCCGGTGAGGAGGGTGCGCAATGTGACGGGGTACGCATAACGCTCCCAGCCCAGGCCTTGTGTCATCTCACCGATCTGGGCGTAGCCATTGCGGGTGATGAGGACGGCGCGGGCCAAGGGCGCGGGCAGATCGTCGGGCTGCATGTTCAAGCGCACGTAGCGCAGCAGGTCGCTGGCACTGGTCTTGATGCCGTAGGCTTGTTGCGCGTAAGGGCCAGGGTTCACGCGCACAGGCTTGTCGCTGGCATCGTAGCCTTGGGCATACAGGCTACGTGCATCGCTGGGCACATCCAGGTAGGTACTGTGCAGGCCCATGGGCTTGAGCACGTTTTGCTCAAGCAAGGTGGCAAACGGTTGATGCTGGGCACGGGCGGCCAGGTCGCCGAACAGGCCCAGGCTCGGGTTGGAGTAACACCGTTGGGCACCCGGCGTGCCTTTGGGCTGCCATTGCCGCAAGAACGTCACGATTTGCTGGGGGGAGTTCACGGTGTCGGGGAACTGCAAGGGCAAGCAGTCAGCGCTGTAGGTGCCCAGGTCCTGCACGGTGGCGTCCCCCATGGGAGTACCCCCCAGGGCCGGGTGATAGCGTTTGGCAGGGGCGTCGAGGGCGAGCTGGCCTTCGGCATTGGCCACGGCTACCAACGTGGCGGTGAATGTCTTGCTCAGCGAGCCGATTTCGAACAGGGTGTCGCGGCTAACGGGCACGCCGCTGTCGCGGCTGGCGACGCCGTAGCTGAAGTAATGAGCGTGGCCATGGGCATACAGCGCGACGGCCATGCCGCTGATGCCCTCGGCCTGCATCAGGGGGCCGATGACGGTGTCGACTTTAATTCGCAGCGGATCATTGGCGTAGGCGGATGACCAGGGTGCGCCGAGCATGAGGGCGACCGCAATATAGACGGAGCGGGAGCAGATCATTGAAGTTCCTTGGCTGAGTGTCCGTTGCGCGATACCGGCAGGGGTTCCGGCGTTAGCGCCTGGGGACGCAAAACCTTATCCTCCGTGCTTGCCCAAAGACAAGACGGAACGGAACTGTGATGAAGTATCTGCGCATGCTGTTCGACAACTTCACCCTGGCGTTGCTGGCCGTGGTGGCGATTGCCACCGTGCTGCCTTGCTCAGGTCAGGGGGCTGTGTATTTCGGCTGGCTCACCAACCTGGCGATCGGTTTGTTGTTCTTCCTGCACGGGGCCAAGCTCTCGCGGGAGGCAATCATCGCTGGGGCGGGGCATTGGCGCCTCCATCTGCTGGTGTTTTCCTGCACGTTTGTGCTGTTTCCACTGCTGGGCATGGCGTTCAAGCCGCTGTTCCTGCCACTGGTGGGAGATGAGCTTTACTTGGGGGTGCTGTACCTCTGCGCGTTGCCTGCCACCGTCCAGTCGGCCATTGCGTTCACCTCGCTGGCACGGGGTAACGTGCCGGCGGCCATCTGCAGCGCAGCCGCCTCCAGCCTGCTGGGCATATTCCTGACCCCAGTGCTGGTGATGTTGTTGCTGGGCGCCAGCGGAGACACCGGCTCAGGTCTGGACGCAGTGCTCAAGATCACCTTGCAGTTGCTGGTGCCGTTCGTGGCCGGGCAGCTCGCCCGCCGCTGGATTGGTGCCTGGGTCAAGCGCAATGCGCGCTGGCTGAAGATCGTCGACCAGGGCTCGATTCTGCTGGTGGTCTACACCGCCTTCAGCGAAGCGGTGGTCACAGGCTTATGGCACACCGTTTCGCCGCAGCACCTGGCAGGCCTGTTCGCCGTCTGCGGCATCCTGCTGACCGTGGTGCTGGTAGGGACGAGTTTGCTGGGTAAAGTGTTTGGCTTCAATCTGGAAGACCGGATCACCATCCTGTTCGCAGGCTCGAAGAAGAGCCTGGCAACCGGGGTGCCGATGGCGCAGGTGCTGTTCGTCGGGAGCGGCATTGGCGCAATGATCCTGCCACTGATGCTGTTCCACCAGATCCAGCTGATGGTCTGCGCCGTGCTGGCGCAACATTACGCGAGCCGCGAGCAGGATGATATCGAGGTGCCAACGGTCCGATGAACCGGTGATGGTTGCAGCCGACCTGGGCTGCAACCCTCACGGCGCCTGAATCAGAAGTTCGCGGGGGTATTGGCGCTGATGATCTCCGCTTCGTCCTGGCCAATATTCTTGAAACTGTGGGGCAGCGTGGTTGGGATGTAGTAGCCGTCACCGGCATTGAGCACGCTGACTTGGCCATCGACCCACAGCTCGACGGTGCCTCGGGTGACAAGCCCGCACTCTTCACCCTCGGCGTGCACGATGGGCTCGCCCGAGTCGGCTCCTGGGGCATAAAGCTCGCGCAGCATACGCATTTGCCGGCCCTCGACGCTGGCACCCACCAGCAGCATGCGCAACCCGTTGCGACCCAAGTCGGGCTGCTCGCCTGCCCGGAACACAAATCGCTCCTCACGCACGGGTTCATCGAAGCTGAAAAACTCTGCCAGGCTCATCGGAATGCCCTCCAGCAGCTTTTTCAAGGAGCTGACTGAAGGACTGACGCGATTCTGCTCGATCTGCGAAATGGTCGAGTTGGTGAGCCCGCTGCGGCGCGCCAGCTCTCGCTGCGAGAGGTTGTTGCGTTCACGCACTAGTTTGAGTCGCGTCCCCGTGTCCATAGCCGCCTTGTGATAAGAGGTGTCAAGAATAATGAGCGAGGCGCATTAAAACATACTCTCAAGCCTTGCGCGCTGCGGTTTGCCAGTGCAGGCCGTTGGCGATGCCGGATGGGTCATCGCCAGGCGAGATACGGCGCCCTTATTCCGCTCTCGGGCCTGGCCACATGCTGCGCAGCACCCCGTCACGGCGAACCCAGGCGTGCATCAGCGCAGCGCCCACGTGTACCAGTACCGTGGCAAACAACAGGTAACCCGCCCAGCCATGCGCCTGGCGCAGCACGGCATACAGCTGCACGTCATGAGGCGCGATCGCCGGCAGGTCGAGCGGGCGAGGGTACCCGCCGGCCGAGAGCATGGCCCACCCCAGCAAGGGCATGGCAAGCATGAGGCCGTACAGAAGCAGATGCGAAGCGCCCGCAGCCAGGCGCTGGACAGCTGGCAGGTCCTGGGGCAGGGGCGGATGGGGAATACTCAGGCGCACGATGATGCGCGCTATCACCAGTACCAGCAGCGCCAGCCCTGTGCCCTTGTGCAAACTGACCAGCACTGGATGACGGACCGACAGGTCCGTGACCATGCTTACCCCGATGAAGAGCATGGCCAGGATCAGAATCGCCATCGACCAGTGCAGCACGCGGGCGACGGGATGAAAGACGGTGGGTTTCATGGTCGGGCTCCAGTGCTCAAGGACTCGCGGCTACGACGGTTGAACGATTCGGAATAGGCCGCTGAACGAGCCGCGAGTATAGGGTCGGCGGTAGGTTCGATGCCGCGGGGCAGGATCAAGGGATCGAAGTTGAGGTCGCGGCAGGCACCCTGTTCCGGTGCGTCGACCTGTTCAAGCACCAACGTGCCTGCGTTGACGCTGCGCCGGTTCGCAGGCCAGGGTTTGGCGGGGTCGTCGATGGCGTCATCCGGCTCGGCAAGTACCAAACGCAGGGTCCAGCGCAAGGGCCCCTGCGCCAGCCGTCGCTGCAGGTCATGTTGCAGAAACAGGGGGTCGTCTACCTGCGCCGGCAACGCGGTGTAGGGCGTGAGCGGTTCAAGCTGCCAGCGCACCGGGTGGGCATTGCCGTCGGCATCGATCAACTTGAATGCATTGATGCTGTGGTACTGGGTGTTGGCGAAACTGTCGCTGGGCTTGTAGCTGGCGGCCCATTGCCGAAACGCGGCGCTTTCGGGGTGGGTTGCAAAGAAGGCCTGTACCTTGGCAGGGTCCGGCTTGCGCGTCGCCGGGTCCGGGGTGTTGGCAAGCACCTGCTCGTAGAACGCCTCGGCCGTACTCACTGCCAGTACGGGCGGATTGTTCATGCCTGTCCTCCAGACTTGCCCGTCATCGGTGGAGAGCTCGATTGCCAGGCTGCGCACGGGGATGCCGGTGTCAGGCGCGAACGGGTTGGCACCGCCAATGGCCAGGCGGCCTATCACCGGCACGCGCGCCTGGGTGAACGCCCGTGCCGTCGACAAGCTTGCCGCTTGCCCGCTGGCCTGGAAATAGCCGCTCACGCACAGGCCTTTGGAGTGGTTCTTGCGATAACCCGGGTAATGCCCAGCCTGGGCCTCGAACGTATCGATGATGCGCTGTGGTGTGAGCGCGGAGGGGCCAAGCCAGCCGGCGCTGTAGGCAAAGCCCGCACCGGCAGCCAGCATTAACGCGCCGATTGCCGCAAGACGCCAGGCCTTGGCCTGGCCCTGCAAAGGTTGGTTCATGGTCAGTCCCGTTGATTTCACGAAAGGTGCCAGTACGACGCTGCACTGAAAAAGTTATTCCTCGGGTGGGAATAACTTTTTCTCCAGCGCGTCTGTTCCCTACACTGCCCCATCATTGCCCGGATACTTTCCATGCAGGACTTGGACGACCAACAATGGCGAGCGCTGCTGGCCCGACTGCGCCGCTTCGCCATCTGGTTGACTCGCGAGGCGGGGAGTGCCGATGACCTTGTGCAGGCCACGGTCGAGCGTGCCTTGAGCCGGCGTCAGCAGCATCAGGATCCCGATGCCCTGCGCGCCTGGCTGTTCACCATCCTTTATCGCCTGTTTCTGGATGGCAAACGGCGAGAACGCCTGCACGCCCGCTGGCTCTCCTGGTTCGCCAGCAGCAGCGCGGCCGAAGAAGTGGCTGGCGACAATCTTGAGGACATCGTGCTGGCCCAGGCGGATTTGCAGGCATTCGGCCGACTCAAGACCGAGCAACGTGCCTTGCTGTTGCTGGTGAGCGTTGAAGGTCTGAGTTACAAGGAGGCTGCCCAGACGTTGGGCATTCCCATCGGTACTGTCATGTCACGCCTGTCGCGCGCGCGCGATGCCCTGCGCGCATTGACCGAGGACAGCCCTCGACCACCGGCCTTGCGGAGATTGAAATGACACGTCTTATGCCTAGTGAAGAAGAGCTTCATGCCTACGTCGATGACCGCCTGGACCCGGTGCGCCGCGCCGAAGTCCAGGCCTGGCTGGCCAGCCATCCCCAGGCTGCGCAACGCGTTGAAGGCTGGCTCGCCGATGCGCGCCAATTGCGTACGGGCCTGGCGGGCCTTGCGCAGCCGCGGGCGAGCACGCTGGTTGATCGGGATCAGCTGCGGCGACAGGCGCGACACCGCCTGCAGCGTCGCTGGGCAAGTGCTGCCGCGATCGTAGTGGCCTTGGGCGTAGGCGGGCTCGGTGGGTGGCAGGCGCGCGATGCCAGCCTTGCTGACGTAAAACCCATGGCTGATGCCGTGCAGGCTCACCGCTTGTTCGCCGACAGCCAGGCGCTGGACATCCAGGCGCGTGATTCCGATCAATTGCGCACTTGGCTGCAAGCGCACTTTGATCAGGTGGGGCAACTGCCTGACCTGGCAGGCTACGGGTTCACCCCCGTGGGCGCCCGACTGCTCAGTAACGAGCAAGGGCCGGCGGCGCTGGTGGTGTTCGAAGATGGGGTGGGGCGCAGGATCAGCCTGTTCCTGCGCTCACCCGGCAAGCACTTCCGGCGCATGCCGCAAGGGCAGCGCATCGATGGTCAGCTTCAGGCCCGGTACTGGTCCCATGGTGCGTACAATTTCGCCCTGGTCAGCGCCGCCGATGATGGCCGGGGTGTCGGCATCGGGGAGGCCTTGCGCACGACGTTGTGAGCCGGACGAGACCCCGTGCGCGCCCAGGCTGGCTTAGCTGAGCTCTAGCCAGATGGGCGCATGGTCCGACGGTTTCTCCATCGCGCGCAGTTCGTAATCCACTCCCGCAGCCTTGATCCTCGGGACCAGGCTTGCCGAGGCCATGATCAGGTCGATGCGCAGGCCTCGCTTGGGCGCGTCTTCGAAGCCACGGCTGCGGTAGTCGAACCAGCTGAAGCGGTCGTCGACACCCGGGTGCAGATGCCGGAAGCTGTCTACCAGGCCCCAGCCTTTCAAGCGCTCCATCCACTCACGCTCCTCTGGCAGGAAGCTGCATTTGCCGGTCCTGAGCCAGCGCTTGGCATTGTCTGGGCCGATACCGATGTCGCAGTCTTCTGGCGATATGTTCATGTCGCCCATCACCAGCACGGGTTGGTCATTGCGAAACTGGCCTTCGAGCAGTGCTTGCAGGTCGGCGTAGAAACGCTGCTTGGCCGGAAACTTGGTGGGGTGGTCACGGCTTTCGCCCTGCGGGAAATAGCCGTTCATGACGGTAATGGGGTTGCCTTGGTGGTCGGCGAAGGTGCCCCAGATGAAACGGCGCTGAGCGTCTTCTTCGTCCGTTGCGAACCCCTTGTGAAGGCTCAAGGGTGCCTGGCGCGACAGCAGGGCGACACCGTAGTGGCCCTTTTGCCCGTGGTAATGCACGTGATAGCCCAGGGCCTGGACCTCGGCTAGCGGAAACTGATCGTCGCTGACCTTGGTTTCCTGCAGGCCGATGATGTCCGGCTGGTGCTTTTCGACCAGGGCGGCCAACTGGTGTGGGCGCGCCCGCAGGCCGTTGATGTTGAAACAGACGATCTTCATGCAGAGACGATCCCGGTAAAAAGGCGCGATGCTAGCCGACATCGGCGTTGATCACCAGCATGGTGGCGCGTAGGCGCCACTGGTGCAGCGCCAAGGTGAACGATGGGCGGCATTGTGCCTCCAAGGCCTATCAGCCAGCCCAGAAGGTTCCCCTCCATGTATCAAGCCCCTGCCGCCGAGGCCCGCGTTTGCCTGCTCGATTCCGGTTACCGCCGCGAAACCCGGGCACTGCTGTACACCGTCTACCGGGACGACCCAACCTTCGCTTATCTGCTCGAAGCGCATCGCCCCGGTTATGAGCGGCGCCTGCGCACACTGCTGCGCGAGTGGGTCCGCCAGCATTTTTACCTGCAGCTGCCCGCCGTCGGCCTGCTACTCGACGATCGTCTGATCGGCGTCGCGCTGATCGTCCCGCCCCTGCGGCGTCTGGGTGTGGCAGACAGTTGGGCCTGGCGTTTGCGCATGATGGTTGGCGCAGGGGTGCGTGCCACCCGGCGCTTCATGGCTTACCAGGCGGCCGTCTCGACGTGCCGGCCTACCGATCAGGTGCACGTGTTACCGCTGCTGGGTGTGTTGCCAGTGCTACAAGGCCAGGTGTATCCGACCCAGTTGTTACATGCGGTACAACACTGGTGCAGAAATGATGGAGATGCCCAAGGCATCGTCGTCGACACGGGCAATGACGAACACGTGGCGTTTTATCACACCCAAGGCTTTGTCGAGACCGGTGAGGTCGCCATTGGGACAGTACGCCAACGCGTCTTGATGTATGACAACGCTCAGGCCGGTGAGCCATTGGCGTGAATGGCGTTTGGGTTGGCTTCTTTTACACTGTTGGTCTGGTAGCATGCGCGGGATGACATATTCAGGAAGAGTTCGCTGGGGCCTGGTGATCTGGGCCGTTAGCTTTGCTGCATGGGGCCAGAGCGAATTGGTGGTGACGGTCAAACCGGCCAACAAGGCGCTCAAGGCCAATGTCGAGGGCTATATCGGTAGCTTGGGTGACCGCGACGAGCAAGCGCTGCTGCGTTTCAGTCGCGGGGCCGAGGAGCAGGCGCGCAAAGCGGCCCAGGCGCTGGGCTACTACCAGGCCCAGATAAGCACCGACGTCAAGCCGCCTAGCGGTGATGACGGTTCACCGCGATTGGTGGTGAACATCGTGCCTGGCGAGCCGATTCGCCTGCGCAACGTAACCGTGCGCGTCGAGGGGCCGGCCAGTGACATGACCGCCTTCAGGGTGCCTTCCGGCGGCGCCCTTCGCGCTGGCCAGCCACTGAACCACGGCGTCTATGAAGATGCCAAGCGTGTCATTCAGAACCAGGCCTCACGTTATGGCTTCTTCGCAGGCCGCTTCAGCCAGCAGCGCCTGGCCGTCGATCCACGTGCTGGCGTGGCCGATATCGATCTGGTCTACCAAAGTGGGCCGCGGTACCGCTTGGGCGCGGTCACCTTCAGTGGCGATACGCCGTTGGACGACGATCTGCTGCAGCGTATGGTCTCGTTCAAGCCCGGTACACCCTATGATTCGGAGCTGATTGCCGAACTCAACAACGATTTGCAATCGAGCGGCTACTTCGAGGGCGTGCGCGTAGACGCCGCGCCCACGGCCGCTGTCGCCCAGAACATTCCGGTCGATGTGCGCCTGGAAACCCGCAAACCCCGTACATTAGGCCTGGGCCTTGGCTACTCCACCGACGTCGGTCCGCGCGGCAAGGCCAACTGGACTCGCCATTGGGTCAACCCTCAGGGGCACAGCTATGGCTGGGAAGCGGAGCTGTCGGCGCCGCGGCAAAACGTGGGGTTGTGGTACGACATCCCGTTGGACCCACCATTGACGGACAAACTGCGTTTTGCCGGGGGGTACCAGAACGAGGAACTGGCGGGTACCGACACCCTCAGCAAGCTGTTGACGGTAGGCCCTGAATGGCACAGCAAGCTGCCCAATGGCTGGCAGCGAGTCATATCGCTCAAGTACCAACGCGAAGAGTACCGGCTGGGGGACGATGCGGGCCTGAGCAACCTGCTGATGCCCGGTATCAGCTATTCGTTTCTGCGCAGCGACAACCGCATAGACCCCCACAATGGCTATCGCGTGCAGTTCGAAGCGCAAGTGGCCAAGGAAGGTGTCGGCTCCGATACGAACCTGCTGCGCGGCAACGTGTTGCTCAAAGGGCTTACGACGGTAGGCCAGAATCACCGTCTACTGGGCCGCGTGCAGTTTGGCGGTAGTGCCACCAACGGTTTCCAGAACAGCGTTCCGCCTTCGCTGCGGTTTTTCGCCGGTGGCGACCAGAGCGTGCGCGGCTATGACTACCAGACGCTGTCGCCAAAAAACAGCGATGGGGATCGCATCGGTGGTCGCTACCTGGTGGCGGGCAGCGTCGAGTACCAGTATTCCCTGACGGACAAATGGCGCCTGGCAACCTTCGTCGACCAGGGCAATGCGTTTAATGACTTCGAATTGCCCAACCTGAAGACGGGCGTCGGCTTCGGCGTGCGCTGGGTGTCACCGGTAGGGCCGCTACGCCTGGACCTGGCCAAGGCCCTGGACGACGACGGCGGCATCCGCCTGCACTTTTCCATGGGGCCTGAGCTTTGAAACCTGTAATCAAATACATGCTGCTGGGCCTGTTGGGGCTCGTGAGCATCCTGACCCTGACCATCGCGTTGCTGATCGGCACAGAGGGCGGCAGCCGGTGGGCGCTGGGCAAGGTTCCCGGGCTGAGCGTAGAGGGCTTCGCAGGACGGCTGGCGGGCACTTGGCAAGCGACTCGTCTTTCCTACGTCGATGGGCAAACCCAGGTTCTGGTGCAGGCGCCCTTGCTGAACTGGTCCCCGGCGTGCCTGCTGCGTGGGGCTTTGTGCATCGATCAGCTGCACGCAGAACGTATCGACATGGCGTTTGCCCCTTCGACCGACGTCAGTGACGACGGCCCGCTGCAATTGCCCACAGTGGACTTGCCGCTTGCCATCGAACTGGGCGAGGTGCAGATCGGGCAATTGCGTCTGGATGGCAGCGACCTGCTTGGTGATCTGCAACTGGCTGCGCACTGGACCGGTGAGGGCATGCGCATCGACAGCCTGCATCTGACCCGCGACGATTTGAAGCTGGACCTGCAAGGTGACGTGAAGCCCCAAGGCGATTGGCCTGTGCAGCTACAGGCCCAGGTGCAGCTCCCTGCCATGGGTGACCAGCCATGGCAACTGGCATTGCAGGCCACGGGTCAATTGCAACGCTCGCTTGACCTGACCGGCACTAGCAGTGGGTACCTGGATGCCACTCTTGCAGGCAAGGTCCAGGCGTTGGCCGAACACCTGCCCGCCAGCTTGAGCATTCAGTCCAAAGCGTTCAAACCGTCGGAAGCACTGCCCGACACCCTGCAGCTCGATGACCTGGTGCTGCTGGCCGATGGGAACCTGGAGACGGGTTATGCATTGACCGGTTCTGCCAACTTGCCAGCCGAGCAGTCGCCCATCGCTCTGGCCTTGTCCGGCGTGGTCGACAGCAAGGGCGCCGTGGTCAAGGGCCTTGATCTCAACGCAAGCGATAGCCAGCAGGTGAAGCTGCAAGCCAAGGTCGACTGGCAGGAGGGCCTGGCAGCGGACGCGCAATTGGTTTGGCAGGACTTCCCCTGGCTGCGCCTGTACCCATTGGATACACCACCCGAGGTGACGCTCAAGCGCCTGAATGCAGAGGTCCGCTACCGCGACGGTCGCTATGAAGGCAGCTTCGATGGCGATCTGGACGGGCCTGCCGGCGCTTTCAAGGTGGCGAGCCCCTTCGAAGGTGACCTTGAGCAGGTCACCTTGCCAACGCTGGCGCTCACTGCGGGGCAAGGCAAGGCAACTGGCCGTGTGGCCGTACGCTTCGCCCAAGCACTCGCCTGGGACGTCGACCTGCAACTGTCGGCGTTGAACCCGGCCTATTGGGTTGCGGAACTCCCTGGAACATTGGCCGGGCCGTTGCGCAGCAAAGGCCAGGTGCAGGGCGATGACCTGTCGCTCGACGCACAGCTTGACCTCAAGGGCCGCCTGCGTGGTCAACCCGCTGTACTCAACGTTCAGGCGGACGGGGCCGGGCAGCGCTGGACCCTAGCAGCCTTGCGCGTACAACTGGGCGACAACCGCATAAACGGCAGTGGCAGCCTGCAACAGCGCCTGGCCGGCAAGGTGGACATCGACCTGCCACGCCTTGGGCAGCTGTGGCCCGAGCTGCAGGGCCAGGTCAAGGGGCAGCTGGACGTGGCCGGCACCCTGCAGGCGCCGCAAGGCACACTGGCTCTGCGCGGTACCGGGTTGGCCCAGGCCGAGAATCGCTTGCAGCAACTGAACCTGTCGGCCCGTCTGGACGACAGGCAACGGGCCAATATCGACTTGAAGGTCACGGGCATTCAGGCGGGTGATACCGACCTCGGTACGCTGCAAGCGGTCGGCAATGGCGACATGCGACGACAAGCATTGACGCTGGCGTTGAACGGCCCGCAGCTGAAGTTGGACGTGGGGCTGGACGGGCAACTGGACGATGGTGACTGGCGCGGCCGCCTGGCCACTGGGCGGGTACAGGCTGGCGGACAAGACTGGCAATTGCAGGCGCCTGCCAAATTGCAGCGCCTGGCCAGCGGTCAGCTGGATTTCGGTGCCCATTGCTGGCGATCCGGGCAGGCCAGTCTGTGTGGTGACGATCAACGGTTGGCGCCTGAGCCACGCCTGCGGTACCACCTCAAGCGCTTCCCGCTGGACAGCCTGGCGCAGTGGATGCCCAAGGATTTCGCATGGCAGGGTCTGCTCAATGCCGACATCAACCTGGACCTGCCCGCCAGCGGCCCGAAGGGTACGGTGGTAGTGGACGCCAGTGGCGGCACATTGCGCGTCAATGACGGTAATCGCTGGGTCGATTTCCCCTACCAGACCCTGCGACTGGATAGCACCTTGGCACCGCGGCGTATCGATACGCGTCTTGCATTCCGTGGGGAGCGCCTGGGACAGCTGAATCTCACAACGCGCATTGACCCACTGGGCAAGGACAAGCCGTTGTCCGGTGATTTCAACCTGGCTGGTCTCGACCTTTCGGTCGCCCGTCCCTTCGTGCCGATGGTGGAGCACCTGGCTGGGGAGCTCAAGGGTAGCGGGCAGCTGTCCGGCACATTGTTGGCGCCGCAAGTCAACGGTAGTGTGAATTTGAGCGGTGGCCAGATCACCGGCGCCGAACTGCCGACCCAGTTCCAGGACCTCAGCCTCCAGGCCCGGATCGCGGGTGAACAGGTGCAGCTTGCCGGCACCTGGCGCAGCGGCAGCACCGGGCGCGGCCAGGTCGATGGTAGCCTGACCTGGGGCCAGGCGCTGGGGATGAACATCCGCGTGCAAGGGCAGCAGTTGCCCGTCACGGTCGAACCCTATGCCACCCTGGAGGTGGCGCCGGACCTTACCTTGCAACTGATCGACGACAAGTTGGCAGTCACAGGCAAGGTGCAGGTGCCCAACGGCAAGATCACGGTGCGCGAGCTGCCCCCCTCGACGGTCAAGGTTTCCGACGACACGGTCATCGTGGGCAACCAGACCGAGGAGGGCAAGCCGCCCATGGCCATGGCCATGGATATCGATGTAGAGGTAGGACGAGGCAAGCTGTCGTTCAGTGGTTTCGGCCTGACTGCCAACCTGCTGGGGCACGTACATATCGGTGACAATCTCGATACGCGCGGCGAGTTGAGCCTGGCCGATGGTCGCTACCGCGCCTACGGCCAGCGGCTGACCATCCGCCGCGCCAGGCTGCTGTTTGCCGGTCCGATCGACCAGCCCTACCTGGACATCGAAGCGATCCGCCAGGTTGATGACGTGATTGCCGGCATCCGCTTGAGCGGCAACGCCGAGCAACCGACCAGTACGGTGTTCTCCGAGTCTGCCATGAGCCAGGAGCAAGCGTTGTCCTACCTGGTGCTTGGCCGTCCGTTGGGAGCATCGGGTGAAGACAACAACATGCTGGCCGAGGCCGCATTGGGCCTGGGACTGGCTGGCAGCGCAGGGATCACGGGGAATGTGGCATCGCGTCTGGGCATCGACGACTTCCAGCTCGATACCGAGGGTTCAGGCAACACTACCAGTGTGGTGGCCAGTGGCAACCTGACCGAGAAACTCAGCCTGCGCTATGGGGTAGGTGTGTTCGAGCCGGCGAACACCATCGCTCTGCGCTACAAGCTCAGCAAGAAGGTGTATGTCGAGGCTGCCAGTGGAGTGGCAAGCTCGCTGGACGTCTTCTACAAACGGGACTTCTAGTCGCCACCCAAGGTTGACGGCCTGACCTGGCCGAGGGTCGGGCTGAGCAGATGGTGTCGGAATCAACGGATCGTCGCCGCCTCGATGAACTCGTTGGTGGGCGCGGGGGGTGTCGCTGGAGCCGGGGCGCGAACTGGGGTGATCAAGTTCGTGTACTCCTCGATCAGCCGGTTCAAAGCCTCGGGCGGTTCGCTTGCCTGGAACTGCATGCGGATCTGCACTTCGTCGGGATCGCGGTTATCCCCTTGGCGGCCATGGCCGCCGATGGTGACCTTGAAACTCGCCGAGCGGTTTCCATCGGCTGGGGTGAGAGCTCGGCGTGCTTCGGTATTCTGGACGCGAACCGACAGGTCGACCTGCATCCGTTCGAGCGCCAACCCTTTGGGCGAAACCAGCGCAAAAAGGGGCACGCGCATCAAGTGTTGCCCATCCATGGCCACCTCGACCATCTTCGCGGTCATCGGTGCGCCCAGCTCTTGGTGATTGCAGTCGAAAAAACGATCGAACAGTTCAATGTACTGTTGCGCGATCATGCTGTTGGCGGCGCTCGCAGCTTCCTGCAGGCCGCGAGTGATTTCGCGCAGGTCAATGGAGGTCATGGGGGCGGGGCTCTTGTCCATGGGGTCGACTCATTGGGCCAAGTGGGTCCCCTGAAGAACCTTCAGGGGGACAGGTCGCGTCACGCCGTGAGTGCGTCGACGGTGGTCATGCCGTTGGGCGATTGCGCTCTTCCTGAGCCTCAGATGGCGGATTCGAAGGGCGCTCTTGCTGCGTGGCATCCTTTGCAAGAACGGGCTTGGTGGCGGCCTCCGTGAGGAAGTCGATCACCCTCATCATTGCCTCCGGTGGATCCTGGCGCTTGAGGGTCGTGTTGAATGCGTACCGCGCCCGGGTGTCGGTCTTGCGAGTTTGCGAGGACTTGTGGCTTACGCTGCCCTTGACGTTGAGTTTGAAGGGTCCCCAACCCAAGGAGGCGGCGGCTTCTGCGTTCACATCCCTGGCCGACGTGTCTTCGGACATCTGGTTGATGACCAGCTCGAATTCGACAGTACCGTTTTCGATGGCGATGTTGGGGTGGGTGATCGCCGCCATCAGCGGCACTTGCAGCGTCTTCTTGACCACGCCCTTTGATTGGCCCTGCTCGTCGACGATGGTCTCGTCGTAATCGAACTGAATGGCGACCGCCTTGCCGTCCTGTACGCAGACTTGCATGAGGAAGTCTGCGTAGGATTTGCTGGCGGTGACCTGGGCTTGGACCATGGCCTGCAATGGGCCTGCGATCATGCGGTCCATGGGCAGGGCGTTGATGACAGACCCGATTAAGCTGTTATCTATAGACATACTGGGTTCTCTTCTTAGGTTTCAGGTTGAGGGGGGGTATGAGTTGATAAAGCGTCGCTTATCGCAATGGCAAATCCTGACGGCGGATGTTGCCGATCTGGCGCAGGCTCAGCCCGTACTTATTGGCCAACAAGCTGCGCGAGAATCCGCTGGCGCTTTCTTTCTGAATCTGTTGGTTGCGCAGTTGGCGGACGAAATGATCAGCCTTGGGAATCTCGAGCGCGACACCTGCAAAGCGCTTGATCAGGGCGTCGAGTGCCTCAGCCGGTAACACATCAGCAAGCTTGGTACGATCGCGGTGCTTTGGAATGTACTTAGGCCTACCGCCAAACGCGCAGGTCAGCTGGTACGCGTTTTCTATGCCTATGCACTCAATCAATGCCTGTAACGATTGCGGCAATTGGCTGACGTCGATGTGGCTCAAGTCTGGCGTTTCCATATGACGCTCCTTCGAAAATGGTAGGGATCACCAGCGGCATAACGTCGAGGTGTGGCTGGATTTTCAGTGATAGCCGGCGGGGCCCGCTAGGCGCCATTAGGGCTGAGGGTTGTAGCTTCGGTTACTAGCTTATGCAGGCAGCGCAGTCTCACCGTGTAGGAAAACAGCATGTATGCGCTTGAGAATCGACTGTTGTCAGGGGGTGAGCGCAACGTATGGCATTTTGGGTACTAGCACCTCAGTCGCAGGGATAGGCACTGAGTAAACTGGCGCTGCTCACGCGCGCCTGTTCAAGGCTTCGCAGCTCCGATGGCACGGACCTCCAGTCCACTTGCACGCAGAGCGCGCGAAGGGGCTGCCCTTTACGGGATCCGATAATCCGGTCATCGAAGGTCCGGCGGTAGATCGCCTGGGTCTGGGACACAGGCCGTACATGGTCGGCCCCGGCCAGGGTCTGCTGCGCAAGTGCTGGCAATACAGCGGAGGGCACCTCGAAGCGCAACGAGGTGTTGTCAGGACTCAGGTAGCCAGCCTTTCGGACCCGTTGCCACAACTGTTGCCACTGGCTGCTCCCTGCTTGCTGGCTCAGCGTGTGCCCAAGCTCGAGCAGTGTTGCGCAAGGGACTTCAGTTGTAGTGAAAGCGTGCAGTGGCGTGGCGACCAGGCACAGCAAGAGGGTTGTCAGGCGCTTGTTCATGGGGCTCCCCACAGGTGTGATGAAGCCGTATGTTTTCAGCTGGCGATGCTACCAGGCAGCAGGAAATGCAGCGCCGGGGCGGGCGAACGTTGTATCATCTGCGCGGCTTGAGCAAAGCCATCTGTCCCGGATGTAGCAAGGAACCCTGATGACACACGTGCAGCGCCTGAAATATTCTCTCCTGATCATTCTGGTAGTCCTCGGGCTGATGATCGGTCTTTCCCACTTGCAAAAAGCCGGTACGATCAGCGAGCAGACCTTCCAGATGCTGGCTATCGCCATTGCCGTGGTCGTGGTCGTGATCAACGGCATACTACGACGCAAAGTCAGGCGCTGATGCTTGCCGGGCCAGTGGGCCGGCCCAGCTGCTCAGGGCGAAATAGTCCGCTCCAACAGGGCGCGTGCATGCGGATCAAGGCTGTAGCATTTGTCGGCCCCTAGCTGAATCACGCCTTCGGCGCATAACCGCTTGAGCACTTCTCGTACGCTGAGAAATGACAGCGGTATGTCCAATTGCTCCAGTTGCGCATGCACACCTCGCACCCCAATGCTTCTTCCATTTCGCTGCGCCGCGTGCAGGGTGTCTATCACTTTCAGCCGTATCAGGCTGGTACGCAGGCCGAAGCTGCGCAGCAACTCGCGTATCTGCTCGTTGCCGGTTCGTTCGTCGATCTGCGCGTCCTGCCCCGTCGTGGCATGCATCGGAGTTGGCGGGTTGTACATGTGAATGCTCCTTTTCCTGGACGAATCCGAACGATGGGTGCCTCTTTGAATAAGACGAATGAGCGCATGTAATCTGCAATGCAAAAGCAGAAAAAACTTGATCATTCGTTGGGTTTCCAGATCAAGCGGCCTCTTCTCCAGTCATGTCTTGGGCTCTGCGCGCTGGTGCCAGGCCTGAGCGCGGAGGCCGCCTAAACTCTACCCACGTTCGTTCGTTTCACCGGCATGAACCGTATTCGAGGAGTGCCCGTGTCCCCACTTATCCGCTCAAGTCGTTGTGCCGGTTTAGCCGCAGCGCTCATGGTTGCGGCCTTGACCGCACAGGCCGAAACCGTAGCGCAAGACGCCAGCGCCCAGATCCGTCGCACTACCTATGGCGTGCCGCATATCGTGGCCAAAGACGAAAGAGGGCTCGGTTATGGCATTGGCTATGCCTATGCCCAGGACAACCTTTGTTTGCTGGCTGACCAGGTGCTGACGGTCAGTGGTGAGCGCTCGCGCTATTTTGGTAGCCAAGGCCAGACCGTGGACCAGCGCGAGAACCTGGCCAGCGATGTGTTCTTCACGTGGCTCAACGCGCCGGCTCAGGTGCAGGCCTTTCTGGAGGCACAGCCCGCTGCCATCCAGGCCCTCCTGGCGGGTTATGCCAGTGGTTTCAATCGAGCACTGGCCGAGCGGCGTCAACAGGGCTTGCCTGCGGAATGTGGAGATGGCACGTGGGTGCGCGCCATCACCAGCCAGGACCTGGTCAAGCTTACCCGGCGGTTACTTGCAGAAGGTGGGGTCGGGCAGTTCGTCGAGGCCCTGGCCGGGGCGCACCCGCCTCAGAACGATGCCCAGCGACCCGCCGTCGCTTATGGGCAAGCGTTGGAGCAGCAGCAACGCTTTGCCACCCAGCGCGGCAGCAACGCCATTGCAGTGGGTGCCCAGCGTTCGCTCAATGGCCGAGGTTTGCTGTTGGCCAACCCGCATTTCCCTTGGGTGGGAGGCATGCGGTTCTACCAGATGCAATTGACCATCCCCGGTGAGCTCGATGTGATGGGCGCAGCGCTGCCAGGCTTGCCGATGGTCAATATTGGCTTCAATCGCCACCTTGCGTGGACCCACACCGTCGACACGTCCAGGCATTTCACCCTGTTTCGCCTGCAACTCGATCCAAAGGACCCAACCCGATACATGCTCGACGGCAAGTCGCTGCCGCTGACCCGTCAAAGCATCAGCATCATGGTCAAGGCCGCCGATGGCCAATTGCAGAAAGTTGAGCGTGTTCTGTACAGCTCGTCATTTGGCCCGATCGTCCGGTGGCCAGGGCGGTTGGATTGGGACAGACATACGGCTTACAGCCTGCGCGATGCCAACAGCGACAACACCCGCGTCTTGCAGCAGTGGTACCAGATCAATCGCGCTGACAGCGTGGCGGCGCTGACGCGTTCCGTCGAGCAGCTGCATGGCATTCCATGGGTCAACACCGTCGCTGTGGATGAAGGTGGCAAGACGACCTACCTGAACCAGTCGGTGGTGCCTTATGTCGACCAGGCATTGCTCGATGCCTGCGGGGGCGAACAGGCAGGCCCGTTGGTCGTGCTCGATGGTTCCCGCAGCCTGTGTAACTGGAAGGTTGACGGCCGCGCCGCCCAACCCGGTACGGTTCCGGCTGAACTCATGCCGCGCCTGGAACGCGATGACTTCGTCCAGAATTCCAATGATCCAGCCTGGATGACCAACCCTGCGCAGCCGCTGACAGGCTACTCCCCGTTGGTCAGCCGCAGTGATCAGCCTCTGGGCATGCGCGGGCGTTTCGCATTGGAACGTTTGCAAGGCAAGGCGCTGCTTGGTGTGGACGACCTGCAGCGCATGGTGACCGATGATGAAGTCTACCTTGCGCGTTTGTTGCTGCCGGATCTGTTGAACTGGTGCAAGCGTGCCCCCACAGATGTCGAGCCAGTGTGCCGTAGCCTGGCCAGCTGGAACGGCAAGGCCAACCAGCAGAGCAACATGGGGCTGGTGCACTTTCAAAACATCTACGATGCACTTGAGCAACAACCGCAGGTATGGCGAGTAGCGTTCGATCGCAACGATCCCGTGAATACCCCGCGTGGTTTAGCGGTGGAGCAGGCATCGGTGAGCAAGGTGGTTCATCAGGCGGCGCTTGCCTCACTCCGTCAAGTGGCCGAGGAGGGGATCGACCCGATGGCGCGGTGGGGGCAGGTGCAACAGGCCCATGATGGCACGCCAGTGCCGGGCGGCCCCCAGGCGCTTGGCGTGTACAACGCCATGTACAGTGTGCCGATGGGGCAGGGCAAGCGTCTGGTTGTCAGCGGCACCAGCTACCTACAGCTGGTCAGCTTCACCGACGATGGCCCCAAGGCACGCGGTCTGCTGGCGTTCTCCCAATCGAGCGAGGCGGCCTCGCCGCATGCCAGTGATCAGACCAAGGCGTTCGCCGCTGGTCAGCTGCATGATATGCCGTTTACAGAGAAGCAGATTAAGGCCGATCCGGCGTACCGGGCGATGATTATCCGTGAGCGAGATGAGCGGCCAGGCGTTCAGTGATTGTCGGTACGGGAGACGAGCCTTGCTGGTCTCCCGCATGCCTTGACTGTGAGCGTCGCGCGTTGCGTATGAGCATCAGGCCGACGCCTGATGCTGCGCTCAGGCGGGCTATCCCGTTGTCGAGCAGGTAGCGCTCAAGCGCTCAGGGAAACTCGAACGGCGCCAGCTGAAACCCTTGCGCGTCCACTTGCAAGGCCCAGGCCCGCTTGTCCCAGTCGCCCAGCACGATGCGCCGGGCCGGCTCCCCGTCCACCATCAGCTTGTGAATCGCCGGACGATGGGTGTGGCCGTGCACCAGCGTTCGCACGTGGTGCGCTGCCATGACCTTGGGCACTTCCTCGGGCGTGACGTCAACGATCTCCGTGGACTTCATTTGCGTCTGTGCGCGGCTTTCGCTGCGCAGCTTGCGTGCCAATTTCATCCGAACTGACAGCGGCAGGTGCCGAAGCAACCAGAGGCTTACAGGGTTGCGCAGTAACCGGCGCATTTTCATGTAGCCCACGTCGCGGGTGCACAAGGTATCGCCGTGCATCAGCAGCACCCGTTCTGCTCCCAACTCCACCACGCAGGGGTCGCTCAGCAGGGTGCAACCTGCGGCCTCGCAAAAGGCCTGGCCAATCAGAAAGTCGCGGTTGCCGTGCATCAGGTACACCGCTGTGCCGCTGTCACTGAGTCGGCGCATGGCCTGGCAGATCGACTGCTGGAAAGCGGTCATGGCATCGTCGCCGATCCACGCTTCGAAAAAGTCGCCCAGTATGTACAGTGCCTGGGCCTGGCGAGCACGACCTTCGAGCAGATCAAGAAACGCCCGGGTAATGTCCGGGCGTTCTTCTTGCAAGTGCAGATCAGAGATCAGCAGTATCACTCAATGATCTCGGCTTTCTCGATGATCACGTCGTCTTTGGGTACGTCCTGGTGGCCAGCACTCGAGCCCGTGGCAACCTTCTCGATGGCGTCGACGACTTCACGGCCTTCGATCACTTCGCCGAACACGGCGTAGCCCCAGCCCTGAGTGTTCTTGCCACTGTGGTTGAGGAAATCGTTGTCCGAGGCGTTGATGAAGAACTGCGCCGAGGCGGAGTGCGGGTCCATGGTGCGCGCCATGGCGATGCTGTACTTCTTGTTCTTCAGGCCGTTGTCGGCTTCGTTCTGGATGCTGGCGCGGGTTTTCTTCTGGGACATGCCGGCTTTGAAGCCGCCGCCCTGAATCATGAAGCCTTTGATGACACGGTGGAAAACGGTGCCGTCGTAGTGGCCTTCCTTGACGTACTGCACGAAGTTCGCGGTCGTCTGCGGCGCTTTCTCGGCGTCCAGTTGCAGGACGATGTCGCCGTGGTTGGTGCTCAGTTTGACTTTGGACATGCTGAAACTCGCTTTTTCAAGGCAATCGGAAATTGGGATGCGCTGGGCGCTGATTACTAACCAGACGCGGCATCAGGTGTTGGGGACACATGGCGCGCTTGCGCCATTTTGCCAAGGCTGCGGCAAAAAGGCGTGATAAAACACGCCAGTTTGGCGGAGCCCGACTGTCGGCAGCTTGACTGCTTCGGCTATGATAGGCCCTTTGATTCATTCGGCCTACCCAGGCCGGCTACGTGCATTCAAGGATCCTATGAGCAAGCCCACTGCCGACAACGCGCCCAACGCCGCTGCCAAAGGCGCCCCCGCTGTCCCTGCGAACTTCCTGCGGCCGATCATCCAGGCCGACCTGGACTCGGGCAAGCACGCCAGCATCGTCACCCGCTTCCCGCCAGAGCCAAACGGCTACCTGCACATCGGACATGCCAAGTCGATTTGCGTCAATTTCGGCCTGGCCAAGGAGTTCGGGGGTGTCTGTCACCTGCGTTTTGACGACACCAATCCTGCCAAGGAAGACCAGGAATACATCGATGCCATCCAACGCGATGTAAAGTGGCTGGGCTTTGACTGGGCCGGTGACGTTCGCTATGCCTCCAGCTACTTCGACCAACTGCACGCCTGGGCCGTCGAGCTGATCAAGCAGGGCAAAGCCTACGTGTGCGACCTCACCCCGGAGCAGGCCAAGGAATACCGCGGCAGCCTCAAGGAGCCAGGCAAGAACAGCCCGTTCCGCGAGCGCAGCGTGGAGGAAAACCTCGATCTGTTCGCGCGCATGAAGGCCGGCGAGTTCAAGGACGGCGAGCGCGTGCTGCGCGCCAAGATCGACATGGCGTCGCCCAACATGAACCTGCGGGACCCGATCCTCTACCGGATCCGCCATGCGCACCATCACCAAACAGGTGATACCTGGTGCATCTACCCCAACTACGACTTCACGCACGGCCAGTCGGATGCCATCGAAGGCATCACCCACTCCATTTGCACCCTGGAGTTCGAAGGTCACCGGCCGCTGTACGAGTGGTTCCTGGACAACCTGCCGGTGCCGGCGCATCCGCGCCAGTACGAGTTCAGCCGTCTTAACCTCAACTACACGATCACCTCCAAGCGCAAGCTCAAGCAACTGGTGGACGAGCAACACGTCGAGGGCTGGGACGACCCGCGCATGTCCACGCTGTCGGGCTTCCGCCGCCGTGGCTACACACCAGCATCGATCCGCAACTTCTGCGAAATGATCGGTACCAACCGCTCGGACGGCGTGGTCGACATGTCCATGCTGGAGTTCTGCATCCGCGACGATCTGGACCGCACTGCACCCCGCGCCATGTGCGTGTTACGCCCTTTGAAGGTGGTGATCACCAACTATCCCGAAGGCCAGACCGAGCAGCTCGAGCTGCCGCGCCACCCCAAGGAAGACATGGGGGTGCGCGTGCTGCCGTTCGCACGCGAGTTGTACATCGACCGTGACGACTTCATGGAAGAGCCGCCCAAGGGCTACAAACGTCTTGAGCCCAACGGCGAAGTGCGCCTGCGCGGTAGCTACGTCATCCGCGCCGACGAGGCGATCAAGGACGCCGATGGCAACATCGTCGAACTGCGCTGCTCGTACGATCCCGACACCCTGGGCAAGAACCCCGAAGGCCGCAAGGTCAAGGGCGTGATCCACTGGGTGCCGGTCGAAGGCAGCGTGGAGTGCGAAGTCCGCTTGTACGATCGGTTGTTCCGTTCGGCGAACCCTGAGAAGACCGAGGAGGGTGGCACTTTCCTCGACAACATCAACCCCGATTCGCTGCAAGTGCTCAGCGGCTGCCGTGCCGAGCCCTCGCTGGCCCAGGCGCAGCCAGAAGATCGCTTCCAGTTCGAACGCGAAGGCTATTTCTGTGCTGACCTCAAGGACAGTCAGCCGGGCCGCCCGGTATTCAACCGCACCGTCACATTGCGTGACTCCTGGGGCAGCTGAGGAACCATCGTGCTCACGATCTACAACACACTGACCAAGACCAAGGAGCCGTTCAAACCGTTGGACGGCAACAACGTGCGCATGTACGTCTGCGGCATGACCGTCTACGACTACTGCCACCTGGGCCATGGTCGCAGCATGGTGGCCTTCGACTTGGCCACCCGGTGGTTGCGCAAGAGCGGCTACAACCTGACGTACGTGCGCAACATCACCGACATCGATGACAAGATCATCAACCGGGCCAACGAGAACGGAGAAACCTTCGACGCACTCACCGCCCGTATGATCGACGCGATGCATGAGGACGAACGCCGCCTCAACATCCTACCTCCGGACCAGGAACCGCGCGCCACCGATCACATTGCCGGCATGCATGCCATGATCCAGACCTTGATCGACAAAGGGTATGCGTATGCGCCTGGCAACGGCGACGTGTACTACCGCGTCGGCAAGTTCGTGGGTTACGGCAAGCTCTCGCGCAAGAAGATCGAAGACCTGCGCATTGGTGCGCGGATCGAGGTCGGCGAGGCCAAGCAGGACCCGTTGGACTTCGTACTGTGGAAGGGCGTCAAGCCAGGCGAACCCAGCTGGGAGTCACCCTGGGGGCCTGGCCGGCCTGGTTGGCACATCGAGTGCTCGGTGATGTCCACGTGCTGCCTGGGTGAGAGTTTCGACATCCATGGCGGCGGCAGCGACCTTGAGTTCCCGCACCACGAGAACGAAATTGCCCAGAGCGAAGCTGCAACCGGCAAGCCGTACGCCAACGCCTGGATGCACTGCGGCATGATTCGCATCAACGGCGAGAAGATGTCCAAGTCGCTGAACAACTTCTTCACCATTCGTGACGTGCTGGAAAAGTATCACCCTGAAGTGGTGCGCTATCTGCTGGTGGCGAGCCACTACCGCAGCGCGATCAACTATTCGGAGGACAGCCTGCGTGATGCCAAGGGCGCACTGGAGCGGTTCTACCACGCCTTGCGTGGCCTGCCCCGTGTCCCGGCCAGCGGTGGGGATGCTTTCGTCGAGCGTTTCACTGCTGCGATGAACGACGATTTCGGTACGCCGGAAGCCTGCGCCGTGTTGTTCGATCTGGTCCGCGAGATCAACCGCCTGCGCGAGAGCGATGTGTCTGCAGCGGCAGGCTTGGCGGGGCGTTTGCGTGAGCTGGGTGACGTGCTGGGTGTGTTGCAGCTGGAGGCCGATGACTTCCTGCGTGCGGGCGCTGAAGGCAAGGTGGACGCAGCGCAGGTCGAGGGTTTGATCCAGGCGCGGTTGCAGGCGCGGGCCGACAAGAACTGGGCCGAGTCTGATCGCATCCGTGACCAGTTGACGGCCATGGGTGTGGTGCTTGAAGACAGCAAAGGCGGGACGACCTGGCGGTTGGCGGACTGATCTGGGGGGCGAGCTGATTGGGTTGCTCGCAACCCATGTCTAGCGCGCCTCGACTCCAAGATTGCCAAGCTAGTCGCCCTTGTCCTTGTCCTTGTCCTTGTCCTTACCGCTACGTGTTTCTGCTTCTGCTTCTAAGCGCGCGGTAGTCCAGGCGCCGCAGATCGCGACTTCAGGAGGCCGAGCGCAGGGCTTGCGGAGGGAGGTGACAGGCATGGATGCCTGTCAAGCGCTGGGCCCCAGGATGGGGCCTGCAGCGCGGTCCTCCCGGGAGCAAGCCCGGAGCGAGGGAACCCCGGAGCGCAGCGTAGGGGCCGGATGATAGGAGCAGGCGGTTTTTGCTTACTTTTTGACAAGACAAAAAGTGAGCCGCCGTAAGGGCGGAAGGGTGACTGTGCGCCACCCGCGCCAATGAATACCAACTTGCTGTATGCGCCCACGCTTTGAAGTTTGAAGTTTGAAGTTTGAAGTTTGAAGTTTGAAGTTTGAAGTTTGAAGTTCGATTGGGTTGGTGTGGGTATTGATAGAGCGCATAGTCCATTTGCGATGGCGACGCTTAATCACCTTTTCGCCCTTACGGCGAGTTACTTTTTGTCAAACGCCACAAAAAGTAACCAAAAAAGGCTGCGCTCCATTCATACGGCCCCTACGCTGCGCTTCGGGGTTCCCTCACTCCGGTCTTGCTCCCGGGAGGACCGCGCTGTAGGCCCCATCCTGGGGCCCAGCGCTTGACAGGCATCCATGCCTGTCACCTCCCTCCGCAAGACCTGCGTTCGGCCTTCTGAAGTCGCGAAGATCAAAAGCAAGAGCAAGAGCAAGAGCAAGAGCAAGAGCAAGAGCAAGAGCAAAAGCAAGAGCAAAAGCAAGAGCAAAAGCAAGAGCAAAAGCAAGAGCAAAAGCAAGAGCAAAAGCAAGAGCAAAAGCAGGATCAAGATCAAGATCAAGATCAAGATCAAGATCAAGATCAAGATCAAGATCAAGATCAAGATCAAGATCAACAGTAAACCGTTAAACTCTCCTTAGTGGAGCCATCTGGGTACGCGTAATGGTTATATTCAGAACAGTGGTCACGATATCTGCTGTGTATCTAGCAACTTGTAGGAGCGGCCTAGTGCCGCGATGGGCCGCAAAGCGGCCCTAAAAGACTCAAACACGAAATAGGAACTTTTGGATTTACTGCGCGGGTCCCCGCGCCGGTCCAGCGCCCCCTACAAGTCCGCTCCATGCCCGCACCACCGCAACGATTGCCAGCCCTGCACCGGCTTACTTAACCAAGCCCGCAAGAGGACAATGCAACACCAGCTTCGCCCCTCCCAGCCGACTTTCACCGATCTCCAAACCAAACCCATGCAAGTCCACGATCGCCGCCACGATGGACAGACCCAAGCCGAAGCCCGCATGCCGATGCCCCTCGTCGCTGCGATAGAACCGCTTGAGCACCGCAGTACGCTCCTGTTCCGCAATGCCAGGTCCCGTGTCTTCCACAGCCAAGTGCACGCCCGTGTCATCTTGGGAGGCTGCGATCTGTACCTGTCCTCCTTCAGGCGTAAACTTGATGGCGTTGCCCACCAGGTTGGCCAGCGCCTCGAACAACAGCTCGCGGTCGCCATGCAGCGCTGCCAGCTGCCCTGGTTGATGCAAGGTCAATTGGATGCCACCGTCCTCCGCCAATGGCAGGTAGAAATCGTGAAGTTCCACCAACAGGTCATGTGGGTCCAGCTGCGTGAACCCTGCACGACGCTGGCGATCTTCCAACTCACTGATCCGCAACAGCCCGCGAAAACGGGCCATTAGCGTATCGGTTTCACCAATGGCTTGGTCCAGCGCCTCCGCCTGGGCGGTATCGGCATCGCTTTGCTGGCGTATGCGGTACAGCTGCGCGCGCAGCCGCGTCAGCGGCGTACGCAGGTCGTGGGCGATGTTATCGCACACACCCTTGACCTCGTGCATCAGGCGCTCGATGCGGTCGAGCATGGCGTTGACGATGGCAGCCAGCATGTCCAACTCATCGCGCCGTGCCGACAGCGGCAAGCGATGGGTCAGGTCGCCCGCCACGATCAGTTCGGCCTGGGCCTGTACCGCACGGATGCGCTTGAGCGGCCTGCGCCTGAGCAGGTACCAACCTGCAAAACCCGGGATCAGCGTCAACGAGATGCCCCACAGCAAGGCGTCGAGGATGATACGTGTGACGACGAACAACGAGCCGTTGTCCCGGAACAACACCAACCAACGGCCATCCTGCACCTTGATCGCCACCGCATCGCAGCTATGGCGCGGCATGTTCGGATCGTCGGCATTCAGGCAGCGCTTGAGCTCGTGAATCTTGCCGTCCAGTGCCAGCTCAGGGGGCAGGGCACGCACACTGCCGCCCAACGGGTTGAGTTGCGCGTCGAACAGGCCATAGGCATCGAAACTGCGTTCTTCGAACGCCTGGCTGGCGATCAGGGCGTCGTCCAGTTGCTTGCCGCTCATGTGCGCGAACAGGTGTTGGCGCTGCAGCATCGAATGCCGGGTGAGTTTGTTCAGGTAGCTGGAAACCTCGAAGTACAGCACCCCCATGAGGATGCTGCTCCAGGCCACGAACAGAAAACTGTAAAGCGCCAGCAGCCGGCTCGTGGACGAACTCCAGCCCTTAGACGGGTTCAGCAATGGCATAACCGGAGCCCCGTACGGTACGGATCAACGGCGACTGGCCAGGCAGGTCGATCTTCTTGCGCAGGCGGCCGATGTGCACGTCAATGAGGTTGGTGCCTGGATCGAAGTGATACCCCCAGACTTCCTCGAAGATCATCATCCGCGTGATGACCTGACCGCTGTGACGCATCAGGTATTCGAGCAGTTTGTACTCGGTGGGGAGCAAATTGAGCGTGTGCTCGCCGCGCCGGGCTTCATGGGTGATGAGGTCCAGCTCCAGGTCGGCCACCTGCAGCTTAGTCTGCGTCATGGGCACACTGTTGCGGCGCAGCAAGACTTCGACGCGCGCTGCCATCTCGTCCGAGGCGAACGGCTTGGTCAAGTAGTCGTCGCCGCCTGCACGCAGGCCCCGCACCCGTTCATCCACGTCCGACAGCGCGCTGATCATCAGAATGGGCGTGGCGATCTTGAGATTGCGTAGGGTGGTGACGATGGTCAGCCCGTCCACCTCCGGCAACATGCGATCAAGGGTGATCAGGTCATAACCGCCGGCGATGGCCTTGGCCAGGCCCTCGCGGCCATTGTCGGCCCAGTCAACGTCCAAGCCATGGCTGTTGAGTTCAGCGACGATTTCCTGACCGGTGACGGCGTCGTCTTCGATGGTGAGTACGCGAGGCATGCGGGTTCCCGGGCATCCAGATGAAAGCCTGATTGTGCCAAAGAACGGCCAGCAGGCGATTTAAGAATAATTCATCTGGCGCCTGTTGCATTGCTTTGCTTGTTTATCGGCTTGCGTGGCACATGGGCAAGCAAGTACGACTCGGCTGTGAGAGGATAGGCCGCATCACAGCCAGGACCCGAACACAGCCTGATGAAGACACCCAAGAGAATCGAACCCCTGATTGAGGACGGCCTGGTCGACGAGGTACTGAGGCCGTTGATGAGTGGCAAGGAGGCCGCCGTGTACGTGGTGCGCTGTGGCAACCAGGTACGCTGCGCCAAAGTGTACAAGGAAGCCAACAAGCGCAGCTTCCGCCAGGCGGCCGAGTATCAGGAAGGGCGCAAGGTGCGAAACAGCCGTCAGGCCCGGGCCATGGCCAAGGGCAGCAAGTACGGGCGCAAGGAGGCCGAGGATGCCTGGCAGAACGCCGAGGTGGCCGCGCTCTTCCGGCTGGCCGGGGCAGGCGTCAGGGTACCCAAGCCCTACGACTTCCAGGATGGCGTGCTGCTCATGGAGCTGGTGACCGATGCCGATGGCAATGCTGCGCCCCGGCTGAACGATGTTTACCTCGAGGCGGACCAGGCGCGGGACTATCACCGGTTCGTGATCAGCCAGATCGTACTGATGCTCTGCTCGGGGCTCGTCCATGGCGACCTCTCGGAGTTCAACGTACTGCTGGGCCCGGACGGGCCGGTGATCATCGACTTGCCTCAGGCAGTGGACGCTGCGGCCAACAACCATGCGTTCAGCATGCTGCAGCGCGATGTGTCGAACATGGCGCACTATTTCGGACGCTTTGCACCTGAGCTGAAAGCCACCCGTTATGCGCAGGAAATGTGGGCCCTGTACGAAGCCGGCGAATTGCGTCCCGACAGTCCGCTCACGGGGTTGTTCGCTGAAGATGAGCAGGCAGCGGACGTGGCGGGGATCATGCGCGAGATCGATGCCGCCCGGCTGGACGATGCCCGCCGCCGTGAAGCGCGAGCCGAGGCCGAGCAGGCGCAACCCCAGGCTCAAGAGCCACCGCCGCCCTGGCTGCGCTGACACATCCAACCTGCCGGTGCGGGCGAACGCCATACATCAGGCTGCGCCGGCCAGGTTTTGGCCCGCGCGACGGTCATTGCCTTTGACGCAAGACAATATCTCGTCATTTGGCCTTTCCAGTGTCGCGGCTCGGGCTTAAGGTATACGCCGTTCATCTTTCTGGAGCTGTCATGTCCACTCTTTTCCCGTCCGTCCGTCCCCGCCGTCTGCGCAAGAGTCAAGCGCTGCGCAGCGTTTTTCAGGAGACCGAGTTCCGCCTCGATGATCTGATCTTGCCGATCTTCGTGGAGGAGGGTATCGATGACTTCGTGCCGATCAAGAGCATGCCTGGGGTCAATCGCATCCCCGAGAAGCTGTTGGCGCAGGAGATCGAGCGTTACGCCCGTGCTGGCATTCGTTCGGTGATGACCTTCGGGGTCTCCCACCATCTGGACGCCGTGGGCAGCGACACCTGGAATGAAAACGGCCTGGTCGCGCGCATGTCGCGGATCTGCAAGGATGCGGTGCCGGAAATGGTCGTGATGTCCGATACCTGCTTCTGCGAATATACCAGCCACGGCCACTGTGGCGTGCTGCATGACCACGGCGTGGACAACGACGCCACCTTGGCCAACCTCGGCAAGCAGGCCGTGATTGCCGCCGCGGCAGGTGCTGATTTCATCGCGCCCTCGGCGGCCATGGACGGGCAGGTCCAGGCAATTCGCAGTGCGCTGGACGGCGCAGGCTTCCATGACACGGCGATCATGGCCTACTCCACCAAGTTTGCCTCTTCCTTGTATGGGCCTTTCCGCGAAGCGGGCGGTACGGCGCTCAAGGGCGACCGCAAGAGCTACCAGATGAACCCCATGAATCGCCGCGAAGCGGTGCGCGAATCACTGCTCGACGAGCAGGAGGGCGCCGACGTACTCATGGTCAAGCCGGCGGGTGCCTACCTGGATGTGATTGCCGACATTCGTAACGCCTCGCGCCTGCCATTGGCGGCCTACCAAGTCAGTGGCGAGTACGCCATGATCAAGTTCGGTGGACTGGCTGGTGCCATCGATGAGGGCCGCGTCATGCGCGAGAGCATTGGGGCGATCAAGCGTGCGGGCGCCGACTTGATCCTGACCTACTTTGCCATGGACCTGGCGCTGGAAGGTATTTGAAAACGTGGTCATTGGGGCTGCGCAGCAGCCCCAATGACCCAGCGCCCTAAAAGCTCGCATCCCTCTTTAAGCCTGCGTTTCACAAAAAAACGCTAAGCGCTGAATTATTTAGTGTCCCTTTGTATCTGATCCCTTAGAGCAGTCACCGTCAGGGATAAATAAATGAAATCTCGCAAGAAAAGGGTTCAGCCGATTGGCCTGAAGGACATCACCATCGTCGATGACGCCAAGATGCGCAAGGCCATTACCGCCGCTGCGCTGGGCAATGCGATGGAGTGGTTCGACTTCGGCGTCTATGGCTTCGTCGCCTATGCCCTGGGCAAAGTGTTCTTCCCCAATGCCGACCCCAGCGTTCAAATGATTGCCGCGCTGGCCACTTTCTCCGTGCCGTTCCTGATCCGACCACTGGGTGGTTTGTTCTTCGGCGCGCTCGGCGACCGTTTCGGGCGACAGAAGATTCTCGCCGCCACCATCGTCATCATGTCCTTGAGCACATTCGCCATTGGCCTGATACCGTCCTATGCCAGTATCGGCATATGGGCGCCGATTCTGCTGTTGCTGGCCAAGATGGCCCAGGGCTTCTCGGTAGGGGGGGAGTACACCGGCGCTTCGATTTTCGTGGCCGAGTATGCGCCTGACCGCAAGCGTGGTTTCCTGGGCAGCTGGTTGGACTTCGGCTCCATCGCCGGCTTCGTACTGGGCGCCGGCGTGGTGGTGATGATCTCCACCGTATTGGGTGAGGAGAAATTCCTCGAGTGGGGCTGGCGCCTGCCGTTCTTCCTGGCCTTGCCACTGGGTATGATCGGCTTGTACCTGCGTCATGCGCTGGAGGAAACCCCAGCCTTCCAGCAGCATGTCGACAAACTGGAGCAAGGTGACCGTGAAGGCCTGGCTTCCGGGCCCAAGGTGTCGTTCAAGGAAGTGGCGACCAAGCACTGGCGTAGCCTGATCACCTGCATCGGCGTGGTGATCGCGACGAACGTCACGTACTACATGCTGCTGACGTACATGCCCAGCTATCTGTCCCACAACCTGCATTACAGCGAAGATCACGGTGTACTGATCATCATCGCGATCATGGTGGGCATGCTGTTCGTGCAGCCGATAATCGGCCTTCTGAGTGACAAGTTTGGCCGTCGGCCCTTCATCATTCTGGGCAGCGTCGGCCTGTTTGCGGCGGCGATTCCTGCCTTCATGCTGATCAACAGCGGCGTGCTGGGCTTGATCTTCGCAGGCCTGCTGCTGATGGCCGTGCTGCTCAACTTCTTCATCGGTGTGATGGCTTCGACCCTGCCAGCGATGTTCCCGACGCATATCCGCTACAGCGCCCTGGCCAGTGCTTTCAACATTTCGGTGCTGATTGCAGGCCTTACCCCGACCCTGGCCGCCTGGCTGGTGGAAAGCTCCGGCAACCTGTACATGCCGGCGTACTACCTGATGGTGATTGCCGTGATCGGTTTCATCACCGGCGTGACCATGAAGGAAACGGCCAACAAGCCGTTGCGTGGCGCGGCGCCAGCGGCCTCCGACATCGATGAGGCGCGCGAGCTGCTTCAGGAGCACCACGACAATATCGAGCAGAAAATCGAAGACATCGATACCCAAATTGCTGAACTGGAGGCCAAGCGCAAGCTGCTGGTGCAGCAGCATCCCCGTATCGACTGATCAGCGAGGCATGTAGCCTCGCTGTCAGGCACGAGGAATGAGCAGCGACACCAGGGTCAGCAGGCAGGTCAAGAGGCAACTGCCGACCATAGCCTGAAGACCCAGGTGTTTCTGCAACCAAGCGCCACAGGCTGCCCCCAGTAACATGCCCAGCCACGGCACCAGTTGCACCCGCCAGCCATGACGGCGAGCGCCCAGCATCCAGTGGCCCAGGCCACGACCAAAGCGCGAAAGGGCACCGGTAACGTAGGTCAGGCCAATCGGCAGACCGTTGACCTGTTCAACCACTGCATTGATCATCCCCATCGCCAATGTGGCGGCCAACAAAGGCACTGAGGTATTCGGCGCGGGCATCATCCCCGCAAACCCGAGCAGAACGGCTACCACCAGCAACACTGGCCAAGCACGGCGCCGGCATGAGTGTGCCAGCACCACACCCAGGGTATTGCCGGCCACGAAGCCCAACAGCGCACCTGCCAGGCGCAGTATCATCGGGCCATCGACGTCATTGATGGCGACGGCAAGGCGGGTGGTGTTGCCGCTCATGAACGATACGAAATCGCCCAAGGCCAACAGACCGATGGCATCGGTCATCCCTGCCAGTACCGACAGGCCGGCCACCAGCCCCAACCCTACGCGGCCTCGTAACCTGTGGACACGATGGCGCTTGGAGGTAGGTGTGGCCGTGGTGGCTGGCAGCATGTGCAGTCCTCGGGTCTACCGTTGCTCGCGGGCCAGGGTGTTACGAATGGTGCGCTCCACGACATCGACCAGCACAATGGTGTGGTGATCGACTTCGATATTGAGCAGGTCGCCTTTCTGATAACGGGTGAACGTGGTCTGGCGCAGGGTTTCTGGAATGAGGTTGATGGTGACCACGTTGTCGTCGATGTCGGCGACGGTAAGGCTGCAGCCATTGACGCCAATAAAGCCACGGGCAAAGACGTACTTGGCCCATTCGGGCGGCATGCGGAACTTGATGTATGCACCGGCGTTGGCGATGGAGATGTCGACGATGTCTGCAGTGGTGGCGATGTGGCCAGCCATGAGGTGGCCGCCCACCTCCGCATTCATTTTTGCCGAGCGCTCGATGTTTACCCCTTGGCCGGGCTGCAGGTTTCGCAGGTTGGTGCGTTCCAGCGTTGCCGTCATGGCGTCGAAGCGCACCTGCGTGCCTTCGATTTCGGTGACCGACAGGCAAGTGCCTTCAACGCTGACACTGGCACCGATCTTCAGATCGTCGAGCAGTGCCGGGGTGAGGTCGATGGTGAACTGGTTGTGGCCAGGGTGACGGGCGATATCAAGCAGAGGGCGGACGGCCTGGACGATGCCGGTGTACATTGCGTTGCTCCTGGGCACAGGTAAGTTGACTTGCGCAAACTATGCCCAGGCGCTTGCAAATGCAAGTCACAGCACCTCAGACGTGGCCACTGCTGTTGACGATGCGCAGGCACAGCGCTTCGTAAGGGTCCAGGTTGACCATCAACCGCCCGTCCTCGGTCAAATCGCCTTCGACCGTTTCGTTGATCATGTCCACCACAGGGCCTGGTGTGAAACCGGTCAGTTGCAGTTCTTCACTGATCTCGTCCTGGCTGAAGTTCAGGGCGGTTATCTGGGTGCCGCGCCCTGCAGGCAGTTCGTGAACCATCACCAGCAGGCCAGGCGAAGTCACATCCGGCACCAGCAGTTGCCGGCTGGTGGCGATGCCATACGCCTGGCGAACCGCGAGCAGCTTCTTGACCTTACTGGCGAACGAGTCACTGCGCTCCAGTTGTTCATCAAGGCTGCCGTACAACGCGCGCGCACGCGGCATGCCCCGCACTGAGGTGTGCGCCTCTGGGTCAAGACCTGCCAGGTCGTAACCGCCGCGATGAATCCAGCGAGTGTCGCCGTCGGTCATTCGCTCAGCCACCGCTTCGCCAGGCAAGGGCAGGGCGCCCACCAGGTCCCAGCCGGATATGGCCACCACCCCAGGCTGCATGGCGTTGTACATCACCAGCAGCAAATGCAGCTTCTGTATCGATTCGACCTGCTCGGGGGTGATGTCGTCAAGCTCACGGATTCCCAGGGCGGCGGTGATCAAGCTGGCCGTGGTGCAGGAGATGCCATTGGTGACGAACCGCAGGTTGTAAGGTGCGTGTTCGCCGGACAGGCGCTCGTAGATCTCCTCGCGGATATGCTCGCGCAGGATGCTGCCTGGCAAGGTCTGGCCCTTGTACAGGTACATGTCATGCGCATGCAGTGTCCAGAAATGCACCAGCTCGACCGTCAACTCGTCATGGTTTTGCAAGGCATGGATCAGCGAGGCCGGGTCGATGCCGAAGGCGTGCATTTCCTTGAACATCAAGCGCAGGAATTCGGTGTCGCCGGTCAGCAGCGCGTGCTGATAGGCCGGTCGGGTAATGAAGTCGTAGGACAGGTCGGCACCGCCGCTGGACATCTGGGCGATGTCATCGAGGGTGAGGTTCAACTCCTGGAAGCTGAACCCTCCTGCCTTGCGGATCATGCCACCGATCAACTGGTTACCAACCAGCGACAAGGGATGGCTTTCCGACCAGGCGGTGCCGCTGGCCCGGGTTTCGACGCCAAGGAAACCGTTGGCATCCAGACGCAAGCCACGTGCGCCCAGGCAGTCCAGGGCGTGCAGGGCATCGCCGATGATCATCTGCTGCGCCGTGAACGTCGGGTCTAGCCAGTTCAGGGAGGGTTGACCGTCCTTGAAATAATGCAGGTAAACCCAGCGGCGGGTTTTGCCATCCACGCCCGTGATCGGCGCCGTGGCACTCCAGTCAGTCTCTTTGACGCCTGGCTCGAAGAAGATCACCCGTTGCAGCTGGCCGACGATATAGTGGCGGGCCTTGAGCTCGTCGCACTGAGCTGGGAGCAGGTTGACCGAATCGCGGCCCTCGGGCACGTCAGGTAGCAGCCCCCAGTCCTCTTCACGGATTTCGACCATGTGGTAGAGGCCAGGGTAGGGCGCCAGCGCCAGCTCGGCCAGACGGAAGTCGGCGCCTTTGCCAGTGTGCGAAGGGATCAGGTCATCGATGGTCACGGCATTGTGGGCAGCGGCCATGCGGCTCATCTGCACCAGTTCCTGCTCGGTACCGTAAAGCGGGTCGATGTCGAAGCTGATACGGTCGAAGTTGCCGTCTACACTCGGCGTAACCTCGCGTCCGCTGATGCCGCCGGAACGCTTGATCGGCCCGGTGTGCACCCCTTGAATACCAATGTCTGACAGACGCTTCCATAGCGCTTCATGGGCCAAGGCACCCAGCACTGAGCATCCATCCGGCGCGATGATCGCATCGGGGTAGACCGTGAGCCAGACGGAGGCGATTTCTGTCGCACGGCGCGGCTGTGCCTGGGCGTAGGGCTGTTGCCACAGGCGCGCTTGCCCGGAGTACAGGCTGGCCCGCTCCTGGGATGCCTTTAGCATGGAGCGTTCTTCAAGCCATTTGACGTATGACGGGTCGGGTTGGGTCATCTCGCGTCCTCTTTGCGTGTCGGCACCGGCTCAGGTTAAGACGGCAGGGCAAGCGGAACGTTCGGATCAAGACAGGGTTTGTCGCAGACGCTTTGGTTGCTTGCTGGCAGTCAACCTTCCCGGGAGGACTTGTTGATCTGCTTGCCAGCTTGGGCCGCTACTTCCACGGCCTGGCCGTCACGCTGCTTGCCTTGGCGCGCCAGGCCCTCCAGTTGAGGGATGAGCATCCCTTCTGGCAAATGGCGCCAGAACCGGCCAGGCATATGCAAGCGCAAGGCATTCGGATTCAGGCGGGCGGGGTTGAAGGTATGGCGGTAGTAGGTACGCCACAACTCGGCGCCAGGGTCTTCTGCGTGCTGCGCCCATTGCTGCCAGAGCTCCGGGCAGCGGCGTTGATAGTCGAAATGGCGGCCGTCATAGCGGATGCCATCGCGCGGCGTTGCGATCAGCCACCGCAGCCGTCCCAGTCTGTCGGCAAAATGGGGGCTGGCGCTTTGCAGAATGTCGTGAGCAGGTTCGTGAAAAGCGACCAGGTCCAATTGCAAGTGCTCGACCAGCGCTTCAGGTAGCGGCACGAACCGCAAGAACGCATGCAGATGATGGGCTTCACGGCTGACTTGCTTGATGCGTCGATGCAGCTCGCTGCCCAGCCGATCACCGGCCAGCATCGCCGTGCGGTCGCCGTGGGCGACCCGCCACAGCACGTCGTACAACAGGTTCCACCGCTGCTCGCCGTGATAGCGTGCCGCTTCTTCCAGTTGACCGAGCAAGGCCGCTGGCACCTTTGCCCGAAACGGGCCCGTACCCGCCGGCAGCGTGGTGGTGTCCGCCAGCATGTCGGTCATGGGCCCCTGCGACCAGGTGACTTGCGATGGATCGATGCCATGGCTCAGCAAGGACCTGGCTTGCTCACGCCAGATCCCGAACAGGTCATCGCAATCGAGCGCAATCACCCCCACAGCCCCATTTGAACCGGTGCCTGTGGCTCGCGCAGGCGGGCACGCAGCAGGCTGCTGCGTAGGTCGGCCTGGGCTGGGCGGTAATCGCTGGTCACGATAAAGGGCCGCGCCTTGTCGAGCACGCAGCGCAGCTGAATCAGGTCGTCATAGCGGATACGCCGCTCGCGACGCAAGGCGACCAGGCGCTGCACACTGCGCAGGCCTATCCCTGGAATGCGAGCGAGGAGAGCGGGCTCTGCGCGGTTCACATCCAGCGGGAACACTTCGCGATTGGCCAGTGCCCATGCCAGCTTGGGATCGATATCCAACGCCAGGTTGCCGGTCTGGCCCAACAGCTCGCCGGCTTTATAACCGTATCCACGCAAGAGGAAATCGGCCTGGTACAAGCGGTGTTCACGCAGCAGAGGCGGGGCGGCCAGTGGCACGCTGCCCGGGCTGTCGGGGATAGGGCTGAAGGCTGAGTAGTAGACGCGTTTGAGGCCGTACCCCTGGTACAGCGATTCGGCATTGCGCAGCAATGTGCTGTCGTCGGTACTGTCGGCCCCGACAATAACCTGGGTGCTTTGGCCGGCAGGGGTAAAGCGCGGAGCGCGAGGCTCGTTGGCCACCGCTTGCTGCCCCTGATGAATCACGCCCATGGCTTGACGAATGGTCGACGCTTGTTTTTCCGGTGCCAGGCGCTTGAGGCTGTCGTCGGTGGGCAGCTCGATGTTGACGCTCAAGCGATCGGCCAGGCGGCCTGCTTCTTCGATCAACAGCGGATCGGCGTCCGGAATGGTCTTGAGGTGGATATAGCCACGGAAGTTATGTTCTTCGCGCAGCAATCGCGCCACTCTGATCAGCTGCTCCATGGTGTAGTCGGCAGAGCGAATGATGCCCGAGCTCAGGAACAGGCCACTGATGCAGTTGCGCCGGTAGAAGTCCAAGGTCAGGCGTACCACTTCTTCGGGGCTGAACCGTGCGCGAGGCACATTGCTCGAACGTCGGTTGACGCAATACTGGCAGTCGTACAGGCAAAAGTTGGTAAGCAGAATTTTCAGCAGAGACACGCAGCGACCATCGGGTGTATAGCTGTGGCAAATGCCCATGCCGTTGGTAGCGCCCAAACCATTGCCACCACGCGAGCTGCGTTTTGGCGCACCACTACTGGCGCACGATGCATCGTATTTGGCGGCATCGGCAAGAATGCCCAGTTTGGCGATCAGTTGCATGACTCTTACCTGTCGTACTGAGTATTCATACAGTATTGAGGGCCAGGGTCAATTGCAAGGGTTGAACGCCGCGCGGCGGGGTATCCGAGCAAATTCGTGGGTTATCCGATGAATGGTTGGACAGCGGACGGCTGAGGGATTTAAGTAGTTAACAAAGATTCAGTGTGGGCTGATCGATAACGGAAGAGGGCGCCTCAACGGCGCCCTCTGGGGTGAATCAGGCTTCAGCGTCCCACGGACGGTCACCTTTTTCATCCTTCACCCGGGTTGGCAAGCCCATCATGTCCAGCGCCTTGAGGAACGGCTCGGCGGGCAGCTCCTCGACGTTGACCATGCGCTTGGCATCCCACTCGCCGCGGGCGACCAGCAAGGCAGCGGCGACCGGTGGCACGCCCGCAGTGTAGGAAATGCCCTGGCTGTCCGTTTCAGCGTACGCCTCTTCGTGGTCGGCCACGTTGTAGATGAACACTTCACGGGGCTGCCCGTCCTTGGTGCCTTTGACCAGGTCACCGATGCAGGTCTTGCCGGTGTAGCCGGGCGCCAGGGACGCAGGATCAGGCAGCACGGCCTTGACCACTTTAAGCGGTACCACTTCCAGGCCTTCTGCGGTCTTGACTGGCTGCTCGCTGAGCAGGCCCAGGTTTTTCAGGACCGTGAATACATTGATGTAATGCTCGCCGAAACTCATCCAGAATCGGACGTTGGGTACGTTCAGGTTCTTGGAGATGGAGTGCACTTCATCGTGACCGGTGAGGTACAGGTTTTGCGAACCCACCACGGGCAGGTCATCGGTACGCTTGACTTCGAACATGGTGTTGCTGGTCCACTGGCTGTTCTGCCAGCTCCACACCTGCCCGGTGAACTCGCGGAAATTGATTTCCGGGTCGAAGTTGGTGGCAAAGTACTTGCCATGCGAGCCTGCATTGACGTCGAGAATGTCGATCGAATCAATGTGGTCGAAATACTGCTGCTGCGCCAGTTTGGCGTAGCTGTTGACCACACCCGGGTCGAAACCGACGCCGAGAATGGCCGTGATGTTCTTGGCCTGGCACTCTTCGAGGTGTTTCCACTCGTAGTTTCCGTACCATGGCGGGGTTTCACAGATCTTGCCCGGCTCCTCGTGGATAGCGGTATCCAGGTAGGCGACGCCGGTATCGATGCACGCACGCAGCACCGACATGTTCAGGAACGCGGAGCCGACATTGATCACGATTTGCGATTCGGTCTCGCGGATCAATGCTTTGGTTGCCTCGACGTCGAGGGCATTGAGCGAAAAGGCCTGAATGTCGGCGGGTACCTTGAGGCTACCCTTGGCCTTGACGCTGTCGATGATGGCCTGGCATTTGGAGATGTTCCGTGACGCGATGGCAATACGACCCAGTTCGTCGTTATGCTGCGCGCACTTGTGGGCCACCACCTTGGCGACACCTCCTGCACCAATGATAAGAACGTTCTTCTTCAATTTACCTGTTGCTCCTTACAGACGAGGCCTGTCTTACGACAGGCTGGAAACGTAGTCTTCGAAACCGAACTCGCGTACCACCTCGACGCTGCCGTCGAGTTGCTTGACCACGATGGATGGCATCTTCAAACCGTTGAACCAGTTTTTCTTGACCATGGTGTAACCCGCAGCATCCACGAAGGACAGGCGGTCGCCGATCGCCAGCGGGCGTTCGAACTGGTATTCACCGAAAATATCGCCGGCCAGGCAAGACTTGCCGCATACCATGTAGGTGTGCTCGCCGTCGTTGGGCGCCATCTTGGCGTTGAGGCGGTAGATCAGCAGGTCGAGCATGTGCGCTTCGATCGAGCTGTCGACCACGGCCAGGTGCTTACCGTTGTACAGCGTGTCCAGCACAGTCACTTCCAGCGAAGCGCTCTGGGTGATCGCGGCTTCACCTGGCTCCAGGTAGACCTGCACGCCATAGGTCTGCGAGAACGCCTTCAGGCGCGCGCAGAAATCGTCCAGTGCATAGCCTTCGCCGGTGAAGTGGATGCCGCCGCCCAGGCTTACCCATTTCACTTTGTGCAGCAGGTGGCCGAAACGTTCCTCGATACGGGACAGCATCTGATCGAACAAGGCGAAGTCGCCGTTCTCGCAGTTGTTGTGGAACATGAAGCCTGATACCTGATCGATCACGGTCTCGATCTTGGCCGGGTCCCATTCCCCCAGGCGGCTGAACGGGCGCGCCGGGTCGGCCAGCTGATAGTCCGAGCTGCTGACCTGGGGGTTGACGCGCAAACCCCGGACCTTGCCTTCGGACTGCTCGGCGAAGCGTTGCAGCTGGCCAATGGAGTTGAAGATGATCTTGTCGCAGTTCTCGAGCATCTCCTGGACCTCGTCGTCGGCCCACGCCACGCTATAGGCGTGGGTTTCACCGGCGAACTTCTGGCGGCCGAGCTTGAGCTCGTACAGCGAAGACGACGTGGTGCCGTCCATGTACTGCTGCATCAGGTCGAACACCGACCAAGTGGCGAAGCACTTGAGCGCCAGCAGCGCTTTGGCACCCGAGTGTTCGCGCACATAGGCGATCTTCTGCATGTTGCTCAGCAGCTTGGTCTTGTCGATGAGGTAGTACGGCGTATTGATCATTTAGAGGCCCTCGGCAAGGCCGGCCAAAAAAAGGACACGCATTGTGCCTTCACTCGCCGCAGATCGAAAGGGTGCAATTGCATTTCGTCCGGGCAGCGTTGCCGTGACTGAATCTTTTTGCGTTCGGCGTGCTCAGTAGAACAACGACAGATGACACTCTCAATCATCCCACGCAGGGTGCAAGGAGAAATCGATGAGCAATGCCTTCAAGAAAGGTGACAAGGTGCACTGGAACTCAGAGGCCGGCGTCATACATGGCACCGTCGAGAAAGTGCATACCCAGGATGTCGAATTCATGGGGCGTCAGCGCCATTGCTCAAAGGAGGAGCCACAGTACGAGGTCAAGAGCGACAAGACCGGGCACATGGCCATGCACAAAGAGCAGGCATTGAAGAAGGGCTGAGAACACAGGTTATTGCGTTGGTGCTCAGTTGCCCGTGTGTATCACGGGCTTTTTTATGAGCCGTTTCGTCAGGTGCACTTTGCAGCCGGTGACGCAAGGAGCGGGTTCAGGGCCGCTCCCCGCACCCGCAGGCTGGTTTCATGCCTCGAGCGCTGCCCGCCACGCCTGGATCTGCGCCAAGGTTGCCGTGGCGCCCCCGCACACGACCACCAGTACATTGCGGTAGCTTGCCAGTGCGCTGGCGTCATATCCCACCGCCAAAGCGGCGCCGCAGGCCGGCTCGACCAGCAGACGGTGATCCAGCAAAAAGCGCTCGCACGCCTCCAGGGCCTGCCGGTCACTGACCAGCAGGCTTTGCACGGGATGTTCCTGGGTGCAGAGAAACGCGTGTTCGGCTACCTGTTTCGCGCCCAGCGTGGTGGCAATCGTATCCAGCCGCTCCAACGTCACCAATTCGCCGGCTTCGATGGCGGCATGCAGGGAGGCTGCGCCCTGGGTTTCCACGGCCAGGACCGGCACATCGGCCCAACCATTGCGCTGTAGCCCCTGCACGACGCCGCTCAGCAAACCGCCGCCGCCCACGGAAAGCACGACGGCATCGGGCTTGATGCCGGCTTCTGCCACCTCGTCGACCAGGCTGGCATGGCCTTCCCACAGCAGCGGATCGTCGAACGGGTGAATGAACGCGGCATCGTCGCCCATCAGGCTCAGCGCCAACGCATTGGCCTCCTGCCAGGACTGCCCGTGGACGATGACCTCCGCATCTTCAAGGCGCAGCAATTGCTGGGCGCGCGCGGTGGTGGTCTCGGGCACGACAACGGTCACGGGAAGGCCGAGCTTGCGCCCGACATAGGCGACAGCGAGCCCGGCATTGCCGCCTGACGACGACACGAACCGTTTAGCGCCGCGGCCGTGGTGGAACTCACAGGCGTGGGCGACGCCGCGCAGCTTGAAGGAGCCGCAGGGCTGCAATGCCTCGAGCTTGAGCCAGACTGTGCAATCGGCAGCCAGCGACAGTGGGCGTGATTCGATAAGGGGGGTAGGGATGTGCAAGGTCACTGGGAGGCTCCGCGCAAATGTTCGAGGTAGTTGTAGACGGTGTACCGGGTCACGCCGAGGGCGTTGGCCGCTTTCTCGACGCCGCCCTTGACGATGAACAGCCCGCGTTCCTGCATCACGCGCACCGCTTCGATCTTGGCTTGCCTGGTCATGCGGCCTTGGCCGGTGCCATGCAGGGCCGCCTGGATGATCTCGGTCATCAGCGCCTCCATGTCGGCGGGCTCCGCCGGCGCGGGCGCGCTGCCCATGGGCGCGAAGCTTTGTAAAAAGCCCATGGCAGCCTCCAAGCCCGTGACATCGGTGTTGATGCACAGGCTGGCGAAGGGGTGGCCAGCGCTGTCGCGAAAGATCGCGGTAGCGCTGCGCAGCGTGCGGCCCTTGATGGCGGTCGGGTAGTCGGGCAGTACGACAGGCCCGCAGCCTTGCTGATCAGCCGCGGCCTTGAGCAACGCTTTCAGGCCTTGATCCTGCTCCGGTACAGCCAGGATAGGGCTTCCCACCTGCCGGCCGGAGAGGTGGCCATTGACGATGGCAACGACGGACCGTTCGGGATGGTCCAGGTCGTGAAGCAGGATTTCGGTGTTTTGTGTGACGACGCTGCCCAAGGCCTCAATGGAGGCTTTGAGCACGCTCAAGGTCAAGCGGCGTTCATCTTCGGGTAAGAGGGCCATGCGAACTCTTCGAATCAACAGTTTGTGCATATTTACACATAACGTTGATTTTCGCGAGATGCCTGGCGCTCTGTTGTGCCGTCAGCCCAAGGGCGGGGTGCGGGGTGGAATCATCCGCCGTGAACCGGTGGCTTCGAACGCTGCGGCAAAGCTCAACAGTGCAGTGTCACTGTAGGCCCGCCCCGCGAAGGTCAGGCCTACCGGCATACCGATGTCGCTCATCACGCCCATGGGCACGGTGACCGTGGGCACCCCCAGGTGGCGTATGGCCAGGTTCCCGTTGGCCACCCACACGCCATTGCTCCAGGCAATGTCGGCCGATGCCGGGTTCACATCGGCGTCGGCCGGCCCGACGTCGGCCACGGTGGGGAACAACACGGCATCGAGCCCAAGCGCTTGCATCCAGTCTTCCAGGTCGATCTTGCGAGTCTGTTCAAGGCCACGCAGACCGTCAGGCAGGGTCTCGATCTGATCCCAGGTCTTCAGGCCGCGCTTGGCCATGTTGACGTACTCATCCATGCCGGCGGCCAGATCATCCTCACGGTTGGGCAGGGTGCCAGGGTCGTGTGGGAAAATTCGTGGACCGTCCACATCCGCCAGCCGGTTGAGATTCGGGTCGTCATTGGCGCGCAGGAAGTCGTCGAACGCCCAGCCGGAGAGCTCCCACAGCTCATCGTGCAGGAATGCCTTGCTGACGATGCCCCGGTTGTAGACGGTCGGCGCGCCCGGCCGGTCGCCTTCACAGTTGGAGACCAGCGGGAAGTCGACTTCCACAACCTGGGCACCGGCCTTTTCCAGGGCTTGGCGAGCTTGCTGCCACAGCGTCATGACGCTTGCCCGCGTCTGGATGCGCTGGCCGGTAGGGCCGCCAATGCCCGGTTTTTCCGACGTGCCCGCGTGCTCGTCGGCGTTGATGTACATGCGCGGTACGCCGAATCGCTTGCCTTGCAGGGCGGCGGTGCCTGCTGCCAGGTCCAGGTAGCTGGTCGGGCGGACCTGCGAGGGTTTCGGGATCGAGACCCAGGGCTGCAGCCGCCATAGGTCACCCCGGGTATCGGGATCATCGGCCACGACCACGTCGAGAATTTCCAGCAGGTCATGCATGGTGCGGGCGAACGGCACGACCACATCCATCGTCGGCGTGAGGGGCCAGTTACCCCTGACCGAAATGATCCCGCGTGAGGGGGTGTAGGCGCACAGCCCGTTGTTCGACGCAGGGCCTCGGCCGCTGGACCAGGTTTCCTCGGCCAGGCCGAAGGCGCTGAAGCTCGCAGCTGTCGCGGTACCGGCGCCGTTAGAGGAGCCCGAAGCGAAGGGCGCGGTCAGGTACGCCGCATTGTAGGGGCTCTCGGCGCGACCATAGACGCCGCGCTGCATGCCACCGTTGGCCATGGGCGGCATGTTGGTCTTGCCCAGGCAGATGGCCCCGGCTCCGCGCAGCCGTTCGATGGTGAAGGCGTCGCGCTGGGCTATCAGGTGCTTGAAGGCTGGGCTACCGGACGCTGCGGTCAGGCCTTTTACCAAATAGCTGTCCTTGGCGGTGTAGGGTATGCCGTCCAAGGGCCCAAGCACCTCGCCACGGGCCCGGCGGGCGTCCGAGGCCTCGGCTTCGGCAAGTGCATCGGGATTGCGCACTACCACGGCGTTGAGGGCGGTGTCGGTGCCGGCGCCATCGTAGGCGTCCATGCGGGCCAGGTAGGCCTTGACCAGTTCGACCGCCGTCGTGCGGCCCGCCTCGAGCGCGCTGCGCAACTCGGCGATGGAAACCTCGGTTACCTCGATCATGCGTTCACCAGAAAATGCAGGTTGAGCTAATGCGGTAATGCTGTTCATCTGAGATCGTTGGGACCGCGATGGGCCGCGCAGCGGCCCTAAGTGAACAGCATTAGGCTAATGCGGGGAGTGTACAAGAAGGTTAAAGCGTACGCAGGTGTGCGCAGGAGCAAACGGGTGCGTGCAAGGGGGCATTGAATGGGGGCACCTCATTGACACCTGGGCGGCCCCGCCAGCAGGGCCGCCCGAGGATCAGCAGGCCGTTCAGTCCAGATCCGCTGCCGAATGCCGCTCCGGTACCTGGCTGGCTTCATCACCCCAGGTCCGGTTCACGCGCGTGCCGCGTTGCACGGCGGGACGTGCAGCGATCGCCTGGGCCCAGCGCTGAACGTTGGGGTATTCGTGAACTGCGAGAAACTCTGCAGCGTTGTAGAGGTTGCCCAGCACAAGCTGGCCGTACCATGACCACACCGCTATATCGGCGATGCTGTAATGACCGCCGGCAAGGTAGGTGGTTTCGCCCAAACGGCGGTCGAGCACGTCCAGCTGCCGCTTGGCTTCCATGGTGAAGCGATTGATCGCGTACTCGATTTTTTCCGGCGCATACACGTAGAAATGCCCAAACCCACCACCCAAGTACGGCGCCGCGCCCATTTGCCAGAACAGCCAGTTCAGGGCTTCGGTGCGTTCGGCTGCAGTTTGCGGGAGCAGGGCATCGAACTTCTCGGCCAGGTACAGCAGGATGGACCCCGATTCGAATACCCGCACCGGCGGCTCGACGCTGCGGTCAACCAATGCGGGGATCTTGGAGTTTGGATTGACCTGCACGAAGCCGCTGGAGAACTGGTCACCTTCGCCGATACGGATCAGCCAGGCATCGTATTCAGCGCCGGCATGGCCGAGTTCCAGCAGCTCTTCCAGGGCGATAGTGACCTTGACGCCATTGGGTGTAGCCAGGGAATAAAGCTGCAGCGGTTGCTCGCCCACTGGCAGGTCCTTGTCATGGGTAGGCCCGGCGACCGGCCGGTTGATACTGGCGAAGTGGCCACCAGAGGCCGCTTCGTTGCGCCATACCTTCGGGGGTTGGTAAGCGGGTGTGCTCATGCTCGGCTCTCCACGATTGCGAATGATCGACGACGTCTGATTGACCTGCCTATATGCCACGGGTTCGATGGCGGGCACAAACACAAAACGGATCAGCCCTGGCGCGGCCGATGTTTCATCGGTTTTTCATTTTTGACGCAAGGGCAGCGATTAAGCTCAACCTATCCAGCGGCCATGCGCAGAGCCCCCATGATCCTTCCTCGTTGCTTGCTGGCACTGGCCATGGTCGTTGGCTCGATGGGCGCAGCCAATGCTTCGCTCTGGGTAGCCGGCTTGCATCATATGATGCTGACCGACCCGGTAGACAGCCGACCCATGCAAGCCTTGGCGTTCTATCCTGCCAAGGGGCATGCTCGGGCCAGCCACATCGACGGTTACGCGCTGGAGGTGGCTGAAGAGGTGCCTGTGGCCCAGGGGCGTTTTCCGTTGCTCGTGCTTTCGCATGGCAACACCGGTAGCCCCCTGGCCTTGCACTACCTGGCAACGTCACTGGCCAGGCAAGGGTATGTGGTGGTCGCTGTGGTCCACCCAGGCGACAATGCCCGCGACCCCAGCCGGTTGGGCACCCTGAGCAATCTCTACGGTCGGCCACTGCAAGTCAGCGCCGCCATCACCGCTGCGCGCAGCGATGCGCTGCTTGGGCCTCGGCTGAACGACGGGAAAGTCGGATTGATCGGTTATTCGGCCGGCGGCGAAACCGCCTTGATCCTGGCCGGCGCGCGCCCTGACCTTGACCGCCTGCGTGCATATTGCCTCGAGCGACCCGATGATCACGACGCCTGCAAAACCCACGGTGTGTTGATTGCCGACCGCAGCGAACTGTCACCCCAGGCAGACTCCCGCGTCGGGGCGGTGATGCTGATGGCGCCGCTGAGCCTGCTGTTCGGACGCCACGCCTTAGTCGATGTGCACCTACCGGTGCTCATCTACAGTGGCGACAAGGACCAGCTCGTCGCCGTCGATCGCAACGCCCAAGCCCTGGCCCGCAAGTTGCCCGTCACACCTGACTACCGCCTGCTGGCAGGCGCTGGTCATTTCGTGTTCATGGCGCGCTGTGACGCCGAGCAGGCTTTGCGCATGCCGGCGCTGTGCAAGGATGCCGAGGGGGTGGACCGCCGGCACATCCATCGTTCGCTGCAACGCGAGACGGCTGCGTTCTTCGAGCAGACGCTCGAGGCCCCGCAGCCTGAAAAGCGCTCAGTGAATACGCTGAATCAAGCCACCACGCCCTGACTGCGCAGGTATTCGTCGTAGGTGCCGCTGAAGTCCACCACGCCGTCGGCTGACAGCTCGATGATGCGGGTCGCAAGCGAGGAGACGAATTCGCGGTCGTGGCTGACGAAAAGCAGGGTGCCTGGGTAGTTTTCCAGCGCCAGGTTCAACGCCTCGATCGATTCCATGTCCAGGTGGTTGGTCGGCTCGTCCATCACCAGCACGTTGGGCTTTTGCAGAATCAGCTTGCCGAACAGCATGCGGCCCTGTTCGCCACCGGAGATGACCTTGACCGACTTGAGGATCTCATCGTTGGAGAACAGCATGCGCCCCAACGTGCCGCGGATCACCTGCTCACCCGATGTCCACTGGCCCATCCAGTCGAACAGGGTCATGTCGTCTTCGAAATCATGGGCGTGGTCCTGGGCGTAGTAGCCCACTTCCGCGCTGTCGGTCCATTTGACTTCGCCCTTGTCCGGGGTCATCTCGCCTACGAGCGTACGCAGCAAGGTGGTCTTGCCGATGCCGTTGGGCCCGATGATCGCGACGCGCTCTCCGGCTTCGACGGTGAAACCGAGGTCCTTGAACAGCACCTTGTCGTCGAAGGCCTTGGCCATTTTCTCGACCGTCACAGCCTGGCGGTGCAGTTTCTTGGTCTGCTCGAAGCGAATGAAAGGGCTGACCCGGCTCGACGGCTTGACCTCGGCCAGCTGGATCTTGTCGATCTGCTTGGCCCGCGAGGTGGCTTGCTTGGCCTTGGAGGCGTTGGCCGAGAAGCGGCTGACGAAGGTTTGCAGTTCAGCGATCTGGGCTTTCTTCTTGGCGTTGTCCGACAGCAGCTGCTCGCGGGCCTGGGTGGCGGCGGTCATGTACTCGTCGTAGTTGCCGGGGAACAGGCGCAGCTCACCGTAGTCCAGGTCAGCCATGTGGGTGCACACGCTGTTGAGGAAGTGGCGGTCGTGGGAAATGATCACCATGGTGCTGTTACGCGCGGTGAGCACGGTTTCCAGCCAGCGGATGGTGTTGATGTCCAGGTGGTTGGTCGGCTCGTCGAGCAGCAGTACGTCCGGGTCCGAGAACAGGGCCTGGGCCAGCAGCACACGCAGCTTCCAGCCCGGCGCTACTTCGCTCATTGGGCCGAAATGCTGCTCCAGCGGAATGCCCAGGCCCAGCAGCAATTCGCCTGCGCGCGACTCGGCGGTGTAGCCGTCCATTTCGGCGAACTCGGTTTCCAGCTCGGCGACAGCCATGCCGTCTTCTTCGGACATTTCAGGCAGCGAATAGATACGATCACGCTCGGCCTTGACCTTCCAGAGATGGCCGTGGCCCATGATCACGGTATCGATCACGGTGAATGCTTCGTAGGCGAACTGGTCCTGACGCAGCTTGCCCAGGCGCGTATTGGGCTCGAGCATCACTTGGCCGCCAGAAGGCTCCAGGTCGCCGCCCAGGATCTTCATGAAGGTCGACTTGCCGCAGCCATTGGCGCCGATCAGGCCATAGCGGTTGCCATTGTTGAATTTGACCGAAACGTTTTCGAACAGCGGCTTGGAGCCGAATTGCATGGTGATATTAGCGGTGGAGATCAAGGAGCTTACCTATCAATAACTTACGTGGCTTCATCGCAGCTACGGACCAATTTCGGACCAATCTGGAGCTTTTCCAGCTCCTGCCAGTCATTGGACGAGTTAATCCAACGTGCATAAGTCGATAAGAGCATCTGCACGCTATGCCCGAGCTGTTGGGCGATGAATGCGGGGTTGAGACCGGACATTAAGCATATTGTCGCATAGGTATGGCGGCAGTTATACGGTGGGCGATATCGGATCCCCAAACCCTTCAGGGTTGGGCGCCATTGGTGGTGGAGGTCCGATGTCTGCTTGACGTACTCGCCATTCTTCCCTGGAGGGAAGACGAACGGCGACTCATTGAACTGCCCCTTGCCCTGCTTGCGGCGCTCTGCATACTGCTTCGCGAACGCCAAGGCATGCAGCGCTCTGTCGTTGAGCAGAACAAACCGATCACGGCCGGTTTTAGTCCTCTCTTCCACAACGCCCAGCGCGACTGTCCGTCGGACGTGAGCGGTTTTCTTTATCGAATCCACCGCATCCCAGCGTAGAGCCAAGCCTTCAGAGAGGCGAAGCCCCGTGAAGAACATGAACTCGAAGAATGCTGCGTAGATCTGGCTGGGCCAGTGCGCGTGCTTGTATAGCTCAGCGATGATCAAATTGGCCTCGTCGAGAGTGAACGGATCGACTTCCTTCCTTGAGCGCGCTGGAAGTTGGATCGCTTCGGCGGGATTCCTGGTGATCAGCCCGTCCAGCACAGCTGAGCGGAGGATTGTCGACAGCTTCACCATGGCATTGCGTTTAACGGATGCCGATGTCCAGGTGATCGAGGTGACGATCCGCCTAAGAAGCGTGGACGTGATTAGATCTATACGTACCAAGGCGAGGTGGGGCACCCAATACAGATTCAAGGTGCCTTTGTAATTGAGCCTCGTGCCCGCCGCGATCTCCCGGCTGTCCAACCACAATTGCGCGTACTCGCCGAACGTTGGTACGCCACCAACGACAGCGCCGGAGCTGGGAAAGAGTTCTGCGTACTTGTCATGGTCGAGTAGGTTGAGCTTTATCAGGCTGTTTACTTTATCTCGAAGCTGGGATGCAGCCTTGATGCCTTTTTGTGTCGCGGGATAGGGAAGGGTCTCACTCCTGCGAGCACCTTCCCACATGAACCTGAGCCGGAGCGAGCCGTAGTGGACGTCGATGCCAGGGGGTAAATCCATTGGCTTTCCAGCCATTCGTCATACCTCTTTTTGCTGTAGATAATTCGGCCGCTGTGCTTTATCCATACGCCCTCGGGAATAGACCCCCGTAGTCGCCGGCCTTCGAGAGCGCGCTTCGTGCAGCCGAGTAAATCGGCCATTTTCTGTTCGGTAACTTTGTCGACGTCACCGGTGTTGGCGGTTTCCATGGGTGGTCTCCACGCCGCCGGCGGCGGCAGGTTGGTGGTCAGGCTGCTATCTGTGAGTGCGCAGCGTCACGGCGGCGGCAGATTTGCACCTGCAGCCGATAGGCTCGGAAGCGGCGGCCGTCACCTGGTGAAATTTCCGGAGCCAGGTTGGCCAAGTCCTCTTCCAGCATGCCGAAGTAGTAGAGGTGCTCTCCGTCGCCTATCCATTCAGGCTGGGCAATCGCCCAGTCGCGCGCTTGAACGCACGGAAGGCAGGTCTTGAAACTCTCCATTGAGCCTTCCCAGCATCCAGCTACCAGTTGATATCGCTGCCCAGGGTCGATATGCCCACGGCATTCGCAGCAGGCGTGGCGCTTTCTGGCCACGGGTTCGGTCGTGGTCTGAAAATCAGACATGGTTGCTCCTCGCCCACGCATGTCGGCGGGCTTAAGTAGTAGGGGAGGGGTTAGGCGAGTTCGGCCGCGAAGGCGTCGACCAGGGCTTGGCTGGTGAAGTTGATCGGCAAGGCGTCAGTACTCTTGCCGTCGCTAATCAGGACCCAGCCATTCTTGTAGAGGGTGCAGGTATTGCGACCAAGTAGGACGCGCGCAATCGGCAGCCTGCCGAATGGTAGCCAGCGGTTGAGACGGTATATCAGCTTCCTCAAGGCATCAGCTCCTTGGGTACCTGGACGGTATCGCCAAGCTTTGCCTTGACCAGGCTGCGACAGAAGGCGACTAGGGCTGATGGCCCATAGCACCAAAAGCCACTGCCTGCTGGGCCAGCACCGTAGCGAAACTGAGCATCTGCCAGATGAGCCTGGTAGTGGGCGCTTGCGTGATGCTTGTCCAGCAGCGGGCCGCCCTGACTCCAGTTCCAGCTTGGCCGCCATGCGCTGGTATCATCTGGAAGTTTTCGAACCCATCCTTGGTGATCGACGAAGACCGGTACCGATTCGGCCTTGGCCACCGCCCAGTCCAGCGCCGCGCCGACCAGGTTGGATACCCTCACTTCGATAAGGTCGGTCATGGCTTGACCACCTGCAGTTTGCTTCTGGCAACGTCACTAACGGCGTCGCGGATCGCATCGTTGATGATGCGAGCGTTGACGGCGCCCAGCTGTGCATACATTGCGCCGTTTGCCGCGGCCATGAACCCTGCCCATAGCTGGCCTTTTTCAATTGGTCCGTCGAAACCGTTAGCTGCCGCAACATCGTCGAAGGTTGGCCGAAGCATGATCCACATGTCGCGGCCGAGTGCTGATGCGTCTTTCACAGCTCATACCTCTCATCAATCCAGCGCCCAGGCGCCAGAGCGGGTGTAGGTTCGGGTTGGGTTTCGTGCGGGGAGAGCTGGCGCTCGTTGCCGGCCTGCAGCTGGCTGTCGGGGATGCAGCTGATGCCGACCCCGTTGAGCAGGTAGCAGGTGACGCCGCGCTGGCTGTCGTGCTGCACGTCGATGACGTTCTCGGTTGCGCTGGCGCCGGTGGCCAGCAGCAGGAGGCAGAGGGCGAGGCGGGTCATGGCGCCACCTCAGGAGCGCCTGGGATATCCTCGAACTTGTAGGTCTTGATGACACGCTCTTGCACGCCGGTGACCTTGATGAACTTGGCTTCCTGTACCCAGGGATAGGCGCCTGGGTCGCCGTGCTTGCCGCCGCCGCTCATCTCACAGAAGGCGAGGGCGCGACCATCGGGCAAGATGAAAGCCTTCACGTCGATCTCGTAATTCCTTCCCCAGCTGTAATGGCACCACTCAGGAATGCCGCTGACATCTTCAGCCTCGTAGCGGACCTCGTTGATGGCGTCGTCGTGCTCGTTTTGTTCGAAAAGCGCTTCCAGCAGATCACCAGGCGCAGCAGCGAGGAAGGCGTGATCGACTGTGGCGGATTGACCATCATCATTGGTGAAGGTGTAGTCGTAGCCAAAGTCGAGGCCTTTGCGCATTACCAGCAGCATGGCCAACTGGCTTGCGGTCAGGGTGTCGAGGGAGTCGTGAATGTTTGCGTTAAGCACAGGAAGTCCTTGGCCGCCATATCGCGGCAGTGAATAGAGGGGAGAGGGGTTACAGCTGGGTGGTGTTACTGCTTGCTAGTGAGGACGCCGCGTGCACACCATGCGCCATATGCGTGACGCATCCAGTCTTGGATGAAAACCCCGGCATCAGTCTTTCGGTAGTCAGCTGCGGCGAAGGGACGGTCGGCCCACTCGCGGAACTCGCCTTCCTCGCACTCCATGCACTGGTTGCCCAGGTCGCGGCAGATGGCGCATTCATTCGGCGCGCTCGGCTCTGCGCTGGCTACTGGGTCTTCCTGCACATTGCCGCAGGCGTGGCACTCTTGGCCTGTGCGAGTGACATTGCCCTCCTTCCACCACACGCCGCTGCGCTCGTCATGCCGGCAGGTATTTGGGCTCTGCTCGAATCCGTGGCTGCTGCCGCGTTCCTCGCTCGGCTCTGCGCTGGCTGATAGCATATCCCGCAGTTCGGCCCGTGTTCTGGCACGCTCTTCGGGGTCCACATTCGCCCAGTTGTAGCCAGCGACTTTGCGCAGCATCGCTTCCAGCTTGTCCACCTGGGTGCGCAGGGCATCGCGCTCGTTTGCGCAAGCAGATAGCGCCTGATCCATCTTCCGGCGCTCCCGGCGCAGGGTGTCCCGTTCTTCAATTGCTGCATCACGCTCCGAGCGCATCCCGTCACGGCCTTTTTGCCACGCATCAAGTCCTGGGTGGGTGTAGAGCGGCCCCAGCTTGGCTATTTCGTCTAGGCAGGCGTTCCAGCCATCGGCCTTCGCCACGCCTCCGGGTACAGCCCATCCCTGAGTCGGGTCTTTGCGCGCAGGCAGCGTCACTGGCTCGCCCTGATGCTGTTCGGCAAGCACTGCGCCGGCCATAGGCCCCAGCCCAACAATCGGCAGCCCAGTCTCCACCGCATCCCTCTCTGCCTCTACTTTGGTCCACCAGAAGGCAGTACCAACCATCCAGGCTATTGGGTCGGGGTGGAACTGCTGGGCTGGTGATCCGGTAACGCGCCGCTCAATGGCAGCCCAAGCCGGTGCGGATTCAGGCCAGTCGCTTTCGAGCACCAAGTACTCCCGCGCCGGGCAGTTCCACTCGTCCATCAGCGACAGCACCCCTTCCAGGTAGGAGTGCGCGAGGTCAAAGTCGACTGGCGAGAGCAGTGCCAGGTCTCTGCGCTTGACGACGATGTACCGGTCTTCGCGCTGGAAAGGCACGCTGACCATCTCTGTGTTGCTGGATCGGTTTTCTGTGGGCATAGGATACCTCGCCGGGGTGGCGTGACTGAATGGGAAGGGGTGGAAAGGTGGCTTTACTCGCAGAGGCCGTAGGCTGAGGAGCAGCAGTGCTGGCTATCGGCGCGGGCGATCAGGTCGACCATGTCGAATTGGCGACCGCCGCGTGCTGTGTTGGCCCAGTCGACCATTCGGTCGATGCCGTGGGTTGAAGCGCTGATGTTGTCGCTCGCATGCACGGTTGGGTCGTTGGTCGCCGTAAAGAACGTGGCCGATCCGCGCTTGCTGGCGATGCTGACCAGACGTTCCCACTCACGGACCCTGGCAACCTCCTCGGGCCACCGGGATGCGATCTCGCGCAGTTCGTCCTTCGCACACATCACGCACGGCATGCAGCCGACACGGTTGCAGCCCTGCAGGTACAGCGGGTTCGGTTTGATCCCGGCGACGCGATGAGCCTCGAACACAGCTTCGACCGGCCATTTGAGGATTGGCCGGTAGTTGAACAGGCCGCCGCCAACCTCGTCACATTCCGGCAGGTAGCGGCGGTCGAAGGACTCGTCGGCGCGCACGCCCTGCCAGGACAAGATCATGTTGTTGCCATCCATGAGCGGCATAAAGACTTGCTCAATGATGGGGTTTCGCTTCAGCTCTTCGGTGCAAAAGCGGGCCTTTGTGCTTGGGAACCGGCCCTTCCAGAGGCACATATCCAAGAACGGGTTGCTAGTCGGGTGCAGTACCTCCAGCGCCCCGACCACGACCGCCTCCGGCACACCTTTCTCACGCCACTTCGTTTCGACGAATTTGCGCTTGCCGGAAATCTGCCTGGCGAAGTCCGCCCTAACCCAGCGGATCGGCACGCCCGTAGCATCGGCCAGGTAGTGCACGTAGTCATAGGTGGCCGGGTGTTCGTGTCCGGTATCGGCGAAGACGGCGCTGAGGTTCGGCACCTCCAGCTCGCGGGCGACCAACAGCGTGGCCGTGCTGTCCTTACCGCCGCTCATGCTGACGATGTTGTATTCGGTCATCGTGTGGTCCTTGCGTGCAGGCGCCGCCCTCGCCGGGGTGGCGTGATTCGTTGAAGTTGGGTACGTTCGCCCATCGCGAATGGAACGGTTGATCCGAGGTGGCGATGAACAAGCAGTTGGGTCTTGCAAAACGGTGCGGTTTTGCACTTTTGGCGGCAGCGGTGCTTGGCTTACCCATTGGGTTATTTGCCGAGGGGATAACGGTCGAAACTTACATAGCTGTTTCCACTGCATGGCTGCTTGTGGCCGCTATGTTGATCTTGGGAGAAAGCGTCTCAGAGGTCACAGTGTGGCAAGCAACGATAAAGCGAGATGTGCAGGCGGCTAAAGATGCGCGAAACGAGGCTGAAGCTGTCCGAGATGAGCTGAGAATCGCTCTTAAGGCATTGATAGAAAGTTCCGAAATCGCCTTCAGCGTTACTAGGATTGTAGAATGTCCCGATGAAGTACTCGATAGGCGTCAGGCTGCCATAGAGCGTCTGCAAGAGTTCGCTGAGTCAGACCCCGTAAAGCTACTGGCCTGGCGACGCGACTTGGCAAGGATGCTGAATCGCTAGCCGGCGGGCAGCGCCGGAGAGTCAGGCCGCGATCGGGTACTGCTTGGCTAGGGCCTGCTGCACCGTATCGATGATGCGGCAGAGGTAGGCCCAGTCGGGATTCGGCTCCATAGCGTCGGCTGGCAGGTTCCACCAGTCGTCACCGAATACCCGGTGCATGAACTCGCGGTGGGCGCCGCCGCACTCGTCGAGCGAGCCGGTGTAACGAACATCATCGGCCTCGTCGAACAGGCTCCGGGCATCTTCTGCGTCCAGATCCCGGTCACGCCGCATCTGCACGATCACCTTCCGCGCTTTGTCGGCCAGGGCCTCGGCGCTGAACCGGCGAGAACTCAACTGCCGTTCGAAGTAGCCGATGATGTAGGCGTCGTGTAGCTTGCAGAAGAACTGGCCGATAGTCAGGCCATCCCACATGCCGCCCCAGTAGGCGTGCCAGGTCTTGTCGAAGCAGCTGACGGTGATCTTGCCTTTGCAGGGGGCAAGGTCTTCCAGGTAGACGCTGATCGGGTCGAGGTTTGGCGCCCCAGTGATCAGCAACTTGGTGACGGTCGATGTCTCGATGTTCATGGCTTTCTCCATGCATGCGCCGCCCTTCTTGGCCGGATGCGGCATAGTGGCAATTTGGTTTGGGATGGGGTATTACGGGTGACCGGCATGGGGCTGGCGGGAGGTGGCAATGGCGCAGGAACTGACTGATATTGCAGTAGCTGGCATTACCGCTGTTTCGATGATTATCGGGTTTGTGGTCAACTGGGGCTTGAATTCGATAAGCGCAGACACTACCGCGCGCCGTACTGAGAAAACAGATAGGCGAAAATCTATTGAAGACCGCTATCTATCAGTGCAGACCTCAGTCGAGCTATTCCTGAGATCTAAAATCCGCGGGTCCGAAATGGATAAGGATTTAGCGCATCTGAACTCAATCATTGCTCTTTTTGCTGATCAAGCTGTCAGAGAAGCTTTCAACGGTTTTCAGCACGCCTTGACTGATTTCTACCGCGCAATCGAAGGTTCGCCGAAGAAGCATGTCTACCTGACCGATGCGGCTGAAGATTTCCGGGAAGAGTGGAATGATCTAATTCGGTCTCAGGAGGCGATATCAAGTGCAATGCGTGATCACATTGATGCGCTCCGCTCGTTTAAAGACTGAACGTGCTCATATCGTTCCTGCGAGAACCAGCAGTCCTTTGTCGTCAGGATCGGCGCCAAGCCTGATGTCTGGCGCACGAAGTTCACGCTGCATTCGCCATTGATCCAAGGCACGCGCCACGGAAATGCTGATTGCATATTTGTGGCGCGGTGGCAGAGATAGAAGCGTGAGGGCCTGAATCGGCCCGAGCGCATGGGCGCGCTCGATCAGTAGGCGGATGATGAAGCTGCGGTCCGTAGCGTTGATCCACTCGCCCATTTCGTCGATCTGCTGGATTGTGCCGCTCCGAGCCATGAGCCGAATCTCGGTGCGATCTGCCTTGCTGTGCTGATCGCTTTCAATTTCGAGGTGGACGCCGGCGGCGAAAAACGGGAACTTCGAGCGGCCAAGCTTGTGCGCGTTGTAGATCAGAAGGGTGAGCGCTTCGCCGCTTTCCTCGATCTCATCCCAGGACATCAGCTCAGAAAGCTGGCCGGCATGAGCTGCGGTGACCTTCAAGCGCAAATCCTGCTCGCCCAAGCGCTCCTGTTTCTCGCGCCGGCGCTTGTCGCGCTCCTGAGGCGTCATCGCCATACGGCACCTCCATGATTCCGCTGGGCGGGATGTGTATGTGCAGCTGGCGGCGACGCTGCTGCGTGAGTTTCTGGATGCGTCTCATGGGTGGCACACCTCAATGGGCGTTTTCTTCGTCGAGCCTGACGGCATGACCACCAGTAGGCGCTTGTTTCCTCGGTATACGCCCCAAGGCTGACCAGTGGATCTGGCCATGGCCGCCGCGTACTTCACGGCGGGCACGGGCTGGGAGATTGTTGCGATCATGGCCTACCCCCGATTCCGCTGGAGCGGGAAGTCAATGTCGAACTCGGCAAGAATTCGCGCGAACCTGCAGTTACCGATGCCCAGCTCCAAAGTCACACCCCACCGGGACATGCCGGTATCACGCAGGGCAATGATCTTGTCGGCGAGATCACGATCCTCCTGGCTCGGTTCGGCCTTTGCCTTCGCCGGTCTGGCCGGCTTCGGAGGCCTGAAGAACCTGAATCCTCCCCGCGCCGCTACGCCCCAGAGAGCGGTCTTGGTTTCGCCCAGGAGCTTTGCGACCTCGCCACAGGTCATGGTCTTGGCGAGCTCTTCTACCTGAGCTGTGCGTGCCTTGGCGCGGCTTTTACGCTCGCCGCCGCGCTCCTGCTTGACTGACTTGACCCGCTTCGGCTTCGGCTCAGGGTGATGACGTTGGCGGAAGGGCACGTACTGGAACCCCTCCAGCACAATGATCCGGCCGCCAGACGAGAAGAAGGCCGCTTTGGCGGCCTCCAGGTCGATGGATTGGTTCATACTGCCACCTCATGCTGCTATGCCGAGCACCCTGTTCATGCGCTCGTCGAGGATTTCGTAAAAGGTCTTCACACGCTCCGAGAGCTTGCGGATCATCGCCTCGTCCCGATAGGCACGCTTCACGAACAGCGGCATGCCCGGGCAGTAGCAAATGAAGTCGATCCACTCGCGCTCCGATACCCACAGGCCGCCCTGGCACTGGGCGACGTGCTCTTTCGGGATCTCACCGCCCAGGATCACGTCCACCTGCAGCTTCGGCAGCTTGGTCTTGATCTCGGTCAGGCCCTTGTCGCCTACCAGGGCGTCCGGCGAGTAGCCGATTCCGTGGTTGAGGATGATCCCAACCTCGGTCGTTTCGACCTCTTCGCTGTCGCGGTAGAGGTTGCGGGCAACACCTTCCAACTCATGGCCGCGCTCTGTATGCCGATTGCCGCTGAACGGATCGGCCGCTTCGCCGGTGATGCGTTCGCCGATGAGTGTGTTCATGTAGGTGAAGGCGCCGGTACCGAAGCCGGCCTCGCCCTTGCCGTTCACCAGCAGACAGTCCAGCTCACTGCAGGTGATGATGCCCAAGCGCAGGTCTAGCCAGGCCTGAGTGCCTTGTTCGACATCTGAGATGATCTGCATGGTTTACTCCTGCGGCCGGTTGGCCGACTTGGTGAGGCGAGCGAGCACAACGTCGAACTCGGACTTGTAGACGTTGGCAGCGCAGCCGTACTTGGCGGTGAAGTTGTCGACCAGGACCTGGCTGCATTTTTTCAGCAGCTCATCGAGTTGGGCGGCTTGGCGCGGGGTAATGACCGGCTCGTCAGGCACCTGCGTCGGTACGGCTCCTTGGCCGTCATCGTCTTCACCGGTAGTGGTGAAGTTCAGAAGGGCGCCTGCCGTGTAGCGCTTCCCATAGCTGACAGAACTGGCAACGGCTTGGACGGCATTCTTGCTGCCGGTAGCATCGGCAGGCAGGAGGATTGATGTCGTTTCCCTGTGGCCGTCTCGATGACTAAGGACGCCCTCAACCTCGATGCCTTTGTCGGTGCGTGGAATTCGGAAGGTGAGTGCAAAGCCGTGCTTCGCCAGGATGGGCTTCAACTCCTCGTTGATGTCCTCCCATAGGGCGTAGGTAGATTGGACGTTCTTGTACTTGTCCTTGATTGCGCCGCGCTCACGGATAACCGGAAGCTCTTCCTGCATGGCGGCTAGCGCGGCATCGAACGCTTGCTGCGCCTGTTGCGCTTGGTGCTGGCGGTGCATCGCCATCAATCGCTCCATCTTGTCGATGTCTGCATTGGGCGACATTGCGACTTGCTGGATGATCTGCAGGATGGTTACCGACTCGGCAGCGATGGCCGGCGGCTGGGATTGGGTTTCGACCCTGGCTACTTGGCTCATGGCGACCTCAGAAGTTGATGGTGATGTTCGGGACTTCGCGGCGGGCGATCTTGAGCACGATGGACCTCGCCAACTCCTCGGTGATGCTCAGTGACATCAGCGCGGTTTTGGCCTCGCCCATGACTTTGGTCTTGTGGGCTTGGTCGCGCTCGCGGGCTTCCTGCTGACGGAGGATCTCGGCGGCAGCGGCATCGGCGCGGCGGCGTTCTTCCTGGCGCGCCTGCTCGGCTGCCTCCTCTTGCCGTCGAGCGGCGTCCTGGCGCTCCTGCTCCATTCGCTGCTCGGCCGCAACGCGGTCGGCCTCGGCCTGAATCCGGGCGCGCTCGGCTTGTTCGGCTTGCAGCTTGAGTTGCAGGCGCTGGTTCTCGGCTTCGCGCTCTTGTGCGGCAGCCTGGTCAAGCAGTTCCTGCTCGCGGCGGGCTGCGGCTTCACGCGCTGCCTGCTGCTCTTGGGCCACACGCTGACGCTCTGCCTCTACTGCGGCCTCCTGTGCCGCTCGGGTGCGGTCCTGCTCGGCGCGCTCTTCTGCCTCGCGGCGCAGGCGGGCCAGCTCGGCCTGTTCGACGTCGTACTTCTGGCGGGCGACCAGGGCGGCCTGCGCTGCATTCAGCGAAGCCTCTTTGGTCCGAGCTGCCTCAGCCTCGAATTCCTCCCACGCTTCGCCCAACTGGAACGCGGAGAGCTCGCTGAGGCGCGCCTGCAGCTGCTCGGCATCCAAGGTGCCCAGTTCGGCGGCCAGGTCCTTCATACGGTTGATTGCGTCGTTGTGGCGGTCGATCCGCGCATCCTCGGCGGCCTGCCAGTCATCCAGAGGTTTGCGCACCTCCTTCTGCCAGGATTCAAGAATGTCCCAAACCCGCTTGCGCTCAGCATCGATGCGGGCTGGCACCTTCTTCTGCTCGGCAGACAGCTCCTTGCCCTTGTTTTCGATTGCAGTCTTGGTGCGTGCAACCTCATAGGCCATCGACGCAATTTCTTTGCGGCCTTTTACCGTTTTCAGGTCCGGGACAACTGCCAAGAACTCGTCGATCTTGACGCGGATCTGCTGCAGCCAAGGATCAAGGCCCTTTTCAGCGCTATACACCGCCAGGGCTGTTTCCTGCGGAGGAGCGACGATCAGTTCTTTTTCTGCGGACATGCGTTTCTCCCGCGCCATCCATGCGGTGGGCGCTGATTAAGTGGTTACTGTGTGATGGTCCCGGCCAGGGCGCTCAGGAGGAGCCAGCCGGTGCAGAAGGTGAGGGCGATGAAGCTGCCGCGCCAGGTGGCTATGCGGCGGGCTCGCTGGTAGCTGGTCATATCTTCACCCTGGAAGATTTGGCTTAGGGATGCGCTTGAAATTCTGGACTGGCTGAAGCTTCGAAACCCCATACCAATGACACTGAGGGCGCTTGGCTATGGAGCGAAGGCTGGCAATACAGCACTCTTTGTCCATGGCGTTTCGAAATCCACCCCAGAGGTAACGCCGCAGCCTTTTGTTGAACTCGATGAGGTCAAGATTGCTGTGGAAGTAGCGTTCGCTCATGCCCGCACCTCATACCCGACCGTCCACTCGCCGCACATCCACCAGCTGCGGGTGACTGCCTCGGGATTCTCGATGAAAGCCTCAGCTGCGGCTCTCTTGGCATCGAACAGCGTCGGCCCTTTGAACAGCATCAGCACCCGGTCGGCCGGCATAGCCTTGGCCTCGGGCAGTTCGGCTATCTGCTCATCGATAATCGTCGTGATCAGTGGCGTCGTCATGCTGCCTCCTTGCGCCGTTCGGCAATACGCCGGATGCGCTCGCAGTAGTGTTTGAACTCGTTGGAGTCGATGGCCAAGAGAGAGAAGTAGGCGACCACCAGTGTCTCGGCTTTGGCATCCTCCACCGGGCCAGAGCCCGGGAGAAGCATCGTTTCGATTGCGGCCTCTATGGCGCTGACTGCCAAGCTGTGAGGGCTCATAGCGCCTCCTCGGCCTGGGCCAGCACTCCCTCTTTCGCGAAGGGCTTGAGCAGCGTCCTGGCGATCTCCTGCAGCATGGATTCAGGGTTTGGCACGTTGATAGCCTCGTCTGCTGCGGCTGCCGCGTCGCCCGATGATTTACAGCGCGCGGCCAGGACCAGGCGGCCCAGGACCGAGCCGCTTATGCCTGACTGGCCCAGCTGGCCCATCACAAACTCATCAACCGCCTGAGCGAAGCGCTCGAAGGTGACGCCCTGCTGCGGCCGCAGGCGGCGCTGAAACACGAAGTCGCGGCGCGCCATCAGCTCAGCGATGCCGTCGTCGATCCAGCGTTCCTCGGGCGAGCTTTCACTCACCGCCGGAGGCATCCGGTTGTCGTACTCAAACTGTGCTGCTCGAAGTGCGCCCATGGCGTCCTCCTGGGGGTTGTGCGGCCGCATTGGTCGGGCACCAGGCGCAGTGACCAAACTGGGCGTGAAAAGCCAGCCTGGCGCCTGCCAATGCGGTCGTATTTGAAGGGAAGGGGGTGCTGGGTGTATCGGTGAAGCTTCTGGTCGCCTTATCTTGCTGCCCAGTTGCGGCTTCCGGTTGCCACACCGGTTATGTTTGCTTGGGCATCGCAGAGGAGATTGCGCAGAAGCTTCCCGATCCACCCTGCGATGGGGAGCAGGGCATCGGGCAGTTAACGTCAGGGCTGACGTGGCGCTGGTTTTCTACTTAGTCCGAGCCTCAGCCATCCAGTCGTCGCGACTGATTCGGCAGTGAAGGACCAGGCTCCATTGGCGAGTTTTCCGAGCTCTGATCAGCTCCCGATTTTGATAACGAGCGTGACGAACGCAGCCTTGCTTGGATACTCCAGTCATCGTCTTGCTTTCCAGGGCGGTTGATTTCCCAGATGCCACTCGCTGAATGGCACCTGGTGAAATCCCGGCCTCGCTACTGGCGACAGGCCGGGGCATTGCGTCAGCGGTGTCTTTGCCGGTTACGTTTCCGGCGCTGAAGCCAACAGCCGTTCGGATCAGGATCGCCATCAAGGCCTGCTGGCTAACGGGGCTGGCGGCACACCAGCGCACTCCGCGACCGATATTCTCTCGTCGGTCAAAGCGCCTGGCTCTGTAGCGGCCAGGTAGGCTGTCGCTCGGCGACGGTTAGTTACTTCCACATGTCGACGCCCTCCATTGCACGCTCACTGGGAAGGCAGTGGCCACCTATCAGAATTGGTGTTTCTCCCATTACCGCCGGGTTGGCGGGGCGCATTGCATGCCCGGGTCGTTCTCGCGGTTAAGGCATTTCGCCTTCGTCAGCCGTGCAGGGTGTTCCTGCCGTGGGCAGCCTTTCGGGGCTGTCTGATCGCCGGTCGCCGGTAGAGGCAATGCGGTCTGTTGGTTGTTGCGCTGGTTGTTAAAGAGCGGTCGGCTTGAGGGCCTGTCGAGGGGCTGTGTAGCTTGCCGTCTCGATGGGGTGAATATAGGAGATCCTATTTTAGCAGTCAATAGGTGTTCCTATATTTTTTACCAGCCCACAAAAAAGCCCGCGCTAGGCGGGCTCGTCTGGGTGTCGTGACTTCTACATAGAATCGATCTGTGCGTTCAGCTGATTTGCTGAGTGCTCATATAGGCGTCGGTAGGCGTCGCGATCGTCATCAATCAGGTGATCCAGATAACCGAGCCACGACGCGTACATAGCGGCCAGCTCTGTTTTGAGCTGCGGCAGGCGATCGGCCTCAGCCTTGTACAAGGCTTTTCCTTTACTCTTGGCGTCATCTACACAGACCCTGACCACATCTAAGCGTTGATGGAAGGCTTTAGACCACCGCTTGCTGCCCTCGCCAAACCTTCTTTCTGCATCCCAAACCTTTGTCTCTTGCTCAATCGCATCAATGCTGCAGATGGCGGGGAGGCCGGTCATTTTTTCGATATACGTCGGCTCAGCGGAGACCAGGGTTGACCACAGAAGAGAAGTGAACAGACTAGCTAGAAGGGGCTTGCGCATTTTGCTCTTCCTGAGAAATCTCCATCCTACCATTCTGGCTATCAGCCATCACGCAGGCATCAAAAATCCCACGTTGACTCGTGGGCTGGTGCTCACGATAGGCTCATTTACTGAACAGCTTTAGCTTTCCCTAAGCTAATATCATCCACTGCAAGCACATCAGTTCTCAGGATGCGGTCCTTTTGCTCGGACGAGTAATGGTAAAGGCGAATGGGGCTTGAATCACGGAGCGAGTCGAACAGCCTATTCACGTTCGCCTGATCGAATTTAGACAGATCGACCCGACCGGGGAAGGTGTAATCTGAGCCGGGCAGCCTCAAGGTCAATGATAGGTAATCTGGATGGCGCTTCACCATCTCAATGTAGACATCCTCTCTGCGTTCCTTGCGACTTTTTGGGAGCGGATCCTGCGTCCTGATTTTCTCTAATTCATCAGCGTTGAAATGCTGACCTTGAATGTCCATTGACGTCGCATCAGGCGCCCCAGCCACAATCGCTCTGTAGCCCTCGGCTGCTCTGTCTTTAATAGCCACGGCTTCTGGCGGCAAGCTCTTTGACGCGAGCGCGTCGGCTAGCTTGCCAATGAGCATTGCTTGTGTATGAGATTGCCGCTCTGCACTGGCAATTTTAGCCTTCTCAAGGTCTGCTTGGTTCCATCCAGAAAAGACCATATAACCTGCAACGCAGAGCACGGCGATGATCAGCAAGGCCGTTACGTTCCCTGCGCTCATCTTGTTCATTGGCAGCGCCGAAATAATCTTGTTGAGCGCTCCATCAAGCGGGCCTTGGCCATCGGTGCTCCCCTTCGTGATCGCTAGGACTATCTCGAGATCTGCCTTATCGGCAGCGCTTAGCTTACCAATCCACGAGGAACCATAGCGAATTTCCGCGTAGGTGCGCAGAAGCTGATCCTGAAACTCAATGAGGCCAGCCATTAATTTCGGTGTAAGGGTGCCGTTGTAACGATCACCCTCGACCTTGACGTTGAATTTTGGCCAGCCGTCGAATAGCGGAAGAGAGTCACCGAGCAAGTCTATTCGGTCCAGAGCCATTAAAAAGGACTCAGGGCTATCAACGATAACAACATCATTCATCAAATGCATTCCGTGCTCGGTGGTCAGAAGCTCCGTCCGGTCCACCAGTAAATGATCTGCGCAAGGATCTTGATGTCATCCTCGCGCTCGCCGGGAACCTCAATCGGTGGGTACTGCCCGTTATCAGAGATGATCGTCAGCCCATCCAGGCCGCGCTGTATCCGCTTGATCTGCAGCTTCCCGCGCATGAGGAAGAAGTAGATGGCATCGTCCTCGACGGTGGTCACCCCAGCATCGACCAGTACGGCATCCCCGCTGCGGATCGTCGGCGCCATGCTGTCGCCCCGACCCGAAATCAGCTTCAGGTTCTCCAGCTTGGTGTAGGTGAGGTTCTGCCGTACCCAGTTCGCATCCAGGCTCATGTGCTCAACAACCATGTTGATGTCAGGCGGCTCCGAGCCCGGGCCCATGGAGCCCTCTACGTCGTAGCGGGGCACGTCCACCAGATTGCGGTAGCTTTTGATCTTCTGGGCCAGCGGGGCGGGCAGGCCTTCGATGTTGATCGTTTCATTCGACTTAGGATCATTGGACCGAGCATCGCTAGGGCCGTGGCCCTGACCCTGCTCAGTCATACTGCCCTCGCCAGTTTCTAGCCACAGTGCGCTTACGCCACAAATGCGGGCAATGCTCGCGCCAAACGTGGACGAAGCTGACTTGCCCGTCTCTAGGTCGGAGATAGATGTCTGCGTGATTCCCACGGCTTTGGATAGCTCCGCCTGGGTCAGCTTAGCGTGCTTGCGAGCGGCTTTGAGTCTTTGGCTGTAGTTCATGTGAGTCTTATATAGGTGGTCCGATAACCTTGCAAATAGGTGTTCCTATGTGTAGATTTATAGGAAATCCTATAAGGAGGGTTTTCGATGAGCATTTACGATCAACTTGTTGACCACTTTGGTGGGCAGGTTAAGACCGCTAAATCGTTAGGGGTCAAGCAGGGAACGGTTTCCGGATGGGTTTCTGGTCGTCATGGCATGAGCGCAGTTACGGCTCTACGGGCACAAGCTGAGACTGAGGGTCTCTTCTCGGCAGTGGAGCTTTGTCCTGCATTGGTCAGAGCTGAGATGGTGGCCTGATCATGTCTGAGAGCCAATTAAGCCTGAGCGAAGGCGACATCGCCCGAGAGATCGAGACCCTGATCTTGCAGCGGGTTGCACAGGTCAGCCAAAAGCGCATTGCGCTGGAAACGGGTTGCAGTGAGTCGACGGTTTCCCGCTGGAACGACGGCGAGTACCAGCGCTGGGCCAAGGTCCAGGCTATGTTGGGGCTTCGCGTTGTGCCGCAGACAGCTGTCGTCGTAACAGCTGAGTACCTGTCCGCATTGGAAACCATGGCCAGGATCGGGCTGAAGGCTGAGAAGAAGCGGCCAGGCCCGCTGGGGTGGGACTGACATGCAATTCACCGTCACGATCAACCAGGCGAAGGCGCTGAACTGGGGATTGAATGCCCAGCAAGCGCTGCTGTTCGCGTTCGTCTACGAGTGCCCAAGCTGGGCCAAGTTGGTCAAGACGGACAAAGGCGATTTCTACGCCTTGAGCAAGGCGAAGATCGTCGAAGAGCTGCCACTGCTCACCGACAAACCGGACACTGCCTATCGCCTCCTGAAAGCGATTGCTGGCGCCGGTCTGATCAATCTCTCCAGCACCAACAACATCACGCTGGTGCAGCTCACAGCAAAGGGCAAGGAGTGGAACAAGAAGCTGGACGGGTCGGAAAAATATCCGACCAAAAAAGAGAGGGTCGGAAAAAAATCCGATCCTTCACCTCGGAAAAAAATCCGAGCAGGGTCGGAAAAATCTCCGATCAAGGTCGGAAAAATATCCGAGCCTGGGTCGGAAAAATCTCCGACAAATCAGGATACCAGTAATCAGGATACCAATCAGGGTACCAGTCACAGTGTGCAGGAGGCCCCGACTGCGCCGTCGCAACCTGCCGCGCTGACGCTGGTTTCGTCTGCCGCGCCGCGCTGCGAAATTCCAGCGGACATGCCAGGGCCGAAAGACCCGGCCTGCAAAACCTTCAAGGCCTGGGCCAACTACGCCATGGCCTACCGCAGCCGCCACGGCGCATGGCCGGTATGGAACGCCAAAGCCGGTGGGCAGATCGGGCAACTGGTAGACCGCTTGGGTGTCGATGTCGCCCACCACGTCGCGGCGTACTTCGTTCGGATCAATGACAGCAAGCTGGTCAACCGCATGCACAGCCTTGGTGACCTGCTTCAGAACGCCGAGGCCTACCACACCCAATGGGTCACCAATCGCCAGATGACTGGCACCACTGCCCGCCAGATCGAGCAAACCCAAGCCAACGTCAGCGCCGCCGAGCAGGCGTTGCAAGCGCAGCGAGCCAAGAGGGCTGCAAGCCATGCTGAGTGAAGACCAGCAAGACCAACTGTTGCTGTCCCTGTTCGCCACTGCCGAGGTGATGGGGCAGCAACTCACCCAAGGCGCTGCGCTGCTGATGGTCGAGGACCTACGCGAGCACAGCGAACCCGTTCTGAGTGGCGCGCTCCGCAACTGTCGCCGCGACGGTGGCCGGCTGACGGTGGCCGCGATCCTCAAGCACGCCCAGGCCGCTGACGGCCACCCTGGCAAGGACGAGGCCTGGGCCATCGCCCTGTCGGCCAGCGACGAAAGCGAAACAGTGGTGATGACCGCCGAAATTCGCCAGGCGATGACTGCTTCTGGCCCAGTTTTGGAGGCTGGCGACAAGGTAGGCGCACGCATGGCCTTCATGAGTGCCTACGAACGCCTGGTGGCCGCCGCAAGGGCTGAGGCGACTCCAGCTAAGTGGGAAGTCTCCCTGGGTTACGACGCTGCACGCCGCGTCACTGCAATCGAATCCGCTGTGCGCTCGAAACTGATCAGCCATGAGGCTGGCGCGAAGCATTTGGCTCACCTGCAGATTGCGCCACCCAGCGAGGACGGATTAGCCATTGCCGGGCTAATCACTGGGCAGGCCCGGGCTAAGGCCAGCCCCGAAGTGCGGCAAAAGCTCGCCGAGGTCCGCTGCATCATCGAGGCCGCCCAGGCGAAGAAAGACCACCTGCGCGCCAAGGATTCCCAGCGCCGCCGAGTGGAAACCTATCTGCGTAAGCGGCAGACGCGTGCCGCCATCGCTCAGTTGAACATCAAGCGCGCCGGGCAGCCGGCCGGGGAGGGGGTGTGATGGACAAGCCCGATTTGAAGCGCGCAGGCCATCTGTATAACCAGATGCCGGCAGGCGCCCGAAAACTGATGCATGCATGCCTCATGGAAAACGAGCTTCGCCTGATCAAGCGCGAGCAGGACCTGATCATGGAGCGCGCCAAGAAGGCAGTAGCCGAACACCAGGTTCGATTCAACAAAATCAAGCGCGACCTGGATCAGGCGCTGCTCGAAATCGAGAAGGGGCAGCACTGATGGACACCAACAAGATGCGCGAGCAGTTCGAGACCAGCCCGAAGTTCAGGGGTATGGATTTCACGCGGTCGTCCACGCACCCCGAGTTCTACGAAAGCCCATATGCAAATGGCGCCTGGGATGGCTGGCAGGCCTCCCGCGCCGCCGTGGTGGTGGAGCTGCCAATGTTCGACGGCTACCCGGCCAGCATGGAGCGTGACATGCGCGAATCGCTGCGTTCTGCGATCGAGGCCCAAGGCCTTAAGGTGACCCCATGAAGCGCGTATGGACCGTAATCGTAGGCCCCAAGGCCTTCCAGATGGTGCTGATGGAGCAGAGCCTGCACCGTGCTGGCGCGCTGCGTGAGGCGCAGTTGATTTGGCCTGAGTGTGAGGTGGTGGGATGAGCATCGACAAGCAAGAAATCAAGGAGCTGGCCCTGGCTTGCGACCCAGCCAAGTGCGCAGATGAGGCCGAGGAGGGCCGGCGCCTGGCCGAGTTCTACAGCGAGCTGACGCCTGAGACTGTCCTGGCCCTGCTCGCGGAGATCGAGCGACTTGGAACCTGGAGCACCGCATTCCTTGCCGAGCGCGAGGCGCAGATCCGTCAGCGCGACCAGCACAAGGCCGAGAACGAGGCGCTGCGTAAGCGAGTTTCCGATTTGTCTCCATTCAGGGGCGCCCCTTTGGCCGGCCCAGATACGCGCTGCCTTGCATGCGGTGAGCACCATTACGGGCTGGGTGGGCTGCCTTGCCCGAAAATGACCTCGTTTGCTCTTAAAGCATCGGGCAAGGGGACTAGTCATGGCTGACCGAATCAGCGTCAACAGCACTACCAAGCTCTCCGAGGCCATCAGCAAGCTTACCAACATGTTCCGCGACAAGAAGTTTGTGGTGGTCAGCCTGCGCCCAGGCAAGGATCGCACCCTGGACCAGAACGCGCTGTGGTTCGCCTTCTACAAGCGCATCGCTGAGATGACCCAGATCGGCGACGCGGCGGACGCCCGGCGCTACTGCAAGCTGCACATCGGCGTGCAGATCCTGTTGAACGAAGACGCCGAGTTCCAGCAGGCGTGGTACCGGGTCATGCGCCACCTACCGTACGAGGAGAAGCTGGCGATGATGGGCGAGTGCAAGCTCTTCGGCCCGGACGGTTTCCCGGTGACCAGCCTGTTCAACCGCGCCCAGGGCGTGGCCTACACCGACCGCATCCTGGCCGAGTTCACGCCCAAGGGTGTCTTCTTCGGCGACTTGGTGGGCGAGGTGGCGGCATGAAGAGCCAGGAAGCAAACCTCAAGCGGAACAAGGACCAAGGCGTTTTCGCGGCGCCGGGCTGGCGGGGGCTGTATGGCCATGGCCTAACTCGGCGTGGTGTGCAGTGTGTGGTTCTCGCTGCATCAGGGAAGAGTGGTAAGCAGATCGCTCGCGAGCTCGGCATTTCGCCGGGCACGGTAACTAGCAGGATGGCTGATGCCCGCCTGCACCTGAAGGCATCCAACCGCACGGAACTTGTCGCCAAGGCAGTTGCAGCAGGGATTATCTACTCATCGGAGGCCGAGTCATGCGCGTAGCCGAGATCAAGCCGAAGAAGTGCAAGGCCCCAGGCTGCGGCCAGCGCTTCAAGCCCATGCTATCGACGCAGAAGGTATGCAGCCCGGCCTGCGCGCTGGCTATGGCCAAAGACCCGCAGCTCCAAAAGGTCGCGGCCAAGGCCATCACCAAGCAGGCCCGGGAAGACCTCAAGGAGCGCCGGGATAAGCTGAAGACGCGCCGCGAGCACATGTCCGAGGCCCAGACTGCTTTCAATGCCTACATCCGGGAGCGGGACGCCGGCCTGCCGTGTATCAGCTGCGACTCGCTGCCCAGCGACAGCGACTTGATAACGGGAAGTCGCTGGGACGCCGGCCATTACCGCTCGGTCGGCGCCTGTCCAGAGCTGCGCTTCGAGCCGCTGAACGTCCACCGCCAGTGCGTCAGGTGTAACCGCAACCTTTCAGGTAACGCGGTCGAGTACCGCATCCGGTTGGTGAAGCGCATCGGTGCCGACCAGGTGGAGTGGCTTGAAGGGCCTCATCAGCCCCAGCGCCTGACCATCGAAGACCTGCAGGCCATCAAGGCCACCTATCGCCAGAAACTCAAGGACCTCCGGAGGGCCGCAGCATGAAATATCAGAACGTGGTATCCGCAGTAGTGCGCGCCCTGGCGGCAGAGACGATCAACAGCGCTGGTGGCTGCAGTGTTGAGCCCAGGGTGCAGACCAGCAAACTGAAAGGGGAAATCACCGGCAAAGACGCGGCGCTGCTGGCCGACTGTATCGTGCACAAGATGCTGCATGCTCAGCTCAGCTCCAGGCACTGGCACGCGCTGCTGGCCAGGTACAGCACGCATAAGGGGCGCAAGCTCCAGGCCATCTGCGCGCTGATACCAGTTGTTCCCACGCCCGCGCCCAAGCGGTTCACCCAGCAGGCCGTGATGGTGTGGGCCGTGCCGGAGCAGCGCAAGGGTGTGCAGCGCGTAGCGGTCCAGGCCAAGCCTGCCGAGGTGCGCGAGTGCGACAAGGGCGAGGATCGCTGGGCCTGGCGCAACCAAGCCGCACAGCGTGCCGTGGAGCGGGCCAACGCCCAAGCCAGGTCAGTGGCTGAGGAGCGCCCGGGTGACATGATCGTGCTGGCAGCCTCGAACTACGACATGACCACATGGGATGAGCAGGGACTGACGGAGCGGACGTATCAACGTTGGAACAAGGCCATACGCGGGTCGCTGGAAGGGATGGTGAACGAGGCACTGGTCGAGGCCCAGCACATGCTGGAGGCCGTGGGTGTTCTTGCAAGCGAGGCAGCGTAAAAAGTCCCTGGAAAGGGCTTGCAATATCATGTCGCCATGTCGCAATATATGCCCATCCTGTCATTCCTGCGCTCTGTGTAGGAGTGCTTAACGAGCAGCGAGCTTAAGCTCAAGCGGTAGCGATGGCGGGTTGTTGATGGTTGGGGGTCTGGTATGGATAGTTACAATGTGGTTCCTGCTAGCACTGATTGATACACCAATCGCAGTACAACGATCCGGACAAGAAGGAGGTAGTCGCATGAAGAAAGTTATGTGGAAAACCCTGATTAGTTTCTCGGCAAACGCATCAACAGCTCTCGGCGTCAACAGCCTGCCATCCCTCACCATTACAGGTCTTCGATAGTTTCGGAGATCTAGTCAGCTTCAACGTGTCGCTTGTCCGGCACACCAAATTTAAGGACCCGGACCTCGCGCCGGGTTTTTTATTGCCCGCAAAGGGCCTCAAGAAGGCCTGCTATAAGTATCTTGTCCTGACTCAGGCAGGGGCAGGCATTCAGAAATCTGATTTTCTGAAGGTTTTATCGCCAGACTGATCATTGCGGATTGTTAGTTCGCCGCCCGCTACCGAATAGGTGGTTGTTGCATCCCCCTCAGAATAACGGTTCCGCCAGCGCCCCCAGGTGCGGGTATCGTTCAAGAACGTTGACCAAACAACAGTGTCGTCGCTTACCTGGCATCGGTATCTGAAAGAGTCTCCATCAGGACGCTTGTAAGAGATCTCGGGTACCGCACCATGCGATCTGGTCTTCATCTTTTTGGTGGGTCGGCTCATTTCCACGGAAATTGCAGCCTTGCAGATCTCCACGCTTGTGAAATCGCTTGCTTGCACACCTTGAGCCACGCCTAGCACTGCGAGCGATACCGCGGCTACATACTTTTTCATTCCCTTGTCCTCAGCTTTGTTGGCCAGGGGATTTTACATGCACATACGGAGTCGAGCGCATGGAGTTTTTTCACCGCCTGCTCGACAAGCTCGACTGGGCAATAGCGGGCCTATTGGGGGCCTTGGTTGCCACCCGCTGGCACAAGGATGACCTGACGGACCGCAAGGCCTGGATTCTATTCTTGCTCACTGGTATGGCTTGCGCTCACTACCTTACTGGGATGGTCAGCGCATACTTCGGGATCGTTGAGCCACGCAGCGTGGCAGGCGTCGGGTTTCTACTGGGCACCTTCGGCGGATCACTCATCGCTGCCGTAACCCGCGCCATCAAGGCCGCTGATCTCTGGTCTGTCATCAGGTCCAAGTTCGGGGGGCCAAACGGATGATTCTCGAATACGTTAATGCGCTGGCTGCCGGCGTGATCGCCCTGTGGGCATCCTGGGCAGTCCTGAGCGGAAGGGTGCGAGATGGGGTAATCGGCAAAATCCTCTACTCGATCATCGCCCTGAGCGGCTACGCCATCCTGGCCAGGTCGGACCGGATGTTCTTCACCCCGAACACCGCCGGCGTGACGATGCACGTCGCCCTGGCCCTGGCCGGTATCCGGCACATGTTCGTGGTGACCTATTGGCCGAGGGTAAAGCGCTGGATCTGCCGGCGTCTGGACTGTGACCTGTGCAAGCAATCCAAGTGATGCGCGCCACAAAATCATGAGTTGCCATTTTGTGGCGCGAAGATATCTAGTCCTTCATCGGGCTGGCTTGTTTTTGCATCACCGGGTAATTCAGCCACCCATCATGGGCGAATGGTTGCTTGAAATTGCGGGTAACCTCAAACAGATTTTCGCTGTTCCGCCCATTGGGAAAGGTAACAGTCACGGCGTAAATCGATTGCCAGCCTGGGAACGGTTCCAGCCTGAAACTGATGAGGCCGGCCCTCTTGACCATCGACAGGCTGCCATCAGCGCCAGCAGTGATCGACCGGTCACCGGGCTGAAATTCAAAATCAATATCTTCAAACGACAAGTCATCAGCGTTAGACGAGAAGAACGTCAAATTTCCTGTGCCTTTCATAAAATGCTCCTATTCATGATGAGCTTCACTCATAGCTCCCAAATCATGAGCATTCAACAAAAAGAGGCGCGATAGTCTCAAAGAATTCGCGATGGCGCTGACAACAGCACTTCAAGGGCACCCCTACTGCGAGGAATATGTATGAGCAACGTGACACGTATGCGGCATGTCCTGCCGCTCCCTGCCGATGTGGTAGCTGCAACGAATGCGCTTGACTCGGCCTTGATCAAGGCCATTGATACCGCAAAGGAAGCCGGGCTTCCTCAGGGACTGATCGCCGCGATACTACACGGCCAAGCGCATGCCGAAACGCACAAGATGGTGTCCTCCTGAAGGTCGTTGAGTATCGGCGAGAGGGGTGGCGCGGCACGGTCAAAGCGCTACGCAAGATCGCTGACGACCTGGAGCAGGGCAACATTCATCCATGCACCATTGTGGCGGTCGCGCTTCGTTACCCGACGGGAAGGTGACGGCTTTCGGCGTCGGCCCGGTTGCAGATGACCTCCAGGCCCTGGCGCTGTCCAGACTGGCGGAGCAGCAGCTGATTGATGTGCTTCTGGATTGCGGGGAAGGGTAGGTGTGCCGCAGGTGAGTGCGGCACAGGCGGATTACTTGACTTTCAGGGCTTCTTGGATCTGGTCAGCGTATTTGCTGAGGTTATTCATTTCTCTATCAAGGTGCGTGCCGTGAGTGGTCGTTGTGGTGACCCGAGCGGCAATAACCTCAAGAGCCGCAGCTACTGCCACTGCTCTCTTGCGATCATTGCTGAGTTCGCAATAGGCCAGAGAACCGGTTTCTGTTAGAGCTTTAAGTGGTACAGACATTGGCAAATCCTTTCATTGATTGATCTCCATCAATAGCGGCAGTCTGCCACTATTTCAAGTATCAGAGACCCCTTAATGACCACCAAGCAGCCCTACTGGGAGGCGATCGAGCGAGCCTTTCGGGCCAGGCCTATCTATTCCAAACAAGCACGATTTGGCGCAGACCAACCCAATGTTGAGCTGATCTGCTCAGTGGTGTGGATCGATATGTCAGCACCAGCTACCTTGAGGGTTCACGCAAGGAGTTTGGACATGTCAGATAAATACGTTGGAAAGCTCACGGGCGTAGGCACGGACAATGTGAGGTACGTGATCAACATCTATCAGGACGAGACAGTTGAGCGCTCATCCCGAGGCATGGTTCGACATGAAGGTATGAAGCATTTCGAAATGCAACGCGGTGGTCAAGTGAAAAAGATTTCTGAGACTGAGTACGAAATTGTGGCCACGGGAGTGAGGATCACTGTGTGTGATGACCAAAACTAACAGCGTTGGTCTGTAATGCCGGTATCTGGATGAGCGCGCCGAATGTTAGGCTGGATGAATTAATGATTATGCCTAGCCTACGTCGAACGTCAGCCCCCGGGCGAATCCCTGTCCGCATCGAACCAATTCTTGCCGCACCATCATTTCAAGCTCAAGGTGATCTATGGATAGGCCATATCCACCATCGTCACTGCTTGAGCTGTCCGACTTCGGCATCCGCCTGACCCCAGCCCCTGAAGTTTGGGAGTGGATCCAAGCCGAGATCCTCGCTGACACCGGCAGCATTCACAACGAAGACCATGCCCACCTATTGGATGCTGACATCCGGGTTATGTGGGCGTCTTCGAGCGTCGCCAAACAGGGCCGTACAGTCTTGGGCCAGGCCGAACAGGTAGCGTTTCGCGCTGGCGGCTGGCAGAAGGCTCGGATGGAGCAACAGATGCGTGATTGGTTCGGCGATGTGCCGGCCTTCATCATCACCTTGGCTGCTGACTACTGCGCCCAGTGCAGCGACGTTGAGTTCTGTGCACTCCTGGAGCACGAGCTGTATCACCTGGCTCACGCGACCGACAAGTACGGCCAACCAGCATTCACCCAAGACGGCGCACCAAAGATCAAGCTGCAGAGCCATGACGTCGAAGAGTTCGTCGGTGTGGTGAGGCGCTACGGTGCCAGCCACGAAGTACAGCAGCTGATCGACGCTGCAAGCCGGCCGCCTGAGGTGGCCAAGATCAACATTTCGAGGGCCTGCGGAACCTGTCTGCTTAAGTTGGCCTGATGTGAGACAGGCATGAGACGGAATCCAATCTATGGCAGCCCTGACAAACGATGTGAAAGCCTTCATCGTTCAGGCTTTGGCGTGCTTTGACACGCCCACCCAAGTCTCACAAGCCGTGAAGCAAGAATTCGACATCGATGTGACCCGCCAGCAGGTGGAGCAGCACGACCCGACCAAGCGCGCTGGGGCCAACCTGGCTGCCAAGTGGCGAACCCTCTTTGAGGACACCCGCAAGCGCTTTCGCGAGGAGACCGCCGACATCCCTATCGCCAACCGAGCGTTCCGCTTGCGCGGCCTCGGTCGAATGGCTGAGAAAGCCGAGAGTATGCGCAACCTGGCGCTGACGGCCCAGCTGTACGAGCAGGCAGCCAAGGAATGCGGCGACATGTACGTCAACCGCAAGATCGAACCCGACAAGCCCCTGGGCTCCCAGGCGGACCAGCAGCACGCCGTTGCTGAGTACACGCTGGAGCCAGACGAGAATGTCCCGACTACCCCGTACCTATGACCCGCCGGTTAAGCTGACGCCGAAGCAGGCGAACATCTACTGTTGGGGATTCCAGCCAGAGGCGCGTTTCCGTGATGCGGTATGCGGCCGCCGGTTCGGCAAGACCTTCCTCGGCAAGGCAGAGATGCGACGCGCGGCTCGACTGGCTGCGGAGTGGGGCGTGAGCGTCGAGGACGAGATCTGGTACGGCGCGCCGACGTTCAAGCAGGCCAAACGCGTGTTCTGGCGCCGTCTGAAGCAGGCCATTCCCGAAGCATGGCGCGCGGCCCGCCCCAACGAGACCGAATGCTCTATCACGCTCAAGTCCGGCCACATCATGCGTGTGGTCGGCCTGGACAACTACGACAACCTTCGCGGCTCCGGTCTTTTCTTCGTCCTGGTGGATGAGTGGGCCGACTGCCCGTGGGCAGCGTGGGAAGAAGTGCTGCGTCCCATGCTCTCGACCTGCCAGTACACGATTCCCCAGTCCGGCGAATTGAGGAAGGGAGGCCACGCGCTGAGGATCGGCACCCCCAAGGGTTTCAACCACTGCTATGACACCTACCGGGATGGCCAACCAGGTGGCGAGCCTGACCACAAGAGCTGGCAGTACACATCGCTCCAGGGTGGCAATGTCCCGGCCGAGGAGTTAGACGCGGCCCGGCGCAAGATGGACCCGCGCACGTTCCGCCAGGAATACGAGGCCGGGTTCGAGAATTACGCGGGTGTCGTCTACTACACCTTCGACCGGAATGAGTGCCGCACCAGCGCGCGCATCGAGCCAGGCGAGGCCCTACACATCGGCATGGACTTCAACGTCATGAAGATGGCCGCGGTCGTGTACGTCGTGCGCGACGGCCTGCCGCTGGCGCTGGACGAACTCCACTCGGTGCGTGACACGCCGGAGATGATCGACAAGATCAAGGCGCGATTCCCTGGGCATGGCATCTCCGTATATCCAGACGCCAGCGGCCAGAACACCAGCAGCAAGAATGCCAGTGAATCGGACCTGTCCTTGCTCAAGAAGGCAGGCTTCACCGTTGTGGTCGACTCGCAGAACCCTGGCGTCAAGGACCGCATTAACGCGGTCAACTCCATGTTCCTGAACACCTACGGAGAGCGCCGTCTCAAGGTCAATATTGACCAGTGCCCGCAGCTCACACAGTGCCTGGAGCGCCAGACCTATACGGATAAAGGCGAACCGGACAAAGACCCGAAGAAGGGTCACGACCACATGAACGACGCCGCGGGCTATTTCATCGCCAAGCGGTTCCCGATCAAGACTCAGTCCGCCGGCACCCGCCGCATCGGAGGTTTGGCGTAATGCCTGTTCAATCCACCAACCCAGAGTACGACGCTCACATCGAAGAGTGGCGGATGATGGACGATGCTCTGGAAGGCGAGTGCGCCATCAAGGGCAGTCCACGAAACCTGCCCAAGCCCAGCGGCATGGTCGAGGCTGAAAAGCTGGATGGCCAGGGTAATGCATATCTCTACCAGAACTATACGGCGCGGGCGCAGTACGAACACTGGGTGCGCGATTCACTGCGCTCGATGATGGGCCTGGTCTCCCGGCTCATTCCTGAGGTGAAGCTGCCCAGCGGTCTCAAGGATCTAGAGGCCAATGCCACAGCCGATGGCTTCGGCCTGACCCAGCTTTTCCTGCGCATCGTTCGGCAGACCATCTCCCACGGCCGTGTGCCGCTTGTGGTCAACGTGGACGACAAGGGCCAGCCTTACTTTGCAACCTACGCCGCCCGGAACGGCATCAACTGGGACACCGCCGACCAAGGCGGGCGCCAGGATCTGGTGCTGGCCGTGTTCCGCGAGTTCCGCAAGATGGCGGAGGACCGCTACAGCCATGAGTGCCAGACGGTCTATCGCGAGTTCTTCATGCAGGGACAGGTCTGCTACACGGCTGTGCGCAACGAAGCAGGCGAACTCATCGATGATGAGCGCCCCCTTGGCACCGTTGGCGCAGGCAACCAACTGGTGCGTGGGCTCGAGTACATCCCGGTCATCTACTGCGGATCGACCGACAATTCACCGGACGTGGACGAGATCCCGCTGCTGACGATGGCCAGGGCCGCGCTGAAGTCCTACCAGCTCAGCGCCGACTACTTCACCGCGCTGCACCAGACCAGCCACCCGCAGCCGTGGGTGTCGGGCCTGGACGAGAGCGTCGAGCTGAGCGTGACCGGGCCGTCTGCAGCCTGGGATCTCGGACCCAAGGGTCAGTGCGGCTATCTGGAGTTCCAAGGGGCAGGTGTTGAGGCTGTCCGAACGGCCATGTCTGACCAGAAGAGCGCAGCCCTAGAGGCTGGCGCCAAGGTCATGGACGTGTCCGGTACCGAGTCGGGAGAGGCACGCAAGACGCGCCAGAACGACCAGCATGCCACGCTGCACAGCATCGTCATCACCGCAGCGGCAGCCATTGAGCAGGCCTTGCGGTACGCCGCCGAGTGGACTGGCTACAACCCGGACGACGTGGTCTTCACGGTCAAGCCGGAGTTCGTCATACCTGAGGTCAACGCCCAGGTGCTGGCTGAGCTGCAGAAGAGCGTCATGGCCGGCACGATCAGCGCCGAGACCTACTGGCAGTACCTCACCACCGGCAAGCTGCCCGAGCGGGCCTACGACGAAGAGGCCGGGCTGATCAGCGACGAGCGTGAGTCGGCCGGCATCAATCTGGACAAAGACGATGGCGACGAAACCGACGCAAACGGCGGACGAGATGCTGCTGGAGCAGGTCAGTCGGCACGCGGTGCTGCTGGAGCGGCTTAAAGCGGGTGAGGTCAAGAAGTTCGAGACGGTCCTGCGCCAGGTGGATACCCAAGTGCGGGACCAGCTGACCCGTAAGGAGCTCACGACCTACAGCCGAACCCGGCTTGAGGAGTTCCTGGGTCGAGTTGGCGGCAAGCTGCTGGGCATCTACCAAGCGTTTGGCGATCGCATGCAGGCAGACTTGGTGGACATCGCGCTGTACCTGGCCGCTTTCGAAAGCCGGAGCCTGTCCAAGGCACTGCTCATCAATGCCATCATGCCGACCGACTCGCTGATCCGGGCCGCGATCAATACCCAGCCTCTGCAAGTGGCGGGCATTGACGGCGGCACGCTGCTTAAGCCCTTCCTGACGGGCTGGACGCGTACCGAGGGGACACGCGTAACTAACGCCATCCGGCTCGGCGTGGTCCAGGGACAGACCAACGCCCAGATTACCCAGGCGATCCGCGGCACGGCCGCGCAGAACTTCACCGATGGCGTGCTGGCGGTCAGTAACCGTAACGCCAGGTCGGTTGTGCACACCGCCGTACAGCACGTATCTGCAACGGCTCGCATGGAAACGATGGCTGCGAACGCTGAGTTCATACCGGGCTATCGCATCGTGGCTACTCTGGACCGGAAGACCAGCCAGCAGTGCAAGAGCCTGGACGGGCGTGAGTTCGAGGTAGGGAAAGGGCCGGTGCCGCCGTTCCACATCAACTGCCGCACGACCATCACGCCCATCACCAAGCTGTCAGCAGCATTCGCGAAGGGCGCCACGCGCGCATCTGTGGGCGCATCTGGCGGCGCGCAGGTCTCCGCCAGCCTCAGCTACTACCAGTGGCTGAAAACGCAGCCACCGGCGTTCCAGGACGCTGCGCTGGGACCGGTGCGCGCAAAGCTGTTCCGCGATGGCGGGCTTACTGCCGAGCGCTTCGCCGCGTTACAGCTGGACAAGAACTTCAAGCCGCTGACGCTGGATCAGCTCAAGGAGCTGGAGCCGTTGGCGTTCGAGAGGGCCGGTCTTAACTGACCCGCGCCACAAAACAACTAGCCACGATTTCGTGGCGCGAACTACGGCCTCGCATTGCGGGGCCTTTTTCTGCCCGCCAGGCGGGCCTACTCAGTCCCCAGGGGATAGCCACATGCCTTTTGACTTCGACCCGGCCGCCCACGGCCTGACCCTCGACGAAACCCAAACTGCCGCGCTGAAGGCAGCGCTCGGCGGCGAGGTACAGAAATTCCTGGACGGGGAGGTCTCGGGCCTCAAGTCCAAGAATCGGGAGTTGATCGACTCCAATAAGACCATCAAGACCGAACTGGACGGCCTCAAGGGCAAGTTCGAAGGCCTGGACATCGAAGCCGTCAAAGGCCTGCTGGCCAAGGCCGGCCAAGACGAAGAAACCAAGCTGATTGCCGAGGGCAAGCTGGACGAGGTCATCAGCCGCCGCACTGAGCGCCTGCGCACCGATCTGGACAAGCAGGTCAAGGCTGCCAACGAGCGTGCCGACAAGGCCGAGGCCTTTGCTGCCAAGTACAGCGACAAGGTACTGGCTGACTCCATCCGCGCTGCCGCCATCAAGGCTGGCGCGCTGCCCGAGGCTGCCGAGGACATCATCCTCCGCGCCCGCGGCACCTTCAAATTGAGCGAAGACGGCGAGCCCGTTGCCACCGACCGTGCCGGCGAAGTCGTGTACGGGAAGGACGGCAAGACCCCGCTGTCTCCCCTCGAATGGGCGGAATCGCTGCGCGAAACCGCTACCCACCTGTGGCCAAGGGCTCAGGGTGCCGGACAGACCGGCGACAACGGTGGCAAGGCCACGAAGAAATGGGGCGAGTACTCCGAGCAAGAGCGCGCCGCGCTGGCTCGAGACAACCCTGAAGCGTTCAAGCGACTCCAAGCCACCCAAGGAACCTAATCCATGGCAACTACTCAGCTGTCGGACATTTTCGTCCGCGACTACTACGGCGCGTTGGCGCCGGTGAACACCCCTGAAAAAACCGCCGTCTTCGAATCGGGCATCGTGACCCGCTCGCCGACGCTGGACAACATCGCCAACAACGGCCAGGGCACCTCCGAGATCAGCTACTGGCAGGATCTCGATGCCGACGAGGCGCCGAACATCTCCAACGACAACCCGGATGACCTCGGCGAGGTCGGCAAGGCTGAGCAAGGCAGCATGCGCGCGCGCACGCTGTACCTCAACAAGGGCTATGGTGTCGCTGACCTCACGGCCGAACTGGCCAATAGCGAGCCGATGCAGCACATCCGCAACCGCTTCGGCACGTACTGGACCCGTCAGTGGCAGCGGTACCTGCTGGGTGCTGCACGAGGCATCATCGCCTCGAACATCGCCAACAACGGGGGTGACATGGTCAAGGACGCCGGTGCCAGCATCAGCGCCTCCGCGTTCCAGGATGCGGCTTTCACCGCCGGCGACGCGGCTGACATGTTCGGCGCTATCGGCGTGCACTCGGTCGTCATGAACCAGATGGTCAAGCAGGATCTGATCGAGTACCTGCGCGACTCCACTGGCAAGATCATCCTGGCCACCTATCTCGGCAAGCCCGTCTTCATGGACGACAGCCTGACCTACGCGTCCGGCCAGTTCCTGTCGGTCTTCTTCGGCCAGGGCGCATTCGGCTACGGCGAAGGCACCCCTCACACCCCCGTCGAGATGCAACGCAAGCCTGACGGCGGTAACGGTGGTGGCGCCGAGGTTCTGTGGGAGCGCAAGACCTTCATCCTGCAGCCTGCCGGTTTCAGCTGGAAGGGCAGCAACAACCTGAACCTGAGCCCGAATGCCACCCAGTACGCCAGCGCGGCGAACTGGGAGCGAGTATTCGATCGCAAGCAGGTACCGTTCGCCGCGGTCATCAGCGGCACCGCCACCCCTTGACCCGCCAGGCGGGGCGCTGACCTAGCGCCCTGCGCAGGAGACCACCATGAAAGTCATCTACACCGACAAGCCCGGCCGTGAGCGCGGCGTTTGCTATCGACTCCTGAGCCAGTTCTTCGGAGTCATCGACGGAGCCACACAGGTTGTGATCGAGGGTGACGCGCCCGAGATCGTCGAGGCCTACGAGGCGGCCGGTATCAAGGTTGGCGAGCAATCCAGGGGCGACCAGTCTGAAACCGACCCGCACAAGATGAACGTCCCCGAGCTTAAGGAATGGCTCACCTCCAAGGGTATCGAGTTCGACGCCAGCGCGAAGAAGCCCGACCTGCAAGCCCTGATCCCGCAGGAGTGACCGATGACCGACTTCATCACCGTTGCTGACGTCGATGAGGCGCTCGGGCAGGGCTGGGCTAGCGCCGGTGATGCGGTCCTTGCCGTGGCCATGGCCAACGCCTGGCTCACGGCCAAGATCAAGCGCGCGTTGCCCGAGGTAGTGCCGGTTGCCATCAAATCCGCTGGGGCCCAGGTGGCCAAGCTGGCTGTGGCCGGCAAGCTCTACAAGGACACCGAGCGCGAGGTGCAGAGCAAGACCGTATCGGCCCAGTCCGGAACGTCGACCAGCAAGACCTACGAGGCAGGCTCCGTCGCGCGCTCGAGCGCCGAGAACTATGCGCTGGACCTGATCGCGCCCTGGACCCGCCGCCAGGGCACCGTGATGCTCAAGAGGGTCTAGGCCATGGGCATGCGTGAAGAAATCCAAGCGGACTTGGCCGAGGCATTCGACGACCCCGACGGCCTCGCCGATGCAGTCCGCCCAGTGGAGGGGGCTCGCTCCATCAAGGGCGGCTACGACCCTGCCATCGGCGGCACGGTGCCGGCATCCACGCTTCACTACACGGGCCGCGGTGTCTTTGGGAGCTACCTAGCCAAGGAGATCGACGGCTCACGTATCCAGACCCAGGACGTGAAGCTGCTGGTGCTGCAGAACGAGTTGTTCGAAGAGCAGGCCGATGCTGTGACAGCCATCCCGGCAGAACCGAAGATCGGTGACCTGATCAGCGGGTTTCGGACGCTCAACGTCTCCGAAGACCCAGCCAAGGCCACCTGGACCGTCCAACTGAGGAAGTGACATGCCACGCGGATCACACATGACCCAGCGCTATGGCGGGCTTGAGGGAGGGTTCGCCGAGAGCATCCGCGCTTTTGCCGAGCAGGCGCAGCAAGCATTGGACGCCACCTTCCGCGAGATCGTGATCGAGATTGGCAGCAGTGTAATCCGCATGTCTCCGGTGGGTAACCCGGAGATCTGGGCGGTCAACCTGGCGCACCGAGAAGCCCGCACTGCCGAGGCTGACCGCTATGACGCCAAGGTCGCAGCGCGCAACGAGGCCATCAACCAGAATCCGAGCAACTTCACCAGGTCGGGCAATCTCAGGCGGGGCGTGCGCTACGCCAAGCCGCTGACCAAGACCGAGCGGGACCAGAACTTCTACGTGAATGGTCTGGTAGCGGGTCAGGGCTACGTCGGTGGCCGCTTCCGGGGTAACTGGCAGTTCTCCATCGACTCGCCCGCTACTGAGGAGCTTGACCGTATCGACCCATCCGGCAGCGAGACGATTGCTGCGCTGGTGAGTCAGGTGCAGGCGCTGACCATCGCCCAGACGGCCTATATCGTGAACAACCTGCCATATGCGATTCCGCTGGAATACGGGCATTCAACCCAAGCCCCGGCCGGCATGGTCCGGGTCACCCTGGCCAACTTCCAGCGCATCGTCGACGAAGCTACCAGGAACAACAGCGTATGAGCCATGCACGAGCCCGTCAGGCCATCGAGGTCAAGCTGATGGCCTGGGCCGCCGCGCGCCCGATCCGGGTGGCCAACTCCGAGGAGGGGTTCGAGGCCGAGTCCGGTGAGACCTATCTTCGAGCCTACTTGCTGCCGGCCAGCACCACCTGCCGCTACCTGGGCGGCGACGCCTACGAATACACCGGCGTCTACCAGATCAGCATCGTTTGCCCGGCAGGCCAGCCCCTGGGCGTTGCCGAATCACTGGTCGACGAGCTGAGCAGCCTGTTCCGGGTTGATACAGAGCTAAGCCGCAGCGGCTTCGAAGGCCTGCTCACCGAGCCACTGGAGCAGGGCCCAACCATTACCGAGTCGGCGACCTATACGGTCCCGACCAGCTTCACCTACCGCGGAGTCGCGGACCAGCCAACCTTCCAGGAACAGAGCCCATGAGCCAGCATCCAGCCATTTCTCAGCCTGCTCAGCTGTCGCCTCCTTTCGTGCTCCGGGATGGCCAGCTGTTTATGAACGACGCCTTGATTCAGCCGGCCAGTGCGCATCCGAAGAGCCAGATAGAACGCATTGAGGCCGCATTCAAGCGGCGGTTCATTGCAGACCTTAAGTTCAGTTGGAACAACTAGAACCCGCCACCACTGTCCGCTGCGTGCGGACATTTTTGTTTCTACTCAAGAGGAAAACACCATGGCCGCACGCTTCCCGCTGCCGAACGGCTCTGTGCTGGAAATCGCCAGCGTACTCGCCGCTGCCGTTGCCTTCACTGCTCTGACCAACGCTGCACCTCCAGTGGCCACCGCCGCGGGGCACAATATCAAGAACGGCGACGTCCTGGTCGTCAGTTCTGGCTGGTCGCTTATCAACGACCGCGCGGTACGCGCTGCCAGTGTTGCCGCTGACAAGTTCTCGATGGCTGGCCTGAACACCACCAACGCCGACAAGTACACCGCCGGTGCAGGTGTCGGGTCTGTGATCCCTGTGACCAATTGGGCTCAGATCTCGAAGGTGACCGCCTTCACCTCTTCCGGCGGCGAGCAGCAGTACCTCACTGTCGGGTACCTGGAGGACGATGACGATCGACAGTTCCCTACCAACCGCAACCCCATCACCTTGTCGATCACTGTCGAAGATCAGCCTGCGGCTGCCTACGTGGGCCTGGTCGAAGCGTACGGCGACAGCAAAGAGCTGACGGTCGTCCGCCTCAAGTTGCCCAACGGCGACCAGATCCTCTACCCGGGCTACGTGAGCATCACCACCACCCCGACCATGGAACGCAACAACCTGATGACGCGAACCATCAGCATCGCGCTCTCGGGCCGTCCGGTTCGCTACCTGGCTGCTGCCTAAGGAAACCTCATGGCGAAGATCAAAATCGCGCAGAACCCGACCTTTACTGCCGAGGTGCAGGTGCCTCGAATCGGTGGAGAGTCGGTGCCGGTGGAGTTCGAGTTCCGCTACATGGACCGCGTGACGCTGGCTGGCATGTTTGATCGCTGGAACAAGGCGCGCGACGCCTGGGCAGAGAAGGCCAAGGCCGACAACGTCACCTGGGAAGAGGTGACAACCGGCGAGATTGCTCTGCAGGCTGAGCAACTGGGCGAAATCGTCACCGGGTGGGACTTGGAGGACAAGTTCAGCCCGAAGGCGATCCTCGAGTTGGTACGTACCTGCACGGGAGCGCCAAAGGCCGTCATCGACGCCTTCCAGGCTGCCTACAGCCCGGCCCGCTTGGGAAACTGAGGGCGGCCGCCCGCGCGTGCTACGAGCAGGGTCCTTCTGCTGAGCAGTTGGCCGCTCTCGGCCTGACCTTGGCTGACATTGCGGAGGATGAAGTGGAGGTGTGGCCAGATGCCTGGCCTGCCTTCCGGCTGTTCGACGCAATGGGCACGCAATGGCGAGTCGGCACAGGCGGCCCGTCTGGACTGGATTACACGGTAATTCCGACAGCAGCCTCAATGCTGGGCATCAAGCGCCGCGACCTTCCCGACATTTTTCCCGACCTCCGCGTGATGGAAGTCGAGGCCCTGGCCGTCATGGCCGAATCCATGGAGTAGATCATGACCACCATTGCCTCCCTCGGTCTTCAGATCGATTCCGGTGATGCTGTTGAGGCCAAGGATAACCTCGACCAGCTGACGGACGCTGGCAAGCGTAGCGAGGAGTCGGCTGGGCGAACTGGTCGCGCCTGGGAAACGGCCCTGGGCAGCTTGCAGGGCGACACCCGGCAGATCGTGCAGGAGCTGCAGTCGCTTAACGCCAAGCAGGCCGAGCTCGCGCAGCAGATGGCCACTGTGGGCCGCGCAGTTACCAGCGCATCCACGGCATTTAGCAGCGCTGCAGCGAACATGGGCTCGTTCCGGGCTGAGGCTGCGCAGGCCGGGCAAGTTCAGCAGGCGCTGACTACCGCCACGGATGCCGGTGCCCAAGCAGGCCGTCGCGCCGCCGAGTCCGCTGACGAGCAACAGGCCAGGATTCTGGCCGTGGCCAAAGCCTCTTTGGAGGCGAGCCAGTATGTTCAGACGCTCAATCGGGCCACTGAACAGAGCGCGGAGGTCACCGGCCAGGCGAACGCCGTGCTCTCAGATAGCGCCAGCCGTCAGGCGGCCATCAACAGCCGGGCCCAAGCCCTCATCGCAACCGAAGAGCGCCAGGCTGAGGCGGCGAGGAGGACAGCCGGCGCGCATCGGGAAGAAGGCCAGGCACTGGAAGAGCTACTGGGCAAGATCGACCCGACCATCGCTGCACTGGGCCGTCTGGACCAGATGGAGCAGAGGCTGAAGAGCTTCCGTGCGAGCGGTGCGCTGGATGCTGAAACCTTCGGCGAGTACCAGTCAAAGATCGATCAAGCCCGCACGGCCCTGGGAGGCGCAGATACAGCGCTGAACAAGACCGGCATGTCGGCCAAGGCAACCGCCGCCGCGCTTCGCGGGGTCCCCGCGCAATTCACTGACATCGTCGTCTCCCTGCAAGGCGGTCAGGCGCCGCTCACCGTCTTGCTCCAGCAGGGCGGGCAGTTGAAGGACATGTTTGGTGGCGTCGGGCCGGCCATCAAGGCCCTCGGCGGCTATGTGCTTGGCTTGGTGAACCCGTTCACGGTCGCGTCTGCAGCTGTGGGCGTGCTTGGATACGCCTATTACAAGGGCAGCGAGGAGGCCGTCGAATTCCAGAAGGCGCTGATCACGACCGGCAATGCCGCCGGAACTACGTCGGACCGCCTATCCGGGATGGCGCGCGAGGTTGCGGCCACTGTTGGCACCACCGGCGCCGCGGCAGAGGTGCTCACCCAACTGGCTGGTAGCGGGAAGGTCGCTTCTGACAGCTTCGTAGAGATCACAGAGGCCGCTCTGGAGTGGCGCTCGGCCACCGGCAAGGCGGTCAAGGAGACCGTGGCCGAGTTCGTTAAGATCGGCAAGGACCCGGTTGCTGCTGCCAAGGACCTTAACGAGCAGTACAACTTCCTGACCGCTTCGACCTATTCGCAGATCGTTGCTTTGAAGGAACAGGGTGACACGATTGGGGCCGCCAAGCTGCTCACCGATACCTACGTCGATACCATCAAGAACCGCAGCAAAGAGGTCACCGAGAACCTGTCGATCTGGGAACGGGGCTGGAAAGCCCTGCGGGGCGAGGTTGCTGCCACCGTGGACGCGGTCAACAACATCGGTCGGGGTCAGGACATCGCAAGCCGCATCGTCGAGACGCAGCAGCGCCTAGCAGCGGCCCAGAGTGCGGTGAATGGTGATCCTGACGACACCGCAGCGCAGAAGAAGCTGACCGATGCCAACCTTGAGCTCAAAGCGCTCATCCAGCAGCGAGACACGCAGCAAGCCATCGCGAGGGCTCAGGAGCTCGATGCCCAACGTCAACAGGCAGCCATTGTCGCGATGGGCAAGATTGACGCTCTGGAAAAGTCCGCTCGGAGCAACGCCGAGAAGCGCGCGGACGCACTCAAGGAATACACCAAATCCCTGGAGGCGATCCGCAAGGTCAACCCTGAAGATGAGCGACTGAAACCTGAAAACATCGCCAAGGTAAAGGCGGACATCGCCAAGCAGTACAAGGACGCGGCTGGCCGCACCACACCGGTCGATCTCACGGGCTTCAACACTCAGAAAAACGCTCTTGCCGCCATCCAGGCCGAGTACAAGAACCACCAGAAGGAACTGGACGCCGCACTGAAGGCCGGTCTGATCTCTCAGGAGTCCTACGCGTCGCAGCGCGCCGCGATCATCGAGCAGCAGAAGTCCGATGTAACGCATGCTTACGAGGAAGAGATTGCTGCGCTTGAGCAGGCGAAAGGACGCAGCAGCACCAGCGCGCAGCAGCGCATCCAGCTCGACCAGAAGATAGCGGATGCGCGTGCCGCGATGGTCAAGGCCCAGAAGGACGCCGATACCGAGCTTTCGGTGCTGGCGACCAACGAGCAAGGGCGGCTGGCTAAGCAGGCCAGGGCAGTGCAGACCTATACGGACGCGCTCAGCCAGCAGGTAACAGCGCTGAGGCTTCAAGGGCAGCGCTCAGCCGATAACCTTGGCCTTGGTGGTCGCCGGCGAGGGCTTCAGGACCAGCAGTACGGTATCACTGATCGCATTAACCAGCAGCGTCTGGACTTGGCCAACCAGTACGGCGATGGCTCTCGTGGCATGAGCCTTGATGAGTACAACCAGAAGCTGGCGGCCCTGAACAAAACCGAGAAGGACCTGCAGGAAACCACCATCGCCAACTACGACCAGATGACGGCCGCGCAGGGCGACTGGCGCAAGGGTGCATCGTCTGCCTTCCAGAATTATCTGGAGCAGGCCCGGGATGTAGCCGGGCAGACGCGATCCTTGTTTACCAATGCATTCAGCTCGATGGAGGATGCAGTCGTCAACTTCGCCATGACAGGCAAGTTCTCGTTTGCAGACTTCACCAAGTCGATCCTTGCTGACATGGTCAGGATTGAGACGCAGCGCGCTGCCTCTGGGCTGCTTGGCAGTCTGGTGAGCTGGGGTGCCACTGCGGCATCCGCCTACTTTGGAGGTGGCGGTGGTAATGGCATGGAAGCCGGCTCGGCGGGCGCGGTTTCCTCAAATCTCGGAGCCTCTCAAGCTGGTTACTCGTCTGCTTACGGATTCTCGGACGGCGGCTACACCGGTGCGGGCGGCAAGTATGACCCTGCCGGCATCGTCCACGCTGGTGAGTTTGTGCTTCGCCGCGAGGTAGTCAGCCAGCCCGGAATGCTCGATTACCTATCAGCCCTCAATAGCCGCGGCTACGCAGACGGTGGCCTGGTATCACCCATGCCGGTCCCTCGGCAGGTCTCTGGACGGTCTCAGTCAGGCGCGTCTATCAGCGTATCCGCCCCTGTGAGTCTGGTCATGGAGGACAGAAGCAGCGAGGGCATGCAGCTCGATCAAACGCTGCTTCAGCAGAACATGCAAAAGCAAATGCAGATGGCTGCCGAGAGGGCGGTGGCCGACTCATGGCGCCCAGGTGGCGTCAGCCATCGAAACACCAGCGGGAGGCGCTGATGGCCATCGAGAAATTCAGCTGGCCAACCCAGCGTGGGGAAACGCCGGAGATCAGCTACCGCACCCGCGAATCCCGGTTTGGTGGCGGGTACCGGCAGGTGGTTGGTGACGGTCCTAACAACAAGGAAGACAGCTACCCCATCACTGTCACCGGTACCAAGGCCCAAGTACGCAAGATCATGGAGTTCTTCGACAGGCACGGCGGCGCTAAGGCTTTTCTCTGGACTACGCCACTCGGAGATTTGGGGCTATTCACCTGCAAAGACCCCAAGCCTACCCCAGTGGGTGGTGGTCGTTTCAAAGTGACCGCCACCCTCGAGCGGGCTTTTCACCCATAAGGAACCAGCATGTCACTGATCAAGGACATCCAGACCCTGGAGCCTGGCAACGAGGTGCTGCTGTTCGAACTCGACGGTTCGGACTTCGGCGCCGACACCCTTCGCTTCCATGGCCATGCGATTCCTCATGCCCCCGAGGAACTGCGAGCAACCGGCGCCAATGCCGACCAACTGCAGGCCAAGTCCATATGGTGGCAGGGCAACGAGTACAGCGCCTGGCCAGTGCAGATTGAAGGCATCGAGGCGAACTCCGACGGCACTGCGGTGCGGCCGACGTTCAGCGTGGGCAACGTCAGTGGCCGGATCACGGCGCTGTGCTTGGCCTTCGACAATCTGCTCGAATTCAAGCTGACCATGCGGCACACCTTCGCCGAGTACCTGGACGCTGCGAATTTCTCTGGCGGCAACCCCTCCGCAGATCCGGCAGAGGAGGCGATCGAAGTCTGGTATATCGATCAGAAGGTGTCCGAGAGCGGCACCACTGTGGCCTGGGAGCTTGCAAGCCCAGGCGATGTGGGTGGCGAAACGATTGGGCGTCAGATGACGCAGCTATGCCATTGGGCGATGACGGCAGGGTACCGTGGGCCAAACTGTGGCTATACCGGACCCTACTACGACATGGATGGGAACCTGACCTCGGACCCAGCCAAGGATCAATGCAACGGCTGTCTGGACACTGGTTGCACCGTCCGGCATGGCCAGGGCAACGAACTTCCCTTCGGCGGCTTTCCTGCCGTCTCGCTGATCGCCCGGAGCTGACCATGCGCAAACACATACTCGCCGCCTTGCAGGCGCACGCAGCGGCTGAATACCCGCGCGAGTGTTGCGGGCTGCTGTTGCAGGTTGGCCACAGGCAGGTCTATCACCCATGCACCAACGCATCTAACGATCCGACTGAGGAGTTCCGGATTGCACCAGAGCAGTACGCTGAGGCGGAGGACATGGGCGACGTGATTGGAATCGTTCACTCACACCCCGACGCGACCAGCAGGCCGTCGCCGCGCGACCTGGCAATGTGCGAGGCCACTGGCCTGCCCTGGTACATCTTGTCGTGGCCGGAGGGTGACCTGCGCACGATCACGCCCACCGGAAGAACGCCGCTGCTGGGGCGCCCGTTTGTGCACGGCGCATGGGACTGCTGGCAGACCTGCGCCGATTGGTACGAGCGTGAATGGGGGCTGGAGTTTCCCGCCTACGCCCGGGAAGAGGGCTGGTGGGAGAATGCTGACGGCCCCAGTCTGTACGAGCAGGCCTATGAGGCTGCTGGCTTCTACCAGGTGAGCCAGCCACAACGCGGTGACTTGGTCGTCATGGCCGTGGGGCGCACTGCCCATCCAAACCATGCGGGCATCTACCTGGGCGCTAATGCCCAACTGCCAGGCGAGGTGGGCCAGGTCTTCGGGCCGGGCCCATTCATGCTGCACCACCTGCTAGGGCGGCCATCGGAAATCATCGTGTTCGGCGGCCCATGGCTCGACCGGGCGCGCCTTGTGTTGCGTCATCGGGACGCCAAATGAAGCGGCATAGCCGTAGGAGTAGATAATGGAAGCGAAAACCGTAGCTTCTTATGTGCCTGCCGGAAAGGGTGCAGGCCTTGAAGGTAAAAAGGCCGAGCCGAAGCCCAGCCCTGTCCCAATTACTTGTGCTGATTGAAAACCAAGTTGATGCGGTCAACGTCTGGCGCAGTAGCTCCACCTTGGCCCATTTGCTGGGCAACTGCCAATGCGAATTGGCGTGCTGATTCAATACCTTCAGCGCCCTGTGATTCGCGAAGCTGTTGAAGCAGGCCCGCGATGATGCAACTGATAGTCTTGATATCGTCGCCGTGGGAGTTGATTGCATCGATAACTCGTTGCTCGGTCATGGAGTATCCTTACTAATTTGCCCCAGTCCATGGGCTTTCCTGCAGCGAACCGGGGCGGGTCGTTGGGAGGCACAACGCTACTACGGCATGGAGAGACGCGATACTGGCATTGTGTACACGCTGTATAAGTGGTCAGCGCTAATTAAAGGGAATCGTGTCCGATGATCCGGAATAAAACTTCTCTGGCGCAGATGAGCGCACACTCGGAGAAGCTCAGAGCTTCTGAGCATTGAGAGGTGCGTATGTCCAGAGACAGATATGGCGTAGACAGTGAAAGGCCGATCAGCGACACAGGCGGCCAGGGAACGTCGCCAGAGCGTTCTGATAAGCCTTCAAACCAATCTCGCCCAGAGGACCGTGACGACTATTTCGACAAACCTCCCTTTCGGAAAGAACAGGGGCAACGGACGCCGGATCCATCGAGGACATCCCCTGCGGAGCGCTATAGCTACCACAAGCGACCATTGGAATAATTGCTAGCTCTTACAGAGCATGATGAGAGCCCAGCCCCGCGCTGGGCTTTTTGCATCTGCACAGGCCCAGGCTGCGCTGTGGTAGATTCCCTCGATCATCAAGGAGGGTTTACATGCGGATTTTAATCGGAGCACTGGGGCTGGCTTTTCTGGCGGGATGTACAACATCGGTCATTTCAGTACAGCAAGCTCAGCCAGTGCCTAGGGATGAGATCTATGCTTACCAGGTGAGATCCGCATCGAGCGATGGTGCGCTCACCGTTGTACGAGATTCAGGCATGCTCGGCTCCGGTTGCGACATCGTTGTATACATCGATGGGAAAAAGTCGGCGAAGGTTGGGCCCTCTCAAAAAGCCACTTTCTACTTGCCGGCGGGACAGCCGAACTTGGGAATAGGACTGGCTGGATCAGGCCTCTGCGCAGGTATGGCCATCCGCTCCATCACCGGCAGCGTTGAGTCGGGCAAGGAGACTATCTACCGGATCAGCGGAGACATGAGTGGTGTCTACATAGGTCCCTACCTCCAATACAACTGACAAACCGCCTTCGGGCGGTTTTTAATGCCTGGAGAAATTCGATGGCAACTGCACTCAACACTGGTTTGATGACGATAAAGCTGTCCGGTCCGCTTGTTCGACGGTTCGGTCGGGTACATCGGCGCGTGATTGACACCGGTACTGTAAAGGAGGTGTTTTCAGCGCTTCGGGCAACCCTCCCAGGGTTCGAGAGGGAGATTAGGAGGCTTGATTCCCTGGGCATGCGCTTCGCGATCTTTCGTAATGGGAAAAATATTGGGCCTGCAGAGTTCGAACGGTCAGGTACCCAGGAGATTCGTATAGTGCCGGTGGTCGGCGGCAGCAAGCGCGGAGGGGTGCTGCAGACGATTGTAGGAATCGTCATGATCGTGGCTGGCGCGTTTTTAAGTGCAACGCCATTTGGCGCCCCGCTGATCGGGGCAGGCATAGGACTAGTCGCTGGCGGCGTAATTCAAATGCTCAGCCCCCAGGCCAAGGGCCTATCCCAAAGCGCCGCGCCAGAAAACCTACCGTCGTACGCCTTCGGCAGCGCCAAGAACACCACGGCCAGCGGCAACCCCGTCCCGATCTGCATCGGCGAACGACGCTGGGGTGGGGCAATCATCTCTGCCTCGATCGAGGCGCAGGACAAGGCATAGCGCCAAAAGAATGCACAGACCGCCAGTTGGCGGTTTTTTTTCGCCCGGAGGAAAGCATGGGCCCAGTAGATCACCTGGAAATTGTCGGCGCCAAAGGCGGCGAGAGCCAGCCAAAGCAGGCAGTGGAGTCGCCGGACAGCTTGCGCTCGACGAACATCGCCAAGATTCTGCTGGCAGTGGGCGAAGGCGAATTCGATGGGGTACCCACCGACCGGGACATCTACCTCGACAACACCCCGATCGCTGATGCCAGCGGCAATGTGAACTTCCCAGGTGTGAAGTGGGAGTGGCGCCCGGGCTCCGTTGAGCAGAGTTACATCCAGGGCATCCCGTCGGTGGAGAACGAAACCTCCGTCAACGTTGAGCTGCGCAGTGACAACCCGTTCACTCGCGCCCTGAGCAACACCCAGCTCTCGGCTGTTCGCGTGCGCATGTCCTGGCCGCGCCTGGCCAAGCAGGAGAGCAATGGGGACACCAGGGGCTATCGCATCGAGTACGCGATCGATATCGCTACAGACGGTGGCGCTTATGTCGAGGCTCATCTTGGCGCCGTTGATGGCAAGTCCACTAACGGCTACCAGCGCTCGGTGCGCGTGAATCTGCCCAAGGCAACTTCCGGGTGGATGCTGCGTGTGCGCCGACTCACGCCGAACGCGAACAGCGGTACCGTGGCCGATACCATGACCGTGGCGGGCTACACCGAGATCATCGACCAGAAGATCCGGTACCCGAATACGGCCTTGCTGTACATCGAGTTCGATGCCCAGCAGTTCCAGAACATCCCGGCGGTGACGGTGAAGTGCAAGGCCAAGCGCTGGCCGGTACCGAGCACTTACGATCCGATCACCCGCACCTACAGCGGTGTTTGGGACGGTACGTTCAAGCTGGCCTGGACCAACAACCCTGCTTTCGTGACCTATGGCCTGTGCGTGGAAGACCGCTTCGGCCTGGGCAAGCGCATCAAGCCGTGGATGGTCGACAAGTGGGAGATGTACCGCATCGCCCAGTACTGCGACCAGCTTGTGCCGGACGGTGTGGGCGGTCAGGAGCCGCGCTTCCTCTGCGACATGAACCTGCAGGGCCGTGCCGAGGCATGGACGCTGCTGCGCGACCTATCGGCGATCTATCGGGGCATGGTGTATTGGGCCCACGGTTCGCTGTTCATGCAGGCGGACATGCCGCGCGCGCAGGACATCGACTACGTCTTCACCAGGTCGAACGTGATCGATGGTGAGTTCGTTTATGGCGGGGCCGAGCGCAGCACGCACTACAGCCGCTCCCTGGTCAGCTACGACAATCCGGCCAACAACTACGACACCGACGTTATTCCGGTGACAGATAACGCACTGCAGCGCCGGTACCGGGACCGCCCAATCGAGCTTTCCGCGATCGGCTGCACCCGGGCATCCGAGGCTCAGCGCCGCGGTAAATGGGCGCTGCTGAGCAATAGCCAGGATCGCACCGTTACGTTCAAGACCGGCATGGAGGGCCGTATCCCGCTGCCTGGGTTCGTCATTCCCGTGGCGGACGAGTTGGTAGCAGGCCGTCCAAACGGCGGTCGCATTTCCTCGGCTGCTGGCCGCGTCGTGACGCTGGACCGTAACACCCCGATCAAGGCCGGCGACCGGCTGATCGTGAATCTGCCCAACGGTACCGCCCAGGCGCGGACCGTGCACTCCGTCGCGGGACGGGCTGTGACCGTCACCACCGAGTACAGCCTGCAACCCGAACCAGAATTGCAGTGGGCGATTGACTACGACGACCTGGCCGTACAGCTGTTCCGGGTGCTCAAGACCACCCGCACCCAGGAGGGCAACTACGAAATCACTGCGCTCGAGTTCAACCCGAGCAAGTTCGCTGCGATCGACACCGGTGCGAAGCTGGATGAGCGTCCGATCAGCGTCATCCCGGTGACCACCGTGGCGCCTCCGGCCAGCGTATCGCTGTCGTCCGGCCACATGATCGACCAGGGCATCGCGGTCAGCACCATGACCATTGCCTGGCCGGCAGTGGCGGGCGCCGTTGCCTACGATGTCGAGTGGCGCAAGGACAATGGCAACTGGGTCCGCTTGCAGCGCACTGGTGCCGCGTCTGTGGACGTGGTCGGCATCTACGCTGGCGCATACCTGGCCCGCGTCCGTTCGGTCAGTGCATTCGATATCACCTCGATCTGGAAAAGCTCGGATCTGACCCAGCTGAACGGCAAGGAAGGGTTGCCGCCGGCCGTTACGTTCCTGACCACCGAGAGCTTGCTGTTCGGTATCGGGATCAAGTGGGGACTGCCTGCCGGCGCCGAAGACACCGAGCGTACCGAACTGTGGTACAGCGAAGGCACCGACCTCGGCGCGGCAACCAAGCTTGCTGACTTGGCCTATCCGCAGAGTGAGCATGTCATGCAGGGCCTGCGCGCGGGCCAGCGCTTCTTCTTCTGGGCACGCCTGGTGGACCGGTCCGGTAATGTTGGGCCGTTCTTCCCGGTGGCGCCGACCGTGGTTACCGGCATCGCCAGTGCCGATGCTGGCCCGATCCTCGAGCAGATCAAGGACCAGATCACCGAGAGCGAGCTGGGCAAGGAGCTCACTGGCCGCATTGATCTGATCGACAAGAACGGACCTGGCTCGGTGAACGAGCGGGTAGGGGCGGCGAAGACCGAGTTGGCCAAGCAGGTCGGCGAGGTGAACAACGCCCTCAACACCGTAAAGGGCAACCTCGAGCAGCAAATCACGGCTGTGAGCGCGGACGTTTCCGCCTCCAAGACCGAGCTGCAGCAGCAGATCGCCAATATCTCGGCCCTGGCCGGCTCCCTGCCGTATCGCAAGGACAAGGCCTACAGCGTCGGCCAAAGCGCCCTGGGCAGTGATGGCAAGCTATACCAGGCCCTGAAAGCGGTACCGTTGAACACGCCACCGCCGAACGCCACCTACTGGACTGATGTTGGCCAGGCGGCGGTGACTGCCAGCGGCATGGCCGCGCGGGTTTCGAAGGTCGAAACCGATGTGTCGACGCTGGACGGCAAGGTGACTGCGCAGGCATCGCAGATCAGTGGGCTGCAATCGAGCCTGACCACCACCAATGGGAACGTCTCGGCTGCCCAGCAGGCTGCTCAGGATGCGGCCACGCTCGCGGGCGGGAAGGGCAAGGTCATTGTTCAATCGGCAGCGCCTGCTGTCGCTGATCGTTTGGCGCAGAACCTGTGGATCGACACCACCGGCAATGCCAACACCCCGAAACGCTGGAGCGGTTCTGCTTGGGTAGCGGTAACGGACAAGGTGGCCACCGATGCAGCAGCAGCTGCCCAGTCGGCGCTCAGCCAGGTAGCGTTGAAGGCCGACGCGAGCGTTGTGAGTAACTTGAGCACCCGTGTCAGCGATGCCGAGGGCAAGCTCACATCGCAAGCCACCCGCATGGACGGCATGCAGACCAGCATCGACGGCAAGGCCAGCTCGCAGGCGCTGCAGCAGGTCACCAGCCGCGTGACGGCGACCGAAGACAAGGACAAGGCCCAAGATCAGCTCATCAGCTCACAAAGCCAGGCGCTTATCTCGCTGACTGACAACGTGAGCAAGAAGGCCGACGCCTCAACGGTCCAGGCCCTGAGCAACGAGGTGAAGACCCAGGGTCAAAGCTTAACGGCGCAGGGGCAGGCGCTTACGAGGATTGATACCAACCTTGGCAGGCTTGGGGCTAGTGGCGTCAACTTGGTGCCGGCTGACTTCTCGGTTTTTACCAAGGATCTGCCTGCAGGTATCTATTCAAACGGCGGGGTCGCTCTCAGTACTGTAACCGACGCATCATGCTTCAAAGGCTACGCACTGAAGGCTGACAACAGCAACGAGAATTCGCATACGTTCGGGCTCGCTACCGCGTTCACGGCCGCTGCGTGCAACATGGGGTTCAAACGCGGCAAGTATTTGGTGTCTTTCAGGGCTCGTGCTCAGACTGCAGACCATGTAGTTGGTTGTTATGCCCGCGTCTTGCTCGCCGACGGTGTCAGTTTCAAGACATCCAGCGCTCCATTATTCACGTTGACCACAGCCTGGGCCCGGTACTCTGCGCTCATCGACCTGACCGCTGCAGATTACGATGGCACGCAGATGCAATTGGCTATCCAAACCAACCGGTCAGGGGTTCCTAACCGTACCACCTACTTCGATCAGTTCATGTTCGAAGCGGTGGTCAATGATCAGGCTGAGCCGTCCATCTTCAATTTGGGAGACAGCTTCGAACAGGCGGCCACAAATGCTGCAGCAACTACCGCATTGTCGGCCAGGGTGGAAAAGACTGAACAAGGGCAGACAAGCACAAGCCAGCAGGTAACTCAGCTGGAGAATACGGTCAGGTCTCTTGATTCGAAGGTTGGAGGCAAAGCTGATGCTGCTGCGCTGCAGGTGCTTGCAAACACTGTGGATCAGCATGGTAAGAGCATCACTGCTAATAGCCAATCGCTGACTAAGGTCAATGCCAGCCTCAGCGGCCTGGGGGCCAGCGGGGTCAACTTGGTTCCAGCCGAGTACTGCGCCTTCACCAAAGACTTGCCAGCGAACATGTACTCAAATGGCGGTGTTGCGATGAGCACCGTACCTGACGCTGCCGCTTTTAAAGGGTATGCGTTGAGGGCGAACAACAGCAATCCTGATTCGCACACCTTTGGATTGAGCACTGGCTTTAATGCTGCCTCATGCAACATGGGCTTCAAGCCTGGAAAGTACCTGGTGTCGTTTTACGCTCGTTCCGAAGTGGCTGGGCACATTGTTGGGATCTACGCGCGCGTGCTCCTTGCCGATGGCTCGTCATTCAAGACCTCGAACGCGCCCACTTTCGCGCTGACCACGGCGTGGGTCAGGTATGTGGGCGTCATTGACCTGACGGACCCGGCCTACACGGGTGCGCAAATGCAGCTCGCGGTCCAGAGCAACCGCTCAGGGGTTGCCAACCGGGTCACCTACTATGATCGCTTCATGCTCGAGGCCGTTGTAAACGACCAGACCGAACCATCCAACTTCAGCATGGGCAATAGCTTTGATCAGGCAGCTGTTCTCGCTGAAGCAACCACAGCGCTCTCGGGGAGAGTTGTAAAGAACGAGGAGGGACTGACCTCAGCTAGCGCGCAGCTTACACAGCTGAAGAACTCTATCGGTGGTAGTGGCGTAAACCTTCTGCCAGCCGAGTATTCGACCTTTCAGAAGACATTGCCAGTGTTGGACGGCAGCAGCTTCGTAGCAAGCGTTGAGAACGATTCGGCTTCATTCAGCGGCGGTACATTGAAGTTCGCGTGGGCAACTGACTCCACCGGACTGTCTGCTTTCCTGTCGCCGAAGTGGAACATCGGCAACATGGGTATGAAGCCCCAGAAATACATCATCTCTTATCGCGCCCGCGCTAGCGCCGATGGGCATGTAGTTGCGTTGTATTTGCGAGGGATCAACCCGGATGGCAGCGTTGTCAACAGCCCGGCGGCAACCCAGCAGCCACTGACCACTTCGTGGAGCCGTTATTCCTACGTGGCAGATCTAACAGGAGGCGGCTTCACAGGCGACAAAATGCTGCTGGTAGTCCAGATGAACCGATCAGGCTTTGCCGGTCGTTCGGTATGGTTCGATCAGATAATGGTTGAGCAGGTGTTGGGCGAAGGTACTGCGCCAAGCACTTTCACCCCTGGTAACACAGCCGATCAATCTAGCGCCTCAGCATCAGCGATTGAGTCGCTAAATTCCGCTGTGAGTCAGCAAGGCAAAGACCTGACATCTGTCACAAGTCGCACAACGCTGCTTGAGGGGTCAGTCAACAGCCCTAGCAGCGGACTGAATACAAAAGCGAGCACCAGCGCGCTGCAAACACTGACAGGTCGGGTATCAGCTGCTGAGGGGGGACTCACCGCAGCTAGCTCTAGCATCACACGGATTGGAAGCCAGATTGACGCTATTGGCGGAGCAGGAAGCAATTTGATCCCTGCCGAGTTCACCACCTTCGGCTCAGCCGCGCCGAGCATCTACAAACTGGCAGCCATGCAGGTGACGACTGAAGCGGACTCAGCGGCCTACTCAGGATATCTGCTGAAAGCGATCGTATCGGGAAGTGCTGCTACCGGTTTCATGTATCTGGCGTCGGCCATCGCAGACTACAACCTGCGACTTAAGCCCGGCGCGACCTACACGTTCTCAGTGTGGGCCAAAGGTAGCGCGGCCCATGTTGTAGGTGTGCGTTTGCGCTTCGTCAACAGCTCAGGTTCAGTGACCGAGGCTGTGGTAGGGACCATTGCCGTTACAACCACGCTGGCGAGGCAAAGCGTGGTGATCACGGCGCCAACCAACTTGGTGTCAACTTGCTGTCTGGTGCTGTTCACCCAGAACACTGCGGCAGTAGGAACTACCTGGTTCGATGGGTTCATGCTAGAGGCCCAGGTTGGAGCATCAGCCGAGCCAAGTGCATTTGTTCCTGGACCATCAAACCGCCAGATCGCTGCCCAGGCCATAGCAGTAGATGCCCTGGACACAAAGGTGACACAGCAGGGAGCAAAGATTGAATCCGAGGCCAAACGCACCGATGGTTTGTATGTCTCTGTCGGAGATGCCAATGCCGCAATTCAGAACGAGGCCTCAACCCGGGCCGGCGCTGATGTGGCCATGGGCAAGCGAGTCGATGGCGTCCAGAGCAGCTTAGGCAGCACCAATGCCGCCGTACAGCAAATCAGCACGGCGCAGGCCAACCTGGATGGGAAGGTCAACGCTACCTGGTCGGTCAAGCTGGGGCTTACCTCGGGAGGAAGCTACTACGCCGCCGGCTTCGGTCTGGGCCTTGAGAACCAAGGCGGGACGTTCCAATCCAGCTTTGTCGTGCTGGCAAACCGGTTCTCGGTGCTCAACCCCGTAGGGGAGGGGCTCGTCAACATCTTCACGGCGGAAAACGGTCAGGTCGTCATGAACGACGCCCTGATTTCAAAGCTCACCGTGCAGCGGGCAATTGTCGGTAGCTCGATCAACTCGTCTGAACTGGCCAACGATGGAACACCGATCATGCGAATGGACTTCGCCTCGGGCACGTTGATCCTGCTCAACAAGGCCGCAACGGCCTACACCGTTTACAACAGGAGGGGTATCGACATGGTCATCAACGGTGTCCGTCGTATCCGCATGGGCGAGTGGGATTGAATCATGCCCAGTGGACTGGAGATATACGGCTCTGACGGTCGACTGCTCGTCAACATGACGATGTCGATCAGTCAGCACCAAGGGGATATTGTCACCAATGCAACGAGCGGGGCGATAACCCTGCCCGGTATTCCAGCGGGTAAGCGGCGGTTCTATATCGTCGTACCGCTGGTTGATACCCAGCAATGGAAGGGCAAGAAACCGGGCGTGACAATCTCGGGCAATACGCTGTCCTGGCAATACCAGCACTCAACTTGGTTTGGCCAGTTCAGCGCCAATTGCAGAATCTACTACGGATATTATTAGGAGGTGAAATGCCTGTCGGATTCCAGGCTTTCAAAGAAGACGGCACGCTCCTTTTTGATATCGACCGGATATCTTATGGCTTGCTGAAAAGTGGATATCTGAACTTGGTAGATAGGTGGGGGCGTTACACTTTGCGGTCTCTCAATCTACCGCCAAATGAAGAAAGTAGTTATTCATACTCGCGGCTGATTGATCCCATATGCGGGATCACTGTCACCGGTGCTGTCTCGCCGATCGTTTTCCTTGTCGGCGATGGCAAACCATGTGGTGAAGCGATCAGCGGTAATACCCGAACGCTGTACTTCAAAGGCTGTGGCCCGAACACTAAAGCCTATATCTTCGACCTGATGCGCGACGTCGGCGAGAGGACTGGCATGGAGTGTTACGACGCTGCTGGCCGTCTCAGTTTTACAACCGGAATGCCGCCGCTAAACATCATTGCGGCTGTAGATCCTCCACCAATCAACGCTCCGGCTTATCCCGGTTCAGACATGCGATTAACTCCCTATTCGGGTGGGAGTAACGAAGCATCAGGTAGAGAATGGGCAAACACTGACTACCCGCAGCCTAAAGGAGCTGTATTTGTACCAGTAGCGTCTGGTGAGCTTGCAGCCTATCTGACGTTCTCTAGGATCTGCATGTTAGGCGAAGGGTACACATTAGGAGAAGGCGCAAGCGTGAGCGCTAATGAAGGTTGTGGCGGTGCCTCTGGTGGCGTCAGATTCTTCTTCAGCCCTGCCGCTGCAACAATCTCTCAACACAGCGGTGCACGAGACGCAACTTGGACCGATATTCCGACTGACCGCCAACCTCAAGCGCTCGTTATTCGAGCGAGCGACTACCCATTTCCATTTAGATAACCAAAGAGGAAACACCCATGCCCTATGTAGCTATCAACCTGGCCAATGACTATGACTCGGCCAACAAAACCCGCTATGCCACTCAGGAAGAAGCCGACGCCCGCGCTCGCGAGATTCTGAACCAGTTCCCGACCGCGCAGGTTTGCGTGGCCCAGGTGATGAAGGATTACAGCGCCAAGGTCTCGATCACTGCGAAGGAGCCTGCAGCAGCGCCCGAACCGGAAGCCCCGGCCGCTTAACTGGCCTCGTTCAAATCCAGCCCGCCAAGCGCGGGCTTTTTTTCGCCTGGAGAAAAACATGGCCAGACTCACCGAATCTCAGGCCGGAGGTGCAAACGTGCTCCGGTTCCTGGACCTGATCGCCTTCTCGGAAGGCACATCTCCCATAAAGGCCAGTGACGACGGCTACAACGTTCTGTACGGCGGCGGCCTGTTCCAAGGCTATGCCGACCACCCTCGGCGCAAGCTGACGTTTCCCATCAACGGCAAGAACGTTACCAGCACGGCTGCCGGGCGGTACCAGTTGCTGGAGCGCTACTGGGACGCCTACAGGGTCAGCCTGCGCCTGTCAGGCGGGTTTACGCCGGAGAATCAAGACCGGGTAGCGCTCCAACAGATCCGCGAGCGCCGTGCACTGGACGACATCAAGGCCGGGCGCATTCAACCAGCGATCGCCAAGTGCTCGAACATTTGGGCCTCGCTGCCAGGAAACAATTATGGGCAGAACCCGCACCGCCTGGACAAGCTGCTAAGCAAGTGGGGTGAGATGGGCGGGTTGCTGGAATGAACGCCGCGCTCGCTGCACTCAACGCAATACCGCTCTGGCTGTTGCTGGCCCTGGCCGCCGCCGGCGTTATCTGGTGGCAGCACGGCCAGATCCAAGACGCCCGCGCCGACGTTGCAGCAATGGCTGAGAAGGCCGGCAATTGCCAAGCGGCCAGAGACAACCTGGTCGCCCTAGCCAATGAGCAGGGTAAGGCACTGGGTGACCTGCAGCTGGCCGCCCAGCAGCGCCAGGCCGCCGCCGAGAAGGCGGTAGCCGAAGCCCGCGCCAGTGCCGAGCCGGACTACCAAGCAGCCAACCGCATCCAGCAGGAGCGCACCGGTGGCGATCAGTGCACGGCTGCCGCCTCGATCATCGACAAGGAGCTCGGCCTATGACCATTGCAAGCCAATCCCTGCAAGGGGTGGTGGTGCTTGCAGGCTTTCTCCTGCTTGCGGGCTGTGCAGGACAGGCAGAGCCGGAGATTAGCACCTTGCGCGTCGAGGTGCCCGTGCAGGTTCCTTGCCGCACGCCTGACGTTCCCGTGCCGCCCTGGGTCGCCGACAGTCTACGCAAGACCGATAGCCTTGAGGTGAAGGTGCGCGCCCTGCTGGCGGAGCGCAGACAGCGCGTCGGCTACGAGAAGGAACTGGCGGCGGCCGCTGGCGCATGCCGATAACGACGGAGCATATTGCTCTCCGACCAGCCCGCAGGGCTGATGCAGAAGCGCGAGCCCTGGTGAGAGCTCAATTAGCATGCGAGTTGTGAGAGCCCCTTATACATAGATTGGTCACGATACAGTGAGAGAGCGCTGCAGGGAGTCTATAAAGTCCTCAAGTACGCCCGGATTCCATCCTCTGCGTACGATCATTTTGCTAGGTAAACCTCAACGAGCGCGTAGAGGTCGTCTAGGGACCAGGGCTTTGCCAAAAAGCTGACATTTGGCGGTAGCGGCAGGCCCAGGGCATTGTGGTACCCGCTCATCACAATTACTTCTATCTCTGGCTGATGCTTACGTGCTGCGCTTGCCAACTCGATCCCGTTGGTTCTGCCTGGCGTTTGAACATCGGTGATCAGCAGTGCCCAGGGCTGACGATACAATTCGAGGAAACCCTCATCGGCCGTGGCGACGCTTGTGATAGCCACAGGGAAATCTTCAAGCATGTTTGCTAGCATTTCTCGAATTGCGGGCTCGTCCTCCACCACCAACACGGCCTGGATTAAGGGGGAATTATTGCTATTCATATGTCGCTCACACTGAGCGCACGCCCAGAAAATCCAAGAAGAAGGCGCAGCCTAGACTGAAGGATACGCGCGGTGAGCTGTCGACCCCCTTATCTTCCGGCAATTCAACTATCGTTCTTAAGCTGCGCTCGGTGGTAGCCGATGCCTGCCAGGGACGCCAAGGGCTGCCTTCCATCGAGCACTGCTGACCAGCGGCTGCGCAACGAAGGCATCGTCCTCGCCGCCGCCGTCAGTTACCCCGGCACGGATACCGCCGCTGTCGCCGAAGCCAGGCAGCCACCCGCGCCGCCATGGCGCACTCCGACCTACTCGCACGGTCTGTCGAAATGAATCGAGCGTTGGCGAAAGCTTATAACCAATCCCGAATAGCAGGCGATCAGTGCCGACGAGAGTATGATGGTCTGACGCAGGCTGATCGCCGTGAAGGGACCCTCAGCGCACGCTAATCCGGGTAGAGCCTGGCGGCGGTTCGTTGAGAAATGCCCAGAACAAACCCAATTCGGACACAGCCGCCACGAAGCCTTTGAAGCCGACCGGCTTCACGACGAACGAATTTGCTCCTAGCTCATAAGCGCGAGTGAGATCGGATCCCATCTTTGAGCTAGTCAGCATTGCTACAGGGATCGTGCGGAGGTGCTCCGTCGATCGTATTGTTTCCAGAACTTCAAGCCCATCCATCTTGGGCAGCTTAAGATCCAGCAACACCACGGCTGGATTCGCCTCGTCCCTATCTGCGAATCTCTCTCGGCGAAGCAGATAATCAAGCGCTTCGACTCCATCTCGGGTTATTACAACCTCATTCGCTAATTGACTGCGCTCCAGAGCGATCATAATGAGTTCAAGTTCGCGCTTATCATCTTCGACGAGCAATATAGGTTTAAGCATAACGGCCTCGGGTATTCATCCGTGCATGCTACCAGTCATCCGTCTTGGAATTGCATATTTATGATGCTCTAGACTCTGATCGAATGTCGGTAAGCCTGGCTGCGGCGCCTGTGCGAAGCCGACTCGCGGCTTGGGCTGCGGGGCTGTTTATAATCCCCTGACCAATTAAGGATATCCCCGATGGACAAGGATGAATTTGCCGCTGTCGTTAAGGCAGGCGAACCACTGATCGAGCAGTCGATGGAAGCTCTCAAGCGGTACTGGGAGGCCAGGGACCATGGCGCCCCGCCCGAGGAGGTAGAGCGCCTGCGACTCCATTCCGAGGCCTTGGCCCAAGCGGTTTCCGACTACCAGCTTCGCACCGTCTCCAAGCTGATGGGTAACAAACTGCCCCCGCTGCACTAGCGCATCCCGCTTGTCGGCAGTTGCCTGCCCCATTGCAGGCCACTACCATACTGTTCATTTATACAGTATGGAGGCCCCGCCAATGAACACCGCCCTTGACTTCGAAATCGACGACATGCCCCAGCTCAGCCTGGACGATCTGATGCAGGTACGTGCGCCCTGGACCTACCTGGTCAAGATCGAGGGCGAGAGCATGCAGGGTATCGGGATGTGCTCCGGCGACCTGCTGGTCGTTGATCGAAGCGTTGAGGCCAAGCACGGCGACATCGTGATCGCGGCGGTGAACGGCGAACCGGTCTGCAAGCGCATGTGCCATGAGCACGGTGTGCTGGTCCTTCGGTCGGAGAACCCAAAGTACCCGTCGCGGTACATCATGGAGGGCGATACGTTCGAGGTGTGGGGTGTTGTCCGGTTCAGCGTCCGGGATCACGACCGGGTAACAGGGTAGGGGTGGGATTCGGCAGAACGCCGGAGGAGGATGGCCACGCTGTCTAATACTGCCGTGAGGCACCGCGCTTTTACTAGGCGAAACCCGCTAAAAATAGGGATAGGGTATTAGACAGCCATGGCTTGGGCGCCGCAGATTGCGCGGCTTTAGGCGTGGATCTTCCGCTACTGCTGCATTACTGGATGCTCAGTAGCAGCCGTAGCTATTGCAGGTCGAGTGATAGGCGTTTCCGCGGGAGTCCACACCACTGTTGATAACGGTGTTGCCTATCCGCTGACTGGTTCCGTTCCAGGAATTCCCATTGGCAGAAGCACCATTATGGAAGGTGGTATTTCCGATGGTGGTGCTGTGCTGGTTCCATGACGAGCCAGTGCCAGCATTGAACCCTTGCACATTGGTGGTGTTGCCGAATCGCTGAACGTTATAACTGTTCCCGCTGTTATCGGTACATGTCTGAAACGAGCCGCTACCGAAGCAGCCTGCGAATGCAGCAGGAGAGAGGGCGATCAATCCGAGTACCGCAGCAAGCCTTTTCATGGTGACAGCTCCAAGTCAGTGATGGCGCGCAAGCATAGTGCTTTCGATATCACGATGCCATGCCCTCAAATGACTAGCGGATGGATGGCAATTGGGCTGAAAATCGATTCCAAAACCGAAACGACGACCTTTGCAGTATGCGGCCTGTAGCCGTGCCGTTTCGTCTTTGTTCTGGAATCGATTTCGCAGCTGACACCTTAAGGATTGGGCGTTTGTAGCACGGTCTTGAAAACCGTTGAGCTAAACCGACGCTTTTGCCCAGGATCTGCTGGACAACTTGAGGTCGGCTTCCCGCGAAAGGCCGCTTTCGACCCATTGCAGCCCGTCGCATTCGCGATGGCTCCCCCCAAGCTGCGAGTTGACGGTAGTAGACTTGAGCTTTTATATTGATCCACTCAGCAAAATATGGTTTCGAGTTATAAGAGGTTTTCCTTTGTCAACCGCGGCCTGCGAATCGCACGCAACCTGGTCATAACGGTGTCACCATAAGGTGTCAGGGTCCAATAGGTCGCGGTGTCTTTCACACTTCTGTTCTTGCTGCTCTGAGTGATAAGGCCGACGGCCCGCAACTGCACCTTGATGGTTTGGTAATCATCAGGAGAGACTTTGAAGCTTATTAGGTTTAAGCTCTCTAGATCTTTATCGTCCTTATATTCTTCAGTCGCGAGTTCCTTGATCATTGAGGTGAGGGCTTGAACCAGCGTTGAGTCCTTGGCCTCATCGATCATGTGTGGCGAAAGAGCGAAGAATATTTCGTCCCATTCGACAGAAAGAGCAGCCTCATACCCAATGCCGTCATGATCCCACTTCGTCGGCGATGCAACAAAGGTGTAAGCGATATCGAACTTGTCTGCGCCCTGTGCTAACTCCGCCGCACCCTCTGGCGGAGTAACTCGTGCGGACTGGATTTCATACTCCAATTCTTCGATTCGCCGGCGCAGAGTAAGCATTTCCTCTAGGGCGCCCTCATTCGGAACTTGATCGCCGCGAACCCAGCCGATTGCCGGGTGACTCTTGATGAGCTTTATAAGACTGCGACTGACCTGGCTGCCCAGGTCTGATGGACTGACCCAGAATCGGCACATTTTCCTCTGCGCCAATTCACGGAAGGCCATTAGCTTTTCTCTGCCAGCTTCCGTCTGCTCGCATTTGTCTGCGACAAGCGAGCCGGGCTCACGATGAACGAAGCCAATTACCGGCTTACCAATTTCCGTTGCATAGCGATATTCCATCTCTGTGTAGCTCAAGCCGTTTGGCCCCACAGAGCCGTATCGTCCTGCCAGTACGACGATGTAGTAATCACAGTCGTCGATGACTTTTTTGATGAGGCTCCACTGGTCCTCGTTGGCCGCTGGAAATAGCTCCATTCCCGAGGGTATGCAATCTAGCTCAAGCAGTGCCTGCATGACTTCTTGCCGTTCTTCTTGCAAGTCGAGAAAGGTCGAGCTTACGAAAACCTGGTACCTCTTATCCACATGCAATCCCTCTCTTCGTGCGACTTTTAGTCTTAACCGTACTACCTAGATGCGTCATGCGAGCTAATCTAGCGCGTGTCTATCACGTCTGTCTCCCCTTAAGCCACGCTACAGGCACCGTTTCGGATTTTCTGCGCGAATATACGGGCTCAAGCCTCCTCACCATTCATGGAAGGGAGAACTAGGTCAGAGTATTGATGCTAATGGGCAGCTGTGGGTCGATAGCAGCCGTTGAATCAGGCGGAGCATGCGCCGGGAACGACCTATGTTATACCGGATCGGCATCATGGTCGGATGAAAGCCATCGGACCAATTCGCGAACCAACTCATGCGTATGGGTGGGGGAGTGAGAGGAGTTTGGCCCAGCAAAATCTACACATCCCCACCTGCTAAACCCCATGGCATAGCGCATGGTGATGTTTGCTGTGGAGATCAAGTGCTTGTCCTGCGGGGGTTCCAGAGGTGTATTTAGGCCCTCTCGTCAGTTCTGGGCCAATTTTGGGCCATTTCGACTCGGGGCGGCAGCTTCTCCAGCTCCCTCCAGTCCAAGGAGGAGCTGATCCATTTCGCGTAGGTAGAGAGCTACATCTCGACGCTGTAGCCGAGCTGGCTCGCGATGAACGCGGGGTTCATCCCAGACATCAGGCACATGGTTGCGTAGGTGTGGCGGGTGTCGTACTGACGGCGTTCACGGATGTTCAGCGCCTTCAGCGCCGATTTGAAGTGGCGGATTGTAACACTTGGCTCGTTGATCCACAGCCCACCTTCGCTAGGTTGGAACACGAAGGGACTGGTTGGTGCTGACCAGCACTTGGGCTTCGTTTCACTTGAAGATCAGGATTCCCTCAGGTTCCAGTACACGGAAACGCTCGGCAAAGCCTTGGGGGATATCCTCCCGCCATTCACTGGTGAGCACTCTGTACATTGCCCGCATCCAGCGAGCCACGTCGGCCCGGGTCAGATGCGGCGGATCGAACACGACCCAGCGCAAAGCGGCGTCCCCAAGGGCAGACTCCGAAAGTCCATCAGCACATCTGGCTCAACCTTCAGTATCCGGCTGTCGCATCGCTGGTGTTCGTCGTCGCGGATGTCGCCGAACAGGGCGCGCTGGTCTTCCTTGTCGAACCACATCATGCGGCGGGCACTGCATGTGTCGAGCACTTCAACCGCTGCGCTCATCGCGGCCCCCTGCAAATCAGGTAGGCCATGTACATCAGGGCTAGGGTCATAGAAGGTGTCCTCCGGCATACCGCAGGGCGTCACGATCTTGTCGAAGCTAATCGCGCGCTTTGATCAGGCCTTGATTGCGGTTGAAATGTTGCGGTGCTCCAACTCGAGGGTAATGGCAACGCATATAATGCGTCAGGATCACCTCGCCCGGCTTCTGGCCGAGCCAAACCCGCCTGGAACGGCATCACGCCGGCCGGGCTATGACTCAGGGAAATGAGACCAATGAAGACCGTTACCAAGGCCGGTATCGCTGGCGCGGTGCTGGCAGTAGTAGGCGCAGCCCACGCCGAGCTGCACGGGGAAGAAGCAGAGATTGCAGCACGGGATGCAGCGGTGCGTCAGTACGCGGCGAAGCTTGAGGCCGATTGGCAGCAGTGCTTGAGAAAGCCGGAGACCAAAACCACCCATGATTCAGCTCATTGCGCATATGAAATGCGGGAGGCGGCCAAGGACGCGGTGGAAGAGAAGTACCAGAAGGCCCTGGCCACCGCAAAGGGGTATGTCGATGAAGGCTCGCTCCCGAAAAATGTACCGGCCATGATGCCCCAGGCGCAGGCAGCGTGGGAGAAGTTCGTAGAGGCAGATTGCGACGTGGTAGGTGCTCTCGTCACTGGGACCGCGAGTTCTACCTATCAGATAGTGTGCGAGTACAAGCACCAGATACAACGTCTCCACGACTTGGACGAATGGTGATTTTGATGGTGTTTGATAGGCGCAGGTCGTCGTAGTCGGGGCAGTCGCTCGATTTCGAAGCTTCGATGATTTCTCCCAAAGATCTCATGGCTTGACTCCAGCGGCCAGGGCCTCAGCCTCCAGTGGGGTGTACGCCACGCCATCCAACGCGCTGCCTCGTGGTATTTGGCGGGGTTCTGCCACTGGCCCACGTCCTTGACGATCTGCCTCAGCAGCCAGCCTTCTGCTTCGATCCGGTCGGTCATGTCTAGCCCCAGTAGCCAAGGCCTTCGTCAATAGCATCATGCGGATGCCAGGCGCCGAACGTCTTATGCAGAGAGTCGGCCATCTTCCAACTAGCCCACCCTATGACAGCCTTCAAGAAATCTCGAATTTTCCTCACAACTCATACCTCTCATCAATCCAGCGCCCAGGCGCCAGAGCAGGTGGAGGTTCGGGTTGGGTTTCGTGCTGGGAGAGCTGGCGCTGATTGCTGGCCTGCGGCTGGCTGTCGGAAATGCAGCTGATGCCGCCGTAGAATACGTAGCAGGTAACGCCGCGCTCCTCGTCGTGCACACAATTGCCGCCCCTGTCGATGTTCCCGAATGCCTCGACATGAAAGGTTTGCCCGGCGCTTGCGCCTGTGGCCAACAGCAGGAGGCAGGAGGCGAGGCGGGTCATTCGCTCACTTCATCAACGGGCACCACCGTGCCGCCGTTTGTGCGCTGGGCCTACGGATTTCTTGGCCGCCATATCTCGGCACTGATGCGTAAATACACCATTAAAAATGCGTCAGGCATATATACTAGCCGGACAAGTAATTAAGATAATTCAAATTTCAAGAGAGATAGCCACGTGCGCAAAACATACCTAAGCCTGATCGTAGGCGTTGCTGCCACACTTCTGATTCACGGCGCCCTAAAGAGGAAAGAGGAAAATTACGGGGGATCTTGCGATTCAATTGATGATGGAAGGTACGTGCCTGAGGTAACTGGCAAGGCAGCGGCATCATTGTTTGAGGTTAGGCGACGCCTATACGCAGCTGCAATCGCGGTGTTTATTTCATTCGCTTGGAGTATCGCGTGGTGGTTTGAGGGAGACGCTGCGCAATTTTCACGGTCGGGATCTGTTGTAACTGTATTTGCCCTTCTTGGCGAATCGCTTTTGGGCGAGGGTGTGAGCAGACTCAACAGGCAGATGCGAAGATCGCATGGCAGTTACTACACATTGTGGCGCGCTGTTTGCGCCATCGCGGCAGTCTTGGGAACGCTGGTCTGGGGTTACGGTGATCTGTTACATGCCAACCTGATGCCGGAGCCTGTGCCTCAGCCTCAAATTTGCATGCAAACCAATTGAAGCAGAGGCTTCTCTAAGCTGGCTGTTCGCTGGGCACGAGGGGGAACCGAGCCGCTAGTATTGTTTCATGTGGGGCGGGTCAGGCTTTATCGACATAGCGCAGCAGTGAATAGGGAGAAAGGGGTTATAGCGGAGCGTAGTACATTTGTACTCCTATTAGACTTTCAGCGTATTACCTGCCTTCGCCAGCTCGGCTGTTACACGCTGACGCCAATCCGCGCCGTGCCTAAAGGAGTGCCCGAGAGGCCAGTGAATCACGACGGCCCGCTTGACTTCGGCATTGGGTGCGATCGTGAGCCCCATGATACGTTGAGCCTTGGCGATGTGGTGGCAAGTAAGGTTCGGGCGTCCGAGGATTTCGCGAAGGTCGCTGCTGAGCGCTGGAATGATTGTGGTGTTCCAGTCAGCTAGCTTGGTGTGCAGTTCCAAATTCTCGGCCCGAATACATCTATCCTGGATGTCAGCGTCATCGTGGATCGTCAATGCCAGCTGCAGCTCTGCGATTTCCAGCAGCTGATTGATGTCGGCGCTATCGACATAGGTCCAGCCCAACAATCGGCAGCCCAGCCTGCTCAAGGTTACCTATACCTAAAGGTGAGGTGTTTCCTAGCATGACTAGATCACAAAGTGTTGCGTACTTGGCTGAGCTGAAAAGACCACCGTTGCAGTCGATGATCTTTAGTGATGGTGAGGTCTATCGGTGATCTGCCTGGAAAAATGATACTGATAGTTTCCCCAGTTGCGTTTATACTTACGGTGTTACAATTAGGTCAGATATCTTGGGTCGAATTTGGTCGAAGACTTCGATCGGTGAAGCACTTTTGAGTACGCAGAAGCTTACGTAAAAGGAATGTGCCTGCAGCGAAGTAAAGAGGATATGGAGGCTAGTTATAATTAAACCCACATGGAGGCGTTTTCACCTCCTTCAAAGAATTCGGTTGGACATGAAAGCGTTCATGTTTTGAGTACGGCAGGTGGTGGCTACTGGCTCAGCGCCATGCTTTGCGGCGATTGGCGATTTTTGATGTAATGCCCGACCATCTCACAGGAAGGAACCTTATGAAGCACACCATGATTGGCGCAATTCTCGTCGCCGTTACTGCGCTGTTGCTGAGCGGCTGCTTTGGCTCAACAGAAGAGCAAAAAGCAAAGGCGCAGCAGGAATCCAGCGACAGGCTATGGGACATCCCACCTCCGAAGTCACCAGATAAGGGTTTCAAGCCCTGATGGGGAATTTCTAATGCCGCCTATCTCTAGGCGGCGTTTTTCGTTTGGGTGCTGGCGGGCAGCGCCGCAGGGTTAGGCGGCAGCGCGAACTACGAAGCTCAGGATGGCAGTGGCGTCGTCGTTGAAACACTCGGCCAGGTTTTGATACGTCCGATACTTCGAGTTTTTCCAGCTTGCTCCAGTCGGAGCTTGGGTTGAGCCAACGGCATAGGTCGATATCAGCATGTAAACGCTGTGACCCAGCTGTTGGGCTATGAATGCGGGACTTAGAACAGAGGCAGTCGGCGTATGGCCTGGCGAACTGGATAGCACGCAAAGCCTGATCGTTCAGCAGCACACAAGTCCCTTTCTGTCTTCGTTCCTTCCTCTATCTTGCTTAGGGCGACTCTCCTTATGACTTGCTGCATCCTCTTCTGCAGATTGATCACATCCCATCGGCTGGCATGACGTCTATCGGTACATTAGCTACGTCTTTAATCTTACTGCGCTGCGAGAGGGCGAGAGTCGCAAAGAATGCGCCATCTGACTGAAGTGCAGCGCACACGCCGACCTCGTGGGAAGTCATTGCGTGTTGCTCGCTCCAGTTGATCCTCCTTGAGCATCCAAGCCCAACTCCATGGGCTTTCCGGCAACGGACCGGGGCGGGTCGTTGGGAGACAACGCTACGACGGCATGAGGCCGTACGGTTACGGGTGATGCGTCCAGGGGGATAGGTGGTCATCCTTGGAAGTCTGTGCAGGATTGCCTTAGAGTTTGCGCTTTACTCAAGCCTTCAAAGGAATGACTCCATGGTCACCTGCCATGTTCGTTATGTGATTGATCCCTACCAGCTTCCCGCTTTTGAGGCGTATTCCCGTCACTGGATCGCTCTGGTCGAGCGCATGGGAGGCCAGCACCATGGCTATTTCCTGCCTTCTGAGGGGGCGAGCAATGTCGCCTATTGCCTGTTCAGCTTCGAGAGCCTTGCTGCCTATGAGCAGTATCGACAGCAGGCGGCAGGCGATTCGGCATGTATGGAATTGGTCAAGGAGGCCAGCGACAGGAAATTCATTCTGAGTTACGAGCGAAGCTTCTTGCGCCCAGTGTTCAAGTAGTAAGCAGATTTCCTTGTATCAGCCCAGCTCTGTTCTGGGCTTTTCGCATCTGGGCAGGGCCACGCCGCCTTGTGGTGGATTCCCGGCATCATCAAGGAGGGATCAAATTCGAATCTTGATCGGGGCAATGGGTTTGGCTTTGCTAGCGGGATGCATGGCTCCAACCATGAATGAAGCTCGTCAGGCTGGTCCCTATAAAGTTCTGAGATCGACCAAAACTGACGCCGCGCTGGCGAAGTGTGTCCAATACGAATGGCAAAATCAGCCGATTTTTGGTGGAACACCTGGCGCCACTCTTCAAGCAGGCCGCGATGTCGGCTATACCGTCTTCACGCAAGTATCAGAGTATTTCGTAGACATCCAGCCAGCACCGAGTGGGTCTGAAGCAAAGTACTACGTGGTGCTGGGGAACTGGATCGCAAAAAAGCGCCTGTCAGCATTGCAAGGCTGTCTGTAGCGGTTCCGTCGAGCGCGCAGATGCCGGGCTGATACGGTCTCGACTTTCAGGAGATAGAAAATATGCGAAACATCATAGTCGGGTCGGGCTTGGCATTGCTGGCGGGGTGTGCGAGCGTTGGCGACACCCGAAGCAATCCGCCACTGCTGGACTTGAAGTCGTCAAGGCCACCCCAGCAGGTTGCCGAGTGCATCCGAGATGCCTGGCAGAACACCACGGTGCTGGGGGTAAGTGTCGGCGGTATCTTGCAGACATCTGGCGACCGCTACGCTGTCTTGGCGCCTGACGCGCAGACGCCTATCCATTTGGTCGATGTGGCATCAGCACCAAGTGGTTCGACTGTCCGTTATCACTTCTATCGCACCTGGCAGTCACCGCTGGAGCGCGTGACAGATGCGGTCAGGTCATGCGCCGGTTGACCTATCCGGGGTGGATAGCTTTTCAATGGTCGCTGACTGCTACCGAGCGCGTGGTGGCCACGCTCAAGGCCACGGTGCCCGCCACTGAGGAGTACAGCATCAATGAATGCTGTGGCGTGCTGCATTCCCTAACCTAAGAACACATAATGCAGCACAGAGGACGCACGACAGGGTGCGGCTCAAGGCACGAAAGGACGGCCAATGACCGAGAAGGAGGAGCTGGAGCTTGAGAAGCTCCAAGCTGAAATTCACAAGCTCACCGCCGAGGCGCGAAAATTGATCGCCGAGGCCAACAAAATGAAGCGCGAGACGCTGTTTTACCCCTTTGTCGCGGTGGGAGGGCTAGTCACCGTCATCGTTACCGCTGCGGCCTTCATTCAAAAGCTCTAGCCTGCCGTCCTGAGAAACAGGCTTGCGCCGAGTGGTCTTGAGCTTTACGCCAATTCGGCCGACACTATCGCCATAGGGTCTAGCAACAGGCGTGACCTGGCATCACAAGCGAGGGCGACCATGAGCCATGATCAAGTTATCAAGCAGATGAAAGAGAACCTGGCACAGCTGGGCAGTGAGGTCCGCGAGGGCACGCAGCACCAAGCGCGCAGCATCTTTCTGTCGGCTGCTGCGGGCGCAGTCTTCGCTTTGGCGACGAGCTGGGTAGCGTTCAAGCTCTTTTCCTGATCGGTCGGGGCCGTTACCGGCAAGCCCCAACCCCATAGCCTGCTTGGTTTTCTCGAGAGCACCCAGGCCTGTCTGGATCGCGCTTCATTCTGCTCCTGTAAACCCTGCTAGAGTCGCTCCGATATCTCTATCAAGTTGAGATCCGGGTCGCGCACATAAACGGATCGGATAGGTCCCGTGGCGCCGGTGCGTTGAACGGGGCCCTCGATAATTGGCCACTGCTGTGCTTCTAGATGGGCCACGACTTTCTCAAGGCTGATCGAGGCGATGAAGCAGAGGTCCAACGCGCCTGAGACTGGCAAGTGAGCCTTGGGTTCGAATTCGTGGCCACGCACGTGTACGTTGATCTTTTGCTCACCGAAGCGCAAAGCCAAGCGCCCGGCACCGAAAATTTCCAGGTTCATACGCATGACGCGGGTATAGAAATCCTTGCATGCCTCGACATCGATGGTTGTCAAAACGAGGTGATCCAGATGGTTGATCATTTCACTGCCTCCCTGGGTGAGCAGTTGGTTTTCGATGAAGGTTTCGTAATGGTCAATGAGCGGACCAGTAGCACCCCACGGCTGCAGTGCTAGCCGGGCAAGCTCAGGTGCAGCAAGGGGAACGGGCGGCCCTCACCATCGAGAGGGGAGCGGCCTGTTTGGATAAAACCATAATGCAGATAGAACCCGACCGCTTTCGGATTCTGCTCATTCACATCAACGCTAATTTGGCCGCGTGAACGCCGGGCGTGATCCAGTAGCGCGCGGCCGATGCCTTCACCTCGCCGATTGGGTTCGATAAACAGCATTTCTACGTGGCTTACGTTAAGCCCGATGAACCCAAGCGGGCCGTTTACGGCATCCTCTGCCATCCATAATTCGACAGCCGGCAGGTAGCTATCGCGCAGTTGAGCAAACAACGCCTCGATATCGGCTTCCTGTAGGAAATGGTGAGTGGCACGAACGGCGCGCAGCCAAAGGTCGAGCAACTGCGGATGGTCGGTATTAGTAGCCTGGCGAATGATCATGGCATCATCCTTAACGGGTGATAGCGGAAAAAGAGGGGTGGCAGGGAAGATAGTGAGTCTAAGCGTGGCACATCGGTAGGGTGGCCGAACGAGCAGCGCCTGGAGCGTGGTTTTGACGAGGCCAATTGTAACGTATGGCTCATCCACTGTATTTGACCTGACGTGACCTGATGAAAAATTATCGATATCTGCTCATGGCCACTGTCGTGCTTTCGAGCTGCACTGCGCAACCTGTACGGCCGGTTATGGGTGAGGCTCAGTACAAGGGTTTTGCGCTGTCATCCATTACAGGTGAGCAGTGCGCGCTCACTGGGATGCTGGATGTCGACCTGGCCGCCGCCAATAGTGTGATGCTCGAGGCGCGAGCTGCGGCGTTCGAGTATGACCCAGCAAGGATGGAAATTGAGCGTCGGCAAGCCGCTATCGACCTGCAGCGTGGGCATGGCGTGACTGAGCCTGTCTGTCATGCGCTTGCTTATGAGGTATTGAGAGCGCTGGCGGTGCGCAGGATCGAAGATCAGTCAGCGCTGCAGCACAAGCGCATGACCTTGCAGGCAATGAAGCAGGCGCGCGGTGTTCTTCCCTGACCTACTGATAACCGGGACATAGTAGCTGATGGCCGCAATTTTCCGGCACACGTCAATTCATGCGGATACAAGGCGCGATGAATCAGAACGACGACAGCGACTGCGATCGTTAGAGTGCAGCACAGGTGGTGATAAACGTGCAGGCCATGCTTAGGCGGTTTCAGAGATGGTTTACACCAGCGCGCAAACGATGGGCGGGGGGGGCATTGATCGTTATCGCGTTGGTGGGTATGGCGATGAATCCCGCGAGCAGGTGGCCTTGGGTGTTGGCGACAGGCGTGATATGGCTGCTCGCGGCCTGGTTACCCAGAAGATGACAGATCGTTAGTCGCAACTGCTGGTGCTCGATCCGCTGTCGCTAGCGTGGCTGTCCCCGATAGGGCGCTATTGCTGGCGTGATGGCAGTCGTAGTGTAACCGTCCGGCAACCACATCTTCCCCGCACGACTGCTGAAGGCCATGGAGCCCCCTAAGTTTGAGTGGACACCATTTCTGGTCCATCAAGCGGATTTCCTATGCAGCCTCGTTTTCTGGGCTCGTGGAATGGCTAGTTGGTCTGCGATGACTTTGCAGGTTACAACGCCAGCTTCGTACAGGGCTTGTTCGACATTGGCTGTATGGCCCATGCCCGTCGCAAATTCTTTGACCTGTTCGCTTCGAATGTGCCCATCCATAACAATCAGGGGGGAAATGAGATTCGCCCATGGGCCCTCGGTCGTTCGAACTGGCTCCTTGCCAGGTCGTTACGCAGCGGTAAACGGGCAGCGGCGATCATGAGCCTGATCCAGTCAGCACGGTTGAATGGACATGATCCATACGCCTACCTGAAAGACGTCCCTAGTCGTCTGCCAACCCAAAGGGTAAGCGAGTTTCCTGATCTGCTTGCGCATACGTGGGCGCCTGAAGCGAGATGAGCCGCTTCCAATTGCGGCTACATATCTGTAAATTCGCATATGCGTAGAATCGAATATAAAGGTTGGTCATGCTCATTCAGCCGCCTATTTTCTTTAAATGCCTTGGTGACGAAACCCGCGCCCGGATCATGCTCATGCTCGCAGCTGAGGGTGAGCTGTGCGTCTGTGAACTGATTTGGGCACTCGACGACAGCCAGCCGAAGATCTCACGCCACCTGGCTCAGCTTCGTACCTGCGGGCTGCTGGAGGATCGTCGGCAGGGCCAATGGGTTTACTACCGTCTTCATCCGGAACTGCCCCTATGGGCACTGGATGTACTTCAGGCGACGCTCGAGGCTAACCGCACTTGGCTCGGTGATGACCAAGGTCGCCTTGCTTCCATGGAAGGTCGCCCGGTACGCCAGGTTTCCTGTTGCTAAGTGTTATTGGAGACCCGAGATGTTGTTGGCAGTGTCTATTTTTCTGGTAACGCTGGTACTGGTGATCTGGCAACCCCGAGGGCTTGGCGTGGGTTGGAGTGCGTCTGCCGGAGCGGTGGTCGCGTTGCTAACTGGCGTTGTTGCGCTCAGTGATATCCCGGTGGTCTGGCACATTGTGTGGAACGCAACGGCGACGTTCATTGCGGTGATCATCATCAGCCTCCTGCTGGATGAGGCAGGCTTTTTCGAGTGGGTAGCGCTTCATGTGGCTCGTTGGGGGAGAGGCAGCGGGGCACGCCTGTTTGCACTACTGGTACTCTTGGGTGCAGCTGTCTCGGCCCTGTTTGCTAATGATGGCGCAGCATTGATTCTGACCCCCATTGTCATCGCAATGCTTACGGCGCTGCGCTTTAGCCCGGCAGCAACCTTGGCTTTCGTGATGGCTGCCGGCTTCATTGCCGACACTGCCAGCTTGCCGCTGGTTGTCTCGAACCTTGTGAACATCGTCTCTGCCGATTTTTTCGACATCGGATTTGGTCAGTACGCCTCGATTATGTGGCCGGTGAATCTGGCCAGTGTCGGGGCGACGCTAGGCATGCTTTGGTTGTTTTATCGAAAAGAGGTACCGCTGGCGTACTCACCCGAAGAACTACCGCGACCAGAAGAGGCCATCAAGGATCGCCATACGTTCATTGCTGGCTGGTGGGTGTTGCTGCATCTGCTAGTCGGTTTGTTCGCCCTTGAGCCCCTAGGCATACCGATCAGTGCTGTCGCCGCTGTATGCGCACTGGTGTTGCTGATAATTGCCGCGAAAGGGCATGTGATCTCGACCCGCAAAGTCATGCTCAACGCACCCTGGCAGGTCGTATTGTTTTCACTTGGCATGTATCTGGTGATCTACGGCCTGAAGAATGCAGGGCTGACAGAAGGACTCGGCTCATTGTTCGGCACCTTCGCCGATCATGGTCTGTGGGTTGCGACACTCGGCACCGGTTTCACGGCTGCGCTGCTGTCATCTGTCATGAACAACATGCCCAGCGTGCTGATTGGTGCCTTGTCGATTCAGGACAGTGGCGCGACGGGGCTCGCCCACGAAGCCATGGTGTACGCCAACATCATCGGCTGCGACCTTGGCCCCAAGATAACCCCCATCGGTAGTCTGGCGACGCTGCTGTGGCTGCATGTCCTGGCTCAGAAAAACATCCGCATCACTTGGGGTTACTACTTCAAGGTTGGCTGCGTAATCACTTTCCCCATTCTGCTGCTGACACTGGCAGCGCTTGCCGTGCGCTTGAGCATCAGCAGGTAGGAGTAACTTATGAAGATGCTGTTCATGTGTACGGCCAATAGCTGTCGCAGCGTCCTGTCCGAAGGACTGTTCAACCATGTTGCGCCGGACGGCTTCACGGCCATCAGTTCGGGCAGCCTCCCCAGCGGCAAACTAAATCCCCGTGCGGTGAGCACGCTGCAAGGACTGGGTGTCGACACGTCCGCCCTTTATAGCAAGGGATCAGAAGCGTTCGCGGACTCGCCACCCGATATCGTGATCACTGTGTGCGACAAGGCAAGTAGCGAAGCCTGTCCGGTGTATTTTGGCCCGGCCATCAAGAGCCACTGGGGGCTGCCTGACCCATCGGAAGTGGATGGCAGCGACGAGGCTATTCAGGTCGCATTCGACGCAACGGTTGAACACATCAAAAGGCGGTTCGCAGCGTTATTCGCGTTGGATCTGAAGACACTTCAAGGCGACGACCTGAAGCAGGCTTTGGATCGGATTGGAGCATTGTGATGAACGAGTTCGATATCGACTCTGCCGAGGCCTTTCCTGCCCTCGATCTGTTGCTGATGGATCTGCCCACTGCCGATAAGCTTAACCTGGCTGATGCGTCGAACGTCAAACCACGCATCCTTCTGCTCTATGGATCGACCAGAGAGCGTTCGTTCAGTCGTCTCTTGACGCAAGAGGCCGCTAGACTGCTCCAGTACATGGGCGCCGAGACGGTGATTTTCGATCCGTCAGGTTTGCCCTTGCCGGATGACGCGCCAGTCGAACACCCGAAGGTACAAGAGCTGCGTAATCTGGTGCTGTGGTCAGACGGACAGGTATGGTGTTCCCCCGAGCGTCATGGCGCTATGTCCGGGGTATTCAAAGCGCAGATCGATTGGATTCCTTTGACCCTGGGTGCCGTGCGGCCAACCCAAGGCAAAACACTCGCGGTGATGCAGGTGTGCGGCGGGTCTCAGTCATTCAACGCTGTGAACCAGATGCGTGTGTTAGGTCGATGGATGCGCATGCTGACCATCCCGAATCAGTCGTCCGTGCCGAAGGCGTATCTGGAGTTCGACGATGCTGGCCGAATGAAACCTTCGCCGTACTATGACCGCGTGGTCGATGTGATGGAGGAACTGGTGAAGTTCACGCTGCTGGTTCGTGGCCGTGAGGGCTATTTGGTAGATCGATATTCGGAGCGAAAAGAAAGCGCTGAAGCTCTATCGGCCAGGATAAATCAACGCTCCATCTAGGAATCGCTTGGATGGGATGTCAGCCATTACGCAACTTCAATTGCAACGTGTAATGGCTGGTGCGCTTACGTCGTAGCTTCGTATCGAGCAGGTTGTGGTCAGGCGCGTGGTCTCGTCGTTGTCCATGAAGGGCACGGAGGAGGGAGGGCTGATCTGGCTGGAGTCGGTTGAACGGTTGAGTTCAGCGTGCCCTGGCTTATCTGTGCGCTTGAACAAGCGGGCCAAGAAAGCAGGCATGACTAGTCCTTTCTTAAAAGCCTGTTGAGCAGCCCCTCTTGGTGCACATTGTCGTAGCACCCAGGTTGATTAGGTGGCGTGGCGTCACAGGGGATATTTCGTTGATCCCAGCGACTTCCATAGGGGCTGTTGAAATAATGATTGCACCCCGTAAGCAGGGTCACCACCAGCCCGATCAGTAGACCTTTATTCATTGCACATTCAGCCCTCAAATGTCTCACGTAGTACGGTACTGGCAACTGGCAGGGCAGATTAAAGTCGAATCGGATAGGTCCGTTGACTCAGCGGTAAGTTTCGCCCCTTTACGCAGCCAGCGCGCGTCATCTCCCATCGTTCAACGTTCATCATGCCGCTGATAAACACGCTTTCTACAAGAAGCCGATCAAGCGCATGCTCTCGAATTCTGACACCTAGTGAGATGCCTGATCGGCCACCGCCAAAGCATATTAGCCATTGACCCGCACAGCCAGCAAAGCCCGTTCCTTGCTCAACGGCTTGAGCAGGCCTGGCTGCTCTCCGATTTTCATGAACAGATAGTAGTCTCCGCGCTCGCCAAGGAGAATGCGATAGACCTGGGCAGTTCTGTCGGTGCTGGGCGAAGTCAATTTGTCCACGAGCAGTGTGTAAGTGGTGACACCCAAGGTGCTCAAGGCCTGTGCAAGTTCGGTATCGATTTTCGCTCGCCATTTCTGCATGACGTGCCGGTGCGCCATGACCGTCAGGGCGATCGCCAACAGTGGCAACACCGCAGCTGCGAAGAAGGTCAGTAACGAATTCATGATTGATGCTCGCGGTAGATGTGCAGTGCGTCCAGGCATCGCTAATGGCGCCCTATCGCGACAGCCCAGCATTATGGCACCGACGTTCCCGCTCGTCTGATCGATGAGGTTCGATGCCATATTTCGCTAGTAGCCCAAGCGGCAGGCGGCTAATGTCCCTCTTAGCGGCCATTAGACTAAAGTATTAGGAGGCGCGATGCGGATACGCGGCAGTGTGTTCTGGTCCTGGGCTGACCCTACGTTGCACCATCGCGCGCACGAAGAGACATTAAGCGACAAGACGTCGATTAATGTACAGGTTCGTCTGTCCCGAAAAGGCCTCGTTCAGCTGTTCATAGGTGTCTATGCCCCTGGCGGCGTGCCTGTCTATGAGGAGGCGTTCGACGACCGCCCAAAGGAGTCCATGTCCCGGGCATTGGCCTGGGGCGTCATGAGGGCCCGCGAAGTGGCTTCTTTCAATTCCCAGAGCATCCCCAAGAGCGGTCATGGAACATGATGGCTGCCGATACATCTGAACTGCTGAGCGCAACAAATGCCCAACGTTTCACACGTTGAGGAGTTTGAACATGACTGAACAGCAACCTGAACCCAAAAAAGATCAGGTACCGGCTCACGCCACCGAGGAGGAAAAAGCGCGACTCAAGGACAAGAACAAGGATGGCATTCCGCCTGGAGTCGCCTGACAGTCTTTACCGGGCATGAACTTCTGAATGCCACCGCTTATCTGATTCAGGCGCCGGGTCATTCGGCTCAGGACAGTCGTTTCTCAAGCGGAAAGTTGCGTATGTTTTCAGAGGACTTCTACGGTATCTACCTTGTTGTGGAGGCGGTGGTGGCTTTCGTCGTGCTGGCGATCGCTGCTCATTGGAGTCAGGGTACTTGAGGGTGCGAGACGGCACGGGTCAATCCTGTGCCGTCTGCAGCTGCATCTCTGGGGATTTATTTCAGCCAACTACCCGCTCAACCCCTGATCATCTCCAGCCGTTCGCGGCCTGCTTCGGTAATCGCGCTCTCGCCCTCGTCACTGATGCGGTACCGTCCCGATGGCAGCTTGTGAATCGAGAACCGCACCAGCCCGCTGCGGGCAAGCGCTTGTCCGGCTTCATAACTCATTGCATTTTCCAGATCGTAAACCTTGATCTCACCAATCTTGAAACGTGAAAACGCAATGAGTGCTGAATCGATGACGTCTTGGCTGACGGAATGAACGTGTTCCATTTGACTTCCCAGTTCGTGAGTGGCCCGGTCCATGGACATAAGCAACGGACCTTGGCAGTTCGTCGAAAGGCGAACGCTACTACGCTTGGTACGAGACGTGTACTGGGTTTGCATCCACGCTGGATGCAAACCCAGCGACATGACCGCGGCACTGGGAGTGCCCGATGCTTTTCCCCACGACAGCTAACTGAATACTGAAGTAGCAGCCAAGCGCGTAGAGGCGTCATGAGCACTTTGCTTTTGACGCACTCAACCGCAATACTTCGCGTATTCAATCGGAGGAAAGTGCGTGGAAACAAGAAGTGCTGTAGCTGAAATGTTCATTGGCATCCCAACACATTTCTGGGTATTGCCCGTGGCAGGCCTGATCGCGTATTACGGCGTCAAATGGTCAGCCAGGCCTACACCACGCGCGCACTGGATCAAAGGGGCAGCCTACTTGCTGCTGATCGCCCTGGCCTTGATCCCGAACGCACTTTACGCGCTCATGCCGCCTGCCCCCGGTCCTGAGCAGCTCATCGACAACCACCCTGTGCCCAACTATGCCGGCCGCTTCTACCTGGACCTGTTCTACGTATTCGGCGGCTGGGCGCTGAGCAAGGTGGTCAAGCTCAGGTTTCATTGAGACGATCTTCGGGGGATGGGATTGTACTCAATGCGTCACTTGTTACGCACGGCAGGGCTAAGTGAGCGTTGCATCTTGGTTGCCACCTCCCGTAGGGCTTCGGTTACCTGTGCAAGGGCTTCAATGTGTGCGTTCACGTCGATCTGATCCGGATGAGCACCCCGCGCCTGCATGAAGCGCGCATGGCCGTTCATGGCTTTGCCAAGTTCTTCTAGATGATCTGCGGTTTTGACCAAGTCCGATTTGATGCAGTCAAGTGATTCCATGAACATGTTGACTCGATGGGCGATGCGTTCAACGTTAGCATGTTTGTCAGCCGCTGCGCTTGGCCCGGCTTCCAGCAACGGAAGGGAACGCCTGTGCCCACGCTCTTTCTGCACCTGCCTACGACCCCAATCAGGAGGGTGCTTGATCTTCGGATTGCACCATTAGAACCGATCCCTGAGCGTCAGTACCCAGCAAGGCCGGGCCACTATCAACACGCGTTTCGGCAAGCGCTGTATCAGGGGAGCGAAAGATCTGCTGACGCTGCTCGGGGCTCACGAGGGTTATCAGCTTACCGTTCTGGTAAAACAACCGCGTTTGTTTAGACGACTCGTTCATGGGCTCGGCATCCTTGGCTGAAGGGTTCGCGTGCCGGGATTGGCCTGATGACATTGCCACCCTATACCTGCCCTTGCTACTGGCAGAACTGTCAGGCGACAACCTGCACAGCGCCGCCTACTCTATCAAGCGTTCCGGGTTGAAGAAAAAAGAGGCGATCAGAACTGCGGCGATAACACCACTGGCGTCAGCCAGGAACAACGACAATGAGTGACTGTTGCCTGCTGTTGCGCCCAGGCCTGTAGCAAAATTCACCCCATGCGGGAATGCAGCGACCATCAGCAGCACGCTGGCCAGCAGGCAAGCGAGCAGCTTCATGTACAACCTGCCGAACGCCAGCCCGTAGGTCCAGAACACCAGGATGCACACCACGGCCAGACCGGTCGATGTTGCAAATTGTGCAAGCACTTCTAGCCACCACACCATGTAGGACTCCAGCGAATCGCCTAATTAAATCAGTCAAGCAGTGCCCACATTTGTGTGGCTGTGCATGATTGCTCATCAGAAACAAGACAGGCTGCATTCGTTCCGCACGCCGGTAAAAAAGGGCAACCGTGATGTTTCCGGAATTCGACGATGGTCCATTCCTCCTTGGCCCTTTCACTTGCTAAAATGCCCGCGACTGATCGAGGCCAAAGAAATGCCTAACTTCCTGTATGTCGTGGCGGCGCTGTGTGTAGCACTCGTGGGCTGCGCTTCACCCGGCAAGCCCACTGCAAGCAAGCTCACATCCAAAACGCCCCAGCAATATGCCGCCTGCGTTATGCCGCAATGGCAGGCCTTGGCACCCAATTCAACGCAGAAATCCATCCCCCATGGCGTACGCATGACGGCGCCTAGTGCGGTGACGACCGATGATGTGCTGGAGGTGATCGAGTCGGGGGAGGGTAGCCGCGCGACATTCTATAAAGGCAGCTTTCTGTCGGGCGACAAGCTAAGGGTGGCGGCACGCGAATGCCTTGAGTGACAGGTGCGTCAGGCGGGTTTGCAGGCGGGCGTGATCGCAGGAAAAAGGGCGGTCCTTCGCCTATTCAAGAGCGTGGTAGTTGCGGCGCGCCGTTCATTGAAGCAGTGCAGGCTTGCGTGCGGTTTTGCGGCGTACTACATTGCATACCCAGCGCTTGCCACACCGGTAAGGCGCGCGGATGAACGTCAGGTCAGCGATCAACCTGGCCCCTTGTGCCTTCAGGGCTTGTGCGAGTTGTGCGAGCGTCTCAGCTTCGATAGTCATGATTCACCTCGTCAGTTTCTTGCAGCGTTCACAAGTGTTGACCGGTGCCGATTCGCAGTAATTCAGTTCCATTACGGTTAGTCGCTTTGTCATAAGCACCCACCGCAAGCTGCCTTTTAATTTCCGAGTAGCGGTATGCCTAGCCTGTACACCCTCATGCCATCGATGGTTGGCACGCTGACCCTTGTCTCTCGGGATCAAAGGCTGATCGCCGTGCTGTGGGAGCAGGAGCGGGAAAACAGAGTGCGTCTTGGTCCGTTGCAGCGTGACGATCACTGCCCCGTTCTGATCGAAACCGCACGTCAACTGACCGAATACTTCGCCGGCTCACGTCAGTGTTTCGATCTGGCCCTGGAATTCTCTGGGACGGCGTTTCAGCGTCGAGTGTGGGACGCATTGCTCTGCATACCCTTTGGTGAAACCCGCACGTATGGTCAGATCGCCCAGCAGATCGGCAACCCCAGTGCCGTGCGGGCGGTAGGCGCTGCCAATGGCCGCAATCCGATTTCGATCATTGCGCCCTGTCATCGTGTGATAGGGACTGGCGGTGGGCTCACCGGCTTTGCCGGTGGCCTGGCCGCCAAACAACTGCTATTGGCCCTCGAAGGCCGGCAGACGTTGCCACTGGACTTGCGGCTTCAGCCCAGCCAGTAGGCGCCAACGCACGACAGTGCAGTCAGAAATGTACCTACCATGAGTGAATACTCCCAGCGCACACGGCGCAATCGTGCCTGAACAGCCCGCAGGTATTGACCTGGGGCAGGCGCATCACGGCGATGGCGCATGCCCTCGGCAATGTCGGCCACCTGGCCATCGATTAGCAACCCGATCACGTAGTAGCTTAGCCCGTAGCTCGCCAGTGCCAGTACCAGGTAAATCACGCGGGCGCATCCAGCGGCATCACGCTGGCAGTGCCAGCCTCGTTGTCCAGCAGCAGCAGGCCTTCGCTGTGGGAGTCCAGGCAAGCCAGCAGGCGACCCTCACTGTCCCACGCCGCAGAACCACCGGCCGCCAGGAACTCGCCGGCGGGTCCAACGCAGTTGGCCATCAGCACGGTCAGGCCCAGTTCGCGCGCCACCTGCGGATAATGCATGTGTCCTTCGCTTACGCCTTTTGCCGTCTTGGCCACACTCACCAGATAGATGTCTGCCCCTCGTTCTCGTGCCGATGCAGCATGTGCCATGAACATCGATTCATAGCAGATGGCGGGCGCAATTTGGTGATGCGCCGTCTGAATCAGCGAGGTGCTCACCCCTGCGTTGAAGTAGGGCAGTTCATCTTCGTGCAGACGCTGTTTTGCATAGGCTTGGCGTGGGGCGCCCGGGGTGAAGATCGGCATGCCGATCTGGATGCCGTTCGGGGTTGGCAACGGTAATCCCGCCGCAACGAGGATGCCCAGGCGGTCACTTGCCGCTTGCAGCGGGTCCAGGCGTGGGGAGCCCAGGGGCAGCGCAGCCTGACGGGCAATGGTGGGTTCGTAACCGGTCAACGACAACTCGGGAAAGACGATCACGGCAGCGCCCAGCCTCGCAGCTTGTTCGATGCAGGCCAGATGACGCCTGACGTTGGTCGCCACATCGCCCTTGAATGAACCCAGTTGTGCAGCGCACAGATTCATGACACTTCCTTCCCTGGCACGTGATCGCCGAGCATACTCCCGACCAGCCGCTTGTGCCATGCTGCCCAGGCAAAGTCCTAGAAAGTCTTTGTCTACTTGCAAAGGAATAAGGTCATGCAGCGTTTCCAGCTTGTCGGTGCCAATGTTCAAGGTCGGGATCTGGCCGTCGGAGACATACACGGCCATTTCGACCGGTTGCAGCAAGGCCTGGACGCCGTCGGTTTCAACAAGGAAAAGGATCGGCTATTCAGCGTCGGCGACCTGGTCGATCGCGGGCCCTTTAGCCGGGCAGCCCTGCATTGGCTGGAGCAGCCATGGTTTTATGCGGTCCAGGGCAACCACGAGTCGCTGGCGATCAACCTGGTCCGTGGCGGCCGGCTGGACCTGGCGATGTACCGTGCAGCAGGGGGTGGGTGGTTCATCGATTCGACGGCCGCTGAGCAGCTGCGCTTCGTCGAGCGTTTCGAACAGATGCCGATCGCCTTGCAGGTCGAGTCGGCAAGCGGCCCCATTGGCCTGTTGCATGCCGACAGCCCGTTCGACGACTGGTCCACCCTGCGTACCTGGCTCGAACTGGACGATGACCCAGACGTGCTTGAAACCTGCCTGTGGTCAAGGCGACGTTTGAAGCAGGCCGATACCACGCCCGTAAAAGGGTTGCGCGCCCTGCTGGTCGGTCATACCACTGTCCAGTCTGTCAGGCAGTTGGGCAATGTGTGGCACCTGGATACCGGGGGATGGACCAGTGGGCATTTCAGCCTGATGGACCTGCGTACACTGAAGCTGGTCAACGCCAGGCCAGCGTGATCAGCAAACCGATGCCGAGCAGTAGCAACACGAGGCCTGACAGCCGTTCGATTAAGGGCAGGGCACTGCTGAATCGCCGCAGCACCCGCGGGTGGCCTATGCTGACAGCGACTAGCAGGTCCCAGGCAAGCACCGCGCAGAACATCCAGATGCCGTACGACAACAGCCACATAGTAGAGCTGCCCGCTACCAGGCTGGCCAGGCTTGCGTAAAACAACCCATTTTTCGGATTGAGCAGGCCGGACAGCAGGCCCATCTGCAGGTTGCGCCACCAGGTGGGTGCGCTGCTGGCCGAAGTCGGGGACACGCTGGCACTGCCGGCATGTCGCAGAAACGCAATACCCAGATAGACCAGGTAAACCGCACCGGCCAGTTGCAACAGCTCGAACAGCGCGCTGCCCTCGTGCAGTATGGACACCCCGGTGAAGGCCAGCACGATGAATACCCCGTTGCCCAGGGCAATGCCCACACATGCGCCGCTGGCCACGCGCCAGCCACTGGCAATTGCGGTTCGGGCAATCAGGAAGAAATCCGGCCCGGGCGACAACAGCGCCAGGAAGTGGGCAAGGGCAATCAGGATAAATGCTTGCATGGTCGCAGGTGGCTCGGCGCTTGAGATCAGTTGCCTGAGTGTGCGAGTGCAGGCACGCTGCGTATTGAACAATATTGCAGGTGGTGACCGCGCAGCCTTACTTCATGGTCTGAGCCTTGAGGTAATGCCCCGGTGTGATCCCGACATGCGCCTTGAATACCCGCTGAAAATGGCTTTGATCGGCGAACCCCAGGTCGTGGGCGACCTCAACCAGTCGGTGACCCTGCCGGAGCAGTTGACGGCCCCGGTTGATCCTGGCGTTGAGCAAGTAGGCGTGCGGCGTCAGGCCTGTGGCAGCCCGAAACGCGCGAATCAGTTGATAACGACCAAGGCCTGCTTCCCGGGCCAATGACTTCACGGTCAGGCGAGCCGGATCCTGGTCGTGCAGGGTCGTCAGCAAATCCTGCAGCGCTGGGGCTTGAAGGACGGGTGCTGCGGCCAAGGGCGAGAAGGTGTCGAAATCCATGTCGCACAGAAAAGCGATCAGCTCGGCCTCCTTTTGCATCGGGGCCGCCTCGGAAAACAGCACGTCGTTGAGTTGGCAGAATCGGTGGTACGCTTCGGCATCCCGGCTGACACGCGCCGGTTGTTCAGGCGCGCCGCAGGGCAGGCCGGACTCAGTGCGCAGCTCAGCCAGCCAGCGCGCATCCACATGCAGCATCTGGTAGCTCCAGGGCTGGTCTGCCTCGGGGTTGCAGGCATGGACCCGGTGCGCGGGGACCGCCACCAGCGTACCGGGGGTGAGCCGCTCGGTCCCGCAGCCTGCACCTGTGAACAGGCTGGAACCCGTGTCCACGGCACCGATGGAGAAGGTCGGATGGCTATGGGCTTTGTAGCAGGCCCGGCTGTTGCAGGCGCGGCGGCTCTCGACCTGCGGCAAGCGCGGATCTCGCCACAGGCGGGTATTGGAACGCGGCATCGGAAAGTCCTCGTGATGGCTGACAGCTTAAACAGACGCTGCTGGCCCGTACAGTTGTCGCGCGTGACTGTACCTTGACGCTGCGGCCTGGTACCTGCGATACAGCCCTAAATCTAGAGGATAGAGGGATGGACCTTGCCAGCCTGATGCTTTTCATACCGGCCTGCTTTGCCCTGAACATGGCACCAGGTCCCAACAACCTGTTGTCGCTGCACAATGCCAGTCGCTATGGGTTGCGCGCCGCTTGCCTTGCCGGGGTAGGGCGCCTGTTTGCTTTCAGCGGCATGATAGGCCTTGCGGCCATGGGCCTGGCCGTGGTCCTGCATACCAGCGAAACCCTGTTTCTGGCGATAAAAGTGGTGGGGGCGGTGTATCTGTTCTATCTGGCGTGGCAACTGTGGCGTGCGCCAGTGGCCGCGGCCGTCGATGCTGGGTACTCGGCGCACAGTGGGTGGCGCCTGGCGCGTCAGGAGTTCATGGTTGCAGCAGGCAACCCGAAAGCCATCCTGATATTTACAGCCTTTCTGCCACAGTTCGTATCGGTCGCCAGCCCCGTGCCGGTAGGCCAACAGTTCCTGTTACTAGGGGTTTTGTTTCTACTGCTGGAATGGGCAGCCATCGCGCTCTACGCTGCAGTGGGCGCTTATTTGCAGCGATGGTTCTCGCGGCCGCGGCCTCGTAGGTTGTTCAATCGCACCAGTGCCGCGCTGCTGGCAAGTGCAGGGGCAGGGCTGTTGGTCGTTCGGCGTTAGTCAAGGGCAGGGCGCGCGATGGTCGCGCGCCCCGCTTACTTGTCAGAACTGCCAGCGTACGCCCAGGTTGACGCCGCTGGCCTCTTGTTCACGGCTATCCAGATGCGTCGTGTACTGAATCCCGCCGTGCACGCTCAACGAAGTATTGAGTTGCGCTGCAACGCCTGCTTCGGCTTGCAGGGCGGTGTAGCGGTAATCAGTCTTGACCTTGTCCGTCTTGTCGAAGACCAGCGCATCCCTGCCGCCGTCCCCATGCCACAGGTTCACTTGCGCGTAGGGCTGCAGCAGCCGGGCCCCGTTGGGCTGGAATCGTCCCTCCAGGCGCAGCCCGATGCGGCCAGTGAGTTCAACCTGCGCGTCATGGTCGATACGCGAGACGCGATCATTTGCGGTATCGAACTTGGTCTTCTGGGCGATGACCTGTGCCTGCGGCTCGATTGCCCAGTGCGATGACAAGGTTACGGGCACGCCGGCTTCCAGCGAAGCGGCCCAGGCGTCCCCGTCCAAGTCCAACTTGTCGCCTCGGTCCGAGCGCGCCCGCCCATCCAAACGGGTGTATTGCAACACGCCATCCAGATAGCCACCTTGCGCACCCACCCAGCTCCAGTACGCACCTGCGCTTTTTCCATCCAGGCGCAAGTCACCGACGCTACGGTTCTCCTGGGCCAACGCGAAGCCCTTGACACCGGCCGTCAGGCGAGACTGGCTGAGGTATACCCCAGCGTGTTGACGGGCACCGCTATCACTCACATGAGCGTACACGTCCTGACCAACCTTGAAGCCATACAGGTCGCCATCGAGGCTGGGGCTGACCGTACCACTCCACTGTTGACGGAGTGCGCCGCCGTAGGCCTGACCCCAGGCAGCGGGCAGTGCGCCCTGGCCCTCCAGCAACTGCTGGTCGCCCTGACGCTGATGGAAGGTGCCCAGCCCCTGACGCACCACGATGGCTGCCCCCCTGGGGGCGGCGGCGTAGACCGCGACCTCGGGACGATACAGCGGCAGGCTCTGGTTGCCGGCGATCGGGGCGGGCAAGTCCAGTTGCCCTGGGGCTGGAGCGGCAACCGGCGGGGTAACCGCCGGCTGTTCGGGCGCCGGCTCGGCAGGGACCTCGGGTTCGGGCTCAGCCGGCGGCGTCACCACAGGTGGCGCCACCAGCGTCGAGCGCAGGTACCAGTTGTTCTCGCTGCCAGCGGTAACACCACCTTTGAACAATCGATAGTCGTAGGCACCCGCCGAAAGGGTTTGCGTTTGCACGAAGGCGGTAGCCGTACTGGTGGCACCGTCGCGTGCCTCCACGACCTGAATGCCGTTCTGGGGTGTCGACGCGCCGGCTCCCCCCAGATTGTTGACGATCAGGCCGGTCGTCCCCGTTATGGACCCGGCGCTGACCACCAGGCGATCGGAGGGCGCATTGTCACCGGCCAGCACACTGTTCACGCGCAACAGGCCGTTTTCGCCGACATAGTCGCCTTGGATGGTAAGACGGCCCAGGGCATCGCCACCCTCGGTAAGGTTGAGCGTTCCGGCGTTACTCACCGATGCGCGTTGCCCTGGGCCAAACGCTGTGATCACGCCCTCGCTTGAGGCAAGGACGCTGTTGCTGTCGAGGGTGAGCCTGCCGGTTCCGGTGCCGGCGTCTCCAAGGACCAGGGTGTCGTTGAGCGCCAGCTGACTAAGATTGGTCAACGCCACCGTCTCCCAGTTGAGGTAGCGAGCACCGCCCACCGCGCGGCTATTGTCGAACGTGAGGATATCGTTGCCTTCGCCGCCATCGATTGTGATGATCAGCGTTTCCGGATTAAGCCCGGAGAGCAGCGCAGTGTCGTCGCCCGGCCCGGCATCGACTTTCCCGCCGATCGCCCCGCCGTCCCAGACGAAGCGATCGTTGCCCGTGCTGAGCAGCACGTCCCCTGCGACGCTGCCGCCATGGATCAGGACGCTGTCGTCGCCGCCGCTGACGCTGATATTGCCGCCAATAGTGCCATCGAAGACCTCGATGTAATCGGTGTCGAACGCGGCAATGACATTCCTGTCAACGCTGCCACCGCGCATGATGAAGGTATTCTTGTCCAGGCGCAGGTTGACGTTTCCGATCCTGCCGCCGTCCATTTCGGCGTAGTCGCCGCTGTCGAAGGTGCCCTTGATCCAGCCGCCGGACATGTAGAAGGTGTCCAGCCCGTCACCCTGGTTGACGTTACCCTCGATCACGCCGCCGCTCATGACGAAGTCATCGATGCCGCCACCCTGATTGACGTTGCCGGCGATCGTGCCGGAGGCCATGTCGATACTGTCCCGGCCTGGGCCAAAGGTGACATCGCCCTCGATGGCGCCGGTGCCACCTGCCGGAAACACCAGACGGTTGTCACCCTCGGTATCCACCAGCGAAGGCGCTGACCCGCTGTCGCAGACATACGTGTCGTTACCGGCCCCAGGGGAAAATGTACAAGCTGCCTGAGCGGATGGCAGGGCCGCGCCCAGCAAACTCAGTGAGCCCACAATCAGTCGTACACGCATAGCAAAGCCTCCATTCAAAGCCAGCGCGCAACGTCAATTGCGCGGGGTCAGGCACTTTTTACAGAGGAAGGCTTGGGAGCGACAACTGGCAGAACTGCTAGTTGCTGGGTATTTGGACGGCAGTGTTGAGACTCAGTCGCGGTAGAACGTCTGCACCAGGTGATAGCCGAATTTGCTCTTCACGGGCCCATGCACAACGCGCAGGGGCTTCTTGAAGATGACCTGGTCGATCGCACCGACCATCTGCCCAGGGCGAATCTCTCCAAGATCACCGCCACGCTTGCCCGAGGGGCAGAGGGAGAACTTCCTGGCGAGCACATCGAACGCCTCACCCTTGGCGATGCGCTGCTTGAGCTTTTCGGCTTCGTCAGCAGTCTTGACCAGGATGTGGCGGGCTTGGGCTTTCATGATCTACCTGTGCATGCAGCGAGAGAAAGCAGCCATTATGCCCGACGCACCGCTACCACCGCGAATCGGCATGGCTTATTGCGCCAGCCATCCACCGTCCATGTTCCAGGCCGCACCGCGCACCTGGCTGCCAGCCTCGCTGCATAGAAACAGCACAAGCTCGCCCAGGTGCTCGGGCGCTACGAACGCTTGTGAAGGCTGTTTTTCCGCGAGCAATTCCCGTTCTGCCTGCTGCGGATCGACGCCGGTTGCAGCACGTGCGTCGATCTGCTGCTGCACCAGCGGCGTCAACACCCAGCCTGGGCACAGGGCATTGCAGGTCACGCCGCTCATGGCGGTTTCCAGCCCTACGACCTTGGTCAGGCCAATCACCCCATGCTTGGCGGCGACATATGCGGCCTTGCCGGTGGAGCCGACGAGCCCATGGACCGAGGCGATGTTGATGATGCGGCCCCAGTTGCGGGCGCGCATACCTGGCAGCACCAGGCGAGTGCCGTGGAAGACCGCAGACAGGTTCAAGGCAATGATCTTGTCCCAGCTGTCCACCGGGAAGTGCTCGACAGGTGCCACATGCTGGATCCCGGCATTGTTGACCAGGATATCCACGGCACCGAATGCCTGTTCGGCAAAGTCCAGCATGGCCTCGATCTGCGCGGCATCGGCAAGATCACCGGGGTGATGGCGCACCTGCACCCCTAATTGCTCAAGGCTGGCGATGGCAGGTGAAGGGTCACCAAAACCGTTGAGCACGATGTTGGCCCCCGCTCGCGCCAGCACATGGGCAATGCCCAGGCCAATGCCGCTGGTGGAACCTGTGATCACTGCTGTCTTGCCTTTGAGGGTCATGCAAAGCTCCCTAACAGCGCGCCGGCGCCGACTGGAACGAAGAAAGCCGTTGGGCATCGCCCGGGATGGGCTGAGCGTAGGAGCGGAGCGGCTGATCAAAGGTTCCGCAGGGGCCTTCGCGTGAGGCCAAAGCAGCGGCTTTGCGCCACTCCCTCCTACCGGGCTTGCTTCGCAGGACTTAGTCCTGGCGGCTGGTCACTTCCAGCAGGTGGTAGCCGAACTGAGTCTTGACCGGACCCTGCACGGTGTTGACCGGGGCGCTGAAGACCACGGTATCGAATTCCTTGACCATCTGGCCAGGACCGAACGAGCCCAGGTCACCACCCTGACGGCTGGACGGGCAGGTGGAGTTGGCCTTGGCGATTTCAGCGAAGTCGGCACCCGCTTCGATCTGGGCCTTGAGTTCGTTGCACTTGTCTTCGCTGTTGACCAGGATGTGACGGGCGGTTGCACGTGCCATGGGGTACTGCTCCTTGGGAGGGTAAAGAGGCAAAGCCTAACGCACTTCAACCGGTCGTGTCTCGCAGGGTTCGGCCTGCCGCTCACCCAAAAGGCGTGCCGCACCCTGCAACAAGGTCTCAGTGGTGCTCCAGCCAAGGCAGCCATCGGTGATGGACACGCCGTATTTCAGCGCCCCGTTGCTCAGGGCCTGACAACCCTCGAACAAGTGCCCCTCGATCATCATGCCGACGATCGAGGTGTCGCCGCTCAATCGCTGTTGCAACACCTCGTTGAAAACAGCCGGTTGCCGGGCGGGGTCCTTGCCACTGTTGGCATGGCTGCAATCGACCATGATGCGCGCAGGCAGGCCTGCTTTGGCGAGCCCCTGACGGGCCAGGGCAAGGCTGTGGGCGTCGTAGTTCGGACCTTGATGGCCACCTCGCAGCACCAGGTGAGTATGCGCGTTACCCAGGGTTTCGACGATCGCAGGGTAGCCCTGTGCATCCATGCCGAAATGCCGGTGGGCATGGGCAGCACTGCGCATGGCGTCCGTCGCGATGGCAACGCCGCCATCGGTGCCGTTCTTGAAGCCTACCGGCAGCGCCAGCCCGCTAACCATTTCTCGATGAATCTGTGATTCGGTGGTGCGGGCGCCGATGGCGGCCCAGGCCAGTACATCGTCGAAGTAGCCAGCGGCCATGGGCTGCAGCAATTCGGTCGCAACCGGCAGGCCCCGTTCGATCATGCCCAGCATCAGCCCCCGCGACAGTGCCAGACCTGCATGCATGTCGTCGCTGCCATCGAGGTGAGGGTCGTAAGCCAGGCCCTTCCAGCCCACCGTCGTGCGCGGTTTTTCCACGTAGGCACGCATCACCAGCAGCATGCGTTCGCCGACCTGTCGGCTCAACGCGGCCAGGCGATCGGCATATTCCAGCGCCGCGCGCGGATCATGCAGCGAGCATGGCCCTACGATGACCAGCAGGCGAGGGTCGCGCCCTTCGAGAATGTCGCAAATGGCTTGGCGGTGCGCCTGGACTTGGTGTGCGAGCGAGGCAGACAACGGCATCTGTTGTTTGAGCAGGTGCGGGCTGGGAAGGCGGCGGCTGACAGCGGTATTGGCAGCTTGGGCTTGGGTCAGGGGCAGGGCGAGGCTGGAGGCTTGCATGAGGGTTTTCCTTGGGCGGACGGCAGGCACTATGGCTGCGCAGTCGGCCCTATCGAGGTGTTCGACAGATCGGTGTTTGGCTATTGGCTGAATCAGTGCCACCTGTGCAGAACCGGTCGGAGGCGGCAGGCTGGCCCGAGCGGACGTGGCTAAATCGCCAGGTGGAGGTGCTGGTTACGTAATAGGTGTCGTATTTCATGAATCTGTCCTCTGGATCGTTTGGGTGTAGGCCTGAAAAAACAAAACCCCCGGTCGGGAGGCCGACCGGGGGTTTGAGTATTCTCATGTTCGGCGGCCCCTCGAAGGTGGACGCCGTGTGGGTATCGGCGCCTAGTGGCTAAACCAATACCCGAAGTAATAGGAGGCAGGTGCGTTCACGCACACGGTCACGACCGCTGCCGGGCGCGGGGCGCGGCCAGTGGTAGTAGCGAGTGTGTGGATGGTTGCTTGCATGCTGCTCTCCAGTGAATGAGCCCGAGCTTACTGCACATTGCGCGGGCCATTCAATGGAAAATTGCTATGAGCGTAATCGATCGGATGATTACGCCGGGTGGTCACTGGACCGTAGTCTTAGTGACTGTCTTGATCTTCAGCTTGACCACCAGTGGCGCCTGCGCCTGAGCCAGTGGCTTCGCCGGTGCTGTTGGAGCCGCCCGCAGCACCGTCATGGGCACCTGCGGCCCCGGCGTTGCTGCTGTCATTGTCACGGCTGCTGCCTGGGGTATTCACGCTGCTGCCTTCACCTGCAGTCTTGCCGCCCATCTGGTCGGTTTTCGGGTGCATGTCGGTGTTGGTGGTGTCAGTGGCGGCCTGACTGGTACCGGCCAGGGTGGCCAAGGCGAAAGCAACGGACAGCGAAAGGCTACGGATGCGAATCATGGCGAAGCTCCTGTGCATGGATTCTGTCATTGCTTTGGCATAGTCCTGCACAGGAGGTGCCCAGAGGGCGACGGATGGTCGGTTAGGGCACGCTTGCCTCAACAGGCCTCGCCGTGGTGCGAAGGCTTGGGTTCGGCCGTTTCCATCGGAGGATGCTCCTGCGCGGCATGCATCAGGTCCTCGGTGACCCGCAGTTCGGCGCCAGTAGGCGAGAAGGTGGTGGAGGCCGTGAACGGGGCAGGGTGTTCCGCGGCCGGGCGCTTGCCGCGCCGCCACAGGAAAAAGCCCACCATCAACAGGTTGACCACGGCAAACGCCCAGAAAAGCCCGGCTTCGCCAAACTCGGTCATCACGGGTGATATCGCCATCGGCGCCATCGCCGAGCCCAGCGAGTTGATTAGCAGCAGCCCTTGGATCATGGGCACCAAGGCATCGGATGGGGCACGGTCGGCTGCATGGCTGACCGCCACCGGATACAAGGTGAACACCCCGCCGCCCAGCAGAAACAGCATCGCCGGCAGCAGGAATGCATCCGAAGGCAGGAACACGGTGACCAATGCCAGCGCAGCGCACACTGCCGCCAGGGCAATCAGCACGTCCTGACGGTCCTTGCGGTCCGACCACCGCCCCACCGGGTATTGCAACAGCATGGCCCCGAGGATGACCCAGGCCATCATGTTGCCTACTTCGCCGACGTCCAGCCCGATACGTTGGAGATACAGCGGCAGCAACGTATAGATCCCGGCAATGGCCACGCCCGAACCAAAGCATCCCACCAGCCCCGAGGGTGCCACGCCCAGCAGTTGCCGCGGCTTGAGCGGCTCTACCTGGTCCAGCAGTGGCGAAACCCGTGGCAGGATCACGATCGGCAACACCGACAGGGCGGTCAGCACACCTGCCAGCATGAAAGGCGCGGTCTCGCCCAGGCGGGTGATCTCGCCAAGCCCTGCCTGAGCCAGCACCCCGGCGCCATAGAAGGCGATCATGTACAAGGCCAGCAGGCGACCGCGGATCTTGGCGTCTCCGGCAAGCAACAACCAGCTCTCGATGACCAGGAACACCCCCACGGCCGCCCAGCCATTGATCAGGCGCAGCACCGACCACCAGGTCACGTCATAGAACAGGCCTTGCAGCAGGATGGTGACGCCGATCAGCGAGGCAAAGCTGGTGTAGGCGCGGATATGGCCGATGCGCAGGATGAGCCGATCATTGAAGATGGCCCCCAGGGTCAGACCGATGAAGTAGGTGGACGAGACGATGCCGATGGTGGTGGCAGACTCGCCAGCCTCGCCGAGTCGCAGGGTGGTCAGAGAAGACATGAAGCCGTTGCCCAGGGCAATGATGAACAGCCCGAGCAGCGGCGCCAGCGCCATGGCCAGCAAACGCGCAGACATAGGTACCTCTAGTTGGATAGGCGAAGGTTGGCCTTTTCGAGCGCTCACGCTGGTCGACCCGGGTAGGGTAGAGGCTGCACGGATGCGACCTGGGCAAGACTCAACCGCTTGGCCATGCAGGAAGACGGCCGGGCGGGGAGGGTTGAGCCTATTTCACATGAGCGTTCATGGGGTCAGGCGCGGACTCGGTCTTGGTTGCCGGTTGCCACCGTTCAAGGCGACGGGCGAAAAGGAAGCGCGATTCTACGGGCTTGCAGGGTTTTGCCAAGGGTTGACTGCCTGCGGCGCAATGCCGCAGTCTCGAAAAGACATGCCAATGTCTTTCCCAGGCAAATCGCCCGCAGTCGCAGTCGCAGTCGCGGCTGCTGTTGCTGTTGCTGTTGCTGTTGCTGTTGCTGTGGCTGTGGCTGTGGCTTTTGCTTCTAAGCGCGCGGTAGCCCAGGCGGCGCAGATCGCGACTTCAGGAGGCCGAGCGCAGGGCTTGCGGAGGGAGGTGACGGGCATGGATGCCCGTCAAGCGCTGGGCCCCAGGATGGGGCCTGCAGCGCGGTCCTCCCGGGAGCAAGCCCGGAGCGAGGGGACCCCGGAGCGTAGCGTAGGGGCCGGATGATAGGAGCAGGCGGTTTTTGCTTACTTTTTGACAAGACAAAAAGTGAGCCGCCGTAAGGGCGGAAGGGTGACTGTGCGCCACCCGCGCCAATGAATACCAACTCGATATATGCGCCCACGCTTTGAAGTTTGAAGTTTGAAGTTTGAAGTTTGATTGGGTTGGTGTGGGTATTGATAGAGCGCATAGTCCATTTGCGATGGCGACGCTTAATCACCTTTTCGCCCTTACGGCGAGTTACTTTTTGTCAAACGCCACAAAAAGTAACCAAAAAAGGCTGCGCTCCGTTCATACGGCCCCTACGCTGCGCTTCGGGGTTCCCTCACTCCGGTCTTGCTCCCGGGAGGACCGCGCTGTAGGCCCCATCCTGGGGCCCAGCGCTTGACAGGCATCCATGCCTGTCACCTCCCTCCGCAAGACCTGCGTTCGGCCTTCTGAAGTCGCGAAGATCAAGATCAAGATCAAGATCAAGATCAAGATCAACAGCGTCTGTGGTGGGGATGATAACGTCTAAACTTGCCGCGATATATATCCCGTGTAGGAGCGACTTTGTGCCGCGATGGCCGCGAAGCGGCCCTAGTGTTTGAATCACAGCAAATAAACTGGGGCCGCTGCACGGCCATCGTGGCACCTCGCTCCTACAAGAAGTGGTGGCTCGCAAAGGTGTTCGAATGCAGCCACACCCTGATTAAAGAGACTGATCTATGGGGTGTAGAGTAATACCCATTGTCCACTCTCGCCAACACGTGACCCATCCAAGGGCACACCCCCCATCAATCCGCTAGCAACCCGCTCTGCCACAGGACGGCTGCTCCCCCGTATCGATACTGACCACCACCGACATACCCGGCCGCAGCCGCGCAGCCTCTGGCTGGCCGGCATCCACTGTGATACGCACCGGAATGCGCTGGGCGATCTTGACGAAGTTGCCGGTCGCATTGTCCGCCTGAAGTAACGCGAACTCCGAGCCAGTGGCAGGGGAAATCTGTTCGATGTGCCCGTACAGTTTGAGATGGTTCAAGGCATCCACCGTGAAACTGGCCGGCTGGCCGATGCGCACGTCGGCCATCTGCGTTTCCTTCATATTGGCGATGATCCACAAGGTATCGGGTACCAGCGCCATCAGCTGGGCACCGGAGTTGACATAGGCGCCCAGGCGCGTCCCGATCTGCCCCAACTGCCCGTCCCTTGGCGCGGTCACGCGGGTGTTGTCCAGGTCGATGCGGGCCAGGGCCACGGCGGCCTTGGCATTCTCGACCGCAGCCAGCAGCGCCGCGCGGTTGACGATCACCGACTCGCGATCCTGCCGGGCAATCTCCAGCGCAGCCTTTGCCTGCGCAAGGCTCGCCGCCGCCGCCGCCTCGCTGGCGCGGGTGACATCCAGTTCACGTCGTGACACCGATCCATCGGTGACCAGCGCCTGGTTGCGCGACAGATCGGCCTTCGCCTTGGTCAACTGCGCGGCAGCGTCATTGATGGCAGCCTGGCGCTGGGCGATGGTCGCCTCAGCGCTCTTGCGCTGCTGCGCATTGTTGGCCAGCGCCGCCTCTTGTTGCTGCTGCTGAGCGATGGCCTGAGCAAGGCGCTGGGTGTAGATCCGGTCATCGAGCTTGACCAGCAACTGGCCCGCCTTGACGTACTGGAAGTCCTGCACTGGCACCTCGACGATATAGCCGCTCAACTGCGGTCCGATGATCGTGACCTGCCCGCGCACCATGGCGTTTTCGGTACTTTCGATGGCGCTGCTGAAAGGGGGCAGGCGCCACGCATAAAGCACCACCAGTACGCCGACCAGGGCGACACAGCCGAAGGTGATGGCTGACAGTATGCGCACCTTGCGAGTGCGTCCGGGTGAAGTTGGCTCACTTGGTGGCGTAGTGCCCTCCGGCGCTTCGGCGATGGCAGTCGTGGTGGTGGTGCGGGATTGTTCGGTCATCGTGTCGGTGCGCCAAGGGATGAGTCGGTCAGGCGAGCCTGACGTTTGCTGTACCAGAGCCAGGTGCCGCGTATGCAGATCCAGATCATGGTGAGAATAGCGATAGCGCCAATGAGCATGAACACATCGTTGTAGGCCAGCACATTGGCTTCTCGGGTGGCCGCGCTAGCCAGTTGGCGCATGCCCACTTCAGTACGCAGGGCAGGGTCGGCGATCAGGCGCCCGACGCTTGCACCCCCACTTTGAACCCGGGCGGTGACCAGCGGTTCCACGCTGCTCAGGTGGTCCATCAGGTGACTTGAGTGAAATTTTTCCCGCCAGATCTGGAACGTGCCCAGCAGCGCTGCACCGATCAGACCACCGAGGTTGTTGCAGATGCCGAACAGCACCGAGAAGCTCACCAGGTTCTGCGGGTTGGCCCGCACATGGCCAATGCCCAGGGCCATGGAGGGGCCCAGGAAGAACGTACTGCCGAAGGCCAACAAAAACTGGCTCAGGTACATTTGCGCAGGCCGGGTCAGGTTGCTCGACGTGCTGTCCATGAAGGCGCCTACTGCCATGGCCAGCAGGGAGATCAGCAGCGGTAGGATCAAGTGATTAGGGTTGATGGTCAAGGCGCTGGTCGCCAACCCGGCGACCGCACCGAGCAGCATGATCCAGTACAGCGAACGCATCTGTTCACTGGACATGTTGAGCATCTGCAGAAAGCCGACTGCGCCGGTGGATTGCTCGGAGGTGACCATACGGATGAGGATCACGCACAGTCCCAGGCGGATGATGGCGCCGCTGCCCAGCCACCGCGTCATCAGCAGGGGGTTCTCCCGGTTGTGCTCGATCGCCAGCCCGCTCAGGATCAGGACGATCGAGCCTGCCAGCGCCATGCCGATCCACGGCGCATCCAGCCACCAGTCGATGCGCCCAAGCGACAAGGCAGCGCAGAGCAGCGCCGTGCCGCTGGCCATCAGGGCGAAGGTGAGAAAATCCAGAGGCTCGAAGGTCTTGAAGCGGTCACCGGGCGGTAGTTTGAGCAGAAGTACGCAGCCCAGGGCTGTCAGTGCCAGCCCCAGTTCGAACAAGTAAAGCCCCCGCCACTCGGCGATCAACAGCAGGTCTTCAGAAAATATCCGTGCCAGCGGCAAGGCCAGCTGGGAAGCGCCAAGGCCCAGGACCATTGCCTTGAGCCGCCACTGTGCCGGGAAGGCCTGGATCATGTAGTACAGGCCAAGCGAGGTCAACGCGGCGCCCACCATGCCGTGGGCGGCCCGCACGGCAATGGCCGAATTGAGGTCGTTGACCAGCAGGTGGGCGAAGGTCACCAAGGCATAGAGCACCAGAAACACTTCGGTAAAGGCACGCAGGCCGAATTGCTGGCGAAACTTGACCAGCAACAGGTTCATGGACACGTTGGTCATCACGTAGGCAGCCGGCAACCAGGCCATTTCCGCAGTGGTCGCGCCCAGTGCACCTTGCAGGAACACAAGGTTTGCGGTCACCAGCGCGTTGCCCAGCCCGCCGGTGATGGCGACCAGCAAACCAACCAGACCATAGGCCAGGCGCTTGGCTGGGCTGTGCAGGGGCGTGGACGGCGAACCTGGCAGGGTCGGTTTCTCGTGAGGTAACCACTGGCGGGGTGCGTACTTGTCCATGAAACAGCCTGTCTAAGGTGTTGGATGCAGCCGTTGTGTGGCCGCTTGCGCCTGCGTCGATGTTATCCAGCGCTGCTACAAGGCCCGTGCCAGGAAGGCGGCTGTGCGGCTGTGCTTGGCCTTGGCCACCTGACCGGGGTTGCCGCTGGCGACCACCTTGCCGCCGGCATCGCCAGCCCCAGGGCCGATGTCGATCACCCAATCGCACTGGGCGACTACGCGCATGTCATGTTCGACCACCACCACGCTGTGGCCGTTATCCACCAGGCGGTTGAGCTGCACCAGCAACCGGTCGACATCTTGTGGGTGCAGGCCGCTGGTGGGCTCATCGAGTACATACAAGGTGGCGCCGCGGGCCTGGCGTTGCAGTTCGGTGGCCAACTTGATCCGTTGTGCTTCGCCCCCTGACAGCTCCGTTGCCGGCTGGCCCAGACGCAGATAGCCCAAGCCTATGTCTTGCAGCACCTGAAGCGAACGCCGCGCCGAGGGCTGATCCTCAAACACGCTCAGCGCTTGCTCCACGGTCAGTTGCAGCACCTGGGCGATATTCATGCCTTGCCAGCTCACCGAAAGGGTCTCTGGATTGTAGCGGGCCCCGTGACAGGTCGGGCAAGGAGCGAACACGCTTGGCATGAACAGCAACTCGACACTGACGAATCCTTCGCCTTCGCACGTAGGGCATCGACCTTTCGCGACGTTGAATGAGAAACGCCCGGCATCGAAGCCCTGGGCCTTGGCCTGTTCGGTACTGGCGAATAATTTGCGCACATGATCGAACAAGCCGGTGTAGGTGGCCAGGTTGGACCGAGGCGTTCGGCCGATCGGTTTCTGGTCTACCTGCACCAGCCGCTTGATGTGCTCAAGGCCTGCGCTGACGCGGCCCGTGCTCACCTGCTCTGGCTCGTCTTCCAGGTCAGGCACCTGGGCATCCTGTGAAGCCTCCGCGTGACCCAGGTGTGTGCCTACCAAGTCCAGCAGGGCCTGGCTGACCAGGCTCGACTTGCCGGAGCCCGAAATGCCGGTCACCGCCGTGAAGCAGCCCAGCGGGAACGCTGCACTGAGGTTGTCGAGGTTGTTGCGGGTTATGCCCTCCAGGCGTAGCCAGGCCTGGGGCTCGCGATGTTGGCGGTGTGTCTTGTCCTGTGCCTGGAATAGATAGCGGGCCGTACACGATTGCTCGACCTGGGCCAGGCCGGCCGGAGGGCCACTGTAGAGAATCTTGCCCCCGTGCTCTCCGGCGGCCGGCCCCACGTCCACCAGCCAGTCCGCACGGCGCATGGTGTCCAGGTCGTGTTCGACCACGTACACCGAATTGCCCGCCTGCTTGAGGCGCTGCAGGGCATCGAACAAGGCTTCGCTGTCGGCCGGGTGCAGGCCGGCGGAGGGTTCGTCCAGCACATAGACCACGCCAAACAGCTGCGAATTGAGCTGCGTGGCCAGGCGCAGGCGCTGCAGCTCGCCCGAAGACAGGGTAGGGGTGCTGCGTTCGAGTGCCAGGTAACCCAGGCCGAGCTCAAGCAGCGTGTCGATGCGCACCAGCAGCTCACTGGCAATGCGTTGCGCGGCCAGGCGTTTTTCAACTGTCAGGTCGTCGTCCTGAATCAGGTACTCGGCTGCCGCCACCTTGCGCAATACCTCAGCCAAGGCCTGCAGGGGCAGTTGCGAAAGCGCTGCGATATCCAGGCCTGCGAAGGTGACACTCAATGCCTCGCGCTTGAGACGTTTGCCTTGGCACGTGGGGCAGGGGCTCGGGCGCATGTAACGGGAAACGCGCTTGCGCATCTGTGCACTTTGCGAGTGCATGAACGTATGCAGCACATAGCGCCGAGCGCCGGTGAACGTGCCTTGGTAGCTAGGTTCTGCCTTGCGTTTGAGGGCGGCACGTGCCTGGGCCGGCGTAAGGCCCGCGTAGACTGGCACGGTGGGTGTTTCTTCGGTGTAGAGAATCCAGTCACGCTGCTTCTGGGGCAGATCGCGCCAAGGCACATCCACGTCGTAGCCCAGGGTGACCAGAATGTCCCGCAGGTTTTGCCCTTGCCACGCCATGGGCCAGGCAGCCACTGCGCGCTCCCGGATGCTCAACGAGGGGTCGGGGACCATGGTCGCCTCGGTGACCTCGTAGACCCGGCCGAGCCCATGGCACGCGGGGCAGGCGCCTTGCGGCGTGTTCGCCGAGAAATCCTCGGCATACAGCATTGGCTGGTCCGCGGGGTAATGGCCTGCACGCGAGTACAGCATGCGGATGGAGCTCGATAGCGTGGTGACGCTGCCTACCGAAGACCGCGCACTGGGGCTGCCACGCTGCTGCTGCAGCGCCACCGCGGGAGGCAAGCCTTCGATGGCGTCCACGTCCGGTACACCCACTTGGTCGATCAGCCGCCGAGCGTAGGGCGCAACCGATTCGAAGTAGCGGCGCTGGGCCTCGGCGTACAGTGTCGAAAAAGCCAAGGAAGACTTGCCGGAACCCGACACTCCGGTAAACACCACCAATGCGTCGCGCGGTACCTCTACATCGACATTCTTGAGGTTGTGCTCGCGCGCACCCCGTACACGAATGAAACCGCTGAAGGCGGGTTTGTCGCTTGGCATGTTGCTGTCCTTGCTTGGCAGTCGGGTCGAGGAGACATAGCAGGCCAGCGATCACGTATGGCCTGCGGTCGAATAGGAATAGCTGTAGGACGCTCCAAGCGGCCAGGAGGTTCTACCGGGCAGCCTGCGAGCCGAGTGGAGCGTGGCCATCCACCTGGACGCACACCGTCCGGTCACCCACCGTTTTGCAGGGCCAATGATCATTGATGTAAGCATCCGGGGTAAAACACACCCGGTCATCATTGACCCAGAACATGTGCCCGCGCGATCCGGAAATGCGCAGTTTGGTGCAGGGCCGATAGTCCTTGATCAGGAGCGTGGCCGTGCTGACTGCAATCATCACCGGGGCCGCGATGCATATCGCCATGAGTGTGACCTGAAAAGAGCGAAGCTGGAATCGAGCAAGCCAGGACCCCCTCGGCGGGTCGAACTTGCGCCCGGTAAAAAAGCCGGTCATGGCAGCGGCGATTACAATGGGCGTCAACGAAATCACCCCGATCAAGAAGAAAGCTCCAAATGAAGTCTCGACCACCGGAGCACCGCGGTACAGGCGCCCGAAGACTGGTAGCACATCCACCCAGATGGCATACAACGCCAGGCTGCACACGGCGACCATGCCCAGCCCAATACCCAACGCTACGAAGCGAAACAGCAAGGGGCTGCGCAGGTGAAGCTCAGCGTGCTGTGTCATCGCTTCCCGCCGGTGCCCTGTCCGCGCCCAATAACGCCCACAGGCGCGCATCTTCGAAGTTGTCGATGACCAGGCGCGCACCTGCCTCGATCAAACGTTGTGGCGTCTGGGTAGTGGCAAGGCCGACCGTGAAGATCCCGGCAGCGCTGGCTGCCCGAACGCCCGGTAGCGAGTCTTCGAAAGCCAACGCCTGGTCAGCATGGGCATCCAGTCGCTGCAGGCCGGTCAGGTAGGGAAGCGGGTCGGGCTTGGGCTTGGCCAGTTCATCGGCAATCACCACGTGGTCGAACCTGTCGCTCAGCTTCAGGCCTGCGAGCATGTGTTCGGCATTGAGCCGCGGGGCGTTGGTCACTACGCACATGCCAAAGCCGTGGGTGCTGGCGTGATCGAGCAAACGGATCAGCCCAGGCAGGGGCTCGAGCTTTGGTGACATTTCACGAAAAAGCGCTTCCTTGCGTTCGGCAAGTGCCTGGCACTGCAAGGCAGTGGCACCCTCGAACAACTCGGCGAACAGTTCGCCATTGGCCCGGCCGCTGATCTGAGCATCGAACTGGCCCTGGCTCAATGCTCGGCCGTCGTATTCACGCAAGAGCTGGCGAAACGCCTGTAAATGGAGGGTATCGGTGTCGGTGAGGGTGCCATCTAGGTCGAACAGCAATGCATTGAGCATGGGGATTTCCAAAGCAGGTACAGGGTGGCCATAGGATCATAACCAATGACGACGACGAAGGGGGCTGGTCAGCGTGCTCCGGAAAGAGTACAAATGTGCTCCATGGATAATCTAACCCCCAAGCGCCGCGCCATTTTCGATTTCATTCGCGAGCGCATCACCGAACAAGGCCAGCCCCCCAGCCTGGCCGATATCGCCACGCGCTTTGGCTTTGCCTCACGCAGCGTGGCCCGCAAGCACATCACCGCGCTGTGCCAGGCAGGCTACATCGACGTCACCCCCAATCAGGCCCGCAGTATTCGCCTGGCAAGGCCGCTACGCCGGCCTGAAATGCTCGAACTGCCGGTGCTCGGACAGGTGGCCGCGGGTGCGCCGATCGGGCCGGACCTCGACATCCACGAGCAATTGATGCTCGACCCCAGCCTGTTTCGCCGTACCCCCGATTACCTGCTCAAGGTGCGCGGGGACTCGATGATAGGTGACGGCATCCTCGACGGTGACCTGGTCGGCATCCGCCAGCAGGGCGATGTACGGGAAGGGCAGATCGTGGTCGCTCGGCTGGACGGCGAGGTGACCATCAAGCGCCTCCAGCGCCACGGCGAGGGCTATCGGCTGGTGCCGCGCAATCCGGCGTACGCACCAATTGACGTAGGGCCGGATCAGGAGCTGTTCATCGAAGGCATCTTCTGTGGCCTGGTGCGGCGCGACTGATGGGCGCGGTCATTGATCTGGACAGGCTGCTCGACCAGCGTCGGGTATGGCGTGGCCGTCAAGCCCAGGCCCGGCCACAGGGTCTGCAACCGACCGGGCATGCCAGCCTGGACGAACGCCTGCCCGAAGGCGGCTGGCCGGCGGCGGCGCTCAGCGAATTGTTGCTCGTGCGGCCTGGTAGCGGCGAACTGCAATTGCTTTGGCCCACGCTGGCGCGCCTGAGCGGCGAGGGCGGACGCGTGGTGTTGGTATCACCTCCCTTCATTCCTTTTGCGCCAGCCTGGCAGGCGGCGGGTATCGACCTGCGCTGGCTGTTCCAGGTCGACGCGGGCACTACCGACACCCTGTGGGCCGCCGAACAGTGCCTGCGTTCGGGCAGTTGTGCCGCGGTGGTATGTTGGCCAGAACGCGCCGATGACCGCGCCTTGCGCCGCTTGCAGGTCGCGGCGGAAACCGGGCAGGCCCTGGCGTTCGCCTGCCGTGGGCAAGCGGCCATGCATAACCCGTCGCCTGCGGCATTGCGCATCGCCATCGACGCACGCCCACCCCAGTGGCGGGTACTCAAATGCCGTGGCGGCATGCCGCCGGCCTTACCGATCGCGTGTTCAAGGCAGGGATGATGGAACATGTTGTGGGCCTGCATTCTATTTCCGCAGTTGGCGCTGGACAGCCTGCTGCGCGAGCGCGACGACCGTGACGCACCGCTGGTGCTGCTGGGTGGTCCCAGTCAGCGCCGGGTCCTGCAATCGGTCAACCCTGCGGCAGCCGCTCTGGGGCTTCGCGCCGGCCAAACCCTGACGGCCGCCCGTGCGCTGGCCGATGGCTTCTCCTGCCTCGAAGTCGATCCCAAGCGCATCGATGCTTTGCAGCAGTTGCTGGCCGCCTGGGCATATCGCTTCAGTGCCCAGGTCAGCTTGCACTATCCGCGAACCTTGTTGCTGGAAGTAGGGTCGAGCCTGCAGCTGTTCGGGCCATGGCCGGTACTGGAGGCGCGCTTGCGCCAGGAACTGTCTGCGCTGGGCTTGCGTCAACGCATCGTCCTGGCCAGCAATCCGGTGGCTGCGCGCATGCTGGCCAATACTCACGACGGGTTGGCGTTGGAGGATGCCGCTTCGACTCGTGCGGCACTGGCCGAAATGCCCATCGACCGGATCGGCCTGCGCCCGGAGGATGCCCAGGCCTTCGGCCGCATGGGGTTGCGCCAGCTGAAACATGTACTGGCGCTACCGCGCGACGCATTGGCAAGGCGCTTTGCTGCCCAGGTGCAGTTGCACCTGGACCAGTTACTGGGCATGCGCAACCTGGGCCTTGCATTCTTCGAACCGCCGGACCGTTTCGAGGCGCGGTTGGAGCTGAACTTCGATGTGGAGTCGCACCAGGCGCTATTGTTCCCATTACGTCGCATGCTGACAGACCTGGCCGCTTTCCTGGCTGGGCGCGACTGTGGCGTCCAGCGATTCAAGGTGTACATGGAGCACGCGCAGGGCCATGACACCCAGCTTGACGTTGGATTGCTGGCCGCAGAACGCGACTCAGCCATGTTGCTTGAACTGGCCCGTGGCAGGCTGGAATTGGTGCGTCTGAAGGCGCCGGTGCGCAACCTGCGCCTGGTGGCCGAGGACTTGCCGCCGTTCGTGCCTCAGCACAAGGCGTTGTTCGATCCACGCGCCCAGCAGGCCCAACCGTGGGAACAACTGCGCGAACGCTTGCGTGCACGCCTGGGTGACCAGGCCGTGACGGGGCTCAGCGCCGTGGCCGATCACCGTCCTGAACAGGCATGGCAGGCCAATGAAGTCGGCCAGTGGTCCAGCCTGTGCGTCACACCGGGCAGCCGTCCTGGCTGGCTGCTGGCCACCCCCACGGTGCTCGACGAACAGGCCTATCAGGTTCACGGGCAGGCCGAGCGCATCGAGTCCGGTTGGTGGGACGGCGCGGACGTACGCCGTGATTACTACCGCATCGAAACCCGTGAGGGCCTGCGTGGGTGGGCCTACCGTGACCTCGGCCAAGGCGGGCCGCTATGGTTGCAGGGCTGGTTTTCATGAGCGGCTTTGGCTACGCGGAGTTGCATTGCCTGAGCAATTTCAGCTTCCAGCGCGGAGCGTCAAGCGCGGATGAGTTGTTCCGCCGGGCTCGCGAGCAAGGCTACCAAGCCCTGGCCATTACCGACGAATGCACCTTGGCTGGCATTGTGCGCGCCTGGCAAGCGGCGAAAGAGCAGGGTGTACGGCTGATCGTCGGCAGCGAAGTGCAACTGCAGGATGGGCCCAAGCTGGTGCTGCTGGTGCAAGACCTGCAGGGCTACCAGAACCTTTGCGCCCTGATCACCCGTGCGCGGCGTCGGGCGCCCAAAGGGGACTACCAGCTGTTGCGCGAGGACCTGCCTGCGCACAGCAAGGGCCTGTTGGCATTATGGGTGCCTGATGATGTTGCCGATCAAGCTGTGGGCGACTGGTTGAGGGAGGTCTTCGCGGCCCGCCTCTGGCTGGCCGTGCATTTGCACCGCGGTGTCGATGACGACCAGCGCCTGGAGCGTCTGCGCGCATTGGCGGCAACCTTGGGTGTGAATGCGGTGGCGTGCGGGGATGTTCACATGCACGTGCGCGGTCGGCGCGCCCTGCAAGACTGCATGACGGCAATTGGCCGGCGCTGCCAAGTGGCTGAAGCAGGGCGCTTTCTGTACGCCAACGGCGAGCGTCATTTGCGTACCCCTGCCCAATTGGCCGAGTTGTATCCCGCCGACCTGCTAGCCCAGACCTTGGTGATTGCCGAGCATTGCCGTTTCGACCTTGGTGAGCTGCGCTATCGATACCCCGAAGAACTGGTGCCCGCTGGGCATACCGCTGCCAGTTGGTTGCGTGAGCTGTGCGAACAAGGGTTGCCGCTGCGCTGGCCCCAAGGCCCGAGCGATCAAGTTCGCCAAGCCCTTGATCGGGAGCTGGCCCTGATCAGCGAGCTAAGCTACGAGAGTTACTTCCTCACCGTTCACGACATCGTGGCCTTTGCCCGCGAGCAGCACATCCTGTGCCAGGGGCGCGGCTCTGCCGCCAACTCGGTGGTGTGCTTCGTGCTGGGGATCACCGAGCTGGACCCCATGAAACATCGGTTGCTGTTCGAGCGCTTTCTGTCACGCGAGCGCAACGAGCCGCCGGATATCGATGTGGACTTCGAGCACGACCGGCGCGAGGAAGTCATCCAGTACGTGTTCAGGCGCTATGGTCGACACCGCGCGGCGTTGACGGCGGTCGTCAACACCTATCACGCCAGCGGGGCGGTACGCGATGTCGCTCGCGCATTGGGCCTGCCGGCCGACCAGGTGGACGCCCTGGCCAAATGCTGCGGCCGTTGGAGCGACCGCATCCCCGATGCACAGCGTTTGGCCGAGGCGGGGTTCGATGCAGGCAACCTGATGTTGCGGCGTATCCTGGTGCTGGCCGGTGAGCTGATCGGTTTTCCCCGGCACCTGTCACAACACCCAGGTGGCTTCGTCATCTCGCAACAACCCCTCGACCAGTTGGTGCCCGTGGAAAACGCGGCCATGGCCGAACGCACCGTGATCCAATGGGACAAGGATGACCTGGACATGGTCGGCCTGCTCAAGGTCGATGTGCTGGCGCTGGGCATGCTTAGTGCACTGCGTCGCTGCTTCGCGCTGGTGCAGCAGCACCGTGGGCGACATTTGACGCTGGCCACCGTCCCTGCCGAAGACCCGGCCACCTATGCCATGATCAGCCGCGCCGAGACCATGGGCGTATTCCAGATTGAGTCCAGGGCGCAAATGGCCATGTTGCCGCGCCTGCAGCCCAGAACCTTCTACGACCTGGTCATCGAGGTCGCCATCGTGCGCCCTGGCCCCATCCAGGGCGACATGGTCCATCCCTATTTGCGCAGGCGGCTCAAGCAGGAACCGGTGACCTACCCATCGCCCAAGCTGAAAGCGGTGTTCGAGCGTACCCTTGGCGTTCCGCTGTTCCAGGAGCAGGTGATGGAGTTGGCCATGGTAGCGGCTGACTACAGCCCCGGTGAGGCCGACCAGCTGCGTCGCAGCATGGCCGCCTGGAAACGCCACGGCGGGCTGGAGCCGCACCGCAAGCGCTTGCTCGAAGGGATGCAGCGCAATGGCTACGAACTGGCGTTCGCCGAACGCATCTTCGAACAGATCAAGGGCTTTGGCAGCTACGGATTCCCCGAGTCCCACGCCGCCAGTTTCGCACTGCTGTGTTATGCCAGCAGTTGGTTGAAATGCCACGAGCCGGCCATCTTCACCTGCGCGCTGGTCAATAGCTGGCCGATGGGGTTCTACAGCCCCGACCAACTGCTCCAGGAGGCCCGCCGCCAGGGTATCGAGGTAAGGCCGGTGGACGTGTGTCACAGCCAGTGGGACTGCACGCTCGAGCCTGGGCCCGGGGGAGAACTGGCCATTCGCATGGGCTTGCGCTTGGTCCGCGGCCTGGCCGAAGCCGATGTGCGCCGGCTCGAACAGGCAAGGGCGGTGCAGCCGTGGCGAGACGTCGAGGACCTGTGCCTGCGCTCGGCCCTGGATGAGCGCGCCCGGGCTCGTCTGGCGGACGCAGGGGCCCTGGTCGCGCTGGCCAGGCACCGGCACCAGGCGCGCTGGGAGGTGGCGGCGGTGCAGGCGCAATTGCCTTTGTTCGCCGACGTGCAGGCGCCCCCGGAGGAACGCGTCGACCTGCCGGCACCCACCGTCGGCGAAGACTTGGTGGCCGACTATCATGCCATGGGCACGACCTTGGGGCCCCACCCATTGACCTTGCTCCGATCCCGTCTGCGTGCCCTGGGCTGTCGCAGTTCCGGTGAACTGCACGGCGTCGAACATGGCGACGCCATTGCCATGGCAGGGCTGGTGGTGGGCAGGCAGCGGCCACAGACCGCCAGTGGCGTGACCTTCGTAACGCTCGAGGACGAGTTCGGCATGGTCAACGTGGTCGTATGGCGGGACCTCGCCGAACGGCAGCGGCGCGCGTTGGTCGGCGCTCGGCTGATGAAGGTCAGTGGCCGCCTGGAACAGGAAAATGGCGTACGCCATTTGGTGGCCAGGCGGCTGGAGGATGTCAGCGTGCTGCTGCAGGGGCTGGACGTACGCAGCCGGGATTTCCACTGAACCCCTGCAGCACGGCTTTGCTTACACCATCGCTAGGCGCTGCTTGCGGGTGGGTGCTTCGAATGCCTGGTCGATGGCGTTCAGGTCATCGGCGGTCAAGTTCAAACGCGCTGCCTCGGCATTGAGCCTGACATGCTCGGGTGTCACGGCTTTTGGAATCGCGATCATGCCATTGTGCCGCGTGACCCAAGCCAGGCAGACCTGGGCCGGGGTAGCACCATGGTCGTGGGCGATCTGCTTGAGCACTGGGTGTTGCAGCAAACGCCCTGCCTGAGCAAGGGGGCAGTAGGCCATGATGGGCAGTCCCTGCTGTATCGACCAGGGCAGCAGGTCGAATTCGATACCTCGTTGCGCAGGGTTGTAGAGCACCTGGTTGGTTGCACAATCGGGGTTGTCCAGTTCTTGAAGGTCATCCACGTCGAAGTTGGACACGCCCCAACGCTTGATCTTGCCTGCCTCGCGCAGGCGCTCGAAAGCGTCCACGGTTTCCTGCAATGGGTACTGACCGCGCCAGTGCAGCAGGTACAGATCAATGCAGTCGGTACCCAGGCGCTTGAGGCTGCGCTCGCAGGCGGCCTGCGTGCCGCGCTGGCTGGCGTTGTGCGGGTAGACCTTGCTCACCAAAAATACCTCGTCCCGACGCCCGGCGATGGCCTGGCCCACCACCTGTTCCGCACCGCCCTCGGCATACATCTCGGCGGTGTCGATCAGGCGCATGCCCAGGTCGATGCCTTGTTGCAAGGCAGCGACTTCCGCCGCCCGACGGCTCGGGTCTTCGCCCATGTACCATGTGCCCTGGCCGATGATCGGCACGTTGGCGCCTGCCAATTTCACGTCACGCATGTCACCTCCGGTGGATGGGTATTATTCAGTAGAACATCCAGCAGCGCCTGGGCTGCCGTTGACAACGTATGCTCGCGCAGGGCCATTACGCCAATGCGCCGCTCGACCGCAGGTTCGACCAGGGGGATGCAGCGGGCCCCCAGCTCCTGCATTTGTGTGATACACAGCGCCGGCACCGCGCTGACGCCCAGACCACTGGCGACCATGCGGCCTACGGTTGCAAGCTGATGGCTTTCGAAAGCCACCGCCAGCTTGCCGTGCTGCACCGCCACGTTCTGCTCGAGCAACAGGCGCACGGCAGAAGGACGCTGCAGTGCCACGAAATCCTCGGCCAGAAGCTGCGCCCAACTGATTTGCGCGAGCCGGGCCAAGGGCGAGTCAACCGGCACGACCGCAACGAACCGGTCAAGGTACAGCGGGTGAAAGTGCAAGCCCTCGACATTGTCTGGCTCAAAGCCGATGCCCAGTTCGACGCGCCTGTGCCTGACCAGTTCCTGCACCTGTTCATTGATGACGTCGTGCACGGTCACGTTGACCTTGGGGTAGCACCGGCGAAAAAGCTTGAGAGCCCCTGGCAACAGGTTGCCAGCAAAAGAGGGCATTGCCGCAATGGCCACCCGGCCCAGTTGCAGGGTGAAGCGCTGGCGCAGCATTTCTTCGGTGTCGTCCCAGTCAGCCAACAGGCGACGTGCCAAGGGCAGCAGTACCTCACCTTCGGCAGTCAGGCTGACGCTACGCGTGGTACGGCTGAGCAGCGCGCCGCCCAAGTTCTCCTCCAGCGCCTTGATGGTCAGGCTCAGGGCGGGCTGCGAGATGTGCAGGTGCTCACCGGCCTGGGCAAAGCTCTGGAACTTGGCCACGGCGACGAAGGCGCGCAGTTGCTTCACATTCATGGGACTCGCCTATGCTTTGATTTGGAGTGCTTATCAATCGATCATAAAAACAAAATTAACAAATCAGTGAGCAAGCGAGAAGATACCCCCACACGCTCACCGACGCCCCGTCGGCTCAACAACTACAAAAGGCGAACCAGCATGGCCGGATTGGACAAACGCGTAGCTACGTACGAACAGGCCCTGGAAGGGCTGACCGACGGCATGACCGTACTGGCCGGAGGGTTCGGCCTGTGCGGCATACCTGAAAACCTGATCGCCGAGATCAAGCGTCGCGGCGTCAAGGGCCTGACCGTGGTCTCCAATAACTGCGGCGTCGATGGCTTCGGCCTTGGCGTACTGCTCGAGGACCATCAGATTCGCAAGATGGTCGCGTCCTACGTGGGGGAAAACGCTGAATTCGAACGCCAGCTGCTCAGCGGTGAGCTTGAGGTCGAACTCACGCCCCAGGGTACCCTGGCCGAAAAGATGCGCGCTGGCGGAGCGGGCATTCCCGCCTTCTTCACTGCCACCGGCTATGGCACCCCGGTGGCCGAGGGCAAGGAAGTGCGTGAATTCAAGGGTCGCAAGTACATCCTCGAAGAGGCCATTACCGGTGACTTTGCCATCGTCAAGGGCTGGAAGGCTGATCATTACGGCAATGTGATCTACCGCAACACTGCCCAGAACTTCAATCCGCTGGCCGCCACCGCCGGCAAGATCACCGTGGTCGAAGTCGAGGAAATCGTCGAACCTGGCGTGCTGCTGCCCAGCGAAATCCATACCCCTGGCATCTTCGTGGACCGCGTCATCGTCGGCACCTTCGAAAAGCGCATCGAAAAACGCACCGTCAAGGCCTGAGCGCCCCCACAGAACAACAAAGAGACTCTCACCATGGCACTGACCCGCGAACAGATGGCCCAACGCGTTGCACGTGAACTCAAGGACGGCTACTACGTCAACTTGGGTATCGGTATTCCCACCCTGGTGGCCAACTATGTGCCGGCCGACATGGACGTGATGCTCCAGTCGGAAAACGGCCTGTTGGGCATGGGGGAATTCCCCACCGAAGCGACCCTTGACGCTGACATGATCAACGCAGGCAAACAGACCGTTACCGCCCGCATCGGCGCATCGATCTTCGACTCGGCACAGTCGTTCGCCATGATCCGTGGCGGTCACGTCGACCTGACCGTGCTCGGTGCCTTCGAAGTGGACGTGCAGGGCAACATCGCCTCCTGGATGATCCCTGGCAAGCTGGTCAAGGGCATGGGGGGCGCCATGGACCTGGTGGCCGGTGCGGAAAACATCATCGTCACCATGACCCACGCCTCCAAGGACGGGGAGTCCAAGCTGCTGCCCCAGTGCAGCCTTCCTTTGACCGGCGCGGGCTGCATCCGCAAGGTACTAACCGACCTGGCTTATCTTGAGATCGAGGATGGCGCGTTCATCCTGCGCGAAACCGCCCCCGGTGTGAGCGTCGAAGAAATCATCGCCAAGACAGCCGGCAAGCTCATCGTGGCCGACGATGTGAAGGAAATGACCTTCTAACCTACATGCACTTTCGCCCTGCTGCGGCGAACCCGCCCGTTCAGGTAGCCGTTTTCACCACGGCATCTGGGCGGGCGGGTTCGTTGGCGCAGGGTTCGCGCATTTCTGCGCAGCCTTTCATCTACCTATAAAACCAATAAAAGGACGCTTCCGTGGCCGCTGAACTACAAGACAGCCGCTCTGCACGTTTTGCCCTGCGCTGCTCCAACTGGGCAGAGCGCTGGTTCCCCGATTCATGGGTATTCGCCGCCTTGGCGGTGCTGCTGGTGTGCTTGGGCGCGTTGGCCATGGGCGCCAAGCCACTGGACACCGCAAAGGCCTTCGGGGATGGATTCTGGAGCTTGATCCCCTTCACCATGCAGATGGCGTTCGTGGTCATCGGCGGCTATGTGGTCGCCAGTTCGCCGCCTGCCGCGCGGCTGATCGATCGCCTGGCCCGCATTCCCCGCAACGGTCGCTCGGCCGTTGCATGGGTAGCCCTGATCTCGATGCTGGCGTCATTGCTCAACTGGGGCTTGTCCCTGGTCTTTGGTGGCCTGCTGGTGCGTGCATTGGCGCGTCGTACCGACCTCAAGATGGACTACAGGGCTGCCGGTGCGGCGGCCTACCTGGGCCTGGGCGCAGTGTGGGCGCTGGGGCTGTCCTCATCGGCGGCTCAGTTGCAGGCCAATCCGGCCAGCCTTCCACCCTCGATTCTGTCGATCACTGGCGTGATTCCTTTCACCGAAACCATCTTTCTCTGGCAGTCAGGCGTGATGTTGGCAGCCTTGGTCGTGGTATCGCTGGTCATCGCCTATGCTACAGCCCCCGGCCCCAACAGTGCGCGCAGCGCTCAAGCGTGTGGCGTGGACCCAAGCTTCAGCGCTCCGCCGGCACCTGCGCGTACACGCCCGGGGGAGTGGCTCGAGCACAGCCCTGTGCTGATCCTGCTGCTCGTTGCGCTGGCCGCAGGCTGGCTGTATCAGGAGTTCGCGAGTAAACCCGCCATCACGGCCATCTCTGGCCTGAACACCTACAACCTGCTGTTCATCATGCTCGGCGCTCTGCTGCACTGGCGGCCGCGCAGCTTCCTCGACGCTGTGGCTCGGGCCGTGCCCACTACCACTGGCGTGCTGATCCAGTTCCCGTTGTACGGCTCCATCGCCGCAATCCTCACCCAGGTCAAAGGGGTCGACGAACAGACGCTTGCCCATCACATCTCGCTGTTCTTCACCCAAATTGCCACCCACGATACCTATGCCCTGTTGATGGGTGTGTATTCGGCGGTATTGGGCTTCTTCATTCCGTCAGGTGGCGGCAAGTGGATCATCGAGGCGCCCTATGTGATGCTGGTGGCCAATGACCTGCAATACCACCTCGGCTGGGCTGTGCAGATCTACAACGCAGCCGAAGCGTTGCCCAACCTGATCAACCCGTTCTACATGTTGCCGCTGCTGGGCGTGCTGGGCCTGAAGGCGCGGGACCTGATCGGGTTTTCCTTCGTGCAGTTGCTCGTGCACGTTCCTCTGGTGCTGTTCCTGTTGTGGGCCTTGGGCACCACGTTGCAATACACGCCACCGGTCATGCCGTAGCAGCTGCTCCTGGCTACAGAACTGTGCCTTGCCTTGGGGTGAGGTGCAGGTCTGTGAGTCAGTGTGCTTTCTGCGCCAACCTCAGGGGAAGAGGGCAACTTGCTCCTGACATCCAGACTCGCCCAGCCACGTAAATTTCCCCTTCGCATAATTTATGCGACGGTATTTTGACTTATTACGGCGTAGCCCATTGAGATTTATTATGGTGTCGGTTCATTGACGTAGTGTCAGAGTGCCCATAAGCTCAAGTCAATACCGCAACACACCCCGCATCATCGCGCCACTTACTCATTGATTATCCTGGTTGAAAGGACGGCGTATGCGCTCGACTCTGATTGTGAAATCGATCTTTTTGTTGGTGCTGTTGAGCGGTGCTGCCCGTGCGGCTGACTCGTATATCAATCAGACCAGTATCATTCCCGTTGCAACCGCGGGTTGGTTCTTCGCATTTGCGGTCGTGGGTTTTGTCGCCGTGGCCAATCGCAGAAAGATTTGAAATACCGCAGTTACAGTCACTCAGGCTAGACCGCTTGAGTTGGCTTGTGAATTCGTCAACCGTTGCTATATTGCCATTACCTTCTCGAAGCCTGGTCAGCAGGGTTCGACGTGCCGCTCAGGCGGCCGGCAGAGCATGGCGCTCGCGGTGGTGACAGCGAAGTGGAGCGAGAGTTGGTGTGTTGTTCTCTTCAGTGCTCTAGTCGGGCCATCTGGCCGGAGGGACCCTCATGGTGCGTTCATTGTTCGCCGTCGTTGGCCTGGTTGCAATGTGGTCGGGTCATTGCGCTGCCGCGCCCTCGGAACCGGCCTACCGCCTCAATCCCGGCGATGTGGTGATGGTCTCGGTGTGGCAGGAAGACAGCCTCAAGCAGGAGGCCACCGTGCTCCCCGATGGCAGCATCACGTTCCCTCTGGCCGGCCGCATAGACGTGGCAGGGCTGGATGTTGCCTCGGTTGAAAAACAAGTGGCCAGCAAACTGGAAAAGTTTCTGCCTGACCCGAACGTCAGCGTGGTAGTCAAGAGTAACGCGGGCAACTTGGTGTATGTCCAAGGCAAGGTCATAAAGCCCGGCCCCGTACAAATGTCAGGCCCTACGGCGGTGCTGCAGGCGTTGAGCATGTCGGGTGGCCTGGACAAGTTTGCCGATGAAAGCGAAATAATGGTCGTGCGTGGCACCGGCACGTCCCAGAGAATCCTGCCCGTGCGATACAAGGACTTGGTGACGGGCCGCGACATGTCGACCAATATTCAACTTCAGGCCGGTGACACGCTGGTCGTTCCTTGATCATGCCTTTTAATAAGTAGACTTGATGCCTCTTCCAAGAACAACTCGCATTGCCGCGGCAATTGTGGCCTTGCCGCTTGCGCACTCAACCCAGGCCGCTACCTGGCAGTCGACGGTGGTGGTACCAACGTCGGTCGAACACGACAGCAACCCGCTGTTGCTATCGTCGGGCGAAAAAGGCGTGACACGTACCCTGATTGCACCTGACTACACCCTGATCGGCAGTTTCGGCCGAGATGAACTGCGGTTAGGTCTGGGCCTGGATATTCTGCGCTCCTCCGACACCAACGTCGTCGATGACCGCGAAGACCCAGACATCAGCCTGGGCTGGCAACGCACCACCGAACGCGGGCAGTTCGGGCTGCTGGCACGCTACAACGAAACCTCTACGCTGTCGGGTACCGTGCTCGATACCGGCGTTGTTACTACCGATGGGACGCAGAAGCTGTACACCTTGACGGGTAACTGGCGCCAGGCGATCACCGAACGCAGCACCCTGAGCAACGAAACCACCTACAACCGCGCCCGTTACGATATCAACAGTCTGACTGGCTACGACGAGCTGGCCAATACCCTGACCTGGACCTACGCCTTGAGCGAGCGCGCCGATGCCTATACCCGCTTTGGTGCTCGGCGTTATGAACCCGAGGACGACCTGACCGCCACGGCCTCCAACAGCTACAGCCCGGCGGTGGGGATCAAGTACCAGTTCTCAGAGTCATTCAGCGCCGATGCGCACCTGGGCGTCAACAAGGTATCGGGCAGCCAGGGAGGGCGGCGCGGGGAGGGCGGCGTGGCGCTGCTGTACACCGGCGCACGCAGCGATGCCAGCCTGACGGTCGAGCGCAGTACGGTAGCCAGTGCCCAAGGCGGGTTCGCCCAGCTCGATCAGGTGCGTGGGGTCTGGAGTTATGCGCTCGACCCCTTGACCCGGGTCGGCGCCGACGCCGCCTGGCAGGACAGCAAGGGCCAGATACCCAATACCTTGCAGATCTACAGCCTCTGGGCCAGCCGCCAATTGTCCCCCTACTGGGACCTGCGCCTGGCGCTGACGTACAAGGAGCGCAAGCAGGACCTCGACGGCGATGCGACCGCCACGATCGTTGGCTTGACCCTGACATACCGCTATCCCGACATCTGAACCGCTTGCAGGTGGCCCCATGAAGTCCGATTACGAGCTCTCTCTCAGAGATTACATCGCCATTATCAAGGACCGGGCCGTGGTGTTGGGGGTCAGCGCAGCCGTTATCCTGGCTGCCACCGTCGCCGTGGCGCTGACGGTGCCACCGATCTATCAGTCCACCGGCACGATCCTGGTGGAGTCGCAGCAGATATCTCCCGAGCTGGTGTCGACCAACACCACCAGCTTTGCCGACGAGCGCATCGAGGTCATTCGCCAGCGGGTGATGACGCGCGAGAACCTGCTGCGCATCATCGACAAGTACGGACTGTTTGCCGACAAGCGCTTGAGCGAAAGCGACAAGATCGACCAAATGCGCAACGCCATCGCGGTCCAGACGCTGACCACCTTCGTGCGTGGGCGCGGCGAGGCGACGGTCGCCTTCAACGTGTCTTTCGAGCATCGTCAGGCAGAGGTGGCCAAAGAAGTCGCCGATGAACTGGTCACGCTGTTTCTCAACGAAAACCTCAAGCAGCGCACCGAACGGGCCAACGAGACCACCGAGTTTCTGACCCAGGAGGCGAACAAGCTGGGGGCAGAACTGGCCAGCCTGGAGAACCAGTTGGCCGACTTCAAGCAGGCCCATGCCAATGCGTTGCCTGAGCATCAGACGCTGCGCATGAACATGCTTTCGCGGGCTGAGCTCGAGTTCCGGGAGGTCGACCGCGATTACAAGGCGGCCCAGGAGGAACTGCGCTACCTGGAGCTTGAACTGTCCGCCGCCAATGCCGGCCTAGGTACCAAAACCGGCGAGGGCGCGCGCCCAGCGGGCGCCGACCAGCCCCAGGACCTGGCGAGCCTGAAGGCCGAATATGCCCGCTTGCTGACCCGCTACAAAGAAGCGCACCCCGACGTGGCGGCGGTCAAACGCAAGATTCAAGCGCTGGAGGCCAGTGGCCAGACCGGTAGCGTGGCCTCGACGGTGAGCCTGGATGCGGCACGCGTACGGGCCAAGATGAGCGCGGCACAGGTACGCATTGCCTCGCTGGCCGAGCAGAAGCGCGAGCTGACCCGCAAGATGGAAGGTTACGAAGCCGAGATTCTCGAAGCGCCGCAGGTCGAGCGCGGCCTGGTTACGCTGATGCGCGACCATGACAACGCGCGCAAGAAGTACGAGGAAATCCGGGCCAAGGAAATGGGCGCCAAGATTACCGAGAGCCTTGAGCAGGAAAACAAGGCCGAGCGTTTCGTGCTGCTCGAACCGCCCTTGATGCCTGAGAAGCCGATCAAGCCCAACCGCAAGAAAATCGCGGCACTGGGCCTGGTGCTGGCGCCGGCAGGTGGTGGGGCACTGGTCATGTTGCTGGAGATGCTCAACCAGCGCGTGCGTGGCGTTGGCGCCCTGGAGAACCTGCTTGGCAGGCGCGTGCTGGTGGCGCTGCCTTATATCGACACCCGCGCCGACGTGGCCAGGCGCAAGCGCTGGCGCAACGGGCTGATCCTGGCAGCGTTGTGCCTGGTGGCTATCCTGGTAGGGCTGGTACACCTCTTCTACATGCCGCTGGATGTGCTGTTGCTCAAGCTCACCTCCAGGTTTGCATAGGAAAGCAGTGATGGACAGGAATACACCGGCTCATGGCAATACCCTTCACCCGGTCACTCCAGGTACGCCCCAGGCCGTGAACCCGGCACCGGGTACCGCGCTTGCGGAGGTCCCGGGGCAGTTCGACTACGTCAATACCAAGGTGGTGGCGCTCAAGGCCGATCATCTGGAACGTCACCGCATTGTCGCCTACAACAAGAACTCCAGCATGAACGGGCCCATTGACCTGTTGCGCACCCAGGTGCTCAGGACCATGGAGGAAAACGGCTGGCGTACCCTGGCCATTACCTCCCCCACGCCCGAAGCGGGCAAGACGGTACTGGCCATCAACCTGGCCATGAGCATTGCCCACTACACCACCCGCACCGCCTTGCTGGTGGATTTCGACCTGCGCCGTCCTCGCGTCGGCAGGAGCCTGGGGCTGCCCATGGACTGCTCGCTGAACGAGTTTCTCGATGATCAGGCGCCGCTGCAGGAATGCCTGGTGAACCCCACATTGCCTCGTTTCGTCGTACTGCCGACGCGGGTGCCGGTACCCATGTCGACCGAAGTGTTGTGCTCACCCAAGGTCACTCACCTGGTCAGAGACCTGCGTAATCGCTATGCCTCGCGCATCTGCATCTTCGACCTGCCACCGCTGCTTAGCTCCGACGATGCGATCACCGTGCTACCCACGTTCGACTGCGTGCTGTTGGTGGTGGCCAACGGCATGAACACCAAGAAAGAGATCGAGGACTGCCTGCACCACCTGGGCACGGCGAACCTGATTGGCACCGTACTGAATAAGGCCGACGAAAAACCGCAGCCCTATTATTGAGCGTTTTCAAGGGGCGCCGTCGGGCAGCCCCGATGGACGCTCAACGCCATGTCATTGCCGGCCATGGGTACTGCCGCTCCCATTGCCAGGCGTGCGCCACGATCACTTCCAGGTCTGCGTGCACAGGCCGCCAGCCCAGCACCTGCATGGCCTTGCTGGCGTCGGCCACCAATCGGGGCGGATCGCCTGCGCGGCGCGGTGCGTCCAGCACGGTGATGGGTTGGCCCGTCACGGACCTGGCCGCATCGATGACCTCCTGCACCGAGAAGCCCAGGCCATTGCCCAGGTTGAACACTGCACGCTCGCCGCCGTCGAGCAGGTAGTCCACGGCCAGCGCATGGGCGCAGGCCAGATCGGTCACATGTACGTAATCGCGGATGCACGTGCCGTCGGGGGTGGGGTAGTCCCGGCCGAATACCGTCACTGCCTCGCGCCGGCCAGAGGCGGCCTGGAGAATGAGCGGAATCAGATGTGTCTCCGGCTCATGACGCTCGCCGAGCAACCCCGCCGGGTCGGCGCCTGCGGCATTGAAATAGCGCAGGCATACCGACTTGAGCCCGTAAGCCCGATCGAAATCCTCAAGGATCTGTTCCACCATCCACTTGCTCAACCCATACGGGTTGATCGGCGCCTTGGGATGGGCCTCGTCGATAGGCACGTACTGCGGATCCCCATACACAGCCGCCGTGGAGGAGAAAATCAGGCACTTGATTCTTGCGCTGACCATCGCCTGGAGCAGCGACAGGGTAGCGGCGACGTTGTTCTGGTAATACTTGCCCGGAGCGCTGACCGATTCGCCCACCTGGATGAACGAGGCAAAATGAAAGACCGCGTCGAACGTGCACATGCCGAACAGCACGTTGAGCGCGGCTTCATCGGCGATGTCCAACCTGGCCCACTGAATGCCCGGCCCTGGAGATACCAGGTCCGCTACCACCACTTCATGCCCGGCAGCCAACAGATAGCCGACCATGTGCGAGCCAATATAGCCCGAGCCCCCCACCACCAGGTACCTCATCCACACCTCCACGAAGCCGCTGTCGACAGACACCGTGAACCGTCCCTGGGACATGCAGGCGGGATGCTCGGCTAACAGGTGCCATGAGCGTAGATGGCCATCTGCCCTATTTCAAGAACAGCCAATTGGACATGTAGGTGCCATCCAGGGTGATGTGATAACGCCCATCACGGTAGCTGGCGGGCAGGGGCTTGAGCTGCGCCTGGGCATCGCGGGCGAACAGCTTCAACCCGGCAGGCGCCTTGATGCTCAGCTGGGCCTTGAGCGGTTCGACATGAAAGCGCGTGTTTTCCTCAGGCTGGGGCACCGCTCGCGTGCCCAGGGACACCAGCAGGCTGCGCGACTGGCCCAGTACCACACCGTCGAGACTCTGCACGGCGATACTGGCGTAGGGTGTGCTCGCCTGAACCTGGACATCCCCCAGGGTGACCGTACGCCCGCCCAGCCAGCCCGTTGCCGCTTGGGTGAGGGGCGTGTCGATGGTGTAGAGGCCTGACTGCCAGTTGCGCTTGAGCTCGCCGGTATCGCTCACCGACTCGGTCGCGTCTGCCGGCAGCAACGCCTGGGCAGGGTCGTGCAGCACGGTAGCTCCGTCAGCGGTGGCAGCAGGTTTGAGCCATGGCAGCTGGGGCGTGACAGGCAAGGCGATCTGCAGTTGGCCCAGGCCTACGGCCGTGCGCAGCAGCGCCGAGGTACGTGGGGTGATGTCCTGGTTGTACAGGGTTTCGGGGCTCGGCGCGAACACGTAGCGGGTACTGGCGGGTTGAACGTCCCCACGCCTGTACATCAGTGCGGCAGCCGGCATCGTGGCAAGCAATGCCGGATCATTGTAGGCATGCCAGTTGTCTGCCGTGCGCCAGCCGGGGTTGAACGCCTGTTGACTGTAGGCGTACTGCAGCATGGCGTCCCAACCTTGGTGGCTGGCGGTTCCGGCGATGTACAGCGGCAGGGAATGCCGGTCAGGCAACGGGAAAGGCTCGGCGTTCCATTCGCTGACCGTCAACGGTTTGCCCACGACCTGAGCGGCGGCCAGCCAGTCGATCAAGCCGTCGCTGGTCAACGGGTTCTTCTCCAGCTGGCCACTGGCGCCGTAGCTGTGGGCATCGATGACATCACCCACCGTGAGGGCGGGCAGGGCACTCAGGCCGTTGCCGCCCCAGGTGCTGGTGGTGGCGATCGGCACCCGTACCCCCAGGGCGCGCAGGTGCGCGATCATGTCGGCATTGAAGCGCTGCTCCAGGTCGTTGAGAAACAGCTTGGAGGGCCCAGGTTGCCAGGCCCGCCAGGTCAGGTCCGCTGGCAGGTCGTGCTGGCTGGCGAACGCCTTGGCAGCGGCCATGTAACGCTGACTGTGACGGGGGACGCCCTTGTCCGGCAGCAGGGCGTTGCCGTAGTGCTGGGTGATGTCGTTCTCGTTGGTGAGCAGGATGGTCGCGATGGCGGGGTCATCTTTGTAGGCCAGGCCTGTCAGAGGGTTTACATGGCCCAGGTACTGAGCGGCGAAGTTTTTCATCGCCTGCTGGATGCTGGCGTTGACGTAGGCGTAGCCCTTGAGGTCGACCCGCGCTTGGCCCTTGGCCAGTTCGCCAAAGTCATCGATACCGTCCTGGGCGGTCAGAGCGCGCTGGACATGCAAGTCCAGCCAGATGTAGATGCCCTCGTCCTTGAGCGCCTTGATCCAGAGGTCAAGCTTGCGCATGGACTCGGCGTCCAACTGCTGGGTGTCGCGAACCTGCGTGCCGTCACCAAACACATTGGGGCTCACCCAGGGGGAGTCGTGATGGTGCAGCCGTACAAGGTTGAAGCCCAGCGCCGACAGGCGTTTTGCCTGCTGGGCAATCTCCTCGTCAGGGCTCTTGAACAGGGCGTAAGCCGACAGGTTGGTGCCCCAGAAACGCACGGGGGTATTGTCCTCGAACACCAGTTGTTCCCCGCGCGCCTGCACAAAGCCGTGCTTGCCGGCGGGCTTTTGCCGCGCATTGAGAAACGAAAGGTCAACGGGGGATGTGCGCCAGTCCAACTGGTCCTCTGGCCAGGCAGTAGGGTCCACCAGACCGAAGCGCTCGGTAGGGGTGGGCGCGAGTGCGATGTCCCCGGTTACGTTCAGCACCGCCTTGACCTGTTGCTTGCCGGCAGCGATGGCGTCCTTGTAGAAGAAGGCGCGCAGCTCCGAAGGATTGCCGCGCTCGAAGTAGACCTTGGCCAAGGGTGGGTCGAAACGCATTTCTACACGCCTGCCCTGCTCGGTACCGCCCCAGGACCACCCGCGGTTGTCGGCCAACAGTTGCGGGGCACCCATGGCCCCCGCGATCTGCGCAGGATCGAACTGGAACACCATGCCGCCGCCAATCACATCGCGCTGGCGGCTATGGGCGTCAAGGTCGAAGTCCCACGCCAGGGTTTGCGGTTGCACCTGGGTGATCGCCGCCTTCAGCTCGAAATCCAGGGCCTTGTTCAGCCCCTGCAAGGTGTAGCGCCCGGGGCCATCGACGCTCAGGGCGGTCTGGAAACCCGTCCAGCTCCAGTCCTGCGCCCAGAAGTCGAACTTGGCGCTCATCACCGGCCCGCCGCCCTGCGTCACCACCGGCAGGCCGTTTTGCTCATCGATGCTGACCTGCCACGCCTCGGACCGAACGCTCGTGGGCAAGCCCAGGGAGCAAAGGGCGGTCAGGCACAGCACGGCACGCAAGGCAGACAGGGTCATGAAAGGCTCCTGGGTTGCGCAGAGGGGATGTCGTAAGAGGGCGTAGCGAGCGAGTGCTGCCGGCGGACCATGTGGGTATAGGCCACGCCTAACCCTGCGATGGACCAGTACACCACCGGGATGAACGTGATGCTGCTGACGGTGAAGATGATCACCAGGATGCCGATCAATGTCGCCAGCAGCACCCGGCCAAGCTGACGACGTTCGTCGTCCTTGTCGTCGAAGCTGCGCATGGCCTTGTAGATGCCGCGCAGTACCATGGCGAAGAAGGCCACGAACAGCCCGAGCCCGACCAAGCCGACGTGCAGGGCCAGGTTGATGTAGGAGTTGACGATATCGATGATGCCTTCGCCCTGGATCATCGACTGCATTTCGGGCGTGTTGCGAAAATCGAACGAGCCGAACAGCGGATTGCGCTGGATGACGATCCACGCATTGTCCATGAGCCGCTCGCGGTAAGTGATGTTCTCTTTTTCAAGGTTGCCAATGAACGGCAGCAGGTCCAGCACCTTATCGCCACCCGGTATCACACCGAGCAGCGGCAGGGCGAGCACCCCCGCCGTTGCCAGCAGGGCCAGGCGCCGCACGGCCCCCCTGCCCAGCGCCACGAACACCACCACGATCACCGCAGCGCCAATCCAGGGCCCGCGTGAGAGCGGCGCGAACAGACCGGCAGCCAGCAACAGCGCGCCCATCCAGCGATGCAACGGCCGGCGCAGATAGCCTTGCACGAACAGGAACAGGCCGATGGCGACACTCATGACATAACCCAGCACGATGGCCTGGCCCGTGGTGACGCTGGCCCGCAGGGCGCCGCCCCGGCTCAGGTAGCCCGACAAGCTCCACGGCACACCCATGGCGTCGATCAGGGCGCTGTACAGCAACCAGTGACGTACATACTCGGCGACCCCGATCAACGCCAGCAGGAAGCCGACCAGGACGAAGGCCAGCATGGCGTCCTTGAAGTCGCTGACCTGGCGCAACCCACGGCTGGCCACGTAGTAGGGCAGAAATACATCGACATACAGGTACAGGGCCTGGCGCAGGGTATCGGTGGGCGTGGTTTCGCGCAGATAGAGCACACTCATCAGCACCAGGCTTGCCGCCAGCAGGCGATCTGGCCAGGTGCGGCCAAAGCGCAGCGTGTCCGGCTGCCGACGCAAGGCCAGGGCGGCTGGTAGCAGCACGCACAGTGTCAACAGGCGGATGTGGTTGAGGTCGACCAGGTAGTTGACCACACCGAACCCCGGCACCTGCGCCGCCGCCGGTGGGATCAGAAACAACAGCAGGTAGAACAGCGCCATGGGGTTGTGTTCACGACGCCCGGCCAGGTACAGGATGAGCCCGCCTGCCGCCAGGTACAGCCAGAAACTGTGGGAGACGAATGCCAGCACCGTCAGCAGGAACCAGAGATTGCGCCGGCGCTTGAAATCGCGCAGCGGGATCAGGTCGGTGGCAGGACGCCGAGCCAGCACGAATACCACGCTGGCCAGGAACAGGATGACGATCAACGCGCGAAAATGTTCAGGCATCAGCTATTTACACCTTCCTTTCGGTGGGCCACGGCTAGCATCATGGCTGATTGAAACTATAGTGACTTTTAGCCATCTAGTCAGAGATAGAACCCATGCCGTCGATTGAGGTGTCAGCCACCGCAAGCTTGCGCTCGCGGGCCTTGCGGGCGGGGTCATGGAACCTGGTCTCGCAAGTGGCTTCCCAACTGATGCGCCTGGGCGGCAACCTGATCATGGCGCGTATCCTGGTCCCCGAGATGTTCGGGGTCATGGTCATCGCCACCACGGTTTCGGTACTGCTTCACTTGCTCTCCGATGTTGGCTTACGCCAGAACATCATCCAGAGCCATCGAGGTGACGACCCCGTTTTCCTCAACACGGCCTGGACTGTCCAGATCATTCGCGGCTTCATCCTGTTCGCCTTGACCTTGCTGCTGGCCCTGGGCGCGTGGCTGGCGCAGGTGGCTGAGCTGTGGCCTGCGGACGCGACCTACGCGGCCCCGGTTTTGCCGGCGGTACTGGCCATCACCGGCCTGTCTGCCGTGATCTGGGGTTTTCAGTCCACCAAGATAGACGTGGCAGTGCGAACCTTCCAACAAAAGCGCGTGGTGCTGGTCGACCTGGCGTCGCAAGTCGCGGGTCTGCTGGTGATGCTCGTGGTGGGCTACCTGACCCATTCCATCTGGGCGCTGGTCAGCGCTGGCCTGGTGTCCGCCCTGGCCTGGACGGTACTGGGCCACACTGCGCTGGAGGGCCCTCGCAATCGTCTGCACTGGGACCGCGCCGCCCTGAACGAGCTGATCGTGTTCGGGCGCTGGATCCTGCTGTCTTCGATGGTCGGGGTCCTGGCCATGTATGGCGACCGCATCTGGTTCGGTGCCAGCATGACGGCGGCGCAGCTGGGCGTGTACTCCATCGCCGTGCTGATTCTGGGGGCAGTGCAGATGGCCATCATGAAGGTGGTCGGCGCCGTTGCGCTGCCGGCGTTCAGCGAAGCGGCTCGTGCTGATGATCGCGAGCGTCTGGTAGCCCTGTATCACCGTTTTCGGCTATTGGTGGACCTGCTGGTGCTGTTCATCTGCGGAGGGTTTCTGACCGCCAGCCCGCTGCTCATTGGCTGGATGTACGACGAGCGGTACCGTGAAGCAGGGCCGATGCTCGCAATTCTCTCGCTGTCATTCCTTACATTGCGCTATACATTGGCCCATCAGGTCTGGATCGCCTTGGGGCTGACCAAGTACCAGGCCATGGACAACATCATTCGCCTGGTCTCGTTGTGGGGGTTACTGCCGGTACTGCTGTATTTCGGTGGGGTGGACTGGGCGATCTGGGGCGTTGCCCTGCACACGCTGCCCACACTGGTGTTGATCGTTTACGTGAACAGCAAATTGGGAATGTTCAGCCTCAAGCGCGAGCTTGTAGTGCTGCCGGCCCTGTTGGCCGGGGCGCTGTGCGGGGCTGCATTGACCGCTTTATTCGAGTGGATCTGAGCGCGACCTGTAGGAATTTCGTGAGGATGGCCAGGTAATCATGGGCAAGCAGAGCGTGTGTGCGTCACGGGTAGGGCGTAGGGGCTTTCTGAAGGGGTGCGCGGTGGTGGGGGCGGCAGGCGCTGTGCTGGGCCCAGTGACAGCGGTCGCCGGCCAAACGCTGCCCCGGCCCACCGCCGAGGCCAATGAGGCGTTCGTGGTCATCAATGGCTGGGTATTGCCGTCTCAGTATTTCAAGAGCCCGTCGGCATGATCACCGATTTCCAGGAACACAAGACGCTGCGCGACAGTTACGACGTGTGCATCATCGGCGCCGGCCCGGCCGGCATCACGCTGGGGCTGCGCCTGGCGGCCGCAGGCTGGAGCGTGCTGCTGGCCGAGGGGGGCGGCCATGACTACGCACCTCGCTCTCAGGAGCTGTATGCCTGCACCTCCAGCGGGCTGCAGCTGTATGCCGAGCAGACCCGGCTACGTTATTTAGGCGGCACTTCAAACCATTGGGCAGGCCGGTGCCGACCCTTCAGCCCGTCCGACTTTTCGATCGCACCGCCAGGTGACCTGCCGGGCTGGCCCATTGAGTATGCCGAAATCGCGCGCTACCTGCCCGCCGCCATGGACATCGTCGACCTGCCCGCCGGTGCCGACTTTCATGCCATCAACACGGGGCTGGACGGCGACGAGTTCGAACCGGACCGCTTCCTGCTCAGCACCCCAACCCGATTTGCCCAGAAGTACGCCACCGCCTTGGAACAAACCCCAGGGCTGGACGTATTCATCAACTGCAACTGCGTGGACCTCGAATTCGACCCTGCCTCTGGCCGGCTGGCAGCAGTGCTGTTGTCGGACTACGCTGGCAACCGCCAGCGTCAGGTCGCACGGCATTTCATCCTCGCCGCAGGCGCCATCGAGAACGCCCGGCAACTGCTCAACAGCAGCTCCCTGGCAGCGGCCGGTGTGATCAGCCAGGACGGCCTGGTGGGCCGTTGTTTCATGGAGCACCTGAACATCGATATGGGCACGTTCATCCTCAAGTCAGGGCTGGATCCCGACCCGCGCGAGTACTACACCACCGATGCCTTCATCGAGCACTTCAAGATCGGCAAGGGCAATGTGCGCGCCGCCCTGCTGGCCGACGTGCAAACCTACGGCCGTACCGCCGAGGTCAAGTACTTCCTTGAAACCCTGGCCTGTGACATGGGCGTGGCCAGCAAGGTGGCCTTCGTCGCCAGCTTCAGCTGCCCGGGCGATGGCATCATCAGCACCATGATCGAACAATTCCCAAGCCTGCACAGCCGGATCTCGTTGCTCGACGAGAAGGATGCGCTGGGCGTGGCCAAGGTCAACGTCAACTGGGTACTCGACGAGCAGGACCGGCATACGATCAAGTGCATCGGCACCGAACTTGCGACCCAGTGGGCCAAGGAGAACCTTGGGTTCGTCAAACTCAACGACTTCGTCTACGACACCTCGATACCGCTCAGGCTGTCGCCGCACGCCCACCACATGGGCACCACGCGCATGGCCGCCGACGCCCGTCATGGGGTGGTGGACCGCGACTGCAAAGTGTTCGGCACCGACAACCTGTATGCAGCCGGCAGCAGCATCTTCGCCACCGGCGGTGCCTCCAACCCGACCATGCCACTGTTGCAATTCGCCGTGCGCCTGGCTGAACACCTCGATGCCCGCATGAGCGCCCAGAGGAGCGCCGCGGCGTGATTCACCGGCTTTAGGACAAGGGGTGCGGCGGTCAGCACACACAAGAACGAGACCGGCGCCGCCCAGGGATAACTCAGGTTGCATCGATTGCGAGGCCAGGCAGCATGATGGGATGGATACGCAGAGCCGTAATGCAGTATGCCCACCGCACGGGACGGGCACGCGGTTTGTACAAGAAAATGTGCAACCCAGCGGGGCTGGAATGGGGCACCTACCTGGCCCGCTGGGGCGGTTTTCACTCGGTGGGCACCAACGTCTACATCAACCAGGGTTGCAACGTGACCGACCCATCGCTGGTGCGCATTGGCAACAGCGTGGGCCTGTCCGATTGCACCCTCATCGGCCATGACGGCGTCGTGCTGCTGATCGAGCACCGCTTCGGCAAGCACCTGGACTCGGTCGGCTTCATCGACATCAAGGACAACTGCTTCATCGGTCACGGCGCAATCGTCATGCCGCGCGTGACCATCGGGCCGGACTCCGTCGTGGCCGCCGGGGCCGTGGTGACCAAGGACGTGCCGCCCGGCACCGTCTATGGCGGTAACCCGGCGGCCTTCATCTGCACCACCGATGCGCTGATCAAACGGGTGGAAGCCCGCTGCGAAGCCTATCCCTGGATCGACATCGTCAAGCAGCGCAAGGGCGCTTTTGACCCCCAGGTGGAGCCCATGCTGATGGCCCAGCGGCGCCAGTACTTCTTCGGGGACAGCGACAATGGCTAAGCCGGTGGACGTGATGGTGGTCAATTTCAATACGGCCGGTTTGCTGCAGCCCATGTTCGATGCCTTGCGCAGCGCCGACAGCGAGCACCTGGCGCGCTACCTGGTGGTGGACAACGCTTCGGCCGACGACTCACTTGCCCGCTTGACCCAGGTCTGCCCTCAGGCGCTGGTGCTGAGCAATCGGCAGAACGTAGGGTTTGGCCGTGCCAACAATCAGTTGCTGACCCACCTGCAAGGTCAATACGCCCTGCTGCTCAACACCGACGCTTTCGTGGCCCAGGACGCGTTGCACAAGACCCTGGACTACATGCAGGCGCACCCGGAGTGTGGCGTGCTGGGTGTTCGGCTCGAAGGTCGCGATGGCAGCCTGCAACCGAGCTGCCGGTATTTTCCGACACCGCTCAACGTGTTTCTTGCCCGCACCGGCCTGGAACGCTTCGTCCCCGGCGTACAGCGCGTTGATGACATGAGCTGGGACCATGGGTCGGTGCGCGAATGCGATTGGCTGCCTGGGTGTTTCTACCTGGTGCGCCGTGAGGTCCTCGACCAGGTCGGGCTGTTCGACCCCCGTTTCTTTCTGTATTACGAAGAAGTCGACCACTGCAAGCGCGTCAAGGCAGCGGGCTGGAAGGTAGTGTTCTACCCGCACACCACGGTGGTGCACATCGGCGGCGAGAGCTCCAAGTCGGTGGCCCAGCTCGAAGCCGCGAGCCGGCAGATATCCGCTTACCAGATAGAAAGCGAGCTGCTGTACTTTCGCAAGCACCACGGTCGGGCCGGCCTTGCCCTGCATATGCTGCTGGTGAGCCTGGGTGACCTGATACTGGCGCTCAAGGCCTTGATCAAGCGGCGCGGGCGGGCGGCCTTGCGGGCCTGCTGGCTACACAGCCGCACCACGTGGGCATTGCTGTTCAAAACCCGCTATGCCACCCAGCCGACAAGGTAGTGCGCACCATGTTCGAGAATATTCGTGCCGATTTGCGGGCCCATGGGGGCGATTGGGGAGCCCAGGGGTTCTGGGTGATGCTGGTCTACCGATTTGGCCGCTGGCGCTATGGCGTGAGGCCCGCGCCGCTGCGCAAGCTCTGTTCGCTGGTCTACAAGGTGTTGTTCAAGCTGGTACAGATCCTGACCGGGGTCGAACTGCCCTGCGAGGCGGTAGTGGGCCGGCATTTCGTCATCGATCATTTCGGCGGCATCATCGTCAGCGGCTATGCCCGGTTCGGTGACGACTGCCGCATTCGCAACGGTGTGGTGGTGGGGCTCAAGCAGGTCGATCGGCCTGTGGCGCCCGTGTTCGGCAACAATGTCGACATTGGCACCGGCGCCAAGATCCTGGGCAATATACGCATTGGTAACAATGTGGTGATCGGCGCCAATGCGGTCGTGCTGGTGGATGTGCCGGACAACTGCATTGCGGTCGGCGTGCCGGCCGTGATCAAGCCCAGGCACAGCCCCGCGACGCAGGTGATGCCGTGAGCACACAACTGGAGGCGGTCGGCGTCGTGGTGATCGGTCGCAACGAGGGCCAGCGCCTGGAGCGCTGCCTGCGTGCGCTGGTGGCCCGTGTCGATACGGTGGTGTACGTGGATTCCGGTTCGACCGATGGCTCGGTTCAGCTCGCGCATCAGTTGGGTGTGCACGTCCTGGCCTTGGACTTGAGCATTCCATTCACCGCCGCCCGCGCGCGCAACGAAGGTTTCGCCCGGCTGCACCAGCTGCAGCCTGGCCTGAACATGGTGCAGTTCGTTGATGGCGACTGCGAGATCGACCCCCAGTGGTTGCCCACTGCCCACGCCTTCCTGCAACGGCACGCGCAGGTGGCGGTGGTCTGTGGGCGGCGGCGCGAGCGGTTTGCCCAGCAAAGCGTGTACAACCAGTTGTGCGACCTGGAGTGGGACACCCCGGTTGGACAAGCCAAGGCCTGTGGCGGTGACGCGTTGATGCGCGCCCAGGCGTTCGCCAGCGTAGGGGGCTTCCGGACGGGGCTGATTGCCGGCGAAGAGCCGGAACTGTGCGTGCGTTTGCGAGCCGCGGGCTGGAAAGTCTGGCGCCTGGACGCCGAAATGACCCTGCACGATGCGGCCATGACGCGCTTCAGCCAATGGTGGCGACGCAGCATGCGCGCCGGCTACGCCTATGCCGAAGGCGCTTGGTTGCACGGTGCTGCACCCGAGCGGCACTGGGTGCGTGAGTCCCGCCGTGCCTGGGTCTGGGGGCTGGGGATTCCGCTGCTGACACTGTTGGCTTGTCTGATGTTCGGGGCAGGGGGGCTGGCGCTCTTGCTGCTGTACCCACTGCAAATCCTGCGGTTGGCCAGGCCTGGCGCCCTGGCGCCCCGGCAACGCAGGTTGCAGGCCTTGTTTCTGGTGCTGGGCAAGTTCCCAGAGGCAGTGGGCCAACTCAAATTCTGGCGCCAGCGGCTGTTGCCCGGCAAATCAGCGCTGATCGAGTACAAGTGAGATGACCCCATGATGCTTGTCCGCCTCGTGACCCGCGTATCGACGTTGCAACCCGGTTTCACCCCGCGCGCCGTGAAGAGCAAGTGCGCGCTGGCCCTGCTGATGATGAGCCATCGCCACGCGCTTGTGCGCTTCATGGGACGCATGACGACTGCACTGGGCCCACAATGGCGCCAGCGCATGGGCGACGACGCGCTGGGCATGGTGCAATGGCCCTACATCAGTAGTGCCTGGAGCGTGGCCCAACGGTTAGATGCCGTGGCCTCGCATTTCGAAGTGGTGACTGCACAAGCGCCGGGGCTTCTGGTCACAGGCCGCGATGAACGCCGTGTGTTGTGCGACCTGGGGGATCATTCACCCGCTTGCAGCCTGGTACTGGACCGGCCGATCTGGTTCAAACGCGAAGGCGAGTTGGTCCTGAACCTGTTTCAGGGCGACCTGCGGGTCGCGTCACTCGCCTTCACCCTGTGCAGGGACGCAAACACGTTGACGCTGTTCATTGGCGCGGTGCAAGGCATCCACAAAGGCATCGACAGCGAAACATCCCTGTCCATCTATCGCGACCTGACCAAGCATTTCGAAGGCCTGCGCCCGCGCAGCCTGGTGCTCGAAGCGCTCAAATGCCTGGCGCGCTCGCTTTCGGTCGATCGCATACTGGCCGTCAGCGACCGTTGCAGGCACCACCGTCATCCTTATTTTGGCGCCGACACCGCCCGGGAACTGGCGGCCGACTACGATGCTATCTGGCAGGAGCACGGCGGCCAACCGACGCCCTGCAACGGTTTCTTCGAGCTGCCCCTGGTGGCTGCACAGCGCGCCGATTCGGATATTCCCGCCAAGAAACGGGCCATGTACCGCCGCCGGCAGGCGTTGCTCGACGATGTTTTCACGCGCATGCACGAGGCTTTGGCAGGCGCTGCCGGGAACCATGAACTACAAGAACTACAAGGGGATGCATGCGCTGGGCATGCATCGGCAGTGGACGCTCCGCCCCTGACAGAAGGCCGTTCATAAGGCTTGTCGGGCGCGGGGGGTCATCAAGCGGGTTTGGATCTGGATTTGTATGCGTATTGCTTACTTCGTCAATCAGTACCCGAAAGTGAGTCACAGTTTCATACGGCGCGAAATCCTGGCGCTTGAACGCCTGGGCATTACGGTACAGCGCATTGCCCTGCGCGGATGGGACGCCGAGGTGCAGGATCCCGAGGACGCTTGCGAGAAAGCCAAAACGGTTTATGTGCTGCAGCAAGGGCTGTCGGGTTTGCTCAAACCCCTCTGGCACGTGCTGCGGGCACAGCCACGGCGGTTCCTGCACACCCTGAACCTGGCCTTGCGCATGGGATACAGGGCGGACCGCACCTGGCCGTATCATTTGGTGTACCTGGCCGAAGCCTGTCAGGTACTGCTCTGGCTGCAGCAAAGCGGGGCCTCCCACGTCCATGCCCACTTTGGCACCAACTCCGCTGAGGTCGTCATGCTCGTCCATGCACTGGGTGGGCCGCCTTTCAGCTTCACTGTTCACGGACCGGAGGAGTTCGACAAACCGCAGTTCCTGCACCTGGGCGAAAAGGTCGACCGAGCCGCTTTCGTGGCAGCGGTCAGTGCCTACGGACGCAGTCAGCTGTATCGCTGGGTGGCGCACGCCCACTGGCCAAAGGTCAAGGTAGTGCATTGCGGTCTGGAGCGTGCGTTTCATGAAGTGCCTAGCGTGGCGATACCCCAGGCGCCGAGACTGGTTTGCGTGGGTCGCCTGTGCGAGCAGAAAGGCCAGTTGCTGTTGCTCGAAGCTGCCTCCCGGTTGGCGGCGCGTGCCATCGCCTTCGAACTGGTGCTGGCCGGTGATGGCGAGCTGCGTGGGGAGATAGAACGGTTGATCGCCCATCATGGCTTGCAGCACCAGGTGCGCATCACTGGCTGGATTGGCAGTGCGCAAGTGCGCGAGCACATCCTGGCGGCGCGTGCCCTGGTGCTGCCCAGTTTTGCCGAAGGGCTACCCGTGGTCTTGATGGAAGCCATGGCGCTGCGCCGTCCAGTGCTGAGCACCTACGTGGCAGGTATCCCCGAGCTGGTGCGCCCCGGCGAGAACGGCTGGCTGGTGCCGGCGGGCGACGTCGAACAATTGACCGAAGCCATCGCCGAGTGCCTCCAGCAGCCCGTCGAGGCGCTGCAGCGCATGGGCGCAGCCGGCCATGCTCGGGTATTGGAACGGCATGATGTCGACACTGAGGCGGCCCGGTTGGCCGAGTATTTCAAGGCAACGGCATGATCACTGTATTGACGTTCTTGCTGGGGGCACTGGCGTTCCTGGTATCGGTTCCGGTGCTGGTACTGCTGGGGCAGGTGTTGCTGGCGTACCTGCCCGCTCGTGCACAACCTGCCGCTGCCTGGACGCGCCCGCAGGTGGCCGTGCTGGTGCCGGCCCATGACGAGGCGAGCATCATCGGCGCAACGCTCGCGAGCCTCGTGCCGCAACTGCAAGCCGGTGACCGCCTGCTGGTTGTGGCCGACAACTGCAGCGACGACACGGCGCGGCGGGCCGAGGAGGGCGGCGCCGAGGTGGTCGTGCGTCAGGATGCCTTGCGCCGGGGCAAAGGCTATGCGCTGGACTTCGGCATGCGTCACCTGGCCGCCGACCCACGCCAGGTGGTGATCATCGTCGATGCCGATTGCCGTGCAGAGAAAGGTGCGCTCGAGCAGTTGGCCCGTCGCTGCGCACAGAGCGGCCGACCCGTGCAGGCGCTGTACCTCATGAGGGCGCCGGCAGGTGCCGGTCTCAAGGTGCAGGTGGCCGAGTTCGCCTGGCGGGTCAAGAACCTGGTCCGGCCCCGTGGCTGGGCACGGGTGGGCCTGCCGTGCCAGTTGATGGGCTCGGGCATGGCGTTCCCTTGGCAGGACTTGGCCGCCGTGGACTTGGCCAACGGGCATCTGGTCGAAGATGTGAAGTTGGGCCTGGACCTCTGCCAGCGGGGCACGCCGCCATTGTTTTGCCCGCAGGCGCTGGTCACCAGTCAGTTCCCCACTAGCGAGCAGGGCCTGAACAGCCAACGCACGCGTTGGGAGCACGGGCACCTGGGGCTGATGCTGGCCGATGCGCCCCGTCGCGCCTGGGCTGCCGTGCGCCAGCGCAACCTGGCCTTGGCCGGTTTGACGCTGGACGTGCTGGTGCCTCCGCTGGCCTTGCTGGTCCTGATGCTGTTGGGGCTCAACGCCCTTACCTGGTTGGCCTACGCCGTGGCAGGCATTGCGATACCTGCCTGGATGGCGCTAAGTGCGTTGCTGTTACTGGCGCTTGCGGTGCTGCTGGCCTGGGCGCGGTTCTGCCGCGACGTGATTCCGTTCTCGGTGCTGCTTTACGCGCCGTTCTACGCCTTGCGCAAGGTCCCGGTGTACGTGGGTTTTCTGATCAAACGCCAGGTGGAGTGGGTGCGCTCCCGCCGGGAGGAGGATTGATGGCCGGTGAGCAGTGGCGAGCACGATGGCACGCGGTCATCGACCAGTTGCAGGTGATCCAGGACGACGAGGCTGCCGAGCGCCTGCTGCAAGGCTTGGCTGCCCCTGTAGCCCCGACCGTGCTGGGCTTCGTCAATGCCCATGCCATGAACCTGATCGTTAGCGATGACGCCTATGGTGAGGCGCTGCTGGGGGCCGATGTGCTGCTGCGCGATGGCTCGGGCATGGCGATGCTGTACCGGCAGCTTGGGTTGGCGCCAGGGTTGAACATGAATGGGACCGATTTCATTCCTCGGTTGGTGCACGCCTATGGTGGGCGCCGCGTGGCCTTCTGGGGCACCCGCCAGCCCTTCCTGGAGCAGGCTGTTCAGTGCTGCGTTGCCACCTATGGCGTCACGCCGGTTTCGGTGCATGACGGCTTCGCCGACGTGCCGACCTACCTGCGCCTGGCGACCAAGCACCGGCCGGATCTCATCGTGCTGGGCATGGGCATGCCCAAGCAGGAGGCGGTGGCGGCTGCGCTCAAACGCACCGGCCTGGCGTGCACGATCGTTTGCGGCGGCGCCGTGCTGGATTTCATGGGCGGCAAGGTCCATCGCGCACCGGCCTGGATCAGGCGCCTGGGTGCGGAATGGTTGTACCGCCTGTTGTGCGAGCCACGGCGGCTGTTCATGCGCTACGTGGTTGGCAATCCGCTATTTCTGTTACGCGCGCGGCGGTTCGCCCAGGCAGAGCGAGCGCCGCACCCTGGCGACTGACGACATGGCGCGGTTGCCCAAAGGCACCGCGCACCCAAGGACGGGCTGCTACAGTGATATCACGGCTACACACACCCGAGCGCGCCTGCTGCTTTACCGGCTTCGCCAACGCTGTTCTTCAGTATCAAGGGGCGATCACAGGCCCTGGCCATGCACCCATCGATGAGGTCTGAAATGGTGTTCGAACCCCGAAGCAGCCGGTCTTTGCTTCAGCGCAGAAGCAGTGTCAGCAACGCCGTGCAAGCCGGTCTGGATGGCGTAGCGGTGACCGGCATCGCCTGGTACCTGATCTACGACCAGTTCGGCTACATCACATCCGACTACGTCATCATGCTGTTGCTGCTGATCGGGGCGCTGGCGGTCATTTACGATCACTACGCCATCTATCGCACCAACGTCGGGCTGTCGATCAAGGCGTTCCGGCTGTTCAAGGCGTGGTCAGCGACGTTCTGCTTCCTGGTGGTCATGGCCTTTCTGACCAAGCAGAGCGAAACCTACTCACGGTTGCTGGTGGTGGAACTGTTCGTCATCGGCTACATCGCCCAGCTGTTCCTGCATTTTGCCGTGCGTGAACTGCAAAAACGCTTTACCGCCCACGCTCGCCTGGAGAACGCCCTGATCATCGGCGACGGGGACCTGGCCAATTTTCTCTATCAGAAAATCAGCAGCAACCCCTGGTTCGGGGAACGGGTGGTGGGCTGCGTGTTGACTGCAGAGGCCGCGCCGCATGGCGACGACGTTGAGCAAGGCAAGCAGCGCCTGCCGGTGCTCGGGCATATCGGTGATCTGGACGGCATCGTCGCCCAGCATGGCATTCGCACGGTCTACCTGGTAACGCCCCTTGGAGGCTCGCAAGTCATCAGCGACGTCTATTTCAAATTGCTCGACAAGTGCATCGCGGTCAACTGGGTGCCCGACATTTTCTCCCTGCGCCTGATCAATCACAGCGTGCGCGAAATCGCCGGCATTCCCGTTCTGACCTTGTCCGAAACCCCTTTGACTGGCATGAGCCTGTTCCTGAAGAACCTCGAGGATCGCATCCTGGCGGCACTGATTCTGCTGTGTGCATCGCCCGTGTTACTGGCCGTGGCCCTGGCAATCAAGCTCGACAGCCCAGGCCCGGTGTTCTTCCGGCAGGAACGCACGGGCTGGACCGGGGAGTCGTTTCGGATCTGGAAGTTTCGCAGCATGCATGTTCACCAGCCCGAAGCCGGGCAGATCAAGCAGGCGCAGAAGAACGACCCGCGCTTGACCCGGGTCGGCGCGTTCATCAGGCGCACCAGCCTCGATGAGCTGCCACAGTTGTTCAACGTGCTGACGGGCGAGATGTCACTGGTTGGCCCAAGGCCCCATGCGTTGCAGCATGACACGTTGTACTCCCAGGACATCGTCGACTATTTTGCGCGCCACAACATCAAGCCGGGCATGACCGGCCTTGCCCAGGTGCGAGGCTTCAGGGGTGAAACCAAGGACATCGAGCAGATGATCCAGCGCGTCGATTCGGACATCGAGTACATCAACAACTGGTCCCTGTGGCTGGATTTCGTGATCCTGGTGCGCACCCTCAACGCTTTTACCGGCAAGCAGGCGTATTAGCGACCCTAACCGCTTCCAAGCATCCTCGGTGCTCTGCGCTAGAGGTCTTGCGGTGCGCCAGACAGAGGATGCAATTCACGAAATGCTTGCGCTTCTGCCACCAGCCAGTCGTGTACCGCACGCGCGCCGGGCTGGTTCAACCCGCCGGGTGGGTAGTGCACCACGTAGCGCTTGTGGTTGGGGATGGCGACCCCGAATGGCACGATCAGCGCGCCGCGCTCCAGTTCGTCGTTGAGCAGAGTACGCCGGGCAATGGCCACGCCAAGGCCCGCAATGGCCGCCTCGATGGTCAAGTGGTTGCGGTTGAAGGTGTGGCCACGCCGAACGGGTTGCGCCGACGCGCCGATGCCCTCCAGGTAGAACTCCCATTCGGCATATTCCGAGCTGCCTCGCCACGCCGTGATGTCGTGCAGCAACGGGTAATGCACCAGGTCCGCTGGCCCGTGCAGCGGGGGGCGCCCACGCAGCAGGGCCGGGGAGCAGACCGGGAAGATCTGCTCGGCCAGCAGCGGCGTCGACAGCATGCCCGGGTAGCTGCCGTCATTCAGGTCGATCGCAAGGTCGAAATCCCCAGGCGTCAGTGCCTGTGCGCTGTCCTCGGCCACCAGCCGCAGCTCGATGTCGGGATAGCGCTGCTGGAAACGTGACAGCCGCGGCGTCAGCCATTTGGCCAGAAACGATGGGATCGAGCGCACCCGTACGGTGCCGCGAATTTCACCTGCATCCAGGCGCAGCAGTTCGGCCTCGATGCTGCCATAGGCATCGGCCACCGTCTGTGCCAGGCGCTGGCCTTCGGCACTCAGTTCCACGCCACGGGCGCGGCGCAGGAACAGCCGATAACCCAGCCGTTCCTCCAGCTGGCGCATCTGCTGGCTCACGGCCCCCGGGGTGATATGCAGCTCTTCGGCGCAGCGGGTGAACGACAGGTGGCGGGCAGCACAGGCGAACACGTGCAGCCAGACGAAGGATTGCCCTGTCAGTTGACGTCTCATGGTTTAGTCCTGCTAAAGGCTGGCTTAGGAAGTTTCGTTGGTCATTTGTAGCACAGGCGCGCAGTATCTCGCGAAACGGGCCTGTGCGCCCTGGGTTTCCAAGCGTTGGGTGTTTTGGCAGCAGCAACCGCCCGTCAGGTATTAGCATGGCTATCAGTGTTTTCGACCTTTTCAAGATAGGTATCGGCCCCTCCAGTTCGCACACGGTTGGACCGATGCGCGCCGCCGCCACATTTGCCCAAGCGCTGCGCGAGCAGGGCCTGCTCCGAAGCACCCAGCGTGTCGAAGTACGCCTGTACGGCTCGCTCTCGGCCACTGGCGTGGGCCATGCGACCGACCGGGCCTGCCTTCTGGGCCTGATGGGACAGTGGCCGGACCGCATCGATCCTGCCAGCATCGACTCGCGCATCGGCCAGGTACTGCAGGAGCACTGCCTGATGGTCGACGGCAGCCATCCCGTGGCGTTCGACTACGCCCGCGACCTGCTGTTGCTCGATGAAAACCTGCCTTATCACCCCAACGCCATGCGCCTGGAGGCGTTCGACGCGCAGACCAGCCTGCTGCACCAGACCTACTATTCGGTGGGCGGCGGCTTCATTGTCGAGGAGGCCGAGCTGACCGCGCCCGCGGGGCTGGCGCCAACCGTCACGCTGCCCTACGAGTTCGACAGCGCAGCCGAGCTGCTGGCGCTGTGCGGCCAGCATGGCCTGAGCGTGGCCCAGTTGATGATGGCCAACGAATGCGCCTGGCGACCCGAAGCGCAGGTGCGGGACGGGCTGCTGCGCATCTGGGCTGCCATGCGCGAGTGCGTCGACAATGGGCTGCGCAACGAGGGCGTATTGCCAGGCGGCTTGCAGGTCAAGCGCCGGGCGGCCAAGTTGCACCGCAGCTTGCAAGAGCTGGGCAAGCCCAATGTCATCGGTTCTACCTTGAGCGCCATGGAGTGGGTCAACCTGTTCGCCCTGGCTGTCAATGAAGAGAATGCCGCCGGTGGTCGCATGGTCACCGCACCCACCAATGGCGCAGCTGGCATCATCCCGGCCGTGTTGCACTACTTCATGAAATTCAACCCCGGCGCCTGCGATGACGACGTGGTGGATTTCCTCCTGGCGGCTGCGGCGGTGGGCATCCTGTGCAAGAAGAACGCGTCGATTTCCGGCGCCGAGGTGGGCTGCCAGGGCGAGGTGGGCTCGGCGTGCTCGATGGCAGCCGCAGGCCTGGCGCAGCTGCTGGGCGCGACACCGGCGCAACTGGAAAACGCCGCTGAAATCGCCCTGGAGCACAACCTGGGCCTGACCTGTGACCCGGTCGGCGGCCTGGTACAGGTACCTTGCATCGAGCGCAATGCCATCGCCGCGGTCAAGGCGATCAATGCCGTGCAGATGGCGCTGCGCGGTGATGGAGAGCACTTCATTTCCCTGGACCGCGTCATCCGCACCATGCGCGACACCGGGGCGGACATGCACGCCAACTACAAGGAAACCTCTCGCGGCGGCTTGGCCGTTGCGTTCGTCGAGTGTTGAGCACCCTGCGCTTCAGCGCACGGCAGTCGAACCCGTGTTGCTGTGCAGGGCCTGCTTGAATAGGCCCTTGAGTTGTTCGTTGCCCGCGTCGATCAAGTGGTTGTCATCGAAATACAGCGGCCTCCCGTCCTTGGAACCCATGCACCTGCCGTCCGGACACAGGTAGGGCACCGGGTCGACGATACCTGCGTGGCAGCGTTCGGCCGCCGTCTCGATGGCTTCCAGGGCCAGGCGGTTGCGGGCCTGGTACTCGCTGACAGGCGTAACGATGTCGCTGTTCATGCCCAGTAGCCGATGCTGCAGGGTCAGGCCCTTGTACACACTGAACGGCATTTCCGGCACTGGCTTGACGATATACACCGGGCGATTGCGTGCCAGCATGCAGACCGTTTGGGTGTAGGTCTGGATGAACTGCCGTTCGAATGCCGGGCCGCTTTGGTGCTTGTCGCCGTTGAAATAGACGCTGTAGCCACTGTGCCGACGCTGGTCGGTATACAGCGCTGCCCGGCTGAACAGGAACAGGGGGACGCCGGGGTAGTCCGTAGCCAGTTTGGCGAACTTGTCGGCGTTGAAAGCTTTGCAGTGCTGCTCGACGTCCTTGTCGCCCATTTCGAAGTCGATCAGGGTAGGGCAGCCGGCCCGGGCCCAGCCCATGGCCGCGCCGGGGTTTTCCAGCATCAAGGCCGCAGCGGTTGACTGGGCATGACTGTCGCCCAGCAAAAGGGCCGAGATGTCGCCGGTGCCCAACACGCACTGCGAGGCCCCGTACGCGTTGGTGTCGCAGTGCTGTGCGTACAGCTTGCTTTCGTATTCTGGCTTGCCGTCATCCTGGGTCCAGCGCAGTTGCGGGTTGTGCTTGATCGCCGAGGCCACGGCGCCGGCCGTTGCCACCCACACCAGGCCCATGCCCGCGTAGCGGACAAGGCCCAGTACCGGGCGCTTCAGGGCGCGTGTCCTGCTTTCGATCAACCCATAGGATGCCGCGCCCAGCGCAACCGACAACAGCACCGCACAGGTCACCGCGCGCCAGTCGTGTAGTAGCCCGCAGGTATAGAGCAACACCACCAAAGGCCAGTGCCACAGGTAGATCGAATACGACGTCTTGCCCAGAAATGCCAGCGCCCGGTTGCGTGCGAACAGGCTGTTGGCATTGGCGTGGATCACCAACACGGTGCCGATCACCGGCACCAGCGCCAGGTAACCCGGCCAAGTAGCATCGTGGGGCAGCAGTGCCAGGGCGCCTGCAATCAGCGCAAGGCCCAGGCCTTCGCACAGTGCCGCAGCCCTGGGCGAAAGCGCGAGCGGATACAAAAACACCAGCCCCCCAGCGAGCATTTCCCAGGCCCGGGTGGGCAGCAGGAAGAACGATGCGACCGGATGGCCTGGGGTGTAGAGCGCCGAGAACACCAGGGAACCGACACCAAGCGCCAACACAAGGCGCTTGAAGGTTGGCAGTGCAAACACCTTGTGCAGGCCCATCATGATCACTGGGTAAATCAGGTAGAACTGCCACTCCACCGACAGCGACCAGGTGTGCAGCAGCCAGTTTTCCTGAAGCGGTGCGTCGAAATAACTGCCGTCACGGGCGAAATAATGGTTGGACGTGAACAGCAGGCTTTGCTTGCTGGTGCGCAGCAATTCCCGGTAGTCGTCCGTTGCCAGGAAAAAATACCCGAACACTGCCAGGGCGATGCACAACCCCAGCAGGGCCGGAATGATTCGCCTGGCCCTGGCCGCGTAGAAGCCGATCAGCGAGAACTGCTGTTTGTGCAGGCCGCTCACGATGATCCGCGTCATCAGGTAGCCCGAAATCACGAAGAACACATCCACGCCGAGAAACCCGGCCGAGAACCCCGGGATCTTGAAGTGGTACAGCACGACCGATACGACAGCCAACGCACGCAAGGCGTTGATGTTCTTGTGGAACAGCATGGGAGGGGTCCTGATCTGGCCTGGGCCTGGTGGCCCGCTTCCTTTTGGCAGGGTCGGCGTGACCGTGCATTTCAAGGGGCGCAGACTACCACATGGCCCTTGGCCTATACCTGAACGTCTTCACCCCAAGGCCTCGCGCAGCCGGTACCACAACATGCCAAGGGCCAGCAGAGGTGAGCGCAACGCTCTGCCGCCGGGGAACGTGAGGTGCGGCACGGCGCTGAACACATCCAGCCCCTTGCTTTGCCCCAGCGCGATGCTTTGGGCGAGCAGCCTGGCCGTCCAGTGTGTGACGTTCAGCCCATGGCCCGAATAACCTTGGGCATAGTAGACGTTGGGGTGATCACGTAGTCGTCCGACCTGCGGGAAGCGGTTGGCAGTGATGCCGATCATGCCGCCCCATTGGTAGTCGATGCGCACTTCGCCCAACTGCGGGAACACCCGCTGTACCTTGGGCCGCATGTACGCGGCGATGTCGCGAGGATCGCGCCCGGAGTAGTGGCAGGCACCGCCGAACAGCAAGCGCCTGTCGGCGGTCAGCCGATAGTAGTCCAGGCCCACTTTTTGATCACACAAGGCCATGTTCTGGGGGATGAGCGACTTCGCGACCGCTTCCTCCAGTGGTTCGGTTGCGACCACGTAGCTGCCCGCCGGCAGCACCTTGCCGCTGAGTCTGGGTTCCAGGCCCTCAAGGTGGGCATTGCAACCGAGTACCAGGCTGGCAGCGCGCACTTTGCCGTGTGCGGTGTGCACCGTTACCGTGGAGCCGTGGTCGATGCGAAGCACGGGGCTCTGTTCAAAGATCTGCACCCCCAGGGACTGCGCCGCTCGAGCTTCGCCCTGCACCAGATCCAGGGGATGTAGGTGCCCTGAGCCCATGTCCACCATGCCGCCTGCGTAGCGGTCGCTGCCCACCACCTCGCGCAGCCGCTCTGCCGGCACCCGGTAGGTGTGCGGCTGGTATCCCAGCGCCGCCAGCTCCTGCTGTTCGGCGCCAAAGGCAGCGAACTGGGCGGGGGTATTGGCCAGCTCGCAGAAGCCCCAGCGCAGGTCGCATTCTATGCCATGGCGGGCGATCCGCTCAGCCACCAGGGTGACCGAGTCGATGCCTGCCTGCTTCAGATACCGCACGCCGTCCTCGCCCACGTACCGGGCGAAGCCGTTGACGTCGTGGCCGATACCACGGATCAGCTGGCCGCCGTTGCGCCCGCTGGCACCCCAGCCCACGCGCCGGCCTTCGAGCAGCACCACCGACAGGCCGCGCTCGGCGAGTTCCAGCGCAGTGTTGACCCCTGTCAGGCCACCGCCGACGACGCACACATCGGCATCGATGTCGCCCTCCAGGTGCGGGTAGCGGTTGGTATCACGGGCAGTGGCCGCATAGTAGGACGCGGCATGTTCGGCAGGTAAAGTCATGGGGCGTGCTCACTCAGCGATTGGACTTGATCTTGGTCCAGGAGCGCGTCATCAGGCGCATGATCTTCGGACTCTGTGTCGTGGAGATGTACAGCTTGTCCAGCACCTCCTGAGGGGGGTAGACCTCGGGGTTGTTCACCAGCGCCGGGTCCATGAATGCCTTGGCATCGGGGTTGGCATTGGCATAACCGACCGTCGCGCTCACCTTGGCGATGACCTGTGGGTCGAGCAGGTAGTTGATGAAGGCCAGGGCCTGCTCGGGGTTGTTGGCATCCTTGGGGATGGCCAGCAGGTCGAACCACAGGTTGCTGCCCTCCTTGGGGATGCTGTAGGCGATCTTCACGCCATTTTTGGCGTCCGCCGCGCGGTTGGCCGCCTGGAACACATCGCCCGAATAGCCAAACGCGATGCAGATGTTGCCGTTGGCCAGGTCCGATACGTATTTGGAGGAGTGGAAGTACGTGATATAGGGCCGCAGGGCCAGCAGGCGCGCCTCGGCTTTGGGATAGTCCGCTGCGTTTTCGCTGCGCGGGTCCATGCCCAGGTAGTTGAGCATGGCTGGGAACAATTCGTCGGGAGAATCCATGAAGGCCACGCCGCACTGCTTGAGTTTCTTGAGGTTTTCGGGCTCGAACAGCACCGCCCAGGAGTCCACTCGATCGATACCCAATGCTGCCTTGACCTTGTCCACGTTGTAGCCGATGCCGTTGGTCCCCCACAGGTAGGGCACTGCATAGCGGTTACCGGGATCGTTCTGCTCCAGCAATTTGAGCAATTTGGGGTCCAGGTGCTGCCAGTTGGTCAGCTTGCTGCGATCAAGCGGCAGGAAAGCGCCCGCCTGGGCCTGACGGGCCAGGAAGTGGTTGGACGGGACCACCACGTCATAGCCGGTGCGACCGGCCAGCAGCTTGCCTTCGAGGGTCTCGTTGGAGTCGAACACGTCGTACACCACCTTGATACCGGAGCTGGCCTGGAAGTCCGCCAGCGTCGTGTCACCGATATAGTCGGTCCAGTTGTACACGCTCACCGTCGGCGCCGCCTGGCTGGTGGCCGCGAACAACAGGGTGAATGCAGAAGGGATCAGGGCTTTCAGGTAATGCATGACGACACCTCGTTGGCATTGTTGTGGGTGTGCGGTATGGAAGGGCCGCGCTGCGGCCCCTGCAGGGTCAGACGCTCAGCATCAGGAACTCACGCTCCCATGAGCTGATGACGCGCTTGTAGTTCTCATGCTCGGCGCGCTTGACCGCCACGTAGCCTTGCACGAAGGACTTGCCCAGGTACCGTTGGACGGTCTGGCAATCTTCCATGTGTTGCAGCGCATCCTCGATGGTAATCGGCAGGCGCAGGTTGCGCCGTTCGTAGGCCCGGCCCTGGACCGGGGCGCTGGGGTCGATCTGCTCGACCATGCCCAGGTAGCCGCACAGCAGGCTGGCGGCGATGGCCAAGTAAGGGTTGGCGTCTGCGCCCGGCAAGCGGTTTTCCACGCGCATCGACTCGGGTGTGGAGGTGGGTACGCGCAGGCCTGCGGTGCGGTTTTCCTCGCCCCACTCGACGTTGACCGGGGCGGAGGTGTCCGGCAGGAACCGGCGGAACGAGTTGACGTTGGGGGCGAACATCGGCAGCAACTTGGGTATGTACCGTTGCAGGCCGCCGATGTGGTGCAGAAACAACTGGCTCATGCTCCCGTCATCGTTGGCGAACACCGGCTTGCCCGTGGCCACGTCGAGCACGCTTTGGTGCAGGTGCATGGCGCTACCCGGTTCATCGGTGATGGGCTTGGCCATGAACGTGGCCGCCACGTTGTGCTTGAGGGCCGCTTCGCGCATGGTGCGCTTGAATACGGTGATTTGGTCGGCCAGGTCAAGCGCGTCACCGTGACGGAAATTGATTTCCATCTGCGCCGGGCCGTCTTCGTGGATCAGGGTGTCCAGGTCCAGCCCCTGCAGCTCGCACCAGTCATAGACATCCTCGAACAACGGGTCGAACTCGTTGGCAGCGTCGATGGAGAACGATTGGCGCCCACTCTCGGCACGCCCGGAGCGTCCCAGCGGCACCTGCAATGGCAGATCGGGGTCTTCGCAGCGCTGGGTCAAGTAGAACTCCATCTCCGGAGCCACGATGGGTTGCCAGCCTTTATCGGCATACAGTTGCAGCACTTTCTTGAGAACGTTTCTAGGTGACAGCTCGATCGGGTTGCCCTGTTTGTCGAAGGTGTCATGGATCACGATGGCGGTCGGCTCGATAGCCCAGGGGATTTGATACACCGCGCTGGGGTCAGGCCGGCAGATCATGTCGATGTCGGCCGCATCGAGCAGGCTGTAGTAGATATCGTCGTCGACGTAGTCGCCGGTGACGGTCTGTAACAGCACGCTCTCGGGCAGGCGCATGCCGCGTTCGTGCAGGAACTTGGCAGTAGGGGCGATCTTGCCGCGGGCGATGCCGGTCAAGTCGCTGATGACGCATTCGACCTCGGTGATGCGGTGCTCTTTCAGCCAGGCGGACAACTGATCGAAGGGGGCGTTCATACGGACCTCTTGAGGTTATCGGTGAGTGCGCGGCATTACAGGTGAACAGCCATTGGCTTCCCAGTCGACGCGCTGGCGACTATCTTGGTCGCAGTCCCGGCTACGATCTATCCACTTTCTACGCTGTTGAATGCACCATAAGAGTGCACAAAGGATGTCGCGTGAATACCGCAGATGCCTTGCAAGTCCAGGCTTATCACACTCACGATGTGACCGAGCAGGTCCGCGTCACACCTGGGTGGCAGCAGCACTATCGGCAGATGTCGCCGGGTCATTTCAGCGGCGAGCTCCGCTGCCTGGGCCTGGACGGGCTGCAGGTGTACGAAGAACGTCTCAACACCCGCGTGGAACAATTCTTTCGGCCTCCGCAGGGCTCGTTGACCTTCTGCTTCGACCGAAGCGAGAACAACCTGTACCTGCTCAATGAGCATACCCGCAACATCTGGATCACCCCCGAGCACTATCAGGAAGTGGCCGTGGTGTTCGAGCAGGCCTTCCTGCTCAGGCATGGGCTGGACCTGGAACGCCTTCAGGGCTTGTTCATGGTGCCGCTGGGCAGCGGGCAAACGGCGTTGTTCGGCAGTTGGCTGAGCGCCACCCTGACCCACTTGGGACAATCCCAGGGCCGTGTGCAGGGGCAAGCCCTGGCCGAGCAGCTGCTGCACGATTGCCTGTTCATCCTGGACACTGCCTGCCAGCGCTTGCAAGGCGTGGCACTGGGGCAACAGGTTGAGGCGCGGGCCATCATGCGCCGTGTCAGTGAATGGGCCGCCGATTGTCCCGAACAGACGCTTAACCTGGTCGAACTGGCGAGCGTTGCGGGCGTTTCGCTACGCCAGTTGCAGCAGGCGTTCAAAGCCTTCACAGGGATGCCCCCTGCGCAGTGGTTGCGGTTAAGACGCCTGAACGGCGCCCGGCGCGATTTGTTGAATGGGGCCGGCGGCACGGTGGCCGAGGTGGCGATGCAATGGTCGTTCTGGCATTTAGGAAGGTTTTCAAACAGTTACAGGCATTTGTTCAAGGAACTTCCCAGTGACACGTTACGGCGTGCCAAGGCTTGAGCAGCCCTCAAGTTGCGGCATGACAACTCCCAGGTGTTTGGTGCCTGCATCAGGGGGATAAAGTTGCTATCGTGCCGCCCTGATAAACGCCTGAGGTGCCGATGTTCTACCTGCCTTTGCCCAGTGACCAGGCCGACAGCCTCGCCGGCGGCACGTGCGCCGATCCACTGGCCGCTGCCGATGTGCTGCAAGCGGCTGCCGTGCTGTTCGTCCAGCACCTGGCCCGTCAACCCAGGCCGCTCACAGCCGACGCCCAGGAGCGGCGCTTCGCCGAGGTGCTGCGCATTGCCCAGCAGGTCGAGCAGGCAGCGCCCGGGCGCTTTCAGGCGCAGGTACAGCAGCAGTTCGACCGCGAAGCGTTCGCCATGGGCCTGGGCATGCTGGGCGAGAATGGCGTCGCGTTGCTATCGCCTGAGGTCGCCTATTCGCCGGATGAATTGCTGGACGATCAGGGGCAGTGGAACTACCAGTTCGCCGACCTGTATCGCCAGCGCGTCACGCCCCTGCATGCCGTGCACCTGCCGTCCCTTGCCAGTGACCTCAAGCTCAGTGACCAGCAGAACCGCCTGTTGCGTGAGTTTCTCAGCGGGGTGGACGAGTCAGTGGCGGTGCAGGGCTTTGCGGGCACCGGCAAGACCTTTCTGATCCATCAGTTCGCCAGGTTGCTCGATCCGCAGCGCACCTTGCTGCTGGCCTTGACCGAAGGGCAACTGCGCGCGCTGCAGGCGCGGGTAAAGGATGCCGCGGCCTACACGGCCATGACGTTCGGGCAACTGGCCGATGAGCTCTTGAACCGCGACCTGACCCGTACCGGCTGGCGACTGCGTGACCCGTATCGCACCCGGCAGTCCTGGCGCCCGCAGGAGTCGCAGATCGTGCGCTGGCTCGGCTTGCCCGACGTCGGACCGCTGTCGGCAGTCGACGTGGTGGGTGTGTGCGTACGCGCGGTGCGCGCCTTTTGCCACACTGGTGACGCCCAGATTGGCTTGCACCACTTGCCGCCGTCCGTGCCCGGTAGCACGCCGCTGGACCAGCAAGTGATGCTCGAAACGGCGCGCCTTTACTGGCAGGCGCTGATCCGCCCCCCGGCCAGGGAAATTCAGTTGCCGCTGCGTGATTACCACCGGGTGAAATTGCTCGCCCTGACCGGCTATCTGATCGATGCGCGTTATACCCACGTCATCGTGGACGAAGCCCACGAATTGTCAGCGCCCATGCTCGAGGTGCTCGACCGCAGCCCGCAGTCGGTGATTGCGCTGGGTGACGAGTTGCAGAACCTCAATGGCCTGAGCGCCCACCACGGCGGGTTCATTCGTCAACGCTACATCGACCATTCGTTGCGGGTCGGGCCGGCCATGGACAATGTGCTCAACCCGTTGATTCAGGCGCACCCGGCGGCCATCCAGGCCGCGTTCAGCGGCAGTGCCGAGCATTACACGCGCGTCAGTTTCTTCGACGGCGTGACCGTGCCCGAGCAGCCAACGGCCTTGATCGTCGAGGACGAGTGGGGCCTGTTCGGTTGGTTCCAGCGCCTGACGCACCTTGGGGTTGCGTTCGTGATGCTGCACGGGGCACGCAAGGACTTCGAGCTGTTTGTGGAAGACTGCATCGAGCTGTACCGCCACGGCACCCGGCCCCGGCACCCGATGCTGTTCCGGTACGCCAGCTGGCAGGCGCTGGCCGAGCACAAAGGGGACGACAAGGCGTTCATCGCGGTGGCTTCGATGCTGGGCAAGGGGTATACCGCGCAGCACTTTGCCAAGGCCAAGAGCCGCTATCGCTGGGACAAGGCGCCCAAGCTGTTCCTGGGGCGGGTTCGGGATGTGAGAAACATGGAGTTCGCGCGGGTGATGGTGTCGCCAGAGCTGATAGTGCCGCAACAGGTGACAGGCAATCGCAACGAGCGCGCTCGGTTGCTGGCAGGGTTGTACACGGCGTGTTCCAGGGCTCGACATGAGCTGATCGTGCCGGGTGGGATGCTCGATTGGGTGAAAGATCAGGGGCGGGGGTGATGGAGAGTGAGGGTCAGCCGGGTGGGTAACAATTGCACCTCGGCTGAACGCTGCTCGTTCTTTCAGGCAGGGGCCCCCTGCCTGAAAGGTGCTGCAGCGCCAGGCCCCCGCATTCAGCTTTGACTCTAGATCGGGGGGCCGCGCAGCGGCTTCGCGCGATGTAACACGCGAAGCTAAAACGCCATGACCACAACCCGGCTCTCATGCCAGACAGCGCCTTAGTTGCGATCCAACCACACGGTCTGCACATTGGTGAACTCCCGCACGCCAAAGTGCGACAGTTCACGCCCGAACCCGCTTTTCTTCACCCCGCCGAAGGCGACACGGGGGTCGGAGGCGCAGTAGCCATTGATGAATACCGCACCGGTCTCCAGCGCCGACGTCATCCGTTCGGCCAAGGCATAGTCGGCCGTGTAGATGGTCGAAGCCAGGCCAAACTCGCTGTCGTTGGCCAACGCCACGGCATGGTCGGCATCCCGCGCGGTCGTGATCGCCGCAACCGGGCCGAACAATTCCTGCCTGAAGGCTGTCATCTGAGGCGTCACATCACCCAGCACGGTGGGTGCATAGACATTGGCCACACCTTCGACTTTGTGGCCACCGAGCAACAAAGTAGCCCCTTCGGCAAGGCTGGCCTGCACCTGGCCATCGAGCTCGTCACGCAAATCGTAGCGGGCCATGGGGCCAATATAGGTCGCATCTTCAAGCGGGTTGCCCACTTTCAAGGCCTGTGTTGCTTCCACGAATTTGCGTGTGAAGGCCTCGGCGATGCTCTGTTCGACGATAAAGCGCTTGGCGGCCGCGCACACCTGCCCGGTATTCTGATAACGGCCGATCACTGCCGCCTGCACCGCCGCATCCAGATCGGCATCGGCCAGCACAATGAAAGGGTCCGAACCGCCCAGCTCCAGGACGCACTTCTTCAGCGCAGCACCGGCCTGTGCACCGATCGCCATGCCGGCGCGCACGCTGCCGGTCAAGGTCACCGCCGCAATGCGCGGGTCGTTGATGGCGCGTGTCACACCCTCCGGTGTTACGTTGAGCACCTCAAACACACCCTCTGGTACGCCCGCATCCTTGAACAGCTTATCCAGCAGGTAGGCGCTGCCCATCACGTTGGGGGCATGCTTGAGCACGTACGTATTGCCCGCCAGAATCGCAGGTACCGCGCCGCGCAGCACCTGCCAGATGGGGAAGTTCCAGGGCATCACAGCCAGGATCGGGCCCAACGGGCGGTACTCGATACGGGCTTTTTCAACCTGGGTCGCTTCAGGCGCGAGCATCGCGGGGCCGTGCTCGGCGTACCAGCGGCATAGGCCTACGCACTTGCTGACTTCACCCCGTGCCTGCGTAATCGGCTTGCCGATTTCGCGGCTGATCATCTGAGCAAAGGTCTCTGCCTGCGCCTCCAGGACAGTGGCCAGGGCCAGGAGGTGCTCGCTGCGCTGATCGGCCGACAGCCGGCTCCACTGGCCATAGCCGCTCTTGGCCCGCGTTAGCGCCGCCTCGAGCGCGGCATCGGTGTCGAACGGGTAAGCGCCGATCTGTTCGCCGGTGAACGGGTCGAGTGAGATGGCGTGGGTCTGGCTGCTGATCGCATTCATGGCGGAGCACTCTCGCTGTAGTTATGCAGTGGGCTCAGACTAATGGGCTAGGGCTTTAATGAAAACTGAATAATAATGAGTCACTCATTCACGTTTGGAGAAAGCCGTGGACCTGATACAACTTGAGATGTTCAAGGCAGTCGCCGAGCAAGGCAGCATCAGTGCAGCCGCGCAGCATATCCACCGGGTGCCCTCCAACCTGACCACGCGCATCAAGCAACTGGAAGAGGACCTGGGCGTGGACCTGTTCATACGTGAGAAAAGCCGCCTGCGCTTGTCCCCGGCCGGCTGGAACTTCCTGGAGTACACCCGGCGCATCCTCGACCTGGTTCAGGAAGCGCGTAGCACCGTGGCAGGGGAGGACCCACAGGGCACGTTCGCTCTGGGCTCCCTGGAGAGCACTGCGGCGGTGCGCATCCCGGCTGTATTGGCAGCCTACAACCAGCGCTATCCCAAAGTGGACCTGGACCTGTCCACGGGCCCCTCCGGGACCATGCTCGAGGGCGTTCTGTCGGGTCGGCTGGTGGCCGCGTTCATCGACGGGCCGGTCTTGCACCCTACCTTGGAGGGCATGCCGGTTTTCGAAGAAGAGATGGTCATCATCGCGCCCCTCAACCATGCGCCTGTGAACCGGGCGCAAGACGTCAACGGCGAGAATATCTACGCGTTTCGCGCCAACTGCTCCTACCGGCACCATTTTGAAAACTGGTTCGTCAACGATCAGGCCGTCCCACGCAAGATTCACGAAATGGAGTCCTACCACGGCATGCTGGCGTGCGTCAGTGCCGGTGCGGGCTTGGCCATGATGCCGCGCACCATGCTGGAGAACATGCCAGGGTGCAGCACGGTCAGTGCCTGGCCGATGTCTGAAGACTTCCGTTACCTGAAGACCTGGCTGGTCTGGCGCCGTGGGACGGTCTCGCGCAGCCTTTCGACGTTCGTGAATCTACTTGAAGAAAGCATCTCATCATCCTGATTTGAAAAGATTTGAACGATGCTGAGGGCGTTCGGTCTAGGCATCGGTCGCCGGGCTCGATGCATCAGACTGTCACGCTAGAGCCTTGGATATATCAAGCGGTCTAGCACGCTTATCTGCCTAACCCAAGCAGTAAACGGCTAAAAGGATCACGGGAAGTGATAGCAATCTACTTCCAAGTTCCTATACAACTGACCATAATCCGGCAATTATTACATCGTGTGACCGAAACACGAGATTCGGTTACCAAAAATTTCGAGAGGTTAAACCCTGCGCCGTTCGGTCAGCGTTCAGCAAGCTGACGCAACCAACTGACACAGGGTCCATGCCTCCAGTTGTCGCACTTACCATCAGGAGATGTCATAGATGAAATCCCGTATCGCTGCTTCGTTGGCTGCCGCCGTGCTGGCCTTCGCCGGGGCGAACCTGGCCCAGGCTGCCCAGGTTACCGGCGCCGTCGGTGTCACCAGCCAAGGCGACATGACCTACCGTGCAGGCTTGTCCTTCGACTGGGACAAGCAGTGGTTCGAGACCAGTGTCGGCCACCTGACCGGCTACTGGGACGCGGGCTACACCTATTGGGAGGGCGGTGACGCCAGCGGTGCCCACTCGCTGTCCTTCAGCCCGGTGTTCACCTATGAATTCAGCGGCTTCACCTACACCCCCTACATCGAAGCAGGCATCGGTATCGCGGCATTTTCCAAGACCCGGGTCGGCGACCAGCGCATGGGCTCGTCCTTCAACTTCGAAGACCGCATCGGCCTGGGCCTGAAGTTGCCGTCGGAGCAGAAGGTCGGAATCCGCGCCATCCATTACTCCAACGCGGGCATCCGCCAGCCTAACGATGGCATCGAGTCGTACTCGCTGTTCTACAGCAAAGGCTTCTGATGACCAGCCCGGCTCGGCGGCTGCCTGGCCGCCGAGCCGGTCGAGTGCCTGTCAGAAGGTGTAGGCCACCCCGGCCTGCACCGTACGAGGCGCGCCCGGATAGGCGTAGGTGTTGAACGAGCCTTCGTCATAGCCCTTATTGAACAGGTTCTTCACGTCCAGGTTCAGGCGTACGTGCTCGCTGACCTTATAGAAGCTCAGCAGGTCCACCACGCTGTAGCGCTCCATGGTGTAGGTGCTGGTTGCGGTCTGGCCGGCACGGTCATCCACGTATTTCACCCCAACGCCCAACCCGAGCCCCTTGGCCAAACCGTCCTGGAACTCGTAGGTGTTCAGCAGGCTGAAGGTGTTGCGCGGGATATTGGCAAGGCGCGTACCGCTGGGCAGGCTGGTGTCCTTGGTGACTTGGGCATCGACATAGGAATAGCCACCGATGACGCGCCATTCGGGGGTCAGGTTGCCTGCCACGTTGATATCAAGCCCGCGGCTGCGCACCTCACCTGCAGCCACCTTGAAGGTGTTGGTAGGGTCGCTGGGGTCGTTGGCCAGGACGTTTTCCTTGACGATGTGATAGACCGCAGCATCCGCGCTCAGCTGGCCATCGAGCGACGCCCACTTCAACCCCAGCTCATAAGACTTGCCCTTTTCCGGATCGAAGCCGCCTCCGCTGGCGGGCGTGCCGGTGTTGGGCTTGAACGAGCGCGCGGTGTTGGCGTACACCGCCAGGGTATCGGTCAGGTCGTAGATCAGGCCAAAGCGCGGCGTCACGCCATTTTCGCCTTTGCTGAAGTCGCGGTTGGTCGGCATCTTGTCGTCGTAGTCATGCTCGAAGCGCTCCAGGCGTACCCCGGCCAGCGCCTTGAGGCGCTCGGTCAGGGCCACTTGGTCCTGAATGAAGAACGCCCAGGTTTGCAGGTTTTCCTTGTCCCAGGTGGTCGTGCGGGTCAGGGCAGGGCGAGGCTGGCCCAGTAGCGGGTGATAGATATCGATGGGGTAGGTGCCATCGCGCGCCGAGGAGCGCTGGATGATGGAGTTGTAATCGTAGTTCTCGTATTCGACGCCGGTCAGCAAGGTATGGCTGAACGCGCCTGTATCGAAGTGCCCTGTCAGGTTCAGCTGCCAGTCCCGGTCGGTCCACTGCAGCTTGCGCCAGTTGAAGTTGCGCTCCAGGGTGCGACCATCCACCGGGGCCTTGTTGGCTTCCACGGCATTGCCCTGCAGGCTGCCATCGAGGAACTGGAACCCGCCGGCCAGCGTCCAGTCTTCGTTGAGCAGGTGCTCGAAGCGTATCTGGGCCATGTTGTTGTCGTTGTGCAGCAGGTTGTCACTGCCCTTTTCCCAGATGTAGGTGTCCCGCGAGGCGCTGCGCGGTTGGGTAGCGTAGCGGGTCAGGCCGCGATCAAGGGGGTGGTTGTTGCGCATGAAGTCGCCTTCGAACACCACCTTGGTGCTGTCGTTGACCTGCCAGCTCAGTACTGGGGCCACGTCGTAGCGCTCGCCCTGCACATCGTCACGGAAACTGTCGCCGCCTTCGCCCAGCACATTGAGCCGGTAGGCCACAGAGCCGTCCTCGTTTAGCGGCCCGGTGGCATCGAGGGTGGCGCGGTGCATGCCTTGGTCGTCGAACTGACTGCCCAGTGTCACGCTCGGGTCCGACAGGGGATGCTTGCTGACCACGTTGAAGGTGCCACCCGGATCGCCACGGCCATACAGGCTGCTGGCCGGGCCACGGATGACTTCCAGGCGCTCGACCGTATTGGCGTCTGGCGCATTGGGGTACCCCCGGTTGATCGGGAACCCGTTGCGGTAGAACTCGCCGGTGGTGAAGCCGCGCACCGTGAAAGTGGTAAGGCCTTGGCCGCCGAAGTTGTTGGCGCGGCCGACGCCGCCGGCATAATCGAGCCCGTCCTGCAGACGGGTGGCGCCGGTATCCTGGAGGACATCCTTGGGTACCACGCTGACGGACTGAGGCGTCTCGTGCAGTGCCGTGTCAGTGCGCGTGGCACTGGCCGAGCGGCTGGCCTTGTACCCCTGGACCGGGCCGTCGGCCCGTTCGGCATCGGCACTGCCGGTAATGCTCAAGGCTTGAAGTTCGATTTGCGCGGCGTCGGGCGGGGAGGCCGGATCGGCAAACGCCAGGGGGGAAACGGCATGAAGTACACAAAGCGAGACGAACGTGCGACGCATCGACAGTACGATCCTGAGTAGGGCGCTGGAGTTGGAGGTGTAACCGCGCCGGGAAAATACTACGAATCATTATCAAATGCATCTATTTCGGTTTACACCTGTGCTCTGTTTGCGCAGAGGGGTAGGCGCAGGTCGCTACCCGCCTGTCATCCATTTGGTCAGGCCATTACGGCCGCTTACGCCTAACTTGGCAGCAGCGCGTTTGAGATAGGTTTCCACCGAGCTGTTCTTCACATTCAACCGCCGGGCGAGCTCAGGGACCGTGCAGCCGCTCAGCAGGCCCACGCACACCTCTTGTTCGCGCACCGAGAGCTTGACTGAAGCCTGCATCAGACGTCTGCCGAACGTCTGTTGCAGTCTGCCGACCTCTGCGTCATCCAGCGCCTGGCCAATCACTTCGGCGCCGTCATGATCGAGCAATTGACCGTGATGTTCGACGAGCGGCAGCAGCGTACTGGAGAGGCTCTTGAGCTGCGACAGCTCTGCCAGCGAAAAGCGTCGCTCGCAGGGCAAGCGGTAGGCACTGATCACCCACCGTTTGGTACCGCTGCAGGACACCAGGTGGCATTGATGGGCCGGGCGCAGATTACGCGGATTGCTGCCTTCGGGCGCCTTGAACTCGATGAGCAATGGGTCGTGCATCTGCTCGATCGATTGCAGCAGGGGATGAGGCAAGCGTGAGCCCACCTGCCTTGCATGCACACCGGCGCGGCCGAGCACTTCGACCCGGCTGTCCGTCAACTGCGGTGCATCGAGGGTCCATTCACTGATTTCCAACCCGTCGATGCTGACTTGATCCTGTACCAGGCGAAGCATCTGCTCGGCGAAACAGGCGCCGCCGGTCTGCGCGATCAATTCACCCAGCTGCAGATAGAGATGAGGGTCCGGTCGGTAGTCGGAGCGAGCGTTCAACATCATGTCGATGGGTTCCTGAGGGCCTGCTGTAACTGCGTCTGCCCGCGCAATCACATTGCAATCGGGCAGGGTGTATGGGCGTATTCAAGCCCGCTGACTGGAAGACGTCTGTAGCGGGATTCAGGGACAGAACATGCCAGCAAAAGGTGGTAGGCGCAGATCATCGGATGCGTGGGGAACGCTGGAAAAAGGGCCAAATGCCAGCAAATTGGCGTCAGAAGGGTGGCTCCGCAGGGATAAGCGAAGCCAATACAATATGCCGTGAGCCATCGTCGCCAGCCCCGTGTAGGTAATCTCCTACAAGGATTTCAGCAGCCCACGTTGCTTGCGAGGGTGTCCGGGTTTAATGGGCCATACAGGGCAGGCGCCCGGTGTTTGAATCGCACGCTGACCCCTCAGAAGGACCTGACCGATCATGCCTGCCGCCGACCTTTTCGACCTCACCGTTGCCCAGCGGGATATCTGGCTGGAGCAACTCAGCCAAGGCACATCCCCGCTGTACAACATTGGCGCCTATGTCGCGCTGGAGGGGCAGGTGGACAGGACCAGGCTGACGCTGGCACTGCATCACCTGGCCAGCCTCCACGATGCCTTGCGTACCGTGTGGGTACAGGAGGGTGGCTCGGCGCGGCAGCGTTTCGCCCCCCAGCTGCCCGTGACCTTGATGTGGGACGACCTTCAAGCTGACGCCCACCCGACCGATGCAGCCCTGAACCTTCTCGATGCCTGGATGCGCATGCCCATTGCACTGGAGCAAGGGCCGCTCTGGGAGGCCAGGCTGATCAGGATGGGCCCCCGCGAGCACTTGCTGGCCTTGCGCGCCCACCATCTGGTGCTCGATGGGTGGGGCGTTGACCAGTGGTTCAAGCAACTGGCCGACCTCTACCTCACGCTCGAACACCAACAGGCGCTGCCCGGCAGCGCGCCCTCGTACTGCGCCTTTATCGAAGAGGATGCGCGCTACCGGGCCTCGGCGCGTTATCAGCGTGACCGTGAGTACTGGCTGACCAGGCTTGCCCAACTGCCCGACCCCCTGCTGCGGCCTACCCAACCGGCCTTGTCGCCGGAGGATTCACCGAGCCATGCGCTTGATCTGGCGGTTACGCCTGGCTTGATGCGCAAGTTGCGGGCGCTGGCCGACACCCTAGGCGTGTCGCCGTTGCCGGTGTTGCTGGGGGCACTGCACGTCTGTGTCTGCCGCACTTGGCAGCGCGATCAATGGATGGTCGGCTTGCCGGTACGCAACCGCGCCAACGCACAGTTCAAGGCAACCCTGGGATTGTTCACCCAGGTCAGCCCACTGCGCATGGACTTTGGCAGGAACCTGTCCTTCGCGGACCTGATTCAAGCCATCGTCGCTACGCTCAAGCAGGATTTTCGTCATCAGCGCTACCCGTTGAGCGCGCTCAAACGCGACGTCGCCGCGCATCAGGAGGGGCGCACGCAGTTGTTCGAGCTGCTGGTGTCCTTCGAAGAAGACAGCAACGCGCTGCAAATCGGCGACGTGGCCGGTGCGACGGTCATGATCTGCAATGGCCATGAACCCTCACCCTTGAGCATCCATTTGCGCTGCAACACCCACGCAGGCACCGCGCGCCTGCACTTGGTGCACAGCCGCGCCTGGTTCAGCGACGAACAGGCCAAAGCCCTCGGCGCACGACTGCTGCATGTGCTGGAGCAGGGCCTGGCCCAACCCCAGGCCCTGGTATCGGCCTTCGACATGCTGACCGCACCCGAGCACCAACGCCTCAGGGCATGGAACATGACGGCCATGTCAGCGGCGCACACGGCGCCCTGCCTGATTCAGCAACGCATCGAGCTGCAAGCCCGCACGCAGCCGGGAGCCCTGGCGGCCTGTTTCGGCGACCAAACCTTGAGTTACGGCGAGCTCGATCACCGCGCAAGCGCCTTGGCCCAGCACCTCGCAAGTCTCGGGGTAGGCCCTGAACGGCGCGTGGCAGTGGTCGCCCAGCGAGGGCTGGCCACCCTGGTTGGCCTGCTGGCGGTACTCAAGGCAGGCGGTGCTTACGTGCCGGTCGATCCCGCCCATCCGGCAGAGCGCATCGCCTACCTGCTGCAGGACAGCGCTCCGCACGTGGTCCTGACCCTTTCGCGCTTCGCACCGCGCCTGCCCAAGCACGGCAGGCCACAGATCGAACTGGACGACCCGTCGTGGCCGACCGAGCCCGCAGCCACCTTCTCGTTCGCACCGCAAACGCGTACGGATTTGGTCTACATCATCTATACCTCTGGCTCCACCGGCCAACCCAAGGGAGTGATGGTCGAGCAACGCATGCTGGCCAACCTGGTGGACTGGCACTGCACCCAATTCGCGCTTGGCCCAGGCCGCCATCAGTCCAGCGTGGCGGGCTTTGGCTTCGATGCCATGGCCTGGGAGATCTGGCCGGCGCTGTGCAGTGGCGCCACCTTGCACCTGGCACCGGTACGCGAAGGGGCCGAGGATGTACACGCCTTGCTCGCCTGGTGGCGGGCCCAAACGCTTCACGTCAGCTTCTTGCCCACGCCGATTGCGGAACTCGCCTTCGCCCAGGGGATGCCCCATCCAACATTGGAAACCCTGCTGGTGGGCGGTGACCGCCTGCGACGACTGGGCCGGGAGCTGACGTGCAAGGTGATCAACAACTATGGCCCGACCGAGGCCACGGTAGTGGCCACGTCGGGGCAGGTGCAGCCGGGTGGGCCATTGCACATCGGCGTTCCGGTCGCCAACACCCAGGTGTATGTGCTGGACGGGCAGGGCCAGTTGCTGCCGCCCGGCGCGGACGGTGAGCTGTATATCGGTGGCCAAGGGGTGGCCCGGGGCTACTTCAACCAGCCGCAACTGAGCGCCGAGCGCTTCGTTCAAGACCCGTTCAGTAGCGCGCCTGGCGCCCGGCTTTACCGGACCGGTGACTGGGTGCGCTGGCTGTCCGACGGCACGCTTGAGTACCTGGGCCGCAACGACGACCAAGTGAAGATCCGCGGTATGCGGGTCGAGCTTGCGGAGATCGAAGCCGCCTTGAGCCGTCACCCGGCGGTGAACGAAGGCGTGGTCATGCTCCGCGAGGGTCAGTTGCATGCCTGGTTCACGGCGACCGATCCGGTCACGCCCCGGGCCCTGCACGATCACCTGCGCGATAGCCTGCCAGTCGCCCTGTTGCCGGTCGCCTACATGCAGGTCGCCCACTGGCCCTTGACCGCCAATGGCAAGCTCGACCGACGCGCGCTGCCCCCAGCGGATGACACGGCCATGGTGCGGCACGAGCATGAGCCGCCAGAAGGGGAGATGGAGCAACGCCTGGCCGCGCTCTGGGCCCAGTTGCTGCACATCGAGCGCATCGGCCGGCACGACCATTTCTTCGAGCTGGGCGGGCATTCGCTGCTGGCTGTCCAACTGATCGAGGCCATGCGCCAACAAGGCCTGCAGGTCGATGTGCAGGTGCTGTTCGGGCAATCGACCCTGGCAGCGGTCGCCGCCAGCGCCAGGGCCACCGAGTGCGTGCACACCCCACCGCCGTGCATCCCGTTGCAGTGCCAGCGCATCGAGCCGGGCATGCTGCCCCTGGCCACGCTCAGTCAGGCAGCGCTCGACCGCATCGTAGCGGGGGTGCCGGGTGGCGCGGCCAACGTGCAGGAAATCTACCCCTTGGCGCCCTTGCAGCAGGGGCTGCTGTACCACCACCTGACGGACACGGTCGACCCGTACCAGCAACAGGCCTTGTTCTCGTTCGCCACCGAGCAACAGGTGCGCGACTTCGCCGTAGCGTTGCAGCATGTGATGCAGCGCCACGACATCCTGCGCACCAGCCTGGCCTGGGAAGGGCTGGAGACGCCGCACCAGGTGGTCTGGCGCCATGCCCGCCTGCCAGTCGAACGCTGGCAGGGGCCTGAAGGTCAATGGCGTGACCACTACCATCCCGGCCGGCGCCCGCTCAGCCTGGACAAGGCGCCGATGCTGGCACTGGTGTGCATGGATGCACCTGAACAGGGCCGTTGGCTGGCCTTGCTGCGTTTTCACCATCTGGTCAACGACGCGGTGTCCTTGCAGGTGCTACTGGGCGAGCTGGAGGCCTGTATGGCGGGGCGGGGCGCGCAATTGCCAGCGCCAGTGCCGTATCGGGATTACGTGGCGCTCACTAACCGCGCCGAGCGCCAGGCCGCCCACCGGGCATTTTTCACCGAGCAACTGGCGGGGTTGGCGCCGCAGCAGCCGCTGTCGGGCTGGGGCGCAGTGGCGCTCGATCCGGCCGACCTCGAGAACGCCAGCCGTGACCTGCCCGCCGCCACGGTCGCCAGCCTGCGCGCCCTGGCAAGGGCGCATGGCGCCAGCCTTGCGAGCCTGCTGCACCTGGCATGGGCCCACGCACTGGGTAGCCTGAGTGGGCGCGACCAAGTCGTGGTGGGCACGGTATTGCTGGGGCGCAGCATGGCCGGCCCTGGCGCCGACCGGGCGCTGGGGATGTTCATCAACAGCTTGCCGCTGCGCATCAACCTCAATGACTGCACCCCAGCGCAGGCGTTGGTGGATACCCATGCTCGCCTGGCGGCGCTACTGGCCCATGAAGATGCGCCGCTGATCCTGGCCCAGCAATGCAGCGGTCTGCCGGCCGGCAGCGCACTGTTCGACAGCCTGGTGAACTACCGTCAGGGTGCGCTGCCGTTGGGCGAGGTCATGCCGGGTGTCGCGCTGGTCGAAGCCAGTGAAGTGACGAGCCATGGCCTGGTATTGACGGTGGATGACCCGGGAGATCGCCTGCAACTGTCTGTGCGTGCCCCGCGTGCGCTGGGGGCGCAGCGCATGCTGGACTACCTGGGCACGGCGCTCGAACAGATCGGCCAGGCACTATCGGACCCGACATCCGGCATGCTCCAGCAGCTATGCCCGGTGCCTGCACGGGAGCTTGCGTTGATGCTCGAAGGCTTCAACGCCACCGAAGACCCCACCAGCCCTGTTCACCAGACACTGCCGACGCTGTTCGAGGCCCAGGTGCAACGTACCCCCTGCGCCATCGCCCTGCAGGCCGACGGCCAGAGCCTGGACTACCAGACGCTCAACGAACAGGCCAACCGCCTGGCGCACTACCTGATCGGCCTGGGCGTGACACCTGACAGCCGAGTGGCGGTGTGCATCGAGCGAGGTGTCAGCCTGATGATCGCCTTGCTCGGGGTGCTCAAGGCAGGTGGTGCCTACGTGCCGCTGGACCCTGAATACCCGCAAGAGCGGCTGCGCTTCATGTTGCAGGACTGCAACCCGGTCACGGTGCTGGTGCACGGGGCCACGGCAGGGCTCTTCGCGCCGTTGCAACAGCCCACCCTGAACCTGGACCGCTGTGATCTGACCGAGCGTCCTTGCACCGACCCTCAGATGCCTGGCCTTGGCCCGCAGCACTTGGCTTACGTGATGTACACCTCAGGTTCGACCGGCACGCCCAAGGGCGTGATGATCGAGCATCGCGGCCTGTGCAACCTGATGCACTGGGGCTCGCTGATCCGGGCACCACGTGCCGGTGACGCCTTGCTGCAACGCGCCCCGTGCACCTTCGACGGTTCGGTCTGGGAGTTGTTCTGGCCGTTGACGGCGGGGGTGCGCCTGGTCCTGGCTCGCCCCGGTGGGCACCGCGACCCTGGCTACCTGGTGGAGCTGATCAAGGCGCAGCAGGTCAGCATCGTCAAGTTCGTCCCGGCGCTGTTGCAGCAGTTCCTCGATCAGCCAGGGGTGCAGGGGTGCACCCGGCTCACCGACATTTTCTGCGGAGGCGGCGATCTTACCCCCGCGTTGCTGCAAAGCCTTCGCGAGCGCTTGCCCTGGGTGTGCGTGCATAACGTGTATGGCCCCACCGAGGCCACTGTCGACAGTACCGCCTGGTCGTTGCCGGCCCATACGCCACTGCCGGTGCAGACACCGCCGATCGGCCGTCCGATCCCCAACACCCGCGTGTATGTACTCGATGAACACGACCGCCCGGTACCGCTGGGCGGCGTAGGCCAGTTGCACATCGGTGGAGTAGGCGTGGCGCGCGGCTATCTGGGCTTGCCTGAGCTTCAGGCCGAACGCTTCATCGCCAGCCCCTTCGTCGACGGCGACCGGCTCTACCGCACAGGCGATCTGGTGCGCTATCGAGAAGACGGCAACCTCGAATTCATGGGCCGCAACGACTTCCAGGTCAAGCTGCGCGGCCTGCGCGTGGAACTTGGAGAGATCGAGGCCTCGCTCACCGCCCACCCGGCCGTTGCGCAGGCGGTGGTGTTGATGCGCGAAGAGCGCCTTGTGGCCTACTTCACGCTGTGCGACGGTCAGCCTGCGCCGGCCCTCGAGGCGCTGCGCGGTCACCTGCTGGCCTGCATGCCGGAGTACATGGTGCCCCAGGCCTTCGTGCGCCTGGCGCAGTTGCCCTTGAGCGCCAACGGCAAGCTGGATCGGCGCGCCTTGCCCGCGCCCGGCGCCGATGCGGTCATCAGCCGCGCCTACCGTGCACCCGAAGGCGAGCTGGAAGCGGCCATGGCGGCCATCTGGGCCGAGTTGCTCAAGATCGAGCAGGTGGGCCGTGACGACAACTTCTTCGAGCTGGGCGGGCATTCATTGCTGGCCGTGAGCCTGGTGGCGCGCCTGCGCCAGGCCGGGCTGCACGTCGATGCCAGGGCGCTGTTCACCCAGCCCACCCTCTCGGGGCTCGCCGCCAGCAGCCAGGCCCAGCCTGAACAGGCCGTCATCCCGCCTACCACCATCCCAAGCCTGGGCAAACGCAGGCGCCTTTGAGGCCAAGCCCGGGGCCCGCCGGCCCCGGCAATCGTTTGCGCGGTTGTCCCCACTTCCCATGTCAGACCGGCCGGTCGCGTTGCTTTAGCGTGTCGGCCATCAACCCTTCCAGGCAAAGCAGGATGCTTACCGATGCACTTCAGCGAACTGATCAACGCACTTTCCACCCGTCCCATCCGTCTGCAGCGTGAAGACCAGGACCTGATCGTCCTGGGTGATGACCAGACGCTGGACGACCCCCTGTGGGAGGCGTTGTCCCGGCACAAGCCGGCCTTGCTGGAGATGCTTGCAAGTCAGGATGACGATTGGCTCAGCCCGGCATTTCGCGTCACCCCCGACATGCTGCCGTTGGTCAGCCTCGACCAGGCGGCCATTGACCGTATCGTCGACAGCGTGCCGGGCGGGGCGGCCAACGTACAGGACATCTACCCGCTGGCACCCCTGCAGCGGGGCATGCTGTACCACCACCTGTCGGCCCAGGACGGCGACCCCTACCTGTCGCAGGTGCAATTGCGTTTCGCCAGCAAGGCGCACCTCGATGCCTTCGCCGACGCCCTGCAAGCGGTCATACAGCGCCACGACATCCTGCGCACTGCCGTACATTGGGAATGCCTGGACGAGCCCGTGCAGGTGGTATGGCGCGAAGCGGCCCTGGTGCGTGAAGCGTTGCCGTTCAAAGGCCACGGCGCACTGACCGAGCTGTGCGACCACCTCGCCCCACGCCGTTATCGACTGGACCTGCGCCAGGCACCCCTGATGCAACTGGCCCAAGCCCAGGGTGAGGGGCAGGCGTGGGTGGCAGTGCTGACCTTCCATCACATGATCATGGATCACACGGCGCTCGATATCGTGCGCCGGGAAATCCAGGCGCATTTGGCCGGTACGGCCGCGCAGTTGCCCGCGCCGACGCCGTTTCGCAACTTCCTGGCGGCGGCCCGCCAGGCCCTGGACGAACAAGCCCACACCCAGTTCTTCGAGCACATGCTGGCCGATATCGACGAGCCGACCCTGGCCTTCGGTGCCCAGGCAAAGCCCGAGCAGCTTCTGCAGCAAGCCCGCCTGACCTTGCCGACCCCTCTGGCCCGTCGCCTGCGTCAACAGGCCCGGCAGCTCGGGGTCAGCCCAGCCAGCGTCCTGCACCTGGGCTTCGCCCGGTGGGTAGGGCAGCTGGCCGGGCGTCAGACGGTGGTGTTCGGCAGCGTATTGCTGGGCCGCATGACCGCCGGGGAGGGCGGCGAGCAGGCATTGGGCATGTTCATCAACACGCTGCCGCTGCGTATCGACGTGACAGAGGTGGGGGTCAAGGACGGCCTGTTGCACACCCACCGTCGTCTGACCGGCTTGCTGGCCCACGAACAAGCGTCCCTGGCCCTGGCTCAGCGCTGCAGCGGGGTGGCTGCGCCCACGGCCTTGTTCAACAGCATGCTCAATTACCGTCACAGCGACGCCGGCGACGCCGCCGAGATCATTCCTGTCGCGCCGGGTATCGACATTGTCGGCGCCGAGGAGCGTACCGATTACCCATTGACGGTGAGCGTGGACGATTTGGGCGACGACCTGCGCCTGACCGTGCAAAGCCTGCCTGAATGGGATGCCGCACGCCTGAGCCAGCAGTTCGAGCAGGTGCTCGCCAATCTCGTGCACGCCCTGGAACACGAGCCCGACACGCCTTTGCAGCACGTGGCCGTACTGCCGCCGCAGGAATTCGATCAGGTGGTGCGTCGCTTCAACGACACCGCCTGCACCTATCGGCAGGGCGACACTGTGCACGCACGGATCCAAGCCCGTGCGCGCGTGGCGCCAGAGGCCATCGCACTGCGTCAGGACGGCCAGGTGCTGAGCTACGCGGCGCTCAACCAGCAGGCCAATCAACTGGCCCACCGGCTGCTGGGAGAAGGTGTGAAGCCAGGCCAACGCATCGCCCTGTGCCTGCCGCGAAATGCCAACAGGCTGGTCGGCATGCTCGCGGTGCTCAAGGCCGGTGCGGCCTACGTGCCCGTCGATCCCGCTTACCCCGCAGACCGCATCGCCTACTTGCTGACCGACAGCGCACCCGCCTGGGTGCTGGCCGAGTCCGGCATCGAAGGCCTGCCCACTGGCGTGCCGCGCCTGGATCTGGACCATCCCCCTACCGACGCCCCGACACACGACCCTGTGGTCACGGGGCTGGATAATCGGCAACTGGCCTACCTCGTCTACACCTCAGGCTCGACCGGCCAGCCCAAGGGCGTAATGGTCGAACACCGTGCCCTGGTCAACCTGGTGGACTGGCACTGCCAGGCTTTCGAGCTGGACGAGCACGGCCACGCCTCGAGCGTGGCCGGGTTCGGTTTCGATGCCCTGGCCTGGGAGGTATGGCCCTGCCTGTGCGCCGGGGCTACGCTGCACCTGCCGCCGGCGGATGTTGGCAATGAGCATGTCGAGGCGCTGCTCGACTGGTGGCTGGAGCAGCCGCTGACGGTGAGTTTCCTGCCAACGCCCGTGGCCGAGCACGCGCTGCGCCGCGAGCGCCAGCACCCGACCTTGCGCACCCTGCTGGTGGGCGGCGATCGCCTGCGCCACTTCGAGCGCGATCCAGGCTTTGCATTGGTCAACAACTACGGCCCGACCGAAACCACCGTGGTCGCCACTTCTGGACGACTGCGCCCAGGCGGTGCCCTCCATATCGGTACGCCGATCGCCAATACCCAGGTCTACGTGCTGGACGCAGGCCTGCAACCGGTGCCCGTGGGCGTCGTAGGCGAGTTGTATATCGGGGGCGCTCAGGTGGCGCGGGGCTACTTCAACCGCCCCGAACTGACGCACTCGCATTTCATCAAGGATCCGTTCAGCGATGACCCTCGGGCACGCCTGTACCGCAGCGGTGACCTGGTACGCTGGAACACCGACGGCACGCTGGATTACCTCGGGCGCAACGACGACCAGGTGAAGATTCGCGGCGTGCGCGTTGAGCTGGGTGAAATCGAGGCGGCGCTCAAGTGCCAGCCTGGTGTCGAAGACGCCGTGGTGCTGGTGCGCGACGGCCGACTGCTGGGTTGGTATACCCAAACTCGGCCTCTTGAAGCGCTGGCGCTGCGCGAGGCGTTGCAGGCCTGTCTGCCTGCGCAACTAGTGCCCGCGGCACTGACCTGCCTCGATGCATTGCCGCTGACCCGCCATGGCAAGCTTGACCGCCGGGCGTTGCCAACCCCGGACACCTCAAGCCTTGCTGCCAGCGCCTTCGAAGCCCCGAACACCCCGACCGAAACGGCCATGGCCGCGATCTGGGCCGACGTGCTGCAGGTCGACCGGGTAGGGCGCCACGACAACTTCTTCGAGCTGGGTGGGCACTCGTTGTTGGCGGTCACGCTGGTCGAGCGTCTGCGCCGGGCGTCGCTGGTGGTGGACGTGCGCATGCTGTTCGCCCAGCCCACCGTCGCCGCCCTGGCCGCTGTGGTTGGCGATAGCCCGGCCTTGCAGGTGCCGGCCAATGGCGTGCCGACGGGCGCGCAGCGCATTACGCCCGACATGCTCAGCCTGATCACGCTGGAGCAGCACCTGATCGACCGCATCACTGCTCAGGTACCAGGCGGCGCGGCCAACGTGCAGGAAATCTATCCGCTGGCACCCCTGCAGCAGGGCGTGCTCTACCATCACCTGAGCGCAGAGCAGGGCGACCCCTACCTCTTGCAGACACGCCTGGCATTCGACAGCATCGAGCGCCTGCTGGCCTGGGCCGGCGCCCTGCAACAGGTCATCGACCGACATGACATTCTGCGCACCGCTGTCCTGAGTCACGGCTTGGCGCAGCCGCTGCAGGTGGTGTGGCGCAAGGCCGAGCTGGGCGTCTTCGAGGTGACCGACCTGCACGAGGATTCGGGCACCTCGCGCATCGACCAGTTGCAGGCGCGCTTCGATGCCCGCCATCACCGCATGGACCTGAGCCAGGCACCCCTGGCGCAGTTGCACTATAGCCTGGACCCTGACAATCACCGGGTGGTGGCCGTGTTGCTGTTCCATCACCTGGCACTGGACCACACGGCCCTGGACGTGGTGCTGTACGAGATGCGCGCCTTGCTGTTCGGGCAAGGGCATACCCTGCCGCCGGCCGTGCCATACCGTAATTACGTTGCCCGGGCTTGCCTGGGCAACGAAGCCGCCCACGAGGCCTTCTTCAAGACCCTGCTGGCTGATGTCGATGAGCCCACCCTGCCGCTCGGTCATGCCGACGTGCAAGGCGACGGTGCTGGCATCGAGCACGCCTTGCTGGCGCTCGACCACGGCCTGGCCCAGGGCCTACGTGCCCAGGCTAGGCGCCTGGGTGTCAGTGCTGCGAGCCTGATGCACGTGGCCTGGGCCCGTGTACTTGGGGTGTTGGCCAACCGCAGCGATGTGGTGTTCGGCACAGTGCTGATGGGGCGCTCGCAAGCCGGCGAGGGCGCCGACCGCGCACTGGGCATGTTCATCAACACCCTGCCTCTGCGTGTCGATACCGCCGCCGGGGTAGAACAAGGCGTGTTGGCCACGCACCGCCACTTGTCGGCCCTGCTGGCCCACGAGCATGCGTCGTTGGCACTGGCCCAGCGTTGCAGCGGCGTGGCTGCCGGGGCGCCGTTGTTCAGCGCACTGCTCAACTACCGCCACAGCGCCGACCCGGCCGCCCAGGCAGGTGACGGCCTCTGGGAGGGCGTACAGCTGCTGGGGGCAGAGGAGCGCAGCAACTACCCGCTCACCCTCAGCGTCAACGACCTGGGGAATGGTTTTACCTTCAATGTGCTGGCGTTGATCGACATCGGCGCGGCGCGGGTCGCCGAGTGGATGGCAATGGCCGTGGCGCAGATGGTTCGGGCGTTGGAGCACGACCCGCAAACCAGCGTTCAGCGCCTGTCCATACTGGACGATGCGGCGCGCGAGCAGGTGCTGGGCGGCTTCAACTTGACCGCGCAAGCGTACCCACAGGGCCAGACCGTACATGCGCTGATCGAGGCCCAGGCTGCCGCGGTGCCCGATGCCACAGCGGTGTGCCAGGGCTCCCTGACCCTGACCTACGCCCAGCTCAACCGACGCGCCAATCAGTTGGCCCATCGGCTGATCGCAGAGGGTGTAGGCAGGGCTGACCGCGTCGCCTTGTGCCTTGATCGCACACTGGACCGTATCGTCGCCTTGCTGGCCGTGCTCAAGGCCGGGGCCGCCTACGTGCCCGTGGACCCGGCCTATCCGGCCAGCCGTATCGCCTACCTGCTCGAAGACAGCGCGCCGGCCCTGTTGCTGGCCCAGGCCGACATTGGCGGCCTGCCGCCGCACGTGCGCCGCATCGACCTCGACCAGCCGGATGCTTACCTGAGCCTTACCGACAACCCGCACGTGGCGGGGCTGACTGCCAATGACCTGGCGTACCTGGTGTACACCTCAGGGTCCACCGGCCAGCCCAAGGGCGTCATGGTCGAGCACCACACCGTGACCAACCTCGTCCACTGGCACTGCCAGGCGTTCGCCGTGCAGGCGGGCACACGCACCTCCAGCGTTGCCGGTTTCGGTTTCGACGCCATGGCTTGGGAAGTCTGGCCCGCCCTGTGCGCGGGGGCCACGCTGCACCTGCCGCCGGCCTACCTGGGCAACGAGCAGGTCGAGGCGTTGCTGGACTGGTGGCTCGAACAACCCCTGACGGTCAGTTTCCTGCCGACCCCTGTGGCTGAACAGGCGCTGCGCCGCCCACACCAGCACGCCACGTTGCGCACCCTGCTGGTGGGCGGCGATCGCCTGCGTCAGTTCGAGCAGGACCCAGGGTTCACCGTGGTCAACAACTACGGCCCCACCGAGTGCACCGTGGTTGCCACCTCGGGTGCGTTGGCACCCGGCGCAGCCCTGCACATTGGCATACCCATCGCCAATACCCGTGTCTACGTGCTCGATGACCTGGGCCAGCCTGTGCCGGTCGGGGTCACCGGCGAGCTCTACATTGGTGGCTCGCAAGTGGCGCGAGGCTATTTCAACCGGCCGGACCTGACCGCAGAGCGCTTCCTGCGTGACCCGTTCAGCCGCCTTCCCAACGCCCGCCTATACCGCAGCGGCGACCTGGTGCGCTGGAACAGCGATGGCACGCTTGATTACCTGGGCCGCAACGACGACCAGGTCAAGGTGCGTGGCGTCAGGGTGGAGCTGGGTGAAATCGAGGCCGCGCTCCGGGCGCAGCCCGGCGTCGGCGATGCCGTGGTGCTGGTGCGCGGAGAACGCTTGCTGGCCTGGTTCACCGAGACCTCTCCTGTCGAGGTGAGTGCCGTGCGTCAAGGCTTGCAGGCATGCCTGCCTGGTCAGCTGTTGCCCCAGGCCTTCATCCGCATCCAGGCGCTGCCCCTGACCAGCCATGGCAAGCTCGACCGTCGCGCGCTGCCCGAGCCACAGCCCCAGGACCTGGTCCAGCAGGGCTATGAGGCCCCGCTGGGTGAAACCGAGGCGATCATCGCCCAGGTGTGGGCCGACGTGCTGGGCCTGGAGCAGGTCGGCCGGCACGACAACTTCTTCGAACTGGGCGGGCATTCGCTGTTGGCCGTGAGCCTGATCGAGCGGCTGCGCGAACAAGGCTTGGCCCTGGATGTGCGCGTGTTGTTCGGGCAACCGACGGTGGCGGCATTGGCCGGGGCGCTGGGCTCAGCCCGCGAGGTCCAAATCCCTGCCAACGGTATCCCGGCCCACTGCACCCGCATCATCCCGACCATGCTGCCCTTGCTGACGCTGGAGCAGGCTGCGCTGGACCGCATCGTTGCTGCGATCCCCGGCGGTGCGGCCAACGTCCAGGACATCTACCCACTGGCGCCGCTGCAGGAGGGCATTCTCTATCACCACCTCAGTGCAGACGATGCCGACCCGTACCTGCTGCAATGGCGGGTCACCTTCGATTCGCGGCAAAGGCTGCATGCCTTTGCCCAGGCGCTCGACCAGGTGGTGGCCCGCCACGATGTGTTGCGCACGGCGGTGCTCTGGGATGGCTTGCCCCAGCCGGTGCAGGTGGTGCAGCGTTCGGCGAGCCTGGCGTTGATCGAGGTGACCTCGAACGACGCGATGCTTGCTGGTCAACGTATCGAGCTTGCCTCGGCGCCGCTGATTCGGCTGTTGCCTATCCATGACGCGGCAGGCGTGCAGGCCGTGCTGCAGTTCCACCACATCGTGCTCGACCACACCGCCATGAAGGTGGTGTTGGCAGAAATTCGCGATCACTTGCACGGCCAGACGCCGGCAGGGGCGCCGGTGCCTTACCGCAACTACGTGGCCCAGGCCCGGCTGGGTATCAGCGAGGCCGAGCACGAAGCGTTCTTCAGGACCGAACTGGGCGATGTCGAAGAGCCGACGCTGCCCTATGGGCTTGCCGATCTGCAGCATGAAGGCGGTGATTTCGAGCTGGCCAGTACCGATTTGGCCACTGAGCAGTATCAACGGCTGCGGGCGCTGGCCCGCCAGTGCGGGGTGAGCGCCGCAAGCCTGGTGCATCTGGCCTGGGCGCGTTTGGTCGCGGCCACCAGTGGCAAGGACGACGTGGTCTTCGGCACCGTGCTGCTCGGGCGCCTGCAAGGCGGCGAGGGCGCCGACAGGGCCTTGGGTATGTTCATCAACACCCTGCCGCTGCGCCTGAACCTGGCAGGGCTCGACGTACGGGCAGCGGTGCAGCTGACCCACCAGCGCTTGGCTGCGCTGCTGGTCCACGAGCACGCCTCGCTGGCGCTGGCCCAGCGCTGCAGCGGCGTGGCCGCACCCACGCCGCTGTTCAGCGCGATGCTCAACTACCGCCACGGCGCGACCGAGCAAGAGCAGCAGGCGCGCGACCAGGCCCTTGAGGGTATCGAGGTGCTGCCGGCCGGCGGGCATGGCAACTACCCGATCAGCGTCAACGTCGATGACCTGGGCACAGGGCTGCGCATCACCGCCCAGGTGTGCAGGCCCATCGGCGCCCGCCCACTGTGCGAGCAATTGGCGCATGTACTGGTCGAGCTGCTGGATGCGCTTGAACGGCGCCCGGCGCTACCGGTGCACAGCCTGTCACTGCTTGACCCTGCGGCGCGCGCAGCGGTACTGGGTAACCATCGCGCCTGTCCACATGACCTGACCCAGACCCTGCACGGTCTTTTCGAAGCGCAGGCCCTGCGCAGCCCGCGGGCCATAGCGCTGGTCGCTGAGGACGGCGAGCTGAGCTACGCCGAGCTCGATCGACAGGCCAATGGTCTGGCTCACCATTTGCTGTCGCTGGGCGTACAGCCCGACGACCGCGTTGCGCTCTGCCTTGAGCGCGGTGTCGCGCTGGTGGTTGGTCTGCTGGGCATCCTCAAGGCTGGCGCGGCCTATGTGCCGATCGACCCTGGTTATCCCGCCGAGCGCATTGGCCACATGCTGCGCGACAGCGGCCCACGCGCGGTGCTGGTGCATCGCGCCACTGCCGACCTGGCGCTGCCTACCCAGGCGCCCAAGGTGGACATGGACACCGCCCGGTGGGCGCAGCAAGCGCATTTGGCTCCCCAGGTGCCTGGGCTCACAGCACGCAACCTGGCCTACGTGATCTACACCTCCGGCTCTACCGGGCTGCCCAAGGGCGTCATGGTCGAGCACCGCAACGTGGTGAACCTGGTGCACTGGAGCCAAGGGCAGTGGCCGCTCGCGGGGACCCAGGCTGTACTGCACAAGACGCCGATCAGCTTCGACGCCTCGGTGTGGGAGCTGTTCTGGCCACTGTGCAGCGGCTTGCGCCTGGTGCTGGCCCGCCCGTTGGGCGAGCGCGACCCGGACTACCTGGCTCGGCTGATCCAGGCGCAGAGCGTGGCCGTGGTGCAGTTCGTGCCTGCGCTGCTGCAACAGTTCCTCGATCACCCAGGCAGCCGCCTGTGTTCAGGCTTGACAGACATCGTGTGCGGCGGCGGTGAGCTGATCCATGCGCTGGCCACGCAAGTGCGCGAGCAGTTGCCCCAGGTGCGTCTGCACAACGTCTACGGCCCCACCGAGACCACGGTCGATTGCAGCGCCTGGACGCTGCAGCCCTCTGCCGCCATCCCCGTCGCTGGCCTGCCGATCGGAAGCCCGGTGGACAATACCCGCCTGTATGTACTCGATGCACACGACCAACCGGTGCCGCCAGGCGTTGCCGGGCACCTGCACATAGGCGGTGCTGGCGTGGCGCGCGGGTACCTGGGCTTGCCCGAGCAGCAGGCGGAGCGTTTCCTCGACAATCCCTTCGTCGAGGGCGAGCGGCTTTACCGCAGTGGCGACCTGGTGCGCCTGAATGCTCAGGGCGAGCTGGTCTTCCTTGGTCGACTCGACCAGCAGATCAAGCTGCGTGGCCTGCGAATCGAACCAGGCGAGATCGAAACCTGCCTGCAGCGCCTGCCTGGCGTGCACGCCGCCGTAGTGCTGGCGGTGGACGGTACGCGCCTGGCTGCCTGGTACACCGGTGACCCGCAGGCCCCAGAGGCACTGCGCCAGGGCGTGCTCGAGCACTTGCCCGAGCACATGGTGCCTGCGGTGTTCATTCACGTGGATCGCTTGCCGCTGACGCCGAACGGCAAGCTCGACCGCAAGGCCCTGCCCACCCCGGACAGCGTGGTGCAGGGACGGGCCTTCGAGGCGCCGGTGGGTGATACCGAAGCCCTGCTGGCCCGTCTGTGGGGCGAATTGCTGGGGGTGGCGCAGGTAGGCCGACACGATAATTTCTTCGAATTGGGTGGCCACTCGCTGCTGGCCGTCACCCTGACTGCTCGGCTGCGCCTTGAAGGCTTGCAGGTCGATGTGCGCACCTTGTTCGGCCAGCCGACCGTGGCTGCCCTGGCTGCCACGCTCACTGCCAGCCGTCAGGTCCAGGTGCCCGAGAACCGCATCCCGCCCGGCTGCTCGCACATCACCCCCGACATGCTCAGCCTGATCGAGCTGGACCAGGCTTGCATTGCGCGGATCGTCTCGCAGGTCCCGGGCGGTGCAGCCAACGTGCAGGACATCTACCCCCTGGCGCCGTTGCAGGAGGGCATCCTCTACCATCACCTGTCGGCCGAGCATGATCCCTACGTGCTGCACACGCGCCTGCGTTTTAGCGACAAGCAACGGCTGCAGGCCTTTGCCGCTGCACTGGACCAGATCATCGCCCGCCACGATGTATTGCGCACGGCGATCTTCTGGGAAGGGCTGCCGCAAGCGGTGCAGGTGGTGGTGCGCCAGGCGCGCCTGAGCGTGGACGCCGTGCCTGACCTGTCGGCCACTGCCACCCTTGACCTGGCGCGGGCGCCGCTGCTGCGACTGGTGTACAGCCAGGGACAGAACGGCATCGACGCCAGCTTGCAGTTCCACCACATCGTGTTGGACCACACGGCGCTGGAGGTGGTGGGCGAAGAACTGACAGCCTTGCTCAGCGGTGCCCCCGCACCGGCTCATGCTGCGGTGCCTTACCGCAATTACGTAGCCCAGGCCAGGCTGGGGGTCGATCAGCGCGCCCATGAGGCGTTCTTCACCGCGCAACTGGGTGAGATCGACGAGCCGACCTTGCCTTATGGCCTGGATGACGTACAAGGCGACGGCCGCGACCTGGACGAGGCCAGGCAGGTCTTGCCCGAGGCGCTGTCCACCGGCTTGCGCCAACAAGCTCGGCGCCTGGGCATCAGCGTTGCATCATTGTTCCACCTGGCCTGGGCCCGCCTGCTCGGGGCTGCCAGTGGCAGAACGCGCGTGGTGTTCGGCACCGTGCTGCTGGGGCGCCTGCAGGGCGGAGAAGGGTCCGAGCGGGCACTGGGGATGTTCATCAACACCTTGCCACTGCGTGTGGACCTGGAGGCCATCGGCATGGTCGATGCGGCCAGGGCCGTGCATCAGGGGCTCAGCGACCTGCTGGCCCATGAGCATGCCTCGCTGGCGCTGGCACAGCGTTGCAGTGGCGTCGCGGCGCCGCAGCCGCTCTTCAGCGCAATGCTCAACTATCGCCATGGCACCCAGCCGGGTGCCGATCGCGGCGAAGGCTGGGCGGGTATCGAGGTGGTGGACGGGCAGGAGCGCACCAACTACCCGCTGAGCCTGAACGTGGATGATCTGGGCGAGGCTTTCCGACTGGTGGCCACCGTACCTGCGCAGATCGGCGCGCAGCGCATCTGCGGGCAGGTGCAACAGGTGCTGCAAGCGCTGCTGAGCGGGCTTGAACGCACCCCCACGTTGCCCGTGCAGCAATTGCCCGTGCTCGAAAGCCATGAGCGTGAACGCGTGGTGGCAGGTTTCAACGCTACCGAAAAGGCGTACGGGCTCGATCACACGCTGCATCGACTGATCGAAGATCAGGTACAGCGCACCCCGCAGGCCATCGCCGTCAGCGCCGAGGAGGGCGAACTGACCTTCGAGCAGCTCAACGCCCAGGCCAACCGCCTGGCTCACCACCTCATCGCGCTGGGCGTGACACCCGATGATCGCGTGGCGATCTGCGTTGAACGCAGTTTGTCGATGATGGTGGGGCTGCTCGGAATCCTGAAGGCGGGCGGCGCGTATGTGCCGGTCGATCCGGATTACCCGGCAGAGCGTATTCGCCACATGCTCACCGACAGCGACCCGGTGGCGGTGCTGGTGCACGCGGCGACCCGGCATGTGCCCGAGCACGGCGTCGTGATCGATCTGGACGCGCCGTTGAGCCTGGAACTGCCTGCCACCAACCCGGAAGTGCCGGGGCTCACCCCGCAGCACCTGGCGTACGTCATCTATACCTCAGGCTCGACCGGCTTGCCCAAGGGCGTGATGAACGAGCATGCCGGCGTGGTCAACCGCCTGCTGTGGATGCAGGACGCCTATGCGCTGGGTGCCGACGACGTTGTGCTGCAGAAGACCCCGTTCAGCTTCGACGTTTCGGTCTGGGAGCTGCTGTGGCCATTGCAGACCGGTGCGAAACTGGTCATGGCCCGGCCCGGCGGGCACCGCGACCCGCAGTACCTGCAACAGGTCATCGATACTGAAGGTGTCAGCACGCTGCACTTCGTGCCGTCGATGCTGGACGTGTTCCTCTCGGCCATCGAATCAGGCTGGTGCGCGCCTTTGCTCAAGCGTGTGGTGTGCAGCGGCGAAGCACTGCCAGGCAGCCTCGTGCGCCGCTTCCACCAGCAACTGCCGGATGTTGAGTTGCACAACCTCTACGGCCCGACCGAAGCCGCCGTGGATGTGAGTGCCTGGCACTGCGTGAGCGCACCCGACAACACCCCAATCGGCAAGCCCATCGCCAACACCACCCTGTACGTGCTGGACGAGCAAGGCCAGCCGGTACCGCAGGGCGTGGCCGGCGAGCTGTACATCGGTGGCGTGCAGGTCGCCCGCGGTTACCTGAACCGGCCCGAACTGACCGCCGAGCGCTTCCTGGATGACCCGTTCGGTCAGCGCCCAGGCGGGCGGCTGTACCGCACAGGCGACCTGGCGCGGCACCTGCCGGACGGCAACCTCGAATACCTGGGCCGTAACGACGATCAGGTGAAGTTGCGTGGGCTGCGTATCGAACTGGGTGAAATCCAAGCGGCCATGACGGCTGTCGCGGGCATCAAGGAGGCCGTGGTCATCGCCCGCGACCAGCGCCTGATTGCCTATTACACCGGAGCCGAACAAAAGGTGGACGCGCTTCGCACGGCCTTGCTGCACCAATTGCCGGACTTCATGGTACCGGCGCTGTTCATGCACCTTCAGGCTTTGCCGCTAAGCCCCAACGGCAAGCTCGACCGCAAGGCGTTGCCTGCCCCTGACGTGACCCAGGAGCGCGTCTTCGAAGCCCCACTGGGCGAGACCGAAACCTTGCTGGCGGCGCTCTGGGCCGAACTGCTGGGTGTGGACCGTGTGGGCCGACAGGACAACTTCTTCGAGCTGGGCGGCCATTCGCTGCTGGCGGTCACCCTGACGGCGCGCCTGCGTGAGCGGGGGCTGCAAGCAGACATCCGGGTGTTGTTCGGCCAGCCGACGCTGCAAGCGCTGGCTGCCGCGCTGGGTCGTCAGCGCAGCGTCGTCGTGCCGGCCAACGTGATCACGCCTGACTGCACCCGTATCACGCCTGACCTGTTGCCACTGGCGGATCTTTCGCAAGCGGCCATCGACACGTTGGTGACGCAGATTCCCGGCGGCGTGGAGAACATTCAGGACATCTACGGCCTGGCGCCCTTGCAGCAGGGCATCCTCTATCACCACTTGGCCTGCGAAGACCGCGACCCCTACGTGCTGCAGGCGCGCTTCAGCTTCCCCGACCAGGCGCAGCTGGACGCGTTCGCCGCTGCCCTGGACGTGGTCATCGCTCGCCATGACATCCTGCGCACCAGCATCCATTGGCACGCGCTCGAAGAACCTGTGCAGGTGGTGTGGCGAAACACGCCTGCGCTCGCCAGCCAACTTGCCACGCCTGGCGAGGGGCTCACGCTCACCCAGGCGCCGCTGGTGCGCCTGGTGCAAGCGCCCTCTGGGCAAGCGGTGCAGGCAACGCTGCTCATCCACCACATCATCCTCGACCATGCGGCGGTCGAGCAGCTGGTGGCGGAAATCACCACTGTGCTGCAAGGCCAGCCGGTGCTGCACGCCAGCACGCCGTACCGCAACTATGTGGCCCAGGCACGCCTTGGCGCCGATCCTCAGGCTGACGAGACGCTGTTCCGTGAGTTGTTGGGCGATATCGACGAGCCGACTGTCGTGTTCGGCTTGCATGACGCCGATACCGGTACCGGCGAGGTGTTCGAGACCCGCCAGTGGATCGAAGGCGGGGTGGTCTTGCAGCTGCGCGAACAAGCGCGTCGACTGGGCGTGAGCGTGGCCAGCCTGGTGCACCAAGGGTGGGCGCAGGTACTGGCGCAGCTCAGCGGCCGCGAGGAGGTGGTGTTCGGCACTGTCCTGCTGGGCCGCCTGCAGGGCGGCGCAGGCGCCGAACGCGCCTTGGGCATGTTCATCAATACCTTGCCGCTGCGCGTCAGCGCGGGCGCGGCGAATGTCGCCGATGGCGTGCGCCTGACCCACCAGCGGCTGGCCAGCCTGCTGGCCCACGAACAGGCATCCTTGGCCTTGGCCCAGCGTTGCAGCGCCGTGCCGGCTTCACAAGCACTGTTCACCAGCCTGCTTAACTTCCGCCACAGCGCACCGGCCCAGCAGGGCTTGAGCCAGGCCTGGAACGGCATCGAGCAGGTGGCGGCGGTGGAGCGCAGCAACTACCCGTTGGTGGTCAACGTAGACGATGTGGGCGATGCCATGGCACTTACCGTGCAGGCCGTGGCCCAGGTCGATGGCCAGCAGGTCTGCAGGCTGCTGGGTCATGCGCTGAGCCAACTGGCGCAGGCCCTTAAGCAGGCGCCCGGTACGCCGTTGTGGCAGGTTTCGCAGTTACCGGCGGGTGAACGCGAACGGGTGCTCGACAGCTTCAACGCGACCGTGCGCGACTATCCACGCGATCAACCGCTGCACGCCTTGTTCAGCGCACAGGCCCAGCGTGCGCCTGGTGCCTGCGCCGTGATGCATGGCGAGCAGCAATGGACGTATGCCCAGCTGGAGGGGCATGCCAACCGTCTAGCCCACCACCTGCTGGACCTGGGCGTGACGCCGGGGGACAGCGTGGCACTGCTATTGCCACGCAGCTTTGACCTGTTGGCGGCGCAGCTGGCCGTCAGCGCCTGCGGCGCCGTCTACGTGCCGCTGGACAGCTATGCGCCCGTGGAGCGCCAGGCCTACATGATGCAAGACAGTGGGGCCGCCGTGCTGCTGACGTTGAGCCACGAGCCCGCGCTGCCGTGTGCCGTACGTATCGACCTGGACCGCTGTGATCTCGCCGGTCAGCCGGCGCAGGCGCCGCGCCTCGAGGTTTCAGCCCAGAGCGCGGCCTACGTGATGTATACCTCCGGCTCCACCGGGGCGGCAAAGGGTGTGCAGGTGCCCCATCGGGCCATTGCCCGTTTGGTCATCAACAACGGTTTTGCGACGTTCACCGCCCAGGACCGTGTCGCCTTCGCCTCGAACCCGGCGTTCGACGCCAGCACCCTGGAAGTGTGGGCGCCGCTGCTCAATGGCGGTGCGGTGGTGGTCATCGATCAGGACCAGGTGCTGGCGCACGACAGGTTGCGCGATGCATTGCTGACCCAGCAGGTGAGTGTGTTGTGGCTCACCGCCGGCCTGTTCCATCAGTTCGCCGAAGCCTTGCTGCCGGCCTTCGCACGCCTGCGCTACCTGATGGTCGGGGGTGACGTGCTGGACCCGCACGTCGTGGCCCGGGTGCTGCGAGACGGTGCACCGGCGCACATGCTCAACGGCTACGGGCCGACCGAAGCCACCACCTTTACCACCACCTTTGAGATGACCCGTGTGGAGGCGGGCAGCCTGCCCATAGGCCGGCCGATCGGCAACACCCGTTGCTACGTGCTGGACACTCACCAGCAGCTTTTGCCCGTGGGGGCCGTCGGCGAGCTGTACATCGGCGGGGACGGTTTAGCCTTGGGTTACCTGGGCCAGCCCGCGCTGACGGCCGAGCGCTTCATCGCCGATCCGTTCAGCGGTCGGCCGCAGGATCGGCTGTACCGCAGCGGCGATCTGGTGGCCTGGCAAGCAGACGGCACCCTGCGCTACCTGGGGCGTGCCGACCAGCAGGTCAAGCTGCGTGGTTTCCGCATCGAGTTGGGTGAAATCGAGGCGCGCCTGGCCACGTGCGAAGGCGTGCGGGAAGCTGTTGTGCTGCTGCGCGAGGACCAGCCGGGCGACAAACGGTTGGTGGCCTACTTTACGGCCCACGCTACCGCGCCCCTGATCGCCGACCTGCACGCCAGTTTGCAGACACAGTTGCCCGACTACATGCTGCCGGCCGCTTACGTCCAGCTTGAGGCATTGCCGCTCACCGCCAATGGCAAGCGTGATCGGCGTGGCTTGCCGGCGCCTGGCCTCGACGCGGTCGTGACCCGTGGCTTCGAGGCCCCGCAGGGGGAGATCGAGGTGGCCTTGGCAAGTCTCTGGGCCGAGGTGCTCAAGGTCGAGCGCGTGGGTCGGCATGATCACTTCTTCGAACTGGGCGGGCACTCGCTGCTGGCCGTGACCTTGGTTGAACGCATGCGCAAAGCCGGCCTGGGCGCCGACGTGCGTGTGCTGTTCGCCCAGCCTACCCTGGCAGCCCTGGCCGCCGCCGTGGGCCAGGACCGCGACCTGCATGTGCCTGATAACCGCGTGCCAGCGCACGCCGAGCGCATCACGCCGCAGATGCTCAGCCTGATCACGCTCGATCAGGACAGCATCGACCACATCGTGGCCAGCGTGCCTGGCGGGGCCGCCAACGTGCAGGAAATCTACCCCCTGGCCCCGCTGCAGCAAGGCATTCTGTTCCATCACCTGAGTGCCGAGCAGGGTGACCCGTACCTGCTGCAATCGCGCCTGGCCTTCGACAGCCTGGCGCATCTGCAACGCTGGGCAGCGGCGCTGCAACAGGTGATCGACCGCCACGACATTCTGCGTACGGCCGTGCTCAGTGAAGGCCTGGCGCAACCGGTGCAGGTGGTATGGCGCAAAGCGCAGATGACGGTCAGCGCCGTCGACGGGCTGGACGAGACTGACGTGCTGCAAGCCTTGCAGGCGCGTTTCGATGCCCGCCAGCAGCGCCTGGACCTGGCGCAGGCGCCGATGATGCGCCTGGTGTACGCGCCCGATCCGCGCAACCTGCGCGTGGTGGCCATTTTGCAGTTCCACCACCTGGCCCTGGACCACACGGCCATGGAGGTCATCGCCAGCGAGATGCAGGCACTGATGACCGGGCAGGGTGACACGCTGACGGCGCCGGCACCGTATCGAAACTACGTGGCCCAAGCCCTGCTCGGGGCCGACGAGGCGGGGCACGAGGCGTTCTTCCGCCAGATGCTGGGCGATGTGGACGAACCCACCTTGCCGCTGGGCCTTGCCGACGTGCAAGGCGAAGGGCACGCCATCGAGGAGGCGCGCCTGGGCGTCGATGCCCGCGTGGCCCGGGGGTTGCGTGAGCAGGCCCGTCACCTGGGCGTGAGCGTCGCCAGCCTGGCGCACCTGGCCTGGGCGCGGGTGCTGGGCGCACTGGCCAACCGCAGTGACGTGGTCTTTGGCACCGTGTTGATGGGCCGCCTGCATGGCGGCGAAGGGGCCGACCGGGCGCTGGGTGTGTTCATCAATACCTTGCCGCTGCGCATCGACCTGTCCGTGCCGCTGGTCGAGGCCGTGCGCACTGCTCACCAGCACCTGAGCGCGCTGCTGATGCACGAGCACGCGTCCCTGGCGCTGGCCCAGCGCTGCAGTGGGGTGGCCGGCTCGCTGCCGCTGTTCAGTGCCTTGTTCAACTACCGCCACAGCAGCGCCGCCGACGGCAGCCATAGCGCGGCCATGCAGGGCGTGCGTCTGCTCGGGGGCGAAGAGCGCAGCAACTATCCGCTGACCTTGAGCGTCGATGACCTGGGCGAGGGCTTTAGCCTGAGTGTGCTGGCCCAGGCGGGGATCGACGCTGGGCAAGTTGCCAGTGCCATGAATCAGGTACTGTCCGCTCTGGTGGTCACGCTTGAGCAGGTGCGTCAGCCAGGCGCAGACACCGGGGCGGGTCTGCCAGTGGCCATGCTGCCGGTGCTTGACGCTCAAGCGCAGGCGCAGCTGTTGCAGGGCTTCAACGCCACTCACAAAGCCTTCCCTCAAGGGCAAACCGTGCATGGGCTGGTCGAAGCCCAGGCGGCCCGCGCGCCGCAAACCGCTGCGCTGGTGCAGGACGGATGCGTGCTGAGCTATGGCGAACTCAACCGCAGCGCCAACCGCCTGGCGCATTACCTGATTGAGCAGGGCGTAGGCCTGGGTGATCGCGTCGCTTTGTGCTTGGCGCGCAACCCGCAGCGGCTCATTGGCCTGCTGGCCGTGCTCAAGTGCGGGGCGGCCTACGTGCCGATCGATCCAGCCTATCCCGATGAGCGTATCGCCTACCTGCTCGATGACAGCACCCCGAAAACGGTGCTGGTGGACCATGTCACCCAGGGCCGGATGGGCGCTGTGCATTGCACGGTCGTGGACCAGGACGACTGGCAGGGCGAAGCGCATTTCAACCCCTGCGTGAACGGGCTCGATGCGCACCAGCTGGCCTATGTGGTCTACACCTCCGGCTCCACCGGGCGACCGAAGGGGGTGATGGTCGAACATGCCACCCTGGCCAACCTGGTGCATTGGCACTGCGACGCCTTTGGCGTAGGCCCCGGCACCCACACCAGCACCGTTGCAGGCTTTGGCTTCGACGCCATGGCCTGGGAGGTCTGGCCGGCCCTGTGCGCCGGGGCCGTTTTGCACGTGCCGTCTGCGCACATCGGCGCCGAACACGTGGATGAGCTGATCGACTGGTGGCTGCAACAACCGCTGGCGGTGAGCTTCCTGCCTACCCCGGTGGCCGAGCAGGCGCTGCGCCGCGAGCATCAGCACCCGACTTTGCAGACCTTGCTGATCGGCGGTGACCGTCTGCGTCAGTTCGAGCGTGATCCGGGCTTCAAGGTGGTCAATAACTACGGGCCGACCGAAGCCACGGTGGTTGCCACCGCCGGGGCCCTGACCGCTGGCGCGCCGCTGCACATCGGCACGCCGATCGCCAATACCCGGGTCTACGTGCTCGATGCCCATCGCCAACTGGTGCCGCTGGGTGCGGTGGGCGAGTTGTACATTGGGGGCGCAGGGGTGGCACGCGGCTACTTCGAGCGCGAGACCTTGACCCACGAGCGCTTCCTGCCCGACCCATACAGCCCTCAAGGCAATGCTCGCATGTACCGCAGTGGTGACCTGGTGCGCTGGCGAGCGGACGGCACCCTGGAGTACCTGGGCCGCAACGACGACCAGGTCAAGGTGCGCGGCGTGCGTGTGGAACTGGGCGAAATCGAATGCACGCTGGCTGCCCAGCCAGGGGTTGGCGATGCCGTGGTGCTGGTACGTGATGACAGGCTGCTGGCCTGGTTCACCGAAACCGCGCCGGTCAACGTGGAGGCGCTGCGCCAGGCCATGTTGGCCAGCCTGCCCATGCACCTGGTGCCCCAGGCCTTTACACGCCTGGATGTGCTGCCCTTGACCAGCCACGGCAAGCTCGACCGCAGGGCGCTGCCCGAGCCTGCCGTGCTGCACCGGGCCGGCGAAGGCCATGAGCCACCACAAGGTCCTGTAGAAACCGCGCTGGCCCAGGCCTGGGCTGACTTGCTCGGGGTCGAGCAGGTGGGGCGTCACGACAACTTCTTCGAACTGGGCGGGCACTCGTTGCTGGCGGTCAACCTCACCGCGCGGCTGCGCCGCGAAGGCCTGCAGGTCGATGTCCGTACCTTGTTCGGCAAGCCGACCATCGCGGCGCTGGCCAGTACCCTGGGCCAAGCGCGCGGGGTCACGGTGCCGGCCAACCTGATCGCCCCTGGCTGCGAACAGATCACCCCGGCGATGCTGCCGTTGATCGCGCTCGATGACGGCGCCATCGCGCGCATCGTTGCCCAGGTGCCAGGGGGCACCGGCAACGTCCAGGATATCTACCCGCTGGCGCCGTTGCAGGAAGGCATCCTCTACCACCATGTCAGTGCCGACGGCCACGACCCCTATGTGCTGCAGTCACGCTTCGTTTTCGAGACTCGTGGGCACCTGGACAACTTCGTGGCGGCCTTGAACAAGGTCATTGCCCGGCACGATGTGCTGCGCACAGCCATTTTCTGGCAAGGCCTGCCCCAACCTGTGCAGGTGGTGCTGCGCCACGCTTCGCTGGCCGTGCTACCGGCACAAGACGCCGCAGGCGGGCCTCCACCGGCATTCGACCTTGGCCAGGCACCGCTGATGCGCCTGGTCGTCGGTTCGACAGGCCATGACCAGCAAGTGCAGGCCACCTTGCAGTTCCACCACATCGTGATGGACCACACGGCCATGGAGGTGGTGGCACAGGAGCTGATCGCCTACTTGCAGGGCGATGACGCGCCCGACCAGGCGCCGGTGCCTTACCGCAATTATGTGGCCCAGGCGCGCCTGGGCATGAGCCAGGCCGAGCACGAAGCGTTCTTCCGGGCGCAGCTGGGCGCGGTCGAGGAACCTACCTTGCCCTTCGGCCTGAGTGATGTGCAGGGCAATGGCCAGGCGCTGGAGGACGCCACGCTGTGGCTTGACGAGACCCTGGCCGCTCGTTTGCGCAGCCAGGCACGCCGCCTGGGCATCAGCGCCGCCAGCCTGTTCCACCTGGGCTGGGCGCGTCTGTTGAGTGCAGCCACAGGGCAGGGCACGGTGGTGTTCGGCACCGTGCTGCTGGGCCGTCTGCAGGGCGGCGAGGGTGCCGAGCGGGCCTTGGGCATGTTCATCAACACCTTGCCGCTGCGCATCGACCTGGCGGGCATGCCCGTCGAGGCCGCTGCGCGGGCGGCCCATCGCCAGCTCAGCGAACTGCTGGCCCACGAGCATGCCTCGTTGGCCCTGGCCCAACGCTGCAGTGGCGTGGCCGCGCCGCAGCCGCTGTTCAGCGCCATGCTCAACTACCGGCACAGCACCCAAGCCAGCGCCGACCAGAAAGCGGCGAGCGCAGGCATCACCATCGGCCAAAGCCAGGAACGCAGCAACTACCCCCTGGGGTTGAACGTGGACGATGTAGGCCAGGCCTTCCGCCTGGTGGCCACGACCACGCCGGCGGTGGGTGCAGCGCGCATCTGCGGGCAGATGCAGCACGTGCTGCAGGCGCTGGTGACGGCGCTTGAGCAAGCCCCTGAACGCTGCGTGCAGCACTTGCCAGTGCTGCAGGCCGCAGAGCGCGAGCGGGTACTGGCAGCGTTCAACGCCACGGCCAGGGACTACGACCTGCACCACACGCTGCACGGGCTGATCGAAGCCCAGGTGCGACGTACACCGACGGCGGTGGCGGTCAGCGCCGAGGAAGGCGCGCTCACCTTCGAACAGCTCGACGCCCAGTCCAACCGCCTGGCGCATCACCTGATCGGGCTGGGTGTGAAGCCTGATGACCGGGTGGCGATTTGCGTCGAGCGCGGTTTGTCGATGGTGGTGGGGCTGCTCGGGATCCTGAAGGCGGGCGGCGCGTATGTGCCGGTCGATCCGGACTACCCAGCAGCGCGTGTGCGCCACATGCTCACCGACAGCGAACCCGTGGCCGTGCTGGTGCATGGCGCGACCCGGCATGTACCGGAACACCCGGTCCTGATCGATCTGGATGTCCCCGTCTGGCAACATTGCCCGGCTGTCGCTCCGTCGGTGACCGGACTGACACCTCGGCATCTGGCCTATGTGATCTACACCTCAGGCTCGACCGGCTTGCCCAAGGGCGTGATGAACGAGCACGCTGGGGTGATCAACCGCCTGCTGTGGATGCAGGACGCCTACGCGCTGGGTGCCGACGACGTTGTGCTGCAGAAGACCCCGTTCAGCTTCGACGTCTCGGTCTGGGAGCTGCTGTGGCCATTGCAGACCGGTGCGAAACTGGTCATGGCCAGGCCCGGCGGGCACCGCGACCCGCAGTACCTGCAGCACGCTATTGAGGCTGAAGGCGTCAGCACGCTGCACTTTGTGCCATCGATGCTGGACGTGTTCCTCTCGGCCATCGAATCAGGCTGGTCCGCGCCTTCGCTCAAGCGTGTGGTGTGCAGCGGCGAAGCACTGCCAGGCAGCCTCGTGCGCCGCTTCCACCAGCAACTGCCGGATGTTGAGTTGCACAACCTCTACGGCCCGACCGAAGCCGCCGTGGATGTGAGTGCCTGGCACTGCGTGAGCGCACCCGACAACACCCCAATCGGCAAGCCCATCGCCAACACCACCCTGTACGTGCTGGACGAGCAAGGCCAGCCGGTACCGCAGGGCGTGGCCGGCGAGCTGTACATCGGTGGCGTGCAGGTCGCCCGCGGTTACCTGAACCGGCCCGAACTGACCGCCGAGCGCTTCCTGGATGACCCGTTCGGTCAGCGCCCAGGCGGGCGGCTGTACCGCACCGGGGACCTGGCGCGGCACCTGCCGGACGGCAACCTCGAATACCTGGGCCGTAACGACGACCAGGTGAAGTTGCGCGGGCTGCGTATCGAACTGGGTGAAATCCAAGCGGCCATGACGGCTGTCGAGGGCATCAAGGAGGCCGTGGTCATCGCCCGCGACCAGCGCTTGATTGCCTACTACACCGGCGCTCAACAACCGGTGGACGCGCTTCGCACGGCCTTGCTGCACGTATTGCCGGACTTCATGGTACCGGCGCTGTTCATGCACCTTCAGGCCTTGCCGCTGAGCCCCAACGGCAAGCTCGACCGCAAAGCATTGCCCGAACCCGACGTACTGCCGGAGCGCCCGTTCGAAGCCCCCGAAGGGCCGACCGAGACCCTGATGGCTGCACTGTGGTGCGAGCTGCTTGAGGTGGAGCGGGTAGGGCGGCACGACAACTTCTTCGAGCTGGGCGGGCACTCGCTGCTGGCCGTCACCCTGACTTCAAGGTTGCGCGAAGCGGGCCTTGAAGCCGACGTGCGGGCCCTGTTCGACCAACCGACACTGGCAGGCTACGCAGCCATCACAGACAGAATGGAGATCGTCCTGTGAGCATCAACCAATTACTGGCCACACTGGCCGACCACGACGTGCAGCTGGCGCTCAAGGATGGCCAACTGGTGGTGCAGGGCAACCGGCAGGCACTGACCGACGGCGCCCTGGTGGCCCAGTTGCGGGCCCACAAACCGGCGCTGGTGAGCCTGATCGAACGCGGCGAATACGTGGCTCGCAAGCACGGCCCGGTGGCGGTGCCACCCAACCTCATCGCACCTGGGAGCACGCACATCAGTGCAGCGATGCTCAACCTGGTGACCCTGGACCAGGCCGCCGTGGACCAGGTGGTCGCTGCCATCCCGGGCGGGGCGCCCAACGTGCAGGACATCTACCCGTTGGCGCCCCTGCAGCAGGGCATGCTGTTCCACCATGCCCGCGCCGAAGGCCACGACCCGTATGTGATGCAAGCGCGCTTCGCCTTTGCCAGCCAAGCACGTTTCGACGCCTTCGCGCAGGCGCTGCGCGGCGTCATCGCCCGCCATGACATCCTGCGCACGTCGGTACACTGGGAAGGCTTGGCCCAACCTCTGCAGGTGGTCTGGCGGCACGCTGAGCTCGCGGTGCTGACGCTGGCGGACCCGGCGACCGACCGGGACTGGATCGACTTGACCCAGGCACCCCTGATTCGCCTGCTGCGCGAGCCCGCTCAGGCAGATGGCACGTTACACGCCACCTTGCAGTTCCATCACATCGCCCTGGACCACAGTGCACTGGACGTGGTCCGGCAGGAGCTGATCGCCTTTCTGACCGGCAACGGCGCGCAGCTCGGGGCCGCGGTACCGTTTCGTGACTACGTGGCTCAAGCCGTGCTTGGGGTCAGCGAGGCCGAGCACGAAGCCTTCTTCCGCGACATGCTGGGCGACATCGACGAGCCGACCCTGGCCTACGGGCTTGCCCAGGTACAGGGTGGCGACTCGGTGCATGAGGAGCATCAACTCGACTTGCCGCTGGCGCTGTGTCAGGGTTTGCGCAGCCATGCACGCACCCTGGGGGTAAGCGTTGCCAGTCTGTTCCACCTGGCCTGGGGGCGCGTGCTGGGCGGGCTGACCGGGCGCGATCAGGTCGTGTTCGGCACGGTGCTGATGGGGCGCCTGCTCGGCGCGCAAGGCACCGACCGGGCCCTGGGCATCTTCATCAACACCTTGCCATTGCGGGTGGACCTGGCGGCGGCGAACCTTGAAGGCGCTATCCATGTGACCCACAAGCGCCTGACCGCCTTGATGCGCCATGAACACGCGCCACTGGCCCTGGCCCAACGGTGCAGTGGCGTGGCCGCACCTGCGCCGCTGTTCAACAGCCTGCTCAATTACCGGCACAGCGCTGTCGGCCCGGCTGAGCCGCGCCGGGCAGCGTTGGCCGGCATCGACATCATCGACTCGGTAGAAGCCACCAACTACCCGCTGACCTTGAGTATCGACGACCTGGGTGAGGGGTTGCGCCTGACCTTGCTTGCCGACGCCCAGGTACCGGCGCAACGTGTCTGCGCCTATCTACGGCAGACCCTGGAGAGCCTGTTGCACGCGCCGCAGGCGGCGGTACTCGACCTGCCCATGTTGCCTGTCGCCGAGCGTCAATGGCTGCTGGACACCTTCAATGCCTCCCACGCCGATTATGACGAGCAGCATACGCTGCACCAGCGTATCGAGCAGCGCGCCCAGCATAGCCCTGATGAGGTGGCGGCGACCTTTGGCGAACGGCAGTTGAGCTACGGCCAACTCAACCGCCAGGCCAATGCCCTGGCGCATCACCTGATCGCCCTGGGGGTGCAACCGGATGACCGCGTGGCGGTGCTTGCCCGGCGCGGCCTGGAAACGCTGGTGGGCTTGCTGGCAGTGCTCAAGGCAGGCGCAGGCTATGTGCCTGTCGATGCTGCCCACCCGGACGAGCGGGTGCGCTACCTGCTCGAAGACAGCGCCCCGGTGGCGCTGCTGACCCAACGGGCGCTGCTGCCACGGGTCGGTCATAGCGCACGGCCGGTGCTGCTGCTGGACCAGCCCGACTGGCCGGCCCGGGACGACGATCCTGTCGTCAAAACCCTCACCCCTCGGCACCTGGCCTATGTGATCTACACCTCGGGCTCGACCGGTGAGCCCAAAGGGGTAATGGTCGAGCACCTGACGGTGAACAACCTGGTCGACTGGCATTGCCGCGCTTTCGGCCTGGCCCCGGGCCGGCATACCTCAAGCCTTGCCGGGTTCGGCTTCGATGCAATGGCCTGGGAGATCTGGCCGGCACTGTGCGCCGGCGCAACCGTGCACCTGGCCCCGACGAGCGGCGCCAGTGATGACCTGGACGCCATGCTCGCCTGGTGGCAGGCGCAGCCGCTGGATGTGAGCTTTTTGCCCACGCCTGTGGCCGAATATGCCTTCAATCATCACCTGGAACATCCCACGCTGCGCACCCTGCTGATTGGCGGTGACCGCTTGCGCCAGTTCAACCGAACTCAACGCTTTACCGTGGTGAACAACTATGGCCCCACCGAAACCACGGTCGTGGCAAGCTCCGGCGCCGTGCACGCCGGCTGCGCCTTGCACATCGGCAAACCGGTGGACAACGCCCGGTTGTACGTGCTCGATGCGCGCCTGCAACCGGTGCCGCTGGGCGTACCTGGCGAGCTATACATCGGGGGTGCCGGGGTTGCCCGTGGTTACCTGAACCGCCCGCAACTGACGGCAGAGCGCTTCGTGCAAGACCCGTTCGCGACCTCGGCCAGTGCCCGCATGTACCGCTCGGGCGATCTGGTGCGCTGGCTTGCCGACGGCTCGCTGGAGTACCTGGGTCGCAACGATGACCAGGTCAAGATCCGCGGCTTGCGCATCGAACCCGGTGAGATCGAGAGCCGCCTGGCGGCCTTGGCAGGTATCGACGAAGCAGTGGTCATCGCTCGCGAAGATCAGCCGGGGCACCCGCGCTTGGTGGCTTATTACACGGTCAGGCCCGACGTGGCCCCGCTCGAACCTGAAGGCCTGCGCGCCCAATTGCAGGCCCACCTGCCCGAGTACATGGTGCCGGTAGCCTTCGTCGCCTTGCCAGCGCTGCCCCTGACCGCCAACGGTAAGCTCGACCGCCGCGCACTGCCGGCACCGGAGCGCACAGCGCTCTTCGAGGTGGGTTTCGAAGCGCCAGTGGGTGAACTCGAACAGGCCCTGGCCCAACTGTGGGCCGAGTTGCTGCACGTGGAGCGGGTCGGGCGGCATGATGATTTCTTCCGCCTGGGTGGGCATTCATTGTTGGCCATGCGCATGGTGTCCCAAGTGCGCGTACGCCTGGGGGCTGAACTGAGCCTGGCAGCATTGTTTGCCGCGGCACAATTGACCAGCGTGGCCAGGCACCTGGAGCAGGCTGGGCGCAGCGAGGTGCCGCCTATCGTGGCCGCAGCACCAGGGCAGGCCTTGCCCATGTCCTACGCCCAGCAGCGCCTGTGGTTCCTGGCCCAGCTGGAGGGTGGCAGCCAGGCCTACAACGTCCCCCTGGCCCTTGGCCTGCGCGGTAGGTTGGATGTCGATGCGCTGGAAGCAGCCCTGCTGCGCCTGCTGGAGCGCCACCCGGTGCTGCGCAGCCAGTTCAAGGCCGTGGCTGACAGCGCCGAAGTGGTCATTTGCCCGGTGCCGCAGACAGGCTGGTTGCAACGCGAAGCAGTGACGCCCGCCGCGTTGCCCGCCCGGCTTCAGGCGCTTGCCCGAACCCCCTTCGACTTGGCCTGCGGGCCCCTGGTGCAGGCGCATGTGCTGCGCTTGGACGAGCAGCATCACGTACTGGCCATGACCGTGCACCATATCGTGGCCGATGGCTGGTCCCTGGGCGTGATGACCCACGAGTTGAACCTGCTCTACGCCGCATTGCGTGAGGGCCGGGAGGACCCGCTGCCCGCACTGGCCCTGCAGTACACCGATTACGCCGTGTGGCAGCGTCGATGGCTGACGGGTGAACGCCTGCAACAGCAGCTCGATTACTGGCACCAGACGCTGGAGGGCGCGCCGACGCTGATCAACCTGCCCACCGACCGGCAACGCCCGACGCGGCAGGACCTGGCCGGTGCCAGCGTGCCGGTGCACCTGTCGCCGCGTCTCTCGGCGGCACTGCGCACCTTGGCCCATCAGCACGGTGCGACGGTGTACATGACGGTGCTGGCCGCATGGTCAGCACTGCTGGCGCGCCTGTCCGGCCAGTCCGAAGTGGTGGTCGGCTGCCCGGTCGCAGGACGAGGGCGTGCCGAACTCGAACCCTTGGTCGGGCTGTTCGTCAATACGCTGGCCCTGCGCATCGACCCAAGCGCAGCACCGACCGCGCACGCCTTGATAGGCCAGGTACGCGACCGGGTTCTGCAGGCCCAGGCCCACCAGGACGTGCCGTTCGAACACGTGGTGGAAGTGCTGCGCCCTGCGCGCAGCCTGAGCCATACGCCCGTGTTCCAGGTCAGCTTGAACTGGCAGGCGACCGAGGGCGCCGCGCTGACGCTAACAGGTTTGCAACTGGAGGCCGTCAACCAAGCCAGCGCTGTGGCCAAGTTCGACCTGACCTTGAACCTGGGGGAACAGGGCGACTGCCTGATTGGCAGCCTGGACTACGCCACTGCGCTGTTCGATGAGGCGACGGTGCGCCGCCACCTGGGTTACTTCGAGCGGCTGCTCTGGGCGATGACGGCCAATGACCAGCAACCGTTGGCCCAGGTAGACCTGTTGGACGCGTCCGAGCGTGATCATCTGCTGTATGCGCTTAACCAGACACACACTGCCTGTCCCCGCGCGTGCAGCGTGACGCATCTGTTCGAGCGACGCGCGGCCGAGCATCCCGCCGCCATCGCCGCGGTGCATGGCGAGCACGTCCTGGGTTATGGCGAGCTCAACCGGCAGGCCAACCGCCTGGCACGCTACCTGATTGCCCAAGGCGTCAAGCCCGATGCGCAGGTGGCGCTGCTGTTGCCGCGCTCCTTCTCCTTGCTGGTGGCCCAGTTGGCCGTGCTCAAGTGTGCGGCCAGCTATGTGCCGCTTGACCTGCATGCACCTGCCGAGCGCCAGGCGTTCATGGTGCAGGACTGCCAGGCCAGCCTCGTGCTGACAGTGGCCACGGTCAATGCACCCCTGGGCCCACGTCGCATCGACCTGGATACCTTGCAGCTTGCACACGGGTCTGGTGATGACCTGGGCCTGGCACCGGCCGCCGACAGCACTGCCTACGTGATGTACACCTCCGGCACGACCGGTCAGCCAAAGGGCGTGTGCGTCCCGCACCGTGGCATCGTGCGCCTGGTGGTGGACAACGGCTATGTCGAACTGGGCTCCAATGACCGCCTGGGCCTCGCCTCCAACCCGGCGTTCGATGCCAGCACCTTCGAGGTCTGGGGCGCGTTGCTCAACGGCGGCCAGGTGCATGTGATCGACCACGCCACGCTGGTCGACCCTGAGCGTTTCGCCTGCGCGCTGCAGGACCAGGCCATCACGGTGCTGTTCCTGACCACCGCGCTGTTCAACCAGTACGTACAGCTGATGCCCCAGGCCCTGGCCGGGCTGCGGGTGCTGATCAGCGGCGGGGAGCGGGCCGAGCCGGCTGCGTTCCGCGCGCTCCTGGCCCAAGCACCTGGCCTGCGCCTGATCAATGGCTATGGCCCTACCGAGACCACCACCTTTGCCGTCACCTGCGAAGTTCAGGCCCTGGCGCCGGATGCAAACCAGGTCCCTATTGGCCGCCCCATCGGCAATACCCAGGTGTATGTGCTGGATGCGTGGCAGCGCCCGGTGCCACAGGGCGTGGTCGGTGAATTATATGTCGGCGGTGACGGTGTGGCCCTGGGTTATCTGAATCGGCCCGACCTGACCGAACAGCGCTTTGTCCAAGACCCGTTCGGCCAGCAGGCGGGGGCGCGTCTTTATCGCACGGGCGACCTGGTGCGCTGGAATGCCGACGGCCAGCTCGAATGCCTGGGGCGTAACGATGATCAGGTGAAAATCCGCGGTTTCCGTATCGAGCCTGGCGAAATCGAGCAAGTGCTGGCTCAGGCACCCGGCATCGGCGAGGTGCTGGTGATGGCCATGGAGCAGGCCCACGGGCCTCACCGATTGGTCGCCTGGTACACACGCCGTAGCGAGGACCTTGATGGCACGGATCTTCGCGATTACCTGCGCGCCCGACTACCCGATTACATGGTGCCGTCGGCGTTCGTGCCTCTGGTGCGGATGCCGCTGAACAACAACGGCAAGATCGATCGTATGGCGCTGCCGGCCCCGGGGCTGCAGGATCTGTCGACGGTGGTGTTCGAAGCGCCTCGGGCTGGGCATGAGGCTGACCTGGCGCGTATCTGGGCCGATCTGCTTGGGCTCAACACCATCGGCCGGCAGGACCGTTTCTTCGAGCAGGGCGGGCACTCCTTGCTGGCCATGCGCATGCTGGCCCAGGTACGCGAACAGATGGGCTGCGAACTGGCGTTGGCCGACCTGTTCGCCGACGACTGCCTGGCTGCAGTGGCGGCCACCTTGCAAGCCAGCGTGCAGGCCTTGCCGGCCCTGGAACCGATGCCGCGTGAAGGGCGCCTGCCGCTTTCCCTGGCCCAGCAGCGCCTGTGGTTCCTGACCCAGATGGCTGAAGCCAGTGCTGCCTATCACATTCCGGTGGCGCTGCACCTGGAAGGGCGCCTGCACCGTCAGGCGCTAGAGCGCAGCCTGCGTGCGCTGGTGGCCCGTCATGAAAGCCTGCGCAGCCGATTCCATGAGCATGACGGTGAACCGTATGTGGCGCTGGCAACCGATACAGAGGCGTTCACCGTGCAGTGGCACCGGGCCTGCGGGCTGGATTCGCCTGGTCTGCAAGCATGGGCCCGTGCCGAGGTCGCGCGGCCCTTTGCTCTGGACCAGGACCTGCCGATACGCGCTCACGTGCTGGACCTCGGTGATGACCGCCACGCGCTGCTACTGGTCGTTCACCACCTGGTGGCGGATGGCTGGTCCCTGGGCATTCTGATCGGCGAGCTCGCGGCGCTCTACCAGGCTTTCGCTACGCACGCCCCCAACCCGCTGCCCGCGCTCAGGGTGCAGTACCTCGATTATGCCCAGTGGCAGCAGCGCTGGCTCAACGGTTCGGCGCTGGATGCCCAAGCCGACTACTGGCGCAAGCAGCTCCACGGCTCGCCCGCGCTGCTCAGCCTGCCATGGGACCGGCCTCGTCCGGAGCGCCAGCAATACGCGGGCGACAGCGTCCAGGTCCAGCTCGACCTGCCGTCCAGTGAAGCCCTCAAAGCCGTGTGCACGCGCCATGGCGTCACGCCTTTCATGCTGTTCACGGCAGCGTGGGCAGCGCTGCTCGCTCGCCTGTCCGGGCAGCAGGATGTGGTCATCGGCTCGCCGGTCGCCAATCGACGGCAGAGCCAGGTCCAGGGGATGGTGGGCATGTTCGTCAATGCCCTGGCCTTGCGCCTGGACCTGTCGGGCCGCCCGCCGGTATCTGCGCTGCTGGCGCAGGCCAAAGCCGTGGTGCTGGAGGCCCAGGCCCATCAGGATGTTCCGTTCGAACAGGTGGTGGAGCTATTGCGCCCGCGGCGAAGCCTTGGGCATACGCCGCTGTATCAGGCAACGCTGGACTGGGACGCCAACGCCGGGCATCGGGCCCCTGCGTTTGCAGACTTGCATGTCAGCGCCATGGCTGCCGAGGCCGAAGTGGCCAAGTTCGATTTGAGCTTGAGCATGGGTGAGCGGGCCGGCTGCTTTGCCGGTGGCATCGTGTATGCCACCGCGCTGTTCAACCGCGCCACAATCGAACGCTTCGCCGGTTACCTGCAGCGCGTCCTGCAAGCCTTTGCGACCAGCGACCAGGCCATCGTCGCGGACATCGACCTGCTGGCTGGCGAAGAACGCGAGCGGGTGCTGCACGCCTTCAATGCGACCGGCACCGACCATGTCCTTGGCTGTACCCTGCACGCGCTGGTCGAGGCCAAGGCGCAGCGCACCCCGCAGGCTGTCGCCGTCAGCGCCGAGGAGGGCGAGCTGACCTTCGAGCAGCTCAACGCCCAGGCCAATCGCCTGGCTCACCACCTCATCGCGCTGGGCGTGATGCCCGATGATCGCGTGGCGATCTGCGTTGAACGCAGTTTGTCGATGATGGTGGGGCTGCTCGGAATCCTGAAGGCGGGCGGCGCGTATGTGCCGGTCGATCCGGACTACCCGGCAGAGCGTATTCGCCACATGCTCACCGACAGCGACCCGGTGGCGGTGTTGGTGCACGCGGCGACCCGGCATGTGCCCGAGCACGGCGTCGTGATCGATCTGGACGCGCCGTTGAGCCTTGAACTGCCTGCCACCAACCCGGAAGTGCCGGGGCTCACCCCGCAGCACCTGGCGTACGTCATCTATACATCAGGCTCAACCGGCTTGCCCAAGGGCGTGATGAACGAGCATGCCGGCGTGGTCAACCGCCTGCTGTGGATGCAGGACGCCTATGCGCTGGGTGCTGACGACGTTTTACTGCAGAAGACCCCGTTCAGCTTCGACGTTTCGGTCTGGGAGCTGCTGTGGCCATTGCAGACCGGTGCGAAACTGGTCATGGCCCGGCCCGGCGGGCACCGCGACCCGCAGTACCTGCAGCGCGCTATTGAGGCTGAAGGCGTCAGCACGCTGCACTTTGTGCCATCGATGCTGGACGTGTTCCTCTCGGCCATCGAATCAGGCTGGTCCGCGCCTTCGCTCAAGCGTGTGGTGTGCAGCGGCGAAGCACTGCCAGGCAGCCTCGTGCGCCGCTTCCACCAGCAACTGCCGGATGTTGAGTTGCACAACCTCTACGGCCCGACCGAAGCCGCCGTGGATGTGAGTGCCTGGCACTGCGTGAGCGCACCCGACAACACCCCAATCGGCAAGCCCATCGCCAACACCACCCTGTACGTGCTGGACGATCAAGGCCAGCCGGTACCGCAGGGCGTGGCAGGCGAGCTGTACATCGGTGGCGTGCAGGTCGCCCGCGGTTACCTGAACCGGCCCGAACTGACCGCCGAGCGCTTCCTCGATGACCCGTTCGGTCAGCGCCCAGGCGGGCGGCTGTACCGCACAGGCGACCTGGCGCGGCACCTGCCGGACGGCAACCTTGAATACCTGGGGCGTAACGACGATCAGGTCAAGCTTCATGGCCTGCGTATCGAGCTGGGTGAAATTCAGGCGGCGATGACGGCCGTGGACACCGTTAAGGAAGCGGTCGTGCTCGCCTGCGACCAGCACCTGGTAGCGTACTACACGGGCCAGCGTCTCATCCCCGAGGCGCTGCGGGCCGTCTTGATGGCGCGCTTGCCAGCGTTCATGGTTCCGTCGCACTTCATCCACCTGGCCGCGCTTCCGCTCGGCCCTAACGGCAAGCTTGACCGCAAGGCGTTGCCAGCGCCCGAGGTGCAGCAGCGCCCGTTCGAAGCCCCTTGCGGGGACGTCGAGCAGCTTGTCGCGAGCCTTTGGTGCGAGTTGCTCGACGTCGATGAGGTGGGCCGCCATGACAACTTCTTCGAGTTGGGCGGTCACTCGCTGGCGGCCATTCGCCTGGTGGACCGCCTGCGCAAGGCCGGGGTACCCGTTGCGCTCACTGACGTCTTCCAGCGTCCGAGCGTGGCGTTGCTGGCCAAGCAGGTGGATAGGCAAGCGCCAGCGGTAGCGACCGTGATCACGGTCCGGCCGGGTTCTGCCCAGGCGCCGCTGTTCCTTGTGCATGAATTTTCCGGGCTGGACTTCTACTTCCCTGTGCTTGCCCACCAGGTGGGAGGCGACTTTGCCATCTACGGCCTGCCGGGATTACCCAGCGATGCCCCACAGCCACGCACGCTGGAATGTCTGGCGCGCTACCAGATCACGCAGATGCGCACCGTGCAACCCCACGGGCCCTACCGTCTGGCCGGGTGGTCATTCGGCGGTGTGCTGGCCATGGAAATGGCCAATCAACTGCGCGGCGTTGACGAGCAGGTGGCATTCATCGGTTTGATCGACACCTACGCACCGCGCTTGGCCGACCAAGGCAAGGCACGCTGGGAGGGCCCGTATGCCTTGGAGCGGCAGTTGCTGCTCAACTGCACGGCGTACTGGCAAACCAAGGGCGAGGCAGGCCGCGCCAAGCGGGCGCTGCTCGCGCGCCTGGAGCAGGACCAGGCCGACTTTGCGACCTTGCTGGCAAGCTGCCGTGAGCACGAGGTGCTCTACGGCCTGTGGGCCAGCATGACGGACGCCGACCTGCGGCATTATTTCTGCCGAGAGCTTGCCCATGGCCATGCCCTGGCCCATTACCGCCCAGCGCCGGTGGATGTGCCGGTGCACCTGCTCTGCGCCGCGCAGGCTGACGAGGCGCCTGAGGGCCTTGGCTGGCGCACGGCGTTGCCGACCCAGGTGCTGGTGACGCACACCGTTCCGGGGGATCACCGCAGCTTGATGCAAGCGCCCCATGTGACGACCGTTGGCCAGGTGCTGACGCAGGCGCTGGCGTGTGCTGCTGCCCCGGCTGTACCACCGCCCTTGGCCCCCGTGGCTATTCAGACCGGCGCTGCCGGGCACACGCCCGTGTTCTGCGTAGCCGGTGCCGGCGACAGTGTGACCAGCTTCATCGGCCTGGCCGAGGCGTTGGGCCCGCAGTGGCCCGTGCAAGGCTTGCAGGCCCGAGGCCTGGATGGCCTGTCGCTGCCGCACACCTGCGTCGAGGCTGCGGCGGCCTGGCATGTGCAGGCTATCGAAGCGGTCTATCCCGAGGGCCCGCTGAACCTGGTGGGGCATTCGTTCGGAGGCTGGGTGGCCCATGCCATGGCCGCGCGCTTGCAGGCCAAAGGGCGTCAAGTGCGCTCCTTGACGTTGATCGACAGCGAGGGCCCAGGCCCAGGGAGCACCTGCGGCCAGCCCCATACCTTCAGCCAGACGCTGCTGCGCCTGATCGAAGCGCTGGAAATGTCCACCGGCAAACCCCTTGGTCTGGACCGGGTGGCGTTTGCACAAGCCAGCGACGACCAGCAACAGCAGCAACTGCACACGGCCATGGTGCGGGCAGGGCTGATGCCCGCCAGATCCAGTGCGCGTGCGCTCGACGGCACGGTGCGCACTTTCGGTGCTGCGCTGCGCACGCCTTACCATCCAGAGCTGCCGTACACCGGCCCGGCAGGGCTGGTGCTGGTGGACGACCCGGGGCTGGACGCCGAAGGCAACGCTGCCGAGCACCGTCTCATGCAGCAGCGCTGGCAACAGTTGCTGCCTGGGCTGAAGGTATGGAAGGCGCCCGGCGATCATTTCAGCATCCTCAAGGTGCCCCATGTGTTCAGCCTGGCAGCGTGGTGGCATGACGGTCAGGCGCTTGCGCAGGCCCAGGTCGTTCAATAGCCGGTTACCTGGCGGCCGGTGGGCGAGCCCGCCGCTGCCAGGTCTCGGTGCAGTCTTGTCAAACAAAGGAATTACGCGTGTCCATGGACAAAACCAAACTGCGCAAATGGGGCATCGGGCTGGGCATTGCCGTGGTAGCGGGCATTGGCCTGTATGCGGTCCAGGCCCCGGCCAAGGCACCGCAGTACATCACCGCCCAGGTCGAGCGTGCCGACATCGAGAATGCGGTACTGGCCACCGGCGTGCTCGAAGGGATCAAACAGGTGGATGTGGGCGCCCAGGTTTCCGGTCAGCTGAAATCGCTCAAGGTGAAGCTGGGCGACAAGGTCACCGAAGGCCAGTGGCTGGCCGAGATAGACCCGCTGGTGCTACGCAACACCCTGCGCCAAGCGGAGGTGGACGAGCAGAAACTGCAGGCCCAACGGCGCTCGACCCTGGCCCAGCTCAAGCAGGCCAAAGGGGTCTATGAACGCTATCGAGAACTGCAAATCGATGCCTCGGTCTCGCGTCAGGAATATGAAAAGGCCGAGGCCGACTATCAGGTCCAGCAGGCTGCCGTGGGCTCGCTCGATGCGCAGATCCGCAGCGCTCAGGTGGAAATTGACACGGCCCGGGTCAACCTGGGCTATACCCGCATCAACGCGCCGATCACAGGCCACGTGGTGGGCATCGTTACTCAGGAAGGGCAGACGGTGATCGCCAACCAGCTGGCCCCGGTGCTGCTCAAGCTGGCCAACCTGGACACCATGACCGTCAAGGCGCAGGTCTCGGAAGCGGATGTGATTCACATCACGCCGGGCCAGGCGGTGTATTTCACCATCCTGGGGGAAGACAAACGCTACTACGCCAAGCTGCGCGGCACCGAGCCTGCCCCACAGCACTACGCCCAGAGTAGCGACAAGGCAGAGGGCGGGGCCGGCAAGCCAACTGGCGCGGTGTTCTACAACGCCCTGTTCGAGGTGCCCAACCCGGACCACCGCCTGCGCATCGCCATGACTGCGCAAGTGCACATCGTGCTCGATACCGCGCAAAAGGTTCTGACCGTGCCGGTGGCGGCACTGGGTGGGCGCGAGGCGGACGGCCGCTTCGCCGTGCGGGTGCTCGACGACAAGGGCTTCGCCGAGCAGCGCAAGGTGGTGGTGGGGATCAACAATAATGTTCGGGTACAGATCGAGCAGGGCCTCGACGAAGGTGACCGGGTGGTGATTGGCGAGCCGATTACCGGCGATTCGGGAGCCTGAGCATGAACATGAACGTGCAACCCACTGCCCCCCTGTGCCAGGCAACGGGGCAGGGCGAACCCTTGCTTTGCCTGGAGGGCATTACCCGCAGCTTCCAGGCCGGCGAGCGGGCCTTTCTCGCGCTCAAGGGCATCAACCTGCAGATTCACCGTGGTGAACTGGTCGCTATCATCGGCGCATCGGGCTCTGGCAAGTCCACGCTGATGAACATTCTGGGCTGCCTGGACAATGCCAGCACTGGCAGTTACAAGGTCGATGGCCAGCAAACCCGGGACCTTGACGTCGATGCCCTGGCCGCCCTGCGTCGCGATCACTTCGGGTTCATTTTCCAGCGCTACCACCTGCTGCCGCACCTGGACGCCCTGCACAACGTCGAGATCCCTGCCGTGTACGCCGGCATGGACCTGCAATGGCGCCATGAACGCGCCCAGACGCTGCTGAGCCGGCTTGGGCTTGGCGAGCACTTGCACCACCGGCCCAGCCAGCTGTCGGGAGGCCAGCAGCAACGGGTGAGCATATGCCGGGCATTGATCAATGGAGGGCAGGTGATCCTGGCGGACGAACCCACAGGCGCGCTGGACAGCGCCAGCGGCAAGGAGGTCATGAAGATTCTGCTGGAGCTGCACGCCTCGGGTCACACCGTGATCCTCGTCACCCATGACCCGCACGTGGCCGCGCACGCCGAGCGCATCATCGAAGTCAGCGACGGCCAGATCGTCAGCGATCGGCGCAAGGTTGCTGACACGGTGCCTGCACGGGCCGTGGCGCCGACGCCGGCACGCAAGCGGGGACATCGCCTGTTGGCAAGCCTGGGCATGTTCCGCGAGGCGTTCAAGATGGCCTGGCTGGCCTTGGTGTCACACCGCATGCGCACCTTGCTGACCATGCTCGGGATCATCATCGGTATCACTTCGGTGGTGTCGATTTCAGCCATCGGCGAAGGGGCCAAGGGGTACGTACTCAAGGACATCCAGGCCATCGGCAGCAACACCATCGATGTGTATTCGGGGAGCAACTTCGGCGACAGCCGGGCCAGGAACATTGAAACGTTGGTGCCGGCGGATGTGGCGGCGCTCAACGCCTTGTACTACGTCGACAGCGCAACCCCTGTGATCGGCCAGGGCACGCTGGTGCGCTATCGCAACCTGGACGTGGATGTGCAGCTCAATGGCGTCAGCGAGCACTACTTTCAGGTGCGCAACATCCCACTGGCAGCGGGCATCGTGTTCAGCGCCGATGATGCGCGGCGCCAGGCCCAGGTCGTGGTCATCGACCATAACACCCGCGAGCGCCTGTTCGGCCCGACCACCGACCCCCTTGGGCAGGTGATCCTGGTCGGTAATCTGCCCTGTACCGTGATCGGTGTGACGGCGCGCAACAAGAACCTGTTCGTGGCCAGCAACCAGCTGAACATCTGGGTGCCGTACGAGACGGCTGCCGGACGGGTGCTGGGACAGCGTCACCTGGACAGCATCAGCGTGCGGATCAAGGACGGGGTGCCCAGCAAGCGGGTCGAGGAGGAGGTCAGCCGTGTACTGCTGCAGCGTCACGGCAGCAAGGACTTCTTCACCAACAACCTGGACAGCATCATGCAGACCGTACAGAAGACCAGTCGATCCCTGACCTTGCTGCTGTCGCTGATCGCGGTGATCTCGCTGGTGGTGGGCGGCATAGGGGTGATGAACATCATGCTGGTGTCGGTGACCGAACGTACCCGTGAAATCGGCATACGCATGGCCGTTGGTGCCCGTCAGGCCGACATCCGCCAGCAGTTTCTGGTGGAAGCGGTCATGGTCTGCCTGTTGGGCGGGGTCGTGGGCGTGGGGTTGTCCTACGCGGTGGGCTACCTGTTCGAGCTGTTCGTCAAGCAATGGGAAATGGTGTTCTCCCCAGCCTCGATCGTGATGGCGTTCGCCTGCTCGACCTTGATCGGTGTGGTGTTCGGCTTCGTGCCAGCGCGCAATGCGGCTCGCCTGGACCCCATCGAAGCACTGGCACGGGACTGAACCACCTGCGATGCCGGTCGACCGATGCCTAGGCGTGCATCCAGCGCATCAGCGAATGCCGCCCGCCGATGCCCAGCTTGATCACGGCCCGGCGCAGGTAACTTTCGACGGTGTTCACGCGCAGGCCAAGCCGGTCGGCCTGCTCGGGGGCCGTTTGACCGGCCAGCAACCCTAGGCAGACCTGGCGCTCGCGTTCGGAAAGCTTGAGGCCTGTTTGGGCCAGGCGTTCGACGAACCGCTGCTCCAGGCTGTCGTGGCTGTTGCGCTGCACGGTGGGTTGCAGGGCACGCAGGTGTTTCTCCAGCATCGGCAGCACCAGGGGCGTGATGGCTTCGAGCCTATTGCGCTCCAGGGGGGAGAAGCCATAGGTGGTGTCGGCGCGCAGTACGCGAATCTCGACCCGCGCGTCACTGGCGCGGATACGGTGCAGGCGCGAAGGGTCATCCGAGGCGGTGGCCGTGGGTTGATCGCACGAGAACACGGTTTCGTCGAGTACGGTGGTTTCGCTAGGTGAGCGTGGCAGCTGGCGGATCTGCGTGGCGTCGATGCACAGGTGAGCCTGAATCAGGTCATGCAGCAGGCGGGGAAACTGGCGGCTGCCGGTGCTGGCAATGATCTTGCCGATCTGCGGATAGATGGAATTGATGCTCATCGAATCGTCCTTGAGGCCAGGGCACAAGCCCGGCTGTAGTGCAAGCCCTCATCCTGGGCCTGCATCGGTGCGTGAGGGGTATGCTAGTACAACGAGCAAGCCTTGGCTAAATGCAGCCTGGATGATGCCATATTGATATCTCCTGCGGACGCCATGCCGATCAGCGGGTTTGCTATCATGCCGCCTCCCTGACTAGCACAAGGCCCATTTTCATGCCCCTGAGCGCTGAACAGATTGCCGAGTTCCGTGGATTTGCCGAGCAGTTGGCCGATGCTGCGAGCGCTGCCATCACGCCTTACTTTCGTGCAAGCCTGGAGGTCGAGGACAAAGGCGGCCGGTTGTACGACCCGGTGACCGTGGCCGACAAGGCGGCCGAGGACGCGATGCGCGAGCGGATCCAGGCGCGCTACCCAGACCATGGCATCCTTGGTGAAGAGGCGGGCGTGGCCGTGGGCAGCAGCCCGTTGACCTGGGTGCTCGACCCGATCGACGGCACCCGCGCCTTCATCACCGGCCTGCCGTTGTGGGGCACGTTGATCGCGCTCAACGACGGTGCCCGGCCTGTGGTGGGGGTGATGAACCAACCTTTTACCGGCGAACGGTTCATCGGCACGCCCGAAGGTGCCTGGTCGGGCACGCGAGCGCTAAAGACCCGCGCCTGCAAAGCGCTGGCAGCGGCCACCTTGATGTGCACCACCCCTGACATGTTCGATACGCCTGCGCGCAAGGCTGCGTTCGAGCACGTGGCCAGCCAGGCACGGCTGATGCGCTACGGTGGGGATTGCTACGCCTATTGCATGCTGGCCTCGGGCTTTGTGGATGTCATCGTCGAAGCCAGCTTGCAGCCCTATGACGTGCAGGCACTCATGCCCATCATCGAGGGCGCGGGCGGCGTGATCACGGCCTGGGACGGCAGCAGCGCTCAGCAAGGCGGCTGCGTGGTGGCCTGCGGTGATCCGGACCTGCATGCCCAGGTCGTTGAGCTGCTGCGCGGCGCGATGTAGTTCAGGTAGCTACACCTGCTGGCGCATGCCGCACTTTTTTGGCTTTCGGGGCTCTATGCTAGGCCCAGGCTGCCGCGATCCCCGCGGCGGCCGCCGAAAACGAACCGGTGCCGATGGTAGTGTGCAGTTGCTCCACGATAGTTCGCCTGCTGTTGGCAGGCATCTTGGCCAGCCTGTGCGCCTGCACTCAGCAGCAGGGGCGCGACATCGTCAACCAGCTGGGCGAAGGCAAGCCCAGCGAGCTGTTCCAGACCAGTGTGGACCGCCTGGCGACCTTGTCGATGCGCGACAACCTGCAAAGCCTCTACCTGCTGATGAACAAGCTGTACCTGCGCAATCCCAACCAGTTGCAACGCTCGGGCTACCTGGACGCGGCCACGGCCGAGCGCCAGATCCGCCTGGCCATCGAACAGCGCCAACCCCTGGCGCAACTGGGCAATCGCCGCGACCTGGCTGCCTTGAGCTATGCCTTGAGCCCGGAATTTCGCGGTGATCGTGTGGGTGCGTTCATCTACGCCATCGGCAGTATGCTGATCACCGCCCACGGCGGACGCACCGCGTTCTACATGACCGACACCCTCGACCCGTTGTTCATCAACAACGCCGCGCGCAACATCGAGAAAGCCACCTGGATGCTGAGCCAGCGGCAGGACGCCAACGGTGTGCTGTTGCTGTTCTCCAACGAGATTTCGGAGGAGGGCAGCAACCTGAGTTTTGCCGTGGAATTTGGCAAGGTGGTGGCCCGCCTGGACTTGCTGGCCGAGCTGCTCGACGAGCGCTACCGCCGTATCGGCCTCAATTATGCGCAAAGCCTGCTGTTGATGAATTTCCTGCCGGTACAGTGACCTGCCGCGCCTGGAACAGGGCCTGTATCGCCTTGCGATAACGCTGCCCGGCCAGGCTCATGCTGTTGTTGTGTGTCGCACCTGGCACCAGCAACAGCGTCTTGGGTTCGCGCGCGGCCTCGAACAGCCGCTGGCTGAAACGCGAGGGCACGTAGCGGTCGTCCAGGCCATGGACCAGCAGCACCGGCAGGTCGATATCGCCAATTTTGCCCAGTGAATCGAACTTCTGCGACAGCAGCCAGCGCACCGGCAGCGATGTATTGGCGACCACGCCTGCCACATCGCCCAACGAGGTGAACGTGGACTCCAGGATCAGCCCTCGCGCCGGGGCAGGGGTGCGCGTGTCTCGGGCTTCACGGGCGAGCGTGCGCGCCAGGTCGACCGCTACGGCGCCCCCCAGGGAGTGCCCGTAGATCAGACGTTTGCTCGCATCAGGTTGCAGTTGGGCGAAACGCTCCCAAGCCACGCGAGCGTCCTCGTACACGGTGGCTTCGGAAGGCAAGTCCCCTCGGCTGCGGCCAAAGCCGCGGTAGTCCACCGCCAGCACCGCATAGCCCATGGCGTGCAGCTGTTCGATGCGAAACAGCTGGCCGGTAAGGTTCCAGCGCACACCGTGCAGGTAAAGGATGGCCGGGGCATCGGCGCGTCTTGCCGGCCACCACCAGGCATGCAGGCTCTGGTTATCGGCGAAAGTGCGCGGGCGCAGGTCCAGCTCCTGGACACCGCCGGGCAGGCCATGAAACCAACTGGCCTGGCCTGGCTCGATGCGAAATACCAGCTCGCGTTCCTTGTGCTGCAAGACCGAGCAGCCGGCCGGCAGGGCGAGCACCAAGGCGGCGGCGCACAGCCAGGTGAACCAGCGACGGCGTAGGGCGCAGAGCAACCGGGTAGACATACGGATGTTGGGGATCTCGGAAAGGGTCAAGGCGCGGGAAAGTACAAGCAACGTGGCGTAGTTCTATCAAATGCTGCAGCTCAGATGTAAGAAATATTACCAGCCGGCGGACCAGCTTTTTTGCAAGCTGTTTCCAGCGCGGGCCTGCGCACCGTCCGCCGATTGCGCAAGCGCCCCGCAAGCAGGTAGCGTGGCCCAACACCCTCCTGACGAAGGCTTTGATTTGGACTCGATAACCCAAGCTGTTCTTGGCGCTGCGTTGCAAGGCACACTGTTGGGGCGCATTCAGGGCCGTAGGGCCCTGGTCTACGGCGCTGCGTTGGCCACACTGCCGGACTTGGACGTGATCATCCGTTATGCCGACCCGGTCTCGCAGATGACCTACCACCGCGGCTTTTCCCATTCAGTGTTCGTGCTGACCGCGCTGGCAGCGCTTCTGGCGTGGCTGGTGAACAGGACCTGGCCGGACAAAGGCTACACGCTGCCCCGGTTGTTCCTGACATTCTGGCTGGTGTTGGTGACCCACCCCGTGCTCGACGCGTTCACCGTGTACGGCACCCAGTTGCTGTGGCCCTTGCACGTGACCCCGCAAAGCTGGGCGGCCGTGTTCATCATCGATCCGGTGTATACCGTGCCGCTGCTGGTGGCGGTGGCGTACGCCGCCGTGCGCGGCACCCACGCCCGGGCGGTACGGTTCATGGCCGTTGCGCTGGGCTTGAGCACCGCTTACCTGGGCTTAGGCCTGGCCAGCCGTACCCTGGCCGAACACCGTTTCCAGGCCGCGCTCGATGCCAAGGGCGTGACCGTGAACGAGGTACGGGCAGTGCCCATGGCGTTCAACAGTCTGGTCTGGCGGGTATTGGCCAAGGCGCCGGACGGCGTCTATTACGAGGGGGTCAGTAGCCTGTTGGACCGCGAGTCGCCGGAGATGCTGCGCCTGAACCGCAACCTGCCTCTGGCCCAGGTGCTGGCAAACGATCCGCTGCACCAGCGGCTGCGCTGGTTCACCGACGACTGGCTGCGCTACGACCAGGTCGGCGACCGGCTGGTGGTGACCGACCTGCGCATGGGTACGCCGGGCAACTACACGTTCCGCTTCGACATGGCCCGGCAGGGCGAGCAGGGCCGCTGGCAGGTGCAGCAACCGGCCGTGCACACAGCCAGCGGCCCGCGCGACCTGTTCGACGGGCAGGCGCTGGGGTTGATCTGGCGCCGCATCGTCTTCCAGCAGCCCCCGCTACCCTTGGCCGCCTGGACCGCGCGCATTGCAGCGCCTGGGCAAGGGCAGGGGGAGTAGCGCCCAGTGCGCTCAGCCGGGCTGGACCTGGTCAAATGGCTGGCAATGCTGGCGATGCTCGCCGACCACCTACGCTTCGTCTGGCCGCAGGCCCACGGCCTGTTCGTGGTTGGCCGACTGGCGTTTCCGCTCTTTTGCCTGGCCATGGCCATGAACGTGGTGCGGCGCGAGCCTGACACGCCGCTCGATCGCCACCATGGGCGGTATCTGGGGCTGATGCTGCTGTTCACCGTGCTGTCCGAGCCTGCCTACCGCTGGCTGGACAGCGGTTCGACCACGTTCAGCGTAATGCCGACGCTGTTGTTGGGCCTGCTGGTGGCCTGGAGCGTGCAGCATACCCAGGCAGCCGCGCGGCTGCTGGGGTTGGTCGCGCTGGGCGCGGCTTGGACTGGCAGCCCGTGCCTGATGTACGGCCTGCCAGGGGTACTGCTGCCCGCCGCCTGCGTACTTGCCTACCGCTGTGGGGGCGCAATGTGGCTTGTGCCGTGCGTGCTGGCGGTGGCCGGCAACTTGACCAACAGCTGGTTGATGACGCACCTGGGCGCCCACTTCACCTGGGTCACCCTGGCGGTTGCCGCCGTGGCCATTGCGGTCGGCAACGGCCTGTTGCACTGCCGATGGCATCGCGTGCCAGCTGTGGGTCGCTGGGCCTATGGTTTTTACCCGCTACACCTTTTGCTGATCAAAGCCTTGAGCACGCTTGGGCTGTGACACACCTGTGCCACGGTTGACCCAGGGTTGACGCAACTGTGTCGAGCATTTGCCCGTATCCAGCCCCTCCCCACTGACGGCTCGAAGGCTCTACTGCGGTATCTGCGGCCGTCAGCCGGCCGTTTGGCACAGCCGTTGCTCTTGTTTGGACTGACGCTCGTCGCAGCGTCGCCATAACAAGAACGGAGAACAGTGCATGAATCGATCAGGCCCCCAACGCCTTGCACGCGGCTGCTTGGCCCTGGCTCTCAGCTGGACACCCCTGGCCTTCGCCGCCGGTGTCGATGGGCAACGCATCATTGATGCGGACAAAGAGCCCGGCAACTGGATGAGCCATGGCCGCACGTACGACGAGCAACGCTTCAGCCCCCTCAAGACTATCGACCAGAGCAACGTGGGCCAGCTGGGGCTGGCGTGGAGCTACAAGCTCGACCTGGACCGCGGCGTGGAGGCGACCCCCATCGTGGTCGATGGGGTGATGTACACCACGGGGCCGTTCTCGGTGGTGTACGCGCTGGATGCGCGCAACGGCCAGCTGCTGTGGAAGTACGATCCGCAGTCCGACCGCAACCGTGCCGGCGAAGCCTGCTGCGATGCGGTCAACAGGGGCGTGGCGGTGTGGCAGGGCAAGGTCTATGTGGGTGTGCTGGACGGTCGCCTGGAGGCCATCGATGCCAAGACCGGCAAGCGGGTCTGGTCGGTCGATACCCGCGCCGATACCAAGCGCAGCTACACCATCACCGGTGCGCCGCGGGTGGTCAACGGCAAGGTGGTGATTGGCAATGGCGGCGCCGAATTCGGCGTACGTGGCTACGTCACCGCCTACGATGCCGAGACCGGGCGCCAGGCATGGCGGTTCTACACCGTACCGGGCGATCCGAAGCTGCCGCCTGAGGATAAAGCCATGCAGATCGCCAGCAAGACCTGGCACGGGGATGCCTATGTCGAGTGGGGCGGCGGCGGCACCGCCTGGGATTCCTTTGCCTACGATCCGCAGCTGAACCTGCTGTACATCGGCGTGGGCAACGGCGCGATGTGGGACCCCAAATGGCGCAGCCAGGCCAAGGGCGACAACTTGTTCCTGTCCTCGATCGTGGCGGTGAACGCCGATACCGGCGAGTACGCCTGGCACTACCAGACCACGCCCGGCGACGCCTGGGACTTCACGGCCACCCAGCACATGATCCTGGCCGAGCTGCCCATCGACGGCAAGCCGCGCAAGGTGCTGATGCAAGCGCCCAAGAATGGCTTCTTCTACGTGCTGGACCGGGAAACCGGCGAGTTGCTGTCGGCCAAGAACATCGTGCCGGTGAACTGGGCCAAAGGCATCGACATGAAGACCGGCCGGCCCATCGTCGACGACGAGGCAGCGGCCTACTGGAAGGACGGCAAGCGCAAGCTGGTGACTCCGGCGTTCTGGGGGGCACACGACTGGCACCCGATGTCGTACAACCCGCAGACGGGGCTGGTGTACATCCCGGCCCACATCATGTCGGCCTACTATGAGCACGTGCCAGAAGCGCCCAAGCGCAACCCGTTCAAGAGCGTCTACCAGTTGGGGCTGCGTACCGGCATGATGCCCGAAGGCGCCGAAGGGCTGCTGGACATGGCCAAGACCTGGTCAGGCAAACTGATTGCCTGGGACCCGGTAAAGCAGGCGCCTGCCTGGGAAGTGCCGTACATCACGATCTTCAATGGTGGCACCTTGAGCACGGCCGGCAACCTGGTGTTCGAAGGCAGCGCCGACGGCCGGGTCATTGCTTATGCCGCCGAAACCGGCAAGAAGCTGTGGGAAGCGCCTGCGGCCAGCGGCGTGATGGCCGCACCGATCACCTATGCCGTCGACGGCGAGCAATACGTCACGTTCATGGCTGGCTGGGGCGGCGCATTTTCCACGTTCGCTGGCGCACTCTCTTTGCGTGCAGGCGTGCAGCCCTATGCACAGGTGCTGACCTACAAGCTGGGCGGCACGGCCAAGCTGCGCGAGCCGGCCCCGCCTGCCGATGCGCCCAAGCCGCCACCTTTGACCGCCAATGCCGAGACGGTCGCTGCAGGCGCTGCGCTGTACGACGGCAACTGCTCCCAGTGCCATGGCATCCATGCTGTCAGCGGCGGGGTCCTGCCCGACCTGCGCAAGCTGGGCGCCGACAAGCACCAGATGTTCCTCGGGATTCTCTACGGCGGCAGGGTGCCCGATGGCATGCCCTCGTTTGCCGACAACCTCAACCCTGAGCAAGTCGAGCAGGTCCATCAATACCTGATCAAGCGTGCTCACGATTTGCAGGAGGAAGGCGAGGTCTGGAAGCGGTTCAGCGCCCGTCCGGCAACCCCTTCATCGCTGGCTGACAATGCCCCACAGGAGTGAAATGCCCATGAACGATTCGGTCTACCAGAACTTCATCGACAACCGGTTCGAACCCGGTGAAGCCCTGCTCGAGGTTCATAACCCGGCCAATGGCCAGTTGCTCGGTCGCGTGCCGGAGTCTTCGCAGGCCCAGGTCGACCAGGCCGTGAGCGCGGCACGCCGGGCTCAGCGCGCCTGGGCAGCCCGGCCTGCGCAGGAACGCGCAGGCTACCTGCGCGCCATCGCGAACCGGATACGGGCCAATGCCGATCAGCTGGCCCGGACCATCACCCTGGAAGGCGGCAAGGTGCCGGCCCTGGCCCAGGTGGAAGTCGGCTTCACGGCCGATTACCTGGACTACATGGCCGAATGGGCGCGACGCCTGGAAGGCGAGGTGTTGACCAGCGACCGTCAGGCCGAACACGTGTTTCTCATGCGCAAGCCCGTGGGCGTGGTGGCAGGCATCCTGCCGTGGAACTTCCCCTTTTTCCTGATCGCCCGCAAGATGGCGCCGGCGCTCATTACCGGCAACACCATCGTGGTCAAGCCGAGTGAGGAAACCCCGATCAACTGCTACGCGTTCGCCCGCCTGGTGGCCGAGACCGGCCTGCCACCCGGGGTGTTCAACGTGGTCGGCGGCACAGGCGCCGCCGTGGGCCACGGCCTGTCCAGTCACCCGGGCGTGGACATGGTCAGTTTCACCGGCAGCGTGGCGACCGGTGCGCGGATCATGGCAGCGGCGGCGCCGAACATCACCAAGCTGAACCTGGAGCTGGGCGGCAAGGCGCCTGCCATCGTGTTGGCCGATGCCGACCTGGACCTGGCAGTCAACGCGATCGTCGCCTCGCGGGTGATCAACACCGGGCAGGTGTGCAACTGCGCAGAGCGTGTTTATGTGGCGCGCCAGGTGGCCGATCGGTTCATCGATCAGGTGGCCCAGGCGATGGCCGCCACACGCTATGGCGACCCATCGACGCAGCAGGACCTGCACATGGGACCGTTGATCAACCGGGCCGGCCTGGACAAGGTGGCGCAGATGGTGCGCACTGCCCAGACCCAAGGCGCGCAGGTGGTCACGGGCGGGCAGGTGGCTGACCTTGGCAGCGGTTTTCACTATCAGCCCACCGTGCTGGCAGGCTGCACGGCCGACATGGAGATCATGCGCAAGGAAATCTTCGGGCCGGTGTTGCCAATTCAGGTGGTGGAGGACCTGGACGAAGCCATTGCCTTGGCCAACGACAGCGAGTACGGGCTGACCTCGTCACTCTACACCCGCGATCTGAACGCCGCGCTCAAGGCGTGCCGGGAAATCGACTTCGGCGAGACCTACATCAACCGCGAAAACTTCGAGGCCATGCAAGGCTTCCACGCCGGGGCCCGCAAGTCGGGCATTGGTGGGGCGGACGGTAAGCACGGGCTCTACGAGTACACGCGCACGCAGGTGGTCTACATCCAGGGTTGAAGCCCAGCCGTGGCCAGTGCCCCGGCGTGGCGGGGCACTGGGCTCAGTTGCCCTGGCGATTCGGTTGCACGATGCCGTGGCGCTTGATCTTGCGGTACAGCGTGGACCGCGAGATGCCAGCGGCCTGGGCGGCGGCACTCATGTTCCACTGGTTGCGCCGCAACAGCGCCAGCAGGTGGTCGGCCTCGGCCTCTTCCACCTGCTGCCCAAGGCGCGGCGCTGCGCAGATCGTCCTGCCTGGTTCGACCTGCGCTTGCTGCAACTCGGCGGGCAGGTCGGCCAGCTCGATGCACCCGTCTTCGGCCAGGGCAGCGCCCTGGCGCAGGGCATTGAGCAGTTGGCGAATATTGCCCGGCCAAGGATAGGCCAGCAGCGCGGCGCGTGCTTGGGCCGAGAGGTGCAGCCCCGGCGCCAAACGTGCTAGAACACCCTCGATCACCTGCGCCCGATCACTGCGTTCGCGCAGCGCCGGCAGGGTGATACGCATGCCGCAGAGTCGGTAGTAGAGGTCCTCTCGGAACTGGTGGGTGGCGATACTGGCAACCAGGTCCTGATGCGTCGCCGATATCACCTGAATATCCAGCCTTACCGGCGTGGTCGCCCCCAGCGCAACCAGCTCCCGTTCCGCCAGTACCCGTAGCAGGCGGGTTTGCAGATCGGCAGGCATGTCGCCTATTTCATCGAGAAACAGCGTGCCGCCATTGGCCTGTTCCAGCTTGCCTTTCATGCCCTTGCGGTCTGCCCCGGTGAAGCTGCCGGCCCGGTAGCCGAATAGCTCGCTTTCGATCAGCGCTTCTGGAATGGCGGCGCAATTGAGCGCCACGAAAGGCCGGGCGCTTCGGGCGCTTGCCTGGTGCAGGGCGCGAGCGAACGCTTCCTTGCCCGTGCCGGTTTCACCGCTGAGCAGCAGCGCGATGTCCTTGTCCAGCACCTTGCGCAGGCGCGTCACGGCGTGCTGAAGCTGGGGGTCGCCGCCTGCCAGTTGGTCGAGTGTCGGATGCGCGTTGGCAGATGCCGCCGGTGCGGCCGGGGCACAAGCGCGATAAGCGCGCGGCACTCGCAGGCCCACCTCAAGGCCCTTGACCTGGCTGGCATCGTACAATTGCGCGCCCCGAGCACCGCCCTGGGTCAGGGCCAGCAGCTGGTCGATATCGGCGCTTAACACATGCTCGATGCGCAGCCCGAGCAGGGCATGGGGGTTGTTGCTGAATGCGGCCCGGTTGGCACCGACGATACGGCCACCCTCGTCGAGTGCCAGCAGTTGCTCGGCTACCAGGTCCGCATCGCCGTCGCAGGGCTTGACCGCGAGGGTCAGGCAGTCGCGGTAACGCTGGCGAAAGTGTGCGTTTTCGATCAGGCGGGCGTACAGCGTCACCAACTGCAGGGTCAGGTGCTGGGCCTGCTTGGGACCATCGTCATACAAGCAGGTCGCGTTCAGGCAACCGAGCAGGTGGTTGTGGCTGTCGAAGATCGGTGAGACCGAGCAACTGAGCCGGGCATTGCTGGCCAGGAAATGTTCCTGACGGTGAATGGTCAGTGCCTGTTGCGAGGCCAGCGCGGTGCCTATCCCGTTCGTGCCGGCGATGGACTCGTCCCAGCGCGCCCCCACCACCAGCCCGGAACCTGTGAAGCGCCCGGTGTCGGCAGGTAGGCGAGCATCAAGCGTGACCCCTGCCGCATCGCTGAGCAAGACGGCGAAACCTGCATCCGCTACCCGCCGGGCCAAACCACTCACGCCTTGGCTGGCGAGGGTCAGGTAGGCTTGGTGTTGGGCTTGCAGCTGGCGGATTTCGGCGGCGCTGAGGATGTTGTCCGTTGGGTGCACGCTCGGGTCCAGGCGGTGCTGGGTGACGCTGCGGTACCAGGATTCGGCGATCACCGTTTCCGGGACCAAGCCGCGGTGGCCGAAGTGACTGTCGACGAAGGCCGCCAGTTCCGAGGCAGGATTATGAGCGGGCATGGGCGCTCCACAGTTATTGTTATCGAAGGTGAAGATAACCATAGCTGATGGCGCGCTACCAGCCCGGGCGCAGGGCAAGCCTTGTCAGTGGATCAGTTCGAGTGCCTCGGCGGTGGTGAGCGGGCGCTTCATGCGTTGCGACAACTGCATCATGGCTGAGGCGTAACCCTTGGCGACCACGGCCTGCACCTGATCCTCCAGGCATTGCAGTGCAATGAAATCACCGCTCTCCGGCGTGCCAACGAAGGTGATGGCGTCCCACTGTCGGGCGTGGCCCAGCACTTCGAACCGCTGCCCATGGTGATAGGTCCAGAAAAACGGCACGTCGGCGTAGCGGCGTTGCTCGCCCAGCATGTTTGCTGCCGCGATGACGCCGTGCTGCTGCGCCAGCCGCCAGTGCTCAATGCGCACCGGTTGGCCGGCGAGGGGGAAGGTGGCCATGTCACCCACAGCCCACAAGCCTTCGGTCACCTGCATTTCACCGTTGACCGGCACGGAAAGGTCATCGGCCAGCGCTACGCCATTGAGAAAAGCCGTGGCCGGAGCTACCCCCGTTCCCAGCAGCACCACCTGGCAGTGCACTCGCTCGCCGCTGCCGAGCATGACCGCTTCGACCTGACCATCGCCTTCGATCGCCGTCACCTGGGTCGGGCCATGGAACGTGACGCCCTTGCGCGCGTGCAAGGCACGGATCGCCCGCCCGATACGCTCGCCCAGTTGCTTGGCCAGCGGAACTTCATGCCGTCCAATCACGTGGACCTTGGCACCGTATTCGCTTAACGCCGAGGCTGCTTCCAGGCCGATGAAACTGTCGCCCACGATCACAACCGGTTTGCCCGGTTCCACGGCATCGAGCAGTTGCGCAGCGTCCGCGCGCGAACGCAAGGTGAAGACCCCAGGCAGGTCGCGCCCCGGGATATCCGGGCGCTGCGCCTTGGCGCCCGTAGCGAGCAAACAGGCGTCATAGTCGATGCGTTGGCCGTCGGCCAGCAGGAGCTGGCGTTTCTGGGCATTGAGTGAACGGACCTTGGCGTGCCGACGCTCCAGTTGACCGATGCGCAGATCATCAGGCTCCAGCAGCATCGGCACCTCATCCGGGGCCATTTGGCCTGCGAGCACGAATTTGCTCAGGGCCGTGCGGTCGTAGGCCGGCTGGCGCTCCTGGTCGATCCACACCAGGCGGCCATTGAAGCCATGGCGGAGCAAGGTGACCACAGCGGCGCTGCCTGCCGCACCGGCTCCCAGCACCACGAAACACCGCGCATCGCTGTGCCGGGGCGGGCGCGCCCTGGGCAAAGGGCGGTCGTCCACCCACACCTGGTCATCCTTGACCCAGGCCTTGTAGCGGCGCAGGTCGGTCAGGGCAGGGGGCTCGCACACGGCGCCCTCGTCCACGGCGAACGCGGCCTTGTGCCAGGGGCAGATCAGCAAGCCGCCGCAGACGCGGCCCTCGTCCAGCGGCGCTCCTGCATGAGGACAGTTACCCTGAAAAGCACGAACCTGATCACCCTGACGCACGATGATCAGCTCTTCGTTACCGGCTTCCACGCGCAAAGGGGTGTGTTCATCGAGGTCGGCCAGCCGGGCCACGGCGTATTCGGTCATGGTGAATTCTCCAAAGGGGGCCTCTGGAACGGTTCGACGCCGATTTACCCGAACGGGCTGCGTCGAGCTGACGACTGGAGTGCTGTACAGGGAACAAGATGATCAGCCTTCCTTGCACGGGTCTGGATGACCCAATGCAAGGAAGCGCTGTTGACGCGACCGTCAGTCGGCTATGGCAGGCGCCGGCAGACGAGTACGGGTGGCGCGCAGGGCCACCAGGCTACCCAGCACGATCAACGCCGCCAGGGCGTAGAGGGCAGCGTCGGTCGAGCCGGTCTGGTCCTTGATGAACCCGACCAGGTAAGGGCTGAGAAAGCCCGCCATCTGGCCCACCGAGTTGATCAGGGCCAGGCCTGCCACGGCCGCACCTGCGCTAAGCAACGCCGTGGGCATCGGCCAGAACATGGGTAGGCCAGTGAGGGCGCCCATGGTGGCGATGGACAGGCCAAGGATGGCGATCGCCGGGGTGGCCGCGAAATTCACGGCCATCAGCAGGCCCACGGCGCCCATCAGCATTGGCACTACCAAGTGCCAGCGGCGCTCGTTGCGAAGGTCCGCCGAGCGCCCGCACAGGATCATGAAGACTCCGGCCAGCAAGTAGGGAATGGCGCTCAGCCAGCCAATGAGCAAGGGGTTGTCGAAGCCCATGTTCTTGATGATCGAGGGCAGCCAGAAGTTGATGGCGTACACACCGCTCTGGATGCAGAAGTAGATGAAGCCGAAGGTCCAGATCAGTGGGTTGGCCAGCACGGCCAGGACGCTGTCGCCGGTGGTAGGCGGCTTGCTGTCGGCATCGGCCTGCAGGTCGGCGGCAATCAGCCGGCGCTGCTCATCGCTCAGCCAGGTCGCCTTCTGATAGCCATCGCTGAGCAGGAACACCGCCAGCACGCCGAGCGCAACGGTTGGCAGCCCTTGAATCAGGAACATCCATTGCCAGCCGGCAAGGCCATGTTGCCCGGCGGCGAAGTGTTCGAGGATCCAGCCGGAAAACGGGCTGCCCAACAGACCCGAGACCGGGATCGCGGACATGAACAACGCCATGATGCGGCCACGTCGCGCACCGGGGAACCAGCGCGAAAGGTACAGCACCACACCCGGGAAGAAGCCTGCCTCGGCGGCGCCTGTGAGCAGGCGCAGGGCATAGAACTCGGTGGGGGTCGTCACGAACAGCAAGCAGGTGGACAAGCTGCCCCAGGCAATCATCATCAAGGCGATCCAGCGCCGTGGGCCGAAGCGGTTGAGCGCCAGGTTGCTGGGAAGGCCGCACAGGACATAGCCGATGAAGAAGATGCCGGCGCCGAGGCCGTAGACGGTTTCGCTGAATTTGAGCGCGTCGAGCATCTGCAGCTTGGCGAAGCCGACATTGACGCGGTCGAGGTAGTTGAACAGGTAGCAGATGAAAATGAACGGAATCAGCCGCAGGGTGATGCGCCGGTACAGCGCATTGCGGGTGGTGTCCGTGCCTTGGTCAGGGGCGGGGCTGTGTGCCATGATCGGGTTCTCTGTTGTTATGGTTGTCACCGCGTCGCCTGTTCCGGCGCTCGCTTGAACGAGTCTCGGGGACGGCGGCGTGGCTGTCTTTGTGCTTTTGCACAAGCCATGGGCCTTGCTGCTGTGCCCGAGCCCAACCGCACGCCCTCAAGGACCGTTGAATGTTCGAACTCGACCACGACCTGGCACAGGATATCGTAGACCGTGCCATGGCGATTCTGCCCTGCAACGTCAACGTCATGGACAGCCACGGCCTGATCCTGGGCAGCGGCGAACCAGAGCGCGTCAACACGCGGCACGAAGGCGCCCAGTTGGTGCTTGCCAATGGCCGCATCGTGGAGCTTGACCAGGAAGCGGCACGCTGCCTCAAGGGCGTGCAGCCGGGGGTGAACCTGCCCCTGATGCTCGACGACCGGCTGATGGGCGTGCTGGGCTTGACGGGTGATCCGCAGCAGGTTCGGGTGTATGCCGAGCTGGTGCGCATGACCGCCGAAATGCTGCTGGCCCAGCGTCACCTGCAGGCTGACCAGCAGTGGCGCAAACAGCGCTGCGACGATTTGCTGGCCCTGCTGCTGGGCGGAACCGGCGACGCCTCGCGGCTGCTGGACGAAGCGCGCCAGTTGGGGCTCAAGCCGCAACTACCGCGCATTCCCTGTCTGTTCGAGCTGGCCAGTGGGCCCGACGCCGAGGCGCTGGCAAGCTGGCTGATGAGCCGTTACCCGGACAGTTGGTGCGTCAGCCCAGCGCGCCACTCGCTGCTGTGGTGTCGCCCGGCAGGCGTGGCGCTGGAGGCTGCACGGCTGGTCGAGCGCATAGAGCGGCACGGTTGGGCAGTTGAGCGCTTGGCCATGGGTACTGCCGCGCAGGGCCTTGAGCAGCTGCGCCGCGGCTACCGGCGTGTGCGCGACCTGCTGGCCTATGGGCGTGAGGTGGTGCCCCAGGAACGGCTGCTGAGCTTGCAGCGCTACCGCCTGCCAGCCTTGCTCTGGCGCCATCGCAACGATGAGGCGCTTGACGAACTGCTCGAGCCGTTGCTGCGCATCCAGGCCCGCGACAGCAGCGGGCAATTGCTGGCCACGCTGCGCGCCTGGTGCGCCCACGATGGTCAGAGCCAGGCCTGTGCCGAGGCGCTGGGTATTCACCGCAACAGCCTGCGTTACAGGCTTGAACGTATCGCCGAGCTGGGCGAGGTGGACCCGATGCGCCTGGAAGGCCTGCTTAGTTTGTACCTGGGGCTGCAATTGCTGCCTACCCGATAGCGCGCACTGGCTGGGCAGGGCCGCCGGGCGCTGGCATCTGCCCAAACAATCTGTCGGGCGGTTTGTGCATTTGACCGACGCCGCCTTGCTGGTCAGCTGTCAGCATGCCGCTACCCGGACAGGAGAATCATCATGAAGATCGTCATCGCGCCTGACTCGTTCAAGGACAGCCTCGAGGCGGCCGACGTGGCGCGCGCCATCGCCGCTGGCCTGGCCAAAGCGTTGCCCGACGCCCAGTTGATCGAGTGCCCCATGGCCGACGGTGGCGAAGGCACGATGCAGGCCATTCTCGCCGCCAGCGACGGCGAGCTGCGCCGGCTTACCGTGCGCGGCCCGTTGGGCACGGCTGTTGAGGCAGGCTGGGGCTGGCTGCCCCAGAGCCGCACCGCAATCATCGAAATGGCCCAGGCCAGTGGCCTGCAACAGGTGCCCACCGGGCAGCGCGACGCTTGCCGCAGTTGCACCTGGGGCACCGGCGAGCTGGTTGCCGCGGCGCTCGACGCTGGCGCGCAGCGCGTGGTGCTGGCGATCGGCGGCAGTGCCACCAACGATGCTGGCAGTGGCATGCTGCGCGCCTTGGGCCTGCGTTTGCTGGATGCAGACGATCAACCACTGGCCGAGGGTGGCCTGGCCCTGGGTGACCTGGCGCGGCTCGATGCCAGCCAGCTGGACCCGCGTCTGGCGCACGTGCAGTTCGAAGTGGCGGCCGATGTCGACAACCCGTTGTGCGGCCCACAAGGCGCATCGGCCATATTCGGGCCGCAGAAGGGTGCCAGCGCGCAGCAGGTTCAGGCCTTGGACCAGGCGCTCGGTCACTTCGCCGACCACTGCGCCCGCTTGCTGGGCCAGGATGTGCGCGATTACCCAGGTTGCGGCGCCGCCGGAGGCATGGGCTTTGCGGCCAAGGCCTTCATGGGTGCCCAGTTCCGAGCCGGTGTGGAAGTGGTGGCCGAACTGGCGGGCCTGCAAGCTCATGTCAGGGACGCGGACCTGGTGGTGACCGGGGAAGGCCGCTTCGATGCCCAGACCCTGCGCGGCAAGACGCCGATGGGGGTGGCCCGGGTCGCCAAGCGTCATGGCGTGCCGGTGATCGTGCTGGCGGGCATGCTCGGCGAGGGCTACCAGCAGCTGTATGCTCATGGCGTAGATGCCGCCTTTGCGCTAGTGGATGGGCCCATGACCTTGGACCAGGCGTGCCGCGACACCGCCCGCTTGCTTCAAGCCCGCGCCTGCGACATCGGTCGGCTGTGGGCCTGCCTCAAGCGCGTCTGAGCCAATAAAGGGCGCAGCTCAGGGTGCCAGCACCGGCAGGGGTGTGCTGGGCAACAGGGCCAGGTCACCGAAGCGTTGCGTCGAATCGATGTAACGCAGCGCGGACTTGGCATCCTTCCAGCCCACGTAGCTCATGAGCGACTTGAGCTCCCAGCCATTGGCGCTGGCCCAGGTGGCAAAGCCGCGACGCAGTGAATGACCGGTATACAGCGCTGCTGGCACTTGGGCGCGGGTCAACATGCGCCGCAGCAGGCCCACCAGGCTGTTGCTGTTGAGCGGTTGGTCACCGAGGTTGCCCCAGCGGTCGAGCTTGCGGAACACGGGGCCGTGGGCGATGCCGGCTACCTGCACCCATTGCAGGTAGGCCGTTACCGGGCACAGTGCCTTGAGGGCAGGGGTGCGATGCTGTACGCCCAGTGCCTCGCGGTCGCCTTTACTGCGCGGCACGAACAGCGTGATACCCACGCCCGCTTCGGCCTGGATGCGTTCGACCCGCAAGCGTGCCAGTTCATCGCCGCGAAAGCCACGCCAGAACCCTATCAGCAGCAATGCCGTGTCGCGCCGGGCGCGGCGCAGGCCGGCCACATCGTGGCTTGCCTGTGCTTGGCGGGCCTCTTGCTCGAAGCAGGTCACGGCCGTTTGCAAATGTTGCAGCAACAAGGGTGCTGCCTGCCTGGGCGGGGTGGGATGAAGCGTGCGGATGCCCCGCAGTACCTGGCGCACCACCGGCGCTTTGGTGGGGTCGGGGAAACCTTGGCTGATGTGCCACTGGCTGAGGGCCGCCAGGCGCTGGCGCAGGGTGCTGACCGCATGCTGCTGGGCGTGGTCGGCCAGGTATCGGGCGATGCTTTCGGCGGTGGCCGGTAGAAAACCGCCCCATTGGGTTTCGAAATGATCCACTGCCGCCTGGTAGCTGCGGCGGGTGTTGTCACGCGTGGCGGCGCGCAGGTAGCGCTCGATATCGGTCATGGTGCGGGCGTCGGCGGGTGGGTGCAGTGGTACCACCTTAACCCCTGAGGCCTGTTGGCACCAAGGGTTAGCCAGGGGCTTGCATTCAGTGCCTGGCTTCAGTGCAACGCGGCGAGGGGCTGCGCCTCACCTCTGAAGGGCGCGTAGTCACGCAGTTGCGCGGCGGACAGGGGCCGACTGAAATGATAGCCTTGGGCAACATCGCACCCCGCCAGGCGCAAGCACACGACCTGCTCGCGGGTCTCCACGCCCTCGGCCACCACCACCAGCCCCAGGCGCTTGGCCAGGATGATGGTGGAGGCCACGATGGGGCTGTCGTCCGGACTGTTGGAGAGCGAGGCGATCAGGGATCGATCAATCTTCAGCTTGCTCAGGGGCAGTGCATGCAGATGGGCAAAGCCTGCATAGCCCCGGCCGAAGTCGTCCAGGCTGATCCCGATGCCTGCCTGGCGCAGGCGATGCAAATGCTCGATTGCCGGGCCCTCTGGGTCGAGGATGGTGGTTTCGGTGATCTCCAGTTCCAGGTGCTCGGGCGCAATGCCGTGGTCGCTCAGGTGACTGAGCAGACGCGCGGCGAAGTCAGGCTGAAGCAGCTGCAGGGCAGATACGTTGACGGCCAGACGGACCAGTCGACCTTCCATCTGCCAGGCCGACAAGGCCTCGCAGGCAAGGCGCAGCACTTCCCAGCCCAGCTCGACGATAAAGCCGCTGCGTTCGGCCAGGGCGATGAAACGGTCGGGGTAGAGCAGGCCGAACTCCGGATGCTGCCAACGCACAAGCGCTTCATAGCCTGCGACCTGGTGGTCATCGAGATCGATCTGCGCTTGGTAATGCAGGACGAATTGCCTGCCTGCCAGTGCCGTGCCAAAAGCTTGCTCCAGGGTAAATGCCTGGATGTCGGCCACGTTCAGGGAGGGGTCGAAGTAGCGGTACTGCGCGCGGCCTGCCTGTTTGGCCGAATACATGGCCGCGTCGGCGCTGCGCACCAGGCTGTCGATGTCCTGGCCATCGCGCGGGCAGATACTGACCCCGATACTGGGACTGGTATTGACCTCCTGGCCATCCAGGGCATAGGTGGCCGACAGCCTGCGCACGAGTTCGCGTACCCAGGCATCGATCTGCTCCTCGCTGCGCTCGCCTGCGAGCAGCACGACAAACTCATCGCCACCAAAGCGCGAGGCTTCATCGCCGGGTTCGAGCAAGCGCTGGATGCGGCCGGCCACGGCCTGCAACAGCAGGTCACCGACCTTGTGGCCTAGCGAATCGTTGATGGACTTGAAGCGGTCCATGTCGATGAAAAGGATGGCCATCAGTTGCCGCCTGCCACGCTGATGGATCAGCGCAGCACCTGCCACTTCGACGAATTGACGACGGTTGTGCAGGCCGCTGAGATGATCGGTGGCGGCGGCATGGCTGCTGCGCCGGTGTGCATCCTCCAGGCGCCCGATCAGCTGCTGGTTGATGTGCTGGGCTTGCTCCAGCGCCGTGAAGGCGTCCTGACGCTTGCGCAGCAGGCGCAGGGTCCAAGCCAGGCTGGCCAGGATCATCAGCGTCATGCCAAGGGTCAGCCAGAACTGCCGGGCATAGGCCGCGTCGACGGCCCCGGTGATCTCGTTCTCGCGCTGGCCGATGATGAGGGTAAAGCCATGCTCGGGCCGGCGCCTGAAGACGCTCTGGTAAGCGTCACCCTCCAAATACTGGGTCAGCGCGCCCGCAGGGGGGCCATCGATTGGCAGTGGCGGCTGTAAGGCAGCAGTGATCGGCACCAAGCCGCGATTGCCGATGCGCAGGCTTTCCGTGCCGTCGGCCTGCCACACACTCACGCGGGTCGAGTCGCCCAACTCCACCTCTTGCAGCAATTGCGTCAAGGGCTGGGCGGCGAGGTGCACTGCAACCAACGTGCTGCATGCTTTGGACTGCTCAGGTGAGGGCATGAGGAACGGGGAGGCGGTCGCACACGCTGCGCCGTCGGTAGCTGCTTGGGCACGGTCGAGCAATTGGCTGACGCTCTCGGCAAGCAGGTTGGCCAGCCGCTGATGTTCGCTGCCACGGTTGATCAGGGCGTCCTGCCGAGCAGTGGATTTCTGCGCAACATGCACCCCCCACAGAAAGGCCAACGAGGCAGCGCACAGCAGCAGGATCAGCAGCCTGAGCAGGCTCGCCGACGAGAGTGAACGTCGTGTCAATTGCAGTGTTTCCCGGCCTTGGATGAGGCCCGGACACTACGACAGCAACATGACAGGACCATGACTAATGGCAAATAGCCTGTAGCGATGCCTGCACGAAGGATGACAGCCGCGGGTCTAGTCGGGTATACCTTGCCGCTACCAAGGGGAGCCCGATAACGGGCTGAGAAACCGCTGAGCCTGGTGCAGCGCGGTGACCCTTCGAACCTGATCCGGATAATGCCGGCGAAGGGATGGGGTGCAATTCCACCTGCCTTTCTGCCGGTCTCAAGGCGAGACCCCATTCATGACGATTGTCCAGGTCTCGCTGCCACCTCCACCAAGGACAGCGCCATGACCGAAGGTTTCACCCAGACCCTGCGCCGCCAGAGCGAGGCGACATGGGCCGCCGCCACGGGCCATCGTTTCGTGACTCAACTGTGTGACGGCAGCCTGCCTGACCCGATCATGATCGACTACCTGGTCCAGGATCATCGCTTTCTGGACAGCTTCCTGATGCTGCTGGGCGCCGCCATTGCCAGTGCCGACACCTTCGAGGCGCGCCTGCGCCTGGGGCGATTCGCGGGCATGATCAGCAGCGAGGAGAACACCTACTTTCTGCGGGCGTTCCAGGCGCTGGGTGTCAGCCTGGCGCAGCGTGAAGCGCCGATGGACACGGTGCCCACGGCGGCCTTCAAGGCCATCATGCGCGAAGCGGCCGCCACCCGCTCGTATGCCGCAGCGCTGGCAGTGCTGAACGTCGCCGAAGGCCTTTACCTGGACTGGGCGCTGCGCGCGCCCAAGCCCCTGCCGCCGCGCTTCATCCACGCCGAATGGATTACCCTGCACGACAATGCGGATTTCCAGGCTTTCGTGGCGTTCCTGCACGCCGAACTGGATCGCGTCGGCCCTCTGCAGGCCGCCGTGGCGCAAGACTTTCACCAGCGCACCTTGGCGTTGGAGCTGGCCTTCTTCGACGCCATCTACCCGGAGGCTCAATGAACATGGACATTTTCGATCGGCTCAAGCAGGCCGCTGCACCGCAGTGGCACAGTTACGTGGACCATGCATTCGTGCAGCAGATGGGCGATGGTACGTTGAGTGAAGCCGCATTTCGGGCCTATCTGGTGCAGGACTATCTCTTCCTCATTCAGTTTGCCCGCGCCTGGGCGCTGGCGGCTTACAAAAGCAGGCGGCCCGCCGATATCCGTGCCGCTCAGGCGGGGCTCGCAGCGATTCTCGACGAAACCGACCTGCACGTGCGTTTGTGCGCACGCTGGGGCCTGAGCCAGGCTGACATCGAGGCCGCCCCCGAGCATCCGGCCACCGTGGCCTACACGCGGTATGTACTGGACTGCGGTGCTGCTGGCGACTTGCTGGAGCTGCACGTGGCGCTGGCGCCCTGTGTAATCGGCTACGCCGAGATCGGGCAGTCCCTGGCCGCACGTATCGGCAACCTGGCCGAGCACCCCTATCGCGAGTGGATCGGCGAATACGCCGGTGCCGGCTACCAGGCCGTCGCAGCAGCTGCACGCACCCATCTGGATTCATTGGCGGCCCGCAGCATGACGGATCAGCGGTTTGCCGAACTGGCCGCGATCTTTGCCCAAGCTTCGCGGCTCGAGGCCGACTTCTGGCAGATGGGTCTGGACATGGCGTGACGGGGCAGCCCCATGCCTGGATCGCCACTGGCTCCGTGCGCCATTGGCTGGCAAGCTGTGGTGCACAAGGGCTGGGTGCGGATGAACGCCGCGACTGGCCCGCAGCGCTCGAATACGATCCAGGACGAGGAAGGACAGCATGAACATCATCAATGCACGGCTGCGTGGCAAGCCTGGCCTGTTTCGCATCGAGCTGGCGGGCCAGCGTATTGGCGCGATCACCGCGCAGGACGCGGGCGTGCTGCCCGTGGCCGGCGCTGACCTGGATGCCGGCCAGAACCTGGTGGTACCACCCTTCGTCGAGCCCCACATCCACCTCGACGCGACCCTGACGGCCGGGCAGCCTGAGTGGAACATGAGTGGCACGTTGTTCGAGGGGATCGAGCGCTGGGCCCAGCGCAAGCAGAGCACCACCCATGAAGACATCAAGACCCGGGCCAAGACCACCCTAAACATGCTGGTCGATCATGGAATCCAGCATGTGCGCACGCATGTGGACGTTACCGAGCCCGGCCTGGTGGCACTCAAGGCCATGGTCGAGGTCCGCGATGAAGTGCGTGATCACGTGGACCTTCAGATCGTTGCCTTTCCTCAGGAGGGTATTGAATCCTACCCTGATGGCCGCGCATTGATGACCGAGGCGGTGGCCATCGGCGCCGATGTGGTTGGCGGCATTCCCCATTTCGAGAACACCCGTGAGCAGGGTGTGTCGTCGATCCAGTTCCTGATGGATTTGGCAGAACGCACCGGCTGCCTGGTGGACGTGCACTGCGACGAGACCGACGACCCGCAGTCGCGATTCCTGGAGGTACTGGCCGAACATGCTCGGGTCCGGCAGATGGGGGTAAGGGTGACTGCCAGCCACACCGTGGCCATGGGTTCGTACGACAATGCCTACTGCTCGAAGCTGTTTCGGCTGCTGAAGCTGTCAGGCATCAACTTCGTGTCATGCCCCACGGAGAGTATTCATCTGCAGGGGCGCTTTGACACCTATCCGAAGCGTCGCGGGGTCACCCGCGTAGCCGAACTCGACCGCGCGGGCATGAACGTGTGCTTCGGCCAGGACTCGATCGTCGATCCGTGGTACCCCTTGGGTAACGGCAATATCCTGCGGGTACTGGAGGCGGGCCTGCACATTTGTCACATGCTGGGCTATCAGGACCTGCAGCGCTGCCTGGACCTGATCACCGACAACAGTGCGCGCGCCTTGAACCTGGGTGAGGGCTATGGCATCGAGACCGGTCGCCCTGCGAACCTGCTGCTGCTCTCGGCTCCGGACGACTACGAGATGGTGCGCAGCCAGGGCCACGCGCTGGTGTCGGTGCGCAATGGAAAGGTACTGATGCGGCGCCGGCCTGCGCAGGTACAGCGCGAATTTTGAACCCGGCGCTTTCAGGCGCCGATGGCCGCCAGCACACAATCGGCGATCTGCGCATCCTGGATGGCGACGCCGGTCAGGTCGGCCAACGTGATCTGGTCATCAGACTCCCGGCCATGGGCTCGGCTTGCCAGCAGCGTTCCAAGTTCGACCAGTTGGCTAGCTGTGATCAGGCCTTTTGCGATCGCATGGGACACTTCGCCGTACTGGGTGCACTGAGTGACGGAGTCGACGACCACGCGGTCGGCCCTGGCGACCAGCGCAGGGTCCAGCTCTTGCTTGCCAGGCCCGTCCGCACCCACAGCGGTAATGTGAGTGCCTGGTTGTATCCAGTGCGCCTGCAACAGCGGCTGGCGCGAAGGGGTGGTGCAAACGATGAGATTGGCAAGGCCGGCCAGTTCTGCGGCATCCAGTGTACTGCGCACGGTAAAGCCAAGTCCTCGCGCCATCGCGATGTAAGCGCCTAGTGCCTCGGCGTGACGCCCCCAGACGATCACCTGGCGGCAGCCGGTGACGCTGCGCAACTGCGCCAATTGCATCCTGGCCTGCATGCCTGTGCCCAGTATGCCGATGGCCTTGACCTGAGACGGCGCGAGCAGCCGTGCCGCGATCCGCCCCGCCAGTGCTGTGCGCATCGCCGTGAGCCAGCCTTGGTCCTGGAGCAGGGCCAGCGGCTGGCCGGTGTGGGCCGAAAAGACCATCATCAGCCCGTCGTTGCTCGGCAAGCCGTTGGACGGGTTGTCGTAAAAGCCGGTGGACACTTTGACAGTGAACGTGGGGCTGCCGGCTTTGTAGGCTGACTTGATGCAGCAATCCCCGTTGGTTTCGGCGAAGGTGAATGCTTGTACGGGCGGCACCTGGACGTTGCCAGCGGAATAGGCGATAAAACCCTCTTCGATGGCCCTCAGTGCTCGCTCGGTGTCCAGGCTCGCCAGGATCTGGGGCTTGGCGATCAGCTTCATTTCACGGCCTCGAGGAAGGTATCCAAGGCGATGTTACGCCCACACAGCACCACGGCCACACGCTTGCCCTGGTATCGGTGCGCGCATTTTTTCATGGCGGCCACGGCGACAGCTGCCGCGCCTTCGATGATCCAGCGCTCGCTACTGGCGATGTCGCGCATGGCGGCGCGTATTTGCGCTTCGCTGACCAATACGGTGTCGGTGAGCAAGGCCTTGCACAGGGGCAGGGTGATGGCGCCGGGCTCGACACCGCCCGCCGTGCCGTCGGACAGCGTGGCGCTGGCAGGGACCTCGACGATCTTGCCGGCCTTGAGCGACTGCTCGAGGGCTGGATCATTCTCGGGCCAGCAGCCGATGATATCGACACCCGGTGCCAGGGTACGCAGGGCAGCGCCGATGCCGGCGATCATGCCGCCACCCCCCACCGCGACGAACACGGCGTCCAGGTCCGGCGCCTGCTCGAACAGCTCCATACCGATGGTGCCCTGGCCGGCGATCACCTGCAGATCGTTATAGGGCGATACGAAAGGCACACCCTTGGCCTGGGCTTGCCTGGCCGCTTCCAGTTCCGCGCTCAAGGGGTCGGTCGGCAGGCAGATCACTTCAGCGCCGAGGTTGCGCATGGCTTCGACTTTATAGGTGGACGCCGTCGTGGTGGTGTAGAGGGTCACCGGAACCCCGGCGGTCTTGCCGGCCAGGGCCAGCGCCTGGCCGTGGTTGCCGGACGAGGCGGCGATGACGCCGTGTTCACGTGCACTTTCTGGCAAAAGCCTGACTTTATTGCTGGCCCCGCGAAACTTGAAGGAACCTGTGGGTTGCAGGTGTTCGCACTTGAGCCATACGTCCACGCCAGTCGTTGCCGATAGAGGCTGGCTGCGCGTCAGCGGGGTTGTGCTCACGGCTGGCCGCAATGCGGCATGAGCATGCTTGATTGCCTCGAACAGAGCATCGAGGTCAGTTTCGCAAACGGTTGGCGTTGCAGGGTTGGACATGAGCTTCAGGCTCCGCATGGAATTTGCGTCTACGGTAGACCTGTTGTCTATAGTCTTGCAAACACTTCTTTTAGCGCGGAGCAGGCCTCGGCATCGAATTCGTCATGCCTTGAGCGCCTTCAGGTATTTGTAAACCGTCGCACGTCCCATGTTCAGCACATTGGCCACATAGTCCACGCCAGTTCGGCCTTCGAATGCGCCTTCGGCGTGCAAAGCCTGAACAAGACTGCGCTTGTCCTTCATCTGCAGTGTCTGCAGAGACAACGTGCGCGCCTTGAGCCAGGCATGCATGAAGGTATTGATGCGCTCCTGCCAGTCATCACGAAACAGCGCCTGGGGCTGCTCGACCAAGCGCCCCATCTGAAAGAACGCTTCCAACGCTTGGCGGGCGTTTTCAAGCACCGACAGGTCCAGGTTGATGCACAGCAAGTGCCGCGCGTCACCTTGCTCATCACGCAAGACCGTACTGATGGAGCGGACCTTCTGACCGTTCCAGTTCAACTTTTCATAAGGGCCCAGCTTGGCACCGCCGAGCAGGTCGCCCAGATCCTCGGCGATCGCCGAGTCATCACCCAAGCTTCGCTTGGAGATGTTGTTGGCGATATGCACCACCGTCTGGGTCTGCAGGTCATGGACGACGACTTCAGCGTGTGGATATAGCAGCAGGGCGATGCTTTCGGCGATGGCCTGGTAGTTCTCGAGCGACATGCGGGACCACTGTGCATTTTTAGGAAGCGCTTATGGTGGCCCTGGGAGCTTGCTTGCACAAGGCGCGTATGGCACGCGAGCCCACGGTGTACGCCAACCTGCGCTGATTACGCTCAAGATGGGTTGAAAATCGGTATCACATTCGATAAGCCGTGATTATTCCATGTTAGCTAGGTCTTGTGTTTCCGGCTAATAACTAAAAAAATCAGTATGTAATTACATAGTACATACAACATTACGAAATCGTAGGAGCGCGCATGGCACGTGGCGGGATCAACAAGGTGGTTGTGCAACAGGCCAGGCAGGCACTGATCGCAAGGGGGGAGAACCCCAGTATCGATGCCATCCGCATCGAGCTAGGCAACACGGGCTCGAAAACCACCATTCACCGCTACCTCAAGGAGCTCAACGGTCAGCAACCAATGCCCTCCGAGGGCGGCGCGCCAATCAGCGAGGTGCTAAGCCGCCTGGTAGGGCAGTTGGCGACGCAGCTGCAAGATGAAGCGGACGTGGTGATCGAGCGCGCTGAAAGCGTGTTCACCGAGCAGCGTGAAGCGCTCGAAGTGGCCTTGGCGACAGCCCAGCAAGCGCTTGCAGCGAGGGAACAACAGCACGACATCGATGCAGCCGCCTTGCGCGAGGAATCGGAGAAACTCAGCAGCACCCTCAGTACGTTGCAGGCTGAGCAGCTGCGCAGCGCCAGCCTCAACCAGTCCTTGGGGGAGGTGCAGGTGCGCCTTGCAGATAAGGATGAGCAGGTCAAATCCCTGGAAGACAAGCACCGGCACGCCCGCGATGCGCTTGAGCACTACCGCACGGCAAGCCGCGAGCAGCGCGAGCACGAGCAGCGTCGTCACGAGGCTCAACTGCAGCAGATGCAGGTCGAGGTACGGCAGTTACAGCAGGCCATGATCGTCAAGCAAGACGACCTCACTCGCCTGCACCGTGATAACGAGCGCCTGCTGGGCGAGAACCGCCAGGCGAGCAACGAACGGCGGGCTCAGGAGCAGCTGCTTGAGCAGCGCGACGCCCAGATCCAAGGCTTGCGCACGATGCTGGCGCAGGCCCAGGGGGGTAGCGACGAGCTACGCCGCCAACTGGATGTGCAGGCCAGAGTGCTGGAGGACAGTAGGGCGTCGTGTCGGGACCAGGCGCTCAAGCTTGAAGCGCTGGAGCGGGCGTTGGCCGAGAACCAAGCGTCGCTGCGCCTGTGTCAAGACCAGCTACGGGATGGCGAAGATAAATAAAACTTTCTGGCGCACCGGCTTTCTTCCCTAGACAGCCATTTGGAGAAGACCGCATGAGCGAACAAGGCACAACCCACGGCACGCAGCACGGGCCTCACTCGACTGACGATGCCGAGAAACCGGATGATCTTGGCTTTGACCCTGACTCTCCTGACCTCGATGATCCTCAGGTGGACCCGCAAGGCCCCGCTAAACCGCCACGGGATGTAGAGAAGAACACCTGAAAGACACGTACCAAACAAAAGGCCCTGGTCGCTAAGATCAGGGCCTTTTGCATGATGCGTCCATATCAGGGCGGGCTTTGCCGGTGGTGACCAGTGAACGTCAGGCTTGCGCCTGTTTGTCCATTTCAGCCTGCTTGGCCGCCTCGACACCCTTGGCCGAGAGCTTGATCGGGTAGTTGAGCGTCACCTCATGATCAGCATCGACACTTACGCTACCATCGTGGATCAGGCCATCGTCCTGCAGCGATTTCAGCATGCCGGCCACGGCTTTTTCACCGCGGTAGTTGTCCAGCAGCTCCTTGCCCAGGCCATGAGGGTGAGCATGGTTGAGTCGAGTCAGAATTTCGCTTTTCAGTGCGTCGTTACTCATGCTTGCCTCACTTGCCGTGATGGGTTTGCAGTGCCTTGGCTTCTTCCAGGTGCTTTTCAAGGGTAGGCAAGGTCTTGGCAGCGAATGCCTTGAGCTCAGCCTTGTCCGAAGAAGCGGCTTCTTTCTTGAACAGTTCGACGGTTTTCTCGTGAGCATCGACTTGATTGTTCACGTAGGACTTGTCGAAGGACTCGTCACGCCATTCCAGAATCACTTTCTTCACTTTGTCGGTAATGGCCGCGTCATCGGGTACCGAGATGTCCAGCTTTTTCGCGATGTCTGCCAGCTCCTGGTTGGCCTGGGTATGGTCGGTCACCATATGCTGGGCAAAGGTCTTGATCTCAGCGTTCTGGCTCTTTTCCAGGGCAAGCTTACCGGTCACGATCTCTGCGATGCCGGCTTCGGTAGCCGCGTCTACGAAGTCGTCCGAGCTAGCAGCAAAGGCGTGAACCGAAGCCATGCCCAGCACCATGGAAAGGCCGACGCGCTTGATGAAGAGATTGCTCATGTTTCACTCCTTAAACGATGGCGCGACATCAGTGTCGCGTACTGTTGAGGGCGCGCGCAGGCCAAAGGTTTCATCTTTTTTGCATCATCAGGGTGTGGCAGTGGTCAACTGCGTTGACGAAGAACGTGCAGGGGATGTGCATGCGAAGCGCCAGGCAGACCGACGAAGAAACAGCCCTTGCGCTGGCGGGCCAGGGGCGAGCGGTGGCCCTGTTTCGCCTGGTGCTGGCGTTCATGTTGGTGGTCATGACGACGTTCGCAGCCGTAGAGGGCTGGCGAATCTGGCGTGATTACCGGGACGCGTTCCACAATGCCGCGAACATGGTGACCAATCTGGCCCAGGCCACTGCACAGCATGCCGAGGACGCCATTCGCCAGGTCGATTCAATCAGCGCGGCGCTGGTGGAGCGGGTGGAAGGCGATGGGTTCGAGCACTTGGATCGCAAGCGCCTACATGGGCTGCTCAGCCAGCAAGTACGCATCATTCCGCAACTTCACGGCCTGTTCATCTACGACAGCCACGGTCGCTGGCTCGTCACGGACCGGTCGGCAACGCCACCAGCTGCTAACAATGGGGACCGTGATTACTTCATCTATCACCGCGACCATCCTGACAGCGCCATACGTATCGGTGCAGTGGTGCGCAGCCGCTCGACGGGTGACCTGATCGTACCTATTTCAAGGCGTCTGAATTACCCGGATGGACGTTTTGCGGGGGTACTGCTGGGCACCATCAAGGTCGACTGGTTCGTACGTTACTACGGAGAATTCAAGATCGACGAGCGTGGTGCGCTGGTGTTGGCCAAGCGCGACGGTACGATTTTGGTGCGGCGTCCATTCGTCGAGCCGCTGCTTGAACGCAACCTGGCCAACAGCGACATTTTCAAACACCACCTGCCATACGCTCCCCAGGGGTTGGTCGAAGCGGTAGCCGTTGTCGACGGCACGCCGCGCCTGTATGCCTACCGAGCCTTGGCCAGCTACCCACTGGTGGTCGAAGCGGGCCTTTCTCGTGAGTCGATCATCGCCCCCTGGCGCCAGGACGCGATCAAATCGCTGCTCGTGTTACTGGTGCTGGTCATGGTCCTTGCGTTGTTCGGTTGGGTGGTCCTGCGCCAGGTGCGCGAACGCATCGTGATCGAGCGCGCCCTGCACCAGGCACACCAGACGCTCAAGACCCTCGCCTTGACCGACAGCCTGACAGGATTGGGCAATCGTCGCAGGTTGGACGCGGTGTTCGAGGCCGAGCTGCGCCGTGCCCGACGACAGGCGTACCCAGTGTGCGTGGTGATGCTCGACCTGGATCACTTCAAGGCCTACAACGACCGTTACGGACATGGGGCAGGCGATCAGTGCCTGCAGCGCGTTGGCGAACTGCTGCGCCAGGCTGCCCAGCGTCCGGCAGACCTGGCGGTACGCTACGGGGGCGAGGAATTTACCTTGCTGTTGCCCGACACGGATGTACGGGGAGCGAAGGTGTTTGTCGAGTCGCTGCAGCAAGCCCTGCGCAAGGAGATGATGGTGCATGCGGGCAGCCCACTTGGGATTGTTTCATTCAGTGCGGGTATTGCGGTGGCGGAACCCGCGCGCAGTGAACGGAGTGCGCAGCAGCTATTGGAAGCGGCAGATGCGGCCCTGTATGAAGCCAAGCGCCAGGGCCGGGACCGCTACGCGGTTGCTGATCCTGAAGTACGGCATGGGGATGCGGGCAGCCCGGCCTAGCCCCGGCAGGCACTGGCCTCACGCCTGAAGTTGCCAACGTACCGAACTGACGCCTTTCTCCAAGCTGACCCGGCTGACCAGCCGCTCCAACTGGGCTGGCGCCTGTGAGGTACCCAGTAGCTGGGCGCGCACCTCCAGCCGGGCCGGGTCTGCCAAGTCCTCGCTATGCAAGGACTGCAGGCGCAGTTGAGTCTCGCCGAAGCTGTGCAGCATCAAGCTGCGGACCTGAATTTCATCCTGGGCTCGACAGACGATACGCACCTCGAACTGCTGCTCCACCTCCGTGGCAGGCACCACCTCCTGGCGGTCGAGGCGCTGGGCAATATCGCGCAGCAAGATGTTGGCGCACAGCACGACCACTGCACCCAAGGTTGCTTCGAGCAGCAGCCCCAAGCTGCACAACACGCCAATGGCCGCGGTGCACCATAGCGTTGCGGCGGTGTTCAGCCCACGCACGTTGAAGCCGTCACGCATGATGACGCCGCCGCCCAGAAAACCGATGCCCGACACCACATAGGCCGCCACCCGGGAGGCATCGGTAGGTGCCATGCCCGGGACCGTCTGGGTCATCAGCACGAACAGGCAGGCACCCGTGCTGACCAGGCCATTGGTGCGCAGGCCAGTCAAGCGCTGACGCAGTTGACGCTCGGCGCCGATCAAGGCCCCTAGCAGCAGGGCGGTGCTGACACGCAGCAAGAATACGTTCCAATCCATAACAAACCTCTTCCGCGGGCACAGGCCCGCTTCAACGCCATCACTCAGGAGGGCGCGGTGGTAACAACCAGAGATGCGAAAGGACCACGGGAAAGGAGGGGGCGATGCTGTGCATCGGCTACCTTGGCAACTCGGCCAGGCAGCATGGGAGACTGACTGGCTAGCGCGCTGCGTGGGCCTGTCGCAAGCGACTAGTGTCCAATGCAGGGCTCCTGTTGATGAATGCAAAAGTGCGGCGCGGACGATAAGCCCGACCCTTGATCAGGTCAAGGGTAAAAACATGACAATGGCTTCATCCGGAAAAGCCTGACAAGCCGGCGGGTACGATGGAAAAATCCACGTTCAATGGGTAACCTTTTGCTTTTTACGGACCGTCGCGGGCTGATTCATGCTGTTCAATATCCTCGTCCTGCTGGGCACACTGGTGGCCATGGAGGGTGTCGGCACCTTGGCGCACAAGTACATCATGCATGGCTGGGGCTGGTGGCTACATCGCTCGCACCACGAACCCCACCTGGGCGTGCTTGAAACCAACGACGTTTACCTGCTGGCACTGGCGGTCATTTCGCTGGCACTGGTGGCGGTTGGCAAGGCCGGGCACGCGCCATTGCAATGGGTCGGAGGCGGGGTGGCGGCTTACGGCGCGCTGTACGTGATTGCGCATGATGGCTTTTTTCACCGTCATTGGCCGCGCAAGATGCGCCCGGTGGGGCGCTACCTGACGCGCTTACACCGCGCCCATCGGTTGCACCATGCCGTCAAAGGGCGCGAGGGTGGTGTGTCGTTCGGTTTTTTCTACGCACCTCCGCTAAAGCGCCTGGTGCGCGAGCTGCGGCGCAACAGGGACGCCGGTCACTGAGATCTCACGCGCACAGGCGCTTTAGCTGAGCGAGTTCCCCCGCGATCCTACCGGTTCGGGCATACATTGCACTGTCTGGGTCTGCGCAGTAGCATGCGCGCTTTTCAGCCCAGGACTCGCTCTTCATGTCGTATCAGCAAGGTCTGCTTGCCACGCCCGTGCCGGTGCACGCGCGTCACCTGTTCTTTTCCATCGAGTCAACCGAGGCCGTGCCTGCGGCGTTAGACGCCTTGCTGGGCCATGTCGACGGCCTGCGCGTGACACTGGGTGTGGGCGCGCCGTTGGCAAAAGCGCTGAACGCTCACGTCGAAGGCCTGACCCCGTTCCCGCTGCTGGACGCCGCGGTCGAGAACCCCAGTACCCAGCACGCGCTGTGGCTATGGTTGCGGGGTGACGAACGCGGGGACCTGTATCTGCAGGCCCAGGCGCTGGAGCGCCTTCTAAGCCCGGCGTTCGCGCTGGTTGATCACGTTGATGGTTTCCTTCACCAAGGCGGCCGGGATCTGACCGGCTACGAAGACGGCACGGAAAACCCCAGTGGCGATGACGCCATCGAGGCCGCCATCCTGGGTGAAGGTGCGCCAGGGTTGCTGGGGTCGAGCTTCGCCGCATTTCAGCTGTGGAAGCACGACATGCAGTATTTCAAATCGCTGCCTCAGCAGGTGCAGGACAACATCATCGGCCGTCGCCTGAGCGACAACGAAGAGCTGGATGATGCGCCCGAGTCAGCGCATGTGAAGCGTACTGCCCAGGAAAGCTACGCGCCCGAAGCTTTCATGGTGCGTCGCTCGATTTCCTGGGCTGACACCCGCGGTGCGGGACTGGCATTTGTGGCCTTGGGTACGTCTTTCACCTCGTTCGAGGTCCAGTTGCGCCGCATGAGTGGGATGGAAGACGGTGTGATCGATGCTCTGTATCAGTTCACCCGCCCGCTAACCGGAGGCTATTACTGGTGCCCGCCGATGACGCACGATGTTGTGGATCTGCGCCTGCTGTTGCAGGCTGAGCGTTAAACATCCAGATACACAAGATGATCGCAAGGCATCTATGAAGAACTAGCATTGGATATTTCCGCTGTGTTACCGGAGAGTTCCTATGTATGGACGTCGGGAAGTCCTACGTGCAGGCGCTGCGATCGGTCTGCTGGCCGCCAGTCCCTGGCTGAGCGCAGCTGCACCGGCGAGCATGCTGTCGCGCCCCATCCCGTCAACGGATGAGCGACTGCCGGTGATCGGCGCTGGCACGTCAGGCAGCTTCGAAGTCGCGGCAGGCTCAGCGGACTATCGGCAGCTGTATCAAGCGCTTGAAGCCTTCTTCGCAGGTGGCGGGCGGGTCATCGACACCTCTCCCAATTATGGCGGAGCAGACAGTATCCTGGGGCAGTTGCTCGACGAAGGCGGGTGGCACCGCCAGTGCTTCATTGCCACCAAGATCGCCGCCAACAGCCGCGCAGATGCCCAGGCCCAATGGGCCGGCACGCTACGCAGCCTGCGCACGGACAGCGTGGACCTGCTACAGGTGCACAACTTGCGTGACTGGCAGCAGCAGTTACCTTATGCACGTGAACTCAAGCAACAGGGCAAGACGCGGTATGTGGGCATTACCCACTATCTGAACGCTGGGCACGATGAAGTGGCCGCAATCGTGCGCAGCCAGGCCCTGGACTTCATCCAGATCAACTACGCGGTCAATGCCCCCGGCGCTGCGCGTGAGCTTCTTCCCCTGTGCCGTGACAAGGGTGTGGCGGTGCTGATCAACCGCGCCTTCGATGACGGTCGTCTGTTCGCCACGGTCAAGGACCGCGCGCTTCCAGAATGGGCACAGGAGCAGGGCATCGGTAGCTGGGCACAGCTGTTCCTGAAGTTCGCCCTCAGCCACCCGGCGGTCACCGCCGTCATACCGGCTACTGGCCGACTGGACCGTCAACTGGACCAGCTCAAGGCAGGGCAGGGCCCGTTGCTGACTCAAGCGCAGCAGCAAGCGCTCATCGAGCAGTTCTCCTGACATCATGGTGACGTGGCGGCAGCGCCTGCAGCGGATGCTGGACATGCGGCCCGGGGAGGCGCCAGCCGTCCTGGCAGGCAGCCTGCTGTTCTTCATGCTGTTCACGGGCTATTTCATGCTGCGGCCCGTGCGTGAAACCATGGGCGTTGCCGGTGGTGTCGAAAACCTGCAATGGCTGTTCACCGGTACCTTCATCGCCACTGTGGTATGCCTGCCTGTGTTTGGCTGGCTGGCCTCCCGTGTACGACGCCGGTACATACTGCCTTGGACCTATGGCTTCTTCATCTGCAACTTGCTCGCCTTTGCCGCGTTGCTGGCACGCCACCCCGACGGGCCTTGGGTGGCACGAGCGTTTTATATCTGGTTGTCGGTATTCAATCTACTCAGTATCTCACTGGCCTGGAGTGTGCTTGCCGACCTGTTCAGCACCGAGCAAGGCAAGCGCCTGTTCGGTGTAATGGCAGCAGGGGCAAGCCTGGGCGGGCTGAGCGGGCCGCTGCTCGGCACACTGCTGGTGGCGCCTCTTGGACACCCAGGCTTGTTGACGCTCGCGGCGATACTGCTGCTGGGCAGCGTACTGGCCGCCTGGGTGTTGCAGCATTGGCGTACGACTAACCCTCTACCGACCCGCGAAGCCCCCCATGAAGGCCGCGCGCTGGGTGGCAATCCGTTTTCAGGCGCAGCGGCGGTGATGCGTACGCCGTATTTGCTCGGGATCGCCGTGTTCGTCGTGCTGCTGGCCAGTGTCAGTACATTCCTCTATTTCGAACAGGCCCGCATCGTCAGTGAAACCTTTACCGACCGCACTCGCCAGACGCAGGTGTTCGGCGCCATAGATGCAATCGTTCAGGCACTGGCTATTCTGACGCAGCTGTTTCTCACCGGTCGACTCGCCCGACGCCTGGGTGTGAGGGTATTGCTGGTAGCAGTGCCCCTGGCCATGGCCGCTGGGTTCGTATGTTTGGCCTTGTCACCTGTCTTCGTTTTGTTCGTCATCGTGATGGTCGTACGGCGTGCCGGCGAGTACGCCCTGGTACGGCCAGGACGCGAGATGCTGTTCACGGTGGTCAGCGCCGAAGACAAATACAAGGCCAAGAACTTCATCGACACCGTGGTGTATCGAGGCGGTGACGCGGTCAGCGGCTGGATAAAGCGGGGCCTGGACCTTATCGGGGACCATCCACAAGTGGCCATGTTGATCGGGGCGACACTCGCCGTTTGCTGGGCCGCAACCGGTCATTGGCTAGGTGGCCAGCAGGGCCGACGGGACAAAACGCCAGGCCGGTGACGGGGACGCGAACTATTGGGCATACCGTTGTTTAACGCCGTTTGTCCGAAGCCTTCTCGATAATGCGAATCCTGGCGGACGTCCGGACTCCCAATTCATGTACGGCATTGGCGCCGTGCATTCCGAAGTCATAAGAGGTTTCAGATCATGGCCACTAAAGACAATAGCCGTAGCGGTAACCAGCAGGGCAGCCAAGGCGGTAGCAAAAATTCGGGCAACTTCGCCAATGACCGCGAGAAGGCTTCCGAAGCCGGCAAGAAGGGGGGCCAAGCAAACGCTGGCCACTCCAGCGAGTCGGGCCGCAGAGGCGGCAAGTCATAAGTGAAGCCTTGCAGTGCCAGGCCCGCCTGGCACTGCGTTTACTCGAGCAAGGAGCCGGCCATGCGCACATTCCCACTGATCACACTGATGGGCGCCTTGACCATCGTCGGCGGTTGTTTTGACCGCGACAATAATCACCCCGGCAAGGATTCCGATGCCAGCAAGCCGTCCTTGCAGATGCAAAAACCCGATGAAAACGCTGCACCCCGTTCTGCGCCAGCCCCTGAGCCGATGACAGGGCAGAAAGCCAATCAATAATACGCGCACGAGGAATATGCCATGACGGTCATGACCCGCCAGACCGCCGCGATGGTCCAAGCCCCATCTGTCGCCCCCAGCCTGAAGGACCGTTACCACGCCTTGCTCGAGGGCCATGACACCAGCAGCCGGGCCTGGCTTGATGCCCAATTGGAGCAAGCTCAGGACATGCCTGACGACTTGCCAGATGATCCGGCGCAACTCGACGCCTGGAGTTTGCAACACGCTGCCGGTGTGGCCGAGGGCTACAAGGCCTATCTGGATCAGCGCAAGCAGGGCGGCCCGCGGCGCTTTTTTGCTAACCGGGCCCAGGCCTTGTGGTTCCTGCAACAAGTTGAGCCCACTAAGGTTGTAGACGGTGCCTGGCTGTTCAGTGCTTTGCGGGAATGGCAAGATCCACGTTATCACGGTCTTATCCGTACGTACCTCGAAGAACTGGGCAGCGGTGATCCTCGCTGCAACCATGTATTAATCTACCAGCGCCTGATGAGCCGGCTCGGCTGCCTGGAGCGTCCGGACCTGGAGGATGGTCGCTACTTGCAGGCATCCTTGCAATTGGCGCTCGGCGAGTATGGCCAGGACTATCTACCCGAAGTGATTGGCTACAACCTTGGCTATGAACAGCCGCCTTTACATCTGCTGATTACAACGTACGAATTGGCAGAGCTGGGTATCGACGGATTTTACTTCCAGCTGCATGTCACCATCGACAATGCCGCCAGCGGGCATGCCCATCTGTCGCTCCAGGCGCTGCGCCAATTGTGCCCGGCCGATGACGTGGCGGGTTTTTATGAGCGCGTCCGTCGGGGCTACCGGCTCAATGATCTGGGGATCAGCACCCCTGCGCTCATCGCACGTTTCGACTTGGAAGCAGAGCTGCTCCAGGCCCTGGAACACAAGCGCAATTTCGGTCAGTTCATGCATTCGGACCACTGCCGTCTGCAAAAGCGCACCATTAATCAGTGGCTGGCCGAGCCGGGCGCCATGCCGGCCTTTCTTGAAGCCATGCAGGCCCAAGGCTGGATTCGCCGAGGCGAGGCTCCCGAGCAAAGCCGCTGGTGGAAACTGATCGAGGGGCCGACCGCGCCCATGTATGGTGTATTTACCGCCTACGAGAAGCAGTTGTGGCACGACTGGATCGCCGCAGGGTCGCAATCGCGCATTCGCCGGGTGCTACCGGGTACCTGGGAGGCATCCCTGCAATTGCAGGACCAGACGTCGAGTAATCGACGGCCGTGCACTGCGGACTACGACATGGATACGCTAATCGGTGCCATGTCCGGCAACAAACATGCGACGCCCGAAGGATTGGTCGCGACCCGGGCTTACATACAGGCCACTGGCCTGCTCCAGGAAGGATCTCACTGATGCCCCTCGATTCATCTCAGACAGCCGCAGACCAGGCCTTACTCCAGTTGGGTAAGCGCCTTCGCGCCGATGGTTATCATTTTACCTGCGTGACACCCGCAACCCATGCTTTGGTCAACGCCCGGCCAGGCGCCGAGAAGGCCTGCACCGTCCGCGATGTGTTTGGTTGGAGTCGGCCGTTTGCCGCCTCGATGCTGTCGGACGATGAGCTCGACCTGATGAAAACCGCCGGCGTAGTGAACACTCATCGAGACCTGCTGGCCAGCACCGTCCGTTGGTCGACCCTGGACGGGGTGATGCTGGTGCACTCGGCTTACCCTACGCAGGCCAGCGATGCGGTGTTCTTTGGCCCTGACAGCTATCGTTTCGCCCATGTGATCCAGGATCACCTGCAATCGACCCTCAAGCGCATTGAGCGTGCGGTGGACATCGGCTGTGGCACAGGGGTGGGCGCATTGGTGATCGCCCGGGCTGCGCAGCATGCACAGGTAACCGCTGTGGACATCAATCCCAATGCATTGCGTTTTACTGCGGTCAATACAGCCCTCGCCGACGTCAGTAATGTCTCTGTTCAACACAGCAATATTCTCCAGGACGTGACGGGTCAGTTCGACCTGATCGTGGCCAATCCTCCCTACATGCTTGATGACGGGGAACGCACGTATCGTCATGGCGGAGGATCGCTTGGGGCTGACTTGTCGCGTCGCATCATCGAGCAGAGCCTTGCGCGACTGACCGTGGGGGGATCACTGTTGCTCTATACCGGCGTTGCCATCGTTGAGGGGCAGGACGCTTTGCTCGAAGGCGTTCGCGAGCAACTGGCCGGCCCTGAATTTTCCTGGGTCTATCGAGAGATCGACCCTGACGTGTTCGGCGAGCAATTATTGGAGCCAGGCTATGAGCGAGTCGAACGTATTGCGGCTGTGGCACTGACGGTTACGCGCAATCGGTGATGGTACAGGATTGAGCGATATCCAGATGTGCCCCATGGGGCGCACAGCGGTCTCCGGGGTTCGGTATCACATCACACATTTCATCTTTACCGCTGCTTGCAAGGGCGCTCTGGCCGGGTGCCTCTTTGGCAGTCCGGCCTTCGTACGTAGGTGTTTGATTTCACCACCGGTTCAATGAGAATAGCGGGATCCATCACCGTTGTGCCAAGGACCGTAACCATGATGCTGACCCCGCTGTTCCCACGTGTAGCCCTTGAAGACACGCTGTTCGTCTTCGCCTTGGAGGCAGAGGCGGGTGGTTTGTTCGGGCATATGAATACGGTCTTCACCGGCATTGGCAAGGTCAACGCGGCGATTGCACTCACCCGCGCCGTTACCACGCGCAGGCCCAGGCTCATCGTCAATCTCGGTTCGGCAGGCAGTCGGCTGCATGGTAAGGGCAGCCTGGTGTGCTGCACACGGTTCGTCCAGCGTGACATGGACGTCACGCCCCTCGGGTTTGCGCGCTACGAAACACCGCTGTCCGACATCCCTGTCGTGCTCGAGCATGGGCTGGCCATTTCAGGTTTACCCGTAGAAACCTGTGGCACCGGGGACAACTTCGAGATCAGCCACGGTGATGCACCTTATGACGTGGTCGACATGGAGGCCTACGCGCTGGCGCTCATCGCACGCTCCGAGAACATCCCGTTCGTGTGTCTGAAATACATCTCGGACGATGCCGGGAGTGATGCGGCCAGTGACTGGTCCGTGCAGGTGCACTTGGCGGCCGAAGCCTTCAAGCGGGTGCTCTTCAATCCTGGCTGAGTTTCTGTCCAATGGCTGTGTTAGCCACCCAGCGCTGCGGTTAAACCTTTGCCCAAGTAGCGCAGTCACTTGAGGTATCAGCAGATCACTCAGGGAGCATGTCAATGGCCAGGGCAATCTGGAAAGGCGCCATCAGTTTCGGTTTGGTACACATACCCGTGGCGCTCAATTCCGCCGTCAGCAGTGAACGCGTTGATTTTGACTGGCTGGACAAGCGCAGCATGGACCCGGTGGGCTACAAGCGCATCAACAAGGTCACTGGGAAGGACATTGACAAGGAAAACATCGTCAAGGGCGTGGAGTACGAGAAGGGCCGCTATGTGGTGATCAGTGAACAGGAGATCCGCAAGGCGCGCCCGGAAGCCACCCAGACGATCGACATCTTTTCGTTCGTGGATGCGGGGGACATTCCCCTTCAGCACTTCGATACCCCTTACTATCTGAGCCCTGACCGGCGTGGGGGCAAGGTCTACGCGCTCTTGCGCGAAACGCTGGCTACCACCGGCAAAGTGGCCTTGGCGACAGTCGTACTCCACACCCGCCAGCACCTTGCACTCATCCGGCCCTTGGACGAGGCCCTGGTGATGATCACGTTGCGCTGGCCAGATGAGGTGCGTGGGCTCGACACGCTCGAACTGGACACTACAGTGACCAAGGCCAAAGTGGACAAACGGGAGCTGGATATGGCCAAACGTCTGGTTGAAGACATGGCCGGCACTTGGTCACCGGACGAGTATCATGACGCGTTTCGAGACACGATCATGGAGCTGGTTGCCGAAAAGGCCAGCAAGGGCAAGATCGAGACGGTGGAAAAAGGCGAGGACACCAGCGGCGAGAAGGGCGCAGATATCATCGACCTCACCGAGCTGCTCAAGCGCAGCCTCGGCGGCAAAGGCCCTGCGCCTTCCAAAAAGAAACCTGCTGCCGCGAAGAAGCCCGCCAAACGCACGCGCAAGGCTTCCTGACGGCAGTCACAAGTGCTTGGCCTGCAGGTGCTCCTGCAGGCCGGCCAGGTAATCGCCAAACCCTTCGCGTGCGCGACACTCGCGTCGGCTGCTGGTAGCCACACTGTGCCCGGCTGACCAACTGATCGGTACCCCCAGCGCTTCCAGGTCCCGGACCAGACGCACATCCTCGTGGGCCGCCAGAGGCTGGAACCCGTCGACGCTCTGATAGGCCTGTGCGCTCACGCCGAGATTGGCACCATGGATATGACGATGACCATCACGTGCCTCGTAGCGGCTCAGATAGAGTTTGCGCAACGCAGCGGTTTGCCAAGGCTGCCAGTGGCTCACGTGGACCGTACCGCACACGACTTCAGCGCCGCATTCGAGCTGTGCCGTCAGCCAGTGGGCAGGGACCTGGCTGTCTGCGTCCGTGCAGGCAAGCCAGGTCGCACCGCGCGCGAGCATCCATTCGGCACCCGCGCGCCGGGCCATACCGACGTTGCCAGCTTCGATCGCGAAGGTGTGTGCTCCGTGGCGCTGTGCGACGGCGGCGGTGCCGTCGGTACAGCGATCCAGAACCACCAGAATGGCGACGTGATGACCTGCCGCCGCAGCGTATTGGGCAGCAGCCGAGGCGGCCTTCAGGCATCGCCCCAGACGCCGGGCCTCGTTGTGTGCCGGAATGACGACGCCGATCATACGCACGTCTCGTCAAGGTCTACCACGCTGGGTTGGTTGGACCAGTAGGCCATGATGAAGTCGGCCTCGTCGTGGCAGAACACCGGGTATAGCGGCAGGTGTTTGGACAGCATCCGATGCACCTCGCGCCCGTCCTGCGGACACCCGGCGATGGGATGCTTCCAGTGGCACGCCAACAGGCCTCCATCATAGGACAGGCTGGCAACAGACTGCTCGATCACCTGCAACCAGTCGGTGGGATCAAGGTAATACCCCACTTCGCTGAGCACGATCAGATCGAAACGCCCGCCCGGCCAGTCGGCAGGCAGGCGAGCGCGTTCTACCCGTGCGTGGCGGATATCGGCCAGGCGATCGGTGGCCAGGCCCACGGCTTTCGGGTCGAGGTCCTGGCACACCAGCTCGGCACAGCGCTCGGCGAGCAGCACACTGAGTTCGCCATTGGCGCAGGCCGGCTCGAACACACGCTCGTAGCACTGCCGGGGGAGGCTGGCCATGACCAGGTCGCGCTTGCGTTTTTCATACCAGCGGGTACGAAAAGCCCAAGGGTCTTCATTGGCGGCATACAGGTCGGCAAAATATTGGGCATCGATACTCATGGCAGATCCTTTTACAAGAAGACCAGTTCGAAGGGCTGTAGCACGCAGTCCAGCAAGTTGGGGCGTAGCACCGGCGGTGTACAACCGTCAGGTTCGAACTGGCTGACGTGTGCAGCGATGGCTTTGCGCTTGCGCCCCACCTGATCCTCATTGAGTTGCAAGCGGTGCGCACGTTCCCAGGGCAGACGTGGATCCTCGGGTTGGCCCCAGTGCCATGCCCATACGGGGACTTCCACCAACTGGGCCTTACGCGCCAACGCTGCCTGCGCGCCGGCCCGGCCTACCGCCTCGTGATCGCAGTGGCCGTCACCGCGCCAGGTTGTCATCAGCACATCTTCCGGGCGCAGCAGCTGAGTCAGGTGGCTAACCAGAAAGGCTTCCTCCCTGGCCAGTTGACTGTCCTTCAGGTGCAGGCGGCGCCAATCGATGCGCTTGGGGTCCAGCCCGAGCTGCTCGATGGCCTTGCGGCTTTCTTGCGGCCGGTCGCGACGCAGGCGATGCTCTGTCCAGCGAGTCGAGCCAGGATGGCTGCCTTCGCCGTCGGTCGCCGAGATCAGCACCAGGTCCTCTTCGCGCCCTGCAAAATCGGCCAGCAGACCACCGGCCATGAGAATCTCGTCATCTGGATGTGGGGCGATCAGTACCAGGCGTCGACCCGGTGGGCAGAGCTGCTGGGCAGAGACCCAGGTGGCCCGGGCCAGGTGGGCCGAGTGCTGCCACGCTGACCAGGGCGTGCCGTCATTGGACTGGATCAGGTCTTCACTCATAGCTGCCATGCTCCGGAAGAAAGCTGTGCGATCTGCGCGCCGAGTGCTGCAAGGTCTCGTTCGGCGTGACTCTGACGAATGAACACTGGCAGGTCAGCGCTCAACCGCGCAAAGTGTGCATTACGGCAAAACGGTGTTGCGCCCAACGCGCGGCCTACATGTCGCATGACGTGCTCCACGGCGTGTTCGACGTGGGCGCGCACGCGCTGCACGATGAGACTGGCATCGGCGCGTGGATTGCGATCGATCCAAGCGGCACATTCACGTAATGCCGCCCGAGCGCCGCACAGGGCGGCATCCACGGCGCCCAGGTGCGCATCGGCGTGGGGGTCCGGTTTGGGCTTGCGGCAATGCTCGCGCAGGCAGTCGGCCAGCGCTTCGGCCGCCCCATACCAACAGGCGGCAATGCCCGCGCCGCCGTGCCAGAAGCCAGGCCTTGATAAATACTCGCCCGCCGTACCGACCAGCACACCCGGCGTGTCGTTGAATTCGACCTCGACGCTGGCGGTGCTTGCCATGCCTACGGCCTGCCAGTGCTCGATATTCAGACCCAGGGTTGGGTCGGCCAAGCGGATGGCAACCAGCTGCGGTTGACCCGACTCGTCCCAGGCGGTGATCAAGGCCTGGTCGATTTGCAAGGCGCCCGAACACCACGCCTTCTTCCCGGCAAGGCGAACGCAATCTCCGTCTCTGGATGCAACGACGGCGCGAGCATCCGGCGGCTCTGCGGCCCACACACCCCAGATCCCATCGCCTACAAGATGGCCAGCGCCACATTCGGCCAGAATCGCCAAAGCGTCAGTGTGGCCCTCATAGAGCTTGGCCAAAGCCAGGTCACAGCCGGCCACGCGCGACAACGTCTGCCAGCGCTCCAGGGTCCTGCCGTGACCCGGGCGCGGTAGGACGTCCAGGCACTGGGACCGCAAGGTTTTCATCAATTCGAGTGACTGGGTATCGACATTGAGGGGCTGCAGCCGCTCCTCGTAAGTGCGCAACAAGCGGTCCAACGGGGTGAGGTCGTGGTCCTGAGGCATGCTCATGCGCGAAACTCCCTGTAGCGGTAGACGTCGGCCATCACGTGAGGCCAAGTTGTTTGCGCATCCGCGCCGTGATGGATTGACGGGTCTTGCTCATGTCGGCCCAAGGGTCCTGGGCATCGGCCAGTCGCTCGCCAACGGTGGCGATGGTCCACTGGTTGGCCCCCTTGAGCTGCGCCAGCTCTTCACGCCAGACGGGCACTGAAACCGGCAAGCCCTCGCGAGCACGCAGCGAATAGGCACACACCGTGGTGGCGCCTTTGCCATTGCGCAGGTAGTCGATGAAGATACGGCCCACACGGTTCTTGGGGCCGGACACCGCGGTGAGCCGATCAGGGAACAGTTTTGCCAGGTAGGTGACGATGGCGTGACTGAAATCCTTGACGTCGTCCCAGCTCGCTTTTCTCGTCAGCGGGACAACAAGGTGGATACCTTTGCCCCCGCTGGTCTTGATGAACACCTTCAGACCCAGTTCGTCCAGCAGGGTCAAGGTCAGCTGCGTGGCCTCCAGCATCGCTTTCCAGGGCAGGGCCGGGTCAGGATCCAGGTCGAGCACGAAACGATCTGGCCGGTCGAAGTGTGTGTCCGTGGCGTTCCAGGTGTGCAGTTCGAGCATGTTCATCTGCACAGCGTCCAGCAAGGTGTCGGGGCGGTTGATCACCATGGCGGCTTGGCCGGCCTGCTCTTTGTCGTATGTACGCACGTTTGGAATGTGCAGCTGACCAGCGTTCTTCTGGAAAAACAGTTCCCCGGCGAGGCCGTCTGGCGCGCGTACGAGCGCAACCGGCCGGTGCTTGAGGTGCGGCAAGATCCATTGGCTGACCTGGGCGTAGTATTCGACGACGTCGCGCTTGGTCATGCCTGAGGTGGGATCGATCACGCGATCAGGGTGGGTCAGGCGCAGGTCGCCCAGCGTCTCGGTGTCCTTGGCCGCCTTGCGCTTATGGACGGTCTTGCTCGGCATCGCGCGCTCCAGGTCGATAGCAGTGGCCGGCTTGTCGTCGCGCAAGCCGTGAAATACCGCGTGGCGTACTACACCGTCACGCGTCATCTGGGCAAAAGCGATCTCGGCCAGCAAGGTGGGCTTGAGCCAATGTACACCGCGGGCCTCGGCTCCAGTGGGGGGGTTGGCCACAGGGGGGCTGGCGGTCTGCAGGGGTTCGAGTCGTGCGTGCAGCGTATCCAGCGTGGTGGTACTGAAGCCGGTGCCGACCTTGCCGGCGTACCGCAGCGTGCCCCCGTCGCCCTCGTGCAGAGCCAACAGCAAGGCGCCGAACCCATTGCGGCTCCCCTTGGGGTCGGTATAGCCCACTACCACGAACTCTTGCCGCCGCTTGCACTTGAGTTTGATCCAGTCGGCGCTGCGCTTGCCTGTGTAACTGCTGTCGGCGCGCTTACCTATCAGGCCTTCAAGGCCCAGCGTACAGGCGCTTTCAAGCAACGCTTCGACCGGCTCGTCGAAGTCTGCGGAGTAGTTGAGGTTGTCCGCAGTGTTGTGCTCGAGCAAACGCTTCAACGCGTCGCGTCGCTGCTGCAAGGGAAGGGCGCGTAGATCCTGGCCGCCCAGGAACAGCAGGTCGAAGACGTAATAGGTAATTTGTTCATCATGAGCGGTATCGAATGCATTCTGCAGGGCCTGAAAATCTGCAACCCCTTGATCGTCATTGACGACCATCTCGCCATCGAGCCACGCAGAGTCCACACCTAATGCGCGTAGCGCAGCGACCTGGCCGGGCATTTTGGCGCTCCAGTCATGACCATTGCGGGTGTAGAGCCGTACATCATCGCCCTCAATGCGCGCAAGGATGCGATATCCGTCGTACTTCACCTCATACCGCCACTCCCCGGAAGGCGGTGAATCGACCAACGTGGCTAACTGCGGCTGTAGGTGGTCTGGTAGTTTACCGGACTTGGACTTGGCGGCCTGCTTGGGCGGGGCAGGCTTACTTTTAGCCTGTTTGGCCGTCTTCGCAGAAGGCTTGGGGGTCAATGTCCGGTCGCTCAGCACGCTGTCGGGCTGTTCCTCGACGATACTGTACTGCGCCTCACTGCGGGCCTGGCTGTCGTTTGACTTGACCAGCATCCACTGCTCTTTCTTGCCTGCCAGCCGTGTTCGGAACAGGTTCCACATGCCAGCGAGCTTCTCGCCTTGCAGACGAAAGCGTAGCTTTCCTTTCTCGTACCCCTCACGCGGATCTCCGTCCGGCTCCCAGACGCCACGGTCCCAGACGATGACATCGCCGCCACCGTAGTGACCTTCCGGAATATGGCCTTCGAACGTGGCGTAATCGAGCGGATGGTCTTCGACATGCACGGCCAGGCGTTTGACTTTCGGATCCAAGGAAGGGCCTTTTGGAATCGCCCAACTTTTAAGCGTGCCGTCGAGTTCCAGCCGGAAATCATAGTGAAGATGGCTGGCGTCATGCTTCTGAATGCAGAACTGTAATGCGTGGGCCGCTTTGGTGCGGCCGGATTTGCCGCTCGGCTCAGGCGTGGCGTTGAAATCGCGCTTGCGCGCGTATTCCTCGAGGGGCTTGGCCATGGGAACTCCGGAACCTGCGCTGTCTTGATCTTGGGAGGTGGCGAACAGCGCTGGAGTTCAAAAAACCGCCGGTAGCCGCGTAAAACTCTGAATCTTCCTGGGTGCAGAGCAGTCGACTTTGGGTAAGCCAACTGATGGAGAGGCGTAATGTCCAGACCCGATGAACCCAAAGCCTATACCCCGACCGAGATCGATGACATCGAGGATCGAATGGGCAGCGTGCATGAGCTGAACTTCAGTGATCGCCTTGATGACCGTCAGGGACGGGTAGGTGATGAGCGGCCAGAAAGTGAAGTGGAGCAGGAGTTTCCGGAAGAACGGGTGCGCCAGAGCGGCTTGACCGGCGGCGAGGCACTGACCGACAGCCTGCATGAGGACGGCGTCACCGATGACGACCTGAGCCCGGACACGCTGCTGGATGAGACCGGCGCCCGAGATCCTCATGAGCCTGGATATGGCGGCCCTGCCGATCAGGCCCTGACCGAAGTTGACGCGATGGAAATCGGCGGCGGCCGTGGCCTTGACGAAGCAGAACTGGCCCGCACCAACCCGCTTGACGGGAAACCGTGGACTGATGATGCAATTGAAGAAGACGAAAGGAGCTGATCATGAGCGAATTACGCTGCGCTTGTACTGAGTGTTCCTGCACGGTGAGCACCTTGCCGCAGAATGGCAAGGCCTACTGTTGCGAGGCGTGTGCAACCGGACACCGCAACGGCGAGCCATGCCGCATGCCAGACTGTACCTGTGGCAAGGTCGAGCAAAAGAAGGAAACCAGTGTGGACAATGCACTGGATGAGACTTTCCCTGCGAGCGATCCTATTTCGCCGTGAGGGATATTGAGCCGGGTCTGCTCGGGCAGACCCGGCCTGTTCAACCTGCTTTGCATTGTTTGTGATAGCTAGCGAATTTCAGCGTGTGGGCGCGGCCTCGCCGGCGCCCCGGCAAGACCGCTCCAAGGAGCTGAGCTAAGTCGGGATCTGCGCTATCCCTGCTCTACTTACCTGTCAATCACGTTGGTGCTGCCGAGTCTTGCCGGCGCATGGCCTTGGCGCGCTTCTCCAGCACGAGGTAGGTGATGACCGCCAACACCAGCGGTATCAGGTAGTACAAGGTTCGATAGGCCAATAGGGCTGCAACCAGGCTGCCTTGTGGAATCTGTCCTTGGAGCAAGCCTAGGAATACCGTCTCCAGCACCCCGAGCCCTGCCGGTATGTGGGCCACTACACCGGCCACGCAGCTGATCAACAGCACCCCCAGAATGGAGGGATAGAATGCCTGATCTGGCAGCAGCCAGAAGATCAGAAGCGCCATCATTGCCCAGTTGCTGGCACCCAAGGCCACCTGGCATAGCGCAAGGCGCAGCGAGGGTAACGTCAGTTCATGTTCGCGCCAGCGCCAAGTGCGTTTTTTGGCAAAACCGCAGGCTAGCAGGTAGCCGATCGAGATGGCCAGCAACGCAAAGCCAATCAGCTGCAGCCCGGTGGTGCCGACGGCCCAGTTTGCCGGCAACTCAACCAGGCGCATTGCAAACACGCCGCCTGCCAGCAGCATGTAGCCCATCCAATTGGTCAATAGCCCCAAGGTCAGGATGCGTGTGATGGTGGGGGTATCGAGCCCGAGCCTGCCATATAACCGATAGCGCAACGCGACCCCGCCTACCCAGGTGGTGAAATTGAGGTTGAAGGCGTAGCACACGAAAGCGATCGGCAGCACTTGACGCACCGGCAACTTGTGACCGGTATAGGCACGAGCCAACAGGTCATAGCTGGCGAAGATCAGGAAGCTCATCAGTGCCATGACCAACCCGACAGCCAATGTGCCGGGCTTGTAGGCCAACAGCGATTCACGTACCTCGTTCCAGTCCAGGTTGCGCGCCAGCGTGAACAACAACGCCGGGATCAGGATCAGGAACAGGACCGTGAACAGACGCTTGGCCCACACTTGCCAACGTTTTCGTTCCATCAGGTGTTGCCCTCGTGCAGGTTGCCTTGGGTCTCCACCGCTTGCCCGGGCGTCTTCAGACGCTTGCGATGCGCAGGTAGCCAGCCGGCAATGCGCGGGAAATGACGTATGACATGGAAGCTCAAGAAGATCAGCGGCGCCCGCCACCAGTAGCCGCGGATCATTCGCTCAAGGGTGACCGTCTTGCACTGTTCGCTGGCCAGCGACTGCAAATGGTCGTGGAGCTGTTGGTTGAAGGCGCGGCTGCGGATGAACAGGTTGGCTTCAAGGTTGAACGACAGGCTCAGCGGGTCGAGGTTGCTCGAGCCGACCGTGGACCATTCGTCGTCCACCAGCGCGACTTTGCCGTGCAGGGGGCGTCGGCAATACTCATGGATCCGCACCCCATCGCGAAGCAGGTAGTTATAGAGCAGGCGAGCCAGCGTACGCACCCACCACATGTCCGGCTCACCTTGCATGATGAGGGTCACTTCAACCCCTCGACGCGCGGCGTTACGCAGTTCGCGCAATAGGCGATAGCCTGGGAAAAAATAGGCATTGGCTACCACTATGCGCTTACGAGCGCCACGCAGGGCTTCGAGGTAATACGCTTCGATCGCTGTGCTGCGTTGGCCGTTGTCCCGCTCTACCATCACGGCGGTGATGTCGCCAGTGGGGTCGGTAACCGGGCGCACCTCGCTTGGGGGCTCCAGCACCGGCGACATCAGTCGACGGCTCACGGCATGCACCTGGGCGACCACTGGACCGGTGACCTCCACGGCGTAGTCCTGCTTGGCCATCGGCCCATAGTCGCCGAGATGATCGGCGCTATAGTTGATGCCGCCAATGAACGCACGCTCCCCGTCGATCACGACGATTTTGCGATGCAGGCGGCGGAACAGGTTGGTGCGCAGGCCAGCCAGACGAGGCTGGGGATCGAACAAGTGAAACCTCACCCCCGCTTCGGTCATCGCTCCGATGAATTCAGCTGACAGGTCAGCGGTGCCATACCCATCGGCAACCACTTCGACACGAACCCCGCGTTGCGCTGCCTCGATCAGGGCACGCTGCAACTGATGGCCAACCTTGTCCTCGTAGATGATGAATGTCTCAAGGAGAATTTCATCGCGCGCCTGGCCCATGGCCTCGAAGACTCGCGGGTAGAACGCCTCACCATTGATCAACAGCTCGACGCTGTTGCCATCGACCCAAGGTCTTTTCACACGTTGATCTCCGCAGCCAAGGGGGCGTGGTCGGACAGGTGCGACCACGGATAGTTGGATAAAACCTTTGCAGCATGGGGCATGGCATTGCGCACGTAGATCCGGTCGAGCCGAAGCAGCGGCAGGCGCGCGGGAAAACTGCGGGCCGGCGAGCCGAAACGCTCGCCAAATGCCTCAATCAGGCGCTCTGACAACACGGCATCGGCCTTCAAGCGCCAGTCATTGAAATCCCCGGCGATGATCACGGGCGCCTTGGCAGGCAGGCGGTCGAGCAACTCGAACAGCAAACTCACCTGTTTCTGGCGGTGTGCCTCCCGTAGCCCCAGGTGTACACAGATTGCATGCACCTCGTCATGGCCCGGCACCTCCAGTTGACAGTGCAGCAGACCTCGCTGTTCGTTTCCCTCGACCGATACGTCGAGGTTCTCTGAACGTACGATTGGGAATTTGGAGAGCAAGGCGTTGCCGTGATCGCCATGGGGGTAGACGGCGTTGCGCCCATAGGCGAATTGCGGCCACATGCTGTCTGCCAGAAACTCGTACTGGGGCGCCTCCGGCCAGGCGGGATGGCTGATCGCATGCTGCTGATGGCTGCCATGCACTTCCTGGAGAAACACCAGGTCGGCGTCTGTGGCACGTACCGCATCGCGCAGCTCTGGGAGGATGAAGCGGCGGTTGAAGAAGGTGAAGCCTTTGTGCACGTTGAGCGTCAGCACGTTCAGGCGGTGCACGGCGGTGATTTTGTCGATGATGCAGTTTGGCGCGGGGAGTGTAGGGTTCACAGCTTAACCTCCGGCTCGGCGCCCGGCTCGGTCATCAATTCGTGGTCCAAGTGCATCTTTTCCAGCAGTCGGCGCGCGTCGTAAGGGGCATGGACTTTCTGATCGTTATCGAAATAGCAGTACACGTCACGCGTTGGGCACCGGGGTGGCGGCCCTTGTACGATCAGATGTGCGTCGTCGGGCTGGCTTCCCTCAGTCCACTGTTCGATACGTTTCTTCCAGCGGCGAAGCGCGCTGACGGTATACCCGCTGCTATAGAGTTCGACATCGCCATGCAGGCGCATATACATGAAGTCTGCGGTGACGTCTTCGACGTAAGGCCACTTACCCGCGCTGTCGGCCACCACCAAGGCAACGTTGTGCTGGCGCAGCAGTTCCACGAAGCGATCGCACAGGAAGCTTTCGTGGCGTATTTCCACCGCATGGCGTAGGGGTGCATTCCCGCTTATCTGCGTACCGCCGTTACCTTGCAGGCGTTGCTCGCAGCCATTGGCGCTACGTTTGGCAGCGGCTCGGTCACGCGGTAGCAACTGCAGAAATGCACCGAATCGCTCAGCGTCGAAGCGCATGTTGGCAGGGAACTGCCATAAGAAAGGGCCGAGCTTGTTGCCCAGAAGAAGCGGCCCGGAAGCGAAGAAATTGGCCAATGGCGTATCGATGTCCTTGAGTCTGCGGATGTGGGTGATGTATCGCGGTGCCTTGACGGCGAAGACGAAGTCATCGGGTGTGGCGTCATGCCAGGCTTGATAGCGTTCGGGCGTTTGCAGGCTGTAGAACGAGCCATTGATCTCGATGGTCGTGACCGCCCTCGATGCGAAGGCCAGTTCGTCATCCTGGCGCAGGCCCTTGGGATAGAAATCCCTGCGCCAAGGGCCGTATCGCCATCCTGAAATGCCAATGCGTACCTCGCTCACGCTGCCTCCTATCGCATCTCCATTCCATTCACCATTGCGACCAGCGCAGTGGCAGGAGGGTTCAGGCGCAGTTGATCAATGGCGGTGGCCGGGGGTGGAATTGAACTTTGCAGATGAGCTCGATTCCATTTTTAGACAGGCAGGGTGGTGACCGACGCTCTGTATCGACACTTCTTGGAGGTGCGCATGGCCAGACACATCATCCATTTCACCGGCCCTATCAATTCTTCTACCTGCGGCAACCTGATCAACACCTGTACCAAGGCTGTGAACCAGGGGGCCGAGGTGGTGCAACTGAATGTCGCCACCATGGGCGGCGAGTGCAGCTACGGGTTTACCTTATACAACTACCTGCGGACTTTGCCTGTCACTGTGCACACGCATAACCTTGGCACGGTGGAGTCGATGGGCAACATCCTGTTTCTGGCCGGCGAGCGCCGCACCGCGTGCACGTACAGCAAGTTCCTGTTCCATCCCTTCCACTGGACGCTACACGGTTCCATCGACCACTCTCGGATGGCCGAATATGCAATGAGCTTGGATTATGACTTGCGCCTGTACGCCCAGATTGTGGCTCAGCGCACGGAAGGCGCGGCGCAGGCGCTTGACGTGCCCCGCTACCTGATGGCGGCCCCACGGATCCTTGGCCCACAAGAAGCTCTGGACAGCGGGATGATTCATGCGATCGACGATTTGCCGATTGAGGCGGGCGACTGTCAATGGAGCGTGCACGCCTAAAGCGGCACGCCTGTACTCCAGATAGCAGCCAGTCGAGGAGGGCGTCAGCGAACAGACGCCGCAGTAGCCGCGTCACACTCGAGCAACGAGCGAATCAACTTCCTGATGTCTTGCTTGAGCGTGCTGACGTTTTCGAAATGCGCGAACTGAAAGTCAGCGATCTCATGCAAGGCGCAAGGCTGGGGCGCTTCATCAAACTCGGCCTCGAAGACATAGTGCATGCGCTGGGGCGTCTCGTGGCGCATCAGCAGCGTGAAATTGTGGGCCTGCAGACCTGTCTCCTCTAGCAATTCACGCTGGGCCGCCTCAAGCGGCGTCTCACCAGGCTCAACTTTGCCACCTGGCAGCGTCCAAGGGGCGTTTTGCTTGCGAACCCATAGCCATTTATGAGCGTGTTTGCCATGCCGACAGATAATGGTTGCGCGGGGCTTGGCAGATTTCATGGGTACTCCGGCGAATCACATTCCTATGAGGAATTAGTCGCCGAGAACCGTAAAAAAGTCATAAAACTGTAACAATTCACCGACGAACGGTCAGTATAGAACCGAATCGTGCAGGCTTTCGATGGCCTCTACCAATTCGTCATAGCCGACGGGCTTGTTCAGGTGGCGATCAAAGCCTGATTGCTTCGACCGGTGCTGATCGGCGCTCGCCCCATAGCCAGTCAGGGCGATGGCCGGCGTGTGCTGCAGGTGCTTCATGTTTCGCAGGGCCTTTATCAGTGCATGGCCGTCCATGACTGGCATGCCGATGTCCGACAGAATGACGTCGTACTTCGTGTCCCTGGCGACCTCGAGCGCCTGGCGCGGGTCAGCGAACGCGCTTACCTGCGCACATTCCATTTCCAGAAGCTGTTGCATGACGTCGAGCACTTCGGGCGAGTCGTCCACCAGCAGCACGTGCAAGCCATCAAGGCGACCCATGCGTTCAGGTTGCTGGCAGGCAAGCTGCTCACCTCTACCACTCTGGGACAAGGGCAGAGTGACGGTGAACGTACAGCCTTGACCGAGGCCTGCGGAGTACGCGCTTACGCTTCCGCCATGGGCCTCCACTAACTGACGGACCAGCGACAACCCTATTCCCAGACCCTCTCGAGCCGCGTGCCCGAGCGGCGACGCTGCCTGGCTGAACAGATCGAAAATGTGCTCCAGGCTGTCTGCCGTGAGGCCGATGCCCTGGTCTATCACGCTGAGCGACACCTGCGTGTCATCGTGGCTGAGCGACAACCGAATGGCGCTACCGGGCGGGCTGAACTTCAGGGCGTTGTTGAGCAGGTTCCAGATCACTTGCTCCAAGCGTGTGCTATCCCCGTCGATGAACAGCGGTAGACGGTCAGCAGGCAGCTCCAGCACCACTGCCGAGTCAGGCTGCTCGCTGACGACAACCCCATGGATACCCTCGACGATGGCAGCCACGTCTACTGCTTCGGTCTTGAGCTTGAGCTTGCCGGTACGGATACGGGCCACGTCCAGGAGATCGTCGATGATGCGCGCCTGGCTGGCGACCGCCTCGCGGATGGTGGCTACCGCCTTGCTCGCAGCGGCGATGTGGGCGATCGAAGGCAGGCGACGCAGGATCTCGGCGTTGAGCTGGATCAGGTTGAGCGGGTGTTTGAGCTCGTGGGACATGATGGCAAAAAACTCATCCTTCATGTGGCTGCTGCTTTGCGACTCGGCCAATTGCTTGCTCTGTTCATCGTGCAGGCGCTTGTGCCCGGTCAAGTCACGAGCGATCTTCACGAAACCACGCAATGAATTGCCTTTCAAGCGCGAGATCTCACCGCTGGCATAGAAGCGGCTATCGTCATTGCGCATGTGCCAGCGCTCATCCTGGCTACGGCCGTTGGTGCGCGCCCTTTGCAACTCCTGCTCGGGAATGCCGTGCTGGCGATCTTCCTCGGTAAAGATGAGCTGGTAATGCCGGCCCACCACATCGGCCTTTTCATGGCCGAAGATCAATGTGGCGCCTGTGTTCCAATCAGTGATCAAGCCCTGCTCATCCAACAGGATGATGGCGAATTCGTGGGTACTTTCAGCGACTACTCGCATGCGTTCCTCGCCAAGTCGCAGACGCTCCTCGGCCGCGCGGCTCTTGCTGATGTCGATAAAGGTAAGCACGGCCCCGTCGATCTTCTGTTCGCTTGAGCGATAGGGCAGCAACCTGGCCAGGTACCAGTGGTAGGCCTGGCCTCCGATTTCGCGCTCGATGATGTGCTCGCCATTGACCACGGCACGCGCATCATCTGCCAGAGCGGGGTAATCCAAGCGATGAGTGATGTCGAGCAGAGAGCGGCCTGTGTCCACCGGCAGCATGTTGAACAGGTCGGTCGCACGCGGGGTGAACCAGCGAATGTGCAGGTTGCGGTCGACGAACACGGCGGCGATGTCAGTGCTGGCAATCAAGTTGCGCAGGTAGTCATTGACCTTGTCGGTCTCCTCGACCTTGTTCTTGAGCTCGTAGTTGACGGTCAACAGTTCTTCGTTGATCGACTGCAGCTCTTCCTTGCTGGTTTCAAGTTCTTCGCTGGCCGAGCGAAGCTCTTCGTTGATGGTCTGCATCTCTTCATTGGAGGCGGTGAGCTCTTCACTGGAGATCTCCGACTGCTCGATGGTCTCCTGCAATTGCAAGCGCGTGCGCTGCAACTCTCGCTCCAGGTTGTTCAGCACCATGCTGTCGGTCTGGCGAATGGCACCGACCAAGGGCAATGACGGATCGGGCGCGCGCTCTTCGAACACTACCAGCAGGTATTCGCCGGCTGTCTGCTCATCCTTATGCGGTTGCACCGTAATCTCTACCTGGCAGCGCTGGTCATCCTCGCCCAGGTCCACAGGGCGAGAGGTGACCGCATGGGTGCCCTGGCGCGCCTGGAACAGGGTGCTGCGAAGCGCCAGTCGCAGGCTGGGCAGTACCAGGTTGAGCAAGTTACGGCTCAATTCACCGCTGCCCAGTTGCATGAAGCGCCCGACCCCTTCACTCAGATGAAGGATGGTACCCTCACCGTCGATGATCAGGCTCGGCGGGGTTCGGCGCGCCAGTGCGCGGTGGTGCACCTCTGCATAGGAGGGCTTGCGCTGGGCTCTGCTTTTGGCGGTGGCCGGCTGCTTCAGAGCGCCTAGATCACCCCCTTGCAGCTGACGCCCCGGACGCGTGCCGGCACCGGCGACCTCGCGCGCCCGGTAGATGCGATTACGCTTGTCCACCACTGCAAACAGCTCGCCAGCCAGCTCTGCCGATTCAGACGAGCCCAGGAACAGGTACCCACCCGGGCGCAGGGCGAAATGGAACATGCGCAGGATGTCACGCTGGATTTCGCGGTCCAGGTAAATCAGCAGATTGCGACAGACGATCAAGCCCAATTGCGAGAAGGGCGGATCGGATAGCAGGTTATGCCGCGCAAAAAGCACTTTCTCGCGTATTTCCTTGCGTACTCGATAATGCTGGTCTTCCTTGACGAAGAACTGGCGCAGCCGCGATGGCGGCACGTCGGTGATGATGGACTCTGGATACAAACCCGTGCGGGCATGGCCAATGGCGCGCTCGTCAAGATCGGTGGCGAACACCTGTACGTTATTGGCACGTTGGTCCACGGCCAACTGCTCGCATGTCAGCATGGCCAGGCTGTAGGACTCCTCTCCTGTCGAGCAGCCGGCGGACCAGATGCGAATCTCTGCCGGGTTGTCAGCCGAGTCCGGCTCGCCCACCAGTTGGGGCATGACAATTCGTTCCAAGGCTTCGAACGCTTCACGGTCGCGGAAAAAATTGGTGACGCCTATGAGCATGTCCGCTAGTAAGTCGGCGGATTCCTCCTTGTGGTTTTCGAGGTAGTGCAGGTAAGCCCGCAGGTCGGCCTGCCCCGTGACATGCAGGCGCCGCTCAATCCGTCGTAGCACGGTGGCGCGCTTGTAGTGCTGGAAGTCATGCCCGGTAGCACTACGCAGTTGCAGCAGGATCTCTTCCAGCAAAGGTTCGCATGACTCCGGGTCGCCCGCCCGGGTACCCAGCGCAGGCGGCAGGCTGTCATCCTCGATGCGTGGGAGGTTGACCTGCCGTGCGTTATGCCACAGCTCCATCAGCTTTTGGGCAAGCTCTGCCGCCGGGAGAACAACGTCGACCAGCCCGGTTTCGATGGCCGCCCTGGGCATGCTGTCATACTGGGCATCATCCGGGCTTTGCACCAAAGTGACGCCGCCTTGCTCCTTGACGCGCGCCAACCCTACGGCGCCGTCTGCGCCGGTGCCGGACAGTACCACGCAAAAGGCATGGTCCTTGTGTACGTCGGCCAAGTCACGGAAAAACAGGTCGATCGCCACATGGTCACCGCGTCGCCTGTTGGCGGGTGCCACACGCAGATAGCCGTCATTGGTCGACAGCCGATTGGCAGGGGAGATCACGTATACATGGTTGCGTTCAATCGGTACCGGCGCCGTTACCTGGCTCACCGGCATGCGGGTGGTCTCCTGAATGATTCGATCAGCGACACTCTGATGGTCTGGAGACAAGTGCAGCACGATGACGAATGCCATGCCAGAGTCGGCAGGCATCTGCCTGAACAGGGTACAGATGGCTTCGATCCCCCCTGCAGAAGCACCAATACCCACCACCGGGAAATTGAGATGACTAGGATTCAGGTTCGAAGGATGGGGTGCGGCGGGCTGGTTAACGGTCGACTTCATGGCGGTGCCCTGTACAGACCTGACGGACAGCCCATCGACATGTCGCGGGGCAGGAGGAGCGACATTATAGGCAACGCGCGAGGATATTCGCGAGCGCCTTTACGAGGCGCTAATGGCTGGCCCGCAAGTGTTCGGCCAGAGAATCAATTCGCGCCACCGATCTGCAATCCATGCCTTGGGACTGAGTAGCCTGTCATCGCACGGGTTCTGATGAAGGGCGCGGCTTCGTGCCATGCGCACTTCCAGAACCGCAAGGAGAAACGATATGGCTCGTGATCAAAAATCGACCGGTCAACGTGGCGGCACCAAGGAAACCAACCCGGGCAATTTCGCCAATGACCGCGAAAAGGCCTCCCGTGCTGGGCAGAAAGGGGGTCAGGTTTCAGGTGGAAACTTCGCCAATGACCGTGAGCGCGCTTCGCAGGCTGGCCGTAAGGGTGGTCAGAACAGCCACGGCGGCGGGCGTAGTGCAACGAACGAAGCGCGTGGCTGAACTCATCCTGGGTGCCTGCCAAAGGCTGTGCCAGGCACCCCTTGGGAGCAATGACGCATATTCGATTGAATCTTTATCGCCGAGCTGCACTCCATCGCAGGGTCATCCACGCAAAAGAGGAGGGTGCAGCGATGCCTAGTCCCCAGTTATACATCATCGATTATCGGCTCCATGGCGAGCCCCGCACCTTCATCATTCGTCTTGAACGCCTGGATAACGCCGAAGCCTGGCACTGGGCGAGCTGCGATGCAGGCATTGGCATCATTCCGAAATTCGGGCGCGAGAAAATCCGCAAGGTCAGCCGGCCCATGGCCGAACGCTACGGCGTCACGGACGTGACCTGGCGCCTATCAGGCAGCAAGCCTGGGCAGTCCCTGGAAGACCCTGCCACCACCGCCTGATTGCGCAGCCTGCATCATCAACCGATCACGCACCCGCCTCGGGATCGCTGGCAGGCACGCCTGGCCGATCCTGGTCTTCATCGGTCAGACCGGGATCAGTGTCCGGGTCATCGACCTTATCATTGCGCTGCTCTTGCTCAAGCTCGGGCCAGTCGTCCTGGACATTGCCGCCCCCCATCATCAGTTTCTGCATCATTGCGCGCGCCTCCGCTGGTTCTAAAAAAAGGCCCGCCCTGACGGCGGGCCAACACAGGAGTGAGGGGCACAGCCATTGCCAGGCCTCTCACTTGTTCAGAGCACCACCGCACGCGTAGAAGTCCGTCTAGGCAGGCGCAGGTCTGACCAACGGTGCTACCCGGCCGAGTACTTGACGGCAGCAGCGGTACGCGAGCTGACATTAAGTGCCTTGAGCAGTGACGAAACGTGGATGCGCACCGTGAAGGGCGAGATATCCAAGGCCTTGGCTATCTCCTTGTTGGTCTTGCCCTGAGCGATCAAGCGCAGCACGTCTTGTTGGCGTTGAGTCAGGTGCTCGGTACCCGAGTCGGCATTGGCGACCGGCAGCAGCCCTGAGGGCGCGAAGCGCACCAACACTTCTCCGGCTCGAACGGCAAGGATCGCAGCGCCCATTTGCTCGGCGCTCAGGCTTTTGCCGATGAAACCATCAACGCCGCAAGCCATGACTTGGTCGATGATGACCGGATCATCCACCATCGAGACGACGATCAAGGTCGTGCGCGGCAGTTGGCGTTTGAGCTGGGCTAGGCGGCTGACGGAATCCAGGCCCGGAAAACGCAGGTCAAGGATCAAGGTGTCGAGGGCCTCGCCGACGCTGGCAAGCTGCAGTACCTCATCCAGGCTGCCGGCCTCAGCTACATGGGCGCTTGGCAGCACACGGTAGACGGTACGCACCATGGCTTCCCTGAAAAGCGGATGGTCGTCCGCCACGATTATTCGACTGGTCACGCTTGGCAACTCCCTTTGGCCGCAGGTCGATCGGACCATGTTAACGTAGCAGCCCTGGCAAGTGCGTGCCGCCCCGTCACGGGAGCAAAGCCGCCTGATGAAAAGGATTCTGGCCATGGCCCTGGATAAAAACAACGAGCTCGATCAAGCGAACTTGCGTCTGGTCGTTGGCAGTTGCGCCTTCGCCTATGTGGCGATGCTGGTCTTTCTGCTGGACCGTTCTGCTGCGCTCTACGTGCCGGTGGTCGTCTACATTGTCGTCTTTCTCCTGGTATCGGTGCTTCTGCGCCAGGCCATCGCACGCTGGCCGGGGCACTATCCGTGGCGCCGGGTGCTGGGCATGGTGCACGACTACACAGGCACCTGCTTCGGCCTGGTAGTCGGCGGTGAGGCGGCGCTGCCCCTGTATGCCGTGATGGTGTGGGTCAACCTGGGCAACGGCATGCGTTTCGGCTCCCGGTACCTGGCCATCGCGACCGGGCTGGCGCTGATCGCCTTGGTTGCGGTGTACCAACTGACGCCTTACTGGCAGGCCAACCCTTTTCTGGTGCTGATGTTGCTGACCACCAGCACCGTGATCCCCGTCTATGCGCACTTGCTGCTCGAACGCACGCGCCGAGCTTCGGAGCAGGCCGCTGCAGCCAATCTCGAGAAGTCCCGCTTTCTGGCCCAGGCGAGTCACGACCTGCGCCAACCCATTCACTCCATCAGTCTGTTCACCGCTTGCCTGCGCGAGGCGCGGCTGGGCGAGGAGGAACGCAGGCTGGTGGACAGCATTGATCGATCGCTGCTGAATGTGTCCCAGCTGTTTCGTTCGATTCTGGACCTGTACACCTTGGACAACGGGCGTGTGCAGCCGCGCCATGAGCCCTTTGCCCTGGGCGATTTTCTCGAGACCCTTGCGCGTGAGCACGCCGAGGCTGCTCGCTGGGCGGGGGTGGAGATACGGGTGCGGCCTTGTGCCTACTGGACGCGTGCAGACCGCGGCATATTGACGACTATGGTCCAGAACGTCCTTTCCAACAGCCTCAAGTACGCACCGGGACGGCCACTGTTGATGGGTGTCCGACGCTGCCAGGGATGTCTTGCCATCATGGTCTGTGATCAGGGGCGAGGCATCGAACCTGCACACCAGACGCTGGTGTTCGAGGAGTTCTACCGGGTCAGGCAAGTGCGCGACAAGGACGTCGAGGGCGTCGGATTGGGCCTGTCGATCGTTCGTCGGCTTGCACGGCTGATGGACGTGCAGGTGCACCTGCAATCTCGACCCGGCCACGGCACTACCGTGAGCCTGAAGGGGTTCGCGCAGATAACGCCTCAACCTACACGGCCAGCGCCTGAGCACGAGCTTGCCGCTGCAGGTTTGCTCAGCGGCCTGCGAGTCTGCCTGATAGAAGACGACCATAACGTGCTCAGGGCAACGTCGGCCCTGTTGCAGCGCTGGGGGTGCGAAGTGGATGGGCACAGTTCTGCTGCCGCTTCGAATGAGGACTGTGACGTCATCGTTGCCGACTATGACCTTGGCCAGGACGCCACCGGAGTCGATTGCATCGAACGGCTGCGCAGCGAGCGGGGCTGGGCTGTACCAGCCTTGATCATGACGGGGCATGATCCGGACCGAATACAGGACGCGGTACAGGGTCGCGATATCGCAGTGCTGTCCAAGCCTGTGCGCCCGGCCGAATTGCGAGCCATGCTGCGCACGCTCTGTGGTGAGCCCACCTTGCCTCCCTGTTGAAAGCGGCCGCAGCCCTAGTCACAGGCGGCCGGTCTGGCCTTCTTTCACGCAGCTGGGGGTGGGTTGATAAATGCCCATGCCCGCCGCAGCGACAAGTGCACCGCTGGGCATCTGGCATTCGAACCGCCCTTTGCCAGTCGTGGCGGTGTAGTAGGTGATGGTGCTGTCGCTGCGCACATCTTCCACTTTCGACACTTTGGTGTTGAGCACGAACTCGGTACGCTTCTTCAGGGTGTCATCAGACGGCTTGACCGTTTGGCAGCCGGCCATGGCCAATAGAGCCCCGGTAATGGCGATCAGCTTGAAGGGGGTCATGGGGATGGTTCCTTAGCGATGAAAGAACCGAAATATAGCGTGGGCGGGATGCAGGATCGATTAGGGCAGATGTGCTAAATGGCATTTAGCTACTCAGTATCCGACAGGCAGATATCAAGGCCGCTATTGGTGTATCGCCGCACCTGCTGCGCTCCTTCATGCTGGTGCTATGGCGGCTCGGCATCAAGGATACCGTCCTGGAACATCCCGAGAGCGGCCAAGTGGTCACCCTCGGCCGCCTAACCCTGAAGGGCAAACTGGGCACCTGCGCTTCGCGATCACTTTGCCACCTTCCTCGCGGGTGCCGACCTAGACAGCGCGTGCGCAGCGGCGAGCAGTGATCGGATGCTCAGTTGAGCCTCAGACCATAAGGGCCAACAGCGCTGCGGCTAGAGCTGGCGGCATGACCAGCAGCCCCAGGCGCAGAAATTGCCAGGCGCTGACAGACTCGCCTTCACGTCGAATCGCCACCAGCCAGAGCAAGGTTGCAAGGGATCCGGTAATGGACAAGTTCGGACCTATGTCGACCCCAATCAGCAACGCGGCGGTAGTTTGCCGAGGGAGGTGGGCGATATCGACCATGGAGCCGGCAATCAGCCCACTCGGCAGGTTGTTCATCAAGTTGCTAGCCACGGCTACACCCACCCCCGCGGTCCAGCTCGCAGCGGTCTGAGACGTCTGCTCCAGGGTCATGAGCGCATGCGCCAGCTGGTCGATCGCGCCTGTCTGAGCCACTGCTTCGACCAACACGAACAAGCCCGCAACCAATGGCAGCACACTCCAGGCAACGTGTCGCAAAACTGGCATCGGGCTGCGCCGCTGGCGCAAATGGATCAGCGCGGTGGTCGCGATACCAGCGCTGAAGGTAGGTAGGCCTAGTGGTACGTCAAGCGCCGATGCACCCAGCAGCACGCAGGCAGTCAGCGCAATGCTCCATGCACACAGGCGCGCACCGGCTGGAAGAGGCTGTATTTGCACGGTCAACGCAAGCGGCTGGCCGATCTGACGGCGTTGGGTGATACGCAAAATGACATAGGTCGCCGCGATGGCTGCCAACGAAGGCAAGGTGAACTGCTTTAACCAGTCCAGCAGAGGAGGCATCTGGCTGCCGAATACCACCAGGTTGGCGGGATTGGAAATGGGCAGAACGAAGCTTGCGGCATTGGCGATGAATGCACAGATGAACAGGTAGGGCAGAGGCTCAGCCTTGGCGGCCTTGCAGGCGGCATACACTGCTGGCGTCAGAACCACGGCAGTGGCATCGTTCGAGAGAAAAACGGTCACCAGGGTACCGACCAGGAAAACCAGATTGAACAGCCGTTGACCAGACCCTTGGGCATGGCCTACGGCATAACGAGCCACCCAATCGAAAAGCCCCTCCTGGCGGGCCACTTCGGCCAGAACCATCATGCCGATCAAAAACAGGTAGACGTCGCTCCCCTTGACCACCGCCGCCAAAGCGTTCATCGGGGCAATCAGCCCAAACAGCACGAGTACGGTGGCACCGCCTAGGGCCCAGATGAATTCGGGCACCTTGAAGGGTCTGAGTATGACGCCAGCAGTGGCCAGGGCCGAGACGATCCAGATGATCAACGATGTTTGGCTCAGGTGCATCAAGGGTTCAGTTTCCGGCGGCTGACGGCATAGAAGAGGAGTGCGCATCGCCCTGGCGTGGGTGCGTTTCGGGGAGGGCGACCAGCACAAGAACAAATGCGCAGGCTGCGATCCCGGCCAGCGTCAGGAACGCGGCATTGTAACCCGCCGCTTGGACGACGAACCCCGCCAGACCAGGGCTCAGCGCAGCACCAAGGCCGAACACGGCGGTGAGCGCGCCAAGGCTTACGTTGAACCGCCCGGTACCCTCGGTGAGGTCCTTGACGATGATCGGGAACAGCGCCCCGAAAATGCCCGCGCCAATGCCATCGAGTAGCTGCACGCCTACGAGCCAGAAGGGGTTGTCAGACAAGGTGTAGAGCGCGCCGCGCAGTGGAAGTATCAGGAACCCCACGAGCATGAACGGCTTGCGCCCCCATTGTTCGGCACGCGCCCCGACCAGCAGCGCCATGGGCACCATGACCAACTGGGCCGCCACGATGCAAGCCGAGGTCAATGGCGTGGCCAGGCGCAGGTCGACTTGAGAGAGTTTCTGGCTTACCAACGGCAGCATGGCCGCATTGGCCAGATGGAACAAGGCACAGCAGATCGCGAAGAGCAGCAATGTGCGGTTATGCAACAGCAGCGCCAAGCCCGCCGGATTGTCCTGATCGTTCGGGCTATGGGTCAGGCCTCGAGCCACGTGATGGTCAATCTCAGCGCCCGGGACGCAGGCTACCGCGATGATGCTGGCCACGGTCAATGCAGCCATCAGATAGAACACCACCACCGGCCCATACAGGTAGGCGAGGCCACCGGCCAGTAGTGCAGAGAAAGCATTTCCAGCATGGTTGAAGGTCTCGTTGCGCCCCACGCGTCGCGTGAACGCCTTCGGTCCGGTCAGCCCCAGAGAGATGGCTGCGATCGCCGGCGCGAACACGGAGCCGGCCAAGGCGCTGATGGTTTGCGTTACGGCAACCCAAGTGAATGATGTGATGAAAGGCAGTAACAGACAGCTCCCGGTTACCAGCACTGCCGCTATGACCACAACGGCACGTTTGGCGGGCGTACGGTCAATCAGGGCGCCGGCGGGCGTCTGAGCGAGCAGGGCAGTAACACCGGCAATCGTCATGACCAGCCCTATGCTCGCGGGCTGCCATTGATGAACGGCGAGCAGATAGATGGCAAGGTACGGTCCAAGTCCGTCACGTACATCGGCAAGGAAGAAGTTCAACCAGTCAAGCGAGCGATGCGGGGCGGATTGCCTAGGATTTTCCAAGGACGTGCTCTCGAGAGGGCCACGTAGCCATCGCTGGCATGGGCCAGGGTATGGGCGGCGGGCGAGTGGTGATGCTGGGGTATCTTTGGCAAAGACTGTGCACGGCGAGGATAGGTTCCAGAGGCGGATTTAAGTTATCTGGATGAGGGCCGGGAATTCGGCGAGGGATGGAATGGCGGGCTCGGTCGGCACGCATCGCCCAATGAAAACCTGGTACGGAAGGGATGGATAGGCGACGACAACCTAGGTCAATTATATAACTAAACTAAATGAATATTTAGTGTAGTTATTACTGAGAAGAATATTGAGTTAGGGTAGGAGACGCCCTAGCCATACTGTCAGTCCCCCGGAATCCGGATCTTCAACAACATGATCAAGCACCTCGAACCCGTTGGCGTGTAACTGATCGACGTATTCATTGGTACTCAAGCTGGCGTGATACAACGTCTCGCCCTCGAATGTACCCAAGGCTTCGCCATGGGAGGGCCCACTTGTAAACATGAGCAACGCCCCTGGGGCCGCATGGCGACGAAAAATCGGGAACATCAGGCGCTGATCGGTGGGCTTTAGGTGGAAAAAGCTGTTCCAAGCAATGATTGCGTCGAACTGACAGCCCAAGCCCAGATCCAGAACACGTGCTGACGGCTTCAGCATGTTCCCGAAATGCGGAATCCATTTGCGATCAGTGAAGTGATTGGCGCGCTTTTGGTGCCAAGTAAATGCATGGCGGTCGTAAAGGTCGATGATGTGGTCTGCTGATGGATGGTGGGACATGCGAGGACGGTTTCCTTAAACGATCTTACGAGAGGACGCTGTAAGCGATTCGTGGCTTCGAATGTACCCCGGGTTGGTATCGAGCAGGAAATGCCTGGGTGCGCATAATGTGTATTATGTTAAATCATGTATAAGGCTGCTGGGGCTGGATCACGATCAGTGCTGACTGGCATGACAAGCTCAGCTGTAACCGTCGCGAATCACGGACACTCCTACCCCTGAAAACCCCGAACCCCCCAGCCCACAAGGCCTCCAGCCTTTCTGGGATGCTTCTGAACTCCAGCAAACCTCAGAAATGCGGACACTTTTGCCTCTGAGCGCCTTCCGCAAACCCTTGAATCCATTAGGTATCTTCAAAAAACGATCGTTTGAACCGTTGCTCCGGTTTTCTACGCTATCTGGACACTCGAGTAATCTGCGGGATTTCCAAAACCACCCCTGTAAGCCAGTAAATCTAACGCCTGCAGGGTGGTTTGCGCCTAATGCGGACACCTTCTTGCGCACACAGCGAACCCCATAATCAGGACACTTTCCATATTCAACGCTCAACGAGCCACAGTTCTCACCTGAAATACACATACCCTGAACCGCCCCCGAAGCCCAGCAGCACCAAGCAGACAAATCGCTCCAAGCCAAGCGCTCCGGGCCTCACAACGGTTTCCACGATCTCGATCTTGGAATTGAGGTCTCTGGAAACCGCTTAGCAGTAAAGCTTTCGCACAGCTCATCCACAAACGACTCTCCGAGCCGTTTTTCTGCGAACGCGACGATAATGCGGACACTTTCCAAAGCCCGCCCTGAGCAACCACCAGGCGGGATCCCTGTTTTTGCTGCCTTTGGTGTAATTTGCGGTCAATGCGGACACTTTCCGAAATCGACTTGCACGACAATAATGCGGACACTTTCGTATGAATAAGCTTGTAATGTGGACACTTTCGGGGGCGAAATGGACATTGGAGTGACGAAGCGTATTTATACCTATATTGCCAATCCACGCCAGTGACTAGAGAACCTCAAAGAGGCTTCCTCATCCTGCAAACAATATAGAGGAAATTCGCATAGTTCCTAAAGTCCTGCACCCGAAGGTGGCCACTGAAGCTAAAACAACAATATTCTTATAAGCCGAAATTTATCTGAGTGGCACGGCACCACCAATGTCTGACGCTGCCAGATGCAAATTGCTCATATATGACGCAGCCGGGCAGATCCATAACTCCGAATATGGCCTAGTGAGTTTCTTGTCATATGTCAAGCAAGCATGATAGTCACGGACGGATGGTGTTGATGGGCAAAAAATTTGTCAAGGTTGCGGCCGGCCAAACTTGGCGCTACTATCCGGCAATTCCCATTAACTATGGCCAGTCGATTGAAGTGAGTGATTGAAGCGGGCGGTACAGGAGTTGAAAACTTCCTGAAACAGCCAGATTAGGAAGTTTCAATTGCTGATGTATGCCAGCCCATTACGGTAAGTAAGATGACCTGCACTCCCCGGCCCATATTTGAATCTCACAGTGATTTCGTGGATCAGGATTTCACTGTAGGCCGGCCATCAATCACGAGCGTCGAGCGATTCTTGGAAAGCTTTGCTCCCGAACTCAAAGCCATCCCAGGGTTCCTGGCTATCAGGGGTTATCTGAGGTGTTATGCCGACAACGCGCTCACATACAGCACGTACCGAGGCCACGTTGAGCGGCTATTTCTCTGGGCGCTGATCGTGCGCCAGAAGCCTGTGCACGAGTTGAAACGGCTTGATGCCGAAGCGTATCTTGAGTTTTGCAAACACCCGCCAGCCACTTGGGTTGGGCCAGTCATTCGCAATCGGTTCATTTCAGAAAATGCTTTAAGTAGTGCTGATCAGCTACCGGATCTGGAATTAGCGGCCAACCCCAAATGGAAGCCTTTCACACTGCGCGCTCCCAAACAAAATCGCAGCCTGAGTGAAAGTACTGGGGACAATTCGTCGACCGACTATCACTCATCATCCGGCAGCATGAGCAATGTATTCAAAATTGCAAGCGGCTTTTATGAATATCTAGTGGAAGAAGAAATCGCTACTTCGAATCCGTTCCGCAAGGTTTCTAAAAAGGGGCAGTATAGTTCATCTCAGCTAGAATCCAGCACTTCTCGGGCGTTGACCCCTTTGCAATGGGATTATGTGATTGACACTGCAGAATCCATGGCCGCTGCTGATCCTAGGAAACATGAGCGCACCCTATTCGTGCTCGTTACGATGTTCAGCATGTATTTGCGCATATCGGATATCGTTGGGCGTACCAATTGGCAGCCCACCATGGGAGATTTTCGTCTGGATGCTGATGAAAACTGGTGGTTCTATGTTGTGGGTAAGGGCAACAAGTCCGGAAAAATCGCAGTGCGTGATGAGTATGTAACGAAGTATCTCACAAGGTACCGTACCTTCATTGGACTGAGTCCATTGCCTACTCATCAGGAGAAAACTCCGCTTCTGAAAACGCTGAGCGGTCGCGCAGGCCTCTCGGATCGACAGGTGCGCGCCCTCCTCCAAACCGTTTTTGACCAGGCGCTCGTCAGAATGCGTGCAGAAGGACGTGAGCCTTATGAAATGGACAGCCTGCGCGGAGCATCATCGCACTGGCTACGTCATACCTCGGCGACCTTTGATGCGCCGTTCAGAAACGCGAAGGATCTCCAGTACGATCTAAGGCATTCCAACTTGGCGACAACTCAAAACACCTACTACCACTCACATGATCAAGAGCGAGCGCGGTCGGTCAAACACTTAGGAACGCGAGACAGAGGCTGATACTGCGCTGCCCTGCTCTTGCGTCACGATAATGAAAGGGCAAGCTCAATACGCACAGGGCAGCATTGGTATCCCATGGAGACCCTACCTGTGCCAGGCTAAAAACTCAGTCTCAATCAGATAAACTAAGTCAATTGCGACCATGCTCACTACACATCTGCTGCGCCGCCTGATTGGACATTAAAGCTGTATATATATACAGTATTGGGTCGACCACGCCCGCTCCAGGCGCCCTGCCCTTGCCTTTGCCCTTTTCCGCACAAGCGCCAGCGGTTTGCACAGCTAGGCAAAAACTAAGCTAGAGCTTAGATTCTCACCCCAACCGCTCAGAAGTCTGCAAAAACTAAGGTAAACCTTAGATTTCAACGGCGTCTTCTAGTCACTGTCGCCTCACAAAGATAGCTGTAAACCAACTTTTTGCACTGTAAACCACAGCGGTTAACAGTATAAAAAATTGGTTTACAGCCTCTGCTCTACCCTTCGGAGGCAGGGAACAGCGCCCGTTGGCTCAGCAGGAGCAATCCCAGCAGGCTGGAGGCCTTGTCCTTACGGTTTTCGATAGCCTCCTCGAGCAGTGTCCGGGCGTCTTCCTGCGTGAGTTTCAGGGTACCGGTAGCCAGTGCAGCGGCAAACTCTAAGGCGGCATCGCCGTAAGTCCGCTCCCAGCGGGCGAATACCTTGGCGATGAACTCCTTCATCAGCTTGCTCAATTCCGGGCTTGCTGAGTAATCAAGCTCTGAAGGGAGACACGCCCGGAGGAATGACGCCTGCAGGACGTTGTCGTTAAACCGGAGGAAGCACTCCGGTGATAACACCACGGATTCATACCCCGTCGGTTGCAGGCGCAGCTCATGATTTTCGTGCTCCCGAGCGAACTGGAGGACGGCAGCAATCGTAAAGAACACCGTGCTTTGCGGTACGTTTTGGCAGTCCTTGCCCACATTACTTGAGGGGTCGAAGAACAAAAAACCATCGGATAGGGCGAGCGCGTTGCCATTATGTTTTGGCAGGAAGCTGTGCTTGTGCTCCTCAATCAGCTCAGCGGCCTCATCAAGAGCCTGATGACGAACCTCGTCCGAGACTGCAGGCGTGAAGCCGACGTCATCGACCTGCCCGGCGGAGGTAACCTTGGTCAACCGACTCCAGGCGTTTTCTTTTCCGTCATCTCCGATGGGCAGGCACAGCCAGTTAGAGAAGCCATACTCCCGGGGCGTGGGGTTCTTCATCAGGAAAGTTTTGAGAAGCGTCCAGGCTCTCGCGCTCTGTGGAATCCCGATCGGTGCAAGGAACCTGCGCGGCACGGTCGCATCCATGTAGGCCCGCAGATCACGACTGATTTCTCTCAGGATGCCGCCATCGCGCGCAACTACTGTCGCGACCAGCACCCCGGAGACGGTTTTGAACTCAACTTGGTCAAGCTCGCTATAAGGTACGCATTGGATTGGCTTGGTCGCGCCCCATTTCTCGCTGAGAATCTCATGGGCCACCTCGCCAAGTTTCTTCGACCCGTCATCGTCGGCGTAGACGATCAGGTTTGTCGCCATGGAGACCGACCAGTCAATTTCAGCGGCCAGCCATGTTCTGAAGGCAGCGTCCGCCAGCAACAGATCAGTATTGAGCGTCAACAGCTTGCGAGGCTTGCTCGACTTGTTGAATCCATCAATTCCTCCCATACCGAAGTACTTGTGGAATTTGGCCAGCCGCTTCGGGTCATGCTTCAAGGATATCGTGATCGACTTGGGTGGCTTGGATTTCGCCGAGAAGTTCTCTCCTATGATCTCGATCAGCGTGCAGCCTTCCTCAGCCTTGACTGGCAGTGGATAGTCAACGTCGTCCAGGGCGACCAGCACACCTCCGTATCGGCCATCCGCTGTGCGATCGATCAGCGTGGCTACGCACTCCTCTGTGAACCCCTGCTCCCCCATCTGCTTAGCCATACCGCCAGATGTAGAGGCTGATACCACGCAGAAATACTCACCTTCCGGCGGGTAGATGGTCTTGAGCCGTTCGTAGGAGTGGAAGCTCATGACTTCAGCCTTGCTGTCCAAGCGAGCGAGCGCATTTTTCGCGAATGCATAGATGCCCATGGTGTCGATGTACACCTTGCCAGCCTGGCGCAGCCTGGCACCGTACTCGAGTGCAATTGCATACCCGACCACACACACCTCGGCTTCATCACTCGCCAGTTCCCTGGTCTGGATGAACACGTTGTTTAGTGTGCCAGAGGGGTGCTTGAAGGAGTGCGCGGATGGCGCTGCATGAATCACGTTGTTCTTTTCGATCAGCGTTCTCAAACCATCCCTCAAGAGAGCGCTAGGATCATGACGGTAGACAAGCTCTTTGCCGCCCAGCACATGGGGGGTGAAGCTTGCGCCATTCCACTCCAGGAACACGTATTCATGGACACATACACGCGCGTTTTTCTCGCCACGCTTCAGGAGGTTGGCCAGGCGGTCTTGGTCGTCAGCCCAACCGCTCCTGAATACGGATAGCTGATCAGACGTCCCCAGGATGTAGACGCAGTCAGGTAGATGGCGTTGGGCCTTGAGAGCCACCTCGATGTCAGTGAAGACATGCTGAACCGAGAGCTCGGAATCGTTGTAGCAGACGACCAACGCTTCATGACTGCTACTGGGGTCGCTGACAGCGGACATCCATTGATAGAAACGCTCCATTACATGCCCCTCAATGGAATCATGATGGTGACAACAGCGCCTGCAACGGGCGCCAAATCGGTGGTGTCCCAATCCCTGAAATCGTCAGGATGACGGTGCTGGTCGTTCTCTTCGAATTGGTTGTAGATGCACAGTCGCCCGGAACGGATACGGATCAATCCGCCTACCATGCGAAGCTCGTTCAGGATGGCAGGCAGGCCGATGCCCGCAGCGTCCAGAGTCTTGCTGGACTGGCGTGGCTGCAGGCATTTGAGCAGGTAGTCTCGCTCCTCCTGGAGCGACATCTCTTGCACCGCCCTGCCGCTAAACCTGGAGGCGAATCCGGGGCCTGAGTCGAAGAAGCTGATGTGCAATGCGCGCAGGCTGGTCTTGTTGTTGTCGGTGGTGGACGACTCTCGCTCCCAGTAACGGCGCAAGTCCTCACTACCGTCAAAGTCTTCAGCGAAAATCTCGTCCTCAAGTCGCTTCCAGCCGACCATGACGCCTTCTACGTGGGCGAAATACGGGTGGCCCAAATGGTCTGAAGTCGCGTGTTCCTGGGTGTTGGATACAAGCTCAGAACAGAGCAGGCCCAAGCTTTCGAGGAGAGAATCCGGAACACTGGCACGCCCGCTCTGCTTGTTGACGAAGTCAATGAGCCTGCGCATCTCAGTGGTCATTTCAGACGCAGGCTTCACCTTGCCTTCCGCGCTAAAAAGCGGTCGCAGGTGCTGAACCTTCGATCCTGCAACACAGATCAGATCGACGACTCGGCCGTTGACGACGTCCTCGTACCTGCCGGCGTCCATGGCCTGCATTCGTTCGACCGACTCCTGAAAGACCTCTCGGCGATTGAATGTCTGCTCGCCGAGCCGGATACCCTTGGAAAGGCGCAAGGCAGCAATACCTGGCGAACAGTTAGCGAGGTTGTGCAGCAACGCTTGAGCATCGGCTTGCGGGTTGAAATCAAGGTAGTCGCTCTGCAACTGCTGCCGGGCCAAGGTAACGATCAGTTGCAGGCGTGCGGCATCATGCATGGCGCCATGCCGCGCACTGAGCATGTCTGCCTGAATGAGAAACCTCTCACCCTGGCTGTCGCAGATCTTGCGAATGGCCGCTTCGATGTCTTTGAGCGTACGCGTCTTGCCAAGGTTGATAGGTTTCAAGCCTGTTTCTCCAATCAAACGTCCGCTTTGTCCCCAGCGCCAAGAAGCAAGGTTTTGATCTTGGGCTCTGGCTTCCAGTAATTCGGGCCTTTGAGGAACTTCCCGTTCTCGTCGTAGATAGGCTTTCCATCTGCTCCCAGTTTGCTTTCGTTGCTGTCCATGATGACGTCCAGGACGTCCTCCAATGGTAACCCGTACTTCAGGGCCTCAGACCGGCAGTAAACCATCACATCACCCAGCAGGTCGGCTATGGCAACCTTGATATCGATCTCGGCTTCACCTTTCTCGATCTTCTCGACGATTTCATCGATCTCATGGACTTCAGCCATCAGTGTGGCCTTGAACTTCCTGAGCTTGTCCGCAGGATCGGCGAGAAGCGTCGGAGCGCTGTTGATCGGCAGCTTATACATCTGATTCATAGCATGAATGCGGTCTTTGAAAGGCTTACTCATGAATGCTTCCTTCTCGATAAGTCAAAAGTGGTGAGTCCGCTTTGCATGATGCAACACGCAAAAAATCAAAGGAGCGGCTTGAGCGTCGCGATGACGGGACATGAGCGTTGGACAGGCGCGGGGATGCCTGGCTGGCATTGAGGCCGCGAGGTCACGCTGGGAATGGGCTGGGAGCGGTTGGGAGTCTGGGCAATCCATTTGCGATTGAAAACTCATTGTCTCTCACTACTCCGTTAGCCCAGGACGCCAGTTAAGAAATCAAGATCCCAGAAGCATACTGGAGAGCTCGAACAGCGGCGAGCCTTAAACAAACAGCGTGCGCATGTGGCCAAACCCAAAAATCCAGAGGCGCCAGTTGAAGAACATCGAGCCACATTTGCGAAAATTTGGCGGTTACCCTCCTCCGTAGCCGAGAACGGTCGGCGTTTCGATCGCGTGACCGATCCAGTCTTAGCGTTGGTGTATACCTTTGATGAGCACCAAACCCTCGGCCACGACAGCATTGCGGGCAAAAGGGCCCGCCTCGAGGTCACTCAGGCGACAAAACCGTGCTCTAAGCGCCTGATGAACTCAATCACCGTCTCAGCCTCCAGCCTGGTTGTGACCATGCTGCCAGGAGCTTTGCCATCAAGCGCTTTGACTGGGTGAGACATCCAGCGCATCGCCGCATCATGATCGCCGCTATACAGTCGCATAGCTGCTTCGAGCACTTCTAGGTAACGGTCGTGTTGATCAGGGGACAAAGTGCTCATGTGAAAGCGCGCTCCGCTTTGGCTATGCCGGGCATGTGGCGGCGTCGAGTTGTGATTATGGTCGATCGCTGGGCGAGCGTCTGCTGCCATTTGCGATTCCCCACCGCTGGGTTGCTTCTGAGCTGCAGCGCTTGCGGTTCCGCGCTTCAATGCCAACTGTTCCCGCATCCAGTGGCTTGCAGTGTCGAAGTCTCGCATCATGGCCGCAAACTCTTCGTCAGTGAGAAGCGCGGGCAGTCTGTCTGGCGTCACGGCGACTCCATTTATGCGGCTGGTCGATCGGCGTCGGATTGATCCAACGGCGACCATGCATTCAAAAAACCAACCTAACATGGCACTACGGGAAGCTCCAGCGCACCACGCCGTGGCGTGAGCCCGCTGGCACGGATCAGGCGGGGTCGAGGAGCGGCAGATGACAGCCATGGGCCATGGGTGCATGGGGTCGCGCAGACGCCTCCCCAGATGATCTGACATCCTCCGTCACTTACGCATTCCTTAGTATGCCTGGAATGCCCTGCCCGCTTTGTGGCCATCGCATCAAATCTAGCCCTTAAACCGGATGGCCCACCATTAATCTAGCCATCGAACTGCTGAGTCAGTCACCAGGTTCCGATTACTGATCCGGTTCACCGCGCCGGCGCCAGCTCGCGCTCACGGTGCCGCTCGACAGGCAAATGGGAAGAAATTCGACGATTTCATTTTGCCATCCTCGCAGATCGCCATGCTCCGGATTGTGTGCGAGGATTCGGTCAGCGCGATGCCTCAAGGGCGTGCTAGACGGTAATCAGGATATCGAGCCGTTGATTTCCTCGCTGTGGCGCTGGACGCCATCATGATGATTACAGGAGGTTGTACTAGAGACATGGCATTGGATGTGGCGTTTAGCCTTGAGGCTGGAGATTTTGTCGACCCCGATCGAGCCTATGACCTGTATTGGGCAGGAGTCATCACCAACAAACGTCTCTTCGTTTGTCCGGGCGCGGGCTGCACAGCGCAGGTGACCTGTGCGAATCTGGACAAGGACGTGCAGAGCATGCGGGTGGTGCCGCACTTCAAGGTCTACGGCGACCATAGTGAGACGTGCGGGGTTGTCAACGGGAAGGCGGTCGATCTGAAGGTTGAGCCGAACGGCCCCGACGGGCAGGAGCGCAGAACTGTCGATGAATCCATTGTTGACGTCTTCAAGCTCGAGCGTCCCGACTCGTACTACGACGAGCCCACCCAGGATCCCGCTGCCGATGTGCAGGTAGCGAAAAAGCGCGCTAAGAGCACCAGGCCATACACCACCAAGCTGGGTGAGTCTGGGATCGTTGGCCCCATCTACTCCGTCCGTTCGGTGGTGAGTCGGTACATTCGCTATCGATCTGACAACACCCTGGAGTTTCGCCGCCTCAACATCGCTGGCCAGGACGTAGCGTACGACAGCATTTTCAAATGCATTTGGGAGCAGGATCTTAACGACCTCCCCGACCACCCCGTCATCTACTATGGCTGGGCCTACATTGACCGCACCAGAAAAGACGATGCGTACCGGATCAAGTTCAAGAAATGCTTGATGCGCGGAACCGAAAGCTTAACAACCTCAAGCTTCGTCTCGGATGCGCTCATCGACCGCTACAGGCTCAAGAACCTCATGGCAACCAGGCTTTCAAAGATCTCTCAGGAGCCTAAACCGACCGCATTCGTGTTCCTGTACGGACAGCCCACAGTACGTACATCGAATGGGACAAGCTACGCCAATTTCGAGCTGAAGAACTTGGACATGATTGACGTCAATTACGACTGTCCATTGCCTTCCAAGTACGACAGGTAGCCTGCGACTCCTGCGCAGCCCCTCAAAGCACACGACGTTTGCTAGGTCGAGGCTGCCATGATGCTAGGCCAGCCCAGGCCTGGTAACGCCAGTAAATCCAGCAGTGGGATGTTGAGGTCAAGGCGCCATCGGTACCGTCGGTTGTACATCTAAAATCGCCCGGAGGGCTGCCCAGGGGCGTCGCCTGGACGAGCCTGCCTACCCACCGCCAGCTGCGCCCTACTCGCCCGCCTACCAGACTTCGTTTGGATCGGAGTCGTCGGCTGCAAACAGATCTTGGGTGCCAGCTGGCCGCGCGGCCGTCTCTGGCTCGTCCTCGTCCTCGTCCTCATCGCCATGGTCAGCGGAGTCAAAGTACTCTTCATCCATGTCATCGAAGTCGAATTCGTCTTCGATGGCAGCGTCGGAGTCGAAATCGAAGTCGTTGAGCGCTGATTGCTTAAGCTGGAAGATAGGCGGGAGCTCAGCCTCTTCGTTATAAAAGCCTACGCCAGCTTCTAGCATCTTTGCGAAGCATTCTTCCCCTTGGATGAATTCAAGGTTTGTGTTGGAAAGCCAACACCGGCGCCCGCCTTCATAAGCCAGCATCCAATTGTTGCCTACAAGCGCCTGGCCCGTTGCCAACGACTCGAGATCGGCAAGACTGAGCTCGCCGGCCACCAAACCGGACTGATTTAGATCCAGCGCGATGAGCGAGCACACAGAGCTCTCCATCTGGAGCACTTGCTGTACCAGTGGCGCCTCTAGGGAAATCCTGAGCTCCTTGCACAGCCATAGTAGCCAGGCCGTTTCACTATGATGGTTCGCTGCAGAGGCTGACCCGAGGAGGTTCCTGCAGAAATCGCCCAGCGCTTCCCGGTTCAATTCATACTGATGGCGATGATAAGTCACCAGGATCTGGGTGATCACTTGAAGTGTGTTGGGAAATCCATACCCGCATTTGAGCAGGTAGGCTTCGGCGATGGGCCAGTTGGATTTTTTGATAATCGTGGATGAAAGCTGCTTCAAGCCATACTTGACCAAGCTTTCATCCTTGAACCGTGCCTCCAGCGAGAACAGCACCTCAAAATAGTGGTGGATGTCGTCTTTTTGCTGACGGCGCTTCGGTGAGACAACCAGCTTTTTGAGGGTGTATTTCCAGGACTCCTGGACGAGCTCGCGGACTTCAACAATCTTCGTTTTGGATGCATTGATCTGCAGTTCAAATGCGCTGACGCACTTGATGATGACAGCCAGCGCGCGTTCAGCCTCTTCCCTGGTGTTGAAAAAGAAGGTGAAGTCATCGACATAGCGGAAGCCTTTAGGCCAGCCACCCAGCGCGTCTCGAATGGAATCGTCAATCGCGACGCCTATCATCTCGGCGATGATGTGCGACGTATCCGGGCCAATCGGCAACCCAATGGTCTGCCCATCCTGCGTACCCATGCAGCGCTGATCCAGGGTGTTGCCGAAGAACTGATCGGATTTGCCCCTGTTGATCTTGGCTAGCGCCTTTGTATGCAAGGCCCACGGAATCGTATGGGTGTAGATGGTGGGAAAATAGCTCGAGATATCGGTGACCAGCGCATACCGTGCGCCCGCCGAGCGGCGCACGCGCTCCTCGTACAGGTCAGTGAATTTCGTCAGCTCAATCGCCCGCAGCGATCCTCCAGTCCCAGGAATGCTTCGAGAGATTTCACTCTTGTCGAAATGCTCTTGGATTTTCGGCCAGTACCGGCAGATGTCCTTGGCCAATCCATAGAAATTGACCGGGTTGGGTATAGAGGTGGTACGTCTGCTGTATGACGACCTCGCCACCGAAAATCGTTCAGATTGGGAAAGTATGCGCCTTCTTCCGTCCAGGGCCTCATCCCAGGAAGCTTGGAGCTCCTCGATTTTTTCCGCCAACTGCGTGGTGCTGAATCCGACTGGAAGCTGGATCGGGAAATACCCTCTTGAAAGCAAGTCCTGTAGCTGCATGGCTCTCCCTGGCAATCAGGTGTTGGTGAGTGAAGGGCCTCAGTTTTGCAGGCTCAGTCTTTCCAGAAAGCATTCAGCCCCCACATGGCAACAGGTTTCAATCACATGGATGCCGGCGGTGGTGATTACCCGGTAGCTATATGCCATGAAAGTTTGGTGAAGGCTACTCGACGACGCCGCTCAGCGAATCTTGCCCCTGCTGCACTCAGCGGCTTGAAAGCCATCTGGGGACACTCCATCAACCACGCCTGCAACGGGAAAGCCTCTGGAATTGATTCCTTGAGTGTTGACAGGCACATTCAATGCCAATGTCAGCACCAGCCCCCCGAAGGCCTCGAAGGATTGGCCTATTGCGCCAATTTCACTGGCTAGCCTGCTGACATAGTGAGCGCGCTTGTAGGGATCCATCTTACCCATCTTCCTCAAAAATCACCCAGAGCGGGCGTGCGGAGCACTGACACAACACTTCAGCACGAGTCATTGCGGTTGGCGAGGTCAGCCCAGAGCGTTCCAGCCTCCAATGATGAAATGCTATCCGGCCCATCAAAGGAACACTAGGCCTGATCACCCTAGCGCCACCTCTAGTGAGTTTTTCCATCCTGTTCTCTATCGGCATCAGCAGACGATTGTCTGGTAAAGCGCGAGCACTTTCCCGAAGAACCTCATTGCCTTGCTGTGTGCGAACAGCGGCTTCAAAGCGCAGAGTCAACCGTCCTGGGCCTCGCTCTCTACCCTACTATCACGCCACCGGAAGCAAAGCCTGTCATCTTCGTCCATCACCCAGAGCCCAGACCAAATGGCTAGCCAGAATTGCGTCCTCACCAAGGCCGGCAGGCCCATTAACAGACCCAGCGCCTGCAATACAGGGCTCATGCTGAATTTCCGTTTTGAGGAGGCGAAGGGTGTGTAAACGCGGTACGTAGGTAGGCCGAACCTGAATCGCCAATAAAGAGCAATCTCGCTCTTGGCAAATTTGATCGCATTACAATTCCAGCGATTTCCCCAGCGGAGTCTCCACTCATCGCTCAAGAGCCAACTCTGGGTCATGCAGGACGTGACGGAATTCTGGGCAGGCAACTCAGCCCCCGTTGATTGCTGGATCACACACTGCCGCAGCTGGATCTCCTCTACCGAGAATGCAATGCCATACTCCTTACCGCCCACGAATGCCTGGACGGGGATATTCGTGAGGTTCCAGACGATAGGGCGAGTGTCCACATCGCATACCGATACTTTCTCCTGATAGCGAATGCCTGCTCCAATCGCCTCGAAATACAAGTCAACTTTCGCAAGGCTCTCTCCGGTTGCGCGCAGCGCCAAACGCGAGATCCTTGGCTCCGGATCTGTAGGCAGTGCAAGGCGTACCGAATACTCCAAGTGCTTACCCAAGGGATCCCACCGCGCTCCTAGCCGGTGGCGAATAGCCCATTTTTCATGTGACGCAGCATAGGTTTTGTACAGCAAGGCTTTGGTGACTCGCTGCCAAATCCAATCGGCAGCCTTGACTACGAGGTTGAATGGAACTGGGATATCCAAGCTTAACTCCTGGTTTCAGTGCAAAGGCTCGATGTCTGAGCAGTCGATCTTCGGGGCGTACTGCTGCAGTCACCGCATAGGCATGACAGCTGATACGGTACCCCCAGATTTCCGCGCCTAGATCAGCAATGGTGGGTGTCGGATCAACTAACCGGTGCCCGCTCCAAGCAACAGGCCTAAGTCGATGGCAAAGTGCTGATCGCGTATTTCTCCTGAAGCCTGCTCATTTATACTGGCGATCGCAAAGGCGAACACATGGTGGGTTTAGATGTTTATTGAGTTTGACCTCAACCGCAACGATTTTGATGCCTTGATGCGGCATTGCCAAACGTACAGGCCGGAAACCGGGGATGCCCGTGAAGATCGACGCTTGCTCGATGCGCTTGAAGTGCTGTTGGAAGCCATGAGGGGGTCTGATCAGTCCCCTGAGAGCTGAAAGCCAAGAGCTCTGCCCTCGGAGATCCATGGCGTGCATTTGATGCGCAGACGTCTATGTGGGCGCCAGCTCAGGCTGGGATATCGAGGCGCGGATGGATTATGTACGCTGAGCAGATCGCAGATCTGCCCAGAAAATCGTGTGTCTTCAAAATGAGCCTGCAGGGAGGCAACTTGGCCAAACTCGACTTTATTTTCAGTGTTCATATGTGTGCCCTCAGCGAGTCCATCTCTGTCATGCGAATGCTCGCAGAGCAGGCAGAAAAAAATGTGGCGCTTGCACTCAAGGAAGCCGAAGATTTGATAAAGGAGCATGAGCACGAAGAAGAAGCGTACGATCAGTACGGTGAAAGCTACGTGCGGCAACGGACTTTCTACTCATGTGGCGCTTCTATCGATTATGACCATGATGAAGTGTTATTGACGCACAAGTTTATGATTGCCCAACTCACTCGACGCTCAGCATTTCTTACGATGTTTGGGTTGTTCGAACACCGTATGAGTCAATGCCTGGAGTTTATGCTTTAACTCACTGGGTTTGAGGGAAAGCTCAAGGGTATGGGGCCAATTGAAAAGGCCCACGATATGCTGAAAAAGGTCATTGGTGGCAAAGGCATCACAGACCTGGATCATCTGACTGTTATCAGGAACGTAATGGCTCACAGCGACGGCACCGCTAAGGGCTACAGGGAAATAAGCACGCGTATTGGTAGAAAGAACACTTGGGAAAAAAGGGTCTTGTCAGCCATTCGCAAAACCGAGGGTGTGGGGGTGTCGGTCAACTTTTTTGACGGTGTCCTGATGGACGAACGCTTTTTGGAGTATGCCGCCGACGATTTTCAAAGGTACGTGGGAGAAATGGAGGCGGCAGTGCAGCGATATCATGCAAAATATGGGAGTGAATCAAGTAAAAACCGGCGCAAGGGGTGGTTGAGCAGGATAAAAGAGCATTGGTTTGTCAAAATGTTCGCCTAGTACTTTTCGAACCTGTCGAATGCCCTACAGAATAGATGATGCCATCGATCGGAGGGCGCGCCTCTAACCTCAGTCTGAGGTATTCATGGTCACGCCCCGATCCGACTTACGCTACGAATGATCTAATGCGAAACGCGAGAAGCGCTACTGCTACCACACCTACACATTGAGACCAAAAAGGCTCGAACCAGACGTAGGTATCCTCGCCAAGCCAAACGCTGAACGCAGGCATGAGTGCGATCCAGGAGAGCCCAAGGCACACTGGCCAGCTGTAGCTGAGGCCCACGCCTAGTAGCCCTCGGCCCAGGCAGTATCCAAAGAACCAGGCTAGAGCCAGCCTCCCCAAGACAACACCGGTCGTGGCAATATCCAGATGTATCTGGTCGGCCAACGTGACCACGGCACAGAAACACAAAACCACAGCCAAACAGATCAAGATTCCGGCAGGCGAGCTGCTGCTGTAACTTCCACGCATTGTTGTACCTCACTGATGAACGGTGATGTATCAATGCCCTTAAGCTGTTTCGATTTCAACTCAACCTGGAGCACTTTCTCCCAGGTCTCCTGAAACCGCTTGATGCCGGTGCCCTTTCGGGGGATCCACCCTACCCTCTGCCTCTCATGCCCCCTGCTGCCTGGCGCTGGCCGTCTGAAGGCGTGTCATGGATTGTGCACCGATTAGTGATCGCGGCGGTCAGACCTGGCCGCCAACATGCACTCGGTTGTAACGTTGTGCTCGGTTCGGTTGCTCCATGCATCCATCCTCCATTCACCGCCCGCCTGGCTAACCTGTACGGGCTTTATGGCTTGGATCAACCCTGTGCCCGAATCAGGCCAAGAAGCCGACGAGAATTCGACTCCAGAATATGCATGGCGTCTGCAGGAGTGACGTCCCATACCTTTTCCAGCATCTGCGCGGTATGACCTGCACTCCACGGCATGACACTGGCGCCATCTACCTGCGCAAATGGCCCATCGCTTTCAGGGACGACCCGATCGCGTGGGAGTTTCTTGGCCAAGGCCTGCCCCGCTGCCGAGTTGAAGGCTGCTGGGCCAATGCTGAACCAGCAGTCCTGTGCTATTGCCGCCTTGAGCTCCGTCGTGGTTCCAGTGAACCAGTGCAGCACCGCAGTACCGTAGCCCGGATGATCGTGCAATACCGCCAGCACATCCTTAACGGCCTGACGCGAATGGATGCTCAGTACTCGACCGCCGAGGGCTGCGCACTGCGCCACGACGGCAACAAACACGCTGCGCTGCACGTCGTAACTCGCCTGAAAGCGCTTGGAGCCATCCAGGCCGACCTCGCCCACTGCCTTCACGTGTCTGATCTGCTCAAGCAGCATGTCGAGCTCAGCGTGACGGGCGCCAACGATCTCCGGGTGCAGTCCGGGAGTGATCAGCACCTTGTCGCTTCCACCCAGCACTCTGGACGTCGCGCTGAACGCTCGGGGGCTGGTGGTGACAAGCCACGTGAACTCGTTCCTCTCCTGTGCCTGTGCAAAAACGTCACGGGCACTGGGGTAAAGGTCGAGGTGGCAGTGGAAGTCCATCAAAGTACGCCATCTCCAGTTAGCAAGGCTTCAAGTTCATTAATGCCATTCGTGAGCACTGAGCGATACTGTGGGCGCTCATCGACTGGAGCAAACGCGAGCGAGGCGCCCAGGAATCTGTCGATACCCTTAGACCGGGTCGTCAAGACAGCCTGTGCCACAGCCATGGGATCATCAGGGCCGCTGGACTTGTCGCTCCCGACCAGGCTGGAATACACATACTGGGTGGCATCATTCCCTCCCGTCCATGCTGTGAACGCAGCGCGACGAATCATACAAGGTACGCAGCGTCCGCAGTGCGTGCGGTTATAGGTGCGGAAACGCCCACAGCTGGTCGTCTGCCAGGCCAACTGCTGCAGGCGCACCGGATCAAGGCAGTCGTTCATCATTTCGCCCTTGGTCTTGAACCGATAGGGTAATTCCAGCTGCACATGCACTCCAATGCCGTCCAGCACCTGCTGGAGCTTGGCTATGAACAGTGGGTGCGTCGTGCGAGTGCTCAAGCTCGATACGCGCCCGGGGACAAGCGGCGGATTCACGCAGATGAACCCGTTCTCAGGAATGAACAACGTGGGGCGAGGGTCGGCCAGCCGCGAGGTCGCCAGCACCGCGAACGCATAGAACGCCAAGGATCGGGCACGGGTTGAAGGTTCTTTGGGGCCCTTGAAGCTGATGCCGTGACTCCACTGATAATGAGCTCCATCGCCGCCTAGCAGCTGGGCGTAATCTCGCTGGCGCTGCGAGTCCTCATGCGCCAGTTGCGAGACAAACAAGGGACGCCGCCCTTGAGCTACCAGATCGAGACCGCCGATCAGGCTATCAAGGCCTCCCGACAGCAACGACACGCAGTCCTGAGGTTTGGCAACGAACTTTCCTTCAGGTGGCGGCATGCCCGCGCCGGTGAAGATAAGCGTCCAGTAATCCCCGGTCAAAACCTTGAGCAGCTGTTCCAGCTCGGCTCTGTAAGGCTCCCATCGCAGCGGCTCATGCAAGCCGACGCTGAGCTCAATCGTACGCGTCCAACCATCGGCGCTGGTCTTGCGCATCCCACACAGATCAGTTGCGCACACCGCCAGGCAAAACTGAACGAAATCCCAAATGGCCGGGCTAGGCCGGAAGCCTTTGCGCTTGAGGGATCCATGCCAGCCCTTGGCAATGGTACCAACACCCTCTCGCCGGGCGGACTTGAAGTACGAAAAGGCGCGTTCGCCCTGTTGAAGTTCAGCGGGCAGTTGGTCAGCTCTTGCGCAAATTACCTTGATCATTCTGCAAAGACCTCCAGGGCGCCCTGGAGGACTGTTTGCGCCAGGGTTTGGCAATCCAATCGTTGGCCTGCTAGTCCTTCCATGATCCGCTCTACCTCACCGTGTACCCATTCCTGAACATCATTTCGAAGCTCTTGCACTTGAAGGGGCGAATACTTCAGTTTTTCGTAGGTCTGGCCTAGTTGCTCGTCGAGTCGGTTGCACACAGCGTTACCGATTGTGAAACCGATGACCGAGTTGATCTGGTCATCGGTGAGGACGAAAACATCGACGTCTGGATCTTTTTGGTACAGCAAGGCCATCGCGTCCGACCCTGCGTTGCGCAGCGACTCATCATCGATGCTCCCGGTGTCAGGCATGACTTCCTTACCCCTCGGCCATGCACCAGGCACTGGAAGATGGCAAGATCAACGCCGAACTCTTCCAACGCTCGGTGGTGATGACCGATACCGAGCACCTGCACGTTTTGCACGCGCAAATCAGTGAATGCCTGGGCGCCTGCCAGCAACTGCAGACCACAGCCGATAATGCGTTCGGCCATGACGCGCCGAGCTTTCTGCCCCTTAACGACGTGCTTGTGCAGGCCCGACAACTGGTGGAACGCCTACTCAAGGAGCGCGGTGTAGAGTTGGCACCCGCTCCAGGAGCGTCAGCCGAAGAAGCAGCACAGCCCGAACTGCCGGCAGCAGCCGGTACGGCCCCGGCCGCTGCACAGCTTAGCCACAGTGCCCCGTTGCGAACCGTACCGCTGAACCGTGAAGAAGCCTTCACCTTGCTCCAGGGCGTGGCGCAGTTCTTCAAGCAGACAGAACCGCACAGCCCGGTGCCCTACCTGGTGGAACGTGCCATCAAGTGGGGCAACATGCCGCTGGAATCCTGGCTCAACGATGTGATCAAGGACAGCAGCGTGGTTGATGGCATTCGCGATGTGCTCGGCACCCTGCAACCTCGTGACTGATTTGTGGTCCTAGCCGGCTGAAAAGGAGTTTCGACATGCGTCCGATCATTCTCTTGAACGACCCTACCGACCGCGGCGGCATGGTTGTGCAGGCCTCCTCATCGACCCTGGTCAACGGCCGCGCCGTGGCCAGGCTCGGCGACAAGGTGATGTGCCTGCACGGCGCCTGCGTGATCGCCAGCGGCGACACCTCCACCCTGGTCGACGGCATGCCGGTGGCCCGCCATGGCGACAAGACCGCCTGCGGCTCCAGCCTGATCGCCACCAACAGCGACACCGGAATACTGTAAGGACTGCCAGCATGTTGAAACCCTTCGCCCAGGGCCATCGTTCGTTGTGGGACGTGATCGGCGAGCGCCGCGAGCAAGCACAGCGCCTGGCACCCCCACCACGCCCGCGCGCCGAGTACGACACCACCCGCATCGGCCTTAGTGATGCCTGGGTGTGGCTGCCTAACCTGAGCCCGGCCGACGCCAAGGCAGGCAAGGCGCTGGGCAGGGTAAACGCCGACTTCGAGCACGACCCGCGGCTGGTCACCCCGGCCGGCCACCGTCATACCGTGCGGCGTATTCGCGCGGGCAGCGCGCGTGCCGAAGTCAGGATTCTGCCCAGGGCCCTGCAGCTGCTGCAGGCCATGCTCGGCCAATGGCACGACTTCGCTGGCGGCCTGGACTGGGACCAGACCCAAGTGGTGGTGTTCGCCCCCACCGGCATCGACGCCGACCCCTGGCTGGATGCACTGCTCGAAGTTTGGCCGTTCGACTACTTGCCCGGCCACGGTTTTAGCGCCCCCGGCCAGACCTTCGCCACCTGGCTGCCGTGGGCCCAGTGCAACGAGCTGGAAGCCGCCAACCTGCTGTGCATCGGCATCGACAGCTGGGCCACGGTGGACCGCGCGGGGAGCGTGAAAGGCGAACGCATGGCCGGTGAAGCGATCGCGGTGCTCAACCTGCAACGCATCGACCTGGCCAACCCCGAGGGCAATGCGCGCTGGCAGCTGCACCCTGCGGTGAACCACGCCCATGGGCCTCGGGCGCTGTTGCCGCGCAAAGGCTGCGGTGGCCTGGAGCAGGTGAGCGAGCAGCTGTGCGAACAGGCCGGCATTGCCTTGACCGACGTGAAAGGCCTGGTTACTGACGGCCACCACGACGACAACCGCCTGGAGCACCTGTACCAGTTGCTCGATACCCACCTGCCCGACTGCGACATGCAGCAACACGTGATCGGCCATGCCCTGCTGGCGGGTGAATACGCGCCGGGTATCAGCGAAATGAGTGCGCTGGCGCTGGCGTTGCAAGCGGCCAACAGCCTGGAAGGTGCAGTGCTGGTGATGGATCGGCATGCATCGACACAGACCCAAGGCTGGTTGCTGGGGCCGTTGCAGGCGGTGGTTGCCGAGCAGCGACCGAGCGAGGGCGTTTGATGATCAAATACGCCAGTTGTGCATTTTTCCTGGCGCTTGCCGGGTGTGGGGACTCGAACACGAATGTGGAAAAGCCCTCCATACGATTCGAACTGGACGCGCCTGTCGAGAATGCCTTCTCGGGCTCATCTGTGCAGTTTCAGAAGGACTGCATGGTAGGGCTATGCATGTACAAGTACTCCTTGGCTTTCAGCGAGCCCCTTCGAGCGGACCTGGAAATGGTTTCTGACGCAGGCAGCTTAAAGTTTGACGACGTAGTCAGCACAAAGCTAACTACATTTGAAAGCGATATTGTGACTAGCGCCAACGTAACGTTATGCGGTGTGAAACCGGATGCCGAGCCCACTGAAGCCATGATGTATCACGCCCAATTGCTCGACAAATTGCGAGCAGAAGGCTGGCGTCGATTCATCCTTCAAGATGAAGCCCGTATACCAGGCACCGAAGCCCAGAAATTCAAACCTTACTACGTCTTGGATAAACCCGTGGGCACAGGGCCTTGGAATGATCCTGAATTGAGGTTGACCCAGGAAGCGTGGTTGTCGAAGCGGACATTGAGCAATTGGTATTTGCAAAAGGACGGCGTCTACCTGGTGCTCCGTGTACTGCGTTGGGATAGTGAGATTGTGCCCGAGAAGAAAGCTTCTTACCTGTTCACGTTGGAGTTCGAGTCAGAAAGTGAATTCTACAAAGACTACTTCGAAGGCGATGACCGTGAGCATTGGTCAACCCTCCTCCCCGCCGAACTCAAACGCATGGCCCAGGAACGCGCCCAAACCGAGGCACGCCTGAAAAAAATGGGCATCGCCATCGATGAGGACTACCAGGACCCGCCCATCAAGGCCCTGGAATAACCACCCGATCAGCCCCCACTCAGGAGACCCTTTGTCATGGACCTGACCTTCGGCACCCCGCTCTCGCAAAGCGGCCGCCTGCTGCAACTGGCCACCCCATTGGGTGCCGACCAACTGCAGGCCCTGCGCGCCCACGGCGTCGAGCGCATCGGCCGCACCCCGCGCTACACCCTCGATGTGTTGGTGCAGGACACCGAGTACGACCCGGAAAAACTCATCGGCCAGCCCGTCAACCTCGCCCTGCTCTGCGACGACGGCAGCCAGGCCTCGCGCCATGGCCTGGTCGAGAGCGTGCGTTATCTGGGCAGCGACGGCGGCCTGCACGACTGGCAGCTGGTGTTCGCGCCCTGGTTCAGCCTGCTCGAATACCGTAGCGACTGCCGCATCTGGCAAGACAAAACCCTGCCCGCCATCCTCGAGTCCGTGTTCGCCCAGTACGAACACGCCAAAGGCAACTACCGCCTCGACCTGCGCCGCGAGTACGCACCGCTGTCCTACGTCACCCAGTTCAACGAGACCGATGCCAACTTCGTCCAGCGCTGGTGCGAGCTCGAAGGCATCTTCTGGTACGTCGAGCACAAGGCCGACAGCCACTGCATCGTCTTCACCGACAGCAACGACACCCTGCCCGCCCTCGCCCCACAGCAACTGCCGTTCCACACCCAGAGCGTGACCCAGAAGCAGGACGGCATCACCCAGTGGAGCACCGGCTCGCAGTTGCTCAGCGGCAAGCTCAACTGGCGCAGCGTCGACTACCTGGCCCACAGCCAGCCGCGGGAAAGTGTGATGCCAGCCTTGCAGGCCGCCTCTGCCCCTGCCGCGCTGGAGCGTTACGAATACCAGGGCCAGTACAACTGGCAGAAACAGGAGCGCGGCGACTGGCTCAGCCGCGTGCAGATCGAACAGCGCGAATCCCAGGCCCGCCGCGTGCACGGTCAGGGCGGGGTGCGCCAGTTGCAGGCCGGCCGCTGGTTCGAGCTGACCCAGCACCCGCTGTACGAGCGCAAGGCCGCCGAGGCCCGGCAGTTTCTGCTGATCGAGGTGCAGTTTTTTGCCGAAAGCAACCTGCCCATGGCCCAGCAGCGCCGTGATGCCCCCGGCGGCCTGGCACCGCTGTTCAAGACCGTGCGTCCGGCGCCGGACGATTCGCTGCTTGGCTCGGTATTGAGCGAAGCCTCCTACGGTTTCTTCACCAACCACTTCGAAGGCCAGCTACACAGTGCGCCGTACCGCAGCCCGTTCGAGCACGCCAAACCTTCCAGCCCCGGCCCGCAGACCGCCGTGGTGGTCTCCGCCAGCGGCCATGAACTGTTCACCGACACCCTCAACCGCGTCTGCGTACGCTTCCACTGGGACCGCCTCAGCCAAGACGGCGAGTTGAGTTCCTGCTGGCTACGCATGCTGCAACCAAGCAGCGGCCCTAACTGGGGCAGCGTGAACGTGCCACGCGCTGGCGAAGAGGTGGTGGTCACCTTCCTCGACAACGACATCGACCGCCCGCTGATCATGGGCCAGGTGTACGGCGGTCACAAACCGGCCTGGCACTCCAGCGGTTTGATGAGCGGCTACAAGAGCAAGGAAATCGGCGGCGGCGGCTTCAACCAGTGGGTGATGGACGACTCCACCGGCCAGGTGCGCACCCAGCTGCACAGCAGCCACGGCCACACCCAGCTCAACCTCGGCTACCTGATCGACCAGCGCGGCAACCACCGCGGCGCGCTGCGCGGCACCGGCTTCGAGCTGCGCACCGACGCCTACGGCGCCCTGCGCGCCCAGCAAGGCCTGTACCTGAGCACCTGGAAGCGCAGCAACGCCCAGGGTGCGCAGCTCGACGTCAGCGAAGCTCAGCAACAACTGCAGAACAGCGAGCAGCGGCTTAAGACGCTTTCCGATACCGCCAAGCAACACAACGCCGATGCTCTACAGGCCGGCCTAGACAGCCTCACCCAGCTCAACGCCGATGCCGACGTCACTTATGGCAACGACAACAGCAGCCCGAGCCAAGGCCCGAGCGAACAGCAACGCAACGGCGGCGACACCGCGTGGGCCATCCGCAGCGGCGGCCGCGGCAAGACCCCGGGGTACCAGAAGCCACTGCTGATCGCCTCCTCCCCAGCCGATATCGCCACCGCCACCCCGCAGAACACCCACCTGCACAGCGGCAAGCATCTGACGGTGAGTACCGGCGAAGATGTCAGCATCGCCAGCGGCAAGTCATTGCTGGCAAGCGTGGTGCAAAGCATCAGCCTGTTTGCGCAGAACGCCGGGGCCAAGTTGTTTGCCGCCCAGGGCAAGGTCGAATTGGAAGCGCAAAGTGATGCCATGGAACTGACTGCGCTGCAAAACATGAAGCTCACGTCGCTGGAACAGTTGATCGAGATGTCGGCACAGAAAGAAATTCTGCTTACGAGCGGGGGAGCCTATATCCGCATCAAAGGCAGCAATATCGAGGTGCATGCGCCGGGAACCATCGACATCAAGGGAGCGAAGAAAACGCTGGATGGACCGGCCAGCATGGAGCACTCGTTCAAAGAGCTTCCAAACGGTCCTGACTCGGGCATGTATGACGAGCAGAACAAATTTATGACCAATTTCGGCGTTCCACTGGAAAACGTAGCTGTCGAGTTCGACATTCCTGGCAAAGGCAAGCGGGTTTACTTCACTGATCAGGAAGGTATGACACCGCGCCTTTTCAGCGACACACCCGACTCAGCCAAAATGCGACTTGTACCCGATGAACTCGTGGTACCGGCAGGGGCTGACAAATATGTGCCGAGAAAAAAACAATGAACCAAAATTTCAAATTCAATGAGCAAACGTGCTCTACAAACCGCCCCAACCTCCATTACAACGAACTATGGACCCTCGGCCAGCAAGAAGCGGTACGGCGGCTATCGGTGAAAACCCGCATCGAATTCAAAGACACTGCACGCTATGAATTAATCAAAGACTTCAGCACGAGAGCAGAACGCATCGCCGGCAATTACGCGCGAATTTATCTTGAACTTGAAAAAAATGGCAAACCCGAACTAAAAGGCCGATTCTATTGGACTGGGCTTGCTGCGTTCGCAAGCAAGCAAGTCATGTGTGCACTGGACTACTCAAGCAATAGCAAATGGCGCTGGACTGTGGCAGCCGCGCCTTTTTTTGACATCACCATGATGCACTTGGGGGAAGGAAACTTCTGGCTGTTCCAGGATATTTTTGTATGGCACTGGTTTTACATAAACTACCCTCACGAATTCAACAACGCCGTCCCGGAACGAAATTGGAATAGCTATATTTGCGAATTCAAAGATACATTCCAAAAACTTCCTTGGGCTGCTGACGCACTGCCCAAGGTGAATTTTCTAGCAAAAACCCCGCCACTTGAAGAAGGCTTTGCACTCATTCAGCAAGTTGAACGCGTAAAAGATTTGCGATCGCGCAGGGATCTCCAATTAGCATCATTGATGAAAATCGCTGACCACGAGCAGCTTTGGATTCTGCAGCCGCTAATTTACGAGAACTGGGACTTCCAGTTGCTTCTGGATGGGCAGGCAAAGATGGAAGGTAAGTTAGGTGTGCCTCGCAGATTGGCAGCATTCAGCACGCAGTGTGAAACCGGAAACCCAGAGCTTGATGTAACCATGACCAAAGGCGATCTATATAACGACAAAGACAGGATGAAATTCATCACAAAAATTGCCGACAAATACCACAAACTTATGACCACAGACCAGAAATCAATGGAAGAAGTAATTGGCACGATAGCCACCTGGTGGGATCATGCGTAAAATAATTTGCGCCATCATCTTCATCACGCTGGCCGCCTGCGGAGACTCGAATATGAACGAAGAAAAACCAGTCATCAGATCCGATCTGAATGGCACCATTGAAAATATGTTATCGAGCTCCACTGCCTCTTTTGACAAAGACTGCAATTCCAGCTTGTGTTTTTATGACTTTGACATTCCCGCAGAAAGCACTAACAAAGCGAAAGCGTTCCTCACATCGAGCGAAAGCTCACTGGTTTTTAACGATGTTATAAGCGCAGTATTCATTACGCACAACGGCAGCATGATTACCGACACCAACATTATTCTGGGGGGCGTGACTGAGAACGCCAAGCACACCGAGGCCGCTATTTATTTTTATGAAACACTAGATAAAATGAAAGCCGCAGGATGGCAGCGCTACATTTTCCCTGGCGAAGCGAGAATATCAGGAGCTGAAGCCAAAAGATTTGATCGGTTTGATGAAGTGCTAGGCGTACCTGCCGTCACGGGCCCATGGAAAGACCCTGCGTTGAAATTAGACCAAACGGATTGGCTGGCCATGCCAACGATTAACAGCTGGTATCTCTATAACAATGGCAATTATTTGCAGCTTCGTGTGCAACGCAAAAATAGCCTGCAAGCACCACAAGACCGCGGCACCTATTTATTTTCGCTTAATTTCCAAACAGAAGCCGAATTCTATAAAAGCTTCGTCGAAAGTGACGACCGTGAACGATGGACCACCCTCCTCCCCGCCGAACTCAAACGCATGGCCCAGGAACGCGCCCAAACCGAAGCACGCCTGAAAAAAATGGGCATCGCCATCGATGAGGACTATCAGGACCCGGCCATTAAGGCCCTGGAATAACCACCCGATCAGCCCCCACTCAGGAGACCTCTTGTCATGGACCTGACCTTCGGCACCCCGCTTTCGCAAAGCGGCCGTCTGCTGCAACTGACCACCCCGTTAGGGGCCGATCAGCTGCAAGCCTTGCGCGCCTACGGCGTCGAGCGCATTGGCCGCACCCCGCGCTACACCCTCGATGTGCTGGTGCGGGACGCCGAGTACGACCCGGAAAAACTCATCGGCCAGCCCGTCAGCCTCGCCCTGCTCTGCGACGACGGCAGCCAGGCCTCGCGCCATGGCCTGGTCGAGAGCGTGCGTTATCTGGGCAGCGACGGCGGCCTGCACGACTGGCAGCTGGTGTTCGCGCCCTGGTTCAGCCTGCTCGAATACCGTAGCGACTGCCGCATCTGGCAAGACAAAACCCTGCCCGCCATCCTCGAGTCCGTGTTCGCCCAGTACGAACACGCCAAAGGCAACTACCGCCTCGACCTGCGCCGCGAATACGCACCGCTGTCCTACGTCACCCAGCTCAACGAGACCGATGCCAACTTCGTCCAGCGCTGGTGCGAGCTCGAAGGCATTTTCTGGTACGTCGAGCACAAGGCCGACAGCCACTGCATCGTCTTCACCGACAGCGTCGACACCCTGCCCGCCCTCGCCCCACAGCAACTGCCGTTCCACACCCAGAGCGTGACCCAGAAGCAGGACGGCATCACCCAGTGGAGCACCGGCTCGCGGTTGCTCAGCGGCAAGCTCAACTGGCGCAGCGTCGACTACCTCGCCCACAGCCAGCCGCGGGAAAGTGTGATGCCAGCCTTGCAGGCCGCCTCTGCCCCTGCCGCGCTGGAGCGTTACGAATACCAGGGCCAGTACAACTGGCAGAAACAGGAGCGCGGCGACTGGCTCAGCCGCGTGCAGATCGAACAGCACGAATCCCAGGCCCGCCGCGTGCACGGTCAGGGTGGCGTGCGCCAACTCGAAGCCGGTCGCTGGTTCGAGCTGACCCAGCATCCGCTGTACGAGCGCAAGGCCGTCGAGGCCCGGCAGTTTCTGCTGATCGAGGTGCAGTTCTTTGCCGAAAGCAACCTGCCCATGGCCCAGCAGCGCCGCGAAGCCCCCGGCAGCCTGGCACCGCTGTTCAAGACCGTGCGCCCGGCGCCGGACGATTCGCTGCTTGGCTCGGTATTGAGCGAAGCCTCCTACGGGTTCTTCACCAGCCACTTCGAAGGCCAACTGCGTAGCGCGCCCTACCGCAGCCCGTTCGAGCACACCAAGCCCACCAGCCCTGGCCCGCAGACCGCCGTGGTGGTCTCGCCCAGCGGCCATGAACTGTTCACCGACAGCCTCAACCGCGTCTGCGTACGCTTTCACTGGGACCGCCTCAGCCAGGAAGGCGAGCTTTCCTCATGCTGGCTGCGCATGCTGCAACCGAGCAGCGGCCCGGACTGGGGTAGCGTGCATGTGCCACGCGCTGGTGAAGAGGTGGTGGTCACCTTCCTCGACAACGACATCGACCGCCCGCTGATCATGGGCCAAGTGTACGGCGGCCATAAACCGGCCTGGCACTCCAGCGGTTTGATGAGCGGCTACAAGAGCAAGGAAATCGGCGGCGGCGGCTTCAACCAGTGGGTGATGGACGACTCCACCGGTCAGGTGCGCACCCAATTGCACAGCAGCCACGGCCATACCCAGCTCAACCTCGGCTACCTGATCGACCAGCGCGGCAACCACCGCGGCGCCCTGCGCGGCACCGGCTTCGAGCTGCGCACCGACGCCTATGGCGCCCTGCGCGCCCAGCAAGGCCTGTACCTGAGCACCTGGAAGCGCAGCAACGCCCAGGGTGCGCAGCTCGACGTCAGCGAAGCTCAGCAACAACTGCAGAACAGCGAGCAGCGGCTTAAGACGCTTTCCGATACCGCCAAGCAACACAACGCCGATGCTCTACAGGCCGGCCTAGACAGCCTCACCCAGCTCAACGCCGATGCCGACGTCACTTATGGCAACGACAACAGCAGCCCGAGCCAAGGCCCGAGCGAACAGCAACGCAACGGCGGCGACACCGCGTGGGCCATCCGCAGCGGCGGACGCGGCAAGACCCCGGGCTACCAGAAGCCACTGCTGATCGCCTCCTCCCCGGCCGATATCGCCACCGCCACCCCGCAGAACACCCACTTGCACAGCGGCAAGCACCTGACTGTGAGTACCGGTGAAGACGTCAGCATCGCCAGCGGCAAGTCATTGCTGGCAAGCGTGGTGCAGAGCATCAGCCTGTTTGCGCAGAACGCCGGGGCCAAGTTGTTTGCAGCCAAGGGCAAGGTGGAGTTGCAGGCGCAGAACGACGAGATGCTGCTGACCTCGCTGCAAAACATGAAACTCAGTTCAACCGCTGCCGGTATCGAGATTGCCGCCAAGGATGGGATCTTGCTCACCAGTGGCGGCGGGTACATCCGCATCAAGGGCGGCAATATTGAGATTCATGCGCCAGGGACGATCGATGTGAAAGGGGCGAAAAAGATTTTCAGCGGCCCTACGAGCTTGTCACATAGTTACAACGAAATGCCAGACGTAAAATTTGAGAAACGGGTTGCGGTCAAATATCAAAATGGCGAAGTTGCACGAAATGTGAAATATGAGATTCATCGAGAGGACGGCAGCATCATTAGCGGGGTCACTGATGCTGAGGGCCGCGCCCAGCAGCAGAAAAGCGACATGCTGGGCAAGTACGTCTTCAAGATTATCGAATAACCATAGGTGCCCCCATGGATCAGAAAGAAAGCATATTGCAAACTCAGATAGGGCCTGACGGGCGTGAACAAGCCTCTGCGCCGCTAGAGAGCCAGGGCTGTGCAGACAACCTTTTGTATATCAGCCCAAGGCAGGCAATTCCTGTCATCTTCGTACCTGGCATTATGGGTACACCGTTACTCGCGACAGGCAAGAATAATAAAAATTTGGTGAAAAAATTAAACGGCCGATGGGCCTGGTTTCCGGATAGTTTGGGTTGGATGGGGATTGCAAGCATCATTGGTGGATTCAATCGACTCAGCCCAGCGGAAAAAAAGACTCTGCTTGATCCTGAACAGACCAAAGTTCCGATGGCAATAGGTGAGGCGGATTTCTCCGGATTCGATTTGAAAACATGCCCGCTGCCTAAGGATGAGATCGAACGACGCGGATGGGGTTCGGTTCTGTTAAGCGACCTTGGCGGCTATGGACCAATATTGAGCTTTCTCGAAAACGAACTGAGAACGCTCTATCATGATACGGGTAGAGGCAAACCGCGAGTCAAAGGTGCGATGTTAGCATTTGAGGGCAGCATTCAGGCAATTAAGGGTTATGAAGCGCTGGACCTAACTGCCTACAAGAAAGCCTCAGCATGGAGTTATCCTGTATACGCGTGCGGTTATAACTGGCTGAGAAGCAATGAAGAATCGGCTGATGAATTGGCTCATTACATACAGTATGTACTGAACGACTGCAGAACACGGCTGAAGTTAAAGTGCGACAAAGTCATCCTCGTTACTCACTCAATGGGTGGGCTCGTAGGGAGGCGTTGCGCACAAAAACACCCCGAAAATATATTAGGGGTTGTCCACGGCGTACAGCCAGCTATAGGTGCCGGCACAGCATATCGACGCGTTAGAGCCGGGTGGGAAGATGTCATAGGTCGGTGGGCTATAGGGGAAAATGCTGATGAAGTCACCCCGGTCTTTGGCGCCCCAGGCCCTTTACAGTTGCTACCGAATCAACTGTACGGCAACGGGTGGCTTAATGTCCGCTGGGGGAAAAAAGACGGTCCCCTCTTGATGTCACTGCCTAAGCAATCCAACCCCTACGACGAAATTTATTCAAAAACCACTGCATGGTGGCGTCTATGCGATCCTCGTCTAGTAGAGCCGCGCGCGCAAAATAGAGAAGGACTTGCAGATGGCTGGAATTTGTATTTGAAAAATCTGAAAATGGCTCAGAATTTTCATGCAACTTTAGGCACTTATTATTTCCCTGAAACCTATGCGCATTTTGGATCTGATAGCAAATTCCCAGCATGGAATAAAATTGACTGGATTCTCAAAGCATTCAGAAATATGACCGGCCAATTCTCTCCTGTGTCGTCAAAAGAGGCGACCCCACACCTTAGGTTGAGTTCAGATAACAGAGTCAATTATCTGACGCTCAATAATGCACAAACGGCCGGCAAAATAGCCTATCAACCGCTGCACGGTCCTGCAGTAATAGGGGCTGAATACAGCGGGGACGCTTATCACGCGGCGATGGCCTCGCAGGATGATACGGGTGACGGGACGGTGCCTTCGCACTCAGCTGCTGCTGTAACAGACCATATAAAATTTTCAGCACGTCTTTCTGGGTTCGAACACAGCGCGTCCTACAACGACAAGTCGGCCCGGGCAATCACGCTCCACTCGATTGTCAGCCTCGCCAAGGATGCTAAGAACCTATGCTAGTGCCTCGTACTGGAAGTGCGGCTGCGATTGCAATCGTGATGAGCTGTGCTTTACCGGCTGTCCCATTGACTACCCCTACCGCACAAGGAGCCACAACAGTAATGGACTCAAGCACGAACCCCAAAAAAACGGTCCGCGTGGGTCGGTTCACCATGGACTTGCCGGGTGACGCCGTATTTGATGGCGCTTTACTAGAGCTGAATGGCGTGCCTGTAGCCATCACACCGCGCTTCATCAAGCCCCGTGTAGAGCGAGAGGCACAAAAAAACTGGCGCATCATCGAAGATCGAAATCGTGGCAACGCGGAACATAAGGCAACCCGAAAGGATTTAGCACAGGGGGCCGTTATCTTCAATTATGACCATACTCGAATTACGGGTGAAGGGCTCGATGGAGAACCTATTAACAAAGTAGTGCACTCCACACTGGCGTACCAGTGGTTTAATAACTTAAAATTTGTTCTTGGCAACGACAGCACACTCAATCGAGAGAACCAAATCAGGGAAATACTGGACTCAATACTCCTCAGTGGCACTGATGTTAAACAAGCCCTCTGCTACATGGAAGGCTGCTTGACCTATCGAACCGGCAATGAAGGTGTTTATGTGGACATTAATTTCGCAGAACGGCCCAATCTGAGAGCAAAGTTTACATCTAAGCAATATGGGGGTGCAGCCAACCAATATTTATCTGAAAGAAACAAAAACGGCTTTTCATCAGCTGATGCGACAGCATGGATAATGAAGTCTGAGTTCCAGCACCGCACCTATCGCAACACCAAACGGACAGTCAATAATCTGGTAGGTGAAGAAATCATTGAGGCAAGCACAGAGAAATCAGCAGAAGGCTACCTGACCGAAGTGAACGCTGTCTGGTATTATCCGGGCGAGCCCAATAGGGCTGACAAGCCCGAAATTCGTTTGGATTTGGATTACAGCTACACGACCAAGCAACCGCCAAAAAATGGCACAGGATTTCCTGATCAAGAGGAAACCTACTCAGTGCGCGAGGAAGAATTTATGAAGATCTGGGATGACGCGCTCAATTCCCTCGTCTCAAAATAACCTCGTTAAAATGAAGATCTGCCTGCCTGGTGCAGTGATGCGAAATAGATGCAAGGCTGTTCACTATCAAGCATCGGGCAAATCTCCATCAGGTATTAAGCAACTACGCAAAGGGCAAAATACTCATGACTTCGACCTCTTCTAATCCTGTACGCTATTTAGGAGCCGTGAGTATCGGCTTTGCAATCCTAGGCTCGATTGTCTCTCTCATTTTGTTAACGGGGCCAAGCCACGGCACGATGCCTGGGATAGGAGGATACCAGAAAATATTCGCCTTACTTTGTTTATCATTCACAAATGTTGTGACCTTGATAAGCAACACAATCTATTTCTTCTATACGCAAAAACCTAAGTGGTTGAAAATCATTATATTAATGCAGCTTATGGTTGCGCTCATTACCCTTGCTCTTTTGATTTGATATTCACGGCGTCTTGTTCCACATGACTCTGTCCATTGGCATCCCACTTTCAAAGAGCGAACCTTCATGGAGGCTTGACGAGCTACAAACGTTGCGCGCTTTCAGACATCTCTACCTGAGAAGTTGGGAGTGCGGCGCACAGTAGTCGTCGCAGAACACCGAACACCATCACAATCCCTTCTTCGACTCCGCTACACCGCGCGATGGCCTTTTGGAGTAAAAATGCCCAGGCCCGTAATTATCGTGATGTTCGCAGCACTGCATGGATGTGAGAACTCGGAAATGAAAAACGACAGACCCACAATCAAAATAAATTTTCACGAACCTATCCAGTCACTGCTGTCTCAATCGACTGCACCGCTGTCCAAAGACTGCAATAGTGATATCTGCTTTTTTGAGTTCGACACCTCTTCAGCCAGCCCGAACACAGCCGTATTGACCTTTGAAAGCAGCAATCAACCTATGGTTTTTGACGACGTTATCAGCGCGGCATTAGTGTCCTACAAAAGTGATACGCTCTTAAACTCGTATGTCACGCTGAATGGCGCAGCGCCAAATAGCGAGCACGAACTTGCCATGAATTATTTTAGTGAGCTCCAAGATAAACTCAGCAAGGCGGGATGGCAACGCTATATCTATCCAAACGAGGCGAGAATCCCAGCCACTGAAATCAGTAAATTCAAAGATGTGGATGAAGTCCTAGGTATTCCTGTCGCAACGGGCCCATGGCGAGACCCCACCCTTGGCCTGAATAAAAATGGGTGGCTATCTATGCCAATGTTCAGTAATTGGCTGTTGTATAGAGACAATGAATACCTAAAAGTAACCGTACAGCGTGAAAACGGCGCGCAAGCGCCCAGAGAGAAAGGGTCCTACTTGTTCACCTTGACCTTCCGGAGGGAAGCCGATTTTTACAAGGGCTTCGTTGATGACGAAGACCGTGAAAACTGGAAGGCGCTCGTCCCCGCCGAACTCAAACGCATGGCCCAGGAACGCGCCCAAACCGAAGCACGCCTGAAAAAAATGGGCATCGCCATCGATGAGGACTACCAGGACCCGCCCATCAAGGCCCTGGAATAACCACCCGATCAGCCCCCACTCAGGAGACACTGTGTCATGGACCTGACCTTCGGCACCCCGCTTTCGCAAAGCGGCCGTTTGCTGCAACTGGCCACTCCGTTGGGTACCGATCAGCTGCAAGCCTTGCGCGCCCACGGCGTCGAGCGCATCGGCCGCACCCCGCGCTACACCCTCGATGTGCTGGTGCAGGACACCGAGTTCCACCCGGAAAAACTCATCGGCCAGCCTGTCAGCCTGGCCCTGCTCTGCGACGACGGCAGCCAGGCCCCGCGCCATGGCCTGGTCGAGAGCGTGCGTTACCTGGGCAGCGACGGCGGCCTGCACGACTGGCAGCTGGTGTTCGCGCCCTGGTTCAGCCTGCTCGAATACCGCAGCGACTGCCGCATCTGGCAGGACAAAACCCTGCCCGCGATCCTCAAAGCCGTGTTCGCCCAGTACGAACAGGCCAAGGGCAACTACCGCCTCGACCTGCGCCGCGAATACGCACAGCTGTCCTACGTCACCCAGTTCAACGAGACCGATGCCAACTTCGTCCAGCGCTGGTGCGAACTCGAAGGCATTTTCTGGTACGTCGAGCACAAGGCCGACAGCCACTGCATCGTCTTCACCGACAGCGTCGATACCCTGCCCGCTCTGGCTCCGCAACAAGTCCCGTTCCACACCCAGAGCGTGACCCAGAAGCAGGACGGCATCACCCAGTGGAGCACCGGCTCGCAGTTGCTCAGCGGCAAGCTCAACTGGCGCAGCGTCGACTACCTGGCCCACAGCCAGCCGCGGGAAAGTGTGATGCCAGCCTTGCAGGCCGCCTCTGCCCCTGCCGCGCTGGAGCGTTACGAATACCAGGGCCAGTACAACTGGCAGAAACAGGAGCGCGGCGACTGGCTCAGCCGCGTGCAGATGGAACAGCGCGAATCCCAGGCCCGCCGCGTGCACGGCCAAGCCGGCGTGCGACAGTTGCAGGCCGGCCGCTGGTTCGAGCTGACCCAGCATCCGCTGTACGAGCGCAAGGCCGTCGAGGCCCGGCAGTTCCTGCTGATCGAGGTGCAGTTCTTTGCCGAAAGCAACCTGCCCATGGCCCAGCAGCGCCGCGAAGCCCCCGGCAGCCTGGCACCGCTGTTCAAGACCGTGCGCCCGGCGCCGGACGATTCGCTGCTTGGCTCGGTATTGAGCGAAGCCTCCTACGGGTTCTTCACCAGCCACTTCGAAGGCCAGCTACACAGTGCGCCGTACCGCAGCCCCTTCGAGCACACCAAGCCCACCAGCCCTGGCCCGCAGACCGCCGTGGTGGTCTCGCCCAGCGGCCATGAACTGTTCACCGACACCCTCAACCGCGTCTGCGTACGCTTCCACTGGGACCGCCTCAGCCAAGACGGCGAGTTGAGTTCCTGCTGGCTACGCATGCTGCAACCGAGCAGCGGTCCTGACTGGGGCAGCGTGAACGTGCCACGCGCTGGCGAAGAGGTGGTGGTCACCTTCCTCGACAACGACATCGACCGCCCGCTGATCATGGGCCAAGTGTACGGCGGCCATAAACCGGCCTGGCACTCCAGCGGTTTGATGAGCGGCTACAAGAGCAAGGAAATCGGCGGCGGCGGCTTCAACCAGTGGGTGATGGACGACTCCACCGGTCAGGTGCGCACCCAGCTGCACAGCAGCCACGGCCACACCCAGCTCAACCTCGGCTACCTGATCGACCAGCGCGGTAACCACCGCGGCGCCCTGCGCGGCACCGGCTTCGAGCTGCGCACCGACGCCTATGGCGCCCTGCGCGCCCAGCAGGGCCTGTACCTCAGCACCTGGAAACGCAGCAACGCCCAGGGCGCCCAGCTCGACGTCAGCGAAGCCCAGCAACAACTGCAGAACAGCGAGCAACGCCTCAAGACCCCTGTCCAATACCGCCAAGCAGCACAACGCCGATGCTCTACAGGCCGGCCTAGACAGCCTCACCCAGCTCAACGCCGATGCCGACGTCACTTATGGCAACGACAACAGCAGCCCGAGCCAAGGCCCGAGCGAACAGCAACGCAACGGCGGCGACACCGCGTGGGCCATCCGCAGCGGCGGACGCGGCAAGACCCCGGGCTACCAGAAGCCACTGCTGATCGCCTCCTCCCCGGCCGATATCGCCACCGCCACCCCGCAGAACACCCACTTGCACAGCGGCAAGCACCTGACTGTGAGTACCGGTGAAGACGTCAGCATCGCCAGCGGCAAGTCATTGCTGGCAAGCGTGGTGCAGAGCATCAGCCTGTTTGCGCAGAACGCCGGGGCCAAGTTGTTTGCGGCCAAGGGCAAGGTGGAATTGCAGGCGCAGAACGACGAGATGCTGTTGACCTCGTTGCAGAACATGAAACTTAGCTCGACGGCGGCCGGGATCGAGATCGCCGCCAAGGACGGGATTCTGCTGACCAGTGGTGGCGGTTACATTCGTATCAAGGGCGGCAACATCGAAATCCATGCGCCGGGAACCATCGATGTCAAAGGGGCAAAAAAGGTCTTCAGCGGCGGCTCCAGCCTGTCGCACAGCTTCAATGAAATGCCCAAGACCGACTTTGCCGACCCGTATGTGATCAAGAAGCTCAGCACCGGGGAGCCTGCGCCGGGGGTGAAGGTTGAGGTGACCCGGGCTGATGGCAGCGTGATGCAGTATGTCTCGGATGCGGCTGGGAAGATTCCGGTGCAACAGAGCCAGATTGCTGAGTTCATGAAAATTAAAGTCTTGGGGGATGCATGACGGGTTGTTTCGCTAAGCCTCGTCTATCCACATTTTGAAATAAGGGCCATCGCCATGGGAACTAAAACCACGACACCTAAAGACGCTGCGTTGCACCTGCCTCAAGAATACGATGAGGATGGCATGCTGACGGCCACCACCACACTGTCTTCGTCCACCGACCCCAGAGAAAAGTGTGTAGCCTACAAAGGTCAGAAAATTGTACCGATCATCTTCATTCCTGGGATCATGGGTACCAACCTCATGAACATGAAAACCAAGAAGCGTGTCTGGGTTGCCCCAAACATGGACGGCTTATTCCCGGTGGTCAAAACGCTTGGCCTGCTATTCGGCAGCTGGTTCAAGTCATCTAAACAACGGCAGGCGGAGCTTGACTCCACGCCGGGTGCTTTGGGTGTTTACGAAGGAGGTGAGTTGGACGATGCCGGCAGCGGGCTTTCAACAGATGAAATGCGCACCCGCAAGTGGGGGGCAATCATGCGATCTGCTTATCATCCGATCATGGGTGAAATGCAACGGCAGATGAATAACATCATGCTCAACAACGATCTTCAGGGCGAATGGAAAGAGCGTGTTGGCCAAGCACCAGGCGACTGGGGAGACTGGGAAAACAACCCCAGTCTTGCAGCAATGGGCGATGCGAGTGGTTTGAAAAACGCAGCAGATACACAATATGAGGTGTGGGCGGCTGGCTATAATTGGCTTCAATCGAATCGAGATTCAGCGAAAGACATTATTAACTTCATCAACAACACAGTACTTCCACATTACAATGGCAAAGCCGGAAACGTAATCATCGTCACCCATTCAATGGGTGGGTTAGTAGCACGAGCAATGGTGGCATGCCATGGATTCTGCAAGTTATATGGAATTATTCATGGCGCAATGCCTGCTACAGGAGCTCCGGCGAGTTACAAGCGAGTTCGCGCTGGCTTTGAAGCATTGGCTGAAAAGAAAATTTTAGGCCGAGATGCTGCCGATGCAGTCGCGGTGATGGCGTTCGCATCCGGGCCGTTGGAGCTGCTCCCTTCCCACGATTACAATGACGGCCACCCGTGGCTTTTCACCAAAGACACCACTACATTAGACCGCGCAATGCGACTGCCAGTGCGCTGCCCTTATGAAGAAATCTACAAATCAGATAAATGGTGGGGTTTAGTTCCTGACAATAATAACAGACTGTTAGACCCCGCCGGAGTTGTGGCGGCGCACCAGGCCAAGCAATCTAAATGGAGTGGCATTGGCGATGAACCTCCATCATTACGATCACGGTTTTTCGAAGTTATCGATGGCGTCAAGGCCTTCCATGGAGACATAGAGGAAAAGTACCACTCTGAAACATTTGTACATTACGCTGCCGAATCAAAATCTTCGAAGCTTTATACTTGGGGCACTATTGAGTGGGGGGCAAAAAATTTGATAGGCCTTGATGCAATGAATGCAAAACTGAGCGGTGACAATCTAGAGGCGCAAGTGGAACTCAATGGGTTTTACACACTCGAAATTGGCCCAGGCTATTATCCTGGCGACGGAACGGTGCCTGCTTTTTCCTCTTCGTCGCCACGTGGAAAGCCGGGGGTTAAGGGTGCCTTCGCGCATGGTCAGAACAGCGGAGCGTTAAACCAATACTGCAAGACAGGAATATTCAATCAGTCAACCGGTTACGGCCATCAAGATGCCTATACTGACAAGGCTGGGCGCACTCGATTTGCCACACTGTACAGCTTAGTTCGACTATCTGCACAAATCAGCTAACGGTGCCCAAGGAGTAGTAAATGCGCAGTATGTATAAAGCTTCTCTAACGCTATCTGCCCTATGGTTACTCAATATATCCGTTGCGACTGCAGACAAAATGGAAGGCAACGCCATGAATGATACAAACTGGACTACACATTATTTTGGCCGTTTCGAAATCACCCTACCGAAAGGATCAGAAATTTCGGCAGACTATAAAATTTTCAACGAAAATCTTGTCCTGATAAGTAAAAACGGACGCAGTGACCTGCCGACCTTAGCAAACCAAAAAACAGAGGAACTCAAAAAGGGTATTGCTCGAGGAACCAGCAGTCGTTACGAAAAAACGGTGCCTTTAAACAACGGCAGCATATTGCTTCTTTCTCGGCTCGGTGAGTTTTATACATTCAATGTATATTTACTTTCAAATAAAAATACACTCTATCACCTGATGGCCAAAACAATTAACAAAAAAAGCATACCTGGCGGCGTTGAAAAAATGCGCTTGCTGAGCGATTCAATTTTCTTCCGTCGCCCCAATGAAGCCCCTCCACCGGGCGGTTTTGCCATTGAGGCCGGTTATACCACACTCCCTAACGACAAATTCTTTGAGTCCATCTATATGGGTGCTCAAATCTCCGGTCACCCTGGCACCTATATCAGTCTTCTGACCAAAGGCATCCTAGAGAAAGAACCAACTCTTTTGCAGCGATTTGATAATCACGAGCATGGCATTTCCTTAAATGAGCTGACCCATTCAGGCCGGATACGAACGTTGCGAAAACAAAAGCGGAGCGTTGGACACTTAAACGGTGAAGAAGTCGCGATTAGTACATCAATCGATGGCAAGCAATTTTATGCATTCCAGTTCGAGTACGAAGGAACGCTGGAATCAAATACGCGACCTTACGTCGCCATTGAACTCGGTACACATGAAGAAGGAAGTAACTTTAGATCTGAGGATGAGGCATTAGCATTTTGGGATCGCATGCTAGCCAATTTCAAACCTCTCTCGGAGTAAAGAAAAGACTGTTCAGAGTGGCTATGCGTCATCTATTGCGACTACTCACTCTGTCAGGTTGCGATATTTAACGGGCCTTTGCGTATAACTCTTACCGATATCCTGACCCATCCATGATAGGCGCTCGCCTTTGTGTTTATCAGCGAGCTTCAGAGATTTTCCGACCAGCCCGGGCGACTTTTGCACACGGAAATAATGGCACACTAAATCTAACTATTTGAGGAACAATCGAGTGGGCAGCCAACAACTTACAAGGCCTCGATATTAAAACAGCCAATCTGAGCAGCGACAGCTTAGACGCTGAAATCACGCTAAACGGCTTGTATACCCTTAGCATTGGGCCTGGTTACTACCCTGGCGACGGTACGGTCCCGGCATTCTCATCTACTGCACCTCGGGGAGAACCAGGCGTGCTCGGGGCTTTTGCTCATGAACAAAATAGTGGATTACTGAACCGTTACTGCAAAGAAGGAATTTTTAATAACACGGTGGGCTACGGCCACCAAGATGCTTATACTGACAAGGCGGGAAGCACGCAATTTGCCACATTGTACAGCCTGATAAGAATTTCCAGCAGCATTTGATGTTTCGATAGGGATTCGGGATGAATATAAATCACCGTTTTTTATTAGCTGCAGCATTAATATGTACTTCATGTTCCCTTTTCGCAGCCACCAGCAAACCAAGCGAGACCTCCATGTCTGGTAACAACTGGAACACGCATTACTTCGGGCGTTTTCAACTATCGCTCCCACCAGGCTCGGAAATCGTTGCTGACTACAAGATTTTTGATGAAAACCTTGAATTGGTGAGCAAAAATGGAAAGTCTCAACTCCCCGTCATTACTCAACGCCTCATCGAGGATCTGGAAAAAGGAGTCGCTCGCGGGACAAGCAGCAAATACGAAAAAACCATTCAGCTCGACAATGGAAGCGTCCTTTTGCTTTCACGCCTCAGCACACTATACACCTTGAATGCGTACTTGCTCACAAGCAAAAACACGCTATATCACATGATGATAAAACGTGTCACACCAAACGGTGTGCCCGAAGCAGTAGAGAACATGCGAAAACTAAGCAATGCCATTTATTTCAGACGTCCTGATACGGAGCCCCCGCACGGAGCATTCGCATTGGAGGCTGGTTACTCCACGCTCCCCAACGATCAATTTTTCGAATCTGTCTATATGGGCGCGCAAATTAAGGGCCACGCAGGATATTATGTAAGCCTCCTTACAAAGAGTATTACTGAGAAAGAGCCCAGCCTTCTCGAACGGTTCGACCAAAAGGAATATGACCCTGTAGTCGGTGAACTGTCGAATCGTGGTAAGCTACAAATACTTCGAAAGAAAAAACTTACTGTCGGCGGTATCGAAGGGGAAGAGGTGGCCGTTAGCACCGTAATTGATGGAAAAACATTTTATGCCTTCCAATTTGAATACGACGGAACATTAGAATCGAATACGCGCCCCTATATCGCCATTGAACTGGGCACTCATGAAATCGGAAGTAATTTCAATTCGAATGAGGAAGCACTAGCGTTTTGGGATGAGCTATTGCGTGGCTTCAAACCTCTTTCGGAGTGAATGGACGATGGCGGAACAGCTATACATTTCGCCATACAGCCACCTGCTGCAACTGTCCCCCATTGGCGGAGTGAACAATGGGTAAATCGGTAATTATCCTGCTATCTCAACCGTGTGTGCGTGCGTTTCCACTGGGACCGCCTCAGCCAGCAAGGTGAACTGAGTTCGTGCTGGCTGCGCATGCTGCAACCGAGCAGCGGTCCTGACTGGGGTAGCGTGCATGTGCCACGCGCTGGTGAAGAGGTGGTGGTCACCTTCCTCGACAACGACATCGACCGCCCGCTGATCATGGGCCAAGTGTACGGCGGTCACAAACCGGCCTGGCACTCCAGCGGTTTGATGAGCGGCTACAAGAGCAAGGAAATCGGCGGCGGCGGCTTCAACCAGTGGGTGATGGACGACTCCACCGGTCAGGTACGCACCCAATTGCACAGCAGCCATGGTCACACCCAGCTCAACCTCGGCTACCTGATCGACCAGCGCGGCAACCACCGCGGGGCCCTGCGCGGCACCGGCTTCGAGCTGCGCACCGACGCCTATGGCGCCCTGCGCGCCCAGCAGGGCCTGTACCTCAGCACCTGGAAGCGCAGCAACGCCCAGGGCGCCCAGCTCGACGTCAGCGAAGCCCAGCAACAACTGCAGAACAGCGAGCAACGCCTCAAGACTCTGTCCGATACCGCCAAGCAGCACAACGCCGACGCCCTGCAAGCCGGCCTGGACAGCCTGACCCAGCTCAACGCCGATGCCGACGTCACTTATGGCAACGACAACAGCAGCCCGAGCCAGGGCCCGAGCGAACAGCAACGCAACGGCGGCGACACCGCGTGGGCCATCCGCAGCGGCGGACGCTGCAAGACCCCGGGCTACCAGAAGCCACTGCTGATCGCCTCCTCCCCGGCCGATATCGCTACCGCCACGCCACAGAACACCCACCTGCACAGCGGCAAGCACCTCACCGTGAGCACCGGCGAGGATGTCAGCATCGCCAGCGGCAAGTCGCTGCTGGCCAGCGTGGTGCAGAGCATCAGCCTGTTTGCGCAGAACGCCGGGGCCAAATTGTTTGCAGCCAAGGGCAAGGTGGAGTTGCAGGCGCAGAACGACGAGATGCTGCTGACCTCGCTGCAAAACATGAAACTCAGTTCAACCGCTGCCGGTATCGAGATCGCCGCCAAGGACGGGATTCTGCTGACCAGTGGTGGCGGTTACATTCGTATCAAGGGCGGCAACATCGAAATCCATGCGCCGGGAACCATTGATGTCAAAGGGGCAAAAAAGGTCTTCAGCGGCGGAACGAGCCTGTCGCACAACTTCAATGAAATGCCCAAGACCGACTTTGCCGACCCGTATGTGATCAAGAAGCTCAGCACCGGGGAGCCTGCGCTGGGGGTGAATTTTGGGTGGCGCTTCAAGTCTAGCACGGCCCACCTGGAGTAGTTATGTACTCCTGGGCTGGTCACTAGTCAGTGAATTCAGAGCCGTGAAATCAGTATCCTACCGAGCCCATCTAGAACTCCACTTTCCCTCTCCCGGCCTTGATACCGCTACGCCTGGCCTTCCCCTCCAGGCGGCGCGTTTTGGACCCGAGCGTCGGCTTGGTAGGCCGACGCTTTTTCTCGACCTTGCCTGCACTCACGATCAATTCGGCCAGACGCGTCAACGCGTCATTTCGGTTCTGCTCCTGAGTGCGGTACTGCTGAGCCTTGATGATCAAGACGCCGTCGCTGGTGATCCGGCTGTCTCGTAATGCCAGCAGCCGGCCTTTGTAGAACTCAGGCAATGAAGACGCCGGAATGTCGAATCGCAAGTGCACAGCACTCGACACCTTGTTGACGTTCTGCCCACCCGCGCCCTGAGCGCGTACGTACGTCAGTTCGATTTCGGCGTCCGGCAGTTGTACGGAATTGGAGAGGGTCAGCATGAAGGTCCCTTATGATTGACCGAACTATCACAGTAATGGCCGCGCGCCCAAGTAACGCTGCTTGATTATTCGATGGCTGGCCCCTGTGAAAGGTCAGTCAGACCTCAGCAGGGACTCGTGCACCCTGCCCCACCAGCCTCAGTCAGTTTGAGCGCCAAGCGAGTATTCGTCACTTGAATCAAGCTGCTTAAGTAGCAGGGCAAAATCGGACACCAGCGCCAAGGCCTCTTTCTGATACTGATCACGCCAGCACTGTGACCAATCTGCAGGGCGACCTTGGTCTTCCCAATCAGCCAGCGCCAGCCCATTTAGGACTTCCATTTCTAACCAGAGTGTTTGCCAAGCCTCCAGCGCCGCCAGGTCTGCTGAGTGTTGCCAGTGAAATTCAGTATCAGTGACAAATTGATGCCAGTGCCTGAAATCACCACACGCCTCTAACGCGGTTGAGAACAAGTCTGAAACCCGAGTCACATTCATCGTCCTGTAAGCCTGTACGATTCACGAAACTGCCCCTTGTTGGAACTTCCGGTGACAATGGTTAGAGGGGCATACAATGCAACAGTTGCCACCCGCTGCTGTCTAGGTGTTCGAACAGTCTATACGTCGCCAGCGGCCGCCGATCACGAGATCAAGACGCCCGCGAACTTAGCCGCTTAACCGAGCACTCATACCGCCCAGGTCTCATGCAAATGACGCCATTTCACCCGCCCCGCCTCCAGCACCAACAGTGCCGTCGATACCCGTACCGTATCGTCCTTACCCTCGGCGCTATGTATCTCCCGATACCTGACCAGCGCCCCGTCGGCCCATTGATGCAGGGTTTCCAAGTCCGTTAGCTCAATGTTCAGCCCCGGCTGACTGCCCGTGTTCCGCTCAAAAAGCTGCTCCACATCCTGCAGACCGAATTGCAGCCCCGCGGGTGAAACCATCGAGAAACTTGGTACGAAGTGCTCCATCATCGCTTCCAACGACCCCTCGCCCCGGGCAAACCGTGCTTCGATCAGTTGGTGCAAGTCCACGACTTCTTGAAGATAGCTATTCATAAGGGTTTCCTAACCAAAGATGCGTAGTGATCGGCAAATGAATGCCGCCTCACCGCAACCCAAACCCCATCCGCTTCAACTCATCGTGCAGAGCCTCTCGCCCATGCAGGCTGGCAGCGCTTCGTAGCCGGCTGACGACCTGCTCCGACCACCCCGAGGCCTTCATGCCTTCACGGTGGTAGAACGCCCCCAGGCGCTCGTCGTAACAGGCCAGCAAGCTCTGCTCCTGAGCGGTCGAGTACGTCTCATGATGCAGGACGGCCTCCTGCGGTAGCCGCGGCTTGACCTTGGCGGGCCGGTCGGCAGAGGGATAGCCGACACACAACCCAAACACGGGATAGACATGCGCGGGCAAGTCCAACTCCGCGGCCACCCCTTCGATGTCGTTACGAATACCGCCGATGTAAACGCTCCCAAGTCCCAGAGACTCCAAGGCGACGACCGCATTCTGCGCTGCGAGGGCTGCATCGATGGTGCCTAGCAACAAGCTTTCCAGGTAAGGCAGTGCTTCGAGCGCCACGTCATGCTGCTCGCCAATGCGCGACACCCGTGACAAGTCGGCAAGCCAGACGAGAAACAGCGGCGCTTGGTGGATGTAAGCCTGATTGCCCGCCAGAGCCGACAACCGCTGCTTGCGGCCGGGATCCTGAACGGCCACCACGCTCCAGACCTGAAGGTTGGAGGACGTAGACGCAGATTGAGCAGCGGCGATCAAGGCGTCCAACGTCCCCTCAGGCAGCGGTCGGTCCGCAAATGCACGGACGCTGCGATGGTCGAGCAACTGCTCGATCACGGCATTGCATTGGCTGAGCGGCGATACCTCTTCGGTCCCATAGCGGGCGACCAGTTTTGCTCGGCTATCGGCTGTCATACAATTCCTCCAAAAAGATAGGAGGCTATCAAAAAACCGCGTCCTGCACATAGCAGGTGTCATAGTCTCCGAGCCTTCCGGCTGGATCAGGTACCCTGTGCCGACTGACTTTCAACTCAATGGATAACGGACAATCAGCGTGGCGACACCTTCGCTTGCACCTCGAGAGGTCTACCAGATACTGCGTGATATTGCCCTCGGGATTCGGGATTTACAGCGTGTGAGCGAGCCACGCTGGGCGGAAATGGCGTGTGGGTCCATGACTGTGCAAGCGGACGGGTGGATGCTTACCTTGTGCAATGAGGAGGGTGCGCTGGATCACTGCATCCGCTGCTCCAGCCCCGATGGCCGTGCTTACCAGTTCGATACTCACCACCCTTACGGCACCAACCCGGTGGCGTTGATGAGCACTTGGGAGCATGCGCAACTGCTGCGGTTACTTGGGGCGGCCTAGCCCCTGAACGCGGAGTCTCGCCAGCGCCCGTTCCCAGCACCGGGCGATCTCATCACCCACCGCCCCGCTGCGCGGAACTGCCGGCTCGAACGACCGCACCCTGACGTGTTCGATCAAGAACTCGTCCGTCCAGCCTGCCCACTCGCCGGCCATGGACCTGAGATTCCACTGCAAGGCCGGATACAGTTCATGCCACAAGATGCTGTGCAGTTGATCGAGTGTATAGGGGCTCTGGGTCATGACACTTGCCACCCACGCCAGGCTCGCCTCGGTCAGTTCGGTGTCCAGGAAGAACTGCGACAGGGCTTGCCAAGCGTGCAGGCGGCTCTCGTCTACCCTTTGCATCGGGTGGTACTACCACTGCTCTGCTAGCGTCACGGGCACGCGCAGCGGCGCCAGCGGGCCATCGCGCTGACCGCACATCTCGTCATGCACCACATGCTGCACCAGCATGCACGGCACAGGCGGTACATCGGCCAGCAGCTCGCGCACCTCCGTCATTGACCGCAGTCGCACTGCCTGCCCTTGGGCATCGCTGAACGTCTGCGGCCCGTCGGCCGTCAACGCACGCAGGACGTAAAAGCCGCCTTCGAGCGACAGCAATTCGAGTTCATTGACAGTGCCGGCAGTGGCCAGTTGCTTCAGTTGCTCTAGGTTCATGGCAGGTACTCCATCCGGCAGGCGCGGCCTGCATCGGGCTTGATGGAAAATGTCGAGCGCGTGCACTTATACAAATCCAGCGCCTTGTATAAGGATGCCGACGCGCCGCGGTCGTTCCGTATGGATTGCAAAACTCAACCCAGGGTCGCGAAACTATCTGCACGGGCTAGGACTCAATCGTGGCGATGCCGCAGCGCTCCAGCCTGCATCGGCCTATCTGTTGAGGAAGAATAACCACCATGATCGCTCGCTGGCGTTGGGCACTTGCGCAAACGACGAAAAGGCTGTGGTTTCGCGCCAGCCTGTTTTCCCTGATCGGCGTACTCACCGCGCTGCTGGCAATCGCCTTGCGCGACATGGTGCCAGCGTCGTTGCCGGCGAAAGTCGGGGCCGACTCGGTCGACAAAATCCTGGGCATCATCGCCTCCAGCATGCTGGCCGTAACCACGTTTTCGCTCAGCACCATGGTGTCGGCCTACAGCGCCGCCAGCAGCGGCGTCACGCCTCGTGCGACCAGCCTGGTGATGGAGGACGCCACGACTCAGAATGCCCTGGCGACGTTCATCGGCTCTTTCCTGTTCAGCCTGGTGGGCATCATTGCCCTGAGTACCGGCATTTACGGCGCTCAGGGCCGTGTGGTGCTGTTTGCAGTGACCCTGGTGATGATCGTACTGATCGTGTACACCCTGCTGCGCTGGATCGACCACTTGTCCAAGCTTGGCCGCGTTGGGGAAACTATCGATCGGGTGGAAGACGCGGCCATTGCAGCGCTCAAGCGCCGTGCGCAGTGGCCTTACCTGGGTGCGCAGCCCTACACCGATGCAACGCAGGTTGCCCCGTCGGCAATCGCAGTCCTTTGCGAGGACATCGGCTATGTACAACACGTCGATGTCAGTGCCCTCGCCCACGCAGCTGACAAGCACAATGCCGTGATCTACCTGGAGGTGCTGCCGGGCAGCTTCGTGCACCACGGTACGGTGCTGGCGCGCGCCGTCCGCGCAAGCCAGGCCGCCGAAACCACAGACCTTGAAGATGAGGTGCTGGCTGCAGTGACGCTCGGTGCACGGCGCACCTATGGCCAGGACCCGCGCTTCGGGCTCTCGGTGCTGGCAGAGATCGCCTCACGCGCATTGTCTCCCGCGACCAACGACTCTGGCACGGTCATTGACGTCATAGGCCGTGGGGTACGCTGCTTTTCCACCTGGGCACGGCAAGCGCCCGACACCACGACCGACGGCCAGTGGCAGAACGTGCATGTGCGCGGGTTGACAGTCGACGACATGTTCGATGACTTCTTCACCCTGATTGCACGGGACGGTGCTGGCTTGCTGGAAGTGGACATCCGCCTGGTGAAGGCCTTGGCGAGCCTGGCGCAGATCGCGCCCGATCGGTTTGGCCAAGCTTGCATCACGCATGTGGACCTGTTGCTCAAGCGGGCCGAACAGGCATTACCGTTGGAGGAGGACAAGCAGCGCTTGCGGGCGCTGGTCCGAAGTTTGGAATGGCCCCTGGCACTGCTGTCCTGAAATTACCTGAGGATCTGACCGTTCATCGCCTGTGCCGCATAAATGAGCACTCCACACAATGGGGACTTTTATTTCACCGAATTTTCACGTTGCCGAGTGGATTATCAACTCATCCCCATGAGAAAGACTTAAGCCCGACTAGCAGCGGGCTTTCTTTTGCCCGCTCGACAAGCCCCCTTCCTGAAATCCCCCCTTCCTTGCCTGGCCCATGGCGAAGGCCAGGCTGAACCGTAGTTAATGAACTCAGGTCAATTGATCACAAGGTGGCGACGGAGGGCGCTCGATGGAGTCATTCGATCTGCAAAGGATGCTGCTGGGTGACTTGCCCGTCACGTTTCTGATGGAAGTGATGGTGCGCGTGGTTGCGGCCTTTCTCGCCGTGTTTCTGTTTCTGAAGTTCAGCGGCAGGCGTGGCATCAAGCAGCTCTCGCGCTTCGAACTCGTCGTCATCCTGACCCTGGGTTCTGCTGCAGGCGATGTGACCTTCTACGAAGATGTGCCATTGTTACCAGTGGCCCTGGTGTTCGTCACGCTACTGCTCCTGTATCGCGGCACGATCTATCTGATGCGTCGCAGCAAGATGTGCGAAGCCTGGATTGACGGGCTCCCGATCACCGTCGTCAAGGACGGCCAATATGAAATTCACTCGTTGCGCAACCTGAACATCTCCTCCAACGAGTTGTTCATGGAACTGCGTCAACAAGGGGTTGAGCACCTTGGCCAGGTGCGATTGGGTTTGCTGGAGACGGACGGCGAACTGAGCCTTTATTTTTACGAGGCCAAAGACACTCGACCGGGCCTGTCCGTGCTGCCGCCCGAGCACCGTCCAGAATACGACTCTCCACCGTCTCCAGGCCTGTATTGCTGCGTTAGCTGTGGCCTGCCAGTGCAGCATCAGCTGCATGACGTGATTGCCTGCATGCGCTGCGGTCATCGCAGTTGGTCACCTGCCCTGCAAACAACGCGCAACCGTTAACCGTCCGGACCCTCAAGGTCGTTGAGCAAGCGCCAGGTTACAACTTGGGCTGGAGCTGCAAACAAAAGCTTAGCGATAACGATTCCCACTCGCTATAATTCTGCGCTTTGTAGCACGCCAATTCCCTGTCGTCCCAATTCCTTGATCAGGTTCTCACATGCCCTTCCCGAATTTTGCCCGCAAGCCTGCGCTGCACACCGTTGTCTGGTTGCCCCTGGGGTTGGTCGCAAGCGTGGCCTCACCGCTCGCACTTGCTCAGAACGCGCTGGAAATCCCGGTGCCGGTTGCACAACCTGTGAATACGGCCGGTACCACCGGCGCGGTCCTGGAGCTTGAAGAAACCGCAGTTTCGGCCAGCGCAGACGCCTCCAAGGATGGCTTGGTTCCTGAGTATGAAGGGGGGCAAGTGGCCCGGGGCGGGCGCGTGGGTATCCTGGGCAACAAGGACTACATGGAAACGCCCTTCACATCCACGTCCTATACCAACCAGCTGATCCAGGACCAGCAGGCGCACAGCGTGGCGGACATCCTGCAGAACGACCCCTCCGTGCGGGTCGCCCGTGGTTTCGGCAACTTCCAGGAACTGTATGTCATGCGGGGCTTCCCGCTGTATTCCGACGACATCGCCTATAACGGCCTGTATGGCCTGCTTCCGCGTCAATACGTGGCAGCGGAGTTCATCGAACGGGTCGAGGTATTCCGCGGGGCCAACGCCTTCCTTAATGGCGCCGCACCCGGCGGTACCGGCATTGGCGGCGCCATCAACATCCTGCCCAAGCGCGCCCCGAACGAACCCCTTACCCGCTTGACCGCTGGGGTTGAAAATCGCGGCTTCGGTACCGTTTCGGCTGACGTGGCGCGCCGCTTCGGGGAGCAGGATCGTTTTGGCGTTCGCATGAACGTGGCCAAGCGCGACGGGGAAACGTCGGTACAGGACCAGGACCGCTCCCTGGACATGTTCGCCCTGGGCCTGGACTACCAGGGCGAACGCCTGCGGCTTTCGGCCGACATTGGCCACCAGTACCATTTCATCGACAATCCGCTGCCCAGCGTCACCCCTACGGGCCGCGTACCTAGCCCGCCGGATGCCGACAAGAACTACGGCCAGCCCTGGACGTACTCCAAGGAGAAGCAAACATTCGGCACCTTCCGTGCCGAGTATGACCTCTCCGATGCGCTCACCACCTGGGCTGCCATCGGCATGCGCAAAGGTGAAGAGAAGAACGTGCTGGCCAACCCCTCCTCCGACGCCAACGGCGTGACCCGATCGACGCGCTTCGATAATTACCGGGAAGAGACAGTGGCTACCGGTGAGGTGGGCATGCGCTACACCCTGCAAACAGGTCCGGTGTCGCATCAGTGGGTGCTGTCCGGTTCGATGTTCGACAACAAGGACCGTAATGCCTGGGCGGGCAATTTCAGTGGTTTCGCCAACGATCTCTATGACCCTTACGATGTTGCTGAGCCTGTCTCCAATCCGGGTAAAGGTTCGATGTCGGACCCCCATGTTACCGCGAGGACCCGAACCCAAAGCCTGGCCGTCGCCGACACCCTAGGATTCTTCAACGATCAGTTGCTGGTCACTCTTGGCGTGCGCCGGCAGGGGCTGAACGTGACAGGTTACGACTACGATTCCGGGGACAAGACATCCAAGTACAACCGCTATGAAACTACGCCCGTTGCCGGCGCGGTGTACCAGATCAACGAGCAGTTCTCGGTTTACGCAAACTACATCGAAGGCTTGACCAAAGGCGATACGGCCGGCGCCACCACTACCCTGCCTGACGGTTCCACAGCCCCGGTGCTCAATGCCGGTGCCTCACTGGCGCCCTACGTGGCCAAACAGACCGAAGTGGGTGTGAAGTACGACGGCGGTGGCCTGGGTGGCAGCCTGGCGGTGTTCGAGACGCGCAAGCCGGTCGGCATCGTCGAGGACCAGGTGTTCAAAGATGGCGGTGAACAACGCAACCGCGGAATCGAGTTGTCGGTATTCGGTGAGCCGACGCCCGGCGTGCGTCTGCTCGGTGGCGTCACCCTGCTCGATGCCGAACTCAGCAAGACCCAGAACGGTCAGGACGACGGCAACCAGGCCATCGGCGTGCCTAAAACCCAGGCCAACATCGGCGGCGAATGGGACGTGCCGGGTGTGAACGGCCTGACCCTGACCAGCCGCGTGGTCTACACCGGCCGTCAATACATCAACAACGCCAACAACCTCGAGATTCCTTCGTGGACGCGATTGGACCTGGGGGCCCGCTACGGCTTCAAGGTAGACGAGAAGGACGTCACCCTGCGTGCGCGTCTGGACAACGTGGCCGGTCGTGACTATTGGGCCTCCGCTGGCGGGTATCCAGGCTCGAACTACCTGGTACTCGGTGCACCACGTACGCTTTCTCTGAGTGCCTCGGTCGATTTCTGATCGCGCCAAAGTCGCACAACCTGGGGTTCCCCGACGGCGAGCGTTGCGTCATGCACCGTTCAGGGCTGCCCCGCAGCCCATCGCCGTTGAGCCCGGCGCTTCACGACTTCAGAATTGTTGCAGGCCTCAGGTTTGAATGCTCACGGATCGAGCGCCAACGCGCTTTCACTCCTGAAAAGAAAGTATTAATTCTTCAAGCCTGTTTTTCTGCGCAATCGATAGTAATAGCCTAGGCAGGTACCTTTTCAACCAAGGCCCTCCCCTATGAAATCTGTCGTTTACTCGCAGCCTGGCTTGCCCCTGCAAGACCCTCAATCTCTCTATGATGCAGACCTGCCCGTACCGTCCCCCGGTGCGCGAGACCTGCTGGTCGAAGTCAAGGCCATCGCAGTCAATCCGGTCGACACCAAGATTCGCGCCAGCCGTGGCGGTGAACAGCCGCAAGTGCTGGGTTGGGACGCGGTCGGCATCGTCCGTGAAGTGGGCGAGCAGGTGACCCTGTTCCAACCAGGGGATGAGGTGTTCTACGCCGGCGCCATCGACCGCCCCGGCTGCTACAGCGAATTCCATCGGGTGGACGAGCGCCTCGTTGGGCGCAAGCCATCTAGCCTGGATGCTGCCAGCGCCGCTGCGCTGCCATTGACGTCCATCACTGCGTGGGAGCTGCTGTTCGACCGCCTGCGCCTCGAAGAAAATGGCGGTCAGGGTCAGCACCTGCTCATCATCGGCGCTGCCGGTGGGGTGGGTTCGATCCTGGTGCAATTGGCCCGCCAGTTGACTGGGCTGACCGTGATCGCTACGGCTTCCAGGGCCCAGACCCAAGCCTGGGTGAAGGACCTGGGCGCGCACCTGGTGATCGACCACTCGGCCCCACTGGCCGCCCAGCTCAGCGCACACGGTGTCGCAGCGGTCGATCACGTGATCAGCCTGACCCATACCGACACTTACCTTGAGCAACTCATCGAGGTACTGCGCCCGCAAGGGCAGCTTGCCTTGATCGATGACCCTGCGCAGCTGGATGTGGTCCCACTCAAGCGCAAATCCTTGTCGCTGCACTGGGAGCTGATGTTTACCCGTTCGCTCTATCAGACGCACGACATGATCAAGCAGCACCAGCTGCTCAACCGCATCAGCGAAATGGTCGACACCGGTGTGCTCAAGACGACGGTGGGCGAACATTTCGGGACAATCAATGCGAGCAACCTGAAACGGGCGCACGCGGTCATCGAGAGCGGCAAGGCCAGGGGCAAGATCGTGTTGGAAGGCTTCTGAACCCAGTGGCCTGAACGATGGGTTCAGGCGTGCAGCAGCGGCGTGACGGCCTCCACCAACTGATCGACGGCGTCCGCCACGGTGCCTTCATTTTGACAAAGCAGCCAGCCGTGCTCGTGTGCAGCGTGGTTGAACGCCTGGGTACTCGCGATCTGCTCCTCCAAGGTATGGATGACCGTGCTGCCCAGGCCCCGACGGCGGGACGCAGCCCTCGTCCAGGACGTTTGCGCCGTGGTGAGCACCGCGATGTGCAGGTCAGGCACCTGCACACCGCGTTCGATGTTCAAACGCAACACCTGGTCGAATGGCACGTTTCGGCGAAACGCCGCGTCCGAGGGGTACCAACGGTCAATCAGGACAATGCTGTCGCCAGGTTGACGCGGCAGTACGTGGCGGGTGATCCAGGCGCGGCTTTCGGCCAATCGCTCGCAGACCTGCCACTCAACCGTTGGCGAAGGCTGCTTGGCCAGCTGATTGACCAACGCCATGGTCTGCGCGCGCTGTGGATCATTGTTGCGCTCGCACAGCCTGACCACTTTGTTGCCTCGGGCCCGTAACGCCTGGGTGAGTGCTTCGAGCAGCGTGGTCTTGCCAGTACCCTTCGGCCCGTCCATGGCGATGAAAAGCGGGCGACTCATGTGCGTGTACCTCCAAAATCAAGGGCCGCATGAAACCACCGAGACCAGTCACACACAAGCGCTGGCACCGCGTGCAGACGACTGACACCCACAAAACTGCTATCCGGGGCACTCACTGGCTATGCCGTACGCGGGTGTGCTGATAGGCTGACGGCGGCAGCCGCGCAGGCAGCCTTTACATCATCTACAGGCATGGCTAATGACCCTCGACCCACAGGTAAACCTGAGTAATTGCGACCGCGAACCCATTCAGATTCCCGGCAGCATCCAGCCCCATGGCTGCTTGCTGGCCTGCGACGCCACCGCAACCGTGGTCCTGCGTCACTCGGTCAATGCGCCGAAATTACTGGGGGTCACGCTGCCGCTCAATGGCCGTAAACTCGATGACGTGATTGGCGGGGAACTCGCCCATACCTTGCGCAATGCCCTGGCCCGTATCCGCGAAGGATCGCGCCCGGCGTTGAGCTTTGCAGTCGCCCTGCCCGATGGCCGGCGTGTAGATGTGTCGGCGCACCGCTTCAAGGGCAGCACTCTCCTGGAGTTCGAGCCTGCGGGCCAAAACGTTGCAGAACCCATCGAGCTTGCGCGCACTTTGATCGCGCAGCTGCGCGAAATCGACCAGACCGACCGCCTGTTCCGCGATGCCGCGCGTTTTGTGCGTGCAGTACTGGGCTACGATCGGGTAATGATCTACCAACTGGGAAGCGATGGCGCCGGCAAAGTGATTGCCGAGGCCAAGCGCAGCACGCTCGAGAGCTTCCTGGGGCAGTATTTTCCCGCATCGGACATCCCGCAGCAGGCACGCGCCTTGTACCTGCGCAACCCGATCAGGGTCATCCCTGACGTGCAGTTCGAGGCGGTGGCCCTGGAGCCTGTGCTGGACCCTTCGGGCGAGCCGTTGGACCTGTCCTATGCCCACCTGCGCAGCGTGTCTCCCATCCACTGCGAATACCTGCAGAACATGGGCGTTGGCGCCACCATGTCCATCTCGATCATCGTCAATGGCGCGCTGTGGGGGTTGATCGCCTGCCATCACTACTCACCACGCAACCTGACCATGGGCCGACGCGTGGCGGCCGAGATGTTTGGCGAGTTCTTCGCCCTGCACATCGAAACAGTGCGCAGCCGGCAACAACTCGAAGCGGCCGTGCAGGTGCACGACACGCTCGACCTGATGCTGCGCGATGCCAACCATGCCGCCGACATGCACAGCTTCTTCGAAGACCGGCTGCCAAGGCTGATGTCGCTGATTCCGTGCGATGGCATCGGCATCTCCCTGCAAGGGCGTTGGTCGAGTGCCGGTACCGTTCCGCCTAGAGCCTGCGTGCCTGAACTGCTGCGCTTCGCCGAAAGCGTGGCCGAAGCCAGGACGTGGGCATCGAACAGCCTTTCACTGGCCCATCCGGCGGCCCAGGCCTACTTCAGCGACGTGTCGGGCGTGCTGCTCATCCCCATTTCGCAGCGCCCGCAAGACTACATCATGTTCTTTCGCAAGGAGGTGGTGCAGACCCTCGACTGGGCGGGCGACCCCAACAAGACCTATACCAGTGGCGCGATGGGCGACCGGCTGACGCCGCGCACGAGTTTTTCCATCTGGAAACAGACTGTGCACCAGCAGTCTGCGCCATGGACGGAGCAGGATCGACAGTTCGCGGACGCCATTCGTACGGCCATCGTCGAGGTGTTGCTGCACAACAGCGAACTGCTGGCCAGCGAACGCTCCAAGGCCGAGGTGCGCCAGCGGGTGCTCAACGAAGAGCTCAACCACAGGGTCAAGAATATCCTGTCGCTGATTGGCGCACTGGTTGCCCATCCCACGGCCGAGGGCCAGACGCTCAAGGGTTACGTGAACACCTTGCAGGGCCGCATCCAGGCCCTGTCGCTGGCCCACGACCAGGTCGTGCGGGGTGATGGCGGTGGGCGCCTGGCGATGTTGCTCGATGCCGAATTGTCGCCTTACCGCACGGCTATTGCCGACATCGTCATGCAAGGACCCAACGTGATTCTCGATGCCAGGGCCTATTCGGTGATGGCGCTGGTGCTGCACGAACTGGCGACCAACGCGGCCAAGTACGGTGCGCTGTCGAGTCCAGGGGGGCGGCTGTCTGTGAGCTGGGCGATCGATGCTGCAGGCGCCTGCGCCATCATCTGGCAGGAAAGCGGCGGCCCGCAGGTGCAGGTACCCCGGCGCCGCGGCTTCGGCTCGGTACTCATCGAGCGCAGCATCCCGTTCGATCTGGGCGGTACCAGTAGCGTGGAGTACTACCCTGATGGGGTGCAGGGCTTGTTCACGCTGCCAGCCAGGCACCTGGCGGTTGCCGAGTCCGAGCCTGCGCCTGCTGCTGCCGCGCCCATGATCGATTCCTCTGACCCATTCGCCGCACGACCTGGCCTGAGCGTGATGATCCTGGAGGATCAGTTGGTCATTGCCATCGGCCTCGAGCAAATTCTCAACGACGCCCACATCGAGCATGTCATCACGGCCAGTTCCGAGCAGGAAGCTTTGCAGGTTTTGGAGCGGCACTCACCCGACGCCGCCATTCTCGATGTGAACCTGGGGCGCGGTACGTCCATTGCCGTGGCCGAGGCATTGATGCGTCGGCGCATCCCTTTCCTGTTCGCAACCGGTTATGGCGATGGCATCAGTATTCCCGCGCACCTGAAGCACATTCCGGTCACACGCAAACCTTATGACATGAGTACCATCGTGATGAGCCTTCGTGGCCTGCTCGAACCGCAGGACTGAAGACGCTCAAGACGGCGGCCATTGCGGCCGCCGTACACAGCCTGAGATCACATCCACGCATCCTGCTGCAGCTGGTCAATGCAGCAGGATGATCGACTCGGCGATCAGACGCAGCGTATGGGCACGCTTCAGATCGCCAGCGCCCGCTCGCGCAGCTCGCTGTTGAGAATGCGGTCGTTCTCGCTGTAGTCGACCGGGCAGTCGATCACATGAACGCCTGGGGTGGTGATGCAGTGCTCCAGCAAGGGCAGCAGGCCGTCGGCGCTTTCGACACGGTGGCCGGTGGCGCCGTAGGCTTCGGCGTACTTGACGAAGTCCGGGTTGCCATAGTCCAGGCCGAAGTCGGTGAAGCCCATGTTGGCCTGCTTCCAGCGGATCATGCCGTAGCCGTCGTCACGCAGAATGACCACGGTGATGTGCATCCCTAAGCGCACTGCGGTTTCCAGTTCCTGGCTGTTCATCATGAAGCCGCCGTCGCCGCATACCGAGATCACCGGGCGGTCCGGGTAGACCAGATGCGAGGCCATGGCCGATGGCAAGCCGGCACCCATGGTCGCCAGGGCGTTGTCCAGCAGCACCGTGTTGGGCTTGTGAGCCTTGTAGTTACGAGCGAACCAGATCTTGTAGATGCCATTGTCCAGGGCCACGATGCCCTCGGAAGGCAGTACGCGGCGGATGTCGGCCACCAGGCGTTGTGGGTAGACCGGGAAGCGGTCGTCGTCGCCGCCTTCGGCGATCTGCGCCTCGTTGGCTTCACGAATCGCCATCAGGCGGGTGAAGTCCCAGTGCGCGGTGTCGGTCAGTTGCTCGCTGATCTGCCACACGGCGTTGGCGATGTCACCGATCACTTCGACCTGAGGGAAGTACACGGCATCGACTTCGGCGGAGCGGAAGCTGATGTGGATGACTTCGGTGCCGCCACGGACCATGAAGAACGGTGGCTTCTCGATCACGTCGTGACCGATGTTGATGATCAGGTCGGCCGCCTCGATCGCACGGTGCACGAAATCGCCGGACGACAACGCCGCGTTGCCCAGGAAGCGTGGGTGACGCTCATCGACCACGCCCTTACCCATCTGGGTGGTGATGAACGGGATGCCGGTCTTGTCGATCAGCTGCTTGAGCACCTTGGCGGTCATCTTGCGGTTGGCGCCGGCACCGATCACCAGAATCGGGCTGCGCGCTTTATGCAATTTTTCCACGGCTGCGTCGATGGCCACGTGCTCGGCCAGCGGGCGACGGTGCAGGCTGCGCGGGATAGGCAGGGCATCGGTCTGCTCGGCGGCGATGTCTTCAGGCAGTTCCAGGTGCACAGCACCCGGCTTTTCTTCCTCGGCCAGGCGGAAGGCTTCGCGCATGCGGGCCGGGATGTTGTCGGCCGAGGCGAACTGGTGGGTGTACTTGGTGATGGGGTCCATCATGCCGCACACGTCGATGATCTGGAAACGGCCCTGCTTGGACTTCTTGATCGGCTTCTGCCCGGTGATCATCATCATCGGCATGCCGCCGAGATAAGCATAGGCGCTGGCGGTGACCAGGTTGGTAGCGCCGGGGCCCAGGGTGGACAGGCTGACGCCGGTCTTGCCGGTCAGCCGACCGTAGGTGGCGGCCATGAAGCCTGCAGACTGTTCATGGCGGGTCAGTACCAGCTTGATCTTCGACTTGCGCAGGGATTCGAGCAGGTCGAGGTTTTCTTCACCGGGAATGCCGAACACATACTCGACACCTTCGTTTTCCAGGCATTGCACAACGACATCGGCGGCCTTGGCCATTTAATGTACTACCTCAAGATCCAGGGAGGATGCAGCCGGCTGGCTGCGTGACTGAGATGTTGCAGGATGTCTCAATGCCGCGCATCGTAGGCCTTGGCGTTAATAATAGTAAATATATTGTTATGATGCTGAGCATCACAAAACGTTATCAATTCCGGAATACCTCAAATGAATCTCAAGGCGCTGCGTTGTTGCGTTGAAATCGTCCGCCAGGGCAGCTTCACCAAGGCCGCTCAGCACCTGCACATCGCCCAGCCGGCGCTGAGCATGGCTGTGACGCGTCTTGAAGAAGAACTGGGCGTCAGTCTGTTCAACCGCACCACACGCAAGGTGGTGCTGACGGTGGAAGGCGAGCAGTTTCTGCCCCGCATCGCATCAGCGTTGCGGGAGATGGACGTGGCCCGCCAGGCGTTGCGCGACATGGCCGACCTCAAGCGTGGCGAAGTGAGGCTGGGGATCCCGCCCATGTTCGGCCTGCACTATGTGCCCGGGCTGATGAACGCCTTTCGCCGGCTTTATCCCGGCATCGCCATGACGGTTTTCGAGGGCAGCGCCGAAGACATTGGCCAACGCCTTGAACAACGGGAAATCGACTTGGCGCTGCTCGAGTCTCGCCGCGTGCCCTCGGACAAGGAGTCGATCCTGTTGGGTAGCGATGAGATGCTGGCCTGCATGCACCCGGATCACCCCTACGCCAGCAAGGCAAGCCTGACCGCCGAAGATCTGCGCAACACTGACATGGTGGTGTTCGACCGCACATTCGTACAGCGTCAGCTGCTTGACGCCTTCTTTGCCGAACACGGCATCACTTACCAAGTGGCATTGCAGAGCAATTTCGTCTCGTTGGTGGTCCAGGCCGCCCTGGACAACATGGGCGTGGCCACATTGCTGCGCTCAGTGCAATTGAGAACACCAGGGATCGTTGGCGTGCCGTTCGAGCCTGCCCAGCAGATGAGTTTTCGGCTGTGCTGGCGCTCGGGTGAGTACTTGTCGCTGGCCAGCCAGCGCTTCATCGATTTTGCCGGACAGAGTCAATATCTGGATCGCTAGCGGCCTGGAGTACATCTGTACTCCAGCTCGCTCGACGCTGTCTGCGCCCACATAGCTTCGTTAATTGGGTCGGCTAGTGAGTCAGCGCGCCTCGACGCATCGTTCGCGTCTCCATTATCATCACTTGAACGTTTCAGCATGTTTCAAGGAGCCAGATGTCTGTTCTAGAACCCTCCCTAATGCCCGGTAAAAGTACCGTCGTAAAAATGGAAGCCGCCATGGCATTGGGCAGCTTCGCCATTGGTACCGGCGAGTTCGCCATCATGGGTCTGATGCCGGATATCGCCAGCAACCTCAACTTGAGCGAACCGCAGGTCGGTCACGCCATCAGCGCTTATGCGCTAGGGGTGATGGTGGGCGCACCCACCTTGGCCATTCTGGGCGCCAAGGTTCTGCGCAAGCACATGCTGCTGATGCTGATGGCCCTGTACGCCCTGGGCAACCTGGCCACTGCCTTCGCACCGTCGTTTGGCGGTCTGATCGCGTTTCGCTTCATCAGCGGCCTGCCCCACGGCGCGTACTTCGGCATCGCCGCAGTCGTAGCCTCCAGCATGGTGCCCAACAACCAGCGCGCGGGCGCCGTGGCCCGGGTCATGATGGGGCTTACCCTGGCCATGTTGCTGGGCAACCCGATCGCCACCTTTCTGGGCCAGTACTTCGGCTGGCGTTCGGCGTTCGTGTTGGTCGGCCTGATCGCCGTTTGCACCATCGCGATGGTGTGGCGCTTTGTGCCCCAGCGTCATGATGAGGTGCGCAGTGACCCGCGCAAGGAACTCAAGGCCTTCACCCTGCCCCAGGTATGGATGGCGCTGGGCATTGCGTCCATCGGCTTTGCCGGCATGTTCTGCGTGTTCAGCTACCTGGCCCCGACCATGCTCGAGGTGACCCGCGTGGCGCCCCAGTGGATCCCGTTCGGCCTGGCAGCCTTCGGCCTGGGCGGCATCGTCGGCAACATCGTGGGCGGCAAATTATTCGACCGCTTGCAGTTCCGCGCCGTGGGGCTGGTGCTGGCGTGGTCGGTGTTGGTCCTGCTGTTCTTCACCTTTGCCGCGGCGAACCTGTGGAGCCTGCTGTTGGGCATTGGCCTGGTGGGCACCATGATCGCCCTGGCAGCGCCTTTGCAAATCCGCCTGATGGACATCGCGCACGAAGCCCCAAGCCTTGCAGCGGCCTCGAACCATGCCGCCTTCAACCTGGCCAACGCCCTGGGCCCATGGCTGGGTGGCATGGCTATCACGGCGGGGTTGGGCTGGACCAGTACAGGCTACATCGGCGCCGCCATGGCGCTGCTGGGCCTGGGACTCTATGCGGTGGCGCGGCGCATGAAAGGCGGCGCTTGAGACAGAGGACAGCACCGCGCTGATGGTGTGCCTGGCGGTGGCGTGGCCGGCGCACCAGTACAGCCCGTTGCCAGAAGCGGGCCTTGCCAAACGGCCGGCACGGGCTAGTACCCTAAACCCCACCTAACCCCTCTCAGACCCACCACTGCCGAGCCTGCTCATGTTCGATTGGGAAGACCTACGCCATTTCTCGACTTTCTGCGCCACCGGGTCGCTGTCTGCCGCCGCCAGGCTTCTGTCAGTCGACCACGCCACCGTCGCTCGGCGGATCGCCTCCCTCGAAGCTTCGCTGAATCTGAAGCTGGTCGACCGCCGCGCACGGGCCTATGTACTCACCGACGAAGGCGAACGCGTAGGTGAGTTGGCCGGCCAGATGGCCGCGTCGTCCTTCGCCCTCGAACACTTCGCCAGCGCCGGTCAACAGACGGTAGAAGGTGAAGTGATCCTTTCGGCGCCGCCCGCCCTGCTGGGCAGCATCATCGCCAGGCGCCTGGGGGACCTCTACCTGCAATACCCCCAACTGCGGCTGCGGTTGGTCGGCAGCAAGTCCCGGGCATCCTTGGCCAGGCGCGAGGCCGACATCAGCGTCGTCTTGTCACGGCCCACCGAGCCCACCCTGGTGGTCAGTCTGCTCGGTCACCTGGATTACCGTTTGTATGCCAGTGCCGATTACCAAGCCAGCGGTTCGGCACGGCGATACATCGGTTATGACGCCTCCCAGGCCCATTCGCCGCAGCAGCAGTGGCTCAACCGCCAGGCGGGCGCGCAACCCTTCGCCCTGCTGAGCAACGACCTGCGCATTCAGGCCCAGGCCTGTGCCGGGGGGATCGGCATCGCTTGCCTGCCCGCCTTCATGGCCCATGAGCAAGGGTTGATCGTGGTGGGGCTGCCTGAGCAGACCATGAGCATCGAGATCTGGCTGGCGGTGCACGAAGACGTGCGCGCCACGCCGCGCATAAAGGCAGTGACCGATTTCCTGCACCAGCAGGTCAAGCCCCTGTTGCGCTTGTGAATTCCTGCATGTCCCACTTGCAGCAACAGGGAATGTGCCTGCATGGCCAACAAGGGTACGCTGCACCTATTCAAAGGCTGACGAGGACACACTGATGCAATACGTGAAACTGGGTACCACCGGGTTGGACATTTCCAGGTTGTGCCTGGGCTGCATGACCTTCGGCGAGCCGGATGCGGGCACGCACCCCTGGACACTGGGCGAAGAAGCGAGCAGACCTATCATTCGCCACGCCGTTGAGCAAGGCATCACCTTTTTCGACACGGCCAACAGCTATTCAGCGGGCACTTCCGAGGTGATCCTCGGCAAACTGCTCAAGGAGTTCACCCGGCGTGACGAGACGGTGATCGCCACCAAGGTCTTCTACCCAGCCAACATGTGGCAAGGCGCCAGCCGTCCCAACGAGCAAGGGCTGTCGCGCAAGGCGATCATGACCAGTATCGACGCCAGCCTCTCGCGTTTGGGCACCGACTACGTCGACCTTTACCAGATCCATCGCTGGGACTACACCACGCCCATCGAAGAGACCATGGAAGCACTCAACGACGTGGTCAGGGCGGGCAAAGCGCGCTATATCGGCGCTTCGTCGATGTACGCCTGGCAATTTGCCAAGGCGCAACAGGTAGCCGCCAGCAACGGCTGGAGCCGTTTCGTGTCGATGCAGAACTTCCTGAACCTGCTGTACCGCGAGGAAGAGCGCGAAATGATTCCGCTGTGCCTGGATCAGGGCGTCGGGCTGATGCCCTGGAGCCCTATGGCACGGGGTCGCCTGACACGCCCCAATGGCCAGCAGACCGAGCGGACTCGCACTGATCTGTCCGGACAGTCATTCTTCGAAAACAGCGAGGAACAAGACGGACGGGTCATCGACGTGGTCGAACAGATTGCCCAGGAACGCGGCGTGCCGATGGCGCAGGTGGCGCTTGCCTGGGTACTGGGTAAGCAAGGGGTCAGCTCGCCCATCGTAGGTGCGTCCAAGCCTGCGCACCTGGACGACGCGTTGGCCGCTATTGACCTGCACCTGACGGCTGAGGAAACCGCTCGGCTCGAAGCACCCTACGTGCCCCATGCAGTCACCGGTTTCAAGTAGCCTCAGCGTGCGATAAAACCCATTGACCACCCCTTTTCCTACACGTGGTGGTCAATGTGTGCTGTCTGCTCTGGGTAGAAGTACTACAATGCACGCCCCTGTAATCTGTGTGCTGTTTACCCATGAAATCATTGCGTTACGCCCTTCATCTACTGCTAATTCTAAGTGGCTATACCTGGGCTAATCCGCCCTCCACCTTTGCTGAAGCCAAAGTCGTGGCAAAGCAGCAGGTCTACATGGACCAAGGCAAGAGCGCCATGGGCGAGCTGTACTGCGGCTGCCAATGGACATGGGTAGGCAAGTCAGGCGGACGGATCGACGCGGCTTCGTGTGGGTACCAGACCCGAAAACAGCAAAACCGCGCCGAGCGCACCGAGTGGGAGCACATCGTGCCAGCCCATACCTTCGGTAACCAACGCCAGTGTTGGAAAAACGGCGGTCGGGAGCATTGCGTGGACAGCGACCCGGTGTTCCGCGCCATGGAAGCCGACCTCTTCAACCTCTACCCAGCCGTGGGTGAGGTGAACGGTGACCGCAGCAATTTCAACTACGGCATGGTCAGTGGTAATCAAGGCGAGTATGGCCAGTGCACGACCAAGGTGGATTTCGCCCAACGCGCGGCCGAGCCAAGGGATGAGGTCAAAGGCCTGGTCGCCCGTACCACGTTCTACATGTTCGATCGCTACCGCCTGAACATGTCGCGCCAACAGCAACAACTGCTGATGGCATGGGACCGCCAGCACCCCGTCTCAGCCTGGGAAAAAGAGCGCGACCGACGCATCTCCGCCATCATGGGCCACGCCAACCCGTTCGTCACGGGCGAACGCCAATGGACGCTGAACTACACACCCACGGGCGATGGCGTTCAGCCGTCATTGGCGGCGCCAGTCCGTACCTCCGCCGCTAGCCAAGCCCCGGTGGGCGCCGTGCTGGGCAACCGCAACAGCCACGTGTATCACTTGGCTGCCGGGTGCCCGGGCTATCACCAGGTCGCGCCCAAGAACCAGATCGCGTTCGCGACCGAGGTAGAAGCCCAGGCGGCGGGCTACCGAAAAGCCGGCAACTGCCGTTGATCCACCACCCTCAGCGGCGGCTTATCAGCCATTGACCGCGTTGGCCGGGCGCCTACCCGCCAGCGCGGCGAGCAGGTTGTCCACGGCGCAACGCGCCATCGCTTGCCGAGTTTCTTCTGTGGCCGAACCTATGTGCGGGGTGGCCACTACGTTGTCCAGCCGGAGCAAAGGCGAGTCGGCCGCCAATGGCTCCTGAACGAATACATCCAGGCCCGCGCCGCGGATGCGCCGTGTTTCAAGGGCATCGATCAATGCCTGTTCGTCCACGACCCGCCCTCGGGAGATATTGATCAGGATGGCCTCAGGCTTCATCAGCGCCAGCTCCCCGCGCCCGATCAGCCCTTCGGTAGCTGCGCTCAACGGGACGGTGAGGCAGACGAAATCTGCCTGCGCCAATAGCTCGTCCAGAGCAAAGCGTCTGGCCCCGTAGCGGGCCTCGACGTCAGGCTTGGGTCGCTGGCTGTGGTAGATCACCTGCATGCCGAAACCAGCGGCCGCTCGCCGCGCCAGCGCCTCACCGATCCGTCCCATGCCGACGATGCCCAGCGTCTTGCCGTGCACGTCGCTGCCGAACTGCGCAGGACCAAGGCCCGATCGCCAGTGACCGTCGCGTACCCAGTTGGCCAGTTCCACCACCCGCCTGGCGGTGGCCAGGATCAGTGCGAAGCCGGTGTCGGCCGTGGTTTCGGTCAACACATCGGGGGTGTTGGTAAGCACGATACCGCGTCGATCAAGGTCGGCGATGTCATAGTTGTCCACGCCCACCGAGACACTGGAAATGACCTCGAGCTCGGGCGCCAGGTCAAGCAGGCTGGCATCCAGGCGCACACTGGCGCCCAGCACCCCGTGGGCGCCAGGCAGCGCATCACGCAAGCGCGCCATGCCATCGGGACGGGCCAGGTCGACGGTGGTGACCTCTGCCGCGGCCTGAAGGCGAGCGAGCAAGTCGGGGGACAACGCCTTGTACAGCACGATGCGTTTTTTCATGTCGGGTTCCTGGAAGGGATGGCCGGGCGCAGGCAAGGTGTCTTGGCACGCCCGGAGGTGGTTGAGTTGTTCAGCGCTGCGGTCAGGGCGACGGCGCACAGCAGCGCGCCGCACATGAACAGGTACGAGGCCGCAGGGCTACCCGTGGCACCGTTGAGATAGCCCACCAGCCACGAACCACCGAACGAGCCCAGCGCACCCATGCTGTTGATCAAGGCCATGGCGCCACCGGCCACGTTGGCCGGCAGAATCTCGGGCACGATCGCGAAAAACGGGCCGTAGGGGGCATACATGCAGGCCCCGGCGACCACCAGCAGTGCATACGACAGCCAGAAGTGCTCGGTCCCCAAAGCGTAGGAGCCGTAGAACGCGAGCGCTGCCACCAGCAGCGGTGGCCACACGAAGCGCTTGCGCCGTTGCATCCGATCGGAGGCCCAGGAGACGCCCACCATCGCGATCACTGCTGCCAGGTAGGGTACCGAGGCCAGCCACCCGGCCTCGACGATGTCGACGTTGGCTGCCTGCTTGAGGATCGAGGGCAGCCACAGCACAAAGCCGTACACGCCAATGCTCCAGCAGAAATACTGCAGTGACAGAATGATCACCTGCGGCGAGCGGAACGCCTCTCGGTAGTTCTTGACCGGCTTGATGCCCTGCTGCTCTGCCGCCAGCGCCTGTTGCAGATCATTCTTCTCCTGCTCGCTCAGCCATGAAACCTGCGCAGGCCGGTCATCGACCAGGCGCCACCAGCAAAACGCCCAGATGACCGCCGGCAAACCCTCGATGATGAACATCCAGCGCCAGTCGAAATGCTTGATCAGGTAGCCGGACACCACCGACATCCACAGGATGGTCACTGGATTGCCCAGCATCAGGAAGGTATTGGCGCGCGAACGTTCCGCCCGGGTGAACCAGTGGCACAGGTAGACCAGCATGGCCGGCATCACCGCCGCCTCTACCACACCCAGCAGAAAACGGATGCCAATCAGCATGTACACGTTGCTGACCATGCCGGTCAGCGTGGCCAGCCCACCCCACAGGATCAGGCAGACGAAAATGAGCTTCTTGACGCTGCGCTTTTGGGCGTAGATAGCCCCCGGTACCTGGAAGAAGAAGTAGCCCAGAAAGAACAGCGCACCCAGTAGCGAGGACAGCACAGGGGTGATGTGCAGGTCTTCGGCCATGCCCGATGCGGCTGCGAAGCCGTAGTTGGCACGGTCCAGATAGGCAAGGCTGTAGGTGACGAACACGATGGGGATGATGTACCACCAGCGGCGTGGCGCCAGGCTTGTACGTTTCATGGTGAGTTTCTCCTGAGCTTGTTGTTTTTGTGCGACAGGTGATTCAGGCCGTGCGTATTTCAGGGTTTTGTGGGGATTCGTATGCCGTCAGGTCCTGCCGGTGCGGCAAGCCCTCCATATCACCGCGCGACTGCACCGCGCGGCTGCCGCACCAATTGCCGCGGGCAACGGCGTGCTCGACGGGCTGGCCTTCAAGCAAGGCGCTGAGCACGCCGACGGCGAAGGCATCGCCAGCGCCCACGGTATCGACCACGCAGGGCGCAGGTACGGCCGCGACTTGGCCCTCCTCGTTGGCACTGCGGTAGTAGGCGCCCGCCTCGCCCAGCTTGATCACCACCAGGTCCACACCAAGGTCCAGGTAAAAGCCGGCGATCTCGGCAGGTGTCTGCCTGCCCGTGAGCAGGCGGCCCTCCTCCAGCCCCGGCAGCACCCAATTGGCCTGGGCAGCAATGGCGTTGATCTCGGTGATCATGCGCTGTTTGTCGGGCCATAGCGTCGGGCGCAGATTGGGGTCGAATGAAAGGGTGCGACCGGCTTTGCGCATCTGGCTGACCAACGCCTGGGCAAGCCCCCGACAGCCGTCCGACAGCGCCAGCGGAATGCCGGTTACGTGCAGGTGGCCCGCGCGCAACCAGGCCGGATCCAGCATCGAAGCGCTCATGTGGCTGGCTGCAGAGCCACGCCGGAAATACTCGACGACAGGGTCACTGCCGTCATCGCAGCGCGCCTTCAGTTGAAAACCCGTCGGATGCGTTGGGTCAACCTGCACATCCGCGCAGTCGATCCCCTCTGCGCGCAAACTGTCGAGTACGAAGCGCCCCAGCGAGTCGTTGCCGACCCGGCTGATCCAGCGCACGCCAAAGCCAAGCCGCGACAAGCCGATGGCGACATTGCTGTCGGCGCCGGCAATGCGTTTGCCGAAACGCCCGACCTGTGCAAGATCCCCAACATCATCGGCCACGAACATGGCCATGGTCTCGCCGAAGCACAACACGTCATGATCAGGCATGGCTCAGCTCCCGTGCGCAGTGTCGCGCACCCAGTGCGGACAGTTGATGTACGTGGCTGCGCGTCACGGTCAGCAAGTCTTCGCCAAGCAGCGGGTATTCCACAGCACGCATGACCCCAGGTGTGAAATGGGCCAGGATCTGCTGCCAGTGCTCAAGATCGGGCGCCTGAGGTGCAGCGGCAGCCAGTCGCCCACCACCATGGCGAGTCACTGCTTTGCAGTGCACATACTCAACCCATCGCCCAAGAAGGCTGGCGGCTTCCAGCACCGGCTCGTCCAGCCACTGCCAGTTGCCGATGTCGAACGTCATGCCGACCCGCACGCCGCACGCGTGTGCCTGTTCGAAAAAGCCCACGAGCGGCGCGATCCGCCCACCGTGCTCAGTCTGGTCGTTCTCGACCAGCAACACGGGGCCGTCCTCGGGTAGCACCGCCCGCAATACCTGCATGTCGACGCCAGCTCGGTAATGCCCCAAAGACACCTTCACCGCTACAGCCCCAAGTGCCTTGGCGATGCGCAGCTTGGCACCCAGTTCGGGCGCGGGCGTACCCTCTGCGCACCAAAGCTCCAGCGGTGTGGAATAGAGGCACTGCAGCCCTGCACCGGCGATGAATGCACCCAAGGCAGTCGGGTCGGGCTGGCATGAGAACAATTCCTCACGTAACTCAACGCGGCTTGCCCCGGCGCTTGCCAGCAGATCGATGAACTGCTCCTGGCCGCGTTGTCGGACGAAGTCTGCGCCGTAGCTGGACAGGCTGATGGAAACAGGATTTGCATGCATTGTTATTGTCCTATGAAACCGGTTTCATTTTTGAACGTCAGGCATTGCGGATAGGCCGCTAGCCGCCGTTATGTTCAGCGTAGGGGGGTGGAACCTCGTATGATCAGCGACGCTTTGAAATCGATGCGCCGGGCGGCGCCTTGTTCACCATGCAGGCGACTGAGCAAGTGCTCGAACGCTGCCATGCCGATGCGTTCGGTGGGCTGCGCCAGGGCCGTGATGCCGTTGCCTACCAAGGGGTACCAGTCAAGGTCGTCCAAGGCGATCACCCCAACATTACCGAACAGCGCATGCCCGGCCTCGCGCAATGCGCTGGTGACCGCCAGCGTTGCAACGCCGTTGAGGGGGAAAAGTGCCTTGGGACGGGTGCCGTTGCTGCCCAGGAAACGGATGAGCGCTTGCGACAATGCCAAGCCGGTCTGCACGACCTCGCACTGCATGTCGGCGCGGCTTTGGACACAGGCGGTCAACGCCTGGACCCGCTCGGCTCGCGAGCTGGTACCATCCAGCGGCTCGGTGACGGCGAGAATGTCCCGGTAACCCCGGGCGTGCAGATGCTCGACACCCTGCTGCATCGCTTGAGCGTTGTCCAGGCCGACCAAGTCGGCGTTAATCTCAGGTAACTGCCGGTCGACCAGCACGATGGGCAGGTCACGCATGACGGTAAGCAACTCACCTGGGTGGTGGCCCAGGGTGTTCACGATCAGCCCTTCCACGTTGTAGGACTGCAACGCGCGCAGATGGTGGCGCTCTTGCTCGTCATCGCGATTGGTGTTGCACACTACAAGGCTGTAGCCATGCTGGCGGCAAGCCGTCTCCACGCCATGCATGACTGCGACCGAATAGGGATTGAGAATATCGGCGACCAGCATGCCGATCAGTCGTGTCTGCCCGCGCTTGAGCCCGCGCGCCATCTGGTTCGGCCGATAGCCAAGCTGCTCGATCACCTCGCCCAGGCGTTGGGCCGTGGCATCGGCCAGCAACTGGCGATCGCCTCCGATGTACCGGGAAACGGTGGCCTTGGAGACACCTGCGACACGGGCCACCTCGCTGATGGTGACACGGTCGCGCGCTGGCGCGGGTGCTGGGCTCATGATGGGACCTTATGGTTGTTGTGATCATGATGAAACCGGTTTCACTAGAACAAAAAATGCCTATACGCGTCAATCCACCGTTGATCGGGAATGCTGTTTACTGCCGGTTCAAACAGTAGGAGGGCCCTGTGGAAGCGGCCTAGCCGGGGCGCCGGACCAGCCGTGATGGGCCGCCCAGAAGCCCCAGCGATGTAAGATACGAAGCTAAAATCTGGGGGCCGCTGCGCGGTCTATCGCGGCCGGAAGGGCTTTGACTCTCGGGATTCCAGGCTGCAGGGGCAGTGCAAACACAGGGCCCCTGGCAGCGGCATAGCCCTGCAGCGCTAGTGCTCGGTCACCTGCCCGAGATCATCACCCGATGTCTGCTTCATGTCGCTTGTGCGAAGCTTTTTCACCGCCTTGACCTCGATAGGCTCACCCTGGTTACCCCAGCTGGTGCGGATAAAGTTGACCACGTCAGTCACCTCCTGGTCGCTCAGGCGCCAGCCATAGGCCGGCATGGTGAAGTTCGAGGGCGCCGTGCGGGTCGCGGGCAGGGTCCCACCCTTGAGTACCAAATGAATCAACGAGGTAGCATCCTGGGTCTGCACCACCGGGTTACCGGCAAGCGCTGGGAAGACGCGCGTGTACCCCTTGCCATCGGTGCGGTGGCAGGCGGCGCAATTGTCGATATATACCCCAGCCCCTGGCTTGCTGTCGTCGCCTTTCCACAGCGCATCCGCCACTTGCCGGTCGTAGACGTGGGGCGTGTCATTCGGATTGCTGGGCGGCAAGGTCTTCAAGTAGCGCGCTATGGCTGTCAGGTCGGCGTCGCTCATGTACTGCATGCTGTGCTCCACCACATCGCTCATGCCACCGAACACGGCACTGGTGTCGCTGCGGCCAGTCTTGAGAAACTGCACCAGCTGTGCCTCGCTCCAACTGCCCAGACCATCCTTGTGATCGCCTCGCAGATTCTTCGCCACCCAGCCTTCGAGCGGCGCGCTGCCGGCCAGGAAAGCATCGCCCTCCTTTGCACTTAACGCTTTTTCCTGCATGGTCAGTGCCCTTGGGGTATGGCAGGCACCGCAGTGGCCCAGGCCTTCGACCAGGTAAGCGCCGCGATCGATCACCGGATCTCGCTCGGGCAACGGCTGCCAATGTTCAGGCTTCGGGGCGAATACACCGCGCCAGATCGACAACGGCCAGCGCATGCTCAGGGGCCAAGGAATGTCCGTGTCCTTGTTCGGCTCCTGCACGGGAGTTACGCCCTTCATGAAGTAGGCGTACAACGCCTGCATGTCGGGTTCGGTCAACCGCGCATAGGACGGGTACGGCATGGCCGGGTACAGTGTACTGCCATCCTTGCGGATCCCACGGCGAAGGGCTCGGTCGAAGTCTTCGAAACTGTACTGACCGATGCCCTCGGATGAGGGGGTGATGTTGGTCGAGTAGATCGTGCCAATGGGCGTTTCCATCGGCAACCCACCCGCAAAGGGCTTGCCGTCCTTGGCCGTGTGGCAAGCCACACAGTCCCCTGCACGCGCCAGGTACTCACCCTGGCTAACCAGCGTCTGTTCGGCCTGCGCTGCCTGCGTTGTCTGCGCCGTCATGCCCATACCCACCAGCACAGTGGCGATCAACATTCTGTTCATGCTCATCGCTCCTTACACCGCCACCAGGGGGCCGGGATTCTTCAGGTACCGTTCACGAATGGCCCGTGCCGACCAGTAGGTCAGCGCAGCGACCAGACCGGTCGGGTTGTAGCCAAGCCCCTGCGGGAACGCCGAGGCCCCAGGTACGAACACGTTGTGTACATCCCAACACTGTAAATAGCGGTTCAAAGCGCTGGTTTTGGGGTCGCTCCCCATGATCGCCCCACCGTTGAGGTGAGTCGTCTGGTAGGTAGCAGTATTGAAATGCTCCTTTACCTGCTTGCCCAGCACCGCAATGGCCTTGGGGTTCATGGCCTTGGCGATGGCGCTCAGCTTGCCGACCATGAACTGGTTCATTCGGATGTCGTTTTCCTGCCAATCGAAGGTCATGCGCAGCAGCGGCAAGCCATAGGCATCACGGTAGGTAGGGTCCAGGTCCAGGTAATTGCCGCGGTAGGACTGGTGCGCGCCGTGGGCATCCATGGATATCTGGTGGGTGTAATAGTCGGCGGTGGCCTTTTTCCAGGCGCTGCCCCATGCAGGCGTGCCCGGCGGGTTGCCTACACCTGCGATGGGCCGGGTCCCCGCCTGGTTGACCCACATCGGTGAGCCACCCACGAAGCCGTGAGGGCCATGGTCGAAATTGTCGGCATTGAAGTCGTCGATCGCCACGCCATTGCCACCGGCGCCGATGAAGTTGTTGGTGTGCAAGTCCTTGTCGAAAAAGGCCTTGACCGTGCCCATGTTCTGATAGGCGAAATTGCGCCCGACCACCCCTTCGTTCTTGACCGGGTCGTAGGGCTTGCCGATGCCAGAAAGCAGCATCAGGCGCACATTGTTGAACTGAAAAGCCGACAGGATCACCAGGTCGGCCGGCTGTTCCACCTCACGGCCCTGGGCGTCGATGTAGGTGACCCCGGTCGCACGCTGCTTGCTGTCGTCCAGGTTCACCTTCAGTACATGGGCATTGGGCCTTAGCTCGAAGTGCTCCACCTGGCGCAGCGCGGGCAGGATGTTTACGTTCGGCGATGCCTTGGAGTACATGTAGCACACGTAGCCGCTGCAAAATCCGCAGAAATTGCACGGTCCCATCTGAGCGCCATACGGGTTGGTGTAAGGGCCGGATGTGTTGGCCGAGGGCAGGTTGTAAGGGTGATAGCCCAACGACGAGGTGGCCTTCTGGAAAACCTGAGCCGACACCACGTTCTTCTGCGAGGGCAGCGGGAACGGATTGGAGCGGTCCGGGGCAAACGGATTGCCGCCTTTGCCCTGCCCGACCAGTTCACCCTTGACCGTCCAGGCCTGCCCCGAGGTGCCGAACACCTTCTCGGCGAAGTCGAAGTAGGGTTCCAACTCTTCGTAACTGACGCCGAAATCCTGAATGGTCATGTCCTGGGGGATGAAAGACTTGCCGTAGCGTTCTTCGTAGTGGCTGCGCATGCGCAGCTCCATCGGGTCGACACGAAAGTGTACGCCCGACCAGTGCAAACCGGCACCGCCTACGCCCTTGCCGGGCAGGAACGCGCCCAGCTGGCGGTACGGCAACGCTACATCGTTGACGGTATGGCGTATGGTCACCGTTTCCTTGGAAAGGTCCACGAACAGCTTCTTGCGCACGCTGTAAGTCAGTTCGTCGATCACTTGCGGGTAGCTGCCATCGGGGTAAGTGTCCTGCATGGGCCCGCGCTCCAGCGCCACCACGTGCAGGCCGGCCTCGGTCAGTTCCTTGGCCATGATTGCCCCCGTCCAGCCAAAGCCGACGATCACAGCGTCGACCTTCTTCAATGTGTTGGCCATGCCTCAAGCCCTCTCGCCGCGGATGGACACAGGAGGGAACGGGTAGCGCTCGTTACGCTCTGCCCAATCCATGAAGTCGGCGCGCGCACCGGGAAAACCGATCAGTTTCCAGCCGACCATGCCCTGATTGCCCCCATGCACCGGGTCGCAGAAAAAGCCTTCGCGCGTGTTCTGCAGCAGCAGGCTGAAAAATGCTTTAGCCGGCACCTCCTTCAACGCCAGCTCACCAGACTCCAACTGCGCCAGCACCTCGTCCTGCTGCTCGGGGCTGCGCGCGTGAAACGCCTTGTTGCCGTTGGCCAGGCACCATTGGTGCACACCTGCAATTCCCAAGCGGTAGATCTGCTGCGGGGTCAGTTGCAATTGATAGCCAAGCTCGGGTGCCGCATCGGCCTCGAACGGGCCTTGCATGTACCAGAGCCCGCCGCTGGCGTAGGCCGTGCCCATCTGACGGTCGATATACTGCGCAGCGCCGGCCTCGAGGGCACCAGGCCCTAGCGCGTCGGCTGGAATGAGCCGGCTGACCGCTGCCTGGACGAAGGCGAACTCCTCTGGGGTGAAGAACGCAGGAGGGTAGGCAGTGTCAGCGGGTTTGGCTTCAGGCTGCTCAGGCGGGCGTACCGGCTCGGCCAGGGCGGTGGCTGCGCCCAGCCCAATACCGGTACTGGCCACCGTTACCACCGGTATCAAGGTCAAGGTCTTGCGCAGGAAGTCCCTGCGGGGGTTGTCCGGTACATGCTCAGACATATGTAATCCTCATCGTCAATCGGCTACCGCGGCCACGGCACGATGAAGACCATCAACGGACGAATGGCGTTCAGAAACGTTTTGAATTATTTGGCGGCTGACTGATAGTGAACGCTCAAAGACGCCAGCTTTCTTCTGCTGGATAACAGGCTTACTGGAATAGTCAGACTGATGATCCAATCCGATCTGGACCTGTTCGGGGCCCAACCGCAGCAGCTGGCACCCCGCACGGTGCTGTTGCCCGGCGTCGCGCTAGATGACGTCGAGCACGTACTGGATGCGCTTCGCCCAATACTGCGATCAGCGCCATGGCGGCACATGCGTACGCCTGGCGGTTTGAACATGGCTGTGGGCCTGACCAACTGCGGCGCACTCGGTTGGATCAGCGACGAACGCGGTTACCGATACAGCCCCGTGGACCCGCTGTCCGGCAGACCCTGGCCGATGATGCCGCCCGTGCTTCTGGCCTTGGCCACGCAGTGCGCTGCGCGTGCAGGGTTCGATGGCTTCGTACCGGATGCGTGCCTGATCAATCACTACCTGCCGGGCATTCGTCTGAGCCTGCATCAGGATCGTGATGAGCAGGATTTCAGCCAACCCATCGTGTCCCTTTCCCTGGGTTTGCCTGCCGTGTTCCTGTTGGGTGGCTTGCAACGCGCGGACAAGACCCAGCGTATTGCCTTGAATCATGGCGATGTGCTGGTGTGGGGTGGTGAAGACCGTCTACGCTTTCATGGCGTCTTGCCCATCAAGCCTGGCGTGCACCCACGCATGGGCCCGCGGCGCATCAACCTGACGTTTCGCAAGGCAGGGGCCTGAACGACGAAGCAATCGAATTGAACGCATGGAGCAGGACTGGGCTCCCATGCAGCCTGCAACCTCCTCGAATGCCTTTCCTACAGGAGATCGTCATGACAAATCTGCATGCCCTAGCACGTACTTCGATCAGAGAGCAGCGATCATGAGAATGCCAGGCCGCGCTCCAAATGCATCGGTGCAACTCGACTACGTCCGCGACACCCTGTTCGGTCCCGTGGCGCAAAGCGTCGAGTGCCAGTGCCAGCTTGCGCCGCTCAACCTGCAAGGTCGGCCTGCACTGCGTCTGCACATCTGCCCGCCTCTGCCTAATAAGGTGCACCGTGCGCACAGTGTCGCGTTCATCTGGGACGGGCGCAGTTACCATGGCGTTGTCAGAGACCAGGGCAAGTGCGGCGACGGTGGGCTCAATCTTCTGCTTGAGTTGCAGTGACGGCCGGTTAGAGGCGAGCTTTGCGCCGCGCGGTCAGGCTAATTTCTTCGAGTGCATGGGAGCACTGTCACGCATTGCGTGTAATTGGCCGACCAGGTTAACCAAGTCCCTGCTGCTGTTCAGACTGCTCAGCGGAACATCGCAAAGCGTGACGGCCTCTGTCAGATCCTGACCATTGCCGAGCCGGATGGTCAGGTGTGAGCCATCGGCACAGTTGATTTCACAACGATCTGGCAAGCATGCCTGTTCGATCATCTGTCGCAGTTCCAGTGTCGATACGCCTAACAGTGACATGGCAGAGAGCCCTCTCTGTATTAACTTGCGGTTGGACAGGCCTGGGCCAGGCACAGGGCCACAGGAAGAGGAACCTGTCGGTGCGCATGTGGATATGCGTTATCGATCGTGCGGGGTTCCATCTGCACCTTAGCTGAAGAACCCGAGCGGTGCTGGGTAGTTCGAGCCGTGTCGAATCGGTGCGACGGGTGGTGCTTCGCGCTCCAGGACGGTGCGCGTTCAGGGCATACGGCCGAACTTCCCCAACTGAAAGCCTTCGATGGACTCGATGATTTCTTCCCGCGTGTTCATCACGAAGGGACCGTATGCCACCACAGGCTCGTCGATAGGCTCACCGCTCAGCACCAGCACACGGGCGGGCTGCAGGGCTTCAAGCAGCACATCGGCACCGTCACGGGCCAATAGCGTCACTGAGCACGGGCCGGCCTCGCTGACCTGGTTCAACCGCAAACCGCCTTGCAGGGTCACCACCGCAGCCGTGCGGCCTGCCGGGATAGGGAGCACCAGTTTAGCGCCGGCCTCAAGGTCCAGGTCCCACACGTCCATCGGCGTAAACGTGCGCGCCGGCCCGCTCACCCCCTGGTACTCACCTGCGATCACACGCAGGCTGCCCGCGCCCGCACCCAGATTCACCGTGGGGATATCGGCGCTGGCCAGGGTCTGATAGCCGGCCGGAGCGCGCTTGAATCGGGCCGGAAGGTTCACCCACAGTTGCACTGACTCCAAAACGCCTGCGCTGCGGGCGAATCCAGGTGAGTGAAACTCTTCATGAACGATGCCGTCTGCAGCGGTCATCCACTGAACGTCACCCGGTCCTATTACTCCGCCGGCGCCCGTTGAGTCGCGATGCTCCAGTTCGCCTTGGTAAACGATCGTGACTGTCTCGAAACCCCGGTGCGGATGAGCCCCTACGCCGCGACGCGTCGAGGTGGGGGCGAAGGTGTGGGGCCCGGCGTAATCGAGAAGCAGAAACGGGCTGGTGCGACTGACGTCGTCGTCATAGGTGAACAGGCTTCGCACCGGAAAGCCATCGCCTACCCAGTGCCCGGCAGGATTGGAATGGGTATGCAAAATCGTCTTCATCGTGCGCTCCTCAACGTCCGGGTGCCACCTTAACGTTGCATCGATTCACGGGCTAGCTACCTGAAACGGTCCAGCCTGTTCTACCGGTAGGACGCTGGGTCGAAGGAAAGCCAGCACCTCCTGCGCCGCAGCCTCAGGGTATTCCTGCATGAAACAGTGTCCGCCGCCCACCTCCCGAACACTGACATGAGGGTTGAGCGCTGCCAGCCGTAACGCCGAGGCCCGCACATAAGGGTAGGTCTGGCTGCCGTACAGCACACGCGTCGACACGCCGATACGCGACAGGCTTGACCACAGGTGGGACGGATAGGTACTGAAGATGTCCACTTCGCGGCTTGGGCGACACTTGAGCAGCACGTCGCCCTCGCCTTCGGCGATCGCATGCGACACATAGGCCTGCAATGCCGCGTCGCTCCAGCCTTTGAAGATGCCCCGCCCTTGCAGGGAAATCATGGCTGAGTGGCGGTCGGGCCAGGTGCTGCGCCTGCCGGCCGTTTTGCGCGCCAGCGCATGGTGCCGGTTCAGCCCGAAGCAGGCGGCCAGCTTCATCGAAAACAGCATGCGCCTACTGAAAATCACCGGGTCGAGCAGCACAGCGCGCTCGAACAACTGCGGCTCACTGGCCAGCAACAACCCGGTGAGCACCCCGCCGAAGCTGTGGCCGATGGCAAGGCGGGGTACGTCTGCGTACTCAGCCACATGCGCGCTGAAAGCTTCAGCCGCCAGCGCTGCCGTGCGATTCCAGCCACGGAACGGGCCTGCGTGGTCACTGTCTCCGTGCCCCTGAACGTCGCTGAGCCAGAGATCGAAGTGTTGTCCCAGTTGCATCAGCAGCGGTTGGTAGGCGAGCGAGCAAAACCCGTTGCCGTGCAGAAAGTGCAGCAGGGGCCGCCCTGTAGGCTCGCTGCGCCAGCCGCGCAGGGTGAACCCTTCGCTACAATCGTGGGACCACGGTGTCAGTTGCATGGTGGGCGCTGCCTTCTGCCTCAAGGGTGGAACGTAGATTCTACAAACAGCAGCGGGTAGAGCGAAACGACCAGCAGTGCAGCCATCAGGACATTGAACAGCATCAGCCAGCGTGGGTTTTGCAGCAGGCCACGAAGGGCACTGCCGAACATGACCCACACACCGACGCTGGGCAAGTTCACCAAGGCAAACACGGCGGCGATGACCACCACGTTGGCAACGTAGCCTTGCGCTGGGGTGTAGGTCGTTATCGCACCTATGGCCATCACCCAAGCCTTTGGGTTGACCCATTGGAAGGCAGCCGCGGCCCAAAAGCCAATCGGCTTTGGCTCTGCCGTAGAGGCGGTGCCAACCGGCCCTGAGGTGGCAATTTTCCAGGCCAGGTACAGCAGATAGGCCGCTCCGGCATAGCGCAACACGGTATAGAGCACAGGCCAGGCCTTGAAGACCTCTCCCAGACCCAAGCCGACGGCAAGGACCATGACCATGAACCCGACGCTGACGCCCAGCGCGTGTGGCACCGAGCGGCGCACACCGAAATTCACGCCCGAAGCCAACAGCATGGTGTTGTTGGGCCCGGGGGTGATGGAAGAAACGAAAGCGAACAGCACGAAGGCGATCAAGAGGTCGAGCGAGGCGAACATGACGGGTATTCCACTGGGTTCAGGAAAGGGTTCACACTAGCCCATAGCCCTTTGCCCCCTAGCAGTACAGATATAGAGAATTTTGCAGATACACATAGCTGTATCACTCGCAGCCGACAAAGGATAAGCGCTCGATGAGTCTTGTAATTCGCCCTGCCCTACGCACCGATGCCCAACAAATTCTGGACTTCATTACTGAATTGGCCGAGTACGAACGCGCCCGAGAAGAGGTACTGGCCACTACCCAGGACATCGAGCGCAGCCTGTTCGACGCCGACAGCACCGTTCATTGCCTGATGGCCGAACGTGAAGGCCGTGCGATTGGTTTTGCCATCTACTTCTACAGTTACTCGACCTGGCTCGGGCGCAATGGCATCTACCTGGAAGACCTTTACATCTCGCCCAACGACCGTGGCGATGGCGCCGGGCGCCAGTTGCTCAGGTACATTGCCAAGCAGGCAGTTGCCAAAGGCTGCGGTCGCCTTGAATGGAGTGTGCTGGATTGGAACGAGCCGGCCATCGGGTTCTATGACGCACTGGGGGCGCAACCACAAACGGAGTGGCTGCGTTATCGGCTCGATGGCGAGCGGCTGATTGCCTTCGCCCAGCAATGATCGAGCGTAGCCTGTGCATTTGACGCAACGCGGCCCGCGTGCTTTTCTATCGCATTGCGTCAGGTGCCCCTAGAGGGTGAAACGGGAAATCGGTGCGTCGCAGGCTTGCCTTACAGGCCTGGACTATTCCGGTGCTGCCCCCGCAACGGTAAGCGAGTGAGGCGTCTTTACCACTGTGCCGCCAGATACGGCATGGGAAGGTGACGCTGCCCAGGAGATACCCTCCTCCTCGCAAGCCCGGAGACCGGCCTGACGTTCATCAACACCCCGCGGTGGGCGGGCGCTGTCGCATTCCTGCGGGTATCGCCCGCAGCTGCCGCGCCTGCCCGTCGCCTACACGCAGAGGAAGGCGCCAATGCCCGTCACTACCCGCCCGCACGTTAGCAGCATCGTTGCACTCGTATCCCTCAGTCAACGCATTGTCGTGGCTGCAAGCGCCGGCCTGCTGGGCCTGTGCCTGGTTTACTTTGCCGGCTTCTCGCACATCGAAGCCGTTCATAATGCTGCGCATGACACCCGTCACAGCGCCGCCTTCCCCTGCCACTGAGTTGCCGCCCATGATCACGCACATCGCCCGTACGGCGGGCTTCAGCGGACTGCTGGCGGCACTGTTGCTGACCGTACTGCAAAGTTTGTGGGTCAGCCCGTTGATCCTGCAAGCGGAGACATACGAGGCGTCGGCGCCGGCACATTCGCATGCCCAAGGTACCGAGGCCGCCCATGAGCACAGTGACGAGGCCTGGTCGCCTGAAGAGGGCTGGCAGCGCACGCTCTCGACCACCGGCGGCAACCTGGTGGTGGCGGTGGGGTTCGCCTTGATACTGGCTGGCTTGTACAGCCTGCGCCAACCGCGCACCACGGCCAGCGGTGCTGCCTGGGGCCTTGCTGGTTTCGCCGTGTTCTGTCTGGCGCCCACGCTCGGATTGCCGCCGGAGCTCCCGGGAACCGCGGCGGCTGACCTGGCGCAGCGCCAGGTTTGGTGGGCTGGCGCTGCGGGTGCCACGGCCGTAGGCCTGGCACTGCTGGTATTCGCCCGCCATTGGGCATTGAAGGTGTTGGGCGTCATTGTCCTGGTGTTGCCGCACGTCATAGGCGCCCCTCAGCCTGAAGTGCACCAGAGTTTGGCTCCAGCAGCCCTGGAGACCCAGTTCCAGGTGGCGTCCTGGCTTACCAATGCAGCATTCTGGCTCGCCCTTGGCCTGATCAGCGCAGGCCTGTATCGTCGCTTCAGCCGCTCGGTGTGAAGCCGTTCTATGCAGGGTTTGGCTGCCGTGGTGGTTGCCCGATGGACAGGTTGTTGACCTTGCTCGAACAAGGCCTCGCTCAGCGGGGCCTGGACGCTGCGTACCTTCACGGTATCGCCAGCATCGATCTCAAGGCGCACGAGCCGGGGCTGCATGCATTGGCGAGCCATCTGGCGCTGCCTCTGTTGTTCTACCCTGCATCGCACTTGAATCGCTTCGAAGCGCATCTGAGCCACCGCTCAGCCGTCGCTTTTGCGCACAGCGGGTGCTGGGGCGTGGCAGAGAGTGCAGCACTGGCAATGGCCGACCAGTACAATGGCGAAACGAAGCTTCTGATCACGCGTCAAACCCTGGGCCCTGCGACCCTCGCCATCGCTCATTGATCCCGCTCACCCTTGTCAATCATTCAGGAATACCATGACGGTTTATTTCATCGGCGCCGGCCCCGGCGACCCCGAGCTGATCACGGTCAAGGGGCAGCGCCTGATTCGCACCTGCCCTGTCATCATTTATGCCGGTTCCCTGGTCCCTCTTGCCGTTCTGGAAGGTCACTGCGCCGACACCCTGATCAACAGCGCAGAACTGCATCTTGAGCAGATCATCGACGCCATTGCGTGCGCCCATGCCCAGGGCAAGGATGTCGCACGCGTGCACAGCGGTGATCCGAGTCTTTATGGCGCTATCGGTGAGCAGATCCGCCACCTACAGCGTCTTGGCATTGATTATCAGATTGTGCCGGGCGTCACCGCCGTGGCTGCGAGCGCCGCGTTGCTGGGATGCGAACTGACCTTGCCCGACGTCGCTCAGAGCGTGATCCTTACTCGCTTCGCAGACAGCTCGCCCATGCCAGCCGGCGAGCAGTTGGAGGCGCTTGCGCGCCATGCCACGACGCTAGCCATTCACCTGGGGGTCAAGCACCTGGCACGCATCGTTGAGCAGCTGCGGCCTCACTACGGTGGCGACTGCCCCATTGCCGTGGTTTACCGCGCCACCTGGCCGGACCAGGACTGGGTGCGAGGCACACTGGACGACATCGTCGAGCGCGCCGCCCTCAAAGGTTATCGCCGCACCGCGTTGATTGTGGTGGGCCGAGTGCTGGGTGACACGCCGTTCGCCGAATCGGCCCTTTACCGTGCCGGACATGCGCACCTGTACCGCGCCTAGCTTGCGAGCCAGTTCCAGCCCGGAGCACACTGCCTCCAGACCCTCCCGACAGGAACCACGCCTATGCTGGAATTACGCCCCAACTGCGAGTGTTGCGATGCCGACCTGCCCGGTGACAGCCTCGATGCCTTCATCTGCTCCTTCGAATGCACGTTTTGCCGAGGGTGTGCGCAGGGACGCTTGCATGGTCGATGCCCCAACTGCCAGGGCGTTCTTTCGATTCGTCCCGCGCGCGTGGGCAAATCGTTGGCTGAACACCCTGCATCTTCACTGCGCGTAAACAAAGTACACACTGCCTGTACCTGATCATACGGTTCGGCAGCCAACGCGAGGCCACAAGCTGCTGAACCGCCCGCCTTTTTGTAGGATTTTTCATCGGCTCCTTCAAGGTTATTCAACACTTCTATACTCGGCATTATCAAAGTTCGGTAATGGTCGTATCTTGCTGCGCTTCTGACTAACCCGCTTACAGAAGTATTCCTGAGTGTCCCAGGAAGCGGACCATATCTGAACAGGAGTTTTCCCAATGACCAATGTGCTGATCGTGGACGACCACCCCGTCGTCCGTATGTCCCTGCGCATGCTGCTCGAACATGAACGTTTCAATGTCGTTGCAGAAGTGGGCAATGGCAGTGAAGTCGCGCAAATGGCACGCGAGCTCAAACCGGACGTGGTGATTCTCGACATCGGTTTGCCTGGGCTGGACGGAATGGAAGTTATCAAGCGCCTGCAATCACTCGATCAGGTGCCCAAGATCATGGTGCTCACTGGCCAGGCGACCGACTTGTATGTACGCCGCTGTCTGGACGCAGGCATCGGCGCATTCGTGACCAAGGATGAAGATCACGACGCCTTGCTGTTCGCGCTCAAGGCCCTGGTAAAAGGCTATTCGACGTTCCCGCAGATGTCGGTCAACAGCAATTCGCTCGAAAGCGAGCCCATGCGCCTGGCGAGCCTTTCCAACCGCGAAATGGAGGTTCTCAGGCGTCTGGCCCGTGGAGAAAGCAACAAGAACATCGGCAGTAGCATGAACCTCAGCGCCAAGACCATCAGCACCTACCGTGGCCGGATCATGGATAAGCTCAAGACCGAGTCGCTGGTGGAAATGGTAGACCTGGCCAAGCGCAACCACGTCTACTGATGAGCGGTGCATGACGATTAAACGTTTGCTGGCCAGTACCCTCCTGCTGATGGTACTGGCAGGGCCTGTCGCGCAGTCGCTGGCGAGCGAGACGCGCAGTTTGCTGGCCCGTTCGGTGAGCGCCACGCAGCCCTTGAATCTGCAAACGGCCGAGCGCCAGTGGCTGGACGCTCGCAAGCGCCTGGTGCTGGGCACCTCACGGCCGGACTATCCACCATTTGATATCAACGTAAGTCCCAGTGACTACGAAGGTCTGACAGCGGATTACGTCGGCATCATCGCTGAGTTGTTGGGTATAGCCGTCGAAGTAAAGCGTTTCGATAGCCGTTATCAGGCCATTGAGGCGCTGCATGAAGGACGTGTGGACGTACTGGGCAGCTCCAACAGCTTTGAGGCTGCAGACGCTGGGTTGAGTCTGAGTACATCGTATGCCGATGACCTGCCGGTGATCGTCACGCGCGAAGGCCAGCGTCTTGCACCGGCCCACGATCTTGCAGGGCTGCGTCTGGCCATGGTTGACCATTATCTACCCGCCAATCGTGCCCGCGCCCTTTACCCGGCAGCGCAGCTGGTTTTGTATCGCTCCACCCAGGCTGGCCTTGCCGCTGTGGCTATGGGCGAAGCCGATGCCTACCTGGGCGATGCAATCAGCACAGACTATCTGATCGGCAAGACCTTCAGAGGTGCCCTGCGGATCGATCACTTCTCACCCATCGTCCCAGAAGCGTTTGCCTTTGCAGTGGCACGCGATAACGATGCGCTGCGTCAACTGCTCGACAAGGCACTGCGCCGGATTGGGGAAAGCGAGCGCCTGGCCATCCTCAAGCGCTGGAGCAACAGCAATACCAGTCTTTTGTTGCAGCGCCACCTGAGTGTACTGACAGATGAGGAGCAAGCCTGGATCAAGGCTCACCCGGTGGTAGACGTGTTGATCAATCCGGCCTTGGCACCCTTGACGTTCTACGATGATCAGCAGCGACCCAGTGGCATAACCCTGGACCTGCTTAAACAAATTACCCTAAGGACCGGGCTGCATTTTCATACCAGGCAAGCCGAGTCTGCCCAGTCCATGATCGACCGTCTGGGCCAGCGCGACGCACTGATGATCGGCGCATTGGGTTACGGCGCTGAACGGTCCAAACAAGTGCGCTACACACGGCCCTACCTGATCAGCCCGCGCGTGCTCGTTACCCGCGTCGATAACCCTTCGCAAGCCGGCATCAAGCGCTTTGAACCGCAACGAATCGCATTTATTCGCAATTCTCCGCAACGCGCCATGCTCCAGCAGCGCTACCCCCGCGCGCGGCTTGTCGAAGTCGACAACCCGCTGGACCTGATGGAGGCTGTGGTCAATCGCAGCGCTGATGCCGCGTTGAGTAGCCATATCAACGCGGCCTATTACATCAGTCACGTCTTCAAGAACCGCCTTCAGATCGCGAGCATCCTTGACGAAGACCCAGCCGTTGCGGCGTTTGCCGTCGCGGCCGATCAACCCCAACTACAATCGATCCTGGACAAAGCATTGCTGAGTATAGCGCCCGAAGAACTTGAGCAACTGATCAATCGCTGGAGGACGAGCACCGTGGTCAGCGACAGCCCATGGCGCAACTACCGAGAACTGGCGCTCCAGGTACTGGTGATTGCCGCGTTGCTGATCGCAGGTGTCGTCTTCTGGAACAGCTACCTGCGCAAACTGATCCAGAAGCGGGTCGAAGCCGAGCGCGCCCTGCAGACACAACTGGCGCTGAGCCGAGGCTTGCTGGAGCAACTTCGCCATGCCAAGGATGAAGCCGAGCAGGCCAGCCTCATGAAAAGCACGTTCCTGGCCACCATGAGCCATGAGATACGCACCCCCATGAACGCCGTGCTCGGCTTGTTGGAACTGGCGCTCGAGGACAGTCGCGCCGGTCGATGCGATACCCACATGCTCGAGACAGCCCATGAGTCGGCACTGGGGCTGCTAGGGTTGATAGGCGATATTCTCGATATTTCCAGGATCGAGTCAGGCCACATCAGTTTGCAGCCGATCCCCACCGACCTGGTGGACCTGGTGCGCGCTACCCTTCGCGTGTTCGAAGGCAATGCGAGGTTCAAGGGCCTTGAGCTCGCCTGTGACCTACCCACCGAACCGGTCTGGGTCCAGGTAGATGCTGCGCGCCTGAAGCAGGTGCTGTCGAACCTGATCAGCAATGCGATCAAGTTCACCGACCGTGGTGAAGTCCACACCGCGATGCGCACCTCGGTACAGGGCGAACTCCAGCGCGTCGAGCTCTGTGTGCGCGATTCGGGTATCGGCATAAGCCCTGCGGACCAGGCACGCCTGTTCAATGCATTCGTACAGGTCGACGGGCCCCGTGCGCGCCAGGGCACTGGGCTGGGCCTGGTCATCAGCCGTGCCCTGGCCGAGCTCATGGGCGGTACGCTGACACTGCAGAGTGTGGAGGGAGTGGGTACCAGGGTCCAGATCCTCATGGCCCTGCCCCAGTGTACGCCCCAGATCATTTCTGACGGGCAGGACCCAACCACGGGCCTTGATGCTTGCCCGTTGCACATCCTGGTCGTGGACGACTACCCGGCCAATCTGCTGTTGCTTGAACGTCAGTTGCGCGCCTTGGGCCATCAGGTGACCCAGGCGCAGAACGGCGAAATCGCGTTGCAGCTGTGGCGAGAAACGCGCTTTGACGTGGTGATCACCGACTGCAGCATGCCTGTGATGGACGGTCATGAGCTGGCCTGCTGTATCCGTGCTCAAGAACGCCAGCAAGGACTGTCGCCCGCGACGATTCTGGGGGTAACCGCCAATGCCCAGGCCGAAGAGCGGGAGCGATGCCTGGCGAGCGGGATGGATGACTGCCTGTTCAAGCCTATCGGCCTGCATGGCCTCAAGGCACACCTGCCGCAGGCGGCTCGCAAGCCACCAGCAGCCCCTGCACCTGCCCGGCCCGGCGGCTTGAACCTGGCCGAGCTGCGTCACTTGACCCGCGACGACGACGATTTGATCAGGCATCTGATCGAGCAATTGTCGCAAAGCGTGGCCGAAGACCTTTCAACGCTGCGCACCCTGGATGGGCAGCCGCCGGACGGGACGCTCAAGGCATTGGTTCACCGCATCAAGGGTGGGGCCAAGATGCTTAAGGTACGTCACTTGGTCGCCGACTGCGAAGCACTCGAGCAGGCGCTTGTAGCAGGTGATCCTGTAGACAACTTGTGTCGGGTACTCCAGGACACCCTGCAAACACTGCACAAAGACCTGATCGCTACCTTGGAAGCCATGCCCAGACCATCAGAGCCGAATTGAGTCACTCGCACCAGGTGCGCGTAAAACCGGTGCGCGTGAAACCTCAGGAGCTTTCTCGCACCATCAACTCAAACCCCAGGTCCTGCCGGGCTGGCGTCACGGCTTTGCCATCGAGCAGCGTCAACAACGCCTGGGCGGCGACACGTCCCACCGCAGCCCTTGGCGTGCGAATGGAAGTAAGCCTGGGCACCATGTGCGCCGAAGCCGGCAGATCGTTGAAGCCGACCATGGCCACCTGCTGCGGGACACGGATGCCCTGGCGCAGCGCTTGAAGCACCGCGCCTTGGGCAAGGTCATCGTTGCAAAAGAAGATGCCATCCACCTCGGGGGCTTGCCTGATCAGGCGGCTGAACAACTCCCCTCCCAGTGCGATCGAGGACGGGGCCGGGGTCAGGACCTCCCGCTCGGGCGCGTGCAATCCAGCTTCGGCCAGCGCTAGCCGAAAGCCCTCAGCCCGCTGCATGACCCGGGGATCCAGCTGTGCTGCAATAAATCCAGGCCGGGTGCAACCGCGTTCGATCAGGTGTTGGGCTGCGGCCCGGCCAGCCTGGTGTTGGGAAAAGCCTACCGCCAACGCGTCGGCCTCCCCGTCCAGTTCCATCATGTGCACGCAGGGTACGCCACTGGCCGCGAGCATCTGACGCGAAGCGTCGGTGCGTTCGAAACCGGTCAGCAGCATGCCACAAGGCTGATAGGCCAGGTAATTGCGAATGAGGTTTTCTTCCTCGGCGGTATCGTAGTGGTAGTTGCCGATCAGCACCTCCAGCCCTCGTGGGCGCATCACATCATGGATGGCTTCCAGTGTGTCGATGAACAACTGATTGGACAGCGACGGTATGAGCACCACGACCGAGTGGCTGCGGGCAGATGCCAACGCGCGGGCGGCGGGATTGGCCACATAGCCAAGGGTGGTGGCCGCAGCCACAACCTTGGCCGCGAGTTCAGGGGCCACGGTACTGACGCCGCGCAAGGCCCGGGATGCAGTGATGGGGGAAACCCCGGACAGTCTGGCGACTTCAGCCAGGGTGGGACGACCAGTTGTGCGCGAACCAATGCGGGCCATAATGTTGTAATTTTACTACTTGCAAGGACTGGGAACGGCCTCTAAGGTAGCGCTGTCTCAGGACGTAGGCAACGGCTGTTTGCAGGTTGCTCTCAGGTGATTGCCGCACGGCGTCCATACTGCGTAAGCACAAGATCAATAAACATTGGGGAGACCGCGCTGCCCGAGCCCAAGACAGCGCTGTCCCACCCAGCAGGAGGTACAGATGAATTCTCCACTGCCCGCCATCGTGGTCATGGGTGTGGCCGGGTGCGGCAAGAGCTGCATTGCGTCTGCCATCGCCGCCTACAGCGGCGGACACCTGATCGAAGGTGACGCGTTCCACCCGCAGGCCAATATCGACAAGATGAGCGCCGGTATTCCCTTGGATGACCATGACCGTGCCGGTTGGCTGGTACGCCTGGGCCAGGAGATGCAAGCGACGAGTGAGGCCGGCATGCGGCCGATTCTCACCTGTTCCGCACTCAAGCGCAGCTACCGCGACACATTGCGCTGCGCGATGCCTGGGCTGATGTTCGTCTTTCTTGAGCTCACCCCTGCCCAAGCTGAGCAACGGGTTCTGGCGCGACCAGGGCATTTCATGCCGGCCAGCCTCATCCAGAGCCAGTTCGCCGCCCTTGAGCCGCCCTACGATGAACCGCTCACCCTGACGCTGGACGCCACTCAGCCGATCGTTGCGCTTGCCGAGGCGGTCGACGGCTGGCTCAAGCGCTGCGCCGAGCACAGTGTTGCGCAGACTGCCTGAGTCTGCTCGCATTTCGGACCGTCAAGACAGCGCTGTCTTAGCCCATTCATGCAATGACTTACCCAACAAGCTACGCCAAAAACAACGATAAGACCGAGGCCTATACACCATGTTCGGACTGGCTACTGATACTTTCCTGCTCCTCGACGCGCTGGTTACCATCGTCGGGCTGATCCTGCTTATCACTCATTTCAAGGTGCACCCCTTCGTTGCCCTCACCCTGGCTGCCGGCTTCCTCGGCCTGACCTCTGGTATGCCGGTAGCCAAGGTCATGAAGTCGTTCCAGGACGGTTTCGGAGGCGTGCTCGGGTTCGTCGGCATCGTGCTCGCACTGGGTACGATGCTGGGCAAGCTGATGGCCGATTCCGGCGGGGCCGATCAGATCGCTCAGACCCTCATTCGGGCCTTTGGCAAGAAGAACGTGCACTGGGCCATGATGTTCGCTGCCTTTCTGGTGGGCATCCCGCTGTTCTTCGAGATTGGCTTTGTCCTGCTCATCCCACTGGTCTTCATCGTCGCGCGGCGCTCCGGAGTGTCGCTGATCAAGATCGGCATCCCCTTGCTGGCAGGTCTGTCCGTCGTGCACGGCCTGGTACCGCCGCACCCGGGGCCGTTGCTGGCCATCGGCATCTTCCATGCCGACATCGGCAAGACCATCTTCTACGGCCTGATCGTGGCCCTGCCCACGGCCATCATCGCCGGCCCACTGTTCGGCAACTTCATCTCGCGCTATATCCCTGGGCACCCTTCACAGGAGCTGATGGACCAGATCGCCAAGGAATCGGACCAGGCCAACCTGCCGAGCTTCAGCGTCACCTTGATCACCGTCTTGCTGCCGGTGGTGCTGATGCTGCTCAAGACCTTCGCCGATGTGGTATTGCCTGCTGAGCACATCGTGCGCCAATGGATGGACCTGATCGGGCACCCCATCACTGCGCTGCTCGCCGCCTTGCTGCTGGCGTTCTACACCTTTGGCTCGGCGCGCGGCTTCAACCGCCAACAGATCATGAAGATGCTCGATCACAGCCTCGCGCCCACGGCTGCCATCGTCCTGATCGTTGGCGCCGGCGGCGGTTTCAAGCAAATGCTGGTCGATACCGGTGTCGGTAACGTGATCGGGCAAATGGCTGTACAGGCCGAGATATCACCGATTCTGCTGGCCTGGCTGGTCGCCGCAGTGATTCGAATTGCCACGGGCTCTGCCACCGTGGCGACCATTACCGGTGCGGGAATCGTGGCACCTGTGATCGACCTGGTGCCTGGGGTCAACCGTGAACTGCTGGTGCTGGCGACCGGTGCCGGGTCGCTGATCCTGTCCCATGTCAACGATGCCGGTTTCTGGCTGGTCAAGCAGTACTTCAACATGACTGTGGCCGAGACCTTCAAGACTTGGAGCATGATGGAGACCCTGCTGTCGGTGGTCGGCATTGTATTCATCATGGCGCTGTCGCTGGTGGTGTGACCGTTGATCGGAGTGCTGGCACTTTGAACGGCCGGGCAAGGCCAAAGGTTACGAACCTGCCCTGCCCGTTGCAAAGGAGATTGCCATGAATCGTCCCAGCTTCCTGTTGCTTGCCCTACTTGCCTCGCCCCTGGCCCTGGCGGCCGGCACCGGGCCTACCTACCCGGATGACCCGCACAACCAGGCACCCAAGCCGGGTGCAGACAGCACGCTCAACCCGATCGAGAAGCCCATGCCCCGTGATACCGATCCAAGGCTACAGGGCAATGATCCAGACAGCCCGCCGGCGCAGCAGAACGACAACCAGGATTTACCGGGCATGGACGGCACTGGCTCGGAAGGCGCATCAAGCAAGGGTGCAAGCCAGCCCTGACTCATTGGGGGCGCCGGGGGCGCCCCACCGCTGAGCGGCTCCTTCATCACCAGGTGGCGATAGCCGATGGGTTCATATCATTCACCATGATAATAACCTTCAGCCCATTCGATTCGTTCCCCGCACGCAACACACTCACACTCCGCCCATTCCTAATATATTGGCGGAGTTCTCCATGGAGCAGTCACTCAAACCTTTCGGTGTTCCACTTGCAGCCCTCGCAGTGGTAGCGCTCGGCGCTTGCAGCAAAACCCCCGATGCCGCGCAGGCCCCGGCAGCTCCGAAGGTCACCGTGGCCAAGGTGATCGAACAGCCGATCAACGAATGGGACGAGTTCACCGGACGCCTGGAAGCACCGGAAACCGTCGAGGTGCGCCCCCGTGTGTCGGGCCAGATCGACCAAGTGGCGTTCACCGAAGGCGCCCAGGTACGCAAGGGTGACCTGTTGTTCCAGATCGACCCTCGGCCCTTCCAGGCTGAAGTCCGCCGCCTTGAGGCCCAGCTGCAGCAAGCCAAGGCCAGTGCCATCCGAAGCGCCAATGAAGCTCGCCGGGGTGAGCGTCTACGAGACAGCAACGCCATCTCCGCCGAACTGGCAGAGTCACGCAACAGTGCTGCGGCCGAAGCACGCGCCGGCGTAGATGCCATCCAGGCCCAACTTGACCTGGCACGTTTGAACCTGAGCTTCACCCGTGTCACCTCCCCTATCAACGGCCGCGTGAGCCGCGCGCAGTTCACCGCCGGCAACATCGTCACTGCCGATGTCACGCCCCTGACCAGCGTGGTCTCCACTGACAAGGTGTACGCCTATTTCGATGCTGACGAACGCGTCTACCTCAAGTACACACAGCTGGCCCGCCAAGGCCAGCGCGGGCAAAGCACCCCGGTCTACCTGGGCCTGACCAACGAGACTGGCAACCCGCACCTGGGGCAGATGAACTTCGTCGACAACCAGGTCAACCCGCGCACCGGCACCATTCGTGGCCGGGCCGTGTTCGACAACAAACGCGGTGAATTCACCCCTGGCCTGTATGCACGCCTGAAGCTGGTCGGCAGCGCTCAATACGATGCGGTGCTGATCAACGACGAAGCGGTGGGCACCGACCTTGGCAAGAAGTTCGTGCTGGTCATGGACAAAGACAACAAGGCGGCCTATCGCGCTGTCGAGTTGGGGCCAAAGCTTGAGGGCTTGCGCATCGTGCGCAGCGGGCTGGGCAAGGACGACCGCATTGTGGTCAGGGGCCTGCAGCGAGTGCGTCCAGGCTCCCAGGTCACCCCTGAAGAAGCGCCAATGGCCAGCGAGCAGACACTGGCCGCGCTTGCCGAGCAACGTCAGGCTCTGGAGGCGAGCACCCGCACGGCCAAAGTGGCCGGCAACACCAATCAGGGCGCCAGCGCGCCTGCGCCGCGCGGTTGAGGAACCCCACCGATGAACTTCTCCAAATTCTTCATCACACGGCCCATCTTCGCGGCGGTGCTGTCACTGGTGCTGCTGATCGCAGGCTCCATTTCGCTGTTCCAGTTGCCCATCAGTGAATACCCTGAGGTCGTACCGCCTACGGTTGTGGTACGCGCCAACTTCCCGGGTGCCAACCCCAAGGTCATCGGCGAAACCGTTGCCGCGCCCCTGGAGCAAGCCATTACCGGGGTCGAGAACATGCTCTACATGTCCTCGCAATCCACCGCCGATGGCAAGCTGACCTTGACCATCACCTTCGCCCTGGGGACCGACCTGGACAATGCCCAGGTGCAGGTGCAGAACCGTGTGACCCGCACGCAGCCCAAGCTGCCCGAGGAAGTGACACGTATCGGTATCACGGTGGACAAGGCGTCGCCCGACCTGACCATGGTCGTGCACCTGACTTCACCGGACAACCGCTATGACATGCTCTACCTGTCCAACTACGCCATCCTGAACATCAAGGACGAGCTGGCACGGTTGGGTGGTGTGGGTGATGTGCAGCTGTTTGGCATGGGCGACTACTCCCTGCGCGTCTGGCTGGACCCGAACAAGACCGCCTCGCGCAACCTGACGGCCACCGATGTGGTCACTGCAATTCGCGAGCAGAACCGCCAGGTGGCCGCGGGTCAGCTGGGTGCTCCGCCGGCGCCGGGCTCCACCAGCTTCCAGCTCTCGATCAACACCCAGGGCCGCCTGGTCAATGAGGAAGAATTCGAGAACATCATCATCCGTGCCGGTGCGGACGGTGAGATCACGCGCCTGAAGGACATCGCTCGTGTCGAACTGGGCTCTAGCCAGTACGCGCTGCGCTCGCTGCTCAACAACCAGCCTGCCGTGGCCATCCCAATCTTCCAGCGCCCGGGCTCGAACGCCATCGACATCTCCGATGAAGTACGCGCCAAGATGGCGGAATTGAAGAAAGACTTCCCCGAGGGCATGGACTACAGCATCGTCTACGACCCTACCGTGTTCGTGCGCGGCTCGATCGAGGCGGTGGTGCACACGCTGTTCGAAGCATTGGTACTGGTGGTGCTGGTGGTCATCCTGTTCCTGCAGACCTGGCGTGCATCGATCATTCCGCTACTGGCCGTACCGGTATCGCTGATCGGCACCTTCGCCGTGATGCACCTGTTCGGCTTCTCGCTCAATGCCCTTTCCTTGTTCGGGTTGGTGCTGGCAATCGGCATCGTGGTCGATGACGCCATCGTGGTAGTGGAGAACGTCGAGCGCAACATCGGGCTGGGTCTCAAACCGCTCGAAGCCACGCAAAAAGCCATGAGCGAGGTGACAGGCCCGATCATCGCCACCGCCTTGGTGCTGTGCGCGGTGTTCGTACCCGCAGCGTTCATCTCGGGGCTGACTGGACAGTTCTACAAGCAGTTTGCCCTGACCATTGCGATCTCCACGGTGATCTCGGCGTTCAACTCGCTGACCCTGTCCCCTGCCTTGGCGGCGGTACTGCTCAAGGACCACCATGCGCCCAGGGACAAATTCTCGCGGCTGTTGGACAGGTTGCTGGGTAGCTGGCTTTTTGCGCCCTTCAACCGCTTCTTCGACCGCGCCAGCCATCGCTACGTGGGCGGTGTCCGCCGAGTGATCCGTTCCAGTGGCATCGCCCTGTTCGTCTATGCCGGTTTGATGGGCCTGACCTATCTGGGCTTCTCCTCCACGCCGACCGGTTTCGTGCCTGCCCAGGACAAGCAGTACTTGGTGGCGTTTGCCCAATTGCCGGATGCCGCCAGCCTTGATCGCACCGAAGCGGTGATCAAGCGCATGAGCGAGATTGCCCTCAAGCAACCGGGCGTGGCGGACTCTGTCGCGTTCCCGGGCCTGTCCATCAATGGCTTCACCAACAGCCCCAACAGCGGCATCGTGTTCACGCCTCTCAAGCCCTTCGACGAGCGCAAGGACCCCAGCCAGTCGGCCGCTGCCATCGCCGCAGCCTTGAACGCCCAGTTCGCCGACATTCAGGACGCCTACATCGCGATCTTCCCACCGCCGCCCGTGCAAGGGCTCGGCACCATCGGTGGCTTCCGCCTGCAGATCGAGGACCGTGGCAACCTGGGTTACGAAGCGCTGTACAAGGAAACCCAGAACATCATTGCCAAGAGCCATGAGGTGCCTGAGCTTGCGGGACTGTTCACCAGCTACCAGGTCAACGTGCCGCAGGTCGATGCGGCCATCGATCGCGAGAAAGCCAAGACCCACGGCGTGGCCATCAACGATATCTTCGACACTCTGCAAGTGTACCTGGGGTCGCTGTATACCAATGACTTCAACCGATTCGGACGTACCTACCAGGTCAACGTGCAGGCCGAGCAGCAGTTCCGACTCGACGCCGAGCAGATTGGCCAATTGAAGGTGCGCAACAACCGGGGCGAGATGATCCCATTGGCCACGTTCCTCAAGGTCACCGACACCTCCGGGCCCGATCGCGTGATGCACTACAACGGCTTCATCACCGCAGAAATCAATGGCGCAGCGGCGCCTGGGTACAGCTCAGGCCAGGCAGAAGCGGCCATCGAGAAACTCCTGAAGCAGGAATTGCCCAACGGCATGACCTTCGAGTGGACGGACCTGACCTACCAGCAGATCCTCTCGGGCAACACTGCGCTGTTCGTGTTCCCGTTGTGCGTGTTGTTGGCGTTCCTGGTACTGGCCGCCCAGTACGAGAGCTGGAGCCTGCCCTTGGCGGTGATCCTGATCGTGCCGATGACGCTGCTCTCGGCCATTACTGGCGTCATTGTCTCCGGTGGTGACAACAACATCTTCACCCAGATCGGGCTCATCGTTCTGGTCGGGCTTGCCTGCAAGAACGCCATCCTGATCGTGGAGTTCGCCAAGGACGAGCAGGCCAAAGGCCTCGACCCTCTGGCTGCGGTGCTGGAAGCCTGCCGTCTGCGCTTGCGCCCCATCCTGATGACGTCCATCGCGTTCATCATGGGTGTCGTACCGCTGGTGTTCAGCTCGGGAGCAGGCTCGGAGATGCGTCATGCCATGGGCGTGGCGGTGTTCTCCGGGATGATCGGCGTCACGGTGTTCGGCCTGTTCCTGACCCCGGTGTTCTTCTTCCTGATCCGCCGTTTTGTCGAGCGACGTCAGGCCCGCAAGGCCGAGCGCATCCATCCGCTGGAGAACCCTGCATGAACCTGTTCAAACACCTGACACCGAGCCTGCTCAGCCTGGCCCTGGCGGCCTGCGCGGTAGGGCCTGATTACCACGCGCCGGCTACTGCCCCAGCTCAGCTGGACGTCGATGCCCAGGCCAAGGCCTATGACCGCACCCGTTTCGAGAGCCTTTGGTGGAAACAGTTCGACGACCCGACCCTGAACCAACTGGTGCAGGCCTCGTTGGAAGGTAACCGAGATCTACGGGTCGCTTTCGCACGACTCAAGTCGGCCAGGGCGATTCGGGACGATGCCGAAAACGATCTGTTCCCGGTCGTGACCAGCCGTGCCAGCAGTGAAGTGGGCAAAGGCCAGGTGCCTGGCCAGACTGACCATCGGGTCAATGCCGAGCGCTACGACCTGGGCCTGGACATGGCGTGGGAAGTCGACCTGTTCGGGCGGATTACGCGCCAGATCGAAGCCAGCCAGGCTCAGGAAGCAGCAGCGGCGGCTGACCTTCAGCAACTTCAGGTCAGCCTGATCGCCGAGCTGGTCGACGCCTACGGTCAGCTGCGCGGCGCGCAACTGCGTGAACACATAGCCTTGGCGAACCTCAAGACCCAGCAACAATCGCGCACCATCACTGAAACGCTGCGCGATGCCGGGGTGGGTAATGAACTGGACGTGGTACGGGCCGACGCGCGCTTGGCAGGGGTCGAAGCCAGTGTGCCGCAGTTGCAGGCCCAACAGGCCAGATCACGGCATCGCATCGCCACCTTGCTGGGACGTCGACCTGACGCAATCGGCATTGACCTGTCCCCCAAAGCACTGCCAGCCATCGCCAAGGCCTTGCCTGTCGGTGACCCTGGTGAACTGCTGCGCCGACGCCCCGACATACGCAGCGCCGAACGCCAGCTCGCTGCGGCCACCGCAAACGTCGGGGTGGCGACGGCAGATCTGTTTCCCCGGGTGAGCCTGAGTGGTTTCCTGGGCTTCACCGCAGCGCGCGGCTCCCAGCTCGGCTCCTCGGCAGCGGGCGCCTGGGGGTTGGGGCCCAGCATTACTTGGGCGGCCTTTGACTTGGGCAGCGTGAGGGCACGCCTGCGCGGCGCCAAAGCCGACGCGCAAGGCGCGCTGGCCAATTATGAGCAGCAGGTATTGTTGGCGTTGGAAGAGTCGGCCAATGCGTTCAGCGACTACGACAAGATCCAGCAGCGGCTGCTGTCGCTGATGCGCCAGAGCGAGGCCAGCCGCAAAGCGGCCGACCTGGCGTCGATCCGCTACCGCGAGGGGTCAGTCGATTACCTGGTGCTGCTCGATGCCGAGCGCGAGCGCCTGAGTGCGGAGGATGCACAGGCCCTTGGCGAGGTCGACCTCTATCGGGGAATCGTTTCAATTTACAAGGCACTCGGTGGCGGCTGGCAACCTGACACGGTAGCCAGCTCGCACTGAACCGCAGCTCAACAAGCTCCTTTGGTTGGTCCCGGACCGGCCGTTTGCCCCGCAGATCGAGTTCTGCGGGGCTTTTTTTGCTCGGGCCTGCGGGTTTCAGGCAAAGCCTGCCACAGGCGTACCCAGCCCGGTTGCATTTAACCGAAGGCTGGCCCAAGCTTTGCCTCTCCTGACACACGGACCGTCCGATGCCAAGACGTACCCGCTACCTGATTGCACTGCTGGCGTTGATGATGCTGTCAGCGCTGTTCGGTTATCTGTGGCGCGACGTGGAGCCTGATCAGCCAGCACTGCCCCCGCATAGCTACGTGAAGGCACTGCGCCAGGCCCATGACGGTCAGCCCGGCGCTGCACGGGTCTTGTACCAACAGCTTCAGCGCCATGACCTACCGGCCATCCGCCGAGCGGCCCTGTATGCCGAGCTGCCCAATTACCCGTCTGCGCTAGCCTTCAAGCTGGCCCAGGCAGATCTGGACCATGCCGATGCCATCGTTCGTCGCGCCGCCGTGTCCGCGATCAGCCGCCTGCTGCCTGGGCCTCAGCGGAGCCTGATACTTGGCCCCCTGCTTGAAGACAGCGATCAGAGCGTTCGTTTTGCGGCCGTAGGGGCGCTGTTGGACGTGGACGCTGACAGCATGGGCCTGTATCTGCGTGCCTTGCACGAAGCCATTGGGGCGCAGGAGCAGGTTCTGCTCGCCCAGCCCCAGGACGTCGATGCACAGGTCCAGCTGGCTCGCCTGTACCTGCACGAGGACGAGTATGCCAAGGCGGCCGCTGCCATCGAGCGGGCATTGGCGGGCGATAACAGCAACCTCGATGCCGTGGCGTTGAAGGTGACCGTGCTCGAGCGCCAAGGGGCGCACGATGCTGCACGTCAGGTGCTGGCCGATGCGTTGGCAGTGACACCCGATTCGGCGTTCTTGCAGCATGAGCTCGGCCGTTGGCTGATTCGTCACGACCAGCAGGAATACGCGCTATTGGCGCTGTCGCGGGCGGTCGAACTGGAGCCGGACAATGCCGAGTATCGTCTGACCCTTGCCACGACCTTGCATGACCTTGAACAGCTGGATGCGGCTCAGAGACAGCTGGAAGCCATCTTGAGCAGAGCGCCAGCCAATCGGCAAGCCAGAGTCCTGTTGATCGAGTACTGGAAAGCGTCCGGACAGTTGCAGAATGTCCAGGTGCTGCTCGCCGAACTCGAGCGCCAGAACCCTGATGATCCATTCCTGCAGAAAGACCTTTAGACTCGCGGCCACCCTGCGTCAGCTGTCGATCATCTCTAATGCCTGCTCCGCCAACTGCGCCAGCTGGAATGGCTTGCGCAGAAGCGCCGTTCCGGGCTGCTCAGTGGCGTCGGAGTCGATTTCCTGCAAGGCATAGCCCGTGATGAACAGGATCTTCTGGTCTGGCTTGAGCATGCGCATGGCCTTGGCCACTTGCCTGCCACTGAAGCTGCCGGGCAACCCGATGTCAGTAATCACCAGCTCGAAAGGTTCATCCTGGCGAAAGCGCTGCAGAGCACTGTTGGCATCCGCGACATCGGTTACATCGAAGCCAGATTCAATCAAGTATTCGCGCATCACCGTACGCAGGTTCGATTCATCATCGACCAGCAGTACGCGCTCGCCGCTCCCTACCCGGCTTGAGCTCTTGCGACCGGCGAGCGTTTCGTGAACGGCCTCAAAGCAGCGTGGGAACAGCATGCTTACCTTGGTCCCCTCGCCCACCGTAGACTCGATCCACGCATAGCCACCCGATTGACGAACGAAACCGTAGACCATTGATAGCCCCAGCCCAGCCCCCCGACCTGGAGGCTTGCTGGTGAAGAAGGGTTCGAAAGCCCTGGCCACGTCGCTGGCCGGCATGCCATGACCTTCATCGGCTATATGCAGGGCCACATAGTCGCCGGCAGGCAACCCTGTTTCATCCGGAAAGGGCACGCTCAGCCGTTCGTTGACGCTGCGAACCCTCACGGTGCCCTTGCCTAGGCTTGCCTCGCGCGCATTGGCGCACAGGCACAGCAATGCGTTTTCGAACGCCGCAATGTCCAAGGCTACGACCCAGGATGCGACGTCCAGTTGCCAGTCGATGTGCATCTCGGGGCCCAGAGCGCTCAGCAGCAGCGGCTCGCTCAGGCGCAGTTGGCGATTGAGGTGAAACGGTCTCGGCGCCGAAGGCCGATCACGAGAAAAGGCGAGCAGGCGATGGGTCAGTTCCATGGCGCGTAGTACCGAATCACGAGAAAGCTTCACATACTCCTCGATACGTTCCAGGCGCCCTTCCTGGAGTCGCAGCTGCAGTAGCTCAAGCCCACCCCCAATACCCGACAGCAGGTTGTTCATCTCGTTGCCCATGCCGCCGGCCAATTGTCCCACCGCCTCCATGCGCTCGGTGTTACGCATCAACATGCGGGATTGGCGCATGGCCTCTTCGCGTGTTCCGGTGATGTCTCGCCCTACGATGGTCACCAATCTCGCACCCACTCGCGCACGCCATCTAAACCAGTGGTAGTGGCCTTCACGGTGCCGCAGGCGCGTCTCGATCTGATGGGTATCGTTGCGACGCAGCAGCGATTCAATCGCTAGCTGGACCTGTGCAAGGTCTGCAGGGTGGACCAGGGACAAGATGGGCAAGTGCCGCACCTGCTCCAGCTCCCATCCGAGAATGCTTAGCCAGGTGGGATTGGCATTGTGCAGCTTGAGGTCGGAGGTGACCGTCATCATGGCGTCGTTTGACAGCTGCCAGATTCTTTCCAGCTCGCTGGCATGAGATGCAATCTGCCTCTCCAACGACATGGCCTGGCTTCGCCAATGCTCACGGCCCCCCTTGGTCGCCGTGGTTTCGATGATCGTATGGACAAACCCTGCGACCTCCCCTAACTCATCGTTCAGGGGGGTATAACCCAAGGCGCACCAGGTGCCGTCAGCGTGATCGCAGCGAGCGATGTGGACTGGCGGATGTTCGATGAAACTGGAACGGCCCGCTAGCGCGTCGAACACAGACGGGCCCAGACTTTCCCAGTCGTCGTGCCACAGCGTATCGAAACGCGCACCTAACGTGATTGGCGATCCCTTGAGCGCCACATAGGCGTCGTTGGGTATGACCGTCAGTTGACTGCCCCACACCACAGCACACGCAAACGGCGAGCGAGACATGGTGTCGACTGCGATGCGCAAGCAGGCAGGCCAGTGGGGCAAGGCCCCCAGAGGCGTATGCGACCAATCGAAGCGGATTACTTGTTCCTTGAAATCGGTTGGGCGTGTCCGTTTGGAGAGTCTAGTTGCGACCGATCTCGTTGAGACTCCAGGTCCTTCTTTGCCGACCAATGTGGTTCTCCGTCGTTAAGCGAAAGCCGGTGGCCTTAGTGATGGGCCTGCACGCAAGCTCCATGCGCCGTGCCACGTTAGCATAGGCCAGCGCGACACGCAGACCCTCCTGCCCCGGATGTGCCGGCGCAAGCCCATTCATCTGTTGCTGCACCGCTTATGAATACGGATGGCAGCTACGTTCAGCCTAACCAAATCCCACACCTTCTCGGCTATCCCCCTACAGTGGTGCTTTCAACAACGCCCTAGGCTTGAGCCAGCTGCCTACCCTGGGCAGCGCGAGGCTTGAGGAACGATGATCGATGGACAAGTTCATGCATGCGGGGCGGAGCCTGCTTGAGTTGGTACTGCTGATGGCTGTAGGTCTGGTACCTGTCTTTTCAGGACTACTGGTCATCAACTATCAGCAGGAGGCCAAGCTTGCGGACAACGCTGAAGTGTCGGTTCGGGAGGCGGTTTTCAGCGTCGATCAAGCCTTGGACCGCGTACAAGAGGTGGCCATGAGCACGCTGCCACTGGCTGGTCAGCCTTGCAGTAGCATCAGACGCGCCCTTGTCGACCAGGTGACCAGCCGTTCGATGCTCAGGTCGCTGGCTGTGATTGATGACGGCAAGGCCTATTGCGGCTCCGCCTCGGACTCGCATGAGCTGCTGACTGAAATCGCCTCGACCGGGCAACTGTTGACGTTCAACCACCTGATGCAGGATGCGAAGGGTTACTTGCTGATGAACATGTACGTGCAAGGTGAGAAAAAAGGCGTGATCGCAACAAGCTTTCCAGTGCAATTACGCACTGAACTTGACGCTTTCAAGGACGGACTCGCGCTGGTGTTGGAGTTTGACAAGCACTCTGTCTGGAAGGATGGCGATAGCCTGAACGGTACAAGGCCTTCCGTCGCGGAATTCACCCATGAACTGGGGTCCACCCAGTACCCTTACCGGGTGGTCGCTGGCTATCCCGCTGGTTACGCCGCCCAGGAACTGCGCACTGCCGTGTTCAAGATGCTCCCTTCATTGATGCTGGTGGGGCTCATGACGGGCTCGGTGATCTACATGGTGTTGAGCAAAATGCGCGGCAGGCAGCGAAACAGTGCCGTCGATCGCCCAGGACCATGACGGCACCGCCGGTATTTACTCGACGCTGAGCACGCCGCGGCGAACCTGGTCACGCTCGATGGATTCGAACAGCGCCTTGAAGTTGCCTTCTCCGAATCCGTCGTCACCCTTGCGCTGGATGAACTCGAAGAACACCGGCCCCAGCAGCGTTTCGGAGAATATCTGCAACAACAGTCGTTTGTCCCCGGCTTGTGCTGCACCGTCCAGCAAAATGCCACGTGCCTGAAGCTGATCCACCGGCTCACCATGATCAGGCAGGCGCTCGGGAAGCATCTCGTAGTAAGTCTGCGGCGGCGGGGTCATGAAGCGCATGCCCAGACCTTTGAGCGCATCCCAGGTCTTGACCAGGTCGTCGGTCGAGAACGCGACATGCTGAATGCCTTCGCCATTGAACTGCATCAGGAACTCTTCGATCTGCCCCGCACCCTTGGACGATTCTTCGTTGAGCGGAATCCGGATCATGCCATCGGGCGCAGTCATCGCCTTGGAGGTCAGACCTGTGTATTCCCCCTTGATATCGAAGTAGCGTATTTCGCGGAAGTTGAACAACTTCTCGTAGAACCCAGCCCAATAGGCCATGCGCCCGCGATAGACGTTATGGGTCAGGTGGTCGATGACCTTCAGGCCTGCACCGGTCGGGTGGCGATCCACGCCGTCGATGAAGTTGAAGTCGATGTCATAGATCGAGCTACCTTCTTCAAAACGGTCGATAAGGTAAAGCGGGGCACCGCCGATGCCCTTGATCGCCGGAAGACGCAGTTCCATCGGGCCCGTCTCGATCTCGACGGGCTGTGCGCCCAGCTCCAGGGCGCGGGCGTAAGCATCGTGAGCGTTGCGCACACGAAACGCCATGCCGCAAATGGACGGGCCATGCTCAGCGGCGAAATACGAAGCTACGCTTCTGGGTTCATTGTTCAAGATCAGGTTGATGTCGCCCTGTCGATACAGGTGCACATCCTTGGAGCGGTGGGTGGCCACCTTGGTGAAGCCCAACATCTGGAATACAGGCTCCAGAACCCCGGGAGTAGGCGAAGCCAGCTCGATGAACTCAAAGCCCATCAAACCCATAGGATTGTCGAAAATATCAGCCATGTGCGTGTCCTCATCTGCAGCGAATTCAATGTTTGCCTGGGATGTCGAACAGCGCCGGCGGGGAGCACGGAATGCCCCGCACACTGCGCGCGAGGAAGTCACCAATGATCAATCTGAAGCCAGGGTATGTCATAGGACCCGTACTCAGCAGGTGTGACGCCTTCGGAACAAAGGCGCCTTATTGTTTTTTTCGTAAACCGATTCTACACAGCGTAATTTGTTTTGTCCCGCATTAGTTCCTCACCCCCTGGGCACAGGGCTATGCTTTGTAACGTCTCCTTCGATCAGTTGCCACTATGCCCCTTTCTAGAAAATCGCGCTCAGGCTTCGGCTGGCGAACCCTGCTGCCCTGGATGGTCGGCGCATTCCCTATCGCATGCGGCCTGACCGTTATGAACTGGCAGATTGAGCGTGATCTGCAAGCCGGCAGCCGAGCGACTGCCGAGCAAGTCATCGAACATGTCGAGCGCATCCTCGACGGCGCCTCGCGTACGGCGATCGCGTTGCTACCCTCGGCGGGTACGCCGTGTACCGAGGCGCAGCTGCTGTTACGTGGCGAAGTGACCCGCAACGCCTTCATTCGCTCGACCAACCTGGTCAATCAGGATCGGTTGTACTGCAGTTCGTTGTTCGGGGCGTTCGATGAACCGGTAACAGCCAGCGACTATGTCGATGGGCACTTGTGGTTGATGGACGGCAATTCCGTCACACCTGGGCACCCGCTACTGGTCTATCGCGCCAGTGACAAAGACCGCGCGGCAATCACCACGGTCGATGGCGATCATCTGCTGATGGCGCTGCGTCTGCTGGGTGCAGGCCACGCACTGTACCTGCGCGTGGGAAACGCCTGGATGGGCCGAGACGGCATCGTTCACCGGGGGCCGGCACCGGTTGCGGTTAGCGCCCCCGTGTTCATGGTGTCTGCACATTATCCGTTCAGCGTTGAAGGCGGCTATATGGCGCACCAGTCGAGCCGGCTTTGGCGCAGCCACTATCTGGCGCTTCTGGGCTTACTGGCGGTGCTGGGCGTTCTTGCCGGCGTTGTCTGTCGCTGGCAGATCAGGCGGGCCACGTCGCCGCGTGCCGAGCTGCGCAGGGCATTGGAGGCCGACGAGTTCATGCCCTACTTCCAGCCTGTGGTTCGTCGAGGGGATTACCGCTGGGCCGGTGCAGAAGTGCTGATGCGCTGGAATCACCCGAGTGAAGGTCTGGTTAGGCCCGACCTGTTCATTCCCTATGCCGAGCACAGCGGTCAGATCGTGGCGATGACCCGTTCGCTGATGAAGCATACGGCGAGCAGCCTGGCGCCCTATGTTGCCCTGATGGAGGACGGGTTCCACATCGGCATCAACATCACGGCCGACCACTGCCGCAGCCTTGAGCTTCTGGATGACTGCCGCGCATTCCTGGCCCACTTCCCACCCGGTCGGGTCATCCTCACCCTGGAGTTGACCGAACGCAAGTTGCTCGAACCCTCGCCCACGACGCTGGAGCTGTTCGAGCAGTTGCATGAGATCGGCGTAATGATCGCCCTCGACGATTTCGGCACGGGCCAGTCGAGCCTCAACTACCTCAGGCAGTTCAAGGTGGATTACCTGAAGATCGACCAGAGCTTCGTCGCCTTGATCGGCGGGGACGCGTTGTCCGTTGCCATTCTCGAAACCATCATCGAGCTGTCGGTCAAGTTGGGTCTTGGCATCGTAGCCGAAGGCGTCGAAACGGCGGTTCAGCGTGATTACCTCGAACAACATGGGGTTCACTTCCAGCAGGGTTATCTATACGCCAAACCCATGCCTGCCGCTCAGTTTCTGCAGGCGCTGGCGGCGCAGCCCGCCGCTTCGCGGTTGCCGCAGAGCACGCCCCCTGAGATCATGCGCGGCTGATCTCAACGCTCATCTCCTGCATACGAGGCACTTGTGTCAAAAGGGATTGTTACATCGGTCACGGCATCCTGCCTGTTCGCCGTGATGTACTTCTATACATCGCTGCTCAAGCCACTGGACGGCGAGGAAATCTTCGGCTGGCGAACCCTGCTCACGCTGCCATGCCTGACCCTGTTCATGCTGGTGTCCAAGGACTGGGCAAGGGTGGGCGAACTGCTGCGCAGGGTCCGACGTACACCACAGCTGCTGCTGGGTATGGTGGGTACGTCCTGGCTGATGGGCGTGCAACTGTGGCTGTTCCTGTGGGCGCCGCTGCACGGACGCAGTCTGGAAGTGTCGATGGGGTACTTCATGTTGCCCCTGGCCATGGTGCTCACGGGCCGGTTGGTCTACGGCGAGCAATTGTCGCACTTGCAGAAAATTGCAGTGGGCTGTGCGGCGCTTGGTGTGGGCCATGAACTGTATCAGCATGGCAGTTTCGCCTGGGAAACCTTGGTAGTGGTGGTCGGCTACCCCATTTATTTCGTGCTCCGGCGCCGCTGCGGCACGGATCATCTGGGCGGGCTGTGGTGCGACATGTGCCTGCTGTTGCCTTGGGCCCTCTACTTCGTGGTGCAAGGGCCGCTTTCCAGCGCCGACATGCAGGCCCATCCCGGCCTTTACGTACTCATTCCCGTGCTGGGAGCGATCAGCGCGTCTGCGTTGATCGCCTACGTCATGGCCAGCAGGCTATTGCCGTTCAGCCTGTTCGGGTTGCTCAGCTACGTCGAGCCTGTCTTGCTGGTCGGCGTAGCCTTGCTGTTGGGCGAAACCATCGGTGCAGACCAATGGCTGACCTACCTGCCCATCTGGGGGGCCGTGGTGGTGCTGGTCATCGAAGGATTCAAGCACATGCTGCGTCACCGTCGGCGTTCTGTTTGAGGCGCACCTGACGCACCCGACGCTCTTCTACCGCCTCGACGATCAGCGTCCAGTCATTCCAGGCAAGACGATCGCCTACTACCGGAAGGCGATCGAGCAAGCTCATCACCAGGCCCGCCAGGGTCTGGTAGTCCTCGGTCGCACGGGCGGCGAAGCCCGTTCGAGCCTGCACCTGAGCCAGGTTCACTGCGCCGCTGACGACGAAGCCCTCCCCATCCTGGATGATCCCAGGCCCCTCCACTTCACTGGCGTCAGGTAGCTCACCGGCGATGGATTCAAGAATGTCGGTCATGGTCAGCACACCCGTGAAATCACCGAACTCGTTGACCACGAAAGCAATGTGGGTGGATTGGCTGCGCATCTGTTCGAGTGCATTGAGGATGCTGAAACTGTCCAGCAGGTTCAACGGTGCCCGGGCCATGCCTTCCAGGTCAGGCTGATTGCCCGACAGCAGCTCCTTGAGTAGCTCCTTCTTGTGCACGAAGCCCAGTGGCTCGTCCACCCGACCGTTACGGATCAGCGGCAGCCGCGAGTAAGGCGAATTGATCAAGGCTCGCGTGATGGCGTCGGCCGGTTGGGCCAGATCGATCACGTCGACTTCCGAGCGCACGGTCATGACTGTCCGGATCGGGCGTTCGGCCAGGTTCAGCACGCCGCTGATCATGATCCGCTCACGACGATCGAACAGCACCTGTTCGCCATTGCCCTCTAGCATGTCGGCGATTTCTTCCCCAACTTCGTCAGCTTCGACGCGACGACCGCCCAGCAGGCGCAACACCGCATGCGCCGTACGCTCACGCAAAGGTCGATGCTGCTGCAGGCTGCGCTTGCGCCGCGCCCTGGCCAGCTGGTTGAACAGCTCGATCAGAATCGAGAAACCGATCGCTGCGTACAGATAGCCTTTGGGGATGTGGAAGCCCAGGCCTTCTGCGGTCAGACTGAAACCGATCATCATCAAAAAGCCCAGGCACAGCATGATGACCGTCGGGTGGGCATTGACGAACCGGGTCAGCGGCTTGCTGGCCACAATCATGATACCGATGGAGAAAATCACCGCGATCATCATGATGGACAGGTGTTCGACCATGCCGACTGCGGTGATCACCGCATCCAGGGAGAAGACCGCATCGAGTACCACGATCTGCGCCACGATTGGCCAGAAGGCGGCGTGACGAACGGGGCCGCTGGCCTGGGCAACATGGCCCTCGAGCCGCTCATGCAATTCCATGGTCGCCTTGAAGAGCAGGAACACGCCACCAAACAGCATGATCAAGTCGCGCCCGGAGAAACTCTTGTCGAACACCTCGAACAGCGGCGCCGTAAGGGTGACCATCCAGGAGATGCTCGCCAGTAGGCCCAAGCGCATGATCAGCGCCAGGCTCAGGCCGATGATGCGCGCGCGGTCGCGCTGATGAGGGGGAAGCTTGTCTGCCAGGATGGCGATGAATACCAGGTTGTCGATACCCAGCACCAATTCCAGGACGATAAGCGTGAGCAGGCCTAGCCAGGCCGTCGGATCAGCCAGCCATTCCATCAGCGAGTACTCGTCAAAATTGAAGGGGTTGAACGATGTGGCCAGCAAGGCCGGGGACTGGGAGGCTCCGCGAAGGTGCTCATAGTGACCTGAATAACAATTAGGGAAGATGATCCTACAAGCACAGCAGGTTTTTCGGTAAGCGCAAAACTATTACAAACCGTTAGCAGCTATGCCCGTGCACGGCCGGTGCGCTCCCCTGGCACCAGGTAGGCACTTTTGTTCAATACCTGACTGACGTTGCGCCTGGATGATGTGCGGTAAATGACCCACGAGTACGTTCCCATGAATCTAGCATTGTCCATGGCTGCCTTCGCACTGGCGGCCTCCATTTCGCCTGGGCCAGTCAATGTGGTGGCCCTGGCCAGCGGCGTTCGACACGGCCTGCGCGCAAGCCTTGGCCACGCAGCAGGCGCGACATTCGGTTTTTGTGTGCTCCTGCTCCTGGTGGGCAACGGCCTGCACCAGTTACTGGGACATTGGGGGCCGCTACAGGGTGTACTCCAGGCAGGTGGGGTGCTGTTTCTGCTTTACATGGCCTTGCGACTCGCCAGTGACGACGGCGCACTGGGGGCCGGTCATGCCTGCGCACCCCCTTCAGCCTGGTGCGGCGCAACCATGCAGTGGTTGAACCCCAAGGCGTGGCTTGCCGCCGTGGCCGGGGTGGGCGCCTACACGGCTGGCGAGCAACAGGCGCTGTGGATCTTTACCTGGATATACGCACCGATATGCTTCGTGTCCGTGGCCTGCTGGGCTTGGGCAGGCAGCGTGGCGGGCCAGCACCTGCAGAGCCCGCGGCCGCTGCGCCTGTTGAATCGTACGCTTGCCGCTTTGTTGGTCGCCAGCGCGTTGGGGCTGGTCATCTAAACGCTGTGGTTTGCCGATAATGGCCGGGGGTGGCCGCCAGATGACGCTTGAATGCCCGCTGCAAGTGCGACTGGTCGGCAAAGCCTGCGGACTGGGCAGCCTCGGCGATCGATTGCCCGTGGCGCAAGTGCGAGCGGGCCAATTGCACACGCTGATCAAGCAGGTAACCGTGGGGCGTCAAGCCGAAGCGCTTGCCAAAGGCGCGGATCAGGTAGGCACGCGACAAGCCGCAGGCCGTGGCGATGTCCTCAAGCGTCAGCGGGTCGCTTCGATGGGCGCGGATAAACGCTGCGGCCGCTTCAAGGCGTGGGTTGATTCCATCCTCTGACGCCGGTTCTTGGCCAAGGAACCTGGGCAGGTCGCACAGCATCGCTCTAAGTCGTTGCTCGCGATCAGCCGCATCAGGGTCAAACAGCGCAGCGCACACCGATAGCACTTGCTGGTACAGGCCCGGGGCTGCGCTGTAACGTTGGCTCGGCAAGGTTAAGCCCACCGATGCCAACCATGGCGTGTCGATGAACAGCATGATGTACGACCACGGCAGACCCGAGACAGGATTGCACGCGTGAATCACACCCGGGTTGATCAACACCGTGCTGCCGGCCGCCACCTCGAACTGGTCATGACCGCTGACGTAAGTACTGCGCCCGCCGGTGATTACCCCGAGTGAAAAACTCTCGTGGGAATGAGCGGCATGGCATACCTGACGCCCGTCTCCGACCACTCGCGCCTCGACGAAAGGCAGTGCCGAATCACGCCAGAACCGAGATACCTCAAGCATCGCCGCCTTATCCCCTTCCCATGCAATCGGCCGATACTACACCGCCGGAGAGGGAAACAGGTCCAGCGTTCGCTCTACCTCCTGGATGTCGATACGAAAGCCGTCCCCGTCGGGCACGCCAACCACGAACCCGAAATGCTGATGGTCGCGGTCGGTGAGGTACTTGTAGTAGCTGACGAAGCGGTTCGGGGGTTGGAGGGTCAGCAGACACCCGCCCGCCTCCAGCACGTTCACGCCGTGCACCAGTTGGCTGCCCTCCACCCCGATGACCACGTGCGCCCCGGCGCAGGCTGCGACGATCGAAGGCACGTCGCTTTTCAACGGATCGACCACGCGGAACCCCCGGGTGACGCGCAAGTGCTCAGCCAGTGCCAGTTCGTTGCGCAGCAAGCGCAGATCACCGTCGCCTCCGCGCAGCAGAAAGACACCTGGATGCGGGCAATGGGCCACATGCGCCCGAAGTTTGTCGCCCATCGCCCGATAGCGGGCGTGGCGGTCGCGGTTGTTGCTTTGGTCGTCGAACAGCACCAGTTCGCGAAAGAACGCCGTGCGCAGGCGATGCGGCTGCATGCCAAGCCATGCTTCATAGGCAGGGGCCTGGGTGAAGATTGGGTACTTTGCAGAGGGCGCGGTAGTGACGGGCATGCCCTCGTTGCAGGCCAGTGCATAGGTCGGGCAGTCCTCCATCAACCAGGTGCCAAACCATGCATTGCCGTTATGGGTGCAGTAGATGGCCCCGCGGTCGATTTCATGCTCAACGCTCAGGGGGGGGAACGCGCTGTGCCTGTGCGACAGCCACTGCGCTGCCCTGCCCTTGTACAACGCGCCGTCGATCAACCACACGTCCCTGCACAGGTAGCCGCGGGTCGACCCATGCGCGGTGCGGATGCCGCCCTCCATGGTCGAGCGCGGGTGCACGAAGGGATAGAACCGCTTGCCTTCCCAGCCTGTGACGCGTTCGAGCTGGCCTGGCAAGAATATCGCGGGCGGGGTTATGGACATCTCGCCCGGCGCAATGTCCCACGAACGCTCGGCAATGCTCCTGATGTCTGGCGAGGGCTGCCTGAGCAGGCGCTTGCGCACCATGTACTGATAAGCGGCCAGGGTCCATGAGCGCGACGACAGGGCCGCGGGCAAAGTGCTGGGCTGCAAGCTATCACCTGCCATTGAACGTCTCCCCGCAAAACTGTCGATTAAGGTGGCCGCCTGGCCCATGCGTTGCCTGGACCGTACTCAGGTACAGGTGATGATCTCCATCGCCGGCGCTGATGGCAGGCCTGCATAACGCTGCCTGAGCGCCGCGATCAGCTGATCGCCCGCTCCCGTGGCCCCGTACAAGTAGATCTTGCTGAGCCCGCCGAAGACCATTTCGTGATAACGACTGGCCAGCGCCTGTTCGCTCGCACCGTCAGGCACGCCGAGGTGCAGCGTCAGCTTGTCACCTTCGACGGCGAACAGGGGTGTCTCCCAGAGAAAATGAGCGATACCGGATTTAGGCAGGCGTACGAAGAGGTGGGCGTGGTTGCCCAGCGAGTCGACGTCGCCGCCTCTGCGGCGCTTCCATTTCAACAGCCCGTCGTCAGGCCGCGCCAGACACAGGCCGATGTCGTAGTAATCGAAGCCCTGCCCAAGCGCCCACTCCATCGCCATGTAAGTTGTAATCGAGTTGACTTCACGCAGGCGCTTGGCATCGGAGAACACGGCTTCGCAATAGCCGAAACGCACCGTGCTCCAGTAGCGCTTGCCGGCGCGAACCACTTCACAACCCAGGTGACAACCGATCACTTGATCATCCTGGACGATGAGGTCGAGCCTGCCGACCTGCCTGGCGATTCTGAAGACTTCATCGGTCGGTATCTGCGATGCAAGAAGACCCTTGCGGGCTGTGGCATAAGGGCGCAGAAACTCCCGGTCCGCGGACTCGATGTCTTCGTCAGACAGCGCCTGGCGCATGTGATAAAGGGGCCGGTGTTTGCGAATGCTGCGGCGCAACTCGCTGTCATAGCGCGCGGTGATGTCCTCAAGGGGGCGCCCCAATGGCACGACGGCACTCACATAGTGAGGCACCGTCAGCGCGCCTGCGGTGGGCACTTCGCTGACCATCACCACAGGTCGTCGCGTGGTGGGTTCAGCAGGGCTGATCATTGCAGAGGGGGGGCTGGCCAGTCCGGTCATCAGCAACTTCGCCATGTCGCGTTGCTGTTTGCGGCCCACGTAAAGGATGTCATGGGCACTTTCGTGTTGCAGGCGAAACCGACTGATTTCCCAACGCCATACACAAGCACGGGCGGCAAGCTCACGCGCCTGGCTTGCCAAATGCCTTAACCGATAGCGCTGAGAAGGTGACAGTGAGCGACGAGCCACTGCCGAGAGCGTCTGTTTCATCAGGTTCAACGTCCACTGAAAGTTTTGCGTTCTTGCAGACATATAAAATGCCAGGCACGACTAACCTATTGATTAATTGAGCATTGCATTACTTTAAGATTCATATTCAGTAACAATTTAAGGTGCTGCCAAAGTGTTTGGCAAGTAGCGAGCCGATATAAAGGCCATATGTTTTATGGCGCCAATAATCCACGGCGCCGCCTGGCCTCGATTGGGCCAGGCTATGAGTCATAGCGCCTGGGTAATAACCCAGCACCACCGCATCAGTCACCCATGACGTGTGATAGCGCCTCAATACAAGGAGCTCGCACCACATGTCTGAAAGCAACTCAGTTTCACCTGTGACTTTGCCTCATTGGGCTGCACGGGCCACCGCGCACCAATGGCAGGCCCTCAAGCACACTCAACACCCCACTTGGCAAACGCAAGACTGGTTCTGCAATGCCCCTCCGGATCTGAGGGAAACCGTTGCCGCCAGTCATCGAAGATTGATCAGCGCGCAGGCAGCGCTAGGTCGGGCGATGCGCGGCCTTGAGCAAGTGGCAGAACTCGCCGAACGTGCACTACAGCAGTGCTTGCAGCGTCAGGGGTTAGATGTGGACGTCAACGCCTGCGAGTTGCTGCGCGTCGAGCAAACTTGGCGATGGGTCGGCCTGCGCTATGTATTTAGCCACCAACGGGAAAACATCGTAAGGGCTGCATTGCAGAACTTTGCGGAGGATGAAGTGTTCTCTTCCCAGAGTGCAATCGCCCTGAGCAAGGATATTCACATAACGCCCATCACGGTGACGGGCACGGCGCCGATTGGCATGCAAGAGCCGGCTGCACAATTTCCCATCGACTCGGAGCGTTACCAAGTAACACCCTTGCCCCTCACGCCGGCCGCTTTCGCCACCCTGACGCGAGCGCTTGATTTGGGAAGTGCCTACCATGGTCATCTTCAAGGCTATTTCGACAGCCCGGCCGTAAAAGCGCACATGTTGCAGGTGTTCAAAGCGCGTCTGCAGATGGCGGCAGACTTAGCTGTGCTCAGGCACTTGATCAGCGGCAGCGCTCGCGATGACCTTGACCGCCTGCTGCAGGGAGAGCCTTTGACGTGCTGGCGGCTGAGCTTGTTCGGGACCGATCTTTACGAAGTCATGCTGATCGACCTGGGGCAGAACGGCCTAGGCGTGTACCTGCCCAACCACGAGCCTGCATTGCGCAGCTGCAAGGACCTGGCAGCCGTGCATGAAGCGCTGGCCATCCTGTTGCTCGAGCCTGCAGCACGTGAAGCGTTCACAGGGTATGTAGCCCAAGACCAACGCGAACATTTCTTCGATCTGTTGCAGCAAAACCTCGACGCGGCTGGCAACACTCCGGCCGACAAACCCTGGGAGCGCGCCTTGGACGCAGACCTGCGCCCGGCTCGTCAGCCCATCGAGGGAGACCCGTTCAGCGACTGCTACGTCCGGCACTGGGCACGTTTGCAGCACGAAGCCAGTTTGCTCGCCGTTCCTACTGCACAGTTCGACGCCAGCGCCAGAGCCCAACGTCTGGCGACGTGGGAAAGTCGCGGCTGGGACCTGCTCAATATCGCCAGCTTTTTCGTACCTGGGGTGGGCACTTTCATGTTGGCCGTCACTGCCTGCCAGCTCCTGGGCGAAGCTTTCGAAGGGTATGAAGCCTGGGAAGCCGGGGATCGTCACCTGGCGCTCGAGCACATCGAATCGGTTGGGATAAACCTTGCTTTGCTGGGCGGTTTCGCCGCAGCCGGACACGCGTTGCCACGATTGTTCGGCAAACTGTCCGGTACGACGCTGCAAGAGGTACGCGTCAGCGACGGCACATTCAGGCTCTGGAACCAGGACTTGGCCCCTTACCGTTCCAAGGAAGTGCTGCCAACGCAGTTGCGGCCCAATGCGCAGGGCCAGTATCTGCATGATGGCCGATACTTCATCAAGATGGACGGACACCTCTATGAGCAACGGCTGGACCCTTCACTGTCGCGCTGGCAAATTGTTCACCCCGAGCGGCCAGATGCCTGGCAGCCCCCCCTTGAGCACAACGGTCAAGGCGCTTGGCGCGCCCAGCACGAGCCGCTAGGCGAGTGGCCGCTGGTAACGCTGGTAGAGCGCCTGGGTGAGCCGTTCGAGGCCTTTACAGCTGAGCAAATCCAGCAAGCGTGCGATGTGACTGGCATCGACGCCGACAACCTGCGAGACCTGCACCTTCGCGGGCAACCGGCGCCGCCGCTGCTGTTGGACGTTCTACAGCGTCTGCGCATAATCGCCGAACGCCCTTCGATGGATGTACAAGGCGCGTCGCAGTGGTTCGAGCAGCGCTACAGCCCAAGCATGCCGCACGATCCCGGCGTGGACCGCTTGCTTACCACCTACCCGCGTCTCACGCCGCCTTTGGCCAAGCAACTGCTGGGCCGGCTGGAGGCCGCCCAAGCGTTGACCTGGGAGCAAGAAGGAACACTGCCTGCCAGGATTCGACAATCGGTAGAACAGGTGCATAGCGAATTACCTCTGGTTCGGGCGCTGGAGGGCCTGGTGCAGCCGGCGCTCGCCAACACTGAGACCGAGCGCCTGCTATTCAGCGCACTGGAGGCCATGTCGGACTGGCAAGCCGACATACGTCTGGAACTGCGTGCCGGCAACCCTGACGGTCCCACCCTCGCTCATACCGGCACAGGTCAGCTCATTCGTGTGATCAAATCAAGCCAAGGCTATGAAGCTTTCTTGGGAGAGCGTCCTGCGCCCGGCGTGGTGAGTATCGATCTTTGCCGCGCCATCGAACAGGCACTGCCCCGCGCCCGTCGCGACCTGCTGGGTATCGAGCACCCTGACGGCGTCCACCTTCGCCGTCGGGTGATGACCTGGGTCAGGGCAAACCGCGCCACGCTCGCCCCCAGGCTCTATGGGCAACGCAGCCAACGCCTGGTAACACGGGGTTGGTTGCGGGGTGGAAAGCCGCTCGAACCACTGCCGGCAGCGCCACGCCAGACCACCTCGTTGAGCGCGGCCTATCGGCGTCTCTACCCCACTGCGACCGACGCAGAATTTGCCGACTGGCTCAATGAAGGGGAAGACGAGGACAACCTGCATGACATGCGCTCACCCACCCAACGCTTGCGCGACCTACAAGCGCGCCTAGAGAACTTGCGTCGTGATCTGGCCCAGTGGGCCGCCCCCAACCCCCAGCGCCCACATCAACGCCACCTTGCCGTGCAGCCGATCATCAATGCCTGGCGACGGGTTTCGTGCACGGTACTCGATGGCGGCGGTTGTCTGTACAGCCTCGATCTCTCCGGGCTGGGCCTGACTCATGATGACTTGGCCAGCTTGCCACTGAGGGATGACTTCCATCACATCGAGCACCTGACGTTGTGCGGCAACCCCGCACTCAGCCAACTGCCTGCGGTCTTCCACCAGCGACTCCCGAACCTCACGCGGTTACTGCTCAGCGATGCCGCTTCGACCACCTGCCTCGCCTGGCCTTCGGTCAGCGCCTGCGCTGGCTGGATGTGGACCGCAACCGGATTACCTGGGACCCTACGGATCAAATTACCCTGCAACGATACCCCGGCCTGGCCGTACTTGATCTGAGTGAAAACCCGCTGCTGGTCGCGCCCGATCTGCGCCTGCATCCCGACATCAGATCGCTGTTCCTGTCGGGATGCTCGCTGACCGAGTTGCCACAGGGGTTGGCGCAATTAACGGAGCCGCTCGCCGTTGACCTGACGAACAACCAGTTCGTGCAGTTACCCGAGGACTTCACTTTGCCCATTCCCGTAGCTGACACCCTGTCCATGGAAAGCAGTTGGCTGGCAGAGCCGATACTGAGTCAGATCGAAACGTACAATGAGATTCATGACGTGGATCTGTTAGTGAACGAGGGCGACTACACTGAATTCTTCGAACTTGCAGGCCCGCATGAATACAGCCTGTGGCGCCGCTTGCCATTGCAATATCGGCGCGACCTCAGGGCGCTGCTGGACGACGATCCTTTCCTCACCTACCCCGAACGAGCGCGCCGGGAGTTCTGGCGTCGGCTGTCTGTGATCGATAACGCAGGGCCAGACCGGCAGGCCCTGTTGGAACAACCAGCAGAGAGATTGTTCGAGCTCGACCTGTGACACCCTGATCAGGCGCCGGGCGACCGGCGCACTGCTCAAGCGCTTGCTGTGCGCTGGTATTCTGGTCGCCTCAGGCGCATGCTCGTCGCTGAACCGTTTCACTGTGCTAAACCCTTCCCGGCCACTGTGAGGTGCAGTTTCATGGAATCCTTGCTCGACAACCTTTACCCCAACGCCGCCGACGTACCTCCAGCGTGGCAACTGGGGGCTCCCCTTGAACAACGTGACTACCTCGTGGGCGGTGAACTGCGCCATTGGGACGGGCCGTTGGCCACAGTCCGTAGCCCCATTTGGCTAAAGGACAACGGCCAGGAGCAACAGGTGGTGCTGGGCCACGCACCGCTGCTGGACGCCGACACGGCCATGACCGCACTGGATGCTGCGGTTCAAGCTTATGACAAGGGGCGCGGTGCATGGCCGAACATGCGCGTGGCAGAGCGCATCGGCCATGTGGAGGCCTTCCTGGCGCGCATGCGCGAGCAGCGCCAGGCCGTGGTCAAGCTCCTGATGTGGGAAATCGGCAAGAACCTCGCGGATTCGGAAAAGGAATTCGACCGCACCTGCGACTACATCACTGAAACCATCAATGCCCTCAAGGACCTGGACAGACGCTCCAGCCGCTTCGAACTCGAACAGGGCACCCTGGGCCAGATACGCCGCGCGCCGTTGGGCGTGGCGCTGTGCATGGGCCCGTACAACTACCCTCTCAACGAAACCTTCACCACCCTGATACCGGCCTTGATCATGGGCAACACCGTGGTGTTCAAGCCCGCCAAGTTCGGCGTTTTGCTGATCCGCCCGCTGCTCGAAGCCTTCCGCGACAGCTTCCCGCCCGGTGTCATCAATGTCATCTACGGCAAGGGGCGTGAGACCGTCAGCGCAGTGATGGCCAGCGGCAAGATCGACGTCTTCGCCTTCATCGGCACCCACAAGGCTGCCAGCGACCTCAAAAAGCTGCACCCACGACCACATCGGCTGCGCGCGGCACTGGGCCTGGACGCGAAGAACCCCGGCATTGTGTTGCCTCAGGTCGACTTGGACAACGCCGTCGACCAGGCTCTGACGGGCGCCCTGTCGTTCAACGGCCAGCGTTGCACGGCGCTCAAGATTCTGTTCGTCCATGAAGATGTGGCCGATGCATTTCTGGACAAGTTCACGCGCAAGCTCGCCACCCTCAAGCCGGGCATGCCCTGGGAGCCAGGCGTCGCCCTGACACCGCTGCCCGAACCCGGGAAGATCGATTACCTCGACGGCCTGGTGCACGATGCGACCGCCAAGGGAGCACGGGTGATCAACGAGCACGGGGGCCGCAGCCGGGGTTCGTTCTTCTACCCCGCCCTGTTGTATCCGGTGTCGGCGCAGATGCGCGTGTACCAGGAAGAACAGTTCGGGCCAGTCGTGCCGATCGTCCCCTACCGCGATCTGCAGACGGTCATCGACTACGTCCTGGACTCGGACTATGGCCAGCAGTTGAGCCTGTTCGGCAGCGACCCTGCCACCGTCGGCAACCTGATCGACATCTTCGCCAACCAGGTCGGTCGCATCAACATCAACACCCAATGCCAGCGAGGCCCGGACACCTATCCGTTCAATGGCCGCAAAAACAGCGCCGAGGGCACCCTGTCGGTGCACGATGCCCTGCGGGTCTTTTCCATACGCACCCTGGTGGCCACGCGCTTCCAGGACGACAACAAGGCCTTGTTCAGTGACATCATCCGTAATCGACGGTCGAGTTTCCTGACTACCGACTACATCTTCTGACGGTTGAAAGCGGCACCGCTTTGCTGGAAGCTTGAAGCTCATAGCACGGAGCCGCTCAATGCGTATCATCGACAAGACCGCCGCCCAGGTGCGCAGCCTGACGCCCGCCGAAGACGCGCTGCTGGTGGAATTTGCCACCGGCGGCTTGACCGGGCCCCGCCTGCTGCAGGCCAACCAGATGCTGATGAAGGTGCGCAACGCCAATCAATGGCTGGCCTGCGACTGCCGCACCGACGCCCTGCCTGTGCTCAATGTCACCCTCAATGGCAACACCGGTACGTTGTTTCTCAAGAACAACCCAGGCACGGCCGAACATGCGCCGGGCTGCCCCTTCACCAAGGATGAACAGGAAGCGGCCGAGCGTGCTCAGGCACCTGTTCAGCCGGTGGCCTGGCTGCCTCCCGACACACCGCTGCGGCTGATCGGCGACTTCCGCACGGGGGCAAGCGCAAGCACCAACGAGCCAGGCGAGCGCCGCGAACAACAGCGTTTGCTGGCCTTGTTGTTGACGTGGATCGAGACCAGCGGCCTCAACCTCTACGCCACGCATTTGAAGCAGGACCTGACCGGGCAATTCGCTCAACTGCGCGCCGTGGCCAGTCGCTATCCGCTGGTGGAACGGGTGCCGGCCAGCAACTACCTGGAAACGCGCCTGGACATGAAGCACATGATGATGCTCAAGGCCCGTCTGCGTGAAGCAACGATCTTTGGCAACCATCGTCGTCATGGACTACTGCTCGACTGCATCGACCAGATCAAGGGCCGCAAGGTCTTTCACTACCGCAGTGAAGAGGGTTTCGATTTCCAGGGCCATCATCTGTACTGGGGTGGTCAGCGCACCTGCGGCCCGTTGCTGACGCTGGCACTCTATTCGCCTACGACTCCCGGCAGTCACTTCTATGAACTGATCCACGTGGCCAGCGTACCGGTGCTGTCGCGCGGCCATCTGTTTCCGGTCTATCGCGATGAAGAGCGCGAACCGCTCAAGGCATTGGTATCGCTGGTGGACTGGATGGCCAGCAAGGGCGTCAAGGTGCAGATGCGCCGCCCGGTGGTCGGCGGGCAGCTCATGGATGAACTGGTGATGACGTCCGACCAAGACCGTGTACTGTCCATTTCGCTGCTCGAACAACCCATCGGGCCCGAGCCGGATACCGAGAACTTCAAACGGTATGCCGACTTCAAGAGCCCTGAAACCTTCCGCAAGTTCGTGGCCGGTTTCTTCATGCGCGAGCGGTGATCCGCCGCCTCAGCCGAGGAACAGGTGATAAGCCGGGTTATCCGTTTCGTCCCAGTAGCGATAACCCATCTGGTCCAGCGCCGAAGATAACCCGGCACGCTCATCGGCAGGCACCTGCAGCCCAGCGAACACCCGCGCATGGGCTGCACCGTGGTTGCGGTAATGGAACAGGCTGATGTTCCAGCGCTGGCCCAGGCGCTCCAGAAACGCCGGCAGTGCCCCGGGGCGCTCTGGAAACTCGAAACGCAGCACCTGCTCGTTACTTCCAGGCGCCAAAGGCCCACCCACGGTATGGCGCACATGCAGCTTGGCCAGCTCATTGTCGGTCAGGTCCACAACCTCATAGCCTTGAGCCTGCAAACCGTTCAACAGATGATCGCGTGGATCCTGCAATGGGTGCGTTTGCACACCCACGAACAGCCTTGCAGGTTTGCCCGGCTGGCAGCGGTAGTTGAATTCCGTGACCTGGCGCTTGCCCAACGCTTGGCAGAACGCCCGGAAGCTCCCAGGCTGGTCGGGGATGGTCACCGCGATCACCGCTTCGCGCTGTTCACCCAGTTCGGCGCGCTCTGCCACATGGCGCAGCCGATCGAAGTTGATGTTGGCCCCAGAATCGATGGCCACCAGCGTCTTCCCGCGAACGCCCTCGCGGTCCACATACTGCTTCATGCCCGCGACCGCCAGGGCCCCCGAGGGCTCGGTGATCGAGCGGGTGTCATCGTAGATGTCCTTGATCGCGGCACACAACGCGTCGCTGCTTACAGTCAGCACCTCGTCCACAAAATGCCGGCATAGCTCGAAGCAGTGGGCGCCCACCTGGGCCACGGCCACCCCGTCGGCGAAGGTGCCGACATGCGGGAGCACCACCCGCTCGCCAGCCTGCAGGGCGGCCTGCAGGCAGTTGGCATCCTCAGGCTCCACACCGATCACCCTGACCTCGGGGCGCAGGTACTTGATGTAGGCCGCGATTCCGGCAATCAAGCCACCTCCGCCTACCGGAACGAAGACAGCCTGTAGCGGCCCAGGACACTGCCTGAGGATCTCCATGCCGACCGTACCTTGACCGGCAATCACATCCGGGTCATCGAAGGGTGGCACGAAGGTGGCTCCTTCCAGCTCGGCCAGCTTCAAGGCATGTGCCAGGGCATGAGGGAAGCTGTCACCGTGCAGCACCACCTGGCCACCGCGGGCGCGCACGCCCTGGACCTTGAGCGAAGGCGTCGTGGACGGCATGACGATCGTGGCCGTCATGCCCAGATGCGCGGCGGCCATGGCCACGCCCTGGGCATGGTTGCCCGCCGAAGCGGTCACTACACCGGCCTGACGCTGACGGGTGGTCAACCTCGACAGTCGCGTGTACGCCCCACGGATCTTGAACGAGAATGTGGGTTGCAGGTCTTCGCGTTTAAGCAGTACCCGATTACCCAGCCTATCGGACAACCCACCGGCCTCTTGTAACGGCGTTTCGATGGCCAGGTCATACACGGGCGCTGCCAAAATTCGCCGAACCTGCTCGGACAGCAGTTGCTCAGGGGTGATTGCTCGCGGGGCGCAACACAGGTTGGACATCATCGACTCCTTGGCCGGTTAACGGTGCCCAGGAGTCAGATGGAAAAACCCGCCTCCAGGGCGGGTTTGGTGCATGCTCGCGCTAGCCCGCCAATCTGATGATGGCGGTAATAATGCTGGCGAAGGCAGGCTGATAGCGGTTCATGTGCCGAACGTTAGCCCGAGGCTTGGTCGCGCGTCAACACTTGGCCTGCTGCGCCGACAACGGCACGTCGAATACCTTGTCGAAGCCCCACTGGAACACGAAGGCGTAGACGAAGAAAAAAGCGAACAGGGCCAGATTGGTCAAGAGCGCTGCCAGCAGGCTGACTTGCAACCAATAAGCCACCAGCGGGAGCAGGATCACCACCAGGCCACCCTCGAAGCCAAGCGCATGCAGCAAGCGGCGCAACAGCGTGCGCTTGCGCTGAGGCTGGCGCGCCTCCCAGCGCTCGAACACCCAGTTGTAGAGCATGTTCCAGCTCATCGCGACGCCTGACATCAATACCGACAGCACAGTGGACTGCGCCATCCCCGCCCCGAACGCAAGTTCCAGGGCAGGGGCAACACACGCCACGGCGATGGCCTCGTAGAGAATGGCCTGGACGATCTTGCGGGCCTTGCCTTGCATGTTCAGCTCCCTGAATGACGACCCGACACGCTACAAGATCCCGCCGGTTAAAAGAAGAGGCTTACTACCAGGCATCAGCCTTCAGGTCACCTGCCCGGCGGGCAAGCGGATACGAAATTGCGCACCGCCCAATGGGGACTGGGCGACCGTCAGGGTCCCGCCCTGCCCCTCAATGGCCCGCCGGCTGATCGCCAGCCCCAAGCCGAATCCACCCGTGCTGCGGTCCCGGCTGCGATCCAGGCGATAGAACGGCTGGAAGATTCGCTCACGCTCCTCGACAGGGATACCAATGCCATCATCCTCCACCGTCAGCGAGCAAGCCCCGTCGGGCTCCAGGCGCAAGCGCAGTACCAGGCGCTGCTCACAGTAGCGCATGGCGTTGCGCACCAGATTCTGCACCGCTCGGGCCGTCAGGCGCGGATCGAGCACGAAGCGCGGCAACTCGGCGTCGGCATGCACCTCCCACTGGATGCCCCGCCCGTCCAACTCCTCGGCAAAGCCGCCTAGCACGCTGTCCACCAGCTCGAGCAACGACACCTCCACTCGTTCGCGCGCCTGGTCGGCATTGTACAACCGGCTGTAGGACAACAACTCCAACACCAATTCATCCAGCTCTCGCACATGCCCGACCAGCTCCAGCAAGCGCTTGCGGCTGGCCGCAGGCACTTCGTCGAAGAGCAGCACCAAGCCGAAATCCAGGCGCGTCAGGGGCGTGCGCAGCTCGTGAGATACGGCATTGAGCAGCTCGCGCTGCTGATTGACATGGCGCTCAAGGTCGCTAGCCATGGTGTCGAATACCCTGGCCAGTTCGCCGATGTTCGAATGCACCGAGATATGCGTGCGCTCGGACATCTGCCCCTGCCCCAGACGCCGAGCGGTTTCCTTCAGGCGCTCCAGGTCACGCCAGTGCGGCCATACCCAAAGCAACAGGCAACCCAGCATCGCGGCCCCGATCAACACCGTCACGCCCCATGACAGGACGTTGATGTCCAAGGGATCAGGCGGCGAATCCAAGCGTACCAGCCAGTGGCTGTCCAACGGCGCCAGCAGGGTTTCGTAGTAGCCCCATTGGGCCAGGCGCACTGCCGACTCCCCTTGCGCCAGCCGCGCGCGCTCCGTTTCATTCAAGTGGGCCTGGTCGATGGGCAGCAGCTGGACCTGCAAGGGTGCAAAGTCGTCGGCCAGCGCTTTCGCTACGTCAGGCCACTGGGCCTGAGGCGCCTGATGGAACTGACGTACGATCAGCGACTGCACGCCTTTGGTCTGGGTGAGGTTGTAGGCCATGAAGCGTTCCTGAAACAGCCCCACGATGGTGTCGGGGATGAACAGCAAGGCACCGGCATACGCCACGATGATCAGCAGATACAGCCGCACCAGGATCTTGAACATCGCAGCTCACTCCCACTCGACACGGCTGAACAGATAACCTTTGCCCCAGACCGTCTTGATCTTGCGTGCTTCGCCTGCGTTGTCGTCGAACTTGCGGCGCAGCTTGGAAATGGCCACGTCCACCGAGCGGTCGGTGCCGTTGAACTCGATACCGCGCAACTGTTGAAGAATGCGATCGCGATTGAGCACGACCCCGGCATTGCGCGCCAGCACGACCAACAGGTTGAATTCCCCGCCCGACAGTTCGACAGGCTCGCCGCGCCAGGTGACGGTGCGTTCGGCCAGGTCGATGCATAACCCACCTACCACGATCAGGTCATGGTCCAGCCTGGGTTCGTTAGCGCTGCGGCGCAGCAAGGTGCGCACCCGGGCCAGCAACACCCGTGGCTCGCACGGTTTGGTGACGTAGTCGTCGGCCCCCATTTCCAGCCCCAGCACCTGGTCATGGCTGTCATCGCGGGCGGTGAGCATCAGGATCGGCAGGCATTGGGACTGCTGACGCAATTGGCGACACACCTGCAGGCCGTCCAGCCCTGGGAGCATCAGGTCAAGAATCACCAAGTCGGGTTTGTCGCGGCAATACTCGTCCAGCACATGGTCACCCCGGGCGATGACCCGGACGACGAATTCGTTGCGTTGCAGGTAACTGGCGATCAGCTCGGCCAGGGCGCTGTCGTCTTCGACCAGAAGTATAGTGGGCATGGGTGGCTTGGCAGGCAGGTGGAGGGACTTGCAGCGCACCGGCTCGGTGTGGCCTCGTAAGCGCTGCGTTCTAGTGACGCAAGCTTATAGAAACATCGTGGTGCACAACCCATCGCTTCACACTTTTTCACACTCCCCGTACAGCTGTTAACAGCCAACCATGACCCGGGTGCCGTAGCATAGCGCAGATCATCAGCGGAAGATCCCAATGTCCGACACACTCACTGTTACCCTGCGCCGCATGGCGCTTCTGGCGCTTGTAGGCTTGGGCCTGGGCGGCTGCAGCGCTAGCGACGAACCCGAGCAGCAAGCCCCGGCCCCGCAAGTGCGGATCGAAACGCTGCAACTGCAACCGCTGGCCATCACCAGCGAGCTCAACGGCCGCATTCTGGCGCCGCGTACCGCCCAGGTGCGGGCTCGGGTGGCCGGCGTAGTGCTCAAACGGGTGTACCGCGAGGGTAGCGACGTCAAGCAGGGCGATGTGTTGTTTCAGATCGACCCCGCACCCTTCAAGGCCGACCTGGACAGCGCCCAGGCGGCACTGGCCAGAGCCGACGCTACCCGTTATCAAGCTCGCCTGCAGGAGCAGCGCTACCGCGAGCTGGTCAATGACAAAGCCGTCAGCGGCCAGGAATACGACAATGCCAAGGCCAGCCTGCTGCAAGCCAACGCAGCAGTGGCCGAGGCCAAGGCGGCTGTGCAACGGGCCCGTCTGAACCTGGGATACGCCACTGTGACCGCTCCCATCGCCGGGCGCATTGGCCGTGCCCAGGTGACAGAAGGCGCATTGGTCGGGCAGAACGAAGCCACGCCACTGGCGACCATCGAGCAACTGGACCCCATTCATGTCGACGTCACCCAGTCGACCCGTGAGATCACGGCGCTGCGCAAGGCTTTGCGTGCCGGCCAGCTGCAACGGGTCGACGCAGACCAGGCCAGTGTCACCTTGATCGAGGACGACGGCAGTGCCTACCCGCTGCCCGGCAAGCTGTTGTTCTCCGACATCCAGGTCGACCCCTCTACCAACCAGATCACCCTGCGCAGCGAGTTCCCCAACCCGAACCTCGACTTGCTGCCGGGCAGCTATGTGCGCGTGCGCCTGGCCCAGGCCGTGCAACCGCAAGGGCTGAGTGTGCCGCAACGGGCGATCCTGCGTGACAGCGCAGGCGTGCCGAAGGTACTGGTCGTGGATGGCCAATCGCAGGTCAGCGAACGGCAAGTGGTTCTGGGCAGCGTACAGGGCGACCGCTGGGTAGTACGCGAAGGCCTCGCTGCCGGTGACCAGGTGGTGGTCGAAGGCCTGCAACATGCCAAGGCAGGCGAACGCGTGCAGATCGACCCCGCCCCCGAGGCCACCTCCGCCACCCAGCACACCGGCCAGTGAGGGCCTGATCGATGCCGCAATTTTTCATTGACCGCCCCATTTTCGCTTGGGTAGTGGCGCTGTTCATCCTGCTGGCTGGCGCCTTGGCCATTCCTCAACTGCCCGTGGCGCAGTACCCCAACGTGGCGCCGCCGCAGGTGGAAATTTACGCCGTATACCCTGGCGCCTCGGCGGCTACCATGGATGAAAGTGTGGTCAGCCTCATCGAGCAGGAACTCAACGGCGCCGACAACTTGCTGTACTTCGAGTCGCAAAGCAGCCTGGGCAGCGCCACCATCACCGCCACCTTCGAGCCGGGCACCGTGCCAGACCTGGCACAGGTTGACGTGCAGAACCGCTTGAAAGTGGTCGAGTCGCGCCTGCCACGCCCGGTCACCCAACAAGGCTTGCAGGTTGAAAAGGTGTCCACTGGTTTCCTGCTGCTGGGCACGCTCACCTCCGAGGATGGCAAGTTCGACGAGACCGCGTTGTCCGACATTCTGGCGCGCAACGTGATGAACGAGATCCGGCGCATCAAAGGGGTCGGCAAAGCCCAGCTGTATGGCTCCGAGCGCGCCATGCGCATCTGGATCGACCCGGCCAAGCTGGTCGGCCTCAATCTCACCCCCAACGACGTGGCCGAAGCCATCACCGCACAGAACGCGCAGGTGGCGCCCGGCAGCATCGGCGACCAGCCTAGCCCCGCTACCCAGGAGATCACCGCCAATGTGGTGGTCAAGGGCCAGCTGACCACACCAGAAGCGTTTGCGGCGATCGTGCTGCGAGCCAATACCGACGGTTCGGTGGTGACCATCGGTGATGTGGCCCGGGTAGAAATCGGTGCGCAGGAGTACCAGTACGGCACGCGCTTGAACGGCAAGCCGGCCACCGCATTCAGTGTGCAGCTGGCCCCGGGTGCCAACGCCATGGAAACGGCCACGCTGGTGCGCGCCAAGATGAAGGACTTGGCGCGCTATTTCCCGGAAGGCGTGAAGTACGACATTCCCTACGACACCTCGCCGTTCGTCAAAGTCTCCATACAGCAGGTCATCAGCACGCTGTTCGAGGCAATGGTGCTGGTGTTCGCGGTGATGTTTCTGTTCCTGCAGAACCTGCGTTACACGTTGATTCCCACACTCGTGGTGCCCGTGGCGCTGATGGGCACCTTCGGCGTGATGCTGATGCTGGGCTTCTCGGTCAATGTGCTGACCCTGTTCGGCATGGTCCTGGCCATTGGTATTTTGGTGGACGATGCCATCGTGGTGGTCGAGAACGTCGAGCGAATCATGGCCGAAGAGGGTCTGGCGCCGCGTGAGGCCACACGCAAGGCCATGGGCCAGATCAGCGGGGCGATCATCGGTATCACGCTGGTGCTGGTGGCCGTCTTCCTGCCCATGGCCTTCATGAAGGGCTCGGTCGGCGTGATCTACCAGCAGTTCTCGGTGTCCATGGCCGTTTCCATCCTGTTCTCGGCCTTCCTTGCCCTGAGCCTGACGCCGGCGTTGTGCGCCACCTTGCTCAAGCCTGTGAACCCAGGTGCGCACCATCAGCGCGGCGGTTTCTTCGGTTGGTTCAATCGGCGCTTCGAGGGCATGAGCAAGGGCTATGAGGGCTGGGTGTCGCAGGCACTGCGTCGCAGCGGGCTCTACCTGTTGGTGTACGCCGTGCTGCTGGGCGTGCTGGGCTACGGCTTCAGTCAGCTGCCCACGGCCTTCCTGCCGACCGAGGACCAGGGTTACACCATCACCGATATCCAGCTGCCGCCTGGCGCCAGCCGCATGCGCACCGAGCAGGTGGCGGCTCACATCGAGGCGCACAACGGCGATGAGCCTGGCGTGGGCAATACCACGGTGATTCTGGGTTTCAGCTTCTCCGGCAGTGGCCAGAATGCGGCGCTAGCCTTCACGACCCTCAAGGACTGGTCCGAGCGTGACGCTGAGGACAGTGCCCAGTCCATTGCCGATCGCGCGAACATGGCATTCACGCAACTCAAGGACGCCATCGCCTTCGCCGTACTGCCACCACCGATTGACGGGCTTGGCGAGTCCACTGGCTTCGAATTCCGCCTGCAGGACCGGGGCGGGCTTGGTCACGCCCAACTCATGGCTGCCCGTGATGAACTGCTGGCCAAGGCGAGCAAGAGCGCGGTACTGACAAACGTGCGCGAGGCATCGTTGGCCGAAAGCCCACAAGTGGAGCTGGAGATCGATCGCCGTCAGGCCAATGCGTTGGGCGTCTCGTTCGCCGATATCGGCTCAGTGCTGGACGTGGCGGTGGGTTCGAGCTACGTCAATGACTTTCCCAACCAGGGCCGCATGCAGCGGGTGGTGGTGCAGGCCGAGGGCGATCAGCGCAGCCAGGTGGAGGACTTGCTGAAGATTCATGTGCGCAACAGCGCCGGCAAGATGGTGCCGCTTGGCGCCTTCGTCCAGCCCAGATGGGTTAGCGGCCCGGTCCAGTTGACGCGCTACAACGGTTACCCGGCGGTGTCCATTTCTGGTGAGCCGACGGCCGGGCAAAGCTCGGGGCAAGCCATGGCCGAGATCGAGCGAATCGTGGCGCAGCTGCCGGCTGGTGTTGGGCTGGAATGGACTGGGTTGTCGCTGCAGGAAAGGCTCTCGGGCAGTCAAGCGCCGGTGCTGATGGCCCTGTCGCTGCTGGTGGTGTTCCTCTGCCTGGCGGCGTTGTATGAAAGCTGGTCGATCCCCACGGCGGTGCTGCTGGTGGTACCCCTGGGGATTCTGGGCGCGGTCCTGGCAGTCACGCTGCGTGGCATGCCCAACGACGTGTTCTTCAAGGTCGGGCTGATCACCTTGATCGGGCTGTCGGCAAAGAATGCCATTCTGATCATCGAGTTTGCCAAAAGCCTGATGGACCAGGGCATGGATGCCACCCAGGCTGCCATCGAGGCTGCCCGCTTGCGCCTGCGGCCCATCGTGATGACGTCCCTGGCGTTCATCCTTGGGGTGGTGCCACTGGCCATCGCCACCGGTGCCAGTTCGGCAAGCCAGCAGGCCATCGGTACAGGGGTCATTGGCGGCATGTTGAGCGCCACGCTGGCGGTGGTGTTCGTGCCGGTATTCTTCGTCGTGGTGATGCGTTTGTCCCGGCGCCGGCGGCCACAGGAACCTGGCGACGAGCCAGCCCCGCGCAGTCACTGACTGGACAAGCGGAACGTGAAATGGGAGGGTTTCTGGCACTGACTGCCAGGAACCCTTTTTCATGCCTGCTACCCTGCCCCTTTGCTCTGTCCTCATGCTCGCCGGCGGCCGTGGCCAACGCATGGGCGGGCGCGATAAAGGGCTGATCGACTGGCAAGGCCGCCCTCTGATTGCCCACGTGCATGCGGTGGTTCGGGGCCTCAGTGATGACCTGATCGTTTCGTGCAATCGCAATCAGCAGATATACCAGCGGTACGCCGAGCACTGCGTGTGTGATGCCGAGACCGGCTTCCCTGGCCCACTGGCTGGCGTGCTTGCCGGGTTGGCGATAGCGCGGCACGATTGGGTGGTGGTGCTCGCCTGTGATGCGCCGCGGGTCGATCAGGTGCTGGTCAACGACCTGCGGCGCGCCGCCTTGGCGGCGAACAGTGCCGCGATGGTCCGCCAGGGTGGGTATTGGCAACCGATGTTCAGCGTGCTGCCCCGCGCCATCCTGCCGCTGCTTGAGCAGGCTTGGAATGCTGGGGAGCGCAGTTTGCAGAGAGCCTTGCTCGGCGCGCCCGTGGCAGCAGTTGATTGCGCTGAAGAGGATTGCCGGCTGAATAATTTCAACAGCCCGCAATGGCTTGAGGGCTGACAAGGGGGCTGTCGATTTTTTTCGATACTAAAGGCGCGCCAGGGCCTTAGGAATCTAGCTTCGCAGCGCAGACCCGGCGATACCGCGTTGAGCCTGGGAGTTCGCTAACCACCCAGGCCGGAGCCAGGCAGTTGACTCCGCCACTGCCTAGGCGCACCCCGCCGTCTCCGACTAGCGGTGAGCTACCAGCCGCCGAGCCTCCAACCCATTCAACAAAGCCTCCACCACTGCGGTCGCCGATTCCAGTCCATGGTCATTGCCCAGCAACAGGTCGAAACAGGTCCCATTGGCCAACTCCATGGCCTTCAGATTAGCGGCATAGGCGCCACGCAACAGCGTGGACAAGTGCACCAGCGCGTCTTCGAGATCGACGCCCGGACGTACCGAAAACAAAGGCGGATGGCTGCTTTCGCAGGTAGAGAAGGATGTGGGCGCGGTTGTGAGACTGGCAGGAGGATCAGGTAACCCTTTTGTCATGGTGTGCTCCTTGATTCATCAGGAGCCGCCATCAATCGCTACCAAACGAAATGGTGACGGCTATGCGCAGGTTGGTAGACCGGGAATCAAGGAAACCGGCGCGCACAGAGGCGCCCTACGCACAGCCGCCATAAAACGCTACAACCGAGCACAAAAAATGCGCCAACCATAGCGAAAGCGGGCGCTTTGTGCGCCTTGATCAATTCGGGCTACCAAACCCGACTGCTGGATTGACAGCAGCCCGCGAAGACTAACCCTCTCGCACGGTGCTTTCAAGCCAAAAGCCCCGCTTGAAACACTTGTAAGTGTCTTAGCAGGGCGCCGATAACGCCTACTGGCGCCTGGTTCGCGCTACAGTGAACGCCTGTGACCCATCAGCGTGCAGTTCCCATTCACGCTGACTGGCAACGCAACGGGCATCGGCGCAAAAATGCACGATGCCCCTGCACAATTGTCGATTGTACTAGGCAAATTCGCATGCCAGGATCCAGCGATCCTCCAGCGAACTCCAGATTTCACATGGAAAATCAATAACAAGCAGGGAGACCGCAATGACAGCGCTTATTCAGACGCCGGTTACCGAACACATTCTGAGCGAGGTTCGCAACCAGATCGGCCACCTGCGTCTCAACCGCCCCGCTGGGTTGAACGCCCTGACCTTGAACATGGTGCGCAGCTTGCGCAAGCACCTGGACGCGTGGGCCGGTGATCCGAACATCCGCGCCGTCGTACTGCGCGGCGAAGGGCCGAAGGGCTTCTGCGCCGGTGGTGATATCCGCTCGCTGCATGACAGCTACAAAGCCGGTGACGACCTGCACGCGGTTTTCTTCGCCGAAGAGTATGCCCTGGACTTGCTGATACACCGCTACCGCAAGCCTATCCTGGTGCTCATGGACGGCTTTACCCTCGGCGGGGGCATGGGCTTGGCGCAGGGCTGCGAGCTGCGGGTGGTCACCGAGCGCAGCCGCTTGGGCATGCCAGAGGTGGGCATCGGCTATTTCCCCGACGTGGGGGGCAGCTACTTCCTGTCCCGCCTGCCGGGCGAGCTGGGGACCTACCTCGGCGTCACCGGCACACAGGTCCAGGCGGCCGATGCCCTGTATTGCGGCCTGGCCAACTGGTATGTGACGAGCGACAAGATCGAAACCCTTGATCGCGAGCTGGACCAGTTATCCCTCAATGACAATCCGCTCAAGGATTTGCAGAACCTGCTGGCGCGCCTGGGCACACAGGCGCTGGAAGCGCCACCACTGGCTGCGCTGCGCCCAGCGATCGATCACTTCTTCGCCCTGCCCGATATGGCAGCCATCGTCGAGCAGTTGCGTGCCGTCAGCATCGGCGACAGCCATGCCTGGGCCGTTGCCACTGCAGAGCTGTTGGAAACCCGATCCCCACTGGCCATGGCCGTGACGTTGCAGATGTTACGACGCGGCCGACAGTTGAGCCTGGAAGAGTGCTTCGCCATGGAGTTGCACCTGGATCGCCAGTGGTTCCAGCACGGCGACATCATCGAGGGGGTGCGCGCCCTGATCATCGACAAGGACAAGCAGCCGCGCTGGACCCCCCCTACATTGCAGGGGCTGGACCGCCAGCGGGTCGACCAATTCTTCGAAGGCCTGTGAGCCCGGGAGCAAGCAGATGCAAGACGTGGAACTGAGCGAAGAGCAGATCATGATCCGTGACATGGCCCGCGACTTCGCCCGCGGCGAGATCGCCCCCCATGCCCAGGCGTGGGAAAAGGCCGGCTGGATCGATGACGCCGTCGTGCGCAGCATGGGTGAGCTTGGCTTGCTGGGCATGGTGGTCCCCGAGGCCTTCGGCGGTAGCTATACCGACTACGTGGCCTATGCGCTGGCGGTGGAAGAGATTTCAGTCGGGTGTGGCTCCACCGGGGCCTTGATGAGCATCCATAACTCGGTGGGGTGCGGCCCGTTGCTGGCCTACGGTAGCCCCGAACAGCAGCAGCACTGGCTGCCGCGGCTGGCCAGTGGCGAGGTGATTGGCTGCTTCTGCCTGACCGAGCCCCAGGCAGGATCCGAGGCCCATAACCTGCGCACCCGCGCCGAGTTGATCGACGGGCAGTGGGTGATCAACGGCAGCAAGCAGTTCGTCAGCAATGCCCGTCGCGCCGGGCTGGCCGTCGTGTTCGCCGTGACCGATCCTGACCTTGGCAAGAAAGGGCTGTCGGCGTTTCTGGTACCGACAGACAACCCCGGCTTCAAGGTCGATCGTACCGAACACAAAATGGGGATTCGCGCGTCCGATACCTGCGCCGTCACACTCGACCAATGCCGTATCCCGGCTGGCAACTTGCTGGGCGAGCGCGGTAAAGGCCTGGCAATCGCTTTGTCCAATCTCGAAGGCGGCCGAATCGGCATCGCCGCCCAGGCTCTGGGCATCGCCCGGGCTGCCTTCGAAGCGGCGCTGGGCTATGCCCGGGAACGTGTCCAGTTCGGCAAGCCGATCCACGAACACCAGAGCATTGCGAACTTGCTGGCTGACATGCAGGTGCAGATCAATGCGGCTCGCTTGCTGATCCTGCATGCCGCGCGCCTGCGCAGCGCCGGCAGGCCCTGCCTGTCCGAGGCGTCACAGGCCAAGCTGTTTGCCTCGGAAATGGCTGAGCGGGTGTGTTCGATGGCCATCCAGGTCCACGGTGGCTACGGCTACCTTGAGGATTATCCGGTCGAGCGGCACTACCGTGATGCGCGAATCACCCAGATCTATGAAGGGTCGAGCGAAATTCAGCGGATGCTGATCGCACGTGAACTGAAACACTACGCGCTGTAAGGTCCGGCCTGCCTGTCCTACAACGACGGGAGCTTGTGCCCCGCTGCCGTCAGCGGCAATAACGGGGGTCTTCGACCAGGCGGGCGTGGGTGACGAAAATGGGCGGCAGTCGTTCCTTGAGGTAGTCGATCCAGGTTCGGACCTTGGCGTCCAGGTAATGCCGCGAGGGATAAATCGCATACAAGGCGTTTTCCCGCAGCCTGTAGTCGGCCAGTACCCGGTACAGGCGCCCCTGTTCCATGGCTTGGCTGGCGGTGTAGAACGGCAGCAGACCAATACCCATGCCCAGCTCGCTGGCGACCAGCATGGCGTCCGCCACGTTGGTCATGAAGCTGTCCTGCGGTGCAATGACGCAATCCCCACCTGCCTGCGGAAACACCCAGTCACCCTCGTACAACGGGTAGGCCATGCGCAGGCAGCGATGCTGGTGTAGATCGTCCGGGCGGGCAGGAACGCCTTTTTCATCCAGGTAGCCGGGAGCGGCACAGGCAATACTGAAAATCGTGCCCAAGGGGACGGCAATCAACTGTGAGTCCGGCAATGCCTGGTCCACGGTGATGACCACATCGTGCCCTTCAGCGAGCGGGTCAGGGTTGCGCTGGGAAAGCGTAAGCTCGATGACCACGTCGGGACAAAGCGCGTTGTAGCCCGCCACCAACGGCATCAACAGCAATCCAAGCCCATGCGGACAATGCACGCGTAGCCGGCCACGGGGCGTGAGGTGAGCACCCCGCGCCTCTCCCACTGCCTCGTCGGTCAATAGCAGTATCTGCCGTGCGCGCTCAAGGAACCGCTCCCCGGCCTCGCTCATGCGCAAGCGTCGGGTGGTGCGGTGCAGCAATCGGGTTTGCAGCTGATTCTCCAGCTCCGCCACGATGCGCGAGACTTGAGCAGCGGAGATGTCCAGCGCGTTGGCCGCCGCGGCAAAGCTACCGCACTCCACCACCCGGACGAAGGTACGCATGGCCTGCAACATGTCCATGAAGGCTAGTCCTCGGTATGGGGGCGTTCGGCCAGCAGCCGGGTGATCCAGTCCACCTGTTGTTCGAAGTCTGCGACCTTGGCCGGCGGTACGGCAACGCGGGCCTGGGCGAAGTTGGCAAGGGTCTGCTTCTTTTGCCCAAGCATGCGTTGCCACTTTACGTGAAATGCCTGGCCATGGTCCTGCATCAACAGGGGGCCGAAATACAACTGCTGAGGGTTGTAGGCCACATAACCGGGTTCGGCCACGATGATTTCGTAGTCGAAGCGATGCTCGCGCAGAACATCTTCGGCGACGATACGGTAGCCATTGCTCATCAGCCACTGACGCACCTGCGGCTCGGCGCCATTGGGTTGCAGTACCAGGCGCTCGACACCCGCCAGGTGTGCCCTGCCCGCTTCGAGAATCTCGCAGATGGTTTCGCCGCCCATGCCGCACAGGCTGACGACCGTGATGCGGTCATCAGGCGCGATGACTGTCAGCCCATCGGCTAAGCGCACGGCAATGCGCCGCTCCAGCCCCTGCTTGCGCACATTGCGTTGAGCGGCCGCGAAGGGGGTGTTGGCGACCTCCCCGGCCACTGCGTACTCAATGCGCTCGCGAAGCATCAACGCCACGGGCAGGTAGCCATGATCAGAGCCAATATCAGCCAGACGAGCGCCTTCAGGCACATGGGTGGCCACGCGCTCCAGGCGCATGGACAAGGTGTGTTCGTTCACGGTAAGCCTCTCTGCAATGGCGGCGATTCTGACCGCGAATGCCGCGCTTTGCAAAAAACCGGCCTCTCGACCGGCGCAGGCCGCTCGCGTAGGCTTGAGGCTTTTCTACCCCGCAAGGCAGACCTCATGGCACATGCAGATATCGTCTACACCCCGGACAGCGACCCAGAATCCATTTCCTCCGATGTCGCCGAATACAACGGGATGCTGGTGACCACTCAAGTCCCGGTACACCCTGACGGTAGCCTGGCGTTGGGAGATATCGTCGAGCAGAGCGAATGCACGTTGCAGGCTTTGAAGGATGCCCTGGAGAAAGCCGGCAGCGGCATGGACCGGGTGCTGCACCTGACCATCTACCTGACCGATATGGCCGACCGCGCCGCCTTCAACCGGGTCTATCAACGTTTCTTCACTAAACCCTGGCCGGTGCGCGCTGCCGTAGGCGTGGCGGCGCTCGCGTTCGAGGGCATGCGCGTGGAAGTAACGGCAATGGCGGCCAAGAAGTGACGCTTAGCCGCCTGCTGGCAGGTGTCTCAATGCCGCACGTTGGCGGCGGCTCGCAGTGGTCGTGCTCAACCCTCGCCCTAGGGTAGCCATGCCACGCCGCCGCCGGCCCTTGTCTGGGCCGACAGAATCAGTGCAGGACCATGAGCTAAAGCTGCTGTCTGATTTTTTTGAGTTCAAGCAAAACGGAACGGTCGAGCTGTGCCATTGAAGCGACTCGAAAAGATTTCAGCTGTTTGGCAAAAGATTCTGGTCCGATTCCAGAGGCCGCAAGGGTAGCTTCTGTTGCAATGTAGCGGGTGATGATGGCAGCATCAGGCTTCAGAATTCGGGTGAAGTGCCTGTCCAGGTACTCTCCGGAAGCAAAAAATTCCCAAACCTTCTGATTGGATTCAAGACGATTGAGCCAGTCGGTACCAAGCGCTTGCGCTGCGGGCTCTCTAAAGCGTTTATCGCGCAATGTAGCCATGAAATTACTGCGCAAATCATTGCTTTTCTCTGGGCGCAGTAAAATACCGAGCGTGTGCTTGAGTTGTGCTCTGGCCTGCGCCAATCCAAAATCGATCTCCGGCTTTAACGGCGTCATGGGAGCAGATCTGGGCCGCTTCCAAAACTTCAATCTTTCCAATAGGTGTCCAGTTGGGTCGACGTGATTGACTGGATCGCCTGCGCAATACGCATAGGCGTTGAGGCCGCCTTGGTCGAACGGACTCAACGAATCGGGTGTTTCAAATCTCATCATGACACTGTTGAGGTATCTATAGCCCTGGCCAAACCCATAACAGCCCCGCAGCCCCTCCTGTACCGCCCCAACGTAACCCGTTTGGGAAAGGCGTGCGATGGCGCTATAGCCATACGGGGTATAGGCCGTAGGCGTGACAAGGGTTAAGCGACAACGCCCTGAAGCGGATGCCGGCCTGAGCATGTTATACACCTCCCTGCATCAATGGACTTGTCAGCCCTACTCTGTCCAGAGAGCCTACTGTAGGCAACTGCCATAAATACCAGGTCGTTGAAACACAGGCGCAGCCTGACAAGAGGCATTCATCCGACCAGCGCAGCCCGATGGTGTCGCCCGGCCGAATCGTCGGTACAATGCCCGGCTATACCGTGACAGCCGAAACCATAACGACATGTCCCTTCCCAAGCATCACCTGGAACTGCTCAGCCCTGCCCGCGACGTGGCCATCGCCCGCGAGGCCATCCTGCATGGCGCCGATGCCATCTATATCGGCGGCCCTAGCTTTGGCGCCCGTCATAACGCCTGCAACGAGGTGGGCGATATCGCCGAGTTGGTCGAATTCGCCCATCGCTACCATGCGCGCGTGTTCACCACCATCAATACCATCTTGCATGACAACGAGCTGGAGCCGGCGCGCGCGCTGATTCACCAGCTGTACGACGCCGGCGTCGATGCGCTGATCGTGCAGGACCTGGGGGTCATGGAGCTCGACATTCCACCCATCGAGCTGCATGCCAGTACCCAGACCGACATTCGTACCCTGGAGCGGGCCAAGTTTCTCGACCAGGCCGGCTTTTCTCAGCTGGTACTTGCACGCGAGCTGAACCTGCAGCAAATCCGTGCGATCGCCGCCGAAACCGACGCCGCCATCGAGTTCTTCATCCATGGTGCGCTGTGCGTGGCATTCTCCGGGCAATGCAACATTTCCCACGCCCAGACCGGTCGCAGCGCCAACCGGGGCGACTGCTCCCAGGCGTGCCGACTGCCCTACACGCTCAAGGACGACCAAGGTCGGGTAGTGGCGTTCGAAAAGCACCTGCTGTCGATGAAGGACAACAACCAGACCGCCAACCTGCGCGACCTGGTCGATGCCGGCGTGCGCTCGTTCAAGATCGAGGGGCGCTACAAGGACATGGGCTATGTGAAGAACATCACGGCCCATTACCGCAAGGAGCTCGACGCCATCCTGGAAGACCGCCCTGCCCTGGCCCGCGCTTCCAGCGGCCGTACCGCGCACTTCTTCGTACCGGACCCGGACAAAACCTTCCACCGCGGCAGCACCGACTACTTCGTGACTGACCGCAAGGTCGATATCGGCGCCTTCGACTCCCCTACGTTCACCGGCCTGCCGGTGGGTGTGGTGGAGAAAGTGGGCAAGCGCGACCTGCAGGTCGTCACCGACGTACCCTTGACCAACGGCGATGGCCTCAATGTGCTGGTCAAGCGCGAAGTGGTGGGGTTCAGGGCCAACATCGCCGAGGCACGCGGCGAGTTCGAAGAAGATGGCCAAAAACGCTGGCGCTACCGGGTGGAACCGAACGAGATGCCTGCCGGGCTGCACAAGCTAAGGCCAAACCATCCGCTTTCGCGCAATCTGGACCACAACTGGCAGCAGGCCCTGCAACGGACCTCGGCCGAGCGCCGCATCGGCGTACGTTGGCAGGCGGTATTACGCGAGGAGCGCTTGACCCTGAACGTGACCAGCGAGGAAGGCGTGCATGTGCAAGTCGCCCTGGATGGCCCATTCGGCCCGGCGAACAAGCCAGAGCAAGCACTGGACCAGCTGCATGACCTGCTTGGCCAACTCGGCACCACGCTCTACCACGCCGACAGCATCGAGTTGGATGCCCCCCAGGCGTTCTTCATTCCCAACTCGCAGCTCAAGGCCCTGCGCCGGCAGGCCATCGAGACGCTGACCGAGCAACGCATCCAGGCGCACCCCCATGGCCGGCGCAAGCCGGAAACCTCGCCGCCGCCGGTGTATCCCGAGTCGCACCTGTCCTTCCTGGCCAACGTCTACAACCAGAAAGCCCGGGATTTCTATCACCGCCATGGGGTGCAGTTGATCGACGCGGCGTATGAAGCCCATGAGGAGCATGGCGAGGTGCCGGTGATGATCACCAAGCACTGCCTACGCTTCTCCTTCAACCTGTGCCCCAAACAGGCCAAAGGGGTGACCGGAGTGCGCACCAAGGTGGCGCCGATGCAGCTGGTTCAAGGGGATGAAGTACTGACCCTGAAGTTCGACTGTAAACCCTGCGAGATGCATGTGATCGGCAAGATGAAGAACCACATCATCGACTTGCCGACCCCTGGCAGCGCCGTGGCCCAGGTCGTCGGCCACATCAGCCCGGAAGATCTGCTCAAGACCATCGTCCGCGCGCCTCACTGAGGCGCGTCGTACGCCGCCTGCGCCTTCAGCGAATCTGGTGCTTGTGCAACAAACGGTAGAAGGTCGGCCGTGAGATGCCCAGCACCTTGGCTGCAACGCTGAGGTTGTCGCTGTGACGGTCCAGCACATCGCACAACGCCTGGCGCTCGGCCTTGTGCTTGTACTCTTCCAGGGTGCCCAGCGGCGGCTGTTGCGCAAATGGCTGCAAACCCAGGTCCTTGGCCTCGATCTGACGCCCTTCGGCAAGCACCAGCCCGCGGCGCACCCGGTTGGCCAATTCACGCACGTTACCGGGCCAATCGTGCTGCCCCATTGCCGTTAGCGCATGCTCACTGAAGGAGCGAGGCCGCCTGCCGGTTTCCAAGCTGTAGAAATGGGCAAAATGGTTGGCCAGCATCGGCAAATCGCCATGGCGGTCGCGTAACGGAGCGGTTACCACCTGCAGCACGTTCAGGCGGTAGTACAGGTCTTCCCGGAAGCGGCCCTGCTCGATGGCCCTCTCCAAATCCACGTGGGTGGCGGCTAACACCCGCACATCCACCGGTACTGGCTGACTGCCCCCCACCCGCTCAATGTGCTTTTCCTGGAGAAAGCGCAGCAGGTTGGCCTGCAACTCCAGCGGCAGGTCGCCTATTTCATCGAGAAACAGCGTGCCGCCGTTAGCCGCTTCGATGCGGCCGATCTTGCGTTGATGGGCACCTGTAAATGCCCCCTTTTCGTGCCCGAACAGTTCGGACTGAATCAAGTGCTCGGGGATGGCCCCGCAGTTGATCGCCACGAACGGCTGGCCACTACGCTGCGATTGGCGGTGTAGCGTACGCGCCACCAGCTCCTTCCCCGTGCCGCTTTCGCCGCGGATCAGCACAGGCGACTCGGTCGGTGCCAGCTTACCCAGCAGTTTGCGCAACTCTCGAATCGGCCGGCTCTCGCCCAGCAACTCGTCTTGGGTGTCGAGCGCCTTGACCGTGCCCTTGCCACGCAGCCGCGCCATGCCAAAGGCCCGGCCCAGGGTGACCTGTACCCGCGACTCATCGAAGGGCAAGGTATGGAAATCAAAAAACCATTCACAGACGAAATCCCCGAAGGCCGGGGAGCGCAGTTGTTCGGCGCTCAGCACCGCGATCCACTCGGTGTTGCTGCGCTTGATCATGTCCTTGACCACGTCCGGGTGTTTGAGATGCGCCTCATCCAGGCGCAATACGCCTACATCGCAGCGATGTTCCAATGCCTGCGCCAAGGTGCAGCTGTCGACATCCCACCCAGCCTCTAGCAAGCCAGGCGTCAGGCGCTGGCAATCGTCACAAGGATCGACGATGAGCAGGCGGCGTTGCACTGCGGTTTGTTGCATGACCGATCCTTGGCGCCAAGTATTGGTTTCTTGAAGTAAAACAGTAAGTTGTGGCGCCCGAATAACAGTAGCAATGAAGTTGACGGTGCCTATGACCGTTTGTCTGCCAATACGGCTTTTCGTAACTTGGCGGGGGAATTTTCGATGGGTAACGTCCTCACATGGGGCGCGTTAGAACGAAAAATGAATAATCGTTGATTATTTTGCTGTACCCATGTGACTCGATGCCGGTTGTCGAGCATCAGTACACATAACCCCGCGCTGCATTTCGCGATACATGAGGCGACCTTGAAGCAACGCGGACGTCACTTGAATGTTTGGGACCACAGAGAGACCGAACCATGAATGCCCCGCTCCGTGTCAACGAAGCACTGCTGATCGCCGACCACGCCTTCGAACCCTTCCATTGCGTGGCCTGGGACGCCCCCAACGGCACTGGCGACCTGAGCCTGGCGGTCATCGACCGTACCAGCGTCCGCATCGGCAGCAAGCAGGTAACCTCGCAAACTTATTCTGACAAAGCCCAGTGGCTTAACCTGATCGAAGAAGTACGCGCTGAACTTTGTGAAAAAGGCTACCACCTGCAGCCGTGGTCGATGCCCAAGTAAATGAACAGCTTCGACATGTGCGTGCTCTGCCACGCACATGCACTTCCAGCCGTCCCTGTTTACCCTTCTTGCGTGCGACTTGTTGCCGCACCATACCGCTGTTACTTCACCGCTTCGAAACTTAGCAGGTGTTGATAGTCCGCTGCCAATTGCTGTGCCAGAAGGCGAGCACGGCCCAGGCGGACCGGTGTCAGTTCCATGTCCACCAGCAATGTGCAGCACGGCAAGGGCTCGACGGTACCCCATTGCTGCAGGCGGCCGTCGGTGAACACCAGGCAGCGTACTTCCTCGTTAGGATGGGCCTTGCGCCGCGCGCCCAGCCACTGCCTTGCTTGCTCCAGCGCCGGCAGCAACGGCGTGCCGCCTCCCGCGCCCAGCGCCTGCAGCCAGGGTTGCAGCGCCGCCGAAGCTTTGAGCCCATGGCGCTGCCATTGTGGGGCACTGCCACTTGCCGTCAATAAAGCCAGCCGTGCCCGCTGGCGGTAGGCATGGTCGAATAACGTGGCCAATAGTCCTTTGGTGTGCGCGAGCGCCTGATGACGACGTGTCGAAGCGGAGGCATCGACGATGATCAGCCATAGCTGGGCCGGTGCGCCCCTGCGGGTGTGCCAGCATAAATCGTCGCGGTGCCTGGGCCGGCCCTTCAATAGGCTTTGTAACCAGGCGACCCGGCCAGCACTGGCTGCCTGGGCTCGACCGCGGCTTGCACCTGAGCGCGCGCCCTTGCCTGCTTGCGCACCCGTCGTCTTGGCCGGCTGACGGATGCTCAGGGCTTTTTTGCCCAGTTCGGCACCTCACGCCTTGGCCCGCTTGCCACAGGCTGCGGGGCCAAAGACCCCCAGTCCCCCTGCCCGCCCTTCTCGGCCGAGCTGTTGCCGGTCTGTGACTGCGGCTGCTCGGGCGCTGCGGGCGCAGTAGCCTGGGCGGGCGATTGCCTGCGATGGCGCAAGGCAAAATCTTCCACCGCATCGATATCTGCCGCCTCGATGGCCGCCGCCCCGCGCCATGCGCAGTGGGCGCGGGCCGCGCGCAGCCACACCAGATCGGCCCGCAGCCCATCGACTCCAGCGGCGAAGCAGCGTTCGGTGATGCTGGCCAAGGTCCGGTCATCCAGTGCAATGTCGTCCAGCGCCTGGCGCGCTGCCTGACAGCGCTTACGCAAGGCCTCCTGGGCCGGTGCCCACTGGGCACAAAACGCCAGGGGGTCATGGTCGAAGGCCAGCCGGCGCCGGATGATCTGTTGCCGTGCATCAGGCGCGGGTAGACCGTCGAGCGCCACATTCAGACCGAAGCGATCGAGTAGCTGAGGGCGCAACTCGCCTTCCTCGGGGTTCATGGTCCCGATCAAGACGAAGCGGGCATCGTGACGATGGGAAATGCCGTCGCGTTCGATGCGGTTGGTACCACTGGCGGCGACATCGAGCAACAGGTCGACCAAGGTGTCCGGCAGCAGGTTGACTTCATCGACATAGAGCACGCCACCATTGGCCTGGGCCAGCACGCCGGGGGAGAACTGCGCCTTGCCCTGCCCGAGTGCGGCATCCAAATCGAGTGTGCCCACCACGCGCTCTTCACTGGCGCCCAGCGGCAAGGTCACGAAAGGCCCATCGCCCAGCAGGTCAGCCAGGCCGCGGGCCAGGGTGCTCTTGGCCATGCCACGCGGGCCTTCGATGAGCACCCCGCCGATCCTGGGATCGATGGCCGTCAGGCACAGGGCCAACTTCAAATCGTCGGCGCCCACTACGGCGGCCAGGGGAAATTGTGCAGCGTCGTTCATTTCAAGCCTGTTCCTCGCCATCGAGCAGCTGTTCTTCCAGGGCATCGCGGTACTCGCCGGGGGACTGCCAGAGGCCGCGTTGCTGCGCCTCGATCAGCCGCTCGGTGAGGTCGCGCAGCGCCTGCGGGTTGTGCTCGCGCATGAAGTCGCGGGTCGCCGGGTCCAGCACGTAGGCATCGGCCAGCGACTGGTAATGGTGATCGTCGATCAGGTGCGTCGTGGCGTCGAAGGCGAACAGGTTGTCGACCGTCGCCGCCATCTCGAACGCCCCTTTGTAGCCGTGGCGTTTGACGCCATCGATCCACTTGGGGTTCAGCGCGCGCGCGCGGATCACGCGGTTGAGTTCTTCCTTCAATGTACGGATGCGCGGTCGGTCCACCTGGCTGTGGTCGCCGTGGTAACTGGCCACGGACGCGCCGGCCAGCGTTTCTGTGGCCGCCAGCATGCCGCCCTGAAACTGGTAGTAGTCATTGGAATCCAGCACGTCATGTTCGTGGTTGTCCTGATTTTGCAGCACTGCCTGCACCTTGCTCAGGCGCTCGACGAACTGCGCCCTGGCCGGCGTCCCCTCGTCCTGGGCGCCATAGGCATAGCTGCCATGGTTCAGGTAGACCTCGGCCAGGTCTTCACGGGTCTGCCACAGCCGCCCATCAATCGCATTCTGGATGCCAGCCCCATAGGCACCGGGCTTGGCGCCGAAGACGCGCCAACCGGCCTGTCGAGCCGCCTGCTCAGCGTCTAGGCCCTGCTGCTGCAAGGCCAGACGCTCACCGCGCACGCGCGCAGCCAACGGATTAAGATCATCGGGCTCATCAAGTCCGGCCACGGCCTGGACGGCAGCATCGAACAGGCGGATCAGGCTGCCAAAGGCGTCCCGGAAGAAACCCGACACCCGCAGCGTCACGTCCACCCGCGGACGATCCAGCAGGCTGAGTGGCAGTATCTCGAAATCGTCGACCCGCTGGCTGCCGGTGGCCCACACTGGGCGCACGCCCATCAGCGCCATGGCCTGGGCAATGTCGTCCCCACCGGTACGCATGGTCGCGGTTCCCCACACCGACAGCCCGAGCTGACGCAAGTGGTCACCATGATCTTGCAAATGACGTTCGAGTATCAGGTTGGCCGACGTAAAGCCTAGCCGCCACGCTGTCGTGGTCGGCAAGTTACGCACGTCGACGGTGTAGAAATTGCGGCCTGTGGGCAGCACGTCAAGCCGCCCACGGCTGGGTGCGCCGCTAGGACCGGCCGGCACGAAGCGCCCAGCTAGCGCTGCAAGCAACCCATTCATCTCGGCGGCGCCGCAGGCGTCCAGGCTCGGCGCCACTGTAGCGAGCAGATGATCGACAACGGCCTGGACGGGCGCTCCAAGTTCCACCTCCAACGCTGGCAGCGAGCCGTCGAGCGCACCTTCGATAACCTGCAATGCCAGCAGTTCGAGGCGCTCGCGCGTATCGCCGGCCGTGCGCCAGGCCTGGTCGCTGATGTTCATCAGTAGCAGAGGCCGTGGGCCTTCCCAGGGTTGCCCAAGGTCGCAGTCCAGCGGATCGAAGCCGGGGACCAGTGCCTTGGCCAGGGCGCGCAACACACTCGCATTGCCGCCACGGCCATCGCCACGCTCGACACGCAGCAGTGCCAGCAGCGTATCCAGGCGCAATCGGCCCTCGGGCGACTGGCCGAATACATGCAAACCATCGCGGATCTGCGATTCCTTGAGGTCGCACAGGTAGGTGTCCAGGCGTGGCAACCAGACGGTTGCATCGTCAAGCTGCCCTTCGAGCTGCAATTCCCGGTCGATGTGATGGGTCCTGACCAGTTCGAGGATGTCGCGTTGCAGCTCCCGGGCGCGACGCGGGTCGAGCAGTTGTGCTTCGTAGAATTCATCGGCCAATTGCTCCAGGTGGCGCAGCGGGCCATAGGTCTCGGCGCGGGTCAGCGGCGGCATCAGGTGATCGATGATCACCGCTTGCGTGCGCCGCTTGGCCTGCGCGCCCTCACCCGGATCGTTGACGATGAACGGATAGATGTTAGGCAGCGGGCCGAGCAGCGCATCCGGCCAGCATGTATCAGACAGCCCTACCCCCTTGCCCGGCAGCCATTCCAGGTTGCCGTGCTTGCCGACATGGATGACGGCGTCGGCGGCATACCCATGCCGTAGCCAGAAATAGAACGCCAGGTACCCATGGGGTGGCACCAGGTCCGGGTCGTGATAAACGGCGCTGGGGTCTAGCTGATAACCACGTGCTGGCTGGATGCCGACGAAGGTCATCCCCATGCGCACCCCTGCCACCATCAGGCGGCCCTCGCGGAACATCGGGTCTTGCTCGGGTGGCCCCCAGCGCTCCAGTACCGCCTTGCGGTTGGCGGCAGGCAGGCGGTCGAAGGCTGCCTGGTAATCGAGCAGGCTCATGCTCTGGGCGCAGGGCCGTTGGTCGATGTGGTCGAGGTCGTTGGTCACACCGCCCAGCAAGTGATGGATTAGCTGGGTGCCACTCTCGGGCAGCTCGCTGACCGGGTACCCTTCAGTGCGCAGCGCACGCAAGATATTGAGCGCCGCAGCCGGCGTGTCCAGGCCAACGCCATTGCCGATGCGCCCATCGCGCGTGGGATAGTTGGCCAGAATCAACGCCACGCGTTTGTGCGCATTGGGCTGGCGCGCCAGGGTCACCCAGCGCCGTGCCAGCTCGGCCACAAAATCCATGCGCTCGGGGTGCGCGCGGTAGCACACCACATCCGATTGGCTGCGCTCGCTGTGCCAGGCCATGTCCTTGAAGCTGACCGGCCGTGTGATGATGCGCCCGTCCAGTTCGGGCAGCACAATGTGCATGGCCAGGTCACGTGCGCCCAAGCCCTGCTCGCTGGCCTCCCAACCCGGCTGGTTGTCCTGCGCACAAATGGCCTGCAACACAGGGATGTCTCGTCTTAGCGGGCGCAGGTTAGGACGCTCAGGGCTGGACAGGGCAAAACCGGTGGTATTGAGCACCACCTCGGCGCCGACAATGTCGAGCCATGCCTCAACCTGTTCCAGGCAGGCGCTTTCCTTCAGGCTGGCTACCGCAATGGGCAACGGATTCAAACCTGCTGCCTGCAGGCGCTGGCAGAACACATCGATGAAGGCCGTGTTCGCCGCCTGCAGGTGCGAACGATAAAACAGTATTGGCGCCACCGGATAATCGGTATCCCAGTGTGGGAACCAGTCCTCCAGCGCCCCACTGCCCACCTGAGGGTGGTAGACCGAGGTGCGGGGCAACGCCCGCGGCTCGGACCAGCAATAGTCACGGTCCAGCCACTGACTGGCAAGGTAATAGAACAGGTTGAGTGCGTTGGCCTTGCCACCTTGGCGCAGGTAGTGCCACAACTGCTCGGCTTGCGCCCCCTGCACGGACCCGAGCCCGGTCAGTTCCGGGTCGGGACGGTCGTCGCCGGGCACCAGGATCACGTGCACGCCGCGCGCGGCGAGCGTGACCAACTGTTCCACGCCGTAGCGCCAGTACCCCACGCCGCCGTGCAGCGACACCAGAATGACCTTGGCATGCTGCAAGACCTGATCGACATAAAGGTCGACCGAGGCGTGGTTCTGCACCTGCATGGGGTTGGCCAGGCGCAGGCTTGGGAAGTCGCCGGGCAGTTGCTCGGCGCTGTCGGCGAGCAGGGCCAGGTGCGAATCACCGCTGCAGAGAATAACCAGTTCGGCAGGGGTCTGGCCGAGGTCGGCGATGCTGTCGTCCGGCACGAAGCCGCCGGGCTGGGTCCGCAGCAGGTGCATGGGTCAGGCGCCCAAGGCCTGGCGCAGACGCGCTTCGAGCTGGGCAGGGTCAAGGTCCTGACCGATCAGCACCAGGCGTGTGATGCGCGGTTCTTCGGCACGCCAGGCGCGGTCGAAGTGCTTGTCAAAGCGCGTGCCTACCCCCTGGATGAGCAAGCGCATCGGCTTGCCGGCAATGGCGGCGAAACCTTTGACGCGCAGGATGCCGTACTCGACCACCAGTTGGTTGAGCGCCTCGATCAGCACTCGCTCATCGGATTCGGGCAGGTCGATGGAGATGGAATCGAAGGCATCATGGTCATGATCGTCATGGTCATCGCCGTCGTGATGGGCATCGTGGTGGGTCGGGCGGGCGTCGATGTGCTGCTCGGACTCGGCGCCCAGGCCCAACAACACCTCCAGCGGCAATTTGCCACTGCTGGCTTCGATAACTTTGACGGCCGCTGGCAGCTCTTCAGCGACCTCGGCACGTACCTTGGCCAGGCCGTCAGCGTCAATCAGATCGGCTTTGTTCAACACGACCAGGTCGGCGCTGGCCAGTTGGTCAGCGAACAGCTCGTGCAGGGGGACTCGTGGTCCAGGTTCGGGTCCAGCTTGCGCTGGGCGTCGACTTGGTCCGGGTAGGCGGCGAAAGTGCCTGCGGCAACGGCAGGGCTGTCGACCACGGTGATCACCGCATCGACGGTGCAGGCAGTGCGGATCTCAGGCCACTGGAAGGCTTGGACCAGTGGCTTAGGCAGAGCCAGGCCGCTGGTTTCGATCAGGATATGGTCCAGGTCGCCGCGGCGCGCCACCAGTTCGCGCATCACCGGGAAGAACTCTTCCTGAACGGTGCAGCACAGGCAACCGTTGGCCAGTTCGTACACGCGGCCATTGGCCTCTTCTTCGGTGCAACCGATGCTGCACTGCTTGAGGATGTCGCCATCAATGCCCAGCTCGCCGAATTCGTTGACGATCACGGCGATGCGTCGCCCTTGGGCATTGTCGAGCATGTGGCGCAACAGGGTGGTCTTGCCCGAGCCCAGGAAGCCGGTGACGATGGTAACGGGGAGCTTGGCCAGTGTTTTCATGTTGCAGTGCCCTTGGCAGAATGGCGTGGGCATGCAGGACGAGTGCCGTCGACCAGACTGGCCGGGCATGTTCGCCACCGGATCACCCCGCCCGGTTTAAAGTCGAAAACGTTGCGAGGCAGGTCTCCTGGCTTGCACCTGCGCCAGGCACGGTCATCAGGACCGGGCTTGGGAGAAGACGCCTTCCCGCGCTTGGCGCAGTGGCAGTGTCGACTCATCGATGGTGCCTACAGTTGCGGGGGCAGCCGCGGCTTGAACCGCGTTCCCGTCTTAGCTCCGGCCTGGCCGAAGAACCTCGAACGGCCAAGGCTACGCAGTGGCCGTCGGGTGGTCAACCGTTGTCGAGGCTGTGGGGACGCCGCGGCGAGCATCTTCTGGTTCGCACAGAGTGCGTATCACGACTAGGTGCAGCTCGATGCGCTAAGACTCGACAGCTACTTGCACCTTGCGGGGCCGGGTACCAAGTCGTGATAGGACATTTCCGATCCGGCGAAGATGTATTAAGGTGGCGTGTGCGCATATAACAGCAGCCCCAACGTGGGCACTTGCAAGACAACGAGGGTGTCATGAGCAACGAAAGCATTAACTGGGACAAGCTCGGCTTCGACTACATCAAGACCGATAAACGCTATCTGTCTGTCTGGCGCGATGGCGCGTGGGATGAAGGCACCCTGACCGAAGACAACGTGCTGCATATCAGCGAAGGCTCCACGGCCCTGCATTACGGCCAGCAGTGCTTCGAAGGCATGAAGGCCTACCGTTGCAAGGATGGCTCGATCAACCTGTTCCGCCCCGACCAGAATGCTGCCCGCATGCAGCGCAGCTGCGCGCGCCTGCTGATGCCCCACGTGCCTACAGATGTGTTCATCGAAGCCTGCAAGCAGGTCGTCAAGGCCAACGAGCGCTTCGTGCCACCCCATGGCAAAGGCGCCCTGTACCTGCGCCCATTCGTCATCGGCACGGGTGACAACATTGGCGTGCGCACCGCGCCGGAGTTCATCTTTTCCATCTTCGCCATCCCGGTAGGCTCGTACTTCAAAGGCGGCATGAAGCCCCACAACTTCCAGATCTCCAGCTTCGACCGGGCTGCCCCGCAAGGTACCGGCGCTGCCAAGGTCGGTGGCAACTATGCGGCCAGCCTGCAGCCAGGCTATGAGGCGAAAAAGGCCAACTTCGCCGATGCCATCTACCTCGACCCGTTGACCCATACCAAGATCGAGGAAGTGGGCTCGGCCAACTTCTTCGGCATCACGGCCAATAACGAATTCGTGACGCCCAAGTCGGCTTCGGTACTGCCCGGCATCACCCGCTTGTCCCTGATGGAGCTGGCGCAGTCTCGCCTGGGCCTGACTGTCATCGAAGGGGATGTGGAAATCAGCCAGCTGGATCGCTTCATCGAGGCAGGTGCCTGCGGTACCGCGGCGGTGATCACCCCCATCGGCGGCATCGAGTATAACGGCAAGCTGCATGTGTTCCACGACCTTGAGAAGGTCGGCCCCGTTACCCAGAAGCTCTACAACGAGCTGACCGGCATTCAGAGCGGCGACATTGAAGCGCCGGCAGGCTGGATCGTGAAAGTGGCCTGATCACCGAAGCTGCGCAATGTCCAAGGCGCGCTCCTCAGGGAGCGCGCTTTTTTTGCACGTCGCGACAGGCAATTGCGTACTTGAGCAGGCCATGAGGTTTCCTCCTGGGGCCAGGCCCGGTATCCTTCAAGGCTCTACTGCAAGCCCTTCAGGAAGCCGACCATGATCAGGCCCCTTCTAGTGCTGAGCGCGGCCCTGCTGTTCAGCCCCACGCTCCTGGCCCAGCAGATCAAACGTGAAGTGGGCGACTTCGACTTTACCCTCAGTACGACCCCTACCCGCAGCATGGCCCAGGGGCTTATTTCCCCAGCCGCTACCGGCGCCTTTCATGGCGGCCTGGACTTCAGTCACACCAGCGGGTGGTACGTAGGGCAGTACACACCCAGCATGGGCGTGGCGCCAGGGTCCACCCTGCGGGTCGACAACTACGTGGGCTACAAGCATCACTTCGACAGTACCTTGGGTTACGAGATCGGCGTCATCCACTACAGCCAACCCAACATCGCAGGCGCAGAGAGCCATGCGCTGTATGGGGGGATTTCGATCATGGGCAGCCGCTTCGGCGGGGCATTGCGTGACAATCCAAGCAACCGGATCGGCACCTTGTATGCCGATTTCGGGCAGGTTCCCCTGCTCAATGCCGACCTGACGGTCAAGCTTGCACATCATCGGCTCGGCACCCCGTTCACGATTGGCGACGGCAGCCAGGTCAACGGTTTCTCCGACTGGTCCATGCAGCTGTCGCGCCCCTGGTTGGGCCTGGACCTGAACCTCATCTACAGCGACTCGAACCTGACCGGTGGCGGCTGCGATGCTTATTCGGGGATCAACACCTATTGCGAGAGCGTGGTGACACTCAAGGCCCAGCGCAGTTTCTTCTAGGCAAGCCTGCTCATGCTCAGGCTTTGCCGACCATTGGGCCACCTCAAGCCTGTGTCGGTGCCTGTAGACGGGGAGCCGTTACAGCGATAGCCACCCCACCCAGCACTATCGCGCAGGCACCCATGGCACGTAGCGACAGCGCCTCACCGATCACCCACACCCCACCCAGCGCGGCGATCACCGGGACGCTCAGTTGCAACGTGGCGGCCTGTTGAGCGCTGATGCGCCGCACCACGCTGTACCAGACGGCATAACCTGCCGCCGATGCCAGCATCCCAGAGCACACCGCGAAGAACACGCCGGCCGTCGAGAACCGTAGCTCGGCACCCAGAGCGATCAGCGGCGTGCACAACGCCAGGAAGGGCACGCTGCGAACGAAGTTGCCTGCCGTGTCCGCCAGCGGCCGAGGTGACCCCTGGCCCAGCAAGGTATAGAGACCCCATGCCATGCCCGCGGCTACCATCAGCAAGGCGCTCGTCAGTGTAGATGCGTGGCTGCCAGGCAGGAGCAAAACGACCAGGCCTGAAAAAGCCATCAGCATGCCTGACAACGCGCGCAGGCTGATCCGTTCTCCACGCACCGCCGCCACGCTGAACATGGTCAGCTGAACGGCACCGAACAAGAGCAATGCCCCTACGCCCGCGCTCAAATCAAGGTAGGCAATGGAGAACAGAAAGGCGTAGCAAAACAACGCCAGACCGCCTCTCCAACTGCCGGCAGCCCCTGAACAGGGGTTGCGCAGCCGCACCAGCCACCACAGGCACAAGGCGCCGCTGCCCAGGCGCAGTGCGGTGAAGGTGATGGCGTCGACGGCGCCATCCTTGAGCGCCAGCCGGCAAAGTACCGAATTGGCGGCGAAGGCCATCAAGCTGAACATGGCCGGCCAGAACCAGGCGCTCAGTAACGGCCGGTCGATCGGGGAAGAGGTCGTGCTCATGGTGTGGTCACCTCTGAGAACTGCTGTGCTCATCGCGCAGGAAGGCGCAAACCTGATTAGAGGTTTACTACACAGCGAGTCGTTGGCGCTACCTACCTTGGGAGGAGGCGGGCAGCGCCGCTACGGCATCCACCTCGATTAGCATCCCGTCCAGGGCCAGTCGCGGAACCGGTATGAGCGTGCAGGTAGGTTTGGTAGCCTGGCCCCAGGCGCGGTCTACGGCGTCCACCCATTGCTTGAGGCGTGCATGGCTATGATCGACGATAAGCAGTGTGAGCTTGCACACGTGCTCAGGACCCGCGCCTTTGCTGGACAAGGCCAGCGCCAGATTGGCAATGGCCTGTCGAGCCTGGACGGCGAAATCAGGGGACAGCGTTCCACTGACCTGCTCCCCACCTTGACCCGCGATGAACAGCAGCCTGCTCCCGGAAATCACGTCAGCCACATGGGAGTAACCGTTGCCACTGGGGTCATACAGCGATTGAGGGTTACTCAGGTCAAAGGCGGAGGTCTGCATGGCATTGGCTCTCGGTCTGTGGAATGAACGCCGAGTATCCAACCTCAAGCAGACCTGAGGTCAAGGGCCGAAAGCGGCCCTGAGCGTGACAGTAGAATTACAGCAGCGATGCCGCCAGACGCCCCCGCGCCTGGCCCGCGATTCACTTCTCTTCCAATACAGCCTTGCCCTTGACCGCGCGAGGCCCGCGCCAGGCCCAGATCGGCAGGCCAGGAAACGGTGCCCACACCACGAACACAATCCACAGCATCTTGCGCTCGGCGCGCCGATCGCTGCCCATGATGTGCCAGATCGCCCAGATCTCCAGCAAAATCAAGATGATTGCCACCACGAACCAAATCGTTCCGATTTCCATGAGCTTCCTCCCATTGGCACTTACCCTATTGATTCCCCGATAACACCTAGGGTTCCGTTGGATTTGAACGGCGCCAGCACGCATGCAACCTCCCTGCCCCAGGCCGACGCCCAGCGCATGCCTGAACACGACCTGCACATTGGCGCCAGCCACCTTGCCGATTGTCTTTCCAAAGGGCACCGGCCACACTTTGGTGCGAAGCCAGGAAGCGGAGTCCAGCGTGTCCACACCCCGTCAGTTCAGCAAAAAGAGCAGCACCAGCAACATGCTGCGGTTAAAGACCAGCAGCGCCAGCGTTGAAGCGCCCTATCGGGTCGACTTCGTTTTGCTCGAACACTTTTCCATGGCCAGCTTCACCGTGGCCATGGACGTACTGGTCACGGCTAACCTTTTGCGCGCCGACAGCTTCCAATTCACGCCCTTGTCGCTTGCCGGTGACCGCGTACTGAGTGACCTGGGGCTCGAGTTGATCACCACCGAGCTTTCGGCGACCGCCCTCAAGCACTTGGACTTGCTGGTGGTCTGCGGCGGCTTACGCACGCCGCTCAAATACCCTGAACTCGACCGCTTGCTCCAGGACTGCGCTTCCCACGGGACGGCCCTGGGCGGCTTGTGGAATGGCGCATGGTTTCTCGGGCGCGCCGGAGCGCTGGATGACTACGGCTGCAGCGTTCACCCCGAACAACGTGCCAGCCTTGCCGAACGTAGCCCGCAGACGCGTATCACGCCTGCAAGCTTTACCCTCGACCGGGACCGGCTGAGTGCCGCCAGCCCAAACGGGGCGATGGAACTGATGCTGGGACTGGTACGACGGCTGTACGGTGATGGCCTGGCAGAGGGCGTCGAGGAGATTCTGTCCTTCTCTGGTGCGCGCTATCGCCAAGTGGGTCCCGGGGCCAAGAAGTCGATGAGTCTGCACCTGCGCACCATCGTCGAGCTGATGGAAAACAACCTCGAAGAAACCCTCAGCCTGGACCAGTTGGCGGCTTACAGCGGCCGGTCCCGACGCCAGATAGACCGCCTGTTCCAGGCGCAGTTGGGCACCTCCCCCCGGCGTTACTACATGGAACTTCGCATTACCAAGAGTCGCCGCCTGTTGCAGTACTCCGATCTCTCGGTGATGGAGGTGGCGGTAGCGTGCGGCTTCGTCTCGGTGTCGCACTTCAGCAAATGCTACGCCGCCTACTTCGGCTATCCCCCGTCGCGTGAGCAGCGGCTGGGGGATTGATGGCTGCTGTCATCGACTCTTTTTTCAGACTTCAGTTTGACGCAGCGGCCGGCTGCGCTGGAGGGGTCAGGTGCAGCACGCGATCACGTCCGCCTTCTGCAAGCCAGTAACCACCGCTGCCATCGGCCACGATCGACTGCGGCGCCTTGAGAAACGAGAGCACGGTCTGGCGAGTCCCATCGGGCTTTATGCGCAGCAGCCGCGCCCGGTGAGTGTTGTCTTCACTGATCCAGAGACCACGCTGGTCGCAAAACAGGAATGTAGGGTTGTTGAGGCCATCGATCACCACAGGGTCCTTGCCATCCTTGGACAGCGCCCGGACCTGCCCTTCGGCTTTCTCGGTATACAGTAGCCGGCCACCCCCGCATCGGGTCAAACCTTCGGCTTCGGTCAGGCCCGCACGCAACACGTCCACCTGGCCGCTGCGCCAGTCATAGCGCAGCAAGCGGCCATCACCCTTGCGGTCTTCGATGGCGAAAAGGTGGTTGCCCTCGTTCCAAAGGCCCTGTACCGCAATGCCCTCGAAAAGTGGTGTGACGTGGCCATCGACCGCCAGACTCACCGGCGCCAGGCCACCTTCCTGGCTGAAGACCCAGCCCCCTCTTGCCGCCACCATGCCGTCCGGCTTAGACAGCTTGTCCACGAGCACTTCGCGCTCACCGTCCGCAGCAATCTTGAGAATGCTGCCGCGACCATCGTCCAGCTCTTGGCTGACCAACAGGCTGCCGTCGGCCTGGGGAAGCAGTGACGCAGCCTTGTCCACATTGCGGTGCACGACCTCGACCTGCCAGCCCGAGGCGGCTTGCACGGGGTAGAAGCTTTGCCAGGCGAAAAACCCGAGGGTTGCGACTACAAGGCCAGTGGTAGCGGTTAGCACGATGCGAGTGCTGCGTGTGCGCAGGAAGGTAGACATGGAGAACTCCTTGATTCTGCTAGGAATGCTACCAACGGGATGTGAAAAAAACGTCGACAGCGCACAACTGATTACAAAACAAAAGGATATAAAAATAACTAAACAATCTAATAATTAGTAATAAAAAAATTGAAGAAGCGCGCTCATGTGCTTATTTTCTGGTGCTCCTGTTGAACTGAACATCAAGGATCGCGCCATGCCCCACCCCCTCTTTTCATCACTACGTCGGCGAGTACTGGGAGGGCTAATGGCCTCGCTTACCGGCGCCCTGCTGTTAGCCGGACCGGCCCAGGCGGGGGAAAACAGCACCCTGCGCATCGGATACCAAAAATTCAACAGCCTCAACATCCTCAAAGGCAGCGGTGCGCTGGAAAAGGTCCTTGCCCCTCAAGGGGTGAGCGTCAGCTGGCATGAGTTTGCTGCGGGCCCTCAGTTGCTCGAGGCGTTGAGCACGGGTGCCATCGACGTGGGGCACGCTGCCGATGCGCCTTCGGTGTTTGCCCAGGCGGCCGGCAAATCCGTGGTCTACCTGGCTGCTGAACAGCCGTATCCACGTGGGATCGGGCTGGTGGTGCGCCAGCAGGACACTCTCACGCACGTGCAGGATCTGAAGGGCAAGCGCGTGGCCACTGGCCGGGGGTGGAATGCCCAGTATTTGCTGGCCGTGGCTTTGCAACAGGCAGGGCTGAGTTACCAGGACATCACCCCGGCGTACGTCAACAACGCAGCCGACGCGATAGCCGCGCTGCAGTCAGGCAGCGTTCAGGCCGCTACGCTATGGGACCCGTTCCTGGCTGCAGCAGAGCGTCAGCCAGGGCTGAAAAACCTGCGTGACGGGACCGGCTTGACCAATAATCGCACTTTCTATTTGTCCACCGCCCACTTCGCGGACAGCAACAAGGCGTTGCTCAGAACATTCTTCAGCGAACTGGCCAAAGCCAGCCAGTGGGCCAATGACAAACCTGCCGACGTCGCCGCATTGCTGGCACCGCAGCTTGGCATCAACGCCGATGTACTGGAGGTGGCGAGTCAACGACGCAACTACAACGCCGTGCCGGTGACGCCAGAGATCGTTGCCGAACAACAGAAGTTGGCAGACACCTTCCAAGGGCTTGGCCTGATCCCCCGCAAACTGAACGTAGCCGAAGCGGTTTATCCCGCTTCCGTGCTGCCCTGAGGCGAGGTCAGCCTATGCCCCGCCCTATACGCTTCAACGCCTTCAGCATGAATGCTGCCAGCCACCAATCGCCTGGATTGTGGCGCCACCCACGCAACACCAGCACCGATTTCAACCGCCTGGCCTACTGGACCGACCTGGCGAGGCTGCTCGAACGCGGTGTGTTCGACGCATTGTTCATTGCCGATGTAATGGGCATCTATGACGTCTATCAAGGCAGCCCAGGCCCGGCCTTGCGCGGCGGCGTTCAGGTGCCGGTGAACGACCCGATGCTGCTGGTCCCGGCCATGGCCGCTGTGACCAAGCACCTGGGTTTTGGGGTCACCTTCTCGCTGACCTACGAGCATCCCTACCCCTTTGCCCGGCGCATGTCCACGCTCGATCACCTCAGCGACGGGCGCGTGGGCTGGAATATCGTCACCGGCTACCTGAACAGTGCCGCGCGTAATCTTGGGCTGGATCGACAACTGGGGCATGACCAGCGCTATGACCTGGCCGAAGAGTATCTGCAGGTGCTCTACAAGCTCTGGGAAAAAAGCTGGGACGAGGATGCCCTGGTGCTGGACCGTCAGACTGGCCGTTACGTCGAGCCAACCCGTGTACACGCCATCGGTCACCTCGGCGAGCATTTCCAGGTACCTGGTATTCACCTGTGCCAGCCCTCTCCGCAACGGACCCCCGTCTTGTTTCAAGCAGGCGCATCTGCGCGTGGTCAGCAGTTCGCTGCAAGGCATGCCGAGTGCGTGTTCATCAGCGGGCCTACACCCACGGTGCTGCGGCGCTACGCCGATGGTGTTCGTCAGGCCAGCGAAGCGGCAGGACGCACGCGTGACGATGTGCTGATCTATGCCCAGGCGTTACTGATCGTCGCGCCCACCCACGAGCAGGCGCAGGCACGCTTTGCCCAATACCGCAGTTTCGTCGACATCGAAGCAGCCCTGACCCTGCTGTCAGGGTGGACCGGTATCGACCTGGATGGCCTGGACCCTGATGCGCCGATCCAGTACGTGGAAAACGATGCAGGCCGTGCGGCCCTGGCAGCCTTCACGGCGGCTGACCCTAGCCGCCAATGGACAGTGCGCGAAGCGGCGCAATTCATCGGGCTAGGAGGACGCGGGCCCGTCCTGGTCGGTACGCCAAGCGAAGTCGCTGACCAGTTGGAAGCGTGGGTCGATCAAACCGATATCGACGGTTTCAACCTCACCTATGCTGTCCAACCTGATGACCTGACCCACGTCGTGGAGTTGCTCATTCCTGTGCTGCAGCGCCGTGGCCGTTATCCCAAGGGCTACGTCGATGGCACATTGCGCCACAAGTTGTTCGGCGAGGGAGACCGTCTGACGGCGCACCATGTGGGTAGCCAGGTGAGTATTCAGCAAACAAATACCGGGTATTCCAACATTTAATTTGTAGATGCTCGGCGCGCCACCCTATCCTGTGCCCACGTCCCCTGCACCGCACCGGCCGGTGCGGTCCACGGCATGGGGATAGAACAACAAGTCGAGAGCATTCATGTCGAACCACGCCTATTTCGCGCCCCACGGCGGCCACCCGGCTCAAACCGAGCTGCTGACCGACCGTGCCATGTTCACCGAAGCTTACGCGGTCATTCCCAAGGGCGTGATGCGTGACATCGTCACCAGTCACTTGCCCTTCTGGGACAAGATGCGCATGTGGGTCATCGCCCGGCCGCTGACAGGGTTCGCCGAGACGTTCTCCCAGTACATCGTCGAGGTGGCGCCTGAAGGCGGGAGCGAACGGCCTGAATTGGACCCCAACGCCGAAGCGGTGTTGTTCATCGTCGAGGGCGAGCTGGACATCACCGTCGAGGGCCAGCACCACACACTGGTGCCAGGGGGCTATGCGTTTCTGGCGCCTGGCGCCGAATGGAGCTTGCGCAACAACAGCAAGGCCAATGTCACCTTCCACTGGCTGCGCAAGCACTACCAGAAGGTCGAGGGGCTGGACGTGCCGTCCTCATTCGTGACCCATCGCGACAACGCTACCGTGATCGAGATGCCAGGTACCGAAGGCCGCTGGAAAACCACCCGCTTCGTCGACATGGCCGACATGCGCCATGATATGCACGTCAATATCGTCACGTTCCAACCAGGTGGCGTCATTCCGTTCGCTGAAACCCACGTCATGGAGCACGGGCTTTACGTTCTCGAAGGCAAGGCGGTCTACCGCCTGAATCAGGACTGGGTCGAGGTAGAAGCCGGCGACTTCATGTGGCTGCGCGCCTTCTGCCCGCAGGCCTGCTATGCCGGCGGCCCTGGCAACTTCAGCTACCTGCTGTACAAGGACGTGAACCGTCACGTGCACTTGACGCTCAACCCCAAGCGCTGAAGTCAAAAGACCGCCTGCCGGTCGACGAGGCGCACCCACCAGGGTGCGCCAACCCGCCGTTACTCAACCACCCCACACGCCACGCGCGCACCACCGCCACCCAACTTCTCGGGGTGGTCGCTGTGGTTATCGCCACCTGCGTGCACCATCAAAGCATGGCCTTTGAAGTCCTCAGCCTTCAAGCGCGGTGCCAGCACTGGATAGGTTGCCTTGCCATCGGCACCTACATACAACGCCGGCAGGTCACCGCGGTGACCGCTGTCATCATAAGGGCCTTTGTGCGCGTTGGTCGATTGAGGGTCCCAGTGGCCCCCTGCTCCCCCTGCTGGCACGGTTTTGCCTGCGTCCTGCGCAGGTGCGCAGGACGGATTCTGGTGCAGGTGGAAACCGTGCACACCCGGTGGCAGGTCTTTGAGGTCCGGAGTCAGCAGCGTTCCGTACTTGTTCTGTTCGATACTGATGGTGCCGATCGACTTGCCTGGGCCATCGGCGCCTGCCAGCTTGAGCTCGACGGTCTGGGCGGCTTGGGCCAGGCCGGTAGTGGCCAGCAGGGCAGCGATTACAACTGCTTTCATAGGGTTCTCCATGGCGTGGTGAAGGCGGACGTCATACCCGCGTTGTGCATGGGACTGCATCATCGCGCAGTCATTCCCTTGTGCCACAGCCTGAAACACTTAAAGGCTACCACCGGCCAACAGCTGCTTGAGCACCTGCGCCAGGTCCTTGACCGTTGGATCGGCGGTCGGGCGGTGCACGATGACGATCTCATAGCTGTCGACTTCGTCCAGCCCCTGCTCGACGCCCAGCACGCGATGCTCCGTGGTGGCGGCGCGCGGCGGTAGCAGGCTGATGCCCATGCCATCGGCGACCGCGGCCTGGATGCCACTCAGGCTCGAACTGGTGAAGCTGATACGCCAGCGCCTGCCACTGCGCTCGATGGCGGTAATCATGTCCTCGCGGTACAAGCCCCGCGGCGGGAATGTCACCAACGGCACCGGGTCCAGTTCAAAGGCAGGCAGGCGCGCGCTGTCGATCCATTGCAGGCGCTCTGGCCAACAAGCGACGCCTTCGCGACTGTTGCGTCGTTGTTTGAGCAGTACCAGGTCCAGCTCGCCATTGTCGTAGGCCTGGCTCAGATCCCGGCACAGCCCACTGGTGACCTCCAGCTTCACCTGCGGATTGAGCCGACTGAAGGCCGATAGGGCATGGGTGGTCGATCCGCCCACGAAGTCTTCGGGCACACCCAGGCGCACCGTGAAGCCGACCATGGCACCGGCCAAGGCTTCGAGCATCTGGTCATTCAGGGCCAGCATGTGCCGGGCGTACCCGAGCAACGTCTGCCCGGCGTCGGTCGGGAGCACGTCGCGGTTGCCACGTACCAGTAAACGATGCCCCACCATGTCTTCCAGGCGCCGGACTTTCTGGCTGATGGTGGACTGGGTCGAATGCAAGCGAGCGGCAGCCGTGGTGAAACTGCCGCAGTCGGCCACCACGACGATCGCCCGTAAGAGGTCCAGGTCGAATAAGGCCCTATTCGGTTTAACGTTATGAGACATGCGAGTATTCGACAAATGAATGGGAGGAGCGTTTTCTAGCACGCGCCTGTACAGCTCGCAACGCTGGCCTTAGTCCCCCAGTGCCACGCCCTCCCGGCGCGGGTCGGCACCCCCCGACCAGTCTGACCCAGCTCGCCAAATGACTTGCAGGCCGCTGGTCATGTCCATTGGCGTTACCGTGTGGCCCCACGCCTCGAGCTGGCGGATCAACGCAGCGCTGGTCAACCCTGATTCCACCTCGGTTGCGCCGTTGCGGCTGCCGAAATTGGGCAAACCGGCGGCTTGCTGGGGGTTCAGCCGCCAGTCCAGCAATGCGATGAGTGCCTTGTTGACGTAACCGATGATCTGCGAGCCGCCGGGCGAGCCAAGGCTGGCCACCAACGCCCCATTGCCGCGGGAGAACACCAACGTTGGCGCCATGGCTGACAGGGGACGCTTACCCGGCTGAACGCGATTGGCCACTGGCCTGCCCTGTTCCCGGGGCACGAACGAAAAATCGGTCAGTTGGTTGTTGAGCAAGAACCCTTTGACCATCAGGTGCGAGCCGAATGCGCCTTCTACCGAGGTGGTCATGGCCACGGCATTGCCTTGGTCATCAATGGCGCTTACGTGGGAGGTGGCTATGCGCGGTGGCGATCGGTCAGGCGCGAGCGTCAACAGCGCACCCTTCGGATAGCCGGGGCTGGCCTTGTTCATGCTGCGCTCACCCACCTGACTGGCACGCTGTGCCAGGTAGCCCGGGTCGAGCAGGCCCTTGAGCGGAACGGGTACATAGTCACTGTCGGCCAGATACTGGGCGCGATCGGCATACACCAATCGTTCGGCTTCGGCAACCAAGTGCACGGCGCGTGCTGGCGCCTCCAAGGTGGCAGCAGTGGTCGAGGGGACGGGTGTGAGGTGGGCTAGATCGTCCCTGGCCGATCTGCGTTGCAATGCCTCCAGTATGCCCAAGGTCTGCAATACCGCCACGCCCCCGGAGGAAGGGGGTGGCATGCCGCATACCTGCCAAGCTTTGTAGGGCCCGCAGACAGGTTCACGCTCGCTGGCGCGGTAGTGCTTCAGGTCATCGATGGACAGATACCCTGGGTTAGCGTGGTTATGAACAGCGGCCACCATGGCCTGCGCGACCTCGCCGTTGTAAAACGCCTGCGCGCCGTGCTGCGCGATCTGCTCGAATGTGTCGGCAAGTGCGGGGTTACGCAGTCGTGTGCCTACCGCAAGCGGGCGCCCCGTCGCGTCCAGAAAATAGCCAGCCATGCTGGGCGACCTGGCCACGAAGGGGCCAGCCTCCAGCAGCGCGTGTAGCCGTGCCGAGACTGGGAACCCGGTACGGGCCAATTCGATGGCGGGTTGGAACAACGCTTGCCAGGGCAGGACGCCGTGCTGCTTGTGGGCCAGCTCCAAGGCCCGCAGTACGCCTGGCACCCCCACCGCTCGCCCGCCTATCTGGGCTGACCTGAAGGGTATGGGTGCCCCTTTGTCGTCGAGAAACAGCCGTTCGGTCACCTGTGACGGCGCCGTTTCCCGGCCATCGAATGCCTGCGTCTTTTTCCCGTCCCAGTGGAGGATAAATGCACCGCCGCCGATCCCACTCGATTGGGGTTCGACAAGTGTCAGTACCATTTGCATCGCAATCGCCGCATCCACCGCGCTGCCCCCGGCGCGAAGGATGCGTTGTCCAGCCTGGCTAGCCAGCGGGTTGGCGGCTGCTACCATATGACGCTTGGCTGCCACCGGCTGCAAGCCGGCGCGATAACCGGAGCCAAGTTCGGGTGCTACGGGCAGCACTTGCCTGGCCTGGGCTAGGTTACAGGACAGGCTCAGGCACAGCGCGCTGACGGATACAAAGAGAGGGTTCATACAGCCGCTTCCTGCGTTGGGCCTGGCATCGATGCCAGGCTGTCGAATCGAAAAGGGGCGCTGACGCTTTTAGGTAAGCATTCTGGCTGGGCGAGGATAACGCGACTGCAACGCCCGGGACCATCGACGCTCACGCGGTTGTTGCGCGGTTCGATTCCTGTCGCTCACCTTGACGTATACGTAAAGCACGCTTCAGGATGGCGGCATATCCTGTCCAGAGCCCTGGTATGAGTACCCAGACCTACAGCATTTCCGACCTGTCCCGCGAGCTGGACATCACCACGCGTGCCATTCGTTTCTATGAAGAGCAAGGGCTGCTTCGCCCCGAGCGACGCGGCCTCGAACGCATCTATTCGGCGCGGGACAAGGTCAGCCTCAAACTTATCTTGCGGGGCAAGCGTATCGGCTTTTCGCTGGCAGAATGCCGTGAGTTGATCGAGCTGTACGACCCATCGGGCGGCAACCTCAAGCAACTCAACAGCATGCTCGCCAAGATCGCCGAGCGGCGCGCCCAACTGGAACAGCAAATGCTCGACATCCACCAGATGCAACTCGAACTGGACACTGCCCAGGAGCGCTGTGAACAGGCGCTGGCTTGCACGCTTGCCAATAAAGACCACGGTTGACCGTTACAGGAACCTCATCATGTCCTTGCCTGAAAAAGTTCGTCTGGTAGAAGTTGGCCCTCGCGATGGGCTACAGAACGAAGCCCAGCCCATCCCTGTTGCCGACAAAGTACGGCTGGTGGACGACCTGACAGCGTCTGGCGTCGCCTACATCGAAGTGGGCAGTTTCGTTTCACCCAAGTGGGTGCCGCAAATGGCCGGTTCGGCCGAGGTGTTCGCGAGTATCGAGCAGCGTGCGGGCGTCACCTACGCAGCCCTGGCGCCCAACCTGCGAGGCTTCGAAGATGCCGTGGCGGCGGGCGTCAAGGAGGTGGCGGTATTCGCCGCCGCGTCAGAAGCGTTCTCGCAGCGCAATATCAACTGTTCCATCTCGCAGAGCCTGGAACGTTTCGAACCCATCATCGAGGCCGCGCGAGCCCAGGGTGTGCGGGTGCGTGGGTATGTATCTTGCGTACTCGGCTGCCCATACGAAGGCTCGGTCCGTGCGGAGCAGGTGCTGCCGGTGGCGCGCGCCCTGCACCAGATGGGCTGCTACGAGGTGTCGCTGGGCGATACCATCGGCACCGGTACTGCTGGTGACGTCCGACGCTTGTTCGAGGTGGTGGCGGGCCATATACCCCGCGCGCAATTGGCGGGGCACTTCCACGACACTTACGGCCAAGCCCTGGCCAACGTGTATGCGAGCCTCCTTGAAGGCATCAGCATATTCGACAGCTCAGTGGCGGGTTTGGGTGGCTGCCCCTATGCCAAGGGCGCGACGGGTAACGTCGCAACCGAAGATGTCGTTTACCTGCTTGATGGGTTGGGCATCGAGACCGGTATCGACCTGCAACGCCTGATCGAGGCCGGGCAGCGCATCAGCACGGTGTTGGGAAGGGCCAACGGATCGCGCGTTGCACGTGCGTGGCAGACGCGCTAGGTCATCAAGGTGTCACGTCCGTGTGGGTGAAGTGTTACCGCTTAGCGAAGACGAGGCCAGATACGGGTATCACGGAAACATCTGGTGTGGTTTTACCGACGTCGCGCTTTTGCGAATTTCTTCATCCCATTGATTCAAAAGGATTTTTAAAACCTGGCACGCGAACTGCTATATCTCTTGCATAACAAGAACAACAAAGCATCACTCAATAAAAATAATAGAGAACGGCTCTGACAGAACAAGAACAACACGGCAGAGGCGTAGCAAGCAGATTTTTTTGGAGTCGACCCGCGTTCCTGGGGCAAGCCCCGCGAATTGGCACAGAACAACAAAACTACCTCCAGGTAGCAGCAGCCAACTCGGATCGTACGTGATGAAGGTCGGTCAGCGCTCAAAAAAATACGTTTGCTCTTGGTCCCGAATGGGGGCCTTGCACCACCCGGGCAGGCTGACAAAAACAACAACAGGCCAGCCCTAATAATAAAAAGAGCAAGCAGCAACGCTTTGGGGGGAGCTTCGGCTCCCCTTAGTGCTTATCCCTCCTCCTTCTGCTTCTCTTCGTGCTTGCCCTCGGCCTTCTCGACCAGCAGTGGCATCGTGCCCAACACCAACAACGCCAGCACCGTGCTTATCAATGCGGTGGCCTCCCGGCCCATCCCAGCGGCAGTGCCTATGGCGGCGGTCATCCAGAGGCCAGCGGCGGTCGTCAACCCTTTCACGTGGCTGGTGTCCCGTCCGTTGCCTTTCAGGATGGTGCCCGCCCCGAGAAAACCGATGCCGGCGACGATGCCCTGGATCACGCGGCTGAGGGCCTGTTCGTCGGCGCCTGCCATGCTGGGCGCCAGCACGAACAGCGCAGCACCGAGCGACACCAGCATGTGCGTGCGCACCCCGGCAGACTTGCCCCGATGTTCCCGCTCGAACCCCAATACCGCGCCGAGCAACGCTGCCATCAACAAACGCACAAGAATGCGTGTCACCTCGTGCGCATCGGTCACGTCTGCAAATTCGATCTGGATCGCGTGCCAGATAGTTTCCATCCTGTACGTTCTCTTCTAAGGCTGGCTGCTTGGCGAACGTCAGGTGCCTAGGTGGCAGGGCCATGCTTGCCCCAAGTGCTAATACACCAACCACGGCCCCCATACGATCGTGCTTGCCGGCAATGGGCTGCACAGCTGCACCCAACACCGGGCCCAGCATCCCCTCTTCACATTCATGGACCCTGAGTGCCTCTGCAAAGTGCCGTTGAGCCAAAGGGTGCAACGATGTCCAATACCCTGCGGTCAACCGTTCGAATCACATCAGGAGACTTGTCATGCCAGTGGAAATCGATGCCCAAACCCAACGCTGCACGCTCATCAATGATCAGCAACGTCTTGAAGGCGCCGCTTGCGACGTCGAGATCTTGACTGACGAGCAAATGCGCATGTCAGTGGCGGTACTGGCCGAGATGCGCACGCCTATCACCGAATTAGAGGCAGATGCCCTGACGGTGGCCGGTGCGGTCGATAGCCGCAGGCATCTGAAGAGCACCGCGCCAGGCTCGATCATATAGGGGGATGCACGGCATGCGGCGCAACTGATATGGTTTTTATCGCCAAGGCTGAGCCTGTGCTGCTAGCAGAGTGAAGGCCATAGTGCACAGGCCTGATTCAGGCTAGAAGAGCACGGAGCCATGACCGATAGAACGCCTTACTCAGTGATCGCCGCTGTTCCTGCCAATCCTTCCCGGCGCACTCGCGAAGCCGCCATCCACACGCGCAGTTTCAACGGGCTGTTTCGCACCCTGCGCATTGGTTTCGCCGGCGCCCTGTTCGCCCTGTTCTTCGGCACTGCCTGGCTGAACTGGAACGGCCGCCAGGCCGTGCTGTGGGACCTGGAGAACAGCAAATTCCACATCTTTGGCGCTACCTTCTGGCCGCAGGACTTCATCCTGCTCTCGGCGCTGCTGATCATTTGTGCGTTCGGCCTGTTCGCCATCACCGTCTACGCCGGGCGCGTCTGGTGCGGTTACAGCTGCCCGCAAAGTACTTGGACCTGGTTGTTCATGTGGTGCGAAAAAGTCACTGAAGGCGACCGCAACCAACGCATCAAGCTGGCCGCAGCCCCCTGGAGCGTGGACAAAGCCGCCCGGCGCATCGCCAAGCACTCGCTCTGGCTGGCCATAGGGCTGGTCACCGGCATGACCTTCGTGGGCTACTTCACACCAATTCGTCCGCTGGCGGCCGAATTGTTGACACTCCAACTGGGCGGCGTAGCGCTGTTCTGGGTGTTGTTCTTCACAACGGCCACGTACTTCAATGCCGGCTTGCTGCGCGAAGCGGTCTGCCTGCACATGTGCCCCTACGCCCGTTTCCAGAGCGTGATGTTCGATAAGGATACCCTGGCCGTCGCTTACGATCCGCGCCGTGGCGAAGCACGTGGCGCGCGCAAGAAAGGCAGCGACCCCCGCGCCCAGGGCCTGGGTGACTGTATCGACTGCACCTTGTGCGTGCAGGTGTGCCCTACTGGCATCGACATTCGCGACGGTTTGCAAATGGCCTGCATCGGCTGCGCGGCCTGTATCGATGCCTGCGACGGCGTGATGGACAAGATGGGCTACCGACGCGGGCTGATCGGGTACAAGTCCGAGCACAGCCTGCAAGGGGGTACTACGCACTGGCTACGGCCACGCCTGCTCGGTTACGCCGCAGCACTGCTGGTGATGATCGGTGCCTTGTGCGTGGCATTGTACCTGCGGCCGATGGTATCGCTGGATGTGATCAAAGACCGCGGTCTGTTCCGCGAAAATGCGATGGGTCAGATCGAGAACATCTACCTGCTCAAGGTGATCAACAAGACCGAGCACACTCAACACTACGCGCTTCGGTTGCTCGATGCCGAGGGCTTTACCCTGCAGGGGCAGACAGCGCTTACTGTACCCGCCGGCGACATGAGCGAAATGCCGGTGTCCGTGGCGATGCTGGCCGACCGACCCGAAAGCAGTGCGGTGCCGCTTACATTCGAAATCAGCGAACGCGACGACGATTCGGTGCGCAGCGTTGCGCACAGCCGCTTCGTGGCGCCCATGAACCGATGACGCCTACACTCCACTTTTCTTGCCTGCCAGGCTTCGACAGAAGGCCACAATGAAACGTTACGAACGCTTCGCCGACGACATCGCCGAACTCATTCGCTCCGGCGTACTGGGCCCTGGTGAGCGCGTGCCCTCCGTGCGGTACGCTAGCCAGACGCACGGGGTCAGCCCCTCCACGGTATTCCAGGCGTATTACCTGCTGGAGCGGCGTGGGCTGATCCGCGCCAGGCCGCGCTCGGGCTACTTCGTCAATGCCCATGCGACTCGCCAATTCAGCGAGCCTCAAGCGCTGCACCCGATCAGCGAGTCCACCGATGTGGACGTAAGTGCCCTGGTCTTTTCCATCCTCGACTCGATCAAAGACCCCAACACGGTACCCTTTGGCTCAGCCTTCCCGAGCCCATCGCTATTCCCTCTCCAGCGCCTGTCCCGGTCACTGGCCAGCGCCAGCCGTGCCATGGACCCTCGGGTGGCGGTCACGGATCTGTCGCCCGGCAACCCGCAACTGCGACGGCAGATTGCCCTGCGCTACATGGTCGGCGGACTGATGCTGCCGATGGAAGAACTGCTGATCACCAACGGGGCACTGGAGGCCTTGAACCTCTGTCTTCAAGCTGTCACCCAGCCAGGTGACCTGGTTGCAATCGAAGCGCCCGCATTTTATGCCTGCCTGCAGGTATTGGAACGGCTCAAACTCAAAGCCGTCGAAATCCCCGTACATCCCCGCGATGGCATGGACCTGGAGGTGCTCGCCCAAACGCTGCAAAAACACCCGGTCAAGGCGGTGTGGTGCATGACCACGTTCCAGAACCCGGTCGGCGCGAGCATGCCGGAGGCCAAGAAGCAGGCGTTGGTCGAGCTGGTGACTCGCCATCAAGTGCCCCTGATCGAAGACGATGTCTACGCCGAGCTCTATTATGCCCAGCAGGCCCCCAAGCCTGCGAAAGCATTCGATACCCAGGGCCTGGTCATGCATTGCGGCTCCTTCGCAAAGAGCCTCGCCCCGGGCTATCGCATCGGCTGGGTCGCCGCTGGGCGGTTCGCACAGAAGGTCGAGCGGTTGAAGCTCATGACCTCGCTCTGCGCCTCGATGCCGGCCCAGGCTGCCATCGCCGACTACCTGCAGCACGGTGGCTACGATCGGCACCTGCGCAAGTTGCGTTATGCCCTCGAAGGCCAGCAAGCCAATATGCTGGCAGCGATCGGGCGTCACTTTCCGGCACAGACACGTGTCAGTCAACCGTCAGGGGGGTATTTCCTCTGGCTGGAGTTACCGCAACAGATGGACGCGCTCAAGCTGTTCCACATGGCGCTGGCGCAAGGCATCAGCATTGCCCCGGGGCCGATCTTCTCGCCCACCCGGCGCTTCGGCAACTGCATCCGGCTCAACTATGGCAGTCCCTGGAACGAAGGTGCCGAACAGGCAATGGCCACCCTGGGGCGGATCATTCGTTCTTTCTGAGTTGTGCCTTTAACCTCTCATGCACACACGGCTATAGTTGTCGAAATTTCCAAGCCCAATTGCCCGCATGACATCACAAACGACGTTGGACGACCGCGCAGCCTTACAGGCCAGGCTGCTTGAGCTCGAGGCCGAGCACGAGCAGCTGCGCCTGAAGGCTGCTGCGTATGACGCCGTCGTCGAGCAAATCGATGAAGGCCTGTGCATCTTGCAAGTGCTTGAGGATGAGCACGGCCAACTCAATGACTATCGCTACCTGATGTACAACGAGGCCTGCGCCCGCCACACTCTTCATGTCAAAGAGGTGGGTTTGACCGCAAGGCAAACCATTCCTGACGAAGTGGACCAATGGCTCCCACATTTCGCCGAGGTGGCTCGCACGGGTGTGCCCATGCACTTCGAACAGCGGCTGGCGGTCTCGAATCGCTGGCTGACCTTGAAAGTCAGCCGCCTCGAGCCCGCCTGCGAGCGAACATTGCTGGTTCTGTTCACCGGCAGGCCCGACGAAAACGCTGACGTCAATCAGTTGCAGGCGCTCAACCAGGAACTGGCACAGCAAGTAGACAGAGAGCTTGCCAGTCGCAAGCTGCTGGGCAACTTGGTCGATCACAGCGTTGCCAACGTATTCGCGGCCGATTGCAGCTTCAGGCTGCTGGCGATCAACCGTACCGCGCAGGAAACCTTCAAGCGGTGGCGCGGCCTGGTGCCCAGGGTTGGTGAGTACATCCCCGACTTCATCGCCGACCAGCCGGATATCGTCAAACAATTGAGCGGGCTGTGGCCAAGGATCATGGCGGGTAAGTCTTTCGTGGACACCGTTGCCATTGGCCTGCAATCGGATGTCCGTCACTACGAGGTGCGCTACAACCCGCTGCTCGATGCCGACCAGGTCGTGCAGGGTGGTTTCATGTTCGCCTATGACATCACCGAGCGCGTCGCTGAGCAGCAGCGCCTTGAGCAAGTGGAAGAAACCCTGCGCCAGTCCCAGAAAATGGAGGCCATCGGCCAGCTGACTGGCGGGATCTCCCATGACTTCAACAACTTGCTCGGCAGCATAATGGGTGCGCTGGAGGTTGCCGCTCAGCGGCAGACCGAAGGTCGCTATCCGGATGTTGCCAGGCTCATCGGGTTGGCCAGGCAGGATACGAAGCGGGCGGCTACCCTGGTGCAACGCCTGCTGACCTTCGCCCGGCAACAAAAACTGACCCCACAGACGGTCGACGTCCATGCGTTGGTGACCAGCATGCACGATCTCATCAAGAGCTCGTTGCACGCCAGCATCGAGTTCCAGGACCACACCACGCCTGGACACTGGCTTATCCAGGTCGACCCTTCCCAGCTGGAAAACGCGTTGCTCAACCTGTGCATCAATGCACGCGACGCCATGCCTTTAGGCGGGATGCTGGACATTCGCAACAATGACGTGCGGGTGCAGCCTTCGCTGGCCGACCGTCTTCACTTGCCTGTAGGCGAGTACGTCAGGATTTCTATCAGTGACACCGGCGTGGGAATGAGCAGCGATGTGGCAGAACGTGCCATGGAGCCGTTTTTCACCACCAAGCCACTTGGCCAGGGATCGGGACTGGGGCTACCCATGGTCTATGGCTTCATTCGTCAATCCGGCGGTCAGGTGAAGATCACCAGCACGCCGGGGCAAGGCACGTGTGTGGACCTTTATCTACCCAAGGACACAGGCCAGATCGCGCTGAGCATTGCCAACGTACCAACGCCATCCTGGCCCTCCCGGCAGGATAAACATCTGGTCATGCTGGTGGAGGACGAAGACACGTTGCGTCTGGTGATAGAGGAACTGCTGATTGATCAAGGGATGGAGGTGCGCGCCTTTGCAGAAGGCTCGCAGGCTTTGGAAGCTTTGAGGGCCGGCCTGCAGCCGTCGCTGTTGATCACCGACATCGGCTTGCCAGGCAGAGTCAGTGGCAAGCAGCTGGAAACCGCCCTGCCCGACTCGGCAGCCCTGCTCTACATCACTGGCTATGCCGATGAACAGGGCGTCGCCATGTCGCGTAAGGGTGCAGTGATGTGCAAGCCCTTTGCACTGACCGCGCTGGTCGAACAGGTGGCCCTGCTGCTGGCCGGCCATGACGCTGGCTCGAACAGGCGCGTTTGATGATGCGGGCGGCCGGTTATCTTCCGCCACTTAGGTCGATGAATGTACCTGTCGAATAGGAAGCTTTGTCAGACAGCAGCCAGATGATCGCCTCGGCCACCTCCTCGGGCCGCCCGCCTCGGCCCATGGGCAACCCGGACTCGAGTTTGCAGACCCGATCTGGGTCACCCGAAAGCGCATGAAAGCCTGTATGAATGTAACCGGGCCTGACCCCGTTGACCCTTACACCTTCCGCAGCTAGCTCTTTGGCAAGGCCCAGTGTGAACGTGTCGAGCCCTCCTTTCGAGGCGGCGTAGTCGATGTACTCGTTCGGCGACCCGAGTCGGGCGGCCAGGGATGAGACGTTGACGATGGCCCCGCCATTTCCGCCGTGTCGTGCGGCCATACGCAGTACGGCGTGCTTGGTGCAGAGCATGGGGCCGACGATGTTGGTCTTCATCATGCTGAGCAATCGCGACTCGGTCATGTGCTCGAGACGGGTTTGGGGAGCGATGGTGGCGGCATTGTTTACCAGGGCCGCGATAGGCCCCAGATCTTTATCTATACGCTGAAACATCGCGATAATCTCGGCTTCGCTGCTGACATCGGCGCGCACGGCAATAGCCTTGGCACCCAGGGTACGGACTTGGCTGAGGATGGCTTGGGCAGCTTCATCGTTGCTGAGGTAGTTGATGCACAAGTGGTAGCCATGCCGGGCAGCTAACAGTGCAGTGGCAGCACCTATACCGCGGCTGGCGCCGGTAATCAGGATGACAGGGTTCATAAGGTGTCGAATAGATTGAGGCTGTGGTTTGACGATAGAGGACATTTAAGTAGGTTGCCAGTTAAGCGGGCGGTGATGGGAATGAGCAGGCGAATTTTCAGTTGGGCATTAGTGCTTGAAGTGATCGACTGAACCTTACGCAGGATAAGCGTGCGTTGTCGGCAACACCTAAATTGAAGTCCAAGAACGCTTATAGGAAGTGCGTCTCACAACGAAACTTCCTACGATAAGTTAAGAACATCCCTGCGCGACGAAAACAGCAATTAATAATATAAAAGATGGCAACTGGAACACTGTCCTGATCACCCAATCGCCGCGGTGTGCATGACCGTCCACACAGAGCCATTGCCATGGAACAAACCCGTACGCAGCATCACGACTTCAGCAACGGGGGGTCGCACGATGCCCAACGCTGCTTCGACTGCCAGAGGCCGGCAACTTTCCATCAGCTCCGTGGCAACGGTCGGCAGCAACGATCGTTCCAGGCAAAGAGGAGTTGGTGAGATGAGGAATGCGAGTAACGATCGTCAGGATGACAACACGGGCCTTTTCGATGCGATGGCTAAGCCAGGAACGGCGGCAGGAAGATCCGTTACTGCCCCCAACACGCGCGCACAGGCACAAATGCCTTCGCAGGGTTACCGCGCCGACCCCGACTTTAAACTACGCGGCGGCTATGCCAACCCCATGCTGGATGCCGCCGCTCCCCTGTTCGGCCTGGTGATTCGCCTGCGCACACTGAACTCACTGCCGAACATCAAGGCCGTGCATCAACAGGTACGCAACCAGATCCACACCATCAGGGAAGAAATGCGCCAGCACGGCTACGAGCACGCTCAGTTGCTCGCGTACTCCTACGGCCTGTGTCTGTACATCGATGGTGCAGTCATTGAACGGCCTTGGGGCAAAGCCAGTTGCTGGAGCCAGGAACCCCTGCTCAGCATCTTCCACGACGAAACCTGGGGTGGGGAAAAGTGCTTCACCGTGCTCTCGCGCCTGATGCAAGAACCCAAGCGTTATCTGGATGCATTGGAGTTCATGTACTTCGCGTTGTGCCTGGGCCTCAAGGGCAGGTACGCCATTGCGCCGAACGGTGAGGCGTCGTTGAACGCCCTTATCCACCAACTCCACGGGACCATCCGTGAACTGCGCGGACCCACGCCAGAACACGTGTGCGATCCCTACCCCCATGTGACTCCCCGTAACTTACGCATGCGCCGGCAATGGCCGTCGTGGAGCCCATTGCTGGTATCTGCCGGGGCCATGGCCGTGGCCTACAGCATCTACAGCTACCGGCTGCACCTGATTACCACTGAGGTGCTGGGTTCGCTGAACGGCATCTTGCAGCAGTGAGTTGCAGAAAGACGCCAACAACTGGCGCAACCGGATCGCCTGACCCCACTGGCGTGCCCCTGGCAGCCAGGGTTACCTGGATAGTTTGAATCTCGACCGGCAGACAAGGATCGCTTATGCCTCGCCAATCTGACCTGCGTTACAGCTTCCAACCCCTGGTTGGCGATGCGGAATTCGAAGTGGTGTCGTTCACACTCAATGAAGGCATCAGTCAGCCATTCACCCTCGAACTGCAGCTGATCAGCCACGAACAGGACATCGACTTCGGCCATTTGCTCGACAAGCCGGTGCTGTTCACCCTCTGGAACGGCGCGCGTCCCGTGCGCTACGTGCACGGGTTGGTCAGCCGTTTCACCCAGGCTGAAAGCGGCTTCCACCGCACCTACTATCATGCGCTGGTCGAGCCACGCCTGGCCCGCGCCGGCCTGCGCTCGAACTGGCGTATCTTCCAACACAAGAACGTGCCGCAAATACTGGCGCTGATGCTTAAGCGCCAAGGCATCGACCCGTACGAAATCCACGCCAGCCTGGACCATCAGGTCCGCGAGTTCTGCGTTCAGGCCGGCGAGACGGACCTGGCGTTCATCGCACGCCTTTTAGCCGAAGAAGGCTTCGTCTATCGCTTCGCCCACAGTGAAAAACAGCACACGCTGATCATCACCGATCGGCTGCTGTCACTGGGGTTGATCAGCCATGGCGCCGTCACTGCCGACGATGAAGACGATGGCTTTCACGGGGACGATCAGCCCTTGGGCGCCCATACCGTCCTGTACCACGCCAACAGCGGTGGGGACCAACCGGTTTTTTGCTTGCGCCGCTTGAACTACAGCGAACAGGTTCGCACGGCAAGCCAGGTTCAGCGTGACTACACCTTCACCAACCCGGCCTACCGCCAGGAACACAGGGCCACGGGCCCGTTCCTGGAGCACCAATCCAGGGACTACGAGTATTTCGACTATCCAGGGCGCTACAAGCGCGATGCCGTAGGTAAACCGTTCACGGAAAACCGGGTCATGGCGTTGCGTCACGATGTGCGGCTGGCGCACGTGCAAGGTGATGATGTGCGCCTGCAACCGGGCCTGAGCTTCACGCTGACCGGTCACCCCAGACGCGACCTCAATGCGCACTGGCGGGTGAACACGGTCACTCACCAAGGCAGCCAGCTCACCAGCCTGCAGGAAGAGGCGACCAATGCCGAGCAGAGCACGCAGTACGCGCTGAGCGCCGTCCTGGTCCCCGGCAGGATCGAATGGCGACCCTCGCCTCTGGCAAAACCGCGCATTGACGGCCCGCACATGGCTACCGTGGTCGGGCCGAAGGGCGAAGAGATCTATTGCGATGAGTGGGGGCGGGTCAAGGTCAGCTTTCCCTGGGATCGCGAGAGCGAGAACAACGAATTCAGCTCCTGCTGGGTGCGGGTGTCACAAGGCTGGGCCGGTGGCAGCTGGGGCTCGATGGCCATTCCGCGAATCGGCCAGGACGTGATCATCCAGTACGTCAACGGTGATCCTGACCAGCCGATGATCACCGGGCGCACGTACTGTGGCAATCAGCTGCCGCCCTACGACCTGCCTGAACACAAGACCCGCATGACCATCAAGAGCCAGACCCACAAGGGTGACGGCTTCAATGAGCTGCGCTTCGAGGATGAATTGGGACGCCAGGAGGTGTTCATCCATGCCGAAAGGGATCAGAACAATGTGGTCAAGCACGATGAGACGACGCAGATTGGGAACGACAGGTGTGAACGTGTAGCGCGGGATGAGCACATCGATATCGGTCATGACCGACACGAGGACGTGGGCAACGATCAACGTTTGAACGTTGGGAAAGATCATCACTGCCAGATCGGCCAGGATGATGTACTTGAGATCGGACGTCATCGCGTGCTCAACGTGGCACAAGATCGTACGGAGCAAGTCGGTAACAATCGCTATGACAAGACCACAGCCAATCATTCGATAGAAATTGGCGGCCACCTGGAGCAACACGTCGCCGGTCATGTCGAGCTACGGGCAGGGCAAGCGATTCGCCAAGGGACGCAAGTCTTGGAGCTCCAGGCATCAGAAAGCCTGACCATCAGGGCACCCGGCGCAACATTAAGGCTCGACGGCAGCGGCCTTACCATTGACGCCATTGCAATCAACATCAAAGGCCCGGTCGCACAAACCCCAACAGGGCGTTCACATGACCTGGCCATCCGTGCCACGCCAACACCTGGTGAAGCCATCTGCATCAGCTGTTTATTGAAAGCAATCACAGAAGGTCGGAATGTCGTTCGCCTGGAGGGGAACCCGTCATGACAAACACCTTGTCCAAAAAACTTTTTCTTCCTCTGCGACAAGCAGAACGCTACCAACTTAGCGCCGTTCTCGAACTTTCCACATTAGGCCCTGAACAGTTAAAACGCCTTGTCCCACGTGAGCACAGAATACTGCACCCCCTGATGCAACAAGCCGAATTTAGCAACGTGCGTCAGTGCGGCATCGGTTTGTATGCCGTCAAAGGCAAGGCTACAGTACAAAGCCAATCCAACCTTTTCTGGCAATTGAACGAGTTAGCAGCCGATGCCATATGCGGCTGGATCGTCAGCGCATTGCCCACTGCTGCCTTGGCCTCGCACCTGGCGCAAGCCAATACCGTGCTGGGACCTGACGGGCAACGTTATTTACTGCGTTATCACACCGAACACTGCCTACGCGTGCTGCATGGCCGTAAGGATCTGCCTGAACTCGTCGAATGGTTCGCTCCGATCCACAGTTGGTGGGTGCCTTATCCGGACGCCAATGAAGAAATTTGGGGCTGCCTGATGGGCGGCGACAGGCCGGCCACCCAAGCGCTCAAAGACCTCACGCTGGACGCTGCGTGCTGGGAAGCGCTGGCAGTAGACCCCCTCGAACATCGCCTTGCCGATCAATTGAAAACCTCGCTGACCGTCAGTGGGCAAGCCAAACAGTGCCACAGCGTCCGCCTGGGGAGAGTGCGTAAATACCTCAAGGCTGCGCGAGAAGCTGGGTTCATCGAGCAGCAAGACCTGATCACCTACGTCACCCATTTCGCCCTGCTTGGCGACAGATTGACACTCGAGCCCATCTGGCAGACCGCCGTCAAGGAGTCGCTCGAGCAAAGCTTGCCCCTTGATCAACGCCTTCAAACACACCTGCACCGTCTAATTCGCCAGGGGCCCTCATGTTCGATCTGAAGATGCTGATGGAAATCAATCGGCAGAACTGCGAAGCCTTGCAAGACCCTTTATCCATAGGGCCCGCCGTCTCATGCACCCGCACCTTCACCGTTCTGCCATTACGCTATGCCGCCGTGGGCGGTAATCCCCACCAGCGTCAGCAGCTCCCTACTCTGCCCCAACACCTGCGCCACCCGCATCGCACCGCCGCGCTGCATCAGGCGGACTATGCCATTCGCCCGCTGCGTGAAGGTTTCCTGTATGTCATGGAAAAGCGCAGGCTCAGTGGGCAATACAGCCTTCACCCTCCCTACCGAATCGCCGCGAACGGCGCCCTGTCGCTCTTCGACCCTGAACATCCAGAGCCAAAACCGCCTGGCATCTCCACATTCCAGGATGTCGTGCGCGCTATGACCTGGGCATTCACGGTTCATGATCTCGACGACTTGCTCGAGCTTCGCCTGTTCTACAGCCCCGATCCGTTGACCATCGCGGCGCAGCGGCAATTGCTGCGTCGACGCGACCTGCTGCCTGCCGTAGACATAGCGCCCTTCGCCAGCCCCAGCTGCCCAATGCCCAGGCCCTACACGATACGTCATGACCAGTTGAACCTTGTCGCCGACTTTGCCGCGGAATCCAACGACGTGTTGCGCACGCTGTTGGACGCTCAGGTCTTCAGTACACCAAGCATCAGCTCGCTGGCGGCGGCACGGCAAGCCCTGGGTCCCTTGGGCAGTAAACCTGAAGCACGGGGCGTTGCCGTGGTGGTGGAGGACGCCATCGGCATTACCCAGGAACTCAATGCCTGGCGCAACGCTGGCATGGAACACCTCAGGAATTGGCTGGAAGCCAGTACCGAGAACGGTGGCCCCAGTAACGAGCGGAAGGTGTTGGTTGCTCAAGCCTTTAGCGAGCTGCATGAGCAATTCACGGAGCGAAAGGTTGCCGCGTTGGTCGGTCATTATGACAAGGCGCTACGCGCCAGTCTCGCCTACGTCATGCAGGGTTCGCAGTCGCGGCTGGCCGAACTTTGGGAACAGAAAAAAGAGGCCATCTTCGAAATACACGTAGAAAAAGAGAGGCAGAAGCTCGAAATCCTTGCCGAGAACGGCGAGTTTGCCAAACATTTCGAAGACCGCTACCTGCCACTCGTCAACCTGCAAGGTATGCATCGACACCTGGAGACGTTCGAGGCGCAGAGCGCCGAAGCACAACGTCTCGCCGAGTCCAGAGCGGCAGATCACCTCACGTGGTTGAAGTCGTCCGCACTGGTAGACGCACTTGTCCACTATGATGAGAGCGACCTCACCAATGGCTTTTGCTTTGCACATCAAACGGGCCTATGCGTGATAGGCCTCGAAGGCGTGCCAGCAGGCGCAGCATTGCTCGCCCAATGGTGGCGCGCCGACGATATAACCCCTGACAACCTTGCGCTGCGCTCGTTTGTCCTCAACCAGCGTGAGATTGCAGAGGTGCTTGGGCGGACACGCACAGCGCTGGACGCACTGGCACAGGGTAGCGACCCTATTCTTCAACTGGAGATGGCCCTAAAACAGGCCAAGGAGCTCGGCGCGCACTTTAGCCGGCTGGACAGCCATCTGGACCAGCTCACGCAACACAGCCCTATCAACACTGCTGGCGCGTTGGCTTGGCTTGGGCAGCTTGGGCGACAGAGCTTGTCAGTGGGTGCACCCGGCAGCACTGATCGGTTGCTGTACCGACGCCTAAGCACCTACCTCATTGCCTCACTGGGTCAGCAAGCGGTGGAACTGCGCTTGAGTGAGCAGGCGCTGGACGGTAAAACGCCCTCGCCCGGTCGCGTCGCGGCCCCCATCGTGCGCCGGCTTGATCGAGCTTATGCCGAGACGTTGCGCGGGGTGCACGGGAATCAGTTCTATCGCTTGCGGATCGCCAGCGGATTACTGCTGTTGGAGGCCGGGCTCCTGTTGTTACAAGGAAGACGGGAGGACAAGGATCGACGCTTCTGGAGCGATGTGACTGCGGCTGCATTTACCAGTGCGGCTGCGGGGATGGAGCTGCTTGCAGTGGGCACTGAAGTGACGCTTAGAGGTGTTGGTGCGAACAGCGCTACTGCGCGGGGCGCGCAAGTTAGCCTGGGACGCTATCGGCTGTGGGGGGCTGGGTTGGCAGCGGTGGGAGGGCTCGTCAGTATCATGTGGGACATTTCAGATGCTGCGGAGGCAAGGCAAAAATCAAAATTAATAATAGCTGCAGCTTATGCTGTTAGAACAGTCGCAACTTTTGCATTAATCGCAGGGCAAGGAGGGGTTGCATTTTCACAGGCTAGCGAGCTTTTCAAATGGATATCAATCAAGGCACCTAGTTTTAATATTAGTAATTTCAGCGCAAAGCTTTCAAAATCATCTTCACACTTGGCGGCGAATAGAGCTGCCATGATCTGGCTTAGTCGGCTGGGCTGGGTTGGGGGCATCGTTGTGCTCGCTAGCAGTAGTGCTTTATTGCTCTTCGATGAAGATGCTTTAGAAAAATGGTGCCGTAAATGCTGTTTCCGCCTTCACCTATCTGAGAAAGGCTTCGCCAATGACGCAGAAGAAATTGAAGCTCTGCAGAACTCCGTAAGTGGGGTTATGTAATGTATTTCGTGGAGTGGCTAGCATGGCTGACCTATATTGAACACAAAGAGGAGCGCGATGCTTTTGAAAAGCAAAACAAGAAGGAAAAAATAAAGGTTATTTATGAAAGCGACGACCAGGAGATGCTTGAAGCCGCCAAGAAATCGGCTAGCTCTAGCCCTAAAAGTCGAGGGCCAATTTATGTTTACAGCCGCCATATATTGGAAATGCGTTGCGGCATGTGGGAACACAAGCGAGGACTGATAAGCCTAGTGTCCCTTGCAGTCATAGGCTACTCACTGGCGATGACGGCGATTGCTTTGGAAGATATAAAAACCCTCATTAGCCTATCACTCAACTACAACGGTGAGCCTTATGGTGAACACCTGCTCATGGCATCCCTCTTCGCTACTTTAGGCTTATGTGCGTCAGGCCTCTACTTGAAATTTGGACTCCGTTTCACACGACTCGAGATGTTCACGTCTCGGCACATGCTAATACGCTTCAATAGAATCACCCAGCAGGTTTACCTGCATCGCCCAACGTACTGTGGTGGCATCGTCACACTCCCTTGGCACGGTATCACCTCCAGTGGCTCAGATAAAAGATACGCGGCTGCCGGTAGCTTGGGCCTTCCGTTGGATCTCGTGTGGCCGCTCTCCTTTACCGGAACACTTCACCCGGAGCACATCTTCGTAGGCAAAGCCGCCAACAACTTCACGGAGCTGCAATCCGAGTGGGAGTTCATCCGCCGCTTCATGGACGAGGGCCCGGAGGACCTGCCCCGCCCACCTATGACCTCGCACTTCCCCTGGCCCTGGCAAGCCTTTACCCCTCAATTCGAAGGCCTGACCCACTACTTTCGAAAATCCTCTCGAATCATCAAACTCGGCCTGGTCTTGATCTCGCCCGCCTTCCTGATCATCGGCACCGGCCATTGGCTAAGCCTGATGCTGTGCTGGAAACCGCGCTGGCCCAAGATCATTCGTGAAGCCGGTTTGCCCGGGAAACCCGTTCCGCCATTGACCACCGTCAATGACTATCCACCGGCCATTCAAGAGCGGTTACGCGAAAACGCTTACCTCTGGGCCGTTCGCCCAGGTAAACGCCCGGAGAGGAAGAAACGCACCTCGACTCGGCGGCTAAAGACCGAAGTAGAAACTTCGACTGCCCAAATGAGTAGGCCCCGTGCAGCCCCCCGTGATGATCAGCCATGACGATGCAGTGAAGAGCAGAAGCGCGGACTCAAAAAACATCGGCTCCCCATGAAATTCTCTTTAGGGCTGCTGTGCGGCCCATCGAGGTCGGTCCGGCGCTCCGGCAAGACCGCTCCCACTGGGCTCCGGTATTTAGCAAAACACCGGTCACGCAACCCAAATCAAACTCAATGCCCGCCCCCGGGCCCCGCCTTGGCCGTAAACGGCGGCTTCGCGAACCAGACCAACAATATCAGCCCTGCGAACACCCACGTCATCATCATGAAGTAGTCCACCGTCGACATCATGTAAGCCTGCCCGTTGAGCACCTGCTCCAACTGCGCGTAGTTGTGCAGGTTCGCCCCGCCCATCTGCTCAAGCGTATGCCGTGTCGCCGGCTCGTACTGGCTGATGTGCTCACTCAAGTAAGCATGGTGCTGGTCAGCCCGGCGGATCCAGATCCACGTCGTCAGCGAAGCCGCAAAGCTACCCCCCAATGTGCGCAGGAACGTCGCCAAGCCTGATCCATCGGCGATTTGCTGGGGCGGCAGGTCGGACAACAAGATGCTCAATGTGGGCATGAAGAACAGCGCAACCCCGATGCCCATGAACAACTGCACCAATGCCACATGCTGGAAATCCACCTGGCTGGTGAACCCTGCACGCATGTAGCAACTGCTACCGATCGCCAGAAACGCCAGCCCCGCCAGAATCCGCAAGTCAAAGCGATGCGCGTACTTGCCCACGAATGGCGACATGATTACCGGCAATATCCCGATAGGCGCCACGGCCAAGCCTGCCCAGGTGGCGGTATAGCCCATCTGCGTCTGCAGCCACTGGGGCAGGATCAGGTTGATGCCGAAGAAGCCTGCGTAGCCACCCACCAGGACGATGGTTCCCACGCGGAAATTGCGGTGGGCGAACAACCGCAGGTTCACCACCGGGTGCCGGTCGGTCAGCTCCCAGATGACGAATACAGCCAGGAACACGACGGATATCAGCGTACCGGTGATGATGAACGAGGACTCGAACCAATCAAGGTCGTTGCCTTTGTCCAGCACGACCTGCAAGGCCCCTACCCCAACGATCAACGTCAGCAGCCCTATGTAGTCCATCGGCTGTCGGCTGGTGACCACCGGACGATCGCGCATTTGCTGGCGCACCACTGCAGCGGCGAACAGGCCGATGGGCACGTTGATGAAGAAAATCCACGGCCAGCTGTAACTGTCCGTGATCCACCCACCCAGGATGGGCCCGGCGATAGGGGCCACGACCGTCACCATGGCCAGGAGTGCGAGCGCCATCCCCCGCTTGGCAGGGGGATAGACCGCAATCAGCAAGGTCTGGGTCATGGGATACAACGGACCGGCTACCACCCCCTGCAATACCCGAAAGCCCACAAGCTCCGGCATCGACTGGGCGATGCCGCATAAGAACGATGCCAGCACGAACAACAAGGTCGCCCACAGGAACAGCTTCACCTCGCCAAAGCGTCGGCTCAACCAGCCTGTTAGCGGCAAGGCGATGGCATTGCTCACGGCGAACGAGGTGATCACCCAAGTCCCTTGCTCGTAACTGACCCCCAGGTTGCCCGAGATGGTCGGCAAGGCCACGTTGGCAATGGTGGTGTCCAGCACCTGCATGAACGTGGCAAGCGACAGGCCGATGGTGGTCAGCAGCAGGCTAGGCGGCGTGAACTGGGCGGCGGCGTTATTGCTCATCGCTGTGCCGTCTTGCCAGGCGCGCTGTTGTCACGGATCAGTTGCTCGATCAGCTTGTCCGCCTCGACCAACTGGCGATCGTAGACGTCGGTGGTGTAGCTCGCCTGTTGCGCAGGTTGCTGAGCCAGGGCCGGGCCACTCTGGTCGTGCAAGTCCACATCCACAACCGTGGACAGGCCGATACGCAAGGGATGGTCCTTCAACTGGTCGGGGTTCAAGTGAATGCGCACAGGCACCCGCTGCACGATCTTGATCCAGTTGCCGGTCGCGTTCTGCGCAGGCAGCAAGGCGAACGCGCTGCCGGTGCCGGCACCCAGGCTGTCCACCGTGCCACTGTAGGAGACATCGCTGCCATACAGGTCGGCAGTGATCTCAACCGGTTGGCCGATGCGCATCTGGCGCAGCTGGGTTTCCTTGAAGTTGGCGTCGATCCACACCTGGTCAAGCGGAATCACTGCCATGGTGGCAGTACCGGGTTGCAGGCGCTGCCCGAGCTGCACGCTGCGCTTGGCAACGTAGCCGGTCACTGGCGCTACCAGCGTGGTGCGCGCATGAGCCAGGTAGGCCTGACGCAGATCGGCCGCCGCGGCCATGACCTCTGGGTGCGAAGCCACCACGGTGTCATCGACCAAAGCAGCACTGGTACTCAGTTGCTGGCGGGCACTGTTAACCGCCGCCTGGGCAACACTCAGGTCATCGCGCGCATGGGAAAGCTCTTCGCCGGCGATAGCGCCGCTTTCGGCCAGCACCTTGCGCCGGTTGAAGTCCTGCTGGGCCTTGCGCAATTCAGCCTGACGCGTCTGCAACTGAGCCTTGAGCGAATCGACGTTGCTGTACAGACCGCGCACCTGCCTTACCGTACGCGCAAGGTTGGCCTGAGCCGATTGCAGGGCCACTTGGCTGTCGGCCGGGTCGAACTGCAGCAAGACCTGGCCGGCATGCACCAGGTCGCCATCGTCGGCGCCAATGCTGGTCACCGTACCGGCCACCAACGGCGTGATTTCGACCACGTTGCCGTTGACGTAGGCGTCATCAGTGCTCTCGTACCAACGCCCAACCAGGCTGTACCAGGCCCAAGTGCCTAGCCCACCGAGGATCAGCAGCACCAACAGGCCAATCAGCCAGAGCTTGCGCTTGCGCGAGGAGGTGGGTGCCTCGGTGGGTGCAGGGGTGTCTGAGGAAGTAGCCATGACAATACCTTGGAATAAAGGAAACGGGGTTCAACGATCACCGAAGCGACGGATCGTCAGCGGATCGCCAGCGCCAAGCAGTACCTTGGCCAACAGACGCTCCAAGTCTTTGAGCTCATCGGCCGCCAGGGCGCCACACAGCTCGTTCATGGCGGCAGCTCCGATCTCGGGCAAACGGTCGGCCAGCCGCTGGCCATCGGCCGTCAACGCCAGGCGCACCACGCGGCGGTCCGTCGGGCAACGGGTACGCACCAGCAGGTCCTTTTGCTCAAGGCGATCGAGCATGCGCGTCATCGATCCGCTGTCCAGGCCCAGGTAGCGGCAGACCTCCGCCGGGGTATCGACCTGGTACTGCGTCACGATGATCAACACCTTGAACTGCGCGGCAGTAACGCCCTCGGACTCCAGGTGCCAGTCGAGGATCCGATCCTTCAGAAGCGCCGCGCGGCCCAACAGCATGCCGATGGCGCACGTCTCGAAATTGTCTGGCGAGAAATGGGGCATGAATGATTGCTCGAACAAGTGTGTGTAAATATTACTGCCTAGGCAGTGAATGTCAAAGACTTAATTAGCTTGCTATGTACGTGACACGAGCGCCTTTATTCATGGCGCGAAGCGTTCTCAAAAGCGAAAAATCTGAAGGCTTTTGCCGAAAAAGGCCGGGAAATGAAAGGGTTTGGCGGCTTTCCGTGTTTCTCGACGCGGTGGTGGAACGTTAGAATGCGCAAAACCTGGAGCCGCGATGAACCAAGACCGCCCGACTATCCACACCGATGACAGCATGGCCGACGCCGCTGCGCACTGGTGCATGCGCCTGCATGAAGGCGATTGCACGACTGCCGAGCGTGAGGCTTTTGCCCAGTGGCTGGCAGCCGATCCGCGTCATGCCGAGGAATACCAGGCCATGCTGGATATCTGGTACACGGCCGACTTGCTGCCGCGTCCCGTTCAAGCGAATGGGCACCCTGCCCCGGTGCGGCGCAGCGGTCGCAGGTGGCGCGCTCAGGCTTACGCTGCCGTCATCGCGTTGGCGGCTCTGCCGCTGGTGGGGTGGATCGGCTGGGAGCAAGGCTGGGTTCCCAACCGCTACCAGCACGTCGAAACGACGGACCACATGCAGACCGTGCAGTTGAGTGACGGCAGTACGGTGCAGCTCAACCTGAACACCGACCTGACCTACCTCAACTTCAAGCACCAGCGCCGTGTCACGCTCAAGCGTGGCGAAGCCTTCTTCACGGTCCACCACGACAGCTCGCACCCCTTCGTGGTCCGCGCAGGCAATGGCCAGACCCGCGTGACAGGTACCCGCTTCAATGTCTGGAAATACCAGGACAGGGTCAAAGTGACCCTGGTCGAAGGATCGGTGCTGGTATCCAGCGAGGGCAATGCGGGCTATCGGCTTGGCCCCGGTATGCAGGCCACCTACCGCAAGGGCGACTATGAGCCCCAGTTGCTGGAAAACAGCAACTTCGCCGACGCCCTGGCCTGGCGCAGCGGCAAACTGGTGCTCGACAACTTGACCCTCGAACAGGCACTGCCGGCCATAAACCGCTACCTCGACAAGCCACTGAGGCTTGCCGATGTCGGTACCGGTCAGATTCGTATCAGCGGCATCTACAACACCCGGGAAGTAGGCCAGTTGGTGAACAACCTGCCCAAGGTGCTGCCGGTCTATCTGACCCGCAGCAACGACGGCAGCACGGTGCTCAACCGTATTTCGCCGCCGCCCGCCAAGCGCTGAGTGCCCTGCTGTTAGAGCGTCATCGCCGCCAGCCATCCGAAGGCCAACAGCGGCAGGTTGTAGTGAATGAACGTCGGCACCACCGTGTCCCAGATGTGATGGTGCTGCCCGTCCACATTGAGCCCGGAAGTCGGACCCAGGGTGGAATCCGATGCTGGCGAGCCTGCGTCACCCAACGCGCCTGCCGTACCGACGATACACACGGTCGCCAAAGGGTCGAAGCCGAGCTGGACGCACAGCGGTACGAAAATCGCAGCCAGAATCGGTACGGTGGAAAACGACGAGCCAATGCCCATGGTGACCAGCAGGCCCACCAGCAGCATCAGCAAGGCACCTGTCCCTTTGCTGTGGTTGATCCAATGCGCCGAGGTTTCGACCAGGCTTTGCACATCACCAGTGGCTTTCATGACGTCTGCAAAGCCAGAGGCGGTGATCATGATGAAACCAATCATGGCCATCATCTTCATACCTTCGGTGAACAGATCATCGGTGTCGCGCCACTTGACGATGCCTGACAGCGAGAAAATCAAGAAGCCGACCATCGCGCCGATGATCATCGAGTCCACCAGCAGCTGAACGACGAACGCGGCAACGATTGCAATGCCGGCCACCAGGAGCGTCATCGGGTTGTAACGCACGCTCACCTGTTCGACCTGCTCGATACGCGCCAGGTCGTAGTCGCGTTTTTTTCGGTAGCTGACGAACATCGCCACTATCAAGCCCACCAACATACCAGCGGCGGGAATGGCCATGGCGTGGGTAACGTTGACACCCGTGATGTCGACCCCTGCACGCGCCACGTTGGCCAGCAGAATCTGATTGAGGAAAATATTGCCGAAACCCACAGGCAGGAAAATGTAGGGCGTGATCAGGCCGAATGTAATGACGCAGGCGATCAGGCGCCGGTCGATACGCAGGCGGGTCAGCACATAGAGCAGCGGCGGCACCAATAATGGAATGAAGGCGATATGGATGGGCAGAATGTTTTGCGACGAGACGGCCACCACCAGCATCAAACCGATCATCAACCATTTGACCCTGCCACCTTGGTCGTGGCCTTGCCGGTCGATCATGGCCAATGCCCGGTCGGCCAACGCATGCGCCAGGCCGGATTTGGCGATGGCCACGGCAAAGGCACCCAGCAACGCATAGGACAGTGCCACGGTAGCCCCCCCGCCGAGCCCACCATTGAAAGCTTCAAGTGTGCCTTGCACACCCAGGCCGCCGACCAGCCCACCTGCCAGGGCACCGACGATCAGGGCGATGACCACGTGCACGCGGGACAGGCTCAGTATCAGCATGATGCCGACCGCGGCAATCACTGCATTCATGGGGGGCTTACCTCACTGGGAACAAAAAAGCGCGCACTCTGACGCAGTGCACGGCAGATGTCAAAACTGCCAGGCAACGGCGGATTGCCCGCAACCGAGCGGATTAAATTGAATGTTTGAATAAAGAAAAGTCTGTAGGAGCCGATACCCACCTGGGGCTGGAAACCGCCTCGCCCGTGCCCTAACCCTTACTTGTCATAAAAAGGGATCTGCCCCATGCCTCTGCGACAACTTTCCATCCAATGGAAAATCACATTGCTGGCCGGCCTGTGCCTGGCCGGCATCGTCACCCTGCTCATCGGTTTGTCCCTGTACCGGATGGACCACAGCTCGGACCTGGTCAAGGCCAGCAGCATGCAGATGCTGACCGAATCGGCCCAGTCGCGCATCGAATCCCAGGGCGAGGTGCAGGCCCTGAACATCCGCCGCCAATTCATGGATGCTTACCAGTACGGTGCAGGCTTTTCCAGGCAGGTACTGTTCCTGCGCGAACAGGCCGAAAAGCGCTTTCTCGATGCGTTCGACCTGCGCGAGGACATGACCCGGCAGGTGCGCGCCGCGCTCCAGGCCAACCCCGATCTGCTGGGCCTGTCACTGGTGTTCGAGCCCAATGCGCTGGACAGCAAGGACAGCCTGTTCGCCGGCCAGGCTGAGCTCGGCAGCAACGAAACCGGGCGCTTCGCCCTGTACTGGTCGCAACCGCACGTGGGCCAGCTCACCTCGATGGCCCTGCCCGAGCGCGACATGGCCGACACGTCCATTGGACCCAGCGGCCAACCTGCCAACACCTGGTGGGTATGCCCGCGTACATCGGGCAAGGTCTGCGTGGTCGAACCCTACTTCTATGCCATCGATGGCCAGCAGGTGCTGATGACCAGCATCGTCTTCCCGCTGGTGGTGGACGGCAAGGCGATCGCCACCCTGTCGGTGGACATCAACCTCAACAGCCTGCAGGCCCTGAGCGAACAGGCCAGCCGCAGTCTCTACGAAGGCCGCACCACCGTCGGCATCCTCAGCCCGGTGGGCTTGCTGGCAGGCTACAGTGCCGATGCCAGCAAGCTCTCCCAGCGTTTCGATCAGATCGACACGACCAAAGGTGCGGAGCTGGTGGCCAAGATGGCCGACGGCAAGATGACCATCATCAATGACCGCCAACGCCTGAAAGTGCTCGCGGCCTTCCGCCCGATCCCGGACGCCAAGCCATGGGGCGTGTTGCTGGACGTCCCCGAAAACGCCCTGACCGGGCCCGCCGAGGCCCTGAAGCAGGAACTGGACGCCCTCAACACCAGCGGTACCCTGCTCGAACTGGGCCTAGGCCTGGCAGCAGCCATTTTTGGCCTGCTGATGGTGTGGCTGATGGCCCGGGGCGTTACTCGCCCGATACTGGGCGTGGCGGCCATGCTCAAGGACATCGCCAGTGGCGAAGGTGACCTGACCCGCCGCTTGACCTACGACAAGCAAGATGAACTGGGTGAACTCGCGGGCTGGTTCAACCGCTTCCTGGACAAACTCCAGCCCACCATCGCCGAGGTGAAACAGTCGGTACAGGCCGCCCGCTCGACGGCCGATCAGTCCTCGGCCATCGCCACCCAGACCAGCGCCGGCATGGAGCAGCAATACCGCCAGGTGGACCAGGTAGCCACCGCCTCGCACGAGATGAGCGCGACCGCCCAGGATGTCGCCCGCAGCGCAGCGCAAGCCGCGCAGGCGGCCCGCGACGCCGACCAGGCAACGCGCGAAGGGTTGGCGGTGATCGATCGCACTACCCACAGCATCGATTCGCTGGCCGCCGACATGAGCACGGCCATGGCCGAGGTGCAGGGCCTGTCGCAGAACAGCGAAAAAATCGGCTCCGTACTGGAAGTCATCCGCTCGATTGCCGAGCAGACTAACTTGCTGGCGCTCAACGCCGCCATCGAGGCAGCCCGAGCCGGTGAGGCCGGGCGCGGCTTTGCGGTGGTCGCCGATGAGGTTCGCAACCTGGCCCAGCGCACCCAGGAGTCGGTCGAAGAAACCCGCCAGGTCATCGAGGCCTTGCAGGACGGTACCCGTGAAGTGGTGGGCGCAATGGACAACAGCCATCGTCAGGCCCAAAGCGGCGTGCAGCAGGTCGGCCAGGCCGTGACCGCCTTGCAGCGCATTGGCCAGGCGGTGACGGTCATCACCGACATGAACCTGCAGATCGCCTCGGCAGCCGAGGAGCAAAGCGCGGTGGCCGAGGAGATCAACAGTAACGTGGCGACCATTCGCGATGTCACCGAGTCGCTGTCAGGCCAGGCCAACGAATCGGCGCGGGTCAGTCAGTCGCTCAATGCCTTGGCCAACCAGCAGCAGGCATTGATGGACCAGTTCCGCGTCTGAGCCTGCCCCCTGTGCTGCGTCGTCTACACTTGCCCCATTCCCGAAGGGCCGTAGACGACGAGGTCAGGCATGAAAAGAGGTTCATCGCTGCTGCTCGGGGTGCTGTTCGCCCTGGGCCTGGCCGCTGCCGACAGCGCTAGCGCTGCCGATCAGAAGCCACCCATCCGCTTTGGCGCCCTTACCTGGGAAAGCGGTGCCTTCACCACCGAACTCCTGCGCGTGATCGTCGAGCGTGGGTACGGCTACGCCACCGAGACATTGCCTGGTAGCACGGTCAGCCTGGAAGTCGCCCTGGCCCGCAACGACCTGCAAGTGATCGCCGAAGAATGGGCCGGTCGCAGCCCTGCCTGGGTCAAGGCCGAGCAGGCAGGTCAGGTGTTTGCACTGGGCGACACGGTCAAGCATGCCGAGGAAGGCTGGTGGGTGCCGGCGTATGTCATCGAAGGCGATGCGTCGCGCAACCTCAAGGCCTTGGCGCCTGAGCTGCGCAGCGTCGAGGATCTCAAGCGCTACGCTGCGGTGTTTCGCGACCCCGAATCACCCGACAAAGGCCGTTTCCTGAACAGCCCCAGTGGCTGGACGTCCGAGACCGTGAACAGCCAGAAGCTCAAGGCCTATGGGCTGGACCAACTGTACACCAACTTCCGCACAGGTTCCGGGGCCGCGATGGATGCGGAGATCGGGTCGGCCATTCGCCGGGGCCAACCGGTGCTTTTCTACTACTGGAACCCTACCCCGCTCATGGGCCGCTACAAGCTCGTGCGGCTACAGGAACCTGCATTCGATGCCCAGGCCTGGGCGACCTTGACCGACCCTGCCAACCCAGCCCCAAAAGGCAGCAGTTCGCTGCCGGCGAAACTCTCGGTTGGCGTGTCCAAAGCCTTTCGTGAGCAATACCCGGACGTGGTCCAGGTATTCGAGCGGGTGGATTTGCCTATCGACACGCTCAACCAGGCATTGGCGCAGATGAGCGAAAAACGTACCCCACCCCGTGACGCCGCCTTGGCGTTCATGCGCCAGCACCCGCACGTGTGGAAGGCTTGGCTTCCCGAGCAGGTGGCCACCAAGGTCGAGGGCGGTCTGTGAGCAATGGTTTCCCCCAGGCTTTGCAGTTTTCCTTCGCCGATCAGGTCAACCGCATGGTCGACTGGTTGGTACTCCATTATGGGGACCACCTGCGCAGCGTCTCCGACCAGTTGCTGCAAGTGCTCGTTGGCCTTGAAAACCTGCTGCGGCTCATGCCGTGGTGGCTACTGCTGGCGGCGGTCGGTGCGCTGGCCTGGCATGCTTGCCGAAGCCTGCTGCGCAGCTGTGTCCTGGTAGGGCTGCTGGCGGTCATCGGTATGCTGGGGTTATGGGACAAACTGCTGCAGACCCTGGCGCTGGTGCTGGTCAGTACCGGGTTGTGCGTGCTGGTTGGCATACCGCTGGGGGTCGTGCTGGCCGCTCGACCGTTGGCAAGGCGCCTGGTAATGCCAGTGCTCGACGTGATGCAGACCCTACCCGCTTTCGTCTACCTGATTCCCGTGTTGATGCTCTTCGGTCTGGGCAAGGTGCCTGCGGTTTTCGCGACCTTGATCTATGCCCTGCCACCGTTGGTGCGACTCACTGAACTTGGGTTGAGTCAGATAGACCCGTCGTTGCTCAAAGCCGCCCAAGGCCTTGGCGCGACCCGTGCCCAGCGGCTCAGGCGCATCGCACTGCCCCTGGCGCTGCCCAGCATCATGGCCGGGCTCAACCAGTCGGTCATGATGGCCCTGTCGATGGTCGTGGTCGCCTCGATGATTGGGGCGCGAGGGCTTGGCGAAGATGTGCTTGCAGGCATCCAGACGCTGAACGTTGGTCAAGGCGTCGAGGCCGGGCTGGCCATCGTGGCACTGGCCATGGTCATTGACCGTATCAGCCAGGCGTATGGGCGTGGACGGCGTTGAAAGGCCATAGCCAGGGCGGTAGGACGGGCATGGCAAAGCAAGTGTCCGGCCGGTACTCTGTGCAACGTACCCGGCCACGGATCTGCCTCCATGCTGCATGTGCTGTTGACCACCCTGCTCCCCATCATCCTGTTGATCGCCCTGGGCACGCTGCTGCGGGTGCGTGGCTTCGTCTCGGACAGCTTCTGGCCGGGAGCCGAGCGCCTGAGCTACTACGTGCTGCTGCCCTCGTTGTTCCTCCATGGCCTGGCCACTGCCAACCTGGACGGGGTGCCGGTGCTGGCCATGGTCGCGGTGCTGATGCTTTCGACCCTGTCCGGGGCGTTGCTGTTGGTGCTTTATCAGGGCGTGCGCCAGCACGACGGCACCGACTTCACGTCGCTGTTTCAGGGTGGCATCCGGTTCAACAACTACATCGGCGCGACCTTGGCCGCGGGCATCTACGGCAGCGCGGGCATCGCATTGGCAGCAGTGGCCAACGCAGCCATCGTGCCACTGGTCAATCTGCTCTGCGTGCTGGTGTTCGCGCGCTTCAGCGCCCGGCACAGCTCGCCGCTGACGGTGCTGCGGGCGATCCTTGCCAACCCACTGATTCTAGGGTGTGCGGGGGGCATGCTGTTACGGGTGACGGGGCTGGGCCTGCCGGCTGGCATCGAGCCTACCCTTGGCGCGCTAGGGCATGCCGCGTTGCCGCTGGGGTTGCTGTGCGTCGGTGCGGCCCTGGGTGGTGCACGTCTCGGTGATCAGGCCCAGCCATTGATAGCGGCCTGTGTCTTCAAGTTCCTGGTGATGCCGGTGACGACATGGGGGCTCTGCCGCCTGCTCGGCCTCAGTGGCCAGGCCGCTGTAGTGGCGGTGATTTTCCAGGCGCTGCCAACGGCATCGTCGTCCTACGTCATGGCCAGGCAAATGGGCGGCAACGCGCCTCTGATGGCGACCATCATTGCGGTACAGACGGTGGCGGCGGCGGCCACGCTTCCTCTGGTCCTTTCACTGTTGTTGGGCTGACAGCTGCACAACATCATGCATGGCCGATATCATGCCGAGTGCAAGTCCGGTCCACGCACACTCAGCATTGCCCCCTTACACCTGGCCTGCACGCCGCCGCACTTTTTGCCCAGCCTGCGGTCTACTCTCCCTTACGACCGACAATGACTGCAGGCGTTTTCAATGCGTTGCACAGCTCGGGTCAAAACCATCGGGCTTGTGTAGGATAGGCAGCGCCTACTCGCCGCTGCCAGCCTCAGGGAGAACCATATGCGCGTCCTGTCATCTGTCGCTGCCTTCACGCTTGGGCTGATCGTTTCCTCCCAGGCACTGGCTGTCACGGGCGAAGAAGCACAGTTGATAGCGGCCATCAACGTCTACCGCAGCCAGGCGCAGCCCTGTGGCGAGCAAGGCTCGCTCGAACTGCCGCCGCTCAACAGCGACACACGCCTGGCACTGTCTCCCGAAGGCACTCGTGACCTTCAGCAGGCCATGACCCGCGCCGGTTACCCCATGGTCAACGTACAGGCGATCAGCCTGTCTGGCCCCCGAGATGCACCCGCTGCCATGCACGCCATTGAAGAAAGCTTCTGCCAGGTGGTGCTCGATCCTCAGTTCGTCGACATCGGCGTCAGCCAGGAAGGTCGGGATTGGCGCATTGTGCTGGCGCGCCCCCTGCTCTCTGGTCGCTTGGGCGACTGGCAGGCGGAAGGACAAAAGATGCTCCAGGAAATCAACGCCGCGCGTCGGCAACCCCGCCAGTGCGGCGGCCAACCCTACGCCGCCGCACCTGCACTTGGCTGGAACACCGTGCTGGCCGGAGTGGCAGCCGGCCACACGCGGGCCATGGCCAACCAGAACTTCTTCGATCACATCGACAAAGAAGGCCGCACCCCAGGTGATCGGGCCGAGCTTGCCGGTTATCTGTACCAGCAGATTGGCGAGAACATCGCCGCCGGGCGCGACACGCCGCACAAGGTGGTTCAAGGCTGGCTGGACAGCCCAGGCCACTGCGCAGTCCTGATGAGCGCCGACTTCCGGGACCTCGGCGCAGCCTATGCCGTAGACCCGAAGAGCGATGCCGGCATCTATTGGACGGCCCTGTTCGGCTCGCCGCAATAGCGCCTGGTTGAACCGGCGACACCCGACACCCGCAGTGTTGGCCCCGGGCTTCAGGCTGGCCGGATCAGAAACCCAGCGTGGCAGACAGCAGGTAAGTGCGTGGCGTCGACAAGGTAAGCCCCGGTTCGGCGTCATCCGGCGCGCCTGCTGAGCTCCAGTAACGGTCGTCGAGCACGTTTTCGACGCTGGCGCGCAGGGTCACCTGCGTGTCGTCCAGCTTGAAGGCGTACCGTGCCCCCAGGTCATAGCGTTCCCAGCCGTCGATCTTCTTGCTGTTGTTCTGGTCCAGGTACTGGGAGCTCGAGTGCGTCCCGCGCGCCGTCAGGGTCAGCCCCTGGACCACCGGCACATCCCATTCGGCCCCCAGGTTGACGTTGTACGCGGGCGTTGCGGGCGCACGGTTGCCATCGTAGGCACCCCCCACGGTATCGGTCAGCTCACTGTCGATGTACATCACCCCGCCCAGCACACGCACCCCTTTCGTGGGTTCACCGAACACGGTCAGCTCCACACCCCGGTTGTTGCGCTTGCCATTAGCGCCGAAGACCCGGGAGCCGGGGTTGGTTTCATAGGCAGGCTGACGGATTCTGAAGGCGCTGGCCGTGAACGCCACGTTGCCCAGGTCATACTTGGCACCCACTTCCACCTGGCGGCTGGTGAAAGGCGGGAAAATCTGATCCTCGTTGATCGAGGTGGACGGTGCGATCTTGCCTTGGCTCAAGCCTTCCATGTAGTTGGCATACACCGACAGCTCATCCGTCACCTTGTACAGCACACCACCGGAGGGCGACACCTTCTTCTCGTCATACGCCGTGTCGCCTTTGACCCCATCACTCCAATCGTCCACCTGCACCCGCTGCCAGCGCAGCCCCAGGGTCAACAGCAATCGGTCATCAAAGAAGCCGAGGGTGTCGGACAACGCCAGCCCAGAGAAACGGTTCTCGGTGTAATCCTTCGAATCGAGCCGCGTCGGGGTACCTGGCGTGGGCGTCACCGTCGGATGATAGAGGTTGCCGGCTGAGGAGGCGTAACGGGCCCCCCCATTGGTGAAGTCCATGTAGTAGTACGTGGCAGCCAGGTTGATCTCGTGGCTGACGGGCCCGGTGTGCAACCAGGTCCTCAAGCCCGCCAAGGCAGTGCGTACCGATTCATCCCTGCTGAAATCGCGGGGCTGGATGGTGAAGTCGCCAGCATTGTTGATCACAGAGACGTTATGGCGCAGGAAATCGTGTCGGCTCTCCCGGGCACCCACTGCGCCATAAGCCAGCACAGAATCGCTGAGGTCATATTCGGCATGCACTGCCCCGAAGGTATCGTTGGTGCGCGCCTTGCTCCACGCCTGGGCGTAGTTGCGGTGCACATCGCCAGCACGCGGTACCTGGGCGCTTGCCCCTACCAGCACACGCTCCTGAGGGGCATCGGTGTCACGCTCGGTATGCCCAAGGTCGGTCGAAAGCCGCAGGCGCTCGCCGCGAAAATCCAGCCCCAGTACGGCCATTTCGCGGTCCACTTGCTGGTGGTCCCATTCGGTATCGCCAGACTGTTTCACCGCGTTCAGACGCATGCCGAACTGCTGCTGTTCACCGAACCTTCGCCCTACGTCAACGGCTCCGCCTACCTGGCCCGCCGAGGCGTAGCTGCCGGTGAACTCGGTGATCGGCGTGTCGCCAGCGCGTTTGGGTTGGACGTTGATGCCGCCGCCGACGCTACCCCGTGGCGCAATGCCGTTGATCAACTGGCTGGGGCCCTTGATGATGTCGACCCGTTCGGCCATCTCCATATCGATCGAATAGGTAGGCAGCAAGCCATAGAGGCCGTTGTAGGACACATCACTGTTATACAAGCTGAAACCGCGAATGGTGAACTGCTCGAAACGCCCACCGGCCGGGTTGGTGGCACGAACCGAAGGGTCGCTGGCGACCAGTTCGCTCAGGGTGCGGGCCTGTTGGTTCTTCACGAGGTCGCTGGTGTAACTGGTGATGCTGAACGGCGTTTCCATGAAATCGCGCGCACCCAGCAAGCCCTGCGCGCCTTGGCGGGCGACCTGCCCGCCTGCATAAGGGGGTGCCTCGTCGGTCGCCGGTAGGCCACCGACGATGCTGGTAGGGGCTATTTCCAGCGGGCCACTTTGCTGGGGCGACGGCACGAGAGTGAAAGCATCTTGGCCCACGGCTACCCATTGCAGACCGCTGCCGCGCAGTAACTGCGTGAAGCCTTCATCGACGCTGTATTGCCCGGTCAGCCCTTCGCTGCGCAGGCCCTTGACCAGCGCTGGGTCCAGCGACAAGCTGACCCCTGCTTGATCGGCGAAGCGGGTCAATGCCGCCCCCAGGCTCGCCGCTGGCACTTGGTAGGTGCGCCGGGCTGGCTCATCGGCCCAAGCGGGCGTGCCGAGCAGCAGGCTGATGGCGAACAATGGGCGTGCTGCCCGCACCCATGGGCGCAGGTGGATGGACTTTACTGCAGGCATCTATAAAGCTCCCCTTTATGGTGTTCTAGGGGTAATGACAGGCGAGTCCGGAAAAGGGGACAGCTTCTCGTTGATATCACGTGCAATGCGTCGCAACGCAGCGTTCGGGGTGAACTTGGCGGGTTCGAGCTTCAGGCAGTCGTTGCTCGCGGCACCAGCGTGATCCAGTAGCGGGTACGGGCTACCACCTGCACCGGCAGGCTTGCCGCGAGCAGCGTCAGCACCTGGTCGGTGTCATCCAGGCGGAAGGTGCCGGTCACCCTCAGACTGTTTAACGCCGGATCCCAGCGCAGCACACCTGGACGATAGCGGCTCACCTCCACAAGCAAGTCGCCTAGCCGCTGATCGTCCAGGCGCAACACGCCATCACGCCATCCCAGTCGCCATGCCTCGAAGAAACCGAGATTTCGAAGACCTGACGCCACAAGGTCGGCCTGCTGACCGGCGTTGAGGCGCAGGCGATTACCCCCTGAGGGCTGCACGTCTGCCCTGCCCTGGACTACCGCGACCTGACACCCTGATTCGATCAGGCGGACGCACACCTGTCCAGGGCCAAGGGTTGCACCACCCAGCGACACCTGGCCTGAAGGCACCTGGATGGTCAGGGGTTGAAGGCCAGGCGTGGTGACTGAAATTTCGCCGCTTCGCAACCACACCTTGTGATTTACGGTGTCCAGGTCGACAGCGCTGTCGGTGTTCAACTGCACCGTGGTGCCGTCATTGAGCGTCACCACTCGACGCTCACCTACATTCGTGCGCAGGTCGGCAGTCCAGGCCTCAAGGGGCAGTTCGTGGCTCACCCACCAAGCCATGGGCACCAGCGCTGCCAAACCCAGTATTTGCCCAAGCGCGGTACGCCGGCTCTGGTCCGGACGGTCCAGCGTGGCCATGGCCAGACTGGCAGGCAAACCGGTGAAGCGCTCGCGCAAGCGCAGCGCCTGCTGCCAGGCAGTCTCATGCACAGCGCTTTGGCTGCGCCACTGCTCAAGCCCGGCCAGGTCCGCTTCACGGGTATCGCCTGAATCGATGAGCGCCAACCACTGCGCGGCCTCGCGCACCGCCTCCCGCAGGAGCACAGGCGCACTCACAGGAGTTCGGCCAGCAGGCAGTGCTCATAAGCGTGCGCCATGTAGCGCTTGACCGACCGCTCGCAAACACCAAGCCGGCTGGCGATGTCGGCGTAGCTCAGTCCTTCGAGCTGGCTCAGCAGAAAAGCCTTGCGCACGACCGGCTTCAAACCGCCCAGCAATTCATCGAGTGCCTGCAGCGTTTCGAGCAACAACCAGCGCTGCTCGGGCGAAGGTGCGTGCTGTTCGGGCAGGTGGGCCAGGGCCTCAAGGTAGGCTTTTTCAAGGCTGCGGCGTTGGTGCAGGTTGCTCAGCAGTCGCTTGCCAACTGCCAACAGGTAGGCGCGTGGTTCGCGGATGTCGGTCAACGGCTGGGCGCTGGCCATCACGCGAAGGAAGGTATCCTGACTCAGGTCGGCCGCATCCCAGGCATTGCCCATGCGCCGTCGTAGCCAGCCCTCGAGCCAGCCACGGTGCTCCCGGTAGAGGTCAGGGAAGCTTTGCGAGGGCGGCGGCGCGGCTTCGAACATGGACAAGTCCCTGCGATGGCGTAAATAGGATTAATTCTAATTTACATCTCACCACAGGGCCAAGCCCTTTATCACTGCTTACGCAATGGCCGCATCCACCAGTACCTGGGCTTCCTGTACCAGACGTTGCAAGTGGGCTTCGTCGACGAAACTCTCCGCGTAGATCTTGTAGATGTCCTCGGTGCCGGATGGGCGGGCTGCGAACCAGCCATTGGCGGTGATGACCTTCAGACCACCGATGGCCTGCCCATTCCCTGGCGCGTGGCTCAGGATCTGCAGGATCGGCTCTCCAGCAAGCTCGGTGGAGGTCACTTGCTCAGGCGCAAGCTTGCTCAACAACCCTTTCTGGCGGGCATCGGCCTTGGCTTCCACGCGGGTAGCGAACGGCTTGCCCAGGGCCTGGGTCAGCTCGGCATACGCCTGGCTTGGGTTACGTCCCGTCCGGGCGGTCATTTCCGCAGCCAGCAAGGCCGGGATGAGGCCATCTTTGTCGGTTGCCCATACCGAGCCGTCGCGGCGCAGGAACGAGGCGCCCGCACTTTCTTCGCCACCAAAGCCCAGCGTGCCATCGAACAGGCCTTGGGCGAAGAACTTGAAGCCTACGGGTACTTCGTACAGCTCGCGGCCCAGCCGTTGGGTTACGCGATCGATCAGGCCGCTGGACACGACCGTCTTGCCGACGGCTGCGTCGCTACGCCACTGGGGACGGTTGCGGTACAGGTAGTCGATGGCCACGGCCAGATAGTTGTTAGGTTGCAGCAAGCCGTCGGGGGTGACGATGCCATGGCGATCATGGTCCGGATCGCAGGCAAAGGCCACGTCGAAACGCTCGCGCAGGCCGATCAAGCCCTGCATGGCGTAGGGTGACGAAGGGTCCATGCGAATCTGGCCATCCCAGTCGACGCTCATGAAACGGAACGTCGGGTCGACCTCGGTGTTTACCACTTCCAGGTCCAGTTGATAATGCTGGGCAATGGCCGACCAGTAGCGCACCCCTGCCCCACCCAGCGGGTCCACACCCAAGCGCAGCTTGGCCGCACGGATGACCTCGAAGTCGATGACGTTTTCCAGGTCTGCCACGTAGTGGCTGACGTAGTCGTGACGATGGGTGGTAGGGGCCTGCAGCGCCTGGGCGTGGTCGATACGCTTGACCCCCGCCAGCCCGGCCGCCAGCAACTCGTTGGCCTTGGCTTCGATCCACTTGGTGACGTCGCTGTCGGCCGGGCCGCCGTTGGGCGGGTTGTACTTGAAGCCGCCACTTTGCGGCGGGTTGTGCGAGGGCGTGATCACAACCCCGTCGGCCAGGCCGCCCTGGCGCCCACGGTTGTAGCAGAGGATGGCATGAGACACTGCCGGTGTCGGGGTGTACTCGTCGTCCTTGGACAACATCACCTGCACGCCGTTGGCAGCCAGCACTTCCAACGCACTCGCTGCTGCAGGTGCTGACAGCGCGTGGGTGTCGGCACCGACGAACAGGGGGCCATCGATGCCCTTTTCCTGGCGGTACAGGCAGATGGCCTGGGTGATGGCCAGTACATGGTATTCGTTGAAGCTCAACTCAAGCGAAGTACCCCGGTGCCCCGATGTGCCGAAGGCGACCCGCTGGCTCGCCACGCCAGCGTCCGGCCGGCCGGTGTAGTAGGCCGTGAGCAGGCGGGGAATATCGACCAGCACGCTGGCTGGAGCCGGCTTGCCTGCCAAAGGACTGAGCGTCATGCATTAACCTCGAGTTCAGCGAAATGTGGGGGGTTAGAGCGTGCAGTGTACTGAGAGTTGCAAGTGCGCGCGATGCAGGGCACGAAAGAAACCCCGGGTCTCGCTCGATGATAATTTGATGCAGCCCCCCCGTCCCTGCCACGGGATGATATCGAGCCCCTGCCTTATGTGGATCTTGGCTCAAGCCATGCGGTCAGAAGCCTTGTCGAGCACACCATTGCTGTGAGGCACCATGGCTTTCTATCGTCTGACGCGCACCCACCCTCGATTGAGCCTGGCCACAGGCGCAGGGTTGCTGAGCGCCTGGCTGGTCCCTGTCAGCGACCCTGTGCAACGCCTGCTGGCAGGCTGGAACATTGGCGTCTGGTTGTACCTGATGCTGGTACTCTGGCTCAGCTGCACCGCAAGCCCTGCAAAGGTTCGCAAGGTGGCCCACAGCGAAGACGAAAACGCGGGCCTGGTGCTGCTGACCGTCTGCGTCGCAGCGATCGCCAGCCTGGTCGCCGTGACGCTGCAACTGGTGTCCAGCCGCGGGCTGCAGGGCAATGCATTGACGGCTCACTACCTGTACACCGGGTTCACCGTCGCAGGCTCCTGGCTGCTGATTGGCTGCATCTTCAGCCTTCACTATGCACGGCTGTTCTATGCAGTGAAGGCCACGGCGCCGCCTTTACGCTTCGCCGATGGCGAAACCCAGCCAGACTACTGGGACTTTCACTACGTCTCGTTCACCATCAGCGTGGCCGTCCAGACATCCGACGTGGGGGTAGCCGGTAGCGCGATGCGGCGCGTGGTATTGGCCCACTCGCTGGTGGGGTTCGTGTTCAACACCGCCATTCTTGGCTTTACCATCAATATCGCGGCTGGGTTGCTTGGGTGAACCACCCGTCGGTCAGGTTTCATGAACTCACGCCATGCTCGGCTTTATACGTTCTATAGGCTTATCTCGTATCCCCACCCTGAACCCGGCTTCCGAGGTTCAGCGTTTGGATTGGCTCGATGCGGTGGGCGTGTGCCCGCCGGACGGGCAAAATCATGAGGATGCGCCTTAACCGGCTTCAGATTCCCACAGCGCTGTGATGCAGGTCATGCCCTGCAACATTTGTCACATTTGCAAGCGAGAATCACGTCAGCCAGATGCTATGGTTACATTCCCGGCAGCCACGGTGCGCGGCCGCCCTTCACCAGCTTTCAGTCACGTACAAGGAGGCTCGGATGAACAAGATGACCTTCCCCAACGCCTGTCAAGTCATGCGCTGGCACTTCCATCCGTTGGGTTTCGAAGCCAACATGGATGCACCGCGCAGCATGGTGGCGCGGCTGTTTGATCGAAGCACGGGCGAAACCTTGCTGGCCATAGCAGGCATCCCCTGCACAGCCATCATGGCTGCCAGCGATGTAGAGCGCATCATCGAAGCGGTCGAAACCGAACTCGATGCCTTCCAACCCCCTCCTTTGCTGCGCAACGCCAGTTAACCCAGGGTCGAGCTCGACCCCCGCAACTGCTCGGCCGGCACGGGTCGACCGAGCAAGTAGCCCTGAAGCGAATCGCAGCCTAACCGCGTCAGGAAGGCCTGCTGACTGGAGGTCTCGACGCCTTCTGCGACGATTCGCAGCCCCAGTGCGCGGCCCAAGGCCACGATGGCCGACACGATGGCCGCATCCTCGCCCTCATCTTCCAGCTCGCGCACGAACCCTCGGTCGATCTTCAGCTCGTTGGCTGGCAAGCGCTTGAGGTACATCAGGCTGGAATAACCTGTACCAAAGTCGTCAATCGATAGGTCCACGCCCATGTCCGAGAGCTGCTGGAGTACGGTCAGGCTCACCTCCACGTCGGACATCGCCGTGGTTTCGGTGATTTCCAACGTCAGGCAGTTGGCGGGCAGTGCGTGACGTTCGAGGGCACGCGCCACGCTATCGAGCAGGCCCGCGTGGCAAAACTGGATGGCCGACAGATTGACCGCGATCCGCCAGCCCTCGATACCTTCATCCAGCCACAGGCGCATCTGGCGACACGCCTCGTCCAATACCCAGTCACCGATGGGGATGATCAGGCCGGTCTTTTCCGCCAGGCCGATGAAACGGTCTGGGGCCAAAAGCCCGTGCTGAGGATGCTCCCAACGCAGCAACGCCTCGGCGCCGACCGGTTGACACCGCTTGGCGTCGAACTTGGGTTGGTAATGCAGACGGAACTGACCGGCTGCCACTGCCAGGCGCAAGTCCTGCAACAACTGCAGCTGCTGACGGGCGTTGCTGTTCATCGAGGCGTCGAAGAAGCTGTAGCCATTCTTGCCGACCCGCTTGGCGTGATACATGGCAGCGTCCGCGTTGCGCAGCAGCTCGTGCTGATCCTGGCCGTTGCCGGGATACAGGACGATACCCAGGCTCGCTGAAAGCTGCAGATCATGCTCGGCCACTCTGAAAGGCCGCGAGACCAGATTCACCTGTTTGATGGCAACGTTCATGGCATCGCTCGGGTCCTGTAACTCGACCAACAGCACGAACTCGTCCCCGCCGATGCGCGCCAACGTGTCCTGACTGTGCAGGTGACCCCGCAATCGCGTCGCCACAGCCTTGAGCAGCAGGTCCCCAGCATGATGGCCAAAGGCGTCGTTGACCGGCTTGAACCCATCCAGATCAATGAACATCAGCGCAAAGCACCCCCCCTGCTCAGCGACCTTCGCGATGGCCAGTTCTATGCGGTCAGCCAGCAGACTGCGATTGGGCAGCCCTGTGAGCGTGTCGTGCAATGCCAGCTGAGTCAGCTCCTGGTTGGCCAGGGTCAAAGACCTGGCCAACGCCGCCGTGCGAGCTTCAAGGCGCGCGTCCAGTACGGAGGTCAGCAAGGCTACGAGCAACACGGCAAAGGTCGTGATCAGGACAAGCGATACCAGGCCGTCCCCTTCCAGGCCATCGGGCAGCGCGCCACAGAAACTGCCCTGGGGAAAACCAGCGGCCGCCATACCGGTGTAGTGCATGCCAACGATGGCGATCCCCATGAGCACCGCTGCCAGCCCACGTATCTGACGCACGTAGGGGGTCTGCCGGCGCAGCCGGAACGCGGTCCACAGCGCCGCAGCCGAGGCGCCCACCGCGATCAGCAGCGAGGCCATGAACAGGCTCGGGTCATAGTCGATCCCAGGTGTCATGCGCAGCGCTGCCATGCCGGTGTAATGCATGCTGGCGATCCCGGCTCCCATGATGAGCGCGCCGAGGGCAAGCTGCAGGACGGGCAAGCTGGGCTGGCTGACCAGCCACAGGGCGAAGCCCGAGGACAGCACCGCGATCAACAGCGAACATGCCGTCAACGTGAGGTCATAGCCCAGCTCGACAGGCAGCTGCAAGGCGAGCATGCCGACAAAATGCATCGACCATATGCCGGTCCCCATGGCCAGCGCCCCGCCGATCATCCATAGCGAGGCGGCATACCCTCTGGCGGTGGCAATGCGCCCGGCAAGGTCCAGCGCCGTGTAGGACGCAAGGATGGCCACGCACAGGGAAATCAGCACCAGCGAAGAGGAGTAGCTAGCGGTCAGCATTTTGCGAAGTACCAGGGGCTGGCAGAGGTAGGCACGAAAGGCCGACCATTGTACTCAAGCTTTGGTAAAACGCACGGTGTTTCGACATGTCAAATGGCCATGTCGACAGCAGGTAGGTGCGTCGACATGTGCCATGGGCTGCACATCAATCCTGGTCGGCGAAAGCCCCACGGGCATCCCAGCCACCGCCCAGCGCTGCCACCAATTGGACACTGGCGACCAAGCGTCCCTGCAACAGGTTGAGCACACTGCGTTCGTTGCTCAGGGCGGTGGCTTGCACATTGACCACATCCAGATAGCCGATCAAGCCGGCCTTGTACTGATTTTCCGTAAGCCGCAGCGATTCGCGGGCTGCCTCCAGGGCTTCCTGGCGCACCACGGCTTCGTCCCCGTACACCTTCAGTTGCACCAGCAGGTTCTCGACTTCCTTGAACCCATCGAGCACGGTCTGGCGGTACTGGGCGACCGTCTGGTCGTATACGGCAACGGTACGGTCCACCTCGGCGCTGCGCCTGCCGGCATCGAACAGGGTGAGCGCAAGCTGTGGGCCAACCGACCAGTAGCGGTTGGGCAACTCGATCCAGTTGTTGAAGCTGCTGCTCGAATAACCGCCATTAAGGCTCAGGCTGAGATCTGGGAAGTAAGCCGCACGTGACACGCCGATATTGGCGTTGGCGGCCATCACGTTGCGCTCGGCAGCGGCGATGTCGGGTCGGCGCTCGAGCAGTTGCGACGGCAGTGCCACCGGGATTTGTGGCAATGCAGGAATAGCCTGGCTGTCGGCCAGGGCAAATTGCGCAGGCGTCTTGCCCAGCAACACGGCAATGGCGTTCTCGAATTGAGCGCGCTGCCAGATCAGGTCGATCAGGTCAGCCTCGGTGCTTTTGAGCTGGGTGCGCGCCTGGGCCACGGCATCGGGGCCGGCGATGCCCGCGCGGTATTGATTCTGGTTCATCCGCAGCGATCGCTCGTACGCGGCCACGGTGGCTTGCAGCAAGCGTTTCTGCTCATCGATGACGCGCAGTTGCAGGTAGTTCTGCACCAGCTCCGACTGCTGGCTCAAGCGCATGGCGGCAAGGTCGGCCAGGCTGGCCTGGGCACTGGCCTGGTTGGCATTGAGCGTCTCGCGCAACTTGCCCCACAAGTCGATTTCCCAGCTCACGCCCAACTGGGCGTTGTAGGTGTCACGAATGCCGCTGCTGTTATTGGACAGGCTTGAGCTGGAACTGCCGGTGCCCTGGGCTGACCTGTTCTTGGTCACGCTCAGGTCAAGGCTTGGAAACAGTCCGGCGCGGCTACTGCGCACCAGCGCCTGGGCCTGACGATACTGAGCCTCGGCTTGCGCCACACTCTGGTTGTTGCGGTTGAGCTCCTCGACCAGTGCGTTGAGTTGCGCGTCGCCGTAGATCTCCCACCAGGCACCGCGGGCGATGGCGTCAGAAGGCGTGGCCTGCGTCCAGCCTTCGGCATGCTTGAATTGCGCCGTGCCGGCCATTTCCGGGCGGTGGTAATCCGGGGCCAGTGTACAGGCGCTGAGCAAGGCGGCCCCCAAGGCAGCCCCCAGCAAACGCGAGCCGCGAACACGGCTGAGCACTTGCAGGGCACGATGAAGCGGAGTCTGGGCAAAAGTCATAACGGGTTTTCCAAGGCCGCGTCGGTGCGCACGCCGCGCCAACGGTTGTAGCGGTGACGCAAGCGGTCCAGATACAGGTAGACCACAGGCGTTGTGTAGAGGGTCAGGACCTGGCTGAAAACCAGGCCGCCGATGATGGTCAGCCCCAGCGGCTGACGCATCTCCGCCCCTTCTGCCTGGCTCAGCAGCAGGGGCAAGGCGCCGAGAATGGCCGCCAGCGTCGTCATCAGGATCGGGCGCAAGCGCAGCAGGCACGCGCGCCGAATGGATTCCTCGGGCGAGAGCCCCTGGTGGCGTTCAAGTTGCAGGGCCAGGTCGATCATCAAGATGGCGTTTTTCTTCACGACCCCGATCAACAGGAATAGCCCCAGCAGGGAAATCAGGCTGAATTCGCCACCGGTCACATACAGCGCCAACAAGGCACCAACGCCGGCCGAGGGCAGCGTGGACAAGATGGTCAGGGGGTGGATATAGCTCTCGTACAGGATCCCGAGCACCAGGTACACAAGCACCAGTGCGCCCAGAATCATGAAAGGCTGCCCCTGCGCGGTCTTGGTGAAGGCGTCGGCGGTGCCGCCCAGCTTGGCGATCACCCCTTCCGGTAGGCCGAGCTTGGCCACGGCACGCTCGACCGCCGCCAGCGCCTGGTCGGTGCTGTAGCCTTCGGCGACGTCGAAGGCGATGTCCTCGGAGGCGAACTGGTCTTCGTGGCTGACCCGGTCGTTGGCCAGGCTATTCTCGTAGTGCGCGATGGTCGACAGCGGCACCCGCGCGCCCTCGGCGGTAATCACCTGCACCTGCTCCAGCGTACTGGGGTCCCAGGCGTATTTCGGGTTGATCTCCAGCACGACCTGATATTGGTTGAGGCTGTCGTAGATGGTGGAGATCTGCCGTTGGCTGTAGGCGTTGTTCAGCACGGTGGTGACCATCTGCATGTCGATGCCCAGACGCTTGGCCTGATCACGGTCCACCACCAGTGTCACCTGCTGGGTGCCCGCCCCGTCGCGTGCGTCGATGGCGGTCAGCTCGGGCAAGGCGCGCATGGCCGCGACGACTTTGGGGAACCATTGGCGCAAAGCTGCCAGGTCGCCGCTCTGCAAAGTATACAGGTACTGCGAGGACGACTGATCGCGCCCACCGCCGCCTAGCTGCAGGTCCTGATCGGCCATCAGGAACAGCCGCCCGCCTGGCACCTTGGGCATTTCCTTGCGCAGGCGCTCGATGACCTTCTGGGCATCGAGCTTGCGTTCGCCGATGGGCTTGAGCCTGACCAGAACCATGGCGTTGTTGGTGCCGCTGTTGCCGCCGATGAAGCCTGCAACACTCTGCACGGCAGGGTCTGCGAGCAAGGCGCGCCGGTAGATTTCCATCTTTGGCTGCATCACGCTGAACGACAGGCCGTCGTCACCGCGAATGAAACCCATGAGCTGGCCGGTATCCTGCTGGGGCATCAGCGTTTTGGGCACCACGATGTATAGCGCCACGTTGACTGCAATGGTCACCAGCAGGCTGATCAGGGTCAGGCGCCGATGCCGCAGCGCCCAGCCCAGGCTGCGGTCATACGCGGCAACCATGCGCCGGTGCACGGCATCGCTCCAGCGTTGCAGGCGAGTCTGCTCGGCCTGGTGCGCAGTCAGCCAGCGGGCGCACAGCATGGGGGTGAGGGTCAGCGACACCAGCAGCGAAACCATGATGGCGGCCGCCAGGGTGATGGAAAATTCCTGGAACAAACTGCGCACGATGCCGCCCATGAACAGGATCGACACGAACACGGCCACCAGTGACACGTTCATCGACAAGAGGGTAAAGCCGACTTCCTTGGCGCCCAGGAACGCCGCTTTCATGGGTGGCTGCCCGTCCTCGATATGCCGGGAGATGTTCTCCAGCACAACGATGGCATCGTCCACCACCAGTCCCGTCGCCAGGATCAGCGCCATCAGCGACAGGTTGTTGAGCGAGAAGCCGCACAGATACATGACCGCGAACGTGCCGACCAGCGACACCGGCACCGCAAGGCTTGGAATCAGTGAAGCACGCAGGCTGCCGAGGAACAGGTAGACCACCAGGATCACCAGTACCACGGCGATCAGCAGGGTATGCTCCGCCTCCTTTAGCGTGGCCTTGATCACCGGCGAACGGTCCATGGCCACGTTTAGCTCGACGCTTGCCGGGAGCAGCGATTGCAGTGCAGGCAACTGCGCCTTGATCTGGTCCACCGTGGCAATGATGTTGGCACCTGCCTGCCGGTTCACGACCAGCAACACCGCGCTCTGGTCATTGAAAAAACCACTGTTGTAGCGGTTTTCGACCCCATCGGTGATGGTTGCCACGTCCGATAACCGAAGAATCGTGCCATTCTCCTGGCGAATCACGATCGGCCCGTAGTCCTTGGCGCTTTCCAACTGATCGTTGGCCCGCACCTGCCAATTGCGCTCGGCATCCTCGACAAAGCCCATGGGCCGGCGCTGGTTGGCGTTGGCCACGGCGGTACGCACCTCATCCAGCGCCAGGCCGTACTGGTTCAACAATTGCGGCTCGACCGAAATGCGCACGGCCGGCAGCGAACTGCCCCCGATCTGCACCTCACCCACGCCAGGCACCTGGGCCAGGCTTTGGGACAGGATGGTGTCGGCCAAATCGTACAGCTGCCCTTTCTGCAGCACACTTGAGGTCAGCGACAGGACCATGACCGGTGCCTGCGACGGGTTGATCTTCTTGTAGGTCGGCATGCTGCGCATGCCGCTGGGCAGCAGGTTGCGGGTGGCATTGATTGCGGCCTGCACCTCGCGCGCAGCGCCGTCGATGTCGCGGCCAAGCTCAAAACCAATGATGACCCGCGTGGAGCCCTGGTTGGAGCTGCTGGTCAATGTGGTGACGCCGGCGATGCTGCCCAGCTTGCGCTCGAGCGGCGTTGCCACGGTCGAGGCCATGACCTCGGGGCTTGCGCCCGGCAGGTTGGCCGACACCACGATCACCGGGAAATCCATCTGCGGCAGCGGCGAGACCGGCAACAGACCGAAGCTGACCGCGCCCAGCAGCATGATCGCCAAGCTCAACAGCATGGTTGCCACGGGCCTGCGGATGAATGGCGCCGACAGGTTCATCGGGCCGCCCTTAGGAACGCGCTGCACGTACTCATACCGGCTCCTGCGCCAGGTCGCGCTTGCCGAAGCGACGGCCCAACCGGTCGAAATACAGGTATATGACCGGCGTGGTGAACAGTGTCAGCACCTGGCTCACCAGCAGCCCGCCCACCATCACCAGGCCCAGGGGTTGGCGCAGTTCGGCGCCGGACCCGGTGGCCAGCATCAACGGCACTGCACCGAACAGGGCCGCCAGCGTGGTCATGAGGATCGGTCGGAATCGCAGCAGCGCGGCCTGGTAGATGGCATCGCGCGGACTCATGCCTTGGTGACGCTCGGCTTCGAGCGCGAAGTCGATCATCATGATGGCGTTTTTCTTGACGATGCCGATCAACAGGATGATGCCGATGATGGCGATCATGCCCAGGTCATTGCCACTGATCAGTAGCGCCAGCAACGCACCCACGGCAGCCGAAGGCAGCGTCGAGAGGATGGTTACCGGATGGATATAGCTTTCATAGAGCACACCCAGCACGATGTACATGGTCACCACCGCCGCGAGAATCAGCAGCAAGGTGCTGGACAGCGATGCCTGGAACGCCTGCGCCGCGCCCTGGAAACGGGTCTGGATACCCAACGGCATGCCGATGTCCTGCTGAACCTGCTCGATCACTTGCACGGCCTTGCCCAGCGACGCGCCCTGCCCCAAGTTGAATGACAAGGTGACCGCCGGGAACTGGCCGATGTGGGAAATGGCCAGCTGCGCCTGGCGCTGCTCGATGCGCGCCAGCGCGGACAGTCGCACTTGCCCGCCATCACTGGCCTTGACGTGGATCGACTCCAGTGCCTGGGGCCCGATCACGGCCGCGTCTCGCGATTGCAGCACCACCCGGTATTGGCTGGCCTGGGTATAGATGGTCGATATCTGCCTTTGGCCGAAGGCATCGTAAAGCGCGTTGGTGATCTGCGATACGCTGATGCCTAGCCGACTGGCCATGTCCCGGTCGATCACCAGGTACACCTGCAAGCCATTCTCCTGCAGGTCACTGGCCACATCGGCAAGCTCGGGGCGCAGGTTCAGGGCCTGGACCAGCTTGCCACTCCACTGCCCCAGCAGCTCGGCATCGGGCGATGACAGCGTGAACTGGTACTGCGTGCGGCTGACCCGGTCCTCGATGCTCAAATCCTGCACCGGCTGCATGAACAGGCGGATGCCCACCAGCTTGTCGAGCTGGGGTTGCAGGCGCTTGATGACATCGGTTGCAGTGACATCGCGCTCGCCATGAGGCTTGAGGTTGATGAGCATGCGGCCGCTGTTGAGCGTGGCGTTGTCGCCGTCCACGCCAATGTAGGATGAGAGGCTCTGCACGGCAGGGTCTTGCAGAATAACGCGGCTCAGGGCCTGCTGGCGCTCGCTCATGGCCGCAAACGAGGTGGACTGGGGCGCTTCGGAGATACCCTGAATGACGCCCGTGTCCTGGACCGGGAAGAACCCCTTGGGCACCACCATGTACAGCAGTACCGTCAACGCCAGGCTAGCCACCGCCACCAGCAGGGTCAGGGGCTGGCGCTTGAGTACCCATTGCAGGGCGCTGGCGTAGTGCTTGATCAGCCAGTCGATCCAGGCGCCGCTGGCGCGGTAGAAGCGGCCTTGCTCGTCAGGGGTGGGTTCACGCTTTAGCAGGCGGGCACACATCATCGGCGTGAGGGTCAGCGAGACCACCAGGGAAATCAGGATGGCCACCGCCAGGGTGATGGCGAACTCCCGGAACAGGCGCCCTACCACATCGGCCATGAACAACAGCGGGATCAGCACGGCGATCAGCGAGAAGGTCAGCGAGATCAAGGTAAAGCCAATCTGCCTGGCGCCTTTGAGCGCCGCCTGCATAGGCGTTTCGCCCTCCTCGATGTGCCGGGAAATGTTCTCCAGCATCACGATCGCATCGTCCACCACGAAACCGGTGGCGATGGTCAGCGCCATCAGGGTGAGGTTGTTGATGGAAAACCCTGCCAGGTACATGACGGCGAAGGTACCGACCAATGACAGCGGCACGGCAATCGAAGGAATGATCGTGGCGCTGAACCGCCGCAGGAACAGGAAGGTGACCATCACCACCAGGGCGATGGCGATCAGCAGTTCATGCTGAACGTCGCGCACGGCGGCACGGATGGTCTGGGTACGGTCAGTGAGCACGGACACGTCCAGGCCCGCGGGCAGGTTGTCGGTGATCGAGGGCAGCATGTCCTTGATGCGGTCCACCACCTCGATGACGTTGGCACCTGGCTGACGCTGGATGTTCAGGAGCACGGCATGGTTCTGGTTGGCCCAGGCCGCCAGCCGCTCGTTTTCCGCGCCGTCGACGATTTCCGCCACATCCTTCAAACGCAGCGGAGCGCCGTTGTTGTAGGCCAGGATGAGGTTGGCGTATTCCTCGGGCGAGCGCAGCTGGTCATTGGCGTCGAGCATCGAGACGCGGGTAGGACCATCGAAATTGCCTTTTGGCTGATTGACGTTGGAGGCCCCGATGAGTGTGCGGACATCCTCCAGGTTGAGCCCGTTGGCTGCCAGCGCATCCACGTTGACCTTGATGCGCACGGCCTGGCGCTGGCCCCCGGCGATGCTGACCATGCCCACCCCGCTGGTCTGCGCCAGCTTCTGTGCCACGCGGGTGTCGACCAGGTCGTTGAGCTTGGGCAGCGGCATGGTCTTGCTGGAGATGGCGAGCGTCAGCACTGGCGTATCGGCCGGGTTGACCTTGTTGTAGACAGGAGGCGCCGGAAGATCGCTGGGCAGCAGGTTGCTGGCGGCGTTGATTGCAGCCTGCACCTGCTGCTCGGCCACATCCATGTTCATGTCCAGGTTGAAGCGCAGGGTCAGCACCGACGCGCCACCGGAACTGGTCGAGGCCATCTGTTCAAGGCCGGGCATCTGGCCGAACTGACGTTCGAGTGGCGCGGTAACGGCACTGGTCATGACCTGGGGGCTTGCACCGGGATACAGGGTCATGACCCGAATCGTGGGGTAATCCACCTGCGGCAGCGCGGCGACAGGCAGCATGCGGTAGGCAATCAGACCGGCCAGTACCAAGGCCAGCATGGTCAAGGTCGTTGCGACTGGCCGCAGGATGAACAGGCGCGAGAGGTTCATGCGCCCGCCTTGCCTGCGGTGCTGTCGGCCTGGCCCGGGGCACTGCTTTCTTGGCCCTGCAAATGCTGGCCGGGCGTGGTGGGCACCTGGGAGCTGTCATCGACCACGTCCACCTTGGTGCCTTCGCGCAGACGGTCGGTGCCTTCGAGCACCAGGCGATCACCGGCCGCCAGGCCTTCGAGGATCACGCTGTTCTCACCGTCGCTGGGGCCGACTTTCAGCTTGCGCACGTTGACGGTATTTTCGCCGTTGACCACGTAGGCGAACGTCCCGTCGTTCCCGAACTGGATGGCGGCGGCTGGCGCCAGCACCACCTGCTTGAGCGTATCGGCAAGCAGGCGCACGTTTACGAACTGGTTGGGGAACAGGGCCAGGTCCTTGTTCTCGAAGCGGCCCTTGAACTTGAGGGTGCCAGTGGCAGTGTCGATCTGGTTGTCGATACTGCCCAGCACGCCAGTGGCCTGCAGCTTGCTGTCGCCTCGATCCCACGCCTCCACGGGCAGGCTGGCCCCGGTGCGATAGCGCTCAAGAACGGTGCCCAGTTCGGTTTCTGGCAGTGTGAACGCCACGTTGATCGGCTCTGTCTGGGTGATCACCACCAGGGCGGTGGTGTCGTTGGCGGCCACCAAATTGCCCAGGTCGAGCTGGCGCAGGCCGACACGGCCGCTGATGGGCGCGCGAATCTGGGTGAATTCGAGGTTCAGGCGCGCATCGTTGACCTGCGCCTGGTTGGTCTTGACCAGCCCCTGGAATTGCGCCACCTGCGCCTGCGCAGTGTCCAGGGTTTGCTTGGCGATACTGTCCTCGGCGTACAGCCCTTTGTAGCGAGCGACGTCGACCTGGGCATTCTTCAGTTGCGCCTGGTTCTGGGCCAGGGTGCCCTCGGCCTGCTGCAGGGCAATACGGTAGGCACGTGGGTCGATTTCAGCAAGCAGGTCACCGGCCTTTACTTGCTGGCCTTCCTTGAAGTGCACCTTGACCAACTCCCCCCCTACACGGCTGCGCACATTCACGGTATTGGTCGCGGTCACGGTGCCAAGCGCCTTGTAGTAAAGCGGGAAGTCGCCCACCCGTGCAGGTTCCACCCTGACCGGGACAGGGTCGGTAGACCCTCCGAAACCGGGCCGCCCGCTCTTGCCACCCAGCCCCCCAGCAGCCTGGTCGGTGGCTGGCGTGGCAGGCCATAGCCACCAGGCCAGCACTGCAACCAGCAGCACGATCAGCAGCATAACGAGCCAGCGACGGGGAGAACGGGATGTAGGCGCTTGCATGGGTTGAACGAACCTTGTTCGGATTGACGATTCAGGAGGGTGAACGATAAGCACTGTCGACAGCCAAGCAAAGCGCCTTTACCAGAGGTTTACCTTTGCCTGACGTTGCCAAGACCCTGAACTTTAAACGAAAACGGCCCGGAAAAGCGTTCCGGGCCGTTACAGGGTATAGCTTGGAGCAATGGGCAGGAGGAAGGTTCGATCCCTGCCCGGCGCCGTCACTTCAACGCGGCAAGGGCGGCGTCGTAGTTGGGCTCGTCGGCGATTTCAGCGACCAGCTCGCTGTGCAGCACCTTGTCGTGCTCGTCCAGTACCACGACGGCGCGGGCAGCCAGGCCTGCCAATGGGCCGTCGGCGATGGCAACACCGTACTGCTCAAGGAACTCACGGCCACGCAAGGTGGAGAGGTTCTTGACGTTTTCCAGGCCTTCGGCACCGCAGAAGCGAGCCTGGGCGAATGGCAGGTCGGCGGAAACGCACAGTACGACGGTGTTGGCCAGCTCGTTGGCCTGGGCATTGAACTTGCGCACAGACGTGGCGCAGGTAGGCGTATCGACACTTGGGAAGATGTTCAGCACCTTGCGCTTGCCGGCGAAGTCATTGAGCGACTTGTCGGCCAGCCCCTCGCCTACCAGGGAGAACGCCGGCGCCTGAGCACCGACCTGTGGCAGCGAGCCATTGACTTGGACGGGGTTGCCTTTGAGAGTCACTTGAGCCATGACAAAATCCTTGATCTTGGGTTGGGAAAAGGATCAAGAGTTAACCATGAAGGCCAGCATGTGCCTATGGGGCAACGTGAATTTGTTGGCGGTGAAGCATTGGCCCGCCCCGGCGCACGTACCGAGCACCGGGGCGGGCCTGCAGCTGGGCGCTTAAGCCAACAGGCCGTAGACGACCGAAGTCAGGGCGACCAGGCCGATCACGGTGACGAACACGTTCGACAGCGCCCCGCTGTACTTGCGCATTGCCGGCACGCGACGGATGGCATACATGGGCATCAGGAACAGCAATACCGCGATGATCGGGCCGCCGAGAGACTCGATCATGCCCAGGATGCTGGGGTTGAGCGTGGCAACGATCCAGCACACCACCAGCATCAGCGCCGCCACCACGCGGTCCAGGGCCTTGGCACCCGGGCGCGCGCCGGTCTTGGCGATGATGCCCTTGAGACCCTCGCTGGCGCCGATGTAGTGGCCCAGGAATGACTTGGCGATGGCGACGAAGGCGATCAAGGGCGCGGCGAAGGCGATGGTCGGGTTGCTGAAATGGTTGGCCAGGTACGACAGGATCGACAGGTTCTGCGCCTTGGCTTCGGCCAGCTGCGTGCTGTCGAGGGTCAGCACGCAACTGAAGACGAAGAACAGCACCATGGCCACCATCAGCAGGTGCGCACGCGCCAGAATCTGGCCGCTGCGGGCGTCTGCATGATCGCCATAGCGGCGTTTCTGGTCGACCGCGAAGGCCGAGATGATGGGTGAATGGTTGAACGAGAACACCATCACCGGGATGGCCAGCCATACCGTGTGCAGGAAGGCCGAACCGCTGGGCACGGTGTGGACGCTGTCGAGAATGCCGCCGGTCCAGTGCGGAACCAGGTACAGGCCCAGCAGCGCCAGGGCCACGATGAACGGATAGACCAACAGGCTCATGACCTTGACGGTGGCCTGTTCGCCGCAGCGTACGATTGCAAGCAGGCCCAGGATCAGCACGAACGACAGCAGTGCACGGGGTGGAGGCGCCATGTGCAACTGGTGCTCCATGAAACTGCTGACCGTATTAGTCAGGGCCACGCTGTAAATGAGCAGAATGGGGAAGATGGCGAAGAAGTACAGGACCGTGATCACGGCGCCTGCCTTGATGCCGAAGTGTTGTTCGACCACGTCGGTGATGTCTGCCCCTTCGCGCCCCGAGAGCACGAACCGGGTCAACCCGCGGTGGGCGTAGTACGTCATCGGGAAAGCCAGCGCCGCCAGCACCAGCAATGGCCAGAACCCGCCAAGCCCGGCATTGATCGGCAGGAAAAGCGTACCTGCGCCAATGGCGGTGCCAAACAGGCCGAGCATCCAGGTGGTGTCCTGACGGGACCATTTGCCGAGGGTACCGGCGGTCGTTTCTTCGTAACGCTGTTCTACGCTTGAGGCCTGCTCATTCATCCGGGTGACGCTCCACTCGCAAGACTGCAACAGGCTGAGAATGACGAAGCGTTGGCTGCGCCCTACTCAACCGGAAAAAGAGGGGCGCGATTGTGCACGGAAAGGTTGCACTTGCGAAGCCTTTTTCGGAGGGGCGGTTGCACTTGTCTGTACAAGCGGTAGGTGCAGCCGGGCTGCTCAGCACGCTCCGCGTGCAGAAGGTCTTGACTGGCACAGGCGTCCTTGCGGGCAGGACACGGATAAAGAATGACGATGGCCGAAGCCGCAGGGCGGCCTCGGCCATCGTCGTTGCATAACGTTAAGCGTGGGCGCTTACTGATGCACAGCCGCGAATGCCTCGGCAACACGCTGCAGGTTTGCCGGCCGCAGGCCTGACATGCACACGCGCCCACTGTCGATCAGGTAGACGCCAAACTCATCGCGCAAGCGGCGCACCTGCTCCACGCTGAAGCCTGTGTAACTGAACATGCCCCGCTGACGCAGCAGGAACTGGAAATCACGCCCCGGCAGCAACACGCCCAACGCATCGACCAGCGCTTGGCGCATGTCCAGAATGCGAGTGCGCATGACTTCCACTTCCGCAGCCCACTGGGCATTGAGGACGGGATCGTTGAGCACGCCTGCGACCAGTTGGGCACCGAAGTTGGGTGGGCTGGAATAGTTACGGCGCACGGTGGCCTTGAGTTGGCCAAGCACGCTCTGCGCCGTGGCCGCATCGTCGCAGACCACCGACAGGCCGCCCACACGCTCCCCATACAGGGAGAAGATCTTGGAGAACGAGTTGCTGACCAGGCACGGCACGCCTGCGCTGGCCATTTCGCGGATGGCGAACACGTCTTCGACCAGCCCTTGGGCAAAGCCTTGGTAGGCGATGTCCAGGAAGGCGATCAACTGACGGGCCTTGACCACCTCCACCACCTGCTGCCACTGGCCCTGGTCCAGATCGGCACCTGTCGGGTTGTGGCAGCAGGGGTGCAGCAGCACCACACTGTTGGCAGGCAAGGTGTGCAACGTGGCAAGCATACCTTCGAAGTCCACGCCACGGGTGGCCTGGTCGAAGTACGGGTAGGTGTTCACCGTGAAGCCCGCACCCTCGAAGATGGCGCGATGGTTGTCCCAGGTGGGGTTGCTGACCCAGACTTGCGCCTGCGGGAAATAACGTTTCAGGAAGTCGGCACCGACCTTCAGGGCTCCGGAACCACCGACGGTCTGCACCGTTGCCACGCGACCGTCGGCAACCGCCGGGTGGTCGGCCCCGAACAGCAGGGCCTGAATGGCCTGACGGTAACTGGCAAGGCCTTCCATGGGCAGGTACAGCGAAGCATCGTGATCCTGACCTGCGATGCGCTTTTCCACTGCATCCACTGCAGCGAGCTGCGGCACTACTCCGGCTTCGTCGTAGTAAAGGCCGATGCTCAGGTTGACCTTGTCGGCGCGTGGATCGGCCTTGAAGGTTTCCATCAACGAGAGGATCGGGTCGCCGGCGTAGGCTTCGACATGTTTGAACACAGCGTGCAGCTCCTTGGGATCAGGACGAGTCAAAAAGGCAGCCAAGAGCATACCCGTACTGGCTGAGAATGGGCACCAACTATCGTGCAAGGGGTATATGCAACCCTGCATGATCGGGTAAGGGCCGCCTACCCTGCCCTGCGGCGATCAGATGAGCAGATCGCGCAGCGCCTGCAGGGTACTGATGCCGATTGCCACCCCTTCGCGCTGCGCCCGTTCACGCTCCAGGTGCCGCCGGGCACCTGGCATGCGACTGACGCCGGCCGCCTCCATCTGCTCGAGTAGCAGGCGGCTGCGCTGGGCGAACCGTTGCCCTTGTGCGATCTGTGGATCGATGACGATCAGCAACTGCCCGGTCCACGGCGTCTTGGCCCCGGGATGGCCAGACCAGTCGAACTCCCACGAAAAATGCCCACCCGTGAGTGCTGCCGCCAACAATTCCACCATCATCGACAAGGCTGAGCCCTTGTGCTCGCCGAACGGAAGCAGAGCACCGCCGTCCAGGATCTTGGCCGGGTCCTGAGTCACCTGGCCCTGCCCGTCCACGCCCACCCCCAGGGCCACGGGCTCCCCGGCACGGGCAGCCAGTTGCACATCGCCATGGGCCATCGCACTGGTGGCCATGTCGAACACGATGGGTGGATGCCCTTCGCAAGGCGCAGCGAAGGCGATCGGGTTGGTCCCGAACACCGGCTTGCGCGCACCGTGCGGTACGACGCATGTCATGCTGTTGACCACGCTCAGGGCAACCAGGCCCTGTTCGGCGAACGGCTCCACATCCGGCCACAATGCGGCGAAATGATGGGAATTGTGGATGGCCAGCACTGCGATCCCAGCGGCGCGTGCCTTGGCCACCAACACGTCCCGGGCAGCCGCCAATGCGGGCTGCGCAAAACCACCCCGTGCATCGACACTGATATAACCGGCCGCCAGATCACTGACCTCGGGAGTAGCCTTGCCATCCACCCAACCGCTGGCCAAGGTCGACACGTAGCCAGGCATGCGGAACACGCCATGGCTATGCGCGCCATCACGCTCGGCGCTGGCACAGTTGGCGGCCAGTACCCGAGCAACTGCCGGCGTACAGCCATGACGTTCGAAGATCGACTCAAGCAGGGCTTTGAGCTCAGCAAAGGGAACATGGGTGACGGGCTCGCTGCTAGGGATGGCCATCAAAATATCCTTCTTCTGATCATGGAGGGATGTGCTGCACCGCAACAGCTCGGAAGACTAACCCACGCCTGCTGGCAGGGCCACGTGATCCGGTCGAGTCACCTGCCAAGCATCAGCCTGTAGCCCCTGGAACCGTTGGAACATTGCGCCGCTGCAATGAGTCGACTGCGTCGTTAAGTATTATTGACCATCGCCCTAGCCAAACCCGCGCCGCCACTGCCTTTCAGCCCGCCAGGCCCCGTGATTGGGGCCCAGAGGCCTGCTGCGGTCGTTTGACATATCGAACGGCTCTGGCAATCTAACACCAAGTCCCGACCGGCATCGTCGACGCCGACGAGTCGGCAGTGCTCGGGGCCTCAGGTTGCACCAGCGCCGCGCGCCGTGCACCTGCACAACAACGACAGGTTCAACCTGTCCCAAGGTGACATATGTCCAACAGCAACATTGGCAACAAGCAACCTTCCCTGCGCAAACCCATCGTTCTGATGACCATGGGCACCCAAGAGCGCAAAGGCCATGACTACCAGGTCATGACCCACAAATACATCACCCCGCTGGTCGATTTCGCCGATTGCGTCCCGGTCCTGGTGCCCACCTGCTGTGGCACCGAGGCGCTGGAGACCTACTTGGACATGGCCGACGGCGTGTACCTGACGGGCGCGGGCAGCAACATCGACCCAGCGCTGTATGGCCAGGAGAACGAAACCCCAGGCAAAGGCCAGGACAGGAACCGTGACCTGTTCGACATTCCGCTGGTCAAGGCGGCGATCAAGCGCGGCCTACCCATCTTCGGCGTGTGTCGGGGCATGCAGGAAATCAACGTGGCGCTGGGCGGGGACATCTACCAGAAGGTGTACGCCGAGCCTGGTTTCAATGATCACCGTGAAAACCCCGAAGACCCTGTCGAGGTGCAGTACGCTCAGGCTCACAGCGTGAAGATCAAGCCAGGCAGCTGGCTGCGCGACACCCTTGGCACGGACGAAATTCGCGTCAACTCCCTGCATGGCCAAGGCTTGCGCAACCTGGGCAAGGGCATCGAAGCCATTGCCCACGCCGAAGACGGGTTGGTCGAGGCCATCCATGCCCCGGGCCTTTCGTCTTTCCTGTTTGCCGTTCAATGGCACCCGGAGTGGCAAGCTGCCAAGAATCCTGACTCGATCAAGCTCTTCCAGGCCTTTGGCGATGCGTGCCGAGCGCAGGTTCGCAAGGCACAGGGCAAGCCTCAACAGGCGGCCTGATCACCCGCACACAGGCGAGTAATTAAGCATGGGGCGGCGCAAGGCCGCCTCATTCGTTTGTAAAGCGACTACCCATCCCAGAGATACGATGACCCGACAGCAGACACAACTGTCTAAGGCCGCTTTCTGCGCGCCACCATCCATCCATAGCGCGCCATTAATGCAATCCCTCATCACCTAAACCGAAAAAAAAATCCAGAGGGGACTGTTCTTGAGTTAGGTTGTACGATAACTTACCTCATACAAACCGCACCGCTCCCACCCAAGTGTCTGGATGCCTATAACAATGAACCCACAAGAACTGAAATCCATCCTCTCCCACGGCTTGCTGTCATTTCCTGTCACCGACTTCACTGCGCAGGGCGATTTCAATCAGGCTGGCTACATCAAACGCCTGGAATGGTTGGCCCCATACGGCGCGAGTGCGCTGTTCGCCGCCGGGGGTACGGGCGAGTTCTTCTCCCTGGCTGCCAGCGAATACAGCCAGGTCATCAAGACAGCGGTGGACACATGCGCCACGTCGGTACCTATCCTGGCGGGCGTAGGTGGTGCAACCCGCCAGGCCATCGAGTATGCGCAGCAAGCCGAGCGCCTGGGGGCCAAGGGCCTTCTGTTGCTGCCGCACTACCTCACCGAAGCCAGCCAGGATGGCGTCGCTGCCCATGTAGAGGCCGTGTGCAAGTCGGTCAACATCGGCGTAGTGGTCTATAACCGCAACGTCTGTCGCCTCAATGCCACCTTGCTCGAACAACTGGCCGAGCGTTGCCCGAACCTGATCGGCTACAAGGACGGTCTGGGTGACATTGAACTGATGGTGTCGATCCGTCGCCGCCTGGGTGAGCGTTTCAGTTACCTGGGCGGGCTGCCGACTGCCGAAGTCTATGCTGCAGCGTACAAAGCGCTGGGTGTGCCGGTGTATTCATCGGCGGTATTCAACTTCATCCCCAAGACGGCCATGGACTTCTACCACGCCATTGCCCGGGACGATCACGCCACCGTAGCCAAGTTGATCGACGACTTCTTCCTGCCCTACCTGGAAATTCGTAACCGCAAGGCCGGTTACGCCGTCAGCATCGTCAAGGCGGGTGCCCGCATTGCCGGCCATGACGCAGGCCCGGTTCGTGCACCGCTGACCGACCTGAACCCCGAGGAGTATGAAATGCTTGCCGCCCTGATGGACAAGATGGGGCCGCAGTAAACCCTCGCGGCGCCTGCCAGCGCCGCCCCCGGAGTGGGCCCGCCCTACTCCGGCACAATTCGAAGACCCCGCACAACAATAACTAGTGGGAGTACTACCAGCATGCAAGCGACGAAGAAAACGCATGTGCGCTACCTGATCCTGTTCATGCTGTTCGTGGTGACCACGATCAACTACGCCGACCGCGCAACCATCGCCATCGCAGGGTCGAGCCTGCAAAAAGACCTAGGGATCGACGCCGTCACCCTGGGCTACATCTTCTCGGCCTTCGGCTGGGCCTATGTGGCCGGACAGATTCCCGGCGGATGGTTGCTGGATCGCTTCGGCTCAAAAAACGTCTATGCATTCAGCATCTTCACCTGGTCACTGTTCACCTTGCTGCAAGGCTTCGTCGGCGGCCTGCCGGTGGCCTGGGCAGTCGTCACTTTGTTCACCCTGCGTTTTCTGGTCGGCTTTGCCGAAGCGCCGTCGTTCCCCGGCAACGCCCGGATCGTCGCCGCCTGGTTTCCGACCCAGGAGCGAGGCACGGCCTCGGCGATCTTCAACTCGGCGCAGTATTTCGCCACCGCCCTGTTCGCGCCCCTGATGGGCTGGATCGTGTTCAGTTTCGGTTGGGAGCATGTGTTCGTGGTCATGGGCGTGCTGGGCATCCTCTTTTCGATGGTATGGCTCAAGACCATCTACAACCCACGCCAGCACCCGCGTATCAGCCCCGCCGAGCTTGAACACATCGAGCAAAACGGCGGCTTGGTGGACATGGACCACAAGCGCGGCAACCACGGGCCCAAGTGGGGCTACATCAAGCAATTGCTGACCAGCCGCATGCTCCTGGGTGTGTACCTTGGCCAGTACTGCATCAACGCCATCACCTACTTCTTCCTGACCTGGTTCCCGGTGTACCTGGTGCAGGAACGGGGCATGACCATCCTCAAGGCAGGGTTCATCGCTTCGCTGCCGGCTATCTGTGGCTTCATCGGTGGGGTACTGGGCGGCGTGATCTCGGACTGGTTGCTGCGCCGCGGCAATTCGTTGACCTTCTCGCGCAAACTGCCAATCGTGTGCGGCCTGATGTTGTCCACCACCATGGTGTTCTGCAACTACGTCGATGCCGAATGGATGGTAGTAGGCTTCATGACCCTCGCGTTCTTCGGCAAAGGCATTGGTGCGTTGGGCTGGGCAGTGGTGGCCGACACCTCGCCCAAGCAGATCGCAGGCCTGTCCGGCGGGTTGTTCAATACCTTCGGCAACATCGCCTCGATCACAACCCCTATCGTGATCGGCTACATCATCAGCGCCACCGGCTCGTTCAAGTGGGCGCTGGTCTATGTGGGCGCCAATGCGCTGGTGGCAGTACTGAGCTATCTGGTGATCGTCGGTCCGATCAAGCGCATCGAGCTGCGCGATGAGACGCCTGAGCCCAAACCAGCGCCTGTGGCGGATGCCCAGCTTGCCAGCCCGCGTCATTGAATGAGCACGTGCGCACTGCCCGCCAGTGCGCACGCACGTAAAAAAAGCCTGAGAACCTGAACAATAGGGCCCGAACATGCAGCTGATCGAACATTCCGAATCGCCGCGCTACATCCGTCTTCACGATGATGACAATGTGGTGGTAGTGGTCAACGACGGCGGCCTGGGCGAAGGGGCCCGGTTCGCCGATGGGCTTACCTTGGTAGAAGACGTGCCCCAGAGCCACAAGGTGGCCACCGTGCCCATCGCCAAGGGCCAAGCGGTACGGCGCTATGGACAGGTGATCGGCTATGCCCTGGAGGACCTGCGCCAAGGCAGCTGGGTGCAGGAGGGTCAGCTGGCCATGCCCGCCCCACCCGAGCTGGACGATTTGCCACGCTGCGATGCAGTTCCCCAGCCGAAACCACCGCTGCTGGGTCATACCTTCGAAGGCTATCGCAATGCCGACGGTACGGTCGGCACCCGCAACATCCTGGGTATCACTACCACCGTGCAATGCGTCACCGGGGTGCTGGAGCATGCCGTCAAGCGCATTCGCAATGAGCTGCTGCCGCGCTATCCGAATGTTGACGATGTGGTGGCCCTCACTCACAGCTACGGCTGCGGCGTGGCCATCAATGCCCGCGATGCCTATATCCCCATCCGTACCGTGCGCAACCTGGCGCGCAACCCTAACCTGGGTGGCGAAGCGCTGGTCATCAGCCTGGGCTGTGAAAAGCTGCAGGCCAGCCAAGTGATGCACGAAGACGACCTGTCGGTCGACCTCAGCGAGCCCTGGCTGTACCGTCTGCAGGACGCAAGCCTGGGCTTCACGGAAATGATCGAGCAGATCATGGCCCTGGCCGAAACCCGCCTGAAAAAACTCGACAAGCGCAGGCGTGAGACTGTGCCGGCCAGTGAGCTGATCCTGGGCATGCAGTGCGGCGGCAGCGATGCCTTCTCCGGCATCACCGCCAACCCGGCGCTTGGCTACGCGGCAGACTTGCTCGTGCGGGCCGGTGCAACAGTGCTGTTCTCGGAAGTGACCGAGGTACGCGACGCCATCTACATGCTCACCTCCCGCGCACAGGATCCGCAGGTGGCCGATGCGCTGGTACGCGAAATGGACTGGTACGACCGCTACCTGCACCAGGGCGCTGCCGACCGCAGCGCCAACACCACCCCAGGCAACAAGAAAGGCGGTTTGTCGAACATTGTCGAGAAAGCATTGGGCTCAATCGTCAAGTCCGGCAGCGGCGCCATTCAAGGTGTGCTCGGGCCGGGGGAACGGGTGAATGGCAAGGGGCTCATCTTCTGTGCCACACCTGCCAGCGACTTCGTCTGCGGCACCCTGCAACTGGCCGCCGGGATGAACCTGCATGTGTTCACCACCGGCCGAGGTACGCCATACGGCCTGGCAATGGCGCCGGTGGTGAAGGTATGCACCCGCACCGAGCTGGCGCAGCGCTGGCCGGACCTGATCGACATCGACGCCGGGCGCATCGCCACGGGCCGCAGCACCATCGAAGCGCTGGGCTGGGAGCTGTTCCATTACTACCTGGACGTGGCCAGCGGGCGCAAGCACACCTGGGCTGAGCAACACCGCCTGCACAACGACATCACCCTGTTCAATCCCGCACCCATTACCTGATCCTTTTTTCTGAGGAGTTCCAGATGCCAGAGATTCTTGGCCACAACTTCATCGCCGGCCAGCGCAGCGCCGCCGGCACCCAGCGCCTGCAAAGCTTGGATGCCACTACCGGTGAGCCCCTGCCCTATGGCTTCGTACAAGCCACCGAGAGCGAAGTGGACGAGGCGGCCGAAGCCGCACAGGCCGCTTTCGCAGTGTTTCGTCAGTTGGCACCGGCACGGCGCGCCGAATTTCTGGAGGCCATTGCCGCAGAGCTCGATGCGCTCGACGATGACTTCGTGGCGATCGTCTGCCGTGAAACCGCATTACCAGCAGCCAGGATCCAGGGTGAGCGCGGCAGGACCAGCGGTCAGATGCGCCTGTTTGCACAGGTGCTGCGCCGAGGCGACTATCTGGGTGCGCGTATCGACCTGGCGCAGCCAGACCGTCAGCCGCTGCCGCGCGTGGACCTGCGGCAGATGCGCATCGGCGTTGGACCTGTAGCGGTGTTCGGCGCGAGCAACTTCCCCCTGGCCTTCTCTACCGCCGGTGGTGACACCGCCGCTGCACTGGCTGCCGGTTGCCCGGTGGTATTCAAAGCGCACAGCGGCCACATGGCTACCGCCGACCTGGTCGGTTGTGCCATCGAACGCGCGGCCGCCCGTACCGGCATGCCCAAAGGCGTGTTCAACATGGTGTTCGGGGCAGGCGTGGGTGAGCCATTGGTCAAGCATCCGGCCATCCAGGCGGTGGGCTTCACCGGCTCGCTCAAAGGTGGCGATGCCCTGTGCCGCATGGCCGCCGAGCGCCCCCAGCCGATCCCGGTGTTTGCCGAAATGTCGAGCATCAACCCGGTGATCGTCCTGCCTGGGGCGCTGGCCAAGCGCGGCGAAGCGATTGCGCGTGAACTGGCAGGCTCCGTATGCCTGGGGGCTGGACAGTTCTGCACCAACCCGGGGTTGGTGATAGGGCTGCAATCGCCCGCTTACACCCAACTGCTCAAGAACTTGGGCAGCCATCTTGATCAACAGGCTGGCCAGACCATGCTCAATGCAGGTGGCCTGCGAAGCTACGCCAGTGGGCTGGATCATCTTCACGCCCATGACGGTATCGTGCACCTGGCCGGCCAGCCGCAGACAGGCCCGCAGGCACGTGCACAGCTGTTCGAGGCCGAGGCCCGCCTGCTGGTGGAGTCTGACCCGCTTTTGCAGGAAGAAGTCTTCGGCCCGACGACGGTAGCGGTGCAAGCGCGCGACGAGGTACAACTGCGCAGCGCCCTGCAGGGCCTGAGAGGCCAACTGACCGCGACGCTGATCGGCGAGCCTGAAGACTTTGCTGCGTTCGCCTGGTTGGTACCGCTGCTGGAGGAAAAGGTCGGCCGCATCCTGGTGAACGGCTACCCCACCGGGGTGGAGGTATGCGATGCCATGGTCCACGGCGGCCCGTACCCCGCCACCTCGGACGCTCGGGGCACGTCTGTCGGCACGTTGGCCATCGACCGATTCCTACGGCCGGTGTGCTATCAGAACTACCCGCAGGCGCTGCTGCCAGAGCCGCTGCGCGACAGCAACCCGCTGGGGTTGCGCCGGCTGGTGAATGGCCAGTGGAGTGATAAAGCGATCGAAGGACAATCTTGAGTCATTAGCCGTGATGAGGGACACCAGGAGGCTGGGGCGATGGTGTCACGCCCCGCTCACCTGTGCCCGCTCATGCGCCTGGCGCAGCCGTTCCCGGCTGTTGCTCAGGTGCATGCGCATGGCCATTTTCGCCCCTTCGCTGTCCTGACGTGCAATGGCCTCATAGATCGCTTCGTGCTCATGCATCAGCCTGCTCATGTAATGGGGCTGGTCGTCGTGGGCCAAGCGGGCAGAATTGAGGCGGGTTCGAGGGATGATGCTGGTGCCCAGGTGGTTGATGATGTCGGCGAAATAGTGATTACCGCTGGCCTGGGCGATGCGCAGGTGGAATTGAAAGTCCGCGGACACTGCATCGGTAGCATGAGCTGCCCCTTCATTGAGCTCATCGAGGGCCGCGCGCATCCCAGCCAGCTCTTCATCGCTGCGTCGCTGCGCGGCAAGGCTGGCCGACTCGATCTCAAGGGCGATGCGCAGCTCCAGTACCGCGAGTACTTCGCGCAGCGTCACCACCGTGGCCGGGTCGATGCGCAGCCCCCCAACCGGTGGAGCGTCCAGCACGAAGGTACCGATACCATGACGGGTTTCCACCTGCCCGGCGGCTTGCAAGCGCGAGATCGCCTCTCGCACGACCGTGCGGCTGACCCCTTCCTCGGCCATGATCTGCGATTCGGTCGGCAGCTTGTCACCGCGCTTGAGTTGACCACTGCGAATGCGTTCGGTCAGCACCGTGACCAGTTCCTGGGCCAGGCTGCGCGGCTTGCGCCTGGCCCGAGCCGGTGGTTGTAGATCTGACATGCCCTGTGCTTCACCTTGAAAGACAGCTGTCATGATAGCAGGCAGTTGTACGATCACATACGGCTGCCACGTTATTGGTGCTGGTGCTATCACGACACCGTTTGTTAAGGTCCGGGCTTTCCATGGAAGGATGTCTGCATGAAACTGCTCGACCGAGCACTGCTGAGCTGTGGCTTGCTCATTCCATTTTGGCTGGCTCTGGGCGTTTCGCTGACGGCCATGGCCTACCCCGGCTACGATCATCTGCAATTGGCAATGAGCCAGCTTGGCGCCGTCGGCGCCCCAACCCATGGCCTCTCCCCGCTGGTGAACAATTTCCCACTAGCGCTCTTGTTCGCCTTGTTCGCCTGGGGCATTGCGCGGCGCTGGCGCGGCTCCCGGCTGGCCATGGTCAGTGCGGTACTGTTGCTACTGCACGCCGTTGGCAGCTTGGGCACGGGTTGGTTCGCCTGCGACCAGGGCTGCGCGCCTGACCAGCCTTCCACGTCGCAGCAGTTGCACGACCTGTCAGGGCTGTTGATGTTCTTGTCCTTGACCCTCGCCAGTGGCCTGTGGGTCTGGCTCGGCGCTCGCGTCGCGGACTCTCGCGCCCTGGCGGTCACCTCGCTGGTATGTACCCTTTGGGCAATCATCACCATCGGGTTCATGGGCCAAGCCATGCAAAGCGGCGAGTTGTTCGGGCTTTACCAGCGGCTTAATTATGGCGTGGGGGTGGTTTGGGTAGCGGCTATCGCCGGGTACAGCCTGCGTGAACAGGCCAGCACAGGCGCCAAGGCTGCGCTGGCCTGAAGGCAAACTGCTGGCCCCTGGCTACGGAGGGAGGAGGCAAACTTCTTTCTCCTTCAAGCGCTTAGGACAGGAACATGCGAGTCATTCTAGCAATTACAACGGGCTGCCTGCTGGCGACGGTAGGTCTCAGCGCCAGCGCGCGATCGTTGACTCAGAACGATCGCCAAGCCTGCACGTGGGGTGCCCAGATTGCAGCCCAGGCCCAACAAGCCAAGTTGTCTGGCGTGACGCTCTATACCGCGCGCAAGAAGCTGCAGGCCCGCAAGTTTGCCAAGCCGTGGATGCGCATGACAGCCTTCGGCATCACCGAGCAAACCTATAACAGCCGCTCGCGGCTCTCACCGGCTGCCATCGGCAAAACCTACCATGAACAATGTGTACAGCATGCTGTGGCACGTAGATAGCTATTTAAATCAGATAGTTACGAACTATATTTGATGTTAACTATCAGTCCAGCAGCCCCCAACCTAACGTTGATTGGCCGAGTCGTTAACCACCCGGCCAGCCCCTTGCCTTAACAGCCGGTCAAGGTCGTCGCGCGGCGCTCCCCTGCAAAGAACGCAGGGCGTAGCCGTACCCCGACCACGTTGCCCATGTAGGCGGCGATCAGCCATAGCCAGCCGTGCAGGCTCCCCGATGCGATACCGCTGAAATAAGCGCCAATATTGCAGCCGTAGGCCAGGCGAGAACCGTAGCCCAGTAACAGGCCGCCAATGACAGCAGCGATCAGTGACGGCAGCGGGATCTTCAGGCTCGGCGCAAAGCGCCCGGCAAGACCTGCGGCCAGCAGCGCCCCCAGCACGATGCCCAGGTCCATGACGGTGGTTACATCCTGCCAGACTGGCGAGGCCAAGGCCTTGGCATTGGCCGGCGCCTGCCAGAACACCCAGCTGCTTACCTGAACGCCAAGGCTGTCCAGCACCTTTGCGCCCCACAAGGCGAAGGCCGAGGTGATGCCCCAGGGCCGCCCAGCCAGCGCCAGGGTGGCATAGTTGAGCACGGCCAACGCGACGGCACCCCAGACCAACGGCCAGGGGCCCCGTACAAAGCGTTGCAGACCTGCCCGGCCATGCTGCTCAGGCTGTTCAAGCCCACCGTGGCGGCGCTTTTCCAGGTGCACCGTGACCCAGGCGATCAGGCCGAACACGCCCAGGCTCACCAGCAGGGCGGGCACGAGGCCCCATGCCTGCACGATCGAGGTCGCAGGCAATGATGGCAAAGCAAACCACCAGTCGGCGTGGTGCGTGGCGGTCACGGAACCGATGATGAAGAACAGCAGGGTCACCAGCATTCGGGCATTGCCGCCACCAACGGTGAACAAGGTGCCCGACGCGCAGCCGCCCCCCAGCTGCATGCCGATGCCGAAGATGAAAGCCCCGAACACGACGGACACCCCGGCCGGTGCCACAAGCCCTGTCACGGGGTTGCCGAACAGGTTGCCGGCCGCAAGCGCCGGGAAGAACAGCAGTACGGCCAGTGCCAGCATGACCATCTGTGCGCGCAAGCCGGCGCCACGCCGCTCATTGATGAACACGCGCCACGCGGAAGTGAAACCGAAGGCGGCGTGATACAACGTCAGGCCCAGCGCAGCCCCCAGCAGCAGAAGCAGCACCTGCTTGAAGCCTGCGTTGACATCCAGGAACCAGGCGCCAGCCATCAGTAGGCCCAAGGCGACTAGGGGTGCGCCCAGGCGGCGCGGTTCAGGTGAAGCGGTAGCGGAAAGACCCATCGAAATACTCGGAAAAATCGAACAGGTGCGCAGTATAACGGCAACCGCCGGCAAGGTCGTGTTGTGCCGCCAGCGGCACAGGCGCGCATTTGTTAGGCTTGGCCCTGCCCCCTTACGGATCAGACGCCCGGACCATGGATCAATTGCGCAGAATCGACCTGAACCTGCTTCTGGCCCTGCACGCCCTGCTCACCGAGCGGCATGTGACACGCGCTGCCATTCGCCTGCACCGCAGCCAGCCGGCGGTCAGCCATGCGCTGGCACAGCTGCGCGAGCATTTCGATGATCCTTTGCTGGTACGTCAGGGTGGCAAGATGATGCTCACCCCGCGGGCTCAGGCCTTGGCACAGCCGCTGGAACACGCATTGGCGGATCTGGAAGGGCTGCTGAGCACGCCGCAATTCGATGCCACGCAGGCCCGGCGATGCTTTCGGCTCTCGCTGTCGGACTACGCCGCACGGATCATCCTCCCACCTCTGCTACGCCATGTGCGGCGCGTTGCCCCGGGCATCGACCTGGCGGTCAGCCAGGCCAGTCGCGAGGCGATGGTGGCTCAATTGCTCGACGGCGAACTGGATCTGGCACTGGGGGTCTTTCCGGAGCTGCCTCAAGGCATCATCGCCCAGTCATTGTTTGACGATCGCTTCGTAAGCGTGGCTGACCAGCAGACGCTGCCGGCCACGGGCGAACTGAGCCTGAGCCAGTGGTTGGCGCGCCCCCATGTGCTGGTGGCTACGCGCCCCGACGCCTTCGATGAGATTGACCGTGCCCTGGCCTCCCAAGGTCATCGCCGTCACATTGCCCTTGCACTGCCCCATTGGAGCGCAGCCGTGCAAGTGTTGAAAGATACCGACCTGATTCTTACCGTGGCGCGACGGGCCGTTGCCCCGCTGCCTGCCCATGCAGGGGTTCGCGAGTTCATCCCGCCGGTGCCTCTGGACTGCATCGATTACCGGCAAGCCTGGCACAGCCGCAAAGACGGTGACGCAGGGCATCGCTGGCTGCGCGAGACGGTGCTGACGTGCTGTCAGCCGGAGGTCTGATCGTGGCTTGAAGACTGTACTGCGGGCTCGCTTTTGCTGGATGTACTGGTCGCCCATTGACTCTGCACCAGCCACACGCCCGCCAGAATCATAACTAGCCCAAGTACTCGCGCCAGTCCCAGGGGCCTGCCAGGCAGGTTCATGATGGCAAAATGATCAGCAACCACCGCCGTAACGATCTGCCCTGCCACCACCAGCACCAGAAAGCCTGCCGCCCCAAGCCTGGGCGTCAGCGCCGCCGCCCCTGCCACATAAAGGGCGCCCAACACACCGCCGATCCAGAGCCACCAAGGCCCTTGCAAGGCTTTGCCGATGTCCGGCGCAGGGATCCGCATCACCAGCAGCGCTGTGATAACGACCACCGCGCTGACGGCAAGTGACGCAAAAGCGCCCCACAGCCAGTGACCGAGTGCCTTCCCCGCAGCGGCATTGCCAGCTGCTTGAAACGGCAGGACAGCGCCAGCAATCAACGCTAAAACAATGGGTAACAGCACAAATATAAGAGATTTACTGAACATGACCGTTCTCGCTACCAGGACGGAGTTCAGCATGAGGCTATTGATGCCTCGCATGGAAATCGAAAACTGAGATGGAAACTATTCGTATGGCGAATAGCAACCTGGCGCGTCTTCGCCCAGGCACCGCGTGACTCTCACATTGAGTGTCGGCTACAGGGGCAATGTGTCCTGCCCCCGTAGCCGATTCATCAGTTGCGCGTCACCCGCCAGATGGTGTTGGCCAGATCGTCCGCAATGATCAGTGCCCCACGCGGGTCGACGGTCACACCCACCGGCCGCCCACGCGTCTTGCCATCTTCGCCTCTGAAACCGGTGGCGAAATCGATGGGTTCTCCCGCCGGCTTGCCGTTGCTGAATGGCACGAAGATGACCTTGTAGCCGACCGGGTTCGGCCTGTTCCAGCTTCCGTGCTCACCCACGAATACCCCTTCAGCAAAGCCTTGCCCCATGGCGGCCGTGGAGAAGTCGACACCGAGCGCTGCGACATGCGACCCCAGGCTGTAGTCGGGCTTGATCGCGGCAGCCACCTTGTCAGGGTTCTGCGGGCGCACCCGGTCATCGACATTCTGCCCCCAGTAACTGTAAGGCCAGCCGTAGAAGCCGCCTTCACGCACTGAAGTCAGGTAATCGGGAACCAAGTCCGGGCCGAGTTCATCGCGCTCGTTGACCACTGTCCAGAGCTGCCCGGTACCCGGCTGGACGGCCAGTGCAGTGGGGTTGCGCAGCCCAGTGGCGTAGGGGCGATGCGCGCCAGTCTGGGCATCGACTTCCCACACCATCGCACGGTCGATCTCGACCTCAAGCCCCCGCTCGGTGATGTTGCTGTTCGAACCGATGCCCACATAGAGGAAGCGGCCGTCCGGGCTGATGGTCAGTGCCTTGGTCCAGTGATGGTTGATCTCGGCTGGCAGGTCGGTGAGTTTGACCGGTGGGCCGTCGGCCTTGGTCTGGCCGTCGCGGTAGTCGAAGCGCACCAGCGCATCCTGATTGGCCACGTACAACTTGCCATCGGCAAATGCCAGGCCATAGGGCGCATTCAGGTTTTCGGCAAAGACGGTCTGCAGCTCATACTTGCCGTCACCGTCGGCATCGCGCAACAGGGTTAAGCGGTTGCCGCCCTTGACCTGGGTATTGCCCTTGGCCTTGATCTGGCTGGCGATCACATCCTTGGGCTTGAGTTTGGCAGCGCTGCCGCCGCGCCCCTCTGCCACCAGGATGTCGCCGTTGGGCAACACCAGGCTCTGACGCGGGATTTTCAAATCGGTGGCGATGGCGGTGACGCTGAAACCGTCGGGTACGGTCGGCTTTTGCTGACCCCAAGCCACCGGCTCGGCGATCTTCATGCTGGGCAGCAGACCGCGCTGGGGCTCGGGCAGTTTCGGGTCGGGCCCACGGGCCTGGGTAGGGTCACCCTCACCGCCGCAAGCGGCCAGCAACAGCGAAAGGGACAACAAGCTCACAGCGTGCAGCGCTCTCATGCTTCACCTCCCGAACGCAGGTTGCTCAAGCCAAGCCACGCCGTTACCACCGCGAGCACCGTCACGATTACCGACAGTACCAGCCCGGACGGCATCACAGCCCAGGCGTCCTTGGCGTGCTCGAAGGCGTTGACCAACCCAAGCACCCACGTCACCAGCAGCAACAAGAAATAAAGGGTCGGCCGCCCGGCCTTGCGCCGAGCGCTGATCAAGTTGGCCAGGGCGAACAGCAGGGCCAGCCCGCAGAACACCAGGCCCCCTGCGATCAGCCAGGCGGCAAAGTTGCTCCATTGAATCTGGTAGCTGTTGTAGTAGGCAATGTCACTGATCATTGCCCCCAGGAACAGCGGCACGGTGCCCGCCAACAACAACGCATGCAGTGGGCCAGGTCTGCAGCGGTACAGGGTAGGGTCGGATACGGTCACGGTGCCTCCTTTTCGTTCAGTGACCAGGGCCGGCGAGAGACGGCCCACGGGGATACGCAGGGTGCGCCTAGCAAATGAGCACCCTGGCGAGCCGATAGTTCAGCCACGCACCACTGAAATATCCTGCAAGAAATCCCGAACCGCCTCCCTGTGTGGCATGCGCGGCCTATCCAGGCCCGCATGCCTGCAGGACGTCAAGCCAGCCGCGCCCGAGCGGCGTGCAGCTTCTTGTAGCTGTCGATCAGGCGCAAATGGCGATCCAGCCCTTCGAGCTTCATGCTGGTCGGGGTCAGGCCGTAGAAGCGCACGCTACCTTCGATCGAGCCCAGTACCGCATCCATCCGTGGGTTGCCGAACATGCGGCGGAAATTGACTTCGTAGTCGGCCATGTCCAGCTCATCGTCCAACTGCACTTCCAATGCCACGTTAAGCGCCTGGTAGAACAACCCCCGCTCCACGGTATTGTCGTTGAACTGCAAAAACGCCTCGACCAGTTCCTTGGCCTCCTCGAAGCGCTGCACGGCCAGGCAAATGAGCAGTTTGAGCTCGAGGATAGTCAGTTGCCCCCAGACCGTGTTGTCGTCGAATTCGACGCCAATCAGCGTGGTGATGGTGGTGTAGTCGTCGACATCGCAGTTGTCCAGGCGCTTGAGCAGCAGCTTGAGCGAGCGGTTGTCCAGGCGGTGCAGGTTGAGGATGTCGGCGCGGAAGGACAGCGCCCGGTTGGTGTTGTCCCAGATCAGGTCCTCGACCGGGTAGATTTCCGAATAGCCTGGCACCAGAATTCGGCAGGCGATCGCCCCGAGGTTGTCGTACACGGCCATGTAGACTTCTTTGCCAAGGTCTTCGAGGATGCCGAACAAGGTGGCTGCCTCCTGCGCAGTGGCACCTTCGCCCTGGGCAGTGAAATCCCAATCGACGAACTCGAAGTCAGGCTTAGCGCTGAAGAAGCGCCACGACACAACGCCGCTGGAGTCGATGAAGTGCTCGACGAAATTGTTCGGCTCGGTCAGGGCGTGGCTTTCGAACGTGGGCTGCGGCAGGTCGTTCAAACCTTCGAAGCTGCGGCCCTGCAGCAGTTCCGTCAGGCTGCGTTCCAAAGCCACCTCAAGGCTTGGGTGCGCACCGAACGAGGCGAACACACCACCGGTGCGCGGGTTCATCAGGGTCACGCACATCACCGGGAATTCACCGCCCAGCGAGGCATCCTTGACCAGCACCGGGAAGCCCTGTTCTTCCAGCCCCTGGATACCCGCGACGATGGATGGATAGCGCGCCAGCACCTCGTCCGGCACATCTGGCAGGCACAGCTCGCCTTCCAGGATTTCACGCTTGACCGCTCGCTCGAAGATTTCGGACAGGCACTGCACCTGCGCTTCGGCCAGCGTGTTGCCCGCGCTCATGCCGTTGCTCAGGAACAGGTTCTCGATCAGGTTCGATGGGAAGTACACCACTTGCTGGTCCGACTGGCGCACGAACGGCAGTGAGCAGATGCCCCGGGCCGTGTTGCCCGAGTTGGTGTCGTACAGGTGCGAGCCGCGCAGTTCGCCATCGGGGTTGTAGATGGCCAGGCAATGCGCGTCGAGGATTTCGCTGGGCAGGGCATCACGGGGGCCGGGCTTGAACCACTGCTCGTCCGGGTAGTGCACGAACGCCGCATTGGCCAGCTCCTCTCCCCAGAACTGGTCGTTGTAGAAGAAATTACAGTTCAGCCGCTCGATGAATTCGCCCAATGCTGACGCCAGGGCAGCTTCCTTGGTAGCGCCTTTGCCATTGGTGAAGCACATGGGCGACTGCGCATCGCGCACGTGCAGCGACCAGACGTTAGGCACGATATTGCGCCAGGAGGCAATTTCGATCTTCATGCCAAGGTCGGCCAGGATGCCGGACATGTTGGCAATCGTCTGTTCCAGTGGCAGGTCCTTGCCCGGGATGCGCGTGCTGGTTTCGGCCACCGGCATCAGCAGACCCTGGGCATCGGCGTCGAGGTTGTCGACGACCTCGATCACGAATTGCGGACCGGTCTGCACCACCTTCTTGACCGTGCAGCGCTCGATTGAACGCAAGATGCCCTGGCGGTCCTTGTCAGTGATGTCTTCGGGCAATTCGACCTGGATCTTGAACACCTGGTTGTAGCGGTTCTCAGGGTCGACGATGTTGTTCTGCGACAGGCGAATGTTTTCGGTCGCAATACCGCGTGTCTGGCAGTAGAGCTTGACGAAGTAAGCCGCGCACAGCGCCGAAGACGCCAGGAAATAGTCGAACGGCCCAGGGGCCGAACCATCGCCCTTGTAGCGGATCGGTTGATCGGCGATCACCGTGAAGTCGTCGAACTTGGCTTCGAGACGGAGATTGTCGAGAAAATTGACCTTGATTTCCATGCGGGTTTACCGTGACTTTAAGCGTGCAAAACACAATGGTCGGCATTATCCGGTTTTTCACCGCGGAAATCCTCCCCGAAGGTCGTACGCGGCAGCTACAGGCGCACGCTTGCGCATTCCGGGGAAATCCTTGCCTGATCCTCTGCATCTGCACAGCCTGCCGCAGGCAACGGTTCAGCGGTGTGCTAGCGTTTCTGCACGGGGCAACGCATCCCCAACCATCACGACAAGAACAGCGCAGACCGATCACTGGCAGGTGAACCATGGAATTACACATCAACGGCACGACCCACCAGGTCGATGCAGATGCCGACACGCCCTTGCTGTGGGTGATCCGCGACGATCTGGGCATGACCGGCACCAAGTATGGCTGCGGCCTGGCCCAATGCGGGGCCTGCTCGGTGCTGGTCGACGGCGTTGTGGTGCGCGCCTGCGTTACCCCGGTGTCCGGCGTGGTTGGCAGACAGGTATCGACCATCGAGGCGATCGAAGCGGACCCTGTGGGCAAGCGGGTGGTAGCGGCCTGGGTGGAACACCAGGTCGCGCAATGCGGGTATTGCCAGTCCGGTCAGGTGATGGCAGCGACCGCACTGCTCAAGCATACCCCTGCACCCAGCGCCGAGCAGATCGATGCGGCCATGATCAACCTGTGCCGTTGCGGCACTTACAACGCTATCCATGCAGCCATGCATGACTTGGCGCAGGGAGTCAAAGCCTGATGAGCGCTCCTGATCCCGTTGCCGAACTGCATAGGTTGCAAGCTGGCGAAACCGTCAATCTTTCGCGCCGCCGTTTCCTCGTGGGCACGGCCGCAGGCGCATTGGTCCTGGGCTTCGGCCTGCCGACGGGCGTTGCGCGTGTGCAAGCCGCTGCCGATGCGCAGCGAGGCACCCAGGTACCGGCGTTCCTGGAAATCCGACCGAATGGCACGGTTCGTCTGCTCAGTCCGTTCATGGAAGGCGGCCAAGGACCGTTTACCGCCATGGCGCAGATCGTTGGCGAGGAGCTGGATGTGGATCCCGCTCATTTCGTCGTGGACAGCGCCCCACCCGGCCAAGCCTATGTCGTGATGGAAAACGGCATGCGCATCACCGGCGGCAGCATGTCCGTACGCATGAGCTACCCCACCATGCGCCGTCTGGGCGCACTGGCGCGGGCGATGTTGCTGCAGGCCGCCGCGCAGCAACTCGGGGTCGAGATGAGCGAGCTCACCACGACGCCGGGCACCGTAGTACATACCACGTCAGGGCGCACACTCGGTTATGGCGAGCTCGCCAAGCGCGCCATGGACTTGCCGGTCCCCGACCCTGCCACCGTCAAGCTACGAGATCCTGCCCAGTTTCGCTGGATCGGCAAACCGGTTCGGCGGTTGGATGCGTACGACAAGTCCACCGGCAAGGCCTTGTACTGCATCGATATCAGCGTGCCAGGCATGCTTCACGCAGCCGTGCAGCATGCCCCTCGCCTGGGCATGACGGTGGGCCAAGTGCGCAATGAGGCACAGGTGTCTGCCATGAAGGGCGTGCATTCGGTACATCGCCTGCCCGGGGCTGTTGCCGTGGTTGCGCCGCGGTGGTGGCACGCCAAGCGTGCTGTCGAGGCGCTGCAAGTGGAGTGGCTGGAGCCGGCCGCAGACTCCACCGTACGGGCCATGCCGGCTGATTTCTCCAGCGACGGCTGGCTCCAGCACCTGGCCGATGCTACAGGTCCGGCCCGTGATGAGGAAACGGCCGGAGATGTGGCAAGCGCGCTGGACAACGCCGTGACCACTGTAGAAGCCAGCTACCACAACCAGTACCTGAACCATGCCCAGTTGGAACCCCCTTCTGCCATTGCCCGCTTCAATCCCGACGGCACACTGGAGGTCTGGCTGCCCAACCAGGCGCCCGACATGTTCCGCGATGACATTGCCAAGCGCACCGGACTGCCACCCGACCAGATCACGCTGCATTCGCCACTGCTGGGGGGCTTCTTCGGTCGGCACTTCCTGTATGAGTCGGCCAACCCCTACCCGCAGGCCATCGCGCTGGCCAAGGCGGTAGGCCAACCCGTCAAGCTGATCTGGAGCCGCGAGGAAGAGTTCTTGCGCGATGTGCTACGCCCAGTCGCCGCGGTCAAGTTCCGGGCCGGGCTCGATGCCGAAGGCTTGCCGGTGGTCCTGGAAGCGGTCAGCGCCACGGAGGGCCCCACTGAAGCCCTGGCCGGCAAACAAGGTGAAAAGGTAGACCCCACGGCATTGGAGGGGCTATCGGGCAAAGCCTATGCCATTGCCAACAAGCGCATTGCACAGGTGTACGTCAAGGGCCCGGCCATGCTCGGCTATTGGCGGTCGGTGGGTAACTCGCTCAACGATTTCTTCTATGAGTCCTTCCTGGATGAGCTGGCGGACAAAGGGGGCCAGGACCCTCTGGCCCTGCGTCAACACCTGCTGCGAGACAACCCACGCCTGACCCAGTTACTGCAAGCGGTCGTCGAGCTTTCAGGTGGCTGGAAACGCGGGCCTTTCACTGCCGAGGATGGCACGCGGCGGGCCCGGGGCTTGGCGATGGCGTCCCCTTTCGGGTCCGAAGCGGCCGTGATCGCCGAGGTCTCCATCGAAGATGGCCACGTGAAGGTCCACGACATCTGGCAGGCGATCGATCCGGGTAGCATCGTCAACCCGGCCATCATCGAGCACCAGGTCAATGGCGCGGTCGCCTTGGGGTTGTCGCAGACGCTGGTCGAGGAAGCGGTATACGTCGATGGCATGCCGCGTGCGCGCAACTATGACCTGTACCCAATCCTGCCGCCTGCGCGCATGGCCCGGGTGCATGTACGCATCGTTGAAAGCGGCGCGAAGATGGGCGGTATCGGCGAGCCACCTTTGCCCGCGGTAGCACCGGCAGTGGCCAATGCCGTGGCCCAGCTGACCGGACAGCGGGTTCGCAGCCTGCCCATGAGCCGTCATACCTTCAGCTGACCGACAAGGACGCCGCCATGAACCCTCGTACTGCTAGAACCCTCGGCTGGCTGTTGCTGCCCTGCGCGGTCGTCGCTGGCTTGGCCGGTTGGTACGTCACCCGAGAACCTGCCTCGCCGTTCGCTGATGAGCAGGCACGCGCCACCGACGACCTGGCATTGATCCGACGCGGGGAATACGTCGCACGGCTGGGCGATTGCGTCGCCTGCCACAGCGTGCCTGATAACCCGCCCATGGCAGGTGGGCTCGAAATGGCAACGCCGCTTGGCACGATCCACGCCACCAACATCACCCCTGACAAAGAAACAGGCATCGGCGCCTACTCGCTGGCCGATTTCGACCGGGCCGTGCGCCACGGTGTGGCGCCTGGTGGCCGCCGCCTTTACCCCGCCATGCCCTACCCCTCCTATGCCAAACTCAGCGACGATGACGTACGAGCGCTGTACGCATTCTTCATGCGCAGTGTTCAGCCAGCACGGCAGCCGAACAAGCCTGTCGACATACCCTGGCCATTGAACCTGCGCTGGCCCATTGCCCTGTGGAACGGAGCCTTCGCCCCTGCCAGCCCGTACTTGGCGAAGAACGACAAGAACACACTGTGGAATCGCGGCGCCTACATCGTGCAGGGACCGGGGCACTGCGGCAGTTGCCATACCCCCCGCGGCCTGGCCTTCAATGAAAAAGCCTTTGATGACTCGGGCACGGCGTACCTCGCAGGCGCCTTGCTCGATGGCTGGTACGCGCCAAGTTTGCGCAATGATCCCAACACCGGCCTCGGGCGCTGGAACGAGACTGAGGTGGTGCAGTTTCTCAAGACCGGTCGCAATCGACATGCCGTGGTCTTCGGCTCGATGACCGAGGCATTCAACAACTCTACGCAGTTCATGACCGATGGCGATCTACAGGCCATCGCCCATTACCTCAAGGCGCTGCCCGGCGACCCATCCCGTGATGGCAAACCCTGGCAGTATCAGCCCGAGCCCACACTCGCGCAGCTGGAGCGCCCAGGCGTACGCACTTACATGGCACGCTGCGCCACCTGCCACGGCATGGATGGCAAGGGCCAGGGCGAGTGGATGCCGCCCCTGGCTGGTGCCACTTCCTTGCTCGCCAAGGAGGCTGCCTCGGCCATCAACATCACCCTGAACGGGTCGCAGCGGGCCGTGGCCGATGGCAGGCCCGATGCCTACCGCATGCCCGCCATGCGTGCACAGTTGAGCGATCAGGAAATAGCAGAGGTGTTGAGCTATACCCGAAGTGCCTGGGGTAACCACGGCAACGCCGTGAAAGCGGCGGCCGTGGCCAAGCTGCGCAACGATACCGACCCTGCCAGCCCCAGCCCGATCATCCTGCAAATGCGCTGAGGCATGCCACGCCGTCGAGCACGGGAAAGCCTTAGCGGCTGCGTTCCAGGTTGAGTCTGAGCAACTGCTGCGGTACATCCTGCGCGTTGAGCTGCTGCATCGCCCGGCCCAAGGCTTCGCGCAGCGCCGGCTGGTTGCACGGCGAAGCCTTTGACAGGGCCAGGTACAGGCCTTCGCTGGAGACAGGCGGCTGCAGGATCAGCACCTGCTGGTCAATGCCCAAGGTGCGCGCCAGGGCCATGCCCGGGTACTGCTCATAGATCACATAGTCACTGCGCCCGTGCATCAGCTTTTCGAAAGCCTGCCTGGCGCTGGGCACCGCTTCGAGCATCAGGTGCTGCCTGGCATAGGCATCGAACTGTTGACCGTGACTGTTATTGACCAGCGTTCCGCCCTTGAGGCCCTGCAGATCCGACCATTGCCCGTAGGCGAAGCCATGCCCCTGACGAGCCCAGATCACGCTCGGCGTGTAGAGAAATGCTGGCAGAATGTAGTCCATCTGCTGCCGGCGAGCGTCGGTGATGAAGTAGCCGGCCATCAAGTCGATCCTGCCGGTGCGAACCTCTTCCTGGGCTCTGGACCAAGGGCCTACATAGAGGACGTCGATTTCCAGGCCAAGGCTGTTGGCCAGGTGGGTGACCAGATCGGCATTGGCCCCAACCAGGTGTTGCGGGTCGAGGGGGTCATGCCAAAGGTAAGGTGGGTATTCCGGATTTCCGGTAGCGGTCAGGCGTTTACACGGCTCGGCAGCCATTGCCAACGATGGCAACAGCCCGAGGCACAACAGGCCAACCAAACCCTTGATCATGCAAGAACTCCGGCAGACGACGCTGTGATTCCTCGTTCCCTGCGCTGGGCGCTGGACGTAAAACCTGCTTCAGGCGGTCAGCTCTACCCGCGCGCGCTCACCGGCCCGCTGGAACACCTCGCGCACCTCGTCGGCTTTGGCCTTGGTAACCGACTTGCCGCTCAGCAGTTCGTCGACCACACGCAGGCCTTGCTCGACGGCAGTGGCTAATTGGTCCGCATCGGAGGCGTCGGCGATATCACCCAGATAAGGCGCGATGAGGTAGACATAGCGATCCTGCAGTTTCAGTGTCTCCAGGGCGTCGAGTGCCTGCTGGAAGCGATCGGCAGCGGCGGGGCTCATGCTCAATTTATCGAAATGAATCAGGCTCACACGATCAGTGGCCATGTTGACGAATCTCCGTTTCCTGATGCGGCCCAGGCCACGAGCAGCAGCGTGTCCACGCTACTCGGACAAGCAGGCCCGGGTAATGTCGATCAGGTTAACAGAACACGACACAGAAAGGGTCATCCGCCCAGGAACTAAAAGTGACCAGCAGGTCGCGCAATGGAAGCCCCAGGGCGCAACCGGGACAGGCAGCGGGATTTGGTGCGCAGGATAATCGCCCGGCAAACCACCCTGCCGAGAACGCCACCACGCGCTCGCCCCTACAACAACAAGCCTGTTTCAGCAGGCACGTCACACAGGGCTTCAACTTCATGGCAAAGGAACACTTCGCAGAGACACCCGATCTTGGCGTGACCGATCCCTCCAAAACGGACGAAGCCCGACAGGATAGGCGCCTGGAGGGCAAGCTCGACTGGGTCGTGTTCGGTTTCACCAGCCTGCTGGCCATCGCGTTCGTGCTGTGGGGTTTCCTCAACCAAGTCAATTTGGCTAGCAGCGCGTCCAGTGCGCAGTCGTGGGTCATTCTCAACTTCGGCTGGTTCTTCGTGCTGACCTCGACTGTGTTCGTCGTGTTCGTACTGTGGTTGGCTGCCAGTCGTTATGGTCGTGTGCCGCTGGGCAGGGACGGGGAACTGCCCGAATTTCGAACGGTGTCGTGGGTGGCGATGATGTTCAGCGCCGGCATGGGCATCGGCCTGATGTTCTTCGGCGTGGCCGAGCCGTTATCGCACTACGTTTCCCCGCCGCCGGGCTCGACCACTGGTCAGTCGAGCGAAGCGATGCAGGTGGCCATGGCCACCACCCTGTTTCACTGGACGCTGCACCCTTGGGCAATGTATGCCATCGTCGGGCTCGCCATCGCCTATGGCACTTTTCGGCGCGGCCGCTCCCAACTGATATCCGCAGCCTTCAGGCCCTTGATCGGCAAGCACGCCAATGGCCCGCTCGGCCGGCTGATCGACATGATGGCAATCTTTGCCACGCTGTTCGGCTCGGCCGCATCGCTGGGGCTTGGGGCGCTGCAAATTGCAGGTGGCCTTGAATACAACGGCTGGATCGAGCACCCCGGCAAGCTGTTCTACATCGCACTGATCACCGTGCTGACCATCGCCTTCGTCACCTCAGCTGTGTCGGGCATCGGCAAGGGTATCCAGTGGCTGTCCAATACCAACATGGTGCTTGCACTTGTGCTCGCCGTGTTCGTGTTTCTGGTCGGGCCTACCCTGCTGATGCTCAACCTGCTGCCGACATCGATCGGTATCTACATCAAGATGCTGCCGGAAATGATGGCGCGCACCAATGCCAGCGGCGGCGAACCGATGAACGCCTGGCTGGCCGGCTGGACGGTGTTCTACTGGGCATGGTGGATCTCCTGGACGCCTTTCGTCGGCATGTTCATCGCCCGTATCAGCCGTGGCCGCACCATTCGCCAATTCGTCACCGGGGTACTGCTGGTGCCAAGCCTGGTCAGCCTGGTGTGGTTCACCATCTTCGGCGGAGCGGCCATCGACGCCTTGCGCGAAGGCGCCTTCGTGCTGGCTAACGGTGCCGTCAACAGCAACCATGCGCTGTACCAATTGCTCGCCAGTTACCCTTTGGCCTCCGCCACTGCGGTGCTGGTGATGATCCTGGTCGGTATCTTCTTCGTATCCGGTGCCGACGCAGCATCACTGGTCATGGGGACGCTGTCCGAACATGGCACCACCTCCCCTTCACGACGCACGGTGATTTTCTGGGGAGCGCTCACCGGCACGGTCGCAGCCATCATGCTGGCCATCGGTGATCCCAGCGCGCCGGACAAAGCCCTGACCGGGCTGCAAAACCTGACCATCGTGGTGGCCCTGCCCTTCGTACTGGTCATGGTGCTGCTGTGTCTGGCGCTTTATCGCGACCTGCGCAAGGACCCCATGATGCTGCGCCACCTTCGCGGTACCGAGCTGATCGAAAAAGCTGTGTTGTATGGCGCCGTCAAGCATGGCGAAGAGTTCTACATCGTCGTTCAGGAAAAGAAAGCCTCGGTGAAAGCTGTTGCAACCAAAGAGCTGACCGAATCATGAGGTCGCCAGATCGGGCGCTCTGATGCCTACCCGCGAAACTGGTAAAAGTGCCAGTTTCGCAGCCCCAGCGACCGACGCAATATCGTCAACGCCTTCCAGCCGAATGAGCGCAGCGCTCATGAATGACCTTCAGCAAGGTAGAGTCGCCTGGTTCGATGCCGACCAGGGTTTGGCTGCAGCCAGGGAACGAACGGCATCAGTTTTCCATTCCAGGGGCGACGCCTGCTAGACCCAGGCAGGCCCCATTGCCGCGCTCAGGTTTACCAATCGAACCGGTGTACAGAAAGAATGCCTGGTTGACCCTGACCCGCACCTCATCCATTTGCGCAACATGTTGAAGACTTTTCGCGACGCCAACGGTGAACCAGCTTACAAAAAAACGGTCTTTGGCTGACGGTTCACTACCCGACCGGTTCGCGGCCCATTCATCGGCCTACATTTGTCCAGCTTCAGCGAAGACCCCAAAATGCCCGACTCCCGCCTAACTGCCTTTGCCCTCCCTGCCCTGCGCGGCGGTCTGCTTGCCAGCGCCCTGGCGCTCGTCACGCCCGCGCACGCCGAGACGCCAGCCAGCGATGCCCGCTGGGTCAGTGACAGCCTCAGCACCTACGTACGCAGTGGTCCGACAGACGGCCACCGTATCGTCGGTACGCTGAAGTCCGGGCAGCCGCTGACGCTGATCGGTACCCAGGGCAACTACAGCCAGGTCCGTGGACAAAACGGTGATGTGGTGTGGATCCTCTCCAGTGATCTGCAGTCAGTGCCTGGCCAGAATGAGCGCTTGCCTGAGCTCGATGCCAAGGTGGCCGAATTGACAGGGCAATTGAAGACCATCGATGACAGCTGGAAGAACCGGGTGCAGGGCATGCAGGAAACCCTGGATTCGCGCAAGCAACTGGTCGACGAACTCCAGGCGCGCAACAAGGACTTGAACGAGCAACTGGACCAGAGCCAGTCGAACCTTCGCGATGCCCAGGCGCGCCTGGGTGACGAGAACAAGCAGGTGATGATGCGCTACATGGTGTATGGCGGCAGCATCGCAGGGGCGGGCTTGTTGGTCGGTCTCATTCTACCGGCCTTGACCCGTGGGCGGAAAAAGAGCGATCGCTGGTTCTAAGGCTTGTATTGACGATTCGGGCTGAACGCCTGGGGCTGCGGCGCAGCCCATCGCGGCCCCGCCTGCTTAGCCCATGGCGCAGATACTTGCGCCCTGCCCGTTTTCGGCATTGCTCAACCCGTCATCCCCAGCATTGACCGCTGCTGCGCCTGCCCACGCTACTGACTCAGCCGCTCCAATGCCTGAAGCACATAGTGAGTAGCCTTATCCTGCCTGGCGTCCCGGCAGGCGATCCCCAACTGCCGCCACAACCCAGGCCTCAAGGGTCGACAGACCAGACGTGGGTCTGCCTCCGTTACCTCACCCTCCTGCGGCAGCAACGTGGCACCGTACCCGGCACTCACCAGGCGCTTGATCGCGTCGTTGTAGTTCAGTTCGATGCGTGGCTGTGGGTGCAGCCCGGCAGCTGCGAACCATTCGGAGCAGACCCGCGACAACTGCGTGCTGCTGTCATTGAGGATCAAAGGGCGCTCGGCCAACCACTGAGGCGTGACAGCTGCCGGCGGCTGCCAGTCAGCCGGCATGTAAGCCAGGATGGGGTCTCGGCGCCAAGCAGTGACCGCCAGGCCCTTGCCCGCCACTTGTGGCAAGGCCACCAGGCCGATGTCCAGCAGCCCTTCACGCAACTGCACCAGGGACGCCTGGGAAGTGAGGACCTGCACCTGCACATCGATGCCCGGGTGATCAATGCGCAGGTGCTCAAGCGCCTCGGGCAGCAGGTGCGCGATGGCCCCTGTCGATGCGCCAAGCCGCACACGCCCTGTCAGGCCTTGCACTTGATTGCGCACCTCATCCAGGGCCAGTTCGGCATCGGCAAGCAGGCGCCTGGCGCGCACCAGAAGGGTTTCGCCAATGGCTGTCGGCCGAACCTGGCCGCGTGTGCGGGTCAGCAGCGAAGCGCCCACCCGCGACTCCAGCTCGGCCACGTGCAGGCTGATGGTGGGGGGTGCCAGATTGAGCTGACGGGCTGCCGCCGCGAAAGACCCTAGCTGACTGATCACCACCAGCGTCCGCAGGCGGTCAAGGCTTATTTCACGCACAGTGCCACGGTTTCCTTGAGCTAAACGTCGAAAGGTTCAGAATAGCTGAACGTCCCGGTCATGAAATGTAAATTTTCTTTACGTCTGGCTTGAGCGACGCTGGTGTCCGACCTACTGGCTTGGACACGTGAACATGCATCTACCTCTTGTCTTCATCGATGGCGATCAAGGCACCACCGGGCTGCAAATCCATGCCCGCCTGCACGATCGCAAGGACCTGCGCCTGCTGACACTTGCCGACGCCCAGCGCAAGGACCTCAAGTGCCGCAGCGAGGCCATCAACCGTGCCGACATCGCCATCCTCTGTTTGCCCGATGACGCTGCACGCGAAGCGGTGAGCGTGATCGACAATCCCGGGGTGCGGGTGATCGATGCCAGCTCAGCCCACCGTACCGCGCCAGGTTGGACCTACGGTTTCGCCGAACTGAATCGTGACCAGGCTACGCATATCGGCCAAAGTACCCGGGTCAGCAACCCTGGCTGCTACCCGACGGGCGCGATCGCACTGCTCGGCCCCTTGATCGCGGCAGGCTTGGTACCTGCCGACTACCCGCTGGCCATCCATGCCATCTCGGGCTATTCCGGCGGCGGGCGCGCAGCGGTGCAGCAGCATGAGCAGCAGGACAATAGCGACGCCTCGGCCGTGCTCATGTACGGGCTGGACCTGGCGCACAAGCATGTGCCCGAGATCCAGGTCCACGCCGGCCTATCGGCCCGTCCCATGTTCATGCCCGCCTATGGCGCCTATCGCCAGGGCATCATCCTCAGCATCGCCCTGCACCTGCGCTTGCTGCCCGGCCGGGTCAGCGCGCAGCAGTTGCAGGCGTGTCTGGAGCAGCACTACCAAGGCGCGCGCCACGTGAAGGTGATGCCGCTGCAAACCCAGGGCACAGCCGAGCGGCTCGACCCCCAGGCGCTCAACGGGACCGATGATCTGCGCCTGGCCCTGTACGCCAACCCCTCGCACGGCCAGGTGCTGTTGACCGCCGTCTTCGACAACTTGGGCAAAGGGGCTGCCGGGGCTGCCGTGCAGAACCTGGACTTGATGCTCGACGCCCTGCGCGCCGAAGGCGATAACGGCAAAAACGGGTAGACTGTACAGCCCGCGCACTCATGCTGCGGGCTGTATTCCATTCGCCGGAGCCTGTTTGCCGATGTACATCCTGAGCCGCCTGTCCAGCGTGCCGCCCGAGTCGTTCCAGAACCAGATCCGGGAACTGGTCATCCACGAGGTGGGTGAGCTGAGTAGTGTCGCCATCACGCCTGACAACCCGTTATACCCGTTGTACCAATACGGTGTAGGCATGGAGGTACACCAGTACCTGCAAGCACTCGATGGCACCCGCGGGCTGCGCGTTGCCCTGACGCTGGCGCTCGATGCCGATGCCCCGGATCAGTTACTGGGCTTCGCTCTGGCATTGCCCGCCGACAACGACGACCAGGCCTGCGCCCTGGCTTTTCTCGCTGTAGCGCCCACGTACCGCCGCAAGGGGGTCGCGCGCGCCTTGCTGGCCGACCTGCAGGCTCAGTACAGGTACATCGAGTTGAATGCCTTTGCCCATCAGGTGCCGTGGTTCGAAGTCATGGGCATGCAAGCCGTCTCGGCCAACGGCCCACAGGTACTGATGAGCAGTACCGGTCAGGGCGGTGATGCGCTGATCGGGCGCCTGGACATCGCGCCCATCTACCAGACGACCGAAGTCATGCAAATCCACACCTATCTGCTGAACCAGCACGGCGAGGACGCCATGATCGAGGCCGAACAGCGTCGGGACGAGCGTCTGGATGAACTAGCCCTTCAGGCTCAAGCCTGTGTGCAGCAACGCCTGACGGTACATTGATCCCCCTGCTCCTGCTCCTGCGCCTGTGACACGGCGCAGGTTGCCCACACTCAGGCATGCACCCAACGGCGATGCAGACCACGGGCCAGCGCATCCAGGGCAAAGCCCAACACCCCGATCAGCAGCACCATGGCCATCAGCTCTGAATAGGCCAGACGGTCGCGTGTATCGAGAATGAAGTATCCCAGGCCTGCGCTCACCCCGAGCATCTCGCAGGGCACCAGCACGATCCACAGAATGCCGATGGCCAGCCGTACGCCTGTGAGCACGTGCCCGATCACACCAGGGACGATCACCTTGCACAAGGTTTCCCAGCGGGTGGCGCTCAGGCTTCGGCTCAGCTGCAGCCAGCGCGGGTCCAGTTGTCTTACACCGGCAGCGGTATTGAGCAGGATCGGCCACAGCGCTGCGAACGCCAGCAGGAAGTAGATAGGTTGGTCGCCCACCCCCATCAGCATCACCACGACCGGCATCCACGACAGCGGCGAGATCATGCGCAGAAACTGAAAAGCAGGTGTAGTCGCCGCCTCCAGGTGCCGGTAGCTGCCCACCAACAGCCCAAGGGGCACGCCTATCAGCAGTGCCAGCACTAACCCGATCAGGATTCGTTTGAGGCTGACCCAGATGTGACCGTACACCTCGCCTTGCCCAAGCAGCTCGATCAGGCTGGTAAAGGTGGCTGAGGGCGAGAAGCGTGCCGACAGACCATCGGGCTGGCCGAAGGCTGCCACCCCCGCCCACCAGACCAGCAGCAACCCCAGCAATCCGGCCAGCCCCAGGCTGGCATGTACCACGTGCTTGCGCATCAGACCGCGAACTCCTCGCTGCGCTCGAAGCTGTCGCCAATACCGAAGACCGAAGGGCCACCGACGCTGGCGATGGCGTTGCGCACAAAACGGTCGTCGACCAGATCACCGGCCACGTGGGCCGGGTCCAGGTCGGCGAGGAACGCGTTGTTGCCTTCGATCAGGGTGCGCTTGAGCCGGGAAACGAGCTCTTGGGTGTAGCTGGGGTACGGGTACGGCTGGAAATCGATGCGTTTCTCATCCCACTGCTGGTGCTGTATGGCGCCAGTGGCAATGTAGTCGGCACGGTCGCTGGCAGCGGGTGCCAACACCTTGGTCAACACCGCGGGATCGTGCGGGGTGTACTTGTTAGGGCCTGACTTGGACAGCAAGGCAGCCGCCTCTGCCCGGTGTTCGCGGGTCCATTGCTGGGCCTTGACGATGGCGTTGACCACCTTCTGCGACCAGTCCGGCCGGTTGTTCAGGTCGTGCTCGTGCATGAACACCACGCAGCAGGCATGGTTGCGCCAGACGTCTGCGGTGAAGCGCTGCACGCGACCGACCTTGAGGTTTTCGGCCAAGGCGTTGAACGGCTCGGCGACGATGTAGCCGGCGATGCGCTTGCTGGCCAGCGCTGGGGGCATGTCAGAGGGAGGCAGCACCAGCAGGTTGACTTCGTTGGCGGCGAGCGCTGCTGTGGCAGGCTTGGACACGGCGGTCAGGCCGCTGTCGGCGAGCATCTGTTGCAGCACCACGTTATGGATCGAGTACCAGAACGGAATGGCCACGGTCTTGCCACCGAGCTGTTTCATGTCGGTGATGTCCGGCGCTACCGTCAGCCCCGAACCGCCCACGTGGTTCCAGGCCACCACTTTGGCCGGCACCTTGCTTGCGTAACGCGCCCAAACCGTCATCGGTGACAACAGGTGAATGACGTTGACCTGCCCAGAAATGAACGCTTCGATCACCTGTGCCCAGCTGCGCAGCAACACGGGCCGTTCGGCCTTGATGCCTTCGGCTTCGAACAGGCCATTGTTATGCGCCACCAGCAACGGGGTGGCATCGGTGATAGGTAGATAACCGATGCGCACAGGCGCATCGGGTTCTGCGGCGGCGCGCGCCTGCAGGCTGGACAGCAGCGGCAAGGCGCCAGCTGCGGTCAGCAGTGCGCTCATCTTGAGAAAATCGCGACGCGAAGAAGCGCCGCAGCAGTCATCCATGCACATGGACAGCCTCCGAGGGCAACGGGGTGGGTTGAGGTTCGTTTGTGCGGCTTGCCCGCCGAAGGGTTTTGAGAATCTCGATGCGCAAAGCGCCCAATGCCTCGACCTGCTGCGTCCGGGGTTGCAGCAGGTCGACGCGCCATTGCCCGAGCGTGTGCGCTGGGTGGTCGCCCAGTAGCAATACGCGGTCGGACAACAGCAGGGCTTCGTCGATGTCGTGCGTGATCAGGACCGCCGCGGTGTTGTGCGTGGCGATCAATTGCAGCAGCAGTTGCTGCATGTCGGCGCGGGTCACCTCGTCCAGCGCGCCGAATGGCTCGTCGAGCAGCAGCACTTCAGGTTGGCGCGCCAGGCAACGGGCCAATGCCGTGCGCTGGGCCATGCCGCCGGAGAGCTGGGCCGGGTACTGGTTGCGCGCATGCTCCAGGCCCACGGCGGCAATGGCATGGTCGACGCGTGCCCGACGCTCGTCTGCGGCAAGCGCTGGCTGGCGAGCGAAGTCCAGGCCGAAGGCAACGTTCTTTTCCAGGCTCAGCCAAGGCAGCAGGCTTGGATCCTGAAAGGCCACTGCCAGGCGCGGATGCGGACCCTGCAGTGGCTGGCCGTGCAACATCACATGCCCACCCTGGGGTTGCTGAAGGCCGGCCAGCACGCGCAGCAGGCTGGACTTGCCGACCCCGCTGGGGCCCAGGATGCTCACCACCTCGCCTGGGGCCAGTTGCAGATCGAACTGCGCCAGTACCTGCTGCCAGCCCTCGGCACGGGGGTAACCCAGGCTGATGCCCTGGGCTTGTAGCACCACGCGGGTCATGCCGATGCTGCCTGGCGGTGAAGTTCAGCGCGCAGTTGCACCAGGCTGGGGGTGACGATGGGCACGAAGGCCGACTCACGCCAGCGCCGAGCGAAGCCTTCGCCGTACTCGCACAGGTAAGCTTTGCCGCCGCTTGCCTGAAGCTCAAGCTGCACGGCATCGGCAGCGCACTCGGCCAGGGTGATGCGCAATTTGAACAGCGCTGCCGGTTGCTCCTTAAAGCGCTCATCAAGCAGCCCCTGCTTGAGCTCGCTCACGGTGTTCTCCAGGCGAGCACTGAGTACCTGCCTGGCTTCATCCAGGAACGAAGCGCGCCCGTGCAGGTGACCCTGGACTTCCTCCAGCGCCCTGCGCGCCAGGCCGATGGCCATGCCGCATTGCAGCCCCAGGAAAGCCGGCCGCACCCGCGGTAGGAATTCACGTGCGTTATCGTGCAGCAACCAGTCACGCGGCAGCTGCACCTGGTGAAAGGCCAGCGCAGCGGTGTTACTCGACTGCAAGCCCATCAGTTGCAGGTCGTCTGAGCGCTCAAGACCTTGAGCATCGGACGGAATGGCCAGCACGAAGGGGGCGCCACCGCCTTCATCTTCGATAGCCGCGGCGACAACGAAGCCGCTCTTGCGCAGGTTGGTCACCCAGTGCAACCGCCCTTCCAGGTCCCAGCCATCCTCCAGAGGCCTACCGCGCACCTGCAGTGTCTCGATACCCGAAAGAAACTTCATGGCGTTGGACAAACCCGTAGCGCCGGCCAGTTCACCGCTCAGCAGTGCAGGCAGTAGCCGTTGGCGCAGCCCGGCATTGGGGCTCTGCAGCAGGTACTCGATGAAGGCCCGCTGCCCCCAGCAAACGAAGGCCGTCGCCAGTGAACGGCTGGCAATGGCTGCGATGGCCTCCACGGCATCGGTGATCTGACCACCTGAACCACCCAGGGCAGGGTCAATGCCAACGCGCAGCAGCTGCGACTGGGCGATCTGCGACAGCACCCGTTGCGGCTCGCACTGGCCTCGGTCGATGGCTTCGGCATTGGCATCCAGCCACTGTCCAAATGCGCACTCTTGCATGTGTTCTTGCTCCTTTTGAAACGCCGCGGCCGCCTGGCGACCCGTCCACGGCCAATGGCCGCTCCTGCACCGACCGCCGTGCGGCGGGTTGCCTGCGCCTTATGCAGACGGCTGTTGCCAGCGGTACTTACCCAACTCATCGTTGAGCGGCGTCTGGGCGAACACATTAGCAAAGTTGCACAGGGTTGCGAGGCTGACGCCCAGAATCACTTCCAGCGCATTGCCCTCGGTGAAGCCGGCGTCACGAAAAGCCTGGTAGGTTGCCGGGCTCACGTCGCCGCGGGTAGCGATGACTTCGCGGGCAAACGCCGCCAGGGTTTCATAACGCGCGTCGGGAAGCTCACCGCGCGCGCGCAGGGCGTCGACCACTTCATGGGGCAGCTTGGCTTTATTCAGGGCCACTGCGGTATGGCCCGCCACGCAGAAGTCGCAACCGTGCTGGGTGGCGGCGATCAACTGCACCACTTCGCGCTCGGCCAAGGTCAGCTCCGACTTACCGTTCAACGCCGAAACGGTGACATAGGTCTCCAGCGCTGCTGGCGCATTGGCCAAGACACGCAGCAGGTTGGGGATGAAGCCCGAGTTCTTCTGGGCGTTTTCAAGAAACGGCTTGGCCGCCTCTGGTGCGGTCTGCAGGTCGTGTAGGGTAATGCGCGAGGACATGGGGTAATCTCCTTTGCCGTGTATCAGTACAGTCTGTTGGTTATAAGAAGTACGCTCCATATTCATCAGTCGTTTTTACTTGCTTCTGAGTGTTTGCCTTAGATGATTTCGTCCAGCCATCTCGTCGAGCGGTTATTAGAAAACCTCGAGCTAGACGCCAGCCTGTTCCATGTCGGCCGTTACTGCGGGGGTTGGCACGCCAGCACTCACGGCATGGGTCACGCCAGTTTTCACCTGGTCGTGCAAGGCGGCTGCTGGCTGCACGCCGATACCCTCGAACAGCCAGTGCGCCTTGAGCGCGGCGACGCCGTGTTCCTGCTGCGTGACGTAAGTTATCGGCTTGCCAGCGAAGCCGATGCAGCGCAGGCCTGCGCCCAACCACGCCAAACCATGCAGCCCCTGGATACCCAAGCCAGCGATGGGGTGGGCCTGGTCTGTGGATTCTTCCATTTCAGCAGCGGCCTCTCGGCACTGATCATCGACGCAATGGCCGACCTGATCATCCTGCGCGCCGAGGATCCCGCTGGCAGCGCTGCACGGGCGTTGTTCGATCTGATCCTGGAAGAATGCCGGCGCGCCAACGGGCCGTCTCAAGTCTTGCTGGAGCGGCTGACGCACCTGCTGTTCCTTTATGCCTTGCGCCAACAGGTGCATGGCGCTCAGCCGCTGGGAGGGCTGATCGCCCTTGCCCGCCAGCCGGCGTTTGCCGACTTGCTCGAACAGTTGATCAAGGCCCCTGGGGCCATCTGGACGCTGGAGCGCATGGCGGCGTGCACGGGCTTGTCGCGCTCGGCGTTCTTCAAGCGTTTCAGCGAGCTGGCCGGGCAGTCACCCGGCCAAGTGCTTTTGGCACTGCGCATGCGCCATGCCAGCCAGCTGCTGCGCGCTGGCCATACGGTCGAGCAGGTTGGCGTCCAGGCGGGGTATCAATCTGTGGCGGCGTTCACGCGTGCCTTCGCCAAGGCAGTGGGTGTTCAGCCGGGGGCGTATCGGCGTCAGCAAGGGCGAAGGTGAAGCCGCTTCCAGCGCCTGCGTGCAGGGCATTGGCGCTAGCATCTCGTTACATTGCATGACTGTCCTACAATAATGGCTTTATGTCATCATCCGCGCGTTTAAGTTCATCGCACTCCCCCTCCCGCCCCATAGCCTCTCCAGAGCCTGGCGCCGTCCCGAACGGCTTGCGCCAACGCGCCTCGCCCCTGCACGCCTTTCCTAGGAGCCTTCAATGCATTTCAGGAACATGAAGATCGGCATTCGCGCAGCCTGCGTGTTTGCCTTGTTGGGCATGCTGATCCTGACCATGGGGCTGGTCGCCCTGTATGAAACACAGCAGATGGATGAGTCCACGGATGAGATTCGCCTGACCTGGATGCCCACCGTCATGTCGCTCAGTGCAATCAACAGCAACCTGGGCCGTACGCGCGCCCTCACCCTGCGCGGTGCATTGGAAGAAGACGCCAGCGAGCGCACCCGCTACCTGAATACGATCCAGAACATCGAACGCGAATTGGATGAAGGCTTCGAGGCCTACGTGGCAACCATCGTGTCCAGTGAAGACCGCGCGCTTTTCGAAACGGCCCGCAGCGCCTACCAGCACTACCACGAGCTTCAGGAGACGGTCTTGGCCGAGCTTTCGGCCGGGCGCATGGACACTGCTCGCCAGCTGATCAACGGCCCGCTGACGGCGCGTGCCGAAACGATGATGCAAGCCATGTCCACGCTCATCGCCTTCAACGCCAAAGGCGCAGAAGCTGCCTCCCAGCTGAGCAGCGACGTGGCTGATGAGGCATTCGTGGCCATTATCACGGCATTGGTGGTGATTCTGCTGGCACTGGTGATGATCGCCTACCTGCTCACACGCAGCATCATCGTGCCGCTGGCCGAAGCCGTTACCGCCGCAGAGCGTGTGGCCGCCAGTGACCTGACCCAACCGATCAAGGCCGAGGGCCGCGATGAGCCCGCCTTGCTGCTGCAAGCCTTGGCCCGCATGCAAGCCAACCTGCGCCAGACCATTGCCCGCATCGCGGCCTCCTCGGACCAACTGGCGTCGGCGTCCGAAGAGCTGCACACCGTGACGGAAGACACCAGCCGCGGCCTGCACCAGCAAAGCGCAGAAATCGACCAGGCTGCCACGGCTGTCAACCAGATGACCGTCGCCGTGGAAGAGGTCGCCAGCAATGCCGTGAGCACGGCGGACGCGTCCAAAGGCGCAGACCGCACGACCCGTGACGGCCGCGATCAGGTCAACCAGGCATTGCAGTCTATCGAGCAGTTGGTCGCCGATGTCACCGGCACTTCGGCACAGGTGCAGCAGCTGGCCAGCAGCGCCAATGAAATCACCCGGGTGCTGGACGTGATTGGCGCTATCGCCGGGCAGACCAACCTATTGGCACTCAACGCCGCCATTGAGGCGGCGCGAGCAGGTGAAGCAGGCCGAGGGTTTGCTGTAGTGGCCGACGAGGTGCGCGCCCTCGCCCACCGTACTCAACAATCGACTGCGGAAATCGAACACATGATCGCGGGCATCCAGAACGGCACCGAACGCGCCGTGACGGCGATGTCCAGCAGTCAGGGTCGAGCGGCCGGTACGTTGGAGGTAGCGCAAGGTGCAGGGCGGGCGCTTGAGGTCATCGCCCAAGTCATCGCCTCGATCAACCAGCGTAACCTGGTGATCGCAAGCGCCTCGGAGGAGCAGGCTCAGGTAGCCAGAGAAGTGGATCGCAACCTGGTCAACATCCGTGATCTGTCCATGCAGACTTCGGCCGGGGCCAACCAGACCAGCGCAGCAGCGCAGGATCTGTCACGCCTGGCGGTAGACCTCAATGCCATGGTTGCGCAATTCAAGGTGTAATCCTCAGAAAGGGGCCGTCCAGCGGCCCCTCCACGTGGAGCCCTAGGCTCACTTGCTGACGCTGACCACGCGCCCCACGTTCTGCGCTGCCTTGCCACGGGTCGCCAGGCAGTAGTACAGCGGCACCGTCACGAGCAAACCGAACAGCCACGACAGGTCGGCCCCTTCGACGATGTTCGAGTAGGGGCCGACATACAGCGCAGTGTTGGCGAATGGCAACTGCACCAGAATGCCGCAGGCGTAGGCAATGATCGCGTGGTGGTTGAAGCGGCCATAGATGCCACCGTCGGCGCTGAAGATCGAGGCGATGTCGTACTGGCCTTTCTTGATCAGGTAGAAGTCGACCAGGTTGATCGATGCCCAGGGCACCAGCACCAGCAGAAGCGCCAGGATCAGACCGATGAACTGGCCGATGAAGTCGGCCGATGCATTGAGCGCGACCAGTGCGCAGGCTACCAGGATGACGCTGGCCAGGGCCACACGCACCTTGATGCTCGGCGTCCACTGGGCGAAGAACGTCTGAATTGCCGTCACGATCGAAAGCACGGCGCCGTACAGGTTCAGGGCGTTATGGCTGATGATGTTGAGCAGAAACAGCACCATCAGGATCGGCCCGAGCCAGCCGGTCGCCTGCTTGACGGCATCCATTGCATCGGTGCCTTCGGGCACGCATAGCACGGCGACTGCACCGAAGCTGAAGCACAGGATGGTGCCCAGGGTGGCGCCGAAGTAGGTCGCCCAGAATGGACGCGCGATGCCCACTTCACGCGGCAGATAGCGCGAATAGTCGGAGGTGTATGGCGAGAAGCTGATCTGCCAGATCGTGCCCAGCGACACGGTGGCGATGAACCCGGACAGGTTGAAGGCGCCACGGCTGAAGAAGTCGCCCGGCAGTACCTGCGTGAACATCATGATGAACCCAGCCAGCAACGCCGAGCCCATGACCCAGGTGCCGATACGGTTCAGGATGTGGATGAAGCGATAGCCAACGATGCCAATGGCGGTGGCACTCAAGGCGCCGATCACGATCGCGCCGGGCATAGGGACCATGGGTGCGATGCCGTGGATCGTCTTGCCTGCCAGTACGATGTTGGAGATGAAGAAGCCCACGTAGATCAGCGCGGTGAAGAAAACGATCAGCAGCGCGCCGTAGCGTCCGAACTGCCCCCGGCTCTGCACCATCTGCGGGATGCCCAACTGCGGCCCTTGTGCAGAGGCCAGGGCAATCACCACGCCTCCGAGCAAGTGCCCCAGGACGATAGCGATCAGTCCCCATAGCAGGTTCAGGTTGAACACCTGGATCACCATGGCGCCGGTGACGATGGGCAGTGGTGCAATGTTGGTGCTGAACCAGAGGGTAAACAGGTCGCGCGCCTTCCCATGGCGCTCGGCAGGTGGAACGTAATCGACCGTGTGATTCTCGACAAACTGATGTTGCGACGACGGTTGGGACATGATTTTTAGCTCGAAAGGTCGTTTTTATCGTTGTAAGGAAACCGCATCTAGGCGGCCTCTCAGCTGAAGACCATATTATGGTATTCCAAGGTTTTGACAATACTGATCCGTATTTCAAATTGTCAGCTGATACGATTTAGCGAGTACCGCAATTCGTTCGTTTACGCGTGTACCCCTTTAACTGCGCGGCTTTGAACCATTCATCGCAGTGTTAGCCAAGCCGAAAAATGTGCTTGCAAAAAAGGTATTACGGTATACCATCAGACACATCAACGATAAAAACCGCGGCCCACCGCAGCTTTAAGAGGTACATCAGATGATCGACGCAACCGTCTACAAGAACGTCATGGGTTCCTTCCCTTCTGGCGTTACCGTCATCACCACCCTGGACGACGACGGCTCGGTTGTTGGCTTGACCGCCAGCGCCTTCTCATCCCTGTCGATGGACCCTCCCCTGGTGCTGTTCTGCCCCAATTACACGTCCGACTCCTACCCGGTGCTGATCAAGCACAAGCGCTTTGCCATTCATTTGTTGTCCGGTAACCAGCAGGCCGAAGCCTATGCTTTCGCCAAGAAGGGCAAGGACAAGGCGGCCGGTATCGAGTGGTCGTTGAGCGCGCTGGGCAACCCCATCCTCGCCGGCGCTACCGCCGTGATCGAATGCGAGCTTTGGCGCGAGTACGAAGGGGGTGACCACGCGATCATGGTCGGCAAGGTCCACAACCTGATCGTGCCGGAGCAAGCGCCGCTGCCGATGGTGTACTGCCGCGGAAAAATGGCCAGCTTGCCCGCGCTCGCCTGATCTCTGCACCGCTGAACGCACTTGGCGGGAAGCAATGTTCTGCTCGCCGCGATACCCGGCTTTACGCCGGGTGACACAACCAGTCCGAGGAATGCCCCATGAAATTTTCGTTGTTCGTGCACATGGAACGTTGGGATGAACAGGTCAGCCACCGCCAGTTGTTCGAAGACCTCACCGAACTGACCTTGATGGCCGAAGACGGCGGTTTCAGCACCGTGTGGATCGGCGAACACCACGCCATGGAATACACCATTTCGCCAAGCCCCATGCCATTGCTGGCTTATCTGGCGGCGCGTACCGAGAAGATCCGCCTGGGCGCCGGCACCATCATCGCCCCGTTCTGGAACCCGATCCGCGTCGCCGGCGAATGCGCTTTGCTCGATGTGATCAGCAACGGGCGCATGGAAGTGGGCCTGGCCCGGGGTGCCTATCAATTCGAATTCGATCGCATGGCCAATGGCATGCCAGCCACCGATGGCGGCAAGGCACTGCGCGAGATGGTCCCGGTGGTACGCAAACTGTGGGAGGGTGACTACGCCCATGAAGGCGAGGTGTACAAGTTCCCGACCTCCACCAGCGTACCCAAGCCGTTCAATGCTACGCCGCCCATGTGGATCGCGGCCCGCGACCCTGACTCGCATAACTTCGCCGTGGCCAATGGCTGCAACGTGATGGTCACGCCGCTGATGAAGGGCGACGAGGAAGTGCTGGACCTTCGCAACAAGTTCCAGGCCGCCCTGGACAATAACCCCGACGTGCCTCGCCCACAATTGATGGTGCTGCGCCACACCCACGTGCACAGCCCGGCAGAGCCGGACGGCTGGAAGGTAGGGGCCAGCGCGATCTCTCGTTTCTACCGCACCTTCGACGCCTGGTTCGGCAACAAGACCACGCCGGTCAATGGGTTCCTGGAGCCCAGCCCGGAAGCGAAGTTCGCCGAAGTCCCTGCCTTCGAGCTTGAGAACATCCGCAAGAACACCATGATCGGCACCCCGGAAGAAATCATCGCGCGCATCAAGTACTACCAGGAGCTGGGCGTCGACGAATTCAGCTTCTGGTGTGACAACAGCCTGCCCCACGCTGAGAAGAAAAAATCGCTGGAGCTGTTCATCAAGGAAGTGATCCCGGCGTTCACCTGAATCCCATTACCTGATCTCTTGCGGGACATGCCCGCTCGCGTGGGCCAATTGGCACCGCGCGAGCGGGTTTTTTTCAGCCCAACGTTAAGTGCTGCGCCGCTTGCTTGATACAGATGCGATGCAGACCTGCACATCAGCTCACCTTTCGTCCCGGCTGGATGAGAAAACACCACGCAGTGCTTGCAGAACAAATATTATGGTATACCATCAGACAACAAGATCTGATCACACCGTACAGGAGCCCCCCATGAGTTTTGAAATTCGCAAGATCGTCACCTACTCCGAAGAGACGCGTATCGAAGGTGGCAAGGCCACTGACAAGCCGGTCACCATGGTGGGCCTGGCGGTGGTCATCAAAAACCCTTGGGCTGGCCGTGGCTTCGTCGACGACCTTAAGCCCGAAATCCGCGAGCATTGCTCGGAATTGGGCGCGCTGATGGTCGAGCGTCTGACCGCCGCCATCGGTGGTGCCGACAAGATCGAGGCCTACGGCAAGGCTGCAGTGGTGGGCGCCGACGGTGAAATCGAACACGCTTCGGCCGTCATCCATACCCTGCGCTTCGGCAATCACTATCGCGAAGCCGTGCAGGCCAAAAGCTACCTGAGCTTCACCAACAAGCGTGGTGGCCCTGGCACGTCGATCCAGATTCCGATGATGCAAAAAGACGACGAAGGCCTGCGCTCGCACTACATCACCCTGGAAATGCAGATCGAGGACGCACCTCGCGCCGATGAAATCGTGGTAGTTCTTGGCGCTGCCGATGGCGGCCGCCTGCACCCGCGCATTGGCAACCGCTACATCGACCTGGAAGAACTGGCGGCCGAAAAGGCCAACGCTCAATAACAACAATCAAGCCGGGCCTGGGCGTGGCGATTCTTCCACCACGCCCGACCTCAAAGGAGCGCCCTCCATGATTCAGCCCGTCGCTGAACATACCCCCGCCGGCACCAGTTACCTGTCCGTCGGTCAGGGTCAACCCGTGGTACTCATTCACGGCGTGGGCCTGAACAAGGAAATGTGGGGCGGTCAGATCGTTGGCCTGGCCAACGACTACCGCGTCATCGCCTATGACATGCTCGGCCACGGCCAGAGCGCCTTGCCCCCGGCCGACGTCGGCCTCGAAGGTTATGCCGCCCAGTTGGCCGAGGTGCTCGATCACCTGCAACTGAGCCAAGCCATCGTCATCGGTTTCTCCATGGGCGGCCTGGTCGCACGTGCCTTCGCCCTGCACTACCCCCAGCGCATCGCTGCCCTGGTGGTGCTCAACAGCGTTTTCAACCGCAGCCCCGAACAGAGCGCCGGGGTCATCGCCCGTGCCGCTCAGGCAGCAGAGCTGGGCCCGGACGCCAATGTCGAGGCGGCACTGGACCGCTGGTTCAGCCGCGAGTACAAGGCGGCCAACCCGGCCCAGGTCGCTGCCATCCGTCAGGTGCTGGCCAGCAACGACCCACAGGGTTATCACACCACCTATTCGCTGTTTGCCACCCAGGACATGTACCGCGCAGGTGATCTGGGCAGCATTCAGGTGCCGACGCTGATCGCCACAGGTGAGCTCGATACCGGCTCTACGCCGGCCATGGCCCGCCAGCTTGCCGCTCGTATCCCGGGTGCGCACAGTGTGGTGCTGACCGAGCAGCGGCATATGATGCCGGTGGAGGCGCCGCGCGAAGTGAACAAGATGCTGCTGGACTTTCTCGCCAAAGCCCGCAGCCTGACCGAATCAGCCAAGGGGATTGTGGCATGACCCTCGTTCGTTTTCAGATGTGCATCGACGGCCAGTGGTGCGATGCACAAAGCGCCAAGACTTTCGACAGCCTGAACCCGGCCACCGCACAGCCCTGGGCACAGCTGCCGGACGCAGGCGAAGCCGATGTGGAGCTGGCGGTACAAGCCGCCCAGCGGGCATTCGAAAGCCAGGCCTGGCGGGCCATCACTGCCACGGCCCGTGGCAAGCTACTGCGCCGTCTCGGTGACCTGATCGCCGAGAACAAGGAACACCTGGCCCAGCTGGAAAGCCGTGACAACGGTAAGCTGATCCGCGAGACCCGTGGGCAGGTAGGTTACTTGCCAGAGTTCTTCCATTACACCGCAGGCCTGGCCGACAAGCTCGAAGGCGGCACGCTGCCGTTGGACAAGCCGGACCTGTTCGCCTACACCGTGCACGAGCCTATCGGTGTGGTTGCCGGGATCATCCCGTGGAACAGCCCGCTGTACCTGACGGCGATCAAACTGGCGCCGGCACTGGCCGCGGGCAATACCATCGTACTCAAGCCCTCCGAGCATGCCTCGGCGACGATTCTGGAGCTGGCGCGCCTGGCGTTGGAAGCCGGGTTTCCGGCTGGCGTTGTCAACGTGGTCACCGGCTACGGCCCGAGCACCGGCGCGGCGCTTACCCGTCACCCGCTGGTGCGCAAGATCGCCTTCACAGGCGGTGCGGCCACCGCTCGCCACGTGGTGCGCAGCAGCGCCGAGAACTTCGCCAAGCTGTCGCTGGAGCTGGGCGGCAAGTCGCCGAACATCATTTTTGCAGACGCCGACTTGGACAGCGCCATCAATGGTGCCGTGGCGGGGATCTATGCCGCGTCTGGACAGAGCTGCGTGGCCGGCTCGCGCCTGCTGGTGCAGGACGAAATCTTCGATGAATTCGTCAAGCGTCTGATCGAGCGTGCCCAGCGCATTCGCATTGGCAATCCCCAGGACGATGCCAGCGAGATGGGCCCTATGGCCACCGCTCAGCAATTGGCCGTGGTCGAGCAGCTGGTCGCCGCGGCCAAGGCCGAAGGCGCCAAGCTGCACCTGGGCGGTAAACGGGCCGAGGTCGATGGCGGTGGCTGGTTCTACGAGCCGACGCTGTTCGAATGCGACAGCAATTCGATGAGCATCATGCAGGAAGAGGTGTTTGGCCCGGTGGCGGCTGTCATCCGTTTCAAGACCGAGCAAGAGGCGCTGGCGATTGCCAACGATTCACAGTTCGGCCTGGCCGCTGGTATCTGGACCCGCGACCTGGGACGTGCCCACCGCCTGGCGCGCGACGTGCGCTCGGGGATCATCTGGGTCAATACCTACCGCGCCGTGTCTGCCATGGCGCCCATCGGTGGGTTCAAGAACAGCGGCTACGGACGCGAAAGTGGCATCGACTCCGTGCTGGCCTACACCGAACTGAAAACCGTGTGGATCAACCTGTCCACCGCCCCCATGCCCGACCCCTTCGTGATGCGCTAGGAGGTAATACCGATGATCGAACCCGGCATCTACAAAGACGTGATGGGCTCCTTCCCCTCCGGAGTGACGGTCGTCACCACCCTGGACGCCGAGGGTGGCATTGTCGGCATCACCGCCAGTGCCTTCAGCGCACTGTCGATCGACCCGGCGCTGGTGCTGTTCTGCCCTAACTACGCCTCCGACACCTACCCGATCCTGCGCGACAGCAAGCAGTTCGCCATTCACCTGCTGTCGGCAGGCCAGACGGCTGAAGCTTATGCCTTCGCGGGTAAAGGCAAGGACAAGGCCAAGGGCGTACAGTGGCACCTGAGCGCCTTGGGCAACCCGCTGCTGGACAATGCCACGGCGATCATTGAGTGCGAGCTGTGGCGAGAGTACGACGGCGGCGACCATGCCATCATTGTCGGTGCCGTGAAAAACCTGGTACTGCCCGCCGAGCCGATGACGCCCATGGTGTACCACAAAGGCAAGCTGGGCGCCCTGCCCCCATTGGGCTAAGGCCCGCCTCTTCCAGGGGCCGCGCTGGCGTCTCACCCTCGTTTGCGCCCCCTGTTCTATTTCGGAGTAGCGTGCATGAACAATGAAAAGTACGAAAAAGGCCTGCAGATACGCACCCAGGTCCTAGGCGAAGACTATGTGAACCGGTCAATCCAGAATGCCGACGCATTCACCCAGCCGTTGCAGGAACTGGTGACCGAGTACTGCTGGGGCCATGTCTGGGGCCGCGAAGGCTTGTCGCTCAAGGAGCGCAGCATGATAAACTTGGCCATGATTTCGGCACTCAACCGGCCACACGAGCTCAAGCTGCACATCCGCGGCGCCTTGCGCAACGGCCTGAGCCGCGAGCAAATACGCGAGATTCTGCTCCAGGTCGGCATTTATTGCGGCGTCCCGGCGGCGGTGGACAGTTTCCGCCTGGCCCGGGAAGCGTTCGCCGAGGCCGACGCGGAGTCCACCCGTTAACACCGGGCTGTTCGTACCCACGCAAGGAGCACCCAGGGCCGTGGTGCCCCGTTTCGGTCGTGGCCGGGCAGCCTTATTCAGAGCGCACTCGATGAAACGCCAGCCACTGGACGACAGCTTCAAGGTCAATCGCAACCCCGTTACCCTGCGCGAAATCGTGCTCGACAAACTGCGCGGCGCGATCATGAACTTCCACCTGCTCCCAGGCGATCGCCTGGTCGAGCGCGACCTGTGCGACCGCCTCGGCGTCAGCCGCACGTCCGTGCGTGAAGCCCTGCGCCACCTGGAATCCGAGGGCCTGGTGGAGTTCGCCGATGCCAAGGGCCCGCGTGTTGCGATCATCACCCTTGAAGATGCGCGCGACATCTATGAGTTGCGGTGCGTACTCGAGGGTCTGATCGTGCAGCTGTTCACGCTCAATGCCAAGGCCAAGGACATCCGCGCGCTGGAACGAGCCCTGGCCGTCAACCGTGAGGCGTTGGAGGAAGGTGAGCTGCAGCAGGTGCTCGAGTCGGTGCAAGGATTCTATGACGTGCTGCTGGAAGGTTCAGGCAACCAGGTTGCGGCGCAGCAGCTTCGTCAGTTGCAGGCGCGCATCAGTTACCTGCGTGCCACATCGGTATCCCAGGCCAACCGCCGCGGAGCCAGCAACCTGGAAATGGAAAAGATGGTCGAGGCCATCAAGAGCGGCGACCCGCTGGTAGCCCACCAGGCCTCGGTGGATCACGTGCGTGCCGCGGCCAAGGTTGCCCTGGATTACCTGCGCCAGAAACAAGACGACAATGCCAAGGTTCGCGATATCGTCGCCCCCCTGGCCCTCAAGGAACCTCGCATAGGCCGCTGATCATGCCCAGTGCTCCCCGCTACTGCCCCCATTGCACCACGACGCTGGCCCAGGGCACGCCTGCGGGAGACACCCATGAGCGGCTGCACTGCGCCAGCTGCGGCTACATCCATTACATCAACCCCAAGATCATTGCCGGTTGTATCATCGAGCGCGACGGTAAATACCTGCTGTGCCAGCGCGCCATCCCCCCTCGCCCCGGCACCTGGACGCTGCCGGCAGGCTTCATGGAAGCGGGCGAAACCACCGAGCAGGCGGCGCTGCGCGAGGTGTGGGAAGAAAGCGGCGTACGGGCAGAAATCGTCTGCCCCTACTCCATTTTCAGCGTGCCGAAGATCAGCGAGGTCTACATCATCTTCCGCGCCTTCGTCACCGAGGAAACGGGCCAGTTTGGCCCGGAAACCCTGGCCTATCGGTTTTTCGAGCCAGAGCAGATCCCGTGGGATGACATCTATTACCCCGCTATCCGGCAGATTCTCGAGCGATACATTCTCGAGCGTCAGGCCGGTGTCTACGGGATCTACACGGGCAACGATGACGTCGGCAAGGTGCATTTCATTCGCTGACTGGCCAAGCGCCATAAAACGCTCGCCAATCTTGCCTCAAGGGTGCACCCTAGAGCCCCCTGTTTCAATGATCGGCAGAGCAGATGGCGAAGTGGCTAGCAGGCGGCGGCGCGATGGCCGACCGTATTCTTGGGCATGACTGGGCGTGCACCTCGTTAGGTCCGCTGGAAAACTGGCCCGATACCCTCAAGACCACCTTGGCGCTGTGCCTGGGCTCGCACTTTCCACAGGCTGTGCTGTGGGGGCCCGATCTGCTGACCTTTCACAACGATGCCTTTCTTCCGATTCTAGGGCGCAAGCCGGTGGCGCTGGGAGTGCCGTTTGCAGAGGTCTGGCAGGAGGCATGGGACGATATCCGCTGCATGGCCGACAGGGCCTTCAAGGGCGAAGCGGTCTACATCCAAGACTTCCCCCTGGTCATCGACCGTAATAGCAGACCGGAGCGTGCCTACTTCACGTTCTGCTACAGCCCTATCCGTGACTTGCAGGGCAATGTGCTTGGAATGCTCGATACCGTCACCGAAACCACGGCGACCGTGCTCGCCAACCAACGGCTGGCGTTTCTGGACGAGCTCGGCCGGGCAGTGGCCCAAGCGGTTGATCCTCAGGAGATCATGGCGACGACCACCCGCCTGCTCGCCAATCACCTGGGGCTATCAGGTTGTACTTACGCGGTCATGCAATCCGACGATGATACCTTTACGGTCTGTGGCGAAGCGCTGACCGACGCAAGCCCCTCATTGATCGGAGAGCATCGCCTGCGAGATTTCGGCAAGCAGGCGAATGAACGACTGCGCAGCGGTCTGGCATTGACGCTCGATGATTGCAGGCAGGAACTTCCCGATTCTGAGGCGGCTGTGTTTGCAGCCCTCGGGATCGCCGCCACGTGCTGTGTGCCGCTGATAAAAGGCGGGCGGCTTACCGCCTTGATGGCGCTCAACAGCACGTCGGCGCACGCGTGGACCGAATATGAGCGGGCGTTGCTCGGTGATGTGACCGAACGCAGTTGGGCACATATCCAGCATGCCCAATCCACGGGCGAAACGCAGGCCGCCCTGCTGGCGCTCGAGGCGCTCAATACGAGCCTGGAGCAACACGTACGGACCCGCACTACGCAACTGCTGCACACCGAAGCGGAGCTGCGCCAGGCCCAGAAGCTTGAGGCCATCGGCCAGCTTACAGGTGGTGTGGCGCACGATTTCAACAACATATTGACCATCATTCATGCCTCGCTGCACTTCTTGCAGCGTCCAGGCCTGGACGACGACCGACGCATGCGCTATCTACGCACCATGGTCGAGACGGTCGAGCGCGGCTCCAAACTGACCGGCCAGCTGCTGGCATTTGCACGGCGCCAGGCCTTGAACCCGCAGGTGTTCGACGCAGCGGCGCGGCTGGCAGCCATGGCCGACCTGTTCGACACCGCAGCAGGCGCGAGCATTGACGTCGAGCTGGACTTGCCCGCTTCGCCGTGCCATGTGCGCGCCGACGTTAGCCAATTGGAAACGGCGGTCATCAACCTGATGCTCAACGCCCGCGATGCCATGGCTGCGGTGGGCGTCGTGCGCATACGTCTCGAAGCCCACCAGCACTTACCGGTAGGCCGCGATGAGGTCCCCGATCCGTGCGCGTATGCTGCCATTTCTGTAACCGACACGGGCGTTGGCATCAGTACGGAGCTCTTCGAGCGTATATTCGACCCCTTTTTCACCACCAAGCCTGCCGGGCAAGGCACTGGTCTGGGCTTGTCCCAGGTATTCGGTTTCGCTAAACAGTCCGGCGGGGATATCAAGGTCAGCAGTGTTCAGGGCCAGGGGACTACCTTCACCCTCTACCTGCCGCAACAGTCGCCCGCCGCCTTGCTGGAGCAAGAGCAGATGTGCAGCCTGCAAAAAGGCTGATGCTGGCGTGTCAGCGTCGACTGAGGGAAGCCCCCGCCAGCAGGCGCGCCACACTCTGAGCGAGTTCGGCGCGTCGATAAGGCTTGCGCAGTACTTCGAAACCGCTTAGCTGGCGCGGCGTCAGGTTCGCATAGCCCGTAATGATCAGCACCGGCAGCTCGCTGTGATGCTGGCGCATTTGCTGGGCAAAGCGTACGCCAGTCATCTCGGGCATGACATGGTCGGTCACCAATACATCAGGCAGCCACCCCTTTTCCACCAGGCGCAGGGCGGCCACTGCACTTGGCGCCTCGGTCACCTCGTAGCCCAGGTCGCGCAATTGCAAGGCCGTTGCGTGACGCACGATTTCTTCGTCGTCCACCAGCAGTATCCGGCTCGGACGCTCGGCCACAGGCCCGTCGCAGGGCTCGATGTCACGGTGGGTGGGCAATGCGTCGCTGGCCGGCAACCATAGCGTCGCCTGAGTCCCTTGGCCTGGTATGGAATGAATCTCGAACCCACCGCCGGATTGAACCGCCAATCCTTGGACCATTGGTAAGCCCAAGCCAGTCCCCTTGCCCACCTCCTTGGTAGAAAAGAAAGGTTCGATGCACCGCCTGAGTTGTTCATCGTCCATGCCGCAGCCGTTGTCCCTGACCTGAATCCATACCAAACGTTTGCCCGCAAGGTCCTCGGGCGGCGCCAGGCAGTGGGTGTCATCACCGGCGATGATTTGCAGCTGGCCGGCGCCGCCGATGGCGTCGCGGGCATTGACCGCCAGATTCAATAGGGCCAACTCCAGTTGGTGCGGGTCGACCACGACGCAGGGTAATGACGGATTGATATTCACGTGCACGGCAATGGTGGGCCCGAGCGAGCGCGCCATCAACTCGTGCATGTCCTCGACCAGGGCTGCCAAGGACACAGGTTGCGGTTTGAGTGTCTGGCGGCGTGCGAAGCTGAGCAGGCGAGCGACCAGGTTGCGCGCACGTTCAGCTGCCTGCAGGCCACCGTCGATCAGCCGGGGCGCGCGATCGGTCTGCGGATGGCGGCGCAACAGCTCGAACGACCCAATGATCGGCGTGAGCATGTTATTCAGGTCGTGGGCGATACCACCGGTCAATTGCCCGATCATTTCCATCTTGTGGGCTTCGTGCAGTTGCATCATCACCGACTCGCGCTGGGCCAGCGCCGTGGCAACTCGCTCCTCAAGGCTCTGGTTGAGCAGATGCAACGCCTGTTCGGCGCGGGCGTGCAGGATTGCAGCCCACACTTGCTTGGCGGTCTCTTCCACAAGCTGGCAGTCCTCCTCGAAGCACCCTCGCGCATCACTGAAATGAACGGCCAACAAGGCCTCGAGTCGCCCCCCGCGCAGCACAGGGGCATGCAAGGTGGTGCTTATGCCCGCCAGACAAGGCTCGGGCTGTTCGTAGCTATGTTGAACGGTCCTGCCGTCGCTCAATTGCTCATACAAGTCGGTACCGAACGTCAGGTACGAATGCGTGCCCACCAACGACGTCACGCCCTCGGTCCAGTCGTGACTGACCTTGAAGCCGACACCGTCGCCTTTGTCTTCACCGAAGCAGACCCTGGCCGCCCCCAACTCCTGCGCCAGGCGTTGAACCGCATAGGACTCGATGCGCGCAGCATCACCCAGCCCAGGCAATGTGCGGCTCAATTCCAGAAGAAACGCCTGGCGCTGGTGGAAGCGCACGCGGTCAGTGGTCTCTGTGACCAGGCACAAGACACCGCCAACGCTTGCATCAGCCTCGCGCACGGCAGAATACGACACATCGAAATACACCGTCTCACCGTGCCCACGGCGCTCGATGTAAAAAGCGCGGTCCTTGGCCGAAAACGTCTGCCCGGTGTCACGCACACCGCGCAGCAACGGTTCGAGGTCATCCCACAGCTCGGCCCAATTCTCACGCGCCGGGCGCCCGAGGGCTTGCGGGTGCTTGTTACCGATGGTGGGCGCATAGGCATCGTTGTACAGCGCGACATAGTCCGGGCCCCAGAACAGCACGACCTGGGTCTGCGCTGGCAGGAGGGTGGCCATCGCGGCCTGAAGGTGCGGGGACCAGCCATGTGGCGTCCCAAGTGGAGAATCCTGCCAGTTCATCGTTTGAAGCAGACGGCCGATCGCACCGCCATTGAGCAGGAAGCTCAGCGGTGTGGAGGTGTCATCGATCAGAGAGGTTTGGAGCGATCTCATGTCAGGGGAATCCGCGGCACAGGCCATCCATCTCTGGATAAGAGGCATTGACTCGCGGTTCGTTCCACTGAGATTGATCAGTCGTTCAATGTCGGCACTGGCCCTACCTCGCGCGGCCAGTCTGCCGGGTCGATGCTCAACTGCCCTCCGGCAGCAAGCTACGGTCGAACATGAACGGCCCCTGCCCTTGCGCGGTGTACTGGTACAGTTGCTGCGGGCGCCCCATGGGTGGTTGATTCTTTTCGCCTGTGTCCTTGACCCAGCCCAGCACGCGCAAGCGCTCCAGGCGCTTGCGCAGCGATGTCGCGTTCACAGGCTGGCCCAGGCAGGCTTGCATGGCCCCCAGCGCATCGAGGACGGTGAACCGGGTGTCGAGCAGGTACAACGGCAAACTGCTGTAGACGGACTTGGCCGCGAGCCGCTCATGGGCTCGGCGCGCCAGCAGGTTGTGATCGAATGGCAGCAGCACCCTGCGTTCCACCACGTCGGCGAGGTCGAAAAAGGCCAGCTGCTCATTCTCGACTTCCTGGCAGGCGGGCAACAGCGCCAGGTAACAGGTGCTCAACGACCAGCCCCGCGGATCGCGAAAGGCATTGCCTTCGGTAACGACTTGCTCCAGATAGTGCGGCTGGACGCGCGCTTTCTCGCTCAAGGCGCGGTGGGCAGCGCTCTCAAGGCTGGTATCAGGGGTGCGCCCATTGATGATCACACCGGGCAGTGCCCATTGACCATGGTGCGGTTCTCGCTCACGGCGATGCAGAAGCACCTGCAGGTGCTCACTGCCAGGCGGCAGGCGCAGCGCGACGATGTCGACGCTTGCCAGGACTTCAGCTGTACTCACTCGTAACTCCTTGACTGAAGCCTTTTATAGTTCACTAGAGCGAATAAGTAAATCTGCATAATGCAGCCTATTTACGGACACTTGACATATATAGTTCACCAGGTGGACTATGTAGCCATTCCAGCGAGGAGAGCCACCATGAAAATCGCCAGCTTCGATGTCGACGCACAACTAGGCTTCACGTGCCATGCGCCTCAGGAACTCCCAGTCCCCGACGGTCACGAAATCGCACCCGACCTCAACGCCATGGCACAGCGGGCCGACCTGCGGCTGGGCAGCAAGGACGCGCATCCCGCCAATGCCGCGTGGGTGGTGGCCGACGCCACGCAGATGCTGCAGCCGCTGACACTTGCCAATGCGGACCTCACCTGGGTCAGCCACTGCATCCCTGGTACCCCCGGTTTCGAGCTGCTGCCGGGCCTCCCTGCCCCCATCGAGTACGACTACTTTGTGTGGAAAGGCGTGGAGCCCGACCTGCATCCCTATGGCGCCTGCTATCACGACCTGGCCGAACGCCGCTCCACGGGTGTTATCGAATACCTCAAGGTGCATCAGGTGGGTGCCGTGATCGTAGGCGGCCTGGCGCTCGACTACTGCGTGCGCACCACTGCCCGGCAACTGCGTCAGGCCGGGTTCGAGGTGCTGCTGTACCTACCGGCTTGCCGTGCCCTGACCCAGGCCGGCGCGATAGAGGCCTGCGGCGCCCTGGCTGGCGAAGGTGTGAAGCTGTGCGGCGACGAGTCGGCCCTCGACCATCAACTGGCCCTGATCAAGGAGCAAGCAGCATGAGTGACAGCGTATTTGGCCCACGGATCGTTCAGAACCTGCTGGACACCGACTTCTACAAGATCACCATGATGCAGGCGGTGCTGCACAACTATCCCAATGCGGAGGTGGAGTGGGAGTTTCGCTGCCGCAACGGTGAGAACCTGGCCCCGTATCTTGCAGAAATCCGCTACCAGGTCGAGCAACTCGCCGAAGTCACGGTCACCCAGGACCAGCTTGCTTACCTTGAGAAGATCGCCTTCATCAAACCTGACTTCATCCGCTTCCTGAGCCTGTTCCGCTTCAACCTGCGCTACGTGCATGTTGGCCTCGACGACGCCGGCCAGTTGGCGATACGCGTGCGCGGCCCCTGGCTGCACGTCATTCTGTACGAAATCCCGTTGCTGGCGATCATCAGCGAGGTTCGCAACCGCTACCGCTACCGAGAAGTGGTGATCGAACAGGTACGCGAACAGTTGTACCGCAACCTCGACTGGCTCAGGGCCGAGGCCAGCAGTGACGAATTGGCAGGCTTTCAGCTAGCGGATTTCGGCACTCGCCGACGCTTCTCCTACCGGGTGCAGGAAGAGGTGGTGCACATCCTCAAGCGCGACTTCCCAGGCCGCTTCGTCGGCACCAGCAACGTGCACCTGGCGCGGGAGTACGAGCTGCGGCCGATTGGTACCATGGCGCACGAGTGGTTCATGGCCCACCAGCAGCTGGGCCCTCGCCTCGTGGACAGCCAGGCGGCAGCCCTGGAGTGCTGGGTGCGCGAGTACCGCGGCCTGCTGGGTATCGCCCTTACCGACTGCATCACCATGGATGCCTTCCTTGGCGACTTCGACCTCTATTTCGCCAAGCTCTTCGATGGCCTGCGCCATGACTCGGGCGACCCGCTTGCCTGGGCGGAGAAAGCCATCGCGCACTACCACCGGCTGGGCATCGACCCGAAGACCAAGACCCTGATCTTCTCCGACGGCCTGGACATGCCGAAAGCGCTTGAGCTTTACCGCGCATTGCATGAGCGCATCAACGTGAGCTTTGGCATCGGGACGCGCCTGACCTGCGACATTCCAGGGGTCGAGCCGATGAACATGGTGATCAAGATGACAGCCTGCAACGGTGCGCCGGTAGCCAAGATTTCGGACAGCCCTGGGAAAACACAGTGCCGGGATGAAAATTTCGTGGCCTATTTGAAGCATGTGTTCAACGTAGGCGCGTGACTTTCTGCAGGTGGCATTGCAAGGCCTGGGTCCGTATCATGCCTTCCGGTTCAACACTCAACCCCACTTTCAGCGCACCAGGAGAACGATCGCGATATGGACATCAAATTGGCAAAGCTGGTCACGGCAATGGGCTTGGCAGCCTTGCTCGCAGGCTGCAGCGAGGAAACGGTGCCCGAGCCTACCGCTGACAACTGTACCCCGCAGATGCAGGAGAAAATTCTGGCGGATTTGTCCAAAGAGGCCAATCGCAATACCTTTACCGCCAACTGCAACAGCTTCCTCCAAGCGCGCAAGCACACCGACTGGACCTTCAAGAAGAGCCCGAAAGACGACTTCTGATGAAGTACTGGCGGCCCTGGCAGCATACGTGCGGCGTGGCGGCCGGGCCGCTGGCCTTGATCACCGGTGAGTTATTGCCTGGCTTCGCGCTACCCAGCGAGCACGGTCAGCCTCAGTTCAAGGGCCAGTATCGTCGTAACTCGCCGCGTCGCTAGGCCGAAGCGCCGAGGAAAGCCACACACAGATCGTGAAAGCGGGCAGCCGCTCGAGAGGGTGAGCCTGCGTGGGGCAGCACTATCGAGAACCGACGAGTCAGTGAACGCGGCCCCACCCGGACCTTGCGCAAGACCGTATTTTCATGACGAATCGACAGGGCGGACACGAAGCCTACGCCCATACCTGCGCGCACTGCTTCCTTCACCCCCTCTACGCCAGCAATCTCCAGGCCGATCTTCATCGGCAGTTGATTGTTGGCAAATGCTTGCTCGACGACCTGGCGCACGCCCGAACCCTGCTCACGGAGCACTAATGGGAAGCCTGCCACGTCCTTCAAGGAGCGAGGTTCGGCGCCAGCCAAGGGGTGTGCGACCGGGACGATGGCGACGATTTCGTCCTCAAGCCACTCCGTCACGCCAGTGCCCACGGGCAGGTCTCGCCCCGGTGGCCCTTCTATCAACGCCAAATCCACGCTACCCAGAGCACCGACGATTTCGGCGGTGTTGCCCTGTACGGTGGTAATCGCTACCTGCGGGTAGAGTGTCTTGAACTGGGCGATCAGGTACGGGAGCAGGTAGCTTGCAGGCGTAGTGCTGGCACCGATCCGCAATGTGCCTCGTTGAAGGCCGCGCATTGCTTCGCGAAGTAACCGGGCCTGATCGAATGTATCGCGCAGCCGAGTCGCATGCGCCAGGAGCTGTTCGCCTGCTGCCGTGAGGCGCACCCCGCGCCCGGCCCGATGATAAAGAGGCTCACCGAACGCTTCCTGCAGTAGCTTGAGTTGACCAGACACCGCCGGCTGCGACAGATGCAAGGCCACTGCGGCATGGCTGATGTTGCCGTGCTCGGCAACGACAGCGAAAGTTATAAGCTGTTCAGGGGTCATTCCGCAAAACTATCAGCTAAATGGATACTCTGCATTCCAGATTACGATTTTTCATAAGCTTATAACCAAATTATTGTGGTGCTCATTGATTCCGCTCGCTGGAGAATCCCATGACACCCGCCCCTAGTACGCCCCCTGACGCACCTGTCGCGCACCGCTGCGCAGTGCTCAAGGGCGTGATTTTCGTTACGGTTCTCGCCCTTGGCGTCAGCCAGGTGGCTGCCCTGCCCCTTTTTGTCCAACTTGGCCTCAGCCCGTTGATCCTTGGCATTATTGCCGGGGCGTTCTGCGGCAATGTGCTGGAAGATCGCCTGCTGGCCGGCTATGGCCCGGGCATACACCTCTGCGCCCGGGCCCTGCTCCGTGTAGCCGTGGCCTTTTTCGGCCTGCGGATCAGCCTGCAGGAAATTGCACACGTTGGCTGGCCTGGCTTGGTGATCTCGCTGCTGGTGATCAGCAGCACATTGGCGATAGGCGTGTGGTGCGGCATGAAACTGCTCGGGCTTGACCGGGAGACGGCCCTGCTTACGGCTGCGGGCAGCGCCATCTGCGGGGCTGCGGCCGTTTTGGCTTTTGAATCGACGCTGCGCAGCGCGCCGCATAAAAGTGCGGTGGCCGTGGGCAGCGTGGTGCTGTTCGGCACGGCGTCGATGTTTTTCTATCCCTTTTTGATTCAGGCCGGCTGGCTGCACCTGGATGCCCAGACCGCTGGGCTTTGGCTGGGTGGCACGCTCCATGAAGTGGCTCAAGTAGTAGGCGCCGCCAGTACCCTTGGCCCTGACGCCAGCCATGTAGCAACCATCGTGAAAATGACGCGCGTGATGCTGCTGGTGCCCGTCCTGTTACTGGTTGGCTTGTGGATCAGCCGTACCCCACGGGCTGGCGTGGTGCCCGGCAAGGGTCGGCTCTCGGTGCCTTGGTTTGCTTTTGGGTTTCTGGCACTGGTGGCGATCAATTCCCTTCAGATTCTACCTTCCAACCTGCGCGAGGCCGTCAACGGCCTGGACACCTTCGCATTGACCATGGCCATGACGGCACTGGGCATGGAAACTCGGTTCGAGCAGATACGCCATGCTGGGCCTCGCGTGCTGGCGACTGGGGCGATTCTGAACATGTGGTTATTTGGGGGTGGCTTGGCCATTACCCTCGCCGTGCAACGGCTGGTGGGCTGATTGTTTGCCAATGCGCGCAGCTGGAGCGGCCATGAAGTACCGGGCTTTTTTTGCAGGCCTCTCGTTGCCGCTTCCATTTCTCGGTATGGTGTGGTGAAAGAAGGATGTTTTACCCGCACAGGAAAGACTTAGATGCCCCAACGCCATGTCATCAATGCATCCGTCAGCCCCAAGGGCAGCCTAGAAACGCTGTCCCAACGTGAAGTACAGCAACTGAGCGAAGCCGGCTCCGGCAGTCTCTACACCCTATTCCGCCAGTGCGCCCTGGCCATCCTCAACACCGGCGCCCATGTCGACAATGCCAAGACCATCCTCGAGGCCTATCAGGATTTCGAAGTACGCATCCATCAGCAGGACCGAGGCGTTCGCCTTGAACTGCTCAACGCCCCAGCGGACGCCTTCGTCGATGGCGAAATGATCGCCAGCACCCGGGAGATGCTGTTCAGCGCCTTGCGCGATATCGTGTATACCGAAAGCGAGCTGGCCAGCCAGCGCATCGATCTGGAAAGCTCTCAAGGCATCACCGACTACGTGTTCCACTTGCTGCGCAACGCCCGCACCTTGCGCCCTGGCGTCGAGCCGAAGATGGTGGTGTGCTGGGGCGGTCACTCGATCAGCACCGAGGAATACCAGTACACCAAGAAGGTGGGCCATGAACTGGGCCTGCGTAAACTGGACGTGTGCACCGGTTGCGGCCCGGGCGTCATGAAAGGCCCGATGAAAGGTGCCACCATTGCCCATGCCAAACAGCGCATGCAAGGCAGCCGCTACCTGGGCCTGACGGAGCCAGGCATCATCGCTGCCGAGGCGCCCAACCCGATCGTCAACGAACTGGTGATCCTCCCAGACATCGAGAAGCGCCTGGAGGCGTTCGTGCGGGTCGGCCACGGCATCATCATCTTCCCGGGTGGTGCAGGCACGGCAGAAGAGTTTCTGTACCTGCTGGGGATCCTGATGCATCCGGATAACCAGGATGTGCCCTTCCCGGTCGTGCTGACGGGCCCGCGCAGTGCAGAGCCCTACTTGCAGCAGTTGCATGCATTCGTCGGCGCGACGCTCGGCGAGGCAGCGCATCGGTTGTACGAGATCATCATTGACGACCCGGCTGAAGTGGCGCGCCACATGGTCGAGGGGCTCAAACAGGTCAAGCAGTTCCGTCGCGAGCGCAACGATGCGTTTCATTTCAACTGGTTGCTGCGGATCGAAGAGAGCTTCCAGCGCCCCTTCGACCCCACCCACCAGGCCATGGCTGACCTGGATTTGCGTCGCGAGTTGCCACCCCATGAGCTGGCAGCCAATTTGCGCCGGGCGTTTTCCGGCATTGTGGCGGGTAACGTGAAGGACAAGGGCATCCGCCTGATCGAAGAGCATGGGCCCTATCAGATTCGCGGTGACAGTGCTGTGTTGGATCCGCTGGGGCGTTTGTTGCAAGCCTTCGTTGACCAGCATCGGATGAAGTTGCCGGGCGGGGCGGCTTATGTGCCTTGCTATCAGGTGGTGACGTGACCCACGGTTCGCAGCGAGGCACCTAGCGGCCTCCGTTGAGCGGCCTTGCCGGGGCCGCTCTGCGGCCCATCACGCGGGCAGCGAGACCTACAGGGCTGTACCGGTACGCCCACGGCGCACTTAGTTCAGGCCGGCAACGCTAATACGTCACTCAAGAAAACCCACCACTGGCGACCTGCCGTTCTACGAATCGAATGCTATTCCGCCCTGCGCGCTTGGACGCGTACAGCGCCGCATCCCCTTGCTCGATCAACGCCGCCAGACTCGCTGGCGCCTGGTCAAACACATTCACCCCAATGCTCAACGTCACCGCTGCAGGTGTCGGTACCGCCCCGCCGGCGTAGGCCTGAAACTGCTCCCGCAAACCCTTGGCCAACACCAGGACGCCTTCACGGCTCGCCCCACTGAGCAAAATCACGAACTCATCCCCGCCTAACCGCGCGGCCAAAGAGCGCTCTGGTAACACCGTACGAATCATTTCACTCAACGCCACCAGCAACCTGTCCCCTGCCGCATGCCCATGCAGGTCATTGACCAGCTTGAAGTTGTCGATATCGATCAACAACAACGCCGCAGGCCGTACATTGCTGACCTCCTTGAAGAAAGGCCCCGCACGCACTTCCAGGGCACGCCGGTTGTACAGCGCAGTCAGCGGATCCCGTGCTGCCAGCCGAGCGATACGTTCTTCGCGACGGTAACGAACCGTGCCTGTCATCGACAAGGCGATCATCATGATCGCCATGGCGCCTTCCACCAGGGACACCTGGATGATCAACCCTCCGAAACTGGCCAGGTCAATCAACGTGCCCGGCGCAATCGCAATGATCGCCTTGATCACGTAGAACAACCCGTGCACCAGAAGCACATACCGCAACTGGACTGCACCTACGCTCAGCGATTGCCCATGGGGCTGGAGCAGGCTACTGGCCTTGAGGGTCAGGGCGGCAACCAGCAGCGAGTTGGCCATCAGCATGACTTTCGACCACTCCGGGCCTGCAGGCAGCAATAACAGGGCGAACCAGATCAGCACGATCACCAGCCAGGCGCGCGAAATTCGGTCTTGGGTGAAGCGCAGCACGCCTAGCAGGAAAAGCCCATGGGCCACGACCAGCAGGCCATTCGCAAACCAGATGCCGATGAATAAAAGGCCAACGCCTCGCAGCAGCGCCAGCGTGCAACCGACGGTGATGGTCGCAAAACCGGCGCTCCAGTAAAGCAGCGATGACTCGCGGACACTGCGCCACTCTATCGCCAGGTAAAGCGCAGCCGCTGCCGCCAGGGCTATGGAAATGGTGAGCATGGTAGGTGGGTCTAGCGCCATGGCGGGTGTAGCCTATCGAAGTGGTTCGTAAAGGCGGCGATTGTATGCGCTCGCGCAGGATTTTCAGAGCAGTTGACGACCGCGTGCGCCAGACTTTCCTGCTGCTGTGACCGGGTGTGCATGAAACCGGAATCTTGCCGGTCCGGCGCCCCGGCAAGGCCCCTCCAGGCCTGTTCAATCCGAGGTATATGACGGAGTGGCCGCCGAGGTCATCAACTTGATCAGCGCCTGATTGTTCACCGGCCGGCTCAAAAAGTATCCCTGGACCTCATGGCACTGGTCATCACCGAGCAAGGCGAGCTGCTCAGCTGTTTCCACCCCCTCGGCCGTGACCGTCATGCCCATTGCGTTCCCCAGGCTGATGATCGCCTGCACCACGCTGCGGTCACTGCTGCTCTTGCCCAGCGACTGAACGAACCGACGATCGATCTTGATGCTGTCGAACGGGTAGGTACGCAGGTAGCCCAGTGATGAATAGCCTGTCCCGAAGTCGTCCATGTTCAAGCGCACGCCAAGTTCCTTCAACGCGTTCATCGTCTGCAGCGCGCCTTCGACATCGTTGAGCATCACGTTCTCGGTGATCTCCAACTCCAGCCGGTGTGCAGGTAGCCCGGTGGTGCGCAGAGCCTCGGCCACATCGCGCACCACGTCGCTACGGCTGAACTGGGCAGGCGACATGTTCACGGACACGATCACTTCGAGCGGCCAAGCGCCCGCCTCACTGCACGCTTGTTGCAGCACCCAATTGCCCAGCAACACGATCACATCGCTTTGTTCGGCCAAGCCGACAAAATCATCCGGCATCAACAACCCAAGGCGGGGGTGCTCCCAGCGCACCAGCGCTTCGGCGGAGGCGATCGTTACGCCATCCACCTTGAACCGCGGTTGGAAATGCAAACGTAATTCCCCACGGGGGATGCCCTCGCGCAGCTCCTGTTCGAGTACACGCTTCTCAAGCAGCGCAGCGCTCATCTGCGTGGAGAAATACCGCCATGTGTTCTTGCCCGATTGCTTGGCCCCGTACAGCGCCACGTCGGCATAACGGATCAGGTCGCTGGGGCCACCCGGGTAATCGTCGGACATGACCACACCCAGGCTGGCGCCTACCTGGACCTTATGGTGCTCCACCGCCATTGGCTGCTTGAGGGTGTCGATGAGCCGGGCGCAGAACCGGTCGAGTTCATCACGCGCGCCCGGTGCGATCAGGACAATCACGAACTCATCGCCACCCAGGCGCGCGACCAGATCGCTGGAACGGGTCATTTGACCGAGCCGCATCGCCACCTCCATCAACACCGCATCACCGGCCGGGTGGCCGAGGCTGTCATTGATCGGCTTGAAGTTGTCCAGGTCGAGCATCAGCACGGCCCGCGACACCTTGGCACTGTCCTCGAGGAAGCGGAACAGCTTGTTGCGGTTGGGCAGCCCGGTCAGGGCATCATGTTGGGACAAGTGCTGAATTCGGGCATGGGCTGCCACCTCATCGGTGATGTCGGTACAGGTTCCGCGGAATCCCTTGCAGATGTTGTGCTCGATGATGGCTCTGGCCGCAATTCGGCATTCGCGTCGCTGCCCGGCCTTGTCCAGGTACTGGCAGCGCAGCGTGCCGGTAGACTCGCTGGCGCCCAGGCCGTGCAGCCAGGTTTCGACATGACCGGTTTCACAATCGAACAAGGTGCAGATCGGCTGATTCAGCCAGTTCTGGGCGTCGTGCCCGGTCAATTCGGCAAAGCGTGGTGAAAGATAGATCAGCTGCTGCTGCGCATCGGTCTCCCAGATCCAGTCGGAGGCCGCCTCGGCCACGGCTTTGAAGCGCGTTTCGCTGGCCTCCAGTGCCCGCTTGGAAATAGCCAGCTGATGGTAGCCGCGGTCAATGTCGGCGCTGGTGCGCATGGCATAGCGTGCGAGCAGTACCATCAGCGCCAGGATGATGAGCAGCGCCACAGCCAGCGGTGCGAACACCGCTTGCAGCAAATCGCTACCGGGCTGGTCCATGCGCCAGGTCAAACGATAGGGAACCTCCTGAAGTGGCAAATGCCCCATGTCTTGCGCAGCATAGTCGCTCGCGGTGATAGCCAGGTCCGTGAGGCCGGCCGTCTTACCCATCTGACTCAGCAAGTCGGCTTCGATCATCCGAATGAAGACCATCACCGAGTTATGCTCCGCCAGGCTGTCGGCGAGCGCAGGAGGACGTATCACGGCAGAGGTGAAGACCGCAGGCTGGCCAGCAAACATGACGTAGCCCGATGCCGGTTGTTGTTGCGCCATGGCCTGGCGGGCCTGTTGCAGGACGCGATGGCCTTCGGGGCTGAAGTGATCGAAACCCAGGTCGGTCAAACGCCCTTGCACGACCGCATAGAGCGTACCCTGATCGTCAAGGACGAACACGCCTGCATAGCCATCATCGCTGTAGAGCGTGGCACCCACGTTACCTTCCTCGAACGCCCACTGCCGGTCTGCTGGACGCGCCAGATGATCGTAGGCAGCCTGCCAGGAAGCATGGGTCCACAGGTAGCTGCGCTCAGTCTTGTGCAACTGTGCCAGGGCCGCGCCCGCATGAAATCGGCTTTGTTCCAGCTCCCGCTCATCGAGCGAAACAGCGATGCGGTACAGCGACACCAGCCCCAGCGTCATCGCCAACAAAAGCAGGCTCGAAAAGGCAAATACAAGATGGCGCATCACACGGCTGCGCGGCGAATCAGTGCCAAAAGCTGCTTCCATTCCTTGAGCGCCTATTGTCTGGGATGCACTGGGTGGACCAACAGCGTGCCTGGCCGATCAACGCAATCGACCATCGAGCAGGCCAACTACCCGTCCCTGCCCTACAACACCCGCTTGATCAACGGTTCCAACCGACTATAGCGTAGCCTGCGCAGCAGCTTGCGCACGGGCTTGGGGTGTTCGGCCTTGACGCCCAATGCGCGGGCAGAATCGATAGCCGGGGCGTGCTCACGCAATGCGCTGAGTTCCTTCTCGCACGGCCCCCGCCATTGCCCAAGGGGGTCATCGATAAGCAGGCCGTTTTCCAGGTCCAGGTTGAAGCCGCGTGGGTTCAGATTGTTGCCGGTCAGCAGGCAATAACGCTCATCGACCCACACGCCTTTGGCGTGAAAGGTGTGTCCTGGGTCGTTCCACAGCCTGATCTTCAGCTGACCGCTGGCCAGCAAAGGCTCGCGACGCCGCGCAAAGGCCCGCAGGTTGTCCTCGTACAGATATGGCAATGCCCCGCTGGCATGGAACGGCTCTCCCGGAGGGACGTAGAAGTCATTGGCGGTACGATGGCCGACGATGAACTCTACCCGCACGCCTCGTGCCAACGCATCGTCAATCTCGCGCATCACGACGCGAGGCGGATTGAAATACGGTGTGCTGATGACGATACGTTTCCGGGCCACGGCCAGTAGCGCGCACACGGTCTTGTTCAAGGCATTGCGCCTGCCAACGCCGATCAGCGGAATGACCCGCAGGTGCCCCGGCTCGGTTGCAGGGCCCGGTGCGTACGTAAGCCGGCGCATCCGTGCCCGCAGGCGGCGGATGTCACTGCGAAGATCGGCGGTGGAAGGCGCTGGAAGGTCCAGGCGCGGCGTGGCCTGCGGGTGGAGCAGCCGCTGCACCAGGTCGACCATGCAGTCGGCCAGGGCCTTGCTGTGGAACAGGTGGTAGCGATCAAGCCGATAACGGTCGAACCGATGAAGGTAGACGTTGTTGAGGCTGGCGCCGGTGTAGATGACGCAGTCATCGATGATGCTGCCCTTGAGGTGCAGCACTCCGAAGAGCTCGCGGGTCTGCACAGGCACGCCATGGATCGTAATGTCCAATTGGCGGCTCTGGCGTTCGGCCTGGTACCAGGCTGCATTGCCAGGCTGCCTGCCCGCCCCCAGCAGGCCACGCCGGGCCCGGAACCAGTCCACCACGACAGTTATTTCAAGCGCTGGACGCGCCGCCTTGGCCTGATAGAGTGCGTCCAGCACCTCCTGGCCGGCCTCGTCATGTTGCAGGTAAAGCGCCACGATGACGATACGCCGGGTGGCTGCGCCGATACGCTCGAGCAGGCAGGCCCGGTAGGCCTGGGCATCCGGAAGCACTTCGATCGCATCGGCAGCCAACGGGTAGCCGGGCAACTGGGCCAACAGGTTTTCTGGGTTCACTTGCAGCCACCTTCTGGGCAAACTATGCCCCAGCTTGCACAGGAATCGCCCAATGGTCCACCCCGCTTCGGTAAATCCGCAGTCCGGCACGGTCAAGACATTCGGTTTTCTGATCATGCCCAACTTCACCACCATCGGCCTGGCGTCGGCGGTCGAAACCCTGCGCATGGCCAACCTGGCGGCATGCCGGCCTGTTTTTCGCAGCGTACTGATCGCGGCACAAGGGGCGCCGGTCACCGCCAGCAACGGCATGCGCGTGCTGCCCGATTGCACGCTCGATGACGCGCCAGCGCTGGACGTACTGTTGGTAGTGGGCCCTAATCCCATCGAGCGCGGCCCTGCCACCGGGGCTTACCTGCGCTGGCTGCGCGAACGGGCCAACCAACGCCTGCCGATTGGGGGCATCTGCACCGGCAGTTACCTGCTCGCCAAGGCGGGGTTGCTCGACGGCTACCGCTGTACCATTCATTGGGAGGACCTGCCAACGCTGCGAGCACGCTTCCCGAACATCATATGCTCGCAGCAGCTGTTCGAACTGGACCGCGACCGTTACACCTGCTCAGGCGGTGTCGCCGCCATCGACATGATGCTGCAACTGGTGGCTCGCGAGCCGAGCGGCCAGGGCATTGCCGCCAAGGCCGCCGAACTGTTGCTGTGCGACCGTGTGCGTAGCGAGCGCGAACGTCAGCGCGTTTCGCTAAGGACCTTGCTGGGCACTGCGCAACCGCGGCTAAGCCAAGTCGTTGCAATCATGGAAGCCAACCTTGAGGAGCCTTTGGCGCCCAGCGAGCTGGCCAACCTGAACGGCATCACCGTGCGCCAGCTCGAGCGCCTGTTCAAGCACCAGCTGCAACGCACGCCCACACGCTATTACCAGGAACTGCGGTTGTCCCACGCCAGGCAGTTGCTGCTGCAAGGCGACGCGCCAGTTGGCGACGTCGCGCTGGCCTGCGGCTTCGGCTCGGCGGCGCACTTTTCCAAGGCGTACAGCCGACTGTTCGGTGTTTCGCCTTCTGCGCAGCGCCGCCTGGCAGCTTTGCGATGACAGCGCGCTTGTCGCTTATTGGCAGATGACGTTGTGCTGCGGCCCACAGGGGAACTGGGTAATGTTGTCTGCCCCCTGCTCGGTCACCACCAGGATGTCATGCTCGCGATAGCCGCCTGCCCCTGGCAGGCCCTGGGGCAGCATGATCATGGGCTCGATCGACACCACCATGCCCGGCTCCAGTACGGTGTCGATGTCCTCGCGCAACTCCAAGCCGGCCTCACGCCCGTAGTAGTGGCAAAGCACGCCGAAGGAATGGCCGTAGCCGAAGGTGCGGTATTGAAGCAGGTCGTGCTGGCGGTAGATTTCATTGAGCTCAGCGGCAATGTCGCAACAACGTACGCCTGGACGGAGGAGGCTTTGGCCTGCCTCGTGCACCTGGACGTTCACCTGCCACAGGCGCAGGTACTCGTCCGGGCAATGATCGAGGAAAAGTGTGCGTTCCAATGCGGTGTAGTAGCCGCTGATCATGGGGAAGCAGTTGAGGCTGAGGATTTCACCCTTGCTCACACGACGGCTGGTCACTGGGTTGTGGGCGCCATCGGTGTTGGGCCCGGATTGGAACAGCGTCCAGGTGTCCATCAACTGGCTGTCGGGAAAGCGCCTGGCAATGTCCCGGACCATGGCCTGGGTGGCATGCATGGCTACCTCGAACTCCGGCGCCTGGTCAGCCAGCGCCTCGATCACCGCCGCGCCGCCAACATTGGCGACCTGTGCCCCCTGGCGGATCAGGGCCTGCTCTTCAGCCGACTTGATCAGGCGCAAGCGCATGCAGGCGGTGCTGATATCGACCAGCTCGGCAAGCGGGTAGCACGCCGCGAGCGCGGCATGGGTGTGTAGCGTCAGGTGGTCGCCCTCCACGCCGATGCGTCCTGCCCGCGGTAGCGCCTGGCGCAGGGCGGTGAAAAAACTGCCCTGCCGCCAGTCGGTGTAGACGATGTTGTCGGTGCCGACCGACCGGCGCCACGGCTGACCGCCGTCGATGTTGGCGCTGATCAGGACGACCTGATCAGGGGTGATCACCACGGCATAGGCGCGTCCGAACGCGCAATAGAGGTAGTCACTGTAGTAGTTGACGTTGTGATAGGAGGTCAAGACGAGTGCTTCGAGCTGCTGAGCGCTCATCAGGGCGCGCACCTCGGCATGCCGGCGGGCATATTCTTGAGCCGAGAACGTCGCCACGGCCTTCTGGCCATTGCGAACTCTGAGGGTATCGGGCATGTGCATGAGCGTGATTCCTTGGGGTTGTGAGCACGCAAATCAGGCCGGCCGCCTGAAATCATTGCAGCACGCAACCGGCAAGCACGTTTGTACCCAAGCGACTTCGAATTGGCAGCAGCACTGCCTTTCACATCTGCAGTGTCACTGGCCAGTGGCTAACGCCGCCGTTGCATCCAGGCTGCCCCCAGCCCGCTAAGGCAGATCACGCAAATCCCGATCAGGCTGAGCGTATCGGGGGTCTGACCATAGAACACCAGGCCCAGCAGGCCCGCAAAGATGATCTGGCAGTAGCTGAAGGGCGCCAACAGCGCAGGCGCTGCCAAACGGAAGGCCTGGGTCAGCAGCAAATGAGCGGTCATGCCGAAACCACCCAGCGCCAGCATCAGCAAGGCATGGTCCCAGCGCGGCGTTTCCCAGAAAAACGGCACCAGCGCACTCATGGCCAGGGTGTTGCACAGCCCTGCATAGAAGTTGCTGGTGGTCGGGCTGTCGTGCGCCGCCAGAATGCGGGTCAGCAGTTGGTAGAAGGAAAAGCCCAGCGCCGAGCCGAACGGGTACAGGATGGCGGGCGTGAACAGGGCCCCGCCTGGGTGTACGACGATCAGCACCCCGAGAAAGCCCAATACCACTGCCACCCACTGCGCTACCGTGACCCGTTCCTTGAGCAGTGGCACGGACAAGGCAGTGACCAGTACAGGTGCAAGGAAGTTGACCGCAGTTGCTTCGGCCAATGGCAGGTACTGCAACCCAGACGTGAACAGCAGGCTGGTGCTGAGCAGGCTCAAAGCGCGCAAGGTTTGCAGCAGCGGGCGCCGGGTGCGCAACACGTTGAGGCCAGAGCGAGGCAGGAAAATGCCAGCCATCAACAGCGTGTGCACCACGTACCGCGCCCACACCACCATCACGATGGGGTACAGCCCCCCAGGAACTTGGACAAAGCGTCGTGGCTGGCGAACATGAACGTGGCGCACACCACCAACACGATGCCACGAAGCGGTTGGTTGACGCCGGACAGCGGGGTACTGGAACTCATGGCTCTCTCGAAGTGGACGCAAAACCGCGCTGCGCCATTATGAAGCCGCGCGCACGCCCCGATTGGGCGTGGCAGCAGGATTCTAGAAGAGATACCGGGAGCGCGGAAGTTCAATCATCACCGCAGTCTCTTTTTTCTCGTGGCAACGGTTACCTGCGCCATCGTTGTCAGCCCTGCACCACGTGCTGCAGCCTGGCCCAGAGGCGTTGCACGTCCTCCCTCTCAGTGTCCAGGGCGCCGATCGACACACGTACCATCCAGCGCCCGTCTAGTACGGCGGGGGTTACATAGGCGTCACCTGATGCATTCAGGCGCTCGGCCCAGGCTCGGGTGTGAGCGTCCAGCGCCTGGCCGGCCATCCCTTCAGGGCAATGCCGAAGGCACAGCGTCTGCAACGGCACTGGGGCGAGCAACTGCCAGTCGCTGGCCGCGCGCACCTGCTCGGCCAGCCACCTGGCATTGTCCATGTCCCTGCGCAGCCGGGCTTGCAAGGCCTCGACACCTTCTGCGCGCAACATGAACCATAGTTTCAACGCGCGGAACCTGCGCCCCAAGGGTATGCCCCAGTCGCGCAGGTTCTTGACCTGCCCATCGACCGAAGACTGCAAGTAACTGGGGTTGGTGCTCATCACGCGCACAAGGTGCTGGGGATCGCGCACATAATAGACCGAGCAGTCGAACGCGACCCCTAGCCATTTGTGCGCATTGACGACGACCGAATCGGCGAGCTCTATCCCATCCCACATCCAGCGGCACTCGGGCACTATCATCGCCGAGCCGGCCATGGCCGAGTCCACATGCAGCCACAGGCCATGTTGCTGGGCCAGGGCGCCGATGGCGCGCAGCGGATCGAGGGCCGTCGTGGCGGTGGTGCCACAGGTGGCGACGACCGCACACGGCCGATTGCCAGCCGCCAGGTCCTGTTCGATGGCCTGCTCCAGCGCAGTCGGACACAGCGCATAGGCTTCATCGGTCGCGATCAGGCGGATATTGTCGCGACCGAAGCCTGCCAGCAACGCCGCCTTGTCCACCGAACTGTGGGCATGGGCGCTGATGTACACGATCAGGGGCTTGTCCTGGCCCTGAAGCCCGTGACGGACCAAGGCGTAATCACTCGAGCGCTCACGGGCACAGATGAGCGCGACCAGGGTGCTGGTCGAGGCGGTGTCCTGAATCACCCCGCTCCACTGCGGCGACAGGCCGAGCATCTGGCGCAGCCAGTCCAGGGTCGTTTCTTCCAGTTCGCTCAATGCTGGGCTCGATTGCCACGACAACCCCAGTACGCCAAGCCCGGTACTCAGGAAGTCCCCCAGCACGGAGGACAACGTCCCGTTCGAGGGAAAATAACCGTAGAAATCCGGGTGCTGCCAATGGGACAGGCCCGGCATGATCAACTCATCCACGTCCTTGATAATCGCGTCGAAGGGCTCGCCCTGTTGCGGCGCGGCCGGCGGCAGGGCCGCCTTCAGGTAACCGGGCTCGACCTGGGCCATGACCGGACGCTGATGCACGGTCTGGCGGTAATCGGCGATCAGGTCGATCAGTTGATGGCCATACTGGCGAAACTCTTCGGGGGTCATGCACGTGCTCCTGTGGTGGGCGCCTCACCGCCTGATGGCGGTCAATGCGCGCCGGCGGCTGGCCGAGAGCAGTGTAGAGCGCGTCGCCTGCGCGAAGAACCGCGCCTTGCGCATAGCTGCTATGGCAAATGCGCAAGGCCGCCCTGTACACCGAATTGCGATTGGCGCCACAGCTCGAACACCCGGTTTCGAAACCAGCGATGCTCGGCCGATGCCTGCAGGCGTTGGTGCCACACCACCCAATAACGCTGACTGTGCTCGACGAACCCCAACGGTCGCCAGGCCAGCGGATGCAGGCGGCACAGTTGGCGGGCGATGTGTTCGGGTACGGTAGCCACTGCCTGGCTGGTGGCGACCACCTTTACCGTGGCGCAAAAAAACGGCACTTGCAGGCTGATGCGCCGTTGCAGGCCCTGTGCACGCAGGTGCTGGTCAATGAAGCTGTCCTTGTCCCCGCCACCGGAGATCCGTACATGCCTGCACGCCAGGTAATCGCTTTGCGAAACCCACCCATGGACAGTAAAGGGGTGGTCTTGCGCCATCAGGCACACCGCCCGATCCTCGCCGAGCAGACGCCCGTGCACATTGGGCGGCGATTCATCGAACAGGGTGGTGGCAAGGTCGATCTCGCCACTGGCGAGCAAGTCATACTGCCCGGCTTGCCAGGTGCGGTACTCCAGGCTGATGCCTGGCGCTTCCTGCTCCAGCGTCGTCACCAGCAAAGGCAGCATATGCTCGGCGACATAATCGGAAGCAGCCAGGCAAAAGCGGCGTTGGCAGCGGGCAGGCTCGAATACCGCAGGCTGACGAAGTGCCTGCAGCTCGTCCAACACCTGGCGCAAGGGCTCGCGTAGCGTCTGGGCATGCTCGCTCAGTACGTAGCCCCGGCCTTGGCGGACCAGCAGCGGATCGTCGAAGGCCTCGCGAAGTTGAGCCAGTTGACGGCTCAAGGCCGACTGGCTCACGCCCAGGCGCTCAGCCGCCCGACTGAGGTTCTTCACCTGCAGCAGGTGGTCGAGCGCACGCAGGTGCGCAAGGCTGAGCGTGGCAAAGGCAGGATTCACGGCAGCTCCAGCTCGGGGCACGCCCCGGTGCAGCGCTGCCCAGCCATCACCTGTACAACACGCCTGGCAATGGGCAGCATCGGCAAAGGGGGCTCGAGCTTACTGCGTCAAGCCAACGTAGACGTTCTGGACGTCATCGTTTTCGTCGATGGCTTCGAGAAACGCCTCGACTTCGGCCAGGGCTTCGGCGCTCAGGCTCGAAGCGCTCACCGGGTTTTTCGGGGTGTAGCCGATCTTGGCCGACGTGACGGTGAAACCGTGCACCGGCAGGGCCTTCTGCACAGCGTCCAGGTCGGTGGTATCAGTGATGAACAGGGTAGCCCCCTCCTCTTCTCCTTCTTCGAAGTCCTGGGCCCCGGCTTCGATGGCAGCCATCTCAGGATCAGCGTCACCGTTGGGGGTGGCTTCGATCAGGCCGACATGATTGAAGTCCCAGGAGACCGAGCCGCTGGCCCCTAGCTGACCCTTGCGGAACAACACGCGAATTTGCGCCACTGTGCGGTTGACGTTGTCAGTCAGGCATTCAACGATCAGCGGAACCTGATGCGGGGCAAAGCCTTCGTAGCTGACAGCCGCATACTGCACGGCATCGCCATCCAGGCCGGCACCCTTGCGAATGGCTCGCTCCAGGGTTTCGCGAGTCATCGAGGCCTTCTTGGCCTGTTCGATGGCCAGGCGCAAGCGCGGGTTCATGTCCGGGTCGGCGCCGGATTTGGCGGCAATCTGGATTTCCTTGGACAGCTTGCCCATGACCTTGCCCTTGGCATTGGCCGCGGCTTCTTTATGTTTGGCTTTCCACTGTGCGCCCATGTCGACTCTCTTGTTTCAACGGCCGGTTCAGGAAGCGACCGGCACAAAAAGTGGGAGCAGTTTATACGCCTATGGGGAAGGATCGACAACCGTCTGCGCTGCACCGACACCTCACCCGACGACTTAACGGGTGGCAACCAAGAATAAGCGCGGAAACGCCAGCAGCACCTTGCCGTCGGACGCTGGCGGGTAGGCGCTTTGCATGGCCTGCAGGTACATCTGCAGGAAGTCTTCCTGCTCCTGCGGCTGCAGCCGCGCCAGGTAAGGCCGCAAGGCCGAACCCTTGAACCACTGCACCACGCCCTCAGCGCCGTCGACCAACGGGTGGTGGTAGGTGGTGCGCCACACCTCGACGCGGGCGCACAGCGGGCTCAACAGGTCGTAGTAGAACGCCGCGCCATGGCGCGGCGGCAACGTGAAGTCGTCGAATTTGGCCGCCCACGGGCCCCGGCGGGCGATCTCGCGCAACGCGGTGTGCGCGGGCTCCTCCAGGTTATCGGGCGTCTGCACCGCAAGGCTCGCCCCTTCGCTGAGCTGACGCACCAGGTGCGGGTAGAGCTGCCCGTGGTCGGGCACCCACTGCAACGAGGCGTTGGCCAGGATCAGGTCCTGGGGCTCAGGGGCGGACCAGCCTGCGATGTCCGCCGTGACCATGTGCACGCGCGGGATGCACAGCCGCTTGCGCGCTCGGGCCTTCTCGATCATGTCTGGGTCGCTGTCCAGCGCGGTCACCTGCGCGTCGGGACAACGTTGCAGCAGGACCTCGGTGGAATTGCCCGGCCCGCAGCCCAGGTCGGTCGCGTGTCGCACCGGGCGCGGCGGCACGGCCCCCAGCAGATCGCGCACCGCCCGGGTGCGTTCGTCTTCGAACAAGGAATACTGGGTTGCAGACCAGGACATGGCGACGTTCTCCGATGAGCGATGCTCTGAAGCATATGCCATCTGTCGCCCAAAACGCGAAGCGGCCGGCCCCTTTGAGGGAGCCGGCCGCTTCGCAAAACCAATGAGCCTTAGTGTCGAGGCGCGCTGCGCATCTGGTGCACAACCCCCATCGCCACCACCAGCGCCGCCGCGATGCCGGTGGAGATCACCAGGATCTGGTAGTCAGGCATGAACGCCATGGTCACCAGGGCTGCCACGATGAAGGCGATCACCAGGTAGGTCAGCCACGGGAACAGCCACATCTTCAGGCGCACTTCCTTGCCTTCGGCAATCAGCTTGCGGCGCATGCGCAGCTGGGAGAACGCGATCACCAGGTACACCAGCAGGGCAATCATGCCCGTGGTGTTCATCAGCGTGTCGAGTACGTCCTTGGGGCGCAGGGTCTCGCTGAAGTTGATCAGCGCACACACCACCGCCACCGCGCACGAGCCCATTATCGCGTACACCGGCACGCCAGTGCCGGCACGGGTGATCTTGAAGAACGACGGCGCGTCGCCACGCTGAGCCAGGGAGAACAGCATGCGCGAGGCGGTGTAGTGGCCGGAGATCAGGCAACTGCTCACCGAGGTCAGCACCACGAAGTTCATCAGCAACTCGGCGTAAGGCACGCCCAGCAGCTCAAGGGTACGACGATAGGCGCCGTAGCCGGAGACGCCCAGGTGCGGGTCATTCCACGGCACCAGGCAAACGATCAGGAAGATCGAGCCTACGTAGAACAGGCACACGCGCCATACCACCGAGTTGGTGGCCTTGACGATCTGCGCAGCCGGGTCCTTGGCCTCGGAGGCCGCAATGGTCACGATCTCGGCGCCAAGGAATGCGAACATCACCCCCAGCAAGGCTCCGATGACCGTGGTGATGCCATTGGGCATGAACCCTTCGGCGGTGAGGTGGGTAATGCCCCGCACCTCGCCGAATTGCCAGATGTTGAGCACCGCTGCGGTACAGACGATCAGGAAGCAGACGATCGCGATGACCTTGATCAGCGCGAACCAGAACTCGAACTCCCCGTAATGCTTGACGTTGAAGAAGTTGACCGTGATCAGCAGCAACGTCGTGGCCAGCACGAACACGTTGACACTGACGTCCGGGAAGAACCCGTGCAGGATCTTGCCGGCTACGTAGGCTTCCCAGGCCATGAGAATGACCCAGTACCACCAGTACAGCCAGCCGATGGTGAAGCCAGCCCAGCGCCCAATGGCGCGGTCGGCATAGGTGGAAAACGAGCCCGTGTCGGGTGAAGACGTTGCCATTTCGCCAAGCATGCGCATGATCAGCACCACGAGGATGCCGCCTGCCAGGTAGGCCAGCACCGCGGCCGGCCCGGCGCTGTGGATCACGCTGCCGGATCCTACGAACAAGGCGCCGCCGATGACCCCGGCGATGGACATCATCGTCAGGTGGCGCGACTTCAGCGAGGCACTGAGCTTGCTCTCGTGCCCGCCGTTCGCGGTGGTGGTTGTGGATGTTGCGTCCATCAGTTGTGTACCCCGTGCTTCTTTTTATCCAAGGAAAACCGTGAAACCCCGATGGCTGGCGGTTTCACCTGTACATCAGTGCTAATGCGCGCAGGAGGTGTGAACGAACACACGCAGGCCATCCATGGCGGCCTGCTGACGCGCCCCAGGGCTGAGGCCTGGAGCGAACTGAACATGCTTTGTGTGGCGATATCCGACACCTAATGTAAAAATGTCCATCGCAGAGAGCCATGCACAGTGGCATGAAACTCGCACTGCACTGTACAGGTCGCCAACCCTATACACCGGGCCAGCACCTGGCGTTACACACCTGAAGGTCCCCCATGCTGCAATTGAATCCAGACGCTTCCACACCGTTGGTCAACCAGATCATCGACGGCCTGCGCACCCTGATCGACACCCAAACGCTCAAGCCTGGCGCCAAGGTGCCGTCGATCCGCGCCTTCGCCGCCACCTACTCGGTCAGCACGTTCACCGTGGTGGAAGCCTACGATCGCCTGGTCGCCCAAGGGCTGCTGGTGAGCCGCGGCAACGCTGGCTTTTTCGTCAATCGGGCTGCCGCTGAGCTGTTGGACACGCACACGGCAGACCCTGACGCAAGCCGACCAACGTTCAACACCGAGTGGTACCTGCAGCAGATCTTCGAAACCCGGCAGTTGCCGTTCAAGCCAGGCTGCGGTTGGCTGCCCAACGACTGGATGTACGAAGACGGCTTGCGCCGAGGGCTGCGGCAGGTGGCTGGCAGCCCGCTGGAACTGTCCGGTTACGGCGATCCCATGGGGTTGCCAGAGCTGCGCGCGTTGACGGCGCAGAACCTGCAGCAGGATCTGTCGATCGTCGCCAATCCCGCTCAGCTGATGTTGACCCACGGCGCCAGCCAGGCCCTGGACCTGGCCGTGCGTACGCTGGTCCGCCCCGGTGACGTGGTGCTGGTGGACGACCCTGGCTACCCCAACCTGATGAGCATCCTGCGTACCCAAGGCGCAACGCTGCTGGGGGTGGCGCGCACGCCCAATGGCTACGACCTCAATCAGCTCGAGCAGTTGCTGGCGCAACACCGGCCCACGGCCTTCTTCACCCAGCCTCACCTGCACAGCCCAACGTGCTCGCGCACACCGCTGCCGCAGTTGCATCGCCTGCTGCAACTGGCCAGCCAGCATGGCTTGCGGCTGGTCGAAAACAACCTGTACGCCGACATGATCGCCGAACCGCAACCCTGCCTCGCCAGCCTTGACCACTTGCAGCAGGTGGTCTACGTGGGCAGTTACTCGAAAAGCATCTCACCCAATGTGCGGGTGGGCTACCTGCTGGCCAATCCGGAACTGGCGCAACAATTGGTACACCTGAAAATGCGCTCGGGCCTGACCACCTCGCAGGTCATGGAGCGGGTCGTCTACGCCGCCATCATCGACGGTCGCTGGCGCAAGCACCTCAAGCGCCTGCGTCAACGCCTGGCCGAGGCGCATCAACGGGTGGGTGCGCATCTGCACCGACTAGGCTTCGAGCTGTTCACGGAATCGAACGAGGGGATGTACATCTGGACCCGCCATCCCTCGATCCCCGACAGCGCGCTGTTGCTCGATGACGCGCTCGAAAAAGGCATCATGCTCGGCCCTGGTCAGCTGTTCATGGTGGACGCCAGGGCAACGGGCTGGATGCGTTTCAACGTGGCGTTCAGCCTTGACCCGGTCATGTGGGAACTGCTGGAAAAGGTATTTGCCAGGCATGCCAGGCGATTGGATCAGTGAGTTTGGAATTGCTGGGGCGCCCTAGGTTCGCCTCTGCAGGATCCGCGGCCCCGTGGAGGAGCGACCGCGCCGGGCCTCCGGCGAGCTGAAAAACTTGGGGCCGCTGCGCGGCCCATCGCGGCCGGTCCTACACGAGACCGCGTAGACCCTCGGATTCGCGCTGTGGCACGTCGTCCTGCGTCTTACACGTGATGCACGACTGCCCCACCCACCGCAAGCCCGCTCAGGCCTTGACGCCATACGGTGCTGCCGCCAGCCGGCACACCCTTCGAAGCGAACACCTTGCGCAAGACCCCGCCAATCGGTGAGGCCTGAAGGCCCAGGCTGGTCAGGCACTGTTCGACGCTCTGCAAATGGGCTTCCAACCGCTGGCGCACCTGCATCTCGCCACACATGGCCAGCAGGGTCGACTTGCCTTGGTCCAACCCCATGCTCTTGCCGCTCTCAGGGTCACGGTCATGCAAATCATCGTGCAATTGAAACGCTTGCCCCAATTCCCCCGCCAACTGCTGCAAGGTGCCCTGCTGGGTTTCGCCAGCCCCCGCCAACCGGCCGGCCATACCCAGCAAGGCCGAGAACAAGGCCCCGGTCTTGAGTTGATTGGTCTGGGCAATTTCAGCCGCCGTGCGCGGCCGTGCACCGTCGCGCAGATCCTGCAACTGCCCCTTGACCAGCCCATCGGCACCGATTGCCGAGGTGAGGGTCACGACCAGGTCGCTGCGCACATCCGGCCCGACCGTCTGCAACCCCGCCACAACCCCGAACGCACGGGAGAGCAGGGCAATGGCCGTCAACACTGCCACATCTTCCCCAAACGCCAGGTGCAAGGTAGGGCGACCGCGGCGCAAGGCGGCGTTGTCCATACAGGGGAGGTCGTCCAGTACAAGGGAGGCTGCATGCACCATCTCCACGGCGCAGCCGAGGTCGAGCGCGGCGTGTGGGCATGCGCCCAGGCCTTGTGCCGTGAACAGTAACAGCAGGGGCCGCAAGCGCTTGCCTGGCGCCAGGGTGCAGTCGCGCATGGCCGCAACCACTAGGTCACGCTCGTGACCTGCCGATGGCAGCAATGCCGCCAGCCGGGCTTCTACGGCCGCATGTGCGACGGCCAGTGGCTGATCGTGATCAGCGCCAGCGCTGTGCGGGGGGGCGATGGTCGTCATCCTTGCCTCTCGATGTGGGCGGCCCATTGACCGTAGATGAAAAAGGAACGACTGATAGGCGCCGTTGCCTGATGCTTTGCTTTTTATGAGCTTAGCTATACAAAACGGGTAGTGTTGTACAACTTGTCTGTCCTAAGCACACAGACCGCACGTACCTCAGGATGATTCCCTGGCAGTGGAGCCGGCATGAACAAAAGCCCGTTGAGTCAACGCAAGGATGATCACCTCGATATCGTTCTGGCCGCCGGCACCACCTCGCATGGGGTCGATGCTGGCTGGTCGGCGCTGCGTTTCGAACATTGTGCACTGCCTGAGATGGCCCTGGAAGACGTCAACCTGGGTACCGAGCTGTTCGGCATGGCACTGCGCGCACCGCTGCTGATCAGTTCGATGACCGGCGGTGCTGAGCGGGCACGGTTTATCAACCAGCACCTGGCCGAAGCTGCGCAGGCTTTGGGCCTGGCCATGGGCGTGGGTTCGCAGCGAGTTAGCTTGCGCAGCGGCCAGGACCAGGGGCTGACCACGGAGCTGAGAAGGCTCGCACCCGACGTCCCGCTCCTGGCAAACCTGGGCGCCGCCCAGTTACGCGAGGCTGATGGTGTAGACCTTGCCCGCCGTGCGGTCGATACACTCGATGCCAGCGCCCTGATCATTCATCTCAACCCCTTGCAGGAGGCCGTTCAGCCCGAGGGCGACCGCAACTGGAACGGGGTGCTCGCCTGCATCGAGCACGTCGCCGGGCAGCTTCACGCGCCCATCATCGTCAAGGAAGTAGGCGCCGGTATCTCCCCAGGCGTGGCCCGGCAATTGTACGACGCTGGCGTGTCCATGATCGATGTGGCCGGCGCCGGCGGCACGAGCTGGGCCGCTGTCGAGGCGGAGCGCGCCAATGACCCTGCCGAGCGTGCGGTGGCAATGGCCTTCAGCGGCTGGGGCATTCCGACCGCCCAGAGCCTGCTTGCCGTGCGCCGCGCCGTGCCCACGGTTGGTCTGATCGCCTCGGGTGGGGTGCGCGATGGGGTGGACGCGGCCAAGGCCATCCGCCTGGGGGCGGACTTGGTGGGCCAGGCTGCCGGCGTGCTGACGTCTGCGATGGCGTCTACCGAAGCGGTGATCTCACATTTCGACGTGATCATCCGGCAACTGCGTATCGCCTGCTTCTGTACCGGCTCCGCCACGCTGGCGCACTTGCGCCGGGCCCGACTGGTCAATGCCCAGCTCGACCTCAAATGAGCCACTTCGCCCTGGTCGCCCCACCCTACCCCAGCCATTTTGCAGCCATGCAGGCGCTGGGCGGCGAGTTGGTCGAACGCGGCCATCAGGTCAGTTTCTTTCACCAGCCCGAAGCCGAACGCTGGCTGAGTGACTCGCGGCTGGGCTTCGTCGCCATTGGCCATGCCGAGTGCCCGCCGGGCAGCCTTGACCTCGCCATGCGTCGCGTGGCCGACCCCGCCGGGCCGCTGCGTCTGCGTCGCTTGATCAAGCAGTTGGCGCACACCACCGGCATGCTGATCAGCAACCTGCCGCAGGCCCTTAGGGACCATCGGGTCGACGCGATGATCTGCGACCAGATGGAACCCGCAGGCGGCTTGGTGGCCGAGGCTTGCAACCTGCCGTTCTTTTCGGTGGCCTGCGCGTTGCCGATCAATCGCGAACCGGGCTTGCCATTGCCCGTGATGCCCTTCGGGTTCGGCTTGGATGCGCGCCTCTACGAAGGCAGTGCTCAAGTCCATGACTGGCTCATGCGCCCGCTGCACGACACCTTAGTGCAGGCGTGTCATCGCCACGGGCTGCCACCGCGCAGCGGTGCCCATGAGTTTCTCTCGCCGCTGGCCCAGTTGAGCCAGACACCTCTGCATCTGGATTTCCCAAGAGCGGATCTACCCAAGCACTTTCACGCCGTCGGCCCTTTACGCAGCACGCCCTCCCAGGCGAGCCCCAACTGGTCTTTCGAATCCGGCAAGCCTTTGGTATTCGCAAGCCTGGGAACGCTGCAGGGCCACCGGTTCGATCTGTTTGCACGGATTGCCAAGGCTTGCCGGGGCCTGGATGCCCAGTTGCTGGTGGCTCACTGCGGCGGGTTGGACGCGCATCAGCAGGCACGGCTACGCCAGATCGGTGCCACCGTCGTGACCGACTTCGCCCCCCAGCACTGGGCTGTGCGACGAGCCAATGTGGTGATCAGCCATGGCGGCTTGAACACGGTGCTCGATACCGTGTGCGCCGGCACACCGCTGCTGGTCATGCCCATTGCATTCGATCAGCCCGGCGTGGCCGCACGGGTGCGCCATCACCGCTTGGGCCGGGTGCTCTCCAAACGTGCCAGCGCATCGGCCATTGGCCAAGCGTTGCGTCAGCTGCTTGATGAGGCTGCACCACGTGATGCGGCGCTTGAAGCCGAGCTTGCCACCTGCGGTGGCGTACAGCGCGCTGCCAGCCTCATCGAAGCCGCTCTGCGCAGTGGCCAGCCCAGCATTTCGGAGAATGTACCGTGCCCTATGACCTGATCCTGGTAGGTGGGGGGTTGGCCAACGGCCTGATCGCCTGGCGACTGCAGCAGCTGCGCCCGCAATGGCGCGTGTTGTGCCTGGAGCAAGGGCCGGTCCTGGGCGGCAACCATACGTGGTCCTTCCACGACGCCGACCTTACTGCCGAGCAACTGCGCTGGCTCGCCCCGCTGGTGGAACAGCGCTGGCCTGCGTACCACGTGCACTTCCCGGCTTTTTCCAGGCGCATGGAAGGCGGCTATGCGAGCATTACCAGCGAGCGTTTCGCGCAGGTGATCACCCCAGCCCTCGGCCCGAGCTTGCGCACCGACTGCGCGGTCGCCGAAGTGGGTGCCAGCCATGTCACGCTCGCCAGTGGCGAAACCTTGCACGCCGCGGTGGTGATCGATGGCCGGGGCATGCAGCACAGCCCTCACCGGGTCCTCGGCCAGCAGGCGTTCCTCGGGCAGGTCGTACGTCTGACGGCCCCCCATGGCTTGGTCGCACCGATTCTGATGGACGCACGGGTACCTCAAGGCGAGGGCTATCGCTTTGTCTATGTCCTGCCGTTCACGGCTGACACCTTGCTGGTGGAGGACACCCATTACGTCGACAGCCAGGCGCCCGCCGCGCAGCAGCTGCGCCAGCACATCGAGTGCTACCTGCAGCAGCGCGGCTGGCACGTCGCCGAATGCCTGCGTGAAGAACAGGGCGTATTGCCGATTACCCTGGTCGACGACTTTCCTGCCTGGTGGAACGAACAGCACGGGCCGCTCGCCGTTGGCCTGCGGGCCGGATTGTTTCACTGCACCACGGGTTATTCCCTGCCCGATGCCGTGCGCCTGGCCGACTGGTTGTCAACGCAAGCGCTGGAGGACACGGCGTCGCTCAAGCCCGCGTTGGGCGCCTACCTGCATCGACGCTGGCGTGAGCAAGGGTTCTATCGCCTGCTCAACCGAATGCTGTTTCTGGCCGGCCGGCCGAACCGTCGCTGGCAGGTGATGCAGCGCTTTTATCGATTGCCTGAGGGGCTGATCGCCCGTTTCTACGCAGGCCAGAGTACGCTGCGTGATCGCCTGCGGATCCTGTGCGGCAAACCGCCTGTGCCCGTCGGCGAGGCCATGAAGGCTGCCTTGCGACACTCCCCTGCCCATTTCAAGGATTATCCATGAGCAACGAACGATCCGCCCTGGTCATCGGCGCAGGCCTTGGCGGCCTGGCCCTAGCCATCCGCCTGCAGGCCGCGGGTATCCCCACGACCTTGCTCGAGGCGCGCGACAAACCAGGTGGCCGCGCTTACGTCTATCACGACCAAGGCTTTACCTTCGACGCAGGCCCCACGGTGATCACCGACCCGAGCGCCATCGAAGCCCTGTTCACCCTCGCCGGCCGGCCCATGCATGAGTATGTGGAATTGCTGCCGGTAACGCCTTTCTACCGCCTGTGCTGGGAGGATGGCCGGGCATTCGACTATGGCAATGACCAAGCCGACCTGGAGCGCCAGATCGAGGCCCTCGAGCCCAAGGACGTGGAAGGCTATCGACAGTTCCTGGCCTATTCCAAGGCCGTGTTGCAGGAAGGCTATATCAAGCTTGGCGCAGTGCCCTTCCTGTCTTTTCGCGACATGCTGCATGCCGGCCCGCAGTTGGCTCGCCTGCAAGCCTGGCGCAGCGTCTACAGCATGGTGGCGCGGTTCATCAAAGATGACCAACTGCGCCAGGCGTTCTCGTTCCACGCCTTGCTGGTCGGGGGTAATCCCTTCGCCACGTCCTCGATCTACACGCTGATCCATGCGCTGGAGCGCACCTGGGGTGTCTGGTTCCCCAAAGGCGGCACGGGCGCGCTGGTGCAGGGCATGGCCAAGTTGTTCACCGACCTGGGCGGCACCCTGGAGCTCAATGCCGAGGTGGCCGCGTTCGAAACCCAAGGCAGCCGCGTGACCGGCGTGCGCACCCAGGACGGGCGGCGCTGGCGGGCAGACGCAGTCGCCTCGAATGCCGATGTGGTGCACACCTACTCCGACCTGCTGGCCGAACACCCTCGCGGTGAACAGGAAGGCAAGCGGCTCAAGGGCAAGCGCTTTAGCAACTCGCTGTTCGTGGTGCACTTCGGGCTCAAGCGCACGCAGCCGCAACTGCGTCATCACACGGTGTGCTTTGGCCCGCGCTACCGGGAGCTGATTGACGAAATCTTCAACGGTCACGAGCTTGCCGAAGACTTTTCACTCTACCTGCATACCCCCTGCGCCACCGACCCTAGCCTGGCCCCGGAAGGATGCTCGAGCCACTACGTATTGGCGCCCGTACCGCACATGGGCAACGCGGCCATCGACTGGGAGGTGGAAGGGCCACGGTTCCGGGACAAGATTCTCGACTACCTGGAACGTCACTACATTCCAGGCCTGCGCGAGGACTTGGTCACCTGCCGCACCTTCACGCCGCTGGACTTCCGCGAAGAACTTAATGCCCACCTGGGGTCGGCGTTCTCTCTGGAACCCATCCTGACCCAGAGCGCCTGGTTCCGCCCGCACAACCGTGACAGCGAAGTGAGCAATCTGTACCTGGTGGGGGCAGGCACGCACCCAGGGGCCGGTGTGCCAGGCGTGATCGCCTCGGCCAAGGCCACCGCAGGCCTAATGCTCGAGGACCTGGGCGCATGACCGCACCGAACCACGACCAGTTGCTTGCCCATGCCGAACACAGCATTGCCGTAGGTTCGAAAAGCTTTGCCGCAGCAGCCCGGCTGTTCGATGCCCACACCCGGCGCAGCGCTGTGCTGTTGTATGCCTGGTGCCGCCATTGCGATGACGTGATCGATGGTCAGCAAGCCGGGCATGATGCGGTGGTCATCAGCCAGGAAGAAGCGCAGGTGCGCCTGTTGGATCTGCAGCGTCAGACGGAGGCCGCCTGCGCGGACTTGCCCGTGAACCAGCCGGCCTTCGCCGCACTGCGCGAAGTGGCCAGGCGCCACGGCATTCCCCGCGCCGAAGCCTTCGACTTGCTCGAAGGCTTCGCCCAGGACGTGTCCGCCTGCCGCTACCAGACCCTGGATGAGGTCATGGTCTACTGCTATCACGTAGCAGGTGTGGTGGGCCTGATGATGGCCAGGGTCATGGGTGTTCAAGATGCCCGCGTGCTGGACCGGGCCTGCGACCTGGGCCTGGCCATGCAGCTGACTAACATCGCCCGGGACATCGTCGATGATGCCAAGGTCGGGCGCTGCTACTTGCCTCAGGCTTGGCTGTCGGAATTCGACCTCAGTGCAGACGACCTGGCCGATGTGCGTCATCGCGCAGCCGTCGCTACCTTGGCCAGGCGCCTGGTCGCCCACGCCGAACCCTACTACGCCAGCGCCCAGGCCGGGCTGCAGGCCTTGCCGCTTCGCTCGGCGTGGGCAGTGGCCACGGCAGGCCAGGTTTACCGGCGCATCGGCCTGAAGGTCGACAGCGCCGGGGTCGACGCCTGGGACGGCCGGCTGTCTACGTCAAAACTCGAAAAGGTCGGTGCCTTGGTCACGGGGTTTTGGCAGGCGCTGAGCTGTCGGCTGCATCGCCACCCTCAGCGCCCAGCTCGCCTGTGGCAGCGCCCTTCGCCCGCAGCGGCCCCCCATGCAGCGCCCGAAGTTGCCGACGCAGCCGTTCGATAGTGGGTACGTACAGAAAACCGAACGACACACAGCCTTCGCGCCCCTGCACGGCATGATGAAGCCGATGTGCCTGGTACAGGCGCTTGAAGTAACCTTTGCGCGGGACCACTTTGAAAGGCCAGCGCCGGTGGACCAGGCCGTCGTGGGCAACGAAATACAGGACACCGTAGGCCGTCATGCCTGCGCCTACCCATTGCAACGGGTACCAGCCGGCATTGCCCAGGGCGATGAGAATGATCGCCAGCACGGCGAACACCGCGGCGTAGAGATCGTTCTTCTCGAAGATCCCGGTGCGTGGCTCATGGTGCGAGCGGTGCCAGCCCCAGCCGAAGCCGTGCATGATGTACTTGTGAGCAAACCAGGCCACGCCTTCCATGGCGGCCAGGGTGCCGAAAAAGGTGAGTAACGTCAGGGTCATGCGCAGGCTATCCAGGCAAGAGGGAACATGGGGGCAGTCCTTTGGTGCGTCGGGGCCCGGTGGGTACAGCATGATCTACCCAAGGCGCTGGCGCAAAGCCTATGAGTGTGCAAGATGGGCTGGTGTTCCGTTGGCAACGCGCTATCCAGCCCTGCCCGATGCTTTAACCCTGAAACGCCATCTCAGGATCCCTTATGCTGCCGGGGTCTGCACCACGAACCCATGTAAAGGCCGGCCATGCACTCCTCAGAACGACTCAAAGGGATCGACGTCTTCGTCGCGGTCGCCGACCTTGGCAGCTTCACGGCAGCGGCCGGGCGACTGAGCCTTACCAGCTCGGCGGTCAGCAAAAGTATTGCGCGCCTTGAGGCGCGCATGGGCGTTCGCCTGTTCGAGCGCACCACACGCCGGTTGTCGCTGAGCGAGGCCGGCGTGGTTTTCTACCGCACCTGCACGTCGGTGCTGGCCGATCTGGAAGAAGTCGAACACACCCTCGCCACGACGGGTAATGAACCTCACGGACGGGTACGCATTGACCTGCCCGCCTCCTACGGTCGCCTGCACGTGCTGCCGCTGATCCTAGCGTTCACCCGGCAGCATCCGCTGCTACAGCCGCACGTATCGTTTTCCGACCGTTTCGTCGATCCGGTGCAGGAAGGCATCGACATCGTGGTACGCATCGGCGGCCCCGATACATGGCCCGCCGCCCTGGGCCATCAGTACTTTGGCGCCCAGCGCCTGATGTTCTGTGCAGCCCCCGACTACCTCGACACCTACGGTACGCCGCAAAGCGAGGAGGACCTGGAGCACCACCACTGCGTGGGCTATGGGCACACCGACGGCTTGGTCAGCCCGTGGTTCTTCAAAGGGCGCCAGCCTGGCGAGATGGAGCGTCGCACGGTACAGCCGCGCATCGCCGTAGGTGATGGCGAAGGCGAGGTCGCGGCGGTGCTGGCCGGCCACGGTATAGGGCAGCTACCCACCTGGTTGACCCAGCAGCACCTCGATCAAGGACGGATGATCGAGGTGCTGCCGGAGCTGGCGACCGATGGCCTGCCGATGAACCTGGTCTGGCTCAAGCGTCGCGAGCACCTACCCAAGGTGCGTGCCTTGCTCGATTACCTGTTGCCCAGGCTCGCGCCTCACGGCACGCGTGCCGCCGAACCCGTCTGAGGTGCCAGCCTGGCTACCACGGGCACTGCCAGCAGCGCCAGCACCGCGACTGCGGCGGCCACATAACCGAGGTAGGCAATCCCCAGACCGTCGATGGTCATGCCACCGAGCACCGCACCCAGGCCGATGCCGGCGTTGGCAGCCGACACGTTGGCAGTACCAGCCAGTGCCTTGGCGTGGCTCACCGACGCCATGACGCGCACCTGGCAAACCGGGTAGAGCGCCGTGTTGGCGACACCCCACAAGGCCAGCGCCAGGCAGAAAACCAGGCCTGCATGGGCCAAGGGCACCAGCGCGGCCATGCCGATCGCCAGCAGCACCAGAAAGCCCGCGGTAGCCTTGAGAACGGAGTGGTCGACGGCACGCCCCCCGATCCAGTTACCCAGCAGGCCAACGGCACCGAAGCCCATCAGCCACCAACCGGTGTGAGCCGGGGCCACACCCGCCACACGCTCGAGCAGGTCGGCCAAGTAGGTGTAGCCGGTGAACATCGCGGTGAACACCAGAATCGACAGCAGCACGTTCGCCACGAAGAAGCGTTCGGTGAAGATCCGCGCCTGGCGGGCAAAATCCACCTTGGCGGTACGGGCCACGTGGGGCATCCAGACGCTCATCGCCACGGCCATCACCAGCGAAAGCACCGCCAGCGCCCAGAACGCGCCACGCCAGCCCAACGCGTCAGCGGCCAACGTGCCCAGCGGGATGCCCAACAGCATGGCGGCAGAGATGCCGAGGTAAACCTTCGACACCGCGCGCCCTGCATGCTCGGGCCCCGCGAGGTGTCCTGCTGTCTCGCTGGCGGTCCCCCAGAACACCGGTAATGCCAATGCCGGTATGACACGTGCAACGGCCAGTACCCAGAAATTGTCGGCCACGGCCGCCAGGGCATTGGCCGCGGCAAAGACCAGCAGGATGGTGATGAACAGCCGTTTACGGTCCAGGTGCGCCAGCATGGCCGTGAGGAACGGCCCTGCCAACATGACCGTGAAGGCGAACAGCGTTACCAGTTGTCCCGCCATGGAGATGGACACCCCCAGGTCGCGACTCAGGGCAGGCAACAGGCCCACAATGAGAAACTCGGTGGTGACGATCAGGAAAGCGGAAAACGCAAGGATGGCAATACTGATGGCTGCCCGTGGAGCTTCGTCGACGGGTGAAGCGGTGGAAGATGCGGCAGGCATGGAAAAACTCTCAAGACGTTGGCCGCCAGTCTATTCGATCGCGCAGGTCTTATTTTTGGCCGATTTTCACATATGGGATGACGCAAATTCACCAATCATCTCAATGTATACAACTTCCCCGTTTCCTGATTACATAGCCGCGTCGCCTACGACGCTGGCCATCGCCGGCGCGTATTGCAACAGGCATCAACCATGTCACCTGCACGCACTTCAAGAACGCTACTGATCAAAAATGCCCAACTGCTCGTCACCATGGATGGCGAGCGTCGCGAAATCCGCGGCGGTGGGCTGTACATCGAAGACAACCTGATCAAGCAGGTTGGCCCCAGCGAAACCCTTCCCCAGCAGGCGGACGAGGTGCTGGACATGTCCGGCAAGGTGGTCATCCCTGGGCTGGTCAACACGCACCACCACATGTACCAGAGCCTGACCCGGGTAGTGCCAGCCGCCCAGGACGGCGAACTGTTCAACTGGCTCGCCCAGCTGTACCCGATCTGGGCACGGCTCACGCCCGAGATGATTTCAGTCTCGACCCAGACGGCCATGGCTGAGCTGATCCTTTCCGGTTGCACCACCTCGAGCGATCACCTGTACATCTACCCCAACGGATGCAAGCTCGACGACAGCATCCATGCGGCTGCCGAAATTGGCATGCGTTTTCATGCTGCTCGCGGCAGCATGAGCGTGGGTCAGAGCCAGGGCGGGCTGCCGCCGGACTCGGTGGTGGAAAAGGAAGCGGATATCCTCAAGGAGTCCCAGCGCCTGATCGAGGACTACCACGATGCCAGCCATGGCTCGATGCGCCGGATCGTGGTCGCGCCCTGCTCGCCCTTCTCGGTCAGCCGCGACCTGATGCGCGAAGCGGCTGTTCTGGCTCGCCAACATGGTGTATCGCTGCACACGCACCTGGCCGAAAACGTCAATGACATTGCCTACAGCCAGGAAAAATTCGGCATGACCCCTGCCGAGTACGCCGAGGACCTGGGGTGGGTCGGGCCCGACGTGTGGCACGCTCACTGCGTGCAACTGGACCAGCATGGCATCGAACTGTTCGCCCGCACCGGTACCGGGGTCGCCCATTGCCCATGCTCGAACATGCGTCTGGCTTCCGGTATCGCTCCGGTACGCGCCATGCGCGATCATGGCGTTCCGGTCGGGCTCGGGGTGGACGGATCGGCGTCCAACGACGGTGCCAGCATGATCGGCGAGGTTCGCCAGGCCCTGCTGCTGCAACGCGTAGGGTTTGGCCCGGACGCGATGACGGCCCGTGAAGCACTGGAACTCGCTACCTTGGGCGGTGCCAAGGTGCTCAACCGCGATGACATCGGCGCATTGGCACCGGGCATGGTCGCCGATTTCGTCGCCTTCGACCTGGGCCATGTAGCCTACGCCGGCGGCCATCATGACCCGCTTGCAGCGCTGGTGTTCTGCACCCCGACCCAGGTGCATACCAGCGTCATCAACGGCAAGGTGGTGGTCAGGGAAGGTCAGTTGGTGACTGTCGACCTGCCACGGGTACTCGAGCGCCACAACCGCCTGGCCTATCAGTTGGTCGCGGGCTGATAAAGGCGGTGCCTTAAGGTGCTGGCTGCCAAGTGCCTGCGGGGCTGCATAGCAGCCCATCGCCGGCAAGCCAGCCCCCGTCTGACGGCAAGCTCACCCTGTAGGCACCGCACGGCAACAGGCTTACAGCACCATCACCATCTCGTGCCACGCCATGCCGCCGTGGTCGGAAGGTGACGGCTGGACGTACTTGTAGCCCAGCTTGCGGTACAGTGGCACGTGCTGTTCCTTGCACATCAAGTGGATGGTCTGCTTCGCGCAGGCTTTCATCCGCAGAATGAACGCTTCCATCAACCGCTTTGCATGACCTTGGCCCTGGTAAGCCGGGTCGACCACCACCGACATGATCACCACGTTGGGGGCATCGGGGTCATGCCCGACCAGCTCCTTGAACGCTTCGTCCGACATCACGACCTGATGGGCGCAACCACTGTTGATGAAGCCCACGATGGCCCCGTCGCTTTCAAGCACTAGAAAACCTTGTGGATACTGACTGATGCGCGTCTGGATCTTTTCCAGCGTGGCCGCTTCGTCTCCCTCGTAAGCACCGATCTCGATGGCGTGGCAGCGGCTGGCGTCCTCCAGGGACGGCGTACGGAACTGAAGCGAAGGCATGACCGGCTTTTCCTTTGGGTCTGAACGATACGGCGACCATGATAACCGTGCCTGACGCTTGCTGCGATGCTCACCGCCACGCATCATGGAGGCCTTTCTGCCCGCGACGGACTCACCGAATGATCGCAGTACCCGTGCCACCCCTGGAGACGAGCCGTTGCAAACGCCTCAAAGCGGCCACCCACCGCGAACATGACGGTGTCGATCAGTTGGTCATGGCCGCCCACCCTTTTCAGGACAGGGCGCGCTATGCGCGCTTCCTGCTGGTACAGCATCATTTTCACGGCAGCCTCTTGGGACTTTACGAAGACCCCCACCTCAATACGTGGCTGCCGGGCCTCTCGTCGCTGTCGCGGTTTGCAGCGGTCGAGCAGGACATTCGCGACGTGGGACAACTGCCACCTGCCTTGCCGACGAGCGTGAAGGTAGACCCGGCCCATGCACTGGGCTGGCTGTATTGCAGCGAAGGATCGAACCTGGGCGCCGCTTTCTTGTTCAAGCACACCCAGCGCCTTGGCCTGGACGAGGGCCTGGGTGCGCGGCACCTGGCAGCGCACCCGCAAGGACGGGCGCTGCATTGGAAGGCGTTCGTGAGCGCAATCGACGGCCTTGAACTCGACAAACAACAGGAAGCTGGCGTGATCGCCGGCGCCATCGCAGCCTTTGAAGCCTATCGGACGAAGGTCACCGAGGTATTCGCCGCTGACCTGCAAGCCGCTGCGCACACCTGCGAAGGCTGAACGCTTGTGCTGCATTGGCCAGTCGCCAGCTTGCGGCCCGGATACGCCGATGGCATGAACAAAATAGCGATTTGATGCTGGGCTGGATTGCCAAACGCCATGGGCCGTCTTTACTGGTACTTAACGACCCCGGCATAGGTGTGCGCCCATGAAGATCATGCTCACCCGTATTCTTGTCGACGACCAGGCCAAAGCGCTTGCCTTCTATCATTACGTATTGGGCTTCGAACCCAAACAAGACCTCGCCATGGGCCAGCACCGCTGGCTGACCCTGACCTCGCCCAACGACCCCAACGGCGTGCAATTGCAACTGGAGCCAGAGGTGCATCCCGCGGCGAAAGCGTACAAGGCTGCGCTCAAGGAAGACGGTACCCCCACCGCGATCTTCGCGGTGCGTGACATTCAAGGCGAATATGCCCGGCTATCCGCTGCCGGTGTCAAGTTCCACCAGGCTCCCGCCGAGGTCGATAACGTCTTGACTGCAATCTTCGACGACACCTGCGGCAACCTCATCCAGATTACCCAGTTACACTGACCGCCCCTTGCAAACCGCCTGCGCCAGTTCAACTGGCGCGGCCCTACCGATCGTTGCCCAAGGACATGCGATGCGTCATGAGTTCGACGAAGTGCTCAACGACCTGGTCGACTACTTTCTGCTAGGTGACATTCAACTGCTTGAGCGCTTCAAGCAGGAGCATGGCCTGCCTGACGACCTGGCCCACGAATTCACCCATCATGACAGCGGCGACATGGCCGTGCGCGACGGCGTGGTGCTGCCTGTGGCCGGCGTCGACAACCTCCCCTATCACGTGGTGTTCACGCTCGATGGGCAAATGCCCAAATTGCGCGAGCCGGGCAGCCGGCTCAAGCACCAGCGCGGTGGTTATTCGCTGAACGTCGAGCATGGCGCTGTGATGCTGTACACCTGGCGCATCCTCCAGTACTTCACCCCCAAGACACTGGGCGACTTGATGGCGCGCTACCGTGAGCCCGGCCGCCCGGTGATCGAACTGGACAACGGTTGGTATGAGGTCGAAGTCCTGGCCGGTGCGTGCGTGCGCGATGGGCTGTACGAGCCCACCTTCGAGTTCGTCCTGAGCAAGCGTAGCGGGCGTGTGGCGAACACCACCGCGGACACGGGGTACAGCTTCAGCCTGCGAGGCTACTTTGACTAAAGCCAGTGTGTCTGAACGAATGGCGCAACCTTACCTGGGCGCTACTCGTTGACCAGCCGCTGCAACACGGCGCCTTCATGGCGCGCGAGGATACGTAGCAGTTGATCAACCAAGGCACGGTCCGGCGCATCGAGGTGGAAATGGTGGCCGCCTGGGTGCCAGGACACTTTCGCCTGGGGCGGCAATGCCGCTTCACGGCGGTCGAAAGCCTCGCCAGTGAAAGCGCCCTGCCGGCCGAACATCAGGTACAGCGGGCAGCGAATCTGGCTGAGCAGCGCGCAAGCTTCAGGCTCGGTGAGCGGCATGGGCTCTGGGAGCACCAACCGCGGGTCGTGTCGCCAGCAATAACCGTCGTTGAGCTGGAGCAAGTCGCGCAGCGCTAGTAACCTTGCCGCTTCTTGGGACAGGTCGGTGTCGAGCCGTTCGCGGCGCTGCGCCAGCGCGCTGTCCAGATCGTCGAAGCGTTGCACGTCCCGCTCGTTGAAGCCCTGCATCTGCGTACGCTGGACCATGCGCTTGAGGCGATAGGCCCGTGCCAGGTGCTGCACGCGGTCATGCTCGGCTACGGTGAATGGTGCTCCCATACCGTCGAGGAAGGTCATGCTCGCGATCCCGCTGGTCATGGCGGCCAGCAGCGAAGCCACACCGGTGCCCATGCCGTGCGCCAGCACATGGAATTGCCGCATGCCAAGGCTTTCGGTGACCGACAGCATGTCCTCGGCGTGCTCCCACAAGTAGTAGCCGCTGTCATGACGACGATGGTCGGAACGTCCGTGGCCGACCAGGTCGGGGGCTACCACGAAACAGCCATCGAGCAGGGGTGCCAGGCGCTCGAACGAGGCGGCGTTGTCCAACCAGCCATGCAAGGCCAGTACGGGAATGCCATCCTCCGGGCCCCAGCAGCGCACCGCCACTTCGATGCCATTGATGTCCAGCGGGTGATCCTTGGGTGTGGTGGTTGATCGCATGGGTATGCTTCCTGATCGGCAGCCTGATGCACGTACACCAGACCGAACACGCCACCGCATTCCACGACGCCTGTCGTCTGCGGCAACCCTTGCGCCGGAGCGCGCATGGCGCCGACAGGTCACCTTGGCGCAAGCCAGTGGCCACCACTGGCCCCTTACCGACGGTGACTTAACCGTCACCGACCCCGGCAGTCTTCGAAACAGTCCTGGCGGCCATCGACGCGGCTGGAAGCGCGAGCGGCCACGGCGGCGTCGCCATTGGCCGGTTCCACGTGCCAGTAGCAATGCTGAACTGCTCGGGTCACGGCCACATAGGCCAAGCGCTGCACCTCCTCTTTCTGGGCGGTGTCGAACGGCTGCGGGTCGCCCGCCTTGCCCAGGCCCGCCTGGCGGTACACCTGGTTCTTGTAGGGCGAGCTGGTCAGGTACTGGCAGTCGCCCAGCATGAACACCGCATCGGCCTGCAAGCCCTTGGCGCTGTGGTAGGTGAGTTGGCGAAGACGCCGCTGCTCGGCGGGCACTGCTGCCTCGGCCTGAAGCACAGGTTCCAGGTGTTCGCTCATCGCTGCCCGGTCATTGCCCTTGCGGTAGAGCATCAGCACCGACTCGCCGCGCTGGTAATGCTCGATGAGGGTCTGGCCCAGGGCGGCCTCGTCACGCTCGAAGACCTTGACCGGTGAACCGGCAAGTTCAGCGGCAGGGCCAGCGGCTCGGGCCTTCTTGCCGGCGATGGTGGGTGTGCCCTTGACCAGGTGCTCAGCGGCATCGATGACCTGCTGCTGGCAGCGATAGTTTTCCACCATCATCACTCGAGTGCTGGCGGGCGTCGGAAACGCCTTGGTGAATTCGGTGAAGTACTTGGGCGAGCTGCCTCGCCAGCCATAGATCGACTGCCAGTCATCGCCCACGCACAACAGGGACGAGTGCTGAGCATGGCGGCCGACATTCATCCCGGGCCCGCGCCTGCGGATTTCGCGCAGGGAAGCCCGCAGCCAGCTGACGATTTGCGGCGAGACGTCCTGGAATTCATCGATCATCAGATGCGCCAGCGGCCGTAGCAGCGGGTCGGGCAACAGCTGCAGGTTTTCCGGGTTGTTTTCCCCGAACAGCGCGAACATGCGATTGTAGCTCATGACCGGAGGGACCTGATCAAGCAGATGCGCTTCGAACGCCTTCCAGTAAAGGGCTAACGCTTCGAAGAACAGCGCGTCGCTGTCGCCTGGCACGAAGCGCATGTCGGCAATCGCCGTGTTCACTTCGAGCCCGAGGTTTTCGATAAAGCCCGCGGCACTGACGAATGCGTCGAGCAGCGGCGCGGCGGACAGCTCGCCCTTGACCTTGTATTCAAACCCCGGCCCCGTCACGGCGTCGCCCGCCAGCGAAGCGGCCAGGCGCCGGGCCATGGCGTAGTTGTCCAGCCAGATCAACGGCTGGTCGCAGAATGCCTGCACCAGGGTTCGTTTGACTGCCCACTCCCCGCGTACGGCCAGCTTGGCGCCGGGTCGTTGGTACTGGGCACTCTCGGAGGGGTCGAAGCCCAATACCACCAAGGGCCCTGTGGCACCCAACCGGCCGTGTACATGAAAACGGCATCCACGGATCTCCACGGTGTCGCGCGTCGGCTCAATGCCCTGGATCGGCCAAGCGCCTGCTGCGAACCACAGGTCCTCGATCACATCGCACAGCTCTTCGTCGCGTTGCGCAGCCAGCTGCGTCACCTGGGCGCGTTTCTGCACCTCGGGGTTATCCGGATCCACTGGCTTGAGTTGCAAGGCTTCGTTGCGCAAGTGGCCAATCAGCTCGGCAAAGCGCGGGCTGTCCGCCAGCAGGGTGCTGTAGCAATGATTGAGCTGTTGGCGCTGGGCATCGTTCAGGCGCAGGTCGAACGGGTTGCTATCGGCCTCGGCCTCGCGCCCGGCGGGCATCTCGTTGCCCAGGGCCTCGAACGCACGCACGTGCTCGAACCCAGGCAGGCTGCGCACCAGGGGCAGGATGCGGGAGTGGAAGGTGCGGACCAGTTCGCGCGCCTGTGCCGGTTGCAGGTGAACATCCCACAGCGCGAACACCTGCACCAAGCGCTTGATGAAGTCCTTGCGCGACTCGCGGGTGAAGGTGACGACCGTCATCGCGTCGAGTTCGTAGCCCAGGTAGTGACGCAGCAGCAAGATTCGCAGCACCAGGGAGGTGGATTTGCCCGCCCCTGCCCCGGCCACCACGCAGGTGGAGGGTGTGTCGCTGAAGATCAGTTTCCATTGCGCGGCGCTGGGTTGCGCGTGGCTGGGCAGGCGCTGGGCGACGTCGGCCTTGAAGCGTTTCTTCAGGTCGGCGGTCAAGGCCAGTCGCCAATCCTCGAACAGGTGATCGTCCTGGCCGGGCACGGCCGGGGTGTCGGGGCGATGGTCACGGATGACCAGCACTTGCTGGCCTGCCTCGTACCCTTGCGCATGGCCACGTTCGTACCCTGCGCGCTGGCCTTCGTCACGGCCCTGGTGCTGGCCATCGGCATGGCCCAGCCACCAGGAATGAGGGTGTTGCGCCTGAATGCGGGTCAGGCCACGCCCAAGGCACTGGGCGATGAGCCGTTTAAGCCAGGGTAGCCGTGTGGGTGGGGTCAGTTCGGCGAGGGCCTTGGGTTGCTCGTTGGCCACAGTCACTCCGTTGGCAGCAAAATCAGCCGGCAATGTTCGCCGCAATGGCGCAAAAGCGCCAGCGAATGCGTGGGAAAACATCGGGGGTCACGGCTGGGGCAAGGGGGAGTAGGCTTGCGCGGTCTTGACCGAGGGTGACGTACGCTGGGTTAGCGGCCCATCGCGCTCGGTTCGGCGCCCTTCAAGGCCGCTTCCGCAGGGGAAAGAGTGTATCGTTGAGCCATATGCGAGGCTCAAGCCATTCAATCAAGTCAAGTTTGAAACTTTTAATTCCAATATCGTAGTTAAGATTATTGCTGTTATTGCTGTTATTGCTGTTATTGCTGTTATTGCTGTTATTGCTGTTGCAGTTGATCTTGATCTTGATCTTGATCTTGATCTTGATCTTGATCTTGATCTTCGCGACTTCAGAAGGCCGAACGCAGGTCTTGCGGAGGGAGGTGACAGGCATGGATGCCTGTCAAGCGCTGGGCCCCAGGATGGGGCCTACAGCGCGGTCCTCCCGGGAGCAAGACCGGAGTGAGGGAACCCCGAAGCGCAGCGTAGGGGCCGTATGAACGGAGCGCAGCCTTTTTTGGTTACTTTTTGTGGCGTTTGACAAAAAGTAACTCGCCGTAAGGGCGAAAAGGTGATTAAGCGTCGCCATCGCAAATGGACTATGCTCTCTTTCAATACCCACACCAACCCAATCAAACTTCAAACCGTTGGCACATATATCGAGTTGGTATTCATTGGCGCGGGTGGCGCACAGTCACCCTTCCGCCCTTACGGCGGCTTACTTTTTGTCTTGTCAAAAAGTAAGCAAAAACCGCCTGCTCCTATCATCCGGCCCCTACGCTACGCTCCGGGGTTCCCTCGCTCCGGGCTTGCTCCCGGGAGGACCGCGCTGCAGGCCCCATCCTGGGGCCCAGCGCTTGACGGGCATCCATGCCCGTCACCTCCCTCCGCAAGCCCTGCGCTCGGCCTCCTGAAGTCGCGATCTGTGTTGCCTGGGCTACCGCGCGCTTAGAAGCAAAAGCCAAAGCAACGGCAACGGCAACGGCAACGGCAACGGCAACGGCAACGGCAACGGCAACGGCAACGGCAACGGCAACGGCAACGGCAACGGCAACGGCAACGGCAATATAGAGGGTTACCTCAAAAAAGATATCTATTTATTCGATTAAAAAAAGCCGATATTTACGCTTATTTTAGATATTTCATTAGCGCATGATGGTCCCATTCCACCCCTTGAAGGAGTCCGATCATGCTTCAACTACGACCATTCAACACCCTCGGCGCCGCCAACCACGGCTGGCTCGATGCGCACCACCACTTCTCATTCGCCGAGTACTACGACCCAGCACGCATGCATTGGGGCAACCTGCGCGTCTGGAACGACGACATCATCGCCGCTGGCAGCGGCTTCCCGCCCCACCCTCACCGGGATATGGAAATCATCACCTACGTCCGCGAAGGAGCCATCACCCATGAAGACAACCTGGGCAACAAGGGCCGAACCGAGGCCGGCGACGTGCAGGTGATGAGCGCCGGCACGGGCATCGCGCACAGCGAGTACAACCAAGAGGACAGCGACGCGCGCATTTTCCAGATCTGGATCGTGCCCGAGCGCAGTGGTGAAGCACCGTCCTGGGGTACACGCCCGTTCCCCAAGGGTGAACGCGGCGAAGGCTTCGTGACCCTGGCCAGTGGCAGGGATGGCGATGAAGGCAGCCTGCCGATTCGTACCGATGCCCGCCTGGTCGCCGCAACGCTGCGCGCCGGAGAAACCGCCGAATACCGGTTCGACCCCAAGCGTCGCGGCTACCTGGTCCCGGCCAAGGGCCGCATCGAGGTCAATGGGCTGAAAGCCAATGCCCGAGACGGCGTGGCCATCGCCGAAGAAACGCTGCTGCAGGTCACAGCCCTGGAAGACAGCGAAATCGTGCTGGTTGACGTTGCCTGAGACAGTAGCACCCAGCCGGGCCAGTCCCTCAAGGATTGCCCGGCTGGGCCAACTCAGCCAACACCTCGGCGGACGTGGTGACCTGGCGGAAATGATGCGCCCACAAGGCGATGCCCATCTTCGCCGAGCGATCCAGCGAGGAGCCGACCGTCATGTCAGTCACCAGCGTCGGCATCAACCCGGCGTCGAACAGTGCGAAACCGGCTGCCAGCACACAGGTGTCGGTCTGCAAACCGCTCACCAGCACACGCTGCACCCCCAGACCGTGCAGGTACTCGATCATTTCGGTACCCGGCCCGTAACCATGCTTGATGAACACCTGATCGGCTTCGATCAGGCTTTCATCCTGGGCAGCCGGATGCCAGCCCAATTGCCGCTCGAACGGTGTCACCCGCTCATCGTGCAACTCGACCGAGGCGATGGTAGGTATATTGGCCGACAGCAGTCGCAGCCCGTCGATCAACCATTCCGGCGGGCTGAATGTGGACTGGACGTCCACGATGAGCAGGACCTGACGCATGAGCACCTTCTGTCATGAAAAAAGCCACGGAGTATACCCGCCTGGGCCTAAAGAGCGCGTTGAAGCCAAACCTGCTGGTGCGGGACAGTGCTCGGCAAGGCTGATGAACAAATCTTCATGCAGGCCTGAGCCCCACAGGCTCGGGCGGCCTGGGCCTGGGTCTGCTCACCATGCGGCTACGCGCCTTGAGGCAGGCATGCAGCTTGCGTAGCATCACTGCCCCATCCGGCACCAGGCAGGACCCACGCCTGCGCGCCCAGCCTTCTACAGACAGAGCCCATGCCCCAACCGATCCCCCTCAAGGACCATGAAAAGGAAAAGCACCTGGTCAACCGCCGGCTACTGGCCTGCGCTGCGCTGGTCTTCAGCCTGGTCGCCATCCTGATTGGTCGGTTATATGTGCTGCAAGTCATCCAGCATGACCAGCAAAGCGCCGTCTCGGAGAACAATCGCGTCCATGTACTGCCGATCGCACCCGAGCGAGGCTTGATCTACGACCGCAATGGCACCGTGCTGGCCGACAACAAGCCCAGCTTCGACCTGACCATGACCCGTGAACGGACCGGCGGAGACAGCGCCAAGGTGCTCGACACCCTGACCCAGGTCCTGGGACTGGATGAGGAGGACCGCAAGCAGTTCGACAAGGATCTGCGACGCGGGCGCAAACCCTTCGAACCGGTCACCTTGATGGTGGGCTTGAACGAAGAGCAGATTGCCTTGATTGCCGTCAACCAGTTCCGGTTGCCGGGCCTTGAAGTCGAGCCGCAATTCATCCGCGAATACCCGCTGGGCGAGCACTTCGCCCATTCGGTCGGATACGTAGGGCGCATCAACGAAAAAGAAGCCAAGACCCTGGACAGCACCGAGTACCGGGGTACTCAGTCGATCGGCAAGACGGGCATCGAACGCTTCTATGAAAGTCAGTTGCACGGCCACGTAGGCTATGAGGAAGTCGAGACCAATGCCCAGGGCCGGGTGATGCGCGTGCTCAATCACAAGGCCCCTACCCCAGGCCAGGATATCGTGCTGACCCTCGATGCCCACCTGCAATTGGCGGCGGAAAAGGCCCTGGGCGAGCGCCGTGGCTCGGTGGTGGTGCTGGACCCGGCCAACGGCGATGTGCTGGCGATGGTCAGTAACCCGGGCTTTGACCCCAACCTGTTCGTCAAGGGCATCAGTTTCAAGCAGTACGCCCAACTGCGCGACTCCATCGACCGCCCCCTGTTCAACCGCGTGCTGCGCGGGCTGTATGCCCCAGGTTCGACGGTCAAGCCCGAGGTGGCCATTGCCGGGCTGGACAGCGGCGTGATCACGCCGGGCAACCGGGTGTTCGACCCGGGTTACTACGAGCTGCCCAACTACGACCACAAGTACCGTAACTGGAACCGTAGCGGTGATGGCTGGGTGGACATGTACACGGCGATCATGCGCTCCAACGACACCTACTTCTACGACCTGGCGCACAAACTGGGTATCGAGCGCTTGCACGACTACATGGCTGAGTTCGGCCTCGGCCAGAAGGTGTCGCTGGACATGTTCGAAGAAGCAGCCGGGCTGATGCCTTCGGCCCAATGGAAGCGCGAGACACGCCGACAGCCTTGGTTCCCGGGTGAAACGTTGATCCTGGGCATTGGCCAGGGCTACATGCAGGTCACGCCGTTGCAGTTGGCCCAAGCCACCAGTCTGCTGGCCAGCAAGGGCGTATGGCACCGCCCGCACCTGGCGATGACCGTCGGTGGCGATGCGCCCGTCGACCCCAACCCCATGCCCGATATCGTCCTGCACGACAAACGCGCCTGGGACCAGGTCAGCCAAGGTATGCAAATGGTCATGCACGACCCGCGCGGCATCGCGCGTGCTGCCGCTGCCGGCGCGCAATACCGCATTGCCGGCAAGAGCGGCACAGCCCAGGTCGTGGCCATCAAGCAAGGGGAACGCTACAACCGCAACAAGACCCTGGAACGGCACCGTGACAACGCCTTGTTCGTCGGTTTCGCTCCGGCCGAGCACCCTAGCGTGGTCGTGGCGGTGATGATCGAAAACGGCGAAGCCGGTGGGCGGGTCGCAGGTCCGGTAGTCCGCGAGGTCATGGACGCTTACCTGCTGGACGATCAAGGTCATCTCAAGCCCGAGTACGCCGGCAGCTCGGCGGTCAAGCCACCTGCCCACGGCTGAAATCGGCCATCCGTTCAGAGCGCGACGCGGGGCATCAGATCGTAGGGGTGCTGCCAGCCTGGCAACGCCTGCAGGCGGGCTTTCCAGGCTTCGATGTGCGTGTACTGCTGCACGTCCATACCGGTGTCCTCGGGCATGAACACATAACCGGCCAGCGACAAGTCGGCGATGGTCGCCCGCGCGCCGACCATGAATGGCGTGCCGGCCAGGTGCCCATCGACGATGCGGTAGGCTGCGGCGGCGCGCTCGCGCAGAAACGTCGTCACCTCGGTTTCGCCCGTCTTCTTCAGGCACAACAGAAAGCGCAGCGCCGCGTAATAGCTGGTGAACTTGTGGTTGTCGAACAGCATCCAGCGCCAGATCTCACGCCGATCTTCTTCATGCTCCGGGCCGAACTGGCCTGTCTGTGCGCTCAAGTACTCGAGGATCAACGCCGACTGGGTCAAGCAGGTGCCCGCATGCATCAGCACCGGCACCTCACCCTGCTCGTTCACCTCATCACGCCACACCGGGTCGCGGGTCTGGCCGTTGAAGAAATCCACGAACACTGGCTGCCAGTCCTGGCCGGTCAGCTCGAGCATTAGCGCAGCCTTGTACGCATTCCCGGATTCGGCGAAGCAATGCAACGTGTATTCAGACATGGTGCAGCCCTCGATGGCTGTCAGGGTGGGCCCCTGAGCAGAGCACGCGGGTGGCGGTACGGTCAACCGGGCCTGGCGTCGATGGTTGCCAGGCCGGTTGACCAGCCCCATCCTGTCCCGTATGAGCAGACCATCGGCTAACGCTTCGGTGATGGAACTCCACCCACCTGCGTAGCCTCTCACCAATAGTGGTAATCCCCTGGGCTTCACCTATTGGAGAACACGACATGCGCCAACTTGCCCTCGTACCCGCACTGCTGCTTCTATTGCCTGCCGGCGCTGCCATGGCCCGCGTCGACGGCCGCGACATTGCCACCTCGGCCGGTGTCTCGGCTTCGCTGTACTCAACGTTCAAGGATGACAAGCGCATCATTCCTGCCCGTGACGAGCTGTCTGCATTCGTCGCCAGCGGTGGTGCCATTCGTGGTGCCTACGTGGAAGCTGCCTTGCAGCAAGCACGCAAGGACCACCCCGGCCTGCAAGTCAACGATGAAGAACTCGCTCGCGCCATTCTCTCCCAGGACGACCCTCTGGTCGCCCAACAATGACTGCCGCCGGCGTTGGCTTTCGTAGTGGCCAACGCCGGTCGTAGCCCGCCCTGCAAGCCCTGGGCCCGAACTGGGGCTACACTCGTCATGACCCCATAAAAACAAAGCATCCAAGTGAGATGGCGATGTTGTATGACGAACGCGTCGACGGAGCGCTGCCAACGGTTGACCGCGCGCTTTTGATCCAGTCCCTGCGCGATGCACTGCCCGATCTTCAATTGCTATGCCGCGATGAGGACCTCAAGCCGTATGAGTGCGACGGTCTGGCGGCGTACCGCACGGTCCCGTTGCTGGTGGTGTTACCCGAGCGCGTGGACCAGGTACAGGTTGTGCTGCAGATCTGCCACCGGCTCACCGTACCTGTCGTGGCTCGCGGCGCCGGAACCGGGCTGTCTGGCGGTGCCATGCCCTTGGCCAAAGGCGTGTTGCTGGTCATGGCGCGGCTCAATCGTATTCTTGAAGTCAGCCCCCAGGGCCGCTTCGCCCGCGTCCAGCCGGGCGTTCGCAACCTGTCCATTTCCCAGGCCGCCGCCCCTTACGGTCTGTACTACGCCCCCGATCCCTCATCGCAAATTGCCTGCACCATCGGCGGCAATGTGGCTGAAAACGCAGGCGGCGTGCATTGCCTGAAGTATGGTCTGACCGTTCACAACATCCTGAAACTGGAAGTGCTTACCGTGGCAGGTGAACGGTTGACCCTGGGTAGCGATGCGCTCGACAGCCCTGGGTTCGACCTGCTGGCACTGTTCACAGGCTCCGAAGGCATGCTGGGGATCGTCACCGAGGTGACCGTACGGCTGCTGCCCAAGCCACCCGTGGCACGGGTCCTGCTGGCCAGCTTTGACCGGGTCGAGGACGCCGCACGGTCCGTCGCCCACATCATTGCCGCCGGCATCATCCCCGGGGGCCTGGAAATGATGGATAACCTGGCGATTCGCGCTGCCGAGGACTTCATCCATGCCGGGTATCCAGTGGAGGCAGCCGCCATCCTCTTGTGTGAACTCGACGGCGTCGAGGCCGATGTGCAGGAAGACTGCGAACGGGTTGCCGCGCTGTTCACCCAGGCCGGCGCCTGCGAGGTGCGGCTGGCGTGTAACGAGGCACAGCGTGCACGGTTCTGGGCGGGACGCAAGAATGCCTTCCCTGCCGTAGGCCGCCTGTCCCCGGACTATTACTGTATGGACGGTACGATTCCGCGGCGTGAATTGCCTTACGTGCTGGTGCGGATCAGTGAAATGGCGCGCGAACATGGGCTGCGGGTGGCCAACGTGTTCCATGCGGGTGACGGTAATATGCACCCGCTGATCCTGTTCGACGCCAACCGGCCTGGCGAACTGGAGCGGGCCGAGTCCCTGGGTGGAAAAATCCTTGAACTGTGCGTGGCCGTGGGGGAAGCATCACCGGTGAGCATGGGGTTGGCCGGGAGAAGATCAACCAGATGTGCGCCCAGTTCACTCATGACGAGCTGCGCGTGTTTCACGCGGTCAAGGCTGCATTCGACCCGCAGGGCTTGCTCAACCCTGGCAAGAACATTCCCACGCTGCACCGTTGCGCCGAATTCGGTGCGTTGCACGTGCACCATGGGCAGTTGCCCTTCCCTGCCCTGGAGCGGTTTTGATGGACGCGGACCAGGATGCAAGCCAGGCGCTGCTCGACCAGGTACGCCAAGCGCTGGATGCAGGTACGCCCTTGTGCATACAGGGCAGCGGCAGCAAGGCGATGATCGGCCATGCCGTCCACGGACAAGTGCTTGATACACGCGGCCATCGCGGCATCGTCAGTTATGACCCCACGGAGCTGGTGCTGACGGCTCGCGCCGGTACGCCTTTGCGCGACATAGAGGCCGCGCTGCAGGATAACGGACAAATGCTACCGTGCGAGCCACCGCACCTGGGCCCGGGTGCCACCTTGGGCGGCATGGTGGCGGCTGGCTTGTCCGGGCCCCGGCGGCCCTGGGCAGGATCAGTGCGCGACTTCGTGCTGGGCACACAGGTAATCACGGGCCAGGGCAGCTTGCTGCGCTTTGGCGGCCAGGTAATGAAAAACGTAGCCGGGTATGACCTTTCACGGTTGCTGGCAGGCAGTTTCGGCTGTCTGGGCGTGTTGACCGAGGTATCGCTCAAGGTCCTGCCCGTGCCGCGGCACTGCGTAAGCCTGCGCCTTGGAATGGACCGCAGCCAGGCCTTGGCCGAGCTCACGCGCTGGGGCGCGCAACCGCTGCCGCTGAGCGGCGCCTGCCACGATGGCCAAGCGCTGTTCGTGCGCCTGGAAGGTGGCGAGGGTTCGGTAGCGTCGGCCCGCCAGCGCCTTGGCGGCGAGTGCGTGGACGGCGAGTTCTGGACGCAACTGCGTGAGCAGCGCCTGGCATTCTTCACCCAGGGCAGCGAACCTTTGTGGCGTGTGTCGGTACCTCTCGCGACAGGAGAACTGGACCTGCCAGGGCGCCAATGGCTGGACTGGGCAGGCGCTCAGCGTTGGCTGCGCACGGATGCCCCAGCCCACGTCATTCACCGCATTGCCGAGCAGGCTCGCGGCCATGCGCTGTGCCTTACCCCAGGCCAGGCCCACTATCCGCCGTTGTCGGAGCCGCTGATGCGCTACCACCGTAGCCTCAAGGCCCAGCTGGACCCCAAGCGCATTTTCAACCCTGGCCGTCTGTACCCGGACCTTTGAGGGCAGCCTATGCAGACCAACTTGAGTGACAGCGCACGCACGCTCGAGCGCGCCGACGAGGCAGAACGTATCTTGCGCGCGTGCGTACACTGCGGCTTCTGCACAGCGACCTGCCCCACCTACCAACTGCTTGGCGATGAGCTCGATGGCCCGCGTGGACGTATCTACCTGATCAAGCAGGTGCTCGAAGGCCAGCCCGCCACTACCAGCACTCAGGCTCACCTGGACCGATGCCTGTCGTGCCGCAGTTGCGAAAGCACTTGCCCGTCGGGTGTGCGTTATCACGACCTGCTGGACATCGGCCGGGCCGTCGTGGAGCAGCAGGTGCCACGGCCAATGGGCCAGCGCCTGTTGCGTCACGGCCTGCGCTTTACGATGGTGCGCCCCGCTGTTTTCAGAGCCCTGCTCCGAGCTGGCCAAGCCCTGCGCCCGTGGCTACCGGCGCAGGCCCGGGAAAAGGTTCCGCTGCGCAAGGCAGCCGACCTGATGCGCCCTGCCGTACGCCACCGGCGACGCGTCCTGATGCTCGAGGGGTGCGTGCAACCGGCATTGTCACCGGCGACCAACGCCGCGGCGGCGCGCCTGCTCGACCGCGTCGGCATCAGCGTGACCCCTGCACCGGCCGGGGAGTGCTGTGGAGCCATCGATTTCCACCTCAGTGCCCAGGAGCAAGGCTTGCAGCGCGCACGACGGCGCATCGATGCCTGGTGGCCGGCCGTCGAGGCCGGCGTCGAGGCGATCGTGATTCCAGCGAGCGGCTGCGCCGCGTTCGTGCGCGAGTATGCTCACCTATTGGCCGCTGACCCGGCCTACGCAGCCAAGGCGGCACGGGTCAGCAGCCTGTGCCGTGACCTGGTGGAAGTCCTGGGTGATGCGCCTATCGAGCAGTTGGCGGTACCCGCCGGGCGGCGCCTGGCGTTTCATTGCCCATGCACGCTGCAACATGCCCTGAAACTGGGTGGGGCTGTAGAAGCGCTACTGATCCGGATAGGGTTTACCTTGACGCCGGTTACCGATGCTCACCTGTGTTGTGGCTCGGCAGGCACCTACTCGCTGACCCAGCCAGGGATGTCCAGGCAGCTGCGCGATAACCGGCTGGAGGCCCTGGAACGCGGGCAACCGGACGAGATAGCCACCGCCAACATTGGCTGTCAGGTGCATTTGAATGGCGCAGGGCGCACTGCGGTTCGGCACTGGGTAGAGATCGTCGAAGAGGCAGTCAGGCACGCAGAGGACCACGCCGGGACGCACAAGGAGTAGGCGGCCCTGCTGCCGTGAGCATCTCGATCACTGCACGTTTGAGCGTTGCCCATTCATGTGATTGGGATTTTTCACCGGCCACCTTAGGAACCGTCCTACTTGTCGCTTGGCATGGCAGAAAACATGATCGGCGCAGTCGCCCCTCACACAGGACGCTGCGCATGCTCGACACTCCGCACCTTCTTGCCGAACTGCGCAGCAACCTGCGCGAACTGCTTACCCATGATCTGACCAACCCGGACCAGGACCCTCATCTTTCTGGTGTCATGTTCTTCTGCGTCACCGATGAGCAATCCAGACAACTGATCGAGCGAATCGAACTGCTCGCCAGTGAAGCGTTCTTCGACGTTCGGGGCCGAGCCATCACCCATCACATGAAGGCCGTCGCACAGGAAGGCGTGCTCATCAAGCGCTGCCGCAGCGCCCCTGCGGACGAAACACGCATCCGCATCATCCTATCGGGCAAAGGCTATATCACGGTGAGCATGGCCAGGTCGTAAGCGATCTTGCTACTGCAGGAGCAAGCGCCTTTGCCGTACGCAATCCGCTATCCTGAGCGCTCTCTTGCTCTGGAATGCCCCATGGAACTGCATATTCGCCTGGAGGGCCGCAAAGGCTTGGCTGCCCAGCTCTACGCGCAATTGCGCGCGGGGATCGAGCGTGGTCACCTGGCCGCTGGCAGCCAGTTGCCGCCCAGCCGCCTGTTGGCCGAGCAACTGGGCGTGTCGCGCAAGACCGTCGCGGACGCCTATGCACGCCTCACCCAGGACAACCTGCTGAGCGCGGTGGTCGGCCGGGGGACGTTCATCAATACGCTTGAACCCAAGCGCAGCGCGCGGCCACGTGCCTTGACCCTTGCCGGCGATGCGTCGCTCAGGCGCTGGCAATCCCGCGCCACCGTGCTAGGCCAACGCCAAGCGCTATCGACGGTGCGTTATGACTTCATCGGCGGCGTGGCGAGCAAGGCACTATTCCCGTTCGACCTGTGGCGCAGTTGCCTGAACTACGCCGGGCGGCGGAGCCAGCATCACCCCCAGCGGCACTTCCCAGCCCAGGGCCTTGCGGAGCTGCGCGAGGTCATCGCCCACCACATCGCCTACGCCCGGGGCGTGCACTGCACGGCTGACGATATCCTCGTCTGCAACGGCGCACAGCAGGCCCTGGACTTGATCGCCAGGGTGCTGGTGGAGCCTGGCTGCAAGGTCGCGATGGAAGACCCGGGGTACCCGCCGGCACGGCAGTTGTTCCTGGCCTTGGGCGCCCAGGTGCAGGGGGTGCCGGTGGATGACGAAGGGTTGTGCGTTGACCAGATAGCCGAGGGCGCGCAGCTGATCTATGTCACCCCTTCGCACCAGTTCCCACTGGGTATGCCGATGGGCGAAAAACGCCGGCGAGCGCTTCTGGCCCGGGCAGCCGCATTGGGCGCACTGATCATCGAGGACGACTACGACTGTGAATTCCGCTATCAAGGGCCCAAGGCCGACGCGCTGCAGCGTCTTGACTCCCATGGCCTTGTGGCTTACGTCGGCACGTTTTCCAAGACCTTGCTTGCGGAGCTGCGCCTGGGTTATGCCGTTTTGCCAGAGGCCGTGCTCAAGGCCAGTTGCGTGGCCAAGCAACTGAGCGACTGGCACAGCCCGACCCTGCTGCAGTGGGCCCTGGCCCGTTTCGTGGAACAGGGGCATCTGAACCGGCACATCCGCCGTTGCCATGAAGTGTACAGCGCACGCCGCGATCGCTTGTTGCAGCGGCTGGACGACGACCTTTCCCCTTGGCTCAGGGTCATTCCCGCCGAGGCCGGTTTTCATCTAAGCGCCTTGGCGCAACCAGGGGTCGATGTGGAGGACCTGGTAGAACAAGCCCGCAAGGTCGACCTGGGCATTTACTCACTTGCCCCGTTTTTCAATGAAACGCCAGTGCGCCCAGGACTGTTGATGGGCTTTGGTGCCATTGAAATGCTCGACATCGACCCGGCACTCGACCGGCTGCGCGATACCCTGCGGCGAATCAGCTGAGGACAGCGACGCTATCGACCGCGGCGGGTCGAGCCAAGGCCTTCGCGTAGCTTTGCGGGCTGAAGGCCAACGTCACCAGCAGCATCGTCACCACGCTGGCGATGAGCACAATCCAAGCGCTTTGAAAATCACCGTCGAGCGCACGCAGCCACCCGACAATGTATGGCACACAGCCGGTGATGATGAAGCCGATACCCTGGACGAAACCCGCCAGGCCGCCGGCTTCGGCTGGCGTAGGAAGATGTTCGAGGGTCAGGGTCAGGCTTTGGCTGAAACAGGCGCCCAGCCCGAACCCGATCAACGCTACCCAAAGCCCGGGTGCTGCGGTGGGCGCCATCAGCAACCCCATGAACCCCACCAGTTGGATCGACAGCGCCAGCGCAAGGCCTGGACGCCGATCTACCCAGCGCCTGAGCAGCAGCGGCAGGCCCAATGCGCCCAGTACTTGGAACAGGGTCATCAGCCCCACCAGGTCGGCGCCGCCCTGTGCGCTGCCACCCTGCTCCAGGTAAAACGCTGGAAACCAAGCGACCATGCTGGTGTAGCCTCCGTTGATGAGGCCGAAATACACCGCCAGTAACCAGGCCCGTCGGTGGCCAAACCAGTGTCCGCTGACTGTTTTGAAGACAGGGGCTTGTGCGTTGCGTGGCCGCAAGATGAGCCATGCCAGCATGGCAACCAGCGCCGGCGCGGCCCAGACCCCCAGTCCCACCTGCCATTGCCCGGCATACTCGGCCAGGTGCGGGCCCAGCACAGCAGCCAGCCCGCCGCCGCTCATCAAAGCAGCCGAGTACAGGCCCATTGCGCCAGCAAGCCGCCCTGGAAACCAGCGATTGACCAGGCCCGGCATCATGCCCTGCACCACCGCCACGCCCAGGCCGGCGAGCACTGCGCTGGCAAGCAGTGCCCAGGCACTTTCGAGTTGCAACCGCCAGAGACACGCCAGCGCGATGGCCGCCAGACCACCGAGCATGCCGGCCTGTTCGCTCAACCATCGGCGTGACCAAGGGTGCAATAATGGCACCGCTCCCATGCACAACACCGGCAGCGCCGTCAGCAATGCCGCTTGCTGATAACCCAGGCCGGTACTGATGCGCATTGGATCGAGCAAGGGGCCGATGCTGGTCAGAATCGGTCGCAGATTCAACGCCAGCAGCACGACCAGCATCGCTCTCCAGACTGCTGTCATTGGGCATTGGCCTGTTGCCACTGAGCGTACAGCCCATTTTCGCCGTCGGGCTTGAGGGCGCGTAGCGGCAATGACTGCTGCTGAGGCGCACGGGTCATCTGCGCGTACACGTCAGCGGTGGACAGCCCGTAAGGCTGGCCTTCCTCGTTGTCATACGCGAACCAGGCCTGGCTGATACCGCACAGGTGCATGGCCGCCAGGCACATGGGGCATGGGTGGCCGCTGGCATACACCTCTGCGCCATCCAGGCGAGCGCGCCCCAGCGCCTGGCTGGCCTGGCGGATGACTTGCATCTCGGCATGGGTAGTCGGGTCTTGTGAGCGGTGGATTTCATTGACACCGCGCGCAACGACTTGGCCCTCATACACCAGCACGGCACCGAACGGCCGTCCTCCGGCTGCGATGTTGGCGCGTGCCAGTTCGAGGGCTTCGCGCATGAAACGGACGTCGGGCATGGCTCAATCTCCTTGGATGGGACGGGTCATTATCCTGAGTCGGCGGCAGTGACAGAAATGAAGAGATTGGATGCCTGTCAGTGGGGATGCGAATGGCGGGATTGGCCTCCCCGAAGATCAGCGGATTGGCTATCGGACGTATCGGCGGCCGAGGGTATTGTGGCGCCACCCTAATGCGTTTCTGGAGAGCGCCATGCAACACCGCATCGACTGGTCGAAACAAGCCCCTGACGCCTACAAGGCTATGGCAGCCCTGGAGCAGGCGTTGACCCGCACAGGCCTTGAGCATGATCTGCTTGAACTGGTGCGCTTGCGCGCATCGCAGATCAATGGCTGCGCGTACTGCGTCAACCTGCACGCCAACGACGCGCGCAAAGCCGGGGAGCGCGAGGCCCGCCTGCAGACGTTGTGTGTGTGGCGAGAGACGACTTACTTCACGGAGCGTGAGCGAGCGGCGTTGGCGTGGGTCGAAAGCCTGACACGGCTGGCCGATTGTGGTGCCCCACAGGGGGAATATGAGGCGCTGCTGGAACACTTCGAGCCAGCGGAGGTGGTGAATCTGACGCTGGCTATCGCGACGATCAATGCGTGGAACCGGTTCGGCGTGGGGTTTGCCATGGTGGCGGGTTGAGGACGTCTGGTGTTTGCTTCAGTCTTCTCTGATTGGAAGCAGCAGTAGCAACATCCAGCTATGCCGCATGTTGAATCGTTGCACATCCCTCGAAGGCCACTCAGTTCCAGTGTGGAAGCGGACTTGCCGGGGCGCCGGGCCGGCCGCGATGGGCCGCATGGCGGCCCCAGGATTTCAGTTTCGCAGCTCACATCGCCAAAGCCGCAAAGCGGCCACACACCTTCAAGTTGCGAAGCCTGGCTCCTGGGTTGCTCGGCCCGTCGCATCCACCGCTGATGGCTGAGCGTGATGCGGTGGTGTCCTGGTGCGGCAAGAAGCGTGTCCTTGCTCCAAACCCAGGCGCTTGCGCGTTGCGCTTCAACGGTCACGCCACTGCATCAACCCCCTGCAACCCGCCCAGCCATCTTAACCAGTGCCTGCCTCAAACTGGGTAAATCACTGTACCGCTGCTCTGTCACCACTTTGCCGTCCTGAACCTCCAGCCATTGCACCGATTCGCGGTCCCCGCCATAGCCCTTGGCCACCTCGCCGTCCCGATCCAGCAAAATCCGGTAATTGGCCGACCGCATGGCAGGCACCATCACCGCTGCCACCATGCTGGGCATCTTCTCGATGTCCGCGACGAACACCACGCCCCGCGCTTCAAGATAGCCCTCTGGCGTATGCTCGACCGCATTGTTGACCAACCGTGCAGTGGCCATGCTGCGCGCAACCATGACCACGCGGGTCTTGTCGTCCAACGTGAACGCCTGGTCGAACTGGTCATTCAACGTCCAGTGCTCGGCGGCTTGCACCAGGGGTGCACAGAGCATCGCCAGGAACAGAAAAGGAGTGCGCATCTTGCTATCTCGCAGTCAAAGGTTCGCCCACACTAGCCTTCTTGTGCCCAGGCGCCAAGCACTGCGCTTGAAGCGGCGTGCGGATGCTGCAAAATGACGCCATGCGATGATCGATTCAACAAGGAAACCTCATGCTTTATATCGTCATGCTGGGGGGACGCCATGCAGGGGCCAAGATCGAGGTCCACGACATGGTGTTCGCCCAGGCACCCAGCCTGCAACAGGCCTATGCGCAACTGCGCGACGCATGGTTCGGCAGCCAGCAGGGGCTGCACATCGATGCCTGGCTGGAAGTGGACGGCGTGGATGGCATGCGAGTGGAGTTGCACCCCTACCCTGCAAAACGCGGTGCGCTGCGCCTGTACTTCATCAACCTGGGCGGCTACGAACGCGGTGTGTTCGGCGAAGCGCACCGCTATGTGCTGGTCAGCGCCCGCAACAAGGCCGATGCCAAGGCATTTGGCAAGCAACACATGCAGGCCGGCTGGCTCAAGCCGCACACCGATGCGGTGCTGAGCGTGGACGACTGTCTGGCCATCGACTGCGTGGACGGGCTGTACGTGCACTTGGTCGAAGGGCCGCACAAACCGGTCGTTTCGCGTAACGACTACATCCCCCTCTGACTTTGCGCCTCTGCCGGGGCCGTAGGGAGTTTCCCATGCCTTACCCCATCGAACAGAAACTGGTGATTGGCGTTGCCTCCAGTGCGCTGTTCGACCTTACCGTTTCGGACGACATCTACACCCAGGAGGGTGTCGAAGCGTACCGATGGCATCAGGAACAGAACCTGGATGAGCCCTTCCCCAAAGGCGTGGCGTTTCCGTTTATCCGTCGTTTTCTGCGTATCAACCAGGCGTTCCCCGAGCAGTTGCCCGTCGAGGTGGTGTTGCTATCGCGCAATTCGCCGGAAACGGGCCTGCGGGTATTTCGCTCGATCAACCACTACGGCCTGGACATCACCCGCGCCGCGTTCATGTCGGGCCGTTCACCGTATGAGTACATACCAGCGTTCAACGCATCGCTGTTTCTGAGCGCCAACGAAGAGGACGTACAGAAAGCCATCGACGCCAATTACCCCGCAGGTCGTGTTCTGCCGACCCGTATCTACGATGACGAAATCGATACCGAGCTGCGCGTGGCGTTCGACTTCGATGGCGTGATCGCCGACGACGAAGCCGAAAGCGTCTACAAGCGTGGCAACAGCCTGGATGAATTCCAGGCCCACGAGCAGGCCCATCAGCGCGTGCCCCATACGCCTGGGCCCTTGGCCGACCTGTATCGCAAACTGTCGCTGATTCGCACGCTCGAAGACCGCAAGCTCGAAGATGACCCGCACTACAAGCGCATCCTGCGCATCGCCATTGTCACGGCACGCAATGCACCTTCCCATGAGCGGGTGGTGACGACCCTTAAAGATTGGGGCGTATCGCCCGACGAGTGTTTCTTCCTGGGCGGCATGGAGAAACCCCGCGTCTTGTCGATTCTCAAGCCCCATGTCTTCTTCGATGACCAGCGCAGCCACCTGCACTCGCCTGCGGGCGATTTGCCGATGGTGCATGTGCCCTTTGGGGTGGCGAACCGGATACCGACGACTGAACCTCATGTCGATGGAAATCCGGATGACTGAGGCGGTCTACCCTTGACCGAAACGATGGCCAGAGAGTGCCTGTCATGAGTCTCATACCAGGGTTGGACGAGAACGCCTGCGTGCTGGTCTGCGGGGCCAGCCGTGGAATCGGGCTCGCGCTGTGCAACGCGCTGGCGACCCGCGAAGACGTCGATCAGCTGATAGCGGTGTCGCGCCGCGCCACGCAGAACCAGGCATTGAGGGCGCTGGCCGACGCTCACCCCAATCGTGTACTACTGGTGGACTGCGACGCGCGCGAGGAGGCCAGCCTGGGCGCCATGGCCGCGCAAGCAGGCGAGCGATGTGTGCACTTGCACCTTGTCATCAGTACCTTGGGGATCCTGCATCAGGAAAACGCCAAGGCCGAAAAGTCACTGGCGCAATTGGACCTTGCCAGCCTGCACGCAAGCTTCAGCACCAACGCCTTTGCCCCGATCTTATTGCTGAAACACCTGCTGCCTTTGCTGCGCAAGCAACCTGCAACCTTCGCTGCACTGTCCGCCCGCGTGGGCTCGATCAGCGATAACCGTCTGGGGGGTTGGTACAGCTACCGGGCCAGCAAGGCGGCGCTGAATCAGTTGCTACACACAGCCAGTATCGAACTCAAGCGCCTGAACCCTAACGCGACCGTTCTGGCCTTGCACCCGGGTACAACGGACACGGAACTGTCAAGGCCGTTCCAAGGCAACGTGCCTGAGGGCAAACTGTTCGAGACGACGTTTGCCGCGCAGTGCATCGTGGAGCTGATCGGGCGTCTCGGACCGAACGTGACGGGCAGCTTCTGGGGCTGGGACGGTCGCAACATCCCCTGGTAGGCATCAGTGGCGGGCATCCGGGCATTCAACAGGGTAAAGTCGGCACTGTCTTGAGAGCCGGAACGCGCCGCGATGACCTTGTTCTACCTGAAACTTGCCATTACCCCTTTGCTGATGTGGGCCATCTCTCTCGCTTCCAGGCGCTGGGGTGGGCTGCTAGGGGGATTACTGGCGGGCATGCCCATCACGTCGGGGCTGGTGATGACCTTCCTGAGCCTGGAGCAAGGGACAGACTTTGCCCTGAACGCCGTGCCCGGAGCACTGGGCGGCCTGGCAGCCGTGCTCGCTACCTACGCCTTCTACCTGTATGCAACACGCAGGCTTGCCCTCGGGGCTGCTGCGGGCTTGGCGATCGTCTTCTACGGCTTGGTCGCCTATGTGCTTACGCACTGGGGCCATTTGTATGTGTCGATAGGCGTAGCGCTGGCGTTGATCGTACTTCTGATCGTCGCCAGCGGGCGTGAACCCAAGCCTGAGACGCTGGCACGTGTACGGCATCGTTACTGGGAAATCCCCTTGCGCATGGTCTCGGCAACGGCGTTGCTGATGATCACCACGCACCTGGCGGCCTGGCTTGGACCCCAGACCAGCGGCATGCTCGCGCCAATCCCGGTCATCGCTTGGCCATTGATGGTATTTGCTCACGTGCAGAACGGGCGCGCGGGGATGGCGGCCATGGTGCGCGGCAACGCCATAGGCGCAGTGGGTGTGCTGGCGTTCTACCTGATGTTGTCGGGTCTGATGAGGGCTCTGGGGGTCATGCCGACCATTGTGCTGGCAATGGCCACGGCGGTTGCGTTGACGGTAGCGCTGGCAGGCCTGCTGCGCCGCCGCTAGCGCTGTCCAAAGGCGCTGTGGTCAGCCCCAGCGCCTCGGATTTAACCCTGTATCACGGGTGTTCTTGCGACACCGAGTTGTTCGCTTCCACGTCCTTCATGTCTTCCTCGAGCGCTGCATCCCCTGCGCCAGGGTCTTCATGGGTGCGTGCGGTACCATTGTCACGTGGCACCTGGCTGTCCTGGTCAGAGCCTGGATTACCTGGGGGTGGATTCCAGTCCTCGGGGCGCTCGCCGCCAGCGTGGCCGGCACCTTGCTTGGGTTCCGAAGGGGTCTGCTCAAGGCCTGAACCGTGCCCCTCGCCTGTGTCCGGGCTGTTCTGCGCCGGGCCTGGGTAGGGTGCTGCAGGACCATTATTGTCGATCGGCATATGCATTCTCCTGATTGAGGCGCTGAAATAGCGTGAGTCTGGTCAAAGCGGTTGCCGCTGGCATCCGTGGCAAATCGGCGAGGCGTGGCTGGACACTGAACGACGCCCGTTATTCTCTGGGCGTATTCACATCCATGGGCGGCTGCTCGGAATCCTCCATGTCTCCACCCTCCTCTTCGTTCATGAGCGGATCATCGTCCGGATCAGGTATGGTCGGGTTGTCAGGGTTCACCGACGGGTCCGGTGAAACGGGCATGTCATCGTCAGCGCCGTCCTGTGCCATGGGATCTCTGTTCATTGCCGCGTACCTCGAAAGAATGGATGAGGCCTACAGTTATTCGAGAACAGCGCGGGCGCAGGGGTTCGATTGGGTTGAAGCCCGTCCGTCGCAATCGAGGGGGACGAGGTTGATGGCAAGGGTGATCAGAGCGGCGAGCGTCCTGGACGCTGAAAGCATCAGCCGGGTTATCCTGGCTGCACTGCGCCACAGCAACGCAGCAGACTATGACGCCGCCACATTGGCGCGCGTGGCGCGCGCTTTCACGCCCCAAGCCGTGGTCCAATTGCTGGACAGGCGGGTTGTATGGGTGGCCTTGGAGAGCGACGTGGTCGTCGCAACGGCAAGTCTTGAGAAGAACGTAGTGAGAAGTGTATTCGTTGACCCGAGCTACCAGCGCCAGGGTCTTGGCGAACAACTGATGGGCTACATCGAGCAAGAAGCGCGGGACACTGGGGTCCGGCAGTTGCAGGTGCCTTCTTCACTCACTGCTCAAGGTTTCTATGCCAGGCTAGGTTATACGGCCGTTCGTGAAGTGCGCTATGGAGACGAGCGAACGGTGGTCATGGCGAAGGTGATGACTGCGAGCTGACTTAGGGTGCTGAGTACCTTGCGCGCTCTTTCAAGCCCTGCACATCTCGTGTAGGAGCCGTCTTGCCGGGGCGCCGGACCGGCCGCTCCCACGTGGGATCAAGCCAGTACCGCCTTGAGCCCACTAGCCAGCTACTTAGACCACCACGATGTCCGTCAACCCCAATACCTCGGCCTGCGCCAGGATCTCATTGGGCGTGGCGTCGGCCGAAGGCATCACCAGGCTGTTCTCGCCGTCGCCAAAGTGCAGCACGATCAGGTGCCAGGCGGCCTCGTGCAGGGCCAGCTCAGGCTGGTCCAACTCAAAAGTATGGTCGGTCGAATTGCCATTGAGCGAGTAGCGAACAGTGAAGGCGTGCATGAGCACCTCGGTCTAGGTTGGGGACTCATTACTTGACCGGTGAGACAGGAAATAATTCACACAACTCCCGAGGTCGCCTCGCCAAGCAGGCAAGACGACCCGGTATCCGGCGGCGCAGACTACTTCATGGTCTCTCGGTACAGCTCGATGAACGGCGCTTCAGCAGGATCGATGCGGTCCATGCCAGCGGCAATGCGGTGCCAGTAGGGGTACTGCGGCGCGATGCGTGTGGCCTGTTCGATCTGCTTCAGGTCCTCTTGCGTCAATACAAGGTCTGCCGCCTGCAGATTGTCTTGCAGTTGATCAAGGGTGCGGCCAGCGGTAATCACGCTGGTAATACCCGGGCGATCCTTCAGCCAGGCCAGGCAGACGCGTGACGGCGAGCAACCGTGGCGTTCGCCGACCGCGATCAAGGTCTCGATGATGTCGTAGGCGCGCTCACGATCGTGCACGTAGGGTTCCGGCCAGTCATTGCCCTGACGTGTGCCCTTGGGCGTCTGCTGGCCACGACGGACCTTGCCGGTCAACAGGCCTTCACCCAGCGGGCCCCAGACCAGTGTGGCAAAGCCTTGGTCAATCGCCATCGGCAGCAACTCGTACTCGGCCTCACGCGATTCGGGCGTGTAGTAGATCTGCTGTGAAACAGGCTGTTGCCAGCCGTTCAATTGCGCGCTGCCCAGGGTTTTCATCATTTGCCAGGCAGTGTAGTTGGACGTACCGAAGTAACGGATCTTGCCGCTTTGCACCAGATGATCCAGTGCTGCCAGGGTCTCCTCCACTGGCGTCACGCCGTCCCAATTGTGGATCTGATACAAGTCGATATGGTCGGTCCCCAGGCGCTTCAAGCTGGCCTCGCATGCGCGAATCAGGTGATAGCGCGAAGCGCCGCTGTCGTTGGGGTTGTCGCTCATCGGGCTGCGCGCCTTGCTGGCCAGGATGATGGACTGGCGACGCTCGCCCAAGGCCTTGCCGACGATTTCCTCGGCCAGCCCATGTGAATACAGGTCGGCGGTGTCCACCAGGTTGACCCCGGCGTCGAACGCGGCCGCGAACATGCGCTTGGCGAGGTCCACATCGACGCTGCCGGTTTTCTCGAACGAGCCTCGTCCGCCGAAAGGCACCGTGCCAATGACCAGCTCCGAAACCAACAGACCGGTGTTGCCGAGTGCGCGATATTTCATGGAAACCTCCAAAGCAAAAGACTAGAAATACCGACGTACCTGTGCGCTGAAACGTTCAATCGGAAGCTTTTGACGGCGTTCTGCGCCAAACCAGCGTTTGCAACAACGACAGTCGACCGCTTGCCAACCCAGCACGCCTGTCGTGATCCCATCCGCAGGTGGCAAAGGCGCTAAGCCACAGGCATGCTGGCAAGCTGTTCAGTGGACGACGCGAGATGAACGATGCAAACACCCTGCACCACGTACTACCTTGAAATGACCTCGCCAGACGAACTGGTGGAAAAGCCCCAGCGCCCGGATTTGCATATCGTCGAATGCGAGGTGCCACAACCAGCCTTCAACCGCTTTCTGTACACGTTGGTCGGCACGCCCTGGTCGTGGGGCGACCTGGACGCCTGGAGCGAGGCGCAGTGGCAGGCGCAGGTCGAGCAGGAAGCTCACCGCACCTGGGTGGCTTATCACCGGGGCGCCATTGCCGGTTATTACGAACTGTATCGCCCTGATGGGAGCAACGCCGAGATCCGCTACTTCGGCTTGGCCCCGCAATTTCTGGGCGCAGGCTTTGGCGGTCCGCTGTTGAGCCAGGCGGTGCGTAGCGCCTGGGCTTGGCCCGGCACGCAGCGTGTATGGGTGCATACCTGCACCCTGGATCACCCTGCCGCGCTGGGCAATTACCAGGCGCGCGGCTTCAGGATCTACAAGCAGGAAGAAACCCTGTCAGACGCCTGAGGTTCAGGCCTGCGAATCGCGCTGCGCTGCGGCATCCGCGGCCGCTTGCAGCGCCAGCTTCTCGCGATCGGCCTTGCTGATGTACTTGGGCTTGGTACTGCGCGGTGCCAGCTTGGCGCTGGCCTTCTTGGCGTGTGCCTTGAGCAGTTGCTTGATTTTCTTCTGACGGTTCATGGTGGGTTCTGGTGAGGTGGATTGGGGCTTATGATAGCGCGTTGTCTTTCCTTTCCGTGAACCGCCGGGACCTGTGCCATGAAACGTTCGTCCAACATGCCCCCGGTTTCGGACTGGGTCATCCGCAGCCAGCAACATGGGGCTGTCGAGCGGATCGAAGCGTGGTTCGGTAGTCATGGCTATGATCCTCATCGGCATGACACCTACTCCGTCGGCCGTACCTTGGCCGGGGTACAGAGCTTTCATTACAAAGGCTCGTTGTGCCACGGCATTGCGGGCAACACGCTGGTGTTGCACCCCGATGAATTGCACGACGGCATGGCCGGCACCGAGGCAGGTTTTCGCTACCGCATGGCCTACATCGACCCTGCGCTGATTCAGGCCGCACTGGGCGGGCAGCCGCTACCGTTCGTGCCTGGCGGGCTTTCCAGTGACCCGCGCCTGTTCCATGCTAGCGAACCGTTTGTGCAGGCTGTGGACCATCCCCTCGAGCAGCTGGAAGAGCAAGACGCCATCTATGACCTGGCCATGGCGCTGCGCGCTGTCGCGGGCAAGCCACGCGGGCGCAAGCGCCTGGATTACCGGTCCGCCGAACGCGCCAAGGCGTTCATTCTGGAGCACCTGCACCTGGGCATCACCCTGGAGATGCTCGAGCACGCCAGCGGCCGTGAGCAATGGAGCCTGTCTCGGGACTTTCGGGCCCTGTACGGCACCAGCCCTTATCGCTTCGTCACCCTGAGGCGACTGGACAATGTGCGTCGGTTGTTGCTCGATGGCTTCACCCTGGTCGACGCTGCCTTGGCGGCAGGCTTTCACGATCAGAGCCACATGACCCGACACTTCACCCGCAGTTATGGGGTGTCGCCGCTACGCTGGCTCGAACGCCTGCGGCCAGGGCAGCAACGTGCAGGATCGTACAAGCGTGCAGGCACTGAGCTGCAATAGGCTGCGTGCTCCAACCAGGAGTAACCACCATGTACGAATCCAGTCAACACACTCAGCCCCATCCGATAAACCTGAACCAGAAAGCGTCGATGATCGACAGCCAATGGAGCCCCAGGGTTGTTGCACAGATGAACGACTACCAGTTCAAGGTTGTACGCATCGAAGGGGAATTCATCTGGCATGCGCACCCGGAAACCGATGAAGCCTTTCTGGTACTCGAAGGGACGCTGCGCATCGACCTGCCGCAACGCAGCGTCCATGTAGCGCCCGGCGAGTTGTTCGTGGTGCCGCGGGGTGTACAGCATCGAACAGCGGCCGAGGGCGAGGCCAAGCTGCTGATGATCGAGCCATGTGGCGTCCTCAACACTGGCCATGAGGGCGGTGAGCGCACGGCGCCTAATGATCTGTGGATCTAGCCATCGCCGTCAGCGATTGGCCCGCGTCGGCTGGTCGACATGGGCAAGGGTTGGCCTCGGTGCTTGATTGAGGCCAAACTTGCACCATCGTCGATGGGAAGAACGCCATGCTCACTACCCTGGCCATCAGCAATTATCGCTCCATCAATCACCTTGTCCTGCCACTGGGCCAGCTCAACGTGGTAACCGGAGCCAACGGCAGCGGCAAGTCGAATCTGTACAAAGCGCTGCGCCTGCTGGCCGAAACGGCACAGGGCGGGGTCATCCAGGCACTCGCCCGCGAAGGTGGGCTGGACTCGACCTGGTGGGCGGGCCCGGAACCGAGTGCACGCATGATGCGCGGTGAAGTGCCGATCCAGGGGCAGCACCCGCGCGATGCCCGTCGCCTGCGGCTGGGCTTTGCCACCGAGGATTACGGATTCGCCATCTCCTTGGGGTTGCCCATCCCCCTGGCTTACCCCTCAGCCTTCATCCTCGATCCGGAAATCAAAAGTGAGACCATCTGGGCAGGTGGGGCTTACCGACCTGCCTCGGCGCTGGTCGAGCGCAAGAATGCGTTGGTGAAGGCTCGTGAAGGTAACGCCTGGACAATACTTGATCAGCATGCCGACAGTAGCGAAAGCTTCTTCAGTGTGGTGGGCCGCCCACGGCAGGCACCGGAAATCGGGCAGTTGCGCGCCTTCATCAACAGTTGGCGTTTTTACGATCACTTTCGGATCGATCGGGATGCACCCTGCCGCCAGCCCCAATTGGGCACCCGCTCGCCAGTGCTGCATCATGACGGGCGTAACCTTGCCCCCGCCTTGCAGACCATCATTGAAATCGGTGACGTGGAAGGCCTCAATGCCGCGCTGGAGGACGCGTTCCCCGGCAGCCGCCTGGACATCGATGCTCCACCTGGCGGGCTATTCTGCGTACGGCTGCTCCAGCATGGATTGCTCAGGCCATTGACCTGCGCAGAACTTTCGGATGGGACCTTACGCTATCTTCTGCTGATGACCGCCCTGCTGACGCCCAGGCCACCGGCCCTGATGGTGCTCAATGAGCCGGAGACCAGTCTGCATGTAGCCTTGCTGCCGGCCTTGGCCCGGCTGATCATTCGCGCGTCCGAGCACAGCCAGGTGTGGGTCGTGTCGCACAGCGCGCCATTGATCGAAGCCCTCAGCCAATGTGAGGATTGCAACCTGCTAGCCCTGGACAAGGTGCAAGGCAAAACGCAACTCAAAGACGTGGGCCTGCTGGACGAGCCGCTGTGGCGGTGGACTGACTGAATGGGGTTCATCAAGCAAGCGCCGCCTGACCCTCACCAGACGGCACACACTCAGGTACCAGTACCGTCAAGCCTTCATGCAAGCGCCTCGCGGCTATGCTGCCCGTCGATCAGGCGCAGCAGGCCCAGCGGGTTGGCGTTCTTGAGGGCGTCGGGCAGCAGCGCGTCCGGATAGTCTTGAAAGCAGACGGGCCGCAGGAAGCGGTCGATAGCCAGGGTGCCTACGGAAGTACCGCGCGCATCGGATGTAGCGGGGTAAGGCCCGCCGTGCACCATCGCCTCGCACACTTCGACACCAGTCGGGTAGCCATTGACCAGCAGGCGCCCGGCCTTGCGCTGCAACACCGGTACCAGCGCGGCGAAGCGCTGGATATCTTCAGCCTCAGCGACCAACGTGGCCGTCAGTTGCCCCTGCAGCGCTTCGAGGGCCCGGCGCAGTTCGGCTTCGTCAGCCACTTCGATGGCGACCGTGGTAGGTCCGAACACTTCTTCCTGAAGCACTTCATCGCCCTGCAACAAAAGGCTCGCCTGCGCCATGAACAACTGGGGCTGGGCTTGGTTGCCTTCCTGTGCGGACCCGGCCAGGTGGCGTATCCCTGGGTGCTGGTGCAGGCGCTGGACGCCGGCGCAATAGCTGCGCAGGGTTCCGGCATTGAGCATGGTCTGGCTAGGCTCGTCACCCAGGTGCGCGCCTAATTGCGCCAGGAAGTCGCTGAAGGCTTGGCCAGCGATACCGATGACCAGCCCCGGGTTGGTGCAAAACTGCCCACACCCCATCACCACCGAGTTGGCCAGCTCCCGGGCGATCTGTGGGCCACGCGCTTGCAGCGCACCTGGCAGCACCAGCACCGGGTTGATGCTGCTCATTTCGGCAAACACCGGTATCGGCTGCGCACGAGCAGCCGCCATGTCGCACAGGGCACGCCCACCTTTGAGCGAGCCAGTAAAGCCTACGGCTTGAATCATCGGATGGCGCACCAAGGCCTCACCTACCCCCCCACCGTAGATCATGTTGAACACGCCAGCGGGCATACCGGTCGCCACAGCGGCCCGCTCGATGGCTTCGCCGACCCACTCGGCCGTGGCCATGTGCCCGCTGTGCGCCTTGACCACCACCGGGCACCCTGCCGCCAGCGCAGCGGCGGTGTCGCCACCGGCCGTGGAAAAGGCCAAGGGAAAATTGCTGGCGCCGAATACCGCCACCGGACCCAGGCCGGTGCGGTACTGACGCAGGTCAGGCCGTGGCAGCGGCTGGCGTTGGGGTTGTGCGCGATCGATGCGGGCGCCAAGAAAGTCGCCGCGCCGCAGCACCTTGGCGAATTGGCGCATCTGGTTGCTGGTGCGGGCACGCTCGCCTTGGATACGCCCTGCTGGCAAGGCGGTTTCTCGGCATACGGTGGCGACGAAGGTGTCGTCCAATGCATCGAGCTGATCGGCAATAGCGTCGAGAAACTGCGCGCGGCGCTCGGGCGCCAGGGCACTGTATGCGGGGAAAGCGGCTTCGGCGGCCTGGGCTGCTGCGTCCACTTCTTCGGGGGTAGCCTGGCTGAAGGTGACCGGCAGGGCCTCCCCGGTGCAGGCATCGAGGCTGTGCAGGCGCACGCTGCCCGCGGCACTGCGTTGGCCGCCAATGAAATTGCTTCCAGTCATGATGACTCCTGAATTAAGAAATTGAAGTGGCTGCACGTGACCGCTTCCCTGGGCCGCGGGGCACGTACTCTGAATGACAGAGGTGGGCTTACAGGCTTTTCACCCTCCCTGGCCGCACCTGCTTGGCTGCTGGCGCAATGGCGTTGCGCAGCGGCTCGCCGAAGGCCGGCAGGCTGATTTCGAAGGTATCGCCGGGCTGAGCCTGGATGCCGTCGGCGAACGACAGCGTCGCGGTGCCGAAGTAGTGCACATGAATATCGCCAGGTCGCAGGAACTGGTCGTATTTGAAGTGATGGAACTCCAGGTTCTCGAAGCTGTGGCACATGTTCTGCTCACCCGACAGAAAGGGCTTGCTCCATACCGGTTGGCCATCACGCAGGATGCGGCTGGTCCCTTCGAGGTCCGCCGGCAGCGCACCCAGCCGTAGCTCCGGTCCGAAACTGCAGGCGCGCAGCTTCGAGTGTGCCAGATAAAGGTAGTTACGCCGCTCCATCACATGGTCGGAGAACTCGTTGCCCAGCGCGTAGCCCAGGCGATAGGGCGTGCCATCAGGGCCGATCAGGTACAGGCCGACCAACTCAGGCTCTTCTCCGGCATCCTCGGCGAACGCCGGCAGCGGCAGGTCCGCCCCCGGGCGCACGACGATGGCACCGTCGCCCTTGTAGAACCATTCCGGCTGTGCGCCCACCTGCCCTGCGGGTGGCCGGCCGCCTTCCATGCCCCATTGGAACATGCGCATGCTGTCGGTCACGGCGTCCTGGGCCTGCTGCTGATGCATCTTGTCGCGCGTGGCGGCGCTACCTAAGTGGGTCAGGCCAGTGCCGGTCACCAGGCAATGGGCAGGATCGGGGTGATCCAGCGGCGGCAGCACCCGGCCCTCGGCCAACAGCGCCCGGTAATCGTGACGCTCACCCAGGCTCAATACCTGCACGTGGTCGGCCAGAGTCCGGCCAGCGGCAATGGCCTGCTGGGCCAGCTCGCGGGTGGTGTCGGTGCCACATACGCGCAACACGTACTCACCTTCCACCACGCCGACATGGCGCTGGCCGGTGGCGGTTTCAAATTGGATCAATCGCATGGTCGTACTCGCTTGTCGGTTGCGAAAAATTATCGGGAGGCGCCGGCCACTTGAGCGGCCGCATCACGCTGTCGGCGCTCCAGCCGGGTGTAGACAACCCCGGTAAGCAGCACCCCAAACAGGGTGACCAGGGCCAGGAAATACAGCCCGGACGACAGGTGACCTGTGTGTTCTTTCAAGGCGCCGATGCCAAATGGGCCCAGGTAGCCGCCCAGGTTGCCGATCGAGTTGATCAAGGCAATGCCGGCCGCAGCGCTGGCCCCGGAGAAGAATCGCCCAGGCAGGGTCCAGAAGATCGCCGTGCACGAAAACAAGGCGAACGCCACCAGGCACAGTGCCGCCAGTTGCAACGCCGGCACGCTCAACCAGGCGCTGAGGAACAGCCCCGCTGCGGCCAGGGCATACAGCAGGCCAAGATGACCGTAACGGTCGTTGAGGCGGTCCGAGCTGCGCGGCACGACCAGCAAACCAATGATGCCGAACAGGTAGGGCACCGCCGACACGAAACCGGTGACCAAGTCACTGCCGCCGAACTGGTGGATCAAGGTGGGCAGCCACAACCCGAGCCCGTAGATGCTCAGGGTCATGGGCAGGTAGAACAGCGCCAACAGCAGCACGCGGCTGTCCTTGAGTGCATGCAGCGGGTTGCCGTGGCGGGTCTGGCCGTATTCACGCAGGTCATCGGCCAGCTGTTCCTGCAACCAGGTGCGTTGCGCGTCGCTGAGCCAGCGTACCTTGGCCGGGCCATCGGGCAGCAGGCGCAGGGTGGGCCAGGCCAACAGCACCGCAGGGGTCCCGATGCAGATGAACAGCCATTGCCAGCCGTGCAGGCCATAGGTGCCGTCCAGACCCAGCAATGCGCCGGAAAGCGGCCCTGTGACCAGCATCGCCAACGGCTGGGAAAGGATGAACAAACCCAGAATTTTGCCGCGATGACGCACGGGGTACCACTGCGTGATGTAGTACAGCACCCCCGGAAAGAACCCCGCCTCGGCTGCCCCTAGCAGAAAGCGCATCACATAGAAGCCGTTCGGCCCGGTCACGAATGCCATGCCAATGGTGATGGCGCCCCACGTAAGCAAGATGCGCGCAAACCAGCGGCGTGCGCCAAAGCGGTCCAGCAGCAAGTTGCTGGGCACTTCGAACAGAAAATAGCCGATGAAGAACAACCCGGCGCCCAGGCCGTAGGCAGCATCGCCCAGGCCAATGTCGGCGCCCATGTGCAGCTTGGCAAAGCCGACCGCCGAGCGATCGACATAGGCCACCAGGTACAACAGGACCAAAAAAGGGATGAGCTTGAGTGTGATCAGGCGGACGAGCCGCTGCTCCTGAATCATGGCGATGTCTCCAATTGTTCTTGTAATGGGTACAACACCAGGCCGAGGTTTTTTGGCAGACCGCTGACCTAGGAAATTGATCTTATAGTATTACTATTTAAAACGACAAGCCTTCACATGTTCGTTTTTTGGCGATACATTTGGCGGCATAAAGACAAATAGTAATACTAATAAGGTGTCCATCATGTCCGATAGCAAGCCCTCACTGCGCTCCGCCCAATGGTTCGGTACCGCCGACAAGAACGGGTTCATGTACCGCAGCTGGATGAAGAACCAGGGCATTCCGGACCACGAGTTCCAGGGCAAACCGATCATCGGCATCTGCAACACCTGGTCGGAGCTGACCCCGTGCAACGCGCATTTCCGCAAGATCGCCGAGCACGTCAAGAAAGGCGTGTTGGAAGCAGGCGGCTTCCCGGTCGAGTTCCCAGTGTTCTCCAGCGGTGAATCCAACCTGCGCCCCACGGCCATGCTCACGCGCAACCTGGCGAGCATGGATGTGGAAGAAGCCATTCGTGGCAACCCGGTCGATGCCGTGGTGCTGCTGACCGGTTGCGACAAGACCACGCCTGCGTTGCTGATGGGCGCGGCCAGCTGTGATGTTCCGGCCATCGTGGTGACCGGCGGGCCGATGCTCAACGGCAAGCACAAAGGCAAGGATATTGGCGCCGGCACTATCGTGTGGCAGATGCACGAGGCCTATAAGGCCGGCCACATCGACCTGAACGAATTTCTCTCTGCCGAGGCAGGCATGTCGCGCTCAGCCGGCACTTGCAACACCATGGGTACGGCTTCGACCATGGCCTGCATGGCTGAGGCGCTGGGCACTTCGCTGCCGCACAACGCCGCCATCCCTGCCGTGGACGCGCGCCGTTACGTGTTGGCGCACTTGTCGGGCATGCGCATCGTGGACATGGTGCGCGAAGACTTGCGGCTGTCGAAAATCCTCACCCGCGAAGCCTTCGAAAATGCCATCCGGGTGAACGCAGCCATTGGTGGCTCGACCAACGCCGTCATTCACCTCAAGGCCATCGCCGGGCGCATTGGCGTAGATCTGCAGTTGGAGGACTGGACGCGGGTGGGACGGGGTACGCCGACGCTGGTCGACCTGCAACCTTCGGGGCGTTTCCTGATGGAGGAGTTCTATTACGCCGGCGGTCTGCCGGCCGTGATCCGGCGCCTGGGGGAGCATGGGCTGCTGCCCAACCCGACTGCGCTGACCGCAAACGGTAAAAGCCTGTGGGACAATTGCCACACCGCGCCACTTTATGATGAGCACGTCATCCGCCCGCTGGACAAACCCCTGGTGGCCGACGGGGGTATCTGCATCCTGCGGGGCAACCTGGCGCCCAAGGGCGCAGTGCTCAAGCCTTCGGCGGCCACGCCTGCGCTGATGCAGCATCGGGGGCGCGCCGTGGTCTTCGAGCACTTCGAGGACTACAAGGCTCGCATCAACGACCCAGACCTGGATGTGGACGCCAACTCGATCCTGGTGATGAAATATTGCGGGCCCAAGGGTTATCCCGGCATGGCCGAGGTGGGCAACATGGGGCTGCCGGCCAAGCTGCTTGCCCAAGGCGTAACCGACATGGTGCGCATCTCAGACGCGCGCATGAGTGGCACGGCCTACGGCACCGTAGTGCTGCACGTTGCGCCAGAGGCTGCCGCAGGTGGGCCCCTGGCCGTGGTACGCGAAGGCGACTGGATCGAGCTGGACTGCCAGCAAGGCCGCTTGCACCTGGACATCGACGAGCAGGAGCTGGCCGGCCGCCTGGCGGATCTGCAGCCACCGCCACAGCTGATTACCGGGGGGTATGCCAAGCTCTATCTGGACCATGTGATGCAGGCCGATGAGGGCTGCGACTTCGACTTTCTCGTCGGCTGCCGCGGGGCGGCGGTGCCCAAGCACTCTCACTAGCCCAGGGAAATTACCCCAAGCGGGGCCGTGACTGGCTCAATACAATAGGGGCGCACAGTGCCGCTTGCCGCTCTAGCGGCCGTGGAGCCGTCCATGCACCGACAGCTCCCGCGCCCGCTAGAGCGCCGAGGCCCGCAGGGACCACCTCTGTCCGCCCTCAAGGCGCTGCAAAACAGCCCTGCATTTATCAGTGCTATGATGCGAGCCCCGCCAGAAGGACCTCGCACAACCCCCATGAACTACCGCCAGCCCTCAACGCGCAAGAGCATGCACGCTACCTTGGTCCAGGACCTGGGCCTGCAGATCGTGTCCGGCCAACTCGCCCCAGGGCAGAAGCTGCCGTCCGAGGCAAGCCTGTGCGAAACCTACGCGATCAGTCGGCCGGTGTTTCGCGAGGCCATGCGCGCCCTCACGGCCAAGGGCCTGGTAGAAGCGCGCCCCCGCGTCGGCACCCTGGTCAGACCCCGCCATGACTGGCACATGCTCGACCCCGATGTGCTGCACTGGCTGATGCAGGCAACGCCGCAACAGGAGTTCTTCAATACCCTGTCCAGCGTGCGCTGGGTCATTGAGCCCGCTGCCGCCGCCTTGGCCGCCACCAATGCCACGACAGAGGACGTAGCGTCGATTGGCGAGGCTTATCAAAGAATGGAGGCAGCGCGTACCCCGGATGAGCGGCTGCAGCCAGACCTGGACTTTCATGCCCGTATTGCCGACGCCACCCACAATGACCTGCTCGCCTACCTGTGCAACATGCTGTCGATGGCGTTGCGCGAATCAGTGCGCTTTTCCAACCAGCGCCCCAATTTTGATGAGCTCGCCCTCCCCCGACACAAAGCCATTTTGACAGCTATCCAGAACGGCGATGCGCTTGGCGCCCGGCACGCCTCCCTGGTGCAGCTCGAAGATGCCCGTGTGGCGCTGAGCAAGGTGCTGGGGCAGGACCCGGCGAGCTGAGGGCCTAGGGCCATAACCAAAAGGCCATTACTGGCGTAACAGCCTTTGAACGCGGCGGATCGGCCACCTGTGGCTGAGAAGTGTGCAGTGCGTCACAGTGGGCGCCCCACTAGCACACTCGTACTATTTCACCGTCTTGGGTCGCTCCCGATACTCCCCCTGTTAACCGCCGTATACAGGAACACCAAGCCCTTCGGGCTCGGTGGCCACGCAGGTGGCATCTCATGGAGTCTCCGGAGTCGTTATGAACCCTTTGTTCAAGTTATCCCCCCTCACCTTCGCGATAACGCTCGCCATGGCACCCGGCGCGTACGCGGCCGACTATGTGCTCGACAGCGGTCAGGACACCTTCAGCAGCGACCGAGGCATTGACGGCGCTGTGGTGCTGCGCCCCAGCAACGGCACGCCGTCCACGCTTACGCTCAACAATGGCGCCCAGGTCACCAGCTTCGGCGGCCGAATCGGTGGGTCGTCCACCAACGACGCGGCCAGCACGGCGATGGCCACGGTCATCGTGCAGGGCCCTGGTACGCGCTGGAACGTGCCACGCACCGGCGCGGTGCTGGGTAACACCATCGTGATCGGTGGCGCCGGGCAAGGTACTCTCAACGTGCTTGGCGGTGGGCAGGTGTCGGTGCGGGACCTGCAATTGAGTGACAATGGCAATGCCGGCAACGCCCTGTCGCGGGCCAACCTGCTGGTCAGCGGCCAGGGCTCGAAAGTAGACACCGTCAACGTCACGTCCGGTGGCGTGTTCCTGTACGACTCGCGCATCAACCTCAAGGATGGTGGGCAACTGGTCAGTGAGCGCGTGGCCATCAACTCGATCAGCGAACTGTCGGGCGCTGGCACCCGCTGGGACAACACCGGCACCTTCAGAAACCGCAACGACCTGAGCCTGAGCGACGGCGCCGTATTGACCAGCGACTCCATGGCGCTGGGCTCGGCCAACGTCAGCCGTAACACCCAGGTCAATGTCTCCGGTGAAGGCACCCGTCTGGCCACGCGCGCCATGACGCTGGGCACCACGACATCCAGCACCATCCTGACCCTGTCCAACGGCGCCGAGCTGAGCAGCGCCGACGGCATCGACATTAGCGAGCTGACCAGCATCAACTCCGCCGCCCGTGGCACGCTAAGCATCGGTGGTGCCGTCGTGCGGGACGATGCGCGTACCGACATCGATGCCATCAGCGCCGGTTCTGCCCAGGCGGCGGGCCGTCTCGATCCGCAAACCGCCATTCGCTTCGGCGCCGGCAGCGGTGCGCTGGCGTTCAACCATACCGACAGCAACCTGCAAGTGAACAACCGCATCAGTGGCGCGGGCCGTGTGTACGCGTTCAGTGGCGACACCACCTTGGGCGGCGACCTGACGGGCCTTTCCGGCAGCACGGTAGTGCGTGGCGGGCGGCTGGTACTCGACGGCGATGTAGACCAGACCAACCCACGAGGCACGTCATTGCTGAGTGTGGGCAACGGCACCTTGGTGGTCAACGGTACCGTCGGGCATACCGACGCTTCTGGCAACTACAGCAACCGTGCCCAAGTACTGGCAGGTGGCGTGCTGGCCGGTAACGGACAGGTCGGGAGCACGCAGGTAGCCTCGGGCGGTACGCTGTCGCCAGGTGAAGCGGCACTCGGCACCTTGAACATCAAGGGCGACCTGGACATGGCCGAAGGCTCCAGGTACGCCGCCGACATTGCAGGCAATGGCGGCGCCGACCGGGTTAACGTCAGCGGCAGCGCAACCCTGCGCGGTACGCGTGTAGACGTGACCACCCTCAACGATGCGCAAAGCTATCAGACCGGCCAGACCTACACCCTGCTGGCCGCCCAGGGCGGCGTGGTGGAGGGCGCAGCAGCAGGTACCGCGTATGCGCAGGCGTTCACCAACTCGGCATTTCTCAATGTCAGCCTGCAGCGCACCGCCAATGAACTGAACCTGACCATTGCGCAGAAAGGCACTACACCGCCTGTCGAACCACCTGTGGAGCCGCCTGTGGAGCCGCCTGTGGAGCCTCCCGTGGAACCGCCGGTACAGCCACCTGTAGAGCCCCCGGTCGAGCCGCCCGTGCAGCCGCCCGTGCAGCCGCCCGTGCAGCCGCCGGTCGAGCCACCTGTCCAACCCCCGGTGCAGCCGCCTGTAGAACCGCCCGTCGAGCCCCCGGTGCAGCCCCCGGTCGAGCCACCCGTGGAACCCCCGGTACAGCCGCCGGTCGAGCCACCTGTTCAACCGCCAACGACAGGCACCCCGGGCATCTTCCAGACCGTGGCGCTCACACAGAACCAGTGGAATACGGCGGGTGCCCTGAGTGGATTGCAACAAAGCGGCGACCCCCTGCGGCTTTACAACAACTTGCTGGTACTGGATGCAGCCAGTGCCCGCAATGCCATCGATCAGCTGTCCGGTGATTACCACAGCAGCACGGGCACCGCGCTGATTGCCAACAGTCAGGTCGTGTCTGGGGTGCTCGGCACCCGCGTTCGCGGTCTGTTGGACAACAACACCGTGCGCATGCCGACAGGGGCATCGAACCTGATGCCGGCCACCCCAGAGGCGCAAGGCGGCGCATGGGCACAAGTGTTCGGCAACTGGTCGAAGCTCGATGGCAACAACGGCGCCAGCGGCTTGCACCAACGCACCGGCGGTGTGCTGATCGGCGCAGACGGCAGCATCACCCAGGATTGGCGTGCCGGCGTGTACGGCGGTTATAGCCGCTCCAAGTTCGATGCCGATGACCGCGATGCCAAGGGTCACAGCGACAACTATCACCTGGGCCTGTACACCGGCGCCCAGATCGACGCGCTGCGCCTGAGTGCAGATGTGGGCTACACCTGGCACAAGCTCGACAGCAGCCGCAACGTTGCGTTTGCCGGTTACAGCGACCATCTCAAGGGCAAGCGCGACGCCAACACGCTGCAAGCCAGTGGCGAAGCGGCCTACCGCATCGGCCTGGGCGCGGTGGCGTTGGAGCCGTTCGTAGGGGTGTCCTACGTGAACTACGACGCCGACCGTTTCCGCGAAAAGGGCGGCGCAGCGGCCCTGAACGTGTCGAGCGAGAAACAGGACACCTGGTTCTCCACGGTCGGCATGCGGGCCTCGACCCACACACGCGTGGCCAATCACGATACCCAACTGTTCGGCTCCCTGGGCTGGCGCCGAGCCTACGGCGACCTGGACCCACGCAATGAGCAGGCGTTTGCAGGCGGACCGAACTTCGAGGTGCAAGGGATTGCCCAGACGCGAAACGTGGCACTCACTGAAGTGGGGGCGAAGGTGCAGCTGAACCGTCAGACCGATGTAGGGCTGTCGTATCAAGGGCAGTTTGGCTCTGATTCCCGGTTCCATTCGGTCAATGCCGGGATCACGGTTCGCTTCTGAGGAGCGGCGGGGGTAGAGCCCCCTGCCCGCCATAGTGACTGCTACATCCGGGGCTGCCAGGCAGCCTTGGATGGGCTGCGCACGCGCTCGCACAAGATCAATCCCCTGCGGTTGTGCAGGGGCGCCAGCCCATAGCGGCACAACGCTGCCTCAAACAGAGAGATCACATTACCTCCGGCCCGCGCTCACTCAGGGGCGCATCAGCGGCTCGATCCCGATCCACGTCTTGACCGGTTGATAGCACAGTTGCAACGGTGGGATGGCGACGTCCTGACCCTGCACCTGCAGATTGCCCAGGTGAATGGTCCACTTGGACTCGGCGTCAAACGTGTCCGTCGGGAAAATCACATAAACGGACCCGTAATGCTTGTTGTTGGTGATCTTCGGAATTTTGCTGTGCACTTCGTCTGCGTTGATGTCATACGGCGAAGGTCGCGCCTGCTGCGGCGCGAATGTCGGATAGTCATATACCGGGCCACCCAGATAAAGCTCGGGTCTGGCATTCAATCGCGAACCGTCATTGAGGGTGATGAACGCCTGCCGGCTGTCATAGAGGATGGGTATCGGCGCGGCCCCGCGTGCGGAACCGGACGCAGGCCGCTGACGCCCCTCGTTGTAAGCGATCAGTTGTACATAGAATTCCGGTCGCGGGTATTTTTCCCCTGGGTACTGTACATGCAGCACCTGCTCGAATGGTTCGTCGCGCCAGCGCGCGGAGTAATCATAGAGGTAGGTTTCGAGGTGGATGGGTCCGCCGTCTGGCAGGCCTGCAACCTGAAGTTCATGCTTCGTTTCGCAGACATCCGCGTACGCTGCGCGCTCCCGCTTCCACGGCACGCAGGCAGTAAGCGAGGCTGCACAAAAAAAGATAAGGAGTGAAGGCGTGCACGTGCGATAAGTCATGACCGGCCCTGGTCTGGCGTGATGAGTGATTTCAGGTACTGACGCGTGGGTTCGATATCCATGTTGCCCATAGGCGAACGTACCAAGGTATTGGCCAAAGGTGGATGAGCTAGGTCCGTGTGTTCAATCATCGAAGACGCCAAGGGGTGACAGTGCAGCAATCGCATTGCGAAAAAATCAGATTTAAGCCCTTCCCTGTAGGCCATTTCCCAAAGATACTCCCTGCGCCCATTTGTTGTTGCACATGAACGGTGTGGATTCTAGTCTCGCCGGGTCGCTGCCAATTCAGCGACCGGTTTTGACGGACCGAGAACGCTGCCTCATGTGCACACTTTATGGTGGCTGTACGTGCGGGCACCCTGTGGTGCGCCGAGTGCCAACGTCTCGGTCCGTCAACCCGCGTACAGCTACCACCCTCATTGCTTGACGGCCTGAATGTGGTAGTTCCTCCTTCCACGTTGGAGTTGAACCATGCTCAAGATCGTCCCCGATCCCCCTCTTCACAGTGGCTCCCTTGAAGACATTTTGGTCCAGGCCACCGAATACGCCACGTGCGCGGCCGCCGTGGTGCAACAGGCCATGTCACTGGGTTTCAGGTCGCCCGCTTCGGTGCTGATGCTGACCTCTCTGCATGAACTCGAGACGCTGAAGGCTCTGCTCGAGTCAGCGGTAACGCATGTCCAGATGCGACCGAAGCATCCAATCTGCCATTGACCCGTAACTGTTGAAAAGTGCGCTCGCATGGCGAATCGTCCGTTCACCCCGCTGGGTGTTGGTTCGCCAGCGATGTGGCTCGTGCAAGCACTGCACCCTTTTGAGGAGAACGAAGATGTCCGGAGAAGAAACCACGTTTACCGTTGGCCAAACCACCTTCTATCAGGGCACCGACCAAACAAGCCCTCTCTTCCGTATCGAGCCCGGTATACCCTGTGAGATGGCCCGCGAGCAGGCCTCGGAGCTGATGGGTTACGCTCGGGACATGACCCTTGACGGCTTGATGGAAGACAAGCAGCACTTGATCTGGGCTTCCCACTACCTCTGCGCGATGGCCAAGGCCTTGCTTGACGACGCGCAACTGGGCGAAGCGCTGAGCCAGCATTAAGCGTGCAGGCCAACCCGAGCGCGCTACCCTCGCTGCGCCGGTTGCTTGCGATAGGCCAAAGGGTTGCACGCAGACAATGCCACACAGCTCAACACCGCCACCGCCCCGGCGAGTACACCAAACCCTGTGCCTGATACCGCACTCACACCCATTGCCACAACGGCTGCGCTGCCAATCTGGCAAAACCCCACCAACCCCGATGCAGTGGCCGCATGCCCATGTTCGCTGGCGATAGCCCCCGAAATCGCCAGCGACAACGACGAGCCGTTGGCCAGGCTGACCAGGCACATCGGCAGCACCACGGCCGTCACGCTGCGCCACCCCATGGTATAAGCCAGAAGAAAACCCATGGCGCCCAGTACGAAGCAGGTAATGCCTATCGCGACAATACGGTCGTAAGGCAAGCGGTCAAGCAACCGCCGGGCCAACCGGTTAGCTCCGATGATGCCCAAAGTAAGCGGCACGTACAGCCACCCGCTTTGCGCCTCGCTCAAGCCTGCTTGTACGAAAAGAAATGGCGACTGCGTCAAATAAACGAACCAGGCGCAGTAGATTGAACACACCACTACTGTGTAGCGGCAAAAGTTGCGGTCACCCAGTACGCGGCCGAAGCCGGCGAAGAGTCCCGTCCTGGTACGCGTCGCGACCGGTAGCGTTTCAGGCAATACAAACAGTGCCAGAAGCAGTGCTAGCGCCCCGAATGCGGCAACGAACAGAAAGTCGGCTCGCCAGCCGAACGCCACGGCCAAGTGCCCGCCGATTGCGGGGGCCAAGGCCGGCGACAGTGACACAAGGGGGTAAACCACGGCGTAGACTTTCGCCGAAGTGCGCTTGTCGCAGGTATCGGCAATCAACGCGCGACCAATCACCAGCCCCGCCGCTGCTCCCAGCGCTTCTACCATACGCCACGCTATAAAGCCCATGTAGCTGCTGGACAGCGCGCAGCCCATGGAGCCCAGCAGATAGAGAACGCCACCGGCCAGCAGCACGGGCTTGCGTCCACGTCGGTCAGACAGTGGGCCATAAACCAACTGCGCAAAAGCCAGTGCCAGCAAATAGAACGAGACGGTTTGCGGCATTTGCCAACTGGCAACGCCAAATTCAGTGGCCATGCCCGGCATCGCGGGTAGGTAGATATCCGAGGCGACGAGGCCGAAGGCGCTCAGCATGGCGACTGTCAGGATGAAAGATAAGCGAGGCATGGTGCTCCTGATACCCGGCTTAAGCCGGCTGCGTGATTCGGACGGTGATTCAAGCCCGCTATGTTATGCAGCGTGCATCAATGCGAAAATGCACGTAATCGCAGCCCAGGGCTGCATATTTGCATCTTCAGGAAGCGTGCATTGATGAATTGGGATGACGTACGCATTTTCCTCGCGGTACACCGTGCCGGCACCCTGCGGGCCGCAGCCACGGCGTTGGGCATCGACCAAACCACAGTCGGTCGGCGTCTGGCGGGGCTTGAGCAGACGCTGGGCAGCCGACTGTTTCTTCGCAGCACCGGTGGCCTGGCGTTGACTACCACTGGGCAACAGCTCGTACAGAAGGCTGAGGAGATGGAGCGGATGGCCGTCTCCTTCGAGCGCCAGGGTGAGGGAAACGATCCTCATCCATCGGGTGAGGTGCGCCTCACCACCACCGATGCGCTGGCCGTGGATTTCGTCATACCTGCGATCGAGCAACTGCGGGTCACTCATCCGCAGGTGCGGGTAATTCTGACCACCACCACTCGTCTACTGGACTTGGGGCGCAGGGAGGCCGACGTGGCCGTGCGCACCGTACGGCCGGAGCAACCTGACCTGATCGTGCGCCGGCTGGCTCACTGGCCTGTGGGGCTGTATGCGGCACAGCGGTACCTTGACCTGCGTGGAAAGCCAGAACCTGGCAGCGCCTTGGTAGGCCATGACATCGCCTTTTACCAACAAGGTGTAACCGCCCGGCAGGACGATACACTGGCGGGAGAGCCCAGGTCCGGCGGCCGGGTAGTCGCGGAGCTGGACTCGAGCCTCATGTTGGCGACCTTCGTGCGCGCCGGGCTGGCCCTGGGTGAGCTGCCGGAATACATGGCCCAGCGCGATGCCAGTTTGGTGCGCGTCTGGCCTGATCGACAGCGGGCCACGCCCTATGAAGCCTGGCTCGTGTTGCATCGGGACCTGGCACATACGGCACGGGTGAGGGTTGTAGTGGATGCGATTGTTGCGGCTTTTGCCGAGTGAGGGTCATCTAGGCGCTGCTGGGCCTAACCCCTCATCGCCAGTGAGCCTTAAGCTTTCTGAACCCAGCTACCCAGGGCGTGACATCTGACTGGGTGAGCGATGGCATTGCCTTTCTCAGATGAGCTGTGTGTTACTGCTGTCGATCAACGGATCTTATGGAGCGTACATGTTCAGCCACATTCAGCTAGGTGCTCGCGACCTGCCGGCCATGATCAGGTTCTACGATGCCGTACTTGCCACCCTGGGGCTTGTCCGCATGCCCGACAACCACGATGGCGGCCCGCAGGGTGCTGGATGGCAAAGGCCGGACAGGGAGTGGCCTCAGTTCTACGTGCAACTGCCGTTCAACGGACTGCCGGCGACATGGGGAAACGGCGTGCAAATAAGTTTTGCCGCCGCTTCGCAGGATCAGGTGCAGGCGGCATGGCGTACAGCCTTGGCGATGGGTGCTCAAGATGAGGGCGCACCTGGGTTGAGGCCGCAGTATGCCTCGGATTACTACGGTGCTTATTGCCGGGATATTGAAGGGAACAAACTCTGCTTTGTGCATGCAGCTGGCGTGATGTCGCCAACATGATCAAACAAGACGAATTCCCCACCTTGTTAGTGCTAGAGGTGGGTTTTTCTGAGAGACTCCCGGTTCTACGCGTCCGCCAGTAAACGCCGGTAACGCACTCCCCTTCTTTTTCGCACTGACCAGACTACAGATCAAGACGCTGTGGCCGTTGGGAGATTCGTTTGCGCAATGATTCCAAGCACCCGGCCAGCGATGACCGCCTCAACCACGTGCTCAATGCCAGCGAGCGCCTGGCCAGGGCCGAATCCGTGGAAGAAGTCGTTGCCGTGTTGCGAGACAATGCACGCGCGGCGGTAGGAGCTGAAGGTATTACAGTCATCCTCGAAAATCACGGCAAGTGCCTCTACGTAGCCGAGGATTCGGCATCTGCCCTATGGCAAGGGCAGGATTTTCCAGCCGACACCTGTGTTTCAGGGTGGGCCATGCAGCATCAAGAAACGGTTGTCATCGCTGACATTCGGCTCGACTCACGCATACCCAGCCAGGCGTACTCCTCGACTTTCGTCCGCAGCCTTGTGATGGTGCCCATCGGGCGGCCTTTGCCGGTGGCTGCGTTGGGCGCATATTGGTCCGAGGCAAAAGACCATGATCTCGATACGATCAACAGATTGGAGAACCTGGCGCGGCTGGCAACGATTGCCATCGAAAATGCGCGTCTGACCCAAGCGCGTAACCGTGGGGCGGCACTTGCAGCGGCGCAAAACCGAATCCTGGCACTGGCGGTTACATCGACCCCTCTGAGCACCACGCTGGAGGCGATCGTTCGCGAGGTGGAGGGGCTATCGGTTTCAGGTTTCGTTGGGAGCATTCTGCTCTTTGATGAGCGGGTAAGCCATGTGCACCACTGTGCAAGCCCCAGCCTGCCTGGCGTCTACCGTGAAGCCCTTGCGGGCGCCCCCATCGACCTGGGGCTGGATGCCTCGAGCACCCTGGCGGCAGTGGACATCAGCACCCGCTCTCGGTGGGCCACCCTTGGCGATTTGACCTTCGAACATGGGCTGCACCCCTGCTGGTCGACATCGATCCGTTCAGCCCAGGGCGAAGTGCTTGGCCTATTCGTCCTGTACCACGCTGAGCGCCGGAAACCACTGCCCGCCGATATGGAAATCATCGATTTCGTGACCCAGACCGTGGGGCTGGTCGTGCACCGCTCCCGTTCGGACTGCGCGGTTCGTTCCAGTGAGCAGAGGCTGCGTCTGGCAGTTGACCATGCTGACGTAGGCTTCTGGGACGTGGATTTTATCAATGACACGCTGGTATGGCCTTCGCAGACCAAGGCGATGTTCGGGATGTCAGCTGACGCGCCGGTCACCCTCCAAGATTTCTATGCAGGCATACACCCTGACGACTACGAGGCAACGATCGACGCATTCGCGGCAGCGATCGATCCGCTGCGCCGTGCACTCTACGACGTGGACTATCGAACCGTCGGCCGCGATGACGGCATCGTACGCTGGGTGGCGGCCAAAGGCCGTGGCGTCTTCGACCACACCGGCCGGTGCTTGCGCGTGACCGGGACAGCGATAGACATCACTGCTCGCAAGGTCGCCGAAAACGCGCTCAAAGAGCTCAACGCCTCCCTCGAAGAGCGGATCGCCAGAGCCATTGCAGAGCGTGAAGAAGTACAAAAAGCATTGCGTCAAAGCCAGAAGATGGAAGCGATGGGGCAACTTACCGGCGGCGTCGCTCACGACTTCAACAACCTCCTCACGCCTATCGTCGGCACCCTGGACATGCTCCAGCGCCGGGGCGTGGGCGGCGAACGCGAGCAACGGCTGATCGCTGGTGCGATGCAGTCGGCAGAACGTGCCACGACGCTTGTCCAGCGGCTGCTTGCCTTCGCACGTCGACAACCCCTTCAGACGAGTTCGGTGGACGTGGCAAAGTTATTGAACGGCATGGCCGACCTTGTGGCCAGCACCATTGGGCCTCAAATCAAGGTCGTGGTCGATGTTCCGGCAAATCTGCCAGCGGCCATCGCGGATCTCAATCAACTTGAGATGGCCATGCTCAATCTTTCGGTGAATGCGCGTGACGCGATGCTTGACGGCGGCACGATGCGCATTTCCGCCAGCACGGAAATGGTCGACATTGACCACCGCTCGAAACTTCCGGCAGGCGAGTACCTGTGCCTGTCAGTTGCTGATACGGGGATTGGCATGGATGCGACCACCCTCGCCCACGCGGTGGAGCCATTCTTTTCAACCAAAGGTATCGGCAAAGGCACCGGGCTGGGCTTATCCATGGTGCATGGCTTGGCCTCGCAACTTAACGGTGCGCTCACCCTTCATAGCGCTCCAGGGCTAGGTACGAATGTAGAGCTTTGGCTGCCTCGCAGCACAACCGAACCCAATGAGGCACTGCGCATCGACCCACTCCAGGAGTCACCGCTGGTGCGCGGCACCGTGCTGCTGGTGGACGACGAAGAACTGGTGCGGGCAAGTACGGCGTACATGCTCGCTGAGCTGGGATACTGCGTGGTCGAGGCTGCGTCCGGTGAGCAGGCATTGGAATTGATGCACACTAAACAGCCGTTCGACCTGCTTGTCACCGATCATCTCATGCCCGGCATCAGTGGGACCGAGCTGGCTAGAGCGGTTCGCATTAGCAGACCTGACATTGCGATTCTGATCATCTCCGGCTACGCAGAACGTGAAGGCATTGATCCGGCGCTGCCTCGGCTCAACAAACCCTTTCGAAAGTATGAGTTGGCCACAAGGTTAGCTGGGCTGCGCGGCGGATCGAGGGACGCGCCTTTATTGCCTCAGGTGGTTTGACGGGTCAGATTTTGCAGTTGCACTCATCCATCAGTTAGGCAAGTACGCGCCTCAGGCCCGCTTGCGATACCCAGCTATGAGCAATGCCAGCCCAGGCGTCAGCAAGCCGACTGCGGTATACCCGAAAGCGGCCTGCCCTGAGGCGCCAACGGCTGCAAATGCCGTACCCACGGCAATCAGGGGTATGGCGACGAAGTAAAACGGTTTAGCTACCTTGCTCATATCGAACCTCCTGTTAGCACTCATGTGTGCGGGGCATCCAAGCTTACATGCACGCGTGTTCGGTAGGGTAGCCATGCTTGACCAAGCCCCCCTACTTGAACGCCGATAACTACAGCCCGCTTCGACCGTTCGAAAAAGTTAGTACGTAGGGCTGCGCCGCGTTGCAACCGTAACTGCCCGCTCGGCGATTGATGGCGCGTCTTTCAACCCTGGCGACTCGAGGCATTCATCTGGCAGAATCGAGGGATTCCACGCCAAGCTCGTCCCACACCGATTCGGCCAGGTGGAAGGTGGCGTTGGCAGCCGGGATGCCGCAGTAGATGGCGCTCTGCATCAGCACCTCCTTGATTTCCTCTCGAGTTACGCCGTTGTTCCTGGCCGCGCGCAAATGCAGCTTCAGTTCACCTTCGCGGTTCATGCCGATGAGCATCGCAATAGTGATGAGGCTGCGTGTGTGGCGCGACAGGCCCGGGCGAGTCCAGATATCGCCCCAGGCATGGCGGGTAATCATTTCCTGAAACTCCTGGTTGAACGGCGTCAGGTGCTTGAGACTGTGATCAACATGGGCTTCACCCAGCACAGCGCGGCGTACCTGCATACCAGCTTCGTACCGTTGTTTCTCGTCCATCGGATGGTCCTCGCGCGCTTAGGCGGTCAGGAAGGCCAGCACGTGCTGGCTGAAGGCATCACTGGCCTGCACGTTGGAAAGGTGCGCGGCGTGGAGTTCGACCAGCTCGGCACCGACAATGCGCGCCTGCATCAGGCGGCCGTGCTCGATGTTAGTCACCGGATCGCTGCTGGCGCAGATGATCAGTGTCGGCACACCGATAGCACCGAGCTGCTCGCGATAGTCGGCGTCGCGCACCGCAGCACAACTGGCGGCGTAGCCTTGCGGTGAAGTCTGGGCCAACATGTCGACAATGGGCTCGACCTTGGCGGGCTCGGCCTTGGCGAAGTCGGCGGTGAACCACCGTGAGATCGAAGCATCGCGCAGATCGCGCATGGCCTGAACGCCACCGGCCAGCACGACTTCGATGCGCGAATTCCACACCTGCGCAGTGCCGATTTTTGCAGCCGTGTTGCAAAGCACCAGGCGCTCGATACGCTCAGGGGCATGGATCGCCAGCCACTGGCCAATCAGCCCACCCATGGACAGGCCGCAGAAGCTTGCCCGCTGAATATCAAGTCCGTCGAGCAACGTCAGCACGTCGCCCCCCAGTTGTTCGATGCTGTAGGGGCCCTCGCTGACCAGCGACCGCCCATGGCCTCGGGTATCGTAACGAAGTACTTGAAAGTGCTCGGTGAAAGCCACCATTTGCGCATTCCACATGTGCAGGTCGGTGCCCAGCGAGTTGGACAGCACCACTACGGGCGCACCAGGCGGTCCTTCGAGTTGATAGTTGAGGTCGCCATCGGCAAGTTGTAGGGTAGGCATCTAAAGCTCCTCACGCGAAACGTTCGAATGTTCAGCGACAGCACATTGGACCCATCGGCGCGCTTGACCGAGGTATTGGGCCGGGTCGAGCAGGCGATCAAGCTCAGTGGCACAGAGCTGTGCGCTGACTTCGGTGTTGGCCGACAGCACTGCGCGAAGGTGAGTCCCCTCCTCCACCGCCTCGCGGCAACACTGTTCGATCAAGTGGTGGGCGGTATCCCGTCCGATGCGCTGCGCCAGAGAAATGCTCACCGCCTCGGCCAGTACCAGACCTTGTGTCAGTTCGATATTGCTGCGCATGCGCTCGGCATCCACCTCCAGCCCAGACACCACCAGCAACGCCTGCTGCAGTGCGCCGGAAATCATGCAACACAGCTCCGGAAGGGTTTCCCATTCTGCATGCCATAAGCCCAGACTGCGTTCGTGCTCCTGCGGCATGGCCGCGAGCATGGTGGAGACCAGCCCCGGCGCGCGTACGGCCACGCCGATCAGCACGGCGGCACTGACCGGGTTGCGTTTGTGCGGCATGGTTGAAGAGCCACCCTTGCCCGGCGCGGAAGGTTCGAAAACTTCACCGACCTCGGTTTGCATCATCAAACTCAAGTCCCGGCCCAGCTTGCCCAGACTGCCGGCGATTAAGCCGAGCAGGCTCGCGAACTCGACCAGTCGATCGCGATGCGTATGCCAAGGTTGTTCAGGCAAATTCAGCCCCAACTCGCGGGCCAAGGCCTCGCTGACTGGCCAAGCCTGCTCGCCCAATGCTGCCAGGGTGCCGGAAGCACCCCCGAACTGGAGCACCAGTAGACGTGGCTTTAGCTGCTCAAGGCGCTGGCGGTGGCGAGTCACTACACCGAGCATGCCTGCCAGTTTCATGCCCAAGGTTACCGGCGTGGCCTGCTGCAACCAAGTGCGCCCGATCATTGGGGTATCGGTATGACGCTCGGCCTGCGTTGCCAGGGCGTTGGCCAGATCGGCGAGATCGTTTTCGAGCACCTCGACAGCGGCGCGCAGCTGTAGCACCAAGCCACTGTCCATGACGTCCTGGCTGGTGGCGCCATAGTGTACGTAGCGTTCTGCGTCTGGGCTTTGCGCGGCGACGCGCTTGCCCAGCGCCTTGACCAGTGGAATCGCCGAGTTGCCAGCGCTGACGATTGCATGTGCCAGCTCCGCCGGATCGTAGAGGTCGGCGTTGCAGGCGACGACGATCGGCGATAGCACCTCAGCGGGAATCAAACCGGTGCTCGCCTCGGCACGTGCCAACGCGGCCTCGAAATCCAGCATACCCTGCAGTCGTCCACTGTCGCAGAAGATCGCACGCATGGCCGGCCGGGTGAAATACAAGTCGAAAAGTTGATTGCTTGGGCTGCTCAAGCGGGTACTCCAAAAATCGGGAAAGTTATCTGGGGCGCAGCGTCTGCCTCAGGGGCCCACCGGCAAAATCAGGACCGCTGCGCGGACCTTCTTTCGAGCTGAGAGGCCGCAAGGGCAGCTCAGGCCCGTTCGACAGCCAGCGCGCCAAGCCCTGACTACGCTCCTGGCGACGGCTCGGCAACAGAGCCAGCGCCAAATGGGTACGCTCAGCAGTCAAAAAAAACGGTTTCCCCCTCGCCTTGGATCCGCATATCGAAACGGTAGGCCAGATTGCCGTTCACCTCACAGCGTTTGGCGATCAACGTCTGGCGACGCTGTGGCTGCTCGATCAAGTTGAGTACCGGATCGTCCTGATTGGCCTGGACTTCATCATCGAAGTAGATACGCGTATGCAGGTGGATATTGATACCCCGGGCGAAAAGCAACACGTTGATGTGCGGTGCCATCGGCACTCCAGCGGCGTTTTTCACGACACCCGGCTTCACCGTCTGCAACGTCCACTCGCCCGCATCGAAGGTCGTGGCGGTACGGCCGAAGCTGTTGAACGACTTCTCCAAGTCAAAGCGGGTGTCGTAGACCCCTTCATGGTTGGCCTGCCAGATTTCAAGGAAGGAATCACGCACTAAATGGCCATTGCCATCATAGACATGGCCGAACAGCAGAATGTGCTCGCCAGGGGCATCTGGCTTGGCCAGTTGATTCCAGATTTCCTGCGGACGTGGGGCAACACCGGCGGCTTCCAGAGCCAGTCCAATATGAACGTAAGGTCCGGCGGTCTGCGAAGGGGTTTCGGGCAGCAGTTCAATAGGCATGTGCGTGAGTCCTTAGCGATCTTCGAAGTGCGTCTTGCGCTGGCCGCGCAACACGATGTCGAAACGGTAGGCCAGGCAATCCATGGGGTTGGCCATGCCCATGTCGAGCTTGGCTATCAGGCTCTGTACCGCTAGCGGGTTTGCGATCGACTTGACGATGGGGCACATCGCAATCAAGGGGTCGCCTTCGAAATACAGCTGGGTGATCAATTTAGCGGAGATCGACGGGCCACTGATGGAGAAATGGATATGCGCTGGCCGCCAGTCATTGGGTCCGTTACGCCACGGGTACGGGCCGGGCTTGACGGTACGAAACATGTAGTTGCCTGCGCTATCTGTCAGCGTGCGGCCGACACCCCCAAAGTTAGGGTCGATCGGTGCCAAGTAGCGGTCGTTCTTGTGTCGATAGCGGCCACCAGCATTGGCCTGCCACATCTCCACCAAGGTATGCGGGATCGGCTTGCCGTATTGGTCCATGACCCGGCCGGAGACGATGATGCGCTCGCCGATCGGCAGGCTGCCGGTGTTGAAGTTGAGCAGCAGGTCGTTGTCATGATCGCCCATCTTCAGGTGCGAAAAGTCCGGCCCTGTGGTCTCCGAAATAGACTGCGCAATGCTCACCAACGCCTGTCGCGGCGAGCGGGTGATCGACGTTTTATAATCGGGCGTAAGGGCTTTGGGGTGCCAGTTGCGGTCTCGTATGACGAAACGGCCGGTGTCCAGTTCGGACATGGCGGTCTCCTGTTGTTGGCGTTATAGGAGCCTGGAAACTATCAGGCATGTGCGCCGCAGTTTCCGCGAGCCTGCCGGATCTGAAAACTGAAAAGGCGCCGCGTATCCATAACCAACAGGTTATGGATACGCGTGCACGCGATACTCCTGGCCTAGCTCGCGCAACACTTCCTGGCACCAGCGTGCGCCGAGGGACAGTGGTAAGGCGGCGTTGCTGCAGATGCCCACCGAGCCACCCCCCTCTTGCAGCTGCGGCGCCAGTTCCACCAACTCCCCTTTGGCCAGGGGGCTGCGCACGGCATCGGTCGGCGCCACCCAAACCGCTTCGCTGGTATCGACATAACGCCGGCTCAGGCTTAATGACAGGGTTTCCAGTCGTCGATTTGGCAAACGCAGACCGTGCTCGACGAGCAGGCTTTCGATGCGTTTGCGGATAGTAGTGCCAACTGTCGGAAGGACCATTGGATAGTCCTCCAGCGCGACCGTATCGAAAGCCCTCTCGAGCAGTGGATGGCCGGCTCGTACCACCAGGGTCAGGGGCTCGTTGTAGAGATGCTCGAAGGTCAGTCCTTGGATCTGCGGACTATCAGTCATGCGCCCGACAACCAAGTCCAGCTCGCCCACGCGCAATTGCGACAGAAGAGGCGCGCTGGGCCCGGTAACCACGCTGATCACCAGCGAGCAATGGCGCCTGTGCAGACGGCGCACCACCTCCGGCAGAAACTCGCCCTCGACCGTGGACAGCACGCCAAGGCGCACGTTGCTGGGTTGGAAGTCTCCGCCGCGTAGGCTCTCCACCCCTTCGCGCAGTGTCTGCACGCTTGGCCCGGCATAACGCAGGAAGACCACCCCGGCCTCAGTCAGCGTGGCGCCTTCCTTACCACGCTCGAACAACTGTGCGGTCAGCGCATCCTCTAGCTCCTTGAGCGTCTTGGAGACGGCAGGCTGGCTGATCGCTAGCCGATCGGCTGCACGCGCCAGGCTGCCTAGGCGTGCCACCTCCAGGAAGCACTGCAGGTGACGAAACTTGATGCGTTTGTCGATGCTCATCGGTCACTCCAGAAGGCCTTGGGCCACTGCCCCGTGCCGGGTTAGAACACGCCGTGAACGTACACCAGCACGCAAAGGCTCATCGGGTCGGAGAACGCCTGTACCGTCATACCGGTGTAGCCAAATTGCGCTTGGCCTCCTGGAGCAGGCTCTGAGTGATCAAATGCAGCATTTTGCTCGTAATTGACCTCACGGCGGCCGATTACTATAAACGCCGTAACGCCGACATCAAACGCTCACGTTGGGCTGGCTACCCGTCAAGGACCTATTACTGCCCAAGGTAGACGTGGCACAGGCAGAGAAACAACAGCGCCATAAATTGACGGTGAGCATAAATCGCTGATGCGCCGGTAACTCAGGTGGTCATTTTCGCCGATCACTGGGGTCCACTGTGGCCAGCCAATGTCCGTCAGAAAGGTCAGATTGATGAGACCGGGCGGCTGCCAGGTCTGATGCCTGAAAGCTCAACCTACACATAGCCGTGACAAATCGATGTTTTTGACGAAATTTTCACGTCATTAAACTCGGCATGTTAGAGAAAATTACCTACACATTTCGATAATTTCGTCGCATCTTGGCAATGTTGGCGTTGCAATACGCTATCTCGGAGATAAATGTACTAACTTGTTAATTAGCTTGCTAAGGGCTTATGCTTTGCGCATTCCATCGCGAGATCCTTGGCATGAACGACTCACCGCGCGCATCTGGCGCCTCGAAAATCATTCTGGTTGGCTTTGGCGCGGTCATCGCCCTGCTTGGCCTACTGCTGGCTGCTGGCGGCATCAAGCTGGCCAGTCTGGGCGGCTCTTGGTACTTCCTTATCGGCGGCTTGGCCATGGCGATCGCCGGTATCCTGATCGCCCGCAGCAAGGTCGCTGGGGCCTGGCTGTATGCCGCATTCCTGCTCGGCACCGCACTGTGGGCCGTGATTGATACCGGACTGGTGTTCTGGCCATTGTTCTCGCGCCTGTTCATGTTTGCCGTGATCGGTACCGTCGTCGCGCTGGTGTACCCGCTGCTCAAGCGCGCCAACGGTACCGGTACTGGACGCGGTGCCTACGCTGTCGCTGGTGTGATGGCGGTAGCGGTTGTGGTCGCGGCCGGCAACATGTTCGTCGCCCACCCAAGCGTGGCCCCGACCGGAATAGGCCCGGGGCTGACCGCAGTCGCACCTGCGCATGCGCAAAAAGACTGGGCTCACTACGGCAATACCGAAGGGGGGAGCCGCTTTGCCGCCCTTGATCAGATCAACCGCGGTAACGTCGACAAGCTGCAGGTCGCCTGGACCTACCACACCGGCGATGTCGCTATCAGTGATGGCAACGGTGCCGAAGACCAGCTGACCCCGCTCCAGGTCGGCAACAAAGTATTCATCTGCACGCCGCACAACAATCTGATTGCACTCGATGCCGACACCGGCAATGAGCTGTGGAAAAACACCATCAACGCCCAATCGAAAGTCTGGCAGCGCTGCCGCGGCCTGGCCTACTTCGACGCCACTGCGCCACTGGCCCAGCCCACCCAGCCGAACAGCTCACCCGTCGTTGCAGCTGCGCTAGCGCCTGGCGCCAACTGCCAGCGCCGCCTGCTGACCAATACCATCGACGGTCGCCTGATTGCAGTCGACGCTGACACTGGCGAGTTCTGCCAGGGCTTTGGCACCAATGGTCAGGTCAACCTGAAGGCTGGCCTGGGCGATGTACCGGACTCCTTCTACCAGCTGTCCTCGGCACCGCTGATGGCCGGCACCACCGTGGTTGTTGGCGGCCGTGTTGCAGACAACGTACAGACCGACATGCCAGGTGGCGTGATCCGTGGCTTTGACGTCATCACTGGGCAAATGCGCTGGGCCTTCGACCCAGGCAACCCTGAGGACCGCAATGCCCCCGCCGACGGCAGCACCTACGTGCGCAGTACGCCGAACAGCTGGGCGCCGATGTCCTATGACCCTGCGATGAACACCGTGTTTCTGCCGATGGGCTCATCGTCCACCGACATCTACGGTGTTGAACGCAGCAAGCTCGACCACACTTACGGCGCCTCGGTATTGGCCTTGGACGCCACTACCGGTGACGAGAAGTGGGTTTACCAGACCGTCCACAACGACCTGTGGGACTTCGACCTGCCGATGCAGCCGAGCCTGATCGACTTCACCAAGGACGACGGCCGGACCGTCCCTGCGGTGGTAATCGGTACCAAGGCCGGGCAGATCTACGTGCTCGACCGTGCTACCGGCAAACCGCTGACCCAGGTCGACGAGGTGCCGGTCAAGCCAAGCAACATCCCCAACGAGCCGTACTCACCCACTCAGCCCAAGTCGGTCGGTATGCCGCAGATCGGTGCTCAAACCCTGGCCGAATCGGACATGTGGGGCGCTACGCCATACGACCAACTATTGTGCCGCATCGACTTCAAGAAGATGCGCTATGACGGCCTTTACACCGCACCTGGCACCGACGTATCGCTGAGCTTCCCGGGCTCGCTGGGCGGCATGAACTGGGGCAGCATCTCCACCGACCCGGTGCATGGTTTCATCTTCGTCAACGACATGCGCCTGGGGCTGTGGAGTCAGATGATTCCGTCGCAGAATCAGGCTGAAGCTGCCAGTGGTGGCGAAGCACTGAACACCGGGATGGGGGCGGTACCGCTCAAAGGTACGCCGTACGCAGTGAACAAGAACCGCTTCCTGTCGATTGCCGGAATCCCGTGTCAGGCGCCACCGTTCGGCACCCTGACCGCAATTGACATGAAGACCCGCCAGATCGCCTGGCAAGTGCCGGTCGGCACCGTTGAAGACACGGGTCCGCTTGGCATCCGCATGCACCTGCCGATCAAGATCGGCCTGCCAACGCTGGGCGGCACCCTGTCGACCCAAGGCGGCTTGGTGTTCATTGCCGGTACCCAGGACTTTTACCTGCGCGCCTTCAACAGTGGCAACGGTGAAGAAGTCTGGAAGGCTCGCTTGCCCGTCGGCAGCCAGGGTGGCCCGATGACTTACGTGTCGCCCAAGACTGGCAAGCAGTACGTGGTCGTCACCGCAGGCGGTGCCCGCCAGTCGACTGACCGTGGCGATTATGTAATGGCCTACGCCTTGCCATAACTGGCGCCTCTCCCGTACAGCACGAGGCCGCTTCTGCACACACGTTGCAGTGGCGGCCTCATGCATTGAGCGGCGCCGTTCATCATCACCTTGCGATTTCCAGGAAAGCTGCGCAATGTCCTTCGTGTTCCGTTTGTCCCCTGCTCCCATCACCGCCGGCCTGCTTCTGGTCCTGGCCAGCAACGGTGCCATGGCCGAAGCCGATCTGCTGCGCCGCAGCACCTTCACTGGCGACTGGGGCGGCCTGCGCCATCAATTAGAAGACAACGGCGTCAAGTTCAGCGCTGACTACAGCGGCGAAACCGCCTACAACACCGATGGCGGTCTGCACCGCTCGGCGCGCTATTCGCAGAACATCAAGCTTGGCGTGCAGTTCGACTTGTCCCGCTTGTACGGACTGGACAACGCCGGCAAGGTCCAACTGAGCATCAACGACCGCCGCGGGCACAGCGCTTCGGAAGAACTGGTAGGCAACCGCCTGCCGATCCAGGAAAACTTCGGTGGCCTGTACACCCGCCTCACCGAGCTCAGCTATGAGCGCAACTTTACCCCGGCGCTGAATATCAAGCTCGGCTACATGGCCATGGGCAACGACCTTGGCGGCCTCGACAGCGGGATCCTATGCAACTTCATGAATGCCGGCTTTTGCGGGCATCCGCTGAACATGTCCGGCGGCAGTGGCTGGACCAATTACCCCAACGCGCGGCTCGGTGCACGGGTCAAATACGACCTGTCGCCAGCCTGGCAAGTGCGCGTGGCGGCGTTCAATGTCGACCCCGAGAGCAACGGCAACTCCAGCCGTGCCTGGAAGCTTGGCCCCAAGCACACCACAGGCACGGTGGTGCCGGTGGAGCTGGTGTACAGGCTGCTGGGCGAGCTACCGGGTGAGTACAAAGTGGGTTATTACTACGACAGCTCAAACGTCAAGCGCATTGGCCGCAATGACGAAGTGGCCGGCCGTGGTGGGCACTACCTGCTGATCGATCAGGCGGTATGGAATGACCCGGGCGTGGCAGGCCGCAGTTTGCATGCCTTTGGTCAGTACTCGGCATCGAGCAAGGCTGCATCGCCGTTTACAAAATGGTATGGCACGGGTGTTGTGCTGTATCAGCCGTTTGCAGGGCGCCCGCGGGATACCTTGTCGCTGGGCTACGGCCGCGCCGTACCGAACCCCCGTAGTCGAGCTGTGCTGGAGGATGCAGCTGCGCGCAATGATCAGGAGTTCCCGACCATCGACAGTGCCGAGCAGTTGATCGAGCTGAGCTATGGATATCAGGTCACACCCTGGCTCAATCTGCGACCGGATCTGCAGTACATCATCGAGCCTGGGGCATTTACCGGCGCTGATATTGATAATGCGCTGGTAGTCGGATTGCAGGTCAAGGCCAGTTTCTGAAGCGCTCTGGATGGCACGGCTTGGTAATCCTTTCCGCTTCCTGGGTGTCCTCTCGTCATGCTTGCAGCCCCTGGGGTCGGGGCAACGAGACGCCCCGTGGTCGGGCATGGCGATAGCTAGAGGGCGCGAACACGGCTGTAGCAACAAAGCTACGCGTGGAACTGTAAAACAGGCCCCAACACAGCGCATTCAAGTTTCGCGCTGCCAGGCAGCCGAACTTCGTGGTTCGGTAATCGCACATATTCAACGTGCAATCACGTACATCGATTGACGAATTAACCAGATAGTACAAACATCGGAGCTCCCAATAACAACACAGTGATCTGCCAATGACGCCCCGCATCCTCGTGCTCAACGGCCCCAATCTCAATCTGCTTGGCACCCGCGAGCCGGACCAGTACGGTCGCGAAACGTTTAGCGACCTCGCTAATAGCTGCGGCGCCAGCGCTCGCGATCTGGGCCTGGACATCGAATTCCGCCAGACCAACCACGAAGGCGAATTGATCGAATGGATCCACGCTGCCCGCAGCCGTTGCGCCGGTATTGTGATCAACCCAGGCGCGTGGACCCATACGTCGGTGGCCATTCGTGATGCACTGGTGGCCAGCGAGCTACCGGTGATCGAAGTGCACTTGTCCAATGTGCACAAGCGCGAGCCGTTCCGGCATAACTCATTCGTTTCATCGATTGCAGTCGGGGTGATATGCGGTCTGGGCAGCGCAGGTTATCGCATGGCGCTGGCACACTTTGGGCACATGTGTGTCGAGCGAGCAGCATGAGCGAGCAAAGCATTCTGGTTGGCCTGATTGGCCGCGGCATCCAGGCATCGCGCACCCCTGCTCTACATGAGTGTGAGGGCGACGCGCAATCGTTGCGTTACTTGTACCGGCTGATCGATGCCGATGAGTTAGGACTCAAAGACAGCGCCCTGCCCGATCTGCTCGATGCTGCTCAGCGCACCGGTTTTACCGGACTCAACATCACCTTCCCGTTCAAGCAAGCGGTCGTGCCGTTGCTCGATGAACTGTCCGATGAGGCGCGTAGCATCGGCGCGGTCAACACGGTGGTCTTCAAGGACGGCAAGCGGATGGGCCACAACACCGATTGCCTGGGCTTCGCCGAGGGGTTCAGACACGGCCTGGCTGACGTCCAAAAACGGCGTGTGGTGCAGATGGGCGCCGGTGGCGCCGGGTCTGCCGTCGCCCATGCGCTGCTGACCGAAGGTGTCGAACAGTTGGCGCTGTTCGACATAGATTTCGCCCGCGGGCAAGCTCTGGTCGACAACCTCAACGAGCGCTTCGGTGCAGGCCGAACCAGCCTTGGCATTGACCTGGCCGCCACCCTGGCTGACGCCGATGGCCTAGTCAATACAACGCCGGTGGGTATGGCCAAGCTACCGGGCACACCCGTGCCCGTCGGATTGCTGCATGCACGGCTATGGGTCGCCGAGATCATCTACTTCCCGCTTGATACGCCACTCCTGCGCCACGCTCGAGCACTCGGTTGCCGGACCCTGGACGGTGGCAAGATGGCGGTGTTCCAGGCGGTCAAGGCATTCGAGCTGATCAGCGGCAATGCTGCTGATGCTGGCAGGATGCAGGCGCATTTCGCCAGCATGGACTGAAGTGAGCTCGCCTGTTGGTGTAGATACCTGACACTGACGGGCCCAGGGCGCCTGATCAGGCAGTCGTTCATGAGCGCCGCACCGTGCTGATGCCCTTGCCGGACCGCTTCGATGCATTCGCCGTGGATCAGCCCAGCAAGGGCATCACGCTTTGGCTGCTCAATGACGATCAGGCGTTTTGCGGTCATTGGGCAGGTACAGCACGTGCCGTCTCTTTCATGCCTGGATATAGCGCAGCACCACGTCGCCGATCATCTGTTTGTGGCGCTGCTTGATCTGCTCGTCGGTCATATCGATCTGGAAGATCTCACCGAAGGTGTGTCGGTTGGAGACCCGATAGAAGCAGAACGAGCTCATCAGCATATGCAGGTCGATGACTTCGATACCCGCGCGAAAAACGCCCTCGGCAACGCCGCGTTCCAGCGAGCGGCCGAGCGTCTTCAACACCACGCTGCTCATCTCGCGGATCACCGGTGATTGCTTGACGTATTCGCCATAGTGGATATTTTCGGTCGAGACGATACGCACGAAGTCGACGTTGTGATCATGGTGATCGAAGGTGAACTCCACCAGTCGGCGGATGGCCTGCTCCGGCGGCAATGACTCCAGATCCAGGCTGTGCTCGGTCTTGCGAATGTCGCCATAAAGCTTGACCAGGCACTCGACGTAGAGCTGCTCCTTGCTGCCAAAATAGTAATAGATCATGCGCTTGGAAGCAGCGGTACGCTCGGCGATGGCGTCGACGCGGGCACCGGCCAGGCCCTGCTGGACGAACTCGCCAATTGCGGCCTGAAGGATATCCTCGCGGGTCTTCTCCGGGTTGTTCTTGCGCGATTTACGGCCCCCGTCGGAGGCAGGCTCGCCAAGGCTGACTACGGAATCATTCATACCCACTCACAGCCTGATTATTGGAATGGGTGGGATTATCCGTCACTGGTGCGACGCAGGGAAGCGCGCGGAGGGTGGCACCGGTCAGGTTTTGTCACAGGGGCGCCGGCCCAGGGCCGGCATCTGCCTTACAACACCGGTTTGCGCGGGGCCCCGCTGCGGGCTTTGGCCATGGCCGCCAGGCGGACCGCAACATTGGCAGCGCCATAACCGGCATACCCACCCTTGCGCTGAATGATTTCGAAGAAGAAACGCTTCTCGAAGGGCTCGGTATACACATGGAACAGCTCGCCACCCTGCGCATCACGGTCGTACAGCACATTGTAGTAAGCCAGTTCGCTAAGGAATTCGTCGTCGAAATCAAACCTGGCCGCGAGGTCATCGTAATAATTCAACGGGATCTCCAGCAGCGGCACGCCAGCGTTTTTCGCCCGCGCCACCTCGCCAAAGATGTCGGCACAGTCAAAGGCGATGTGGTGCACTCCCGAACCACGGTAGCTTGACAGCGCGTGAGCAATTGCGGTGTTGCGATTCTCGGAAATGTTCAGTGGCAGGCGCAGTGTGGAGCATTGGCTGCGCAAGGCACGGCTCTTGACCAGGCCATAGGGATCGGGCAAGACCACTTCGTCGTCGGCCTCGAAGTCGAACAGGCTCTTGTAGAACAGCACCCAGCTGTCCAGCGATTCGGCCGGAATGGCCAGGGCCATGTGATCAATGCGTTGCAGGCCGCCGCCAGCGTCGGGGGCGGCATCCAGGCGGAAATCGCTGTCGTAGATGGTATGCCCGGCACCTGCCTGCTCGACCAAGTAGATCAGGCTGCCATCCGGCGAACGCACGGCCGGGATCTCGCGTTCGTTGGGCCCGACCAGGCCACGGAACGGCTGACCACCGTAGGCGGTAGCGCGCTGCAAGGCGGCCTGAGCGTCCTTGACCCGTAGTGCGATGGCGCACAACGAGGGACCATGGGCTTCGAAGAAGTTGTGTGCAAATGAATAGGGCTCAGCGTTGAGCACGATGTTGATATCGCCTTGACGCAGCAGTCGAACACCCTTGCTGCGGTGAGCGCCGGCTTCGACAAAACCCAGACGCTCGAGCCAACCACCCAGACGTGCACCGACTGACTCATCGACGGCAAACTCAAGGAATTCTACACCGTCGTAGGCACTGGCCGGGGCTGGGTCAAACAGTACCCCAGGCTCGATCCGCTGGGCTTCGTGCTGCAATTGCAGGCGCGTCTTTTCTTCCAGATACAGGAGTGAACGCAGTCCATCGGCGGCAATCTGCCGGGTAGGTGCGGCGCGAAAGCCATCGTTGAAGATTTCCAGCGACAACGGCCCGCGGTAGCCGGTTTGCAGAATCGGTGCGAGAAAGCCCGCCAGGTCCATCTCGCCCTGCCCTGGGAAGCAGCGGAAATGACGGCTCCACTCCAGTACATCCATGGCCAGGATGGGTGCATCCGCCATTTGCACGAAGAAAATCTTGTCGCCTGGAATCTGACGGATAGCGCTCGGGTCGCCCCGCAGTGACAAGGTATGGAAGCTGTCGAGGATCACGCCCAGCCCCGGATGATCGGCCTGGCGGACCAGGTTCCAGCCCTGCTGGTAGGTATTGACGTGCCGGCCCCAGGCCAACGCTTCATAGCCAATACGCAGGCCGCGGACACCGGCGCGTTCGGCCAGCAGCCGCAGGTCGTCGACCAGAAGCTGCCCATCGCCCAGTGCGTCCGCCTGACTGTTGCTGCACACCAGCATCAGATCAGTGCCTAATTCCTGCATCAGGTCGAATTTGCGTTCGGCGCGCTCGAGGTTTTTCTGTAGACGCTCGCGGCGACAGCCTTCGAAATCGCGAAATGGCTGGAACAGGGTGATGGCGATGCCTAGATCGGCGCACATCTGACGGATCTCGCGCGGGCTACCGGCGTAGTAGAGCAGGTCATTTTCAAAAATCTCGACGCCGTCAAAGCCGGCTGCGGCGATGGCTTCGAGTTTCTCCGGCAGAGTGCCGCTCAAGGATACGGTGGCAATCGAACGCTGCATGCTGGGGTTCCCTTTATTTGAAAGGCATCAGCCAACGAACCCTTGCAGGCGCTTGGCGCACTCGATTATTCGCGGGTAAAGTCACGCCATCAATGGGTTTTGTACGAAATGGTTAGTTTTCGTTCGATTACCGAACGAAAGCGGGTTTATCGAATTGATTCGCCGCTCACGCCTGGTTGAACATGGATCCAGTTACAGATCATTCGAGCATTTCACTGCCCTGCGAACGCTCAGCAGATCCTGACCTACAAGCCCAGCGTCACGACCTAACAAGTTCAATAACAAGAACAACGGAGACAACAATGGCTCACTCCAGCTCCCAAGCTAAGAAAGCGACCGCCAGTGGGTGGATAGGCTCGGCCCTCGAGTACTATGACTTTTTTATCTACGCCCAAGCCGCAGCTTTGATCTTCCCGCAGTTATTCTTCCCGTCGATGGACCCCACGATGGCCATCATCGCGTCGCTGGCAACTTATGGCGTCGGTTACCTGGCCCGTCCCGTGGGTGCGGTTGTCCTCGGTCACTGGGGCGATACCCGCGGTCGCAAAAACGTTTTGCTGCTGTGCATGTTTCTGATGGGTATTTCGACCATGGCCGTAGGCCTGCTGCCCACTTACCACGACATTGGCATCATTGCCCCAATTGTTCTTGCGCTGCTGCGCCTGGTTCAGGGCTTTGCAGTCGCTGGTGAAATCTCCGGTGCTAGCGCCATGATCATGGAACATGCGCCCTTCGGACGGCGAGGTTACTACGCCAGCTTCACCTTGCAGGGGGTTCAGGCCGGTCAGATAATGGCTGCTGCGGTGTTCCTGCCACTGGCCTACTTCATGCCAAGCGAAGCGTTCAGCGATTGGGGCTGGCGCATTCCCTTCCTGCTCAGCGCATTCGTGCTGGTAGCCGGTTTCATCATCCGCAAGGAGGTCCATGAGACCCCGGCCTTCGTCGAGGGCGAACAGGTAGACAAGATCGCCCGCTCGCCCGTCAAAGAAGCCTTCAAGTACAGCTGGAAGCACATGGTGCTGGTCGTGTTCATGGCGCTGATGAACGTCATTCCGGTGGTTGCGACGGTGTTCGGCGCAGCCTATGCAGTTCAGCCGGCCTACGGCATTGGTTTTGACCAAAGCGTCTACCTGTGGATCCCAGTAGTGGGCAACATCGTCGCAGTGCTCATGATCCCGTTCGTTGGTAGCCTGTCTGACAAGATCGGCCGGCGTCCGATCATGATCACTGGCTGTCTGGGCTCGGGGCTGCTGGCTTTCGGTTATCTGTATGCGATCAGTATCCAGAGCGTGCCGCTGGCCTTTGCCGCTTCGATCCTCATGTGGGGTATGGTCTACCAAGGCTACAATGCAGTTTTCCCAAGCTTCTTCCCGGAGCTGTTCAACACGCGCTACCGCGTCTCGGCCATGGCCATCGCACAGAACGTCAGCACCATGTGCACCGCCATGCTGCCAGCCATCTTTGCTGCCATTGCACCACCGGGCTCGGACAACATCTGGCTTATTGTGGGGGGGTCGGCGTTTTTCATCACCTGCATCTGTGCCTTAGCCGCCTATGTCGCGCCTGAGACATACCGCTTGGCGATGGAAGATCTCGGCAGCCCAGACGCCAAGCCGATCGATGAAAATGCATACGGCGCCCTCTGCAAAGACAGGCTCAAGCCTGCTGCCACTCACTGAAAACCGGTCGGGGCGGCATGCAGCCCCACCCGCCAGCGCCCATTCGCCACGCAGCATCAGTCAAAGTTTGAGTCAGCCAGCTCGGTGTTGCCGTGTATTCAGCGACGCTCAGGCAGGGTCATTGCCGAGACGGCAATGACCGAGTCATCTTCCAGCCACGCTGGCACGCTTGGCTGATAGCGCTGACCGCTGCCGACGAGCGCAGCACTGTAGTCTAGGCCTCGATCAGGATTCACAATTTCGAGCACACTTTAGGTCGGCGCCTGAAGGCTGCAGGGTGAACCAAAGAAGACCGCAAGCCGTCTCAGGACACAAGAATGGCAGCGTGACCAATTACTCTCCGGGCACGGAGATCAGCCAACTCATTGAGGCGGCAAACAAAGTTCCAGCCAGGGACTGGTTGGCCAAGGCTGAGCAGGTTGAAGAGGAACCATGCGTAACACCCTGAGAAGTCACGCAAAAGTCACGGACATGAAAAAGGCCACCCCTTTCGGAAATGGCCTAAGTCATTGAATATAATGGTCGGGACGGAGTGATTCGAACACTCGACCCCTTGCACCCCATGCAAGTGCGCTACCGGGCTGCGCTACGCCCCGACTCGGTTTGAAGCATGTTCTCGTTACCGCTGAGAACGATGAAGAAGATACCCTAACCTTTTGATTAATGGAAGCTTTTTTTCAAAAATTTCCACTCATCTTAAACAACGGTCACTTCTTCAACACCACCAGCACATCTTCCAGCTCCACAATCATCTGACGAATCAGCTGTTTGTACTGGCTCGACTCATCCTTGGCCTCATCACTGGAAAGCCGCAAGCGCGCCCCGCCGATGGTGAAGCCCTGGTCGTAAAGCAATGCGCGGATCTGGCGAATCATCAGCACGTCTTGGCGCTGATAATAACGCCGATTGCCCCGCCGCTTCACAGGATTGAGCTGATCGAACTCCTGCTCCCAATACCGCAGCACGTGCGGTTTTACAGCGCAAAGTTCGCTCACTTCACCAATGGTGAAGTACCGTTTGCCCGGTATGGGGGGCAGTTCGTCGTTATGGCTTGGTTCCAGCATAGGCCTCAACCCGGGCCTTCAACTTCTGCCCTGGACGAAAGGTGACGACGCGCCGTGCGGTGATGGGGATTTCTTCCCCAGTCTTGGGGTTGCGGCCCGGCCGTTGGCGTTTATCGCGAAGGTCGAAGTTGCCGAAACCGGACAACTTGACCTGCTCGTTCTCTTCAAGTGCGTGCCGAATTTCTTCGAAAAACAGCTCGACCAGCTCCTTGGCCTCACGCTTGTTAAGCCCCAGCTCCTCGTACAGCCTCTCGGCCATCTCAGCTTTCGTCAGAGCACCCATGCCGTTATTTCCTTAACGTGGTGTTCAACCTTTGTTCGAGCGAGGTGAGGATAGTGTGCAAGGTAGTGTTCACCTCATCGTCGTTAAGAGTGCGCGATGGATGCTGCCAGGTCAAGCCGACTGCCAGGCTTTTTCTATCAGGATCAATGCCTTTACCCTGGTAGACATCAAACAGCCTGAGGTCTGTGAGCCATTCGCCTGCATTGTCACGAATTACGTCAAGTACGTCTTGAGACGCTACATCACGTCCTGCGATCAACGCCAGGTCACGACGGGTTTCCGGGAACTTGGACAGCTCGCTGAATTTCGGCAACCGGCCTTCGACCACATCGGCCAGCACCAACTCGAAAACGAAGACTTGACGGTCCAGGTCCAGGGCTTTTGCAAGCTCGGGATGGAGCGCGCCCAAATAGCCAACAACCTTGCCTTCACGCTGGATTTCAGCCGTCTGACCAGGGTGCAAGGCTGGATGCTTGCCAGCGACGAAGGTGAAATCGTCCAGCGCGCCGGAATAACCCAACAAGGCTTCCACATCGGCCTTCACGTCGAAGAAGTCGATGGTGTCACGGCCATTGGCCCAGCCTTCAGGCAAGCGGCTGCCCGTAACGACGCCGGCAATCATCGGCTCCTGCGCCAAGTTGCCCAGTTGGCCAACGAAACGCAGGCCACTTTCGAACAAGCGCACCCGATCCTGCTGGCGATTGAGGTTGTGCTGCACTGCCTTGACCAGGCCCGGCCACAAGGAGGCACGCATGGCCGCCATGTCGCTGGAGATGGGGTTGGCCAGCAACAGTGGCTCTACGCCTGGGCTGAACAACTCGAACAGTTTGGGATCGATGAAGCTGTAGGTAATGGCTTCCTGATAACCACGAGCAACCAGCAGACGACGCAGGTTCGGCAGCTCGCCACGGGTTTCCAGACGGGCTTGCGGCGCCAGGCGTGCCTGCGGGTAACGCACGGGCAAGTTGTTGTAACCGTACAGTCGCGCGAGCTCTTCGATCAGGTCGACTTCAAGGCTGATATCGAAGCGGTGGCTCGGAACGTTGACCGTCCACTGCCCTGCCCCGTCCGCCTCGGTAGCCAGACCAAGGTTGTTGAGCAACTGCTCGACCTGGGCCGGGTCCATTTCCATGCCAAGCATCTGGGCGATGCGCTCGGCACGCAAGGTAACCGGGGCGATGCTGGGCAGGTGTTGTTCGCTGACGGCTTCGACGATGGGGCCGGCTTCACCGCCTACCACTTCCAGTAGCAACGCGGTCGCACGCTCCATGGCTTCACGGGCCAACTGGGAATCGACGCCGCGCTCGTAACGGTGCGAGGCATCCGTGTGCAGGCCGTAGGAGCGGGCTTTGCCTGCGACGGAAATCGGCTCGAAGAACGCGCTTTCCAGGAACAGATCGCGGGTTTTGGCAGTATCGACGCCGCTGTGCTCGCCGCCCATGACGCCGGCGATGGCCAGGGCGCGGGTGTGGTCGGCGATGACCAGGGTGTCCGCACGCAGTGCAACTTCCTGGCCGTCTAGCAGGACGAGTTTTTCGCCCTCTTCGGCCATGCGCACGCGAATGCCGCCGTTGATCTCTGCCAGGTCAAAAGCGTGCATCGGCTGGCCGAGTTCGAGCATCACGTAGTTGGTGATATCTACGGCAGCGTCGATGCTGCGCACGTCGCTGCGGCGCAGACGCTCGACCATCCAAAGCGGCGTCGGCTTGCTCAGGTCAACGTTGCGGATCACCCGACCCAGGTAACGTGGGCAGGCAGCCGGCGCTTGGACCTCGACCGGGCGTACTTCGTCGTGCGCGGCAGCCACGGCGGGTACCAGCGGGCGGGTAACCGGTACGTCGTACAGCGCGCTGACGTCGCGGGCCAGGCCAGCGATCGACAGGCAATCACCCCGGTTGGGGGTAAGTCCGATTTCGATACTGGCATCATCCAGACTCAGGTACTGGCGAATGTCCTCGCCTACCGGCGCATCGCTGGCCAGTTCGAGCAGACCGTCGTTTTCTTCACTGATCTGCAATTCCGCCGCCGAGCAGAGCATGCCGAAGGACTCCACACCGCGCAGCTTGGCCTTCTTGATCTTGAAGTCGCCAGGCAGTTCGGCGCCGATCATGGCAAACGGGATCTTGATCCCTGGCCGTGCGTTAGGCGCGCCGCACACGACCTGGAACGTTTCCTGACCATTGCTGACCTGGCACACACGCAGCTTGTCGGCGTCCGGGTGTTGTTCGGTGGCAAGGATTTCACCCACCACGATGCCGCTGAACTGGCCAGCAGCAGGGGTTACGCTGTCGACTTCCAGGCCGGCCATGGACAGGCGGGCCACCAGTTCGTCACGGGAGACTTGCGGGTTTACCCAACCGCGCAGCCACTGTTCACTGAATTTCATGCTGTTCTTCTCCTGAAGGTTGCGTCGATTGGCTTAGCGGAATTGGGCTAAGAACCGCAGGTCGTTGTCGAAGAACAAACGCAGATCATTGACGCCATAGCGCAGCATGGCCAGGCGCTCGGCGCCCATGCCGAAGGCAAAGCCCTGGAATTCTTCAGGATCGATGCCCGACATGCGCAGCACGTTCGGGTGCACCATGCCGCAGCCCATCACTTCCAACCAGCCGGTCTGCTTGCATACCCGGCAGCCATTGCCCGAGCACATGACGCACTGGATATCCACCTCAGCAGACGGCTCGGTGAAGGGGAAGAACGATGGACGGAAACGCACCGCCAGTTCTTTTTCGAAGAACACACGCAGAAATTCTTCGATGGTGCCCTTGAGGTCGGCGAAATTGATGCCGCGGTCAATCAGCAAGCCTTCGACCTGGTGGAACATCGGCGAGTGAGTGATATCCGAGTCGCAGCGGTAAACGCGGCCAGGGCATACAATGCGAATGGGTGGCTGGGTGGACTCCATGGTCCGTACCTGCACCGGCGATGTGTGGGTACGCAGCAGCATGTTGGCGTTGAAATAGAAGGTATCGTGCATCGCCCGGGCCGGATGGTGGCCCGGGATGTTGAGCGCTTCGAAGTTGTGATAGTCGTCTTCGACTTCAGGACCTTCCGCAATGCCGTAGCCAATGTGCGTGAAGAACTGTTCGATGCGTTCGAGTGTACGGGTGATGGGGTGCAAGCCACCGGTGGCCTGGCCACGGCCTGGCAGGGTCACATCAATGCATTCGGCAGCCAGGCGAGCGCTGAGCTCGGCTTCTTCGAAGGCTGCCTTGCGTGCGTTCAGCACAACGGTGACGCGCTCTTTGGCGTCGTTGATCAGCGCGCCCACTTTGGGCCGCTCCTCGGCTGGCAGGTTGCCCAGGGTCTTCATCACCTGGGTCAGCTCGCCCTTCTTGCCGAGATAGTTGACCCGGATCTGTTCCAGGGCATTGATGTCTTCAGCGCGCTCCACGGCCTCCAGGGCTTGGGAGACCAGCGCATCCAGGTTTTCCATGTACAGACTCCAGATACGAAAATAGGGGAAGAGCTTTGAAGGCTCTTCCCCTATCGATGACGTTCAATGCCCGGCGACGCAAGCGTCGCCGGGTGATTGTCGCGGGTACTTAAGCCAGAACGGCTTTAGCTTTCTCGACAATCGCAGCAAACGCCGCTTTTTCGTTCACTGCCAGATCGGCCAGAACCTTACGGTCGATTTCGATCGAAGCCTTTTTCAGGCCAGCAATCAAACGGCTGTAGGACAGACCGTTGGTGCGGGCACCGGCGTTGATACGAGCGATCCACAGTGCGCGGAACTGACGCTTCTTCTGGCGACGGTCGCGGTAGGCGTATTGGCCTGCCTTGATGACCGCTTGCTTGGCAACACGGAATACGCGCGAACGTGCACCGTAGTAACCTTTAGCCAGTTTCAGAATTTTCTTGTGACGCTTACGGGCGATGACGCCACGCTTAACACGAGCCATGAGTAACTTCCTCTATCTTAACCAGAATTAACGTACGCGCAGCATGCGCTCGACTTTTGCCACGTCGGACGGGTGCAGCAAGCTGGCACCGCGCAGTTGACGCTTACGCTTGGTCGACATTTTGGTCAGGATGTGGCTCTTGAAAGCGTGCTTGTGCTTGAAGCCCGAAGCGGTCTTCAGGAAGCGCTTCGCAGCACCGCTCTTGGTTTTCATTTTTGGCATGTTGGAACTCCGCATTCGATAAAAATTACACAATAATCATCAGGCCTGCCGTGCCCGGGAGATTACTTCTTCTTTTTGGGGGCGATGACCATCATAAGCTGGCGTCCTTCCATCTTAGGATGCTGCTCGACGGAACCGTATTCGATCAGGTCAGCTTCAACCCGCTTCAACAGCTCCATGCCCAGCTCCTGGTGGGCCATCTCACGACCACGGAATCTCAGAGAGATCTTGGCCTTGTCCCCTTCGGTAAGGAAACGTACCAGGTTGCGTAGTTTTACCTGGTAATCCCCTTCTTCCGTCCCTGGACGAAACTTGATTTCTTTAATCTGGATCTGTTTCTGGTTTTTCTTGGCTTCGTTGGCCTGCTTCTTCTTCTCGAAGAGGTGCTTGCCGTAGTCCATCACCTTGCAGACGGGCGGAAGCGCGTCTGCAGAGATTTCCACCAGATCCAGCTTCGCTTCTTCAGCGATACGAAGCGCTTCATCAATCGAGACGATGCCAACCTGCTCGCCGTCTGCGCCAATTAACCGAACCTCGCGGGCCGAGATATTCTCGTTGATCGGGGCCTTCGGTACAGCACGTTTATCATTTCTCATTTCACGCTTAATAGTCATTACTCCGTTGTTTGGCGACCACGCCGGGAAACCGCTTGCGTCAGGAGCTCAGCGAACTGGGCGACGGGCATGGAGCCCAGGTCAGCGCCTTCGCGAGTACGCACTGCTACGGTCTGCGTTTCGACTTCGCGGTCCCCTATAACCAAAAGGTACGGGACCTTGAGCAAAGTATGCTCACGGATTTTAAAGCCGATCTTCTCATTTCTCAAGTCCGACTTGGCACGGAAACCGCTACCGTTCAGAGTTTTCTCAACTTCAAGGGCAAAATCGGCCTGTTTGTCGGTGATATTCATGATCACCGCCTGCGTCGGCGCCAGCCAGGCAGGGAACACGCCGGCGTAGTGCTCGATCAGCATGCCGATGAAGCGCTCGAACGAACCCAGAATGGCGCGGTGCAGCATGACCGGGCGCACGCGGCTGTTGTCTTCGGCGATGTAGCTGGCGTCCAGACGCTCCGGCAGGTTCGGGTCGTACTGCAGGGTGCCGCACTGCCAGTTACGGCCGAGGCAGTCACGCAGGGTGAACTCGATCTTCGGCCCATAGAAGGCGCCCTCGCCCGGCTGGTATTCCCACTCCAGGCCAGATTCGTTCAGGGCATCGGCCAACGCGCCCTCGGCACGGTCCCACAGCTCTTCGGAGCCAACACGCTTGGCCGGACGGGTGGACAACTTCATGGCGATGTCGCTGAAGCCGAAGTCCTTGTACACATCCAGGGTCAGCTTGATGAAGTCGGCCGCTTCTTTCTTCACCTGCTCTTCGGTGCAGAAGATGTGGGCATCGTCCTGTACGAAGCCGCGCACACGCATGATGCCGTGCAGGGCGCCAGATGGCTCGTTGCGGTGGCACGCACCAAACTCGGCCAGGCGCAGCGGCAGGTCGCGGTAGCTCTTGAGCCCTTGGTTGAAGACCTGCACGTGGCAGGGGCAGTTCATTGGCTTGACTGCGTAGTCACGGCTCTCCGACGACGTGGTGAACATGTTCTCGGCGTAGTTGGACCAGTGGCCCGAACGCTCCCACAGGATGCGGTCGACCACTTGCGGGGTCTTGATTTCCTGATAACCGTTCTCGCGCTGGACATTACGCATGTACTGCTCGAGCACTTGGTAGACAGTCCAGCCGTTAGCGTGCCAGAACACCATGCCCGGTGCTTCTTCCTGCAAATGGAACAGGTCGAGCTGCTTGCCGATCTTGCGATGGTCGCGCTTCTCGGCTTCTTCGATGCGCTGGATGTAGGCCGCCAGCTGCTTCTTGTCCGCCCAGGCAGTGCCGTATACGCGCTGCAACTGTTCGTTCTTGGCATCGCCACGCCAGTAGGCGCCGGACAGCTTGGTCAGCTTGAATGCCTTGAGGAAACGGGTGTTGGGCACGTGCGGGCCGCGGCACATGTCCACGTATTCTTCGTGATAGTACAGGCCCATGGCCTGCTCGTTCGGCATGTCCTCGACCAGGCGCAGCTTGTAGTCTTCGCCACGGGCGGTGAACACGTCGATGACTTCAGCGCGCGGAGTCATCTTCTTGATGACGTCGTAGTCCGTGTCGATCAACTGCTGCATGCGCTTCTCGATGGCCGCCAGGTCATCCGGCGTGAAGGGCCGCTCGTAAGCGATATCGTAATAGAAGCCTTCGTCGATCACAGGGCCGATCACCATCTTGGCGGTCGGATACAGCTGCTTCACCGCGTGGCCAACCAGGTGGGCGCACGAGTGACGAATGATCTCCAGTCCCTCTTCATCTTTGGGGGTGATGATCTGCAGCGTAGCGTCGTTCTGAATCAGGTCGCACGCGTCGACCAGCTTGCCGTCTACCTTGCCGGCAACGGTGGCCTTCGCCAGACCGGCGCCGATGGATGCGGCGACCTCGGCAACGGACACGGGGTGATCGAACGAACGCTGGCTGCCATCGGGAAGAGTAATGGTGGGCATTGGCGCCTCCTCTCCTAGTGGTGACCCCTACCAAAGGTCACGTGGGTTGGGATGAGCCAGTACAAGATCCGAACCTGCCTTCCGTTTGACGGGAAGCCTGCCTCACAGTGGCAGAAGCCTTTGGGCTTGCGGGGACGAACCAGAGTGACTGGAAAGAAAATAGAACAGCAGCGGGGACGTTGTCAGCTGCAAGCCGGGCATGCTAGCACGCAGTCAGAGCCGTGCGCAGGAATATTTGGAAATTGCCGCCGGCGGTGAACTTCCGCGACAGCTTCCCTATCAGACGTGTGGAAGCAACCTGCTCTTGATGAGAACTGACCCAAGGAGTAATCGGTTATGCGAGTTCCGTCTCTTCTGGCCCTTGCGGCCGCTGGCGCCCTGCTGATGCCAATGGCCGCGAACGCTGGCAACTTCCCTGCCGGCAAGGAAAATGCCTATATGGCCCAGTGCACGCAAGTTGCCACTGGTCAGGGCGTTGATGCCGCCGCAGCGAAAAAGCACTGCGACTGTGGTGCACAAGCGATCAAGAAGAATTTCTCCGACGCTGAAATTGCCGACCTCGACAGCAAGGATGGCGTTGACGCCAAACTCATGCAAAAGGCGCAAAGCGTCGTGAAACAGGCCTGCGCACCTAAAAGCTGACGCTGTGTAGCTGCCGGTGATCCGGCAAGAAATTGCGCTGGATCACACTGGGGTGAAGGTAAAAGACGCGACAGCCGCAGAATTAGACTATGATGTACCCGTGCTCCGTAGCTTCGGCCACATTGCACCACCGAAAATACTAAATGTTCTGGAGATTCACCCATGTCCAATCGCCAACAAGGCACCGTCAAGTGGTTCAATGATGAGAAAGGCTTCGGCTTCATCACCCCAGCAGGCGGCGGCGACGACCTGTTCGTTCACTTCAAAGCCATCGAATCTGACGGCTTCAAGAGCCTGAAAGAAGGCCAAACTGTTTCCTTCGTCGCCGAGCGCGGCCAGAAGGGCATGCAGGCTGCGCAGGTTCGTCCGGAGTAATTCGGATAGCCGTAAAAAAACCCGCCCTCGTGGCGGGTTTTTTTTGACTTGGCTTTGACGGCTCACGTACAGGGCACAGGCGCCCTCGATACGTGAGTTAGATCTTTAGCCGCAGTTGACGCGTGTCACGCGCCCTTGCTCGTCGACGTTCAAGTTGAGCCGCTCTGAGCGGTATTCCAGGGTCACCACATCGTGGGGCTTGAGGATGCGCGCCATTTGCGAACCGCTCGCCTTGCGGGCCTGCTCCAGCAGCTCTGCGCTCCCCATCTTGCCCACTGCAAAATCAGCGCCGCTGGCCTGGCAGCGTCCATCATTGCCCGCAGGTGCCTCAGGCACTTGGCCGCCACTGGAGTCTCCACCAGTGCTGCAGCCCGCCAGGACAGCAGCCACCGCCAGGGTCGCCAGATAAGCACGGGTACGTAACATGAAGCCTCCTAGATCATTTGGGAACTGCCTGATCCGACAGCCTCACCTTAAATTCGTTGCAAAACTGGCCAAGTCTGCACCATCAGGGCGGCTGATGGGGGACACAATCGTGACCGAATTTTACCGCCCGGCCCACACGCCGCTTGGTTTGGCCTGCAAAGTCATGATTTACTTTAAGAAGTGAAGGCATAGTGCCTGCTACGAATGCCAGGTTTGGACGTTCGTTCTTTCATCCCGCGCCGCAAGCGAGAGCTTTTCATGAGCACCCACAGCATCGATGCCGACATCAAGGTCAAATGGGCGGAGGGGCAAAGCGCCTATAGCCCCAGCACCCCGGAGGAGTTGCTGCTGATCGCCATCGACCTCCTGGTACGCGACCGCGGCGCAGAGGCAGCGCGCGGCTTCATCGACCAGGTGGTCGAACGGTATGCGCCACGCCTTGCTACTTCAAACGCGCCAGCCGCTCGCTAAGCAGGTCGAACAGCCCCTGGGCATCCCCCTCCTCTACCCACATGACATTGGCCGGTTGCTTGAGCACCCCGTACCAGTCTGCCACTGTCTGGCCGAAGGTCGGCCCCTCGCGGGTGTCGATCGTCATGTGGATCCGCCGGCCGCTGAACTGGTGGGGTTTGAGCAGATAGGCGATGACGCTGGCGTCATGCACCGGGCCACCGGGCATTCCGTATAACGCCATGTCATGGGTGATGTAGGCATTGAGGATGTCCACCACACGCTTGCTGGCCTGTGTGTTGACGCCGGCCAGTTGCTTGAGCCGTGCGTCGCTGGTCAGCAGCTTGTGGGTAACGTCCAGGGGCAGGTAGGTCAACGGTACGCCACTTGCCAGTACCACGGCAGCCGCGTGTGGGTCGGCATACAGGTTGAACTCGGCCGCAGGTGTGATATTGCCACCGTTGAAATGAGCCCCGCCCATCACCACCACTTCCTTGATGCCCTTGGCGATCTCCGGGCGCTGGATCAAGGCCAGCGCCAGGTTGGTCTGTGGCCCAAGCATGGCCAGCGTCACGCTGTGTGGCGGGGCGGTATCTAGCGTGTCGACCAGGTACTGAACAGCGTTGCCGCTCGCCAAAGGCTGCTTGGGTTCATGTACCTCTACCCCGGTGACACCTTCTTCACCATGCACTTCGGCCGCGTAAATGGGGGCGCGCACCAAGGGGCGACCCGCACCGGCGTACACCGGAATATCCTCACGGCCTGCCCATTCGCGGGCAAGACGGGCGTTACGGGCGGTCTTCTCCAGACGCACGTTGCCGGCAACTGTCGTGATGGCACGAATCTTAAGCTCATCAGGCGAAGCCATGGCCAGAAAGAGTGCAACCAGATCGTCAGCCCCCGGATCGGTGTCGATGATCAAGTCGATGGGTGCCGCTTGTACGGCAGACGCTGCGGCCATGAGAGCGAGTCCTTGAAGCAGGGGTTTTAGCATGACGAGGCACTCCTGTTGCCAGTGGATAACGAGTAGGAAACCGTCAGTGTCAGAACGTTACGCCAGACACCAGGGCGATATTGCTGTAGGGCTGGCACTCACCCGTGCGTACCATGGCCCGCGCCTTACGCGACAGTAGCTTGAATGCTTCATGGGGCATGTATTCACGCTCGCCCAGCGTGCCCTTCAGGCGCTCGATTTCTGCAAAAGCCGGCGGCGCCACGGTTTGTATTTCTTCGGCCAACAGGTGACGCTCGACCTGCAGTTCGCTCAGCACACAACGCAGCACACTGGCGAAATCAGGCAGCCCCGGGGTGACGGCCAAGTCGATCAGCTCGACGCCGGGCGGTACGGGTAACCCGGCATCGCCGATGATCAGGATGTCGCCATGGCCCATGCTGGCAATGGTCCGGGACAGTGCAATGTTCAGCAAGGGCGTCTTCTTCATGGCAGTAGCTCCGCGAGCCTGGGAATGGAAGGTTGCGCGCCGGCGCGGGTCACCGACAGGGCAGCAGCCCGTTGCCCGAAGCGGATTGCCTCGCCCTCCTCCAGGCCCTGCACCAGCCCCGCCGCAAAGCCTCCGATGAAGGTGTCCCCTGCGGCAGTGGTGTCCAAGGCTTGCACCACGGGTGCTGGATAATGCTGGTGGCCAGCGGGCGTGACCAACAAGGCACCTTGTGCGCCGAGGGTGATGATCACCTTGCCAGCTCCCAGCGCCAGCAGGCGCGCGCCCGCCAATAAAGCGCTGGCCTGATCGTGCACAGCAACACCGGTCAGCGCCTCGGCCTCGCTTTCGTTGGGCGTCAGGTAATCGACATGGCTGAACCATTCGGCGGGCAGCGGCCCCGTTGCCGGCGCCGGATTGAGTATCACCCGCTTGCCGAGCTGACGACCCCTGGCCAACGTCCAGGCCACGGTAGCCAATGGCACTTCAAGTTGGCAGATGATCACCTGCGCCGCCTGCAGCAGGCCGTCGAAGCGCGCTACGGCGTCTGGCACCAGCAACCCGTTGCCCCCAGGCACGATCACGATGCAGTTCTGGCTGGCCGCATCCACGGTGATCATCGCCACCCCTGTGGACACGCCGGTGCAGGTGACCACGCCCTGGCAGTCAATGCCTTCTACTTCCAGGGCATTGCGCAATTGCGGGCCGTAGGCGTCGTCGCCTACGCAGCCAATCATTGCAGCGCTGGCGCCCAGCCGCGCGACCGCCACGGCCTGGTTGGCCCCCTTGCCTCCGGCGGCGGTGAAGAAGGTATCGCCGGCCAGTGTCTCGCCAGGCCGTGGCAAGCGTTGGGCGCGCGCCACCAGGTCCATGTTGAGGCTGCCGACTACCACGACCTTGGCACTCATGTTGTTTCCTTAGCGGTAATCGTTGAACAGGTCCGGGCGCGGCCCGGTGGACTCGCGCAGAACGATGCGCGGGGTGACGATGCGCTGCTGCGATGCGCTGTTGCAGGGCTGAGCGATACGCGCCAGCAGCAGTGCCGCAGCGCTCTCGCCAAGCTCGCGGATCGACTGCCCCACTGTGGTCAAAGGTGGGTAGACGTAGCGGCTCAGCTCGATGTCATCGAAGCCGATGACCGACAGCGCACCCGGCACGTCAATGTGGCGCTCGGCCGCTGCGCGCAATACGCCGAAGCCGATCATGTCGTTGCCCGCGAAGATGGCCGTCGGCCGCGCCCCTGCCAACAGCTCGGCAGCTGCAGCGTGGCCGCCGGGGCTCGTGAAGTCGCAGTGGCGCACACGCTCAGCGGCCACGGTAACGCCCGCCTCGGCCAAGGCCCGACGAAAGCCGCGCAGGCGCATCTGCGTCACCCCGGTTTCTGCTGGCCCACCGATGTAGGCAATATCCCGATGGCCAAGCTCCAATAGATGGCGCGTAGCCAGGTAGGCGCCCAGCTCGTGATCGATGCGCACCAGGTCGGCGTCGACGCCTTCGAGCTCCCGGTCCACGATGACCATGGGTGTGCGCACCCCTGCCAGGCTTTGCAACAAGTCGTCATCCTGCCCTACCGACCCGACCACCAGCCCATCGATGCGCTTTTCGAGCAGCACGCGCAGGTAGTTGCGCTGTTTTTGGGGATCGTCGTCGGAATTGCACAGGATCACGCAGTAGCCATTGCGCTCGCAGGCGTCTTCAATACCTCGGGCCAGCTCGGCGAAGTAAGGGTTGACGCTGTTGGGCACGAGCAAGCCGATGGTGGCCGTGCTGCGCGCCTTCAACGACCGCGCGACGGCGCTGGGCACGTAGTCCAGTTCCCGAATGGCGGCCTCGACTTTGAGCCGGACAGGCTCGCTCACCGGTCGCGTTTTATTTAACACATGGGACACTGTGGTGTAAGAAATCCCCGCCAGCGCCGCGACGTCTTTGATGGTTGCCATGGTTCAGTTCCGCCGGGCTGCGCGCCGGCTGCGATAAGTATCGAGCACCACGGCAATAACGATCACAGCCCCGGTAATGATGCGCTTGGTCGGCTCACTGGCCCCGATCTGCGCAAGGCCTGCCGCCAGCACCGAAATGATGAGCACACCAAAAAAGGTGCTGATGACTGAGCCACGCCCACCCATCAGGCTGGTACCGCCGATCACGACAGCGGCAATCACCTGCAACTCCAGGCCAGAGCCCGCGTTGGGGTCGGCTGCCTCCAGGCGCGACACCTGAAACAACGCAGCCAGGCCAGCCAGCAGCCCCATCAGGGCGAAGACCAGCACCTTGTAGGGACGCGGATCGATACCGGCCAGGCGCACAGCCTCTTCGTTGGTGCCGATCCCGATCAGGTAGCGCCCGAATACGGTACGGGTGAGTACCAGGTGAGCGATCACGATCACCAGCAAGGCGATGATGAACGCGGGCGATATCCCGAAGGCTATCGGGTTGGAAAACCAGGCATAGGCATCACCAATGTAGGCCGTGCGCGAATCGGTGAACTGGTAGGCCAGGCCGCGAGCCATTTCCAGCACCCCCAGCGAAACGATGAACGAAGGGATACGCCAGGCCACGGTGACGACGCCGGTAACGCTGCCAGCCAATGCGGCTACCGCCATGCCCAGCAGTGCAGCCGGCACGATGCTCCAGCCCCAGCCAAGGATCGCCACGCTTACAGTCGATGCGGCCAGGGCCAGCACCGAACCGACCGACAAATCGATGCCGCCGATGATCAGCACGAATGTCATACCCACGGCCAATACCATCAGATCAGGTATCTGGTTGGCCAGGGTACTGAAGGTACTGTATGACCAGAAATGGCTGCTCAGCATCGAGAACAGCACGATCATCGCCAGCAAAGCGCCGGCCAGGCCCAGGTAAGTACCAAGGCCCAGGTAGGTGCCGCTGCGGCGTGCCGGGGCAGCGCTTTGGTTTTCGAGCGGTGTGGTTTTCATGCGTCCATCCTGGGGGCTGCAGGGTGCAGCAGTGCGTCACGTTTCTGATAGCCGGCGAAGGCTGCCGCCAGCAACTGGTCCTGGGTCCAGTGGTCACGTTCGAAGGTGTCGATCAAGCGACCGGCAGACAGGACCGCGATGCGGTCGCAGATCAGCATCAACTCGCGCAGGTCGCTGGAGACCACGACCAAAGCCTTGCCCTGCCGCGCGAGTTCGGCGAGCAACCCGTAGATATCGAACTTGGCACCGACGTCGATGCCGCGCGTGGGCTCGTCGAACAGCAAGACCTGGCAATCGCGCTCAAGCCAGCGGCCGATTACCACCTTCTGCTGATTACCACCCGACAGCTCGCCAACCACCTGATCGGCGCCGGCACTGCGAATGCGCATGGCCTGTATTTGCCGCTCGGCCAGTTCGCGTTCGGCTCCGCGGTCCAGGACACCGGCCCGCGACACCGCACCCAGGTTGCCCAGGGCGATGTTGGCGCTGATCGACTGGCTCAACAACAGGCCTTCGCCTTTGCGATCTTCAGTGATCAGGGCAATACCCGCGCTGACGGCGGACTTCGGCGAATCGATGGTGACAGGCAGCGGCGGCTGGCCAAGGGCGATGCTACCGCTGTCAGCGCGGTCGGCGCCGTAGATCAACCGCAGAAGCTCGGTACGACCCGCGCCGATCAGCCCGGAGATACCGAAGATTTCCCCTGCACGGACTTCGAAGGACACCTCACGCACCTTCTCACCCCGGCTGAGCTTGTCCACCCTGAGCAATGGACCACCGATGGAGCGGCGGCCCAGGTCGATGTGTTCTCCCAGCTCACGCCCAACCATCAGGTTGACCAACTCGGCGCTGCTGTAGCGCTGGATCGGCTCGTCGCATACCAGCCTGCCGTCGCGCAGCACGACGATGCGTTGCGCGACGCGCTGCAGTTCTTCGAGCCGGTGGGAGATATAGACGATGGCCACCCCCCGGGCGCGCAAGCGCTCGATCTGGGTGAACAGCAACTCGACCTCGCGGGCGGTCAACATGGCGGTGGGCTCATCGAAGATCAGCACGTGGCAGTCTCCGATCAGGTTGCGGGCAATCTCGACCATTTGCTGGTGACCGATGCCCAATTCTCCGACCGGTGTATCGGGGTCAATCGCCTCGAGCCCGACCTGGGCCATGGCATCGACAGCCATCTGGCGCAAGCGCTTCTGGCTGATCCAACCGAAGCGGCTGGGTAGGTTGTCCAGAAACAGGTTTTCTGCGACGGTCAGGGTGGGTAACAGGTTCAGTTCCTGCATCACCATGCGCACGCCGAGGCGCTCGGCCTCGCTGCGACTGACCGGCGCATATGCCTGCCCACGGTACAGCATGTGCCCGACAGTGGGGGTTTCCAGGCCGCTGAACAACTTGGACAAGGTGCTCTTGCCGGCGCCGTTCTCGCCGGTCAAGGCCAGTACCTCACCAGCACGCAGCTCCAGGCTCACCTCGCCCAGCACTGGCTGGGCGTACGTCTTGCCGAGGCCGCGGGCAGTCAGGACCACGTCATAGACCGATGCGGACATCGCCGTGTCTCCTGGCAGCATCAAGGCTTCTTCGTGATCAGTTCGACCGGGGTCTGGATGACGTTATCGGCATCCACATCGGGCTTCTCGCCCTTGACCATTTTCAGCGCGGCCTGGATACCGAACACAGCCTGCTGGCTAGCTGCCTGGTCAAGCGTTGCCAGTACGCGGCCATCGGCAATCATGGGCTTGATGGCATTGATGTTGTCGTAACCGACAACCTGCACCTGGCCAGCCTTGCCAGCGGCTCGTACCGCCGAGACTGCACCCAAGGCCATGCTATCGTTGCCCGCCAGCAATGCCTTGAGCTCAGGGTATTCGTTGAGCATGGACGCAGCGACGGCATTACCCTTGTCGATTTCCCAGTTGCCGCTCTGTGTAGAGACGATCTTGATTTGCGCAGCGTCCATCGCATCCTTGAAGCCTGCGGTACGCTGCTGGGCATTGGTCGTGGTCGGCACGCCTTCGATGATGCCCACCTGATCGCCCGCCTTGAGTTTTTCCTTGGCCAGGTACTCGCCCACCAGGCGTGCGCCCTTGCGGTTGTCAGGGCCTACGAACGGTACGCTGATGCCTTTGCTCTTGAGCAGTTCAGGGTCAAGGCGGTTGTCGATGTTGATCACCACCACCCCCTGGTCCATCGCCTTTTTCACAGCTGAGACCAATGCCTTGGAGTCGGCCGGCGCGATCACCAGCGCCTTGGCACCGGCGTTGACCATCTGCTCGACGATGCGGATCTGCTCGCCCGTGTCGGTCTCATTCTTGATGCCGTTGGCAACCAGGTCGAATTCGTCTGCATGGGTTTTCTGGTAGGCCTTGGCGCCGTCTTCCATGGTGCGGAAAAACTCATTGGCCAATGACTTCATGACCAGCGCCACCTTGGGTTTGTCTTCGGCATGAGCAGCAGACAGTGGCAGGGCCATGGTCAAAGAAGAAAGAACAGCGGCGGCCAACAAGCGGCCTGGGAAAGGCAGTTTCATGGGCGATGACTCCGAATCTTGTTTTTTTATCGGAAAGCAAACGTTTGCGCTGGGTAACTATGCGAACGCGGTAGGCGTTTGTCAAATACGTTTAGCTGAAGCCAGCGCAAGATTATCCGTAAATTTCCGGATAACCGAACACGTTTCCCTACAATTAATCGGGTTTTCGAATGAAATACTTCCGGCCCTGATTACGCAAGTCATTCGATGCCCCGGCCAAAATATCATCCTCAACAGCGCCCGCTGCGGGGTTGAACCTGTCCGAGCGCGGTGTCACGAGCTGTTACAGAGGCCCCCGGGGATCTGGTACGGAACATGCCTTACCGACTGCGCGACGTACTAAAACCATCTCATTAGGAAGAGAGCACAAAAACGATGAATGCCGCACTTAAATCCTTTGCCCCCAGCGCACTCGCCCTGCTGCTGATCCTGCCAACCACGGTTTCGGCCGAAGAAGCCAAAACCCAGCAGAAGCTCGCCAACGTGGTCATCCTGGCAACCGGCGGCACGATAGCCGGTGCCGGTGCCAGCGCCGCCAATAGCGCCACTTACCAGGCCGCCAAGTTGGGCGTCGACAAATTGATCGCCGGCGTACCGGAACTGGCAGACCTGGCCAACGTGCGTGGCGAGCAGGTCATGCAGATTGCTTCCGAGAGCATCTCCAACGACGATCTGCTCAAGCTGGGCAAGCGGGTGGCTGAGCTGGCCGACAGCAAGGACGTGGATGGCATCGTCATCACCCACGGTACCGATACGCTGGAAGAAACCGCCTACTTCCTGAACCTGGTCGAAAAAACCGACAAGCCTATCGTGGTCGTCGGCTCCATGCGCCCCGGCACCGCCATGTCGGCAGACGGCATGCTCAACCTGTACAACGCCGTCGCCGTCGCCAGCGACAAGCAGTCGCGCGGCAAGGGCGTGCTGGTGACGCTCAATGATGAAATCCAGTCGGGCCGTGACGTCAGCAAGTCCGTGAACATCAAGACCGAAGCCTTCAAGAGCGCCTGGGGCCCGATGGGCATGGTCGTGGAAGGCAAGTCCTACTGGTTCCGCCTGCCAGCCAAGCGCCACACCCTAGACTCGGAATTCGACATCAAGCAGATCAGCAGCCTGCCTCAGGTGGACATTGCTTACGGCTACGGGAACGTGACCGATACGGCCTACAAGGCGTTGGCACAGAACGGCGCCAAGGCGCTGATCCACGCAGGCACCGGCAACGGTTCGGTATCTTCGCGCGTAGTGCCCGCACTGCAGGAGTTGCGCAAGAATGGCGTGCAGATCATTCGCTCTTCCCACGTCAACCAGGGTGGCTTCGTGCTACGCAACGCCGAGCAGCCTGACGACAAGAACGATTGGGTAGTGGCCCACGACCTGAACCCACAGAAAGCCCGCATCCTGGCCATGGTCGCCATGACCAAGACCCAGGACAGCAAAGAACTGCAGCGGATTTTCTGGGAATATTGATCAACCCTGTAGTAACCGGTGCCATCTGTGGCACCGGTACTTGGGAGCTAGGTAAACTTGGCGCTTACAGCTACATGGCTGAAATATAATGCTCAGGCATCACATTTTGCCGGCAATAAACCAATGGATACCCGAGCGCATTCCTCATTCCGAAAGCGCACTCCTAGCACGCCGTACACTTTCACAGTTAACACCCTTCACGTTCAGCGCACACCCGTTAATTCGAAAACTGTCAGCGCGTACTGACAGCGCCATTTCGCAACGCGCAAAACCTCACGCAAAGCCGAAAAACCAATACCCTAGTAGAACGCCCTCCTGGCTTGACGAAGCCTCATTGCCGAATGCTTTAGATCGCCTAGCCAAATGCATGTTTCGATAGTATTGAAGCACCCGTTCGAATAAGCGTACCTGCAAGCGCTCGTGCTACGCTACCGTCCCAATCGCCAAGGACCACCGTAATGAATTCGAAAACAGCCTCTGCAGCCCTAATCCTCCTCATTGGGTCCATTGTCTCCCCCGCGTGGGCCAGTACAGCACAGGCCATCAACTCGGTGAAACAGGGAAAAGCGGTATGGGAGTTCTATGAGTCAGCGGTCGCTGACCCAGCCCAGATAACCTTGCTGTCAATTGACATTGAGGCCACTTTCCAAGATGACCCCAATAACTACAAAGACCTCAATAATACATTTGCAGAGAATATGGGCTGGTTCAAAAAGGGCACAAGAGGGTCAGACCTGCTTGTGCTGCGCTCAGAACCGTCGTCCCATTCAGAACATGGTCGCTATTCAATCACTTTCAAGGATCTTAGTGCTAAAGAATGTCGGTTCCTGGCGAGCTATCCATCATTCAAGGATCGGTTTGATCATCTGGAAGTGAATCAAACTAAAACCGCGGCTGCTTCGTCATGCAAATCCAAGCTGTTCGGGTCTGATGACAACGCAATCAAATTCGTAAGCCGTTAGTCAAAACTCAAGCCTCCATGCTCAGCCCAAGTGTCGATGCGCGACGCTTGAGCTATGGGTACACGGTGTGCTCGCTTCAACCTCACTACTTGAACTGATATTCCAAGCCAGCACCGGCGTACCACGAACGCCCTGGGGCTGCCTCGTAGTAGCGTTTATTGCTGTCACCGACAATCACCGAACCCACGTATTGACGGTCGAACACGTTGTCCAGACGCACCAGTTGATGGAAAGTCCAGGGGCCGACCTGCTGCTCGAAGCGCGTGCGCCAGTTGAACACAGCATAGGCAGGCGCAGCTTTCTGCTGGTTGCTGTCCTCGACGAATACCTTGCTACGGTACTGCCCCTCGAACCCCATGCTGACCGAAGCGGTCGGTTTCCACACCACTTCTGCATACAGATTGTCTCGCGGCACGCCCGGCAAGCGATTGCCACTGTCGATGACTTGTCCGCCTTGCTTGAAGTCATCGGCGTAGCGAGCGTCGGTATGGGTGAACACCCAGGTGGTCTGCCAGTGCTCGGCAAAGTCGCTCTGCATGCTGGCTTCAAAACCACGGCGCACGGTCTGCCCGGCGTTGTGATAGCTGGTGCGGCCGTTAGTGGAATTATCGACCACGATTTCGTTATCCGTGCGGATCTCGAACAGGGCAGCATTCAGCCGCGTGGTCGCGCCCAGGCGATATTTCACCCCTAGTTCATATTGCTTGCTGGTTGCTGGGTCCAGCCCGAAGTTGAAACTTTCCTGCAAGCCTGGCGCATAGGCCATTTCAGCCTGTGTAGGCGTTTCGAAGCCCTTTCCTACGCTGGCATAGCCACGCAGATCAGGCGTGAAGGCGTACATCACCGACAGCGTCGGGTTGGCCTGCTGATAGCGCTTGACACCGCTGGCGTCACCGTTTTCCAGGTAGTGGTCATCGACCTTCATCTTCATGGTGCTGTAGCGCACGCCCAGCTCGCTGGTCCAGTTGCCGATTTCCCAGTGCGCCTGCACATAGGGGTCCAGGCTGGTCGCGATGTCTTTCTCGTCGCGCTTGAGCTCGCCCTTGACCCCCAGTTGGTCGCCCCGGAAGTTCTGGAAGCCCCGACGGTCATCCGTGCTCTGGTCGTAGTCGGCACCCACGGTGAGCGTGAAATGGCCGGGAACGGCCGGTACCGGCTGAATCCAGCGCAGCGTACCGCCGTGAAACTCGCGGTCAAAATCCACCACACCACCACCGCGCTGGCTGTTGGAGGCGATTTGCCGAGGAATCGACAGGTACTGCACCACGCTCCGACGCCCTGCGTAGAGATTGAACTGAAGGGTAGCGTCGCCAACGTAGCGCTCGTAGTTCATGCCCACCTGCTGGTGATCGATGCTCTTGCGCGTGTTGTAGTCCCTTGCGCCATCGGCGACCGAACGTGGGTCGTGCTTGTAGCTGGACCAAAGCTGACCCAGCGGGTCTTGCGTGTTGTTCTGTTCCAGGCTGCTGTAGGTCAGCGCCAGGCGTGAATCGGTATCTGGCCTGATGTGCACCTTGGCGAACGTCTGGTCGCGCTTGGCCGCGCTATGGTCGCGATACCCATTGGTGTCCATGCGCGAAGCGTCCAGCACGAAACCCCCGATCTCGTTGCCCCCCTGTGCCGACAGGTGATGCTTGCTGAAGCCATCGCTGCCAAAGGTGGTTTCGGCACCCAGGCGAGCCGGCCCCACCCCGTCACGGCTGAACATCTGGATGACACCGCCAGCGTTGCTGCCATACAGCGTAGCGGCCGGGCCGCGCAGCACCTCGATACGGTCGGCCACATCCAGGTTCAGCGTGGCTGCCTGGCCCTGTCCATCCGGGGTGCTGGCTGGGATACCATCGCTGAGCAGCTTGATACCGCGCACGCCAAATGCAGAGCGAGCACCAAACCCGCGGGATGATATCTGCAGGTCCTGGGCATAGTTCTGGCGATTCTGCACCACTAGGCCAGGGACCTTCGTCAGCACCTCTGACAAGTTGACGCCAAGTTGTCCATCGGTGCCATTGGACAGGTCGACCGTGTCCACCAAGAACGGCAGATCGAAGCTGCTGGTAGGCGCGTAGGCACCCGTGACAACCATCGGATCGATAACGATCGCGGTTGCCGGGTCGGCCCAGGCTTGATTATGAGAAGTGACACCACCGACAAACAACAGGGCGAGGTGCGTGGAAGAGGTAACGCGTAAGACCAATCGATACATGAGCAATTTCCGGAAAGTTCCGCTATTACAGCAGACCCTGGCCTGAATCGCGAACATGGCGAGGGCGATCCACAGAACTTTCCCTTCAAACTGTTGCGAAATCCCTTACAGTGAAATACTGTACGTGCATACAGCAAAAAAAGGAAATGCCTGTGTCTACCTCCTCGCCCTCACCTGCCAGCTACCAACAACTGGGCATGCGCATTCAGAAAATCATCAACAACCCCATTGCCCAGCGCAGCCGGGCGGCTTTGATTTTTCGCCTGGAACAGGAAACACCAGAGGACTGGGACACGTTGCTGGCCGAGATTGCCGAAAATGACAACGTTACCCTCGCCCACCGCGACGATGGTGGCGTACAGCTTTTCTGGACCGTGCCCAAGGAAGACTGACCGCGCATGAGAGTTTCGCTTATTGCAGCTGCCTGCCTGCTGATGGCTCCGCTTGCCTATGCCGATGCGCCCCGCACGTTCCAGGAAGCCAAGAAGGTGGCCAGGCAACTCTACGCACCACAATCCACCGAGTTCTACTGCGGTTGCAAATACAACGGCAACAAAGTCGATATGGCTTCATGTGGGTATTCACCACGCAAGAATGCCCAACGCGCTTCACGCATCGAGTGGGAGCACATCGTGCCGGCCTGGCAAATCGGCCATCAGCGCCAGTGTTGGCAAAGCGGCGGTCGTAAGGCCTGCTCGCAGCACGACGAGGTATACAAACGCGCCGAAGCCGACCTGCACAATCTGGTGCCAAGCGTTGGGGAGGTCAACGGCGACCGCAGCAACTACAGCTTCGGCTGGCTGCCGGAACAACGTGGGCAATACGGCCAATGCCTTACCCAGGTGGATTTCAAGGCCAGGAAGGTCATGCCGCGGCCTTCGATCCGCGGCATGATTGCACGCACCTATTTCTACATGAGCAAGCAATACAACTTGCGCCTCTCAAGGCAGGACCGTCAGCTGTTCGAGGCATGGAACAAGACGTATCCGCCGCAGCCTTGGGAGTATCAACGCAACCAGCGGGTCGGGTGCCTGATGGGGCACGGTAATGAGTTTGTAGGGCCGGTCGACCTCAAGGCGTGCAGCTGATCGACCGGCCACGAGCGCTTAGCGGGCTGCGCCGTGCTGGATGACCACCGAGTCGGTGCCAAGCTTGGCCATGACTTCATCGCGACGGGCCTGCGCCTGCTCCCGGGTAGGAAACGGTCCCAGCAGCACCACAGGCTTGCCGTCCCGGTACTCCACCGAAGACGGAATACCTTTCTCGATCAGACGCGCGGTCATGTCGCTGAGTGCACCCATGTTGGCGCCCTGGACCACTTCGACGTCCCATCCCTCTGGCGCGGGCTCACCTTCGAGCGCTTGCGCACGGCGCTGCAATTCAGCACCCCCACACAGCTCCCGAATACGCAGGTTGTCGCCATTGTCGTCGACAATGATTTCGTACTGACCGTCGCGTTTGATGGCCACATAGCTGCGGTAGGCCTGGAATTGGCCGGCATCGTCCTTGCCGCGCACCTGACCGCAGATCGTACCCTGCGTATCGATGCGAACGTTACCGAACTTGGCGGTCTTGGGATTTTGCAGGTGTTCGGCCACACGCTTGTGCACGCCCTCCACCTCGTTGTCACAGCCCGCCAGGGCCAGCACTGCCATTACCACCACCAGTTTGCGCACGCGTGTACCTCCAGGTTCGAAGAGGCGGATTCTACCACGCGAGACTGAGCATCGAACTGCGGCCAAAGGTTACAGGCTGATTCCGCCGGGCATGCAAAAAGGGCGATCATTTCTGATCGCCCTTTTTGGGATTTGGTAGGCACAATTGGACTCGAACCAACGACCCCCACCATGTCAAGGTGGTGCTCTAACCAACTGAGCTATGTGCCTGTCGTGTGGTGCGCATAGTAGAGACTCACTGAACACCTGTAAAGCTTTTTTTCGATATAAATCAAAAACTTTCGAGCAGCCGGAGAATTGGAGCCATCTAAGCGCTTCCAAAGCAAAACGCAAAAAAGGGTGACCCTTGCGGATCACCCTTTTTCAATTTGGTAGGCACAATTGGACTCGAACCAACGACCCCCACCATGTCAAGGTGGTGCTCTAACCAACTGAGCTATGTGCCTGTCGTGGTGCGCATTCTACGCAATTACAAAGGCGTGTCAACAGTTTTTTTGAAGCTAACCCACTGAATTGCAAACTCTTTATAAAGAGGCGTCAGGCGCGAGCACTGTTCATGATTTTCAGCGGACGACTAGCGGGTGTTTATTATTATTGATAGCATCGCTACATTCGTTAAAAATATAAAACACGAGGTTCTGCAGCATGGCTAACACCCCCTACCCCCAGTCCTACTACGCCGCCTCGGCCAACCCGGTGCCGCCACGTCCGGCGCTGCAGGGTGAGGTGCAAACCGATGTCTGCATCATCGGCGCGGGCTACACCGGCTTGTCCAGCGCCCTGTTCCTTCTGGAAAATGGCTTCAAGGTAAGCATTGTCGAAGCGGCCAAGGTAGGCTTCGGCGCATCGGGCCGCAACGGTGGCCAGATCGTCAACAGCTACAGCCGCGACATCGATGTCATCGAGCGCACCGTGGGTGCTCGCCAAGCCCAGCTGCTAGGCCAGATGGCCTTCGAAGGCGGGCGCATCATTCGCGAGCGGGTGGCCAAGTACAACATCCAGTGCGACCTCAAGGACGGTGGCGTGTTCGCTGCGCTGACCAGCAAACAAATGGGTCACCTAGAATCGCAAAAGCGCCTGTGGGAACGTTTCGGCCACAACCAGCTGGAGCTGATGGATCAACAGCGCATCCGCGAAGTGGTGGCCTGCGACAACTACATCGGCGGCATGCTCGACATGAGCGGCGGGCATATCCATCCACTCAACCTGGCCCTCGGCGAAGCTGCTGCGGTCGAATCGTTGGGCGGCACCATCTATGAACAAACTCCGGCGGTGCGCATCGAGCGCGGCGCCAACCCGGTCGTGCATACCCCACAGGGTAAAGTGCGCGCCAAGTTCATCATCGTGGCGGGCAACGCCTACCTGGGCAACCTGGTCCCGGAGCTTGCCGCCAAGTCGATGCCTTGCGGTACACAGGTCATCACGACCGAACCCTTGGGCGATGAACTGGCGCGCACACTGCTTCCCCAGGACTACTGCGTCGAAGACTGCAACTACCTGCTCGACTACTATCGCCTGACCAGCGACAAGCGCCTGATCTTTGGAGGCGGCGTGGTTTATGGTGCACGGGATCCGGCCAACATCGAGGCGATCATTCGTCCGAAGATGCTCAAGGCCTTCCCGCAGTTGAAGAACGTCAAGATCGACTACGCCTGGACCGGCAACTTCCTGCTCACCTTGTCGCGTCTGCCACAAGTCGGCCGTATCGGTGACAACATCTATTATTCCCAGGGGTGCTCAGGGCACGGGGTCACCTATACCCATCTGGCAGGCAAAGTCCTGGCCGAGGCCATGCGTGGCCAGGCGGAGCGGTTCGATGCCTTTGCCGGGCTGCCGCACTACCCCTTCCCGGGCGGTCAGATGCTGCGCGTGCCCTTCAGTGCCTTGGGCGCTTGGTACTACAGCTTGCGTGACCGTCTGGGCTTCTGAGTCAAGACGTGGCAACCGGTAAAGGGCTGCCACTGGCGTGATGGGGTTCACTCATGTTCGCCGGGCCGCGTTGCGGCCCATGCCGATCAGCCCAGCGCCCCGGCAAGGCCACGCCTTCAGTGACCGTGGAAAGCCAAATGCGAGCAGCCTCACTTGAGGCTGTCCAGGGCCTGCCTGGCCGCCAGTTCCTGGCCCGCACGCGCCAGATCGTCAGCGGCCTGTTGCCAGCGCTGACGGTCAACGTTCGCCGGCAACTCCCCCGGCGGCTGCACCAGGATTGCCCAACGGCCCTCTTTCGCCCAGGCAGAGGCGAAATCGTCGAATGCCATCACCAGGCGGCGCTGCATGCCTGCACGCATCAGCACACGCTGTTTGTAACGGTCATACCCTATCAATACCGCATACCTGGGTTCGCTCCACCATGCCGAACCGTCCTGGTAGCGAACCAGCACCGGGTTTCCAGCGGCCACCTGCGTCAACAAGGCATCTAGCCGCTTGTCCAAGGGGTACACCACCCTACCGTAGTCGCGCGCAACGCGCGGGATGCTGGTATCTAGGCTGTCGATACCTGTGGGCAGGTTCAGCGGCTGATCGAGCAGCCCAGGCGTGATGGGCGCACCTTGCTGCGACAGAATCGCGGCCAATGCCATGGCTGCGCTGTGGTTGGCGTTACCGCGGTAGAACGGAACGCTGCTGAGCTCCACCCGCTGGGGCAGGCTCTGGAGTGCGGTAGAAGGTGTCCCGGCACAACCTGCCAAGGTGACACCCAACCAGCACGCCAGGATGAGCTGGCGAACGACCTTGGTCGGCGACGAGAAGGTGAAATTGGGCATGGATACTCGCTTGCTGAACGCAGGGCAGGCAGCGCCCTGCTGTGTTCGCGATGATAGGTCCCACAACGATGGCGGTACAGTCCGACAGGGCATGTTGGCGAATCATCTCGGCACCGCAGGCGTTATTCGATGGAACGTACCCACGCAAGGGCTACACTAATCAAGTGTCTGGAAGGCAATCGCTGGCGTATCAAGCGCTCGCCGTAGAGATGGAGGCACAAATGAATATGACCTTGGCAATCATCATGTTGGTGTGCATGTGGCTCAGCGTTGCAGCGGCCATGCTCTGGGGCGTACTGCGCATCGCACGGCGGCACGCTCAACCCGTTGCGCAACCACAGCCACGCCCTCAACCCGCCCCTGCACGGCGTGCTCCACACGCAGCAGCGGCGCACTGAACCCACCTGAAACATGCAGCGAATGGGGCGCCATGCGCCCCGCCTGCTGTCACCCTTGCTTGGCCTCACGCTTCAGCCGTGCTCGACGCGCCAGGATATTCAGAATCTCGATAGCGGTTGAGAACGCCATGGCGGCATACACATAGCCCTTGGGCACGTGGGCTCCGAAGCCCTCCGCGATCAGCGTCATGCCGATCATGATCAGGAAACCGAGCGCCAACATGACAACTGTTGGGTTGTCGTTGATGAAGTTGGCCAGCGGATCGGCCGCCACCATCATCACGATCACGGCAGTGATCACGGCGATGATCATGATAGGCAAGTGCTCAGTCATGCCTACTGCGGTGATAATGCTGTCTACCGAGAACACAATATCGAGCAGCAGAATCTGGAAAATCGCTGCGGCGAAGCCCAAGGTAACGGTAGAAGAAGCCTTGGACTCTTCCTTGGCACCGTGTGGATCGACGTTCTCGTGAATTTCCTTAGTGGCCTTCCACAGCAGGAACAGGCCGCCGGCGATCAGGATCACATCCTTCCAGGAGAAGGCGTTGCCAAACACCTCGAACACAGGGTCGGTCAGCTGCACGATCCAGGCAACGGTGCTGAGCAGTGCCAGGCGCATCACCAGTGCCATGCTGATACCGATGCGGCGTGCCTTGGAGCGATACGCGACTGGCAGTTTGTTGGTCAGGATGGAGATGAAGATCAGGTTGTCGATACCCAGTACAACTTCCATGGCCACCAGCGTGGCGAGCGCCACCCAGGCTGTCGGGCTAGCGGCAAGTTCCAGCAAATATTCCATTGTTCACATCCTGTCACGCGGGTTGGGGATCAAATGTCCTGGGTTTCGGAAGCGGTGTCATCTTGCTCGGGCTCTCGCCGGTCGGTCCCAAGCGCGTCGCTCAAGGCCTGCTGGGCCGCCTGGTTGGTTTGCTCGATCACCTGCTGAGCCGACTTCGCCGCCTGGTCAAGCACTTGCTGGGCAGACTTCTCGGCCTGATCGCAGCCGGCCAGGGCCAACAGCGTCATGCCCATGACCAGCGCAGTACCCATTGATTTGAAATACAGCATAGGCGCCTCCGGAATGATGTGCGCAGGCTCGTATCCGCCTGAATGAAGTGGATTCTAGAGGGCGCAATACTTCTGTAAAATTCGTATTTTCAAGCGATATACTTCGGTTTTTCCGAATCGGCATCTGCGCTAATGCTTAACTATCGCCAGCTCCACTACTTTTGGGTGGTAGCCCGAACCGGCAGCATCATTCGGGCGAGCGAGCAATTGAATCTGACGCCACAGACCATCAGCGGTCAGATCACGCTATTGGAACAGGCTTATGGCGTCGAGCTGTTCCAGCGGGTTGGCCGGCAATTGGAACTCACTGAGACCGGACGCCAGGCGCTGACGTATGCCGAGCAGATGTTCCAGCTGGGGGGCGAACTCGAAGCCATGCTGCGTGCCGGCCCTCAGGAGCAGATCCTGTTCCGGGTCGGGGTGGCTGACGTGGTGCCAAAGTCCATTGTCTATCGATTATTGGCACCCACCATGGAGCTTGAGAACGTGCTGCGCATCAACTGCCGTGAAGACAAGCTGGAGCGGCTCCTGGCCGACCTTGCCATTCAGCGACTGGACCTGGTCATTTCAGACAGCCCGATGCCACCCCACCTGGACATCAAAGGGTATAGCCAGAAACTGGGAGAATGCGGCCTGAGCTTTTTCGCAACCCCAACATTGGCCCTTCAGCACGATGGCCCGTTCCCTGAATGCCTGCACGATGCGCCGCTGCTCATACCCGGGCAAGAAACGGTGCTGCGCAGCCGCCTTCTACGCTGGCTTGGTGATCAACATCTTCAACCGCGCATCGTCGGCGAGTTCGACGACAGTGCCCTGATGCAGGCGTTCGGGCAGTCTGGCAGCGGCATCTTCGTGGCGCCCAGCGTGATTGCCGAAGAAGTGTGTCGGCAGTATGGCGTACAGTTGATTGGGCAAACCGAGGCCGTGAACGAGTCCTTCTACGCCATTTCGGTCGAGCGCAAGGTCAAGCATCCTGGCATCGTTGCCATCACCGAAGGGGCGCGACGCGAACTGTTCAACTGGTAGCGCTCCCCACAACGGGCAGTAAGTGCCTGGGCGAGGTCTATGGTAAAGTCCAGCCCTTTTCGAATTTCAGGACCTCGCAGCGCATGACACCGCTTCTTCGCCTTCTCAACCGCACCGGCCTGGTGACGCAAATCGTTATCGGCCTGGTGGCAGGTATCGCGCTTGCCCTGATCGCCCCCACCGTTGCCCGTGACCTGGGCTTTCTCGGTACGGTGTTCGTCAGTGCCTTGAAGGCGGTGGCGCCAGTGCTGGTCTTCGTTCTGGTCATGGCATCGATTGCCAATCACCGGCACGGACAGGAAACCCACATCCGCCCCATCTTGGGGCTGTACTTGCTCGGCACATTCGCCTCGGCTGTCGTGGCGGTGGTTGCCAGCATGGTATTTCCTTCACACTTGGTACTGAACGCAGCGGATGCCGCCCTGAGTGTACCGGGCGGCATCGGTGAGGTGTTGAAGAACCTGTTGCTCAGTGCGGTCGACAACCCGATCAACGCGTTGCTCAATGCCAATTTCATCGGCGTGCTGACCTGGGCTATCGGCCTGGGCATCGCGTTGCGCCGCGCCGGTGACACCACCCGCAAGGTGGTCGACGACCTGTCCAACGGCGTCACGCTGATCGTGCGCATCGTCATTCGCTTTGCGCCACTGGGCATCTTCGGCCTGGTCACCTCCACCTTGGCTCAGTCAGGGCTCAAAGCCATGTTGGGGTACCTGCACCTGCTGGCGGTACTGATCGGGTGCATGCTGTTCGTCGCCCTGGTCATGAACCCGCTGATCGTATTCTGGAAAACCCGTCGAAATCCCTACCCACTCACCCTGCTGTGTCTGCGCGAAAGCGGCATCACTGCATTTTTCACCCGCAGTTCGGCAGCCAACATCCCTGTGAACATGGCGTTGTCCGAACGCCTTGGGCTGCATGAGGATACTTATTCGGTATCCATTCCGCTGGGGGCCACGATCAACATGGCTGGCGCTGCAATCACCATCACCGTATTGACGCTGGCGGCGGTGCACACCTTGGGGATTCCCTTGGACCTTCCCACGGCAGTGTTGCTCAGTGTGGTAGCGGCGGTCTGTGCCTGCGGTGCGTCCGGTGTGGCCGGCGGCTCCCTGCTGCTCATCCCATTGGCCTGCAGCTTGTTCGGCATTCCCAGTGAGATCGCCATGCAGGTTGTGGCGGTGGGGTTCATCATCGGCGTGCTGCAGGATTCTGCCGAGACCGCGCTCAACTCCTCCACCGACGTGCTGTTCACCGCAGCCGCCTGCCAGGCCGAAGCGCGCCGCAGCGCCTGATTTAGCCGGGCCGTCTTGCGGCCCTCCCCTCATACACCTACGCTAATGGCCTTTTCCCAGCAATGAGACAGGGCCATGTCCGAGCAAGACACCACCACTGAAGGTCGCTTGAGCAGCGTCGAGATTCGCGTGCTCGGCTCGCTGATCGAGAAACAGGCCACCAGCCCGGAAAGTTACCCGCTTACCCTAAACGCCCTGCTCCTGGCCTGTAACCAGAAGACCAGCCGCGAACCGGTGATGAACCTTACCCAGGGCCAAGTGGGTCAGGCGCTGCGCAGCCTCGAAGCACGACAGATGGCACGCTTGCAGATGGGCAGCCGCGCCGACCGCTGGGAACACCGGGTGGACAAGGCGCTGGAATTGGTTCCTGCGCAGTTGGTGTTGATGGGGCTGATGTTCCTGCGTGGCCCGCAAACCTTGAGCGAGTTGCTGACCCGTAGCAACCGCCTGCACGATTTCGACGACACCGACCAAGTTCGCCACCAGCTAGAACGTCTGGTGTCACGGAACTTGGCCGTGCACCTGCCGCGTCAGGCTGGCCAGCGTGAGGACCGTTACACTCATGCGTTGGGTGACCCGGCAGACATCGAAGCCATTCTGGCTGCAAAGCAGCAGGAGAGCTCAATGCGAAGTGGTACCAGCACGGTTACGCAGGATCGAATCGAGGCACTTGAAGCGCGCATCGCTGCACTGGAAGCGCGGCTGGACGCACTAGGCAGCTAGTCTTCAGCGGTCTGATTTGGGGAAGTTGCGGCAGCTCTTGCGCTCGGTCATTTCGCGATCGCTTGGGCGCTGGTCGACAAACACCGTGTGGCCGTTGCTGTAGATCTCAAGGTAGCCCCAGTGCAGGTCTTGTTCAGTCTGCCCGGGCTTTGGCGGCACTAGCCACCAGGGTTCGCGGCTGATCAGGGTCATGGCGTGGCTCCTGAGGGGTCTGCTTGTAAGCATAGACACCCTCATGGCTCGTGGGTTTAGCCAGGCCCATGACAAGACCCCCGCATGCGCTGCGCCATGGGGCACGGCCAGTTCATGCGAGGGTTGCGGTTCTGCTGAAATGTCGCTTATGCAGGCGCGGAGGTGCGGATCAGGTGGTCGAAGGCGGCCAGAGACGCCTTGGCCCCTTCGCCAACGGCGATCACGATCTGCTTGTAAGGCACCGTCGTCACGTCACCTGCAGCGAACACACCGGCAATACTGGTCTGCCCTCTGGCATCGACGATGATTTCGCCGCGTGCCGACAGTTCAACGGTGCCTTTGAGCCAATCAGTGTTCGGCAACAGACCGATCTGAACGAAAATCCCCTCCAACGCCAGCTCATGCTCGATGTCGCTGGTGCGGTCCTTGTAGCGCAGGCCAGTCACTTTCTCGCCATTGCCGATCACTTCGGTGGTCAGTGCCTGGGTGATGACCGTCACGTTAGGCAAGCTGTGCAACTTGCGTTGCAGCACCGCATCGGCACGCAACTGGCTGTCGAATTCAATCAACGTCACCTGCGCCACGATACCCGCCAAGTCGATCGCCGCTTCCACGCCAGAGTTACCACCACCAATCACCGCCACGCGTTTGCCCTTGAACAACGGGCCGTCACAGTGCGGGCAGTAGGCCACGCCACGGCCACGGTATTGCTGTTCGCCCGGCACATTCATTTCGCGCCAGCGAGCACCGGTGGCCAGGATGACCGTCTTGGCCTTGAGCGAAGCCCCGCTCGCCATGCGCACTTCATGCAGGCCACCGTCGGTAGCCGGAATCAGTGCTTCACCGCGCTGCAGGTTCATGATGTCCACGTCATACTGCTTGACGTGTTCTTCAAGCGCGGTGGCCAGTTTCGGGCCTTCGGTTTCATGCACGGAAACGAAGTTCTCGATGGCCATGGTGTCGAGCACCTGCCCGCCGAACCGTTCGGCGGCCACGCCAGTGCGGATACCCTTGCGCGCGGCATAGATGGCGGCAGAGGCACCCGCCGGGCCACCGCCTACTACCAGTACATCGAATGCTTGTTTGGCGTTGAGCTTCTCGGCCTGACGTGCGCCGGCGTTGGTGTCGATCTTGCCAAGAATTTCTTCAAGGCCCATGCGCCCCTGGCCGAACACCTCACCATTGAGGTACACGCTGGGCACGGCCATGATCTGGCGGGCATCGACTTCAGCCTGGAACAACGCACCATCGATGGCTACATGGCGCACGCTGGGGTTGAGCACCGCCATCAGGTTCAATGCCTGGACCACATCCGGGCAGTTCTGGCAGGACAGCGAGAAGTAAGTCTCGAAGTTGAACTCACCTTCCAGCGTCTGGATCTGCTCGATCACTTCCAGGCTGGCCTTGGAGGGGTGGCCGCCCACTTGCAGCAGCGCCAGCACCAGGGAGGTGAACTCGTGGCCCATGGGAATACCAGCAAAACGCAGGCTGATGTCGCCGTTGGGGCGATTGAGCGAGAACGAAGGGCGGCGGGCGTCGTCGCCATCGGCTCGCAGGGTGATGAGGCTGGACAAGCCGGCGATTTCCACCAGCAGGTCGTGTAATTCGCGGGACTTCGCACCGTCGTCGAGGGAGGCAACGATCTCGATCGGCTGGGTGACCCGCTCCAGGTAGGTTTTCAGTTGCGATTTAAGCGTGGCGTCCAACATACGGGCGATTTCCTTTTTCAAACTCAGATACAAAAACGCCCAGGCGAAGTCGCCCGGGCGTTTGACGGGGCGGTAAGTGGTTCAGCTGTGGCGGCTGCTTACCGCCCGCGTTTGGCACATGACTGGCTGCTCATCCCGCAAGGCCTGTGCGGCGCTGCCGCTGCACAGGCGCTTATCGGGCGACAATCAGATCTTGCCGACCAGATCCAGCGACGGCGCCAGAGTGGCCTCGCCTTCTTTCCACTTGGCTGGGCAGACTTCGCCTGGGTGGGCGGCGACATACTGGGCAGCCTTGACCTTGCGCAGCAGCTCGGTGGCGTCACGACCCACACCGCCGTCGTTCAGCTCGACGATCTTGATCTGGCCTTCGGGGTTGATCACGAAGGTACCGCGGTCCGCCAGGCCGGCTTCTTCGATCAGCACGTCGAAGTTGCGGGCGATCACATGGGTCGGGTCGCCGATCAGTGGGTACTGAATCTTGCCGATGGTGTCCGAGGTGTCGTGCCACGCTTTGTGGGTAAAGTGGGTGTCGGTGGAAACACCGTAGATCTCAACGCCCAGTTTCTGGAACTCGGCATAGTTGTCAGCAAGGTCACCCAGCTCGGTCGGGCAAACGAACGTAAAGTCGGCTGGATAGAAGAACACGACAGACCATTTGCCTTTCAGGTCGGCTTCGCTGACCGGGACGAACTCGCCCTTGTGGTAGGCAGTGGCGTTGAACGGTTTGACCTGGCTGTTGATGATAGGCATGAGAGACGCTCCTTCATGGGTTGAAATCAGTTGACGGAGAGAATCCTAACCGCATGGACCGATAAAGGCTCATTGGCAAACCTGATGCTCATGATTGGTTTTGGCTATGAGTGGGACAGGTTAGAGAGCGCTTACCGCGGTAATGCCCAAGCGCGCGGCTAGCCTATGAAACCGACCGCGCATGGGGCGACGATTACGTAATCGTCGCCCCGCAAGCAGGCCGCACGTTGCATGCGGCCTGGGCTGAGTCAGCGGGTCACCGTGCGCAGAGTCACGAACTCTTCCGCTGCCGTGGGGTGCACGCCGATGGTTTCATCGAACTGTTGCTTGGTCGCGCCCGCCTTGAGTGCGATGCCAAGGCCCTGGATGATCTCGCCTGCATCCGGCCCGACCATGTGGCAACCCAGTACCTTGTCGGTCTTGGCATCTACCACCAGCTTCATCAAGGTCTTTTCCTGAATGTCGGTGAGGGTCAGCTTCATGGCGCGGAAGCGGCTTTCAAAGACCTTGACCTCGTAGCCCTGCTCGACGGCCTGTTCTTCAGTGAGCCCTACCGTGCCGATAGGCGGCTGGCTGAACACGGCCGTGGGGATGTTCTGGTAATCCACGGGGCGGTACTGCTCCGGCTTGAACAGACGCCTGGCCACAGCCATGCCTTCGGCCAATGCCACCGGGGTCAACTGCACACGGCCGATTACATCTCCAATGGCCAGGATCGAAGGCGCCGTGGTCTGGTACTGATCGTCTACGCGCACGTAGCCCTTGTCATCAAGTTCGACACCAGTGTTTTCCAGGCCAAGGTTGTCCAGCATTGGACGCCGGCCGGTGGCGTAGAAGATGCAGTCGGCAACCAGTTCCCGCCCGTCCTTGAGCGTCGCCTTGAGGCTGCCATCCTCAAGCTTGTCGATGCGCTGGATGTCAGCATTGAACTGCAAATCGAGCCCGCGCTTTTCGAGCTCCTCCTTCAGGTGAGTGCGCACCGAACCATCGAAGCCGCGCAGGAACAGATCGCCGCGGTACAACAACGTTGTCGCGGCGCCCAGCCCTTGGAAGATCCCGGCAAACTCCACCGCGATGTAGCCGCCGCCCACCACCAACACCCGCCGCGGCAGGTCCTTGAGGTAAAACGCTTCGTTGGAGGTGATCGCCAATTCCTTGCCCGGGATGTCCGGCACCTGGGGCCAGCCGCCAGTGGCGATCAGGATGTGCTCGGCACTGTAGCGCTGGCCTTCGACTTCGACCTCGTTAGGTCCGGTGATGCGCGCATGACCTTGAACCAGGGTCACGCCGCTGTTGACCAGCAGGTTGCGGTAGATACCGTTGAGCCGTTCGATTTCACGGTTCTTGTTGGCAATCAGGGTGCCCCAGTCGAAGTGCCCTTCTTCCAGGGTCCAGCCGTATCCAGCCGCCTGCTCCAGCTCATCAGCCACATGGGCGCCATACACCAGCAGCTTTTTGGGCACACACCCCACGTTGACGCAGGTGCCGCCCAAATAGCGGCTCTCGGCAACCGCTACCTTGGCGCCAAAACCGGCAGCGAAACGTGCAGCGCGCACGCCACCGGAGCCGGCGCCAATCACGAACAGATCAAAATCGTAGGCCACTTTTCGTTCTCCAAAAAAAAGCTGCAAGCTTCAAGCGGCAGGCTGCACGAACGGGCAGCGTGGCTTGTCACTTGCAGCTTGGTACCGGCAGTTTCAAGCTTCAAGCATCAGGCAGCAAGAAAAAATGCGCCTGGCTTGCAGCAGGGGCTCAGTAAGCCTTGCCAGCCTTGTAGTAGTTCTCGAAGCAGAAGTTGGTCGCGTCGATGTAGCCCTCGGCGCCACCGCAGTCGAAACGCTTCCCTTTGAATTTGTACGCGATCACGCAGCCGCTCTGGGCTTGCTTCATCAAGGCGTCGGTAATCTGGATCTCACCGCCTTTGCCGGGCTCGATGTTCTCGATGATATCGAAGATGTCGGGCGTCAGGATGTAACGGCCGATGATGGCCAGGTTGGACGGCGCATCCTCGGGTTTGGGCTTCTCAACCATGTTGGTGACACGGAAAATGTCGTCACGAATCATGTCGCCGGCAATGACACCGTATTTGTTGGTTTCCTGCGGATCGACTTCCTGAATGGCGACGATCGAGCAACGGAACTGGTTGTACAGCTTCACCATCTGGGTCAGCACGCCATCGCCTTCCGGGTTGACGCACAGGTCATCGGCCAGCACCACTGCGAACGGCTCGTCGCCGATCAGGGGACGGCCAGTGAGGATCGCGTGACCCAAGCCTTTCATTTCGGTCTGACGGGTGTAGGAGAACGAGCACTCGTCCAGCAGGCGACGAATGCCTACCAGGTACTTCTCCTTGTCGGTGCCCTTGATCTGGTTTTCCAGCTCGTAGCTGATGTCGAAGTGATCTTCCAGTGCGCGCTTACCGCGGCCGGTAACGATGGAGATCTCGCTCAACCCTGCATCCAATGCTTCCTCAACGCCGTACTGGATCAACGGCTTGTTGACCACTGGCAGCATTTCCTTCGGCATGGCTTTGGTGGCTGGCAGGAAGCGAGTGCCATAGCCGGCTGCCGGGAACAAGCATTTCTTGATCATAAACGTCCTTAACAAAGGCTAGGCCTGGGGGTTACGGCGCAGTCTAATCAGGCGGCGGTCACCTTACAATGCCCCGCCTGTGGCCGATCGTTGGGAACATAGAGGCAACCGCTCACGGATAGTTCAAAGGGCCGCCCAATATTCCTGACCGGTACGTCATCCTTCCAGGCCCTTGCCTGGCCATCAGCGACCGGTGCCCTGCCCGATCAACACGCCTTCGACCTTCTGGCCGTAGAGATTGACCCCATCATTGGCATGGAACTTCAGGCGGGTTTTCTCGATGGAGCCCTCTACCAACCTCGGGTCCTGGGGCCGCTCGTGCCGGTTTATCCAGGCCGCCACGTCCCAGGCCTGCTGGTCGCTGAGCGAGCCCGGTCGACCCAGCGGCATGTTGTACTTGATGAATGACGCCGCCGTATTGATCCGGTGCATGCCCGCCCCCCAGTTGTAGGCGTCCCTGCCCCATAGCGGCGGCATCACATACTCGCCCGCCACCTTCTGGCCTTCGCCCTTCTTGCCGTGGCAGATCGCGCACTGCTCGAGGTACACCTGCTGCCCACGCTTGAAGTCATAGCCCCCCGCTGGCGGCGCCACTTCCGGATAGCCTCGCCCGGCCAACGGCACACCGGTCGGCGCTTTGGTAGAGAGCCAGTAGGAATAAACCGACAGCGCGGTCATCTCCGGGCTGTCAGCCGCCGGCGGCTTGCCGTTCATGCTGAACTGAAAACATCCCTGGATTCGCTCGGCATACGTGTTGACCTTGTCGTTTTTCTTTCGGTAGGCCGGGTACATCGGGTAAGCGCCCCACAGAGGGGCCGAGTGCGCCATGCGCCCTTGATCAAGGTGGCAATTAGAGCAGTTCATGCCGTTGCCAACCGCTTCAGGCATCAGACGTCGGGTATCGACGAACAGGGCGTGCCCCTCGCGCACCCTCTTCCCAAACGCATTGTCCGGCAACTCGCCCTCTGCCGGCGGCACGAAGCGCGGTTGCGCCTGTGCATTCGGCACTTTGAGCTGGGACTGGTCTTCCATGGTCACGGGGCTGGCGTGAACGCTACCTGCTGCCAGCAGCAGGGCTGTAAGCAAAGGCTTCATGGCTTGGCCTCCAGGTTGGCAGGAAGAGCGAAAAACGCGGAAACGGCCGTGATCTCGTCGGGGGTCATGGCCTTGGCCACGCCGACCATCAACTGGTTGGGGTCGTTGCTGCGCGTTCCATCACGCCAAGCGTTCAGTTGAGCCGCCAGATAAGCGGCGGGCTGGCCAGACAACGGCGGGAAATGCTCGCCTACGCCGCCACCGCCTGGGCCATGGCACTGGATACATCCAGGGACGTGCCGGTTCCAGTCGCCATAAAGCGCAAGCCGCAGCGTTGGATCATTGGCGATTTGCTGACGACGCAGGTCACCGGTTGCCGGCGCCGGCAAGCTGGCCAGGTAGGCACTCACCGCTGTGATCTCGTCCTCGGACAATGCCTTTGCCAAGGGCGCCATGACCGCCTGCTGTCGAGTACCATTGCGCCAGTCACGCAGTTGCTTGCTCAAGTAAGGGGCCGGCAGGCCGGCGAGCCGTGGGAAGCCTGCTGCGCCGATACCGTTGCCATCGGCACCGTGGCATCCAATGCAGGCGAGGGCTGCAGGGTCGGCGCCCCCTTGGGTAAAGACTTTCTGGCCATCTGCAGCGTGGGCCGATGCCCAGGCCAGGGACATCAGGCCACCGATCACCATGACGCTGAATGGTCTCATCACGAACCTCCTTTTCTATTGTTATATGCTTAGGCCCAAAACATATAAGCAAAAGGAGGTCGGTCACTTGCGCTGGGTCAATCCCCGGAAATACAAGCCGTCGCGGCGTTACGCACATCACCCGGGCGCAATGGGAAGTTGCTCAGACGTTCATGCAACTTGATGCTGCTGCCATTGTTGCCACGCTGGCTGATATCCAGAAGCGCGCCTGGGCCCTCGCCTGGCGAAAACTTCTGCGGCACGATCAAACGCAATCCATCACCGCGTTTTTCTTCCGTCAACGGGCCACGCGAGTCGGCCAGCCGGGCCTTCACGCAGTCGGCATATTCACGTGGCGTCTTGCCTGACATCACATCCATCGTCTCATGGGATTGTTCTAGGTCAGACACACTGGCGCACCCGGCCAGGGTCAGCATCCACGCCGCCAACATCCACTTCATCTGCTGCACCTCTGTCATCAGGAACACCGTTCGACCGTGATCTGGCTCTTTTGCTCCCTGTACTGGCAGATTTATCTGCGCCCGGTCAGCAGCCCGGCGCGCTCACCGCGCATCGTGTTATCGTGCGCGTTTGCAAAACCAGACTTTGCGGAGCCACACATGAAATTCGTACACCAGCGCGAGCACCTCAACGAGGACGACATCGTCGTCATCGAGTGCTCCCAGCGCTGCAACATCCGTCTGATGAACGACGCCAACTTCCGCAGCTTCAAGAATGGCGGTCGTCACACCTATCACGGCGGCCACTTCGACAAGTTCCCCGCCAAGATCACCGTGCCAAGCACCGGTTTCTGGAACATCACCATCGATACCGTGACGACCCGTCCGATCTCGGTCACGCGCAAGCCCAGCCTTACGCACAAGATCAAGATCATCCGTCGTTCCTCGTCGCAGCTCAGGTAAGGCCAGCCATGACCCAAACCATCAAGTACGTCATCAAGTACAAGCTCGAAGGCCAGCGCCGCTGGGATTTCGCCCTCATGTCAGACGACTCTCGGGAACAAGCGCTACAAGCCCTGCGCAAGATCCATGGTGAAGACGTGGACAAGGTCAGCGACATCCAGGTCAGCAAGGCACTCTAATCGCCCAGTCTCCATCCATTGCGCCTGAAGGAGCGTCGCATGAGCCAGTGGCCCGATCGCCGTGTTCTCGATTTGCTGGGTATCGAACTGCCCATCCTTCAAGCGCCGATGGCCGGGGCATCAGGTACGGCGATGGCTATTGCGGTAAGCCAGGCCGGTGGTCTGGGCGCATTGCCTTGCGCCATGCTCACGCACCAGCAGGTACGCGAGCAAATCGCTGTCTTTCGAGCCGCCAGCCCTGGCCGCGCCCTGAACCTGAACTTCTTCTGCCATCAGGTACCGGCATCCGATGCTGACGCCCTCACCGCTTGGAAGCAGGTGCTCGAGCCCTACTATCGAACGCTGGGGGCTGATTTCGAAGCACCTGCACCGGTGTCCAACCGCGCGCCTTTCGACGAACACAGCTGCCAGCTGGTCGAGAACCTGCGCCCTGAAGTGGTGAGTTTTCACTTCGGCCTGCCTCAGGCTGACCTGCTGCGCAGGGTCAAAGCCAGTGGGGCCCGAGTACTGTCCAGTGCCACAACCGTCGAAGAGGCACGCTGGCTGCAGGATCGCGGCTGTGATGCGATCATCGCCATGGGTTATGAGGCTGGCGGGCATCGCGGCATGTTCCTCAGTGAAGACATCACCACCCAAATCGGTACGCTTGCGCTGGTGCCGCAGGTGGTCGATGCCGTCGATGTCCCGGTGATTGCGGCCGGTGGCATTGGCGATCACCGTGGTGTGCTGGCCGCACTGGCATTGGGTGCCTCTGCGGTGCAGATCGGCACCGCCTACCTGTTCTGCCCCGAAGCCACCGTGTCGCCGTTTCATCGGCAGGCGCTGGACAGCGCGTCCGCCAGCGACACGGCCCTGACCAACCTGTTCACCGGTCGCCCGGCCCGCGGTATCCATAATCGCCTGATGCGCGAGCTGGGCCCCATGAGCGCGCAGGCACCCCGGTTTCCGCTCGCAGGTGGCGCATTGATGCCACTGCGGGCAATCACTGAAGCCCAAGGCAGCAGTGATTTCAGCAACCTTTGGGCAGGCCAGGCACTACGCCTCGGCCGGCACTTGTCCGCTGCAGACCTGACCCGTGACATTGCAGACAAGGCATTGGCTCGTCTGAACCGCTAACCGGACCGATCAAGCGCGCCGTGCCTTGCTTGAGCCTCGATCCAATAAAAACAGCTGCAAGCAACTGGCGAAGCGCTATATAGTCAGGCATATAACGAAAACCAGGAGCTTTCCCAATGCGTTCTCGCCTGCCTTACCTAGCCGCCCTCGCCAGCCTGATTACCCTGAACACTGCCTGGGCCGACGAGGTCCAGGTGGCTGTCGCTGCCAACTTCACCGCACCCATCCAGGCCATCGCCAAGGACTTCGAGAAGGACACCGGCCATAAGCTGATTGCAGCCTACGGCGCTACCGGACAGTTCTATGCCCAGATCAACAACGGTGCCCCTTTCGAAGTGTTCCTGGCCGCAGACGACAGCACCCCGGCCAAGCTCGAGAAAGAGCACGCCATCGTGCCAGGCTCACGCTTTACCTACGCCATCGGCACGCTGGCCCTGTGGTCGGCCCAGCCTGGGTATGTGGATGACAAGGGCGCAGTCTTGCAGCGCAATGCATACCAGCACCTCGCGCTCGCCAACCCGAAGACCGCCCCTTACGGCCTGGCGGCCACGCAAGTGCTAGAAAAGCTCAAGCTGACCGAGGCGACGCGCGACAAATGGGTAGAAGGTCAAAATATCACCCAAGCCTTCCAGTTCGTCTCTACCGGTAACGCAGAACTGGGCTTCGTGGCGCTGTCGCAGATCTTCAAAGATGGCAAGGTGCAGAGCGGTTCGGCCTGGATCGTCCCGGCTTCCTTGCACGCCCCCATTCGCCAAGACGCGGTGATTCTGGAAAAAGGCAAAGACAACCCGGCTGCCAAGGCCTTGGTGGACTACCTCAAGGGCCCCAAGGCAGCTGCGGTGATCAAAGCCTATGGCTATGAAATCTGATGCCGCTCGATGCCAGTGATCTTGGCGCCATCTGGCTCACCCTGAAGCTGGCCAGCCTGACCACCCTGATTCTTTTAATCGTAGGCACACCTGTTGCCTGGTGGCTGGCACGCACGCGGTCATGGTTTCGCGGGCCGATAGGCGCCATCGTTGCCCTGCCCTTGGTGCTGCCGCCGACGGTGATCGGGTTTTACCTGCTGATTGCACTAGGCCCGCATGGCTGGCTTGGCCAAGGGATTGCGGCACTGGGCCTGGGCAATGTGGTGTTCAGCTTCTCGGGCCTTGTAATCGGCTCGGTCATCTACTCGATGCCCTTTGTGGTCCAGCCGTTGCAAAACGCTTTTGCCGCCATTGGCAAGCGCCCCATGGAAGTGGCGGCCACGCTGCGCGCCGGGCCCTGGGACAGTTTCGTGCATGTGGCGCTACCACTGGCCCGTCCGGGTTTCATCACCGCCAGCATCCTGGGTTTTGCCCACACCGTAGGCGAGTTTGGTGTCGTGTTGATGATCGGAGGCAACATTCCAGACAAGACCCGCGTGGTATCCGTGCAGATCTTCGACCATGTCGAGGCGATGGCCTACACCCAGGCGCACTGGCTCGCAGGCGCCATGCTGGCGTTCTCTTTCTTGGTGCTGCTGTTGCTGTACGCAGGCCGACGCGGCAATGCGGGCTGGAACTGACATGACGCACTCGATCGTGGCACGCCTGAAACTGGCACGCGACGCTTTCACCCTGGACGTCGACCTGCAACTGCCAGGGCGCGGTATCAGCGCCTTGTTTGGACACTCTGGCTCGGGCAAAACCAGTTGCCTGCGCTGTCTGGCCGGGCTGGAGCGCCCTGGCCAAGCGTATGTGGAAATCAATGGCGAGGTCTGGGAGGACACCGCTCGTGGCGTCTTTCTACCGCCCCATCAGCGCCCGGTGGGCTACGTCTTCCAGGAGCCCAGCCTGTTCGCGCACCTGACCGTGCGTGGCAACCTGGAGTTCGGCTGGCGCCGTGTGCCGTGGACCCAGCGCAAGGTGGACCTGGAACACGCCAGCGAGCTGCTGGGCATCGGCCACCTGCTGGCGCGCCGGCCCTCGACGCTATCGGGTGGCGAGGCGCAACGCGTCGGGATTGCCCGCGCGCTGCTCAGCAGCCCCCGGCTGCTGCTGATGGATGAGCCCCTGGCTGCCTTGGACGGGCCCCGCAAGCGTGAAATCCTGCCTTACCTCGAGCGCCTGCACGAGGAACTGGACGTGCCTGTGGTTTATGTCAGCCACGCACAGGACGAAGTGGCGCGGCTGGCTGACCACGTCGTGCTGCTGGAGCATGGACGTGTGGTAGCGAGCGGCCCGGTTGCCCCTACCTTGGCGCGTCTGGACTTATCGTTGGCTCAGGGCGAGGATGCCGGCGTGGTGCTCGAAGGCCAGGTGACAGGCCATGACCCGCACTACGACCTGCTTGAACTGCGCTTGCCTGGCAACAACGGGCTCGTACTACGTTTCGCACACCCCATCCGGGCCCTGGGCAGCGCCTTGAGGGTCAAGGTCCACGCTCGCGATGTCAGCCTGGCGCTCACCGCCGACGGCACCTCAAGCATCCTCAACCGAGTGCAGGTTCAGGTACGCGCCACCCACGCTGCCGACAACCCAGCCCATTTATTGGTCAGCCTGGATGCCGACGGCAGCACCCTGCTCGCCCGTATTACGCGTTTCTCGGCGGACCAGCTTGGGGTACACCCAGGCCAGCGCCTGTATGCACAGATCAAATCGGTTGCATTGCTGAGCTGACGCGCTGAAATGGAGCAACGGCCAAGCGGCCGTTGTCCATTGATCAGTGACTTGATCGAGGCCTGCCGCCCATGCTCGACTGCCCGCTTCCCGAAACGCTGCATTACGTCGACGACAGCCAGCCCGGCTTGACTCGTCGCCGCTGGCGCGACCGCTTCATCTACCTGGACGCCAATGGTGAACGGGTCCGCGACCCTGAAACACTGGCACGTATCGCCGCACTGGTGATCCCACCGGCCTATACCGATGTCTGGATATGCGTCGACCCGCAAGGGCACTTGCAGGCCACTGGCCGCGATGCCCGTGGCCGCAAGCAGTACCGCTATCATGCCCAATGGCGTGAAACCCGTGACCAGCACAAATACGGCCGAATGCTCGCCTTCGCCCAGGCATTGCCAAAGCTGCGCTCACAATTGGAAACCCACTTGTCACGACCGGGCCTTGACCGTGAAAAGGTCATGGCCCTGGTAGTCAGCCTGCTGGACCATACCCTCATCCGCATTGGCAACCAGCGCTACATGCGCGACAACAAGTCCTATGGGCTGACGACCCTGCGCAATCGACATGTAGAGGTCAAGGGCAGTACCATCCGCTTTCAGTTCCGTGGCAAGCGTGGCGTCGAGCACGATGTGACGCTGCGTGACCGACGCTTGGCGGCCTTGCTGAAGCGTTGCATGGAACTGCCCGGCCAAGCGCTGTTCCAGTATCTGGATGCCGATGGCCAGCGTCACAGCATTGGTTCGAGCGACATCAATCAGTTTTTGCAACAGTTGACTGGCGCCGACTTCACGGCCAAGGACTACCGTACCTGGGCCGGCAGCAGTCTTGCGTTGGACCTGCTCAGACCCTTGGCCTGGGAGCCTGAAACCGAGGCCAAGCGCCAGGTCGCTGCCATTGTCAAACAAGTCGCCTCGCGCCTGGGCAACACCCCCGCCGTGTGCCGACGCTGCTATATCCACCCAGCGGTGCTGGAGCATTACACACTCGGGCGGCTGGCCGCCTTGCCCAAGAGCCGAGTGCGCAAGGGGCTGGACCCGGAAGAGGTCGCTTTGCTGGTCTTTCTCAAGGCATTGGAACAGCAGGCCGCACATTGAGCTTGTCTATCCACCCCATGATGCAAAGGTATTTCCTATTGAACGAGGCCCCCACTATCCTTCCCAACAGAGCACCTTGTCCTACAAATCCTTTATACGGTAGCTGGCTGTTCGCATCCCTTCTTCGTGCCATAGATTTTGACATTTTGGGAATTACTAGGCTTCTAAAGCGTCTTTAATGGAAGGAAAAGGGATAGGCTCCCACCGCTAGCGCACATGGCCTGCGGACTTTTTTATCACCAAGGAGAAGTACATGCTGATACTCACCCGTAAGGTTGGCGAGAGCATCGTCATCAACGATGACATCAAAGTCACCATTCTGGGCGTCAAAGGGATGCAGGTGAGAATAGGCATCGACGCACCCAAGGACGTTCAAGTGCACCGCGAGGAGATCTTCAAACGCATCCAGGCCGGCAATCCGGCCCCTGAGAAGCAGGACGATTGACACCGATCATTCAAGCGGGCTGCAGGGATGCGCCCACAGCCTTAGCCCTTCAGTAGGCCACGCACGGTCGCAATCATCTCGCCCATGTCGAATGGCTTGTCGAACACTGCCGCGAATAATGTCGGGCATCCCTCGCTGGCCTGGGCGCCGCTCATGAGGATGACCGGCAGCGTTCGCAAGGCAGGATCTGCCCGCATGGCACGTACCAGCTCCTGACCATTGAGCACGGGCATCATGTAGTCGGTGATGACCAACTGCACCTGTACGCGTTTGAGTACCTCCAGCGCTTTCTGGCCGTTACTCGCCTTTTCGATCGCATACCCTTCGTCTTCCAGGGCAAAACCCAAGATCTCGGCTATCAGGTATTCGTCGTCGACGATCAGCACAGTCTTCATGTAAGAGAAACCTAAAGGCTCCCTTGCGGCACGGCTGTGCCAGAAAGGGCCCCGCTGGTGCCTTCGAACGCTCTACGCAGTGAGATCCCAGACGATGCGATTACAAGCTCATGCAAAGACGCGTCGTGAGCACTGTCGCGTACTTTCAGGATGGAGAGCATTCGGCGCAAGGTGCCGTCGTGCTCAACGAATCGCATCAACACCAGGTTGTCGACGATGCTTGATAAATCGGGCGCCGGCGCAGTGATCTCCGCACCAAAGATATCGCGCATTTCCCAGGTCAGCATCACACTCACCTCTCGATTGCGCAGCTCTCCGGTCAACGCGCGAAAAAAGGCATTCAGACGGTCAGGCTCCGTGGACAGGCGGCTCCACGCGCCCAGGCTGTCGATAAGGACTCGCTTGGCCCCGGTTGCCTGCACCTGTTCGATCAAGCGCGCACCCAGCTGATCCAGCAGCACCTGCGTACAAGGCTCCCAGCACAGTGTCAAGCTCTGGGTCTGTTCCATGGCTGCAAAGTCGTACCCCAGCGAAGCCGCCTTGATGCGCAGGCGATCGGGTGATTCGTAGAAACCGAAATGCAAGCCGGGCGCCTGGGGTGTGCTGGCCGCCAGAAACGCCATGCCAAGCGAGGTCTTGCCAATGCCCGACGGGCCGATCAGAAGCGTTACAGAGGCGCAGGACAGTCCGCCATCGAGCATGTCGTCGAGCGTCGACACACCACTGCTGATCCGTGATGCAACTGCACTAGCGGGCGCACTGGGCTTGGCGAACAATGACTCCAGACGCGGAAACACCCTCACACCGGTATCGTCGATCAGGCACTCGTGACGCCCGGACAAGGCTCCGCTGCCACGTGTCTTGCGCAACTGAATCGTGCGAACGGCGCGGCTACCCATCATCTGCTCACCCAGTTCGATCACGCCGTCGACCATCGTGTGTTCAGGGCTGCCTTCTTCGAGCCGCGCACTGGTCAACAACAGTACGGTGCAGCCAGCAAAGGCCGCATGACCTTGCAGCGCTGAGACGAATTTTTTGGTATCGAGCGATGTTTCGGCACGTAGGCGGGCATTGAGTACGCCATCGACGATGAGCAGGCTGGCCTTGTGTCGACTGATCTCCTGCCTCAGCAACCTGACCACGGCATCAAGGCCATCCTGCTCCAGGGTGTCGAAGGCGCTGACGAACTGGATCTGATCGCCGACCATCGAGGGGTCGAAGAAGTCCAGCGTGCCCAAGTATTGAAATAGCCGCTCATGGGACTCGCTGAGCAACGTTGCCACCAGCGCCCGGCCCCCCTTGCGCACATGCTCGCAGGCCAGTTGGTTGGCCAGAATGGTCTTGCCTGCGCCAGGTGGGCCCTGCACGATGTACGACGCACCCGCCACCAACCCACCTTTGAGCAGGGCATCGAGCCCGTCGATACCTGTCAACAATCGCTTGAGTGTCTGAGTCATGCTGTGCCCCTCACGGCTCGGTAACTGGCTGGCTTGAATGAACGGGCAAATACAGCCGCATGCACGTGCCGACCCCCAGCTCGCTTTGCACGCTGATGGCACCGCCGCTTTGCCTGGCAAATCCGTACACCTGGCTCAGGCCCAGGCCGGTGCCCTGACCGAAGGGTTTAGTGGTGAAAAAGGGTTCGAAAATACGTGGCTGTACCTCCGCCGCCATGCCCTCGCCGCTGTCTTGCACCTCGAAGCACACGAAGTGGCCGTGCAGGCCATCGACCTCACCTGTCAGCGACACCGCTTCGACGGTCAGCACGATGCGGCCTTCCTCGGCGATGGCATCCCGGGCATTGAACAGCAGGTTGAGCAACACCATTTGCAACTGACCAGCATCCACTTCGATGATGGGAAGATCGGGCTGCACTCGCGCATCCAGTGTGACCGAACTGGGCAGTGCGTGAACAAGCAATCCATGGGTGGCGTCGATCAGTTTGGCCGGCTCTATACAGGTCACCTCGAGCTTGCGATGACGCGCAAAGCTGAGCAGCTGACGGGTCAGGTCGGTGCCGCGCTGGCCAGCTTCCAGAATGTTGTGCAGCATGCGCTGAACGCGCTCTGGGTCCGGGGCGGCAAGGGCCAAGCGTGCAGAGCTGAGGATAATGGTCAGCAGGTTGTTGAAATCATGTGCCAGGCCACCGGTCAACTGACCCAGCGCCTCGAGCTTCTGAGCCTCGAACAGCTGCGCTCTGACGGCGTCCAGTTGCATCGCTGACTCACGGCGGTCGGTAATGTCCCGCGTAACCTTGGCAAGCCCGACGACCTGGCCTTGGTCATCGCGAACCACATCGAGGGCCACCAATGCCCAGAAGCGCGTGCCGTCTTTGCGCTGGCGCCACCCTTCATGCCGCGACACCCCCTGTTCGAGCGCTTGACGCAACAACTGCTCAGGCTTGCCTTCGGCGCAGTCTTCAGGCGTGAAGAACAGGGAAAAATGACGCCCCACCACTTCATCGGCGCTATAGCCCTTGATCCTCTGGGCGCCCGCATTCCACGAGGCGATATGGCCGGTGGTATCGAGCATGTAGATGGCGTAGTCCACCACCGACTGGACCAATTGCTCGTAACGATGAGCAGGCATATCTGAATTGACCTGGCAATCAGTTGAAACCATGCGAGCTCCATCGGCACGGCAGGTGAACATCATCCAAACGGCTAGAGCTCAGACCTTGACGCACGCTGTTCACCTTCATTGCGCAGTCGTCGGCCCGACCATCACATCCAGTGACTTGGCTAACATTGGGCCAAGCTCATGACACTGTCAATCGGCCAGGTGTGATGGGATGCGATGTGCGGAATATGGCAGCCAAGGTTGACTCTGCTATAACGGTGGGTTATAAAGCCGCCTTGATTGCACAGCCCTTCTGTCTGAAGTGAGCCGGCCCCCGTGGCCCTTTCAAGCGTGCGAGTGTGGTGGAATTGGTATACACAGCAGACTTAAAATCTGTCGGCGTGAGCCTTGCGGGTTCGAGTCCCGCCACTCGCACCACATCCTGAAGAAGGCGCCCAAGGCGCCTTTTTTGTTGCCTGTCTTTTGCTGGCCCGCCATCACTCATCCTCGCAGTCGTCGAACCACGCAGGATGATCGCGCTCTTCTTCTTCCAGCGCGTCAAGCGATGGCATCTCGATCTCGTCTTGCGCCCCATGGGCATCCGGCTCGAGCGCGTCTTGTTCATCGTGAAATTCATGATCCAGCAAATGATCATGCTCAGGTTCGTGCAGGTCGTCGTCGCGCATAATGAGCCTCGATTCAAGTGGCACGCCTGTATAGGCTCAACGGCTTCTGCGGTCAACGCCGCAGTGACTTAATCCCAGGTTAACGCCCTGCGTTCAACGTAGGAGCTCTCCCTTCAAGACGTTGTTGGCCCGCTCGTTCCTGGCGGGCATTTTTTTGTCGGTCAGCAGGGCCTGCCACTGCCCAGTCGCACATTTTCTTCACGTACGACGTACCCATCACCTTCTCTTCACGAAATGATCACATTCGCCTTGGCACTCTGACCGTGCTCCGTATGTTCTTGCAGCCCGCCGCATTCTTGCCGCGGGCTTTTCTTTTTGTCGCCGTCCTCAACGCCACCGCCTTCCTATGACCTGCGGCAGTTTTCCACTTGCAAGCGGGCGCTATTCTGCATGGGCTAGCTTCAAGTCAACCGAATAGACACGGAGGTTCGTATGAAAGCTGCTGTCGTAGCCCCAGGCGGTCGCGTTGAGGTGGTCGAAAAACATGTTCGCCCTCTCGAATACGGCGAGGCCCTGCTGAAAATGCAGTGTTGCGGCGTTTGCCACACTGATTTGCACGTCAAGAACGGTGACTTCGGCGACAAGACGGGTATTGTGCTGGGCCATGAAGGCATTGGCGTGGTGCAGGACGTCGGTCCTGGCGTAACGTCCCTCAAACCGGGCGACCGCGCCAGCGTGGCCTGGTTCTATGAGGGCTGCGGCCACTGCGAGTATTGCACCAGCGGCAATGAAACGCTGTGCCGGCAGGTCAAGAACGCCGGTTACACCGTAGACGGTGGCATGGCGGAGGCCTGTATCGTCAAGGCCGACTACTCGGTAAAGGTACCGGAAGGGCTATCGTCCGCTGCGGCCAGCAGTATCACCTGCGCAGGCGTGACCACGTACAAGGCAGTCAAGACGTCCAACATTCGTCCCGGCCAGTGGATCGCAATCTACGGCCTCGGCGGGCTGGGCAACCTGGCACTGCAGTACGCCAAGAACGTCTTCAACGCCAAGGTCATTGCGATTGATGTCAACGAAGAGCAACTGCGCTTCGCGACTGAAATGGGAGCCGATCTTACCATCAACCCCTCCAGCCAGGATGCTGCCAAGGTCATCCAGGCCCAGACCGGTGGCGCCCATGCCGCTGTGGTTACCGCCGTGGCCAAGGGCGCCTTCGATTCGGCCGTCGATGCTCTGCGTGCCGGTGGGCGGCTGGTGGCCGTGGGGCTACCGTCAGAAGCGATGAACCTGAATATCCCGCGCTTGGTGCTCGATGGCATTGAGGTCATCGGTTCGCTGGTGGGCACGCGCCAGGACCTGCAAGAGGCCTTTCAATTTGCTGCCGAAGGCAAGGTGGTGCCAAAGGTCAGCCTGCGCCCCATCGAAGACATCAATCAGATCTTCGAAGAGATGCTCGATGGGCGCATCAAGGGCCGGATGGTGATCCAGTTCGAGGGCTGAACGAGGCCCTCCACTCAAGCTGTGTGCAGCGGGCAGCGGCCCTGTTCATCGGGGTCGCAAGCCACTGCAAGGGTGGCTGCAGACCGCTGAGCGCCGTGCTCAACGGCCATGACCTCGCACCGCATAGGCCGACGTCGTCGCTTTTCTGCTGCGCCCTTCATAGACCCAGACCTGAGATCCTGGCAACTGCGCCATGACCTCGGCTTCCTCCGCTTCTGCACGCGGTTCCTCACAGGCGTCTTTGGCCTTTGCACACGCCTGCGCACGCTCACGCTCGTCCGATGCCGCCTTGAGCATCTTGTTCAAAGATTCGACCATACTGGAATAGTCCATTGCCTGACTCCTTTGCGGAAGGTGTTCACCTGATGAGCCTGATCATAGCGAGCCAACCTTTCAGAAACTGGCAACGCAAAACGCAATAAATCGTGGGTCTCTTACTTGATGACCCCCACTGCCGCGCGAGGTTCAGCCAAAGCGATCAACAGGTACCTTGAGACTAGCAGTCCCTGCTGTGTTTATCTGTCCCCGCCTCCACATCAGCCATGATCTCCACGCGCCTCGAACAGTTATCAAGGCGCTGCTACGTTCGTCGGAGAAGGTCACCAACAGCGAAGTATTGCGCTCTACTTACACAGGAGTCCCCGTTCAAGGTCCAGGTTCTATGGGACGTGGACGTTTCTGCTCAACCGGAGTAATCGTCATGACAGAAGAAGAAGCGAGTGATGTTGTAACGCGCATCCAACACGAACTCAGCCATCAAGCTCGTGTTGCTACGCGCATTGAAATACATGATCTGGGCCTCTGGGCACGTCTGGAGAAGGCGCACTTCACGACGACCATTCACGGCAACCAGTTGTTCGAAAAACCCGTCGTGATCGTACCCAGGTGCGATGCGTCATACACCATCCTTTACACCTGTTGAGCCAACGCGTTAACCGGTCGCCACGGGAGTCTCGAATGAGTATCCGTAGTCTTAAGAGGAACCTGCCTGCTGATCCACACAAGCCAGGGTGGGTACTGGGCTGGGGCGTGTTGAGAGATCGTCATCCGTGGCATTTTGTCGACGTCTACGCTGACCAGCGTACGGCCCACATCGAAGCCCAACGTCGAGGGAGTGGGTATGTGGTGGAATATGGCGCTCATCGCCTGGGCTCGAATGACTTTGTCTGTGGCGTCAGCCTTCCTGAAGGCTGACGCGTGCGCCTGGCTTCATGAGTCCTCTTGATCCTGTGCTGAAATCAATTCAGTAGGGATACCTGTGCGCTCACTCTAAGATGACCCCCACTTTACAGGGACAGACTCAACGAGTGGACCTCAATACTCATGACGCATCAAGCCATTACCTACTCGCTCAAACGCACGCGATTTGACGAACATTATTGCCCGTGCGAAAACACGCGGCTGACCACCAACTTTGCCAACTTGGCAAGGGGTTCACTTCGCGAACAGAACCTTCGCCACACACTGGGCATGATCAATAATCGCTTCAACGCGCTGGCCCACTGGGACAACCCTGCCGGTGACCGCTACACCGTAGAGCTGGATATCGTATCGGTGTACATTCACTTTACAACCGAGGTCACGCATACGCCGCTGCCCTTGATCGAAATACTGTCCACTGCCGTCATTGATCATCACACCGGCCAGCGTTTGCCGGGCATAGCCGGCAACAACTTTTCGTCCTATGTGCGCGATTACGATTTCAGCATCGTGCTGCCCGCCTATAACGTCCACCGCCCGGACTTCAGTGCCCCTGCCGATTTTGGCGTGCTGCACGGTAAACTTTTCAAAGGGTTTGTGGGCTCATCGGTTTACCAGCAACACTTTATCAAGCCACCGGTCATTTGCCTGAGCGTGTCAAGTAGCAGAACCTATCAGCGCACGGGGCATGACCACCCCGTGTTGGGCCAAGAGTACCGGCAGGATGACTATTCATTGACCGATGCTTATTTCAAGCAAATGGGCTTGCGTGTTCGTTATTTCATGCCTGCAGGCAGCCGGGCGCCGCTGGCCTTGTACTGTTCGGGCGACTTGCTCAATGACTACACCTCATTGGAACTGATCAGCAGCTTGAGCACGATGGAAACCTTTCAGAAAATCTATCGTCCCGAAATTTATAACGCCAATGCAACGGCCGGCGCCACGTATCAGCCTAGCCTGCAACACGAAGACTACTCTTTGACGCGCATTGTTTACGACCGTGTAGAGCGCAGCCGTTTGGCCGTTGAACAAGGAACGTTCGCTGAGGCCCACTTCATCAAGCCTTACCACACGCTGCTCGAACAATGGTCTGCACACTTCGCAGGTTGATCGCCTCCTCGCACAAGGTCGAATTTCATGAACACATTGCTCCCCACCTCTACCGCTGGCAGCTTGCCCAAGCCGACCTGGCTGGCTCAGCCCGAAACCCTCTGGTCACCTTGGAAACTGCACGGCGATGCCTTGCTCGAAGGCAAGCAGGACGCACTGTGCCTGGCGCTGCACGAACAGTCGAGCGCCGGGATAGACATCGTCAGTGACGGCGAACAGACGCGTCAACATTTCGTGACCACGTTCATCGAGCACCTGAGCGGCGTGGACTTCGAGAACCGGCAGACTGTGCGCATCCGTGATCGCTACGACGCCAGCGTTCCGACAGTGGTAGGTACCGTGGCCAGGCGCAAGCCCGTGTTCGTCGACGATGCCAGGTTCTTGCGCGCGCAGACTCGACAGCCTATCAAGTGGGCGCTCCCAGGGCCCATGACCATGATCGACACGCTTTACGACAGCCACTACAAGAGCCGCGAAAAGCTCGCATGGGAGTTTGCCGTGCTGCTCAACCAGGAAGCCAGAGAGCTGGAAGCTGCAGGTGTCGACATCATCCAGTTCGACGAACCCGCCTTCAACGTGTTCTTCGATGAAGTGAACGACTGGGGCATCGCCACGCTCGAGCGGGCGTTGGAAGGCCTCAAATGCGAGACAGCAGTGCATATCTGCTACGGCTACGGGATCAAGGCCAACACTGACTGGAAGAAAACCCTGGGTGCCGAATGGCGCCAGTATGAAAAGGCGTTTCCCAAACTTCAGCAATCGAGTATCGACATCGTGTCGTTGGAATGCCAGAACTCACGCGTACCCATGGACCTTATCGAGTTGATCCGCGGCAAGAAAGTCATGGTCGGCGCAATCGATGTGGCCACGCACGCTATCGAAACACCCGAGGCCGTTGCCGATACGCTGCGCAAGGCGCTGGCATTCGTGGACGCCGACAAGCTCTACCCATGCACCAATTGCGGCATGGCGCCCCTGCCCCGCTCGGTTGCCCAAGGCAAATTGCGCGCACTGACAGCAGGCGCTGCAATCGTGCGGCAGGAATTGTCGGGTGCAAAAGGGCCATGAGTGCACGTCAGTTTGCATTCGACAGTCGTCCTCCGCGGCAAAACTGAACACACTGGCGCCACTGAATTGACCGTTCAGTGGCTAGCGGCGACCACCCGAATCAAGGGTTTGCGCCTTGGCGTCTGCCGCACCCTTTGCCATGGCCAAATCGATCAGCACATCTTCACGCATTGCCTGACGCACAGCCTGGCGAGCCGCTTTCACACGGCCCGCCAGGCCCTCTCACGCCGGCAGCGCCACCTTGCTGAACCGCTGCGCCAGAAACGGGGTGATGTCCAATGGCAAAGCCTCCTCGTGGACCACCTTGTCCAGCATTACCCCCGTGATTGCCGAGGTCAGCACCCCGGTGCGGAAATGCCCGCAGGCGTTGAAATAACCCGGCATCTCATCCACGGGCCCGAGGATGGGTAGCTCATCGGGCGAGCCTGGCCGCAGGCCGGCCCAGGTACGCTTGAGGTTGACCTGTTCGAGTGCCGGGACGCAGCGTATGGCGCCCTGGACCAGGCTGCTGATCTCCGGGAAGGTCGTGGTGACATCGAAGCCTTTCTCCTCGGTGGTGCTCCCGATGAGAATCTCCCCATTGTCCTTTTGCGCCATGTAGCAGTCACTGGTGGTGATGCACCCATCAAGCAGCTTGGGTAGGCGCTCGGTCAATACGATCTGCCCCTTGACAGGTTTGACGGGGATGGACGTGCCCGTGGCCCACTCGCTCAGTTCGGCAGCCCAGGCGCCGGCCGCATTGATCAGGGTGTCGCAATGGAAGTCACCGGCCTGTTCGGTACGAACCCCTTTGATGCGTCCGCCCTGATGCAACACGCCGGTGACACGCGTGTTGAGATACAAATCGACGCCATTTTGCCGTGCACCTTCCATGTAGGCGTCCCCCAGGCGAAATGGGCTGAGCTGGTGGTCGCAGAGAAACTCCAGCGCACCGTGCGCGTTTTCGGTGACCGATGGCTCCGCCTTGCGAAGTGCCTGGCGGTCCAGCCAGCGGATCTGTGACTGCAGATGAGGGATGTGCTTGACGATGTGCTCGGCGTAAAGCTGATCCTCATCGTCCTGGATCACGTACTTGAGTCCAGTGCGCTCGAACTTGAAGTCCATCCCGTGGCGCTCGATCAGCTCCTGGTGCAATTGCGGATAAAGCGCATTGGACTGCAACGCCAGATCGAAGAAACATTGCGGCAGGATGTGCGGGGTGCTCGAGTCCACGGCCACCGCCGCACCGTGAGCTTGGCGCTTGGCCTGGGAAGACAGCATGCGAAAGAAAATCACCCCGCAGCCCAGGCCCACCGATTCGCCGATGGCCCACAGCCCACCTGCCGAAGCACGCGTGGCATTGCCGGGCCGCTTGTCGTCGATCAGGGCAATGCGCAGGTTGCCGCGCTTGGACAGCTGGTACGCGCAGGACGCGCCGATCACACCGGCACCGGCAATCACGATGTCATAGGTCTTGTTCATGTCAGGCCTCCGTGCCTGCGTGCTTGAATGCCGAAAACGGTACCGGGTCTACCGGGAATCGCGGCCGCAACCAGCCTACGTCAGCACGCCCCGTCGCGGCGCGCAGGCGATCGCTGCAATAGCCCACGCACATGCGTCCCTGGCAGTCCCCCATGCTCACCCGCGTGCGCATCTTCAGCCCGGCCATATCCTGAACCCCCTGCTCCAATGCCAGGTCGATGGCCTCGCGCGTCACCTGCTCACAGCGGCAAATCACCGTGTCAGCCTGTGGCAGCTCGACCTGTGCTGGCCCCCGCGCGGTATAGCGCTCGACGCCAGAGCGAAAACGCTTGATGCTTGCCAACTGGCCCAGGTAACGCTCGCGCCGTTCAATGGCCTGCGCAGCGTTCAGCACGCCACGCTGCTGCAGAATTGACACAGCCGCGATGCGTCCGGTCAGCATTGCTGCCTCCCCTCCGCGTATGCCGGCCATGTCGCCTGCCAGGTGAATATGCTCCAGGCTGCTTTGCTGCCATACGTTGCACTCGGCGCGCAGGTAGCCATCGGTGCTGTAACCATGGGCAAGCCCTAATTGCTGGCTAAGCTGCGTACGCGGGATGAAGCCGTAGCCTACCGCCAGCGTCTGCACCGACTCGCGACGCCCATGGGTCATGTCCGCTTTCCAGGCATCGTCGTAGGGCGCCACGCTGACTTCGGTCAACTCACCTTCGCCCCGCGCCTCGACCACGCCCCAGCCATAGTGCATGGGAATGCCGTGCAGCTTCAGGTAGGCCAGCATGCTCAGGCCGTCGAGGAACAACTGGGGCTTGTTCATCAGCGCCAGGCTCTGGCGTGCGATACGGTTGAACGCACAGGCCTCGTACACCCCCGCCACCTTGGCACCGGCGGCGTGCAACTGACAGGCAACCAACGGCAGTAACGGGCCTGTGCCAGCGATCAGGGTCGTACCCAATGGCTTGACCACGTTACTTTTGATCTGCAACTGCAACCCGCCGAGCAGCATGACGCCCGGCAGGGTCCAGCCCGGGAACGGCACATTGCGCTCATGGCAACCGGCTGCCAGGATCAGTTGCTCGAAGGCCAGCGACTGCAACTGTTCCTGCTCGTCGAGTACTACCAGGCTATGGTCATCACCGCCCACGACACGGCTATTGAGCCGCAGGTCGATAGACTGCGCACGGGCGGCGAAGTCGGTGTGCAGTTTACCCAGAGCCTTGCTGTAGCGAGCGCCCAGGTAGCCCAGGTCGACACCTGCGCGCAGCGGGCCACGATAGACCACCCCGCCGGGGCGCGATGCCTCGTCGATCAGCATGCAGCGCACGCCCGCGTCCACCAACTCGATGGCGGCAGCCATCCCCGCCGAACCCCCTCCGACAATGACTGGATGCCCGCTCATACCCGCGCCTCCCCGACAATCGGATTGACTTGGGTTTCGACGCGCATGCCGGCCCGCACCAGCGTCTGACAGGCGCGCCGCTTGGGGCGTCCATCGATAGCGACCAGGCAGCAATGGCATACGCCCATGCCGCAGAAAGCGCCGCTGACCTGGCCATGGTCGTTGAGGGCGAGCTGACGCACGCCCACGGCGTTGAGCACACTTAGAACAGTTTCGCCCGGGGCGGCAGTCACGGCCGTGCCGTTGATGGACAGGGGGATTTGTTCAGCCGGGAGTGGCTGTATATCGAGGGTTCGTTCCATGAAATGTCGTCTGCCTTCCGTGATTGAAAGACAGACAGACTACGGGAGGCGTCAGGCCAGAAAATTGACCTGAGACGGGGTTTTAAAGCTTTTTTACAGCCCTTTTTGAGCGCTGCAAGCAAGCCCTCTACCTGGTGAAGAACGTTTGTAAGCGAAGCCGCCTATTGCCGCTGCAATCAACGCTTCGCAGCCCCGACACTTCACATGCCGTCAGAGGAATCGCTCCACATCCCTGCCGAACACCTGCCGATAACCCTTGCAAAACGCCTCCCACTCGGCCGTTGCCCAGTCAGACCTGCGCTTGACCTGTCGTAGGTCGTGGCGGCTGGCTTTCATTGCGGTCAGCCGCTGCCTGGCTTTCTCGAAATCCAGCAACGCGATCTTGATGCCCGACTCGTCGAAGGCGACGAACACATGCTTCAAGTACAGGCAACCATGCTGCCAGCGGCCAAGGTTCAGCGTGGCCAGTGCACGCCCATACGCTTCAAGAATGTCGTGGTGTAGCTTGGGCTCGATGGTCTTGTCCAGGCCTTGGAGGTAAAAGTCTTCAAGCGATACATAACCGTCCAGCGCTGCCGTGACCATCACCGCACGCCACTCACCGTCCTGCTTGTGGACGTCGCTGTGCAGCAGCAATGGCGTAGCGACGCCCAGCGCGGCAGCGGCACGCAGCGCCTTGGCCTCACGGGCCACTGTCGGATAGCCGAACGGGTGCACAAGGCTACGGTAGATATGGCCGACCTGCTGCTTCTTGTAGAACGTGAAGCCGTCGAGCTCGACCTTCAATACACCGCTCTCACCGCCCCTGCGGATATTCGGCGGCTCTACCCACACCCCAGGAGCACTCAGAATGGCCTGCACCGGCGGGTGAGAGGCCTCATGGCCAGACGCGCTAACGTGTTTCATTAAAACCTGCTGAATATTGAGCCACACTGCGGCAAGGGGCGAAATATATCAGCCAAATCTGAAAGAAAGCGATTATTGCGACACGGCGTTGATCGTTTTTTACAGGGATGAACAGACAAAACTGCGGGCACAATCGCCATTGTCTGACAATCCTGCAACCGCCAAGCCTCCGTCGCGCCCGCTCGTCAGCGTCAAGCCGCTTCGCACTCAACCCCTGATGGTCCATAGTTGATCGATTCGGGTGGTGTAGGACTGGCTCATCATCTCCCGTTTCATGCCCCATTCCGGCGCGGCTGGCACGCTGGCTGCACGGACCGTCCCCCTGCCCCAACGCTCATTGATGCTGTCCAGTACTTCCATGAGACGATCACAGGCCGCCGATTGCCTTGAGGCGAACAAGTCCCCCGAAAAATCACCCGGTTGACGCAGGTCCATCAGCAACACCTCCGCCTTGCTGTAACGAAGCCCCGGCCGGAAGATCCGCTCTACGGCATCGGTAGCCAGCTGGGTCATCAGCAACGTGTCGCAGGTCGGATAGGGAAGCTCCACCCATGCGCCTTGAGCATGGTGCACTTCGTTCGGGTTGAACATGCCCGTGCGGATGCTCACCCGCATGCGCTTGCACACCGATCCCTGGGCCCTGAGCTTTTCGGCGGCACGGCCGACGTACGTGGCCACTGCCTGCTTGATCGGCGCCAACTCGCTCAGGCGCGTGCCGAACATTCGGCTGCTGCAGATTTCCTGCTTGGGCGGTTCGACATCGTCCAGCTCCAGGCAAGGCGTGCCTGCCAGTTCCCTGGCCGTCTTTTCCACCACCACGTTGAAGCGTTGCCGTAACGTCCAGGCATCGGCGCGGGCCAAGTCCATCGCCGTTCGAATGCCCATGGCCTCCAGGTGCGCCGTCATCTTGCGCCCAATACCCCACACCTCCTTGACCGCAGTATTGCGTAGCACCCAATCCCGTTTTACCGGGTCGGTGATGTCCACAACGCCGCCAGTGTGGCTCTGCAGTCGCTTGGCAGTGTGGTTGGCCAGCTTGGCCAAGGTCTTGGTACGTGCGATACCTACACCGACAGGGATGCCGGTGCACTGGGCAATGCGCAAGCGCAGCCGGTGCCCGAACAACGTCAAGTCCTGGGTCATGCCCGTGAGCTCAGCGAAACATTCGTCGATGCTGTAGACCTCGGTGGCAGGCACCATCGCTTCGATCAGCGTCATCACCCGCTCGCTCATGTCGCCATACAGCGCGTAATTGCTACTGAATGCCACCACACCGTGCCGACGGAGTTTTTCCCGCGCCTGAAAATAAGGCTCGCCCATTTTCACGAATGGCTTGGCGTCATAGGACCGGGCAATGACACAACCGTCGTTGTTGCTCAGCACCACGATCGGCGTCTTCGCCAGATCAGGCCGAAATACGCGCTCACAGCTGGCGTAGAACGCGTTGCAGTCGATCAGCGCAAATATTGGCTCACTGCGCATGATCGCGGACGCTATAGCGCACCACGCCCCAAATGAGCAGATCATCACCCTCCATGACATAGCGCGGGGGGTAGGCTCGGTTCTCGGACTTCAAGATCACCACACCGTCACGTCGGTGCAGGCGCTTGCAAACGGGCTCACTGTTGATGGCCGCAATCACGATATCCCCGTGCTCGGCTTCGCGCCCCCGGTCCACCACCACGATATCGCCCGAATAGATGCCAGCGCCTTGCATGCTGTCACCCTCCACTTTCACCAGATACACATGCGGTGCGCGGATGTCGAATAACTCATCGAGGGATATGTAGCCCTCAAGATGATCCGCGGCAGGCGACGGAAAACCGGCCGGAACGTAATACGAATAAATCGGAAGTGGTTCAGAGCTGCCACGTGGCGCGCCCAGGAAGGTGATGGTCATGAGAGAAAGTCCAATGCAAACTGTATGCATATACAGTTAATCTGGCATCGGCGGACGGGTCAATCCTGAACGTGTGAATTTCTGACGGACGAGAGGTGAATACATGTGCGGACGCTACTCGATCTACGAGTCGATGGATCACTACTTGCGACAGCTGGCGCTGGACTTGGTGGTGATCAACGGCTACGACCATGAACCGGTTGATCGCTATAACGTGGCGCCTTCTACCCGCGTCGAAGTTATACGCCAGGCTGAGGCAGGTCTGCACGTAGACAAAGTGAAGTGGGGATGGTCGCCTCGCTGGGCCAAAGGCAAGCGACTCGACCCTATCAATGCCCGGGCCGAAACCGTAGCCACTGGCAAGTTTTTCAAGGGTCTGTGGCCACATGCAAGAGCGCTCGCCCCTGCCAATGGCTGGTTCGAATGGCTGCCAGATGCGCAAGATCCCAAGCGCAAACAACCCTACTACATCACCAGCGCCGACGGTGCACCGCTCTACTTTGCCGCGCTTGCCGAAGTTCACCAGAACCTTGAACCAGACGCGCACGATGGTTTCGTGATCATCACGGCCGCCGCTGATCAAGGCTTGATCGATATTCATGACCGAAAGCCCCTGGTGTTGGCGCCGCACCTTGCCAGGGAGTGGCTGGACCCCGCCACTTCAACGCAGCGAGCCGAGGCGATCGTGGCGACAGGCTGCCGTCCGGCCACTGACTTCCGCTGGTATCCGGTCGACAAGGCCGTTGGCAATGTTCGCAACCAGGGTGCGCAACTGATAATGCCGATTGCCGAACAGAGCAGGCAAGGTGATCTCGAATTCTGAAAAGGGCGTTATGCGTGGATGTGCCAGCCAAAACACTCAGCTGGCGTGATAGTCTGCGCACCCGCTGGCTGGCTAGCAGACAACTTGGACGCACCTTGAAATAGACCGACGAAGGATTCCGTCATGGACAGAAAACGCGCCCTCCTCCTCCCGCTTGTTGGGTTGATCACCCCGCTGGCAGGCTGCACCGAAGAGAAAGTGCCCGAGCCAACGGCAGACAATTGTGGCCCGCAACTGTACGGAAAAAACCTTGCCAGCTTGTCAAAGGATGCAAACCGCAATGTGTTCATCGCGAACTGCGAAAGTTTCCTGGCGGCGAAGAAAATGACGGAATGGAAGTTCGAGAAAAGCCCCAAGGGCAAGTACTGAGCGGCTGGCCGAGGTGATTGCCAATCCGATGATCTAGCCGCAGGGTCGTCAAGCTTGCCGAGCAGGAACACCGCCTTTACAGGCGGCGTTTTCAAGCAGACTCAGGGCGCTCAGTCCTTCGCGTACGAGCACGCCTTTAGCAGAAGCGGTGACTGCACTGGGTCATTTCTTGGAAAGGTGAGCCAAGGTTTACCGAGCACGCGCCCCCGCCTTATCGGCCACCACCGATCATTCACGAGCCGGATCGAATTGTTTCTCACGGATGCACAGCAGCGGGATCATGCCGCAAAGGAAATAAGCAGCGCCAACGATCAGGAAACCGACACCGATCGAGCCCTGGCTGGCGAAGAAGCCAATGGCAGCCGGTGACACCGCAGCACCGATACGCCCGATATTGTAGGCACCGCCAACCGCAGAGCCACGGAACTTGGCCTCGAAGCTTTCCGTCATGTACGTGGCGTTGACGCTGTAAGGCACGCCATAGAGGAAGCCGAAGACGATCAACAGCCACAGAATGTTTTCCGGCTGGTTGAACAGCACGATGATCGGCAGGAACAGCGCCGTCCCCAGGCAACCCGCGGCAAACACTTTGCGCCGCCCGAACTTGTCCGCCGCCATGCCGGCGATGACCTTGCCAAGGATCGAAGCGGTGTAGGTGCCGACCAGGAACGTGGTCATCTGCTTGAACGCCATGCCCAACTCGGTCTCCAGGTAGCTGGGCATCCAGTTGTTGACGCCATAGTTACCAAACTGCAAGAAGCCTGCAGTCAGCGACCAGAGAACGAACATCTTCGCGGCATTGGGGTTGGCGAAGATCTGTTTGTACTTGCCGCCCTCCACACGCTCACGCGCCTTGCGCTCTGCACGATCGGCACTCTGCAAGCGGGTCCAGGTCGAAGGTTCCGGCACCATCTTGTGCATCAGCAGGGCAAGAATCACCGGTGTGACGCCCACGAAGAACAACGTGCGCCAGCCGTAGCTTGGCAGTATCCAGGCAGCGAGCAGCGTTGCAACGATATACCCGACCGACCAGCCCGCTTGCAGGCTGCCAAGGACGGTATTTCGGAACCGGGTAGGTACGTACTCGGCCATGAGTGTATTACATGCAACGTACACCGAACCAAGGCCTAGGGCCGAGACAAAGCGGATGATCGCAAACTGTACATAGTTCTCGGTAAAGCCCAATAGCCCCGTACCGAGGCTGAACAGCAGCACACTGAGCACCACGGTGCGCACCCGCCCAAGGCGGTCGGTTGCCCAGCCACCGTAAATGCCCCCAACAGCCATGCCGGCCAGGGTGCAGCTGCCGAGCATGCCTGCCTGCAGGCCAGTCAGGCCGAATTCCGTTTTGAGCGTGGCCAGGCTATAGGCCAGGATCATGACATCGGCGCCATCGATGACCATCGTCAGGAAGCAAAACACGAAGGCTGTGATCCAGGTCCGCTCGGTGGACGCGGCGATGACCCCGGCGGGGTTAGGGTTGTGCATGTTTTATCCTTATTATGGCGGGTTACGACGTGCCTGTTCCGGCACTACACGGCGCTGCAGTAACAGCGCAGGCGGCGGGCACAGCCCACCGTCAAAGGCCGTCACAACCTGCGGTAAAAGCTATGTTCACGCAAACGAAAAAATATCGGGCCTGCATTCCCGGTAGGAATGGCCTGATTTGCAAGGTACAAGCCGCTGTGACTGCCGACTCAGCATGCCGTGGCACTGCCGGTGCACGTACCAGACGCCACGCATGCGAAAAAGTCAGGCAGCGATTCGGTTAATTCGTTTGCCAGGGCGGCGCGTCACCGTGATCAATGCAGGCCTCGAATTTTCCAGGAGGCTCACCATGGACCCGGTCCGTTTCATGCACCCCGATGCAATCCGTGCGCTTTTCAGTACCGCCCTGTCAGCGATGTACAAGCAGGAGGTACCGCTCTATGGCGATTTGTTGGACTTGGTCGCCGAAGTCAATGCCCAGACCCTGGCCGCTCAGCCTGCATTGGCAGAACGACTGCGTAGCAGCGGTGACGAGCAGCGCCTGAGCGTGGAACGCCATGGCGCGATCCGTGTTGGAACGGCCGAGGAGCTGCAAGGCTTGCGCCGACTGTTTGCAGTCATGGGCATGTCGCCAGTTGGCTACTACGACCTGAGCATCGCCGCCGTGCCAGTACATGCCACCGCATTCCGACCTATCGAGGCAGCGTCGCTGCGCGCCAATCCGTTCAGGGTGTTCACCTCGCTGTTGCGGCTCGAATTGATCGAAGACCCACAACTGCGTGAACAGGCCTGCCAGTTGCTGAGCGAGCGGACCATTTTCACCCCTGGCGTAATGGCGCTCATCGACCGCCACGAATGTGACGGCGGACTTACCGATACGGACGCTCAAGCGTTCGTCCAGGAGGCGCTGGAAACCTTTCGCTGGCACCAGAGCGCGACGGTCAGTGCCCAGCAATACCGCGCCCTGCATGACCAGCATCGCCTGATCGCTGACGTGGTGGCGTTTCGTGGGCCGCACATCAACCACCTCACGCCCCGCACTCTCGACATCGACCGCGCTCAGGCCCAGATGCGTTCGCGCGGCATGACCCCCAAGGCAGTCATCGAAGGGCCACCGCCGCGCCAGTGCCCAATCCTGTTGCGCCAGACAAGCTTCAAGGCCCTGCAGGAAGCGGTGACCTTTGCTGGTGGTGATGGGGCACCGGGGCATCACACGGCTCGTTTCGGAGAAATCGAGCAGCGCGGCGCGGCGCTGACACCTGCGGGCAAAGCACTGTATGACCGGCTGTTGAGCCAGGCCAGGCAAGCGCTGGGCGCAGCACCATCGGCGGACAATGCCGAGCAGTATGCGCACCTACTCAAAACGGCATTCAGCGCGTTTCCTGACGACTACGCCTCGCTGCGCACGCACAAGCTCGCTTACTTCAATTATTTCGTGAGGGATGCGGCTAAAGCGCGTGGGACGGATCTCGAAACGCTGATCGAACAAGGCGCGGTCGGTTTCGAGCCACTGGTGTATGAGGACTTCCTGCCTGTGAGCGCTGCCGGGATCTTTCAGTCCAACCTCGGCGACAACACCAAGGCCGACGCCATGACGCAAGGCAACCAGCAGCAGTTGGAGGCAGCGTTGGGCGCTCGCGTGATCGACGAGACGACCCTGTACGCCCAGGCCCAGGCGCAATCCATCGCGTCCTGCTTGCGCGCGCTTGAAATCCAGGCAACCAGCGCATAGATTGGCCGACCGCCCAGCCGCCCAGGCCCAGGCGGCTCGTCCGGCCTGCCTGGCCATAGTCTTAGGTGATGCCTGCAAGCCATGCACAAGAAATTGCTTCCGTCCATGATGTCGCTGCAGTGCTTTGAGTCCACTGCCCGTCATGCCAGCTTCACCCTCGCTGCCCGTGAACTGAGCCTGACGCAAAGCGCCGTCAGTAAGCAGGTCGCTCAACTTGAGCAAATGTTGCAGCGTCGGCTGTTCAATCGGTTGCGTGGCGGCTTGCAACTGACCGCCGTGGGCGAGCTGTACCTGAGCGAAGTTGGCAAGATCCTGAGCCAAACGGACATCTCGACGCGCTTCATCCTAACGTTCGATGGCCAGGCAGAAACCTTGAGAATCGCGACCCAACCGACATTCGGCTCGCGCTGGCTGATTCCTCGGCTGCCGGCATTCAGCGCAGCGTATCCGCACGTGCGGCTAAGCGTGCGCAATGAACTGGAGCCGTTCGACCTGTTACAGGCCAAGGCGGACGTTGCATTCTTCTATGGGCGTGGCACCTGGCCCGGCGCCCAGTGCGTCGAGCTGTTTCGCGAAGACGTCGTGCCCGTGTGCGCTCCTGCCCTGCTGCTGCACCGGCCGCTGAAGGCTATCGATGACATTCACAGCCATACGCTCTTGCAGTGCGTTTCGCGACCCGAGGCGTGGCATGACTGGCTGGGTGCTCAGGCGATGACATCCAGAAACAGCTACAGAGGCCCGCAGTTCGACACCTTCGACCTGTGCATTCGCGCAGCGATCGCAGGGTTGGGTGTGGCCTTGGTACCCAGGTTCATGGTGACAGAAGAACTGCAGCGCGGCGCCTTGCTGATTCCCCTGCACTACTATGCACCCAGCCCGGATGCTCACTACGTGGCCTATGCGACCCAGAGCCACGATTCACCGAAGATCCGCAACTTCGTGGACTGGGTGTGCGAGCAGACGTCTTGAGCGGACCTGCGTCCGCGCCTCATGCACCCGCATGAGCGGGAGCTACCACTTGTCCGCCATGTAAAACATGCCGCCACCCAGCGCGGTCAGGAACAGCCCGCCCAGCACGTCTGTCAGCAAGGCCTCGCCATGAATGTACGCTTCGATTTGAGTGGCAAGAAACAAGACGGCCAATACCAGAACCACGGCCGATACGCGGCGCTGAATCTTGAACCTGGATTTTTCGGGGCCGATCCACCACATGCGCATTTTCCTTGAGCGGGTTGAGTATTGAACCTTAGCTACATCACCAGCCGTTGACCAACGACCAGGTGTGAGCGCCGCTGGCCAGTGTCTTGGCTCGGAAGGTAAACGCACTGCGCCAGCGTAGTATCACAAGGTCGTCATAAGGTAAGCCGCGAAGCCCTTGGCGACGCGCCAAGGCTTCAAGGCGGACAGGTGGTCGAACACTCGGCTCGAGTTGCCTGCCAGCCCTGCAAGCACAAGGTAAACAACCCACTTTCGCAGCGCCCTTGAGATTTTTCTTTTCATGACTCGAAACAAAGGGTGCGCCTCGGGAAAATCCTACCGCTTGAAGCGAAAAAGCCCAAGATCCAGTGCGCAGTTGATCCAAACCGCGCCAGCATTGACCAGCTCCCTTTGGCTGCTGAGCACTGGAGAAAATCGCGGGCATTAAAAAAGCCCCGCAACCCAAAGGGCTGCGGGGCTTTCGAATGGTGGAGGCCGAGGTCGGAATCGAACCGGCGTAGACGGATTTGCAATCCGGAGCATAACCACTTTGCTACTCGGCCTCAAAGTCAGGATCTAGCGGCTTACACCTCGCTATCTCCCCGAAACACTGCGCCTTTAAAGCGTGCTGCGTTTCGATGGGCGCCATTATGTCTACATTCACGTAACCGTGCAACCCCCTGAACGAAAAAAAATTTCAGCAGGTTCAAGGTGTTAGCGCAGACGGCCAAGTTTGCTCCACAACCCTACCAGCGTATTCTCCACGGTGCCGCTGGCCGCCATGCCAATGCGCTCCTGCAGGCTCTTGCGCTCTGCGAAGTGCAGGTGGAACAGGTTGGCACTGCGCGCGCGTTCGCTGAGGTATTCATCGCTGGTCTGCAACGTGTCCACCAGCTTGCGGTTCAGGGCTGCAATGCCCAGCCACACTTCACCGGTGGCCACTTCATCGATGTGCAGCTGGGGGCGGTAGCGGGCGACGAAGTCCTTGAACAGTTGATGCGTGACATCCAGGTCTTCCTGGAACTTTTCCCTGCCCTTTTCGGTGTTTTCACCCAGCACGGTAAGGGTGCGCTTGTACTCACCGGCAGTCAGCATCTCGACATCGATGTCGTGCTTCTTCAACAGGCGATTGATGTTGGGCAACTGTGCCACGACGCCGATGGAGCCGAGCACCGCAAAGGGTGCGCTGATGATCTTCTCGCCGATGCAGGCCATCATGTAGCCGCCGCTTGCAGCCACCTTGTCGATGCATACCGTCAAGGGGATGCCGGCCTGGCGAATGCGGGCCAGCTGGGAGGCAGCCAGGCCATAGCTGTGCACCAGCCCGCCCCCGCTTTCCAGACGCAGTACCACCTCGTCTTGAGGGGTGGCGAGGGTGAGCAGTGCGGTGATTTCGTTGCGCAGGCTTTCGGTTGCAGATGCCTTGATGTCGCCATCGAAATCGAGCACGAAGACCCTGGCTTTTTCGTCCGCCTTGACCTTGCGGGTTTTCTTCTCGGCCTTGGCCTGCTGCTTGCGTAACGCCTTGAGCTGAGCCTTGTCGAACAGGCCTGATTCCAGCCGCTCGCGCAGGTCCTTGTAGAACGCGTTCAAGCGGGTAACCTGCAATTGCCCACCCGGTTTGCGCCGCCCTTTACCGCGCAAGCCGGCAATGGCCGACAGCACGATGAGAACAGCGATGACCAGGGTGGCGGTTTTGGCGAGAAAGCTTGCGTACTCGGCAAGAAACTCCACGGTGACTCCTTCGATAGCTGCGCCAGAAGGCGCGTGAATGGTACAAGCATACCGGTGCACCCCAGGCGCTGCCAGGGGATGTAAACGCTGGCAACACCTTTCAAACGACCTTTTCAAACGCTTGTATGTTTTTTCGTTGACAGCGCTGTGCACCGCACCCTAACCTCGGCAGCAACCTTCAACAGCGGAAGCGTTCGTGGGCAACCTCTACCTGATTCGACATGGCCAAGCCTCCTTCGGCGCACAGGACTACGACGTGCTGTCGCCCGTTGGCGTGCGCCAGAGCCAGGCGCTAGGTGAGCACCTTGCCCAGCTAGGGATACGGCTGGAGCGGTGTGTGGCGGGCGATCTGCGCCGCCAGCAAGACACTGCCCGCCTGGCCCTTCAAGCGATGCAGGCCAGTGGCAACGCCGTGCCGGCTGTTGAGACCGACGCTGCATTCAATGAGTTCGACGCCGATGGGGTGATTCGCGCGCTGTTGCCTGGCTTGTCGATAGACGAGCCCAACGCGCCAGAAATCCTGAGCAACGTCACGCATCACCGCAGCGAATTTCAGCGCCTGTTCGCACTCATGGTGCAGCGCTGGCACGCAGGCACCCATGGCAGCGACGAACTGGAAACCTGGGAAGCGTTCACTGCCCGCGTGCGCGAAGGGCTGAACCGCGTGCTGGACAACGCAGGCAATGGCGACAACATTGCCATTTTCACCTCCGGTGGCACCATTGCCGCCTTGCTGCACCTGGTTTCAGGCATTACCCCGGACCAGGCATTTGCCTTGAACTGGCAAATAATCAACACGTCGCTGAGCCAATTGAAGTTCAAAGGCCGCGACGTGGCATTGGCTTCTTTCAACAGTCAAGCCCATGTGCAACTGTTGAGGACGCCGGCGCTCATCACCTATCGGTGAGCCCGGCCTGTTGTGTCCCTGCGGGGACGTGAAAATCACTCTATAAGGAATGCGCCATGACCTCCGTAGCTGATGCCGTCAAAAAGATGCAAGAGAAATTCAACCCATCCGCTGCCCAAGGCCTGGACCTGGTATTCGGCTTCAACATTACCGATGAAGACAAGCACTACGCCCTGATCGTCAAGGACGGCACCTGCCAACTGCAGGAAGGCGAGAACCCGGACGCCAACTGCACGTTGGTGATGGACAGCGAAACGCTCAAGGGCATCGTCAGCGGCGAAACCGACGGCATGCAGGCCTTCATGGGTGGCAAGCTGCGCGTGGAAGGCGACATGATGCTGTCGATGAAGCTCAGCGAACTGTTCCCGTCCTGAGCAGCATCCCTGGATGACCCTGAACCGAAGCCCACAAGGCTTCGGTTTTTTTTGGTCCGGCGTTTGTCGGCACGGCAAGCATCAAGGGCATTGATCGACCAGCAACACCCCGGCCAATGGCGACCTGGGACGCTTGTCCCAACCAAGCGCAAGCATTAGATTGCAAAATAGTCCGCGTGATCGAGAATAAGGAAAACCCATGACGCTCACCGACGAGTCTACGCAAGTACGTTCCGGCGAAGAGCTTGACCTGGCAGCCATCGACGGCTATCTCAAGGCGCACATTGACGGCCTGGCCGGCGCGCCCGCCGTCAGCCAGTTCCCGGGTGGCGCGTCCAACCTCACTTACCTGGTCAAATACGCCGATCGAGAATTGGTCTTGCGCCGACCGCCGTTCGGGCAGAAAGCCAAGTCGGCGCACGACATGGGCCGTGAGTTTCGCATTCTCAACCAGCTCAACAATGGGTTCCCCTACTGTCCCAAGGCTTATGCGTACTGCACCGATACCCGCCTGATCGGCAGTGAGTTCTACGTCATGGAGCGCGTCAAAGGGATCATCCTGCGCTCGGACATTCCCGCGGCACTGAACCTTGACGCTGCACGCACAACGGCCTTGTGCAAAAGCTTCATCGACCGCTTGGTGGACTTGCACCGTGTGGACTACAACGCCTGCGGCTTGAGCGACCTGGGTAAGCCCGACGGTTACGTGCAGCGCCAGATAGAAGGATGGGCCAGCCGTTACGACAAGGCCATGACCCCCGACGCCCCGCGCTGGGAGCAGGTCAAGACCTGGTTGCGTGAGAAGATGCCTGCCGACCACGCCACACCTGCCATCGTGCATAACGACTATCGGTTCGACAATGTCATCCTGGATGCCGACAACCCGATGTGCATCATTGGCGTACTGGACTGGGAAATGGCCACGCTGGGCGATCCTTTGATGGACCTGGGCAACAGCCTGGCGTACTGGATTCAGGCAGACGACCCGGCGCCAGTACAACTGATGCGCCGCCAGCCGAGCAACGCTGCGGGCATGCTTACCCGGCGCCAGTTCGTGGACTATTACGCCGAGCGTGCAGGCATCGACCTGGACAACTTCGATTTCTACTACTGTTACGGCCTGTTCCGTCTGGCCGGCATCGTCCAGCAGATCTACTTCCGTTATTTTCACGGCCAGACTCAGGACAAGCGCTTCGCCCAGTTCATTCACATGAACCGGCTGCTGGAGCAGATGACCTTGCAGGTCATTGCCAAGTCGAGCCTCTGATCACCAACGCACCTTACGACCACAAGGGACCAGCAGCATGCCGCAGACCCACCTGTTCGACCTTCAGGGCAAGATCGCCTTCGTTTCCGGGGCCAGCCGAGGCATTGGCGAGGCGATTGCACACGTGCTGGCGCAGCAAGGCGCACATGTGATCGTCTCCAGTCGCAAACTCGAGGGCTGCCAACACGTGGCCGATGCCATCATCGCGGGCGGCGGCAAGGCCACGGCAGTGGCGTGCCACATCGGCGAGCTGGAGCAGATCCAGCAGGTATTCGCCGGCATACGCGAGCAGTTCGGGCGCCTGGACATCCTAGTGAACAATGCCGCGACCAACCCACAGTTTTGCAATGTGCTGGACACAGATCCAGCGGCGTTCCAGAAAACCGTGGATGTGAACATTCGCGGCTATTTCTTCATGTCGGTGGAAGCAGGCAAGCTGATGCGCGAACATGGCGCCGGCAGCATCATCAACGTGGCGTCGATCAATGGCGTATCGCCTGGCCTGTTCCAGGGCATCTACTCGGTGACCAAGGCGGCAGTGATCAACATGACCAAGGTGTTTGCCAAGGAGTGTGCGCAGTTCGGGATTCGCTGCAACGCCTTGTTGCCGGGCCTGACCGACACCAAGTTTGCATCGGCATTGGTCAAGAACGAGGCTATCCTCAATACCGCGCTACAGCAGATCCCGCTCAAGCGCGTGGCAGACCCCAAGGAAATGGCCGGGGCTGTGCTGTACCTGGCAAGCGACGCCTCCAGTTATACAACCGGGGCGGCGCTCAACGTCGACGGTGGCTACCTGTCCTGATCAGGTTTTGACGGCTGTCAGGGTATAACTCAGCGGCAGGCGAGCGGGTTGCTCGCGCAACCGCCACTCCCCGTCCGGGCCTTTGTCCATTTGCCCCGGCAGTGCCTCCCACGGCACGCTTTGGTGTTCTACCAGCGCTGTCAGCTGCAACCCGTTGGCCATCAACGCGGTGATCAGCTCGCCCAACCCGTGGTTCCACTCGTGGGTCTGGGTGTTGGCCAATCGCTGCGAGGTGGCCACATAGGTCTCGTCGCTCTGCCATACGGTTGGCTGCTCGCATTCGAAATACGGATAGTCGAGCTGCAGGCGGTCCTGATGGCCTTCATTGACCGCCCACAGCATTGGGTGCCCCTCGCGCAAGAAAAGCCGGCCACCGGGTTTGAGCAGGGCTGCCACGGTGTGTGCCCACGGCGCAATGCGCGGCAGCCAACACAGGGCGCCGATGCCGGTATAGACCAGATCGAACGTGCCTGCCGGTAACACCTGGGCTGCGGCGTACACATCGGCCTGATGGTAGTCGATGGGCGTAGCGCACAGGGTTGCCAGGCGCCGGGCCTGCGCCAGGGAGGCCGGGGAGAAGTCCAGGCCGCACACATCGGCGCCCAGCCGGGCAAGCGAAAGCGTGTCGGTGCCGATGTGACATTGCAGGTGCACCGCCCTTTGCCCCTCGATATTGCCCAGCATCGGCAGGTCGAACTGAACAGTCTGTGAAAGGTGCGCAGGGCGTTGGACGTACTGATCGAACTGGTAGTCCTGCGAGGCTGCGTGCAGCGGTGCGCGCTCGTCCCAATTGGCTTGGTTCAGCTGTGATGAAGGGTTCACGGCGACATCCTTGATGGGTAATGGGGCATGCTAGCGGCCGATGCCACACACCTGACAGCGTTCGGATGCTAAAAAGTGTAAAGCCCTGGCTCGCCCCTTGCCCGTCAAAGACAGGTTGCAGCCGCCGCCCGGCGCTGCAACGAGACGCCGTTGTCGTTCTGGGTGTAGTAATCGACACGCGCACCGCCGTCCTGCGGGTAGACATCGACGAACGTTTCGGCCTCGCGGGTATAGACGGTAAAGCCACCTTGCTTGCGCGGCTCCAGGTAGCCGCTGGCGTCCTGGCCGAACACACGCTCTTCCTGCCACCCGTACTGGATGCACTGGGCAACGCGTTCAGGCGCCTTGCGCGAATTCATGTGCGTAGTGGGTTGGCCGCTACGGGCCGCATCCATGGTCGCAGAAGCACAACCGACCAGCAGCACGGCTGCGGCCACGGGCAGAATCACACGCATGGTCCATCCTCGAAATCATTTAAGAAGGAGGCGACTCTAGCACTGGCATGCACGAGAGTGAATTGTGGCGCGACTTTCGCTGTCTTAGCACAAACACCACGCAACAAGGAAACCGCCATGAAACTGCACTACCTGCTCCTCGCTGCCCTGCCCTGCCTACCCATGGTCGCCACTGCAGCGACGTCTACCGACGATAGCGTGCAGAATTCGGCCACCCACAACCGTGAACTGAAAGAAGGCGACAAAGCCCCGGATCAATACAAGCGCGACAATGAGGCCATCAAGGACTGGAAAGCCAAAGGCCTGCCGGCACCGGAGAAGGAAAGCCATTGGGTAAGCATGGGCGATCGTTACGTCCTCGTACAAACGACCAATGGCGTGGTCCTGGCCATCCGCACCAAATGATCCATTGCTCGGGCGGGTGCCAGGTACCTGACACCCGCCCGAGCACCCGCGTCGTTCCTCCCCGATAAACACTGCAATACATCAACACCTCGTTCACACTCAGGTGGCACACTACCGGCTATCGTTCATGTGCCCTGTGTGAAGGAACACCTTTCCCGATGAATCTAGAGCTGACATGGGTGCTGGCCCTGCTTGCCATTGTCGTCGTGCTGTTCATCATCAACCGTCCACGCATGGATGTCGTGGCGCTGCTGGTGATCGTGGCATTGCCATTGTCGGGCGTGCTGACGATCGAACAGGCGCTCGCAGGTTTCAGCGACCCGAACGTCGTGCTAATCGCTGCGCTGTTCGTCATCGGTGAAGGGCTGGTGCGCACCGGTATCGCCTATCGCATCGGTGAGTGGATGAGCGAACGGGCGGGCAACAGCGAGGCCCGACTGTTGGTACTGCTGATGGTCGCGGTGGCCGGCCTGGGCTCGGTCATGAGCTCCACGGGAGTAGTGGCCATCTTCATACCGGTCGTGTTGAGTATTGCCGCGCGTTTGAAACTCTCGCCCAGCCGCCTGATGATGCCGCTGAGTTTTGCCGGCCTGATCAGTGGCATGCTCAGCCTGGTGGCGACCCCGCCCAACGTGGTGGTGCACAGCGAACTGGTACGCCATGGTGAACAAGGCTTCTCGTTCTTCAGCTTCACGCCCTTTGGCTTGGTGGTACTGGTGCTGGGTGTGGGCTACATGCTTCTGACCCGACACTGGCTCAATGGCGAGGTGCGCAAGGATGGACGTGTCGAGACCCGGCGGACCTTGCTGGACCTGGTTCTGGACTACAAACTCAATGGTCGTGAGCGTCGCTTGCGCATTCGCCCCCAATCACCGCTGATCGGCCATACCTTGGGCGAGCTGGAGCTGCGTACCCGCCACGGGGCCAATGTCATTGGCATCGAACGTCAACACAAGTTCACCACACGCGTCATTTCGCCTGATTCCAATACCGTGCTGCACCAGGGTGATGTACTGCTGCTGGATCTGTTTGCCAGCCGCGACGATTTGCGCAGCCTGTGCCAGACCATGCAACTGGAACCCTTGCACTTCAAGGCCGCCTACTTCATCGACCAATCGCAGGAGGTAGGCATGGCCGAGGTGTCCCTGCCACCGGGCTCGCAACTGATCGGCAAGAGCATCCTCGAGCTGGGCTTTCGCTCGCGCTACGACCTCAACGTGGTGGGCTTGCGCCGGGAGCAGGCGGCCGTGCAAGACCAGTTGGTCGAAGAAAAGCTGCGCCTGGGCGACACCCTGCTGGTGGTCGGGCCGTGGAAGGCGGTACGCCAGCTACAAGGCAAACCGCGCGATTTTCTGGTGTTGAGCTTGCCGGCCGAGATCGACCTGGTGGCACCTGCTCGCCGGCGCGCGCCCCAGGCGTTGTTGAGCCTCGCGGTGATGGTTGGCCTGATGGTCAGCGGCGCGGTGCCCAATGTCATGGCAGCGTTCATTGGTTGCCTGTTGATGGGCGCAGGCCGTTGTATCGACATGAACAGCGCCTACCGTTCGATCCATTGGCAAAGCCTGATACTGATCGTAGGCATGTTGCCATTTGCCCAAGCCTTGCAGAAAACCGGTGGCATAGACTTGGCCGTCGGGGCGCTGGTGAATGTGCTGGGCGACGCCGGGCCCAGCGCCATGCTGGCCTGCCTGTTCGCGGTCACGGCAGTGATCGGGCTGTTTATCTCCAACACTGCAACCGCAGTGCTGATGGCACCGGTTGCCATCTCGACCGCAACGCAGCTGGGCATGTCGCCCTACCCCTTTGCGATGACAGTGGCGCTGGCGGCCTCGGCGGCCTTCATGACGCCGGTGTCTTCGCCGGTGAACACGCTGGTGCTTGGCCCTGGACAATACCGATTTGCGGACTTCGTGAAGATAGGGGTGCCGTTCACGCTATTGGTGATGGGGGTCACGGTGGTCATGGTGCCGTGGTTCTTCGGGCTGTGAAGTAGGCGGCATACGCAAAAGCTTCGAGCTGGGCAGATTGACATCAACTAGCCGGAACAACACACTGATGCGCAATTGCCCCAGGTGCGTTCAGCGGTCGTCCTGGATATCGTTTCCGCTTGCCGGTCGAGCCCATGGTTTTTCCAGCCCAATCGCGCTTGTTGCCCTACGCCGCACTGTTCAGCCTGACCTTCGCGCTTACCATTGGCGGCATTCTGGCTCGCCCGATCGAATCCCTGTCCTTGTTCTGGCCAGTCAATGCCGTACTGGCAGGCGTGTTGCTGCGCTATCCACGCCAGGCAACTGTGGCTGGCTTCGTGTTGATGTGGTTGGCCATGGTTGGCGCGGACCTGCTCTGTGCGAGTGCCCTGGGGCCGGCGCTGTGGTTCAACCTGTGCAACATGGGCGTCGTGGTCACCGTTTGGCAATTGCTATCGCGCTTGCCGCGCCTGCATCGGCGCATGCGCACGCCCCACGGGGTGCTGAGTGTGTTTGGCGCATGTGCAGCCGGGGCCTCGGTGGCTGCGAGCCTGGCCTCGGTGATGGCTGCCCCCTGGTTCGAACAGTCCCTGCGCAGCACGTGGCTGGCGTGGTTCAGCGAGCAGTTTTCCACCGCAGTACTGGTGCTGCCGGTGATGCTCACCGCACCGGCCGCGCGTACCTTGCTGCGTGGTGGGAGCCAAAGGATTCGCCTTGCGCCCCTGATGGTCATGCTGGTGTCGCTGGCGTTCAGCATCGCGTTCGGCGGCCCCGGCGCCATCGCGTTTCCGATCGCAGCCCTTTTGTGGTGTGCTTGGACGTACTCGCCCTTCCTGGTTTCGTTGTTGACGCTGACAGCCGGTAGCACGTTGATCGTTGCCGTTGCCCAGAGCCTCATGCACTTCAGCGTGCCGCAGAGCGAGTCGGGTGTAACGGCGCTGATGTCGGCGCGCCTGGGCATCGCCATGCTGGTACTGGGGCCGCTGGTAGTGGCCTGCGTGACCCAGGCCAATCGCAGCCTGCTTGCGCGTTTGGCGCACCAGGCCACCACCGACCACCTTACGGGCACTTTGAGCCGCAGCGCTTTTACTCGACGTGCAAACGCGCTGCTGGAGAGTCGTCAGCATCAGCAATTCCTGCCACTGACGCTGATGATGCTGGATATCGATCACTTCAAGTCCATCAACGATGCCCACGGGCACGCCGTTGGCGACCAGGTGCTGCGCCAGTTCGCCGATGCGTTGCAGGAACAGTTGCACAGCGGCGAAGTATTCGCGCGCATGGGTGGCGAGGAGTTCGTGATCATCGTGCCAGGGCTTGCACCGGACAGGGCGCAATTTACGGCCGAGCGCCTGCGCCGTGCCGTTCAGGACCTTCAGGTGGAGCAAGCCGGCCAGCGCTTGCAGATCACCGTCAGTATCGGTCTGGCAGGCTGCGACGAAGGCATGCCGACGCCAGACCTGACCACACTACTGGCCAGCGCCGACAAGGCGCTTTACCTGGCCAAGGCGAAGGGACGCAATCGCGTGGAGCAAGCTGAGCCGCAGCGTCGAGCCATCTGAGGCTTCTGCTGCGCGCTCACTGAAGTCAAGCAGCTTCACCCGGCAACTCGAGATCATCGCCGGTCCATCAAGCCAGTTGATAAGGCGGTTTGGGCAAAGAGAATGTGTGACGGCTCCGCTCGATTAGGCAGTCCAAAAGCCAGACGAAATGTTGCTCAATTTCTGCTCAATTTAACGGAGCCCGCCGGGGGCTTGGGTTACAGCACGTTATCCACAGACCTACCCACTTTTTCTGTGGACAGATTTCCCAGCCTGGAGAACGACTTATCCCACTTCGACCATTGAACAGATGCGCCGGACAGATCGGCGGCTGTGATAACGCCGAGCCTGAAGACTGACTGGGGATAGCGCTGGAATGCGGCGCAAACGACAAGCCCGCCTGGGCACTGGAAACCCGGCGGGCTGAAAAGGGAAATGGTCATGCGATCAACTGGGAGGAATGGTCCCCAGCAGCCCGATCATGATGGTCAACAGCAGGAAACCACCCAGGAACAGCGCCAGCTTGCTCATTGAAACCTCGACAGTGTGATACGGAATGACGTTATTTTCCGTTCTTCACTGATATGGTTACAGATTCAGGTTTGTAGAAAAAAAGCAGATCAGATCAGGAATGGGCGCCCCACGTAGCCGTCCACCGTAGCGCGGGGTCGTTTACCTTCACATCAGTTGCTGGAGCTTGCCGACAGGTAACCACCCCAGCTCCCCATCACCATGACGACGACACCATAGCCAGCCGTTGAGCAGGCGCAACCGCTCAACCAACTGGCCTGGTTCCACATCCAGCTCGTGGGCGCAATAGTGATCCAACGCCCTACCCTGATTGAAGTCCAGGCGCTCGATAAGCTGCTCCGGCACCCAGCCTGGCTCCTGGCCCGTGCAACTGCACAGGTACCAGTCCTGCATGCCCGGCTCACTCTCAAAACGCGGCCCCACTTCCAGCAGCGTGCCTTGAGCGAAACGCAGAGGGCGTCGGTAGGCACTGCGATGCCGCTCGATCACGATGAAATGCACAGGCCTCTCCTTGGCCGGAAACCCTCGAGCCTAGCAGAAGCTGCAGAAGTTGCTGCCTCGCAGCCTCTTTGTAGGAATATGTATCCCGCGATGTAGGAGGTTTCCTTAGACTTCGTTCTCGCTGTATGAAAGATCAGTTTATGAGGTGGAACTGACCTGTTACGGTCAGCCTTTCCTACAACAGCAAGGACGCTATCGTTAAGAGAACTCTATGGACGACTACAATGAGCCGGCGTTGAGACTTCAAAAAACCCTGTTGAACCTGCGCCGCGAGCGAGACAAGCTCAAAGGCGAAGGCAAGTACGATGAGGCCAGCGCATTGGCGGTATCGATAGCGCGAATCGAAACCACGCTGGCACAACTGCCGGCGGCGTTTAAGCCTGACACACTGCAATAGCCCCAGCGGCCTCGGCCCTTACGAGGGGCGGGGCTGCCTGTTTCCAAGGCTCACAGCTAACATTCGATACTCGCGCGCCTTCAAACAGGCCTATGTTGACGAACGATTCAAAGACCTGCGGCCGATCCAATCAGCATTTTCTTGATCCAGATCAATACGAAATAAATTGTTACCTAAATAACCCTGCACAATGACCATAAGAACAGGCTCGCGGTGTGCTGAAAACCACGGCAATTGAGCGATCCAACGGCGAACTACGCCGTTCGTAAACTGCTTATGTTTATTCTTAAAGTTTATTGCTCAAGGTGCCGATAGCTGTTTCAACGAGAGGGCTGCAGCCTTATTACCACGGTCACCCTGCTGGACTTGCTTAGCCTAGCAAGCATTGCTACACCAAGGAGCTACACATGTATTTTCGGAACTTGAAAATTGGCACACGCGCGGCTGTCATCTTTACGCTGGTCGCCCTCCTCGTACTGATCCTGGGGCTGGCATCGTTGTACCGCATGCACACGATGGACAAGGCCACTGACGAAGTGCGCACCGAATGGTTACCGTCAATCATGCTGCTGGACGAGGTCAGCATGAACCTGGGCCGCGCCCGAGCACTGACCTTGCGCAGCGTTCTGGAAGAAAGCCCCAGCGCCAGGGCCGCGACACTGGACAAGATCGCGGACATCTCCAAGCACTACCAGGAACAAATCAAAACGTACAAGGCAACAGCGACAGAAGAACGAGACCGGGCCCTGTACGACGCATTTCTGGCCAGAAGCGAGACCTACCATAGGTTGCAGGACGCAATTCTTGACGCTGTACGCAGGAACGACATTGCAGAAGCGACCCGCCTGGTCAACGGTGAACTGGCCAACTACGCCGACGCAATGATGAAGTCGCTGATCGAGCTGACCCAGTACAATTCCAACGGCGCAACCAACGCCTCCCAGATCAGTACGGACGCCTATGATCAGTCCTTCTCGATTATCACGGCGACTATCGTGGGCATCATCGTACTGATGATTGCGCTGGCCATTATGCTGACCCGCAGTATCGTGCGGCCTTTGAGCGAAGCGGTGGCCGTTGCCGAGCGGGTGGCCTCAGGTGAGCTCAACCAGGTCATCACGGTGACGGGTAGCGACGAACCCGCGCTGTTGCTGCACGCCTTGTCCAGAATGAAAGACAGCTTGCGCGAGACGATTGCCGGCATCGCAGCCGCCTCCGACCAGCTCGCCTCGGCATCCGAAGAGCTGTTCACGGTCACCGAAGACACCAGCCGCGGCCTGCATCAGCAAAGCGCCGAAATCGACCAAGCCGCCACGGCCGTGAACCAAATGACCGCAGCGGTTGAGGAAGTGGCCAGCAATGCCGTCAACACCGCCGATGCCTCCAAAGGTGCAGACCAGACCACCCGTGAGGGCCAGCAGCGGGTCAATGATGCGCTGCAATCCATTGGTCAGCTCGTCGGCGATGTCACGACCACTTCCCAGGAAATCGAACAGCTGGCCACCAGCGCCAACGAGATCAGCCGGGTACTGGATGTCATCGGCTCGATCGCAGGCCAGACCAACCTGCTTGCGCTCAACGCTGCCATCGAGGCTGCGCGCGCCGGTGAAGCCGGCCGTGGTTTTGCCGTGGTCGCCGACGAAGTCAGGGCGCTGGCGCACCGAACCCAGCAATCGACAGCCGAGATCGAAGGCATGATCACAGGCATTCAGTCGGGCACCGAGTCTGCAGTCGGGGCCATGCACGCCAGCAAAGGGCGGGCGTCAGGCACCCTGGAAATCGCCCAATCCGCAGGCCAGGCACTGAACACGATTGCCGAAGCCATTTCGTCCATCAACCAACGCAACCTGGTGATCGCCAGCGCCTCCGAAGAGCAGGCCCAGGTGGCCCGCGAAGTGGATCGAAACCTGGTGAACATCAGGGACCTGGCGATGCAGACCTCGGCCGGCGCGAACCAGACCAGCGCCGCCGCCCAGGAGTTGTCACGCCTGGCTGTGGACCTGAACGCGATGGTCGCCAAGTTCAAGGTCTAGGGCTGGATGACAGAGGGGCAGCGGCCTGTCGGGAAAGCTTGCACCGTGCCCCTGGGGCAAGGATTCGCGCCATTGTGTGACGCAAATACCGCTGCCCTGGAGCAAGACCGTCGTGGGTTTCTGTAAAAAAAGCGACGATTTGTGCCTTTTGGGCTGCTCACCGGGGCTGCATCGCATATCCTTGCACCACGCAATCAACCTTGAAGCAGTGAATTGAACGATGAGCTTTGAACAACTGGCAGCGCTACGGGATCGCCTGCGGGCTGAAAAAGAGCAGCAACAGGCAAGCGCCCCAGCGCCGGCCAAGCGCAAGCCCCCGCAGAAGACCAAGCCGCGTGAACTGGACCCGGCAGTGGCCGCCATCTGGCCGCTGCAGAAGCACTTCCCGTTGGCCTTCCCTGTCAACCCTGCGCCGAAAGTGCCGCTCAAGGAGGGCATCTTCAAGGATGCCGAGCAACACCTGGAGCTGCTGGGCATTACCCGTGAGCAACTGAAGCTGGGCATTTCCACCTGGTGCCGGGGCAACCGCTACTGGACCAGCATGGTGGAAAACGCCCCGCGCCTGGACCTTAACGGTGAGCCGGCAGGCGTGGTGACCGCCGCCCAGGCGATCCATGCCAAGCGTCAGGCGGCCCAGCAGCGTAATCAGGAACGCCGCAAGCGGGCGCAAGCCAAGGCACAGACCGCTGCGCCTGCAGCACAGGGCGAGGCTGCAGACGAGCCGGCAGTGGAACAGGCCGCTGAGTAAAGGCTTGGTCTGAGCAAGCGCCCATCGCCCGTTCGCCAAGTGCGCGGGTGATGGGCGCTGCGGGCTATCACATGGCCGCCGACTGGCCGAGTGTACAGCGCAACCTGGTCATCGCCTCAGAGCCTCCAATCCAGGCTGACCATCATCGTACGTGGCTCACCGTGGTACACGCCGTTGTAGAAGCCGACGTTGTTGTAGTAATGCTCGTCGAACAGGTTCTTGACGTTGACAGAAGCAGTCAGGTGCTCATCGATCCGGTAGCGCGCCATCAGTCCAACCACCGAAAATGCTTTCTGGCCGATCTCGTCCTTGGCCGTGATGATTCGATCACCGTCGCGCCCTACCGGTCGGTTCGCCAGCCTGAAATTGTCGCTCTGCCAGTCCAGGCTTGCCCCTACGGTCAATGCTGGTGTTAGGGCATAGGTGCTGGACAAGCGCACCAGGTTCAAGGGTTGTTCGGTGTTCTTTCGCTTTTTCTCGGCCGTGGCAGCATGCGTATAGCTGTAGCCCAGGCTCATCTGCCACCCGGTCATCACCTCGCCTGCGACTTCAGCCTCGTAACCTTCGACAACCACGCCCTTGCCACCGCTTTTGTAGAATACTTCGTTGCCATTGGGCGGCACTGAGTCGTCTTGTTCCGCCACGTTGTCCTGCTTGCTGCGAAACACTGCCGTGCTCAGGTTCAGGCGGTCAGCGAACAGGCTGCCCTTGAGCCCCACCTCATAAACCTTGCCTACGATGGGCTCCAGGTACTGCTTGTTGACGTCTCTCACGGTTTGCGGGTTGAAGATATCGGTGTAACTGACATAGGCGGTGAACTGGTCGGTCAGATCGAAGAGTACGCCGGCATAGGGCGTCCACTGATCATTCTGGACCTGCTTGGTAGTGGACTGATCGGTAACTTGCAGGGCATCACCGTAATCCCACTCCCGCTGTTGCGTCTGCCAACTGCCGTAGCGGCTGCCAATCACGATGTGCAGGCGATCCGTGGGGTTCAGACGTGTTGCAATGTAGCCGGCCTTCTGACGAATGCTGGAGCGCGAACTGTCCAGCCCGGTTTCGAGGTCATAGAACGTAGGTGTGGCCCCCATGTACTTCCAATCGGCAATCGTCTCGAAACCGTCGGGTACAGGCAGATCAAGGCGGTGGGGTTCACTGTCGCGCCGTCGCGACTCGCCGTAACCGATCATGAAATCATGGCTGCGGCCGAACAACTGGAAAGGGCCCGCGAGGTTGAAGTCCAGCGCGTCCATCTGCTCGGAGCCCCCGAAGTGCGAGTACCAGGCCTGCATGCCGCTACGGTCGGCTTCGGGGAAGCCATTGCCCCCATAGTAGACCTTTCCGTCGCTGTCGCTTTGCCGGTGGGTATACGCCACCTTCATGACCCAGTCGTTGGCCAGATACTGGTCGAGGGTAGCGAATACCGTCTGGTCTTTGAGCGGCCAGGAAGACCAGGGCGCACTGAGGTTGGTGGAACGGGGCAAGTTGGCTTTGCTGCCGTCGGCGTTCCAGAACGGTACCGTGCCCCAGGATGACCCTTGCACATGCTTGTTCTGATAGTCATACCCCACCGCCAGCACGGTGCTTGGGGTCAGGTCGGCTTCGAGCACGCCGTAGGCCACTTCACGCTGGGTGGCATACTTGTCCATGAACGACTTGTTGTCGCGGTACGCCAGCACGGTGCGTCCGCGCAGACGGCCGTCCCAGCCCAGCGGGCCACCCACGTCCAGGTAGCTGTAGTAATTGTCGAAACTGCCACCACTTACACCACTCTTTACCGCCAACGCGTGCGTAGGGCGCTTGCGAACCATTGCGATGGTGCCTGAGGGATCGCCTGCACCTGTGGTCAAGCCTGTGGCCCCACGCACGACTTCGATTCGATCGTAGATGATGGTGTCGGAGTCGGACTTGAGCCCCGAGAACGTGTTGAGCATGCCATCGATCTGGAAGTTGTTGATGGCGTAACCACGCGAATAGTAGCTCGGTCGCTCCGAGTCATTGCGTTGCACCGTAACTCCCGTGACGTGAGCCATGGCCTCGGACAGGCTGTTGAGCTGGAAGTCGTCCAGCTGCTGGCGGGATATGACCGAGACCGATTGGGGTGTCTCCTTGATCGAGAGATTCAACCGGGTGGCTGCGCTCATGCTACCGGTGGTGTAGGAGCCACTGCGTTCAGTGACGCTGCCAAGGCCGGTAGCAATCACATCGGTTGAGCCCAGCTCCAGCACGGGGCCGTCTTGGCTTGCCTGGGTATCGGCAAAGGATGGCGGGCAGATTAAGCAAGCGTACAGGCCGAGGGTGAAGGTAGTGGGATGGGAAATGGACGGGGGCATTGCGAGCTGACTCCTTGCGCGTGAAAATCCGTGCGCGCAAATCTACATCATAATCATCATCATATGATAATTAATCGCATAAACCGCTACAGCTGAGCGGGGTTGTACACCTGGTCGCTTTTAGCCGGCCAGGTGCACGTCCGAGGTGGCCGTTTGTCGTGCTCGCCTGATGGTGTCCGCTACAACCTCTAGAACAGCTTCATGGTATAGCTGAGCACCACGCGGTTCTCGTCGATATCTGTTCGGTAATTGGAGCGAGCCATCACATTGCGCACGCGCACGCCGAGCCCCTCCAGCGGCCCACTTTGCACCACGTAGGCCAGGTCCAGATCCCGCTCCCGATCACGCCCTTCAAAGCCCAGCCCGGTTTTGACGTCCCGGCCTTGTACGTAACGCAATGTCGAGGTCAGCCCGGGGATCCCCCATGCCGCAAAGTTGTAGTCATGCCGCACCTGCCAGGAACGCTCCCCAGGCGCCGAGAACTCGTAGGTCGGCAGGGTATTACCCATCGGGTTGGTGTTGGCGCCCACCTGGATGAAACCGTCCTCCCCGCCTATCTGCTGGTAGCCCACGTAAAACGTATGCCCGCCCGTTCTCGCCGAGAACAGGCTGAACAGCGCATGGTTATCATAGTTGCCGGCAAGCTTGCGCCCATCCTCGCGGGCGTGGAAATAGCCGGCATTCACACCCAAGGTCCAGTCACCTAGGGGCTCGGCGTGCTTGAGGCTGTAGAATCGCTGCCGGTAGATGTCCTGCAGCTGCGCCTGCCATACCCCCACGCTGGAGCGGTTGTCGTTGAAGGCATAGTCGGCGCCCAGGTAATTGAAGCGGTCACTGGTAAAGCGGGCCAGCCGCGCGGGGTTGATGGGGTCGTTGACCAGCGCATACATTTTCTGACTGTTGGACGAGTCGCGCAGGCTGGTGGAGCGAAATTGGCCGGCACTGAGCGTCAGCCCAGCAAACTCATGTGACTCCAGCATTGCGCCCTGATAAGTCGGTGGCAGCAGGCGCAGGTCGCTGAACAGCAACACAGGCAGATTGGGCATTAATTCCCCCACCTTCAATTCGGTTTGGGAAACCTTGAACTTGAGCGCCGCGCCCACGCGGCTGTAATGGTCGGCGGACGTGCCGCTGTCAAGGCTTGGCAGTAGGCCTGAGCGTGCATGTTCGGGGCTGCTGTCGAGTTTGAAACCCAACAGGCCGATCACATCGACCCCGGCACCAATGATGCCCTGGCTATAACCTGAGCTGGCGTTGAGGATGAAGCCCTGCGCCCACTCCTGAGTACGCGATTGGGTGCTTGCTCCTTTGATATCGGCGTAGTCGCGGCTGAAGAAATAATTGCGAGCCTGGAGGGTCGCACGGGCGCCTTCGATGAAACCGACCTCTTCAGCCGGTGCCTCGGTACACAGCGCGGCTGCGATGCAGCCGCCAGCCAGGCGTGCCTTCGGGAAAAAACGCGGTGCAGTGCAAGCGTGCATGGGGCGATTCCTGAAATTCGGGCAACAGCAATCCACCGGCGAGACAAACGCCCGCCGACGTGCAGATTGCATTGAGAATGGGTGGGCAGGCCGGCATCGGCCCGCCTGCCCTACCGGGCGTGAAGCGCTGGACCGCTAGCGGTTGACCAGCTTCGCTGGCAGGGCGATGACCAGGAAGCAACTCAGGAGCAAGCAGCCGGCGAACACCCACAGCGCCGCGTGGGAAGTACCGGTCCAGTCAGTGACCAGGCCCATCAGCGAGTTGCTGACCAGCCCGGCAATGTTGGCCACCGAACAGGCCAGGGCAAACCCGGTGGCGGCTGCCGTTCCTTTCAGGAAAGTCGCCGGCAGGCTGAAGAACACCGGCACCGCACCAATGATCGCGGCCGAGGCGACTGCGAACAGGAATACAGTCATGACCAGGTTCTGGCTGAACAAGGTGCTGCTGGCCATGGCGATGGCGCCGACGATGAATGGGACGATGATGTGCCAACGACGCTCACGGTGACGGTCGGAACTGGCGCCGATCAGCAGCATGCCGGCCAGTGCGGCGAGGCTCGGGATGGCAGTGAGCAAGCCGATGTGGAACGTGTCGCTTACCCCTGCATCGCGGATGAAGGTCGGCATCCAGAAGCCCATCGCGTAGGCGCTGAGCAGGATCGAGAAATCGATACCGCCGAGCATCCACACCTTGAGGTTGAAGAACCCGTCACGGAAACTGTGCTTGCTGTCCTTACCCTCTGCATCGTCGGCGGCAAGGTCTGCTGCCAGCTGAGCCTTGTCTTGGCTCGACAACCACTTGGCCTGCTGGAAGTGATTGGGCAAGGCCCAGAAGGTCAGAATGCCGAGCAGCACGCTGGGGATCGCCTCCAGCAGGAACAGCCACTGCCAGCCATGCAGGCCGTGGACCTGATCGAAGTGCCCCATGATCCACCCCGAGATAGGCCCACCGATCACGCTCGACAGCGGCAGCCCGATCATGAACAGGGCGATGATGCGCCCGCGTCGGTAAGTGGGGTACCACATGGTCAGGTAGAACAGTACCCCTGGCAAAAACCCTGCTTCGGCCGCGCCGAGCAGAAACCGCAGGATGTAGAACTGGGTGGTGGTGCTGACGAACATGGTGCACGCCGACAACAGGCCCCAGGTGATCATGATGCGGGCGATCCACAGCTTGGCACCGACGCGCTGCAGAATCAGGTTGCTGGGCACTTCGAAAATGATGTAGCCGACGAAGAACAGCCCGGCACCCAGGCCATAGGCGGCGGTGCTGAACTGCAGATCTTCGAGCATCTGCAGTTTGGCGAAGCCGACGTTGATACGGTCCAGGTAGGCGGCAAGGTAGCAAAAGCACAGGAAGGGAATGAGCCTCCAGGTGATCTTGCTGTACAGCGCTTTGGTGCCCTGATCAATGTCGCTATGGACCGTGGTTGCATTCGCAATTGGCATTTCCTGTCTCCTGGCGGGCGACTTTGTGGTTGTTTTTAAGGCCAGCAGTTTTCGACGCACAAGGACCGTCGCACGCTACACGCGACATGCCCAGGCCACGCCTGAAAAACCCCGAGTGCTCCTGCGGGGCGACCGCCCGGACAGCAGGCGGTCATGAACGTGCTTCCGGCACCGTTCCTTGATTGTTATTGGGTAGGCGCCTGCCGGTGTCAGCCGGTCAATTGCCTGAATTGCGCCATCGCTTCCTGGCGGGAAACCACATCGCCGTACTTACTGTCGATGTCGAACAGGTTGGCGTGGTGCGGGTCGTCATGGCGATCACCCACACATTCGCGCACCACGATGGTTCGAAAGCCATGCTGCATCGCATCTACCGCGCTGGCGCGGATGCACCCGCTGGTGGAGCAGCCGGCCAAGACCACGGTGTCCACTCCTTGGGCGTGCAGCAGCGGCGCCAGGCTGGTGCCGAAGAAAGCGCTGGCGTACTGCTTGCTCAGCACCACCTCCTCCGGCTGTGGGGCAACGGCCTCGCAGAACGCCGCCAAGGGGTTACCCTCGACCATGTCCTTCATCACCGGCGCCTTGCGCACCCATACCCCGCCATCGACAAAATGCGGGGGCTGGTAGCGGATGTTGGTATGCACCACCAGGATGCCGCAATCGCGGGCTAGCGCCAGCAGGTCCGCGGCCTGCGCCACTGCCGTGACGACGCCTGGGGCGTACAGCGCAGCCCCCGGCGTGGTATAGCCCTGCATGAAGTCGATCATCAGCAGCGCCGGTGCGCGACCAAAACCGATACGCTGCCCCCATACACCCTGATAGTTGTCCCGAGCACTTTGTGCCTCGCTCATGTCCATCTCCCGATTTCAATAAGCGCCCGACAGCAAGGCGCCGGCACCTGGCACCACCGCCTCGAGGTTCAGCGCCTTGAGCATGGCGTAGGTGGTAGCGATGGCAGCGGTGACCACAGGCTTGCCGGTCTGCGCCTCGACTTTGGCCACGGCCGGCAACGACTGCATCTGCACGCAGGCCGACAAGACCACCACATCCACCCCTTCAAGGTTCATGCCGGCGACGATACCGGGCAGGTTGGCGGGGTCGTGACGGGCCACGGCCAGGTTGTCGGGAATCTCCAGGGCACGCCAGTCTTGAACCTCGAAGCCTTCTTCGCGGATATAGTTCACCACAAGCTCGGTCAGCGGCTTCATGTACGGGGCGACGATGGCGATGCGCTTGGCCTTCATCACATGCAAGGCTTCGACCAGCGCTCCGGCACTGGTGATGACCGGCGCCAGTGCATCATTATCGGCAGTCGCCTGCCTGAGGCGCTGTTCGGATTGCCGGTGATAGCCCAGGCCCATGGCCATGATCGCCACCAGGCAGGCGTAGCCCAGTACATCGACCCTGGCATCGGACAGCTCCACCGCGCAGCGGTCGGACTCGGCATCCATGGCCGCCAGTTCTTCCTTTCTCACCTGCTTCATGCGCATGCGGCTGGAATGAAAGGTGAAGCGCTCCGGGCGGATGGCTTGGCGCGCGTTGAGCATCGCCGGTATCTCGGTTTCCATGGTGGTGTTGGAACTCGGCACGATCTGGCCGATGCGGTATAGCTTGGTCATGTCTCGTGCTCCTTCAGGCAAGGGATCGATCGAGGAAGAGGCCGAATGCAGCAAAGAAACCATCGAGGTCGTCCCAGGGAATCATGTGCCCAGCGTTGGCAACCTGTACGACCTGAATGTCAGGCTTGAGCTCACGGATTTCGGCGATGTCGCACGGCTCGATTACCCCGCCACGCCCAGCCACCATCAACAACGCCGGCTGGCGTACAGCGGGCAGGTACTGATGGATGTCTACCTCGTGGAAGTCATCGAAGGCCCGCACGATCGCAGGCTCGTAACAGGTGTGCAGCCACTCGGCCCTCAGCGCCAACTGCTCGTCGCTCCAGGTGGCGCAATAGGTGCGCATGTCCTCGCCACTCATACCCATGCTGGCCTGGCGAATGGAATCGACATACCAGGGCAGCTTGCTTGGGTAGGCGCGGCGCCCTGGCCCGGATACCGGCGGGTCGACCAGCACCAGCTTCTGCAAGCCTGGCGCGCCGTTGGCAGCGGCACGAATCGCGAACCGTGCGCCCATCGAGTGCCCAACCAAGTGATAACTGTCCAGCCCCAGCGCGGCGGCAAAGGCGGGAATGTCGGCGGCACAGGCATCGGTGGCGTAGTCCAGATCGGGGCCGCTTGACGACAAACCACGCCCGCGCACATCCAGCACGTAAGTATCGAAGTGCTGGCCAAGGCGCTCGGCGACGAACCCCCAGGTAATCGCCGGGCTGGTGATCCCTGGCACCACGATCAGCGCATGCCCCTTACCGCCATAGCGCAGGTAATGCTGGCGGATACCATTGGCGTTCACATGACCGCCAGTCACGAAGGTAGTCATGCGGCCTCCCCGCTCTTGAGCGGCTGACCGTACAGGTCGTAGCCGTATACCCAGGCTGGATCCTCCTGCGTATAGAGCCAGGTGTTGGCGTTGGATACCGACTGCACCTGGGAGGCTCGCTCTTTACGGTTGGCCTCGTACAGGGCAAAGGCGGTGCGGTGGTCCGACAGACCGGTCTCCTGCAGGCAGCGCGTCAACATGGCCGCATCCTCGATGGCCATGCAGGCGCCCTGCGCCATGTGCGGTTTCATCGGATGACAGGCGTCACCGAGCATCACCAGACGCCCACGGCTCCACAGCGGCAGCGGGTTGCGATTGCGCAGCGGCCACTTGGTGATCGATTCGGTGGCGTCGATCAGCTTCTGGACGGTGGGGTGATAGCCCTCGAAGGCAGCGCGCATTTCTTCCTGGCTGCTGTCCACGTAGGCGCCCTGGAAGTCCCACGCCTCGTGGGGCACACCGGTCACGAAGTAGTATTCGTCGCGCTTGGCCGTGGTGTAGTAGACCATCATGTGCCGGTCTTCGGACCACCACTTGACGCAGGGCTCGAATGCGTCGGCATGCTGCGCCAGGTTTACCCCACGGATCAGCGCACGGTGCGCCACCCAGCCGCTGTAGTTCGGCGCTTCGGCACCGAGCAATTCTTCGCGGATCTTGGAGTGGATGCCGTCGGCCCCTATGACGATGTCGGCGACCGTGTGGGTGCCATCGGCGAAGTCCAGACGCACCTGATCACCCTCATCGATGATCTTTTCCAGGCGTTTGCCGAAGTGCACGGTACCCGGCTTGATGGCATCGATCTGCAGCGCATGCAAGTCACCCCGGTGGATGGTGATGTAGGCCGCACCGTATTCGCGGCGAGCATGCTCACCCAGTGGGATGCGCGAGAGGTAATCGCCGCTCTGGCCGTCGCGGCTGAACCAGAAGTCCGGGTGCGAACCCATGAGTTCCAGCTTCTGCTCCAGCCCCATGCGCCGAAAGATCTTCATGACGTTGGGGCCGATGTGGATCCCGGCACCCAGGCGGGTGAACGCCGGGGCCTGTTCGTACACCTCGACATCGAAGCCGGCCTGCTGCAGCAACGTTGCTGCTGCCGCCCCACCCAAACCCGCGCCGACGATTGCGATTTTTTGGCTTCCCCGCATGGAGAGTCTCCTGTTGTTCTGATGTGTGGCAAGCGGCATGGCCGCGAGTCATTTACAGCGTATACACTTTAAATGACTCTTAGGAATAGCCTTGCTAAAATATTTTCAAACGGGTGATCGAACGGCCACATGGCCGTTTGTTACCGCATAACTGGAAGATGAGTTGTTTGGTAACGTCTCAAAGATCACTTGCGTTGATCGAATGAATGCGCTCTTATCGCTCATGTTATGGCGTACACACTGTTTTTTGTGCGCCAAGATAAAGCGTCGAGCACTGCGATGGTGCACCGCTTGATGCCGCCAGAGGCCACCCAGGAGAACCCACAATGCCGGTGAGCAATGCACAACTGACCCAGATGTTCGAGCACGTACTGAAGCTGTCCCGTGTGGACGACACCCAGAGCGTGGCCGTCCTCAAGAGCCATTACTCCGATCCGCGCACGGTCAACGCCGCGATGGAAGCGGCGCAGCGACTAGGGGCGAAGGTCTACGCCGTGGAACTGCCGGCGTTCAATCACCCGACCGCCATGGGCCGGGACATGACCGCCTACTGCGGGGACACGGCACTTACCGGCAATCTGGCGGCGCAGCGCGCACTGGAAGCCGCCGACCTGATCGTCGACACGATGATGCTTCTGCACTCCCCCGAGCAGGAGCAGATTCTCAAGACCGGCACCCGCATTCTGCTGGCGGTGGAACCAGCCGAAGTGCTGGCGCGCATGCTGCCCAACGAGGACGACAAGCGCCGGGTACTGGCTGCCGAAACCCTGCTCAAGCAGGCGCGCAGCATGCATGTGCGGTCCAAGGCTGGCAGCGACTTCCATGCCCCGCTCGGCCAGTACCCGGCAGTCACCGAGTACGGCTACGCCGACGAGCCGGGGCGCTGGGACCACTGGCCCAGTGGATTTCTGTTCACCTGGCCAAACGAGGACAGCGCCGAGGGCACGCTGGTCCTGGATGTAGGCGACATCATCCTGCCGTTCAAGAACTATTGCCGCGAGCGCATCACGCTCGAAATCGAAAAGGGCTTCATCACCGGCATTCATGGCGGTTTCGAGGCCGAGTACCTGCGCGACTACCTCAAGTACTTCAACGACCCTGAGGTTTACGGCATCTCGCACATCGGCTGGGGCTTGCAACCGCGCGCCCAGTGGACTGCCATGGGCTTGCACGACCGCAACGACGGGATGTGCATGGATGCCCGCGCGTTTTACGGCAACTTCCTGTTCTCCACAGGCCCGAATACCGAAGTGGGCGGCAAGCGCAAGACCCCTTGCCACCTAGACATCCCGCTGCGCAACTGCGATATCTACCTGGACGATCAGGCCGTGGTCATGGCCGGGGACGTGGTCGCGCCCCAGCAATCGCTGGCGCGATAACGGTTATACTGGCCGGGCGCTCCGCTATTGGCGGCCGGCCAGCTCCTTTCCACCAGCCCAAAGCCTCTCATGCCGAACACGACTCCCCCCAGCAGCGCCCCACACGACACCGCCCCCTACGACGTTACCGAACAGGTGGGTCACTTGCTGCGCAAGGCTTACCAGCGGCACACGGCGATCTTCCAGCAGCAGGCTTGCGACCCACAGTTGACCTCCATTCAATTCGTCACCCTGTGCGCCCTGCGCGATCACGGCCCCAGCTCTCAGGCCGAGTTGATCAAGGCAACGGCCGTGGACCAGGCGACCATCCGCGGGATCGTCGAGCGTCTGAAAGCACGTGAACTGGTGCAGCTCTCGCCAGACCCGGGAGACCGGCGCAAGGTGATCGTCACGCTCACCGACAGCGGCGCGGCCTTGCTCGATGCGATGATTCCCTGCGCCCGGCAGATCAGTGAACTGAGCATGGGCAGCCTCAATGCCGCTGAGCGCGTCGCCATCTTGTACCTGCTGCGCAAGATGATCGACAGCGACGACGGCGCGGCCTGAGCCACACCACTGCCGGACACCCCTTCGCGCGCCCTGCCTGAGCCACCGATTCGGTGAGCTCATTTTTCATGCCCTGCTCATCCGAATGCCTGGCCTGCTTCTTGCTCGCTCATTTCATGTAGTGAGTACTTACCGAAATGCACGCACCCTGTGGGTGCTTCGGTAGCGCAAGTCACCTCCAGAGATGAGCCCACCATGCAAACAACCCTCTCCGTGCGGGTCAACGGCCAGTCGTTCGAAGTCGACGCCCTGCCTGAAACGCCCTTGCTGCTGATCCTGCGCAACGACCTGTGCCTGAACGGCCCCAAGTACGGCTGCGGCCTGGGTGAGTGCGGGGCATGTACGGTGATCATCGACGGCATGGCCGCCCGCTCCTGCATCATCCCCCTGGCCGGAGCCGTCGGCCGGGAGATCACCACCCTTGAAGGGCTGGGCTGCAAGCGCGCGCCGCACCCTGTGCAGCAGGCGTTCATCGACGAGCAGGCAGCCCAATGCGGCTACTGCATGAACGGCATGATCATGACCGCCACGGCCCTGCTCAATCGAATCCCCCAGCCGAGCGACGAACAGATTCGCAACGAACTGTCCGGCAACCTGTGCCGCTGCGGCACTCACGTCGAAATCCTGCGCGCCGTGCGCCGCGCCGCCGACACCCGGAGAAAAGCATGAACCACTCGCAACAGGTGCCCAGCCGTGACCAACTGCTGGCCAAGACTGGGGTGCTGCTGATCGTCGATCAGATCACACCGCCTTCCGGCCCGGTGGCCAAGGGTGTGACGCCCGAGCCCCGGGAGCGCGAACTGGCGCTGTTCATCGCCGTCTGTGACGACGGCAGGGTCTATGCCTTCAATGGTCACGTTGACCTGGGTACCGGTATCCGCACCTCGCTGGCGCAGATCGTCGCCGAAGAGTTGAACCTGCGCATGGACCAGGTGCACATGGTGCTGGGCGACACCGAGCGGGCGCCCAACCAAGGCGCGACCATCGCCAGCGCCACCCTGCAGATTTCAGCCGTGCCGTTGCGCAAGGCTGCGGCGACTGCGCGCCGTCATTTGCTGCAACGGGCGGCACTGCGCCTTGGGTGCGAGCCCGAGTCGCTGCGCATCGAAGAAGGCACGGTCCTCACCGACGACGGCACTGCACTGAGTTATGCCGAACTGGTAAAAGGGGAAAACCAGCAACTGCACATTGCCGAGGATGCGCCGCTCAAGCCCATCGAAGACTACACCTTGGTCGGGCGCAGCACTGCCCGCGTGGACATTCCCGGCAAGGCCACGGGTGAACTGACCTACGTTCACGACATGCGCCTGCCCGACATGCTGCACGGGCGAGTGATCCGTCCGCCCTATGCTGGCCATGACAGCGGCGACTTCGTTGGCAACAGCCTGCTGGCCGTCGATGAGTCATCCATCGCCCACGTACCCGGCGTCGTGGCCGTGGTCGTGATCCGCGATTTCGTCGGCGTGGTTGCCGAGCGCGAGGAGCAGGCCATTCGTGCCGCGCAAGACCTGAAAATCAGCTGGAAGCCCTTTACCGGCAAGCTGCCCGACCTGAGCGATGTGGCCCAGGCCATCCGCGACAACCCGAGGGTCCAGCGCACGGTGCTGGACCAGGGCGATGTCGATGCAGGCCTTGCCAATGCCAGTCAGCGCCTGAGCCGTACCTATCTATGGCCGTATCAGCTGCATGCTTCGATTGGCCCATCATGCGCGCTGGCCGACTACACGCCTGGGCAGATCCGCGTGTGGTCTGGCACCCAAAACCCACACCTGCTGCGCGCTGATCTGGCCTGGCTGCTGGCCTGCGGCGAGGAGCGCATCGAAATCATCCGCATGGAGGCTGCCGGTTGCTACGGCCGTAACTGCGCCGACGATGTCTGCGCCGACGCCGTGCTGCTGTCGCGTGCTGTGCTACGCCCCGTGCGGGTACAGCTGACCCGCGAGCAGGAACACGCCTGGGAACCCAAAGGCACTGCACAATTGATGGAGATCGACGGCGGCCTGAACGAAGATGGCAGCGTGGCTGCCTATGACTTCCAGACCAGCTATCCGTCCAACGGCGCGCCGACCCTGGCCCTGCTGCTCACTGGCGCGGTGGAGCCGGTACCGGCCTTGTTCGAAATGGGCGACCGCACGTCGATTCCACCGTATGACTACGAACACATGCGCGTGACCATCAACGACATGACGCCGTTGGTGCGCGCTTCGTGGATGCGCGGTGTGTCGGCCATGCCCAACAGCTTTGCCCACGAATCGTACATCGATGAGCTGGCGTTCGCAGCGGGTGTCGATCCGGTGGAATATCGGCTCAAGCACTTGTCCGACCCGCGTGCCATCGACCTGGTCAAGGCCACCGCCGCCCGCGCCGACTGGCAGCCGCATACCCAGCCCATGCAGAGCCAGGGCGAAGGTGACGTACTGCGCGGGCGCGGCTTTGCCTATGCGCGCTACATCCACAGTAAATTCCCAGGCTTTGGCGCCGCATGGGCGGCGTGGGTGGCTGACGTGGCCGTTGACCGGCGTACCGGTGAAGTCGCCGTCACCCGCGTGGTGATCGGGCATGACGCCGGGATGATGGTCAACCCCGAAGGCGTGCGCCACCAGATCCACGGCAATGTCATTCAGTCCACCAGCCGCGTACTCAAGGAGCAAGTCAGCTTCGAAGCGTCGACCGTGGCCAGCAAGGAATGGGGCGGCTACCCGATCCTGACCTTCCCCGAGCTGCCTGCCATCGACGTGATGATGCTGCCGCGTCAGCACGAAGCACCGATGGGCAGCGGCGAATCCGCTTCGGTACCCAGCGCCGCTGCCATTGCCAACGCCATCTTCGATGCCACCGGCATCCGCTTTCGCGAGCTGCCGATCACGGCCGAACGGGTGCGCGCCGCCCTTGGCGCCAATGACCAGGGGCCTGGGCCCTCGGCCCCGGCGCAGCCTGCAAGCAAACGCTCAAAGTGGTGGTTCGGCGGCCTGGCTGGGGTGTTGGGCGCAGCCCTGGGCATGCTTGCCACCGCCCTGCCCTGGCGCAGTGAAATCGCACCGGTCACCCCGCCCGGTGCTGGCAGCTGGAGCGCCGCGATGCTCGAACGCGGGCGCCAGGTGGCAGCGGCCGGCGACTGCGCCGTGTGCCATACCGTCAGCGGCGGCAAGGTCAATGCCGGCGGGTTGGCCATGCACACGCCCTTCGGCACGCTCCACACCACCAACATCACGCCCGATCCGGAAACCGGCATTGGCCGCTGGTCATTCGCCGCCTTCGAACGGGCCATGCGCGAAGGCATCAGCCGTGACGGCCGTCACCTGTACCCCGCGTTTCCCTACACCTCGTTCCGCGTCATCAACGACGCCGACATGCAAGCGCTGTATGCCTACCTGATGTCGCAGACCCCGGTACGCCAGCAAGCGCCCGCCAACCAGATGCGCTTCCCGTTCAACCAGCGACCGCTGATGGCTGGCTGGAACGCCCTGTTTCTGCAGCGCGGTGAATATCAGGCCGACCCGCAGCGCAGCGATCAGTGGAACCGCGGCGCCTACCTTGTCGACGGTCTCGGTCACTGCACGGCGTGCCATTCGCCGCGCAACCTGATGGGCGCCGAGAAAGCTGGCAGCAGCTACCTGGCCGGCGGGATGGTCGATGGCTGGGAAGCACCGGCCCTCAATGCGTTGGGTAAATCATCCACCCCGTGGACCGAAGACGAGTTGTTCAACTACCTGAGTACCGGATTTTCTGACAAACACGGTGTGGCGGCCGGCCCCATGGGCCCGGTGGTCAGCGAGCTGGCGACGCTGCCCAAAAGCGACGTGCGTGCCATCGCCCATTACCTCGGCTCACTCGATGGCGAACCTCAGTCGCAGGCGACCAAGGCACCGCAGCCGGCTGAAACACACGTTTCATTGAGCAATGGCGAACGCGTGTTCAAAGGCGCCTGCATGGCCTGCCACAGCGATGGACTGGGGCCGAAACTGTTCGGCGTCAGCCCGTCGATGGCGGTGAACAGCAACGTTCACAGCGACCTGCCAGACAATCTGCTGCGGGTGATACTGCATGGCATTCCTACCCCCGCCACCCGTGACCTGGGCTACATGCCAGGCTTCAAGGACAGCTTGTCGGACCGACAGGTAGCCGATCTTGCGGCGTACCTGCGCCAGCGTTTTGCAGGTGACAAGCCCGCCTGGCAAGGGCTCGCCGCCACGGCCGCGCAGGTTCGCGCCAACCCAGGCAGCCATTGAGGTCAGCGGCGCAGACCGCGCAGGACAAGGTCACTGATGAACGCCAACCAGTCGGCCTTGGCCTTGGGGTCTGCCAGGTCCACGGCCAAGAACGAACTGAGCGTATGGCGGTTGGAGTTATAGAAATAGCAGAGCGAAGCAATCATCAGGTAGGCGTGGGTGATGTCGATGTCGTCGCGAAACAGGCCCTTGGCCTGGCCCGCGTCGATGATCGGCCGCAGCACGCCAACCGCTTCGCCCGACAAGGCCTTGAGGTTTTGCGACTTGCGCGCATGCTCGCCTTGGTGAAGGTTCTCAGTGGCCAGCAGGGTGACGAATTCGGGGTGTTGCACGTAATAATCCCAAATGAATGCCACCAGCGCACGCACCGCCTGTTCAGGGTTGGCCAAGTCCAGCTGCAGCCCGGCTTCGGCCTGGTTGAAGCTGGCATAGATGTGCTCCAGCACACTGATGAACAGCTTTTCCTTGTTGCCGAAGTAGTAGTAGATCATTCGGTCGTTGGATTTCGCCAGGCTGGAAATCTGCTCGACGCGCCCACCGGCGAAGCCTTCCCTGCTGAAGACCTGTACGGCAGCCTTGAGGATGTTGTCCCGGGTGCGGTCGGCCTGTTGGGCACGGATACCGGTTTTGCGCGTTTGCATGGAGGTCCCTGAGGTGCTGGGCAGAGGGTCCACACTGCCATAGATGGTGCCTGATGCGCGAGTTTTCGGGCGGGGTTGAAGATGATGAGCGGTAAACGTCCGTCTATGTCAGATTGTTTCACTACTTAAGGTCAGCTCGTTTCTGCCGATGCTGACCTTAAGGGTGCTTGGAGTTAGCTCCCGTTCTTAGAAGCTTTGAGGCGCTAGGACAACCCTGCTCCCAGTATCTATCAGCTCGCTTGCTGGGGGGGGTGCTACGTCTCGATAATGCCTCCTCCTCTCTCACGCAAGGATCTGCCGTGAAAAAGCTGTATCTCGCCCTTCCCGTCTTCGCACTGCTGTTGCAGGGCTGTGGTGTAACCATGGCCCGCTATGAACCCAACTTTCAGAATGTGCAGCAGCTGAAACAGCATGCCCCCATGCAGCCATTGCGCGATGCGCAGGTGCAAGCTGATTCTGGCCAAGATTCTTTGAGGGTGCGTCTGAACCCGATATCTTCACCTGAGGGCAGCGTGCCTCTGCACATTCAAGCGGCGATCAACGATGAACTCCGCCACGCGGGCCTGCTTGACCCGCGCGCTGATAGGCAGCTGCAGGTACAACTGATCAAAAGCCAGCTCAACTCGGGCGTAGCCAACGGTCACGGAGCATTGGCTGCTCACTTCACAGTGCGTAAAGGCGACCAGGTGCTCTACGAGACAACCAAATGTGTGGAGCGGGACTGGGATAGCAGTTTCTTCGGCCCGATTGCAATTCCCGCTGCCGCAAACAACTACAATCTCATGTTGCAGGATTTGCTGAAGACCTTGTACAGCGACCCCCAGTTCGTTCAGGCATTGAAGTGATCGACAGAGAGGCGCCGCGACTGCGGCCCCTTCCGCTACTCACTTTCAGGTGCGAGGCACGCCTGCATCGAGCGCTGAGTACTTCGTACGATTCGCGTCAACCCAATTCTTCAACAACGCGCTTACTTGCCGGCTGAAGGTATCGGTGACTGCGGCTTTGGGGGTATTGCCTGCCAATGGCAAGAACCAGATACCTATCCAAGTATTGATGGCATCGTGATTTTTGGTTTGGCCCAGCGACTGGCCCTTGTCATCCAATGTCTCCAGGCTCATGGTGTACTGATCGGTAGCGAGCGCCGGAATAATGGTCAACGTCAAGCCACTGATGAAAGCCAGCACCATCTGCCCACCACTGGGGGTATGGTTGTAGACCTTCAGCCGCAAGCTGTAGTCGCCGGGCTGTTTTTGAAACTCGTCGAACGTCACTCGACCAAACAATTCTGACTCGTCGAGAACACGCTTGAGCTCGGGCTTTAGCATGTCGCGGGCCTGCGGCACTTCCGTTGCCTTGGCATTGCCAGGGTCGCCTTGGAAAAAGTCAAAATCCACATAGACGTTCGGTTTGTTTGAATAGCTGGCCATGGATGGCAAATCTACCGGTGCCACTTCATCCTTGGTGAAACTGGCACAACCACCGAGGCTCAACGCCAAGGTCAAGACTACGGCCTTTCCAATTCGCATTTCAGACTTCCTTGCTTGATTGATGAAACGCCTTCCAACGAAGGGCTGGCAATTCTAGCGGCAACCCTGCCCCCGCCAACAGCAAGTTCTCATTCACTTCGACTGCGCTCCGATGCACCGCCAGTGCAACCGCTGCGCTGAACGCCTGCGCGTCCTTCCTCGAAGACACCAGCTAAAGCCACCTTCGAGGGGTGACAGCCGCCCTATTCTTCTTGAGAATCCCGCGTTTCTACCACTAAGGAGTCAATGGATGTCCGCGTGTTTTCTATACTCCGCCATCAGCATTCGACGAGCAGCTCTAGGCACTGTACGAAATCAGGCATCGTAGACACCGCATGGCGCAAGCCAGCCAAACCATCGCTGCATAACGTTGTGCAAGCGCCTCGAAGCGCATGCCCAACCGGCGATCGGTAAGCGCCTGATGACTGCTGCAGCTATCGAGGATGCGTCTGCGGCGTTCATGAAGGCCCTGATCGAACGCGCCCAGAGTACCGAGCTGGGTCAATCCGCCGGGCGCGCAGCGCCCAGAGGATGAAACCAATCAACCTAATGGCAGGAGCGGCAAGACCGTCATAGCCGGGGACGGCCCATTGCGGCTGGAAATCCCCCGGGATTGAGACGGCAGTCTTGCGCCCATTCTGATCCTCAAGCATGAGCGGCGTTACACGGGTTTCGATGACTAGATTATCGCCATGTATGCGCGTGGAATGAGGGTCATAGAGATCCGCGCCTTTCTGTCCGAGCAGTACGGGACGGACGTTTCACCCGATTTCATTATCTCTGTGACCACCAAGGTCATTGCAGAAATTGGTGCGTGGCAGCAGCGGCCGCTTGAGCCTATGTACCCGGGCATTTTCTTGGATGCACTGCCGGTGAAGATCCGTGAGGAAGGCTTGGTGCGTATTAAGGCCATTTACCTGGCGCTGGGCGGCGATGAATCAATTCGCGATTTTGTACGGGGATAGATTCATCAGGCCAACCTGGTGAAAATCAGGGCCTGCCTGACGGCAGGCCGCTACCAGCCCACAGACACAAAAACTGACACTCCCGTCTACATAAACGGTCAACGAGTACGCACGCCTTCTCAGCCCTACCAATGCCTAGGAGCAGTGGTAGGGAAATTTAAGGAATGAGCAGGAGCCTAGGATCACCCGATGCAGAGGGTTTTCCACCAGATTTTCAGGTCAGATGTCTGGCCGATCCTCTTAAGGCGAGCCTTGGGGAGTGTCTTTGCAGGAACGACGTACAGGAGCTGCTGGACAATCGTCTCCTCGATCCGGGCAACGAGATCAGATTCAGCCTTGTTTTCTTCGGATTTAGAATTCTGCCCTGCTTTTGCAGAGGTTTCGGTTGAACGCGGAGATTCCGAGGCCGCGTCGGTATCGGTAACAAGCTCATACGCCCCAGAGATCAGTGTCCTTGCCGAATGTGGCTAGCGAAACAAATGCGTGGACGAATTCAGGATGGCGATGGAAGAAGGTTCGAAGCGCGCCGCTCTTCCCTGCCCCGTACTCCCCCGTGATCGCGATGTTCCTGACTTGATTGTTCCTCAGCCCATTCAATAACTCACGCTCATACCGCTGGATCTTCCCAGGCTCGATGAGTACTGGGGTTAGCGGCTGGAACAGATTCTCATGAAAGGGCGCGGCCAAGAATGCACGTGCGGCTTGATAGGCGCTGACGGCCGCACGTGGGTACCGCTTCAAAGCGGCTAGCTTGCTGCGAATCTTATTAGTCCAGGCGTTAGAGGCATCTAATGCCCGGTTATTGAAGGCGCGCACGCGAATGAACATCCATGTCCCCAAGCAGGCTGACGGCTACCAGGCATTCATCTGCCGATCGACCTTGGGTCTGAGCTGGAAGGTAAACTTACGGTTAGCCTGGTACAAAGGTTGAAATGATAGCCCACTGCCATCACCGCATACGAGCTCTTTGCGTCGGGGAGACCGTCACTAAGAATTGCGTCCTCGCACCATACCATGTGCCAGCTATTGACCTTTCTCTTGACGCATGGCCAAATGCGCATAAGGCTGCCGATTCGTGATGATAAGCTCAGCCAGTAGGCGGTAGGCCCGGGGCTTACCCCGGGCCTACCGCCTACTGGCTGAGCGAAAGCAGAGCATTTTAGGGGCCTCCTCGCCTGATCGTCCTTGCGAGCTCGGCACTCAACGCTTATGCTTCGATCCATACACATGCGTTTGCTGCGATTCGTCGGCATCCTGAGCAACGTAGGATGCTACGAGACAATGCGTATGTTAGCCTTTACGTGGATACCTTTTCAGTCTAGACAGGCGCTATAGCGATGAACTTGGTCAACGTGCAAGCCCAGAGCCTCAGCTTTTCGAATATCATGGCCTTTAAGGACATGGCACGAGAGCAACAGGTGCAAGCAGTGTACAGCGCTGATCGTAATGCTCTGGAGATGGCTGCCAGCCTAGTAAAATCGGCTCTGAGAGGGAATGCAGCAGCGATTGCGCGCCCTCGACGCTTTTCGGCAGCCTAAAGGGTGTCGCAGCCCGAGCACCTGCCTGAGGCTGCACCCGGTCTGGTTGTCAACGTCACACCATCCCCTTTCCAGCTTTTGGAACGATCCGAAGTTTTTGTCACACTTCGCAATCTGATTCAACGTGCCTATCAACCTTCAGTGGAAGAGGTTGTGAAGCAACATCACCTCGTGATTGTCGGCGGCCAGTCACTAGCCTTGTGGGCAAGGCAATATCTCATCGACGAACTGACCGGCGAAGAAGTCGCATTTGTGACCAGCGACGATTTAGACTTCATTGGCAACAGCTCGTCTATCGAACATTGCCGACAAGCCCTCAAAATCGATTTCCGTAAGGCATCAATCGAAGACAACACGCCCAATTTAGCTATCGGTCTTTACGAATGGCAAAAGGACAAACGGCTTGTTGTGGATATTTTGGGAGAAATTGCAGGCGTCGAAGAGAAGGTCTTGCTCAAGAACTTGTCCCTCATCGACCTGGAAGGTGTAGCTATCGCGGTCATTGACCCTGTTACGTGCATTCAATCGCGCCTAGCCAATCTTTTCGCCCTATGGCAGTCAAATCCCCAACGTGAAGCTATCCGAACGAAGATCGCAATCAGAGCCGCGAACTGCTTCATCCGGGAAATCCTCGTTCATGATGGGTACCGTGCAGCCGCCCCAGTCATTAGGCGAGCCAAGAGGCTAGCTCTTTCAGACTACGGCAAGCGTGTATTTGTCGAGTACGGCATCGACGTATTTAATGCAATCCCGAACGACCCAGCCATATTCCCTGCACTGTATAGCACTCGCGAGCGGCCAAAGAACGTAAAACAGCTACAGGACATGCGCCGGAGAAAGCTCGTTCAATACAATCGCTTCGGAAGAGGCGGCGACATTCACGAGTCCCATATGCAGCCGCAGATAATGCCGTTTGACAATCGTTAAGCGAACAATAGCTCAATCGTCTACTATGCCGCTGCGGTCGCGGAAAGGCTTGACATCGCCGCCTGAAAGGTCGATTTCGGTGGTGCTGGGTTGCACGGCCTATTCGTTTAAGTCAGGTCATCACAGCCAAAGCAGGTGGCGATTACCACCTAGCTAAGTCTCTTCCATCTCGGCTTCAGCCTGGAACACCTCAATGAGCTTCAGGTTGTAGTCGTCGAGGTAAGCCTGAAGCCCTGCGCGGTCAACCAGTCGCACCGCCGCCGTAGCTGCAAGCTCCTTGGCTGACTTAGTGAAATAGGAGTTTGTGACAACCATTGCTTCATCGCAGCCATAGAAGGCTTTGGCTGAGATCGCCTGCTGCACAGCAGCATTGCCGACCGAACCGCTATAGTTCTTGGCTTGGATCACCATCGTCTTACCAAAGCGGCTCACGAACAGATCCGCGCCTTGATCAGCAGTCTTCTGTGTCTCTCGTACGTCGTATCCGATGGTTTGGAAAATCTCGACCAAGAACGCCTCAAACTGAAATCCATCCATCGCGTCGACCAAGTACATCGTGATGAAGCGGTTGGGGTTGAAGTGCTCGAGCTGGCTTCCCAAGCGCTCAACTAGGATGTCGAAGTAGATTTCTTCGCAAAGGCCCAACCCAGACTGGAATGTCTGAAGGGGAAGCAATGGAACGCCGGTCATGGTGGCAGCCTGAGGGTTGAACTGCAGCCCTGGGAAGGAGGCGTCGCTTTCCCAGAGGTAGTAGTAAAACAGCGCTAGGTCAGCCCGGAATGTCGTACCGGCTTCCTCGATCCACGACCTCAACGAACTGGCCAGGTCGGATCGGATGTGGCGGGTAACCTCGCGCGAGAAGCCGGCGTATACAGAGTTGAAAGCGGTCGTGAGCAGCAACTTGTCCAGCAGAGCGGGCAATTGCTCAAGCTCGTCAAAGCCTCTGCGAATCAATACCTCCCTGAAAAGCTCGCGTTCTGAGTAGACGCCATTTATACGTGCGCCTGGCACTGCAGCCTCATCCACTGTTCCCCCCACAGGATCACGGGTGGTGTGAATGAAGTTGGTGAAATACGGCTGCCTCAGCTCGGAGTACTTTCTGAGAACGCTGTTCAGAAGGTCGTTGAGCTGGGCCTGTTCCTTTTTCTTGCCCCAGATGTCTTTTAGGAAGCCCTTCGACTGATACTGGAAATCGGGGTAGAACGATGGGTCAAGTGGCGTCAAACCTTGCGGAGCTTGCTGAGGTAGTGACGCACCTTCAGCAGACCCGCATGGGGAGCAATAGGTCTCAAAGGTTGAGCGATGGCAGTGGTTGCATTGATAGATCACGGTATATCGTCCCTGTGTCGTTACGCTTCACATGCATTTCGTCACGAATTAGCTTTGCGCAGCCAAACGCTCTGATTGCTGTATCGCCGGCTTGGGCAATGCCATACGAAGACTTTCACGATACTGCTCTGCCAGGGCCTCATGAGTGACCTCGACGACAGCATCATAATTTTCTCGAATGACCTTCTCGATCTCAGCAATCTCAGCGCGGAAGAACTCTTTCCGCCCGTTGACTTTGTTGAGCCGGCCCGATGCAAAATGCTCGTGGAGTTTCGCTTCCAATGCAGGAGCATTGTTCGAGAACACCATCGCATGCACGTCGAACCAGAACGGTACCGAAGCGTCGCCGAGCTCATCAACTCGTTCCATAGGTTCAAGGCGGCGAGTCATACCGATCTTGTAAATCCCTTCACCGAACGCACCCAGGTTAGAGATCACATACACATACCCGGCCTTGGCATTCTGCTCGCGATAATCAATGAGCTTTTCTTCACTCTCGAGCTCGGCACGGCCTGCCTCGAACTCGGCCAACTTCATCAGCATTGCTGAACGCTCTTCTCCAGATTGCACTAGCGCAAGGCGGGCCTCAAGGTCGCGCATAGCGGTGGTGAAATGTTTGCGTTCCTTGGCAATTTTCTCCCGGGCCGTGCGAATTTCTTGCTCCAGCTTCTGCTGCTCTCGAAGCTCTTCTCGTGCGCGTTTGGCCTCTTCCTTCTCTTCTTGCTTCTTGATCTGGAACTCATGGGCAAGGTGCAGCTCATCGAGCTTAAGGTCGAGGTAGACTCCAGAAATCCCTACGCTCATGATCTTGCCTAGCCGGTTGCAAGCCTCAAACGATTTGAGGATTCGCTTTTCGCCGAGCTCAACGTTGTCGAATTTCACATTGGCCACGCAGGCATCCGCTTCGTTGTTGAACGAGCGAATCACCAGCTTGATCATGTCGTTGACGAGCTTGCGACCTTGGGCCTGACTGTTGTTTACCGTCCAGTGCATGTTGCCGGTGGCGGCCTGCCCATTCTTGATCAGGACTTTCTGACGATCACGAACGTGATCCAGTCGCGCCTTGTACTCCTGGCTGGAAGTCAGCTTGAATTTAGGCTCATAGAGCGCGAAGCTTTCCAGAAGCAATGTCTCTTCCCAGATGAGTATTTGCCCTTGCAGGTCAGCCGAGCGCTGTGCTAGCGCAGCCAACTCCCTTTCCGAACACTGGGTTTTCTCGCGTACATCCGCCAGCCTGGTCTGCTCTTTCTCAATCAGCTTCTGGATATTCACTACGTCCATGGCGCCGATTTTCGTAACGAGCTCTTGCAGCTGCGAATGCTGTACTTGTATCTCAGTGAGCTGTGCCTCGAGAGCTTCCGCACGCTGTCGGTGAGCTGGGCCTTTGAGATAGTCGCTAAACGACATGGGTTCCTTCCTCGTTTTGAGTCGAATGCATAGACCGGAGAAGCACGAGGCAGGTATCGGAATGCCCTGCAATGACTTGCCGTCCGAAGCCCATACGGCAATAGCTCAATGCACCTCTTCCCTGCTGCAAATGAGCGTAACCGGAGTGAAATCATAAAGCCATCATGAAGACAGTTAGGATGAAGAAATTTACGAGTGACCAGTGGTGCTCATATCAAGCTGCTGCCTCGCTTCACTCAAGTCCACCTCGGCTTGCCGTAGATTATTTCTGATACCCAGCTCTATTAGAACCAAGATGTCAATTTTTTCGCGAGGGCGCTTAACTCCTCGCCCATCACAAGCAGATCACTCTCAAGTGGAAGGCACTGGTGCTAGAGCAGCTCCTCTCGCGAAAAAAACGCAAAGCAGTTGTCTTGGGTCTCGCGTGAATTGTTCATAGCGCTTGTCACCGTATGGAGTACGAATGTTCTCCTTCTGGCCTTAGCGAGACACATTGTATGCATCGACAGTGTATCTATGGAGGGGAATGCGCATCACATCTCCTCCCTGCCCTAAACAGAGGATCATTCAGACTGAGGGAGGCCGTGACCTCACGTGGTGTAACTGAGGACGAGTACATATGGAGGAATTGCACATGTCACTGAAGTCATCATTCGCCATCGTCCTTCGGACGCTCCGCACCAGACGAAAAATCTCGCGATGCGACTTGAGGGATATCAGTCGGACTTTCCTTTCCAAAATGGAAGGCGCCCGATCAAGCCCAACACTGGACAAGCTCGAGCAGGTGAGCCACCGGCTTGAACTGAGCTTATCAAGATTGCTGACTCTTACCTTGAGCCAGGAGCTTGGTAGATCTGCAGCGGAACTCATCGACGATCTCCGCTCAGAAATTTAGAGATTGGAACGCGATGGAGATATGCCGGGCTTGGAACAGCCTGCGCATGAATCGCGCATACCGCTGGCTTCCTAGGCTTGGCGTATTGCGTCACGGCTGGTAGATCAGGCACCTGGACAAAGCCGGGATACGTTAGCTGGGCCCAAATACCTGTCGACACACGTTCGCCAGCCAGATCCTGAGCAGCGGGGTTGCTATCCCCGAGTGGGTTGCGGACCAGATGGGACACACCCACACAGCCATGATCTTCAGGTACTCCGCAAAATGGATCAGCTAGGACGGCCCGGAAGTTGTGGGATCGTTAAATCAGGCGCTCAGGTTGACCTGAACGCAAAAAAAAGGGGCCGCAAGGGCCCCGTTCTTCTGCCAGTCTTTCCCAAAGTGTTCCCAAAACGCTCCCATTTGAGGGTCAAGCGGTGGCGAACATCAATGAAATCAAGCACTTGTATGGCGGAAGCGTAGAGATTCGAACCCTTCTCTAAGGAGTCCCCCCGTATACCGGTGGTAGGAATCCGTCACTGCTCACCTTGATTTCAAGTCTAACCCAATGAAAACGGGCCTCTCAAGCTTTTTTCATTTTCCACCCAAAAGATGCAACTAGTTGCACCTTAAGTGGTTACAGCTTATGAGAGGGATCTGCCCCGAGACTAACGCGCCCTCCCCGTCGACCTGCTGCATAGGAGCTCGCGAACAGCGGCGGATAGGTCATACCGATGGCCGCACCGGTGCACCGCCGAGGTCTTTTGCGTTGACCGTAACCAAAGCACCTGAGGGCTGTCCGAGGTCGCCCCTCACTCGTAACTAGCAATGCCCCCACGCTGATCTCTCGTTCAACGAATGATGCTACCCTTCAAAGCCTCACCCCCGCGAGATAAGCGATGGCCCGTCAGTCCAGGAACGCTAAGAGTTGGAGCTCACGCTACCGAATGGTTGTCGTCGCGCTCGGTCTGACCTGTTTTGCGGCGATCCTGTACGATGAATTGCACGCATCCGAGACGACAGCTCGCTATGTCCCGATCTACTGGCTCCTGTCTGCCTATGACAGTAACCAGTCACGGGCCGCCGAGCTCTACGCCGGCAACCGAGTGGCTACGCGCGGCACAGTGGAAGCCATCTACATTAACCGCGACCAGGCGTATTTACGCTTGACCACCAAGCCAGAGCCGCCGATCCACTTGCAAGGATTCTTCAACCCTTCGAAAGCCGCGATGTTGTCCTCGCTTTCAGAGGGCGATGCCATCAAGGTAGAGTGCACCATTGGCGAACCTGGCGAGCTATTGCTTGCTCACGATTGCTCGCTTCAACAAGCGAATTAGGTAAGTCAGGAAGGTTGCACAGGATGGCAAAGAAACCCAAATTCTACGCTGTCGTTCGCGGTCGGAAACTCGGGATTTTCAACAGCTGGGAAGATGGGGCTCGCCCGTCTATTGACCGGTTTCCAGAGGCGAAGCACCAGTCGTTCGCAACGCTTGCGCTCGCTGAGGAGTGGTACCGCCAGAACACCCTCACGCCTAGCTCGAATCACTCACCAGTTCTTCACTTCAGCACGCAAACGTCCAAGCCGCAGACGACCTCCGTCCGTAAGCAGACGGCACTTGAAGGCGTTGGTGCCAAGAAATATGTTGCTTATCTAATCATTGATCCCGTGACAGAGGAGCCTTTTTACGTGGGCCAGACGGGCGACTTCGGAAGTCGGCAGCAAGGCCATCTCGGGAAAGCCAACCACGACTGCAAGCGTGCAGCAGCCAAGATCGCCCAGATACTCGATGCGGGAATGACCCCAATATTTAAAGTTGTGGAAACCTGCGATTCTGAAGAGGACTCGTTGGAGGCAGAGTCACGCTGGATCGAGCACTGTACCTCCAGGGGTATCACGGTTTGGAACCGCTGGAGGGAGCACCGCGAAATCCAGGCATTACACATGAAGCCCAAAATCCAGTTTGATCGAATCATCGGGGACGGCCCCTTTACCCTCGGCCCTTACCAATACGACTCCAGGTTTGAGCTGAAGAGCAAGCTCAATGCCTTTCTTGCGAAATCTTCCCAAGGTGCTATACAGCTGCGCATAGCCACCGAGAAGCTCAAGTTGATCTGGAAACTCACCCGCCAGGCAGGGGAAGTGAGTGAATTTCGCATCATCAAGGACGCATCCAAGCATCAGCTCGAAGCAGTCCTCGTGTCCGGGTCAACCGTGAACTTTGACTATGGCGCCGCGATTGACCGCCTCCCCTAACTTCCCTGCTAAGCAGTAGGAGTGCACCTCTAGCCGCTTCCCCATGCTCCCTCACGAGACGTTACTAGAAAACTATACACAACCCTTACTCCCACCTTCCGTGGTTATTTTCAACATAGAAAGCTACGAAATCAACCTGCTCACTACTACCAAGACTGCCGTCTTCACTATTAAGAACGTAATTCACACTAATCAGCCGACTCAAGCATACTCTCCCATCATCTTCTCATAGTGCTCTTCAAAGCCAGTCCTAACAAAAACCTGCCTGAATCGATCCACGTAATGCGATGGCACAATCTCACCAAAATCCGTCAAGTTCACTGCGTCGGAATGAGACTCTCGATTGATATATCGATAGAGGGCTTTGAATTCAGTATCCTCATCAGATAGCGCCAGTAGCGCTGCCTGGAGTTCATCCTGCCGATGAACGAAGGTAAAGTAATACTCCAAGATGTTTCGCATCATATTCGGAATTACGCTAGAAGAAGTGCGGCCCGCCTGAGCATCCTTGATAGCCTGCCAGAATGACTGATAGTCATTCTGTACATCACTGGCCTTCATCGGTGTAATCATGCTGTGCGCTGCTTTGGTGATACGGAACAACGAGTATTCATCGGACTTCTTGAGGTGTTTAAGCATTTCATGAAAGAAGAATAAATTGTGCGTCAGGATAAATACTTGTTTGAAGCGTTCCTTTGGACTCAGCACTCGCCGATGGATCATCGTAGCGATGTCGTAAATATAGTTATGAGAGAGGCTTGAGATTGGATCATCAATGACAATGATCCGCTCACTTTTAAGCTTGCCACCTTTTTCGTCTAGCTCGCCATTACAGACTTCAAGGAAGTACAGGAATGAGATCAGAGTCTTCTCTCCCTCGCTGAGCGTCTTGAATACCCCAGCCTGCTGATCAGGCCGCTGAAGACGGTAGCGCGGCAACTCCCCCTCCTCCCTGACTACCACAAAGCCGTTCAGGCCCAATGCGGTAAGCGAGGAGTTAATGCTGTCAATGGATTGATCAATATTCGTGATCTTGGCTTTACTCTCGGCGATGATGTCTTGGTGAGCTTGTGATTTGAGACGGATCTCATCCGCCAGCTTACGTTTCGCGTCCTTCTTGACCCCAAGCTCCTCGTGCACCTTCCTGGCCGATGCGATGGCAGCATCGCAACTGGCTCTGAAGCAGATCCAGAAGCGTGACTTGATTTTTTCCAAATGGTTTTTCTTGTCTTTTACCTTAAGATTGAAAGCATCTATTTTCCTTTGATCTTCCGCAATCAAGTCGGAGAGATCATCAATGATCAACCCGGTAGGATCCAGTGCCACAACCATTGAAGGACTGGCCACTTTGGCATCCAGCTTTTGCGTATTTAGAGAAAGCAGAGTATCGAGTTTCGTAATCAGCAGCTGATACTCAGACGCGTGGTATTCGGGACGCTTGAGCTGGGTTCTCAAGCGAGTGACGCCGCCTTCGTACCGCGTTTTCAGGGCTTTCAATTGGGTAATGCGCTGTTCATACGTTTTGTCGAACACCTTCTGGATTTCTTCGTAAAATCCAGATGGCAGGGTTTGCTGACAAAACGGGCACTCCTCTCGCTGGGGGTACTGCAACCCTTGCTTAACCCAATCGGAGTTTCCAAGGTTGGTGATCAATGCCGAAAGATAGGAGTCGCCGGAGCCGGCAATGGCCTCCGACAGCAATGAGCTGACTTCAACGTCCGCTTCGGCGAACCTGATAGTTGGTATCGCCGGCAACTCAGCATCACTGGCTGATTGCAGCTGTTCCGCCTCCGCCGCCAACGCTGCGAAATCATCCGGCGACGGCGCAAGAGACAGGGTGCGTAGCTTTTCCCCAAGCCGTTCCTTAGTGTTGAGAGAGGCGAAGCAGTACCGCAGAGGCCCGGTATCGAAAGGTCGTTTGAGGGCCCATAGTTGATCGAGCAAACCCGCTTTATTGGATTTCTGGGATTCCCCGAACCCATTGCCCGCTGCCACCTCGGCCTGATGTTCAATCAGTAGCTTTTTGAGTGCTTCTTCAGCCGCGAGCAGCTTTTTCTCGGCCTCAATATTTCCTTCATTGAGCGTGAAGATGCCGGGCTGTGAGCTTGCGTGAAAATTGGTCTCCATGAAGGTGTGGTTGTAGACCATCACTTCACGTTCTGCCGAGACAGGCTGGGTCTTGCACTGGTGGTAGAGCAGGTCAGAAGGATCTTGAAGATAGTTGCCGATCGTGGTCTTACCCGTCCCGTTGTGCCCATAGAACATGTTCACTTTGGTGAGGGGGCCGATCTGGGAGTTTTGCTCGGGGGAGTAGCTCGAAACGCCGCGCAATATCAAAGTCTTGATCACGATGCTGTCCTTAGCTGCTGAAGGCCACTACTCGGTATCCTATTACCGTCGAGCCCAAGAGGAAAGACTGCTTTCGAGGCCTGTTTAGGCGTTTCCCCGGGCCAACCTTCGCCACGACGACACGCCAACCGTGCCCTGTTCAACCCACAATTTGCCGACGTCTCGGCTTGTGCCAGCCAGGCGCATGGTTCTCAACAGATTTCCCTTCAAATCGCTGTTCCACAGGAGTGATGCGAGCGCAGATCGCATTGGCTTGGCTTGGCTCATGGCACAAAACCCTGGATCGTTTCCATCCCAAATACGACCAGACTCCACCGCCTCGAAGAGAACATCGGCTCCGCCACTATCAGTTTGGGCGAGGACGATATGTCATCGGTTGCCGCTGGGCTTGATCAGATCTAGATCGTGGGTGACCGTCACCCAGCCAATTCCAGAAAAACTTTAGCCGATAAAAGTTCTCGTTAACGTGATTCCGGCTTTCGTGGCAGGAAAACAAAAGCAAAAAACGGCCTCAATGGCCGTTTTTCTCATGAAGCGAATTTCCGAGACTCAGGAGAGCCAGGACTCAACTACATCGCTTCCATACTGAGCCTTCCACTCTTTCAACTGCTTGTGGTTGCCACCTTTGGTCTCAATGATCTCGCCACTTTCTGGATGCTTGTAGCGCTTGACCTGGCGCGCTCGGCGCGGCGCTTTTTCAGTAGCCGCAGGAACAGCTGCGCGGCGATCTGACTGAGGATCCAGGAGGTTGATGACGTCCCGGAGGCTGTATCCATACTCGCCCAGTAGAGCGCGGAGTTTGGTCTCAAATTCGATTTCCTTCTGCAGCTCCGAGCTGCCCTTCAGAGCCTCCAGCTCTGCAAGCTGCGCGGCCAGCTTCTGTTCAAGGGCACGAAACTCTAGAAGACGCGACATTGATACCTCCTCAATACGTGATAAGTAAGTTTAATTTAAAGCATTAAACACAATGCCCCCGAATTCAATCAAGATTAATCGCGTCATCAGCACTGATCCGTACAAACAGCGCTCGTGTGCCCCACTGAACTCTGGTTGTGCATACCCTATCTTGATCACCCGCGCGGCCAACACCGACGAAGGCCTTTCGGTAGATCTCACGAGGTGTCGCAGCACCGGGCTATGCCTGAACACCATCAAGTGTCACGCCAACCTATGGCGAGCCTCTTCCACAAGGTAGATTTCTGCCACATCATCGCTACTTGGCGCGAAAATTTTGCGACGTAACTTCCAACTCCTTTCCCACTGGAAACCAAGGTCGGAAGGTTCAATAGCGACCCTTCTCGACTGAGACATACCTTTATCGTTTGCTAGGACATAATTTGATCGAGCTACTGAAATCAAAGATCGGGCTGCTACACGGTGCAGAGCTCGAAAAATTCGTGAGACAACTGCTGCCGACGGTCTCCAGCGATTACGAGCTCTTGACCGATACACTGAATCACCTGGGCCGAGTCACCCAGGGGCCTGCCGACCTGCATGCCTACAAGCAGTCCAATGGTCGTTACATCGCTGTGCTGTGCTCTGGCCAGATCTCTGGGCTCCAAGCCAAGGTGTTGAGCGACATTGAAAAGCTCAGACGAGAGGACTGCGCGATCCGAGATCGGATAGACCATGTGGTCATCTGTCTATCAATGCCCGGCAGTACTGACGAAGAGATCTATCGCGGAGCATGCGAAAAATACGGATGGTCAACAACCGTGTACGCTCTGGATGGTCTGGCTCAGCTCGCGAACCAAAGCCCGGAACTCACTGATGCCCTGTGCGCTCGGGAACTGTCCGAAATGAGAAAAAAGCTAGCCCTTGAATCGCCTCCGCTGCCAGTGCCCTCATCCGCCCCACCCAAGGAGCGGCTCTACGACTGCGGGAAGCGAGTCGGTACCGTGAGAGCTCGCCTAGGGCTGTCCCCAAGCGAGTTCATTGATCTGATCGACTACGACAGTGAAAAGCGACTGGGCCAGCTGGAATCCGAGACGCTCGACATGAGCCAGTCAGAGATCACCAAGGTTTGCGAAGCAACAGGGGTTTCCGCAGAATGGCTGATACATGCCAAGGGAAGCATGTTCCCGATCGAGAGCATCTCAACCTACCACTGGGCAGAGCTAAAGCAGCTGAATGATGCGAACCCCAAATCGGTGCACATGCTCGTCAATAGCAAGACCCAGCAGTTGGTGATGCTCGCGCATCTGCACGCCAAAAATTGGAAAATCTAATGCATCGCATTCGATCTCAACTTTTCTGGATGGGCTGATGGTCATTTCAACATCCCAGAGATCTACGACATGCTCAAGCAGCTTGATGACGACTACAAACGACGCATCCATGGGGCCGGGTGATCAGCCCCGAGAGCTTTGCCGATATCCTCTCAGGTGACACTCATCCAGCACCTTTCCTCAAAAAGACCAATAATGCATATATGCATTGGTTTGACGACTTCCTTGACTATCGTCACAGGCATTCGGTAGCTGAGAACTATGAAGATTGGTACGGGGAGTGGTTCACAACCGCTCAAGAGTATTTCAGACGTTACGTAGTCGAGAAGGTGGCGTCCACCGCCGTTGAGCACTAAGCCAGTACCTGAGGCACGTGGGATCCGGGAAAGGTTGGCCATGACGTCTAGAACTGGAGAATGGCCAGTCAGGTTTCACAGAGGCTAGGACAGCGCTTACCTGTGCCGACGTGCTAGTCGTTGCCCGCCTCGGCGGGCATTCTTTTTTCAGCAATATAACCAGCACAGAACCCACGGGCTATTCCCCCACTGCTTAGTGAAGCAATATCAAAATGAACAAGAGTATTTTCGTTAATAGCAATGTACCAATCTACCCAAGATGGATCTGCAAGGTTGCTCAAGCGCTATAAATCCACGTTAGCCAAGCGATACATGGCATCCCGACCAAGGAGGATGTACCATTGGCAGCCTAATTAGACTTCTAATATCTGGCTCATTACCGACCAAATCGATGCCATCAGATCAATTAGCAGAAAGTCTAACGAAATTTTAGTATACACCAACTTAACAGCAAGGATTAGGGATAGATGCTCAGGCCACCCTCCAAAAAAGAAGAAGTACATTTCGACAACATCGATTACTACCTCACTCAATGCCTGCAAAAATGCAGGGAATCCCTGAAGGTGTGTGTTGCCTGGATTTCCTGGGATCGGTACGCGCCGATTTTTAAGAGGCTGGCCGAAAAAGGCGCCACTGTAGAAATCATCTTCAACAACGACCCCAAAAACAGCGGCGCTTCTAGATTACAGGGCATTCCAGGAATAACGCTTTACCCTGTCAATACCCGACGTAAAAACTCTATAATGCACAATAAATTCTGCATCATTGATGACACCACATTACTAACCGGCAGTTTTAACTGGTCGCGCAACGCTGCAACACACTTCGAAAACATCCTGATTCTCTATAATCATTTTGATGTCATCAAGGAATACAAGCATGAGTTCGAAGATTTAAAGTGGCATTACGATTTTTACTCGATAGCCGAGAACATCGTATGCGGAAGCAAAGAGGAAGGTAGTCGGCATCCTTGTAAGTCCACGGCCTATCACTTGGGAATCCTAGGGGCATCGCGCGGATACAATAACGAGTCGACAGTTACCGTATGGAAGCTTTGCAGAGTATATGGACATGCAAAGCTGATTTCTGAGTCTGAAGAAATTTACTTGAATGACACCCTGTTTTCAGAGAACGAAGACGACCATAACTTTCCCCACACCAAAGACGCCATGTTGCAGTCTTTCGATGGAGAGAGAAGCAGAATGACAAGAGTTTCAAAATATTTTTCGGACAGGCACGAACTCCAGATTGATGCGGTCGGCATAGTCAGCATCATGAATGAACCAGAGCATTTAAAGTATCAAGAGCCGCCGGAACATGGCATTAGGATACTATGGCGCAACATGTACAGTCGCAAAATCATTCCTGACGAATTTTATGATGGCGAGTCTGATGGCGTGGACGAGATAATTGAAAGCACACTCAACTCCAATTATTACGACTAAATTTCAATATGCACCAAATGCCACTAAGCTTAGCCTCCTATCTTAGCGCCTCACCCAGGGCAGTTACATTGACTGCCCTGAGAAAATCGGAGGAAAACTTGCATTTCCTTTATAGCACGCGACTACCGAGACCTTGGACGGCTTGTACGACTAGAGCTTCTACATTGTGGGGAAGCAAGCCATGATCACGAGATTCATATAGAACTTCCTTTGCTCGCTCTCTCGTCAACCCAGGAGAGTCTAGGCTTAGGTTTAATATTGTCCATATTCCTTTTTCTGTCTTACCCACCGCAACTACTGGTAGGTCGTCATCATCCTTATCAAACCCTATATGCACCTCAACCTCATCCAAATAAGGATGCACCACATAAAACTCACAATCCTCATACTTTGCACTCAGAGTTTTAACAGTCGGCAAATCACCCTTATTAGAAAAACCGTTACAATACTCACAGGAAAGTACCAAATTTACGGCCAAAAATGTCCATTCCGGATGAATGGATTTTGGCGCGATATGGTCTCTGTGAATGGTTCGCCGCCCATCTTCCCCCAGGGGTAACATGCACCAAGCACAAAAGCTTTTTTGAATTGTTTTGCCTTGCTTCAAAATCTCATCACGAAATTGTAAAACGGCTTGCGACCTGCCATACCAACGCTTGGGTCGAATCGATACTGCGTATTTATCGAGTTTTGCAATGACACTGGCTGGAATCACAGCATGCGCTGCGAACCTAATCATGCCTCTGCATCCAGAAATGATGAGATTCGTTCGAGGATCACGTTCATTGCAATATTGTCAGGGCCATTGACCCGCTGTAGCCTTTCGTAAATATTAGTCAACTTTGACTGCTCGAGCGGCAATGTACCAGAAATCATCTGTAGGGCATTTCGCAGGTCATCTTCGACATAGATATTTCCAGCGGTTGCGACACCAAAAGCTCGATAAAGGATATTTTCTGGCGATCGTCCGTAGACATCCCCCTCAAACAGTTCAAAGCGGCACCTACGGCTGCTTTCGTCTTTCTGCGCAATCACCAAAGAAGAATTTTTATCATCAAGATCGGATATCATAAAATGCGAATGTGTGGCGATGAGTACATGGACACCCGATATGGATTCCAAGCATTTTTTTAGCGTTGGAATGTAGCGCATCTGCCACTCGGGGTGCAGACTTACTTCAGGCTCATCAATTACCACCAAGGAGTCTTCAGCTATTTCAGACAGAAGCCTAGAGTGGGTACCGATCAGTTGTTGCTCTCCAGAGCTCAGCTCTGAGAAAGGATATTCTTCTACATCATTTTTTCGTGAAAAAATTAGCGAAGCGCTTCTGAATGCCCTTAAACGCCTAGCTGCTTCATACCCTTTGCGCCAAGAGCTCAGCTCAAGATCGCTCATACTGGAAAGGTCACATAAATAAGTGACGCCCTCCACAGGATAATCCTTTAACCGCTGCAGAAAATTAAAAGCAACTGTCGTGCCATCAGAGGCCTGCTTAGTTACCCAGCCCGGCCTCTGCATCTCCAGCAAGACATTTTCCACTTCGCGAAAATCTTTAGAAAGCACTCTATCATTAATTGGCGAAATCTTAATCGAAAGCTGGTCGCTATACCCAGCCAGTGACAACCAGCTTTCCAAACTCCGCCTAAATTTCGGCCTTTCATAAATTTTTAGTACACCCTGAATTACTTTTGCTTCCAGTGCACCGGTTGTTGTGAGGTTTGTCGACTGCCTTAAACCTAAATACTTATAGAATGACTTTGGGTCATCTCTAACAAATCGAAATCTATCTACGGGCAAGTGCGAAACCACCGCAGCTTGCTTGGGGAACGGCATACTTCTCAAGTTGCATTCGATATCATTCGCATAACACTTGAATGAAAAGTGCTCGCCTAACTTGATTTGATACTCGACCCCATCGAGCCTATAGGCTATTTTTTTAAATCCTGAAAAGCTTCTCATTTTCCAGGTTTTTTTTTGATCATTACCAAGCCTGAGCTCTGCCAAGTATGTGAAGGCATCCACAATCCGACTTAGCACACGACTTTTACCCGAGCCATTCGGGCCAATAACTACGGAGACCTTGGTTTCACCTTGATCCTTGACGTCGTCAAGCAGCGGGATGTGAAAATCGCGATCTTGGTACTCGCGTAGCAAAAAACCAGTCTTACGCATCCATCTAAATTCCATTTGGGTATGGTGGGCTACTCAATGAGCGCCATCATAGTGCCATACTCCCATCCAGGGCAATCTAATGGGCTGCTCAAGATAGCTGCCCCGCGCCATAAATTCGCGACGTCATAAAGGTTCAGTGTCATAAGGGTATTGGGCGGGGTGAGAAGTCACCCGGATAACCGTTCTCGACTCAAAGACGCTGTTACAGCGGTCTATAGACGTTGCCCTGGCACCGCCCAGACCTGGGTGGTTGTCGTCGCTAATCGCTTGCCCGTTTCATGACCCCGATTTCGCAACGAATAGGAACAACAGGACATCCAATTCGACAACCATTTCTAACTGAGCCTATCCAGAAAGAGCCTTGGAGCTTGTGCGCTCCTGATCGGCTTACGACCACTTTAGAGCCTGGGTTAGTAATGTAGGTAGATCCGGCGGAAACACAACCTCCTGGCACGCTAGCAACTCCTCCTCTGACCACCACCTCACTTCACTGACCACTTCACGCTCTTGGTCACTCCAACCCGTGGCGTCAAGCTGCTGCTCATTTGCATGCACCACGAAGTAATGTTCAACCGCGAGCACACGCTCGCCATCCGGCATCACCCAAGGAAACTCCTTGCGAGCAATGCACTGGCTGACGGACTGAACCTTGAGGCCAGTCTCCTCATGAAGCTCGCGCACTGCCGCTTCCTCAAATGCCTCGCCAGCCCTTAACTTCCCGCCAGGTGTCGCCCAGTAGCGCATGCCTGCCAAGACACCGGTGCGGTACTGGATCTTGAAGAGCAGTAGGCGGTTTGACGGGCTGATTAACAAGACCCGAGCTGCTAAACGATGGCGCAGCATAGTTCCCGCCCCTGCAGGTGGATTGATGTCAGGCGAGCAGGTTATCCAATAACGCCTAAGACCTCGCTGCCTTTCATACGGCGAACCTCCACCACGTATTCGGCGATGTTAGGTACGGCGTAGTCGACCACTAGCTCGACAACTGCCTTGGCTGGGCTGCCGGAAGGTTTCACAGGATAGTCTGGGATTCTGCGGAACACATCGGTACCACGACGGTGAGGAATAGGCCAAGTGTTGCCAGAGTTCATGTGGCACAGCCAAATCTTTTCAGCATACGCAGGGATCAGCGCCGCTGAGTTGAGGGTGAGCACGTCGTGCTCAAGATTCCGATAATCACGTGCGCCAAGCAGACGGTGGAGTCGTTCCTCTTCGACCCAGAAGAAGACTTTCTCGTTGATCAGCTCATACCACTGCTGCGGGGTTGTTCCATCCGTAAGCGCCTGCAGCAAACGCCCTTCGGGCATAGGTTTTTGATCCCGCAGCACGATATTGGACGGGTGCCCTGCCCTCACATCCATCTTCTGATCGCGATGCTCGCTTTCGAAGCGAGCTCGGTCATCCCCCTCAACTTCGAGATGGTCGAGCACGGCAGTGGTGCTCATCAGCCCGTGGGTGCGAATGCTGTCCCAAGCACCGCGCTCCGCCATGTGATACACGCGCGGGTACATCTCAATCAGCTTTTCCAGATTCATTCGTTACTTCCTACCAGATCGTGCAGTCCAGTTACGTCGGTCGATTAGAGAGCGCAGATCACTAGCCCCTGTGTCACGCGAGAATCGGGTATTGATGAGCGACACAGGCGCTTGTGAAACTCGCTCTAGCTCCTCCACAAACTTGATGGTTTCTGGATCGAGCTGCTCAAAGCGGCGCGCCTGGCTGTTGGTGGATTTGAGGTAATCCGCGAACGTAAGAACGATGTCGGTGGGCGCGTTGAGCGCACACGCCTTGCGGAATTGATCCCATTCGAACCAGCCTACGCGCCGGTTCCGCCGAGTGGTGGAGGTCTTCTCGGCTGCATTCAGTGCCGTGCCGTCTAGACCAGCAAATTCAGCAATCTCGTCGAAGGTCGTACCATGCTTAAGCTCTCCGGAGGTGTGCCCCTGGTCTCCATCAGGATCTCCAACACGAATGGGCATTGGCCGGATAACCATGAGTATTTTTCGGATGCGGCTGGGTGATATCCCAGCCTCGGCAAGGCAACCTGCGACGTTGGTGTCCCTTGAGGTCACATGAGGGTAGTCCCCATGAAATATGCTTAAGCCACTGCCTTGTGTGCCCTCCAGCAATATGGAGTGACCTCTACGGTAGGCCTCTTCCAGCCTATCTGTCGTACACCCATGGTAGTTTCCATCTGTACCTACGTATGGCCGTAATTCCTCGACATCCCTGGCGAGCCTGATCGTCTTCTTGCCTCTGCTAAGAATGCGCCTTGCCGCTGCTGCACCGCTCCCACTGCCCGTGGACGCGATTGTAGAGACCAAATGAGCCCGCTCCGTTTCAAGGTCATCATCTTCGATGATAGTGGCCTGGGGATCGATGAATAGTCGGTCAGGGCCGATATTGCACTCCTTGATCTCCTTCAAGAGCCCCGGCAATCGAATCGTCATCCCAGGGCCCAGCAGAAGCCTCGCACTTACGTCCCGCGACCCTGAGGGAAGATGATGGTAGGTATAAGGGCCAAGAGGGCTAGCGACTGTGTGTCCGGCATTGGGGCCACCGACGCGAACCATTACGTCATATTCACGGGCTAGGTAAGAAACGATGTTGCCTTTGCCCTCGCTCCCATACTGCCCCCCAATGAGTACATCCACGCACCTGATTTCGGGTGGTGTGAAGAGATGCAAGCGAGCGGCGACCCGCACAAGTGTGTCATTGGAGGCAGATCTCTCGGTGTAGATGCGGACGTCTGCATCCGCCTTGAGCAGCTCGATTTCGGCCTGGTCTCTAAGTTGGTTAACCTGGTCGTAAGCCGCTGGATCAGTATGCCCCTGGACACGCTCTGCGTACCGTCTCTGAAGCGTCGGATCGCTTGCATAGAGATGGACATGGATAAGGTTTGCCCCGAAGGTCTTTCGAAACTCCAGCACCTGCGCCAGAGTGTTCAGGTGATCGACCACCAGCGGCGGGCCTTCAACGTCCTTGGCGCATCTCGACTTGGTTTCCTGAAGCATCCAATGCTCATGTTCAGCCCCCTCCAGCTCACGCCGCCGATCAAGCACCGCCGGCTGATCAAGCTGTAGATGCCAGTCAGGATTTTTAGACTCTCGACGATCGCAAACGACGTCGAAGCTATATTCCTTTACCAGCAAATTAGCCAAGCCACTTTTTCCGCTGCAGGTCTTGCCACTGATGACTACTATCTGCCGAGTTTCCATGCGCTACGTCCCCCAGACTTGAATGATCTGATCTGCGATATCGGATGGGGTAAGCCCTTCGGTATCTAGGATTTGGTCGGCCAGGCTCGCCAAAGATCGCGCGCACTGCTCGTTGGGATGTGAAACGTCTGTCTCGTACTGAGGGAGATGATGCGGGTTCCGTGAAGCGTATCTCTGCTTGAGTACGGCTTCTGACGCGACGACGTGTACGTGCTTGACTGCATCTGTGAAACGATTCCTGAACAGCTCCACCTGTCGGGGCTTGCGGACGGCATCAACTAGCCAATTCTCGACGTCGGGTCGAGCCGTGATCGCAGGTATGGCTACAGACTCTATGAGCCAGGAAAAATCAGTCTCTTTGTCTAACGCATCGCCAAGTTCTTGCAAGTTATGGCGATCAAGCATCTGGTATCGGGCAGTAAGCTCCGCACGCAGATAAGCGCCACTGCTGACGGGGAAAAAGCCATAGCGTGCTTGCAGCACTTCAGAGATTGAGGTTTTGCCGCAGGCCATCGGCCCACTAAAAAGAAGTAGTCGCTTCACCGTGATGACGTTCCCTGTCTTGGACATGCAATATCACGGTAAAGCGTAGCTTGGTTCCCCAGAAACACACTTCAATCTAGAAGCTTCAAAAAGGCATGACATTCTCGCGCTGAACCTGCGAAATTGTCTCGTTAATGCCACTGGCCTTGCCATTACCTGAGGCCAAGGCACCCACAAGGCGCAGATTTGCGTCCGGGGAGTCAGAATCTGCACCGCACCGAGTAAGGGGCACCGCTCCGCAAGCGCGGCAGCCAGGAGACTGCTAACGCTCGTCGATCAAATGCGACCACGCTGCCCGATTCTTCACAAGTCGCGATCAGCAAGGGCTGTTGTTAGCCCTGAGCGGAGTTCCAGCAACCCTAGATGCCATAGAAACGCCCCATTACCCGGGGCAACGATGGCTGAATTAATCATCATCAGCGCAGTGGCAGGCGCCCTGGCATGTCACCCTCCGAGCCGAAATGAGGACATCCGGGCGCCCTCGACCTCGGCTTGTAAACCAAATTTTTGACGTGTTAACCAATGCGGTTTACACATCAAAAAAGAGGTTTACAGGGGGTGTGAGCGGCGAAGCTCTTCTTGGTGGTGATATTGAAGCGACCGCCCCACGTCCCACGATGAACAGTCCAGACGGTCTGCCTTATAGGCTTTGCCCTCACCGGCCCACGTACACCATCACATGGACATTTTGCGCTCAAACCTGAACATCACCTCGTCCAACCAATGACGGTACGCCGCCGGCGTGGCAGGAATCAACAAGCTCCGCTCTTCCAGCTTCTGCTCAGATCGGAACGGCAACGAAACGCTGTTGGAAGATGAAGCCGGAGGCTCAGCGAAGAGCTTGTGGTCAACCCCAGTTAGGCTGATCTGGAACCACCCACTCTTCCCTTCGCACAGCAGCCCGAACGCAGCTTCAGCGCCTGCTCTGACCCTGGATGGCGATAGGTAATACGAGTCCATGACGCCTCGCGACGTCGAAGCGTTGGCCAGTGAAATCGACAACCAGCACAAACCACTCTCATGGTGTCGCCACTTCAAGTCCGGAGTATCAATTCCCGTCTGATCGGCGCTATCGAAGTCCTTGTAGCCGCCTTTGATCGAGCCAAGCCCAGCCTGGCACAGCTTGAGAAAAAACGGGTCGTGTTGAGCATGGGCGGCGCGCAACGTGCCGAGGGTTTCAGGCTGAGGCAAGAACGCTACCTCCAGGCGAGCTTCGTGGTCATAGCCACCCCGCCGGCCATTGCCATCTTTCTGCTGCAAGCGCTGTACGAACTCTTGCTCCGATATGGCCTTACGACTCAGAGATAGTTGATTCAGGCCCTGAACGATGCCGTCTGATAGCTCATGCTGATCAGAAAATGTCAGCCGGAACAGGCCGTCGAGATAGTCGGAGACTTCCCGTGAAAACGCTCTCTGGCGCTCTTCCATCTCCACTGTTTCGAGAAAAGCCAGGATAGGCTTGCCGGTCGTCTTCGCTCGCCGAAACTCCTGTTGAGTAACTGACTCACCAGTGTCAGTTTCGTAGCCGAAATTCGCGCCAAGGATAAGTACCACGGCATCAGCTTGGTCGATCTCCGTCATGCACGCATGCTGCGAAGAGTAAGGACGTGCACCGAAGTCCTCGCACATGACTGGCGTGTGCCCCAGCAGTGTGATCGCCTTCCTAGCTGCAGCCCGGTACTGCTCAAACCCTCCGACAACGGAGCTCACGAACACCTTCATAATGATCCCCCAAACGCACGCCAAACTGACGGCCTTAGGGAACTACTGTATGTCCTAACAGCGGTCAGTGCCAAGCACCCGACGGAGCCAATTAGCGTCCGAATTGCGGGTGATAAGCCTTCTCCCACCTGCAGCGAATAGGGCACCAGAAGACGCTGAGCTTCATATTCATTTGGAGGGCAGCCGGGCGCGGGCATAGATAGACGCGAAAACGCGTCGCACGGAACACCGATGGCGATGACCAGAGCGACCACCGCCTTGACAGCCTCGCAACAGTTACTGCACCATTTTGGCCATAGGTACGACTACAGGTGCCTGAGCCGCCCGCTGGCCCAAGTGAGAACACTGTTAGCAAAAATCTGACGACTACCCACAAATCTTGGGCCTGAGCGGGCCAGAGCTCCGTATTGGATTTATGGGATAGTTATGTCCAAAACTCTTACCACCACACATCCCCTCACCCCCGAGCTTTTTCAGCAGATTAAGCGCGAAGCCAAGATTTTGAAGCGTAATAGCCAGAAGGCTTTGCGACATAAAGCCTGCTTGTCTATCGTCGCGCGCCGCTACGGCTTTGAGTCGTGGAAAAACTGCTTCGAAGCCTTCAAGAATGCATTCAAATCGTGGCGCGACCACGGTAAAGACCGCTGCGCAGCGGCACCAACCGACGAAAGAAAATCCTATTACTTCGTCCAGTTGCACGACTTCTTTGAGCGCAGCTTCTTCAGCCATTGGGTTGGGTGGTCGGACGACGGTTATGAGCTCCGAGTTCCATCGAAGGTTAACCCTGCTTGGTTTATCAGAGCCTTCCGGGAAACCAGAAAGGAGACGCTCTACGTGATCGAGACGCAGGATGTAGTGGTCTAATGATTCCGGACACCCATTTAGGCGAAAATGCTCGCCATAGAGAGGTGTCTGATGACCAAGCAACGTCGTACCTTTACCCCAGAATTCAAGCGCGAAGCTGCCAGCCTGGTGCTCGACCAGGGCTACAGCCATATCGATGCCGCCCGTTCACTTGGGCTGGTGGAGTCGGCCCTGCGTCGATGGGTTAACCAGCTTCGGGAAGAGCGAAATGGTGTAACTCCGACCAGTAAAGCGCTGACGCCCGAACAGCAAAAAATCCAAGAGTTGGAAGGTCGAATCAATCGTCTGGAACGGGAAAAATCGATTTTAAAAAAGGCCACCGCGCTCTTGATGGCCGAGGAGCACGAGCGTTCGCGTTAATTGATCAACTTCGTTCTGAAGAGCCTGTTGATCTGTTGTGCTCGGTATTTGAAGTCACCCGATCTTGCTATTACGCGCACTGCCGCAAGCGCCGATCTCCGGACGTTGAGCGATTAGTTTTACGCAGCCGAGTGAACGAGCTGTTCACTCAAAGCCGCAGCGCGGCGGGCAGCCGAAGCATCATGCTCATGATGCGCGCGGACGGCATAGAGATTGGGCGATTCAAGGTGCGCAAGCTTATGAACGAAATGAAATTGATCAGCAAGCAACCTGGCTCACATGCCTATAAAAAGGCGACGGTGGAGCGGCCGGATATCCCGAACGTGTTGGATCGAGAGTTCACCGTGTCGGCGCCGAATGAGGTCTGGTGCGGTGACATCACGTATGTCTGGGCTCAAGGTCGCTGGCACTATTTGGCGGCTGTGATCGATCTGTTCGCCCGTCGCGTGGTGGGCTGGGCGTTTTCATCGAAGCCTGACGCTGACCTGGTTATCAAGGCTTTGGATATGGCCTATGAGCAGCGTGGTCGGCCTCAGAACGTTCTGTTTCACAGCGACCAAGGAAGCCAGTACGGCAGCCGAGGCTTCCGTCAGCGACTGTGGCGCTATCGCTTCAAACAGAGCATGAGTCGACGGGGAAACTGCCACGACAATGCACCGATGGAACGGTTGTTTCGCAGCCTGAAAACGGAATGGATACCGACCGTGGGCTACATGAGCGCTTCGTTAGCACAGCAGGATATCGGCCGGTTTTTGATGCAGCGCTACAACTGGCAACGGCCACATCAATTTAACAGCGGGCTGGCGCCCGCTGTGGCCGAGGAAAAACTTAACGCAGTGTCCGGGATTAGTTGACCACTACAAAGCGATCCCTGCGTCAGTGATGGCCATTAGCTAGAATATCCCCACCCAGGATAACGTCAGCGAATCCGAGAGTTTCTGATTCGCTCTCCCCAGAACACAAGGAAGACCTTATGCCCATGATCGCAAATGACCCAACTACCCAGCTTGCATTTTCGGTGTACGAGAACAAAGGGGTGTACGCACTACTCCTGGGGTCAGGAGTGTCACGCTCTGCCGGCATCCCGACTGGGTGGGAGATCACCATGGAGCTGGTCAAGCGCGCCGGTATTGCCTCAGGCGTAGGGGAGCAAGAAGACTGGCATGCTTGGTATGTAGGTCAGACAGGAGAGCAGCCTAACTATTCGACGCTGCTTGAGACCCTGGCAGGGACGCAAAGCGAACGCAGGGCGATTGTTCAAGGCTTCCTGGAGCCCACAGCCCAAGAGCTAGAGGATGGGTTGAAGGTTCCCACACGGGCTCATCGAGCTATTGCAGAAATGGTGCGTGCTGGACACGTACGTGTCATCGTCACCACTAACTTCGACAGGCTAATGGAAAATGCTCTGCGTGATGCCGGCATTGAGCCCACTATCGTGAGTTCAGTCGACGCCTTGGCAGGGGCCGAGCCGATCACCCATTCCCAGTGCTTCATCCTCAAAATTCATGGTGACTACAAGGACGCCAGAATTCTGAATACGGATGTGGAATTGGGTGACTACTCTGCCGAGTTCAACGCCCTGCTCGACCGCATCATCGATGAGTTCGGTTTAATCGTCGCCGGCTGGTCAGGGGAATGGGATCATGCCCTGAGGGCCGCGTTTCTGCGCGCCCCCTCACGCCGCTACCCAACTTACTGGCTTGCCCGTGGTGGTCTCTCTGAACGTGGCCAGGAATTGGTCACACAGCGTCGCGCATCGGTGGTCACTGGCACTGACGCGGATACATTTTTCGACGCGCTTAAGCTGAAGCTTGAGACCATCCAGCAATCACGCCAGCCCAACCCGGCAAGCGTCGAGCTGATGATCGCCATGACAAAACGCTTCATGGATCGACCTGAACACAGGATCCAGCTAGACGACTTGGTCACGACCCAAACTCGGCAGACGATTTCTGATTTCTCCCCGCTTTTCGCAGGAGGGGCTGACGTGAGAAACGAGGCTTTCAGTGACTGGGTTCCAGAATACGAGGCCATTGTCGAACCTATCGCCCGCCTTGCTTCAGTATTAGGACGTTGGGGCACAGGTGACGAGTTGCGGCTCGTCCTGGACGCAGTCCAAGGGCTGTATGCCGAAGCTCATAGAGAGCAGGCTGGCTATACACACTGGCTAGCCCTGAAAGACTATCCGGCAATGTTGGTCGTGCTTGGCTATGCACTTGGGCTAACTCGTGCGAATCGCCTGGACGTTCTGCATCGGCTATTCAGTTCAACAGTTATTAACCGGCGCGAGCGGCCTAGTGTGGTGGGCTATGAACTATCACCGTTCTACCTTGAGTCCGGCAACGGGCTTCTAGCGCACTGGAAAACCCTAGAGGGCCAGAGCAGCGCCCGTACTCCCCTATCCAATCGACTTGCCAGCCTCATTTCCTGCAAATGGGCCCCCTCGTTTGCCGGAGTGCATGATCCTGAGCTGCTCTACGAGCGATTCGAGTTTATGAACCTACTGTTCTTCGTTCAAGAGAATGGCGTCAACGAAGAACAGCTCAACATTCTGATCCAGCAAAGTCAATTTCGAAATATCGCGATGGGGCGACTGTCATGGCACTCGGAAACCATCTCTCGCTTCGCTCAGGAATACTCTATCCCGGAATTCAGGGAGCCTTTGCTTGCTGCCGGCTTCGCCTTTGGCAGTGAAAGCTACCTCCAGCGATTTTTAGAGGGATTGGCGCGATTTAACAGGTGGTGAGACCTCCACTCCAGCGCTCAAGGCATCCAGGTCATGGATCACCGCTTGCCTCCAGATCCCGACGGAAGATTCCTCAGCATGTTGAAGATCCGCCTTCGAGGTACCAGCATTGATAGGCGTTTTCACCACCTGCTCAAGGAGGCAATCCAGCAAGCCAAGCAACGATCTCTTCGACCAGTAACCTACGTCGCCATGGTGGCGCAGCCCATCATGCGACAATGCCCGCCTCTTCATTTAAGCCCGGAGCCCGCTTTGGAGATCCCAGTAGGATGACGGTTGTAGAGAGCTAAAGCGAGCATCCATAGCCCTCACCGGCTTACCAAGAACGACGATTGCGACAGGACTTCAGAATGCTTGATCTAGCGCTGCTTGCTGCAACAATACTGTGTCCCGCATTGACCACCTTCTGGCTAGTCAGCAGAAAGCTCGGGGAAGGTCATGACTTGCATACCAAAGCACGCTCTGTCTTTGAGCTCAACACCGAGCATGGATTGATCAGGCAAGGTTTGCTGTGGTTAGCCATTGGCATTCCCTTGAGCCTAGGCTTCGCATTCGGCCTATGGACGTGGTCAGGTTATGAGGTAAGTCTCACAACCGAAGGGTACAAAAGGTTCGCTGAGATAAGTCTTCTTCCACTGGCGCTCATGTCAATATCACTGCCATTAGCCGCTTTGGTTGCACGCTTTCACTCGACCCAACAAGCTGCTAGACAAATCACTCTAAGCCGAACCAAGAACAATTTAGATGCTTACTACGCGCATCGAAAAGCCATGTTCGAATATTTCAAAGAAATAGACGATACCAAATACTTCAACCAGTATACGTTCAGCTACAAAACCCACCCAGTGATTCATAAAAGATTTTTTATTGGTACACCTGAAGACGGCACGCCCGTCATACATAAGCATGCCTTTGAACAAATTGAAAGTCTTATACAGGGAGCCGCCAGCCACTTGAGAGGCGTACTAGATGGAAGCAACAAAGACTCATTTAGCTTTTATCTGGCAGCAAGCAAAAACATTTATCACGCAGCAAAAAAACTAAATATCAAAAAAATATACATGACAATGAGAGAGCAAGGAGTGTATGTGCGATATGAAGACAACTCCGACGCCCCGACTTTTGGCACAAGCACCTTAGAAACTTTAGCTGCACTCCGCTTTACCTGGGAGTACTACAACAATCTGTGCGATTTTTCGGGAAGAGATCGTATGGATATCCCTCCCGAGCTAGAGGCCGTGTTCACAAAGACTGAGTTCTGGCTGAACAAGGGGAAATTCATTGAGGCGCTGCATGAAGGCCCAATTGCTGAGCTGGTAGCCAGTGGCCGCGCGAGCCTCGGAGAGCTGCATCACACACTTCAACCTAAGTCGGTCGGCTCAGCTACCTTGGAATAAAATCGGCCAAGTGGCGGGACTTTTCCCGAATAGAGCGCCAGGCCGAGCTTCGGGAAAACTCGCGCAAGCTCAACCCAGGCAACCCTCCAACGTCAATTGCGAACTGCTGGAGGAGCGTGCTCAAACGCTGCAGACAACCATCAGGGTGGCGATACCCGGCTCAACGCTTTAAGGTCGCCCTTTTGCCCACAAGGAATGACGGATGGCTGCAAGAGGTGGATTCTCGAACCGCGTTTACCAAGTTCAGGATATTTTCAGTCAGGCGCTGTACCCAAGAATGCGCGAGGAGCCGCTGCTCAACGAAGCAGATGAGCTGGTAATTCCAGTGAGAAATATCGACAGTCCCCATTTCAGGCGAATTGGCCGGGCCTCCTTTGGCACGCGTCTAGGAAGAAGCGAAAACGACCCCACGCACGATGAATGCGTGAGCTTGCTCTACGAAAACTTGAGTAGCGACAAAATCAACCGTGTCTCGATCTCAGTCTACGTCTTTGATGACAACGGGAAATATCAGGAACAGGTGGTCTTTTCCACCCTGGCAGGGACAGATTACCGTTGGTTCATGGAAAGCACCGCTCGCGTAGGCTTTCACGACGATAGGTACATCCAACCCGACCTCTCTGGGCGGGATGCCAACAAGTTCTTTCCCACCTCCAGCTCCCCTAACGTGATCATCGAGGTGATCCGTACCCACATTCCTGAAGAGACGACATTCGCGCGCCTACAGGAGCTCTCCAAGGCAAACACACTGGTGATCTTCTACTTCATCAACGAGCAAGAGGATGGGAGCAAAATCAACCGGTATCGGAAAAAAGACGACCAGTTGACGATACGGGTATCGAGGTACATGGTCGGCGGAGAGGTCTATGTGAATGGTTCGCCAGTGTTCGCTCAGCAGCCGGAGGAGAGCTTTTCACATTGGTATCGCTTCCTCTCCAACTCTTTCTTCGCTGACGGCATGAGACAGGCAAAATAGGCTACAGCGTCAGGGGTTGGAGGATGCACTGGGCTTCTCGCACGATCTGCCCTACCACCTTCCTCTGGTGCGCTACCGCTTCCCAGTATCCCTGACGCTCCGCCAGTGCCATTGCAAGTTCAAAATCTTGCTGCCTGATGGCCAAGTCTGTGTACTTGCGCACCACATCAGGTCGGACGGCAAACAACATTTCCTCAGCCGAGCGGATCGCTGTCTCCTCATCCCGGACTATGGGAAAGCCTGCGTCATCTTCGATGGTGTAGCACCATGCGTCACTCTCACCGACCTGGTAATCAAGCCCAAAGCTGAAAGCCAACGGGTCAACAAAGATCCCTACCTTGATAAAAGGCAATCTTGGGTGTGGTCTAGCATCTCGCATCATGATCTCTCGCCGCCTCAAATTCTGCGCCTTGCCCCTAACATCGCGTTGGAGCTGTGGCTTCGGTTGATTTGCTCTCATTTAGTTTGCAGATGGAGCAGAACCGAGCTCAAGAGTTTGTGGTATGAAATGTCGAGAGCAGCTGCGTCCCTGACGCATAACGTTAACGGATGGAAGGCTCAGACGAGCAACAACAGCTTCCAATTGTCGCGGAGGCGCCTTGTCAACCTACGTGCATGCACGGCCAAGCTCTCCAATAGGCATGAGGAACGCCTCTGAAAGGCTACTTGAGTGTGCAAGGCTTGGCGATCATACGCCCCCTCAACCCAGCGCCCGCGGCTTTGATAAGCGGCCTGATAAGCCATCATCTCCAAGACCACTCAGACCTGCCCACCACTCATCACTATAAGGACTTCAGATGCTGCAATGGATTACCCAACGATTTCGACAGGCTCGTCGATACCTTCCCTCAAACCATTTTCAGGATATCCCTGGAAGCTACGAGCCCACGATTGATGACCTGAGAGAAGAAGCCATCAATTTCGACAAATATGTGAAGGCTTACGTTGAGCGCGCGACGGGAAAAAAGCCGAAGGACTCACTAGGGGACTTGGTTCGTCACATCCTAAAGGCTCACCCGCAGAATCCTGAACACCCTGAAATCTGGGAGGAGTTCGTGAAGAAAGCGATAGATCTCAAAGGCTATCGCAATAGCATCATCCATGCAGACACCGAAGGCCTCCCACCCATTTCAGAACTATATGAGCAATTCAAAAAAGCAAACGCAATTCTCCGACCGTTCAGCGTCTATGGTGCCCGCCGAGACCGTTTCACGCAGTTCCGCTGGAAAATGGACTTTCTGAATTTCAAGATTGACGAGCAGTCTTTTTGTTTGTCCCAGCAGGACATTGAAAATCTGCTATCCGAACTGCACCCATCATCGCGAAGCAGGATCTACTTCAAGGCTGGCAAGCAGGTTAATAGCGCGATGCTGGACGTCGAAAATATAGCCCGTACGTATTTTGTAGAGGGCTACGAGCCTTTCAAGCTGAGCGATGAGGAGGCCATGGCTCTGGACGACTTGCTGATCTGCTTCCTCGGGAACCCTGGGCTCAGGATGTCTTGAGCAGAAGTGTTCAAGCGATGGCGAACGTCGACTATGTGATTGCCTATACACCACGGCCCACCTCCCCAGCATGCTTTCTACCGGAATCGTCACCGTGTCGCGGGAGGTCTCACCGTACCATCCGGGCCTCAATGCGGTCGCGAGTCCTGCTTCAGCGCGCCGAGGAGCGGCTCCAACTGGCATTTTTCCACATGCTGAGCAAGCTCCTTTGGGTCAGTGCCGTGTCATAACGCGACAATCACGCCGTGCTACGATCCTGCCACCATCGCATCACGCAGGGACGCCCCCCAATCAACGAGACGCGCATGACCTTATCCGACGCCATCCTAGTTCTGATGCTCGCTGACCGAATCCATGGTTCGGATGAAGCAGTCCGCCGCGCGGGCAAGAATATCGTTAAGAAGCTGCCCCGCAGCAAAAGAGACATCATCTACGAACTGATCAGTAACCCCCGCCCCAGGGAATTGATCCACCACATCGCGCTGAATATCGACGATTAGCCCGCCCGCGCGGCTGTTTGAGGCAAGGGAGGCTCGCGCTCAATCGCCTCACTGAAGAGCAGAGCATGCCCATGGCAATGAGTACCAATAAGACACGATACCAAACGCATCGGCTATGCATCGCCCCACGCATCCAAGTTGATCAGCGGGAGGGCTTTCTAGCGGGCGAATTAGCGCAGAGGCAGCGATGGGTGAATGGCCTCCGCAAACGCTTGGCCTGAATTGCTACTGGGAAACCAGGTGCCAGGCTCCGGCCCGTGTCAGCCGTTGCCCTAGGCCGCAATTCGCACCTCCGCGATACTTTCCGAGACGCTCGGTATCTGATGTCCTCAGTTCACCCTTGATCACCATGAACGTCATCGGGCCGCAATGAGTACGCAGCTTGATGCTAGAAGCCCCATATCCATGCCCCGCAATTTCATACGGCGCTTCCAGCGCCGCGACCTCAGCGCCTTGCTGAATGACTACACGAGCCTCCCCTCTCGTACCATGTACAAGGCTAGAACTGCTGAGTTCCAACCATGCGCCGTCCCCCAATGCCTGTGCTGCAGCGCCTGTATAGATTCCTGGGCACAAGATGCAGATGACTCCAACCATTGCGACCACATGCGCTGCCGACTTCTTCAAAACTGACACGTCTGGCTCCTTCTCACTTTCTCAAAATGCCCATAACAGTTGAGCAACGACTCAAGCTATCAGGTCTGTCAGGAAGAATCCTCCGAAGGCAGTGCAACCACTCACAGGGCTCTTCTTGACGTGCCTGCAGGACGGAAATCGGGAGCGGGAGTCAGTTCGGGCAGATGTTGATGGCAGGCCAACTGGTAGGGAAAACCTGACGCTCTGGGTCAACAGCAGCTCGCTTGCTCAAATCACTGGCTTCAAGCGCATTTATCGAACGACAACCCCATGCTCCGCCAGCTCTCGCACCAGAGTCTCACGGCGCAGCAGACCGGGTATTTTGAAAGCACTTCTGTACGCATAAAACAATCCAACCGGTATGAATACCAATCCAACGCCGAAGGTTGCTGTCGCGATGATCAGCCCCGCTGGGATGGCCGCCACGGCAAAAATAATGCCTTTGAGGACACTGGACTTCGCAACCGCCCGCATGTGCTCCAGATCATACTCAACCTTTCCGTTACTTTTTTCGAATGCAATGAGAACAATCGACTTCTTGCCAAGATGTTTGTAGTACCAAGTGCGCCGAGCATCTGTAGCGATCGCACCATGCCTCCTCAAATAGTTGAGCATCACGACTTCTTTAAAGTAAAAAGTCGTCCCTGCTTCATCCTCACACCGAACATTTCGATAGAGGGCATCTAGATCGCCACTCGCTTGAAGATCAAAGTTCTTAACTGTGACTGCAATTTTTTTAAGTTCAGACATGCATTATCCTTAAGCGCACTTATTCACTACGGAGGCTTGCGCGTAAATCTCATCGGTAGCGCAATACGTCACCGCCTTCAATCAGATAGGCGGCTTAGAGAATTGGAAAACTGCACCGGAGGTAGAATCCTGCGATCCGGCGTAATTGATAGCTAGCACTGAGTAGCAGCGCCCTGCGAAGCTCGGCTACATGTTCAGCTCGCTAGTGATTACGTAATAATCCTCACCACTAACACTACGCATCAATTTGAAACCCGACCTGGCCTCGACATATTCAAGAGGCGGTGTAGCGATGGTCATGCCATCCTGATTCACCCCTGACCGATCGCCGTAGATCAAAGCGGCATATCGCCTCCCGGCCTGAGCAGCATCGGCTAAGAACGCGTCGATAGGGACATTCCAGTCAATGCCCTGCGCCTGGATTACCTCCAAGGGAAAGTCCCGCGCAAGGGAATCGGAATCGACAGCGAACAAAGGTTGCTTGTTCAAGTGATTAACCATCAAATCTGGATCTCGAAATAGGGATCAAAGCCCGTGTTTTCATTTGGATAGCCCTTAGGGTTCGAGATCACCCGGCAGCCAGCTAACTCAACGTCGACGGCGTAGTGCGTATGGCCAAATACCCACACATTCGCCTGAGCAATGAGCTCATTCCAGTCGTTCGCATAGGAGGCTGTGAGATGGCCTTCGTGCTCGTTACCTATCACCATCGAAGATGGTGAGTGATGTGTCAGCACGAGTGTTTTACCCTCAAATTGTTTTTCCAGCTCCTCACGGAGCCAAGCCTTGGCGACGTGGTTCCTGGAAATGACATCATCGGGCCGCAAACGCCTGTAGTTCAAATCAGCACGAATGTATTTGAAGTCGCTCATCCACTCCCGGGCCATATTGGTCGCCGCCACCTGGTCACCTGTCGATGTAAAATCAGTCCACCCCGTCGTGCCCAGGATCCTGAGATTGCCAAACGTCAGGGTTTCATTCTCTAAAATGTGGACGTGGCCAGCGGCGGCGTCCCTCATTTTCTGCAGCGTTCGATCAACATGGCCGTCGTAAAATTCGTGGTTACCACTGACGTAGGCCACTGGGCATTCGAACGCCGCATTGGCCCAACGGACACCTCGCCCCTTCTTGTCAATGTCGCCCCCCAATAGTACGAGGTCGACGCCAGTGCAATCCGGAGCCTCCCAACCGTCAAACTCTCGGTGTAGGTCAGAATAAATCCGCACTCTCAAACCCTGACCTCCATTGAACTGGCAACCTCTCGGAAAGGATGATTGCAACGCGATTTAGGGGTTTATTGATCGTCAGGAGCCCCCCTGAAGACCATGACGAAGGGCGCTTGGCATATGCAGGCTCGGCCCCACGCTGGCCCATCACCGCCGGCCAGCCCAGAGCAACACATGGCGCAAAAGCGCCCTCGAACAGTTTTATACACTATGTGATGTGTAACTGTACACGCCGACGTGGCTACATCCTCAGTTTTGAGGACAACGACTTGACGTCGATAAGGCCCGCGCTTGCAGCAGTCATACGCTCAGTTCGTGGTAGCTTGGGCTTGACTCAAGAGGGTATGGCGCAGGCAACCTCCCGCACCTATCTGACCAAAATTGAAAGTGCCCAGAGCTCTCCTACCCTGGATAAATTCATTGAGCTTGCGGCTGCGCTCGAACTGAGCCCAGTGGCGCTGATGGCCTTGGTTCTGGGTACGCGTGACGAGCAGTCGAGCGCTGACCTACTGGCCCAGGCTAGAGAGGAATTGGAGGCGCTCCAAATGCGGGTGACCCCGGAAGACATCGCTGCACAGATGATGGGCACCGAGGTCGTTAAACGGCCACCCGCACGTCCAGCGGATCTGATAAAGCTGCAGAAGGTTCAGGCGTGTAAAGAGTCTGGCCTGAGCCAGGCAGCAACAGCACGGCAGCTGGGAATCAGCAGATCAACTGTCAGCTTTCTATGGAAGCGAGAGCTGCCGGATGCTCCCTAGACCGGCTCCCCCATCAACCCCTACTTTCCCCTAGACGCTCACCCTTGATCACACGTTCTGCAAACTGAACGAGATCGGAGAGAGATCCAGCTCCCGTTCTGTCCATAAAGTGCCCGGAAATCCCGACAGCCCTAGGGCCTTTTTGATCACATTGCAGGGAATCGCCGACCATCACGACTTTGCCACAGGGGTCAGTCAAATCCGTCCCCAAGCGTGCACCTAGTTGACGGCAGATCTCGCGATAGATTCCCTCATGAGGCTTCATAAGACCGACCTCATAGCTCAAGGCAAACCCATCCATGTCGCTCAGCAGATTCCTAAGCACAGGGCCGTAGGGCGCCGCCAGATTCGAACAGACTCCCATCACCATTCCCTCTGCCTTTAGTAACTGCTGCGCCTCAATGGCATCGGCATACACCGAGATCGACTCCAGCTCATCAAGGAGGTCATCCTGCAACGCCATCAATTGCTGCGAGCTCAATCTGATGCCGAAAACTTCAGCAGCCTCCTCCAGGGACAGGCTCGTCGTCATCAGGCAATGGAGGTCTGAAGCGCTTGGCTTGCGACCTTGCTGAGCACCAATGCGCAGCAATTTCCGGAATGGATGGTGCTTGCGCCTGATGTGAACCACAGTTCCAAAAGCATCAAACACTGCAGCAACGATTGGCATGAGATTGGCTTCCAAGAGTGCCGGCTAGCGTGCCGGCGGACTACGAACGGCTGGATCGTAGTAAGCAGTAAAATGGCCACACGTACACAACACTGAATCACCATCGAGGAGCGGGTATGCCCTCCAATGAATGCTTGCCGATTTCACGTCGTCGTGGACATACCCATAGCGGTAATCCGAGAAGCCGAGGGGTCTCGAACACTCTCGGTTACCACAGACCACAGTGTCGGGCCGTTGCTCATGGCGTGAAGGCATAATGATTCGCTCTCAATGGTGAATAGTCTGCGTGGGTAACCCGTTCACCAAGTCCTGCTCCACTGCAGGTGATCCCCTTTCTGTAATCGCCTGGGCTTTGAAACCACGCCTGCTGCGGGGACGACTGAGACAGGCAATGAATGCCCCGCCCCGCTCCCCCCTCCCAGCCAGCGATGCCGCATACTCAAACCTGAACAGGGGTGACTGAGATTACGTTGAAATATCGATACTTATTCTTTTTAGCCGCCGCTTTCGCTTCTGCCTCCGCAATCAATGTGCTGAGGGTATCGGCATCATGAGTGAACACGTCCTCCGGCCCTTCGAACTCCTTGGTGACGTGCAAAATGACACGCAACCTGGAGGACAGGCGTTTAGCCCTAGACGGCTTGACAGCCTCTAGCAACGCGGCCTGCTGCTGAATCGGCTCGCCGACAGAGCCAACCGTGTCCCCGAACAACGCGGCTCTCATCTCTTCTTCGCTTAGGTTCTCACTCATGTTTCAGATCTCAAGCACTTCAATTTCAGGGTGAATACCGTAAACGGGCCATAGGACGCTCAAGGGATGCATTTTACACGTACCCGCTAGATCACTCATGACTTCAGGCTTGAAGCAACTCCTGGTGCAAGGCTGGCCCGCCCCCCTCTGACAAAGGTGGCCAATGAAAGCAAAAACACTACATATAGACAAGAATCGCAAACAAATACACAAAGAACACTATATGTAGTTTTTTTAAAAAATTTACGTTTGGTTTGTAATCAAAGCGGAAGCAGCAGCCTGACGGCTGCAAAGTAAAGCGTTCTCCCCACGCTGCACCCTTCTCGACCTCAGCTTCACTGCCAAGCTTCAAACCGTGGGATCTGGAAGGCGGAAGAATCAGATGTAAAAGCCGGCTGTATCCTGTGAAATTGACGGGTGTCTAAGCCACTACAGCTTTTTCTTTGCCCTCAAATATAAAACTCCGTCTCGCTTTAAAAATTTCAAGAGGGGGGGGGCTGAATTTGTCGCGAATCTGAACGTTATGTCGCGCAGAGGACAGTTTGGACGACACTGGACGGGGATATCTTTCGAAGGCGGACTCTGACCGATGTGGATTTCCGAGCTCATCGCGACACGCACGAGTCACTTATTCATGCTCGGGTGCGACTGCTGTTCCTTTCTAGCTGAGTAATTGTTGCGCCGAGGTTACCCAGGAAGAGAGAACGTCACTGGAGGAGCCGAGTTGTTGGCAGGGACGCTTTCTGTAACCTACTCGGCAAGCTATGGCGCTTAGAGCCCTGTAGGGCTGTGCATCCGAAGAGGGCATGCCCAGTACGAAGCACCGTTGCGCTAGGCAGAAAAGCCATGATCCAGCCGTGTGAGCAGGTCTAATGCCTCTTTGATGTCTACGTCAGCCGGATTCTTCCCGCCTAAATTTGGCACGGGGGTGGTCAGCCATCGTATGGCGCGCACCCGATCGCCGAAGACTCGGACAGCAGCCTCTAGTAAGACAGGATCGATTCTCTCCATTGATGCTCCCTGAGCCCGGATCGGACTGCCTTCGGTGACAAATGTCGAGCCGGAGTCACCTGCCCCGTTTGCCTGCAATAAGTGCATCATAGGCCACGCGGCTCGACAGGCCCACCCTAAGCCTTGTCAGAAACTCTGCAGCAAGTGAACACGGGCCAGGAAACGCGCGCATGCCTGTCCAAGGCCAGCCAAAATGTCCCCCCCTAGCACTGGGGCCTGGTCATTACGGCAGCGATAGCAGAGATGTTGAGACATTTAAATCTCACGCTGTACAAGTGCGTCGACACCGCTGCTCCGTTCGGTCAGATACACTCCGAATGGCTCTGCTTAGCCACTGATCGATGGGGTGATGTCGCTGTAATTTCGGCCATGAAAGAAGCAAAGTTTTCATCATCGACATAGTCGGCTCCCCAAAGCATGGAAGTCCGGACGTCCTTTAGTCCGCAATACCCCAAAATGCCATCAACCACCTGAGTTTGAAATGCTGCTTTGCTTCCGTGTCGGCAGAACGATTCTTCGCCCGTTGTGATGGTGATAATGAGATGAACTGGGACAGGCTTCAGTCGCCCCGATGCTTTGCCATCACCCTGGTAGTCATAGGCCCATCCTGATGTGAACACACGCTCAAACCAACCCTTCAAAAGCGCAGGAACAGTCCACCAGTAAATTGGAAAAACAAAGTAGACCATGTCAGCCTTGTCGAATCGTCGCTGCTCCCTGACCACATCTTCTGGCAGATCACCCTCGCCTCGGTAGTAAGACACATCAGCAGGTGTCATAGCCGAAATAAATCCTTCAGCATGAAGGTCAGCAACCTCTACAGAAATATCGGCATCTATCAGCGCCTCACGTACCTGCCGAACGATTGAGTGGGTGAGTGATTCGGTCATTGGATGTGCGGCAATGATCAGTGCATGCTGCTTTGACCTAGTAGGAGCCATTAAAAACCTCTGCGTTCATGTCACGGTATTTTCGCGCATTATCGAAAGGAAAGCGAAGCGCCTGCCTAATCCCCAGGAATCTTGGCGCATGAGTCGCTCAAAAAAAATTCGGTGGGCGATGTTGGAGCTCCGTGAACCGATGGCCTTCTTTGACGGGCTCTACTCTCAAACCACGTGAGACCCCGGCTAGGCCGCTCCAGCAGTGGGTTCTCATGCCACCACCCCATCGGAAAGAGCTGCAAGATTTTTGAAGGGGTACTTCGCTCACACCGGTGATTAAGGGGGCGCACAGAGAATGGCCACCTGTGTCAGAGCATGCGGCTCAATCTGATGCGGTTTGGAGAGGCAACCGTCGAAGGGTAATGTCGCAGTGCGAGATAAGGGGGCCTAAGCCCCCCTCTCGAATCAGGCGTGTTCAAGCTCTGCTTTATAAAATTTTGCATTGGAGGGCGGAAGTTGGCGCCCCAGAATCATATCTGCGGCTTTTTCTGCGATCATGATGGTCGGAGCGTTGGTATTGCCGTTAGTAACCTCAGGCATTACCGACGCATCGACCACCCGCAAGCCGCGAACACCCTTAACGCGAAGCTGGCCGTCGACAACCGCATCACTGCCGCTACCCATCTTGCAGGTACCACAGAAGTGATACCCACTTTCCGCGTGGTCGCGGATGAAGTCGTTAAGACCCTCATCATGCATCTCGGTTTTAAGCGGTTTCAACATCTTCCCGCGATACGGCCTGAAAGCGTCCTGCTCCATGATTTCGATGGTCGAACGGATGGCGTTTCGTGAATCGATCCAGTCCTGCTCATGGGTCAACCAGTTGGGCTGGATAAGAGGCGCATCTTCAGGATTAGCAGAGGCGAGATTCAGCCAGCCTCGGCTCTTTGGCCGTTGAGGGCCAAGGTGCACTTGGTAGCTGTGGCCTTCAGCAGCCATTCGCCCGCTGTACTCGGCAGCAACCCCCACGAAGTGGCACTGAACATCCGGCCAAGGCTTATCAGGGGTCGAGCGCAAGAAGCCTCCCGCCTCGAAGAAGTTCGAAGCACCCAAGCCCGTATGCTTCGCCAACCACTCGGCGCCAATGGCTGCTTGCCTATGCAGCTTCAACTCCTTGTAGTACGAGACAGGCTTCAAACAGTCGTAGGCCACGATGTATTCAATATGATCACCGAGGTTCCGGCCCACACCAGGCGAATTGCAGACTACCGGAATACCGTGTTTTTTGAGCTCGTCCTCTGGCCCTACGCCCGACAGCATAAGCAATTGGGGCGACTGGATGGCGCCCGCAGACAGGATGACCTCGCGATCACAGCGAATCACTTGTTCGCTGTTTTCACTACGCAGAGCAATGCCGACGGCTTTGTCTCCTTCAAACACCACGCGTCGCACCAGCGCACCTGTGATTACCGTTAGGTTCGGGCGGGTCATCGCTGGGTGAAGATAAGCACGAGCAGCACTCTCCCTTACCCCATTGTGAACAGTCATATCCATGCGACCGAAACCCTCTTGGCGATAGGCGTTCTGGTCATTGACGTGCGCGTGGCCTGCTTCCTGGGCCGCTTCAAGGAACACCTGATACAGCGGGCTAGCTCCAAAGCCCTTGGTAACATGCAGTGGGCCAGAGCCACCCCGATACTCGCTTTCGCCTTGGTCGTAAGTTTCAGACTTCTTGAAGTATGGGAGACAGTGAGCGTAAGACCAGTGAGCCAGTTCTGGATCCGAAGCCCAGTTATCAAAGTCCATCGCGTTACCACGAATGTAGACCATCCCGTTAATGGTCGATGAGCCGCCCAAAACCTTCCCCCTGAAGTAGGGTACGCGACGGTTGCGAAGCTCAGGCACAGGCTCAGTCAGGAACTGCCAATTATAGGTTTTCCCCACCAGCGGATACGTAAGGGCAGCTGGCATTTGGATGCGGAAATCCCATTTCCGATCAGGCCCACCCGCCTCGATGACCAGCACCTTGACGTTGGGATCTTCACTTAGACGGTTTGCCACAACACAACCGGCCGAGCCGGCGCCTACGATGATGTAGTCGTACCCGCCACCCTTCACTGCACTCATTTCGCTCACCTTTTTGTTCGATTTTTCAACTGCCAGATCGGCAACACACGTCAGAAATTTGCGCTCTGAAGCTGGCCGGGCGGCACCTTAACCTGAGGAAAATTCGGCGCGCCGTGCATAAACCGCGCGACGTCGACGATAGCTCTCTCCCAAATGCTTCAAAATGAGGCGAAAATCGCTCAAATCGCACCATTTTGACCCGGTTACAGCGCGACCTAGCTCAGCGCAGGACTGCCTGTTCGTCTTTTCAAACTACCAAGCAAAAAAGATCTTGTCTAAAAATATTTGTAGACGTAGATTTAAGGCCAGCCCAGCGTTGCCTGCGGTTCACAAAAATAAGAGGCATGAAAATGACAACGATCAACGTCATCAGACGTGTCGCAGTGGTGGCAGCCCAGAGTCCCCTCTTTCCGAGCGAATCTGAGGCGAATCATTACTGCTGTGATGTGCGCGAAGAGTCCGTCAAGGACGTCCAACACTGCGTACCAAAAATAAGAAAAACAGGCTCTCCTAGCAGCCTGATTGAGCAGATCGAGCGCTGCTCCTTCAATGCTCTCCTTCCCCTACTGCCCAGGCAGCCACTACGGCTGAATTTTCTTACGCAAACGAATGCTCAGACGGGCTGATCCAGCCGTACGACGTACGAACTTGCAGCAAGTCCAAACTTACCTTGGCGGCACCTCTGCATAGACGGGGATTAAATGTATGAGTTATTCAGAACCTGCAGGGCTTAGCATGACAGCCCCTAAACAGCACCAGCCAGCGCAGCGTCTGCGCGGCAATCTCGGCACGTTCGACATCGTGTTCACAGTGCTCGCGTACAACGCCCCCTTGACCATCATCATTGGGTTGATCCCAGTGATTATTGGCATGGGTAACGGTCTGGGCGCCCCCCTCACCTACCTGGCGGCGGGCGGCTTGATGCTTCTTTTCGCCGTTGGCTTCACAACGATGGCTCGGCACGTGCCCAATGCGGGAGCGTATTACGCATATATCACTGCTGGCCTGGGTCGCTCTCTAGGGTTAGGCAGTGCCTTCATGGCGATCTTGGCTTATACGTTCATGCTGGTTGGGGCGTATCTCTATGTCGGGGTCACCTTCTCGACCATTTCACTCTCGTGGATCGGTCTGGAGACGCTGCCTTGGTGGCAGTGGTCGTTAGGTTTTGCCGCTATCGTGGCGGTGCTTGGCCACTTCCGCATATCGCTTTCTGCAAAGCTTTTGTCCTTGGCTCTTGTCTGCGAAGTGATCATTACCTTTGTCTGGGAAGCCGCCGTGTTCCAAGACGGAGGAGCCAACGGCTTATCACTGTCGTGGCTGACCCCCCAAGCATTGACCTCCGGATCGATTGGCTTGGCAGTACTCTTCGGCGTTACGTGCTTCGCAGGCTTCGAAGCCACTGCTGTGTTTCGTGAGGAGGCCCGCAATCCGGAAGTCACTATTCCCCGGGCGACCTACATTTCGATTATTGCCATGTCAGTGTTGTTCGCCTCAGCTACCCTGTGTTTCATCCTTGGATGGGGGCCGGAAGTAGCTCTAGATAAATCGATCAACGATCCAGTTAATGCCGGCATGGGCGTCATCGAGGCCTACTTGGGGAACGTGGGGGTCAGCATCGTCCACACGCTGGTATGCACCAGCATCTTCGCCTGCGTACTCGCAATCCACAACATCCTGGCTCGGTACATCTACTCCCTGAGCGTTGACGGCGTCCTGTTCAAATCACTGAGCACCGTCCACCCGACTCATGATTCGCCGTATCGCGCCTCAGGAATGGTTGCCATCATCACCGTACTCAGCATGTTCGCCGCCATTTATTCAGGTGTTGAACCCTACTCGGGTTACTCGTCCCTAGTGGGCATCGCCGGTTATACGCTGCTGATACTCCAGATCCTGACCTCGGTCGCGGTCATCGTGTTCTTCATCAAGACGCCCAACAGTGTGAGCGCGATGAAGACCAAGGTAGCTCCCGCTCTTGCACTAGTCGGCCTGTCTACGACCGCCTGGTTGGCAACCCAGAACATCGGTTTGCTCACAGGTAGCGAAAGCGTAGCCATGATCTTGCTAGCGTTTCTCTTTGGATCTTTGGTGTTCGGCTGCATCTACGCCATTTGGCTAGAACGCTCATCGCCCCTGGTCTACAGAGCGATAGGACGTCAGGTGATCTAACTCGTAGCGGGCTGCGATCGACTGCAGCCCAACAACGCCACCTTAGGAATGGAAGTTAAGCAACATGCAGAAGTACTCGACATTCTTCATCGGCGGGCAGTGGGTAGCACCTGCGTCGTCCACCTTCTCGCGACTCGCAGTGATTGATCCAGCAACAGAGGAAGCATTCGCCGAGATCGCGATGGGCACCAAAGAAGACGTGGATCTCGCCGTCCAAGCAGCTTCCAAAGCGTTCGAAACTTTCTCCCAGACTACCGTCGAGCAGCGCATTAACCTGCTGGATGGGGTTCGACGCGGTTTGGAGGAGCGTCGTGAGGACATTGCCCAGATCATCAGCCGTGAAATGGGCGCGCCGATCACGTTTGCTCGCGAAGCACAAACCTTTACCTGCATCGCTCACGTAGAAGCGATGATCGATATCCTTCGCAGCTATAAATTCGAGGAATCGCTTGGCACCACGCAGATCCTCAAAGAGCCTATCGGGGTAGTAGGTCTGGTTACACCGTGGAACTGGCCGCTCAATCAAATCATCTGCAAAGTGATTCCCGCGATCGCTGCCGGTTGCACTGTCGTGCTCAAGCCCAGTGAGATCGCTCCTCTCGATGCCATCATCTTCGCCGAGATCCTTGAACATGCGGGCGTCCCTGCCGGGGTATTCAACCTGGTAAACGGCGACGGGCCAACGGTTGGGGACGCTATTTCCCGCCACCCGGATATTCAGATGGTGTCCTTCACCGGTTCGACCCGTGCAGGCATTCAGGTGGCCAAGTCCGCTGCAGATACTGTCAAGCGAGTGACCCAGGAACTCGGTGGCAAATCTGCAAATATCATTCTGCGCGGAGCGGATCTGGAACAGGCTGTGGCTACAGGTGTCACCGTCTGCCTCAGCAACAGTGGACAGTCCTGTGACGCGCCTACCCACATGCTCGTTCCTGCGGAGCACTACGAACAGGCCCTGGCGATCGCAGCCAAGGTCGCGAATGAGGCCATCGTTGGCCTTCCAAGCGACCCTGCAACCGAGTACGGCCCGCTTGCCAGCCGCATGCAGTTCGATAAAGTTCAGACCCTGATCGAATCTGGTGTCAAAGAAGGCGCACGCCTGGTCGCCGGCGGCCTGGGTCGCCCTGACCATCTGCAGGTCGGTTTCTACGCTAAGCCGACAATTTTCGCAGACGTAACTCAAGAGATGGCGATTGTACGTGAAGAAATCTTCGGCCCCGTGCTGGTGATCTCGTCCTACGACACCGAGAAACAGGCGATCGAATTCGCCAACTCCGGTCTCTACGGTCTGGCGGCGTATGTGCAGTCCAACGACAAAGCAAAGGCCAACGCTGTCGCTAGGCAACTGCGGGCAGGTTCGGTGTTTGTAAATTATCCGGACTGGGACGTGATGGCTCCATTCGGCGGCTATAAGCAGTCTGGGAATGGTCGGGAAGGAGGGCCGCACGCCCTTACGGAGTATCTGGAAGTAAAAGCAATCGTTGGCTACGGCGCTTAACGTCCCAAACCGTGGCCGGCGCTCGTTTGATGCCCGGCCCTGGTTCTGATCGCCAGCGTCGACCCGAAGCGTGAGTTAGGTAGAATAGGAAGTCGGCTCCAATGTATTCCTATGAGGACTCAATGATCAGTGGTGTAAACCATCCCCAGCGCTTAACCATGTTCGCTCTGCGCTCGGAGCAGACGTTCGGCGTTGAATCCGTGATAGCAAGATTGCGCACGGCCATCGATCTTGGGTTTCTCCAGCACGGGGAGATGCTTCCTAAAGAAGCGCTGCTCGCCAAAGAGCTTCATGTGACAGCCTTTACGTTAAGAGAAGCGCTGGCTCAGCTCCGGGCAGAAGGCATGGTGGACACGAAGCCTGGCCGAGGTGGTGGAACGTTTGTTAACCATGCTTCAAGGCTTGTGAGAGGTAAAGCTACCTCACGGCTGCGAGAGCTGTCGGCTGTGGCACTTAGGGACTTGGCAGACTGGAAGGCGATGCTTTTAGGAGAGTCCGCAGAGCTCGCAGCTACGAGAGCTTCACCGTCGAACATCGCTCGGCTCGTTGGGTATAAGGCAAGGATCGCCGATGCCAAGGATGCTTTGACAGCTTGCCGAGCCCACGCTCGATTTGACGTCGAGCTTGCATCTGTAGCTCAGTCCGTTCGACTGAGTGCTGCAGCACTACAGATTTATGAAGACTTCGGATGGTTACTGGCCCTGGCCCACGAAGAACAAGAATATACCGATCTGTGCGCCGCCACTGTCGGAGAAGTTCTTGAGAGAATCACCCAAGGTGAAGGCATAGAAGCCGGGAACGTGGCACGGTCACGGACTCGCGTGTCTTTTGACAATCTCGTACGTTTAAGATTGAAGCTGATTGCCGAAGGCGCAGAGAATATCTTAGGCGAAAAGTTAGAGACCGCGTAATGTTGAAGCCGTTGGTAGACTCAGCTAGTGCTGTTTTTGACTCAACCTTCACCGAGCTAGAAAAGCTTGCGAGTCGGTTTGAGCTTCTGATTTCGAGCTCGAAGAACACTAAGAAAAGCATTAGTGAGTCGGGGCTGTCAAAAATTCGCCCGGACATGGTTCGATCCCTAACCAGCGTGGGAGTTTATGCCTATGCGCTGGGCATCGTTCTTGATGAAGGTGTAATTGAGGATTCGCCGTTTTGGCTGAACTGGATTGAGATCGACTCGGATGGCATCATCAATGATGACTCGAATATCAGGTACCCATGGCGCGGAAATTTCTATGAGTACCCAAATGCCGATTGGATGGTGATCCCTAAGACTCAGCGCTGCCCAGCAATTGTGGGCCCTTATGTTGACTTCGATAAACACATCATTACGCTCGCAACACCAATAGTTGTACAAGACCGATTTCTAGGTGTAAGCGCCGCCGACATCCGTTTAAGCGATTTCGAAAGAATCGTGGCCACCCCGCTTTCACGCATAGGCCGAGACTGTCTGCTCTGTAATCATGAGGGACGGGTAGTGGTATCCAATACAGCCAGTGCTCCCGTAGGCTCTCTAAACCCGGCATATTTGGGTGCGGGCGAAACCGTATCGACAACCGGCTGGAGAGCAATCATTCTAGATTGAAAGAGCAGCTTGTCGCTTCCTTTCAGCAGTAGGTCTTACACGGGCTACGACGGACAAATTCCTGATTAATAGCAACCCATAAGTGTCTATAGAACGAGCAACAAAATCGTACGCCCAAAATACTGACTACTGGGTATGATTTTACGATACCTAGTGTTCATTTATTCCGCAGGACGCTGGGCTACGCGAGTACCTTTGAGCAACTGAAATCTGCCAACAACATAATAGGATAAAAATGTGAAGACCAAATTTGGCATTATTACAGCTTCGATTCTCAGCTTCTCCTCCGGCATTGTCAGTGCCGCTGAGTTGAATGATGATTTTTCGATCGCACTGACGGCTGGCGTATTCAGCGACTATTGGTCACGAGGTGTGTCGCAAACCAAAGGTGATCCTGCGCTGCAGGCCTCGGCGACCCTTATCCATTCCAGCGGTTTGTATGCGGGCGTATGGTCTTCGAATGTAGACTTCGGCAACGGCAGCAAGACTCGACAAGAAATCGACTATTACGCGGGGTACTTCTGGCAGATATCAGATGATATTTCTCTAGACCTAGCCTATTACAAATATGAATACCCCAGACAGTCTCTCTCGAATTACTCTGAATACTATGCAAAATTAACCGCATATGGCTTCAACGTAGGCGGATACTATTCAGACGATCTAAATGATGATCAGAGCTACCTTTATAGCTTTGCAGGCTACACCGCCAATCTTCCCCACGAGGTCAAGTTAGACCTAACCTACGGAAAGGTCGACTACAAAGATCCTGTTTTTGTAAATGGCAGTGGTCAGTCTCGCGACAGTTATAATCTATGGCTAGCCAAGGTCAGCAAACCACTCTATGGCTTCGTATGGTCTGCCGCGTACGGTGATACAGATCTCTCCAGACAAGAGTGCATGAACTTCAATGGTTATGACGACATCTGCTCAAGCACGGTAATTTTCGGCGTCGAAAAGTCCTTCTAAACCGAACGGGAGGGCATTCTTGCCCTCCCCTCCCCTGCATCAGGGTGTTCGCACATGTTTATGAATCTCTGCCCCCTAGGCCAACAAGCCAAAATGGCTTCGAGGCCAGGCGCATAGCATGAGCACCGCATGCAACGGCGCACAAGGCGCCTAAATGCTCAGCTGAGCCCAATCGTTCACCCATTGGCAAAACTCGCAGCCGGAAACGACGCGTAAATTTTAGTCGGTGTAGGGGTATGGTCTAGGTGACGTACGGCTGGAGCTCGCTAGCTCGTGCTTGCTCGGAGTCGATTCGAACTCGCTGGGCCGACCAGTGATAGAGGCTGGCATTCGCATGCCCCAATATCAGCGTTGGCAGATGCCGCCTGGGATGAAAAGGCTATAGGGTTTGAGACCAGCCCAAACGCTCGCTTTGGGTTTGCGAGCATCCGAGATTTCTCATAGCTCCAGTCGCAGCGTTTTGGCCCATCCATGGGAATGCGATGGCACCCTCAATTCACATCCAGCCCCAGCTTAAAAACCCATCATGCATATTTCAAAACCTAGTGGTATCATTTTCTGACCACTCGGTATTTTTGCTATTCCCCTCCCCTAGCAATGCCGAGCCTTCCATTGCAGTCAGGCCCCCACATGATTTCTCTGAAGAACATAGAACTGAGATTGGGCACCAAGGTGCTTCTGCAGGACGCCACCATGACTGTCAATGCCGGAGAGAAAGCCTCTCTGATCGGAAGGAACGGTGCGGGGAAATCAACACTGTTTTCGCTTTTATGCGGCGCGCTTCATGAGGAGGCCGGCAAGGTCGAGCTACCCCGCCAGTGGCGTATTGCCCAGGTTGACCAGCACATGCCGGAGACCTCGGATGCTGCGACAGACTTTGTGCTTCAAGGAGATACCGTCCTGATCCATGCGAGAGCGGAGCTGAGACGTGCGACCGATCGCGACGACGGAATGGCAATCGCACAGGCGTACGGTGACCTTGCTGATGCCGGCGACCATGATTCAACGTCCCGAGCTCAATCTCTCATCCTGGGCCTTGGCTTCAAACCGAGCGACCTTGAAAAACCAGTGAATAGTTTTTCGGGTGGCTGGCGAATGAGACTACAACTGGCCAGGGCACTCATGAGCCCATCTGATCTGCTGCTGCTGGACGAACCGACTAACCATCTGGATCTTGATGCTCTGGTTTGGCTTGAAGAATGGCTCAAGAAATATGAGGGCACATTGCTGGTCATCAGCCACGATCGTGAATTCCTGGATGCCGCTACCCAGGTCACCATTCACCTTGAGCATGCGCAACTCACCCGATACAGCGGCAACTACAGCGCATTCGAACTCCTACGCGTGCAGAAGCTTGAGCAGCAACAAGCCGCTCACGAAAAGCAGCAGGAAAAAATGCAGCACCTGCAGAAGTACATTGATCGATTCCGCTACAAATCCACCAAAGCCAGGCAAGCTCAGAGCCGTATCAAAGCGTTGGAGCGCATTGAAAAAATCAGCGCCGTGGCCGCTGACGCCGAGTTCACGTTCACTTTCAAAGAGCCCGACCATCTACCAAACCCCATGATCGCGATTGACGACGCTGACTTCGGCTACCAGACGTCCGATGGAAGCCCTGATCGTAAAGTTCTGTCTCATGTCCGCAAAACCATAATGGCAGGCCAGCGGATTGGGATTTTGGGTGCGAACGGCCAAGGCAAATCGACTTTCATCAAGTCCATCGCGCGTGACTTGGAACCCCTTGCTGGATCGATCACCGAGGGAAAAGGGCTGACGATCGGCTATTTTGCCCAGCAAGAATTGGACGTCCTGGATCCTGAGCAGACGCCGCTGCACCATATGCTGGAGCTTGCACGCAAATCAGGGCAAGCCGGTCAGAGCGCCAGGGAACAGGAGCTGCGGAATTTCCTAGGCACATTCAACATCAACGCAGGCATGGTGACCCAGACCGTTAGTACATTGAGTGGTGGCGAAAAAGCACGCCTCGTGCTTTGCATGATTGTCTGGCAGAAGCCAAACCTGCTGTTACTCGATGAACCGACCAACCACTTGGATCTCGCTACTCGTGAAGCTCTCTCCCTTGCACTGAACCAGTTCGAGGGAAGCGTGATGCTTGTGAGCCACGACCGGGCCTTGCTTCGCGCTGTCTGCGATGAATTTTGGCTTGTAGGTCGAGGAGAGGTAACCCCTTTCGAAGGTGACCTTGAAGACTATCACCGCTACCTAGTTGATGAGTCCAAACGCAGCGCCGAGGCTAGACGGGCCGCGCATCCCGCTGTCGAACGCCCCGTAAAAACTGCACACCAACCTCACGCCTCAGGCTCGAAGCGATTAAAAAGCATCGAGCGTGAATTGCAAAAAATTGAGCAGAGGCTTACCCAAGCACAAGAGAACAAAGGTCGGGCCGAAAGTCGGATGTGCCCCATGCTGTCCTACACAGAAGTTCAGACCATCACGCTGGAATGGGAAACCATGGGCAAGCTCATTGGAGAGCTCGAAGAACAATGGTTGTTATTGCAAGACGAAGCTGAAGAATTATGCGCCAAGCGCTAGATCGCATTTACACCCTTAGGACACAGCCGAGCGATCTATAAAGAAAACAATAGTCACCCGTGCGAGCGAGGTTGGCCGCACTGATGATCCTTGCAACCATTCGAAGAATCAAACTGCCGATCTAGAATAACAAACACAGGGGCCAGAATCAGATGCTTCACAACCTTGCAATCAAAACCAAGATCACACTCGCTTCTTTAACCATCATATTAATTGTAATAAGCATTATTACATGCATAGGAATATTAAAAAATTCTGAGAACAACGACCTAATATACAGCAGCAGCAATGAGATAATTTCTCAGAGCATACAACAAGTCTTAGATTCAAAGTCTGCCGAACAGACAGAAAAAATCAGAAGCACTTTCAACAGCCAGATCAACCTCATTGAGTTCCTCGCCCACCAGACCTCCTCGATGCAAGCGCTCATCACCAACGGAGCAGATGCACGTAAAATCCGCTTAGAACAGAACACTCTGCTCAAAGATCTCTTCGAGGCTCACCCTAATATCCTGGGGCTCTGGATCATCATGTATCCCAATCAACTAGGTGAGGACAGCAACTTCGTCAACGCGTTGACAGCGGGATCCAATGAAGTGGGTAGATTTTCCAGCTATTGGGTGAGGCCTGACGGGCGATCTGTCAACCTGGCCACAAAAGAAGATAGCTTGAAAGACACGACCGTAGGCGACTCCGGCTATCCGGCCAACTACTACATGACATGCCCCGACACCAATAGGAGTACCTGCGTCTTGGAGCCGTTCTACGGTTCCGATTCGGGTACAGAGATTTTTATGACCAGTTTTTCGACGCCGATCATCGCCGACGGTAAGGTCATCGGAGTTGCTGGTATCGATGTTTCCCTCTCCTCGCTACAGGCAATCGCCGAAGAAGCTAAGCGCCAGCTATACGATGGAAAAGGCAACCTGGTCATTACCACCAGTCAGGGCCTAATCGCCGCGAATAGCGCTGATCCTGCGTCGATAGGCAAGAAAATAGAGACTGGCAATAGTTCAGGCCCTAACCCCTCAACTGCTACACAAAACGCGCCACTGAAGGTTACCAAGAATCTGGAAGTGGGCAGCACTGCTCCCTGGAAGATAAGTGTGGAGCTCCCGAGCGAGGTAGCCAGCGCAGACTCACTCGCACTAAAAAAAGCCCAGTCTGACCTTCAGCAAGCCTCCACGGTATTCTCGACACTCATTGCCGTAATCGCTGCCCTAGTCGGAGCTGTGGCCATGTGGTTCATCGCGGCAGGCCTGACAAAACCTATGAGCGGTGTAGCGGCAATGTTGAAAGACATTGCTGAAGGCGAGGGAGACCTGACCAAGCGCTTGCATTACGCCAGTACAAACGAGCTTGGAGAGCTGGTGCGCTGGTTCAACCTGTTCCTAGACAAGTTGCAGCCCACCATTCAGAAGATCCGATCAGCCACCGTAGAGACACGCTCAACTGCCAGTCGGTCTAATCAAATAACCAAAGAAACCAGCATGGGGATGCAGTCGCAGCTGCGGGAAATCGAACAGGTTGCCACAGCCTCCCACGAGATGAGCGCCACTGCACATGAAGTGGCGGCCAGTGCAGCCAGAGCAGCAAGTGCGGCCCAGGGTGCGGATGAGTCTGCCAAGCATGGCCTGCAAGCAATCGCGCGCAGTACGCAAGATATCACCGGACTGGTGGAGACCCTGTCTGCCGCAATGACGGAAGCACGGTCGTTATCAGAAAATAGCGAAGAGATCGGAAGCGTTCTGGAGGTCATCAGAAGCATCGCCCAGCAGACTAACCTCCTCGCCCTCAATGCCGCGATCGAGGCGGCACGCGCAGGAGAAAGCGGGAGAGGTTTTGCTGTCGTGGCGGATGAAGTACGGAACTTGGCCATGCGCACGCAAGAGTCCATTGAACAGATCCGGGAGGTGATTGAGCGCCTGCAATCCGGTACCGAGGGCGTGGTCAACTCCATGCAGAGCAGCTACACCAAAGCTGAAATCAGTCATGAGACGATCCAGGCGACGGCGCGCTCGTTCGGAACCATCAGCGATGCTGTTTCCGTGATCAGCGAGATGAATCTCCAGATTGCCGCTGCCGCTGAAGAACAAAGCGCCGTTGCAGAGGACGTTAATCGCAACATCACGAACATCCGGCAGGTCACAGATGAGTTGAGTATCAGCGCCACAGAGACTGCGGCGATCAGCGAACATCTCAGCTCTCAAGCAGACCTTCAGTTCAGCCTGGCAGAGCAATTCAAATCTTAAAACCCATGGGCCCTCACGGGCCCTTTTTTCTCGGTTTGCTCTCCCTTCAGGCCACCAGGCACGTCGCAACTGCAATGCCCGCGCTGTGGAAATTGGGGTCTGCTCGGCATCACTACATGGGCAGAAGTCAGCTAACAATGTGAGCTTCAGGCCCCTTCGCTCGCAGAAGTGAACCGGCAAGAATCATGCATGAGGCCAGCGCAACGTTGAATGCGCTGTTCAGGTGTTGGAGACCTTACCGGCTCGATCAAATTCGCCTTGCACCGCGCCCAGCGAGACAATGATGAGCCTGGGATCCAGGAGTGCCAGCGGATAGGCCATCGAGCATGCGGCCAGAAGTGGTCAACAGAGCTCATCAATGATCCATCTACGTTGTGCCTGCCAGCCGAAGCGCCATTCCTTTCAGAGCTTCAATCGAATCCTGAAGCTTTTCCCCGCTGATAGTTGAGTTATTTATCAACTCATCAAGCATCGCGACGATGGCTTTCGCAGCGAAACGAGCATCTTGGTCGGGAAAGACCTGCGTCGCTTGTCCGTAAGCTAACAGCTCCCATAGCCGAGTCACTTTACGATCTCGAAGCACATTGAGCTCCGATAGTATGCCACTATTCAAGAGATGACCTTCGCGACGGAAAAGCATATGGTGCAATCTGTACTTGAGCCCACAGCGAACATACGCTTCGACGTAATTCTCCACAGCTTTCGATGTAGGGACTTTCCTTTGGCTTGCAGTGCTGACCTCCTCTAGTAAGCTGCTCGCCGCGCTCATGAACAAGTCTGCCAACAGCTGTTCCTTTCCCTCGCTAAGCTTATGAATTGACCCTAGCTTAATATTGGCCAGGGAGGCAATTTGGCGCAAACTAACCGAGGCATAACCGAATTCTAGAAAAAGAGAGAGCGCTGCTTGCTGGACTTCGTGCTTTCTGCCCGGCAACTGATCAGCCTCGATGCGATCTGTTAAATAGTGAAGATATGATTTCGGAAGATAATGCATCTAAGAATCCCGTTCAAAAAAAATGGGCTACCTACGCTAATAAATACTAACGCAGGAGCCCCAAAACGAAGATAGAGACGAGCAGCGGCAAAAAAGCCTGACCTATATGCTGGTACATAAGGCGGGAAAGCTCCCAAGCTAATATGCCAACGCAGCAGTGATGCAAACTAACAATACCAAGTGGTATTTTTGTTAGTCAACCTCATCAGCCGCTATTTATTAGGCACTTTCGTACCGAGATAAATGCTTTTCATAACGCCCTACGAACACGGTCGCCGGTACGCATACCGCCGCATACATCAGCCCGGTTAGCAACAATACCGACATATATTCGAAGGATGCAGATCCAATGTCATTGGCCACGCCGACAAGTTCGGGCAGCGCAATAGTGAAGCACAACGATGTGGTTTGCAGGATCACCAGAGAAAAGCCAAGCAGTGGCGGCAGAGCGATCCTCATCCCTTGAGGCAAGATTATGATCTTTAATGCATCCCAGCTGCTGAGTCCTAAGGTGCGAGCCGCCTCTCGCTGGCCCTGAGGTACTGCCCCCAGTCCTCCGCGAATGATTTCACTGGTGTACGAACCGGTACTCCAAGCCAACGCAAGGATTGATGCGGTGAAAGAAGGCAGCGTGAGGCCAGTGCTAGGCAGTCCGAAGTAAAAAAACTGAAGCAGGATCAGCACCGGCCCTCCGCGTCCGACCTCGATGAAGATGAGCGCGAGTGCACGGTTGAGCCGTTTTTTCGATCCTACCCACAGCGCGAATAACAACCCCAACGGAATCCCTATCACTAGGCTGATGGCGGTGACCTGCAGGCTCAGCCAGTAGCCATCCATCAGTTGAGGGAACCACTCAATCCAGCGGTCAATGAGCTCCATTACCGTTCAACCTTTGCACGAAGGTGAATATCAAGCTGTCGCGACAGCAGGGCCATAACAACGCTCACAACGAAGTACAGTAGGCCCGCGATGGCGTACACACTCAGGCCTCGGAATGTCTCCTGAGAGATATGGTTTGCGACCTGAGCCAGTTCCGACACACCGATAGTGGACGCAATGGCGGTGTCTTTCAGCAGGCCGATACAATAGGTACTCGCCGCTGGAACCGAGATCCGTACTACCTGGGGAACGATCACATGGACGTACTTCTGCCAGGTACTCAACCCCAGCACCTTTGTAGCTTCATACTGCCCTTTCGGTACTGCACTCAACGCTCCACGATAGATCTCGGCCATGTTAGCGGAGGTGATCAATGCCAAACCGATGATCGCTGCCACGAATGGACTTAGCTGAATCACGTACTGGCTGAATGCGAAGAAAATGAAGAACAGCCAAACAATTGGCGGAATTGAGCGCAAGGTCAGAATGATCGCGATGGCGATATTCCGAAGGATCTTGTGCTTGGAGATCCTCATAGCGCAGATCGGAATCCCCAGGATCGCTCCCCCCAGAAACGATCCGGCGGTGAGGGCGATCGTCCAGGGCAAGGCAGCGAGCATCGCCGCCAAAATTTGACTTGTTTCCATCACCGATCCCTCACGGCGGTCAGAAACTGTTGTACCCGTGGGTGCTGGGGATTACGCATGACATCGACGCTGCGCCCTTGCTCGATGATGCCGCCATCAGCCATTACCACCACGCGATCAGAGACGTTTTCTGCGAAGCGCATTTCATGCGTCACGACAATCATCGTCATACCTTCGTTGGCCAGCTCACGCATGACCGCGAGTACTTCCAGTCCAACTTCGGGGTCAAGTGCAGAGGTCGGCTCGTCGAAGAGCATGACTTCAGGATCGAGAGCCAGGGCGCGCGAGATCGCAATCCGCTGCTGTTGGCCACCGGAGCACCGGGAAGGGTACATGTTGGCTTTCGAGGCTAGGCCTACCCGCGTCAGGAGCTGCATGGAACGCTCGTCAGCTTCCTTGGCGCTGCGTTTCAGCACGCGGCGCTGGGCCAAGCTCACGTTCTCCAGAACGGTAAGGTGAGGAAAGAGATTGAAAGACTGAAAGACCATCCCGAGCTTTCGGTTCAGAAAAGCCAGCTGTTGCTTCGTGGCTCCTTTGCTAGCATCGATCGTCTGCCCACCAATGCAGATGGTGCCCTCTGTTGGCGGTTCAAGCTGGTTGATGCATCGCAGAAAGGTGCTTTTACCCGAACCACTAGGGCCAATGATCGCCACCACTTCGCCCGATGCCATCGAGAAGTCAACGTCATGGAGCACTCGAACGGAACCGAAGGACTTACCTAGGCCTTGTACAGTCAGGATAGGTGAGGCGTTTTCTCGGCGATTCATGTCTTTTATCTGCGCGACTTTAGTCATTTTTTCTCTGTCTTATTAACTGAATCTCTATGCCTGACCTGGAGTCGAGGCACATCACGGCAGCATTGCTAAATACAATCCCTGTTCGAGGTTATGCGAGTTATTTTCTTATCTTCAATGCGGGGCATACCTGCCCCGCGCGCTAACAATCAATTAGCTTGAAAACTTTTGTAAAGTTCAGGTCGGCGGTCTTTGAGGTGCCGAACCTCTCCACGCTCGCGGGACAGTCGCAGAGTGGCGAGGTTGAGATCTGCATGGATCAAACCCTCCTCACCCTCGCTGAAATCGGAAACCGCGTAGGTACCGTCCTCGACATTCATCCGGTTGTCGATCGGGCAAGCGATGAATGCTTCACCCGTCCCATTAACTGGGTAGTCGTTTGGAATGCCCAGATTGCCTACGAGTGGTGAAACGCAAACATAGATCTGGTTTTCGAGGGCCCTAGCGTGTGCGCTGTACCAGCTGCGCCAAGCCCCGCGCTTCTCCGTCAGGGTCGGCACGAACAGGACTTCGATGCCTTCAGCCACCAATGCTTGGGTGAGCTCCGGATACTGCACGTCATAACAGACGAACAAACCGCATTTCACGCCATCGATCTCGAACGCCGACAGGGTTTCGCCACCTGTGCTGTTGATGGCGCGCTCCCCACGGGTCAGGTGAATCTTGTCCTGACGCAACTGGGAGCCATCTGGGCTGAACACGAAGGCGCTGTTAAGACCCTTACCGTCTTCCTCATGCCAGAAGGTGCCGCCCACCAGGTAGATGTCGTGTTTCTTCGCCAAAGCAGACATCAGATGCTGGAATTCCGGGAGCATCGGGCTGAACACTTCACGGTAGAAGTCCGAAACTTTGGAGTTGTCGATTTCAGCAGCGGTGCCATGAGTCCACAGCAAGCCCATTGCCAAGAACTCGGGCAAAACCAATACCCGGCTGCCTGCAGCCTTGGCATCCACAACGAAGCGCTCAACGTGCTCGGCAAATTGCGCAAACTGCTGGTAGTGCTGGATACGGAATACTGAAACGGATACTTTCAAATTGTCAGACATGTGCTTTCCCCTTCCACAGCTTCAGCAGTTCTTTTTTGTCGATCTTGCCGGTGTTTCCAAGTGGCATCTCTGCCAGCGCAATGAATTCACTTGGCACTTTGAACTCAGCCAGCACCAAACGGCAGTATTCAGCCAGATCTTCTGGCTTAGGTTGAGTCCCTTGAGCAGCGACGAGGTACGCAACAGGCAGCTCGCCGAACTTCTGGTCTGGAACGCCAATCACAGAGGCCTGCACGACTTGTGGGTGAGACAACAACGCCTCCTCTACCTCAGCCGGGGCAATGTTGGCTCCGCCTTTGATGATGATGTCCTTAATCCGGCCAGTCAGGTAATAGAAGCCTTGAGCATCGACATGCCCAAGGTCGCCGGTGCGGAAGAAGCCGTCAACGAAGGCGGCAGCGCTCACTTCAGGCGCCTTGTAGTAGCCAGAGGTGGTAGCTGGAGCGCGCACCAGAATTTCGCCAGTCACGCCTGGGCCAACCTCTTGACCGTCACCGTCAACAATCTTGATCAATACGCAAGGGCTTGCTTTGCCGATCGCGCCTGCAGGCACTGGGGTGCTATCCCCGGAAAATTTGCCAAATACCGGTCGCACCTCAGTGAGTGCGTAATAGTCCTGGATCTCGACACCGAACTTGCTCTTGAAGCGGGCGCGCAGGTCGCTTGCCAATGGAGCGCCCGCCGAGATGACAGCGCGCATGGAGGACAAGTCGAAGTCCAGCCCGTTCTGCTCTGCGTATTCCAGCATCATGGAGAACATGGTTGGCACACCTTGGAACACGGTGACGCCATGCTGGACGAAGGCCTCAAGGGCTTCTCGCGGGTGGAACCGACGCTGGATGATCGTCTCGCACCCGGCCTGCAGCGCCATAGAGGCTGCGGTCGATAGTCCGTAAAGGAAGCCCAGCGGGAGTGCGACCAGCAGCTTGTCACTTGGCGTGACATACCACATATCGATCAGGGAAGCGTTGCCTGCCACCTCAGCCGGCTGACTGTAGAGAACCGCTTTGGGTACCCCAGTGGAGCCCGAGGTGTAGATGATCAGAAAGTCGTTCTTGATCGCCTCAACTTGCTCAACCTCTTCACTACCAGCGATGGTATTGCTGAAAAATTCACTGACTTCAATCAGACTGCAGGCTGTATCACTGACTGCCGTAACGGCATTCTCGTGCAGCTTTTTGTCAGTGAATAAGAATTTCACATCTGCGTGGCCAAGGATGTAGCTGACTTCAGCTGCACTGAGCACCGCATTAATCGGGACGAATGTTCCGCCCATCTTCGACATGGCGTAGTACAACACCATGATCTCAATATTGTTCTCGCAGTAAACCGCGATGGTGGTGTCAGCACTGACGCCTGCGTTTTTCAACAGGACAACAGCTCGATCAATTTCGCGCGCCAACGCACTATAACTGAGCACTTTGTTATCAAACCGCAAAGCCACACTGTCGCTTCGCTCAGTAGCGTGCTCTTCAACAAAACCTACGATCATCTTGCAAAACCTCAAAAATAGTACGTTAGCGGGCGGCCAAACCAATTACTCTGGTTTGCAGTGCATCATGACCTTCCACTCGCCTTCTTGAACCGACTCGCCGCGCTGGTTCACCAAAGCCACCTGGAAGTTCACAATACCCACGCCTGGCTTTTTGGTTTCGCGCTTGGAGCCAACCTTCTGATTGACATGGATAGTGTCGCCGATCTTGATCGGGCCGCGCAGATCCCAGGTCATACCGAGGAACGCAATTGCAGTGCCTTCTTTAATGCCGAGACGGCTTTCCAAACCGGTTGCGATAGCGAAACCAGCTGGGCCATGCAGGATGCGACCGCCGAATACGGTGTTCTTGGCGAACTCCTCGTCAGTGTGCACCGGGTTATGGTCACCGGTGAGTGCTGCAAACATCACGATGTCAGCTTCGGTGATCGTGCGACGTGGGGAGTTCCACTCTTGACCTTCATACAGCTCGTCGAAGTAGAGAGCGTTTTGGCCGATACCAGCTTCTTGTTTAACAGCAGCAGTCATGATTATCTCCAGCGTTTATTTATTAATCAGGGGTACAGCGTTGATCATGGTCGAGAACACAACATCATCGAAGCTCTGCATATACTCGATCAATTCTTCCAACATCTTGATACGTGGGCCGCGCCCAATAATTTCCGGATGGCAAGTCAAAGTGAACACACCGTTTTGAGCGCGTGCGGCATCAAACTCGGCAGCCCAGTACTTGTATACATCCGCAGGCAGGCGATTGCCGGTGTTCATCGGCTTGACCATGAACTGGAAGTACGGATAGTCATCAAGCTCCCAAGCAACAGGGAACTCGACCACCGAACTTTCGGGGCCTTTTGTGAAACCTTCTTCGGTAAGGACATCATCAGTACGTGCATAGAACAGTTCAAAGTCGTTAGACATCATGCTGCTGTCGTAACGAAGTCCGAACTCTTCCAGCAAAGGAATGGTGTTCGGGCTCAAGTCCCAAGCGGGCGAGCGATAACCTTGAGGACGCACCCCAGTGACGTCTTGCAATACCTTGATGCTCTTGGCCAAAAGCTCACGCTCCTCGGCGAGCTCAAGGTTCACCGGGGACTCATGCAAGAATCCGTGGCACGCGACTTCGTGACCGTCCGCTACAACCTGCTTCACCAAGTCTGGATAGGAGGTTGCAGTGTGCGCTGGCACGAAGAAGGTGGCCGGCACCTCACGACGTTTCAGAACATCCAGGAGCCTCGGCATACCCACATTCGCGCCGTATTCACCCCGCGACAGCGGTGTAGGCGACACTTGCTTGAAGGTGCTAAGCCAGATGGCTACGCCATCGAAGTCGAAGGTCAAGCAGACGGTCGTGGTCATGCTGGCAGCCCCAGAGCGTCCACTTCGCTACCGTCGATGATGCGACGGGCGATAACGATCTTTTGAATATCGTTGGTACCTTCACCTACGATGTAGAGCGGGGCCTCACGGTACAGGCGCTCAACAGGGAATTCGTTGATATAGCCGTAGCCGCCGTGAATACGCAGCGCGTCCTCACAAATTTCTTTAGCCGACTCACTGGCCAAGAGCTTGGCCATACCCGACAGCATGTCAGCGCGATGACCTGCTTCCTTCGCACGAGCCGCTTCTGCTGTCATCAGGCGAGCGGCGACCAGTTTGGTAGCCATGTCCGCCATACGAAGCTGGACGGCCTGATGCTGGTCGATGGTCACGCCGAACGAACTGCGCTCGCTTGCATAACGCTTGGCTTCGGCAAGGGCATTGGCGGCCAGACCGACGGCACTGGCAGCGATGGCAATACGACCGACTTCGAGCGAGTCCAGCAGGTGGCGCATGCCCAGACCGGTTTTACCACCGACAACCGCAGTCGCAGGCACTTTGACCTTGGAGAGCAGGATCTCGACGGTGTCGACCTGGGTATAGGCCATCTTGTGGAATTCGCTTTCCACGGTAACGCCAGGGAAGGCTTTTTCGACCAAGAACAAGCTGGAGCGTGGACGACCGGTTCCAGCGTCAACGCTGGTACGAGCCAATGTCAGCAGCAGCGTGGCGCGCTCGCCATTGGTCACAAAGATCTTGGTGCCGTTGAGCACGAAGTCCGATTCGTCTGCGGAAGCAACGGTGGTGATCGATTGCAAGTCAGAACCGGCTGCCGGTTCGGTCAGGCACAGCGCGCCACGGTGTTCCCCGGTTGCCATGAGAGGGAGGTACTGGCGCTTTTGCTCTTCAGTACCATGCTTGCTGATGGCATAAGCAACCGTGCAGTGGCTGTTGATGAAGGCAGCCAAAGTTGTCCAGCCAGCAGCGATGGCTTCCATCACGGCAGCGAAAACCGGCAACCGCAGTTGGTAGCCGCCATACTCTTCCGGAATGGCCAAGCCGAACAGGCCCATTTCTTTCATCGCGGCCAGCATCTCTGCAGGAAAGGTCTTGCTCAGTTCAAGCTGCTGAACGTTAGGCCGAACTTCCTTGGCGATGTACTTACGGACGGTTTCGAGAATCTCTTTCTCGACATCATCAAAGTCGTTGAATTGGCTCATGCAGTCCACCCTCCGTCTGCGGCAATAGCTTGGCCAGTGATGTAGCTCGCTTCTTCAGTGGCCAGGAAATAAATGAGGTTCGCGATCTCTTGTGCAGTACCTTTGCGCTGCGCCGGAATGATTCGGTTGATCCACTCAGGATTCGCACCGACGCCACGGTTCATGAACTCTGCAGCAGAGCTGACGATTGCAGCCGAGTTGCCACGCACATCAGTGTCGATCGCACCAGGGCAGACTGCGTTGACGGTGATGTTGTGCTTTGCATGGGTGTTGCTGATCTGACGGGTCAGACCCACCACACCAAATTTCGAAGCGGTATACGACGCGCCGTCTGCGCCGCCAATCAGCCCGCCAATGGACGAGGTGTTGATGATTCGCCCGTAGTTCTGCTTGACCATGTGCTTGATCGCGGCCTGGCAGCCAAAGAAGGTGCCTTTAAGGTTGATATCGACCATGTGATCCCAGAGGTTCTCGGTGGTCTCCTCGACATCAGCCATCCCGTCGAAAACCCCGGCATTGTTTACGAGGATGTCGATGCGGCCATACTGGTCGACTGCGCTCTGCACAAGCGCTTCAACGTCTGCTTGGTTACGAACGTCTACCTTGACGAACCGGACTTCGGCGCCAGTCTCCGCCAGTTCACGGGCAACGGCTTCACCGCGTTCGGCGAGAATTCCACCGATAACCGTTTTCACACCGGCAGCGGCAAATGTCTTGGAAAGCGCCAAGCCAATACCGGACTCACCGCCTGTGATGACCGCTACGCGGCCTCTGAGGTCAAACATAGTTATCTCCACATCATCAGGGGCTGAGTCGAAGGACGCAGCCCTTCAGACAGAATTATTTAGCGAAGCGCTGACGACGCCCGAAGCGCTCACGAACCGCAGCAAACTCTTCTGGGCGCTTCTGGGTCATCTGCTCGTAGTAACCGATGCGGCTGATGCCATATGCACCCATTTGCTTCAGCAGGCCGAGCGATTCCGCCATCTTCAGCGCGAAGGTGTTGGGATTAAGGATGGTGGGGTCGCGGTACTGGCCATTGCTGAGTAACCATTTCTCTGTGGCTGCAGAAATGATGGTGCAGGCCAGAATGACCGCTTCCACGCCGCCAACCTCACGGGCTTGTTCGGACGCCGAAAGTGCGTCACGGGCAACGCCTTCCAGGTCTTTGATCATGTCGGTGATGTGCCAGTCGATGTAACGGACATCGCGACACTTCTGCTCGGCACCATAGATTTTCACGAGGTCGGTCATGTAAGCCGCTGACTTCCGGTGATCAGTCACGAGCAGATAGTCGTAGCCAAAATAGCTTACGTGTTGCATCGCAGCCTCAAGAGGCCCGATTACGGGAATGTCCACCAGCTCACGAGCTGCGCGCACGCCTGGGTCGTTGCAGCAACCGATGATCACGGCATCGAAGCCATCTTTCTCAGCTTGGATCACACACTCAAAAAGCTCTTCTTCTACGAGGTGCTTGGGGTACCACCAGTCGCAGTTCTCGGGAACGTTTTCAGTATTGGTGACCACCAGCTCGTTCCCCTGATTGAGGTACGGCGTGAGGGTTTCAGAGATCAACCCGTTATAGGCAGACGTACCGAAGGGGTTGATGAAATTGACGCGAACACCCATAGGAAAAGCTCCGCTGTTGTTATAGCCCCGCCTCGAACGGAGCTTTCGGAAAAACCTACCAGCCGTATTAAAAATTAGACCGTCGAGTCAGTATGATTGAATCTTGCGACGTGTCAATAGGTCACGATCGTCTCGATACGCCTCTGCGTACCCGATCTCGGAAAGGCCCAGAACGCACCAATTAGCGACGCCCCGCGCCAGATCAGTGCAGCGTGAATCTGCTGACTCGCCTCTTGCACCGTGCCGGTCTGTTGTATAGATTATACCCATCGGTCAGTTTTTTAGTATGGCCGGACAATCAGAGGTGACTCATACCTCCAACTCCAAAATGATGTGAGGAGCAACGGATGATCAAGGCAGTAAACGTGGGCGCAGGCTTCCCAGGCGTATCCACCGCCACCCTCTCGGGCGAAGGCGAAATCCTTTTTTTGAGCGGCCATTGCCCAACCGATATCAATGGCGATGTTGTAGAGGGCGACTTCGAAGCTCAGGTACGCGCGGTATTTGAAAACCTGAAGGCAACTCTCGCCGAAGCTGGCGTGGGCTTTGAGGCAGTCGCGAAGCTGACTACGTACGTCGCGCACTTCGAGCCGTCAATGCTTCCCATCTTCAAGAAAGTGCGAAACTCTTACGTGAACGAGGCGTGCCCACCGGCCAGCGCTCTGGTTACCGTACCCATGCTCTACGACCCAGCCGTTTTGATCGAAATCGATGGCTTCGCAGTAGTACCACGTCAACCGAAGTAAATAAGCGAGCTGCCAGAATGTCTCAATTCGATGCTGTGATTGTCGGCGCCGGCCATAACGGCCTGGTATGCGCTGCGTACCTGGCCAAAGCTGGGAAAAAGGTCTGTGTGGTCGAAAGACGTAATATCGTAGGCGGAGCAGCCCTCACGGAAGAACTGTGGCCCGGCTTCCACCTTTCGGTTGCATCCTATTGGATGTCGTTGATGCAGCCCAAAATCATGCTTGACCTTGACCTGCCCAAATACGGCGTCGAAGTGATTCCGACCCCTCCCGGTATTCATCCATTCCAAGATGGCTCAGTCGTCACACATTGGGCAGACGTAGACCGGATGTGCGCCGAAATCCGCCGATACTCAGACAAGGACGCTGACGTCTACCCGGCTTATGTAGAGCACATGAAGAAACTGGTGGGCCATCTTCGCAAGCTGCTGTTTGAGGTGCCTGTTGATATCGCGACGGGCAAGGTAAAAGACCTGACCAAATCAGCCGCCCTGTTGTGGCGTATGAAAGCGGCAGGCCCGATGTTTTACGACATCTGGGATCTGCTGACGCTGAGCTGCCACGACTTCCTCCGCCGTTGGTTCGAGAGCCCTCAAGTGCTCACAATGTTTGGGTGCTACACCTCTGGCAGCGGCGGCAACATTGGCCCGATGGTTCCTGGCACTGCCTATGTGCTCGCTCGACCCTATCTTCGCGACGGCACCACTAAGGCCGGCCCAGGCGGCCTGGTCAAAGGCGGTATGGGCGCTTTGGCCAACGCGGTTAAGCAAGCATGCCTGGATCACGGTGTCACTATCCGCTGCAGCGCTCCCGTGAAAGAGATCGTTGTCAAAGACAAACGCGCCGTAGGCGTACGCCTCGATAATGGTGAGGTCATCCACGCCAAGGCTGTTGTCAGCAATGCGAACGCAAAAACCCTGTTCTTGCGCTTGCTCAAACCTCAAGATTTGCCGCCGGCAGTCATTGATGCCGTGAAACGAATTCGCACCAAAGCGAGCACCTTCAAGATCAACATGGCGCTGTCCGGCCTGCCCAGGTGGCAGGGCCTTAAGGCTTCGGATAACCAGACTCCCGGCTCAATCACGATCGCGGAAAATCTAGAAGAACTGCAGACTGCGTACGAGTCGGCCCAGCACGGTGAGATGGCCAAGCATCCCTACATGTGGATTTTGACCCCAAGCGTGTTCGATCCGACCGCAGCCCCTGCAGGCAAACACACCTTGAGCCTACTAGGCGGTCATGTGCCTTACGCGCTTCGAGATGGCAGGCCTTGGGACGAAACGACCAAGGAAGAGTTGTTCGACATCGTAGTCAATCAGATTGAACGCTATGCACCTGGTTTCCGCGAACTTGTCTTACATAAACAAGTTCTCGTGCCCTCTGACCTGGAGGCAATGTTCGACCTTCCAGACGGGCACGTTCACCATGGTGAGTTGAGCATCGACCAGATTTTCTTCCGTCGGCCTATCGCCCATTACGCAGACTATCGCTCGCCGATCGCTGGGCTGTATCAATGTGGTGCATCGACTCACCCCGGTGGTGGTGTCACCGGTGTTCCTGGCCACAATGCTGCGCAGGTTATTCTTAGCGAAATCTAATCGCGGTGTGGATTCCCCCTCTGCATGTTGGAGGGGGCTTTGCACCATCACCTCTGCTCCGCCGCTTCCTTCCCCGCCCTTCCCTACCGGCTATTCTGCTCGGACATTAGACCCCTTTGGACGCCCACGACCCCACAAACGCGGGCTTACGGGCACCAGACTAGAAAGATAAAAAATTTGACGTATCGGTCTATAAAACTGACAATGGACAACCAATGAGCGTGAAGTACCACTTCAGTCGCTCTCTATCGCACGCCAGAACCGAGTGGATGACTGAATGGAAATCACGTACAGAGGTGTTGTTTACCCTGCGCAAACGGATGCAATGGGACATATGACCGTGCAGTATTATGTTGCAGCGTTCGACCAGGCCTTCTGGCACCTGATCCACTCGTTGGGCTATAACGCCGATTGGCGCTTCGAGCGCAAGGAAGGCTGGGCAGATGTTCGATACGAAATTGATTACAGAGCTGAATTGAAGGTCGGTGACCTGTTCAAGGTGGCGAGCACTGTCGAAAAAGTCGGCAACTCTTCCATTGTCACTCGTCATCAGATGTACAGCGCCAAGGATGAGCTGTGCGCAGAAATCCAAATGACGTCGGTCTATTTCGATCTGGAGCAGCGGACTTCAAAGTCCATACCGAGTGACATCAAAGAAGCAGCCGTGAGCAGAATCTAACTGCCTAGCGATCTTAAACCTCTATCCAGGTGGTTACCTTGAATACTGTCGATTTGCGCGACCAACTAAAGCAAAAAAAACAAGCCTACGTCCAGGATGAAATCCTTGCATCTGCAGCTACCCTGTTCGCTGATAAAGGGTTCCGCGCCATCACCATCAATGATGTTGCTGCCAGCCTAGGCTATACGAAGTCGGTCGTTTACTACTATTTTAAAAACAAAAATGAGATCTTGTGGCAGATCTTCAATCGCATGCACCAGTGCTACGAAGACACGATCGTGGGAATTTTGCAGGAAGGCCTGCCGACTGATGAGACCCTCAAGAAGATCTTGTGCCAGCACGCACTGAACGTGATGCAGCGCAAAGATTGGACGGCGATCTACTTCCGCGACGAGAGCGAGCTTGAAGAGTCGCAACGCCTGGTCATTCGCAAGCGTAAGCGCGAATACGATAAGATGATCGAGGGCGTTTATCAGCGCGGTGTGGAGGAAGGCTTTTTCAAACCAGTGCCCACACACATTGCAGTGAGCGGGTTCCTAGGCATGTGTAACTGGCTGCACACTTGGTTCGATGAGAATGGCAAGATGAGTGCGCAGGAGATTGCTGAGACCTACGTCGACATGATGGCCGGCGGTTACCGAACATAAAAAAAGCGCCTCACAAGAGGCGCTTTTTGTTTCAACACACTTACTGGTCGGCGTAACGGGGCTCTCCCACGTCCGCGCCATCTGCTCTCAGACCCTGGTCAGTCAGCAGGCTCGCCAGCTTGCCCGACTCGCGCAAGCTTTTGATGGTTGCGTTAATCGCGGCGCCCAGCTCAGGATTGCCCTTGTTGTAGATAAACGCCGTTTGTGCCGGATACACTGAAGACTTCACCTTTTCGTCCGGCTTCGCGACCTTGATCTGAATGTCCTTGCCGACACCGCCCTTCTTCTGACTTTCAGCGCCGATTGCATAGGTGTTGACCGCAGCGTCGATTCGGCCACTGTTCAGATCCTGAGAAAGCGCCACAGCGTTCGGATAGAGAGAAAGCTTGTTACCGTAGAGTTTCTTCAACTCCGGAACCCAAAGGTAGCCAGTCACAGTGCCAACCTTGCGATCCTTGAGCTGATCGAACGTATCGGCGCCATCACGCGAGTAAATGGCGGTCTGCTCCAAATACACTGGGTCGGAGATACCCATGACCTTGGAGCGTTCGAAGGTGCGATACCAAGCGCCGACGGAGATGTCGGATCGAGAGGCCACGACGTACTGAATCGAAGCGGCAGAATCGGTGACGATGTGATTGACCTTCAGGCAGCTGTCCTTTGCGATCTGCTGAACAATTTCCCCGTCGACCCCGCTGAATCGACGGGCCTGATCATCATAGGCAAACGGCGGGAGCACTACCGAAGTCACGGTCAACTCGCCAGGCGTGATGGTTTTGAAGGTATACAGAGGTTTGCACTCCTCCGCCACCGCAGAAGCCGAAATGGCTAGTGCCAGAACCGAAGCGCCCATGCCCAGCAGACCTTTGATGCTATTATTTTTCATCGTGTCACCTAGCTTTATGAATTAACCGAGGGAACGTGAGCTTCAGCAAAGCTTCGCTCGCGTAAACTACTGCTTGCTCAAAACGGCTTGAAGTACGAACTTCTGGATCTGCTTGACCAGAGAGGCGACGCAAACGTCGCTTCCCCACTCCTTGGTGAGCGCCCCATCCAAAGTGGCGCAAATCGTCCCTGCAGTCATGCGGTCATCTTGGGCATGAAAGACGCCCCTCGTTCGACCTAAAGCGATAACGCCAGACAAGAGCTCGACAACTCGAACTCGAATTCGGTTGATATCTGCCTGCTGTTCAGCCAAGAGATTGCAGGTTTCACGTCGCGACAACACATAAAGGGAGCGATTTTCAAGCGCAATGGTCATGTATGTTTTGACGAAGGCTTCGAGCGCACTGATAGCATTGCGGCGACTTTTGAGTTCCTGCGTGATCGCATGTAACAACAACGAGTCGAGCTCCTCAATGAAATCAAACAAAAGAGTTTGTTTGCTCTCAATGTGGTTGTACAAAGAGCCAGCCTGGATTCCCACAGCATCGGCGAGCTGCCGGAGGCTGACAGACTGAAACCCTTTAGTCGCAAATAATTCCAATGCGGTGCGCCGTACAGCTACCGACTTGCACGAGCCGCTATCAATATTGGCATTGGTGGCGAACGAACTGGCAAGACTTCCCATATTGATACCACCAACCTCGTACAACAGGATGCCGTTGTACATAAACTAAGAAGTTACTATGAAATGCCGCCGCTCACTGGGAGCGGCAGCAGTAAACGTCAAAGCCCGCTTTTTGCCAGATCTTCCGCAAAGTTACGGCGGTCGCGAGCGTAGTCGACCTCACTGTCGCTGATCGCGCGAATGCGAACTTTGCTCTGCAGCTCCTCAGAAATGTGTGCGACCACACCTGGCATAGTGGAAATCACTGCCAGGCCAGTCATCTCTGCTGGGGTAAAGCCCATCTGAGCCAAAATCGCACCCATCATGCCGACCTCGTTGATCACGATTTCGGGCTTGTTGGCTTGAGTGATAAAGGCCTTGTGCACCGCCTCATACCATTCGCAGATATCGCCCCATACACCGGTTTCAACAGCCAGAGCCTTGAGTTGCTGGGCTCGCGGGTCGGTAAATCGGAAGACCGGGTGGCCCAGCCCTGGAACGCGCTCCTTGCGCGCACGCATACCTTCTACCAAGGCATTGGCCGAGGCCTCGAAGTCGTTTACGTCTGGCGAGAAGGTAGCGTTCAGGAAGTTGCCAGTTTGATCAGGGGCCAGCGAATACTCACCAGCCGACAAAACTGCGGTGGCCAAACCCGCGACCATGCTCGGGTTGCTGGAAACGCAGAAGCGGGCAGCCGCAGTACCAGGCTTTTTCAACGCGTAATCCAAGACCGAGCAGAGAATGCCATCGATCATCTTGGACTCGCCGGCATTCGGCAGGCGACCACGGATCAGCAGATAGGTCGCCGAAGCGAAGCTCAGCTTCCCGATCAAATCGCCCAGGTCATAGCCCCGGATGTAGACAGCGGACTCCTCGACGTCGCTAACCGAGGTGCTCCAATACCGTTTTTCTGTAGTCATTGCTGGTTCCTATGGAATGTTGCCCGTGCCATCCACCGAGACGGCCCGATGACTCGACTGTATTCCAGGTACTTTTTTTTGTCCAGCGGGTACGTAAAAATGATTTACGGGTCTTTATGGCATCACCCTAGCTCGGTGACGTCACTGGCCAGGCCTAGCGGCTCGCCCCTCCCCTAGGCCCACTTCCAGAGCGATGGCGTGGAGTTCTCACTGCTACGGCGATAACTCCCCAATCCATTTTTTCCTCCCCGTGCGAGGCCGGAAATACAAGCGCGAGCCCTCCGATGCCATACCTATCATCGCCGTAGGTATCGGTAGCACTGAAGACCAGCGAAGAAAGTGCATGATCATAGCCGCCGACAATATCCCGGCAATCATTGAATTGCATCCCGACTGGACGACCAACTTAAATCAGAGAAAATGCATTCATTGAATGAGACCTTCTCTGGCTTATTGCCAATTACTGCCGGGAGCTGAGCGCCTGGGATATGAAAGAATCAAGCCAATACCAATCGAGGCGCGCGTCCCCACACATCTATTTTATAAAACCATTAGGAATCAAAAAAGGTTTGTGAATCCACTAACCCTTATACACTCAAAAGGAAGCCCATTAACCTACACACAGACTTATTGAACCAAGACATGCAAATAGCACTAGCACTATAGGTGCCTTATTATCAATCTCGCCTACAGGGCCGTCAGCACTATAGACGAGATTTAACTTGGCGCAGCTTGATTTAAACCGTGAAGCGCACGACCCTAGTCAAACGCCAGCCCAAGGTATATCTCGTGCCGTGATCCTTTTTTTCAATGTGAACCCTTCTCCCGCGACTGGAGAGGAAACCAAGTCCGCAACAATCTGCCCTACTCCTATAGCGCAGATCGCGTCCACGTCATGCCCGACAGCTACAATTGCGCCATTTATTCCTTCAGGACGTCCCAGGTAAGGTTTGCCATAAGGTGTAACAGGTACATCTACTAGATCATCGCCTGCGGCGATGCGCTCCTCTTTGAGCCTTAAATCAAGGTTCAGGCACCCTTCGAATTTGGAACTGAGGACGCCCGCAGCAATAATGGTTTCATCTGCCAAGAACTGGCCAACGGGCGTCGATGCACCAACGACCTTATCGTCAGCCATGATGAGCTCAGTTACTTCGAGCTCTTCAAAAATCCGCCCGCCCCGATCGTTTACGACATTCCTCAAGTCCATAAGCATTTCATGCATCGAAAGCTCATTACCTAAGGTGCCTTTCCGCACACTATGAGCCGTGATCGTCGACTGAGAGGTGAAGCAGAACCGGCTCACCAGTCGCATTTTATAACCAAGATCCTCGAACAGGGGAGACACCAGCTCGCTTCCGCGCCTAGCAAGCTCTGACCTCTTATCACCGCCGCCGATGCAATCAACGAAGGGGGTGCGCGGCCCTTTGAGACCTACCCTTGATTGTTCAATCAAGGTGACTCGCATACCGGCCTTTTGCAGGAAGTAGGCTGAGCAGACCCCTACAGCCCCTCCTCCGATGATGAGCACATCCAGTCCAACGTATTTATCCACAGCGTGTACCTCGTGGTTGCCAGTGCCGGTATGGCCCGCGATCGGCCTCCTGGAGCTCCAGAACGGAACATACCCAGAAGACTGTTTTGCATACCCTTCGGTCAGTATTTGGGTCTAAAGCCGGCCTGTCAATCTATTCGAGTATCCGGGTGACGCTTGAGCGGACGAGTGGCCATATGCCGCTGTATCGCCAAGAGAAAATCTTTGGCCGCGCCGGACTGTAGATTGCTGGCTCGACCTTGGCGCAGTGGGTGGGCAACTGCGGCGTCCAATTACAACCGCTGTTGATGCGCTGCGCGAAGCCGTGCTGACGCATGGCTTCGTCCACGCCGACGAGACGCCGGTACAAATGCGGACACCTGGCGCGAAGAAAACTCATCGTGCTTATGTCTGGGCCTATGCCACCAGCCAGTTTTCCAATCTGGCTGCCGTCGTTTATGACTTCAGTCCGAGCCGTGCTGGTGAACATGCCCGAGCCTTCCTGGGCCACTGGAACGGCAAGCTAGTCTGCGACGACTTCGCTGGCTACAAGGCAGGCTTTGAACTGGGCCTCACGGAGATCGGCTGCATGGCCCATGCACGCCGCAAGTTCTTCGACCTGCACGTGACCAACAAAAGCCAGATTGCCGAGAAAGCGCTGCACTACATCGGGGCCTTGTACGAAGTTGAACGAGAAGTCCGCGAGCTGAAGCCGGATGTCCGACAGCGAATACGGCAGAAAAAGGCAGCGCCGATTATCGACGCACTTCATGCCTGGATGATCGCCCAGAGGCAGCTTGTGCCTGAGGGATCGGCCATCGGCAAGGCCGTGGATTACAGCCTCAGACGCTGGATAGCGCTGACGCGTTATCTAGATGATGGCGGTGTGCCCATCGACAACAACTGGATTGAAAACCAAATCCGCCCGTGGGCCCTTGGACGCTCGAACTGGCTGTTCGCGGGCTCATTACGCAGCGGTAAACGCGCGGTGGCGATCATGAGTTTGATCCAGTCGGCGCGGCTCGACGGTCATGATCCGTACGTTTATCTTAAGGATGTTCTTACACGCCTGCCGACGCAGCGGGCGAGTGAGATTACCGAACTGTTGCCGCATAAGTGGGCGTCTGTTCAGCCGTGCTGGCGTAGCCCGTAGACTCTTACAGAATGGTGTAGACCTCATTAGGTAATCGGTAGCAGCACTTTGAATACTGTTCCCTGCTCAACCGTTGACACCACCTCGATTTTTCCACCGTGGGCCGAGACGATTTCCGCCGCAATGAATAGGCCTAACCCGAGGCCAGCGGACGCACCTTTTTCTCTCGCAGCGTAACTTGAGTATCGAGCGTGTGGATTGAAAAGATGGGGCATTACACTGGAGGGAATAAGTTCGCCGCGATTCTGCACGCTGAAAACCTCAACGTCGTCACCCCGCGACAATGTCACGTTAATCGGTTGCTCTAAATCCCCATGCCGAACCGCGTTACTAATCAGGTTAGTGAACACCTGTTCCATGCGGGCCGGGTCGTACATCCCCGTCACTGCATCGCTTGCGTTCGTAATGATCTGTGCGCGGGGAAACCCGATACGAAGCTCTCCTACAACAGACGCGCAAAGGGCGCGTAAGTCAGCGTCCTCCGGATTTACGGGTATGCCACCTCCAAGATTACTACGAGCTAGATCGAGCAAGTCGCCCACCATGTGGTTAGCTCGACGCACACTCGCGTTAATCTGCGCTGCCAGCTTTTTTTCCCTGGCTGCCAGATTTTCGCTCCCGAGAAGCAGGTCACTGGCCATTAACACAGCGCCCAATGGTGAGCGTAGATCGTGACCTAACACCCCTAGAACCGTTTTGCGTGTGGACTCAACTGCCTGGCCAAAAGTAGCAATAGACTCGATTAGCGCTTGGTCTATGGCTTCATTGAAGCGGATCATGTCCTGCATATCGTGCTCTGCGTCCATCCGATGGTTGGCCAGCCACAGCCTGAGAACGCTAGATCGAAGAGCCCGATACTCTGAAACCATCTGATCCATGGAAAATCCTGCGACGAATCGTGTCATCGCATGCGTCTGAGAGGGTGCATCCCCCTCCGTCACTGGGCCAAGACCATGGGATTTTTTGAGCTGCTGCCGCTCGGATTGAGCCTTTGCATATCCTCAGCTACCGTCGTCAATATGTGCTGAGCGTGATTCCTCAGCCCTTTGGCGTCCATCGCAGGCAACGCGGTTTCCACAGTTCGAGCAAAACTCTCCCAAGCTGACAATATTTGCTCGGTGTGCTTAAGGATGAACTCGTGCAGTCTCATCGTTGTCCTTGAATTAGCTGGAAGAGGGGAATACCGATGCCGCCGCCGTGCGGTTCAAGATTAGTCCTGGAAATAGGTGGTGGCATAGCCGGTCAGCACAAACTTGGAACTTGCTTAACATCCTGTCCAGCTCCTTCTGGGAGCTTCTTCGTGACGCTAAATGTACTCCTGGTCGAGGACGAAAAAATTTTGCGCTCATTGATGGCGGAGGCTGTACGATCCTCGGTCATGTGGTCGACGAATGCCCCACCGCCGATCAAGCGCTGATAGCACTGGAGGGGACGGTATCGTTTTCCTTGATCATCACTGACGTGCGCACGCCGGGCAGGCTCGATGGCTTGGTCTTGGTTCGAACGATTTGGTTTCGATGGCCTTATCTGCACGTAATTATTATGTCCGGCAATACTGTGATTCCGCCTGGGTTTCTGCGCCCAAATGCGAAATATTTGCCTAAACCCGTGCATCTCGACTCTCTACATGGGGCGATTGTTGAGTTGTTGCCGCAAGCAGGATACCGAGGTGAACTCCACGGACGCTTGCCTTTGTTCGGGAACTTTTCCGAGCAAATGTTGAGCTTTGCACCAGCAGAGTGGTGAACATTCCTTAAAGAGCTTGCTGACAAAGTGGTTGACACGGGCACTGTATGAGCATACAGTAAATCCATCCACCCACGGTTCCCTCTTCAACTAGCGAGCAACACAGCATTGCAATGTGCCTGGGTCGAGTTGCGCTACAAACAGGATGTTTGTGACGAGTTGAGATAGCCCCTAATGGGGCTTTTTTCGTTTTTGTGATCAACCCCTGGCGCTTAGTTCGTCGGCTTTCACGCAACCCTCTCTGGGCTATACATCATTGACCGCGCAGCGAAAAACCCCCTGATCAAGCCTGACCGGGGCCTCCCGTTTTTGGGACGGTTTCTTTCAGCTCCGGGGTTGGCTGTGGCTTTATCTCAGGCTGAGGCATTATTTCAGGCTGAGACGCCGGCTTTTGCTGCGGTGTAATTTCGGGCCGAGAAACAGGGGCTGGCTGAGACTTGATTTGAGGCTGAGTCGCGGTGTCGCTGGCAGACGTCTGCGGGGCTGTTGGAGCTGCTGAAACTTGGGACGGGGGAACTACAGACGTCGACGATGAGGGTGGAGGAGCGCTGTAGGTAAAGGCGTAAACGGAAATACCCATGGCCGCGACCCCAAGCATCGCAATACCCAGACGACTCACCTTGTAGAAGAGCCCTTCGGCTTGCTCAATGGGATCCGCTACCATTTTCTTGAATTCGCCTTCAGGCAAAAAGCGATACAGCTTTGGCTGCCAGTCCTTGCGAAGCTTTCGCTGGATGTTGATGAACTTACGGCCCGACATCACGTTCAGTACCGTGTATCCAACTGCGACCGCCATGACGATCGAGATCAGGTACGGGTTGATCTGCAATGTGAGCCTCGCGGCGATCAGGCCCAGGCCAACGGTCAGCGCCGTGGAGATCGCTGCGATTGCTTGCCGGGTCGCGTCTGTGGCCTTCGACGTTTCCTCCGTCACGGCCTTACGAAGATCTGTCAGGGACTTCAGGGTGTCTTTGGTGATTTCCGAGACCGCCATCTGATAAGCGATTCTCGCGCAGTCCAAGGCAGCGGCCATGTTCTCCCTGAAGTACTCCTGTACCTCCCCGTCCGCCCGACCGGAACGCGCAATTTCGGCGGACAGCAGGATGTGCTTCACCTCTGCTTCCCGCGCGTTATCGAACACCCATGCCGCTGCTTCGTGGACAACTTCGAAGTCTGTAAGCGAGATGGATGAAGTCCCATCTATCGACTCTGGGATTGTCAGATTGAGCTTGGGCGGGCCTTTGAAAGTGAGCTTGCTACCACTGGTGTCGATTTCGTTCGCAAAGCAACGGCTGAGAGCACCGAACGCCTGCCCTGCCCAGAGCATGTGTAAAGGATCAGTCTCATCGAGATGGTGTCCTTCTGCGAGCAACCAATGGCGCACATCCTCCGGTACTTTGCGGAGGGTCGCTGATTCTTTCACCAGGAGCCGAGGTGACTTGGTCGCCTGTGATTCGGTGTAGTCGCCCCCTTCACCCCAACCACAATATGCCCTCGCTCTGGTATTGAAAGGCTGAGTGAGGCCAAGCAGGTGCCAACGTGCAGCAGCGTGTCCATTGACCAGGAACGCCTTGAAGCCTACTTCCGTCGCCACATAGAGGGCCTGTTCCTGGACATGGTCTTCCGGAAGTGGTTTCTCCAGCTCAACGCGGAACGGCCCGAAATCTTCATCCTCGTCATCGACGTCAGTTTCGCTACTCGCGCAGTCGTAAATCGTGAATGACCAGGCAGCATCGACAGCGGCTTTCTTGATCGACCGAGCAGTTTCCGCTGATAGGTCGGAAACGATGAGGGTAAGGTTGCCCTCTGTGATTAGGGCCTGACGCTTGCGCGATAGCTCGTTAATCAGGCTGGCCAGGCTTTGGTGTGACAACGCTGTCCTCCTTGACTCGATCTGTATCGACGATGATTTGTTTCTTATCTCCGTCGAGCTGTATCACCTGGACGTTGGGATTTTCCTTCCGATCAGGGAAGAGAATGGTGACGCCCTCAGCCGTGACGATCTTGCGCATGTAGGGCTGACGGAGGATCCGGCGGTCGGGCTTGAAGCTCAGCTCGTGAAGCTTGCTCTTCCTGACACGACTCCGAGTCTCACGCTCCAGGCGGTTGGCTATTTTCTCATCCTCAGGATGACCCGCTGCCATCATCACTGCCTCAACGATCGTCTCTTCATCAATGCGTCGACGAGTGCCCAAGTTGGCTTGGGCCCGCTGCAGCGCCTTGGCTATATCCTGACCGGGCAGGTGCTCAATGCAGGTCTGCAGTGCAGCCTTTAGGACTTTGCGGGTTATCTCGCTCAGCTCAGTGTCCGAGACTGCTCTGCTCACAGCCAAGAAATCGGCGAAGTAGTCGGCAAGATCCACCCCTTGCTTGGTGCGATCGGTAGCCGAAATGTTCTGGTCGGCAACCCCGCTGATCACCCGAATCAGTGCCGTTTTCTGAATGGCCTTTTTCTCGTCTACCAAAGCATTCACGATACGCCGCAGCTTCTTTCCTGGAGCACCGTCGTTCTGCTCCAACGCAAGCTTGTAGTCGTACTTGATCAGGCTGTAGATCTTCACATCCGGGTCTGCGACCGACAGCTCGAACATCAACAGAACGCCATCAGCACTGCCGCCCACGTGCGCACGGTTGAAACTGGCGGCTAGGGCCTGAGCGCCGGCCACGAAGGACGTGTCCGCACTTGCGATCGCCTCGACCTCGTTACGGGTCACCGATACCGCTTTGAACATGAAGACCGGCGCGGTGGCCATGTCTACGATCTTGCCGATGAAGAACGCTTCCTCCTCCAGAGCCCGCTCTGGCATGGCCGCGAAGTCCTTGGTACCCACTACATGCAAGATCATCCGTGTGATCTTGAGTGAATCAATCTCTTCGTCTGAAAAAAAGCTCATGCCATCTCCATGGAATCCGCCCCGTCCTAAGCAGGAAGAGGAACCACCCGCCTCGGCATGCGCCCAGACGACAATTACGCATCAATTGCAGCCTGCAGAGCCGATGGCCATTTCCGCGTAGGGCTGGATGTGATGCTGTGGCAGGAGCATATCCGGAAAGAATGGCCAGCGGCCAGTACAACAACGCTGTGGGTGCATTAGCCAACTTAAGCAGCGTAAGGCCATCCCACAGCTGCAACGCCGATCAGCTTTTGCTGCCAGAAATCTTCACAACCGCCTGGCTCCTCCATTAAAGAGTACATTTGTACTCAAACGCTACAAGTTTCTGTGTTGAGTTTATCAATGGACGAAACTCTGCTAATTCACATGACCCGGAATAGATGAAAGAGTGAGCGATGAAGGAAGGTTGCGTATCAACAGAAAATAGTTAGAGGAGTCATTGAAATATCATTGAAACCAATAACACCTAACCAAGGAGTCAAGGCTTGGAAAATCGTCAGATAGGTTGAAGAATTAGATACTGAGTGAAGCCATCATGCTTTAACCAAGAACTAACCTCAAACGCCTAATTCGCTCTAACACTGCGCCATTTATGAATGGCGATGCAACTCAGCAGAACCACCGGCAAGGTGAGCTTCCAGCGGAGCGATATTATAAAGTCAAGCACTCTACCTACTTACCCCCGTCACCCACGCCATCTAAATGCTCTTAAAACCGCTTGATATCTAATAGCACAAAATATAAAGCAAGGGAGACTGACTTTTAGCCCATTGATTTATAGCGGACACACTAAAACCCGGAAAATTCCGAGCAAAGTTAAAAAGGGAAAAACTTGAATGCTCTTTAACCCAATCGTTTCCTAATTCTATCTAGCTCTCTAAGCTCATCCAATGTCGATATCTTAGCCCACGGCCCATAAAACCCTGGCTCTGGGAAGTTTTCGGATTCCTCCCCTTCTAGAACTGTTTTATATATATCTGCCGCTTGCTCTACCATGCCATCAATCATCTTTAAGAATGTAACCAACGCATGCCTTAAAATCTCATACTCATCCACCACAGCTTGGTCTATCTTTCCCTGCGCTGGCAAAGCTACTAAATCAATGCTTCTAATCTTTTCTTTAAGCAATAAATTCTGCGACTCAAGGCTCGCATTGCGTATTCTTAAAGCTTCTATATCGGTTATGACACTACCTGAAATTGCCTCCACGGAGGCCTCCATCCCCAAAAAGTCTTCAAGTAGCTTACGGTAACTTGTATTCCTGAGCAGCGTAACGTGGCTCACAGGCTTACAAAGCTCCTCACGCTCTGAACCCATCTGAGCGAAGAACGCTTTCAACTCAAACTCCGTTACCAGCTTAGCCACATCCTTGGCTAACCTGGTAACATTATTATACTTAGCATTAGAAAGAACAATCAGTGCCTTCCTAATGAACTCTATACGCTGTTGTCTATGATTTTCCCTATACTCATCGAACGTGTCCTTTTTCGGGTTCAGCATCGTGTTTCTCCACTTGGCCGTGCCCGATCCTCTTGGTTATCAGCAAATCGGGTTTCACGGGCACTGGCGGTTTGGCTGCCGCCTGACTGATCTTGAAGACGTCCATAACGTCTAGTGCCTGTGAATTTACCATACTGCCAATTTGCGAAGCTAACGCCACGCCTGGTGGATGCTCACTGATATTGAGGACGCTATCTAGATCCCCCTGCTTCATTTGCAACATTGCTCGAAGATAGGCGAATTTAGTGTCCAGATCGGCGCTAGATGCGTCCGGAAAATTCTGGACGTCGATGAGACGCTTGACCAAATGCTCCCCCTCGGTGAGCTCCACCCGCTTGAAGTGGATCAACAGATCATCCTTCCTGGGCACGAACAGCTTATCCGCCTGCCCATTGAGTGCCATTTGGTACAGCTGCTGCTCGATAGCCTCGTACGCAAAGACCTCACGAGCATATCTATCGTGATCCTCACTCAGCGTCTCGATCACCTGCCGATCAGCTGCGGTGCGCTTCAGATTCCGATAATGTTGCAGCTTGCGAAGCACCTCTACCATTAACTCCTTGCATTTGTCCTTTTCGGCACTGATCGTCGGTAGGTGACAAACTCCGCGAATGGCGTAATGACACATATCACAGGGCCTGCCAGCCCCCAGCAGCTCCAGAATCTCTTTGGGGCACCGATTGTTGAATGGACAGATGTGAGTTGGGTTGAAGGCAAATACCGTATCCTTACGAGCCCTTAGAATCTCAATTCCGCTTTGATCTTCCTTCACTCCAATCAAGCTCATCAGCCCATGCGTTTTAATAGCTTGAGCGGGATCAGTTTTGATGTCAGCAGCTAATCGTGCATTGAGCTTGATGACCGCAGCAGCCAGCTCCGGAGCCTCTGCATCATTGAGTTTCTCAGTATTTTTCAGCAAATAATTCGCTAGTAGTTTCTGGTGACTCGGAAGGTCATCTTCTTCAAATACAGAGTAATACCACACATGCGGCTCGGACTGACCTGTCATATATTGACCGACAACCCATGCAGGGAGGAACCTGACTGCTTCCGAGACGAAGCCAGCGCGCAGCCCGTGAGGCGTATAATCACTGACCATAGAGTCAACAGTGATCCCCGCAAAAAATTCGTCGGTGTAAACAATAGGGATCTCACCCCCACCATTTCTCCTTCTTACGAAGACCAGGTCAGGGACTTTCAGATCTTTGAGTTGATTATGAATAAAGCACTGCAAAATCGACAGCATCACAGGATAATATCGATAGCTAGCCCAACTATTTTGCCCTTCCAGCGGCATTCTGAACAATGGCTTGAATTTGCCAAATTTAGAGCTCTCCTTATTTCCATACCATAAAGGCTCTCTATAGTTTTGCGCACTGCACTGTCCGTACCATTTCCTCTGCCTGTCAAGGATGGCCATCACCGGACGAGCAACAATCGCAGTCCACTCGCCATGCGACTTATCACTACTAACAAACAGCGGCGACAGCTGGCTACCACTGCTGCGATCCAGCATGCAATCGTATCGATCCTTATCAAGCCAGATGAGATGCTTCTGACGAAGGCCTGTCTCACACATAAGTTGCGTCAGGCGAACGTGATTAGGCACGATCCTTGGCACAACTTCGCCCCCAATTTCATAATCGATCGTACGATAGAAGCGGGGAAGAAATTCAAACTTATGGATTTTTCCATCGCAGTAGAAAATAGGACAATAGTTTAATTTACTCTGATCAATAACCGTGACCCGAGCCGCCCCCCTACCCCACATCGACTCCCATTCAGAAGATTCTTGTAGTTCGGCCAGGCTAGGTTGATACAGCGACCCCTGAATGACCCCTGGCATTTGACCGTCAGCCATCATATTCAGGTGCATAACCAAATATTCCATGGAATAAAGCATACTCACAAAGGCACCAAAGTACGCTCGGGGAATTGGCCGTTTGACTGTACCGTTCCGCCGCCTCAACGGTGGATAGCAGGCTGACGAGAAATTATTGGTAAAGCGATCAGCATTTGGGATGGTGAACCGGTGCTCTTGCACCCAATCACAAAACTCGTCTGCACAAAGGACGCGCGAATACCACGACTCATTCCCCCAATCGTTAAACTTAGCGTAGCACTCAAGAAACTTCAGAAATGTCATGGGAGGTTCTTTCTCATACACAAGAACCCCATCTACAAAGTTAGCCTCACGAGTAAAATACAACACGCAATCGTAATCATTGAAAGACGCCGGGTAATTTCGCAGATCTCCATCGCGAGCCAGGAAGAAATTAGGCAGATAGGTCGACAAGTATGCCAACTGCAAATTCAGCAGAAAAATCTGAGTTTTTTCGCTTTGCAACCGCTTCGATTTTACAAATGATCGGAAGGTGGCGTCCACTCCAGCACAGAAGACCCTGACCTTCTCAGGCAACCTAGCATAAAACTTCGCACCACCCTCTTGCATATCAAATACAGGTTTAAGCATGTACGACTTGACGCAACGAGTGAAAAGAGCATCAAGATCTACGGGCTTAATGCCATTCCCATACTCGACGCCCTCGTCAAACGCGATGTCTGCAGCGGCCTTTTTTGCAGGCTTCTTCCTGTTTTCCCGAGCAATTTTATTGACGTCGTCGATTTCCCTCCTGACTTCCGTGACAACCTCTTCTACCATTTCCCGAGCTGCAACGTTATCCCCGGCCAAAAAATACAGGAACTGCAACACACGGTATTGACCAAGAGGCTTTTTTCGCCCAATACTATCTTTATAAACCGCAACACAGTACTCCCGAGTCAAATCATCTGAAGAGTAAACCTGACCACTTAGCAACAGCTTAGTCCAACGTGTATAAGCGCTCTTGTCAAAATGACGATCGTGCTTGCTGGCGTATAACTTGTCATGATTCATATTCTTTCGTATCTGTTGGAGCGCAGGCGCGCCACCCAATGCGATCACTTTTTCGAGGACGCTATCCAGGTGGCTTACGGCCCTCATCGAAAGAGGCAGGATGACCTGCCTCCTCGACCACATGAGAATAAAGACTAGCTTGAAGAAATTTGCGAGGGCCTGTTCTTGCCGTGGAGTGCACGAAGTCAGCTGGGGATGAACATCCGCGAATTTCGCATCGGGATCATCAGTGCAGCAATTCACCAGCGCGCGATAGTGAGATTTCTCCCACAACGAGAAGTTAATAAACGCCCCCTGAAAATAGCTATCAACCTGATAGGTTGCATCGGGAGTTACCCCTGAAGAGTGTTCCTGATAGAAAGCTCTGACCTCTTTGCAAGCGCCTTGAATCGCAGATGCGATCTCCGACCCAGGAATCAACCACATCATCGAGTTTTTGTATAAAATCTTCATACCATGTTTACTCTTTAAGCAGAACGAAATAGCGAATTTTGGACAAGAGAAGCCCGCAGGCCGCACTTTATAATTACGTGCACCCGGATATTCCGCGCGTTTTTTGACTAGACGTTATTTACAGGGGCCAAATAGCACCAAAGGTAGATCAAGTCTCGCTGCTTACAAATTTTTCAAGATGAGCAATTTGCTGCCTCAAGTGCTCAATCTGTACCTTAGCTACATTGAAGGTACTATCTCGCATTCTCATAAGGTTCATCGCAGCCATGGACGCTCGAAGCATGTGGCTATCTTTGCGCGCATACCGCTCGACTGCAGTAGCAGAGGAGTGCCCAAGTAATTTCTGGACAACGCCAAGCTCGAAGCCAAACGCACCAGGTTTGAAAGGATTTGGGCAGTGGTTGTGCAAGTAGTATGCATACATATGGCGAAGAGAATGAAATCCATAGCTCTCACCCGTCAACGCTTTAGCGGCTGCGTTGAAGCGCTCCCACACGGCTTGATAGGAGGATGGCATGCCCTCTCCGTTGAGAAGATTTCTAAACAGAAAGCGATGCGATACAGGCCTGTGGCGCTTCATTTCCAGAGCACGCTGTTCGGCGATGTAAAGATCTAGATTCACCCAAAAATGAGAAGCGAACGGCTCTATCAGGAAGGTTTCGGGGTGCAAACGCCCTTTGTGGCTCAGCTTGCTGATAGCCACATCGGTCATGAAGCGGGACAGCTCTTTGATTCGACTGTTCGGATCGATGATCTGAACGTAGCTGTCAGCTGGCTTCCCAGGATAGATACATACATCAGACGTAAACATAGTCAGCGCTTCTGAGATACGGCAACCGCAGGCCGCTAGCAGTGACCATAGCGTCTTGTCCCTGAGGCACGTCGCGCTCTCAATAAGCTTCACACATAGGTCAATCGGAAAGACTTTTTCATCGCCACCATAGCTATCAGTATGTGCCATGGTTGACGGCTTGGAGGTGGCGACCAGCCCCACCTGTCGTATCCGTTTTGCCCCACCCGCTATGCATCCTGCCAACCAGCTACTGTTGCCGATTGCAACGCTGATCTTCCTGGGCGCAGCTACGTACTGGGAGGTGATTGCCGGCAGCGCTGAAATGAGATCTTTGCCTACGTAGCCGGTCTCCTGGAGCTGAAAGATTGCCTTTCTGAAAGTCTCACTCGCGTCGATGAAGTTGTTGACGGCAGTAAGGTGCTTCCGGATCGAGCTACCCCCCATTTTCCGGTTACCCAAAATCCTCGCGACGGATCGGCTCAGCTTGACAGTACTGCCCGTGCCATAAGCCAGGAAATTCTCGTACCCCTCGATCGCTTCAGTCAGAAGCAAAGGCGTGAGGCCCCCATTCCGATCGGCGACCACCTGGATGTATTGGATGAACAGCAGCACTGCTGGGCCATAGGATTTCACGGTGTTCCAGGCCTGACGCTTCGAGAGCTCGAAGATCCAGGTGTCAAAGAACTCGCTGGTCACCACGTCAGCAGAAAGCATGCGGTACGTTGGCCTTCCGGCGCGAAACGTCTCCATGATGCTGATCGACACATCTACCACTGCAGCCATTAAGCCCCCGTCTTGGATGTAGGTTTGCTGGAATGGGCAAACCCCTAAGATGCAACTACCAGTTGCAACGGATGGCGATACTGCAACAAGACGCAACAACACGCAACAAAAACGTTGCACGCTTTAGTTTTCTTGTGGGCTTAGCGAGGTCGGGGTTAAGAAAATCGAGACGAAAAAAAGGGCCTAGATTGCTCTAGGCCCTTAATTCATTGATGTTTGGCGGGAAACCAGGGATTCGAACCCTGGGAACGCTCTCACGTTCGCCGGTTTTCAAGACCGGTGCATTCAACCACTCTGCCAATTTCCCGGGGTGTTCGTAGCGCCACTGGACAACGGCGCTATAAGATGCAACTAGAAGGGGCTTTAGATAAGAACTCTAGGATAGTTGCCCATCGACGGTTTTCAAGACCGTTGCCTTAAACCACTCGGCCACGCTTCCAGCTGCTTTGCGGCCGCCATAATACCGGAATGAAACACGCTGTCAAACTCTCTGTGTCGCGGGTTGCAGGAGCTCTGGTAGACTCCTACCATCTTCGACGTTTCATATCTCAGGTTCACCAAGGAGTGTCGCCATGCGCGAACAGGATTATGCCGTACACCACGGCCAGCAGGTCGAGCAGCAGGAGATCAGCAAGGTCCTGCGCAACACGTACAGCCTGCTGGCACTGACCCTCGCTTTCAGCGGTCTGATGGCCTTCATCTCACAGCAGATGCGGTTCGCGTACCCGAACGTGTTCGTCGTGCTGATCGGCTTCTATGGCCTGTTCTTCCTCACCGCCAAGCTGCGCGACTCGGTATGGGGCCTGGTCTCCACCTTCGCCCTCACCGGTTTCATGGGCTTCATTCTCGGCCCTATCCTCAACCGCTACCTGGGCATGAGCGGCGGCGCTGAAGTCGTCAGTTCGGCCTTCGCCATGACGGCGCTGGTGTTCGGTGGCCTGTCGGCCTATGTGCTGATCACCCGCAAGGACATGAGCTTCCTCAGCGGCTTCATCACCGCAGGCTTCTTCGTCCTGCTGGGTGCGGTCGTGGCCAGCTTCTTCTTCCAGATCAGCGGCCTGCAACTGGCCATCAGCGCCGGCTTCGTGCTGTTCTCGTCGGTGTGCATCCTGTTCCAGACCAGCGCCATCATCCACGGTGGTGAACGCAACTACATCATGGCGACCATCAGCTTGTACGTTTCGATCTACAACCTGTTCATCAGCCTGCTGCAGCTGTTCGGCATCATGGGTCGTGACGACTGATACAACGACGTGTGTGAAGAAGCCCGCCTACGCGGGCTTTTTTTGTCCCTGCCGTTTCTACCGAACATGCACAGTCGCAAAGCGGTGGCTGCGCTCAGACTTATTGACTTAAAAGTCAGGTAACGAAGGCGATGATCGTCGAACAGGCGGCTAACCGGCATTCCCCTACCGCATTCCCCATTCTGCCCGTAGAATGCGCTCCTTTTTTATAGACGGGCAGCGCTGCGCAATGAGCTCACAGGAACACAGCCCAGGTGCGACAGCGCCTGACAACGAACTAGTACTGGGTCTGGAAGACAAGCCGCGGCTGCTCATCGGCTTGCTGGCAGCGCTGCAACACCTGCTGGCGATCATTGTGCCCATCGTCACCCCTGGCCTGCTGATCTGCCAGGCGTTGGGCGTCTCTGCCCGTGATACCAACCTGATCGTGTCCATGTCCTTGGTCATCTCCGGCATCGCCACCTTCATCCAGTGCAAACGCTTCGGCCCCTTCGGCGCCGGCCTACTGATCGTGCAAGGCACCAGCTTCAACTTCGTCGGCCCGCTGATTGCCGGCGGGGCCTTGATGGTCAAGCAAGGCACGCCTGTAGAAGGCGTCATGGCCGCCATTTTCGGCGTGGTGATTGCAGGCTCTTTCGTCGAGATGGGCGTCTCGCGCATCTTGCCTTTCGTCAAACGGCTGATCACCCCGCTGGTGACCGGTATTGTTGTGCTGATGATCGGCCTGACCCTGATCAAGGTCGGCCTGATCAGCATGGGCGGTGGTTTTGGCGCCATGGCCAACGGGACCTTTGCCAACGGCGAGAACCTGCTGCTGTCAGGCGTGGTGTTGGCAATCATCGTCATCCTCAACCGCATACCTGTGGTCTGGCTGCGCAGTTGCGCCATCGTCATCGCACTGGCGGCGGGCTATGCCCTGGCCGGCTACCTAGGCCGCCTGGACTTTACCGGCATGCACGAGGCCGCGCTGTTCCAGGTGCCGACACCCATGCACTTTGGCCTCGGTTTTTCCTGGGCGCTGTTCATCCCGATGCTGGTGATCTACCTGGTGACCTCTCTGGAGGCCATCGGTGATGTGACGGCCACCAGCAAGGTCTCGCGCCAGCCCGTGGAAGGTCCCGTGTGGATGCAACGGATCAAAGGCGGTGTGCTGGTCAACGGCGCCAACTCACTGCTGGCTGGCGTGTTCAACACGTTCCCAAGCTCGATCTTCGCCCAGAACAACGGCGTCATTCAGCTGACGGGTATCGCCAGCCGTCACATCGGTGTATGGATTGCGGCGATGTTGATACTGCTCGGCTTGTTCCCCAGCGTTGCCGGGGTGATCCAGGCGGTTCCGGAGCCTGTGCTGGGCGGTGCGGCCATGGTCATGTTCGGTGCCGTGGCAGCTTCGGGTATCAATATCCTGGCCAGCACCCGCCTCGATCGCCGCGCCCTGTTAATCATCGCCGTATCGCTGGCCTTGGGCCTGGGCGTGGCACAGGTACCCGAGTTCCTCGCCCATATGCCAGCGGCGATTCGCAATGTGATGGAGTCGGGGGTTGCCACCGGAGGCATCTGTGCTTTGGTCCTGAACTGGTTCTTGCCTGAGGGCAAGGAGAAGGCCTGACGACCACAGGCCTGCAGCAGCCAGGCCTTTTTGTTTATCATGGCGCGATTCCATAGCACGAGTTCGCCATGAAATTCGCTATCGCGGTGTTTTCCCCCGCACAGGCGCCCGCTTCCCGCCGGGCGCTGCGCTTTGCCGAGGCAGCGTTGGCTGCCGGGCACGGCATCACCCGCTTGTTCTTCTACCAGGACGGTGTGCACAGTGCTTCATCCAATGTGGTAGCCCCTCAGGACGAACAGGACATCGCGCAGCAATGGCGCACGTTCCTACAGGCCAACCAGCTGGATGCGGTGGTGTGCATCGCCGCTGCCCTGCGCCGTGGCGTATTGGACGAACGCGAAGCCAGCCGCTATCAGCGCCCTGCCGTGAACCTGCAGCAACCCTATGAACTGTCCGGGCTCGGTCAGCTGCATGAAGCCGCGCAAACGGCCGACCGGCTGATCTGCTTTGGAGGCGATTGAATGGCCAAGTCCATGTTGATCATCAGTCGCCAGGCGCCCTGGAGCGGGCTGTCTGCTCGCGAAGCGCTGGATATCGTCTTGGCCGGCGGCGCCTTCGATCTGCCGCTGGGCATGTTGTTTCTGGACGATGGCGTGTTCCAGCTTGCCTGCGACCAGCACCCCACCGCCCTTGAGCAAAAAAACCTGGCGGCGAACCTGCAGGCATTGCCCATGTTCGGCGTGGACGCGCTATACGCCTGTGGCCACAGCCTGGCACGGCGCGGCATGGCCCACGCAAGCCTTGGCCTGCCGGTAGAGGTACTCGACGATGCGCAGCTTGCGGCATTGATCGCACAGTTCGACCAAGTGGTGACGCTCTGATGACAACCCTGCATGTAATAGCCCACTCCCCGTTTGGTGACGAACGCCTTCACAGCTGCCTGCGCTTGCTGGGCAGCGAAGACGCCGTACTGCTGTGTGGCGATGCGGTCTACGCCCTGCTCTCGGGCAGCGAGCCTTTGCGTCTGCTGGAGCAGGCCGAGTTGGTCGGTCGCCTCTATGCCCTGGAAGAAGACATGCAAGCCAGGGCCATTTCTTCCTCGCTGGCAACGACGGTCGACTACCCAGGCTTCGTTGCGCTGTCCCTGCACCATGACAAGGTCAACAGCTGGTTATGAACACGCTCGATATCGAAGGCAAGGCCATTGCCCTGGACAAGGACGGCTTTCTGGTCAACCTTGAGGACTGGTCACCGGCCACCGCGCAAGGCTTGGCCACCCGCGAAGGCATCGCCCTGACGCCTGACCATTGGGAAATCCTGTCATTGCTGCGCACGTTCTACCAGGAGTACCAGCTCTCGCCCGCCACGCGCCCGCTGATCAAATACGCAGCGCTCAAGCTGGGCCCGGAAAAGGGCAACAGCGCCCATCTGAATCGCCTGTTCAATGGCACTCCCGCCAAACTTGCCGCCAAGCTGGCGGGCCTGCCCAAGCCGACCAATTGCATATGACCAGCCCTCGCCCACTGACCCTGGAAACCCCCGCTGAACACCCCTTCGCCGAGTACGTACGCATCCTTGGCAAAGGCAAGCGTGGCGCGCGCGGCCTGACACGCGAAGAAGCCCGCGCCGCCATGGGTTTGCTGCTGGAAGGTAAAGTCGAAGACGCGCAGCTGGGCGCCTTCCTCATGCTGCTAAGGCACAAGGAAGAAAGCGCAGAAGAGCTCGCCGGCTTCACCGAAGCGCTGCGCGCGCACCTGCAAGCGCCTGCCATTGCAGTGGACATCGACTGGCCGAGCTATGCCGGCAAGAAGCGCCATTTGCCGTGGTACCTGTTGGCAGCCAAGTGTCTGGCCAGCAATGGGGTGCGTATCCTGATGCACGGTGGCGGCGCGCACACCGCAGGCCGCCTGTACAGCGAGCAACTGCTCGCGCTGTTGCACATTCCCCTGTGCCGCGATTGGCAGGCTGTCAGTGAAGCCCTGGACCATCACCACCTGGCCTTTTTCCCACTGCAGGACTGGGCGCCTCAACTTCAGCGCATGATCGACCTGCGTAACACCCTGGGCCTGCGCTCGCCGATCCATTCCCTCGCACGGGTGCTGAACCCGCTCGGCGCACGCTGTGGCCTGCAGAGCATCTTCCACCCGGGTTACCAGGCCGTACACCGCGAGGCCAGTCGGTTATTGGGCGATCACGCGGTAGTGATCAAAGGTGACGGTGGCGAAATCGAGATCAACCCGGATGTCATCAGCCATCTCTACGGCACCACTGACGGTAAGGCCTGGGGCGAAGAATGGCCCGCGCTGAGCGAGCGTCGGCACGTCAAGCCGGCATCGCTTGAGCCCGAGCACATGCTGGCCTTCTGGCGTGGTGAAGTTGAAGACAGCTATGCCCAAAAAGCGGTGCTGGCCACAATGGCGCTGGCGCTTCGTGGGTTGGGGCAAGACCGCGAGCAGGCGTTTGCCCACGCGCAAGGGTGGTGGGCTGATCGCGATCGATCGATTTAACCGATCATACCGCCCCACTCTTTGCGCTATTGGTTCGAACGTCTTTCTCTAGACTGAGCTCCAACGACAAATCGCTTTTGTTAAGGAGCTCATCATGGGCCTGTTGGTCGACGGTCGCTGGCATGACCAGTGGTATGAAAACGGCAAGGACGGCGCGTTCAAGCGTGAAGACTCGCAGCGGCGCAACCCGCTGCCTGCCGCCGAGCCAGGTCGTTACCACCTGTACGTTTCGCTGGCCTGCCCCTGGGCGCATCGCACCCTGATCATGCGCGCGCTCAAAGGCCTTGAGCCGCTGATCGACGTCTCGGTGGTCAGCTGGCTGATGCAAGGTGACGGCTGGACCTTCGACCGCCAGAACGGCTCATCCGGCGATCACCTCGATGGGCTCAAGTACCTGCACCAGCGCTACACCCAGGACGATCCCCATTACACTGGCCGCGTGACGGTGCCGGTGCTGTGGGACAAGCACGAAAACCGCATCGTCAATAACGAGTCGGCGCAGATCGTGCGGATGTTCAACCATGACTTCAATTCGCTGACCGGCAACCTGCTCGACTTCTACCCGCAGCCGTTGCGAGCGGACATCGACGCCTTGAACGAACGCATTTACCCGGCGATCAACAACGGCGTTTACCGCGCCGGCTTCGCGACGACACAGCAGGCCTACGAAGCGGCCTTCGACGAGGTGTTCAGCGAATGGGATCACCTCGAAGACGTGCTCAGCCGACATCGCTACCTGGCAGGCGAGTACCTCACCGAGGCCGACGTACGCCTGTTCACCACGGCGGTACGCTTCGATGCCGTTTACCACGGCCATTTCAAGTGCAACCTGCGCCGTCTGAGCGACTACCCCAACCTGACCCACTGGCTGCGGGAGTTGTACCAATGGCCAGGGGTAGCCGACACGGTAAACATGCAGCACATCCAGAACCACTACTACCTCAGCCACACCACCATCAACCCCAACGGGATCGTGCCAAAGGGGCCGCTGTTGGACTTCAGCCTGCCCCACGATCGCGCTCGCTTGCCCGGGAAGGGTATATGGGGTGGGAGCTGAATCAGCCTGTGCCCTGGCCAGATGGCATCAGTCGCGCATGAACCCGCCATCGACGTCCATGATCTCGCCGGTCACGAACCCGGCCTCCCGCGAGGCCAGGAAGCATACGGCGGCGGCGATGTCGCGCGGCGTGCCGGCGCGGCCAAGCGGCATCTGTGCGAGCACTTCGGCCCTGGCCTGAGGCGCTAGCGCGCTGGTCATCTCGGTGTCGGTCAGCGCCGGCGACACGGCATTGACGGTGATGGCATAGGGGCCGGCTTCTCGCGCCAGCCCTTTGGTCAACGCGATCACCGCGCCCTTGGCTGCCGCGTAGCAGCTATTGCCCAGCAAGCCCCCCCCACGCTTGCCTGCCACCGACGCGATATTGATGATGCGCCCACTCTGGCGCGCCATCATGCCCGGCAGCACGGCCTTGGCGCAGAAAAACACGCTGTTCAGGTCAATGGCCATTACCCGGTTCCATTCCGCAGTGGTGACCTCCAGCAAGGGGCCGGTCGAAACGATCCCTGCGTTGTTCACCAGGATGTCGACCCCTCCCAACATAGCTTGCACCTGGCCCACCATAGCCTGCACCTGGGCCTCATCGGCAACATCCGCTCCCACCCCAACAGCCTCGATCCCGACTTCTCGCAACCGAGCCGCAGCCGCCTCGGCCGCCTCGGCATCCAAATCGCACACCCCTACTCGTGCACCGGCCTGGCCCAGTGCCATGGCGATCGCATGACCAATGCCACGGGCAGCGCCCGTTACCAGGGCCGTGCGGCCGGTCAGGGTGAAATTGAGTGCAGCATGCACAACGGGAGTGCTCATGATCGTCATCCATCGAAAGTGGCCGCAGCCAGGCGCGCCTGCTCATTGGCAGCAGGCGGTCGTCAAAGGTGTTGGAGGGTCAGGGCATCAGGCGGTGCCGCAGGCGCCGAGCGCTAATTGCTCCTTGAGCGGGGGAATGTCCAGCCGGCGCATCACCCGGTACAACGAGGGCCGGCAAATCCCCAGAGCGCGGGCCGCCGCCGACATGTTCCAGTGGCAGCTCTGCAAAGCGTGCAACACGTCACTGCGCTCATCGCCTGACGGGGCCGCCCGGCGGATGGGCGTGATGTTGGCAGGCAACGCAGCCGGGGCCTGGCACTGCTCGAGAACGTCCAGCGGCAGGTCGCTGCGCAGCATACGCGGGCCTTCCATCACTGCGCAGGCGTAGCGCACGACCGCCCGCATCTGGCGCAGATTCCCAGGCCAGGTATGGGCCATCAGCAAACTCCACACCTGCGCCAGTACCTGGCGAGGGTCACAGCCTGGAAGCTCATGGGCCACCATGTTGCACAGCAGCTCACCACGGTCCTGACGCTCGCGCAGCGGCGGTAACTGCACTACGCCTGTGGCGATGCGATAGAACAGGTCCTCGCGGAAACTGCCCTCGGCAACACGCGCCGAGAGGTCCTGGTGCGTCGCGCAGACCAGTGCGAAGTTGACCGGGATGCTGCGCTCGGCACCCAGGGGCGTCACCTCACGTTCGGCAATCACCCGTAGCAGGCGCGTTTGTTGTTCCAGGGGCATGTCGCCGATTTCATCGAGAAACAGCACGCCGCCATCGGCTTGCTGAACCTTGCCTTTCTTGCCGCCCGGCAGAGCACCCGAAAACGCCCCGCGGCTGTAGCCGAACAGCTCGCTTTCGATGAGGGTTTCGGGAATGGATGCGCAATTGAGCGCCACCCATGGCGCCGCGCGGCGCTGACTGTGTGCATGCAGAGCGCGGGCGAGGATTTCCTTGCCGGTACCGGTCTCTCCGCGGATCAGTACGGCGATGCCACGCTCCATCAGCCGCAAGGCCCGGTTGAAGGCCTGGCGCACTCCAGGGTCACTGTCTTGAGCGATGTTGCACGCCTCCACGACGGGTTGGGGCGCACGCACGGCAGGGTTACAAGCGGTCATTAGCGTCACCTTTTTTCTTGTTCTATAGCTTTTGACTATGTCGACGGGCGGGCTTGTGACACCGCCTGGGCCGAATGACGTTGCACGGTTCACATTAGGGAGGCGCAGTTATATTTTCCAATACATAATCATGCATCGACTGATACCTTCGAGAGCATCATGATCGAGCTGAGGCATCTGCAGTATTTCCGCACGCTGGCCGAAACCCTTCACTTCGGCCGCGCGGCCGAGCGCTTGCATATTTCACAGCCACCGTTGTCGCGGCAGATCGCGCTGTTGGAAGAAGAGCTGGGGGTCAAGCTGTTCGACCGTTCACGGCGCAGGGTCGAGCTGACGGAGGCCGGCCAGCGTTTCTACCTCGACACCGGCACGGTGTTCGCCGCCTTCGAGCAAGCCAAGCGCAATGCCCTGGCCGCCGCGCGCGGTGCGGCGGGGGCGCTTTCCGTGGGGTTCATGATGTCCACCGCCTACAGCATCACACCGGCGATCACCCGCCGTTATGCCGCGCTGTTTCCCCAGGTGAACTTGAAATTGACCGAGACGCTGCCATTGGACCTGGCCCAGGACATCACCAGCGGCAACAAGGATGTAGCGATCATGTACCGGCCTCAGGACTGCACGGGCCTGGAAACCGTCACGTTATACCGCGAGGAAATGACCCTGGTACTGCCGCCCGGCCACCGCCTGGCCGAGCAAACCGTTGTGGAGCCACGTGAGCTTGCCGGTGAAACCTTCATCATCGTGCCACGGCGTATTGCTCCTGCCCTGCATGACATGATCTGCAACTACTGCCTCCAGCATGGGGTCACCCCGAACATCGGCCTTGAGATCAACATGCAGCAGACCATCGTCAACCTGGTGGGCGAAGGCCTGGGGGTGGCTATGGTCCCCCGGTCGATGCGCAACATGCGCCTGGCCAGCACCAGCTTCAGGCCCCTGCGCGAAGCACCGGTCATCGAAGTGGTGGCCGTGTGGAAGGCCGACAACCACAACCCCTGCATTGCCACCTTCGTCGAGACGGCCCTGCAAGCCGGGGAACAGGCGACTCGAGAGGATGAGGCGCAACGCGGCGCAGAGCAGTGAGGAACTGATCTGGAAGCCGGCGAATTGTCATGTGAGGCCGAAATCCTGGGGCTGCTCGGCAGCCCCCGCTCAAATCTCCAGAATCCCGGACGCCATGAACCCCCCGTCCACCGGGATCACATGCCCACTGATGTAGGACGCATCATCGGACGCAAGAAACGCCACCGCCCCCGCCATCTCCGCCGGTGTGCCATAACGGCGCAAAGGCACCGCACGGGCATAGGATTCGCGTGTCGCCGCAGAATGCAGTGTCTGCGTCAAGGGCGTGTCCACCGGGCCCGGGGCAATGCCGTTTACCGTAATGCCATGCTCGGCCAGTTCGATGGCCATCTGCCGGGTCAGGCCGATCACCGCTGCCTTCGACGTGCCATACGCGGTGCGCCCCATGCTCGCCCGCATGCCGCTGATGGAGGCAACGTTGATGATGCGTCCCCACCCGTGTTCGCGCATCACCTGCGCAGCGTGCTGGCTGCACAGCAGTGTGCCGGTCAGGTTGACGTTCATCAGCCGCTGCCAGCCTTCCAGGTCCGTGTCCAGAAATGACTGGGTGCGAGCGATACCGGCATTGTTGACCAATACATCACAGCGCCCGCAGCGCGCGCGCAGCTCATCGAACAAGGCCGTGATCGACGCTGCATCACCGATGTCGATCACCAGTGCCAAGGCATCGATGCCCTGCTCGCGCAACCCCTCCACCCTGAGCTCGGCAGCCTGCAGGTCGATGTCGGCCACCACCACCGTGTGGCCATCATGCCCCAGGCGTTCAGCGATGGCCGCGCCGATCCCCATGGCCGCACCGGTGACCAGCGCCACGCGGCCCACGGCAGTTGCAGGCAAAGTCTTTTTCGCAAATTGGCTCATGTCAGCGCTCTCTTAAAGGAAACCGATGGAAATCCACGGGAAACAGGCAACGATCACCAGCGCCACCAGCAACGCCCCGAGGTACCCCCAGACGCGGCGAATGACATGATCGGATGACGTCTTGCTGATGGCGCACGCAGCGTAGAAACCCACACCCAAAGGCGGTGCGAACAAGCCGATGCCCATGGCCAGGATCACGACCATGGCGTAGTGCACCGGGTGGATGCCGAGCATTTCGGCCAGGGGGAACATCAGCGGGCCGAACAGCACGATGGCCGGGATACCCTCCAGCACACTGCCCAAAATCAGGAAGGTGAGGATGGTCACCACCATGAACCCCATCACCCCGCCGGGTATGTCCTCGATCAGTTCTACCAGCGACTGCGAGAAGCCCGATTGGGTCAGCGCCCAGGCCATCGCCGAGGCCATGCCGATGATCAGCAGGATCGCCCCGGACAAGGCCGCCGCTTCCAGCAACATCGGGTACAGCCGGCGCCATTCGATATGGCGCATGAACAGGTGCATCACCAGCCCCACCAGCACCACGTAGGCCACACCGATGGTCGAGACTTCGGTCGCGGTGGCCGCCCCTTCCAGCACCGCCACCCGGATCAGCAACGGCAGCGCCAGAGCCGGCAGGGCAACCAGGAACGTCTTGGCCACGCGGGACAAGGGTGCCCGCGCAATCGCCGGCGCTTCGTCCTTGCGCGAGCGCCACCAGCACACCACCGCAATGGCCAGGGTGGCCACCACCGCAGGCATTAACCCGCCAATGAACAGCGCCGTGATCGACACGCTGCACACCGCACCGATGGTGATCAGCACCAAGCTTGGCGGAATCGTCTCGGTCATCGCCCCTGTGGCCGACAACAGCGCTGCCAACTCTTCAGGCTTGGATCCGCGCCGCTTCATTTCAGGAAACAGCGCCGGGGCCACTGCCGCCATGTCGGCAACCTTCGACCCTGAAATACCCGACACCAGGAACATCGCCCCCAACAGCACGTATTGCAGACCGCCACGCACGTGCCCCAGCAGCGAGGCCATGAAGTCGATGAGCGTGCGGGCCATGCCCGACAACTGCAGCACCACACCCAGCAACACGAACAGCGGCACGGCCAGCAGGACCATGTGCGACATGCCTTCGTCCATGCGACCGACCACGATCGACAGGGGCGCGTGGGTCGCCAGGGCCAGGTAAGCCATGGTCGCCGTGCCGAACGCAAAGGCAATGGGGATGCCGCCGAACACGCAGGCGCCCAGCAGCACCAGGAAGAACACCACCAGGTTGTAGTTGCCCATCGCTGCCAGTACCGGCTGCGCCAGCCACAAAGCGGCGGCTACCGTAGCCACGACTGCCAACCCGGCCATGAACTGGCGCACGGTCGAATAACGGGCCATGCGCGCGACGGCCGCCAGCAGCATCAGCACCGCTCCAACGGGCAGCGCCGCAGCACGCACGCCATCGGGAATGCCCAGCGCCGGGGTGGTGATCCACATCTGTTCGTGGGAATGCTGCATGGCCGGCGAGATGATCATCGCCACGAACAGGCAGACGATCAGCGCCGACAAGGTTTCGCTGAAACCGCGCCAGGCCTGCGGCAGCTTGTTGACCAGCGCCGACATGCGCATGTGCTCGCCGCGGTCCAGCGCCAGTACGGCGCCGAACATCGCCAGCCAGATGAACAACGACGAGGCCAGTTCGTCGGACCAGATCAATGGGCTATGCAGCACGTAGCGGGCAATCACGCCGGCCAGCAGCACGCAGGTCTCGATCACCATCAGGGCAACCGCGATCACGCCCACCAGGCGCATGGCCCACTGGTTGAGGCAGATGAGCACCCGGGCCGGCAGGCGCTGCGAAACGGTGGAGGCCGGAAGCGCTGGCGCGCGCATCACGCCAGCTTCCCGGCGTATTGTTCAAGGATGCTCCAGGCCTGGTCGCCGAACTTGTCGTGCCAATCGGCGTAGTAATTGGCACTGCGCAGCTTGTCGCGAAACGGATCGGCAGGCGCCTCGACCAGTTCCAGGCCTTGTCCTTTCAAGGTATCGCGGGTACTGCCTTCGAGCTTGGCCAGGTCCTGGCGTTGGCCTATCACCGCCGCGTCGATGTGCTTGCGCAGGATCGCCTGCATATCCGCCGGCAGGCGCCCGATCGAGGCACTGTTGCCGAGCATCCAGAAGCCATCCCACACATGGTTGGTCAGCGAGCAATATTTCTGCACTTCGTAAAGTTTGGCCGTCGATACCAGGGTCATGGGGTTTTCCTGCCCTTCGACGATCCGGGTCTGCAAGGCCGAATACACTTCGGCGAAGTTGATGCTGGTCGGCGCAGCTTCCAGAGCGCGGAAGATCGACATGATGATCGGGCTGGGCGGAACACGCAGCTTCATGCCGCGCAAGTCGTCCGGGCTCGCGACCGGTCGGGTGCTGGTGGTGGTAACGCGAAAGCCGTTGTCCCACATGTGGTCGAATGCGAACAGGGTGCCGGTCTTGGCGATCTCAGCGCGCACATGCTCACCCAAGGCACCGTCCATTGCGCTCCACACCTGCTGGTAATCCTTGAACGCAAAGCCTACGGCGCTTATCTGCACCGACGGCACCATGGTGCCCAGGATCACGGGCGAGAGGGAAAACAGATCGACCGCCCCGGAGCGCACCTGGGCAAGAGTATCGGTGTCGCTGCCCAGCTGGCTGCTTGGAAATACCTGCACCACCAAGGCGCCGTTGGTCTCCTCCTTGATGGCCTTGGCCATGGCCCGGGCGCGCACGTTCATGGGGTGGCTGATGGGCAGGTTGTTGGCAAACTTGAGTTTGAAGTCGGCAGCCCGGGCACCAGTGCTGTAGAGGCCCAGGCCGGCAGCGGCAACGGCCGCCGATGCCAGGGAGGCCGTCTTGATGAAGGAACGGCGGGTGAAATCGCTCATGAAGCTCTCCTGACCTATTTGTTCTTATTGATCGAGTGGGATACGGCGATGGTGCAGATGACGTTGCAATAGAGGTGCCACACTCAAGCGGATGTACGGTGTAGCGTAGTGGGCATCCGCCATACGCGCTTAACTGCTTGATTTTAAAATGCTAAATAAAATCCACTGACGCGTCTTGCTGTGCCAGTGGGCATCTCGCCACTGCCTGAGTGTGTAACAGGTGTCTCCCTTGGGTGTCGCTTGCCAAGTCAAGGCGACACCTGTAGCACGTGCTCGCTACCCGTCGCCACCGTCGAACGTGCCACGAATGCGCGTGGCAGAGCGCTTGCCGCAGGCCTGGCACCGTTCTTGCCCTCGACCTCGCCAACCCCGAGCGAGGATTACTCTCATGCATTCACCCCTCATCAACGGCTGGTACCACGCCCCCTTCGGCAAGTTTCCCGACATCGACCCCGAGCACATGATGGCTGACGCGGCCCTCGGCGCCCTGAATCACGCAGGGCTCGATGCACAGCAGATCGATTCGGTACACGTCGGCCACTTCAATGCAGGTTTTCTCTACCAGGACTTCCCGTCCGCCCTGCTCGCCAATCACCTGCCAGCACTGCGTTTCACTCCGGCCGTGCGCGTGGAGAACGCCTGCTCCACCGGTTCAGCGGCGATTCACTCGGCCTTGCACGCCGTGCTGAGCGGACAATCGCGCCATGCCCTGGTAGTGGGCTTCGAGAAGATGAACAGCCTGCCCACGGCCGAGGTGGGGAAGATCCTGCTCAAGTGCTGCTATACGCCCGAAGAAGCCAACATCGAGAACGGCTTTGCCGGGGTGTTCGGCAACATCGCCAGCGCCTATTTCGATCGCTATGGTGATCAGTCCGACGCACTGGCCATGATCGCCGCCAAGAACCACGCCAACGGCGCGCTCAACCCGTATGCGCACATGCGCCGCGACGTGGGCTACGACTTCTGCCGCACATCTTCGGACAAGAACCCCTTCGTGGCGGGGCCCCTCAAGCGCAGTGATTGTTCACTGATCAGCGACGGCGCGGCCGCCCTGGTGATCAGCCGGGGCGATCAACCCACCGGGAGCGGCCAGGCCGTTCGCTTTCGCGCAGCCGTCCAGGTCAACGACTTCCTGCCATTGTCACGGCGCGACCCCACGGTATTCGAAGGCGCTGCACGTGCCTGGCAGCAGGCGCTGAGCCAGGCGCGCCTGACGCTGGAAGACCTGTCCCTGGTGGAGACCCATGACTGCTTCACCATCGCCGAACTGCTCGAATACGAGGCCATGGGCCTGGCCGAACGCGGTCAAGGCGCACGGGTAATCGCCGACGGCGTCAGCCGCAAGGACGGCAGGCTCCCGATCAACCCCTCCGGTGGCCTCAAGTCCAAGGGCCATCCCATTGGTGCGACCGGCGTCTCGATGCACGTGATGGCGGCCATGCAGCTCACCGGCCAGGCCGGCGACATGCAACTGCCGCGCGCAGACCGAGCCGGCGTGTTCAACATGGGCGGGGCCGCCGTGACCAACTACGTGAGCATTCTGGAGAGCGTGCGATGAACGGAATCGACAATGTCATGAACCTGGGGGAGTTGCTGGCCCAGGTGGCTAGGCGTTTGCCTGACCTGCCAGGCTTCATTCGCGGCGATCACCAGGTGTCATGGCGCCAACTGCTGCACCGTGTTGACAGCATCGCTGCCGCGCTGCGTGCACGCGGCTTGGGCAAGGGCGACCGCTTGCTGGTGCACTCGCGCAACAACCTGCCGCTGTTCGAAAGTGCCTGGGTGGCCTTTCGCCTGGGTATGGTCTGGGTGCCCACCAATGTGCGCATCACCCCACCCGAAGCCGCCTACCTGGGCAGTTCCAGCGGCGCAGTAGCGATGCTCTACGACGAAGGTTTCGGCCATTATGTGGACGCTGTGCGACAGGCATCACCGGCACTGCAGACCGTGATTGCCATGGCGGCGCCACGCCCGGGTGAACTGGCCTACGCTGCCCTGCTCGATGAAGGCGCCCAGCTTCAGCCAGGGTTTCGCCCTGCCGAGGTGAACTACAACGACCCGCTCTGGTTCTTTTACACCTCGGGCACCACCGGGCACCCCAAGGCAGGGGTACTGACCCACGGGCAAATGGCATTCGTGGTCAACAACCACTTGGCCGACCTGATGCCCTGCCTGAGCCAGCAGTCACGTTCGCTGGTACTGGCCCCCTTGTCCCACGGGGCCGGTATTCATGCACTGGTCAACGTAGCCCGGGGTGCTGCTTGCGTGCTCCCTGTCGGGGACCGGCTGGACTGCGACGAGGCCTGGCGCCTGGTGCAGCAGCACCGTATCGACAACCTGTTCACGGTACCGACCATCGTCAAGATGCTCACCGAAGACCCGGCCATCAGCCGTTACGATCACAGCAGTCTGCGCTACGTCATCTACGCAGGCGCCCCCATGTACCGCGCGGACCAGTGCCATGCGCTGCGCACATTGGGCAAGGTGCTGGTCCAGTATTACGGCCTTGGCGAGGTCACCGGCAACATCACGGTGCTGCCCGCCGACTGCCATGATGCCGACGATGGCCCCCAGGCCAAGGTCGGTTCCTGCGGCTACCCGCGCACCGGCATGCAGGTGGCCATTCTCGACGACAAAGGCCACGAGCTGCCCACGGGTACGGACGGCGAAATCTGCGTGCGCGGCCCGGCCGTGTTCGCCGGCTATTACAACAACCCTCAGGCCAATGCCGAATGCTTCCGCCATGGCTGGTTCCATACCGGCGATCTGGGGCATGTGGACGCGCACGGTTACCTGTTCATCACCGGGCGCGCCTCGGACATGTACATCTCCGGTGGCTCGAACGTGTATCCACGCGAAGTGGAGGAAGCGTTGCTGACCCATCCTGCCGTCAACGAAGTGGCCGTACTCGGCATGCCAGACGACAAATGGGGCGAATGCGGTTGCGCGGTGATCGTTACCACGGCCGAGGTCAGCGATGAGCAACTGCTCGCGCACCTGGAGCCGCGTCTGGCGCGCTACAAATGGCCCAAGCAGTTCGTGCGCTGGCATGAGATGCCAAAGTCCGGCTACGGCAAGATCGTCAAGAAACACATCCGCACGTTGCTCGAGACTGGCACGGAGCAATCGGCATGAGGCCCCATTTCGAATTGCGCAGCGGGGTGCGCCACTTCAAGCACGCAGGCCCGGCCCGCCTACCCCGGCTGCTCGACTGTGAAGTGGCGTGCAGCCAGGAACTGCGCGTGGAGCTTGCGTCCGGCAGCCAGGTGGCCGAAAGCCTGCTGGCGGTGCTCGAGCGCTGTCGCTACCAGAGCGCGGTCGGCCGCGTGCTGTGGGGCAGCGCGTGCGCCTTGGCCTACCACCGCATGGTGACCACGAGCGACAGCCAACGCCCTTACGACTATGGCAAGCCCGTGGAGCTCACAGGCCCTGTGACGTTCATCAGCGGTGCCTTGACTGTCGGCAGGGATGCCAGCGGTGCCCCGTTGCTGCATTGCCACGCCGGCATGCTCGACAGCCTTGGGCAACAGCACGGTGGGCACCTGGTATTGCAGCGGGTCGTGGTCGGTAGCGAACCCTTGGTGCTGCGGCTATGCCTGTTCGAGCACGTCGCCTACCAGGTGCAGCCTGACACCGAGACCCACTTCAACCTGCTGCACCCTGTGATCAAGGAGGCCTCATGACACCTGCCCTGTCCACGACTACCTCGCAGGTCCAGCAAGGCCGCCTCGGGCGGCTGGTGGTCGCCCGCCTCAAGCCCAACGAAGATGTGATCGACAGCGCCGAAGCCCTCTGCGCCAGCCACGGCATCGCCTGCGCCGTGGTCCGTGGCGGGCTGGGCAGCCTGATCGACGGCGAACTGCGCTACCACGGTGAGCGCGGACATCAAGCCATTCATGTACCCGGGCCCGGTATCGAGATCCTCAGCCTGAGCGGTGAGGTCATCGCCGGCCGAAGCCACCTTCAGGCAGTGCTCGCCGACGCCGATGGCAAGCTCTTTGCCGGCTGCCTGCAACGGGGCCGCAACCTGTCCTTCATCACCGTGGAGCTCACCCTGCAGGAGTGGCTGCAGGACTGATTGCCCACCCTGCAGCACCCTTTGCGCCCGCTCCCTGGGCGCCTATCACCCTCAGGAAGAAAACAATGACAAGAACGCCCTACGTGCCCCTGTACCTACTCACCTTGACCACCTTGGCCGTTCCGGCTGCCAAGGCGGCCTTCATCGAGGACGGCAAAGCCAACCTGCACCTGCGCAACTACTACTTCAACAACGATTACCGCGACCGCCCCGGCCCTGCCGGCCAAAGCAAGACGGCCGAATGGGCGCAGGGTTTCATGCTCGACTACAAGTCGGGTTTCACCGACGGCACCGTGGGGTTTGGCGTTGACGCCCTCGGCTTGCTGGGCCTACGCCTGGATGGCGGTGCAGGCAATCACCGAGGCAGTTCGATGATCCCGGATGCCAGCGATGGCAGCGCGGTGGACGAATGGAGTCGCCTGGGCTTGACCGGCAAGGTCCGTTTTTCGCAGACCGAGGCACGCTACGGTACGCTGCAACCGAAACTGCCGATTCTGGTGGCCAACGATGGGCGCTTGCTGCCACAGACCTTCGAAGGCGGGATCGTCACCTCCAAAGAAATCGATGGCCTGACCCTGACCGGGGGTCGCCTGGAGCACACCACCGGCCGTGGCTCGACCAACCGCTCAGGCCTGGCCGTGGCAGGCGGTACACGCGAGAGTAATGCGTTTGTGTTTGCCGGGGCTGATTACCAGCTCACCCCCGCCTTGAAGCTGCAATATTACGGCGCCCAGCTGGAGGATTACTACGTCCAGCATTTTGCGGGGCTCGTGCACACCTGGGCCCTGAGCGACAACCAGTCACTGACCACCGACCTGCGCTACTTCAAGACCGACGCCGATGGACGCAACGACTCGGCCAGCGGGCGCGCGGCGGGGTATCGCGTCACCGGCCTGGGCGACACCCCAGGCAAGATCGACAATGATACCTGGAGTGCCATGTTCACTTACGCCATTGGTGGCCACTCGGTGTTGCTTGGCCATCAGCGGGTCTCGGACAGTGGCAACTTCGTGCAGATCAACCAGGGCAATACGGGCGAAGGCGCAGCGGGCTCGAGCCTGTATCTGTTCACCGACCGGCTGGTGACCAGTTTCACCCGTGCAGGTGAACGCACCACCTTCGGCCAATACAGCTACAACTTTGCGGCATTGGGCATGCCTGGCCTGATTGCCTCGCTCACCTACCTCAAGGGCACGCACATCCGCACCACTGCCGGTGGTGATGAAAAGGAGTGGGAACGTGACATCGCCCTGGACTATGTGGTGCAGGACGGTGCGCTGAAGGGGCTGGGCTTGAGCTGGCGCAACGGCATGCTACGCAGTGGATTGCCCAGCGAGTGGGCACAGGATCAGAACCGGGTGACCGTCAGCTATACCGTGCCATTGTTCTAGGCCACGGTTGTCCGTATTCACGCAGCCTCTGTGGGAGCGGCTTTGCCGGGGCGCTCCCACAGGTGGGGGGGTGGACTCGATCTGCAAGCTTGCGGATGTTAGGGACAACTGCCTCGCTCATCCCCAAAGCGTCCGCAGACTGTCAACCGTGCTGTGCCCCCTCGAACCACGCCAGCTTTTCACGCAGCTGCACCACCTCACCCACGATCACCAAGGTAGGCGCATGCACTTCGTGGCGTGCGACCAGGGCGGGCAAGTCGGCCAGGGTGCCGGTGAACACACGCTGGTTGCGCGTCGTGCCTTGTTGGATCAAGGCGGCCGGGGTGCTCGCTGCCCGCCCATGGCGGATAAGTTCTTCGCAGATAGTCGGCAAGCCGACTAGGCCCATGTAGAACACCAGCGTCTGGGCAGGCGCGACCAGGTCGTCCCAAGGCAAGTTGCTGCTACCGTCCTTCAGGTGCCCAGTGACAAAGCGCACCGACTGGGCATGATCGCGGTGGGTCAGCGGGATGCCGCCGTAAGCGGCACAACCACTGGCAGCGGTGATGCCCGGCACGACTTGAAACGGGATATTGTGCTCGGCCAGCTCCTCGATCTCCTCGCCGCCACGGCCGAAAATGAACGGATCACCACCCTTCAGGCGCAGCACCCGCTTGCCCTGCTGGGCAAGGTCCACCAATAACCGGTTGATCTGGTCCTGGGGAACGGCATGCTCTGCACGACGCTTGCCCACATAAATGCGCTCGGCATCCCGACGGCACATGTCGATGATCGCAGGCGCTACCAGGCGGTCGTACAGCACCACATCGGCCTGCTGCATCAACCGTAGCGCGCGGAAGGTCAGCAAGTCCGGGTCACCCGGGCCGGCACCGACCAGGTAGACTTCGCCGCCCTGCTGCACCGGCGCGCCATCGACCATCGCCTGCAACAACCGCTCGGCCTCTGCGCCCTGCCCGGCCAGCTGGCGTTCGGCAATCGGCCCCTGAAAGACGGTCTCCCAGAAACCCCGGCGCTGGTTCACATCCGGGTACAACGACTTGACGGTGTGTCGGAAACGCGCCGCCAACCCGGCCAATTCACCGTAGGCAGCAGGAATCCAGGCTTCGAGCTTGGCCCGAATCAAGCGTGCCAGGACCGGTGCATCGCCCCCGCTGGACACGGCTATCACCAAAGGCGAGCGGTCGACGATGGCCGGGAAGATGACCGTGCACAGCGCCGGCGCATCGACCACGTTGACCGGCAAACTCAGGGCCTGGGCATCGGCCGAAACCTGGGCATTGAGCCCAGGATCGTCCGTGGCGGCGATCACCAGCCGGCAACCTGTGAGGTCCCCCGGCTGGTAACCGCGCACCAGGACCTGGCCACCGCCTTCGCGCGCCATGCTGGCCAGCTGGCCATCGATTTCCGGGGCCACCACGCGCAGCGCGGCGCCAGCATCGGCCAGCAGACGCGCCTTGCGCAATGCGATCTCGCCACCACCAACCACCAGCACCAAGGCGCCCTGCAGCTTGTGGAACAGCGGCAGGTAGTCCATTTAGCGGATCACCTCAACGCCGCCCATGTAGGGCTTGAGCACTTCGGGGACCCGGATCGAACCGTCGGCTTGCTGGTAGTTTTCCAGCACCGCGACCAGCGTGCGGCCCACGGCCAGACCGGAGCCGTTCAGGGTGTGCACCAGCTCCGGCTTTCCGGTTTCCGGGTTGCGCCAGCGCGCTTGCATGCGGCGGGCCTGGAAGTCGCCGCAGTTGGAGCACGAGCTGATCTCGCGGTATTTGTCCTGGCTGGGCACCCACACTTCCAGGTCAAACGTCTTGACGGCGCTAAAGCCCATGTCACCGGTGCACAGGGCCAACACACGGTACGGCAGCTCGAGCAGTTGCAGCACACGCTCGGCATTGGCCGTCAGGCCTTCGAGCGCTTCCATCGACTTGCCGGGCTCCACCACCTGCACCATCTCGACCTTGTCGAACTGGTGCTGGCGGATCATGCCGCGGGTGTCTCGGCCCGAGGCACCGGCTTCACTGCGGAAGCACGGTGTGTGCGCCACGAACTTGAGCGGCAGTTGCTTGGCGTCGAGAATTTCCCCAGCCACCAGGTTGGTCAGCGACACCTCGGCGGTCGGGATCAGGTAGAAGTCCGCCTCGCCTTCGCGGGTGATCTTGAACAGGTCTTCCTCGAACTTGGGCAGCTGGCCGGTGCCCTGAAGGGCTGGCGCCTGCACCAGATACGGGGTGTAGTGCTCCTCGTAGCCGTGCTCACCGGTGTGCAGGTTGATCATGAACTGCGCCAGTGCGCGGTGCAGGCGTGCAATCGGGCCGCGCAGCACGGCAAAACGCGCGCCAGACAGCTTGGCCGCCGCCTCGAAGTCCAGACCACCGCTGATTTCGCCCAGGGCGACGTGGTCCTTGATTTCAAAATCGAACGCCTTGGGGGTGCCCCAGCGACGCACTTCGACGTTCTCGTCTTCGCTGGCACCGACCGGCACACTGGCATCGGGCAGGTTGGGGATGGTCAGCACGATGCTGTCCAGCTCTGCCTGGATACCGTCGAGCTCGGTTTTGCCGGCGGCCAGCTCATTGGCCATGCGTTCCACATCCGCCATCAGCGGTGCAATGTCTTCGCCCTTGGCTTTGGCCTGGCCGATGGATTTGGAACGGGCATTACGCTCGGCCTGCAGTTGCTCGGTACGGGTCTGTACCGCCTTGCGGCGCTCTTCCAGTGATTCGATGCGCGCGACATCCAGGCTAAAGCCACGGGAGGCCAGGCGATCCGCCACTTCCTGAAGTTGGCCGCGTAACAGTTTGGAATCGAGCATATCGTTCTCTCGTTATGTGTAGGTGTTGGTCAGAATCGAGTGAGGGACAATCCCGCCCAGGTCGCGAGCAGCCCGCCCACGACGCTGATGGCCGAATAACCCAACGCCAGAGGCACCTGCCCGCTTTCCAGCAAGCGTACGGTGTCCAGCGAAAATGAGGAAAACGTGGTCAGGCCGCCCAGAAAACCCACGATCAAACCCGCCCGCAACTCCGCCGGGACCATGGGTTTGTGCAGGAACAGGCCGTACAGCAGGCCGATCAACAAGCAGCCCACCAAGTTGACGGCAAGCGTACCTATATAGAAGTGTCGCGGCCAGTGCGCGACGACCCAATTGCCTGCGGCAAAGCGCAACAGGGTACCGGCGATACCACCGGCACTGACGGCGGCGATCAGCGTAATCATGGTTTTCTCCGCTGTCGCGGACTGCTGCGATCAAGCTCGGCCAGGTGCCGGAGCTTTTCGCCAATCTTGAGCTCGAGCCCGCGCGGCACCGGTTGGTAATACTGGCGCGGCTCCAGCGCCTCCGGAAAGTAGTCTTCACCGGCTGCGTAGGCATCCGGTTCGTCGTGGGCATAGCGGTACTCATCGCCGTAACCCAGCTGTTTCATGAGCTTGGTCGGCGCGTTGCGCAAGTGCAGCGGCACCTCCAGCGAACCGTGCTCCGCCGCTTCGCGCAGGGCGGTCTTGAAGCCCATGTAAACGGCATTGCTCTTCGGAGCGCAAGCGATGTAGGTAATGGCCTGTGCCACTGCCAGTTCACCTTCGGGGCTGCCCAGCCGCTCCTGCACGTCCCATGCTGCCAGGCACAGGCTCAAGGCGCGGGGGTCGGCGTTGCCGATGTCCTCACTGGCCATGCGCACGACCCGGCGCGCAATGTAGAGGGGGTCGCAGCCGCCATCGAGCATGCGTGCAAACCAGTAGAGCGCCGCGTCAGGGTCCGAACCCCGCACGGATTTATGCAGCGCTGATATCTGGTCATAGAACGCCTCCCCGCCCTTGTCGAACCGGCGACGGCTGTCTCCAAGCAGGCTTTGCAGCAGATCAACGTCGATTTCACTGCCGTCTTCGGCCAGGTCAGCGGCATTCTCCAGGAAATTGAGCATGCGTCGCCCGTCACCATCGGCGGCGGCCCTCAGCATGTCGAAGGCCTTGTCGCCAACGCGCAGGTTGCGTTTGCCAAGCCCCCGCTCCTCGGTCAGGGCGCGGTCCACCAGCTTGCGCAGCGCGGGCTCGTCCAGGCTCTTGAGCACGTAGACACGCGCCCGTGACAACAGCGCGTTGTTCAATTCAAAAGACGGGTTTTCGGTGGTAGCACCGATGAACAGCAAGGTGCCGTCTTCCACGAAGGGCAGGAAGGCATCCTGCTGAGACTTGTTGAACCGGTGCACTTCGTCGACGAACAGGATGGTACGGCGCCCGTACTGGCCGGCCTGCTGCTTGGCCACTTCCACCGCCTGGCGGATTTCCTTCACGCCGGCCAGTACCGCCGACACCGTTTCGAAATGCGCGTCGCAAAATTGCGCCAGCAGCCGCGCCAGGGTCGTCTTGCCAACCCCCGGCGGGCCCCAGAAGATCATGGAGTGCAGCGCACCCTGCTCCAGTGCTTCACGCAGCGGTTTACCGCGGGCAAGCAGGTGCTCCTGGCCGACATACTCGTCCAGGTTGGACGGGCGCAGACGGGCGGCCAGGGGCTGGGCGACAGGTTCGCTTCTAAACAGGTCCATGACTGGCTCTGGTTACTCCTTGATGACGTCCGCACCTTTGGGGATGTCGAACTTGAAGGTGCTGTCCGCTACCGTCTGGTTGGCCTTGACCCCATTGAACAGGATGTTGGTGCGCTGGCCAACGCTGTCGATCAGCTGCATGTCATTGATCAGGCCCTTGCGGAACGATACACGCAGCGAGTCGAACAGCGTGTCCTTGGTCTTGGGCTTGAGGGTAAAGTCCATCACATCGCCCTGCTCACGGGAGACGATATCGAAGCTTTGGCTGATCTTCGACACATCACCGGAAAGCAGCAGCGCCGGCGTCTGGTTCAGACGCACGTCGAGTTTCTTGACGGTGGCCTGCTCAAGGTCAGGGTCCCACAGGGTGACGTTCTCACCGTCCGATACCACCACCTGCTCCTGGGGCGCATTGGTGTGCCAGTAGAACAGGCCTGGGCGCTTGACCGTCATCTTGCCGGTGGTTTCCTGCAGGCTGGTGCCGCCTGCATCCAGGGTCAGCTGGGAGAAATTGGCTTCGATGGTCTGCGACTTTTCCAGCAACTGGGTCAGGCGCTGGACATCCTGCTCGCCGGCGAACGCCGAGACCGGGCCCAGGGCAAGGGCCGAAACCAACAGCATGCGAATAGCGCGCATGGGAATCCTCATTAAGCGTTGAAGGGGGCCGGACACCACCGTTGGCGCCCGGCAGGGTGATATCAATCGCGCGGGCCGCCCGGGGCGATCACTTCCCGCGAGCCGTTGCTGTTCATCGGAGTCACCACGCCAGCCATTTCCATGGCTTCGATCATGCGGGCCGCCCGGTTGTAGCCGATCTTTAGCTTGCGTTGTACGGCCGAAATGGACGCGCGGCGGCTCTCGAGCACGAACTGTACGGCTTCGTCGTACAGCGCATCGCTTTCGGAATCGTCGCCATCGCCACCGCCACTGCTACCTTCAAAGCCGCTGCCGGCTTCTTCGACACCGTTGAGGATGTCGTCGTTGTAGTCAGGGGCACCGCGCTGTTTCCACGCCTCGACCACCCGGTGCACTTCGTCATCGGACACGAATGCGCCATGGACCCGAATCGGCAGGCTGGTGCCAGGCGGCATGTACAGCATGTCACCGTGGCCCAGCAGTTGCTCGGCACCGCCCTGGTCGATGATGGTACGCGAGTCGATCTTGCTCGACACCTGGAACGCCATGCGCGTCGGGATGTTGGCCTTGATCAGACCGGTGATCACATCCACCGACGGTCGCTGGGTCGCCAGGATCAAGTGAATACCGGCAGCCCGCGCCTTCTGCGCGATGCGCGCGATCAGTTCCTCGACCTTCTTGCCGACGATCATCATCATGTCGGCGAATTCGTCCACCACTACCACGATGGTCGGCAGCGTCTTCAGGGCAGGTGGCTCATCCTCCATGCTTTCGCGGCGATACAGCGGGTCGTGAATGATTTCGCCGGCTTCCTGGGCATCCTTGACCTTGCGGTTGAAGCCCGCCAGGTTGCGCACGCCCATGGCGGCCATCAATTTGTAGCGCCGCTCCATTTCCGCCACGCTCCAGCGCAGGGCATTGGCCGCGTCCTTCATGTCGGTGACCACGGGGCACAACAAGTGTGGGATGCCTTCGTAGATCGACAGCTCGAGCATTTTCGGGTCGATCATGATCAGGCGCGCGTCTTCGGGGCTGGATTTGAACAGGATCGACAGAATCATCGCGTTCACGCCCACCGACTTACCCGAGCCGGTCGTACCCGCCACCAGCAAGTGCGGCATCTTTGCAAGGTCGGTGATGACCGGCTTGCCGCCGATATCGTGGCCCAGGGCCAGGGTGACCGGCGACTTCTGTTCGTCGTATTGCGGGGTGGCGAGCACTTCGGAGAAACGCACCATCTGGCGGTTCTCGTTGGGAATCTCGATACCCACAGTGGTCTTGCCCGGAATCACCTCGACCACCCGCACGCTGGTCACGGCCAGCGAACGCGCCAGGTCCTTGGCAAGGTTGGCGATACGGCTCACTTTGACACCGGCAGCCGGCTGGATTTCGTACCGGGTGATCACAGGCCCTGGGTGAATGGAATCCACCGCCACTTCGACACCAAACTCCTTGAGCTTGATTTCCAGCAATTGGCCAACGCCCGCCAGGGACTCGGGGGAATACTCGATTTTTTTCTGTTCAGCCGGGTCCAGGATGGAAATCGGCGGCAAGGTGCCTTCCACTGCGCTGTCGATGAATTGCGGCGCCGGGGTTTCTCTGGCAATGCGCTTGACTGGCTCAGGCGCCTTGGCGGCCGACGGTGGCACGATATTGGAGATCAGGGCCGGGGCGGCTACAGGCGCAGAAGGCCGCGCCGCTGCCGGTTCGCGTGTGATCACAGGTTCACGCTGCACCCCTGGGTCACGCGCAACCGAGTCGCGCATCGTCACAGGCTCACCGCCCAGGGTCGGCTCGCGCGGCTCGGGCTGAGCAGACGCAGGCTCGCGCTTGAACAAGCGCTCGCGCAGAGCAGGCTTGGCCGGCTCACGTGGTTCGGGCGCCACAGGCTTGGCCTTGACGACGGGCTCATCCTCGCGCAGCTGCGCTTCCAGGCGCTTGCGTTCGTTACGCGCCTCCCACCAGCGCGAGGCCGCGCCCTGCACCAGTTCCAGCAGATCCAGCGTGATCTTGCCGGTCATGTCCATGACCTTGAACCACGACAGGTCGGTGAACACCGTCAGCCCGAACAGGAACAGGGCGATGAACATCAGGGTACTGCCCTGCACGTTCAGGAAGTTGCGAGCCAGATCGCCCAGGCTTTCGCCCAGGGCGCCGCCGGCCGAGAACGGGATGCTTGCCGGCGGATGAAAGTGGATATGGGCCAGCGCAGCCCCGGACAGCACCAGGAATACCAGGCCTATCAATCGCCAGGAGAACAACCAGCCGCTCCAGTCCCAGGGCTGGTGGCGCTGACGGAAAATCTGCCAGGTCTTGATCGCCAGCAGCAGTGGGAAGATGTAGGCGAAGTAGCCCAGCACCATGAACAGGATATCGGCGAAATAGGCACCGGCTCGCCCGGCGGCATTCTGCACCTGGTCGACGGTGGCGGTGTGGCTGAAGGCCGGGTCCGAGGTGTCATAGGTCAGCAGCGCCATCCACAGGTACAGGCACAGGGCGCCGACAGCGATCAGCGCACCCTCCTTGAGGCGATAGTGCAGCTGCTGCCGCCACAGGGGCACGGGCAAGGGAGCTGGGGTTGCGGTGGATTTCTTCAAAACGCGTCTATTCCTGCGCATGGTGCGCGTCCAATAGTGATCGGCCAGGGCCGAAGCCAACGGATCACTACTTTTAACATTACTGCCCGCCAGCCGCCATGGCGGCACGCCGTCTGGGGATCTGGCCGGGGGCGACTTTCCAATAGCTGCAATTTGAGCACGCATTGTCTTCTGTGACAAAGGCTTATGCTGTGTTTTTGCACAGGTGTGACAGCAAATGTGGCTGATGGTGCCGGCCGTAGCTGCAATGTATCCGAAATTGCCTGAATGGCTGCGGGACACTGCCTACACCGGCCCTGCCCAGGCCCGCCATTCAGCGGAAGCAACCCGATTGCTTGTGGAATGGGCGATCACGTATCGCCCACCTGCGGCCGTGAAGCGATTGACCCCATTTCCCCATCGCGCCATGCTGGCCACTCCCCTCCCCTACCGCATGACCGACCATGTTGACCTGGCTGAAACGCGATTCCTTGACCTTCCCTGCGCTGGACCGCGCCCTGCAAGAGCCCAACGGCCTACTCGCCGCAGGCGGCGACCTGACGCCCGAACGGCTTGTTCAGGCTTACCGCCATGGCTGCTTCCCGTGGTACCAGGATGGCCAGCCGATCCTGTGGTGGTCGCCCGACCCGCGCACCGTGCTGGTGCCTGCCCGATTGCACGTGTCGCGCTCCTTGGCCAAGTGGATGCGCCAAGGCCGCTACCAGGTCAGCTTCGACACCGACTTCGCCGCGGTGATCGCAGCCTGCGCGGCGCCGCGCGATTATACAAACGGCACCTGGATCACCGACCCCATGCGCATGGCCTACTGCGAACTGCACGCGCGCGGCATTGCCCATTCGGTCGAAGTTCGTCAGGACGGTGAACTGGTCGGCGGCCTGTATGGCCTGGCCATGGGGCAGCTGTTTTTCGGGGAATCCATGTTCAGTCGCGCGGACAATGCCTCGAAGGTGGGCTTCGTGACGTTGGTCCGACACCTGGAAGCAGCCGGCTTCGTGCTGATCGACTGCCAGATGCCGACCGATCACCTGCAAAGCCTGGGTGCTCACGCCATCAGTCGCCGCGAATTCGCAGGCTACCTGGCCCGCCACCTCGATCAGCCCAACACCGCCACATGGGTTTGCTAGGCGCGTTTTTCACACCTGGCTTACACTTAGGCAAAGTCTCACCGAAGGGGTTGATCATGACAGAGCTGGCGCGGTTGAAGTTTTATGCCACTCAACCCCACTCCTGCAGTTACCTCCCCGACGAGCAGGCCACCACGTTGTTCCTGGACCCCAGCCAGCCCATGGACGTGAACGTGTACGCCGACCTGTCGGAGATGGGGTTTCGCCGCAGTGGCGATCACCTTTATCGCCCTCATTGCCAGAACTGCAATGCATGCGTGCCTGCGCGCATACCGCCGGCACGGTTTGTGCCCAGCCGACAGCAGCGCCGGATTCTCAAGCGCAATGCCGATGTGACGGTGACTGCTGCACGCCCTGCCTTCAAGGAAGAGTATTTCGACCTGTACCGGCGCTACATCGAGGCACGTCATGCCGATGGAGACATGTATCCACCCAGCCGTGATCAGTTCTCCACGTTTCTGGTGCGCCAATTGCCGTTCTGCTGGTTCTACGAATTTCGCGCCAGCGGGCGACTGCTGGCAGTCGCCGTCTGCGACTTGCTGCCCAATGGCCTGTCTGCCGTGTACACCTTCTACGAGCCTGATGAGGAGCGCCGCAGCCTGGGCAGGTTTGCCATCCTCTGGCAGATCGGCGAGGCGTTGCGGCTCGATCTGGACGGCGTGTATCTTGGCTACTGGATCAAGAACTGCAAGAAAATGAACTACAAGACGCAGTATCGGCCTATCGAGTTGTTGATAAACCAGCGTTGGGTTGCCCTCAACTGAAAGCATTGGCTTGACACACAGTTTTCGGGCATAATCCACGCCACTTTTTTGCCCGGTGCGGTTATGCGTCGGGCCAACACTGGATCCGAGGGCTCTACTGCATGTCGAAAGAAGACAGCTTCGAAATGGAAGGCACTGTCGTCGACACCCTGCCCAACACCATGTTCCGCGTGGAGTTGGAAAACGGGCACGTCGTAACCGCGCACATCTCTGGAAAGATGCGCAAGAACTACATCCGTATTCTCACTGGCGACAAGGTTCGCGTCGAGCTGACGCCGTATGACCTGAGCAAGGGCCGCATCACGTACCGTGCGCGCTAAGCTCCAGCCATGAAAAAGCCCGGCATCTGCCGGGCTTTTTTGTGCCTGCCTGGGTCAGGAAGGGGCCGCATTGCGGCCCCCGAGGCTTACGCCACTTCGGCAGTGGTCTCGTAGTCGAAGACCAGTTCGCCATCGCGCAGGTCCACGTGCACCACCCCGCCGTGCTCGGCCAATTCGCCGAACAAAATCTCCTCGGCCAGAGGCCGCTTGATCTTGTCCTGAATCAGTCGACCCATCGGCCGCGCACCCATCTGCACGTCGTAGCCCGACACCGCCAGCCAGCCACGTGCCGCGTCGCTGACCTCCAGAAGCACACGCTTGTCCTCAAGTTGCGCCTGCAGTTCGATGAGGAACTTGTCGACGATACTCTTGATGGTCTCGGTGCTCAGACGGCCGAACTGGATGATGGTATCCAGGCGGTTGCGGAACTCCGGCGTGAAGCTCTTGCGGATAACTTCCATGGCATCGGACGCATGGTCCTGGTGGGTAAAGCCGATGGACGCTCGCGCAGCGGTTTCAGCGCCCGCGTTGGTGGTCATGATCAGGATCACGTTGCGGAAGTCGGCCTTGCGCCCGTTGTTGTCGGTCAAGGTCCCGTGGTCCATGACCTGCAACAGCAGGTTGAAGACTTCCGGGTGGGCCTTCTCGATCTCATCGAGCAGCAACACGCAGTGCGGCTGCTTGGTGATGGCTTCGGTCAACAGACCGCCCTGGTCGAACCCGACGTAGCCAGGCGGCGCACCGATCAGGCGCGACACGGTGTGACGCTCCATGTATTCGGACATGTCGAAACGCACCAACTCGACACCCAGCGCCTTGGCCAACTGACGCGCTGCCTCGGTCTTGCCCACGCCGGTAGGGCCGGCGAACAGGAAGGAACCGACAGGCTTGTCAGGCGACTTGAGCCCTGCGCGCGACAGCTTGATGGCGGTCGCCAGCGAGTCGATGGCCGCGTCCTGACCGAACACGGTCAGCTTCAGATCCCGCTCCAGGTTACGCAACAGCTCCTTGTCGGAACTGCTGACATGCTTGGGTGGAATACGGGCGATCTTGGCGACGATGTCCTCGACCTGAGGCACGTCGATTCGCTTAACGCGATTGGCCTCAGGCTGCAGGCGCTGGTAGGCGCCGGCTTCGTCGATGACGTCGATGGCCTTGTCGGGCATGTGCCGGTCATTGATGTAGCGCGAGGCCAGCTCCGCCGCTGCACGCAATGCCTCGTCGCTGTACTCGATGTTGTGATGGCTTTCGAAGCGCCCTTTGAGGCCGCGCAGGATACCGACGGTGTCCTCCACGGAAGGCTCGCTCACATCGACCTTCTGGAAGCGCCGCGCCAGCGCCCGGTCCTTCTCGAAGATGCCACGAAATTCCTGGAACGTCGTGGAACCGATGCAGCGGATTTCGCCCGACGACAACAATGGCTTGAGCAGGTTGGAGGCGTCCATGACACCGCCAGACGCTGCGCCGGCACCAATGATGGTATGGATTTCGTCGATGAACAGGATGGCCTGTGGCCGCTTGCGCAGTTCACCGAGCAGCGCCTTGAAGCGCTTCTCGAAGTCGCCGCGGTATTTGGTACCGGCCAGCAAAGCACCCAGGTCGAGTGAATAGACCACGCTCTGGGCCAGCAGATCGGGCACCTGACCGTCGACGATGCGCTTGGCCAAACCTTCGGCAATGGCTGTTTTACCCACGCCGGCCTCACCTACCAGCAGGGGATTGTTCTTGCGGCGACGGGCGAGGATCTGTGCCACGCGCTCGACTTCCTGCTCGCGCCCAACCAACGGGTCGATACGCCCGGCGCGGGCCAACTCGTTGAGGTTGCTGGCGTAGGCGTCCAATGGATTGCTCGAAGAGGTGGTTTCACCGCCCTCATCGTCCGGCATTTCCTGGTCACTGTCTGAATGCGGCCCATGGCCGGGCACCTTGGAGATGCCGTGGGCAATGTAATTGACCACATCGATGCGGGCCACGCTCTGCTGCTTGAGCAGGAACACAGCCTGGCTTTCCTGTTCGCTGAAGATCGCCACCAGCACATTGGCACCGGTAACCTCGCGCTTGCCGGAGCTCTGGACATGGAACACGGCACGCTGCAGCACACGCTGGAAGCCCAGGGTCGGCTGAGTCTCGCGGTCTTCGTCGCTGACGGGAATCAAAGGGGTCGTAGAATCGATGAACTCTTGCAGATCATGCTTGAGCTTGTCGAGATTGGCGCCACAGGCGCGCAGAACGGTCGCGGCAGCCTCATTGTCAAGGAGAGCCAGCAGCAGATGCTCGACCGTCATGAACTCATGACGCTTCGAACGGGCCTCCTTGAAGGCAAGATTGAGGGTGACTTCGAGCTCGCGGTTTAACATAGCTTCACCTCATACCCAAGTGGTCGGCGATTAACCGTCCTTCTCGATTTCACAGAGTAGCGGATGCTGGCTTTCCCTGGCGTATTGGTTGACCTGCATGGCCTTCGTTTCGGCGATGTCGCGGGTAAACAATCCGCATACTGCCCGCCCCTCGGTATGGACGGTCAGCATGATCTTGGTCGCCAGCTCGCGGTTCAGATTGAAGAACGTTTCGAGCACTTCGACGACGAAATCCATCGGCGTGTAGTCATCGTTGAACAAAACCACCTTGTACATAGGTGGCGCCTGCAGGATCGGCTTGGCTTCCTGAACCGCCAGACCAGCGCCATCGTCCTCGTTGGATTGAGGGCGATCCTGATTGAATGTTAGTCGAATCTGGCTGTGTGCATGCATGGAAAGAATTTCATCACATCGACAGGATAAGGTTATGGGTTGACCCTGCAGCAAGCGATACGGCCTGGCCGCTGCATGACCTTGACTATCGGCAAAACGGTGTTACAACCAATAGGAACACACCGTGGTCAATAAAGATCCGCGCAACCAGCCCGATTTTTTCGAAGGCTCATTGGCGGATGATGTGGATGATACTCCAGTGATGGAGTCCTTGCAGAGGGACATAGGGATGGCAAACGGTAAAGTCAAGTGGTTCAACAACGCCAAAGGGTATGGGTTCGTGGTCGAGGATGGCAAGAGCGAAGACCTCTTCGCCCACTTTTCCGCTATCCAGATGGACGGCTACAAGACCCTCAAGGCGGGACAGGCAGTTCATTTCGATGTCATTCAAGGCCCCAAAGGCCTGCACGCTGTCAATATCCGCACCCAAGAGGCTGCCCAGGCGCTGCTACCTGACTCGACACTGGCCACCACTGTGAGTGCGTGACGCCGGTACGTCCATCCTTGAAGGATCGCACGCGTGTCGACCACCAGCGTGCGGCCTATCTGTACGCATGAAGTTACAACTCTGTTATCAAGACTTCCCTCCGCTTCTGCACGACCCGCGAGGCTGCCGCATGCGACAACCGGTCACATTGTCGCTACGTCTTTGGTCTTATAAATGGGCCGATATCACTCAGTCTTGATGATTAGGCTGATTGGTTTGATATACTGCCCCGCGACCGCAGGGTCACCGGGGCGATCCCTAGGAAAATGCGGACCGTCCCAGGCCATCTCAGGCCACTAAGCCCGGGTTGTTACCGCAGCTCGGCACTTGACGCTCGACTGATGCATCCACCATCACAGCTCGCAGCCTCTCGACTTTCCGCCCATGGCGCTGCCAGGGCGGTGTGCCTACCCGGTGCACCACGAGACTCGAGCACGCTCAGCACACAGAGAGTTAGCCCGCATGCCCACCCGTTCCAAGATCATCTATACCTTCACCGACGAAGCTCCTGCCCTCGCCACCTACTCGCTGCTGCCGATCATCGAAGCCTTCACCGCTTGCGCTGACATTGCCGTCGAAACCCGCGACATCTCCCTGGCAGGCCGTATCCTTGCAGCCTTCCCGGAGCAACTCGGCGCAGAAAAACAGGTAGGCGATCACCTGGCGGAACTGGGCCAACTGGCCACCACCCCTGAAGCCAACATCATCAAGCTGCCGAACATCAGCGCCTCGGTACCGCAGCTCAAGGCCGCGATCAAGGAGCTGCAAGGCAAGGGCTTCAACATCCCGGACTACGCCGACGAACCGGCCACCGCCGAGGAAAAGGAATCGCGCGCCCGCTACGACCGCATCAAGGGTTCGGCCGTGAACCCGGTCCTGCGCGAAGGCAACTCCGACCGCCGCGCACCGCTGTCGGTCAAGAACTACGCACGCAAGCACCCTCACAAGATGGGCGCCTGGGCGGCCGACTCCAAGTCGCACGTGGCTCACATGAGCCAGGGCGACTTCTACGGCAGCGAGAAGGCTGCACTGATCGAGGCTGACGACAGCCTGCGCATCGAGCTGGTCGGCGCCGACGGCACCACCACCGTCCTGAAAGAGAAAACCGCCGTCAAGGCAGCTGAAATCATCGACTGCGCCACCATGAGCCGCAAGGCCCTCAAGGCCTTCGTCGCCGAGCAGATTGCCGACGCCAAGGCATCGGGCGTGCTGATGTCGGTGCACCTCAAAGCGACCATGATGAAGGTTTCCGACCCGATCATGTTCGGCGTCATCGTCGAAGAATTCTATAACGATGTACTAGCCAAGCACGCGGCTGCCCTGGCCGAAGTCGGCTTCAATGCCAACAACGGCATCGGCGACCTGTACGCCCGCATCAAGGACCTGCCCGCCGAGAAGCAAGCCGAAATCGAAGCGGACATCCAGGCCTTGTACGCCGAGCGCCCTGCCCTGGCGATGGTCAACTCCGATAAAGGCATCACCAACCTGCACGTGCCGAGCGATGTGATCGTCGATGCCTCGATGCCGGCCATGATTCGTGATTCGGGCAAGATGTGGAACAGCGCCGGCGAGCTGCAGGACGCCAAGGCGATCATCCCGGACCGCTGCTACGCTGGCATCTACCAGGCCACCATCGAAGACTGCAAGGCCAATGGCGCCTTCGACCCGACCACCATGGGCAGCGTGCCGAACGTTGGCCTGATGGCGCAGAAAGCCGAGGAATACGGCTCCCACGACAAGACTTTCCAGATCAAGACCGATGGCGTCGTGCGCGTTGTCGACACCAAGGGCAACCTGGTGCTGGAACAGAAGGTAGAAGCAGGTGACATCTTCCGCATGTGCCAGGTCAAGGATGCACCCATCCAGGACTGGGTCAAGCTGGCCGTCAACCGCGCCCGCCTGAGCGATACCCCGGCCGTGTTCTGGCTGGACCCGGCTCGCGCCCACGACAGCGCCATGATCGAGAAGGTGCAGACCTACCTCAAGGACCACGACACGTCCGGCCTCGATATCCGCATCATGTCCCCGGTCGAGGCCATCAAGTTCTCCCTGGCTCGCATCCGCGAAGGCAAGGACACCATCTCGGTGACCGGCAACGTGCTGCGCGACTACCTCACCGACCTGTTCCCGATCATGGAACTGGGCACCAGCGCCAAGATGCTGTCGATCGTGCCGCTGATGAATGGCGGTGGCCTGTTCGAAACCGGCGCTGGCGGCTCGGCCCCCAAGCATGTGCAGCAGTTGGTAGAAGAGAACTTCCTGCGCTGGGACTCGCTGGGTGAATTCCTGGCCCTGGCCGCTTCCCTGGAGCACTTGGGCAACACCTACGAGAACCCACGCGCCAAGGTGCTGGCCCAGACGCTGGACCAGGCAACCGGCAAGTTCCTGGACACCAACAAGTCGCCTTCGCGCAAGGTCGGCGGCATCGACAACCGCGGCAGCCATTTCTACCTGACCCTGTATTGGGCACAAGCACTGGCCGCCCAGGACGACGATGCAGCCCTGAAAGCTCGCTTTGCCCCTCTGGCCAAGGCCTTGAGCGACAACGAAGAAAAAATCGTTGCCGAACTCAACGCTGTTCAAGGCAAGCCAGTGGACATTGGTGGCTACTATGCCCCTGACGCCGACCTGACGGCCAAGGTCATGCGCCCAAGCCAGACCCTGAACAGCGCCATCGCCGCCCTGTAAGGCTCGCTTGACGTAACCCACGAACCCCGGCCACGCACCGGGGTTCGTGCTTTCTGGGCCGCACAACGGCCAACTCGCTCACCCTGGAGCACTGCATGACCTGGCACCCTCATATCACCGTCGCCACCGTTGTCGAAGACAACGGCAGGTTTCTGTTCGTCGAAGAGTTCAAGGCCGGGCGACACGTCTTCAACCAACCTGCCGGCCACCTCGAACCCAATGAAACCCTGGCCCAGGCGGCGCTGCGTGAAACTCTGGAAGAAACGGCCTGGGAGGTGGCGCTGACCGGGCTGGTGGGTATTTACCTGTATACGGCGCCGAGCAACGGCGTGACCTACCAGCGCATCTGCTTTGCCGCCCGCCCTGTCCGGCATCGCGTCGACAGCCCCCTGGACAGCGATATCGAGCGCGCCATGTGGCTGACGCGTGACGAGCTGCTCGCCGATCCGGCGCGCTGGCGCAGCGAACTGGTGCCACGCTGCCTTGACGACTACCTGCAGGGCCCGCTGCACAGCCTTGACCTGCTGCGCGACTGACGCGCCGCCGCGGGTTTGGTAGTATCGGCGTTTTTCCTCTTGATCTACATCGGTAACCATGACCAGCCCAGCACTCAAAGACCCCGCCAAGACCCGCGTCATCGTCGGCATGTCCGGCGGCGTGGACTCTTCCGTCTCCGCCCTTCTGCTCATGGAGCAGGGTTACCAGGTGGAAGGGCTGTTCATGAAGAACTGGGAAGAGGACGACGGCACCGAATACTGTACGGCCCGTGAAGACCTGGCAGATGCCCAAGCGGTTTGCGACCGCATCGGCATCACCCTGCACACCGCCAATTTCGCGGCCGAGTACTGGGACAACGTGTTCGAGCACTTCCTCGAGGAATACAAGGCCGGCCGCACCCCGAACCCCGACATCCTTTGCAACCGCGAGATCAAGTTCAAGGCCTTCCTGGACTATGCCCTGTCCCTGGGCGCCGACCTGATCGCCACCGGTCACTATGTTCGCCGTCGCGACACCGGCGAACTGACCCAGCTGCTCAAAGGCCTGGACCCGAACAAGGACCAGAGCTACTTCCTGCATGCCGTGGGCGGCAAGGAAATCGCCCGCACCTTGTTCCCGGTGGGCGAGCTGGAAAAACCCGAGGTGCGCGCCATTGCCGAGAAACACGGCCTGGCCACGGCCAAGAAGAAAGACTCCACCGGCATCTGCTTTATCGGTGAGCGACGTTTCAGCGACTTCCTCAAGCAATACCTGCCGGCCCAACCCGGCGACATCGAAACCACCGACGGTGAAGTGATCGGTCGCCATCATGGCCTCATGTACCACACCATCGGCCAGCGCCAGGGCCTGGGTATCGGCGGCCTGAAGGATGCTGGGGACGAGCCTTGGTACGTGCTGCACAAGGACCTGACGCGCAATGTGCTCGTGGTCGGCCAGGGCAATGAACACCCCTGGTTGTTCTCCCGCGCCCTGCTGGCCTCCGAAATCTTCTGGGTGAACCCGGTCGAACTCGATAGCCCGCGCCAGCTCACTGCCAAGGTTCGCTACCGACAACACGACCAGCAGTGCACCCTGCACCGTACGGCCACTGGTTATCGGGCCGTCTTCGACGAGCCGCAGCGCGCAGTTACCCCTGGCCAGTCGGTGGTGTTCTATGACGGCGAGGTGTGCCTGGGCGGTGGCGTGATCGAAGCAGCCGAGCCGTGGAGCCCACGCTCGTGAACCGCGTGCAGGAACAGTTGATCGCGCTGGGCGGCGTATTCCAGGCAGCCGTGCTGGTGGACCGTATCGCCCGTACCGGGCAGGCCAGCGAAGCTGATATCGGCTGCATGCTGGGCAGCCTGCTGGTGCGTGATCCCAAGGATACGCTGGAGGTCTTCGGTGGCGATGACCTGAACTTGCGCGACGGTTACCGCGCGCTGGTCGGGGCATTGGAGCGCGACCCCAGCAGCCTGCAGCGCGAGCCTTTGCGTTATGCCTTGTCGATGCTGGGCCTGGAACGGCAGCTGAACAAGCGCGGCGACCTGCTCGAGACCATCGGTAACCGCCTGCCGCAGATCCAGTCCCAGGCCGATCACTTCGGCCTGGTGCACGAGAACGTCATCGCGTCGAGCGGCGCGCTGTACCAGGACACCTTGAGCACCTTGCGTCAGCGCATCCAGGTGCACGGCGACATGCGCTTCCTGCAGCAGCCCAACAACGCCTCCAAGATCCGCGCCCTGCTGCTGGCCGGTATCCGCGCTGCACGGCTATGGCGCCAGCTCGGTGGGCACCGCTGGCAGCTGGTGTTCAGCCGACGCAAATTGCTCAACGAGCTGTACGACATGATGCGCACAGCGCCCTGAAACCCAGCCTCACACATTCGGGCGCACAGACGCGAACGCGCCTGGCTGACCACACTCCTTGCAGGAGGGGCCTTGTGCCCCGACGGGCTGCACGGCAGCCCCGACGCGCGCTGACAGAGATCAGTCAATGGCGTTGCTCCGCCACCGGATCGGTGCAGCGCCCACTCAGCAAACCGAGCAGATTGAAGCAACCTTTGGTCAGCCCCCCGACTCCAGCGCATTTTTAATGTATGATATGCGCCCTCCAAAAGCCTGACTGTCCGAGAACACCCCATGCAGCTTTCTTCGCTCACTGCGGTTTCCCCTGTAGACGGCCGTTACGCCGGCAAAACCCAGGCCTTGCGCCCCATCTTCAGCGAATTCGGCCTGATCCGTTTCCGCGCCCTGGTCGAAGTGCGCTGGTTGCAGCGCCTGGCCGCCCACCCGCAGATCAGCGAAGTGCCGGCGTTCTCCGCCGAAGCCAACGCGCTGCTGGACAACCTGGCCACCGATTTCAAGCTCGAGCACGCCGAGCGCGTCAAAGAAATCGAGCGCACCACCAACCACGACGTCAAGGCGATCGAATACCTCCTCAAGGAGCAGGCCGCCCAGCTGCCTGAGCTGGCCAAGGTCAGCGAATTCATCCACTTCGCCTGCACCAGCGAGGACATCAACAACCTGTCCCACGCCCTGATGCTGCGCGCCGGTCGTGACGAGGTGCTGTTGCCGCTGATGCGTCAGATCGCCGACGCCATTCGCGCCCTGGCCCACGCCCATGCCGATGTGCCGATGCTCTCGCGCACCCATGGTCAGCCTGCCTCCCCGACTACCCTCGGCAAGGAGCTGGCCAACGTCGTGTACCGTCTGGAACGCCAGATCGCCCAAGTCGCTGCCGTGCCGCTGCTGGGCAAGATCAACGGCGCCGTGGGCAACTACAACGCCCACCTGTCGGCCTATTCGCAGATCGATTGGGAGCAGAACGCCCGCGCCTTCATCGAAGACGAGCTGGGCTTGCAGTTCAACCCCTACACGACTCAGATCGAGCCGCACGACTACATTGCCGAGCTGTTCGACGCCATCGCGCGCTTCAACACCATCCTCATCGATTTCGATCGGGACGTGTGGGGCTACATTTCGCTGGGCTACTTCAAGCAGAAGACCGTTGCCGGCGAAATCGGCTCCTCGACCATGCCGCACAAGGTCAACCCCATCGACTTCGAAAACTCCGAAGGCAACCTGGGCATCGCCAACGCCCTGTTCCAGCACCTGGCCAGCAAGCTGCCGGTTTCGCGCTGGCAGCGTGACCTGACCGACTCCACCGTGCTGCGCAACCTGGGCGTGGGCTTTGCCCACAGCGTCATCGCGTATGAAGCCAGCCTCAAAGGCATCGGCAAGCTCGAAGTGAACCACGCCCGTATCGCGGCCGACCTGGATGCCTGCTGGGAAGTGCTGGCCGAGCCGATCCAGACCGTGATGCGTCGATTCAACATCGAGAACCCCTACGAGAAGCTCAAGGAGCTGACCCGCGGCAAGGGCATCACCCCGGATGCTCTGCTGAGCTTCATCGATGGGCTGGACATGCCCGCCGAAGCCAAGGCCGAACTCAAGCAACTCACGCCCGCTACCTACATCGGTAACGCGGCTGCGCAGGCCAAACGCGTCTAACGCGCGCTCTGCGCCCAACGCCCGGCCTGGCCGGGCGTTTTTATTCCCGTCTGAAAATTACGTTTTTTCAATAGGTTGAAGATGAATCCTGATACTCCACTGCAGCTGCTGGGCGGCATTACAGCCCGTGAATTCATGCGCGACTACTGGCAGAAAAAGCCGCTGCTGGTGCGCCAGGCATTCCCCGATTTCATCAGCCCCATCGATCCGGACGAGCTGGCTGGTCTGGCGCTGGAAGATGAGGTCGAGTCCCGTATCGTGCTCGAGCACGGCGCACACCCGTGGGAAATGCGCCGCGGTCCGTTCAACGAGGACACGTTTGCCGAGCTGCCGGAAAAAGACTGGACGTTGCTGGTACAAGCCGTCGACCAGTTCGTGCCGGAAGTGGCAGAGTTGCTGGAAAACTTCCGCTTCCTGCCCAGCTGGCGTATTGACGACGTCATGATCAGCTTCGCTACCCCAGGCGGTAGCGTGGGCCCGCACTTCGACAACTACGACGTGTTCCTGCTGCAAGGCCACGGGCAGCGTAACTGGAAGATCGGGCAGATGTGCGACAGCGACAGCACCCTGCTTGAGCACAGCGACCTGCGCATCCTGGCCGATTTCGAGCAAAGTGACGAGTGGACCCTGGAGCCTGGCGACATGCTTTACCTGCCGCCGCGCCTGGCTCACTATGGCGTTGCCGTGGACGACTGCCTCACCTACTCGGTCGGTTTCCGCGCACCGAGCGCCGCCGAAGTGCTCACTCACTTCACCGACTTCCTCGGCCAGTTCCTGCCGGACGAAGAGCGCTACAGCGACGCCGATGCACAGCCAGTCAGCGACCCTCATCAGATCCAGCATGATGCCCTGGACCGCCTCAAGGCCCTGCTGGACAAACACATGGGTGACAAGGACCTGCTGTTGACCTGGTTCGGCCAGTTCATGACCGAGCCGCGTTACCCCGAGCAGATCGTTGGCGAGGAGTTGTCCGAGCAGGAGTTGCTCAATGCCTTGCAGCAGGGCGCCATCCTGATCCGCAACCCGAGCGCCCGCATGGCCTGGTCCGAGTTCGACAGCGACCTGCTGCTCTTTGCCAGCGGCCGTAGCTGCCCGCTGCCTGGAAAGCTGCGCGACCTGCTCAAGCTGGTGTGCGCTGCCGACGCCCTGCACAGCGAGAACCTCGGCCAGTGGCTGCAGGATGAAGATGCATTGATGCTGATCCAGCAGTTGGTCAAGCAAGGTAGCCTGGGTTTTGCCGATGAATAAGATTCGGGTGCGCCTGGCCGATTGGGTCAAGGACAACGCCGACATTCGCCGCATCCGTGAGGCGGTGTTCGTCGCCGAGCAGCACATACCGGTCGAACTGGAATTCGACTCCGAAGACCAGGATGCCTTGCACTTCCTGGCACTGGAGGGCGACTACCCGATCGGCACCGCACGCTTGCTCGCCGATGGCACCATCGGCCGAATCTCGGTGCTCAAGGACTGGCGCGGCCTGAAAGTGGGCGACGCACTGGTCAATGCCGTCATCGCCGAAGCGCAGGCCCGTGACCTCAAGCCTCAACGCCTCAGCGCGCAGGTGCATGCCACACCGTTCTACGAGCGGCTGGGTTTCAAAGTGGTCAGCGAAGAGTTCCTCGAGGCCGGCATCCCTCACGTAGACATGGTGCGCGAGTCGCACTTGCCTTCTTGAAGCGTGCCAGGCCTGTTCGCATCTGACTCCGGCATGCCGGCGCGACCGCCGCTCTTGTCCCCACAGGAGCGGTTCAAGCTCACGCGCGTACACGTCCCCGTCAGGCGCCGGCTTGCCGGCGACAGGCTGACCGTTAGCCGTATTCAATCGCGCTGCTAACGTACCGATCCTGTGCCGGCTCACATCACCGGCACATCCGGATACGCCTCGCACTGTACATCCATCCACATAAAACTTGCCTACTTCGTTGCGCACCCGCATCCTAGCGCTCATCTCCATCGATGAAGCGTCAATGGTCATGCGGCTGTTTCTGTGTGAAAAACCCTCTCAGGCAAAAGACATCGCCAAAGTGCTCGGCGCCAATCGCAAAGGCGATGGCTGTTGGCAAGGCACCGACGTGTGCGTGACCTGGTGCATTGGCCACCTGCTGGAAACGGCCCCACCCGACAGCTATGACGAGCGCTACAAGCGCTGGAACCTGGCCGATCTGCCGATTATCCCGCAACAATGGAAAATGCTGGTCAAACCCAAGACCGCCAGCCAGTACAAGGCGGTCAAGCGCCTGCTGGGAGAGGCCCGCGAGCTGATCATCGCGACCGATGCCGACCGCGAAGGCGAAATGATTGCTCGCGAGTTGGTCGAACACTGTCGCTACCGTGGCCCGGTGCAACGCCTGTGGTTGTCCGCGCTCGATGATGCGTCGATTCGCAAGGCCCTGGCCCGCCTGCTGCCGGGGCATGAGACCTTCAACCTTTATCACTCGGCGCTGGGCCGTTCACGAGCCGACTGGCTGATCGGGATGAACATGAGCCGACTGTTCACCCTGCTCGGTCGTCAGTCCGGCTACCAGGGCGTACTACCAGTGGGTCGCGTGCAAACGCCGACCCTGCGCCTGGTGGTAGATCGAGACCGCAGCATCGCACAGTTCGTGCCCGTGCCCTTCTGGGCCATCGACGTGCGTCTAAGTCATGCCAACCAAACGTTCATGGCCCAGTGGCGGGCGCCGGAGGACGTCTGCGACGACCAGGGTCGGTGCCTTAACCAGGCGTTGGCGCAGCAAGCGGCCGCTGCCATCGAGCAGGCCGGCGTTGCCCAGGCCGTGAAAGTCGCAACGGAACGGGTGCGCGAAGCCGCGCCCCTGCCCTTTGACCTCGGTACTCTGCAAGAGCTGTGCTCGAAGAAGTTCGGCCTCGGCGCCCAGGAAACCCTGGATATCGCCCAGGCGCTGTACGAGACTCACAAGCTGATTACCTACCCGCGCAGCGACTGCGGTTACCTGCCGATGAGCCAGCATGGGGAAGCGCCCGCCATTCTTGCGGCGCTACAGCGGGCTGATGCCAGCCTGGCGCCCTTGCAACCTCATCTGCAACCCCAGCGCCGTTCACGCGCCTGGAACGATGCCAAGGTCAGTGCCCACCATGGCATCATACCGACGGTCGCCGCCAGCGACCCAGGGCGCCTGCCGGCCAAGCACAAGTCGGTGTATACCCTGATCCGCGCGCGCTACCTGGCGCAGTTTCTACCTCACCATGAGTACGACCGCACCCAGGCCGACTTCGACTGCGCCGGTCATGCCTTGCGCGCCGTGGGCAAGCAGATCGTCGAGCCAGGCTGGCGTCGCGCCCTGCCGGAGGCCTTGACGCCGGCCAAGGGCCGCGAAGCCGCCCCGCCCCAGGTACTCCCGGCGTTGCGCGAAGGCCAAGCGTGCTCGGTCCAGGATGTCCAGCTCAAAGACCTGTGGACCCAACCCCCCAAGCCCTTTACCGAAGGCGACCTGATCAAGGCCATGAAGAACGTGGCCAAGCTGGTGGACGACCCTCGGCTCAAACAAAAGCTCAAGGAAACCACTGGGATCGGTACCGAAGCCACCCGTGCCAGCATCATCCAGGGTCTGCTGGACCGGGGCTACCTGGTCAAGAACGGCAAGGCCCTGGCAGCAACGCCTGCTGCCTTCAGCCTGATAGACGCTGTCCCCCGTGCTATCGCCGACCCCGGCACCACTGCTATCTGGGAGCAAGCACTGGACATGGTGCAAAGCGGCGACATGAGTCTGGAAGAATTCGTGGCCCGGCAATCGGCCTGGATGGGCAAGCTGGTAGAACGTTGCAGCGGCCTGCGCATGACCATTACCGGCCCGGCGGCGGGCACTGCCCCGCCTTGGAAGAAAAAGCGCAGAAGCGGCGGCAAGGTCCGGTCAAGTTCAGGCAAGGCAGCAGGTGCCAAAGGTGGCGCAGGTAAAGCCAGGCAACCGAGGAAGAAGTCCACCTGAGCCTGTGGATGCAGGCTACAGCGGGCGGATTGGGCGGCCTCTGCTACATTTCCCTGGATCTATTCGCCTGTGGAGTTGCCCATGAGCCCGGACTTGGAACGCACGCCTGCCCAAACGAGCTTCCCGGACGTACTCGCTGAGGTTCGCGCCTTTCGTGCCCAGTATCCCGGCGTGCGCCATGTCGACCTTATCAGCCTCGACATCCCAGGCCATTTCTATGGCAAGCGCTACCCGATCGACATGCTTGAGAAGGTCGCCGCCGGCAGCCCGCTCAAACTCCCCCAGAACGCAGTGCTCCTTGGCACCCAGGGTGGCCTGTTCCAGATCGGCGACTACTGCTTCAACGACGGCGACCCTGACGCCCTGCGCCGGCTGGTGCCCGGCACGTTGAAGCCCGTCATATGGGAAGCGCACCCCTTGGGGCAGATGCTGATCAGCAGCGACGCAACGCCAGCCCCCATTGCGTTCGAACCCCGAGAGGTGCTGGCGAGGGTTCTGCAACGCCTGGCACGCCGCGGCATTCATCCAGTCGTGGCGTTCGAGCTGGAGTTCTACCTGTTCGACCGCGCGCTCACAGCGGGCCTGCCACAGTTTCCCCGCGATCCTCTGAGCGCCGATGAAGACGACCAGCCCAACTTGCACATCGAGCGCTTGAGCCGCTTCGCAGAGGTACTGCATGACATGGTTGCCACAGCCAATGTGCAAGGCGTGGATGCTAACGTCATCACCGCCGAGCTGGGGCCAGGCCAGTTCGAGATCAACTTCGGACACTGCAACGATGGGCTGCAAGCGGCAGACTGGGCGGCGTTGTTCAGCCGTAGTACGCGCGGTGTCGCACGCAAGCACGGCCACCGCGCCTCGTTCATGAGCAAACCTTACTTGCATGCGCCCGGCAGCGGCATGCATGTGCATGTCAGCCTGTATGACGAGGGGGGCAACAACCTGCTGGCCGACGATGGCCAGCGTCCGCTGCGCCAGGCGGTAGCCGGATGCCTGTCTCTGCTGCCTCAGTGCATGCCGATCTTCGCCGCCAACCACAATGCCTTCCGCCGTTATGGCGCCATGGTCAACGCCGCCAGCCGGGCCAGCTGGGGATACGAAGACCGCGATGCCTGTATTCGCATTCCAGAATCCGATGCCCGCAACCTGCGCATCGAACATCGCCTGGCCGGCGCCGATGCCAACCCCTACCTGGTGCTGGCCGCCATCCTGTGCGGTCTGGAACAGGGCCTCGACGCCGCGCAGGACCCTATCGCACCGTTGAACGAAGACCGCTCCAGCGGCATCGACTTTCCCAAGGACATGCTAAGCGCAGTAACGGCCATGCAGCACGCGCCTGCGGTTATCGAAGGCTTGGGGGCCGAATTCGTCAGGGTGTATTGCGAGAACAAGCGCCAGGACCACTTGGCGTTTATGCAGGAGATCAGTGCTCGGGAGTACCGCTGGTTTTTGTGATCAGAGCCAGCTGACGCTGGCGCGGGTCCCTTGATCGATACCCGCGTTGGCACTTGCGCGGTCGGGGTATTAACATGTCCGGCTTATCACGCGGCGTTTTGTCGCATACCGTCTCATTGCCTGCCAGATTCCCATGCCCTTCGAACTTACCGTAGAACCCTTGACCCTGCTCATCCTGGCAGGGGTCGCTTTCGTCGCCGGTTTCATCGATGCCATCGCTGGCGGCGGCGGCCTGCTGACCACCCCCGCCCTGCTGACAGCCGGCATGCCGCCTCACCTGGTACTGGGCACCAACAAGCTCAGCTCCACGTTCGGCTCGGCCACGGCCAGCCTCACCTACTACAGGCGCAAGCTCTTTCACCCGGCGCAGTGGCGTCGGGCCCTGTTTGGCACCTTGGCCGGGGCCCTGCTAGGGGCGGTCGTTGCGCACTACATGCCTGCCGAGTGGCTGAACAAGATGCTGCCGGTGATCGTGTTCGCCTGCGGCCTGTACCTGTTGTTCGGCGGCACGCCAAAGGCGCCACTGGACGCCGATGCCCCGATTCGCAAGAAGTGGCAGCTGCCGCAAGGCCTGACCTTGGGTTTCTATGACGGCGTGGCTGGGCCGGGTACAGGTGCTTTCTGGACGGTCAGCACCCTGCTGCTTTACCCCATCGACCTTGTCCGCGCCAGTGGCGTGGCCCGCAGCATGAACTTCGTCAGCAACATCGCAGCCCTGACGGTGTTCGTGATTTCCGGGCAGGTGGATTACATCGTCGGCCTGTGCATGGGCCTGTCGGTCATGGTCGGCGCCTTCTTTGGCGCCCGGACGGCGATCAGCGGCGGTAGCAAGTTCATCCGTCCCGTATTCATCACCGTGGTGCTGGCCCTGACCGTGCGCCTGGCCTGGCAGCACTGGTTTGGCCAGGCGTGATCAGCCAGGAACTGCACGCGTAAGGGACTGGGGTCTCGACCTGGAGCGAGCCTGATCGGTCACTGCCCGGGGAACGCAGGGTCGGCACGGCCCAATCGGCGGGCTACGTACAGGTCGATCAGGTAACGGGCAATCGACCGTCCAGCCGGCAGCGGCGGTAGATCGTGCACATTGAACCAGCGGGCATCCTCTATTTCATCCGGCTGCATGACGATGGCGCCCCCGGCGTATTCGGCATGAAAGCCCAGCATCATCGAGTGCGGGAAGGGCCAGCACTGGCTACCCACGTACTGGATGTTCTTGACCTCCAGCGCCACTTCTTCGCGCACTTCGCGCACCAGGCAGTCTTCGGCCGACTCGCCGGGTTCGGCGAAGCCCGCCAGGGTGCTGTACACGCCTGCCACGAAGCGCGGCGAGCGCGCCAGCAGGATCTCGTCGCCTCGTGTGATCAACACGATCATGCTGGGCGAGATGCGCGGGTAGCTGCGCAGGTCGCAGGCCCTGCAGTGCATGGCCCGCTCCCAGCGAATTTGCGTCATGGGCTGACCGCAACTGCCACAGAACCGGTGCTCGCGCGCCCAGGTGCCGATCTGCGCGGCGTAACCCAGGATCGTGTATGTCTCGGCATCCCCTTCGAGCATGAACGTGCGCAGGCCCCGCCAGCTGCAACCGGGTACCTGGCCGGCACTGGCCAGCTCAAGCAGAAATACCGGCTGGCCATCGAAGTGACCGATGCCGTGCTCGCACAGCACATCCAGCCCCTGGCCCTTGAGCCAGTCGCGCGGGAACAACGCGCCCTCTTCCCCGACCAGAAAGCCCTCCGGGCTGTGGGCCACGGCCAAGCCGGCGGGCGTTTGCGGGTCGAGTACTGCGGTCGTCCAGCGTGCTGACATAAGGGCATTCCTGTAAGGTGCGCCCGTCGACTCTGTCAGTCGGCGAACGACGGTTTGTGTTTGTTCATGTGCGCGGCCATGGCCAGGCGCATGTCTTCGGACTGCAACATCGCCGCATTCCAGGTGGCGATGTACTCGAGGCCGTCGTCGATGCGGTGATCGCGCATGTAGCTCAGCATGTGCTTGGTACCGGCCACGGCGATCGGTGATTTGGCTGCGATGTCCCGGGCAATGGCGAACACACCCTCGAGCAAGGCGGCTTGATCATCGTAGACCCGGTTCACCAGGCCGATGCGCAGCGCCTCCTCGGCCTCGACGGTACGTCCGGTGTAGGCCAGTTCTCGCATGATGCCGTCGTTGATGATGCGTGGCAAACGCTGCAATGTGCCGACGTCCGCGGCCATGCCCATGTCGATTTCCTTGATGGAGAACTGCGCGTCACCGCTGCAATAGCGCATGTCGCAGGCTGACAGCAGGTCGATGGCTCCGCCGATGCAGTAGCCCTGTACTGCCGCCAGCACTGGCTTGCGGCAGCGGTCGACGGCGTTGAACGAGGCTTGCAGGGCCAGGATGGTCTTGCGCAGCGTGCGGGCGTTGCGCGCAGGGTCCTTGCCCATCTGCCCGGCGACCGACGCCAGCATGGCCAGGTCGATGCCGGCCGAAAAGTGCTTGCCAGCACCGCTGATGATTACGGCCCGGACCGCGTCGGTGTCGTCCACCCACTGGAAGATCTCGATGATTTCCTCCCAGAACGCGGCATTCATGGCGTTGAGTTTTTCCGGGCGGTTGATCTGAACGTGGGCAATGTTTTCGTTCAGCTCTACCTTGAACGCGCTGTATTGGGTCACGGGCGACACTCCTGTGGGCTCTGGCAATGACAGCGATGGTAGCGCAGCCCGGTTGCCGTGCGTCTGCCAAAAGCGGGACTGCGGGAATAGGCGGACGGCTCAGGCCAAGCAACGCGCGTACAACTTTTGCCCGAGGCTGGCATCGAACCTGTGTAAGCACTCACTCTCAGGAGAAACACAATGGCGATACGCAAGGCATTGATGCTTTCCTGCATGGCCCTTGCCCTGGTTGGCTGCGCCGGCAACGATCACCCTGCCCCACCACGCACGCAGCAGGTCGACCTGCAACGCTATCAGGGCACCTGGTACGAGCTGGCACGGCTGCCGATGTTCTTCCAGCGCAACTGTGTGCAGTCCGAAGCTCACTATGCCCTGCGCACCGATGGCCGCATCGATGTAACCAACCGCTGCATGGAGAAGGACGGGCAGTGGAACGAAGCCAAGGGCATCGCCGAAGCTCAGCAGCCGGGCAGCACCGACAAGCTCTGGGTACGCTTCGACAACTGGTTCAGCCGCCTGGCGCCTGACCTGACCAAGGGCGAGTACTGGGTGCTCTACCACGACAAGGACTACCGCGTAGCGCTGGTCGGCCATCCTAACCGCGAGTACCTGTGGCTGCTGTCCCGCACCCCGGCCATTCCGGACAAGACCCGTGACCAGCTGCTGGACATCGCGCGCGAGCAAGGCTATGACACCAGCAAACTGGTCTGGCGCCAGGCTGACAGCACGGGCGTGGAGTAAGACTTTGATGGCGCATGACAAGGAGTAGACATGGACCTGCTGTTTCTGGGCACCAGCGCCGGTGCCCCGACCAAGGCCCGCAATGTCAGCGCGACGGCGCTGCTGGAGGCGACGGGCAAACGCTGGTACCTGATCGATTGCGGTGAGGGCACCCAGCATCGCCTGTTGCACACACCGCTGTCGACTCAGGACCTGGCCGGCATTTTCATCACTCACGTACACGGCGACCACTGCCTGGGTTTGCCCGGCTTGCTGGCCAGTGCGAGCATGAACGGGCGGCGCCAACCCTTGGATGTGGTGTTGCCCCGGGCCTTGCACGAGTGGTTGCGCATCAGTCTGGCGGTGACCGACAGTCATCTGTCCTTCGATCTGCGGCTGTTGCCCGTCGAAGATTTTAATGGCTGGCACAACGCGGCCGTCACGGTGAGCACCGTTACTTTGTCACACCGCGTGCCCAGCGTGGGCTACCTCTTCGAGGAGCGTTGCCCCGAGCCACGGCTGGACAGCGTGCGCCTTGACGCCGAAGGTGTCCCTCGCGGGCCATTGTGGGGGACGCTAGCAAAAGGCCTGGCGGTGAGTCACCAAGGCCGTGAGCTGCAAGCGGCGGACTACCTGCAGCCTGGTCGAGCTGCCCGCCGCATCATTGTTTGCGGCGACAACGACACGCCCGAGCTGTTGGCCGAGGCTGCGGCAGGTGCCGATGTGCTGGTGCACGAAGCGACCTTTACGCAACCTGCGGTGGAAAGATCTGGCGTGACCTATGGCCACAGTACTGCGGCGGCAGTGGCTCGCTTTGCCCAAGCCGCCGGGGTGCGTAACCTGGTGCTGACGCACTTCAGTGCGCGCTACCAGGCTGACAATCGGCGCAGCCCTTCGATCGATGACGTAAGGCAGGAGGCTGCCCTGCATTATGCTGGCAACCTCACGTTAGCCGTGGATCTTCAGCGGTATCATTTGGGGCGTGAGGGTGTGTTGTTGCCCGTCGATTGAGCGGACAGCGTGTATCTGGGTGGTATTGGTAGGGTATGAACAGCCTTGGATGTCCAGGGTGAGTCATAGATTGTGAGGTCCGCTGCGCGGTCCATCGCGGCATATGCAAGACAGTCGCTCTCACAATGGATCTGCGTAGTCCTCACATTGCAGCAAGTACCGCTAGCCGTGAGCAGCCTTGCTGGGGCGCCGGACCGGCCGCGATAGGCCGCGCAGCGGACCCGGCAATGTAAACTGCGAAGCTGAAACCATCGCACTGCCCACAGTTTCATCCCCGCAGCTCCCATCAACCAGACCACTGTAGCGCCCACAGCGTCCACGACAGCATGAACAGCCCCGAAACTAAGCCGCCAAACGCCCCTTGGCCACCGCCTCGGACGCCGCCAACATGGCGCGCAGCAACACGGCACACCCTGCCGCTAGATCCTCAGGCGTGGCGTTCTCGATTTCGTTGTGGCTGATGCCGTTTTCGCACGGCACGAAAATCATGCCAGCCGGCCCAAGTTCAGCCAGGAAGATCGCGTCGTGCCCTGCCCCGCTGACGATATCCATGTGCGGCAATCCCAGCGCCTGGGCTGACTCACGTACCGCACTCACGCAAGCGTCGTCGAAATACAAGGCCGGGAAATCTGCGGTCGGCACCAGCTCATACGTCAGCCCATGCCGCTCGCAGGTCTGTTCAATCACACTGCGAACCTCGGCAATCATTCCCTCAAGCCGGTCTCCTTCGAGGTGACGCAGATCCAGGGTCATGCGCACTTCACCTGGAATCACGTTGCGCGAGCCAGGATAAGCTTGCAGGCAGCCCACCGTGCCGCAGGCGTGCGGCTGGTGACCTAAGGCGGCGCGGTTGACAGCCTCGACCACGGCAGCGGCGCCGACCAAGGCATCCTTGCGCAGGTGCATGGGCGTTGGGCCAGCATGGGCCTCCACCCCACGCAAGGTCAGGTCGAACCATTTCTGGCCCAGGGCGCCTAGCACCACGCCGATGGTCTTGGCCTGGTCTTCCAGGATCGGGCCTTGTTCGATGTGGGCCTCGAAATACGCGCCCACCGGATGGCCCGTCACCGCGCGGCTGCCGGCGTAGCCGATTTCATTCAGCGCCTCGCCCACGCTAATCCCCTGCGCATCGCGTTTAGCCAGCGTCTGCTCGAGACTGAACTTGCCGGCAAAGACGCCCGAGCCCATCATGCACGGTGCAAAGCGTGAGCCTTCCTCGTTGGTCCACACCACCACCTCCAGTGGGGCCTCAGTTTCCACGCCCAGGTCGTTGAGGGTGCGGATGACCTCCAACCCGGCCATGACCCCGTAGCAGCCATCGAACTTGCCACCGGTGGGCTGGGTGTCGATGTGACTGCCCGTCATTACCGGAGGCAGTGCGGCATCGCGCCCTGGCCGGCGGGCGAACAGATTGCCCACCCCGTCGACCGTCACCGTGCACCCTGCCGCTTCGCACCACTGCACGAATAGGTCGCGGGCCTGGCGATCCAGGTCGGTCAGGGCCAGTCGGCATACGCCACCCTTGGGCGTGGCGCCCAGGTGCGCCAGGTCCATGAGCGATTGCCACAGGCGTGCGCTATCGACATGACGGGCAGTCGATTGAAGAACGTCTTGAGCGCGGGTCATAGGTCTCTCCTCAGGCTTTTCTTGTCGGATGTGTAAGCCACGGCGCGGGCCTGCCCGCACTGCGACGAGCAGGTATTCAAGGCAAAGGCTTGGCCATGCGCGTCGGGCTAGGGGCGGCCATGGCAGCGAAGACGTAGTACAAGCCAGCCCCGAGCAGCGAGCCGGTGAACCAGCCATAGTCGTAGAACCAACTGAAGTGACTGTTGCCAATGGCCAGCACCGTGAGCGCCACCGGCAGCGCAAAGGCCGCGAAGCCCGGCCAGTGCCACGCAGGATAGACGTCATCACGATACAGCCCGGCCAGATCCAGGTGCTGACGCCGTACCAGGAAGTAATCCACCACCATGATCCCTGCAATGGGACCGAGCAGGCTGGAATACCCCAGCAACCAGTTGGAATAGACGCTTTCAAGGCTGATGTCGGAAACGATCCAGCCCAGCTTCTTGAGAAGCTCGTGGCCCATCAGCGCCAGTCCGATGAAACCGGTCAGCCACACCGCCCGGCTGCGCCCGATCAGGCGCGGTGCAATGTTCTGGAAATCGTTGGTGGGCGAGACGATGTTGGCCGCCGTGTTGGTGGACAAGGTAGCGATCACGATCAGGGCCATGGCCAATGCTACCCAGAAGGGGCTCTGAATCTTGCCGATCAGCGTCACCGGGTCGGAAACGGTCTCGCCCACCAATGAGGCCGAGGCCGCCGTCAACACCACACCCAGCGAGGCAAACAGGAACATGGTCAGGGGCAAGCCGAATATCTGCCCCAGAATCTGGTCCTTCTGGCTGCGGGCATAACGACTGAAGTCCGGGATGTTCAGCGACAGGGTGGCCCAGAAGCCCACCATGGCAGTGAGCCCTGCGCAGAAATAACCCACCACGCTGGCCCCTTGAGGACGCTTCGGTGGCTGGGCCAACAGTTCGGTCATGGACATGTGCGGCAGCGCCCACACCAGCAGCCCGACACCCACCGATACCAGCAAAGGCGCTGACAAGGTTTCCAGCCACTTGATCGATTCTGCACCGCGCAGCACCACCCACAGGTTCAGGCACCAGAAGATCATGAAGCCGATCACCTCGCCGGTGCCGCCCAGGGCCTTCCAGCCCTCGAATACCGAGCCCAGGAACAGATGAATCGCCAGCCCGCCGAACAGCGTCTGGATCCCGAACCAGCCGCAGGCGACCACGGCCCGCACCAGGCACGGTACGTTGGAACCCAGAATGCCGAAGGATGCACGCAGCAGCACCGGGAATGGAATGCCGTACTTGGTGCCGGGAAAGGCATTGAGCGTCAGTGGAATCAGCACGATGAGGTTGGCCAGCAAGATGGCCAGCAACGCTTCACCCACGCTCAGACCGAAATACGCCGTGAGCACGCCGCCCAGGGTGTAGGTAGGCACGCAGATGGACATGCCCACCCACAGGGCGGTGATGTGCCACCTGTTCCAGGTGCGCTGATGCACCTTGGTGGGGGCGATGTCGGGGTTGTAGCGCGGGCTGTCGAGCACGTCGGGGCCTTCGCACAGCTCTACCAGGCCGTTGCGTTCAACCTCGTGCGATCTGCTCTGTTGCATGGGGCCTTCTCCAGAATGTTGTTGTAGTTGTTCGCTCATCGGGGCGAGTCGATGGCCGGAGTACACACGCAGAATGTGGGTAGAAATTTCGACCAAATTTCAATCTTGTCAAGTTAGTCAATCTCTTGCGAAACGCCTGTGCTAGAGCTATTCGTAATTTAATTTCTTTATTAATCAGTAAGTTAAAAACCACAAAATTCGTGGGATTTATTTCTTGCCGAATCCAGAATCTGCATCTAGCCTCGAATCTTGTCAGCGCTGACAGGATCTAGCTGCCCGCCTGACCTGCACAATTTCAAGAACCGGCACAGACCGGTCAGCCTGCGAGGAAAAACGGCATGTCTCTGTTGATCCGTGGCGCCACCGTGGTCACCCACGAAGAAAGCTTCAGCGCCGATGTCCTGTGTGCGAACGGCCTGATCCAGGCCATTGGCCAGGACATCGACCCACCCGTCGGTTGCAATGTGCTCGATGGCAGCGGCCAGTACCTGATGCCCGGCGGGATCGACCCGCATACCCACATGCAGTTGCCGTTCATGGGCACGGTAGCCAGCGAGGACTTTTTCAGCGGCACCGCCGCCGGGCTGGCAGGCGGAACCACCTCTATCATCGATTTCGTGATCCCCAATCCCCAGCAGTCGCTGATGGAGGCGTTTCACACTTGGCGCGGTTGGGCAGAAAAGAGCGCCAGCGATTACGGCTTTCACGTGGCCATCACGTGGTGGAGCGACCAAGTGGCCGAGGAGATGGGTGAGCTGGTCGCCCACCATGGGGTGAACAGTTTCAAGCACTTCATGGCCTACAAGAACGCCATCATGGCCGCTGACGACACCCTGGTCGCCAGCTTCGAGCGTTGCCTGCAACTGGGCGCCGTGCCCACGGTGCACGCCGAGAACGGCGAGCTGGTGGATCATCTGCAACGCAAGTTGCTGGCCCAGGGCATGACAGGGCCCGAGGCGCACCCGTTGTCACGTCCACCCCAGGTTGAAGGCGAAGCGGCCAGCCGCGCTATCCGTATTGCCGAAACCCTCGGTACGCCGTTGTACCTGGTGCATGTCTCCAGCCGCGAGGCGCTGGATGAGATCGCCTACGCTCGCGGCAAGGGGCAGCCGGTATACGGCGAGGTCTTGCCTGGCCATCTGCTGCTGGACGACAGCGTCTACCGCGACCCGGACTGGGCCACGGCAGCGGGCTATGTAATGAGCCCGCCGTTCCGACCGCGTGAACACCAGGAGGCGCTGTGGCGCGGCCTGCAGTCGGGCAATCTGCACACCACCGCCACCGACCACTGCTGTTTCTGCGCCGAGCAAAAGGCCATGGGACGCGACAATTTCAGCCGCATTCCCAATGGCACGGCCGGTATCGAGGACCGCATGGCGGTACTGTGGGATGCCGGTGTGAACACAGGTCGCCTCTCCATGCACGAATTCGTCGCCGTTACCTCTACCAACACGGCGAAGATCTTCAACCTCTTTCCACGCAAAGGCGCCATTCGTGTCGGGGCCGACGCCGACCTGGTGCTGTGGGACCCACAGGGCACGCGCACCCTCTCGGCCAAGACCCATCACCAGCAGGTGGACTTCAACATCTTCGAAGGCCGTACCGTGCGCGGCGTGCCCAGCCACACCATCAGCCAGGGCAAGGTGGTGTGGGCCGACGGTGACTTGCGCGCCGAAGTCGGTGCCGGACGGTATGTCGAACGCCCGGCCTACCCTTCGGTGTACGAACTGCTCGAGCGTCGGGCAGAACACCACCGGGCCACCCCCGTGCCCCGCTAGCCGCTGACACTGATCGACCGGCTTTCACTGCAACACCGACCCCTCAGGCCGACACCGTGCGCGGGGGCCGGCGTGCCGGTGATCGGGGCTGCCCGCGCCCCACTTTTCAAGCCCACGACAAGAAAGAGAGGCTACCACCGTGATAGACGCACTGAACCATTTGCCCCGCCCAAGGGCCGGCAGCGACCAGTTGGCCGAGCATTTCAGCGACCTGGTCCCACCCCTGACCGCGCGCCAGGCCGCCGTGGAGAGCGCGCGCTGCCTGTACTGCTACGATGCCCCGTGTATCAATGCCTGCCCCAGCGACATCGACATTCCGTCCTTCATCCGCCGCATCAGTGATGACAACCTGCAAGGCGCTGCTGAACGGATCCTGTCGGCCAACATCCTCGGTGGCAGTTGTGCCCGTGTCTGCCCCACCGAAATCCTCTGCGAACAGGCCTGCGTGCGCAACAACGCGCAGGAATGCGCGCCGGTGCTGATTGGCCAATTGCAACGCTATGCCTTGGACAACGCCCAGTTCAGCGAACACCCCTTCCAGCGCTCCCCGGCTACCGGCAAGCGCATCGCAGTGGTCGGCGCCGGCCCGGCGGGCTTGTCTTGTGCACATCGTCTGGCCATGCACGGGCACGATGTGGTCGTCTTCGAAGCCAGTGAGAAACCGGGTGGCCTGAACGAGTACGGTATCGCCCGCTATAAGTTGGTTGATGATTTCGCCCAACGTGAAGTGGCGTTTTTGCTGGGCATCGGGGGCATCGAGATCCGCTATGGCCAGCGCCTGGGCAGCGACCTGGGGCTCGGTGACCTGCGGGATCAGTACGATGCCGTCTTTCTCGGCCTTGGGCTCAGTGCCGTGCGGCAACTGGGCCTGCCCGATGAACAGGCACCTGGCGTGCTGGCTGCCACCGACTACATCCGCGAACTGCGCCAGGCCGATGACCTGAGTCGGTTGCCCTTGGCCGACCGTTGCCTGGTGATCGGCGCCGGAAACACAGCGATCGACATGGCCGTGCAGATGAGCCGACTGGGGGCGCGCGACGTCAACCTGGTGTATCGCCGTGGGGCGTCCGACATGGGCGCCACGGGCCACGAGCAAGCCATCGCCAAGGCCAACCAGGTGCGTCTGCATACCTGGGCGCGCCCCGACGCCGTACTGCTGAGCGACGATGGCAAGGTACGCGGCATGCGCTTCGCTCGCACCGCAATGGTAGACGGTCGCCTGGGCGACACTGGAGAAACCTTCGAACTGGCTGCCGACGCGATCTTCAAGGCCATCGGGCAGCGCTTCGAAGACCAAAGCGTGGCGGACCCGGTCGCCGCGCAGCTGGCGCGCGACGGCGAGCGCATTCGCGTCGATGCGTGCATGCAGACCAGCCTGCCGGGCGTGTATGCCGGCGGTGACTGCACCGCCCTGGGCCAGGACCTCACCGTGCAGGCCGTACAACATGGCAAGGTAGCTGCCCAGGCCATCCATGCCCAACTCATGCTCAACGTGGAGGCAGCGTAAATGGCTGACTTGTCTATCGTCTTCGCCGGCATTCGCGCCCCCAATCCCTTCTGGCTGGCCTCGGCCCCGCCCACCGACAAGGCCTACAACGTGGTACGCGCCTTCGAAGCGGGTTGGGGTGGCGTGGTCTGGAAAACACTGGGGGAAGACCCAGCAGCGGTGAACGTGTCATCGCGATATTCGGCGCACTTCGGCGCCAATCGCCTGGTTCAGGGCATCAACAACATCGAGTTGATCACCGATCGATCACTGGAAATCAACCTGCGGGAGATCACTAAGGTCAAGAAGGACTGGCCGGACCGTGCACTGATCGTGTCGCTGATGGTGCCGTGCGAGGAGGCATCGTGGAAATTCATCTTGCCACTGGTAGAAGCCACAGGGGCCGATGGAATCGAACTGAACTTCGGCTGCCCCCACGGGATGCCCGAGCGGGGCATGGGGGCGGCGGTGGGCCAGGTGCCTGAGTATGTGGAGATGGTCACCCGCTGGTGCAAGACCCACTGCTCACTGCCGGTGATCGTAAAGCTCACCCCCAACATCACCGACATTCGCCAGTCGGCTCGAGCAGCGCATCGAGGCGGCGCTGATGCGGTATCGCTGATCAACACCATCAACTCCATCACCAGCGTGGACCTGGACCGCATGGTGGCCCACCCAATTGTCGGCGACCAAAGCACGCACGGCGGTTACTGCGGCTCCGCCGTCAAACCCATCGCCCTGAACATGGTTGCGGAGATCGCCCGCGACCCCGCCACCCAGGGCTTGCCGATCTGCGGGATCGGCGGTATCGGCAATTGGCGTGATGCTGCCGAGTTCGTGGCTCTGGGCAGCGGCGCGGTTCAAGTCTGCACCGCCGCCATGCTGCATGGCTTTCGCATCGTCGAGGACATGAAGGACGGCCTTGCACGTTGGATGGACCAGCATGGGCATGCCCGTCTTGAAGACTTCAGAGGCCAGGCGGTCGGTCACACCACTGACTGGAAGTACCTGGACATCAACTACCAGTCCATTGCGCACATCGATCAGCACGCTTGCATTGGTTGCGGCCGGTGTCATATCGCCTGCGAGGATACCTCCCACCAGGCCATCGCCAGTACGGTGAAGGCCGACGGTACCCATGCCTACAGCGTGATCGAAGAGGAATGCGTAGGCTGCAATCTATGCCAGATCACCTGTCCCGTTGAAGACTGCATCGAGATGGTGGCACAAGACACCGGCAAGCCGTACCTGAACTGGACGCAGGACCCGCGCAACCCGTATCGGGAGGTTGGCTGAGGGTAGGGAGTGTGGATGCAGGCGCGGTTTCGCCAGACGCCGGATCCGTCGCGGTGGGGCGCACATGGGCCCTGATGTTTATGATTCACGGCTCAAATCCTGGGGCCGCCCAGCGGCCCCAGGGTCTATACTCCCCGCATCATCGTGCGCCGGGACCGCTGCACGCCCTCTGCCAGTGGCAGTCAACAGCCGTCTGACGCCTCAAGGCTCTAACCCAATACCTCGCAGGATTACACGGGTGACCGTCTGCACAGCGTTTTCGAAGTCTCGGTCGGACAGCGGCTCGCCTTCGTTGAGCAAGGCCACCTGGTAACCGAAGTCGGCATAATGCTGGGTCGATGCCCATATCATGTACAGCAGCGCCGACGGCTGCACCGGCAGAATGCGCCCCTCCTCCACCCAGCGGCGGATCTTCGCCTCCTTTAGCCTGGCCCAGGGCACCAGGCTCTCATCCAGGTCCGCCCTGAGCACCGGCGCACCGTGCAGCATCTCCTCGGCCCAGATTTTCGAGCCCAGCGGCCGTGAACGGGAGTGTGCCATCTTCGCGCGGATATAACTGGTCAGCACGACGCGAGGGTCATCGAAGTGCTCGAAGCTCAACGCGTCTTGCTTCCAGACTTCGAGCAAGTCCTGCAGCACCGCTCGAAACAGGTCGTCCTTGGTCTTGAAGTAGTAGTGAAGATTCGAGCGCGGCAGCTGCGCCTGTTCGCCGATATCGCCCATGGAAGTGGCAGCGAAGCCCTTTTCGGCGAATACGCGCTCGGCAGCCTGCAGAATCTTTTCGACGTTGCGACGACGGATTTCAATCTTGTGGTTGGCCATCAGGCGTCGGCCGTCCACACGGCCAACTCGAACCCATCCGGATCGGTGAAATGAAAACGGCGACCGCCCGGAAACGCGAACACTGCCCTGCTGACGGTGCCGCCCGCTGCTTGCACCCGTCGCTGGGTGACCTGCAAGTCATCTGCATAGAGAATGACCAGAGGCCCTCCTGGCCGCACGGGCTCACCTGTAGTGAAACCACCCGTCAGCCGGCCGTCGCTGAACTCGGTGTAGGCTGGCCCGTAATCGGTGAACTTCCAGCCGAACACCGCTGCGTAGAATGCTTTGCTGCGCGCGATGTCGCTGACGTTGAACTCGATGTTGTCGATCTGACGATCCCTACCGCGAATACCCATGAACGCTCCGTGCTCTCGGAAATGTTCCGTAGTCTACTCCGCTTGCGTAGCGAAACCATGAGCCGGCGCAAGCGCCGGCTACCAGGCTTCAGGCGCTGGCGCGCACGCGCGCAGGGCATTGCGCACGGTGCAGGTTGAGCGCGGTATTGATGATGCCGATATGGCTGAACGCCTGCGGGAAGTTACCCAGCATGCGCTTGCCTACCGGATCGTACTGCTCGGCCAGCAGGCCCACATCGTTGCACAGCTCGGTCAGCCGTTGATACAGCGCGTGCGCTTCGGCCTGGCGTCCCAGCAGCACGTACACGTCGGCCAGCCAGAAGGAGCACACCAGGAATGTCCCCTCGCCTGCCGTCAGGCCATCGGTGCAGCTGTCGGTGTCGTAGCGCAGCAACAGGCCGTTGTGCAACAGGCGCTTTTCGATCTGGGCCAAGGTTCGCAGAAACCGCGGGTCGTGGGCCGGCAAGAAGCCGGTCAACGCGATGTGCAGCAGGCTGGCATCCATCTCGCAAGAGCCGTAGGCCTGCACGAAGTGCTGGCCCTGAGCATCGAGCCCCTGCTCGCACACTTCCCGGTGGATCTGATCAGCGACCTGCCGGTAGTGAAGGCCGCGTTCACGGTCCTCCTCGGTGGTTTCGGCAAGCCCCGCAGCGCGGTCGAACGCCACCCAGGCCATGACCTTGGAGTGTACGAAGTGCTGCCGACCACCGCGTACTTCCCAGATGCCTTCATCAGGCTCACGCCAGATGCTTTCCAGGTACGGCATGATCACCCGGCTGATCGCGGCACTGCGCGGATGCCTGGGCAGGCCACCACGGATTGCCTGGCTCATGGCGTCGGCCAGTTCACCATAGATATCCAGCTGTGTTTGCGCGGCGGCTGCGTTGCCCACCCGCACAGGCTGGGAGTGCTCGTAACCGGCCAGCCAGGGCAACGTGTACTCCTGAAGGTCACGCTCACCGGCCAGGCCGTACATGATCTGCATCTGCTCCGGGTTGCCCGCCACCGAACGCAGCAGCCATTCACGCCAGGCCTGGGCTTCTTCGAAGTACCCCAGGTTCATGAAGGCCAGCAAGGTCATGGTGGCATCGCGCAGCCAGCAGAAGCGGTAGTCCCAGTTACGCTCACCGCCCACGCGCTCGGGTAGCGAGGTCGTCACCGCCGCCACGATCCCGCCCGTGGGCGCATAGGTCATGGCCTTGAGCACCAGCAGCGAGCGGCGGACCAAGGCCGTGTACGGTCCCACGTCCGGGCACTTGGCTGCAAAGGCCTGCCACTGATCCACGGTGGCCTTGAGGCAGGCATCGACGTCCTGTTCGGCGGGAACCGCCAGGTGCGAAGGGTGATGACGCAAGCTGAACACATGCCGCTCGCCCTCGCCTACCCGCATACGCGCCACCGTGTGATGATCGCGAGCATGGGGGGCCACGGTCGAGGACAGGATCAAGCGGTCCGGGCCTGCTACCGCGCTGAGGGTCAGCGGGTCGAGCCGCTCTACCCAAGGGACGCTGCGCCCGTAGTCAAAGCGCATCACCAGGTCCATTTCAAACGTGGTCTGGCCCGAAAGCCCTTCGACAATGCGCACGACCGCGTTCTCGTCACCCAAGGGCATGAAATCCAGCACCCGCGCCTTTCCCGAGGCCGTGACCCAGACGGTTTCAAGCACCAGCGTGTCGTCCAGGTAGCGCCGGGTGCGCTCTGTCACGGGGTCCGAGGGCGCCAGGCGCCAACGCCCATTTTCCTCGTTACCCAGCAAGGCCGCGAATACCGCTGGCGCATCGAAACGCGGCAGGCACAGCCAGTCGAGCGAGCCATCGCTGCTAACCAGGGCTGCACTGCGGCAGTTGCCCAGCAGGGCATAATCTTCAATATGGGCAGGCATCGATACTCCTGGAATTCAGTGCGTCAATGGTGCCGGACCCGCTTTCGCGGACAGGCCCGGCATCACGCGATCGGATCGAAACGGTGCAACGTCAACCCAGCCGGTGCCACTCGCGCTTGTCCCGGGCCAGCAGCTCGTTGCCCGCCTCCGGGCCATCCTGGCCGGCCTCGTAGTCGTGCACTTCCCCGCCCTGGGCCCAGGCATCGAGAAACGGCTGGACGGCGCGCCAGCCGTTCTCGATGTTGTCGGCACGCTGAAACAACGTCTGGTCGCCTGTCAGGCAGTCGTAGATCAAGGTTTCGTAACCGGTGGCCGGGGTCATCTTGAAGAAGTCTTTGTAGGCGAAACCCAGCTCGACATTCTCCATCACCAGTTCCGGCCCTGGCCGCTTGGCCTGAAGGTCGAACCACATGCCTTCGTTGGGCTGGATCTGGATCTTCAGGTAATTGGGCTTGGGCCTTTGCAACGCGGACTCTCGGAACTGGGCATACGGCGCCGGCTTGAAGCAGATGGCGATTTCCGTATCGCGCACGCTCATGCGCTTACCGGTGCGCAGGTAAAAGGGCACACCGGCCCAGCGCCAGTTGTCGATCATGATCTTCATGGCCACGAACGTTTCGGTCTGGCTGTCAGACTCCACCTTGCTTTCCTGGCGGTAACCCGGCACGTGCTTCCCGCCCAGGGTGCCGGCTACATATTGGCCGCGAACCGAGTTCTTCAATGCCATCTTGGTCGACCACGGGCGGATCGCGCCGATCACCTTGGCTTTCTCCCCGCGAACCGCGTCGGCGGCAAACGCTGCAGGCGGCTCCATGGCCACCATTGCCAGCAGCTGGAACAGATGATTGGGCACCATGTCGCGCATTGCACCGGTGCTGTCATAGAACGCACCACGGGTTTCGACCCCTACGGTTTCAGCGGCGGTGATCTGCACATGGTCGATGTAATGATTGTTCCAGAACGACTCGAACAGCCCGTTGGAGAAACGGCTGACCAGGATGTTCTGGACGGTTTCCTTGCCCAGGAAATGGTCGATCCGGTAAATCTGACGCTCGCCCATCACGTTCAGCAGGCAGGCGTTGAGCGCCTCGGCGCTGGCAAGGTCGTGTCCGAACGGTTTCTCGATGACCACCCGGCGAAACCCGCCGCCCGATTCGTCCAGCAACCCGGCTTCCCCGAGGCGCTTGGCCACTTCGGGGAAGAACCGTGGGGAGGTCGCCAGGTAGAAAATGGCGTTGCCATGGCTGGTCTTGTCGATGCGCTGGGCGATCGCCTCATAAGTCGCCGCGTCGAGAAAGTCCCCGGTCTGATAGTCCAGGCGCTTGGCAAGGCTGGCCCAGAGCTTTTCGTCCAGGTTCGCTGGAGCACCCTCGCCACCTTTGTCGCGCTCGGCCATGAACGCATGCAAACGTTCAGCAAATTCCTCGGCGCTGACAGCATTGTGGTCGACACCCACGATGCGCAGGTCCCGATCGAGCAGGCCATCACGGCTGAGGTTGTAGAGCGCAGGCATCAGCAGTCGCTTGACCAAGTCGCCATTGGCGCCGAACAGGAACAAGGTGCAGGGTGGAGCAGCGGGCGTTGCCGGTTTTTTGCTCATTCAGGTTTCTTCTCAACGTGCCCACCGAACCCAAGGCGCATGGCCGAGAGAATCTTGTCGCCATACGTGCCTTGTTGTTGGCGCGAACGGAAACGCGCGAACAGCGCACTGGACAGCACCGGGACTGGCACTGCCTGCTCGACGGCCGCGTCGATGGTCCAGCGCCCTTCCCCGCTGTCCGACACCGAGCCGCTGAACTGGGCCAACTGAGGGTCGGCCACCAGCGCGTCGGCGGTCAGGTCCAGCAGCCAGGACGTGACCACGCTGCCACGGCGCCACACTTCGGCGATCTCGGCCACGTTCAGGTCAAAGCGCTGGTCCTCGGGCAGCTCGTCACCGCCTTTGCTGCGCAGCAGGTCGAAGCCTTCGGCGTAAGCCTGCATCAAGCCGTATTCGATGCCGTTGTGCACCATCTTCACGTAGTGCCCGGCACCCGGCGGGCCGGCATGGATATAGCCATGCTCGGCACGCTGTGGTTCTCCGGTGCGTCCGTGGGTGCGCGGGATGTCCCCGACACCGGGTGCGAGTGCTGCAAACAGGGGCTCCAGACGTTCGAACACGTCCTTTTCCCCGCCGATCATCATGCAGTAACCGCGTTCCAGGCCCCATACCCCGCCTGAGGTACCGACATCCAGGTAGTGAAGCCCACGCTGGGCCAGTTCTGCGGCGCGGCGCATGTCGTCTTTGTAGAAAGTATTACCACCGTCGATGATCGAATCGCCAGGTTCCAGCAAGTCAGCCAGCTGGGCAATGGTCTGCTCGGTAGGCGCCCCGGCGGGAAGCATGACCCAGACGGCACGAGGCGCCTGGAGTTTCTCGACCAGTGCAGCCAGGTCAGCCGCCCCGACGCTGCCTTCGCCCTCCAGAGCAGTAACGGCTTGTGCGTTGCGGTCATGCACCACGGTGTGATGGCCAGCGAGCATAAGCCGCCTTGCGATGTTGCCGCCCATGCGGCCCAGCCCGACGATTCCCAATTGCATGAGCAGGTGCTCCCCTTCTGGAATGAGTGACGACGTTTCGCCTTTCAGGTTAGTCCAGTGGACGGCATGAGGGTTCAGCGACGGGCGGTATGTTCATGTTGGTTTATTGGGGACGAGACGCCGCGCTATCTGCCATTCAGGGTGCGCAAGATCAATTTAACAGCGCTCGATCGATCAAGGCCCCGTCATACAGCACGGGTCGCACCGTTAAGGTGCAAAGCAATACACACAGCGCCGCTCGTCGCCTCTCGCCGGCGTGCAATAAAAACGCCCTGAATGCTCGGCGAGCCGATGCCAACGTTTGCGTCTAGCACGGGGGCCGCCTGGAATGACCGTTCGGTCACATTTGTAATATTTCTCGCCTACACTCAGGTTCCGGCCCGCCATTTGCTCATTGGAAGAGCAACGGAAAAAAAGTCGAACTTTAAGGAAAGCCGACAGGTCAGGAACTAAGCAGGCCAGATGAAATGGGTTATTCCCACGCACGGCCCGCCCACCCCAACCAGTCCACTCGCCTTTTGGCCGGAATGCCAAATGCGCTGTGCCTGTGCGCACGACTCGGGGGCAAGGATTGCAGTACGCAGAATTCGCAAAGAGAGAATCAACACGAAAGACCGCCGCGGTTTATCAGTGCCCGGCCAAGCTTAGGGACGGAGAGAAAGAATGATCAGTGCCGCTGTCGCGACTCAAGTAGCTACCTTTACATCGGAACATCGCGAACCGCTCACCCCGGAGCTCGCCAAGACAGGCAAGGCACCTGGCGCCCAGCGCCAGAACAACCCGAACAAACGCAAGATCCTTTTCGTCACCTCGGAAATCGCTGACCTGGTGAAGACCGGTGGTTTGGGCGACGTCTCCGCGGCGTTGCCTCGCGCCCTTGCCCACCTGCACGACGTGCGTGTGCTGATCCCGGGTTACCCGCAGGTGGTGGAAAGCGACAACCCCATCCACATCGTCGGTGAGCTGGGCGGCCATGCAGCCTTGCCCCCTTGCAAGATCGGCCGGATGGACTTGCCCGACGGGCTGGTGATCTACGTGTTGATCTGCCCAGAGCTCTACCAGCGTCCCGGCACGCCTTACGCAGCAGAAAACGGTCGCGACTGGCCGGACAACCATATCCGTTTCGCCCGCCTGGGCCTGGCGGCTGCAGAAATCGCAGCCGGTGAAGGCATGATCCATTGGAAACCGGAAATGGTGCATGCCCATGACTGGCCAGCGGGCCTGGCCCCTGCGTACATGCACTGGCGCGGCTTGAGCACCCCGACCCTGTTCACCATTCACAACCTGGCCTACCAGGGCGTCTACAGCCGTGGCTGCAGCCCGGAACTGGCCATACCCGACCATGCCATGCAGCAGGAAGGCATGGAGTTCTACGGCAAGCTCTCCTTCCTGAAAGCTGGCCTGGCCTACTCCAGCCATATCACCACGGTCAGTGCCACCTACGCCCAGGAAATCACCACCCCCGAATTCGGCTGCGGCCTGGACGGTTTCCTGGCCAGCAAAGCGCAACAGGGGCTATTGGGCGGCATTCCGAACGGCATCGACGAAAGCTGGGATGCAGCGACCGACAAGCACCTGCAGCACAATTTCAGCATCAACGACTGGGAGGGCAAGGCGCGCAATGCACAGGCAGTGCGCGAGCTGTTCCAGCTGGACCCCTCCGAGGGCCCATTGTTCGCCGTGGTCTCGCGCCTGGTCTACCAGAAAGGGCTGGACCTGACCCTGGGCGTTGCCGAGTACATCGTCGAGCAAGGCGGCCAAATTGCAATCATTGGTCGTGGCGAGCCTGAAGAAGAGCAAGCCATGCGCGAACTGGCCCTGCGTCATCCCGGCCGTGTGGGTGTACGCATCGGCTTCAACGAAACCGACGCACGCCGCATGTTCGCTGGCAGCGACTTCCTGCTGATGCCTTCGCGCTACGAGCCATGTGGCCTCAGCCAGATGTACGCCCAGCGCTTCGGCTCGCTGCCCGTTGCACGCAAGACCGGCGGGCTGGCCGATACCATCGAGAACGGCGTAACAGGTTTCCTGTTCGACGAGTCGACGGTAGAAAGCTACCGCGAGGCGCTCAGCCGGGCGTTCTACATCTACCAGAAGAAAGACCTGCTCAATGCCATGCGTTGCCTGTCCATGACCCAGCCATTCAACTGGTGCCAAGCGGTGGAACCCTACGCACGCTTGTACGAAGACCTGGTCAAGCAAGCCCAATTGGCTCATTACTGAAGAGAGGTCGAAGATGCAAAGGCATGGCGCACATGTTGAGGACGCCACGTCGGCGCGCTTCGCCCTCTGGGCACCCGACGCGCGCAGCGTGAGTTTGGAATTGCAGCACCAGGACGCCGTCGACCTCGTTCCCGATGACGATGACGATGGCTGGTTCATTGGCACCGCCCCTGCCAAGCCAGGGGACCTGTACCGCTACTGCATCAATGGCGAGCTTCGCGTTGCCGACCCCGCATCGCGCTTTCAACCCGAGGGCGTCCACGGCCCCAGCCAAGTCGTGGACCTGGCCGGCTACACCTGGCAGCATCCTTGGCAAGGCCGCCCCTGGCACGAGGCGGTGATCCAGGAGCTGCATGTGGGCGTACTGGGTGGCTATGAAGGTGTGTCGAGCCATTTGCACCGTATTGCCTCGACCGGCATTACCGCCATTGAATTGATGCCGATCAGCCAATTCCCGGGCACCCGCAACTGGGGGTACGACGGCGTGCTGCCTTATGCAGCGCAGCACAACTACGGTACACCCGAGCAACTGTGCAGCTTGGTGGACCAGGCGCATGGCCACGGGCTGATGGTGATGCTCGATGTGGTCTACAACCACTTCGGCCCCGATGGCAACTTCCTGCATGAGTACGCCAGCTCGTTCTTTCGTGAAGACCGTCAGACCCCCTGGGGTGCCGCCATCGACTTCCGCCGGCCCGAGGTGCGTGAATATTTCATCCAGAACGCCCTGATGTGGATCTGCGATTACCGGATCGACGGCTTGCGTCTGGATGCGGTGCATGCCATCGATCAGCCTGACTTCCTCAAGGAACTGGCCAAGCGTGTGCGCGAGACCGTCGAGCCGGGCCGACACGTGTGGCTGGTGCTGGAAAACGAGCACAACCAGGCGTTCTTGCTCGAACAAGGCTTCGATGCACAGTGGAACGACGATGGCCACAATGCGCTTCACGTGTTGCTGACCGATGAAACCGAAGGCTACTACGAAGACTACAAGGATGACCCGATCGGCAAGCTGGCGCGCTGCCTTGGCGAGGGCTTCGTCTTCCAGGGCCAGCTCAACCGCCATGGCGAACCACGCGGTGAACCCAGCGGCCACCTGCCGCCAAGCGCCTTCGTGCTGTTTCTGCAGAACCATGACCAGATCGGCAACCGCGCCATGGGCGAGCGTCTAACCCGGCTGACATCGCCCGCGGCCCTGCGCGCGGCAACCGGGCTACTGTTGCTGAGTCCGATGATTCCTTTGCTGTTCATGGGCGATGACGACGGCAGCCGTGCACCCTTCCTGTTCTTCACCGACTTTCATGATGAGCTCGCCGACGCGGTGCGCGAAGGCCGGCGCGGTGAATTCGAGCATTTTGCCGCCTTCGCCGACCCCGAAAAGCGTGCGCGTATTCCCGACCCGAACGCCGAGCAGACGTTCCACGCCTCCAGGCCTGACCCGCAGGATGTGATTGCCGGCTGGCATGGGCTGTACCAGCAGCTGCTCACTACGCGCCGCCAGCACCTGGTCCCGCGCCTGCCTGGCACCCGTTCCCTGGGCGCCGAGGTATTGGCTGACAAGGCGCTGACTGCACGCTGGCAGCTGGGGGATGGCAGTACCTTGCGCATCGACCTGAACCTGGGCGACCAGGCGCAGCACCTGGCGGCTGCGCCTGCAGGCACCTGCCTTTTCGACAGCGGCGACAAGGCGCACGCCGGCTCGACGCTTTCGCCCTTCAGCTGTGTGGTCACCCTGCTACCCCCAAACCAGGAGATGCCATGAGCGATTCCCTGCTTCACCGGCTCGCTCAACGGGCGGGCCTTGCCCGAAACTGGGTGGATGCCAACAACAAACCGCAGCAAGTGACCGACGAGGTACTGCGCAAACTCCTCGAAGCCCTGGGCCATCCGGCTGGCGACGACGCGCAACTACAAGACAGTCTATCCAGGCTTGAGCACAGCGATGACGCCCAGCACGTCCCGCCCCTGCTCACTGCCGACCAGGGCAAGCCGCTCGACCTCTCGCGGTATTTCCCAGCGCAGGCCCCGGTGTGTGGTCAGCTGGAAGATGGCAGTCACATCGACTTGCAGCTTGATGCCCAGGCTTGCCTGCCAGGTGATTTTCCAGTCGGCTATCACCAACTAGAAGTGGCGCAGCATCGATTTACGCTCGCGGTCGCACCGCCTGGTTGCCCGTCGTTGCATGATCTGGTCGAGGCGGCACCTGCGCGCTGCTGGGGCTTGTCGGCGCAGCTCTACAGCCTGCGCCGCCCCGGCGATGGTGGTTACGGTGACTGCATGGCCCTCGAGCAGCTGGTACGCAGTGCGGCCGAACGGGGCGCCGATGCGGTGGCGATCAGCCCTATCCATGCTTTGTCGGCCTTCGATCAACAACATTACAGCCCCTACTCGCCTTCGAGCAGGCTGCTGCTCAATACGCTTTACGCAAGCCCGGCGGCCATTCTGGGTGAACGCACCGTGCGCCTGGCGGTCGAGGCCTGCCACCTGGAACAGACCCTGACCTCGCTCGAGCAAGCGGCTTTGGTGGACTGGCCGCGCGCAGCCGATGCGCGCTACAAGCTGCTGGACGCGCTCTACCAGCACTTCAGCCAAGGCGATCACCCGCAACGCGCCGATTTCGAGAGCTATCGCCAGGCCGCAGGCGAGGCACTGGAGCACCATTGCCGTTTTGAAGTGCTGCAAGCCGAGGCGGTCGACAAAGGCCATGGGGCTGATTGGCGCAACTGGCCAGAGGCGTGGCGCGACCCCTTCGGAACCGAAGTCCGCGCCTTGGCCGAAAGTTATCCGGCCAGGGTAGAGTTTCACGCCTTCTGCCAATGGCTGACCGAGCGCAGCCTGCAGCGCGCTCAAGAGGCAGCCAAAGGCAGCGGCATGGTAGTCGGCCTGATTGCCGACCTCGCCGTTGGCGCCGATGGCGCCGGCAGCCAAGCCTGGAGCCGTCAGGACGAACTGCTGGCCAACCTCACCGTTGGCGCGCCACCTGACATCCTCAATCGCTCAGGCCAGGACTGGGGCATCTGCGGGTTCTCTCCCGAAGGGCTCAAGCGCAACGGCTATCGCGCGTTCATCGAGATGCTGCGTGCCAACCTGGCCCATGCCGGTGGCCTGCGCATCGATCATGTGATGGGTTTGCAACGGCTTTGGCTGATCCCGCGTGGTGGCAAGCCCAATGAAGGCGCCTACCTGTATTACCCGCTCGAAGACATGCTTCGCTTGCTGGCGCTCGAATCCAGCCGCCACGGTGCAATCATCCTGGGTGAAGACCTGGGCACGGTACCGGACGGGCTACGCGAGGCCTTGGCGCAGAAAAACATCCTGGGCATGCGCGTGCTGCCCTTCGAGCAGGCGCCTCGAGGCCAGTTCACCCCTCAGCTTCAGTGGCCCGACGATGCCTTGGCGACCACCGGCACCCATGACCTGGCGACCGTGGCGGGTTGGTTGCAAAACCGGGACGTGGAGTGGAGCCGGCGACTGGGCCTGATTGATGAGTCCACCGAACAGCAATGGCGCGATGACCGCCGCAAAGAACACGAAGGCTTGCGCCGCACGCTTGAAACCCACTATGGCCCGCTGAAGGACGACACTGCCGTGATCGATGCCGCTATTGGTTATGTAGGCTACACCAAAGCTCCGCTGGTGCTGGTCCCGCTTGAAGACCTGCTGGGTCTGGAAGAACAGCCGAACATGCCCGGCACCACCGAAGGGCATCCCAACTGGCGCCGCCGTTTTGCCGAACCGGCAAGCCACATGCTTGACAACGAGGATGCCGCACGGCGCCTGGAAGTGTTGGCGCAAGCGCGCGAGCAGGCGTGGGAGCGCGACCGATGAAACCGCTCACTGCGACCCTGCGCCTGCAGTTCCACAGCGACTTTACCTTAGACCATGCTCTACCGCTGGTCCCCTACTTTGCTCAACTGGGCATCAGCCACCTGTACGCCTCGCCGATACTCAAGGCCCGAGCAGGTTCACGCCACGGTTACGACGTCGTCGATCCCACGCAGGTCAACCCGGAACTGGGCGGCGAAGCGGCCCTGGAGCGCCTGGTCAAGGCGCTGCGCCAGCACGGCATGGGCCTGATCGTGGACACCGTGTCCAACCACATGGCCGTAGGCGGCGCCGACAATCCCTGGTGGCAGAGTTTATTGGCATGGGGCCGTCGCAGCCCATATGCGGAGTTCTTCGATATCCAGTGGCATTCCACCGACCCGCTACTGGCCGGTCAATTGCTGCTGCCGTTCCTGGGCAGCGATTACGGGGTAGCACTAAAAGAAGGCCAGATTCCCCTGGAATTCGACGCCGACCATGGGGTGCTACAAATCGCTCATTATGAGCACCGCTTCCCGATCTGCCCGGTCGACTACGGCTGGGTGCTGGCGCTAAGCGCTGACCCGACGCTGACCAGCCTGGCCGAACAGTTCACTGCCCTGGCCGAGTCGGCCACCCCGCTTGACGATGCCGCACCGCTGCAGGCCGAACTGGCTCGTCGCGTGCGCGAAGGCGCCGACCTGGCGTCGGCCCTGGTGGCATTTGACAGCCGCAGCGAGGCCGGCTTCAAGCGCCTGCACCTGCTGCTGGAACGCCAGACCTACCGCTTGGCCAGCTGGCGCACCGCTGCCGACGACATCAACTGGCGGCGCTTTTTCGACATCAATGAGCTGGGCGGTTTGCGGGTCGAGCGCCCGGTGGTGTTCGAAGCCACCCACGCCAAGCTGTTCGAGTTGATCGAACGCGGCCTGGTCGATGGCCTGCGCATCGACCACATCGACGGCCTGGCAGACCCACGCGGTTATTGCCGCAAGCTGCGCCGGCGCGTGGACAGCCTGATGGCCAGCCGCCCGCTGGACGCTGACGTGGAGCACTTCCCCATCTACGTCGAGAAGATCCTCGGCGTCGATGAGCATCTGCACCGCGACTGGCTCACCGATGGCACCACCGGCTACGAGTTCATGAACCAGGTGTCGTTGTTGCAGCACGATCCGGCCGGTGAGGCCCCGCTGACCGAACTGTGGTCGACGGTCAGCGAGCGCCCCGCGTTCACTGAAGAAGTACGCCTGGCGCGCCATCTGGTGCTCAACGCCAGCCTGGCAGGTGATTGCGAGTCGGTGGCGCAAGCCCTGCTGCAAGTCGCGCGAAACGACCTGATGACCCGCGATCTGTCCTTGGGCGCCATTCGTCGCGCCTTGCAGGCACTGGTGGCGCACTACCCGGTTTACCGCACTTACTTCAATGCCTGCGGCCGCCCGGCCGAGGACGAGGCATTCTTCCAGCAAGCCCTGGCCGATGCGCGCCAGGACCTGAGCGAGGCCGACTGGCCATTGCTCGAGCAACTGGAAAAATGGCTGGGCGGCGAAGGCTGGCGCCAGCTGCCACCGGGTCGTACCCGCAAGCAACTGCGCCACGCCTGCGTACGCTTCCAGCAATTGACCGCCCCCAGCGCGGCCAAGGCCGTCGAAGATACCGCGTTCTACCGCAGCGCGAGGTTGCTCTCGCGCAACGATGTGGGCTTTGAAGCCGAACGCTTCAGCGCACCGCTTGAGCACTTCCACAACGAGGCCCAGCGACGCCTGCGGGACTTCCCGGACAACCTGCTGGCTACCGCCACCCACGACCACAAGCGCGGTGAAGACACACGCGCTCGCCTGGCTGTGCTGAGCGAACGCGGCCCCTGGCTGGCCAGCCGCATGGCGCACTGGCGCGAGCTGGCAGCGCCGTTGCGCGCACAGCTGGAAGATGGCATGGCGCCGAGCCCTGGGGATGAAATGCTGCTGCTCCAGACCCTGCTGGGCACCTGGCCCTTGGGCTTGGCCGTCGATGACGCCCAAGGCTTGAAGCAGTTCGCCGAACGTGTCGGTCAGTGGCAACAGAAGGCGTTGCGCGAGGCCAAGCTGCGCAGCAGTTGGAACGCACCCAACGAAGCCTACGAAAAGGGCTGTGCTCGCTATCTGGAAGGGTTGCTGCTGGAGGCCGATGCCCTGCCCCTGCGTACCTCCATCGCCGATGCGGCGCAGCTGATCAGTTGCCCGGGAGCGCTCAACAGCCTGGTGCAGGCGTTCATGCGCATGACCGTGCCAGGGGTGCCTGATCTCTATCAGGGCAACGAATACTGGGACTTCAGCCTGGTGGACCCGGACAACCGCCGACCCGTCGACTACCCCGCTCGACGCAGCACCTTGGCAGAGGCCGCGCCGCTCGACGCGTTGCTAAGCCACTGGCACGACGGCCGGGTCAAGCAGGCGCTAGTGGCCCGCGTACTGGACTGCCGCATGGCCAACCCAGAGCTGTTCCGCCGGGGCAGCTACCTGCCATTGACCGTCAAGGGACGCCATGCCGACAAGATCGTCGCCTTCGCCCGCCTGGGCGATACCCAACGCGCCGTCATCGTCGCGCCGCGCCTGGCCAGCGAGCTGCTGGGGGCTGCGCAGAGCCCTCACGTGCCTGCCCAGAACTGGGAAGATACCCGGGTCATATTGCCGTTCGACTTCTCACCTGCCAATTCGACTGGACTTTTCGGCGGGGCCGTTGTCAGCCCTGTAAGAGAGTTGATGGTTTGTGCTGTGCTGTCGGACTTTCCAGTCAATCTGTTGATCGAAGATAACTAGCATTCAGGAGCGTCATATGAGTGTCGATGATAAACGCATACGCGAGTTTGCCTACCAGATCTGGGAGTCGGAAGGTAAGCCACACGGTGAGGAAGAACGTCACTGGGACATGGCCCGCAAACTGGCAGAAGCCGAGGCCAAGGCTCCGGGGGCCAAAGCCAAGTCACCCGCCAAGCCCAAGGCGCCTGCCAAGCCCAAAGCCGCTGCTGCACCCAAGCCGCCAGCCGATCCCAAGGTCGCTGCACTGCCAGGGGTGAAGCCTGCGGCTTCGAAGAAGCCACGCGCACCGAAAAAGCCGACCGCTAGCTGAACCATCCACGGCCCTGCCGTCTTCAGCGCCGCACTGGCACCGAGCCCCTCGGTTGCCAGGCCTGATGACGCCAGGGCCGTTGTAGTACTTAACCTTATTTTCCAGACAAGGCCATTCGAGGATTGCCATGAGCCCGCGCACCGCAAAGAAAACCCGCTCCGTTGCACCGTCGCGCATTCGCGAAGGCTTACCCTACCCCCTCGGCGCCACCTGGGACGGCCTGGGCGTGAACTTCGCCATCTTTTCGGCGAACGCCACCAAGGTCGAGCTGTGCGTCTTCGACGCCACCGGCGAGAAAGAGCTCGAACGGATCGAGCTGCCTGAATACACCGACGAGATCTACCATGGTTACCTGCCTGACGCGCATCCGGGTCTGATCTACGGCTACCGCGTACATGGCCCTTACGAGCCGGAGAACGGCCACCGCTTCAACCCCAACAAGCTGCTGATCGACCCGTATGCCAAGCAGTTGGTCGGCGAGCTGAAATGGTCCGAGGCGCTATTTGGCTACACCATTGGCCACCCAGACGGTGACCTGTCGTTCGACGAGCGCGACAGCGCCCCCTTCGTGCCCAAGTGCAAGGTCATCGACCCCGCATTCACCTGGGGCCGGGACAACCGTGTACAAACCCCGTGGGACCAGACCGTCGTGTACGAGGCCCACACCAAGGGCATCAGCAAGCGCCACCCGGCTGTGCCTGAGAACCTGCAAGGCACCTTCGCAGGCCTGGCCAACGACGAGCTGCTCAAACACATCAAGGACCTGGGCGTTTCCAGCATCGAGCTGCTGCCCATCCATGCCTTCGTCAACGATCAGCACCTGCTCGACAAAGGTCTGAACAACTATTGGGGCTACAACACCATCGCGTTCTTCGCGCCGCACCCAAGCTACCTGGCCAGCGGCAAGATCGCCGAATTCAAGGAGATGGTGGCGCACCTGCACGACGCGGGCCTGGAGCTGATCCTTGATGTGGTCTACAACCACACCGCCGAAGGCAACGAGATGGGCCCGACGCTTTCCATGCGCGGCATCGACAACGCCTCGTATTACCGCCTGATGCCCGACCAGAAGCGTTACTACATCAACGACTCGGGCACCGGCAACACCTTGGACCTGAGCCATCCGTGCGTCCTGCAGCTGGTGACCGATTCGCTGCGTTACTGGGCAGGCGAGATGCATGTCGACGGCTTCCGCTTCGACCTGGCGACCATTCTGGGTCGCTACCACGAAGGCTACAGTGAGCGTCACAGCTTCCTGGTGGCCTGCCGCCAGGACCCGCTGCTGCGTCAGGTCAAGTTGATTGCCGAGCCATGGGACTGTGGCCCGGGTGGTTACCAGGTGGGCAATTTCGCACCCGGCTGGGCTGAGTGGAACGACCGCTTCCGTGACACCGTGCGCGCCTTCTGGAAGGGCGACGAGGGCCAACTGGCCGATTTCGCCGCACGCATGACCGGCTCTGGCGACATGTTCAACAACCGTGGTCGCAGGCCGTATTCGTCGGTCAACTTCATCACTGCCCACGACGGCTTCACCTTGCGCGACCTGGTGTCGTACAACGAGAAGCACAACGAGGACAACGACGAAAACAACCAGGACGGGACCAGCAATAACCTGTCCTGGAACTGCGGGGCCGAAGGCCCCACCGAAGACGCGGAAATCAATGCCCTGCGCATGCGGCAGATGCGTAACTTCTTCGCGACCCTGTTGTTTGCCCAAGGCACGCCAATGATCGTTGCCGGCGATGAATTCAGCCGCACTCAGCATGGCAACAACAATGCCTACTGCCAGGACAGCGAAATCGGTTGGGTGAACTGGGACCTGGATGAAGAAGGCCAGGCGCTGCTGACGTTCGTCAAGCGCCTGACCCGCCTGCGCCAGAAATATCCGGTGCTGCGCCGCTCCAGCTTCCTGGTGGGCGATTACAACGAGGCGATCGGCGTCAAGGACGTCACCTGGCTGGCGCCGGATGGCAACGAGATGAGCGTTGAACAGTGGGAAGACCCCAATGGTCGTTGCCTGGGCATGCTGATCGACGGCCGTGCTCAGGTCAGTGGCATTGCCCGTCCAGGTTCGGAGTCCACCGTGTTGCTGATCGTCAACGCCCACCACGACACCGTGCCGTTCAAGCTGCCAAGCGTTCCAGAGGGCGAACACTGGAGCTGCGTGATGGATACAGACCAGCCACAACTGCGCAAACCCAAGGACCTGCCCTTCGACAGCTCATTTGACCTGACCGGGCGCTCGGTAGCTCTGATGGTGCTGCAACATAGCGAAGAGTGATGGCAAACGCGGTACGTCACGCGCAACGCGTGACGTGATCGTTCCTAGCCCGTCGGGCAATCCCAGCCAGGGATTGACCGGCGGGCTTTTTCTGGTAGGTCAACCATCGCCGCTTGTGCCTGCGCCAACGACGTTCAAAACGATTGCCGGGTTGACCGACCCATGGCTCACGATGGTCAGATGATCAAGTGCGCGTAGGGTACCAAGGCCGCTCATTCAAAGAATGCTTTTCTGCCACATCGCGTCCATGACAGCCTAACAGGGCCCTGAATTCACCCGCGGGCAGGACGCCCGCGGGTGGTTGGCGATCAGACTGGCTTGAGTACCAGTATCGCCAGCGGCGGAAGGTTCAGCGTCAGCGACAAGGGCTGACCATGGCAAGGGGTCTGCTGCGTGGCGACCGCGCCCATGTTGCCCACATTGGAGCCCGCATAGGCTTCAGCATCGCTGTTGAGCAGTTCCTGCCATTGTTCCCCGAACGGCACACCGATGCGGTAAGCCTCGCGCACCACCGGGGTGAAGTTGGCAACCACAAGCACCGGCTCACCCGCGCTGCTCCACCGCAGCCAGGCGAATACGCTGTTCTGCGCGTCATCCCCGATCAACCACTGGAAGCCTTCGGGCTTGCAGTCCTGCTCATGCAGGGCCGGCACGTCACGGTACAGGCGGTTCAGGTCGCCTACCAGGCGCTGTACGCCCTGGTGCTCGGGATACTGCAGCAGGTACCAGTCCAACTGGTGATCATGATTCCATTCGCGCCATTGGCCGAACTCGCAGCCCATGAACAGCAATTTCTTGCCAGGGTGCATCCACATGAAGGCCAGGTAAGCTCGCAGGTTGGCGAACTTCTGCCAGCGATCGCCCGGCATCTTGTCGATCAACGAGCGCTTGCCGTGCACCACCTCGTCATGGGAAATGGGCAGGATGAAGTGCTCAGAGTAGGCGTACACCAGGCTGAAGCTCATCTCGTTGTGGTGATGCGTACGGTGCACCGGGTCGTTCTGGATGTAGCTGAGCGAGTCATGCATCCAGCCCATGTTCCACTTGTAGTGGAAGCCCAGGCCACCCTCTTCGGTTGGCTTGCTCACGCCAGGCCAGGCAGTCGATTCCTCGGCAATGATCAAGGCACCCGGCGCTTCATGCGCCGCCACGCCGTTGAGGTGGCGGATGAAGTCGATGGCTTCCAGGTTCTCACGCCCGCCGTGGCGGTTGGGTACCCACTCTCCGGCCTTGCGTGAGTAGTCGCGGTACAGCATCGATGCCACGGCATCTACCCGCAGCCCGTCGATGTGGAAATGTTTGAGCCAGTGAAGCGCCGAGGCCATCATGAAACCCCGCACCTCGTTACGCCCGAGGTTGTAGATCAGCGTGTTCCAGTCCTGGTGATAGCCTTCGAACGGGTTGTCGTACTCGTAGAGGGCCGTTCCGTCAAAGCGCGCCAGGCCGTGTTCGTCCGTGGGGAAATGCGCCGGCACCCAGTCCAGGATCACGCCGATGCGGGCCTGGTGGCAGGCGTCGATGAAGGCGGCAAAGTCCTCTGCCGTGCCGTAGCGCGACGTGGGGGCGAACATCGAGAGCGGCTGGTAGCCCCACGAGCCGCCGAATGGGTGTTCCATGATCGGCAGCAGCTCGATATGGGTGAAGCCCAGCTCCTGCACGTAAGGCACCAGGCGCTCGGCCAACTCGCGCCAATTGTAGAAACGCCCCACTTCGCCGGCTTCATCCAGCTCGCAGCGCCACGACCCTGGGTGCAGCTCGTAGATGGACAATGGGGCGGTATAGGCGTGGCGCTGGGCGCGCTCGTCCATCCACTGCTGATCGCGCCATTCATGCCCAAGCGCCCCCGCCACCTTGGACGCGGTGCTGGGCGGCAACTCGGTAGCACGGGCCAACGGGTCTGCTTTGAGCGGCAGGATCCCGTCCTTGCCCAGCACCTCGAACTTGTAGGTTTCACCCACACCCAGACGTGGAATGAACAGCTCCCAGACACCGGCACCGTGGCGCAGGCGCATCGGGTGCCGACGGCCGTCCCAGTTGTTGAACTCGCCCACGACCGATACCCGGCGCGCATTGGGTGCCCAGACCGAAAAGCACACCCCATCCACCCCGTCGACCTGTGCCGGTTGGGCACCGAAGCGCCCTGCCAGGTCCCGGTGATTGCCCTCGGCGAACAGGTGCAGGTCGATGTCGCCCAGCTGCGGGCCGAAGCTGTAGGGGTCTTCCGTGACTTGCTCGCCGCCGGCCCAGTTGATGTGCAACTGATAGGGATGCGCTTCGTTCAGGTGCGCGGTGAACAGGCCAGGCAATGCACCTGGCCGCATGTCGGCCAGCACGCGCTGGTCGTCGCGCGCCAGCACGCGGGCGCCCAGGGCATTGGGCAGGTAGGCACGAATGGTCATGCCCCCTGCTGGATCGGTGTGAGGCCCCAGTACCGCAAAAGGATCGGCGTGCTCGGCGCGCGCCAGGGCATCCAGGTCCCGTTGCCCAAGCCCGCCGTTTTCACGCGTTGAAACGTTCATTCTGACTCTCCCCAGGTACTGATCAGTCCATGCAGGCCATGCAAAGGCACGGCCAGCCAGCTTGGACGATTTTCGGCTTCATAAGTTATTTCGTATGCCGCTTTTTCCAGGCAGAACAGCTCAAGTGCCGCACGCTCGCCTTCGGCTTGCTCCCAGGCGTGGGGCATGGCCGCGGTGGCCAGGCCATAAGCCTCGATGAACGCATGCCGGGACTGGTGAAGGTACTGTCGTGCCACCCGCTGCCGAGCTTGTCGCGCCGGCTCGGAAAGGTCCATCGTAGACGCGCTGCGCAGGATCATCGCAGCAGCATAGTCGAAAGAGCGCAACACACCGCTGACATCTTTGTACGGGCTGTGCTTCGCCCGGCGCTCTTCCAGTGGTCGGGACGGTTCCCCCTCAAAGTCGATCAGGTAGGCATCGCCTTGCACCACCAGCACTTGGCCCAGGTGAAGGTCGCCATGCACGCGCATCAACAGCCCACCCTGCGCCTGCCGTGCAAGTTCTGCCACGCGTTGGGCGAGCCCGTCGCGCTGCTGCTGCAAGTCATCGACCAACGCCTGGCTTTCAGGGTCGAGTTTGTCACGGTGCTGCACCAGCAGATCCAGCGCGTGGGTCAGCTCCGTGCTGATCTGCGCACTCCACCGCTCGCTGTCAGCGTCAGTGCTGGGATAAGGCGCGAAGGCCTGGTCCTCGGTAGGTGCGGCGAGCATCAGATGCATCTCGCCCAGGCGCTGACCCAGCAAAGAAGCGAAGTCGCGCAGTTCGCTGACCGCGTCGGTATGGGGTTCGCCTTCGGCACTGGAGGGCTGCATCTGGTCGCGAATGGCGCGCTCCAAGGTGTTCTGGGACCAGGCCCAGGCATCGCCCTGATTACTCAGATAGCCCTGGGCAATCATCAACAGGTGTGGCGCGCCTTGGGCATCCTCGCGACTGACCCAGGCCAGCAACGGCGAGATATTGGCGAAGCCCGCAGCGGTGAGATAAGCGCTCATTTCAAGCTCTGGGTGAATGCCTGCGTTGACACGCCGGATCAACTTGAGCACCACCGAATCGCCCACCACTACCGAACTGTTGGACTGCTCGGCGCTCAGGTAGCGCACCGAGCTGTCATCGCCCAGTGCCAGGCCAGCCAGCTGCTCGGTGTGATTGAAATGCAGTTCGCCCTGATCGTTCCCGCAGGTCAGGCGCACGCCCTCCTGGCAGGCCTTGAGCACCGCACGAATGAAGGGTTCGAGGACGAAGGCATCGGTGATCAGGCCCACCTCATTGGCCCGTCGCACGCGCGACAAGGCCAACTGCTGCGGCAGAGCCGTGCTGATTTGCTCTTCGGGCAGCAAGCCGAACGGTAGCTGGTAGCGGCTGGTCACCCCGTCGCTGGTCACCTCGATTTCACTGAACAGCACGGGCATACCGGCCGTGGCCATGCGCACGCCATAGCTCAGGTCGACCTGATCGACAGGCCCTTCCTTACCCGCGAACCAGCGTCGCTTGGGCAAATACTGGGGCAGGATGGTGGACTGCAAGGCGTCGCGTGAAGGCGACTCGAGCAGCTCTTCAAGACGTTTGCGTAGCACTAATGTGGTCAATTCCGGTAACCCCTCAGTAGGCTGGTTGTGCCAGCTGGGCATGCGGTCGTGGGCAGCCAGCACGAACCAGTAGAAGCCATAAGGCGGCAAGGTCAGCAGGAACGGCAACTGCCCGATGGGCGGGAAGGCGCTGCCGCCGATCATTTCCACGGGGACCTTGTCGGCGTACTGGGACAAATCCAGTTCCGCAGCCTGGGCCGCCCGGGACACGTTGGCGACACAGAGAATCACCTCGGTGTGGCCATCGGCGTCGGTGAATTCCCGGATGTAGGCAAGGATGCGTCGGTTGCTGGGTGTCAGCGTGCGCAGCGTGCCACGGCCGAAGGCTTTTTGCTGCTTGCGCACGGCGAGCAGGCGACGCGTCCAGTTCAGCAATGAATGAGGATCGTGGCTCTGTGCTTCGACGTTGACCGTCTGGTAGCCATAGAGCGGGTCCATGATCGGTGGCAGCACCAGCCGCTGCGGGTCGGCCCGGGAGAAGCCGCCGTTGCGGTCAGGCGACCACTGCATGGGCGTGCGCACGCCGTCGCGATCGCCCAGGTAGATGTTGTCGCCCATGCCCAGCTCATCGCCGTAATACAGCGTTGGCGTACCTGGCATCGAGAGCAGCAGGCTGGTGAGCAGCTCGATCCTGCGCCGGTCGCGTTGCAGCAGCGGCGCCAAGCGGCGCCGGATGCCTAGGTTGATCCGGGCGCGGCGGTCCTCGGCGTAGTAGTTCCAGAGGTAGTCGCGCTCGCGGTCGGTGACCATCTCCAAGGTGAGCTCATCGTGGTTGCGCAGGAAGATGGCCCACTGGCAGTTGGCCGGAATCTCCGGGGTCTGGCGCAGGATGTCGGTGATGGGAAAGCGATCTTCCATGGCAAGCGCCATGTACATGCGTGGCATCAGCGGAAAATGGAACGCCATGTGACATTCGTCCCCGTCGCCTTCGCCAAAGTAAGGGCGGGTATCCTCCGGCCACTGGTTGGCCTCGGCGAGCAACATGCGATCAGGGTAATTGGCATCGATCTCGGCCCGGATCGCCTTGAGCACATCATGGGTTTCGGGCAGGTTCTCGTTGTTGGTACCGTCGCGCTCGATCAGGTACGGGATGGCGTCAAGCCGCAAGCCATCGACACCCAGGTCCAGCCAGAAGCGCATCACGCCGATCACGGCCTTGAGCACCTGCGGATTGTCGAAATTCAAATCCGGCTGATGGGAGTAGAAGCGGTGCCAGAAGTACTGGCCTGCCACCGGGTCCCAGGTCCAGTTGGATTTCTCGGTATCGAGGAAGATGATGCGGGTGCCGTCGTACTTGTGGTCGTCATCGGACCACACGTAGAAGTCGCGGGCCTTGCTGCCACGCTTGGCATGGCGGGCACGTTGAAACCACGGGTGCTGGTCGCTGGTGTGGTTGATGACCAGTTCGGTAATCACCCGCAGCCCGCGTTTGTGCGCCTCGGCAATGAAGCGGCGGGCGTCGGCGAGGGTGCCGTAGTCTGGATGCACTGCCTTGTACTCGGCGATATCGTAGCCGTCGTCGCGTCGGGGCGAGGGATAGAACGGCAGCAGCCACAAGGTGTTGACGCCCAGGTCGGCGATGTAGTCGAGCTTGCTGATCAACCCGGCGAAGTCACCGATACCGTCATTGTTGGCATCGAAGAACGACTTGATGTGCAACTGGTAAATCACCGCATCCTTGTACCACAGCGGGTCGTCAATGAAGGCTGCCGGGCGGGTACGCTTGGCCATGTACCATTCCTCTGAATGCTTGATCGGTAAAAAACCGTCAGAGAGCAGGCGGGCCCGCTCTCCGCCAGGCTCAGCTGACTTTACTGATTCGCCAGATACCGAAAGGCTGGTGCCAAGGCTCGATGCGCATGAACTGGGTCTTGCCGTACCACGACCAGCGATGACCGTTCATCAGGTCCTCGCCGTGCGTCTCGGCACCGTCATCAAGGCCCAGCTCCCACAATGGCAGTTCGAAATGGGCTTCCTGGGCATTATGCGGGTCGAGGCTGACGGCGATGAGGATGTAATTGTCACGCGCAGGCGTGCGCTTGGCGAAATACAGAATGTTGTCGTTCCAGCAATTGAGCAGCGTCAGGCCCAGGTGGCTCTGCAAGGCCGGGTTCTGCCGGCGGATACGGTTGAGCTGGGCGATCTCGGCAATGATGTTGCCCGGCTGGGTGAAGTCACGCGGGCGGATCTCGTACTTCTCCGAGTCCAGGTACTCTTCCTTGCCCGGCAGCCCTGCCGCTTCGCACAACTCGAACCCCGAATACATGCCCCACAAGCCCGACCCCATGGTGGCCAGCGCGGCCCGGATGAGGAAGCCTGCGCGGCCGTTCTGCTGGAGGAAGAACGGGTTGATGTCTGGGGTGTTGACGAAGAAGTTCGGCCGGTAGCACTGGCTCCATGGGGGCTGGTTGAGCGTTTCGAAATACTCGCTCAGCTCCTGCTTGGTGTTGCGCCAGGTGAAGTAAGTGTAGCTCTGCGCATAGCCGACCTTGCCCAAGCGCACCATCATGGCGGGCTTGGTGAACGCCTCGGCCAGGAACAACACGTCCGGGTATTGGCTGCGTACATTGGCGATCAGCCACTGCCAGAACGGCAGGGGTTTGGTATGCGGGTTGTCCACCCGGAACGTCTTCACGCCCTCCTCCACCCAACCGATGATCACATCGCGCAGTGCAATCCACAGCCCAGGTACGGCGTCGGGTGCGTAGAAATCGACATTGACGATGTCCTGGTACTTTTTCGGCGGGTTCTCGGCGTAGCGGATGGTCCCGTCCGGGCGCCAGCTGAACCAGCCTGGATGCGCTTGGAGCCAAGGGTGGTCCTGGGAGCATTGGATGGCGAAGTCCAGGGCGATTTCCAGACCATGCTGGGCTGCGGCCGACACCAAGCGGCGGAAATCTTCACGCGTGCCGAGTTCGGGGTGGATCGCATCGTGCCCACCGTCGGCACTGCCAATTGCGTAAGGGCTGCCAGGGTCGCCCGGCTGTGCCTGCAAAGCATTGTTCCGGCCCTTTCTATGCTGCATGCCGATGGGGTGGATGGGCGGGAAATACAACACGTCGAAGCCCATGTCGCGAATCATCGGCAGGCGCTGGTGCACATCATTGAAGGTACCGTGGCGCTGGGGATCATCGGTGATCGAACGGGGGAACAGCTCATACCAGCTGGCGAATTGCGCGGCCGGGCGGTCCACATCCAGCGGGTAGTCGCAACTGCGAGTCAGGTAGCTGCGGTGCTCGGCGGCAGCCATCATCTGCGACGCCTCGGCGCCCAGCAGCAGGGCCACTTGTTCGTCCTCGGGCAGCGTCTGCAAGGTGCTTTGCAGCGCCTGTAATTGCTCGCGCAGAGCGCCGCTGCTCAATTCGATGCCCTTGCCCAGCAGCAAACGCCCTTCCTCAAGCTCAAGCTTTACGCCGACACCGGCATTGAACTTCTTCTCCAGGTCGTAGCAGTACGTGGCATACGGATCGATCCAGGCTTCGATGCTGAACACATGCGGCCCGATTTCAGTCGGGGTGAATTCTGCCAGCCACAGGTCATTGCCAGGCGAGGTCATGGGCACACAATGAATGCGTCGGCTACCGGCCTGACGCCAGTTCAACACCACGGCCATGCGGTCATGGCCGTCAGTGAATACTTTGGTGCTGACCGAAACCGGCTGATTGCTGATGGCCTTGGCGGCAAAGGCGCCGCCATCTAGCACCGGCTGGGTGTCCTCGATGGCGATACGCGGTGCCATCAAGGCCTGGGACAGGCTGATGACCTGCTCCGGATGATCGTTTGCCGTGGGCACGCTTTCGAAGGGCTCGTTCAAAGACATCAGGCCTTGCTCCCTGGGACTGGTGGCGGTAAGGGTTGAGAGCGCGGCGACCGAGTCTGGGTTCAAAAATGAATTGATTCACGGCACCAGCGGTCGAACGCTGCAGGACAGGTTCACTCAACCCCACGAGGCATGGCCATGACGCTCCCAACGCCCCCGGAAACGCCCGATCCGAACATTGACGATCCCAACCTCCCGCCCCCGGAGCCTGAGCGTGATCCGGATGAGCTGCCGATTCAGCCGACGGTTCCGCCAACCGTGGGTGATCCACCCAGCCAGGAACCCCCGATAAAGGCGGGCGACTGAAGTCGAAAACTGTCAGTTTTGCCAGTGGCGCATCGGCCGCGTTGTTCCGATCATGAGTCACCTTTGTGATTCAGGAGTTACGGATATGACGCTTGACGGTATGAGCCACAGCGAGCGAAATGAATACGAAGCCTATGTCATCGAGTGTCTCCAGGAGGCAGGCATCAAGGATCCTAATCCTGCGACAGTTCTGAAGACACTCGATAAGGACGCCTTCAGGCGCGCCATTGGCCAGATGAAGGACGATTTCGATTTCGGTTTCAAGCCTGAGTCGATAACATCTGTCGCTCAACTGGCCGAGGCAATTTGGCGAGCATCGCAGTCGAGGTGAGGGATCACCCCTGGGGCACATCACTGAAGGATCTAGGTGATCTGCCCCAGTTCCGCCATGCTGATTTCTCGCATTTTGAACTTCTGCACCTTGCCCGTCACCGTCATGGGAAATTCATCGACGAAGCGAATATGGCGGGGCACCTTGTAGTGGGCGATACGGGACTTGCACCAGGCCTGCAGTGCCTCTGCAGTAGCCTGGTGACCCGGATGCAGCTTGATCCAGGCGACGATATCCTCGCCATAGCGGCTGCACGGGATACCAATGACCTGGGCATCGGCCACCGCCGGGTGGGTATAGAAGAACTCCTCTATTTCACGTGGGTAGATGTTCTCGCCACCGCGAATGATCATGTCCTTGTTGCGCCCGACGATACGCACATACCCCGCCTCGTCCATCACCGCCAGGTCACCGGTGTGCATCCATCCGGCCGCGTCGATGGCGCTGGCTGTCGCCTGGGGGTTATCCCAGTAACCCAGCATCACGCTGTAGCCGCGCGTGCACAGCTCACCGGTCTGACCGCGTGCAACCGTGCCGCCCTGCGGGTCGATGATCTTGCTTTCCAGCTGCGGCTGGGTACGGCCCACTGTGGTGACGCGCAGTTCCAGCACGTCATCCGGCCCGGTTTGCAATGACACCGGGCTGGTTTCGGTCATGCCATAGGCGATCTGCACCTGGGCCATGTGCATCTGGTCGATGACCCTGCGCATCACCTCGATCGGGCAAGTGGCGCCTGCCATGATGCCGCTGCGCAAGGACGACAGGTCCACGTGCTGGCGAGCCGGATGGTCGAGCATGGCAATGAACATGGTGGGCACGCCGTACAGAATGGTGCCACGCTCCTCGGCCACGGCGCGCAAGGCCAACTCGGCATCGAAGGCGTCGCTTGGGTAGATCATGGTAGTGCCATGGGTGATGCAGCCCAGGTTGCCCATGACCATACCGAAACAGTGGTACAGGGGCACCGGGATCACCATGCGGTCGCGTTCAGTCAAGCCCAGGCTGGCGCCGACCATGAAGCCGTTGTTCAGGATGTTGTAATGGCTGAGGGTAGCGCCCTTGGGCGCGCCAGTGGTGCCGGAGGTGTACTGAATGTTCACCGGTTGGTCGAAATGAAGGCTGTTCTGCCGGGCGGTGCACGCCTCGCGGCTGACGGACGCGCCCCAAGTGGCCAGTGCCTCCCACGGCAGGAAGCCAACAGGCGGGTCGTTGGCCAGGCTTATCACCCCGCGCAAGGCAGGCAGCGAGGCACTGGTGACCTGACCGGGTGCGGCGGTAGCCAATTCGGGCACTAAGGCCTGGATCATGGCGTGGTAATCGGAATGCTTGAACGCATCGGCACAGACCAGCCAACTGCACCCTGACTGGCGCAGCACGTATTCAAGCTCGCCCACACGGTAAGCCGGGTTGACGTTGACCAGGATGGCACCCAACTTGGCGGTTGCCACCTGGAGAATGCACCATTGCGCGCAGTTGGGTGACCAGATGCCCACGCGGTCACCGGTTTCGATCCCAAGGGCCATCAGCGCTCGAGCACACGACTCAACCTGCTCTGCCAGTTGCCGCCAGCTGTAGCGCAGGCGCTGGTGCCGAGCCACCAACGCTTCCTGCTCGTGCAGGCGCGCTACTGTAGCGTCGAAGGCCTGGCCGATGGTTTGGGTAAGCAAAGTGCGGTCCTGGCGACCGCGGGTATAGCTGGGTTGAGTCATGTGCGTCCCTTCTTTTGATTGTTCTGGATAGGGGCCAAGCGCGCGCCAATCACTTTGGCTCAGATTTACGTTTACGTAAAGGTGATGGATAAATTGACAAAAAAGCAGGGGCAGGTTTACGTTTACGTAAAGGTGATAGGCAGCAACGCACGTTGTCGGCGTCAGCCGCCTGCCCAGGTAAGCTTGCCGCTAGCGGCGTGATCCCATTTCAAGAACAACAAGGTGCCCCCGCATGCATTACCCCAGCCTGAACTTCGCCCTGGGCGAGACCATCGACATGCTTCGCGACCAGGTGCGCACCTTCGCCGCCGCCGAGCTCGCCCCTCGCGCCGCGCAGATCGACCACGACAACCTGTTCCCTGCCGACATGTGGCGCAAATTCGGCGACATGGGCCTGCTCGGCATCACCGTGCCGGAAGAATACGGTGGCGCAGGCCTGGGTTATCTCGCCCACGTGGTGGCGATGGAGGAGATCAGCCGCGCCTCGGCCTCGGTCGCGCTGTCCTACGGCGCCCACTCCAATTTGTGCGTCAACCAGATCAACCGCAACGGCACGCCCGCGCAAAAGGCCAAATACCTGCCCAAGCTGGTCAGCGGCGAGCACGTCGGCGCCCTGGCAATGAGCGAACCCAATGCCGGGTCGGACGTGGTGTCGATGAAACTGCGCGCCGACAAGCGCGGCGACCACTATGTGCTCAACGGCAGCAAGACGTGGATCACCAACGGACCCGATGCCAACACCTACGTCATCTACGCCAAGACCGATCTGGAAAAGGGCCCCCATGGCATCACTGCGTTCATCGTCGAGCGCGAGTGGGCAGGCTTTAGCCGCAGCAACAAGTTCGACAAACTGGGCATGCGTGGCTCGAACACCTGCGAGCTGTTCTTCGATGACGTGCACGTGCCCCAGGACAACATCCTCGGTCAACTCAATGGCGGCGTACGGGTGTTGATGAGCGGCCTGGACTACGAACGCGTGGTGCTATCCGGCGGCCCGACCGGCATCATGCAGAGTTGCATGGACCTGGTGGTGCCGTACATTCATGACCGCAAGCAGTTCGGGCAAAGCATCGGCGAGTTCCAGCTGATCCAGGGCAAGGTCGCCGACATGTACACCCAGCTCAATGCCAGCCGCGCCTACCTGTATGCCGTGGCCCAGGCCTGCGACCGCGGCGAGACCACGCGCAAGGATGCGGCCGGGGTGATTCTCTACACCGCCGAGCGCGCCACGCAGATGGCCTTGGAAGCGATCCAGATTCTTGGCGGTAACGGCTACATCAACGAATTCCCCGCAGGTCGCTTGTTGCGCGATGCCAAGCTGTACGAAATCGGCGCCGGCACCAGCGAAATTCGCCGAATGCTGATCGGCCGCGAGTTGTTCAACGAGACCCGCTGAACGCGCTGGCGCCACGGCAGGCTCATCACGCCAGCCGTGGCCACACTGGCCAACCTTGCAGGGCCGCGCCAAGGGCGCGCCACTGCACCAGGAGTCATGATGATTCTGAAATCCCAAGTGAACCCCAGGTCACCCGAATTCGCCCAGTGCCAGGCGGCCATGCAGGCCCAGGTGGACAACCTGCGTGAACTGCTTGCCCAGGTAGCCCAAGGCGGCGGCGCCAAGGCGCAGGAGCGGCACACCTCGCGAGGCAAACTGTTGCCCCGCGAGCGAATCGACCGTCTGCTCGATGCCGGTTCTGCCTTTCTCGAGATCGGTCAGTTGGCTGCACACCAGGTCTATGGCGAAGACGTTCCGGCAGCCGGCCTGATCGCCGGGATCGGGCGCGTGGAAGGCGTGGAATGCATGATCGTGGCCAACGACGCCACGGTCAAAGGTGGCTCCTATTACCCGTTGACGGTGAAAAAGCACCTGCGAGCGCAGACCATCGCCTTGCAGAACCGCCTCCCATGCATCTACCTGGTGGATTCGGGCGGCGCCAACTTGCCGCGTCAGGACGAGGTGTTTCCCGATCGTGAACACTTCGGGCGGATTTTCTTCAACCAGGCCAACATGAGCGCACTGGGCATCGCCCAGATTGCCGTGGTAATGGGGTCATGCACCGCAGGCGGCGCCTATGTGCCGGCGATGGCGGACGAGGCGATCATGGTGCGCCAGCAGGCCACCATCTTCCTTGCCGGTCCACCGCTGGTGAAGGCTGCCACGGGCGAGGTGGTGAGCGCCGAGGCGCTGGGCGGCGCCGATGTACATTGCCGTACCAGCGGTGTAGCCGACCATTACGCCGACAATGACGAGCATGCCCTGGCGCTGGCCAGGCGCTGCGTGGCCAATCTCAACTGGCGCAAGCTCGGCGCCGTGCAATGCATACCACCGGTTGCGCCCTTGTATCCAGCGCAAGAGCTCTACGGCGTGATTCCGGCTGACGCCAAGCAGCCTTTCGATGTACGCGAAGTCATCGCACGGCTGGTCGATGGCTCGGTCTTCGATGAATTCAAGGCCCTGTTCGGAACGACCCTGGTGTGCGGTTTCGCTCACCTGCACGGCTACCCGATCGCCATCCTGGCCAATAACGGCATCCTGTTTGCCGAGGCTGCGCAAAAAGGCGCGCACTTCATCGAACTGGCTTGCCAGCGCGGTATCCCGTTGCTGTTCCTGCAGAACATCACGGGGTTCATGGTGGGCAAGAAGTACGAAGAAGGCGGCATCGCCAAGCATGGCGCCAAGTTGGTCACGGCCGTGGCCTGCGCGCAGGTGCCCAAGTTCACGGTCATCATTGGCGGCAGTTTCGGCGCCGGTAACTACGGCATGTGCGGGCGCGCCTACGACCCGCGCTTTCTCTGGATGTGGCCCAATGCGCGCATCGGGGTGATGGGCGCCGAACAGGCTGCCGGCGTGCTGGTGCAGGTCAAGCGCGAGCAGAGCGAGCGCAGCGGCGAGCCGTTTGGCGCCGAGGACGAGGCCAGGCTCAGGCAGCCGATCCTCGATCAGTACGAGCATCAGGGCCACCCGTACTATTCCAGCGCCCGCCTGTGGGATGACGGCGTCATCGACCCGGCGCAGACCCGCGATGTTCTGGGCCTGGCCTTGTCCGCTGCGCTGAACGCACCGATCGAACCGAGCCGCTTCGGCATATTCAGGATGTGACCCCATGAGCGATTTCACTACGGTAGAAGTGAGCCACGACCCACGTGGCTTCGCCACCTTGTGGCTCAGCCGCGAGGACAAGCACAACGCCTTCAATGCCTTGATGATCCGCGAGCTGAACATTGCCCTGGGGCAGCTGGCCGATGACGCGGGCATACGCTTCGTGTTGCTGCGCGGGCGGGGGCGGCATTTCAGTGCCGGGGCCGACCTTGCGTGGATGCAGCAGTCGGCGCAGCTGGACTTCAACACCAACCTGGATGACGCACGCGAGCTGGGCGAGTTGATGTATGCACTGCACCGCATCAAGGTGCCGACCTTGGCGGTGGTTCAGGGCGCCGCATTCGGCGGTGCCCTGGGCCTGATCAGTTGCTGCGACATGGCCATTGGCGCCGAAGACGCCCAGCTGTGCCTGTCGGAGGTACGCATTGGCCTGGCGCCGGCGGTCATCAGCCCCTTCGTGGTCAAGGCCATCGGCGAGCGCGCAGCCCGCCGTTATGCACTTACGGCAGAGCGCTTCAGCGGGGCGCAGGCCCAGGCGCTTGGGTTGTTGGCCGAGGTGTACCCGGCCAGCCAATTGGAGGCCAACGTGGGTCAGTGGGTTGAAACCCTTTTAGCCAACAGCCCCCAGGCGATGCGCGCGACCAAGGAGCTGCTGCGCGAGGTCGATGGCGGTGCCTTGAGCCCCGGCCTGCGTCGTTATTGTGAGAACGCCATCGCGCGCATTCGTGTAAGCGCCGAGGGCCAGGAAGGCCTGCGGGCGTTTCTGGAAAAACGCCAACCTGCCTGGCAAGCCAATGCGAACAAGGAGCCACACCCATGAACCGCCCGCCATTGACAACGTTGCTGGTGGCCAACCGCGGCGAAATCGCCTGCAGGGTGATGCGCACCGCCAAGGCCATGGGCCTGACCACGGTGGCCGTGCACAGCGCCATCGACCGTAATGCCCGGCACAGCCGCGAAGCCGATGTGTGCGTGGACCTGGGTGGCAACAAGGCGGCAGACAGTTACCTGCAAATCGACAAGCTGGTGGCGGCGGCCAAGGCCAGCGGTGCCCAGGCCATTCACCCGGGCTATGGCTTTCTTTCGGAAAACGCAGACTTTGCCCGCGCAGTCGAAGCCGCTGGCTTGATGTTTCTGGGCCCGCCAGCGTCAGCCATCGACGCCATGGGCAGCAAGTCGGCAGCCAAGGCCTTGATGGAGGCCGCAGGCGTGCCGCTGGTGCCGGGCTATCACGGCCAGGCACAGGACCTGGAGACCTTCAGGCAAGCCGCCCGGCACGTGGGCTACCCGGTCTTGCTCAAGGCCAGCGCCGGGGGTGGTGGCAAGGGCATGAAGGTGGTCGAGGACGAAAGCCAATTGGCCGACGCCCTGGCGTCGGCGCAACGCGAAGCCCTGTCATCATTTGGCGATGCGCGGATGCTGGTGGAAAAGTACGTCTTGAAGCCGCGCCATGTGGAGATCCAGATTTTCGCCGATCGCCACGGTCACTGTCTGTACCTCAACGAGCGCGACTGCTCGATCCAGCGCCGTCATCAGAAGGTGGTCGAGGAAGCCCCTGCCCCAGGCCTTTCGGCAAATCTGCGCCGCGCCATGGGCGAGGCGGCAGTACGGGCGGCCCAAGCGATTGGCTATGTTGGGGCCGGCACCGTGGAGTTCTTGCTCGACGCCCGTGGCGAGTTCTTTTTCATGGAAATGAACACGCGCCTGCAAGTGGAGCATCCCGTCACCGAGGCCATCACCGGCCTGGACTTGGTGGCCTGGCAGATTCGTGTGGCCTGCGGTGAGCCCCTGCCCATCACTCAGGACCAGGTCCCGCTCAACGGTCATGCCATCGAAGTGCGGCTGTACGCCGAAGACCCTGCCAATGACTTCTTGCCGGCCACTGGCACCCTGACGCTGTACCGGGAACCGGCTTGCGGTGCAGGCCGGCGCGTGGACAGCGGTGTGAGCGAAGGCGATACGGTGTCGCCCTTCTACGACCCGATGCTGGGCAAACTGATCGCCTGGGGCGAAGACCGGGAACAGGCTCGCCTGCGTTTGCTGGCCATGCTGGATGAGTTCGCGGTAGGCGGTGTCAAAACCAACATCGCCTTCCTTCGACGCATCCTGGCCCATCCTGCATTCGCAGCAGCCGAGCTGGATACCGGCTTCATCCCGCGTCATCAGGATGTGCTGTTGCCCACCGCGCAGGCCTTGTCGGATGAGGGCTGGGAGGCTGCAGCCCAGGCGTGGTTGCAAAGCGAACCGCCCCGCACACGTTTGGATGACCCCCACTCCCCATGGGCCCAACGAGACGGGCTGCGCCTGGGGGCGGGCACCTCGACGACTGTGCATCTGACCCGCAACGGCCATGATCAGGTCATTACGCTCAACCAGACGTCCCAAGGCCTGTGGGGCCTGCAAGGCGATTGGCTGATGCGGGAGCAGTCAGGCCTGCGCACTCGCCACCTGGCCATTCGCAGAGGCGCCAGCCTGTATCTGCACTGGGACGGAGAGCTCCACACCTTCGAGGCATTCGACCCGGTTACCGAAGCGGCCATCGACCTTGCCCACCAAGGCGGCCTGACCGCTCCCATGAACGGCAGCATCGTGCGAGTCTTGGTAGAGGTAGGCCAGGCGGTAGAAGCGGGTGCGCCGCTGGTGGTGCTGGAAGCCATGAAAATGGAGCACAGCATTCGGGCCCCCAAGGCCACCACGGTCAAAGCCTTGTTGTGCCAGGAAGGCGACATGGTCAGCGAAGGGGCAGCATTGGTCGAGCTGGAATCTTGAGCGCCTCGGGGTCGCGGTGCCCGACGGCCTGCGGCCCTTGCCTCACCGCTCGGGCCACGTGGCCTCAGAACGCGCCGTGTACCCGCACCACCACCCCCAGGAACTCGCAGCCGGTTTCGCACAGCACCGTGGGGTAACGGGTGTTCAACGGCTTGAGCATCTTGTCACCGCCTTCTTCGACCAACTGGCGTAGCACAGGCGCTTTGCCAGGCTGGCGGGCAATCACCAACCGGCCGGGCTCGGCTGGCAAGCTGGTGTCGACCAGCACACGCATGCCTTCCGGCACGCTCTTGCCGCTGGCGGCGTTCATCGAGTCGTTTTCCACGGCAAGCCAGAATGCATTGCCCGCAGGCATGTAGTCGGTCTGCTCATGTACCTCACTGGTTTCAGGCAAGGGGCCCTGCAAGTCCGCCCACTTGAGCACTGGAAAGCGGAAGCTCGCATAAAGCAGGGCCTGTGCGGAAACAGGCGGCTCAGCGCCGTAATTGCCGGGAGATTCACGCACGAGGTCGCGCTCGACCACCATGACCTGCGCCTCCAGAAAGACCAGCCCGAGCTTTTCCAGTTTTTCGTTGATGGTCTCCAACGTAGGGCGGCGCGTGCCGCGAAGCCAGTGCCCTACCCCACCCTGCGTCATGCCCAGGCGCTCGGCCAGTTTCAACTGGCTGAGGTTGTGTTCGCGCTTGTAGCGCTTGAGAAATGCATTCCAGTTTTCCATGAGCGGCAACAATACGGACTGTATTGGAAGCAGCAATACACAATCTGAATTATTTATTTGGCGCTAGAAAATACAAATTGACCTATGCTCTGAGTTCATTGTGTTTGACGAGAACCTGGAAGGTATCGCAATGAAACATCCGAAAAACGACGAAACAGATCTCGACAGCGAAGCCGCCCGCCGCGCGCTTGATTATTACCTGAACCCCAACCCGCCGCGTCCCACGCCCGAAAACAGGATCTGGACGCTTCACGAGGGCGTCACACGCGATCAAGCCCAGGAGCACGCCATCGCCCTGCTGCGCTGTGCGGCGGCAACCGCCCAGGAAACCGCCACCCACCAGCATGGTAGCCAGCGAGAACTGATGTTTGCGTTGATGCACATGATGGACATGGCTCGCGCGCTGCTGGAACACCAGCGCACGGCAGACCCCGCCGATTGAGGCAGGTAGTGGAGAATGCGAGGGGTCAAAGTTGGCGCATGGCGTGTGAAGCCAAGGCCCTGGTTTGGGGGACAAGGAAGCGCAGCGGTAGGTATTCTACCGTCATGTATAAAAAAATCATTTGACTGGCAAATGATAACGATTATTATTGCACTCAGCTGATCGCGAGATCCGCTGGATAACCCTGAGCTTAGGTCGCTCTAGGATTATCTCCTCATCAGGCTAATCACGGTTTTTGACCCAGCTTTTTGCTGGGTCTTTTTTTTGGCTCTTCAGGCTAATGAAGATCGTGATGGCGGCGATGGTAGCAAAAGTGTTTCCAAGGGTGAACGGCCATTACAAAAGTTTGCCGGTTCAGCACTTGAGAATCAATCTCGTTCAGCTTAAGCTCAGCGTCACGGATACTCTCCCAGATGCTCGCTTCAGCAAGGAACTGCTCATGACCCGCATGCTCTTGCGCCTCCCCACGCCCTTACCCAAGCACGCTGCCGATAGCGATGCTGCCCTGTTGCTCGCACTCAAGCGCCTGCCACGCGCTGTGCGCCAGGTGTTTCTGCTAAGCCGTCTCGATCAGTTGGCCCAGGCCAGGGTCGCCACACGTCTTGGCTTGCCGCTACGCAGTGTCGAGCGTCTCATGGTGCAGGCGTTGCTCGCCGTCCAGCCCCGCCCCGATGCCCCGACGCGCCAGGCAGCACAGTGGTATGTGCGTTTGCAGAGCCCGGACGTCACCGCATGCGAGCGTATCGACTTTCGTCGCTGGCTGGACGCCTCGCCCAACCACCTGCAGGCGTTCCACGCCACCGAGCTGTGCTGGCGCAGCTTGTACGAGCCTGCACTGGCCCTGGGCCGCGATGGCTGGTATCGCAAGGGTCGCGCTGCCCTGGCGCTGGGTGGTTGCTCCTTTGCTGCCGCGCTGGGCATGGCCGTATTGATCATGCTGGGGCTGTGGGCGTGAAACGGTTGCCAGCGCACGCGTCTTGATGCTCGCGACCTCACCACAGCGCGATATCGTACGTCAGGTACAGCCGATTGCTGTCACGGCCACGCGCAACGTCCGAGCGGTACACGTAGTTGCGCAGCTTAACGCCAAGCCCTTTGGCGGGGCCTGATTGCACGACATACGCAAGCTCTGCATCGCGCTCCCACTCGCTCAGACCCGCCGCGCCAGAACGGCCGTTATCGCCGCTCAGGTAGCGGGTCATGAAGGTCAACCCCGGCACCCCGGCCGCTGCGAAATTGTAGACATAGCTCGCCATCCAGGTCTTTTCATCTTCTTCGATGAACTTGCCAATGCCCACGTTGCTGAATGAATACACCGTCGCCCCGCTGATGTACGGCAGCCCCGCTTCGCCATTGAGCGCTTGATAACCTGCACCGAACGTGTGGCCGGAATGCGTGTAGGCGATTTGCCCGCTGAGCATGTCATTGTCGATCGGGCCACCGTAGGCCGCACCGGTGCTTTTGCTTTTGAAATAGCGCAGGTCCGTGGTCAGGACACCGCCAGCCAGCGCATGGTCGTGAATCACCCCGGCGAAGTCCTGACGATAGAAATGCTCGAGCTGACCGTGATAGTAGCTCAGGCGCAGCTGTTTGCTGACGGTGTAGTCGGCGCCGGCGAAGCTGAAGTCTCCGGCTTCGCCGCCACTGTAGCCGTCCAGGTACAGGCCGGTGCTGTTCGAAGAATCGCGCTGTTTGAAACGGGTCAGGTGCCCTGCCGTGAGGTTCAGGTTATCGATTGCGGCACTGGTGACCTGCGTACCCTGGTAGGTTTGCGGCATCAAGCGAGCATCGTTGTGCACCAGCACTGGGGTCTTGGGCAACAAGGTGCCATGCCTGACGACGTTCTGGCCAACACGCGCCTTGAAGGTACCGCCCGCACTGGCGAACGCGTCGGCGGCCCGGCCGTCGTCATGCACAGGCAACAGGCCCGTGCCACTGCGGCCACGCCCCGAATCCAGGCGCACGCCCAACAAGCCCAGTGCATCGAGCCCCACGCCGAGGGTACCGGGGGTGTAACCCGACTGATAATCGAGCAAGAAGCCCTGCGCCCACTCGGTACGCTCGCTCTTGGCGGTGGCTGCGGCGCGGGGGCTCATGCCCTGTTCGTCGCGAAAGTTTTCGTTGAAATAGACATTGCGCATTTGCAACTTGAGCTTGCTGTCATCGATGAAGCCAGTAGCGCCGGCCACAGGCAGGCAGCCGCAGAGCAGGCCACACGTGGCCCCTCGCACGAGGGTCAAGGACATGATCGGTACTCTATTGTTGTTTTTGGGGTGTCAGCGATGGCGGGCGCCTGACGCCCGCACCATTCAGACGAAGAACGACAACGCACCGGTCAACACCGCCAAGGCGGTGATGACCAGCGAAGTGAGCACTGCCCACTTCACCGTGGCCTTCTGGAAGTCGCCGATGTCCTTGTCCACCATGCCCACCAGCAGCAGGGTCGAGGCGACCAACGGGCTCATCAAGTGCACCGGCTGACCAAGCACCGAGGCGCGGGCGATTTCAACGGGGTCGATGCCATAGGCGGCGGCAGCATTGGCCAGGATCGGCACCACCCCGAAATAGTACGCATCGTTGGACAGCACGAAGGTAAGCGGCATGCTGGTCAGCGCCACCACCAGCGGGAACCAGTGGCTCCAGGCTTCCGGGATCCAGTCCACGAGGGTTTGCGCCAGGGCATCGACCATCTTGGTGCCCGAGAAGATGCCGGCGAAGATACCAGCGGCGAACACCAGCAGCACCACGGTCATGGCGTTGCCCGAATGGGCCAGGATGCGTTCTTTCTGCAGTTCCAGTTGCGGGTAGTTGATCATCAAGGCGGCAACGAAACCGATCATGAACAGGATCGCCGCGTGCATCAGGCCCAGCACCAGTGCGGTCATGACCACAATGACCAGCACCAGGTTCACGTAGGCCAGACGCGGACGCTTGTGGGGCGTGTCACCCAGGATTTCCTTGATGTAGCAATTGCCGCCGCCGGACTCCAGGGCCACGTTGCCGATGCGGCGTCGCTCGGCACGCCCGAGCAAGTAGGCGGTGAACACCACCCAGGCAGCCCCACCGATCACTGTGGGCAGCATGGGAATGAAGTAGTCGGTGGCATCGAGCCCAAGCGCTGCGATGGCACGGGTGGCAGGCCCGCCCCAGGGGCTCATGCCACTCATGATGCTCAACGACAGCATCGACACCGTTGCCAGGATCATCGGGTTCATGCCGATGCGCTTGTACAAGGGCAGCATGGCGGCGCAGGTGATCATGTAGGTGGTGGTACCGTCACCGTCCAGTGCCACTAGCAGCGACAGCAATGCAGTGCCAATGGCGATCTTGATGGGGTCGCCGTTGACGCGCTTGAGGATCTTACGGATCAGAGGGTCGAACAGGCCGGCATCGATCATCAAGCCGAAAAACAGGATGGCGAACAGCAGCAAGGCGGCCGACGGGGCCACCATTTTCAGCCCGTCGAGCATCATCTTGCCAAGGTCAGGCGCAAAGCCCCCCACCAGCGCGAAGACGATCGGTACGACCGTCAAGGCGACGATCGGGGACAGGCGTTTGCTCATGATCAGGTAGGTGAACGTCACCACCATGATCAAGCCCAGGAGTGCGAGCATGGCTTTTCTCTCTTGTTTTTATCCGGGTTGGGCCGCCGATGGCGCAGACGAGCCCCCTACCCGCGCGCGTTCCTGCACGCGGGTTGCTGCGTTTTGAGTTCAGGGTGTAGCGGACGTCTTAGCCGTGGTGGCCTGGCTTGGCGACCCAGGCGGCGTCGGGGCCTACCGTGGCCGGTGCCTGCTCGACCACAGGCTCGCCATTGAGGCGACTGAGCAGAACCTGCTTGTCACACGCATTCTCGGAAATCGACACCACCACGGTGGCCACGGCATTGCTGGCAAGGCTCGTGAGAGCGCGGGCTTCGGACATGAAGCGGTCGATACCGATCAGCAGGGCCAGGCCTGCCAGCGGAATGTCATGGACAACGGTCAGGGTCGAAGCCAAGGCCACGAAGCCGCTGCCGGTCACGCCCGCTGCGCCTTTTGACGACAGCAGCATGATCGCCAGCATGGTCACCACCTGGCCCAGGCTCAGGTCGATGTTGCAGGCCTGGGCAATGAACACGGCGGCCAAAGACAAGTAGATCGCCGTGCCGTCGAGGTTGAACGAGTAGCCGGTGGGCAGTACCAGGCCAACGACCCCCTTCTTGCAGCCAAGCTTTTCCAGCTTCTCCAGCATGCGCGGCAACACCGGTTCCGTGGAAGAAGTGCCCAGTACCACCAGGAACTCTTCGCGGAAATAGCGCAGCAGCTTCCACAGGCTGAAACCATGGGCGCGGCAGATGCCGCCCAGCACGACCAGCACGAAGAACGCACAGGCGATGTAGAGCGTGCCGATCAGCTTGGCGAGCGACCCCAGCGAGGTCACGCCGTACTGCCCGACCGTGAACGCCAGGGCCCCGAACGCACCGACCGGTGCGAAACGCATGAGGTAGCCGAAGATGCGGAACACCATGGTCGAGACCGCTTCCAGCACATCCAGCACCGGCTTGCCCTTCTCGCCCATGGACGACAGCGCGAACCCGCTGAGCACGGCGATGAACAGCACCGGCAGCACTTCACCCTTGTTGAACGCCCCCATGAAGGTGTCCGGGATGATGTGCATGAAGAAGTCCACCACGCCCAGCTTGGCGGCCGAGGCGGTGAACTGGGTCAACCCTTCGGTGCTCAGGGTGGCCGGGTCGATGTTCATGCCGACCCCTGGCTTGAACAGGTACACCGCGGCCAGGCCGATGATCAGGCTGACGATGGTCAGCCCCAGGAACAGCAGCAGTGTCTTGCTCATCAGGCGCCCGAGCGAGCGCTTGTCGGTCATGCCGGCTATACCGGTGACGATGGTGCAGAACACCACGGGCGCGATCATCATCTTGACCAGCTTGATGAAGGCATCGCCCAGAGGTTTGAGCGCAACGGCCTGTTGCGCCCAGAAGTGACCGACCACTACACCCAGCAGGACGGCGCAGAGGATCTGGAAGTACAGCGATTTGGCAAGTTTCATGAGGCATCACCCATTGTTCATATTGTGCGGATGCGCTTGTTGCAAGGTGCCGCGGTCAATCCATGCAGGTGGCTAGCCAGCCAACCTGCGCAAGGTAGGCGCGTAGACGAATCCTGAAAACAGCCGCCGGGCAGTACGTACCACCGAGGCTTGCAAGGTCTTGCCATCGGCGCCGCTGCGTGACAACGCGACGTCGATGCCACCGCTTGGATGCTCAAGGCGAACCTGGCTCAATTCCAGGGCGTGTTCACCCAGCAGATCCACAATGACGCTGCCAGGGCTGACACAGGCAGTGGCCAGCCCTACAGCACCCGTGATCGCCAGGGCACGGTGGCAATTGTGCGGCATGAAGTAGCGCACCTGGAGCGTGCCGTCGTAGCGCGGCTTGGACACCAGCACTGGCTTGGGTATCACCATGCCGCTGACATCGCCCAGGCCCATGGCCTTGCCGGCTTTGAGCCGCAGCGCTTCAAGGCGCTTGAGCAGAGGGCCGTTGGCGTCGAGCTCGTCGGGCGTTTCGGCGCCGGTCATGCCCAGGTCACTGGCCTGGATGACCATCATGGGCATGGCCATGTCGATACAGGTCATCGGCACGCCATCGATCACATCCTTGGCTTGCCCGGTAGGAAAGAGCTTGCCGGTCTTGCTGCCAACCGCATCGAGGAAGGTCAGGTGCACCGGCGCGGCGGTGCCCGGCACGCCATCGATGGCGGTACGCCCTTCATAGCGCACGATGCCACCTGGGGTTTCCACCAGCGAGTTGACGAAGGTGCCAGTGTTCAGGTTACGGATGCGCACCAAGGTCTTGCCTTCCTGGCCCTTGACCAGCCCCTGCTCGATGGCGAAGGGGCCGACCGCGCACAGCATGTTGCCGCAGTTGGGCGCAGTGTCCACGCGGCGCTGGGCGACCATCACCTGCACGAACAGGTAATCGACGTCGGCGTCGGCATGCAGCGACGGGCTGATGATCGCGACCTTGCTGGTCTGCGGGCTGCCGCCACCGATACCGTCGATTTCCAGCTCATGACCGGACCCCATCAGGTCGATGAGCAATTCATCGCGCTCGACCACATTGGCAGGCAAGTCCCACGCATGGAAAAACGGCCCCTTGGAGGTGCCGCCGCGCATGAGTACGCAAGGAATTCGTTGCATGATTTCGCACTCTTGTTGATCAATGGACATCATTGATGCCGTGAGCAAAAGAGTGACAGGGATGGATAAATCATTCCAATGCAAATATCGTAGTGATTATTCCGTTTCACAAAACAATAATAGGCATTTTTGGTGAGGAGGTGACTGGTGGAATATGAGCTTCAAGACATACGATCTTTCGTCAAAATCGCCGAACTTGGGAGCTTTCACGAGGCTGCCGAGGTATTACACCTGTCCCAACCGGCTCTGAGTCGACGGATCAAGAAGCTAGAAGAAGGTCTGGGCACGTCGCTGCTGGAGCGCACTACGCGCCGCGTCAGCCTGACCAGCGTGGGCCGTGATTTTCTGCCCAAGGCCAGGCGCTTGCTGGACGACTTCGAGGATTCGATTCTCAGTATCCGGGAGTTGGCCGAGCGTCAGACCGGGCAGGTGACGCTGGCCTGTATCCCGACTGCAGCGTTCTATTTCCTGCCGTCCGTGATCCGCGACTACAACGACCAATACCCCAAGATCCGCATTCGTCTGTTGGACCTGAGCGCCAATGATGGCCTGGAGGCCGTGCTGCGGGGTGAAGCCGATTTTGGCATCAACATGATGAGCGGCCAGCACCCGGACATCGAGTTCGTGTCGTTGGTGCAGGAGCACTTCGTGCTGGCCTGCCGGCGCGATCACCCTCTAGCGAACCGCGATGCGGTGACCTGGACCGAGCTTGCCGACTACCGTTTGATCGGCGTGGGTCGATTGAGCGGCAACCGCATGCTGCTCGACCACGCCCTGGCCGGGCTGAACCTGCGGCCGAAATGGTTCTACGAAGTGCAGCACCTGTCCACGTCGTTGGGCATGGTCGAGGCCGGCCTTGGCGTCTCGGCCATGCCTAGCCTGGCCATGCCCAGTGCAGACCACCCGACCCTGGTAAGCGTGCCGTTGATCGAGCCGGAGGTGACCCGCACCTTGGGTCTGGTCTACCGCCGCGGCGCCTCGCTGTCGCCGGCGGCAGAGAAGTTCGTGTCGATCCTGCTGGAGAAATGGCCGAACCGGTGAGCATGAAACATTCTTAACGCCGCTTAATTTAGCGCCGGGCCAGGCTGCCAATAAGCTGCCCGTTTTATCTGGAGTATCCCATGCTGAAAACGCTGTCCTGCACGGCACTGCTGGTCGCCACCTTTGCCTGCTCTGCCGCAGAACCCACCCATGACCAGGCCACCACGCTGACCGTGCTCAGCTCCGGCGGCATCATGGGTGCCATCCGCGGCGTTGCACCTGCCTATGAACACACCTACGGGGTAAAGCTGAACGTGCTTGCCGCGCCATCGATGGGCCAGACCCCGCAAGCCATCCCGAACCGGCTGAAACGTGGCGAGCCGGCCGATGTGGTGCTGATGGTGGGCTCGGCGTTGGACAAGCTGGTTGCCGACGGCAAGGCCGACCAGGCAAGCCGCATCGACCTGGGCAAGTCGTTCATCGCCATGGCCGTGCGCAAAGGCGAGCCCAAGCCGGCTATCGGCACGATGGGCGAGTTGCGTCAGGTGCTGCTGGATAGCCCTTCGGTCGCCTACTCCGACAGCGCCAGCGGGGTCTACCTGTCAAAGACCCTGTTCCCGAGCATGAACCTGGGCGAAGGCTTCGCCCACAAAGCCCATATGATCCCTGCCGAACCCGTCGGCAAGGTGGTCGCACGCGGTGAGGCAGCCATCGGGTTCCAGCAGCTGAGCGAGCTCAAGCCGGTGCCCGGCATCGACATCGTGGGGCTGATCCCGGCCGAGGGGCAAAAGATGACGATGTATTCGGGTGCGGTGGTTGCCAACAGCCAGCACCGGGCGGCGGCCCAGGCGCTGCTTGATTACATGGCCTCTGCCCAGGCGGACGCCGCTATCGAGAAAAGCGGCCTGACCCCACTGCCGCACTCGGCTCACTAAGCTTCGACGCTCGGCCAGGGCATGTGGGTAGAAGGCGTGCCCTGACGGCGTGCCGCAGCGTCTGAGACCCATCCTTCCTCCTTCCCAAGGCCGTCGCGATGCAAGACATGCTGCAAGAGATTCTCGACCAGGTGCGCCCACTGCTAAGCCAGGGTCAGGTCGCGCAATACATCCCTGCCCTGGCCCAGGTCGACCCTAACCAGCTTGGCATCGCAGTGCAGGGCCTTGATGGCCAGTTGCACTGCGCAGGCGATGCCTACACGCCCTTCTCTATTCAGAGCATTTCCAAGGTGTTCAGCCTGGTCCAGGCGATCAACCATAGCGGCGAAGACATCTGGTCGCGCTTGGGCTACGAGCCCTCGGGCCAGGCCTTCAACTCGCTGGTGCAGCTGGAGGTGGAAAAGGGTCGTCCGCGCAACCCGTTCATCAATGCCGGCGCACTGGTCATCTGCGACATCAACCAGTCACGCTTCGCCACCCCTGCCCTGTCGATGCGCGACTTCGTTCGCCGCCTGGCTGGCAACCCGCGCATCGTCAGCGACACGGTGGTGGCCGAGTCCGAATACCAGCACCGCGCGCGCAATGCCGCGATGGCCTGGCTGATGACTGCGTTTGGTAACTTTCATAACGACGTGGACGCCGTGCTGAGCAGCTACTTCCATCACTGCGCGCTGTCGATGAACTGCGTCGACGTGGCCCGGGGCTTTGCGTTTCTGGCCAACAGCGGCTATTGCCCCCACAGCGGTGAACACGTGCTCAGCGCACGTCAGGCCCAGCAGGTGAACGCGATCATGGCCACCAGCGGCCTGTACGACGAAGCCGGCAATTTCGCCTATCGCGTGGGCCTGCCGGGCAAGAGTGGCGTGGGCGGTGGCATCGTGGCAGTGGTCCCCGGGCGGTACAGCATCTGCGTCTGGTCGCCAGCGCTCAACGCTTCTGGCAATTCACTGGCAGGTATCCGTGCGTTGGAATTGCTGAGTGAGCGCATCACGGGGTCGGTTTTTTCGGCGGTGCCTTGAGGGTCATTCGTACACGTCGGAACCCTTGTCAGCTGTGCAAACACCTCGTTTACAGCCAAGTACGATCGTCCCAAGTAAAATCCTGATGCACACACAGGCCCTCAGGGAGAGCAGCCATGAGCATCAACAGCAAAAGACGACGTGACCTCAAGAAAGCCAAGAGACGGTCTGCTAGCGGCGGCGGCGGCGGCGGCAGTGGCCCGCAGCCGCAAGCCATCTACCAGCTGAACAGCTTTCGCAAAGCATACATCAAGAGCTGGGGCATCAACTCCGAAGGTCACTTGGCGCAGGGTCACTACACCTGGATGGCCGAACGCGTGAAGGGCTTCCCACGCACGCTGGAGATCGGGTGTGGCGTCGGCTATTCCACGCTGGCGCTGTTGCAACAGGGGCACACCGTCGTGTGCGTGGAAGAGAACCCCCAGTGCATTGCGGCGACGCGCAAGCGGCTCGCCGACGCGGGCTTCTGCGTCGAGGTCATTTCCAGGGAAACGCCGGTTAGCCTCGATGAGAACGCCTACCGGCTGATCTACAGCGAAATCGCAGAAGCACCCGAAGCGGACTGCGTGCTCATCGAGGGCGATGCCTTGAATGACCCCGCCCTCGAAGCATGGCTCGAACGTCAGCCCACGTTCGACGCCATCGCGTGCTGGTTGCTGGGTACCCATGATGCACGTGGACATAACGCCGCGGTCGATCTAGCACTGATGCCGACAGCCTATGAACATCGAATCTTCGTGCAGAACAGGGTTTACGAGATCGCCGATCGCATTCTTCGTTCTGGCGGCGTGCTGTCTGTAATTGACCGTGCTCAGACGCCGACCACACAGGATATGGTCGACAAAATACTGCAGCACCATCGCGAGCAGGCCAGCGTGACGTCACTGGTGGTACAACCTGTGGAACATACGCCGCACGTCGAGTCTGAGCAGCAAGGCGCCATGCGCATGATGACCACTCAGCCCCTCAGTGCTGCAATGGCATCTACGCCTGACGACCCGCCCATGATGTCGCTGTGCTCGACGACGTCCGTCAGGCCGTAAGCCAGGTGACTGCCCTGGTTTCTCAGCATTGACGTGATAGGCGGCTCGTACCCACGCTGGGGGTCAGGGCTGGATTGGTCTGCCTACCCAGAAATAGTGGTGCGAAAGAACTGGACCTGCGGCAGGCGCGCCCATGATTAGCATTCGGTTCAGTTCTTTCACACACGGCTGCAGTGCCAGAGGGAAAAGCGCCCTGCACAACTGGCAAAACTGACAGCTGTGCTGGGGTTTGAACATGCCTCTGCTCACCTATTCATCCAACCGGTATCGTTCAGCTTTATCAGGCCCGGCCACGCGGGATCCATGTATGCTGCTCAGCACACTGGACGCCAATCTGCAAATTGCGTTCATTGAGATAAGGCTCGCCCTGGCTATCAATCAAGTAAAAAACCTCATGCAAGTACTGATCTCCAGTGACGTCCTTGTAACAGCGGAATGCAGTGTTTGCAGGGAAGGTCTTACGAATCTCAGAGAACATCGTTGCGTTGCCGATCATCTGTTTGAACGCGGCCTCGTCCTCGAAGGTGACCACCTTGCGAAGCGTTACAAAGTTCTCGAAGTATTGCTGCATCGTCTGACCTGAACACGTGCCGTGCTTTTTCCATTCGTGCGCGAACATCCCGGCTGGATCGCTAGGCACCAACGCCCGCAAGTCGGCATTGTCAAGCACCTTATCCATGGCGTCTTCACTCATCGCGCATGCCTCACCTTCTGCGCAGGCCGGCGACCGAGTGCAGAACTGAGGATGGCGGTTGGTGTATTTACCAATACTCTCGCTGTAGGGCCAGACCCCGTGGGTTAAAAAGCGCTGAGGGGGTTGCTCGCAGCCAGCGGTCGTTGGTTTCATCTTGCAGAATGTCGGTTGCCAGGTCACGGAATACACCAGAAAGCGTGTAGGAGGTGCATCGGCGTAGGCTTGCTCGTTCGGATCCAGCGCCATGGCGGCGTTGATCCAGGCGAGCGGAAAAAGAAGCAGGCTTGCTTTCAGTAGGCGCATGAGTTCATTCCCTTGAATGTAAGCGCCGTCGGTGTGACGGCACCTCATCAGACGGGAATGGCGACACGAGGTCTACTGGCAAAACTATCAGGCTCCGTTCTTCCCCATGCGCACCAGCCCCATCAAGGCGTACTGAAGTCCACAATGTTATAGAAAAATTCGTGAGCCTCGCGCTGCCTGCTAACGTTCGGGTCCTTGACCCTGACACGATCGTCATCATGCACGACCAGCACATGATCGCGGTCGAGCACCTCGACGCCTTCTGGCTTGTGATTGAACGCAACTGCAGAGCCGTCCTTCTGTTTCACGGATTGGGGCTGACCTATCTGCTTACCCTCATAAGGCAGCACCCAGAGATAACCGCCGAGCTCGTCACTTTTTTCAAAACTGGTCACGGCGTAGAAACGGTCTTTGTTGTAGCGATCGAACTCAATGCCGGAGAGCCCCAGTTCCGGACGGGGTGAATGGGCTGGGCCCAGCTTTTTTGCCAACTCAGCTGCCGGGATACGCCAAACCACTTCAAGTTCGTCCCCCATGACGGCCTGTTGCTGGTCAATTCGAAAGGGTACGGACAATAACAAGAACGAGAAAACAGCGGCCTTGCTGTTCTCGCCATACTTGCGCACGCCTATCAGCAGGCGATCGTCTGGTGCCGTAGTCAGGGCTTCGATCTGGTAGTAAGGCGACCCTACGGCTTTACTGATGCGCTCACGCAAATCTCGCGAACTGGCAACATTTCCTCGTGTTGACTCATTGACGATTTTCGCCTCGGCAGGCGCGTCTGCAGGCCAATACAACAGTGTGTTGAGTGCATCTGCCCCGGGGTTTCCTGCCGTCCCCTCCTTGTTGAAGGCCGTGATGGCAATAACGTACTTACCGTCCAGCGTGGTCGTGAGCCCTTCATACTTGTCGGCTTGCTTGAGTGTTTGGCTATCCAGGTAACTCGGCGGTCCAGCCAGCCGGTTTTGAGCGTCCAGCCCGATTGTGAAAATGGCAGGGTCGCCAGGGTTGGGCATCTGCTTGTCGTTTGCCAGCACCACGCGCTCGCCCACTCGGGCGACGCCTGAGACCTCGCAATTCACCGTACTGCCTTTTTCATGACACGCCGCCAGATGCGTTTGCACAGATTGCGCAGGTGCGTTGATAGGCGCTGCGTGGAGGCTGGGCCAACAGGCTGTCGCTCCAGCAAACATGAACACCATGATTGATCTTTTCATTCGAACCTTCCTTGGCGAGGCCATTGCGTAAAGAAGGTAACGTACGTTGAGAACAGCCTGGGTGACACTGGCAATTTTGACAGGTACCTCGAGGCGCTTGTTGGCGCTCAGGTAATCGAAGTAAGCCGCAGCATCGAGCATGAGGGCCGGTCTGCAACGAAAATTCCTACGGAGAATCAGGAACTTCCTGCGAGGCGATAACAGCCCTTGTGAATATAAAATTTGGCATCTGGAACACTGTCCAGGCTTCAAATGAATACGCTGGCCGGCGACCTTGTGTTGGCGGTCCGTTCAAATCAAGGAAGGCGGACAAGGATCGCTTATGCCTCGCCAATCTGACCTGCGTTACAGCTTCCAACCCCTGGTTGGCGATGCAGAATTCGAAGTGGTGTCGTTCACACTCAAGGAAGGCATCAGTCAGCCATTCACCCTCGAACTGCAGCTGATCAGCTACGAACACGACGTCGACTTCGGCCATTTGCTCGACAAGCCGGTGCTGTTCACCCTCTGGAACGGCGCGCGTCCCGTGCGCTACGTGCACGGGTTGGTCAGCCGTTTCACCCAGGCTGAAAGCGGCTTCCACCGCACCTACTATCATGCGCTGGTCGAGCCACGCCTGGCCCGCGCCGGCCTGCGCTCGAACTGGCGTATCTTCCAACACAAGAACGTGCCGCAAATACTGGCGCTGATGCTCAAGCGCCAGGGCATCGACCCGTACGAAATCCACGCCAGCCTGGACCATCAGGTCCGCGAGTTCTGCGTCCAGGCCGGCGAGACGGACCTGGCGTTCATCGCACGCCTTTTAGCCGAAGAAGGCTTCGTCTATCGCTTCGCCCACAGTGAAAAACAGCACACGCTGATCATCACCGATCGGCTGCTGTCACTGGGGTTGATCAGCCATGGCGCCGTCACTGCCGACGAGGAAGACGAAGGCTTTCACGGGGACGATCAGCCCTTGGGCGCCCATACCATCCTGTACCACGCCAACAGCGGTGGGGACCAACCGGTTTTTTGCTTGCGCCGCTTGAACTACAGCGAACAGGTGCGCACGGCAAGCCAGGTTCAGCGTGACTACACCTTCACCAACCCGGCCTACCGCCAGGAACACAGGGCCACGGGCCCGTTCCTGGAGCACCAATCCAGGGACTACGAGTATTTCGACTATCCAGGGCGCTACAAGCGCGATGCCGTAGGTAAACCGTTCACGGAAAACCGGGTCATGGCGTTGCGTCACGATGTGCGGCTGGCGCACGTGCAAGGTGATGATGTGCGCCTGCAACCGGGCCTGAGCTTCACGCTGACCGGTCACCCCAGACGCGACCTCAATGCGCACTGGCGGGTGAACACGGTCACTCACCAGGGCAGCCAGCTCACCAGCCTGCAGGAAGAGGCGACCAATGCCGAGCAGAGCACGCGGTACGCGCTGAGCGCCGTCCTGGTCCCCGGCAGGATCGAATGGCGACCCTCGCCTCTGGCAAAACCGCGCATTGACGGCCCGCACATGGCTACCGTGGTCGGGCCGAAGGGCGAAGAGATCTATTGCGATGAGTGGGGGCGGGTCAAGGTCAGCTTTCCCTGGGATCGCGAGAGCGAGAACAACGAATTCAGCTCCTGCTGGGTGCGGGTGTCACAAGGCTGGGCCGGTGGCAGCTGGGGCTCGATGGCCATTCCGCGAATCGGCCAGGACGTGATCATCCAGTACGTCAACGGTGATCCTGACCAGCCGATGATCACCGGGCGCACGTACTGTGGCAATCAGCTGCCGCCCTACGACCTGCCTGAGCACAAGACCCGCATGACCATCAAGAGCCAGACCCACAAGGGTGACGGCTTCAATGAGCTGCGCTTCGAGGACGAACTGGGACGCCAGGAGGTGTTCATCCATGCCGAAAGGGATCAGAACAATGTGGTCAAGCACGATGAGACGACGACAATTGGCAACGACCGTAAGGAGCAGGTTGAGCACGACGAATCCATCCTGATCGGCAACCTTCGCGAAAAGACGATCGGCCATGACGAACGCGCGACGATTGGCAATGACGCCTTTCTGAAAATCGGCCGTAACCAGTCGATCACCGTTGCCAAGGACCGTGTTGAAACCATCGGCAATCATTGCCACCAACACATCACTGCCAATCATCACACTCGCATCGGCGGCAATCTGGAAGCGCACGTTCAAGGGCATGCCGAGCTGGAGGCTGGTGTTGAAATCCGTAGACGCACGCGTCTCTACGATCTGCGCTCATCGGAGACGGTGCTCATCCGGGGACCTGGCGGCTCCATCAGAATCGACGAACAGGGCATCACCCTGGACGGCTCAACCATCCACATCAATGGCCAACTCATCCAATCACCGGATGGCAACTCCAATCCCTTCTCCATCGCCAGCGGCTTTGTCAGCGGCAAACCGCTCGAGCGCCTGTGTGGGCGCCTCGCAGACGGCACATGCCCCCTGCCCGACTGCCGCTGCCTCAAGAGGCCGGGCCAGTGAGCACCGTGCCCGTGCAAGATCACGATAACGGCAATGTCGCCTACGACTGCCGGTTCTTACTGCTCATGACCAATACGCTCGAGGGCTGGGCGTATCGACCGGTGCCCCGTGACGGCGGATGGGTGCCCGCTTATGCCCCGTCGATAATCGACCTGATCAAAGACATCAGCCACGTTGCCCCACACGCCTGGCTCTGGAAGCGCAGCGCGCTGGATGAGCGGTATGACTTTGGCCCACTGCTGCTAGATACCTCAGAAGCAGAAGCGCTGCGTACTCATGCCATCGAGACCTGGATGCCCATTGATGGCGCCATCGCGTTGGACGCTGACGTCGACCTTGATGTACTCAATGCCCACCTCACCAGCCTGGTGCACGTGACGCTTGCCGATCAGGGTACCGCCATCTTCGAGTTCAGACCGGATCAGCTCTCGGCGTGGCTGAATGCGCTGAGCGAACGCAACCGCGAGCAATGGCTGGGGCCCATTTCCAGGCTGGCATGGCGAACCAACTGGGGTCCAGCCCATCAATGGCAGGTGCTCGAGCGCCGTCCAACAGCTGCGCGTTTTCTCACTGCGCCCGCATTGACCCTCGGCCCAGATGAACTGGAGCGACTGCAGGCCGGCCTGCACGAACACTTTGTCCTTTCACTGGCTCACGAGGTACTGGCCACGCCGGCCTACACCAACCGCACATTGGCCGAAATCCATCGCTGGATAGAAACCCTTCTGCCGCAACTCAAGGCGCTCAATTTCCGTGATGAGGACGTTGCCGGCCAATTCATTCGCATGACAGCCAAGCACATGTCCATCATCAGCAGCGGCCAGGCCGGGGATATCTACACCAACCTCGAAGAGTCACCTCAAGCACGACTTCGGCAACTTCAAGCGCTGATCGACAGCAAGGAAACACGCCATGACTGATGCCTCGGTCAGCAGTCCCACTGCCGGCCCCGCCTGCCGCGCGCGGGTGCCCATTGTGCCGGTACGTTACGCGGTCGTTCCCCGCCCTGCCGGTACGCCCCCTTGCCTCTATCACGACGCAGGTTTCACGCTGGAGCAGCGCCTGCCCCCGCTACGGCATTGTGCCTACACGCTTCGAGCCCTGCGCCCGGGTTACGTCTATGTGTTCATGAAAGGCCCCTTGGGCGAAATGCTGGTCATCCATGAATACGATGGAGAGGGCAACTACAGAGAGTTGCGCCATCGGGGGCTGGACAATTACCACCGACGCGATCGTTATCTCTCCGGCCAGACCATGGCTTGGGTATGGGCAGATACCTGCCAGGAATCAGCCAAGGAAGTCTGGATCGGTTACAGCCCCCACTTGTGGACCAACGCCACCACCGCGCGTATGTGCGCTTCGCCTGCCCTGCGCAAACGGCACATGCGCCTGCTGGACATGGCCGAACTGGTGGCGGGCAATCAGGCCCCCTCCTCCCAGCCGCACATCCTGCCCGTCAGCGCCTTGCAGCACTGGGTCGAAGATTTCAAGCCCGCCAACCGGCGCATGCCCCTGACCTGGAGCAGCCACCCCGTCACCGCGACCTTGCCGGTCGGGAGGCTCAGCGCAGTGGCTCGGCACTACCCGTGGTCGCAGCCGAAAGTACCGGTAGTGGTAGCGCTCGCTGACGCCGAGGGCGTGGCCTTGGATCTGGGCCTGTCGGTCTCGGCCTACCAGCATCAACTGCGCGATCTGATGCCCACCGAGCAACTGGAACACACAAAGCCCGCGCAGAGCCCCGAACAACAGCAGTTGCCGTCCTGCTTCAAGCTGGACGTGGAGCACGTGAGCCCAAGGAGCCGCGACTTTCACCACCGCAACCTGGTGGCCATGTTGCTGAACAAGACGCTGGAGAGCCTTTATCCGGTGGGTGCGCCTTCCCCGGAGCTGGCCGGTACCCGGTTGAGACCGACCCGCGACAATCCAGCCCATTCCCCCGCAGTTGTACGCTACCTGGCCCTCACCCACGAACGCTACTCCGAAAATGGGGCACGTCTGGGCCTGCGCATCGATACCCGAAAATACCTGCAATTCCTCGATGAGCGTGATGCGCTGGAGCAGCGCATGGCACACCTGCGTGACCTTGCCCTGCAAGCCAGCCACGATCACGACGCCTGGCTGGCCACTGCTGAGCCAGGGCATCTCGATGACCCTTACAGCCTGGCTGCCGCTTTGGCCTGCTACGACCGGGACGATCTGACGTCCGCCCGTGGACTGGAAATCGTCCTGGCGCTGTTGATTCACCCCATGGGCCAACCCACACCCGGTACCGAGGACCAAGACCCGCGGTTCAGGCGCCTGGAGCAGTGGCTCGATAGGCACGATAGCCCACTGTACACCGCCGTCACCCCATTTAACCCGTTCAAGGACAAAGCCGATGCGGTCGGCAGCCTGTTGGGCGCCGCCGACAACGTGATCGAAGGCCTGGCCGGCCGCTTCCCGGCGAGCGCCGGCATCACCGAACTCACCGCACAAACTGTCACAACCGTGGTGCTCAAGCGCCTGCGTGGCAATACGCGCTGGGACGCCAGCAAGGGCTTGCGTCAGCAAGTGCTGGCAGCGGCGCGTGAGGCCAATGCCGAGAAGGCACTGGGGTTGCTGGCGGCGCGATATCAGATCACCGATAAGATCATTCGTGATAACCCGTTCAGCAAAGCCGTTGAACAGTACTTGAACAAAGGCATGGCTCAAGTTGAGGAGATCAAGCAACTGCGCATCTCAGGCAGCCGCACGATAGCGATCGAGTTGACCACCAGGGCGCATCTAAAACCCAACATTATTGGCTTGCTCACGTCGGGCAGTGGCGGCGTGTTGAACGCGGGGATGTTGTGGTTCAACGTGATTTCACTGAAAGCCGCTTATAGCAGCTTGCAGAAGAATGCTGCGCCGGAAGACGCGCTGGGGTTTGCGTCGTCGATATTTGGAGTGATGGGGGCGGCTGCAGCGACGGTGGTCAGCGCTCGGGCGATGCAGAAGGCGGTGATGCTGAGATTGATGCCGACGGTGCCTGGGATGGCTTTTGGGAACAGCTTGATAAAATTCTTGGGCAGTAATCTTTTCGCGCGATTAGTTGGTTATCCTGCAATAGTCTCGGGGATAGTCTCAGACAGTCTCAAGATAGCGCGCCAAATTTCAAATGGCAGCTTAACGGCAGCCGGATATACAGCTGCTGCAGCGACCAATACGGCAATCGGATCCATTATAGTTTTAGAGGCTGGACTTGCGGTTGCGGGAGCTACGTCTCTGATACCTTTCGCTGGGTGGGGCGCAGCTGCACTTGTGCTTGCGGGTATAGCCATCATTGCTGGAGGCGTCTATCTACATTCAAAAGCATATGCGCAGCTCCATAGCCCGATTGAGCTATGGGCAGCCCGCAGCATCTTTGGCAACCGAATCAATGATGGAGAAATTCGGCCTGATATAGTCTTGGATAACGAAAAAAAACTTCCTAACTTCACGACGTTATTGGCGGAAATTGCGGCGTGGCACAATGAACATTACGCACCTAAAGCTATATCAAATGAACAAGCCTTGAAACTCGGCATAGCCAACCTTGACACTAAATGGCACAACAACCTTCAATCAGTAACTGTAAATCCAATTACCACCAATACCAACGCAAGCCTAATTGGAAGGATAGCAGAATTCACAATTTATTTACCGGGCTTTTTAGTAGGAAGCAGCGAATGGTCGGCGACCTTGAGCTCCACCCGCAATGATTTAGGAGTAGAGGTGCCTGCAATAAATCCAGTTGTTTACCTAGTCAAAAGCGGCTTGATACTGAATTTCAAACATTCGGCAGCAAATCAGAAACGCATTTCACTTCGTCTAGCCTATCGCGTCAATGGAGAATTGATGAAAGATATTGAACTCAACTCAACCTTCTATCTCGAGCCCTGACCATGGCAACCTTGTGGATATTTCAACCCAACTCAAAATCCGGCTATCAATCAGCTATAAACGGACAACTTTTAAGTAAGTCTGAGCGTGTATTGTCGCTACGCAACCCATGGGTGACGGACTCTGTCTTCATGGGAAAACTTTATTGCGCAATGACAATTATGGTAACGACCGGCTTTTACCCACCTCTATTCTCCGCTTTAAGCTGGAGTGACTTCAGATCTGAACCCTTATTAGTTTTCGGGATAGCGCTTATTCCCTTCATTTTCCTCCCATTTCTTTGCTATAGAGTATGGTTTATCAAAGGCTTATCAAGTATTTACTTTAATCGCTCCACAAAAAAAATATATTACAAACGCTTGAGCAAGACTTTAGTTTTTGACTGGCACAACACGGGCGGGGGCGTTTTCCAACGCACCGAATTTGGCGGCTCGTCTTTCAGCACCAGCTACGCACTTGCCTTCGCCCCCCGCCGCGCAGACGGCAGCCTCCATCAGAAAGATTGCCTGTGGGTCGACAGCAATGAACCAACCGACCCAGACATCAAGCACGTCGCAGAAGTGTGGGAATACCTGCGCCACTTCATGGACTACGGCCCAGACAAACTACCGCCACCCGGCGAGGCGAACTGGTGGCACCGACCACTGCATGCTATCTGCCTGACCCCGGCAGAGGCCTGGCGTCATTACGCGCCTTGGCGAACTGGGGAGCCCGGGGAACTACAAGGCAAGAAAAACTGGCAGCTGCCGTTCTGGGCCGTGCTGTTCCCCTACAACCTCACGGTCGCTCTCTGCTGGTGTGGCGTCTGCTGGTTGTTCAACGTCCGGGCTGCGCCGCCACCGCCGGAGGCGTTCGAGCAAGCCCCTCCACAGCCAGATAAAAGGAGACCCAATTGAGATCCATCGTCCTTATCGGCCATGCCCATGACTGCCCACTGCATGGAGCCGGCACGGTAGAAACTGGTGCAAGCGCGACATTCGTGAATGGCAAGGCCGTTGCGCGGGTGGGCGACCGCATCAGTTGCGGGGCCATTATCGAGACCGGCGCAAACTGCACGCTCATCGAAGGCCAACCTGCTGCCAGAGCGGGCGACACTACCAGTCACGGTGGGACGTTGGTCGAGGGGTATCCCGGTTGGCTTATTGACTAACTGTAAAAAGCGGACATTAGGCTAGCCGACTCTGCGCTTGGCCTCATAGTCAAATTGAATGCTTCGTCGGCGGCCTGTCAAGAAACCCGGAACTGTCTGGAAACGATAGAGGGGGAGACCTAGGTACTGCACGAAATAGGGCGATGTCGACACCGCATGGAGCAAGCCAGCGAGACCATCGCTGGCATCAATTTCTTGCGCGCTTGTCGAAACGCGTCACGCGGGGGCGATTGTCTTTAAGACGGCCGAACAACCTAGGCAGCCTGGCTTAGGCTTGCGCTTCATCGAGCGCATCGGAATGACGGGGCCTCTGCGGAAGCGGCCGCAATCGAGCACAAACGCGCTTTGCACGACCTACTCTCGCCTGACATTCGACAACTGCACATCACCCCGTCGGTTCAACTTGCCCCAACCCGTCGTCTTACCGAATAGAAACCGTAACAGTCCGTTCCATGTGGCGATGCACCCAAGCATCGATATCAGCGTATGCACGACTCCACCGTTAAGATGCCCGCACCATGATTCGGCACATTGACTATCCCCTACCCGTGCAGCGTATCTTCTGCATCCCCGCCAAACTGACCAGCAGCAGCCAAACACAAAAAGCGATAGCAGGAACAGCCAATTGAACACACCAGCACGGCACACTTCGATAACAAGGCAAGATAAAGCCACCGCAAAAGTCGGAATGATCAGCAGCGGAGCGATGCAGTGGCTGATTAATACATAAAGCCATATCTTGAATGCCCACCCCCCTTTTCGCCAGAATTGTCGAGAAAGCAAAGCGACCACTTGCAGCTTTCCAGTACTCCATCGCAACCGCTGCGCATATAGCTGGGACCATGCCGTAGGAATCTCCGTCACTGCTAACGCCGCTGGCTGATAGAGCGTTCCGTAGGCTTGCGAAAGAAGGCACATCGTAAGCTCTGTATCTTCAGCCAATGTTTGCTTACTGAAACCTCCTACTGCCCTTACCCGATCAGTTAAAAACGCCGATATTGCACCAGGTACAACGGGCACACTGTAAAACCTGGAAAACGCACGCCGTTCAATCTCATTTGCAATTTGATATTCAATGCGCTGACCTCGGCAAATGAGCGCATCACTGAACCCTCCTCCTCCAGCAATCATATTCCCTGAAACCGCTGCAATATTTTGCACAGAAAGAGAATTCACCAAGAGCTTCAGCGTATCAGGAAAAACGAGCGTATCAGCATCAATGCAGACGAAGCTGGCTGTATGAACTTCCCTCAAACCTCGATTAAGCGCCATTGCTTTTCCTGCATTGCTTTGAGAAAGAACCTTGAACGCGTCGCCATACTTATTTTTTAATGTTCGAGCGAGATTTAGCGTTCTGTCGGTCGATCCGTCATCGACGCAGATTACCGAATGAAACTTAACGCCACGGGAGTCAAAAATCGCAGCGACCGTTGCTTCCAGAACCCGCTCCTCATTGAAGCAAGGTATCAGAACACTCACGAGGGGCGACGGGCTCATATCAATGTCTTCAGCCTGCCCAGTGCCGGCCCACATCAGAAGCACAATACTTTTAACAGAATGCGCCATCAAAATCACAAGAGAAGCAGCCAACATCCACTCGTTCATAACTCACCCTGATCGGTTCAACAATCTCCTCTTGCAGTAAATCAAAATTCAAGAGACTACTCACCTAGCAGAATTGATAGGCACATCTAAGGCTGTAGTCCAAACAATTAATACCCTGAGACAATCCACAGAACTCCCTACATAACATCACCGGCTGTACGGCTCCGGAGTGCAAGGGTGCAGATTAATGTTAAAGGGCGTGCCATCGTTAGGCCGTGAGGTGTCTGGCTAAATTGTAAGCCGTCACGAAGGCACAGTATGTGCGCCTCCATCCCAGCGTAGTCGGGATCGTGGTATCGTTGATCGCTTGGTTTAGGTCTTGGTCAGTCGATGTTTGATGACGCGCTCGTGGCAGACGCGATTGAGAATGGATCCACCAGACCGATTGGCCGCGCCGTTGCGGCACCTGGGCTGCTCGGTGAAAGCCTCACCGTTGTCAGTCAGGGCGGTGTAGATCTTGGATGTAAATGCCTGCATGACCTGACGTAGATAGACGGCGCTATTACGCTTGGTCGAGGCGGCGGAGAGCGCGACATAGGTGAGCGTTGTGACGCGATCAATCGGCATGGACAGGTGCTATGACGCCGAAGCGCTGCGCCTTCACCGCGATCAATATCGAATACAGCCCGTTATCCCACTGCACTCAATTAAGCGCCAGCCCAAGCCTGGCTTACCCAGACTGTTTAACGGGCCCCCAAAAAATCGACGGCGCAACATCATCAAGCGCATGTTTAGCTGGCTGGAAGATAACCGCAGGATCGTGACACGCTTCGACAAACTGGCGACAAGCTATGCCGCCATCGTCTCACTGGCTTGCTCCATGCGGCGTCTGCGACATCTCTTTTCGTACAGAGCTTAGCCTTGGCCATTACGGAACCATAAGAAAAAGCCGCCCGTCATGTGGCAATACGGCATCAGCTAACCCAATGCTGCTATCCGCATCGCCTAGGACATTGATCAGGCCCGCGGCATTGAACCGCTGCAGTTGGACCTGCCAGGAGGGGCATCATGCGCAAATGGATAAGTACAACCGCCGTGAAGTGTGCGGTATGGGGCGTTATCCGATTCCAGTTGCGATACTGGCTCGACTGGCTGTGTCGCTAACGGATCAGGGACGAGGCATTGGTATAGGTCTTCGGAAAGATGCCATCCGTCATACATTACTTGCCGCGGATCAGGTAGGGTTCGACCCAGACTGACTCATCCGATTGATAAGAGCCAGTGCGCTTCTAATGTTAGACTCGGCTTTGAGCCATTGGGCGATCACCAGCTTTCGCTTTTGCTCAAAGATGCCCGAAAGCTCTTAGTCTCATCACACTCTCAATAAGCGCCCTAGTGGGCGCCTGTGTTTTTGACCAACATTTCTTCCTCGACTCCTGCCGGCCCGTTTCACACGAACCACAGCGCTCAGCACCCAAGCCACATGAGTGATAGTGTAGATGGATATAAAGAGATGGCCTTCAAGTGTGCGCCAGCACTCACGCAACGAATTCAGACTTTACCATGTTTGCGAGCTCTTCTACCGCCTGTTGTTCGTCATCCCCGTCCGCGATGATTCTTATGATATCATTTTTCTTAATCTCTAGACTTAGGACACTCACCAGATTTTTTCCATTAACCCTTCTTTCTGAGCGCTCAATCCAGACTGACGATGAGTAGTCATTTGCTTTATTTACAAATTGAGTGGCCGGGCGGGACTGCACACCCACAATGTTTGTTACGGTAACCTCAGAATAGAACATGTCAATAACCCCTATGAAGTCGTGGCTTATCCAAAATCAGGCTAACGTTCAATGCGGTGTACGTCTACTGGTAAAAATACCAGGGAATTAAAAGTGCCTTCACCTGATATGCAGGGCGAGGTGGCACTCCGTTTGCGTAGCACCTTAAAAATACAGAATCCTGACTCATTCGAGAATAAGCGTAGGAAATGCTTGCATCCCTGTCCAAACCCAAGTTGGATGGAAAAATACTAATGATTGGCCCTCTACACTGGCAAAAATAATAGCCTACCCGCGCAGGTTCGCGACCTCCACTGAGATTCCGGTGGGACACCTGCCAAGAATGTAAAGCTTGTCCGTGCCTATTGTTTAATCTTCGCCTGATCCAATCGCCAGCATCCACGTTCGCAGGATGTGATCATGGTCGCACTTCGTTCTCTCGCCCTTCGCCGCAGTCTACTGGCAGGGTCTTCTCAGCCTCCCAGCCGCTTCGATGGCGCTCAGCACAGCTGACATCACAGCTTCGACTACCTCCCCCGAATGTCTGGCCTACCGCTTTGTCGGCATCTGCCAACGCGGTGCACCACCACTACGACAACCTCTGTCGCCTGATCAGCGTCAACGACATTCGCAAGGGAATGTGCGAATTGCGTTATAACCCGCTGGATCGGCTTATAGCCGCACGTGGGGCTGGGCGGAAGGTGGTGACCGAATACCGGTGTGACTGTCAGTCACCTATTGAGTGAAGTGCTGCTGCCAAATGGGCAGGTGGCCAAGCATAGGTGCGACAACCGACGGAAGGCGATCCACTAATTGAATACGGCCTCGAAGGCATGATCACTGGAGAAGCGAACTGCAAGACGCTGTTACGTGCGTTGCTCGCTCGGATGGGTGCCTTGGGCTATCAACGCTCGTGCTTCATCCCGCTTGGTGTGGGCCTCCCGGAGCCCGAGCTGAGAACTAACTGCCGAACGACATGCGCTTCTGCTTGCCAGCCTAGTCGTACCCGAAATGCCAGACCTTTCCGGTGACTCGGGCGCGAAAAAACCGGTACTATCCGGGCATTTTTAGGGCCAGATTTGAGGCCAGAATTGGAAATGCCCCAATTCGCTTTTCCGGTGGAGCTTGGTGGGGTACGAGACGAGCATTTGGTCTCTGACAGGTCCAGGAGGTCACCATGGCACTCTCGGAGCTGGCGATTCAGCGCGCTTCCCACTGGAACGAAAGAAGGCCCTAAGGGCCTTTTTTCGTCGACTTACAGACTTCCATGGAACTCTGTGGATCTATAACTGAAGCGGGAAGCGAGACACTTGATAGGCATCTATCCCCCTGAAATTATTAGCTTTTTTTCAGGCTAGCCCCGCTTCAGTGGATGAGCTTATGGACTGCATGCCAGAGCGTGGCAAGCACCATTTTTCACTGTACTCCATCAGCGTTCACGAACATCCGATCACGCCCGTTGACAGGCATCTCCAAGTCTCGTCGCTCCCCCTTCCTCGTAGATTTGGACACGGGCTGCCTCTCTCCAGGACTGACCAACATCTGGCGCCCCCGGCGCTTAGGTACAGTCATCGAGCGCATGCTCAGGCACCAGCGGCACCACCACCGACACCTCGCTACGAACGGCCGCACGAATCTCTTCCAAGACCTTCTTTGAAAGGAGGCGCTTAGCATGGCGCACGAACAGCGCTTGCTCGGATAGCTGAGTCAGCAGCGTCAACCTGCGCCGCTCCTCCTTCTGCTGATACTGAGCCAAACCACGATCCACTCGAAGGCCGGCTAACGCTTTTATTGCGCATGATGATGGCGTAGTTGAGTCTCCTGAGCCATGGAACGTCCAGCTTTTTACGCCCTGCGTGAGCATCCTGCCGAGCAAGCTTGAGCTGCGCCCTCATAGAAGCAATTTCCGAGACCAAGGTGGCTTCTCGGCTGAGCATTTCCTCCACTTGAATACCTCGCGCCTCCAATAGCCCGAAATCCGCGAATTCATTCTTGTGGGGAATAAACAACCCATCGCCGGGCATATCCTTATGCACCGTACGCATGCCCCCCTCCAGCTGCTCGATGGCCTGCCTGCAATGGTGCAGGGGCTGAACTCGCTCTTCCTTTGGCATCACCCCTTCCTTATATAGTTTGTCCGTCGTCCTGCCTGGCCTTCATCGCCTTGAGCGGCTGCTGTAGCAACCCACGAGGCAACCGGAAACCCTTGAACGGTTCTTGGGTAATGGGGTTAAAGGCCTTCTCAGCGCTTAGCCGGTAACGCATCACGCCATCCCCGGTCCTGAAGCTAAGGTCTACACTGGTAGCCGTCCGTCCATTGAGCGAACCGCGGCTGAGCAAACGGAACATCGACCATGGGCCTCGGTACTCCAGGCTGCTGCTGTTGCCGTTCTGCCTGAGCAGGGTCAGGTTGCTCCGCACGTGTTGCCCAAGCGTATTGGGCCAGATGATGCCGGTGATCTGGCGCGGGCCATGGGTGTAGGAAATCAGCTGGCCATCAAGGTCCAGCAGGCTGGTGCGTTGGTTAGTACTCAGGCCCAACGGCTCGATACTGAACTGAACACTCAGATTGCCGCGCTGATCGAAGAAGGTTTCGCGAATGCGGTCTGCCAGCTCCAACTGTTCGATCACATCGTTGCGGATCAGCGACTGTCCCTGCTGCCCGGCTTGTAGGGCTTCGAGGTTGTCCTTCAGGAACACGTTCAAGTACTGATCATTGAACTGCCGCAACCGCCCCTTCGGCCCGAAGAACGCCTCGAAGTCTTCCAGGGACGCGTCGGGTGCTCTGGCCACAAAGGGATAGCGCCCAGCAAGGCGCTGCTGGAAGAAGCTGTACACCTCGGCGTCCCAACGCCGCTCCAGCTCGCGCAAGGCTTCAACGTTCAGCACCTGTGCCGTTTGATCAGCCACTTTTCGGACCTGCTGATTGATCGGCTCAGGCAAGCCAGACGAAACCCGCTGCAAGGTGCCGATGGGGTCATGCCCTGTCATCGCGAAGCGCTGATGCACTGCCTGCAACGCGGCCTTGCCTCGATCAGGGCTACCCTGTACAGACTTGGCATAGTCGTGCACTGCCGCTATGGCGCTAAGCGTCTCATCGTAATAGCTCGACTTCTCACCCGCTGCCTGCAACATGGCGCTCATCCCTGCAAAGGCACGCTGGATAGCCCAAGCCGGTTGTTGCTCTGCCTTGCTGCCTTTGGGCATCACCGCCTTGGCTTCGTCTCTTTCGTCGAAAACTTCAGTCGATGAAAGCGAGGTATTGTCCTTCACCGTATCCAGCAGCCGATGCAACGGCGCCGCAGGGCCGCTCAACTGCTGCAGGATCGTGACACCGTGATCCAGGTCGCGAAAGTCTGCTACCGAGAAGGCATTCAAGGCACGGCGCCAACTGTCAATGTAATCGGCGCTGTACAAGTTGCGCAGGCGTTCACTCAGTGCCTCCCGGTCGGCGTCCGAGTAATCGAGCTGGCTACGCTCGCCCAGCGCCCATTGGTCGATCATCGCCATATCAGCGAAGCTCTGACTGCGCGGCTCGAAGTACTCCTTGAACCCTTTGGCCGTGAGCATCGCTGCCAACCGGACATCATCGCCCTTCCTAGCACCCATGGACGGCTGATACACCACGTCGAAGGCCGGCCCGACCTGATGACGCAAGTCCAACCCGGTGTGCAATTGCTCCCCCGCTTGCTGTTTGAGGGCAGCATAAACCCGCTCGGCTAACGGGACTTTGCGTAAAGCCTCCTGCACCACGGCGATACGCTGGGTGTACTGCGGCAGGTCGGCATCGGCATAGGCCAAGGCGTATCTCAGGTGCCGCATGAGATCGCGTTGCAGTTGGCCCTGGCCAGGAAACTTCTGCTGCCATTGACGGGCCATCCACTCTTCGACCCATGCTGGGCGGCGGTTCTGGCGGTCCTCCAGCATGCGGTAAACCCTGAGGGCAGCCATCTGCTGCTCGCTGCCTGGCGGCGCTGAATCCATGGCATCAATCACGCCACTGGCCAAGGCAGGCAAAAAACGCTTGGAGAGTAAGCTCAGGTAGGCCTCATCGACGCGCGGGCCGATAGCACGGCCCTGATACAGGCCAAAATCGGAAACACCTGGCCATGCCGCACGATAGTCGCCAAATACTGATACCGCATCGCGGATCTGGTTCAGCGGCTCCAGTAGGTTACGCCCGGTCGGATCCAGGCGCAGATCCACTTCGTGATGGCTGTACTCCCTACTTTTAGCGAGTACGTTGGCAGCTTTGGCGCCATTGATATCGGAGTAGCGTTGCCAACTGGCAATGGCGACACAAAAAGCCAGAGTGCCTACCCCGGAACCGACCCATAGTAACTGACGCTTGCTGCGCGCCACTTTGATGTTGTCCCCGGCAAGCCCGGCTTCCTTATAGATGACACGCCCGAACGCGTGCTGGATGAAGTACGCCAGCGCCTTGCCTTGTGCCTTACCCTCAAGCAACGGAAGCTCTGTCTTGTACGGCTGGGCTGCCTCGCGCACGAATGCATTGAACATGTCACCTTGCTGAATGACCGAGGACCAGTACACGCCCCGCACCAGAGCCGGCGTGGTGTAGCGATCGCTTGCCAACGCTTCTTTCAAGAACCCCAGCAGTATCGGGCGCAAGCCGATCAACTGGGCCAGTAGTGAGAACAGCCGCGCTCGCTGCGAAGCGCTGCTTAAGGTGTCGAGTCGGTCCACCACCTGCTCAAACAGCTGGCTGATCAACTGCTCGTAGTGATCACCATATTCCTCCAGCCAGGCGTCGAACGTACCGACCGCGTCCAGCTTGAACGTGAAGCCGAGCAGTTTTTCCCGCATGGCTACGGAAAGGCCGGCATAGAGCTGGTCGAAACCGTCCAATAGATCGAACTTGGTCAGTACCACATACAGCGGCAGGCGCGAGCCCAACTGGCTGCTGATCTCGTACAGACGGGTGCGCAAGACGTGCGCTAGTGCAACGCGTTGCTCAGGCGTGCCATGCAGCAGCGCAGGTAGGTCAACAACCAGCAACACGCCGTTGAGGGCTCTCTGGCTGCGGTTGCGCAATAGCCAGTCCAACAGATGCTGCCACAGCCTGGCCGGAGTTTCAGGTGGTAGTTGCGGTGTGCCTGAGTCGTTAGTGGCCGAGTCTGCATTCGACGCCTGCCTGATGAAGGCCCCTGGCGGATCGATGATCACCGCATCGCTGCTGACCCACCAGCCTATGGGAAAGGCCAGCGCCTGCGCCTGCCTGCCCCGCGCCTGCGCCTTATCGATGCGGGTCAGTGAAAAGCTTTGTTCCGTACGGTCGATGAAGCTGGACTTGCCGGCATGCTGGTCGCCTATTACCAAGTACCAGGGCAACCGGTACAAGGCACGCCGCCCTCCTGCGCTGTCAACAAATCGCGAGAGCCCTTGGTCCAAGGCTTTTTCTTGTGCTCGAACCAACGGCAGTACGCTGTCCAGTTCAGCGGCTACCGCGTGCTTGCGCGCTGCCTCCAGGCGAACGTACCGCCTGCGCAGCACAACCAGCCAGCACAGCAGCGGCACCAGCACGAGCACCAGGCTGGCGAGGCTACGATGCGCCATGCTGGCCAGCGGATGCTGTTCGCGCCACGTCCACTGGGGCCCGAGCCACCAGATGGCAAACAGCACCAGTACGGTCCCCAGTCCAAGCAGCAGTGGCATGGCTAGGCCGATCCGAGTCAACAGGGGCAAACCCCAACGTTTCAATAGCTTCCATAGTTGATTCATGGAGGGTTCTAGTCCTTGTTTTGATCGGCCAATGCATGGGGGGAGGCATACTGTTGCAGTCGTTGAAACACATCAGGTTCCCAGGCACTGGCGGTGGTTTGTCGCATGGTCCGAGCGACGCTGGTACACAGGTCCTGGGCCAGCCAGGAGACACCGCGTGCGGCCAGCAGATCGGCCGCAATGATGGTGGTATGGCAGCGCTCGCGCGGAGCACGAAGGTCGGCCTGCATCGCCTGCAGCCTGAGCAAAACCGGCTCTACCCCGCCGGTTTCCAATTGACTGACGAGTTCTTCGCGCAAGCCCACAAACTCGTGGGCAGGTTCGGCTTGGGATTGTTCATCTGTGGCCTTGAGCCAAGCCAGGCATTGATCGTCCAGGAACGCCCGGCCGTCGCTGAAGCACAATTGCTGCAGCGCAGGCATTCGCTGGACGAACCGGGCAGTTGTCGCGCGGATTGCCTCAGCCACCTCATCCATAGCCAGCCGTGTCGCCGCAATGGCCGCGAGGAAACTGCCGCGTATCCAGAAAGGGCAAGCTGTCACGCTCTTTTCGATCCGGTGGAGCAACGCAGCGTCGATCGCGGTGCCGGCAATGGCCTCTTCATAATCGCCGGCGATATCCAGCGGCACCGCCATCAGCTCCGTGCGGTTGCCTTGCTTGGTTTGAGGTGCTGCCTGGATGTGGGCCCACAAGCCGAACCGACGTAACTGATAACCGGTCGGGTCGTAAGGGTCTTGCTGATTGATCATTTCGGCCATGGTCAGCACGGCCCGTCGTGATTCACGTTCGTTGCCCAACGACACGCGGGGCAGTGGCGTGGCGATGACCTCGGCCAGGGGGGCAGGCTTGATGGCTGCCGTCGGCGCCTTCGTAGCAGGCTCCCCACCCCGGCTCGCCAGCTCCGTGTGCTTGCGTAGCAGGCGCTCCAAATCTCTTAGAATGGCTTCATCCAACAGGGCAACGGATTGCTGCTGTTGCAGTCGCTGCAATGCCTCTTGAGCTACAACCGCATGCGCAGGGCTGTAGGTGAAGCGGTCCAAACGCGGCAGCGCCACGTTAAGGCGGTTGAGCACCAGGCCAACCAACTTGCGCTTGCCCAGGAAACCCTTGGGGCCAGGCTTGGGATGAGCAACCTCCCAGTAGCGCTCGACCATGCCGGCAAGCAAGGTCAAGGTCAAACCCCACCGCTCCCAACAACCACTGCGAAGCCATGCCGCACTCAAGTGCGCAACAATGCGCAAGTGCTTGCACTGCTGCCCCAAGTACTGACGCGACGCTTCCTCGATATAGGCCCAGTCGATACAGGACTCCTGCAGCCCTCCCAGCTTGACCATTTCCTGGTCGATGGCCTGGTAGGTTTCGTCCTCCACATCAAACAGGCCGGCCGGTGCCTGGGCATCGATGGGTGCGAGCAACCGGGCAATTTCCTGCGGGTCGACTTCGGCTACCAGCGACATAGCTTGCGTGCCTCGTCGATAAGCGGGTCCAGCCCCTGAGCGTCGAAGACCAGCCCGTCAATGGAAGGGTTGTCGCTCTGCACCTGAATGCGGTGGGCCCCAATCAGCTGCTTGATCTGCTCAATGCCCGGCAAGCCCCTGCCGGCATCGAGCACCTGACCGTTCTCGGTCACCTGCCAGGGCGTTAGGGCAGTCGCACCCCGCTCCCCCAGCAGTCGCATCGCCACCCGGCCGGCATCAACGGGTTGTGCGGCGATCAGCTGTAGCCGGGAGATGTTCTGCAAACAGCTGATCACCAGATAGGGATGCGGTACAGCCGAAGCGACTGCGGGCGCAGAGATTGTCAGCCCCTCGTCTTCACGCGTGAGACGAAACGTCAAGTCGTCGGAATTTCGCCCTGCTTCATGGGTCAGCACACGACGCACCGTAGGTGAATCCTGCTCCGGTGCCGACCAGTGCACAGCCACCAGGTGCGCAGGTGTTCCGGCTGATTCATCGAAACATGCCAAGCGCTCAACGTTAGATACGATCCGCGAGCAATCCTGATCGGAATACACAGGTATTGGCATGCCGCCAAGTATCAGAAGAAAACCTACGCCATATGCATTCTTTGCCAAGCATCGCAAGTAAATTCCCCCTCATTATTACATATGACCTATATCGAATCAGCAGATCCAAGGTGCTCTAACGGACACCTCGACACCCGATAACGGCAAGAGCCTAGCGCACAAAAAACAGTCGGCAAAAACAAATATTTTTTTACATTTTTGCACTCGACGGGAAAACAGTTCCAAGCGCATGGTTTTTACGCGAACAACAAACAACCCCGCAGTTTTTTTATTCCGCAGACAGACATTAGGGAAGTTTCCTACAAACTAATTCGGAACTCTGGAACAACTACCGGGAAAAATTCCTACAAACAAGGAGGGATTCTGCAATGGCAAAGTCCACAGGATCGGTTGCACCTAAAGAGCGCATCAACATCAAGTACGTACCGGCCACCGGCGATGAACAGGCCGAATTAGAGCTGCCACACAAGATGTTGGTGATGGGCGACTTCGGCCTGGATGATACCCGTGCGCTGGAAGACCGCTCGGTCATACGTATCGATAAACACACCTTCAACAACGTGTTGAATGACGTCGATGTCCGCTTGGCCATGTCCGTGCCCTCCACACTCAGTGCGGCGCCGGAGGCGGAGCTGGCGGTCAACCTGCAGTTCAGGTCAATCAACGACTTCGGACCAGACGGCATCGCCCGCCAAGTACCAGAGCTGAGCAAGCTATTGGAGCTGCGCGAAGCACTGGTGGCCCTGAAAGGCCCACTGGGCAACGTGCCCACGTTCCGCAAGCAATTGCAGCACCTGTTGAGCAACGAGCAGGCCCGCAAACAACTCGCCGAAGAATTGAATCTGGTGCTTGAGGCGCCAAAAGAAGACTGAGACAAAGGAGCGTCCCCATGCCAAAGTCCAACACCACGACCCTAACGGCTGAACTCACTACCGATACATTGAGTAATGCCACCCTGCTCGACCAGATCATGGCCGAGACCAAGTTAGTCCCCGCCCAAGAGGGCTATCAAGTCGCCAGGCAGGGCGTATCGGCCTTTATTACCGAGATCCTCAAAACCCCTGACCCAGATCAATTAATCAACAAGCACCGTGTTGATCAAATGATTGCCGAGCTGGATCGGGCACTCAGTAACCAGATGGATGCCATCCTCCATCAACCGGCCTTCCAAGCGCTTGAGTCTTCGTGGCGCAGCCTCAAACTCCTGGTAGACCGCACGGACTTCCGCGAGAACATTAAGCTCGAAGTCCTGCATGTCAGCAAAGAAGACTTGCTCGACGATTTCGAGAACGCTGCCGATATCACCTGCAGCGGCATGTACAAACACGTTTACACCGCAGGTTACGGTCAATTTGGCGGCGAGCCGGTGGCGGCCATGGTTGGCAACTACAACTTCGGCCCCTCCTCACCTGATATTAAACTGCTGAGTTACATGGCCTCTGTCGGTGCCATGTCGCACGCGCCCTTCCTGGCAGCCCCGTCTCCCGAGTTCTTCAATTTGAGCAGCTTCGAAGCGCTGCCCAACCTGAAAGAGATCAAGGACATCTTCGCGGGGCCACGACATGCCAAATGGCGCGCATTCCGTGAAAGTGAAGATGCCCGCCACACCGCGCTGACCGGGCCGCGTTTCATGCTCCGCTCGGCCTATCATCCGCAAGAAAACCCTGTCCAAAGTTTTCACTACTACGAAAACATCGACGGGCGACACGACAACTACCTGTGGGGCAATTCCGCCTTCCTGCTGGCCAGCTGCATCAACGACAGCTTCGCCCGCTACCGCTGGTGCCCGAACATCATCGGCCCGCAGTCCGGTGGTGCCGTAGAGGACCTGCCAGTGCACCTCTACGAGGCGCTGGGGCAGTTGCAAGCGAAGATCCCAACCGAGGTGCTGATTTCCGACCGCAAGGAGTTCGAGCTGGCCGAAGAAGGCTTTATCGCCTTGACCATGCGCAAGGACAGCGACAACGCCGCGTTCTTCTCGGCCAATTCGGTGCAGAAGCCGAAGAACTTCCCCAAGACCCCCGAAGGCCTGCAGGCCCAGACCAACTACAAGCTGGGCACCCAGTTGCCTTACCTGTTCATCGTCAACCGCCTGGCCCATTACATCAAGGTGCTGCAGCGCGAGCAGATCGGCAGCTGGAAAGAGCGCAAAGACCTCGAGTCCGAGCTGAACAAATGGATCAAGCAGTACGTGGCCGACCAAGAAAACCCTTCAGCAGATGTGCGCAGCCGTCGCCCATTGCGAGCCGCGAAGGTCGAAGTCTCAGACGTTGCCGGCGATCCGGGTTGGTACCAGGTTTCGCTCGCCGTGCGCCCGCACTTCAAATACATGGGCGCGAACTTCGAAATTTCGCTGGTCGGCCGGCTCGATACCCAATGACCGGCTTTTTCGACCGTTTGACTGCGGATCAGTCCATGGCTCGGGAGGCGTCCAGGCAAGAGCGCGCGTCCCATAAGTTCGCCGCCATCAAGCGCCATTTGGAAACACTGCTCAACGCTCGCCAGGGTTGCTCACAGAGCAGCCCTGAGCTGGGCCTACGTGATTTCAATGGCCACGAAGTGAGCAGTGGCGACCTGCTGAAGCAAGTGAGCGCCGATATTCGCCGCACCATCCAGCGCTTCGAGCCCCGCGTGCACGTGCGCTCGCTCAAAGCCATGCCCGATTGCCACGCCCCGCTGGAGCTGCATCTCAGGCTGGACTGTCACGTGCAGGTCAACAACCGCAAGGAGCAGCTACAACTGGAGCTGCTGGTCAACGGCCATAGCCGCCATACCCAAGTGAGGTGACCAATGTCACTCAAGGATCGATTCAGCGAAGAGCTGCGTTACCTGCATGAGCTGGGAAACGACTTCGCCCAAGACAACCCACAACTTGCCCGACTGCTGGGCAAGGGTGGCAGCGACCCGGATGTCGAACGCCTGATGGAGGCCTTTGCTTTCCTCACGGCCAAGCTGCGCCTCAAGCTTGAGGATGACCTGCCAGAGCTGACGCACCCCATGCTGCAGCTGCTGTGGCCCAATTACCTGCGGCCGCTGCCGAGTGCCACGATCATCCAGTTCACGCCACTCAAGCAAGCGCTCAGCCAATCGCAACTCATTCCCAAAGGCTCACAGCTGTTCTCCAAACCTGTGGATGGCGTGCCTTGTGAATTTCGCACCTGCACGGCAGTGGATATCCATCCGTTTGAGATCCAATCGGTGAGCGCTACCCAGACGCTCGACAGTTCGGTGGCACGCATCGAGCTGCGCCCCCTGGTCGAGCGACCAATGAACACCCTCGGCTGCAACAGTCTGGATTTCCACCTCAGCGGTGATACTGAAACTGCGCGCACGCTGTACCTCTGGATCGCTCAATACCTCAAGCATGTCGCTGTGACGATCAACGGCGAGGCCCGCAGGCTACCCGTCAGCAGTATCGTCTTCCCAGGCTTCAGCTCAAACGAAGGGCTGCTGCCTTACCCGCAGAATGTCTTCGACGGTTATCGGATCCTGCAGGAGTACTTCGTCTTTCCAAAGCGCTTCCACTTCTTCAGCATCACCGGATTGCAGAAGGTCTGGCCCGATCAAGCGACTGAGCAAGTGGGCATTGAACTTCATTTCACCCGCCAGCTACCTGATTCGTTGGGTATCGGCATGGTGGACTTCAGCTTGTTCTGCACGCCGGCTGTAAACCTGTTCAGCTACAGCGCCGAACCTATCGACCTCTCCAACCGGCACGCCCCTGCTGACCTCACGCCCCGAGGTAAAGAGCGGCATGCTTATGAAATTTTCAGTGTTGATCGGGTGATCAGCACCCGCACGACCACAGACGGCAACACCGGCGAACACCTGCGCACCTTCCGCCCCTTCGAGTCGTTCGCCCATGAGATCGAGCATGCTCAAGGGCGCACGGCGCTGTACTACCGCTACACCCTCGAAGATTCCTTACGCGGCGATGGCGTCACGCACCGCATCGCCTTCGTGCGTGCCGACGCCAACGCCTACACCGGTGAGCTGGAAACGGCGTCCATCGACCTGACCTGCACCAATCGCGATCTACCTCTGGCATTGGGCGTCGACGACATCAATGTGATTTCCGAAGTCACTCCTCCGCTGACCACCTACACCAACATCTGTACACCGACACGCCCCTGTCGGCCAGTGCTCGATGGCCAGTTGCAGTGGGCGCTCATTTCCAACATGTCGCTCAATTACCTGTCGCTGCTTTCTTGCGAGCCGCTCAAAGCGGTCATTCGCGCCTACGACTTCGTGGCGCTGCACGACCTGCAGCAGACCCGTACTACCCATAAGCGCCTCGAAGGCATCCGGGATATCCAGACCGAACCTCTGGATTGGCTGATCAAGGGCCAGCCCATTCGCGGGCTACGCACACGACTGAAGCTGGATCAGGCCGCATTCCTTTGCGAGGGCGACCTGTATCTGTTCGGCTGCGTGCTCGCGCACTTCTTCGCCCTGTACGCCAGCATCAATTCCTTCCATCAACTGGAAGTGATCAACACCACCAACAACGAGCGCTACACATGGCCCATCCAGACCGGCAAACAACCGCTGATCTAGCCGACAAGATGCTCGCCGACGCACACCGGTACAACTTCTACCAGTTGCTGGAGCGCCTGCACGGCTTGCACGGGGATGACCTGGAACCGCGTTGGCCGGAACGGGCCGCTCGGCTGCGCGTGCGTCTGGCCTGCGATCCAAGGCTGACCTTTCCGGTTTCCGACGTGTACAAAGCCGAGCGCATGCCCGAAACCGAAGACCGCTATCGCGTGTGCACCACATTCATGGGCCTGCATGGCACTGACTCGCCGCTGCCGTCCTACTACCTGGAGCAGGTGGCCTACGAGCATGCACAGGGCATCGGCGTGCGCCCGGCCTTTTTCGACTTCTTCAACCACTACCTGCTCAGCCTGCTGCACCGCATCTGGCGCAAGTACCGCTACTACATTCGTTTCCAGCCGGGTGCCAGCGATGGGTTCTCCCAGTACATCTTTGCCCTGCTCGGGTTGAATGACAAACAGCTGCGCGGCGACACGGCGTTGCCCTGGAGCCGGCTGCTCAGCTTCGCAGGAGTGATCGCCAGCCGCAGCCGCGCACCGGGCACCGTCGCCGGCATCATTGCCCACTGCTTCGACCTGAAACAGGTGCAGATTCGTGAGTTCGAAACCCGCTCGGTGCCTACGACAATCCAGCAACAGGTCAGCCTTGGCCGCAACAACGGTGAGCTGGGCAGTTCTTTCATGGTCGGCAGCCGCACGCGCACGCGCAGCAGCAAATTCACCATCGTGATCAGTGAGCTTGACCAGGCACAGCTGCGCGACTTGCTGCCCAGTGGCATCAACTTCAACCGCCTGCGTGCCCTGATCGATTTCCTGTTGCGCGACGGGTTGGCCTACGACCTGGAATTGCGGCTGCAACAGAACGCGCTGTCGCCATTCTGCCTGCACCCGAGCCAAGGCGCCCACTTGGGCTGGACCAGCTTCGTCGATGACCGCCACGGCCAGATCAGCCCCGTCGTACGGTTCCGGGGGCGCTCATGAGTACATTGACCTTGAGCATCACCAACCTCGCTCAGTTACAGCACAACGTCACGGCCCAGCACGAATTCGATCGCGCAGGGGGCACCGTCGGCAGCGCGCAGGCCACGTGGCGGATCAATGACCGTGTGCAGAGCGTGGCACCGATCCACTGCGAGATCCGCTGGATAGAAGGCAGCTTCTGCGTGATCGACCGCTGCGGGCGCACTTACCTGAACGACAACCTGGACAGCCTGGGCATGCGAGCAGTCAGGCGTCTGCTTGAGGGTGACCGGCTTCGTGTTGGCGCTTACCGACTGTTGGCTCAACTCTCACAAACGGATGCACGTTCGCTGGAGCAGTTGTTCAACGCTGATTCGCGAGTACTTGACCGACTTATTCTGGATGCACCCGCAGAGCGTTGGCTTGTAAAGCCCACGACGACCCCAGAAGTCGCTGAGATCTGCTCGGTATTCGACCCGGCTACAGGCAAAGATCCGTTGGCAGCATTGGATGCGGTGACCGAAGCCACGCAAGAGAAACCGCTGGACCGTTTGATTGCAGGAGAACGCCCATGACGCATCATTCACTCGTGGCCGGCGTTCTGGCGACGCTGATCGGGCTCTCAGGCTGCACTGCCCTGAGCAAAATGGGTCAGGTGGCGATGGACCCCTCGATCCCCGTCGGCCCGACCAAGGATCAACCTACCGAAGTCGCGTTCAGCATCAACGCCAGCCCTACGCTCAACAGCAACCCCAACAGCGTGGATGTAGCAGTTGAGCAAGAAATCAGTCTGGAGCCCAGCCCCTACGCAGTCAGTTTGAGTGCGGGAGACCCCTACGCGCTGACCGAGAAAGTCGGATCGCTGTTCGAATTTCTGCAGGCGCAATTCCCGGCAATCTCTCCCGTCGAGAGGCAAGAGGATGAGGCCGATTCCCCCCTTCGCTCACCCTTCGAAGAAAGCACGCCCGGCCGCTATGAAGATTCGAATGTGGAGCTGACCTTACCGCGCGTGACCACGGCTACCCCTGAGCCGGTCGCCACTCCGATGGCCATCAAGATCCTGCAACTGCGCGACGACACGCTGCTGCGCAACAGCCTCTATGACCTGTTGGACAAGGACCCGGCCAAGGCGCTGCGCAGTACCTACATCCGCGATGACGACTACCTGCTACGCCCTGGGCAGTTCAAGTTCATCCCCTTTGCCGCCATCGAGCCAGAGACTCGGTTCGTTGCAGTGATCGCCGATTACCGCAATCAGGAAAATGCGAACTGGAGCCAGGTGCTGCGCATTCCACCGCGCGGCCAACACATCATCCTGTCGATATTGCTCAACGACACGCAGGTTCTGCTCAAGGAAGAAGACTGATGGTTGCCCAACCCTTCTCACTTACTCACGCTGACACGGAGCGCTCATGAGTTCACGCAATTCCGTTCTCTGGCCTGAAGGCCTGTTCGTCAAACCGCAGCACTTCCAGCAGGCTGCCCGCGCCGCAGAGGCAGCCCTGCATCAACGTCTCGGCAGCCTCAACGCAGCCTTCTATGGCTTCAGCGAGCTGCAACTGAACGACGAATACCTGAGCCTGGGCAAGATCGCCATCACCCGTGCGCGTGGCATCATGCCGGACGGCACGGTATTCGACATCCCGGCAGATCTGCCACCGCCGCCCCCACTGGAAATCGAGGACGACGGTGCGAAGGACAGCGAAGTCTACCTTTGCCTGCCGCTGCGTACCGAGGGTGGCCGAGAGGTGAGCTGGCCGGACAACGCCGCCAACTTCCGCTATAGCGCACAGCCTCTGGAAATCAAGGACACCCATAGCGCCGATGGCGACCTTGCCCAGGTCGATCTGGCGGTGCCCAACCTGCAACTCAAACGCAGGGCCGACGACAGCAGCGCTTACACCCGCCTGGCCATGGCACGCATCCTGGAACGCCGGCCCGATGGCAGCCTGCAACTGGATGAAGGGTTCTACCCGACCAGCGTCTCGGTACGGGCGGTGCCGGCACTCCAGCGTTACCTGGAAGAGATCACCAACACCTTGCGCGAGCGCTCACGCAACATGGCCAGCCGAATAGGCGCCTCGGGCCAGTCCGGCATCGCCGACATCCGCGACTTCAACCTGCTGCAGGCCATGAACCGTTGGTGGCCATGCTTCCAACACTTGGCCAGGCAGGGGCAGACACACCCTGAACAGTTGTACCTGCACATGAGCCAGGCCTGTGGCGAGTTCGTGACCTTTACCGACGAGAGCCGCCTACCGCCAGAGTTTCCCGCCTATCAGCACACCGCTTTGCGCACGTCGTTGAAACCGCTGCAGGACACCTTACGCCGCGCCCTGGGTACGGTCCTGCAACCGCGGGCTGTCTCTCTACCGCTGGACGCGCTGGACTACGGCGTAATGACGACAACGCTCGAGGACCGCCGCTTGATCGATGACGCCGACTTCATCCTCGCCGTGCGTGCCGATCTGCCACCGCCGACGCTGCGCCAGCTGTTCATGCAGAAAGCCAAGGTCACCTCCCTGGAGACCTTGAATGACCTGGTGCATAAGCAGCTACCCGGCATTGCGCTACAGCCACTGCCGGTAGCGCCTCGCGACCTGCCCTTCCATGCGGGCTTCAGCTATTTCGAGCTCGACCGTCGCGACCCGACCTGGGCCTGCATGAAGACAGCCAACGGCTTCGGGATTCATATCGCAGGGGAATTCCCTGGGCTTGAGTTGCAGTTCTGGGCGATCAGGAGTGAATGAGATGCGAGAGAACAATCACGCGGACAATGATACCGCCTTTGCTCAAGCCGAGCTGTTGCAATCGATGCTTCGGAAGTCTTTTCCGAGTAACGCCAGAGCATCCGACTCCACTGCTCCAGAGCGAGGACCTGCCTATCAAGGATACGCAGCTGATCCGGACTTCCAGTTGCGGGGCGGCTACGACAACCTGATGCTAGATGCCGCGTCACCGCTATTTGGCCTGGTAATACGCCTGCGCACTCTCGATACACTGCCAAACATCGAGGAAGTGCACCAGCAGGTACGCAACCAGATTGGAAACATCCAGCAAGAGATGCGCCAGCACGGCTACGAGACCACGCAAATTCTGGCGTATTCCTACGGCCTGTGCCTGTTCATCGATGAGGCCGTGATGGAGCGGCCCTGGGGTCAGGTCAGCCTCTGGAGCCATGAGCCCCTGCTCAGCATTTTCCACGGTGAAACGTTCGGTGGCGCAAAGATCTTCACTGTGATCTCACGCCTGATGCAGGAGCCCAAGCGGTACAAGGACGTGCTGGAGTTCATGTACTTCATTCTGTGCCTTGGACTCAAAGGCAAGTACGCCCTCGCGCCCAAAGGCGAAGAAACGCTGAACGACCTTATTCACCAACTCCACGGAATCATTCGTGAGCTACGTGGACCCACGCCGACAACGGTCTGCGACCCCTACACCAACGTCGCCCCGCGCAATTTCCGCATGAATCGGCAATGGCCCTGGTGGAGCCCCTTGTTGATTTCCGCAATTGCGATGGCCATAGCCTACGGCATCTACAGCTACCGCCTGCACCTGATCACCAATGAGGTGCTGCAGTCGCTCAACGGCATCTTGCAGCATTAAACCGCCGACAGTCGGCACACCCGAACTCAATGAATTGACGGGGCATTTGCCTCGTTGAAAAAGCCCATCGATTTCGATGGCCACGCTGCCCTTCGTGCGCGTGCTTATCCACATGGACGCAGGAGAAAACTGCCATGCCAACACCCGCTTACATCAAGATCGAAGGCCAGACCCAAGGCAACATCACCGCGGGCGCCTTCACCTCCGATTCGGTCGGCAACGTGTTTGTCGAAGGTCACGAAGACGAAATTCTGGTGCAGGAGATCAAGCACCAAGTGACCGTACCTACCGACCCGCAGAGCGGCCAGCCTGCAGGCCAACGAGTCCACAAACCCTTCATCTTCACCAGCGCGCTGAACAAGGCGACACCGCTGATGTATCAGGCACTGTCCAGCGGCGAAATGCTGCCGACCGTTGAAGTCAACTGGTATCGCACTTCCGTGGAGGGTAAGCAGGAGCACTTTTTCACCACCAAGCTGGAGGACGCCACCATCGTCGACATCAACACGGTGCTGCCGCATGCGCAGAACCAGAAGAACGCGAACTACACCCAACTGATCGAGGTGGCGATGTCCTACCGCAAAATATCTTGGACCCATGTAGTCGCAGGCACCGAAGGCTCCGACGACTGGCGTAAACCGATCGTGTAACCCGGCTGAACACGCCTGGCAGGCAGGCCCTGCCGGGGGTGTTGGAACTCTCAGACGGCGGAAGGATTTTTCATGCCTAGCCAATCTGATTTGCGGTACACCTTCGAGCCACTCGTTGGCAATGCCGAATTTGAAGTGGTGTCGTTCGAACACAAGGAAGCGATCAGCACGCCCTTCACCCTCGAACTGGAACTAGTCAGCTTCGAACCAAACATCGATTTCGGCCAACTGCTGGATAAACCCATCCTGTTCACGATCTGGGATGGCGAACGGCCGGTGCGCTACGTGCACGGGTTGGTCAGCCGATTCAGCCAGGGCGAAAGCGGCTTTTACCGTACCTACTACCACGCCTTGGTCGAACCCACCCTGGCTCGCGCCGGACTGCGCTCGAACTGGCGCATCTTTCAGCAAAAGACCGTCCCGCAAATTCTTGAGCTGATGCTCAAGCGTCAGGGCATCGATCAGTACGAGCTTCGCGCAAGCTTGGACCACCAAGTGCGCGAGTTCTGCGTGCAAGCGGGCGAAACCGACCTTGACTTCATCGCCCGCCTGGCAGCTGAAGAGGGCTTCGTCTATCGCTTCGAGCACAGCGAAAAACTGCATAAGTTGATCATCACGGATCAGCTGCTATCCCTTGGGCTGATCAGCCATGGGGCGCTCAAGACTGACAAGGATGACGAAAGGTTCGTTGAAGGCGAAGATGTTATCGACCCCAACACCGTGCTGTATCAGGCCAACAGTGGCGGCGATCAGGCCAGACCTTGCCTACGGCGCCTACGCTACAGCGAGCAGGTCCGAACCTCACGACAGGTCCAGCGCGACTACACCTTCACCCATCCGGCGTATCGCCAGGAGCACCGTGCTTCGGGCTCCTTCCTGGAACAACAGTCCAGCGACTACGAGCGCTTCGATTACCCCGGCCGCTACAAACGCGATGCCGTGGGTAAACCATTCACCGAGAACCGGACCACCGCTCTGCGCCACGATGTTCGAATAGTCGATGTTCAGGGAGATGACGTCAGGCTGCAACCTGGCCTAAGCTTCACACTCACAGGCCACCCACGTGATGATTTGAATGCGCATTGGCGTGTGAACAGCGGGAAAGTCGGCGGCGGCAAGAACGACCTGATTGCCGGCGACTATGAAGTGGAAGCCGGCAACACGATACGCCTGAAGTGCAGCAAGACACTTATCGAAATGCATGCCAACGGCACGCTCAACATCACCTGCGAAGCCTTCAACCTCACCGGCCAGCACAGCGGGCAGATCAATACGCCCGCCGCGAAGCTTGATCTTAACCCTGAGGGCGGGCAAGCCGGCGCTACTGCAAACGGCCGAGCGAGCGGTGGGCTAAAGGCCGACGTAGATGGGCATTTCGAATGATGCAACCGGTGGCCACGAAAACTCCAGAAAGGACTTCTGTGCATGACTGAATACCTGACTCAAGATGTGCTTCTCGATCTGGGCGAGGAAGCACCCGAAGACCTGACACTGAACATGCTGCGCTTTGCCAACCGGGGAACGATATTAGTAGTGGCTCGCAGCCCGGTTACACACCTGTCGGTACTTGGGTCGATCAAACAGCCTGGGTAAGCCAGGCTTGGATTTGCGCTTCATTGATCGCAGCGGGATGACGGGCTGCATTCGATATTGCTCGCAGTAACGGCGTAGCGATTCGGCGTCGTAGCCCTTGTCAGCAAGCAGCCATTTACAGCGTTTGCGGGGGCGGCCACATTGGTTCGATGGAATGCTGACTTCGCCCAGCAGTGGCTGGGCATAGCTGATGTCACTGGCTTGATCGCCAGAGAGAAGGAAGCGCAACGGTGTCCCGTTGGCGTTGCAGGGCATGTGGACCTTAGTTGTCAGGCCGCCGCGACTGCGGCCTAAAGCGTGATCGGCAGGCTCGTCAGGCCCCCTTTTTTCCCGGCGCCAGAAGAGGCTCGGGTTGCGCGCATTGCGCTGGATTCGATCACCCAAGCTTGCAGGTCGATCAACCCTTGCTCATTCAATCTCAGGTCCATGCGTTTGAGCATCTGATCGAACGCCCCCCCTGATTTCGCCAGCCTCGGAACCGTTGATACACCGTTGACCACGGGCCGAAACGCTCCGGCATATCTCGTCACGCAGCGCCCGAGCAGAGCACCCAGAGCACGTCATCAAGCATCAGGCGATCGCTCAGGCGCTGCCGCCCTCGGCCATAGGTTTCCATAAAGAGATCGAAGACTACGCCGCAGGCTTCGTCCGAGAGTTCGTAACGCTTTGCCATCACAGAATTCTTCTCGTCGATGGCGGGGAAATCTACAAAATCTCAGCGCTCAAGGCGCGGAAATTGGATTTCTCAGGATTTCATACAGAGCCTAACATCTGGATCTGCCAAGTCGCCGGTCCGCGCAAGACGCGGCGCTCCCACGGTTACCTGATCAAAGATCCCAAGGATTTGATGGACGACATCGCTCAGGCCAACCCGTACCTAGAACTTAAATCGATGAGCGAAGAAACTAATCGTTCTCCACCGACACACCCTCTTTGATCAACATCAGATACGGTACTTTACCGTCAGCCTCTTCGCGATGCTCTATAATACAAACCTGCCCCTCCCCACTACCCTCAGCCATAGTTTCCCCTACAAAAAACTGCAAATTCTTAAATCGCTCTTTATTTGAAAGCCCAACCACCCACCTCTGAAGTCTCTTCTTGAAATCATCAATTTCCACCTGTGTACGCTTAGCACCCTCAAGATACTCAACAACGTTCTTGGCATAATTTTTTATATAGCTCTTAAAAACCACACTATCTTCATAACAATCCATTTCTATGAGGCGATGACTCAGGACTATATCAATCCCCCGCTCCACACGCTCATCACCACCCCCGTCTTCATCAACGGACAGATTCAAAACCTTTTCCGTCTCCTTCCAAGCTACATGCCTTCCTCTAAACTCAAAAATCAGGTCGTCGACAATTTTAACTGGAAAAGAATCAGACGCCAACTCATCACCTGTAAATACATCTTTATAAATCAGCATATCAAGCACTCCATATAAATGGCCCTTTAAATATCATCATACGCCAAAAAACACAGAGCACACCTGGCATTTTTGATAGATTTTTACCCTAGATCCATAACAACACCACGCTCAACGATCATTATCTATGGAAGCTGACGCTGCCCCTGTCCCCCAACATCGCACCCGTCACCTGATGCAACAAAACGAAGTGTCGCGAACGCTTTGCTCCGTTGACATTCAGACCTGCGCGGTTGACTGTGGAACCTGTGACGCTGAGGTCTTCAGCACACGCCCAGGCCATCTGGATCCTCAAGATGGCGGTGCAGTAATTCACTTCATTGGTCCAGCCCCTGATCGCTTAGCTTCCACTCCCGTGATCAATCGAGCCCCAGGTCGATGGAAGCACTGTCATCCAAATCCTCGACGGGTCCACCCGTCGAGGGAGGGCCTTTTTCCTTTTTTGGGGACCCTCTCATGAACACGGAACTGGCTCAGTATCAGGCGTTGATCGCCATCAACAACTAGGAGCCCAAAGCGACCGCTGTAATCCAAGTACTGGAGTCGGATATGACCAATCTCCGTGCAGCTAAAGCTGACCTGGCAGAGCTGCGCAAGGATATGGACAACCTGGGAACGGATCTTCGTAAAGATCCCCAGACGATGCGTAATGACCCTCTAAAGGACACGAACACCTTTCACGCTCAAAACCAAACCCAGTTCTCGCAGCATGACAATAAGTTGCTGGTTCGCCTTGGCGTGATGTTCTCATTTGCCGCAGGCACCATGATCGCAGTTCTGAAATACCTGTAATCCCCACAGTCCTGGATCGCACTGCAGCAACTTCATCCCGGGGTTGCTGCAGATCCTCACTTTTCACGCTTCACTATCTATCGGATGTCAGTGCTCCGGCGAGCCGGACCGCATACTCCGTCATCCCTCAGCACTGGGAGATCTCATGTCCGAATCTCGGATCACGCAATCAGATTTGAATTTGTTACGTGCGGAGTTGAAGCTTGAAGTTGTAACTCTCCACACCCAACTCATTTCCGACCTGATCGATACAGGGCTCTGGATTGCAGCAGTCATCGTCTTTGTAATCCTGCTGGTCGCCTGAGCACTGCAAAATCCACAGGGCCTGCTCAATATGAGGGCCTGTGATTCTTATTTCGCATGTTTTAACAAGCGCTTGCCCTGGACGACGAAAGCGCCAAGTACCCATTGGGCTGAAACTCGCTCTCCAACGCGACACCCTCCAGATAGATGGTCAACTGCCTGGTAGCCGCTTCAATTTCCCCTTGCTGACACAAGTCCAACCGATCGGCCCAATCCTGCATCATGCGCTGGCGCTGCTCCACGTACTCGGCATGGTTGTAGGCCGATCTGATTCTATCGGGGGCTGCATGGGATAGCTGGGCATCGATCCACGCCTTGGGATAGCCGAATTCATGCAACGCCGTAGAGAGCGTACCGCGCATGCCGTGACCGTTCAGCAACCCCGCATACCCCATACGGTGCAATGCCGTATTGAGGGTGTTCTCGCTCATAAGGTCCGTCAGATCGCGTCGATTGTATAATACGTATTTCTGTGCCGGCCCTAATCTACTGCAGCAACTGCCGAACAACGTCCTTCGCCTGCCTGGACAGTGGCACGGAGTAAGGCGCAATTTGTTGGTTACGACGGCCTTCCATGCGCATTTCAAGCTGCAACTGTTTGACCACTTCGGGCGGAATCGTCCATAGGCCCCCGCCGCAGGTCGAACTGATCCGGGGTAGCCAGACGCAGCTCGCTGGTGCGCACGCCCGTCAGTGACAGCAGGCGCAAGCCTAGACGGATCTGCAATGCACCACCGTACCCCCGACAGCCTCAAACAGTCCAGGAAGCTCTGACACCCGCAGCAAGGGGTTGTGGACCACAGGCGGCTTAGGCGCGACCACCACATCGAGATCCGGCGCAGGGTTCTGCTCCAGCCCTCGTGCTTTGACCGAAGCGAAGCGAAACAGCTGCTTGAACCACATCCGGACCTTCGGCCACGGTGTAAGCTCCACGCCGCTCGATCTTGGCCAGCACTTCCAGCAGGTCATGCCGCTTGACCGCAAAGATGGAAAATTTGCCCACTACAGGCAACACGTCGTTATCAAAGATGCGCTGGATCTGCTACACCGTGCTCTGCAGGCCCTTCTTGAGCACACCACTGCGGTGCTTGAATCACAAGCCGTACATCGCCTGGAAGGTGTTTTGCTCTGCGAGGTTGTGGGTGCGGCGCTGGTGGGGCCGGTGCATACAGGGATTGGGATCTGGGGCGATCAGCCGCCGCGCTTCGTCGCGCAGTGAGCGTGCCTGCCCAGGCCGACTTCGGGGTAGGTACCGAGGGGCATGCGTTTTTGCTTGCCAGCCCATGAATAGCGAAAGTGCCAAGATTTACCGCCAGCCCGCTCACGCCAAGTGACAGGCCGTCGCTATTTCCGAGGGTGTAGTCCTTGCCGGTGGAATTGGCTTGGCGAAAGGTTGCATCTCAAAGTGCGATGTACGAGCTCCTGAACATGAAATTCAGGGCTAGATGCTCGTGACGCTCGACGCTCCTCTCCAGCACAAACCGCCACAGTGAGAGTCCGAATTTCATGGACTAATTTGTGGACTAAAAAAGTCCGGATGCCCATGGATCGGCGCGGCTTTGACTGAAACGAAAAAAGACGCCTAAGCGTCTTTTTTCAATGACTTACAGACTTCCATGGAACTCTGTAGATCGATATTTGGAGCGGGAAACGAGACTCGAACTCGCGACCCCGACCTTGGCAAGGTCGTGCTCTACCAACTGAGCTATTCCCGCGTCGTGATGGGTGCCATTTTAGCGATATCCAAAACCGCGTCAACCCCTTGATTCAAAAAAACTTTTATTTCTGCTCCGAGCCTTCGCGCAGGTGCGGCCAGGCGGCCACCAGGTAGTGCACCATCGACCAGAGGGTCAAACCCGCTGCCACTAACAATAACCCGTAACCCAGAATGACCCAGAAAGTCACCGCTGGCGGATTGCCCAGCAGGATCACCAACGCCAGCATCTGTGCAGCCGTCTTCCACTTGCCCAGGTTGGACACGGCCACATGGGCCCGCGCGCCCAGCTCGGCCATCCACTCGCGCAGCGCCGACACCACGATCTCGCGACCGATGATGACTGCAGCGGGCAATGTGAGCCAGAAGTTGGCGTGGGTTTGCACCAGCAGTACCAGCGCAACGGCGACCATCAGCTTGTCGGCCACCGGGTCCAGGAACGCACCGAACGGGGTGCTCTGCTGCAACCGACGCGCCAGGTAACCATCCAGCCAGTCGGTGGCGGCGGCGACGGCGAATACGCTGCTGGCGGCCATGTAGCTCCAGTGGAACGGCATGTAGAACAGCAGGATGAAAATCGGGATGAGCAGAACGCGTAGAACGGTGAGCAGGTTTGGAATATTCATCGGTACGACTGGCTGCGGGTTGAACCCGGCATTCTACTCGCTATGCAGGCTGGCATAAATCGACTCGGCAAGCTTTTTACTGATGCCCGGTGCCTTGGCAATCTCGTCGACACTGGCGCGGTTGAGCTCTTGCAGGCCGCCGAAATGTTTCAGCAAGTCGCGCCGGCGCTTGGGCCCGACGCCTGCCACATCCTCAAGGCTCGACACTCGCCGGGCCTTGCCGCGACGAGCACGGTGACCGGTGATCGCGAAGCGGTGAGCCTCGTCGCGGATCTGTTGGATCAAGTGCAGCGCCGGCGAATCGCCCTTGAGGGTGAATTCGTTGTGCACATCGTTCAGGTAAAGGGTTTCGAAGCCGGCCTTGCGCGTAACGCCTTTGGCCACGCCAAGCAGGGTCAGCTCACTGAAACCCAGCTCCTGCATCACATCGCGCGCCATGTTCAACTGGCCCTTGCCCCCGTCCACCAGCAGCACGTCCGGCAGCTTGCCTTCGCCATCACGGATGCGCCCGTAACGACGGGTCAGGGCCTGGTGCATGGCGGCGTAGTCGTCGCCGGCAGTCACGCCTTCGATATTGAAGCGCCGGTAGTCCGACTTGATCGGCCCCTCCGGCCCGAACACCACGCAGCTGGCGACCGTGGCCTCGCCACTGGAATGGCTTATGTCGTAGCACTCCAAGCGCTGCGGCACTTCGTCCAGGTCCAGCACTTGAGCCAGTGCGTCGAAGCGTGCAGCCATGTGTTGGCGGTTGGCCAGGCGTGCGTTGAGCGCCTGCTCGGCATTGGTCACTGCCAACTGCTGCCAGCGCGCGCGGGTGCCACGCACTCGGTGACTGATGGTCAGCTCACGGCCGCGCAGGGCGTTGAGGGCTTCGGTGATGGCCTCGAAGTCCTCGTGCACCACGTTGACGATCAGCTCCCCCGGCAACTCACGCTCCGGGTTGCCGACGTAGTACTGCGAAACGAAAGCCGCCATCACCTCGGAGACGTCTTCCTCGATACCCACCTGCGGGAAGAAGTTCTTGCTCCCCAGCACACGCCCACCACGGACGCTGATCATGTGGACGCAAGCGCCACCAGGGTTGACGAACGCGGCGATGACGTCGACCTCGCCGCTGCCCCCTTCGATGTATTGCTGGTCCTGTACGCGGCGCAGCAGGCCAATCTGGTCGCGCAGTTCGGCCGCCTTTTCGAAATTGAGGTCCATGGCGGCCTTTTCCATCTCGGCATTGAGCTCGTTGCCCAACTGCTGGCTGCGCCCTTCCAGGAACATCACCGAGTGGCGCACGTCTTCGGCATATTCCTCGGCGCTGACCAGGCCGGTACAGGGCCCCTTGCAGCGCTTGATCTGGTATTGCAGGCACGGGCGGGTGCGGTTGGCGTAGTAGCTGTCCTCACATTGCCGTACCAGAAAGGTCTTCTGCAGCACGCTCAGGCTCTCGCGGATGGCCCCGGCACTTGGGTAAGGGCCGAAGTAGCGCCCCTTAGCTTTCTTCGCGCCCCGATGAATGCCAAGCCGTGGAAACTGACCGTCGGAGAGGAATACATAAGGGTAGGACTTGTCGTCACGCAGCAGGATGTTGTACGGCGGGCGCCACTCCTTGATCAGGTTCTGCTCCAGCAACAGCGCCTCGGTTTCGTTGGCGGTGATGGTGGTTTCCACCTGAGCGATGCGGCTGACCAGCGCAGCGGTCTTGGGCGCCAGCCCGGACTTGCGAAAATAGCTGGCAAGGCGCTTCTTGAGGTTCTTGGCCTTGCCCACGTAGAGCAGCCGCGCATCGGCATCGAACATTCGGTACACACCCGGGCGACCACTGCAGGTCGCCAGGAATGCGCTGGCATCAAAGACTTCAGACATGAGGTTTACAGGCTTGCGTCAACCATACCGTGGCGAACGGCCAGCAATGTCAGTTCGACGTCACTGGTGACCGAGAGTTTTTCAAAGATCCGGTACCGGTAGGTATTGACGGTCTTGGGTGAGAGGCACAACTTGTCGGAAATGATCTGCACTTTCTGGCAGCCGACGATCATCAGGGCAATCTGGATTTCACGCTCGGACAACGCATCGAACGGCGAGCCCTGTGGCTGGAACGATTTAAGCGCCAACTGCTGGGCGATCTGCGGGCTAATGTAGCGTTGGCCGGCGAATGCCAGGCGAATGGCCTGAACCATCTCATCGAGCCCTGCCCCCTTGGTCAGGTAGCCGGCCGCCCCGGCTTGTAGCAGGCGCGTGGGGAACGGGTCTTCTTCACACACGGTCACTGCCACCACCTTTATGTCAGGGTGACTGCGCAGCAACTTGCGTGTGGCCTCAAGGCCGCCGATGCCAGGCATCTTGACGTCCATCAGCACAACGTCTGGCTTGAGCTCGCGCGCAAGCTTGAGCGCCGATTCGCCGGAGTCCCCTTCACCTACCACCTGCAAGCCGTCGATGTCGGCCAGCATGCGCGTAATACCGGTTCGTACCAGATCGTGGTCGTCGACCACTAGGACCCTAATCAAGCACACACCTCTTCAGCAGGGCGATTGGATGCCGCCACCTTAACAAAATTTTTCACAACCGGCCTAGCGCATTGCTTTCGTCAGAAACGGCTGACGACCGGCGTCCGAACTTATACGCCCCGGATGCTCATGCCTGTCGTCGGACAGACGTTTCAACAGGTGATAAATCGCCGCCCTGTCGGCTTCAGCGACGCGCCGAAGCGCGTTGAGCACGTCCGACTCCTGCGCACTAAGCCCGTGCAAGGGTACAGGGGTACGCACCCCGTTAAGCACATACAGCGCATCAACCCCCCTGGCCGCTACGGCGGCCAGGTAATCGACACGTGGCGTGCGCTCCCCACTCTCGTACTTGCCCTGCGCGTTGGGTTCCACCCCGCCGATATCGCCGAATACACGCTGGGTCATGCCCAGCCGTTCACGTTCTTCCCGCAGCCGGGGGCCGATTCCATTCATCCGGGCGTCTCCTTGTCCCTGGGTATCTCCGAGCAGCGCCACGTCCGCACTTACCTCCGCGTCGCTCACACAGGGCACTATGCCGCTGCCAGCCGGTTGGGACAAGGCATCATTGTCCTGAGCAATCGATCGTGCGCTGCATGCGCACAAAACAGTCATCCTCACCCATTTCGACGAAGCCTCGTCGCTGGTAAAGCCTGCGCGCCGGATTGGTGCGAAACACCATCAGCCTGAGCAACGCCAGGCGCCGTTGGGCTGCCCAATGCGCAAGCGTTTCGAGCACCCAGCTACCAACGCCCTGCCCTTGGTGGGCGGGAAGCAAATGCAACTCCCGGATGAACAGCGCCTGGCTATCCTGGCTGAGGCTGCAGAAACCCAACACGGCGTCGGTATCGGTCACAAGCCACTGCTCGCGCCATTGCCAGGCCTGATCGAACGCCTGCTCCACCCAGAGCAGGTCGTAGCGGTGGTAATACGGCAGCATGAGACGGCGCGTCAGGTCGCGGGCGAACGCAAGGTCACTGTCAGTGGCAGGGGTCAGTTGCAGCATCAAGCGTTCTCCCGCTCAGGCAGGCTTGGCCGTAAGGAACTCACGCCCTTGCATGGGCCTGGCGCTGCAACTTATCGGTATCGACACGGACGAACACCGAATCGGCCCTGACAGTGAGCACCCCATCGGCCCACACCTCGCAGATCACCCGGCTTTTGCGTGCTACTTCCCCCTCAACCCGAGCCTTGAGCAGCAGCTCAACCCCCATAGGGGTTGGTTTGAGGTACTCAAGCCCCAGGCGGCCAGTGACGCAGTCGATACGCGGTAAGCTGCCAGGCGCCCGGCCTTCGTTTCGATAGTGGTAGGCCATGGCCGTCCAATTGGAGTGGCAGTCCACCAGCATCGCGAGCAATCCGCCGTAGACCAGCCCCGGCCAGCCGGTAAAGGTAGCGTCGGGGGTGTGCCGGCAGATCAGATGAATGCCATCTTCGGCCCAATGGCTTTGTACATGCAGCCCGCCCGGATGGGCGCTGCCACAGCCATAGCAAATGCCATCCGGGGCAGCCACTGCCTGCAGGCTCAAGGCTTGATCGTTCATACGCTTCCTGTGCTTGTTGTAATGAGGGCGCGCTACGCCCTCATTAAAGCAGAGAGGTCACGCGGTTTGCAGGCTCGCCTTGCCGGGGCGCCTGGCCAGCGCTACTACAAGGATGAACGTCGTGACCCCGGCTGTCATCAATGTTTCGTATCGGTAGGCATCGCTGACCAACATGTATCCCAGCACCAGGACGATGGTGGCGATCACCAGCCAGGTCAGCCATGGGAACAACCACATCTTGAGCTCCAGCGGGCGCCCTTCCCGCTCTGCGCGGGCGCGCATGCGCAATTGCGACACGGCGATGACCAGATACACCAGCAGCGCAATGGCACCGGTGGTGGACAGCAGAAAGCCGAACACCTTGCCTGGGAACACGTAGTTGACCAGACACCCGGCAAACCCTGCCAACGTCGAGAGGATCACCGCGACCGTGGGCACGCCGGAGCCTGAGATACGCCGGGTCATGGGCAGGGCCTGCCCGCGAGCGCCCAGCGAATACAGCATGCGCGAGGCGGTATACAGCCCCGAGTTCATGCAACTGGTCACGGCTACCAACACCACCAAGTCCACCAGCAGCTTGGCACCAGGCACGTTCAGCACTTCAAGTACGCGTTGGAACGAGCCGACTGCCTTGAGCCCTGGATCATTCCAGGCCACCAGCGAAACCACCAGAAAGATCGAAGCCAGGTAGAAGATCGCGATGCGATACACCACCAGGTTGGTGGCACGCCGGATCTTGTCCTTGGGGTTGGCCGTCTCGTCGGCAGCGATGGTGACGATCTCCGCGCCAAAGAACGAAAAGATGGTGATCAGCACGCCGCCCAGTACGGTGCCAAAGCCATTGGGCATGAAGCCCCCAGCATCCCAGAGTCGGCTGACCCCGGACACCTCGGCCAAGGGCCAGAACCCACTCACCGCCAAGGTACACACGACGATGAAGGCAACGATGGCCACGACCTTGATCAACGCGAACCAGTATTCGAACGCGCCGAAGTTCTTGACACTGATCAGGTTGGTGCCCGATAGCACGAGCATGATCAGGAAGGCGAACAGCCAGGACGGCACCCCGGGAAAGTAGGCATGCAGAATATCAGCGCCGGCAATGGCTTCGACCGGAATGATCAACACCCAGAACCACCAGTACAGCCAGCCGATGGTAAAGCCTGCCCACGGGCCGATGGCTTGCGAGGCGTACGTGGAGAACGAGCCGCTGTTAGGGTTGGCAATGGCCATCTCACCCAGCATGCGCATCACCAGCAACACCAGCAGCCCGGTCATGGCGTAGGAAATGAGAATGGCCGGGCCTGCCGTGGCGATGGCGTTGGAGGAGCCAATGAACAGCCCGGCGCCTATGATGCCGGCAATGGAAATCATCGATACCTGGCGCGAAGTCAGGCCATGTTGCAAGGAACGCTGTTTCTTGTTGTTCGTGGAAGCCATGTTGAACCCTCTGACTGGATCGCACGGTCATTTTTTGATCCGAGTCAGTATTGGGGCTTGGCCGGGGCGTCACAAACGACGTTTTATCACTACGTGATTCCCTCAAGGAATGATCACGTGCTCTTACACATAGGAACACGTTCTCTAAACTGGCCTGCAGGCCTATGTCGTGAAGGTCAGTTCATAAGGCTCCGAGTTCATCGCTCGCAGGGCGTTGATGACTGACTCGAATACATCAAGAATCAAAGGAATGAAAGCAATCCAATAATTCGTTTGCACCCCCTGATGACACGCGCTTGGATTGGCAGTACATCGCCCATAGGTCCCTGCCCCATGAACCACGACTGCATCAGCCAATCCATCGCCATCGTTCATCCCATCACCCTTTCACATGGCCGCAACGCCGAGGTGTGGGACGAGCAAGGTAAACGCTACATCGATTTCGTAGGCGGCATCGGCGTGCTGAACCTGGGCCATTGCAATCCCGCGGTCGTTCAGGCCATACAGGCTCAGGCCAGCCGCCTGACTCACTACGCCTTCAATGCAGCGCCGCATGCCCCTTACCTTGAGCTGATGGCGCAACTGAGCCAATTCATCCCGGTCGATTACGCGCTGGCCGGCATGCTGACCAACAGCGGCGCGGAGGCGGCGGAAAACGCCCTGAAAGTCGCCCGTGCGGCGACCGGCAAGCGCGCCATCATCGCCTTCGACGGCGGCTTCCACGGCCGCACACTGGCCACCCTGAACCTCAACGGCAAGGTGGCCCCTTACAAGCAGCGGGTCGGCGAACTACCGGGGCCGGTGTACCACATGCCCTACCCCAGCGCCGATAACGGGGTTACCTGCGAACAGGCCCTCAAGGCGATGGACCGCCTGTTCAGCGTCGAACTGGCAGTGGAGGACGTGGCGGCGTTCATCTTCGAGCCGGTGCAAGGCGAAGGCGGATTCCTCGCCCTTGACCCAAGCTTCGCCCAGGCCCTGCGCCGCTTCTGTGACGACCATGGCATCCTGATCATCATCGACGAGATCCAGTCCGGATTCGGCCGCACCGGCCAGCGCTTCGCCTTCCCGCGCTTGGGGCTTGAGCCCGACCTGCTGCTGTTGGCCAAAAGCATTGCCGGCGGCATGCCGCTGGGTGCGGTGGTCGGGCGCAAGGAACTGATGGCAGCGCTGCCCAAGGGCGGCCTGGGTGGCACCTATTCAGGCAACCCAATCGCCTGCGCAGCGGCCCTGGCCAGCCTGGCGCAGATGACCGACGAGAACATCGCTACCTGGGGCGAACGTCAGGAGCAGGCAATCGTGCGCCGCTTCGCACACTGGCAGGCGATGGGCCTGCCGTTCCTCGGCCGCCTGACCGGCGTCGGTGCCATGCGCGGGATCGAGTTCGTCAATGCCGACGGCAGCCCGGCACCGGCGCAGCTGGAAAAGGTGATTGAAGCGGCACGCGCCAGGGGGCTGCTGCTGATGCCCAGCGGCAAGGCGCGGCACATCATCCGCCTGTTGGCACCGCTGACCATCGAGGCCCACGTGCTCGAGGAAGGCCTGGATGTGCTCGAGAGGTGCCTAGCAGAGCTTGGCTCCTGAGAGGAAGAGGATATAGAGACTCAGCGCTTGCAGAGTAAGCCTGTCGAACTCGAAGGCAATTAAGCTGCCTTCGAGTTCGAATGGCAATTGACGACCAAACCGCAGTAGACCAGGCCGTTTACACGCCGGCTTGCCTCAGTTGATTCCCGCCGCCTGACGCAATACCCCGTCCTTGCTGGACTCGCCGGTGATCACGCCGGTGTGGGGGTGGAAAGTCCAGGCGCTGTCGGCACCGATCGTCTCACCCCAGATTGCCAGGTCCGGCAACCACTGGCCGAGCTGATCGCCGTAAACATTCTTGAACAAGATGAAGTCTGACTTGCTTGGCATGCGCATGCCAAGGGACTTACACAGCTTCTCGGCACTGCTCCGTGTCGAACTGGCGGCAAGGATTTCCAACCCGACCAGGCCGGTGACGGTCAATTGATACTGCTCTGTGCTACCTGAGGCCAGAGTAGCGGTAATGGTGGTACTACCGTTTCGCAAGACCCCGATATTACCGGCGCCGTCCACCGTCGCGACGCTTGCATCACTGCTTTTGTAGCCAGTGGCGCCGAGCAAGGGACGAGCGAACTTCATCTGTGCCGGCAACTGCTTGGGCAGCTTGATCTTGCCGTTGTGAAGGAACACTGGCAGCCGCTGGGCTGAGAAGTCCACCTCATGACTGCCGGTGAAACCATCGCTGATTCCGAACTCCAAGGCCGCGCTGGGCCCATCCTGGCCAACTGTGTAATAGACCTTGAGCTTGCCGCTGCCCTGGGCGAACAGCTGCTTTGGGAAGCGCAAGGTAATACGTTGATCGTTGTAGTTTACTGGCAGGCTCTTGCTTGCCAACTTCGTACCATCCACCTTGGCCAGAACGACGGTGAGTTCCTTGCCTGCATACATCGCATCGAGCTGGATGTCGACCGCTGCGCCTTGTGCGGGCAGGCGGTCCGGGTTGAGCCATCCGGCGATGGCGTGATCCGAGGTCGGGGTGTTGAGGTTGCTCATGAGGCGCTCCTATTGAGGGCCGTGTTGGGAGTGTCCGCCGGCCCTGCCATCGAGGTTGATAATCAGATGCGCTGGGCGCGAACCTTCTGTACCAGGTCGGCCTGGACGGACAGACTGGATCCGCCGTATCGACTGTCCCCCCAAGTCAGCACGCGGCCATCATGGGTCAACGCAGTGAAGGCATAATAGTTGGCGTAGATTGCCCTCACGTTGATCAACTGGCCGGCTAGGTCAGTTGTGTAGCCGCCATACGAGTTACTGCCCCAGCATCTGACCGAGCCATCGGCGAACAATGCGGCGAACGCTGCGCTTGTAGCACTGACTTGCATTACATCAGCGCGTTTGGCGATGTCAGCGGGCAGATTCCCCCCTTCCGCCGCGCGCCCCCACGCCACAACGTGCCCGTTACTGCGCCTGGCACAGAATGCCGAAGAGGTTGCAGTTACCTCGACAATGTCGGTCAAGCGCGCGATCTCGACGGGCACGACCCCACCGTAGGCCGCACCACCGAACGCAATGACCTTGCGCTGACTGGTCAGCAAGCAGTGAGCGGCAGCTGTATGCGCCTCGATCGACTCGATATCATCGCGCTGGGCAATGTCCGTGGGCAGGCTGCCGACATGGCTTAAATCGCCCCATACGAACACTTTCTTGCGCCCATCGGTAGTGACACGTCGGCCGATGAACGTGCGAACGCCACCTTGCACCTCGACTACATCGTCAAGAATCTGAAGGTCTGGGGGCATGACACCGCCGTAGTTCGGATGACCCCAGGCAACCATCCCCCCATTGCTGCGCAGCGCCGCGAATGCGTAGAGGGTAGCTACGATTTCATCGACGTCCCGCAGGTCGAGAATGTATTGCGGAATCTGCCCACCTGAGGCGATAACGCCCCATCCGGTCAGATACCGATCGCCAGGATTGGTGCCGTACAAGGCGACGAAGGCCTCGTAGTTGGAGCGAACCTTTAGGAAATCCCGCCGCACCACATCTTCCGGCCGCATGGTCGCACCGTAATTGGGATGACCCCAGCAGGTAATCGCGCCATTCGAACGTCGGGCCGCCATGGCCAGGTTGGTGACCGAGAGGTCGACCACATCATCCAGCGCAGGTGCAGCGGCGATACTACCCCATGATTTAAGCCCGTAAGCGCCAGGCACCGGCGTATCGGTCAGCGCAGTGAAGCCCCTGTCATTACCCATCACATTAGGGACATTGAGCACAATCTGCTGCGCGCCTGTGCGCACTTCGAGCAGGCGCTCTGGCTGGGTATCGTGCCAGGTCTGCGCGGGTGTCCAAGTGGCGTCGCCCCTGTAGCGCCACTCGGCGATGATCGGGCTGGAGGTCACCCCATGTACGGCCGTCAAACGCCGCGGCGGGGTTATGGCGGCTCTGCCATCGACGTTGAAGCGCGCTCCCATGACTCGCAAAGGCCCAGCACTGACCACCTGGTTGACCGAATAGAGTTGCTCCGGCGACTGCTCCACCCGGCCATCGGCAAAGCGTTTGATTCTGTAGCTGAGTTTCAGCCCATGGTTCATGTGGGCGACGATGATCGCCGAGGCGACCGGGACGTGCAGTGCTACCCCCTGCTCACCGGCCTGCACAGTATGGGTGATGGTGTTCACCTGTCCGCCCTGGAGGCCCTCGATATCGACCAGCACCTCATCGCCGATCTCGAGCCTGGCCGCAGCCGCGATCACCACCGTGGCCTGGCCGTTGAGGTCGAATGGGTTGATATTGCCCTGCAAAGCCTCGGCGATTACCGCATCCGGCAAGGGGCCGCGCTGGACGCGGAACTTGATGAGGCCTGACCAATCCGAAGGGCGTTTATCGTCGAAACGGATGATTTCGTATTGCACATCGACTTCGCCGTTCTCGCTGGCCAGAACGTAGCGCAAGTCGATCGGCACTGTGCGCGCCGCACCCTCCTCGCCTCTGGCCACCGAATCGTGAACTTCGATAACGCTGTTGGGGTGGTCGCCATTCCAATACACCACCACCTTGTCACCAGCAGCCAGCCCGGCCGCAGCCGGAATCGTCACCGTCGCAGCAAGGCTCAGGGCGCTGGGGTCAAGCACGTCCTCCTGCACCTCGTTGACCACTGGCAGAGGCAGGTCATGCTGCGGCTGTTCACCGAGCACCAGCTCAAGGTCGAAGGACACCAGGTCGATTTGCCCAGGCCGCATGATGCGGTAGTAGACCGTCACATTCTGGGTTTGGGTCAGACCCGGATCGAGCTGCGCGCGCGGGATCTGGAACTTGATGCTGGTGCCGCCAGAGGCGGGTACATTCTGAGTGTCAAGATAAACCCCGCCGGATGAAGTACTCCATTCGATTTCAACCGTATAAGGCGCGCTGATGGTACCGGGCAGCGGCACGACCAGGTCCACACCCAGGGCGTATTCAGCCAGCGCGGGGTCGAGCACGCCGTTGGCGGGATCTGGATCGAGCGTCGGTGCAGCCAAGGTTTCCAACGTTTCACCGACATCCAGCAAGGCGGATTCGGACAGCAACTGCGCCTTGCCCCGGGTAACTGTGTAGGATACGTCCAGCGTACCACCGTCGAGCGGTAGCAGCAGCTTGCTGCTATCCAGACGAAACACCGCATCCTGTCCGGCCTGGGCAGTGCTGATGCGCAACGGCGCGGGTTTCTCGAGCAGCAGCGTGGTATCTGGGCGCACACCCCGCCATGTAAGCGTCACCAGGTCGTTGGCTTGCAACTTGGCCGCGGCTGGCACGACCACTATGACGGGATCAAGATCGGCTTCTGTGTAGCCCTGACTGATACCATTGAGCTGCGGCGGCGGCAATTTGAGCGCAGCGCCTACGAACTTCACCCGCGTGCGCTTGGAATATTCAACCTTGGCGCCCCGGTAGCATTCGTAGCTGGCTATGCCCTGGCCTCCCCATAAAGGTTGCAGGTGGCGCACCGGCAGGTCGAAGATCAGGGTGCGGGTGCCACGTACCACCACCTGCGTACCAAGATCGATCTCCGACCTAACCCCCTGAGCATCCTCGCCAGTCCATAGCGCATGAATCTGATCGCCGACCTTGAACCCTCCCGCAGGTGGATCGATCTCGACACTGAGCCCCGCCGCACCTGGCGAGCCCGGCTGCAAGCGCGACACGCTCTGGAGGGTCTGCGGATCCACCACGTGCGGCGCCGGCAGGCCTTTGGCCAGATCGTTGGTGATCACCGTGTTGGGCGACCAGTCATCGGACTCGTTGCCCACCTCGTCAATGACGTAGTAGCTGATTTCCACATTGGCATCGCTGGAGCCGTCGACCACCGAATCGGGGATATCGATGGTGATCGCCTTGCCGACTTGGCGGCTGGTCACCTCATGCTCGAGCATGTGCCCCGACCAGCTCAGTTGGATGCGATCATAGCGGCGCATCTTGGCGTAGGCAGGCACCGTCACTTGCACGTTCTTGCTGTTGAGGTCGATCTTGGCATGCGACACCGTGGCTGGCGCAAGTTGATGGTCCAGATTGGGGTCTTCGCCCGGATAATTGAGCCGCACCAGCACGCTCAGTCGCACCGACTGCTCCTCGACACTGGCGCTAGGTGCAGTGACGCTGAAATAGAGTTCGGTAATGCCCGCTGGAATATCATCGGCCGGGATGTTCAATGTCAGCGGTTGGCCTTGCTGGCCGCTGCGCACTTTGTGGGTCCAGACCTGATCGTCGTCCCAGTAGACCTTGATCACATCGTCCACTTGCATGTTCGAGTAGGCCGGGATAACCACAGGCAGGCCGGCAACGCCTTCATTGATCAGGTCGCCGCTAACCCCGACGTCGGCGCCTTTGGTCTTGAGTGGGTAGACGCTTTCGGGGATATAAACATGACCGATACTGCCTGCCGGAGCACGGGTGGGGTCGAGTTTCAATAAGTAGGCGTTGAAATCATCGATATCGTTTTGCAATGCATTAGCCAGGGTCGTTGGCATTTTATCCTCCGCTGCTGAAATCAGCACATACTGAAACGCTCACGATAGATAGCTAGTATTATCAATTCAGCTTGCGCACGAGTACGCACCGTCATGTTTTCACTGATCATTCGAAGTATTGATCTTCAGGGCGATACTCTACCAATTGCCCATTGGCCGCATAGGTATCCAGCGCCAATACAGGGAGGTATCCGCCAGCGGTATCCTGATTGAATTCTCGCTGATAGCGTCTCGCAGTATCTTTGGCTGTTGCGGTGTTCCGATAATAAAATGCCTCCAACGGAAGGTCCGCCGGCACATTGTCGGGCCAAACGTTCATCACCGCTTCGTTCCAATCGTTGGCGGAACGCAGCTTTCGGACTTCCGCCGCCAACTGAAAGCCCGCCTGGTCTGCATCAAAGGCACAAGTGCCGTTCCGGCCGCCGTTATAGCGGTTATTCCACTGTGTAGCCGTAGTGATGCCTAAGCTTCGGCAGACCCCCTGATGAGAGCAAGGATTATTTCTGCGTGACGTTGCCGCATTCTGCGGATACATACAACGCAACGTGATGGGCTGAGCTGCCGGAGCGCCCGATGCTTTCAATATATAGCCCTGGGTGTAGTTTGACGATTGAACAACCTGGGTATCGGCTGCATAGAAACTGAACGAAACAGCGTTATTGAGTTTAGAGTCAGGCGTATTATTCCAAACACGAAAGTTCCCGGGGCCGGCCCCACGCACCCATACGCCATTGCAGTTGTAACGGGCACTCCCGTCCGGGCAGGCAGGCGCCGTATCCACATATCGAGCGTTGATTCGTGCTGCTACAGCGTAACCTTCGTTTAACTGCTCAGACTGAGCAAAACCGAAGACAAGGGAGTCGCTCGGCTGGTAGCGAACAAGGGGTAACCACTCCCCCGTGGCCTGATACCAGCTCAATTGGTGTCTCTGCCCGCGCCACAACGCGCCCGGTACGCCCAAGCGGTAATACAGTGCCTGGACGGCTACTTTCGCCGGAGTCTGGGCATCCCAGTTACTCACTTCAACGGTTTCGGGCTGCGGCCGCATGCTCACATCGTAAGCCTTGTCCTGGGCCAACGCTTCGAAACGGTTCATGAGGATGAAGCCGGTATTCTCCGTAGCCGTCGCCGCCGGCAGATCGCTGCGCAGGTAGACAAACTGCTCACTGCCTCGCTGGCTGGCTGCCGAATCATGCTCCCAGAAATTGTAAGGATGGTTCTGCGCCATTGGCCTCGCCAGCACGCCGCTACAGGCATAGTCGGGTTGATTGGCAGCGCATTTTTCGGGCGTATCAGCCAGGCGCATGTTCAGTGCATCGGCAACTTCGGGACCACTCATGGCCCAGATACTGGAAGTGGACAGGCATAGCAGGGCTATACCGCAAATTTGCAGCGCTAGGCGATTCATGGGTGACTCCTGAAAAGACCGCGGCACACGTACTGCCACCACCGGTACTCTGGGCAAAGCCATGCACGGGTGGTGGCAGGGTCATTCAACCAAGGGGATATCCCGCCGGACCACTAGAGATACGGTACGGCCGGCCACACATTGCAACCCTCGGCGAGTGCTTGCTGTTGCGTGGCATCTGGGCGTATGGGCTCCATGTTGTAGACCGGCTTGTCACGTATGGCACGCCCCTGGTCGGTGCCATTCAGATGGCAGACCAGTTGCCTGCGCATGCCACCCCCGTACCGATCCCCACTCCAACGCGGGTCATCGCCATATTTTCTCAGCAACTCGGCATACATCGCTTCGGTCTCGTTCGCAGCGATGCGCCGGCCGTGCGCCGTAGGCGTGACCGCCAAAGACCATACGTCTTTCCCTAAGTGCGGGTCGTCACGCTGGATCCACTCAGCGCTTTGAATATAGGGCTTATTGGAGCTTGCCTGAATGCGACGCGGCAGGTCTCGATGTTGCGCATCGGCCTCACAGGAGAAGCGCGCCGCACTGTTGGCGGACTGCGGAAAGTCGAACCTCACCACCGGGACCCATGACCCGGTGTGCTGATAATAATCAAACTGGTTCTTCATGGCTTGCTTGCGACCGGCATCAAGACTATAGAAAAAGGCCGCCACCGGAACTTTATCCTTATCCCAAGTCGCCACGCGCAACTCCGTTTGAGTCTCCAACGCATCAGACGTATTGGCGATCGCCTGGCGGGCACTGATAAAGTCCTTGAACGCCTCAGTGCGTTGCGCACGGCCAAGGCTTCTTTTCAAACTGAAACCACATAGTCTTTGGTGGCGGTTGGTGCCAGCGAATGCCTGCAAACCGTTATAATGACCGACCCATCCTGTTGCGTCGGTAATCCCGAGTGCCTGACAACTGTTCTCCACTTCAGCGGTGTTGGCATTATCCAAACAGCCACGTTCTTGGCGGAAGTCGGTCCAGGCGTCGAGTGGAAACGCACAGACGACGTTCAGCTTTTTATCAGCATCGTTCACGAACTGACGAGGCGTGATGATGTAGCCGTTGTTCGCCGCCATGCCAGGATCTCGATAAGCGATTTGGTCGGCACGCATCCAGGAGACCGAAACGCCACCCGAAGCTACCGACGCCGGGCTAGGGTTCCAGACATAATATTTAAGAGGGTCGTTCGGTGTGGGGATCTTTTCCGGATTGCCAACTTTTTCATCCCAACGATGCGTGGCCCTTAACATCACCCCACTGCAGTCGACGGCCGGATCCAAGCCACAATCGGAACGCGTATCGGAATACCAACTTTCAATCTGCTTGACGACACCTTCACACGTGGCGGCGTCTGCTATCCCAGTAAAAGTCGACAGTGGAATCAAAACACAGGCGACTCTCGCCTTCATCCTGATCATCGCGGCATCCTCTTGTCGGATATATTTCCGACTTCGATGCTAAGGATGCCCACGGGTAGCAACAACTAGCAGAAATACTAGTTTTTAACTTACTCGATCTATGGAAGTTGCAGTGAATTTTTATCGCCGTGCTGCAGTACTTACAGCCCAAGCTCTTCGGGTGTCAGCATATCGGACTCGAAGGCAATCCAGCCGCCTTCGAGCTCGGCGTGGCCGTTGACGATCGGGCCATAGTAGGTCAGGCCGTTTTCCAGGGTCACGCAGATGTGCGTGGCGTTCTTTTCCGGCGCGGCCAGCGTACCGACGAAATGCACCTTCTTGAGGGTCTCGGTCACCGCCTCCAGGCCCACGCGCATGCTGGCGTTTTCCGAGGCTTCGATGTCGCCGCCTCGGTCTTCGGCGCTGATGGTGATGGTGGCGATGTACGGGTACTGGTTGCTCAAGCGGGTCTACCTCGAAACGTGGGTGGGCATAGGGGCGCGTAGAGTACGGCAGCCGTCACGCCTTGTCTCTAGCGTTCGCCTGCTGAGCCCGCACGGGACAGGCCAACACAGGTGATCTGCTCGCCATGATCTGTTAGGGTGCCGGCCGATACACGCCCTAGCATACGAGGATCCCGAGTGAGCGCCGAAGAACCCCTGATCGCCGACCTGTTCGACGTCGACAAACGCCTGTCCCTCAAGCCGGTCGTGGATTTCAACAGCTACCTGCGCAATGCGTTTGGCGAGGGACCCTGCCGCTGCCACCGTTGCCTTGAAGGCGCCGACCAGACGGCCTACGCCCTGGCGCACACGTTTTCGTTCGACGGCCGGCAATGGCATCGCCGCTTCGCCAGTACCGCCGCCAGCGACATGGCCCAAGTTCTGAAAAAGGCTTGGCTGTCCTACACCAAGGCTGATCTGACGCTGTCCGGCATGCTCGACCTGAGCACCGTACAGACCTTTACCGATGCAGCGCTGCACCCGCGCCTGCTCGCCCTGCTGCCCGCCAGCGGGCTGGCCCGTGAAGCCGACGGACAGTGGCACCTGCAGGCCCCGACCGACTGAGACCCTGGCCTGCGGTACCCTCGGCGGGCCGGCGCTTCAGTGCTGTTCGCCGGCCCGCTTGAGCAGCTTCTTGCAACGCTCGGACAAATGCACCACCCGCAGGTGCTTGCCGGCTTTGGCATAGCGCTCGCGCAAGGTTTTCAACGCGGCAATGGCCGAATAGTCCACAAAGCTCAAGTGCTGGCAGTCCAAGGTCACCTCGGCCGGATCATTGGCCGGGTCGAACTGGTTCAGGAACGGCGCGGTCGAGGCAAAGAACAACGTGCCGTGCACCTGATAACGCTTGTGCCCGTGCTCGTCTTCATGACTGTCGGCGTACAGTTCGCGCGCATGTTGCCAGGCAAAGTTCACCGCCGCGATCACGATGCCGAACAGCACGGCCATGGCCAAGTCGGTGAAGACCGTCACCACGGTGACGGCGATGATCGCCAGCATGTCGTTCACCGGCACCTTGTGCAGCACCCGCAGCGACGCCCAGGCGAACGTCTGTTGCGCTACCACGAACATCACACCCACCAGAGCCGCCAAGGGGATACGCTCGATCAACGGCGAAAGGAACAGCACGAACAACAGGATCATCACCCCGGCCATCACCCCGGACAGCCGCCCTCGCCCGCCGGAACTGAGATTGATCACCGTCTGGCCGATCATGGCGCATCCGCCCATGCCGCCACACAATCCCGACACCATGTTGGCCGCCCCGAGCGCCACGCACTCGCGGTCCGGAAAACCGCGGCTTTCGGTGATCTCGTCCGTCAGGTTGAGGGTGAGCAGCGTTTCGAGCAGGCCCACCATGGCCATCAACACGGCGTAAGGGGCGATGATCTGCAGCGTTTCAAGGGTCCAGGGCACCGCCGGCCAAGCCAGCTGCGGAAGGCCACCGGCAATGTGGGCCATGTCACCCAGGGTGCGCGTCGGCAGGTCGAACAGGTACACCAACAGACCTACGCCTAGGATCGCAACCAGCGCCGGTGGCACAGCGCGGGTGAGCCTGGGCAGGATGTAGACCACCGCCATCGTCAACGCCACCAGGCCGACCATCAAGTACAAGGGCGCGCCGTCGAGCCAGCGCTCGCCTTGCTTGAAATGCTCCAGCTGGGCCATGGCAATGACGATCGCCAGGCCGTTGACGAAGCCGAGCATTACCGGGTACGGCACCAGCCTGACCAGTTTGCCCAGGCGCAGCACGCCGAACAGGATCATCACCACGCCCCCGAGCAACACCGTGGCCAGCAGGTATTGCGCGCCGTGCTGCACCACCAGCGCGACGATCACGACGGCCATCGAGCCCGCGGCACCGGAAATCATCCCAGGCCGACCGCCAAACAGCGCGGTCAGCGTGCAAATGACGAATGCGCCATAAAGGCCCATCAATGGATTGAGGTGTGCCACCAGGGCGAAGGCAATGCATTCGGGCACAAGAGCAAACGAGGTGGTCAAGCCGGCCAGCAGGTCGGCGCGTAGGCGAGCGGGTTTCATGGGTTTCCTGGGTGACGGTCCAGAACGGACGGAGCGCGAAGGTAAAGGCGCGATGTTACGGAATTTGTCAGGCAGGAGCCACCGATCAGCGCACCCGATCGCGACTCTGCACCGCCAAATCCAGGGCACGCTGCATGTCCAGCCGTGCAGACCGCCCAAGGTCCGGATCATCCAGGCGCCCGCCTCGCTCCGACGGCAAGATGGGGGCAGTCAGGTCCTCGGCATCCATCGCCTCGAAATCCTGCTGCTCGCCAAGGGTCAGCGCACTACGCCGTAGCAACATGCGCACCTGCGCTGGGGTCAGCGCCGGATTGATCGCCAGCATCGCGGCCACGGTGGCCGCCACTAAAGGCGTGGCATAGGACGTGCCGCAATGGGGCTTTGCGCCGGAGGGCCGCAGGCATGCAGCGGCACTGACATCCACGCGGCTGTCGATGTTGGAGCTGTGGCGCTTGCGCACATGGCGCGGGTCATTGACCGGGACAGCGTGTTCACTGCGCTGATGGCCGCCCACCACGAGCAACTGTTCGGTGACGAATGACGACGGTAGCCGATATTCGTCCGTGCCCGACCACGAAGCCCCATTACCCGCCGAATTCACCACGATGACATCCGGATGCTTGGCCCGCAGCCACAGGAAGAACTCCTCGAGCAGCTCCTCGTAACCGCTCATGGCCAGCCCGGAACGGACCAGCGAATCGACCTCATCCCCTTTGATGTTACGCGCACCTACTCGGTGGATGCCCCAACTCCAATTCAGCACCCGCACACCGTCCTGCACCAGGTTGACCGATGCAGCGATATTGGCCGTGATACCGGCATCGGAATTACGGTCGACGATCACATCGAACCCCGGGCTGGCCTTGCCCAGGCCAGCGAGAAACCCCTCGTCCTGGGCGGCGAAGATGCCCGTCACATGGGTGCCATGGCTAGCAGGCTCGCTGCCGTCCCTGGCATACACGCATGCCTGCCCGTGCTGGCAGGCGCCGCGATAACCCTTGAAGCCAGGCGCATCGAAGTCCACACCCCTTTCGATCACCCCCACGCGCACAGGCTGGACGGGAATTCTGGATGCAGGGATGCGGCGCTGATAGTAGTACAGGGCGTCCATGAAGCGGTTGGCGGCCCATTCGTCCGCCTGGGTGATGGCCGGTTCGGCGCGCCCGTCCCCCTCCTCGCCCCGCTCGGGAGCCGACTCTTCAACGATCACCGCATCGACACTGACCTCCGTGCCCATGCGCAGGATCATGGCGTCCCGTTGCACCAGATCGTGCACCGGCAAGCGCAATTGGTAGACGTTCAGTGGCGCTATGGCACCCACCACCTGCGCCCCGTACTTGTCGGCAATGCGCCGCGCCTCCTGCAGACCGTCGTATCTTTCCTCTATCAGCACACTGACCAGATTCAGGTAGGTGGTCAGGCCGTCCATGTTCTTGGCCACTTCATCGGGGCCTGCGGCGACCACATGGCTGCGCTGACGGGTCAACCACACAGGGTTGCTGGCCTGCCCGTCGACCTCCAGCCACAACGGCGCACTTGGCCCAGACGGGTGTTCAAGGGTCAGCGTGAGCGTGTCCCCCTGGCGCTCCAACGCTCCAGCAGGTACCGCCACACCCCCAACCTTGAGTGTTGGCGCCTGTCCACCCAGGCCGGTCACGCGCAGGCACCACTGCTGGCGCTCGGCACTCAGTCGATCACCGCAGCGTTGCAGTTGCTGGATGCGCAGCGTATCAGGCGCCGCCTGCAGACCGGCGCTCCACAAGCACGCCCATACGATGAACCAGCGTTTCATGACAGTCGTCCTCGGATAACCTGTGATTGCGACCCACGGCCCCTGCCAAGGTTCAGCCGTTACCCTGCCCTTCAAGACCCTCCTTGTGGAGGCCGAGCCACAGGTGGGCACTACTGAGGGCCCAGGCATCAATTGCTGCGAAATGGCTCAGGAAGTTCGGGTGCTGCCGATGCAGCGATTACACTCACCTTTTACGGAGACCCTGCCCATGTCCACACGCCCGCTTTTCATCTCGCTGGCACTGCTGGTCAGCCTGACCGCACAAGCCCAAACTGAGGTCGTGCCACTGCAGCACCGCAGCAGCGCCGAGTTGCTGCCGCCCGCGCAAGCCTTCATCGGCCAGGACGGTACTGTCAGCGCCTTCGAGAACAAACTCATCGTCAATGCCAGCCCGCAACGCATTGGCGAACTGCGTGAGCTACTCAAGCAACTGGACACCGCCGCCAAACGCTTGCTGATCAGCGTCGATACCAGCGACAGCCAATTTCAGGATACGCGCGGCAACGCGAAGATCATCCGCCGCGGCACCTCCAACCGCGACGGCGGCGTGCAGCAGATCCAGGCCAGTGAAGGTCAGCCAGCGCTGGTTCAGGTCGGCCAGAGCATCCCCGTAACCAGCTCCAGTACCGATGGATATGGGCGGGTGCAGAGCGATACCCAATACCGCAATGTAACCCAAGGCTTTTACGTAACACCGACGCTCACTGGAGACACCGTTCGCCTGCAGATCAGCACTAATAATGATCGCATCAGCCGCGAACGTGCAGATGTAGTGGATGTTCAAAGCACCGACACAACCCTCACCGGCAAGGTGGGTGAGTGGATCGATATGGCCGGGTATAACCAGCAGAGCCAGGCCGGCTTTAGTACCGGAAGCCATACTTACAGCACTGAACGGGGAAAAAACATGACAGTGCGGGTAAAAGTCGATGTTTTGGACTGATCCGAGACAGTCTGCGGCCTCGACCAAAGGCCTCTGAACTGACTGATGAGTCGTATTAGACCAAAGATGTAGCAGACCTAAAAAAGCACTACAAAACGTTTGACAGGCACTTTTTAGCGAGGGCATGATGGCCTCGCTCCCGCTAATCAGGGGCCCTGGCAAGGGCCTTGGGGCGCCCTCCGTCACCATGGAGGCGCCCCGTGTCCGTACAGCCCATAAGGCCGTTCGACGAGGTTGCGACTGCACCGAGCAAGTGGTTTCGAGGGACTCAAGTGCGTCACCGCCGTCACAGCATTCGTGTAGCACCGCAGCGAGGCATCCACGAGCCGACCTGCAGGGGCACTGATGCACATGACTGCCCGCCTTGCACCTCATCCTTGCCCGCTGCCGCCGTACCCGCTTGAACAGGACTGCCGCCAGCGCCCTGATCTGCCCCGAGCATCCGCACAACTAATCCAAGATCGATGCGACGAGGTTTACTTCCATGGCACTGACACGCGAACAGCAAATTGCAGCCCTTGAGAAAGACTGGGCCGAAAACCCGCGCTGGAAAGGCGTGACCCGTACCTACACCGCCGCCGATGTCGTTCGCCTGCGTGGCTCCCTGCAGCCGGAGCATACCCTGGCCCGCCTGGGTGCTGAAAAGCTGTGGAAACTGGTCACTCAAGGTGCACATCCATCGTTCCGCCCGGAAAAAGACTTCGTCAATTGCATGGGCGCCCTCACCGGTGGCCAGGCCGTGCAACAGGTCAAGGCAGGCATCCAGGCCATCTACCTGTCGGGCTGGCAGGTAGCTGCCGACAACAACTCTGCCGAGTCCATGTACCCCGACCAGTCGCTGTACCCTGTCGACTCGGTGCCGACGGTGGTCAAGCGCATCAACAACTCCTTCCGCCGCGCCGACCAGATCCAGTGGAAGGCAGGCAAGAACCCTGGTGATGAAGGCTACATCGACTACTTCGCGCCTATCGTGGCTGACGCAGAAGCAGGCTTTGGCGGCGTGCTCAATGCCTACGAGCTGATGAAGAACATGATCGAAGCGGGCGCGGCTGGCGTGCACTTCGAAGACCAGCTGGCCTCGGTGAAAAAGTGCGGCCACATGGGCGGCAAAGTTTTGGTACCTACCCAGGAAGCCGTGCAAAAACTGGTCGCCGCGCGCCTGGCAGCCGATGTTTCGGGCGTGCCGACCATCATTCTGGCCCGTACCGACGCCAACGCCGCCGACCTGCTGACCAGTGACTGCGACCCATACGATCAGCCGTTCGTGATCGGCGAGCGCACCCGTGAAGGCTTCTACAAAGTACGCGCCGGCCTCGACCAGGCCATCGCCCGCGGCCTGGCTTACGCCCCCTACGCCGACCTGATCTGGTGCGAAACCGCCAAGCCGGACCTGGACGAAGCCCGCCGCTTCGCCGAAGCGATCAAGAAGGAGTACCCGGACCAGATCCTCTCGTACAACTGCTCGCCTTCCTTCAACTGGAAGAAGAACCTGGACGATGCCACCATCGCCAAATTCCAGCGCGAGCTGTCGGCCATGGGCTACAAGCACCAGTTCATCACCCTGGCCGGCATCCACAACATGTGGCATGGCATGTTCAACCTGGCGCACGACTACGCCCGCAACGACATGACCGCCTACGTCAAGCTGCAAGAGCAGGAGTTCGCCGACGCCAGCAAGGGCTACACCTTCGTGGCGCATCAGCAGGAAGTGGGTACGGGCTACTTCGATGACATGACCACTGTGATTCAGGGTGGGGCTTCGTCGGTGACCGCACTGACCGGTTCGACTGAGGAAGAGCAGTTCCACTAACCAGTGGGTTGCGGTTGAACGAAGGCCCGGAGCTTGTGAAGGCACCGGGCCTTCGTTTTGCTGAAGTTGGCCAGATCAAGCCACACCAAACCTGCACGCGGTCCGGGGTTTCTTGGCAAAGAACAAGGGGCTTCGCAAAGCGCGATGAGTTTTTCTGCAATCGACGCCTAGCAGTATTACCAGTTTTTTGCAGCAGCCTCTTCTGTAAACCTTGCGACTGGCCCAATCAGGAGTCGCATCATGCCAACGATTTCCAAAGCCGGTGAGCTGGACCCTACGTTTGCTTCAAGAGGCCGCTTTTGGCACAACCACTACAACCACGCTGGCCCAATGGCCTTGCTCGTATCAACCGGACACATCCTCCTGTCCTCGGCCCACAGGGCTGAGCAATACATCAAACTGCTACGGCTAGGAGCTGGCGGAGCGCCTGACCGAGAGTTTGGAACCGACGGGGTCGCCACCGTTGAATACACCGGTGCCTTACGGGTCTATCTGTCCACGATCGTTACGGACGAAACCGAGGGAATCTATGTGGTAGGTGACTACAACGATGCCCCGAATTCGTTTTGTCCCGTCGTCTTTCACGTGCTCCCAGATGGTAAGCCCGACACGCAATTTGGCGAAAATGGACAGGCCTACCGTGTTTATCGGTCGATCAGCTCCATGCGCCAGGAGCGGCCAATCAAGTCAACCCCCGCCTCCAAGCACCGCAGTTCCAATGTCCAGCAAAGCGCCAGCGGCAGTATTCGGGACGGCGTCCTCTACTTTCATTCGCGCGATCATATTGTTGCCATTTCGCTGAACGGGGATTTGGCTACCGAGTTCAATGGCACCGGCTTCTGGCGCGCTGAACACCAGGGGCAGCCCGTGCTACTGGGCACGATAGCGGTAAATGAACAAGGTATTTATGCCGCGCACGCGCCTATGCCTACCGAGGATTACCACAGCCACGTCATCGTGACCCGCCTTGATAACCGAGCCAACGTTGACGAGACGTTTGCCGCGCGCGGCCATTTGCAGTTGAGCACGCCCGGGCACACGCTGCTTGCAGCGCGTCTTGAACAGTCCACCTCCAACACTGACTTCGTGCTGGCGTGCCGGACCGACATCAATACCTATGATGAAGGTTCCGCGCTCATGTCTTTCAAATGCGACGGTACGCCCAACACCCATTTCAATGCAGGGCAACCTGTCATTATTCAAAAGAACCCATTGGTCATGGCTTCCGCGCTGGACCTGGCCTTCGATGGGCAACCAGGCGATCACGAAAAAATTTACCTGAGCGTGCTGTATGAAGACGAAGCAGCACGCGACCCATTTGCCCTGTTGCGCTTCAACGGTGATGGCACCCTGGACGCTGATTTCGGTACTGCAGGCTGGGCATTTGTCGGGGAGAGCGGGACGGCCCTGGAGGTCAGCTGTCAAAGCAATGGCCAGCCGCTTGTCGCCTGTAACCTGAAGCTTGCAACAGATCCTCGTACCGGCATCTATCTGGTACGCCTGACGCAGTAGCCGGTCGGAGGCCATCGGTGATAAAGATGTAGCAGTCAAGGACGGGGCCAACGCTTCATGGCTTGTGGGCCTTCACCTGAGTGCACTGACCTACCACTGGTACGCCTGCCCTGTAGCAGCGGCCTTGCGCGGCGCCAGACCACGCAAGTCGCTAGGCCAGGCCATCTGGCCGAAAATCACTGCGCCATGCCCAGCTCGGCGTCGTCCATCAAAGCTTTGGCCATGGCGCTGAGGTAGTGGGCCGCCCAGATCATCATCGGCCTCTCTTCCGTCAGGCCGATGATGGTCAATTCGCGAACGTAACCCATCAACTCCGACGACTGCTCGCGAGCATCCCGACACGGTATGCCGGGCTCGATGCGAAACAACGCGTGGGTGCCGTTTTCGCCTTGGCAAAAGGTGGTTTGACCGACGGTGAATTGGGTCTCTTCTATGGTCATTTTCAACTCCCCTGGAAATTTCCGATTGCATGCCCGGCCCCTGACGCAGCCAGATCCGCTCCCACCGTTGATGTGGAACCTTGCGAGCTGCGGTGATCGGGAAGGCGTGGGCGTACCCGCCAAAGGCCGGCTGTAGCTGCACATCGATCAGCTTCAATGCAAAGGCTTGGCACTCGCCGGGATCTGCACCTGGATCAAGGCCGACTCAAGCAAAGCTCGAAGCGCTTCGAGTTCATGCATCGTGGTCATCATCAGGATCGATGCCGGGGACCTGGGCTGTAGGAGCAAGACCTGATGCACCACGGTAGCTGCGCAGAGTGCGTGGTCGGTGGCCTGGGTCAGGGTGTCTTCGAGGGAATGGGAGTTGCGGGGTGGATCGGGGACTATCTTCAACATAGCTATTTACCTTCTAGGGCTGGCCACCCACCTGCTGTCAAACAGAAGGGCGGCAGCTGTGCGTGGGTTGACAGACCGGCGGAAATAGCTAAGTTCCGGCGCACGCAAGCGTGCCCGCACGCACAGCCACCATATAGGAAAGCCGCGCACTATTTACCGTCACAGCCTGTCAAAGCTGTGTCGTTGATGAGCAACGACAGGCCGAGACTAGAGCGCCACCCGGGCAGCCGCAACGGAAAACAGGCGGCAAGAGTATGTTTGGGAAATGCCCTACAGGGAAGGGGTTAAATCCGACATTCCAGTGACCTTGCGCCCAACTGCACCTGGCGCCTAGCCACCTCCTTTGCGTAGACGGTGTCGCAGAAAGCGCGCGCCGCCCACCTAGCGCCTGCCCCAAGGTCAGGGCAATCAGAGCACCCTGGTCTATGCTACAGACCACAGCGGCACATGACCCAACCACCGCGCTCACGCTTTAGTATTGATCCAGAGCGGTACCCAGCGTGTCGAAAACTGCTAGAACACGCGCTTTTCGAATTTGCAAGCACAGGAAATCTGCAGATGAACTTTACACGGCGCAGAACGGACCAACTAAGAAGCGCAGCGCTAAATGATATTAATTATCATTACTCAATTCGTAATTCGTTACCACTCGCAAGAAACATAATTAACAAAAGCGCGCGCAATGCCCGAATCTCAAGGCTTTCAGCCAGTTACAAGCCGAATGTGTTGTTGACCCTGCGAATAAATTTGCTACGGAAATTTTACTTGCACCGGGTTTACCCATAAAATCAGCAGGATTGATTCAGCTGCGACATTTGGTCACTGCAAGTGCGACACCACGTCGCCGCTCTACACTTATTTCAGACTGCAGAGCTGGGTCTCTGTATAAGGATTTGAAGCATGTCCGATTCGGCAGGACTCATCGCCCACAACTGGGGCTTTGCCATTTTCCTTCTGGGTGTCGTCGGCCTGTGTGCCTTCATGCTCGGCCTGTCCAGCCTGCTCGGCAGCAAGGCTTGGGGTCGCGCCAAGAACGAACCCTTCGAATCCGGCATGCTGCCCACCGGCAGCGCTCGCCTGCGCCTGTCGGCAAAATTCTATCTGGTCGCGATGCTCTTCGTGATCTTCGATATTGAAGCCCTCTTTCTCTTTGCATGGTCTGTGTCCGTCCGCGAAAGCGGCTGGACCGGGTTCGTCGAAGCACTCGTTTTCATAGCAATTCTGTTGGCAGGTCTTGTCTACCTATGGCGCGTCGGGGCCCTTGACTGGGCTCCCGAAGGTCGCCGCAAGCGGCAAGCGAAGCTGAAACAATGAGGCTTTGGCATGCAATACAATCTCACCAGAATCGATCCGGACGCACCCAACGAGCAATACCCGGTCGGTGAACGGGAAACCGTCACCGATCAACTGCTCGAAGACCAGGTCCACAAGAACATCTTCATGGGCAAGCTCGAAGATGTGCTGCGTGGCGCCGTCAACTGGGGCCGCAAGAACTCCCTGTGGCCGTACAACTTCGGCCTGTCCTGCTGCTACGTGGAAATGACCACGGCCTTCACGGCACCCCACGACATCGCCCGCTTCGGCGCCGAAGTCATCCGGGCCTCGCCGCGCCAGGCCGACTTCATGGTCATTGCCGGTACCTGCTTCATCAAGATGGCGCCGATCATCCAGCGTCTCTACGAGCAGATGCTCGAGCCCAAATGGGTCATTTCCATGGGTTCGTGCGCCAACTCCGGCGGCATGTACGACATCTACTCGGTCGTTCAAGGGGTCGACAAGTTCCTCCCCGTGGACGTCTACGTGCCCGGCTGTCCGCCACGCCCTGAGGCTTTCCTGCAAGGCTTGATGCTGCTGCAGGAGTCGATCGGCCAAGAGCGACGTCCGCTTTCCTGGGTCGTGGGCGATCAAGGCATTTACCGTGCCGAGATGCCCGCCCAGAAGGAGCTGCGTCGTGAACAGCGCATTGCCGTCACCAACCTGCGCAGCCCCGACGAAGTCTGATCCAGCGACCTGCCGCCGGCGCCCGAGGGTGCCGGCGGCCTGGCTTCATTCTTAACGTTGACCCAAAGCGACCGAGACCATGACAGCGGACAACGCTATTTACATTCCGCCCTACAAGGCAAACGACCAAGATGTGGTCGTCGAATTGCACAACCGTTTTGGCGCCGAAGCATTCGTCGCCCAGGAAACCCGCACCGGCATGCCCGTGCTGTGGGTCAAGCGCGCCCAGCTCAAGGAAGTGCTGAGCTTCCTGCGCGGTGTGGCCAAGCCCTACAGCATGCTGTACGACCTGCACGGCGTCGACGAGCGCCTGCGCACCCAGCGCCGCGGCCTGCCTGCCGCCGACTTCAGCGTGTTCTACCACCTGCTGTCGATCGAGCGTAACAGCGATGTGATGATCAAGGTCTCGCTCAGCGAAGGCGACCTGAACCTGCCGTCGGTGACCAGCATCTGGCCCAACGCCAACTGGTACGAGCGTGAAGTGTGGGACATGTTCGGCATCGATTTCGCTGGCCACCCGCACCTGAGCCGCATCATGATGCCGCCGACCTGGGAAGGTCACCCGCTGCGCAAGGACTATCCGGCCCGCGCCACCGAGTTCGATCCCTACAGCCTGACCCTGGCCAAGCAGCAGCTTGAGGAAGAGTCGGCGCGCTTCAACCCCGAAGCCTGGGGCATGAAGCGCCAGGGCGCCAACGAGGACTACATGTTCCTCAACCTTGGCCCCAACCACCCGTCTGCCCACGGTGCCTTCCGTATCGTCCTGCAACTCGACGGTGAAGAAATCGTCGACTGCGTACCGGACATCGGCTACCACCACCGTGGTGCCGAGAAAATGGCCGAACGTCAGTCCTGGCACAGCTTCATTCCTTACACCGACCGTATCGACTACCTCGGCGGTGTGATGAACAACCTGCCGTACGTTCTGGCGGTGGAAAAGCTGGCCGGCATCCAGGTGCCGCAAAAGGTCGACGTGATTCGCATCATGCTCGCCGAATTCTTCCGTATCACCAGCCACTTGCTGTTCCTGGGCACCTACATCCAGGACGTGGGCGCCATGACCCCGGTGTTCTTCACCTTCACCGACCGCCAGCGCGCGTACACGGTGATCGAGGCGATCACCGGTTTCCGTCTGCACCCGGCCTGGTACCGTATCGGTGGCGTCGCCCACGACCTGCCGCGTGGCTGGGACAAACTGGTCAAGGATTTCGTCGAGTGGCTGCCCAAGCGCCTGGACGAATACACCAAGGCCGCGCTGCAGAACAGCATCCTCAAGGGCCGTACCATTGGCGTGGCCGCCTACAACACGCAAGAGGCACTGGCCTGGGGCACCACCGGTGCCGGCCTGCGCTCCACCGGTTGCGACTTCGACCTGCGCAAGGCCCGCCCCTACTCCGGCTACGAAAACTTCGAATTCGAAGTACCACTGGCCCACAACGGCGATGCCTACGATCGCTGCATGGTCCGCGTCGAGGAGATGCGCCAGAGTATCCGCATCATCGACCAGTGCCTGCGCAACATGCCCGAAGGCCCGTACAAGGCGGACCATCCGCTGACCACGCCGCCACCCAAAGAGCGCACCCTGCAGCACATCGAGACCCTGATCACCCACTTCCTGCAAGTGTCGTGGGGCCCGGTCATGCCGGCCAACGAGTCGTTCCAGATGATCGAGGCGACCAAGGGCATCAACAGTTACTACCTGACGAGCGACGGCGGCACCATGAGCTACCGCACCCGGATCCGCACCCCGAGCTACCCGCACCTGCAGCAGATCCCCTCGGTGATCAAAGGCAGCATGGTCGCCGACCTCATTGCGTACCTGGGCAGTATCGACTTCGTTATGGCTGACGTGGACCGCTAAGCATGAACAGCACGCTTATCCAGACAGACCGTTTCGCCCTGAGCGAAACCGAACGCTCGGCCATCGAGCATGAAATGCACCACTACGAGGACCCGCGTGCGGCGTCCATCGAAGCCCTGAAGATCGTGCAGAAAGCCCGTGGCTGGGTGCCGGACGGCGCCATCCACGCCATCGGCGAGGTGCTGGGCATCCCGGCCAGCGACGTCGAAGGCGTCGCCACCTTCTACAGCCAGATCTTCCGCCAGCCGGTGGGCCGCCACATTATCCGCGTGTGCGACAGCATGGTGTGCTACATCGGCGGCCACGAGTCGGTGGTCAGCCAGATCCAGAGCGAGCTGGGCATCGGCCTGGGTCAAACGACTGCCGATGGCCGCTTCACCCTGCTGCCGGTCTGCTGCCTTGGCAACTGCGACAAGGCCCCGGCGCTGATGATCGACGACGACACCTTTGGCGACGTGCAGCCTGCTGGCGTCTCCAAGCTGCTGGAGGGTTACGCATGACCATCACTTCCTTCGGCCCGGCCAACCGCATCGCGCGCTCGGCTGAAACCCATCCGCTGACCTGGCGCCTGCGTGAAGACGGCGAGCCGGTCTGGCTGGCCGAGTACGAATCGAAGAACGGCTACGCCGCTGCCCGCAAGGCGCTGGCGCAGATGTCGGCTGACGAGATCGTGCAAAGCGTCAAGGACTCCGGCCTCAAGGGCCGTGGTGGCGCGGGCTTCCCCACCGGGGTGAAGTGGGGCCTGATGCCCAAGGATGAGTCCATGAACATCCGTTACCTGTTGTGTAACGCCGATGAAATGGAGCCCAACACCTGGAAGGACCGCATGCTGATGGAGCAACAGCCCCATCTGCTGATCGAAGGCATGCTGATCAGCGCCCGCGCGCTGAAGGCCTACCGCGGCTACATCTTCTTGCGCGGCGAATACACCACGGCGGCAAAAAACCTCAACCGTGCCATCGATGAAGCCAAGGCCGCTGGCCTGCTGGGCAAGAACGTCCTGGGCAGCGGCTTCGATTTCGAGCTGTTCGTGCACACCGGTGCAGGCCGCTATATCTGCGGTGAAGAAACCGCGCTGATCAACTCGCTCGAAGGTCGCCGCGCCAACCCACGCTCCAAGCCGCCCTTCCCTGCCGCCGTGGGCGTGTGGGGCAAGCCGACCTGCGTGAACAACGTCGAGACCCTGTGCAACGTGCCGGCCATCGTCGCCAATGGCAACGACTGGTACAAGTCGCTGGCCCGCGAAGGCAGCGAAGACCATGGCACCAAGCTGATGGGCTTCTCCGGCAAGGTCAAGAACCCAGGCCTGTGGGAGCTGCCGTTTGGCGTCACCGCACGCGAACTGTTCGAGGACTACGCGGGCGGCATGCGCGACGGCTTCCGGCTCAAGTGCTGGCAGCCCGGCGGGGCCGGCACCGGTTTCCTGCTGCCCGAGCACCTGGACGCGCAAATGTACGCGGGCGGTATCGCCAAAGTCGGCACCCGCATGGGGACCGGCCTTGCCATGGCGGTGGACGACAGTGTCAGCATGGTCTCGCTGCTGCGCAACATGGAGGAGTTCTTCGCCCGTGAGTCGTGCGGCTGGTGCACACCGTGCCGTGACGGCCTGCCCTGGAGCGTGAAGATGCTGCGCGCCCTGGAGAACCGCCAGGGCCGCGCCGAAGACATCGAGACCCTGCTGGGGCTGGTCAACTTCCTCGGCCCAGGCCGTACCTTCTGCGCCCACGCACCCGGTGCGGTGGAGCCGCTTGGCAGTGCCATCAAGTACTTCCGCTCGGAGTTCGAGGCCGGTGTCGCACCGGTTGTCGCTGGCGAGGCGTTGCGCCCTGACCTGGCAAGACCGCTTCAGGCCGGGCCGACCGTAGTCGGCGCATAACACGATGTTCCTGCGGGTGGTCCGTGCCACTCGCCAGCTTGCCGACAGGCCCGACCCGATCGCGGCGTGTCGCAGGCTTACCGATTTCCATTAGCCACGCCTGCTCACGCGGGCCAACGAAGAACTTTGAACAATGGCCACTATCCACGTAGACGGCAAAGCGCTCGAAGTCAACGGTGCAGACAACCTGTTACAGGCCTGTCTGTCACTTGGCCTCGACATCCCTTATTTCTGCTGGCACCCGGCGCTTGGCAGCGTCGGTGCCTGCCGCCAATGTGCGGTCAAGCAGTACACCGACGAGAACGACACGCGCGGGCGTATCGTCATGTCCTGCATGACGCCTGCATCCGACGGTACCTGGATCTCCATCGACGATGACGAGTCCAAGGCGTTTCGCGCCAGCGTCGTCGAATGGCTGATGACCAACCACCCGCACGACTGCCCGGTGTGCGAGGAAGGCGGGCACTGCCACCTGCAAGACATGACAGTGATGACCGGCCACAACGAGCGCCGCTATCGCTTCACCAAGCGCACCCACCAGAACCAGGACCTCGGCCCGTTCATCGCCCATGAGATGAACCGCTGCATCGCCTGCTACCGCTGCGTGCGTTACTACAAGGACTACGCCGGTGGCACCGACCTGGGTGTCTATGGCGCCCATGACAACGTGTATTTCGGGCGCGTCGAAGACGGTGTGCTGGAAAGCGAGTTCTCGGGCAACCTGACCGAAGTCTGCCCAACCGGCGTGTTCACCGACAAAACCCACTCCGAGCGCTACAACCGCAAGTGGGACATGCAGTTTGCCCCGAGCATCTGCCACGGTTGCTCCAGTGGCTGCAACATCAGCCCAGGCGAGCGTTACGGTGAACTGCGCCGCATCGAGAACCGTTTCAACGGCTCGGTGAACCAGTACTTCCTGTGCGACCGAGGCCGCTTCGGCTATGGCTACGTCAACCGCACGGATCGTCCACGCCAGGCGCAACTGGCCGACGGCACCAAGTTAGGCCTGGACGCGGCCCTGGACAAAGCCGCCGACCTGCTGCGCGGCCGTACCATCGTCGGTATCGGTTCGCCACGCGCCAGCCTCGAAAGCAACTATGGCCTGCGCGAACTAGTCGGTGCCGAGTATTTCTACTGCGGGATGGAAGCCGGTGAGCTGACGCGCGTGCGTCTGGCGCTAGACGTGCTGAACAACAGCCCCCTGCCCGTTCCGACCCTGCGCGACATCGAAGACCATGATGCGGTATTCGTGCTGGGTGAAGACCTGACCCAGACCGCTGCCCGCGTCGCCCTGGCCGTGCGCCAGGCCACCAAGGGCAAGGCCGAGGCCATGGCCGAGGCGATGAAGGTTCAGCCGTGGCTCGACGCTGCCGTCAAGAACATCGGTCAGCATGCGCTGTACCCCCTGTTCATCGCCAGCCTGGCCGAGACCAAGCTCGACGACGTGGCCGAAGAATGCGTGCATGCAGCCCCGGCGGACCTGGCCCGTCTCGGTTTTGCCGTGGCCCATGCCATCGACCCAAGTGCGCCAGCCGTCGCCGGCCTGGACGACGAGGCCAAGGCGCTGGCCCAGCGCATCGCCGATGCCCTGATCGCGGCCAAGCGCCCGCTGGTCATTGCCGGCACCTCGCTGGCCGATGCTTCGCTGATCGAAGCAGCCGCCAACATCGCCAAGGCCCTGAAGCTGCGCGACAAACAAGGCTCCTTGAGCCTGGTGGTGCCTGAAGCCAACAGCCTTGGCCTGGCCATGCTGGGTGGCGAGTCGGTCGACGCCGCACTGGATGCGGTCATCGACGGCAAGGCCGACGCCATCGTGGTGCTGGAAAACGACCTCTACGCCCGCGTCCCTGCAGCCAAGGTGGATGCTGCCCTGGCAGCGGCCAAGGTGGTCATCGTTGCCGACCACTCCAGAACCCCGACGGTCGAGCGCGCTCACCTGGTACTGCCGGCCGCCTCCTTCGCCGAAGGCGACGGCACCCTGGTCAGCCAGGAAGGCCGTGCCCAGCGCTTCTTCCAGGTGTTCGACCCGCAGTACCTGGACAGCAGCATCCAGGTCCACGAAGGCTGGCGCTGGATGCACGCCCTGCGTGCCACCCTGCTGGCCAAGCCCGTGGACTGGACCCAACTGGACCACGTTACCCACGCCTGCGCCCAGGCGGCCCCGCAACTGGCTGGCATCGTCGATGCCGCGCCAAGCGCCGCCTTCCGCATCAAGGGCCTGAAGCTTGCCCGTGAGCCGCTGCGCTACTCCGGGCGCACCGCCATGCGCGCCAACATCAGCGTGCACGAGCCGCGTACCCCGCAAGATCGCGATACCGCGTTCGCCTTCTCCATGGAAGGGTATTCGGGCTCGGCCGAGCCACGCCAGCAGGTCCCGTTCGCCTGGTCGCCAGGTTGGAACTCGCCCCAGGCCTGGAACAAGTTTCAGGACGAGGTGGGTGGCCACTTGCGTGCCGGCGACCCAGGCGTGCGGCTGATCGAATCCAAAGGTGATGGCCTGGCCTGGTTCACCACGGTACCTGGCGCCTTCAACCCGGCCCGCGGCACCTGGACAGCGGTACCGTTCTTCCACCTGTTCGGCAGCGAAGAAAGCTCCTCGCGTGCCGCGCCGGTGCAAACGCGCATCCCGGCTGCCTACGTGGCCCTGGCCAAGTCCGAAGCCGATCGCCTGGGCGTCAACGAAGGTGCCCTGCTGGACCTGAACGTCGCGGGTGTGGCGCTGCGCCTGCCGCTGCGTATCAATGAAGCGCTGGGCGCTGGCCTGGTCGCGCTGCCCAAGGGCTTGGCCGGCATCCCGCCTGCCGTGTTCGGGGCATCCGTCGAAGGCCTGCAGGAGGCAGCACAATGAGCTGGTTCACCCCCGAAGTGATCGACGTGATCCTCACCGTGCTAAGGGCCATCGTGGTCCTGCTGGCGGTGGTGGTCTGCGGTGCGCTGCTCAGCTTCATCGAGCGGCGCCTGCTGGGCTGGTGGCAGGACCGTTACGGTCCGAACCGCGTTGGCCCGTTCGGCATGTTCCAGATCGCTGCCGACATGTTGAAGATGTTCTTCAAGGAAGACTGGAACCCGCCCTTCGTCGACCGCGTGATCTTTACCCTGGCACCCGTCGTGGCCATGAGCGCCCTGCTGATTGCCTTCGTGGTCATTCCGATCACCCCGACCTGGGGCGTGGCCGATCTGAACATCGGCCTGCTGTTCTTCTTCGCCATGGCAGGTCTGTCGGTCTATGCCGTCCTGTTCGCCGGCTGGTCCTCGAACAACAAGTACGCCTTGCTGGGCAGCTTGCGGGCCTCGGCCCAGACCGTGTCGTACGAAGTGTTCCTGGGCCTGGCGCTGATGGGCGTGGTGGTACAGGTCGGTTCGTTCAACATGCGCGACATCGTCGAGTACCAGGCGCAGAACCTGTGGTTCATCATTCCGCAGTTCTTCGGCTTCTGCACCTTCTTCATCGCTGGCGTGGCCGTGACTCACCGTCACCCCTTCGACCAGCCGGAAGCGGAACAGGAACTGGCCGACGGCTACCACATCGAGTATGCCGGCATGAAATGGGGCATGTTCTTCGTCGGTGAGTACATCGGCATCATCCTCATCTCGGCGCTGCTGGTCACCCTGTTCTTCGGCGGATGGCACGGCCCGTTCGGCATCCTGCCGCAACTGTCGTTCCTGTGGTTCGCCCTGAAGACCGCGTTCTTCATCATGCTGTTCATCCTGCTGCGCGCCTCCATTCCGCGCCCACGCTATGACCAGGTGATGGACTTCAGCTGGAAGTTCTGCCTGCCGCTGACCCTGATCAATTTGCTGGTGACCGCTGCGATCGTGCTTTACAACACGCCAGCCGTCGCGGCCCAGTGAGGATTTGACCCATGTTCAAGTATATCGGCGACATCGTTAAGGGCACCGGCACCCAGCTGCGCAGCCTGGCCATGGTGTTCTCCCACGGGTTTCGCAAGCGCGACACCCTGCAGTACCCCGAAGAACCCGTGTACCTGCCCCCACGCTACCGTGGCCGCATCGTCCTGACGCGCGACCCTGATGGCGAAGAGCGCTGCGTGGCCTGCAACCTGTGCGCGGTGGCCTGCCCGGTGGGCTGCATCTCGCTGCAGAAGGCAGAAACCGACGACGGCCGTTGGTACCCGGAGTTCTTCCGCATCAACTTCTCGCGCTGCATCTTCTGTGGCCTGTGCGAAGAAGCGTGCCCGACCACCGCAATCCAGCTGACTCCGGATTTCGAAATGGCCGAGTTCAAGCGTCAGGACCTGGTGTACGAGAAAGAAGATCTGCTGATCTCCGGCCCCGGCAAGAACCCTGACTACAACTTCTACCGTGTTGCGGGCATGGCGATCGCTGGCAAGCCGAAAGGCGCTGCGCAGAACGAAGCCGAGCCGATCAACGTGAAGAGCTTGCTCCCATAAGGACAGAAAGATGGAATTCGCTTTCTACTTCGCATCCGGGATCGCCGTGGTGTCCACCCTTCGGGTGGTGACCGGCACAAACCCTGTGCACGCCCTGCTCTACCTGATCATCTCGCTGATTTCCGTGGCGATGATCTTCTTTTCCCTGGGTGCGCCGTTCGCGGGCGCCCTGGAAGTGATCGCCTATGCCGGCGCCATCATGGTGCTGTTCGTCTTCGTGGTGATGATGCTCAACCTGGGGCCGGCTTCGGTTGCCCAGGAGCGCGGCTGGCTCAAGCCCGGCATCTGGGCAGGGCCGGTGATCCTTGGCGCCCTGTTGCTGGTGGAGCTGCTGTACGTGCTGTTCGTCGCACCCAGCGGCGCTGCCATCAGCGGTACCACCGTGGGCCCGAAAGCAGTGGGTGTGAGCCTGTTCGGCCCCTACCTGCTGGTGGTCGAACTGGCGTCGATGCTGCTGCTCGCGGCAGCGGTCACCGCCTTCCACCTGGGCCGCAATGAGGCGAAGGAGTAAATCATGGGTGCTATCCCTCTCGAACATGGCCTGGCCGTCGCCGGCATCCTGTTCTGCTTAGGTCTGGTTGGCCTGATGGTCCGCCGCAACATCCTCTTCGTACTCATGAGCCTGGAAGTCATGATGAACGCCTCTGCCCTGGCGTTCGTCGTCGCCGGTGCCCGTTGGGTCCAACCCGATGGCCAGGTGATGTTCATTCTGGTGATCAGCCTGGCAGCAGCCGAGGCCAGCATTGGCTTGGCCATCCTGCTGCAGCTGTATCGCCGCTTCCACACTCTCGACATCGATGCTGCCAGTGAGATGCGCGGATGAACCTTCTCTTCCTGACTTTCGTCTTCCCCCTTGTGGGCTTTGTGCTGCTGTCGTTCTCGCGCGGGAGGTTCTCGGAGAACCTGTCCGCCTTGATCGGCGTCGGTTCGGTTGGCCTGTCGGCGGCCACGGCCGCCTACGTGATCTGGCAATTCAACGTCGCCCCGCCTGAAGGCGGTGCGTACAGCCAGCTGCTGTGGCAGTGGATGTCGGTGGATGGTTTTGCGCCGAACTTCACCCTGTACCTCGATGGCCTGTCGGTCACCATGCTGGGCGTAGTGACAGGTGTGGGTTTCCTGATCCACTTGTTCGCGTCCTGGTACATGCGTGGCGAGACCGGCTACTCACGGTTCTTCTCGTACACCAACCTGTTCATCGCCAGCATGCTGTTCCTGATCCTGGGCGACAACCTGCTGTTCATCTACTTCGGCTGGGAAGGCGTAGGCCTGTGTTCCTACCTGTTGATCGGTTTCTACTACAGCAACCGCAACAATGGTAACGCAGCGCTCAAGGCCTTCATCGTCACCCGTATCGGCGACGTGTTCATGGCCATCGGCCTGTTCATCCTGTTCGCCCAGCTGGGCACGCTGAACGTCCAGGAACTGCTGGTGCTGGCACCGCAGAAATTCCAGGCCGGCGATACCTGGATGGTGTTGGCAACGCTGATGCTGCTCGGCGGCGCCGTGGGCAAATCCGCGCAGCTACCGCTGCAGACCTGGTTGGCGGACGCCATGGCCGGCCCGACCCCGGTGTCGGCGCTGATCCACGCGGCGACGATGGTAACGGCCGGTGTCTACCTGATTGCCCGTACCAATGGCCTGTTCCTGCTGGCGCCGGACATCCTGCACCTGGTGGGCGTGGTGGGTGGCGTTACCCTGGTGCTGGCGGGCTTCGCTGCACTGGTGCAAACCGACATCAAGCGTATCCTGGCCTACTCGACCATGAGCCAGATCGGCTACATGTTCCTGGCACTGGGCGTCGGCGCCTGGGATGCGGCGATCTTCCACTTGATGACCCACGCCTTCTTCAAGGCGCTGCTGTTCCTGGCTTCGGGCGCCGTCATCGTGGCCTGCCACCATGAGCAGAACATCTTCAAGATGGGCGGGCTGTGGAAGAAACTGCCGCTGGCCTACGCCAGCTTCGTGGTCGGTGGCGCTGCCCTGGCGGCCTTGCCGATCGTGACCGTAGGCTTCTACTCCAAGGACGAGATCCTGTGGGAAGCCTTTGCCAGCGGCAACTCCGGCCTGCTGTACGCCGGCCTGCTCGGCGCCTTCATGACCTCGCTGTACACCTTCCGCCTGATCTTCATCGCCTTCCACGGCGAAGCGAAGACCGAAGCCCACGCCGGCCACGGCATCAGCCATTGGCTGCCACTGGGCGTGCTGATCGTGCTGTCGACCTTCGTCGGCGCATGGATCACACCGCCGTTGGCTGACGTGCTGCCTCAAAGCGCAGGCCATGCCGGCGGTGAGGCCAAGCATGCTCTGGAGATCACCTCGGGCGCCATTGCCATTGCCGGTATCCTGCTCGCCGCCTTGCTGTTCCTGGGCAAGCGCAGCTTCGTCAGCGCGGTGGCCAACAGTGGCATCGGCCGCGTGCTGTCGGCCTGGTGGTTCGCGGCCTGGGGCTTCGACTGGATCTACGACAAGCTGTTCGTCAAGCCCTACCTGCTGATCAGCCACCTGCTGCGCAAAGACCCGGTTGACCGCGGTATCGGCCTGATCCCTCGTCTGGCTCGCGGTGGCCACGTGGCCATGACCAAGACCGAGACGGGCCAGCTGCGCTGGTATACCGCCTCCATCGCCATTGGCGCAGTGCTGGTACTCGGCGCTGTGGTAGTGGCCGCGGTATGACCATGAACCTTGCGAACCTTGCGACCCTGCAAAAGGAAACCAACCCGTCATGATTTTGCCTTGGCTGATCCTGATCCCCTTCATCGGCGGCTTCCTGTGCTGGCTGGGCGAGCGCTTCGGCGCTACCCTGCCGCGCTGGATCGCGCTGCTGACCATGTCCCTGTTGCTCGGCATCGGCCTGTGGCTGTGGGCTAACGGCGACTACACCCTTGCCCCGGCTCCGGGCGCCGAGCCTGCATGGGCCCTGGAATACAAAGTCCAGTGGATCCAGCGCTTCGGCATCAGCATCCACCTGGCCCTCGACGGCCTGTCGCTGCTGATGATCCTGCTCACAGGCCTGCTGGGCGTGCTGTCGGTGCTGTGCTCCTGGAAAGAGATCCAGCGCCACGTCGGCTTCTTCCACCTGAACCTGATGTGGATCCTGGGTGGTGTGGTCGGTGTGTTCCTGGCGCTGGACCTGTTCCTGTTCTTCTTCTTCTGGGAAATGATGCTGGTGCCGATGTACTTCCTCATCGCGCTCTGGGGTCATAGCTCGGCGGACGGCAAGAAGACGCGCATCTACGCGGCGACCAAGTTCTTCATCTTCACCCAGGCCAGCGGCCTGATCATGCTGGTGGCGATCCTGGGCCTGGTACTGGTCAACTACACCAACACCGGTGTGATCACGTTCAACTACAGCGACCTGCTCAAGGCCGACCTGCCGGCCGGTACCGAATACCTGCTGATGCTGGGCTTCTTCATTGCCTTTGCCGTGAAGCTGCCGGTGGTGCCGTTCCACTCCTGGTTGCCCGACGCCCACGCCCAGGCGCCGACCGCAGGTTCCGTGGACCTGGCGGGTATCCTGCTCAAGACCGCTGCTTATGGCCTGCTGCGCTTCGCCCTGCCGCTGTTCCCCAATGCATCGGCAGAGTTCGCGCCCATCGCCATGACCCTGGGCCTGATCGGCATCTTCTACGGGGCCTTCCTGGCCTTCGCCCAGACCGACATCAAGCGCCTGATCGCCTTCTCCAGCGTCTCTCACATGGGCTTCGTGCTGATCGGCATCTATTCCGGTAGCCAGCAAGCACTGCAAGGTGCGGTCATCCAGATGCTGGCTCACGGTCTGTCGGCTGCCGCGCTGTTCATCCTGTCCGGTCAGTTGTACGAGCGCCTGCACACCCGCGACATGCGCCAGATGGGCGGGCTGTGGCACCGCATCGCCTACCTGCCTGCCATCAGCCTGTTCTTCGCTGCCGCCTCCCTGGGGCTGCCAGGCACCGGCAACTTCGTGGGTGAGTTCCTGATCCTGATCGGCAGCTTCGTGCACGTGCCGTGGATCACCGTCATCGCCACTACCGGCCTGGTATTCGGCTCGGTCTACTCGCTGATCATGATTCACCGCGCCTACTTCGGCCCGAGCAAATCGGACACCGTACTGGCCGGCATGGACACCCGCGAGCTGGTCATGGTGCTGGGCCTGGCGGTACTGCTGGTGCTGCTGGGCGTGTATCCACAGCCGTTCCTCGACACCTCTGCCGCCACCATGAGTGGTGTGCAGCAGTGGCTCGGTTCCGCTTTCACTCAACTCGCTTCGGCCCGGTAAGAGCGCTATGGAATTCACCACTCAACACTTCATCGCATTGGCGCCGATGCTGATCACCACCATCACCACGGTGGTGGTGATGCTGGCGATCGCCTGGAAGCGCAATCACTCGCAGACGTTCCTGCTGTCCACCGTGGGGCTGAACCTGGCCCTGCTTTCGATCCTGCCAGCATTGAAGGTCGCGCCACTGGCGGTCACTTCGCTGATCACCATCGACAAGTTCGCCTGCCTTTACATGGCAATCATGTTGGTCGCGACCCTGGCATGCGTAACGCTCGCCCATGCCTACCTGGGCGAAGGCGCCAAGGGTTTCCCGGGCAACCGCGAAGAGCTGTACCTGCTGCTGCTGATGTCGGCACTGGGCGGGCTGGTGCTGGTCAGCGCCAACCACCTGGCGGGCCTGTTCATTGGCCTGGAGTTGCTGTCGGTACCGGTCTACGGCCTGGTAGCGTATGCGTTCTTCAACAAGCGCTCGCTTGAAGCCGGCATCAAGTACATGGTGCTGTCGGCAGCAGGTTCTGCCTTCCTGCTGTTCGGCATGGCGCTGCTGTACGCCGACGCCGGCAGCTTGACCTTCGACCAGTTGGGCAAGGCATTGGCTGCCACCAGCATGCCGAGCCTGCTGGCTCAACTGGGTCTGGGCATGATGTTGGTCGGCCTGGCGTTCAAACTGTCGCTGGTACCGTTCCACCTGTGGACGCCCGATGTGTACGAAGGTGCTCCGGCCCCGGTCGCCGCGTTCCTCGCCACGGCCAGCAAGGTTGCGGTGTTCGCGGTGGTCATCCGCCTGTTCATGCTCTCCCCTGCCGCCAGCAGCGGTGTGCTGAGCACGGTGCTTGCCATCATCGCCGTGGCGTCGATCCTGGTCGGTAACCTGCTGGCGCTGACCCAGAGCAACCTCAAGCGCCTGCTGGGTTACTCGTCCATCGCCCACTTCGGCTACCTGCTGATCGCGCTGGTGGCCAGCAAGGGCCTGGCGCTGGAGGCCATGGGCGTCTACCTGGTCACCTACGTGCTCACAAGCCTTGGGGCATTCGGTGTCATCACCTTGATGTCCTCGCCCTACGGTGGCCGCGATGCTGACGCGCTGTACGAGTACCGCGGTCTGTTCTGGCGTCGCCCCTACCTGACCGCCGTGCTGACCGTGATGATGCTGTCGCTGGCCGGTATCCCGCTCACCGCTGGTTTCATCGGCAAGTTCTACATCATTGCCACCGGTGTCGAGTCGCAGCTGTGGTGGTTGGTGGGCGCGCTGGTCATCGGTAGTGCCATCGGTGTGTACTACTACCTGCGTGTGATGGTCACCCTGTACCTGGTCGAGCCTAACCTGCGCCGTCACGACGCACCGTTGAAGTGGGAACAGCGCACCGGTGGCGTCATGCTGCTGGCTGTCGCCCTGCTCGTCTTCGTACTGGGTGTGTACCCGCAGCCGCTGCTGGACCTGGTGCAGCATGCAGGTTTGTACCTGATCGGCTAACCCGCCTGGCAATCCCAGACACCCCGCTTACGCGGGGTGTTTTTGTTTGTGCCTGGCAAATGCTGGACTCGCCCTCAGGCCTATCGGTCGCCCGATCTGGCGTGTGGGTGAAAGCGTTGGGGCAGTGTCAGCATTTTTACCCTGCTGTGGGTGATCTGGGCGCGGGTTCGTACGTCATACCGCTGTTGCCTCACTGCTGGTCGTCTGGAGCCCTACGATGCGTCGCGTTTTGTTGCTGTCCCCCCGCCTTGGCCTGCTTGGCGCCATCATTGCGAGCCCGCCTGCCTGGTCAGCAAGCCCGATCGAACTTGGCCAGGTGCTGATCACCGACCAGGCGCAAGGGGACCTGGAGGCCGCAGCGCAGTGCCTGCGCAGTGCCCCAGGTGGCACCAACCTGGTGGACATGCAAAAGGTGGGTCAAGGCCGTGTGGCCAGCAACCAGGATGTCCTTGCCTACCAGCCGGGGGTGTTCGCCCAGTCGGCGGGCAACGACGGCATCAAGTTGTCGATTCGCGGCTCCGGCCTCAACCGGGCCCCAGGCGCGCACGGCTCAGGGGTCTACACGCAGTTCGACGGCCTGCCGCTGACCGGCCCCGGGGGCACGCCCTACGAGCTGTTCGAGCCGTTGTGGCTCAACCGCGCCGAAGTGCTGCGCGGTGCCAACGGGTTTGATCAGGGATCGCTGGCGTTGGGCGGTGCCATCAATTACGTCACCCACACCGGCTACGATGCAGCGCCCCTGCACGTGCGCTATGAAGTCGGCAGCCGTGGCTATCAGCGCCGCCACATCAGCTCCGGCCAGGTACTCGGTAACCTTGACTACTACGTTGCGCTGACCGATGCGCACTACGACGGCTACCAGCAGCACAGCAGCGGCAGCGCCAAGGGCATCGCGGCCAACGTCGGCTATCGCTTCAACCCCAACCTTGAAACACGGCTGTACCTGCGCTACCGGGAAACGGAGAACGACCTGGCCGGACGTTTGACCAAAGACCAGATCAAGCATCACCCTACCTCGGCGAACCCTGCCTACCTGGCACGTGATGACAGCCGTCCGCAGCCGGGCAGTACCTGGGTTGGCAGCAAGACCACGTTCTACCTCGACGATGATGCCCGCGTCGAAGCCGGCCTGGTCTACCACGATTACCCCATGGACCTGCGCGAGGGCCCGATGCGCCTGAAGGTGGCTTACACCGACGTCAGTGGCACGCTGAACTATCAGCGGCGCGACACGGTGTTTGGCCGTGAGAGCAAGACGACCGTGGGCTGGCGCACCACCAAGCACCTGCCCAACAGCGGCGCCTCACAATTTGCGCGCAACGGCCAGGTGATCGGCACTCGGACACGTGACTTCACCTATCAAGGCTCCGATACCGTGTTGCATCTAGGTAATGACCTGGAGCTCATACCGAACCTGTGGCTGACAACCGGGCTGGCCGCTATCTATACGCGACGCGAGAGCGACGTGACCTACCCCGCCGAAGGCGGCAAGGTGTCGATGCATGATTGGGATTATGCGCCGCGCATCGGACTGCGCTACGACGCACGCCCGGACCTGCAGGTGTACGGCAACCTCAGCCGCTCGGTGGAACCGCCCCACCCATGGTCGCTGATCTGGAGCTCGCCAAGCGTGGGCGGCAAGCAGATTCAACCGATCGAAATGCAGAACCAGACAGCCACCACGCTGGAAGTAGGTGCGCGCGGCGAGTCGGCATTCGGGCGGTGGGACCTTGCCTGGTACTACGCCCAAGTACGCCACGAACTGCTCGCGGTCGAGGTGGTGCCGAACTTCACCTCGGAATTCAATGCCAGCGCCACGGTGCACCAGGGCGTGGAGGCCGGGCTGGACAGCACGCTCTGGGAGCAGTCAGGCCTGGGTCGCCTGAGCCTGCGTCAGGCCTACACCTTCAGTGACTTCCATTACCGCGACGACGAAAGGTTCGGCGACAACCGCCTGCCGGGCATCCCCATGCACTACTATCAGGCCGAGTTGCGCTTCGACTGGCCCAGCGGCTTCTACGCCGGGATCAACACGCAGATGGCGTCCAAGGTGCAAGTGGACTATGCCAACAGCTACCATGCAGACGATTACGCCACCCTCGGCGCCCGTCTCGGTTGGGACTCGCCGCAGCGTGACTGGCAGACCTGGCTGGATCTACGCAACCTGACCAACAAGCGCTACGCAGCGACCGTAACCCCAGGCTTCAATGACGCAGGGCGGGACATTGCCCGCTCCACTCCGGGCGAAGGCGCTGCGGTCTATGCGGGAGTGTCCTACACATTCCGCTGACTGCCACGATCGGGCAGCCCTTGGCTGACAAACATTGCGCGGGCCGACTGGCCCGCACAATGTGGTGCCGCTCAGGCCACGGTCATACAGAGCGATTCAGCTTCACCCAAGACGCGAACTTGTCGATGAAGCCTTGCAAAAACGGCCGGGTCTTGTCGTTGAGTTTGCCTGACTCGTCGAACAGGCTGGCAGCGCCGCCAATGTAGGCCTCCGGCATCTGCATGCATGGCATGTCCAGGAACACCAGGGACTGGCGCACTGAATGGTTGGCACCGAAGCCGCCGATCGCACCTGGCGACACACTCGCCACGGCTGCCGGCTTGCCGCCCCACGCGCTTTGCCCGTAAGGCCTTGAACCCACATCGATGGCATTCTTCAGGCAGCCTGGCATGGTCCGGTTGTACTCCGGCGTGACGAAGAGCACCGCATCGCTGCCCTTGATGTCGTTCCGAAAGCGTGTCCAGGCAGCTGGCGGGGCATCGGTTTCCAGGTCTTCGTTGTACAGGGGTAAGTCGCCGATCTCGACGATCTTCAGTGCCAGGCTCGACGGCGCCAGCTCAGACAGCGCGCGGGCCACCTTGCGGTTATAGGAATCCTTGCGCAGGCTACCGACGACGACGGCAACCGAATAGACCTGGGTCATGGCAATCTCCAACTTCATGTTTTCAGGGACGATGTAGTTATAGATGACCGTTTTGCGCTGCTTTGGTTTTTTTTCCCGGCCGCGAAAACTTCCCCTGCCCTTGGAAGGTCTACTGCTACAGACATTTCCTACGCAATTCAGAGGGTTCCACCCAAATGGCAGCAGTAATGGTCGGCCAATTCCATGCCCGCGACGCCGAAGGCCGTATCTATCCCGTGCACGAGTTTCAGGAATCTACCCTGCAACACGACGGCAGCACGACCGGCGCACCTATCACCACCTACCGCCTTGCCATCGGCGATCGCGTCAACTACCTGGGTGAAAATCGATTCGAGCTTGCCCGCACCGGTGTCGAAATCATCCGTATCCCATGACACGAAGAGGCACTGGCCTGTTACTGCTCGATGAGGGTGAGACCGCTTGCGGTCTTGATTGACCAGCAGCAGGCCGTCGCTTTTTCAGTCCGCTGACCGCTCAGCCAGTGCCTGCCAGAGCGATGGGCCGCCAGCGGACTTGGCAATCGCTGCAAGGCGTTCGGCATGAGCTTCGAGCTCATCCGGTGCGGCCAGAATGACCCGGCCGGGCGCGCGACCGCTGATGCGACGAATGTCAGCTCCTCCGCTACCCTGCCCGTTTTCGTCCGAATCGCTGCCATGCCCTGCCAACGAGAGGCTGGTCTGCCCCCCGGTCATTGCCAGGTAGACATCCGCCAGCAGCTCGGCGTCGAGCAACGCGCCGTGCAGTTCGCGCCCCGAGTTGTCGATATCGTAGCGTTTGCACAAGGCATCCAGGCTGTTGCGTTGCCCCGGATGACGCGCCCGCGCCAGCAACAAGGTGTCGAGAATGGTGCAGTGCTGGGACAGGTCAGCACGGTCCTGCTGGCCCAGCAGCGCGAACTCGTTGTTGATGAACCCGACGTCGAATGCCGCGTTGTGGATGACCAGCGTAGCGCCCTGGATGAACGCGAAGAACTCCTCGGCGACGTCGCCGAAGCGCGGCTTGCCAATCAGGAAGGCGTCAGTGATGCCGTGGACGTTGATCGCGCCCTCGTCACTTTCGCGGTCAGGCTGCAAGTAGACGTGGAAATGCCTGCCTGTCAGGCGCCTGCCGACCACCTCGACGCAGCCAATCTCGATGATGCGGTGCCCCTCGCTGACCGGCATACCCGTGGTTTCGGTATCGAGGATAACGAACCGCTTGTCTTGCTGTTGCTCCACTTGGGGGACTCCAACTTGCATCGTTTACAAAGGTGCGCAGTATAACAGCAGGGCGAGCGCTGAGCCCCCTTCGCACCTGGCATCGGGTTCAGCGCGTCATGCCCGGGCGCGCACTTCGTCCACGCCACGGTTGGCCAGCTGGTCCGCACGCTCGTTGCCGGGGTGGCCAATGTGGCCGCGGACCCATTTCCAGGTCACCTTGTGGCGGTTGACCTGTTCGTCGAGTAACTGCCACAGGTCGGCATTCTTCACAGGTTCCTTGGCCGCGGTTTTCCAGCCACGCTTTTTCCAGTTGACCATCCATTCGTTGATGCCTTTCATCACGTACTGCGAGTCAGTCGTCAGCACGACCTCGCATTCACGCTTGAGCGCCATCAGCCCCTGGATGGCGGCCATTAACTCCATGCGGTTGTTGGTGGTCTCGCGCTCGCCCCCCCACAACTCTTTTTCAACGCCTTTGAAAATCATCAGCACACCCCAGCCGCCGGGGCCAGGGTTGCCCTTGCAGGCACCATCGGTAAACATTTCGACGCTATCGCTCATGTACCACTCGTATTCACTGCTTATCGGGATCGGGGGTCGACGAGGTGCGGTTGACCTTGGCCAATGGCAACGGCAGCAACTTGCCCATCGGCTCGCGACGCTGGGGCCGCAGCGGCCGCAGGCCCACGACCATCTTGCGCGCCACCAGCACATAGACACCGCCGCCAGCGCTTTGCCACCCGCCCGCCATGCGCTCCCACCCTTCCAGGCGCTGCTGCCAGGCAGGCGAAGCAAGCGGCGGACGATAGCACCCGAAGCGGCGTTTCTCCAAGGCAAAGCCCAGCAGGTTGAGCCAGTCACCCAGTCGCGATGGCGAGATGCAGCGGGCCTTGCGCAAAGCGCCACGGCTAAACAGGTGACGCACCCCCCAACTGCTCCACGGATTGATTCCGACGATCAGCAGATGACCGCCTGGGCGCACGGCGCTGGCGGCCTCACGCAGCAGCCCGTGGGGCGACAGGCTGAAATCCAGCCCATGTTGCAACACCACCACATCGGCCGCGTGCTCGCTCAACGGCCAGGCCTGTTCCTCGCAGACGATCTCCACCCCCGGCAGCGGCGCGCCGAGGCGCACGTTGCGCTGGACCTTCGGCGCACTGGGTGGGGCGTCGGCGCAGGGGCCATAGTGCACCAGGTAGCCACCGAAGAAGCGCCCCAGCTCTTCCTCCAGCAGCTTCTGTTCTTCGTGCAGCATCAATTGGCCGAGCGGGCCCTGAAACCACTCACGGGCCAGGCTGATCAGCTTGATCCAGTCCGGGTCGGCCTGGGCAAAGGCTTGGTCGGTCATTGTGCAATTCCTCGAAAGGTTCTCCCACCGCGCCATCGCGGCTAAGATGCCTTCATGTGCCAAGCAAGGCGAATCGGATTCCCACCATGATACAGATCGAAGCGTTGCCCGCTTTCTCGGACAATTACATCTGGTTGTTACAGGATACTGCCAAACGCCGCTGCGCGGTGGTCGACCCTGGCGATGCCGGCCCGGTGGAACGGTGGCTTGCCGCGCATCCTGGTTGGCAGCTTACCGACATGCTCATCACTCACCATCACAACGACCATGTAGGCGGTGTGGCGCGGCTCAAGGCGTTGACGGGCGCGCAAGTACACGGCCCAGCCAACGAGGATATCCCTTGCAGGGATGTGGCACTGGACGATGGCGACCAGGTCACAGTGCTGGGTGAGGTCTATGAGGTGCTTGCCGTGCCGGGCCATACACTGGGGCACATCGCGTTCTTCAACGCTGGCGCGGCCACGCCTGTACTGTTCAGTGGCGATACCCTGTTCGCAGCCGGATGCGGACGCATGTTCGAGGGCACTGCCGAGCAGATGCAACCGGCCCTGGCCCGCCTGGCAGCCCTGCCAGCCGAGACCCAGGTCTACTGCGCACATGAATACACCTTGAGCAATTTGCGTTTTGCCAAGGCCGTGGAACCTGACAATGAAGATGTAGTGAAGCGCTTCGAAACGGTCTCCCGGCTGCGTGCGCAAAACTGCATCACACTGCCCTCCACCATTGGTCTGGAACGGCTGACAAACCCCTTCCTGCGCACCGCTGAAACATCTGTTAAACAAAAAGCAGACGAATGGAAGGGACATTCCAACACCTCGCATGTCGCTGTTTTTGCTGCCTTGAGGTCTTGGAAAGACAGCTTCTGATAACCCCAAGATATATCGCAAGTGGCGGTCAAAGGTTGACCCGGTCCGGAGCGGTTCCTAGAATCGCCGAAATTTTTTGCCCGGATACCTGTGCCCGCCGATGTCTTCCCGAAGCCGCAGAACCTCTCATTCCGTCGCGCTGACGCGCCTGGCCCAGGTCAGTGCGCTCGCTCTGGCCGCCACCTTGGTGGGCTGCCAGAGCACCCATCAGCTCGACGAAGCCGATAGCGTCCGTGCGCACAGCCAGCAAGCGCGAATCAAACCAAGGCCGGCGCCATTGCTGGTCAAGCCGGTCGAGCAAGCGCCTCGGGATGTCTGGGAACGCATGCGCCAGGGCTTCGTGCTCCAGGAGTACCGCGACGTCAACCCGCGCATCGATCAACAGCGCCTGTGGTTTGCCAGCAACCCCACGTTCATCGAAAGCGCCGGGGAGCGCGGCAGCCTCTACCTGCACTACATCGTCGAACGCCTCGAGGAGCGCGGCATGCCGCTGGAGCTGGCCCTGCTGCCGGCGATCGAGAGCGCCTACAACCCCATGGCGTACTCCCGCGCCAGTGCAGCCGGCATGTGGCAGTTCATGCCAGCCACCGGTCGACACTTCAACCTGCGCCAGACCAACTTCTATGACGGCCGTCGGGATGTCACCGCCTCGACCAACGCCGCGCTCGACTACCTGACCCGCCTGCACGACATGTTCAACGGCGACTGGCTGCTGGCACTGGCGGCCTACAATGCTGGCGAAGGCACGGTCAGCCGCGCGATGGAGCGCAACGAGAAGCTGGGCTTGCCCACCGACTACTGGAACCTGCCACTGCCTCAGGAAACCCGCGACTACGTGCCCAAGCTGCTGGCCTTGTCACAGGTGGTCTCCACACCTGAAGCCTACGGCGTGAACCTGACGCCGATCGCCAATGAGCCCTACTTCGAGGCCGTCGCGATCAACGACCGGCTCGACCTGACGCGGGTGGCCGCTTTCGCCGACATCGACGAAGACGAACTCATCCAGCTGAACCCAGCCTTCAAGAAGCGCATGACGGTCGATGGCCCGAAGCAGTTGCTGGTGCCCACGGCCAAGGCGCAGTTGCTCTCGGCCAGCCTCTCCAACCTCAACCCCGAGCAGTTGGTCACCCTGCAGCCACCCAAGGCCGCTTTCGCTCGCGCCGTGGCCGAAGCCCAGGCGCCCGTGGCCGCGCGCAGCTACAAGGTCAGGCGTGGTGACAACCTAGGGACCATCGCCAAGGCCAACCGTGTATCCATTGCGGACATCAAGCGCTGGAACCGCCTGTCGGGCAGCAGCCTGCGCGCCGGCCAGGTGCTAGCCTTGCGCGGCGGCAAAGCCTCCAGTGGCGCCGCTAACCGGGTCGCCAGCTCGGCAAAACGCACAACCCAATACAAGGTGCGCAAGGGCGATTCGCTGTATCTGGTGGCCAAACGCTTCAATGTCGAGATGACCCACCTCAAGCGCTGGAATCCGCGCAGTGGCCATGCGCTCAAACCCGGCCAGACCCTGACCGTCTACGTCGGCCACTGACCCCAGGCGGCAAGCGGACACCTGTGCGTGCGCGTACCTGTGTTTTCTTGCCGTTTGGCGCTTGCTGCGCCAGTGCAAACTGTTACTGTAGCCCGATCAAAGCCCAATGCCTTTGGATCGGATGCCGACTTGATACGTCCCCTCCTTCTTACACTCAGCCTGGCCTTGAGCTTTCCCGCAGTCGCAACCGTGAGCGAAAGCCACGGTTACGCGCAGTTCGGCACGCTCAAGTACCCGGCCTCGTTCACCCATTTCGACTGGGTCAACCCGCAAGCCCCCAAAGGTGGCACGTTGCGGGCGATGGCCTTCGGTACGTTCGACACGCTCAACCCCTATACCTTCAAGGGTACGAGCCCGGTGAGCACGCCCAACTTTCAACAGTATGGGGTCAATGAACTCAACGAGACCCTCATGGTGGGTACCGGCCAGTACGACCCCTCGGGCGATGAGCCGACCTCCAGTTACGGGTTGATTGCCCGCTCGGTCGAATACAGCCAGGACCGCAGCTGGGTAGTGTTCAACCTGCGCCCGCAAGCCCGCTGGCACGATGGCAAGCCCATCACGTCGGCAGACGTGGCCTTCTCCTTCCGCACACTGCTCAAGGAAGGTCATCCGCTTTACCGGACCAACCTGCAGGAAGTGCAGCGGGTGGACATTCTCGGGCCGCTGCGTATTCGCTTCGTGTTCAAGCGAGCCGGCAACCCGTTGTTGATCCTGCGCCTTGGGGAAATGCCCGTCCTGCCCCAGCATTACTGGCGTACGCGCGACTTCAAGGCCACTACCTTCGAACCCCCGCTGGGCAGTGGGCCTTACCGGGTGACCCAGGTACAGCCAGGCCGGCGCCTGGTGTTCGAGCGCGTCAAAAACTACTGGGGCAAAGACCTGGCGGTGAATCGAGGCAAGTACAACTTCGACCGTGTCGAGTACGAGTTCTACCGCGACTCCACCGTTGCCTTCGAAGCCTTCAAGGCAGGTGAGTTCGACATCTACATCGAGCATCAGGCCAAGAACTGGGCCAACGGCTACACGTTCCCCGCCGTGCGACGCGGCGAGGTGATCAAGGCGCAGATCCCCCACCGCATCCCTACCCAGACCCAGGGCCTGTTCATGAACAGCCGTCGCGCCACCTTCAGCGATCCACGGGTGCGCCAGGCACTGGGCTTGATGTTCGATTTCGAGTGGACCAACCGTGCCCTGTTCAGCAGCGCCTACCGGCGCTCGACCAGTTATTACCCCAATAGCGAGTTCGCGGCCGCTGGCCTGCCCCAAGGCAAGGAATGGTTGTTGCTGGCCCCGTTTCGCGACCAGCTCGCGGCCAAGCTGTTCACTGAACCCTACCAGGTCAGCCGTACGGACGGGCGCGGGATTGACCGGCAGACGTTGCGCAAGGCCCTGGCTTTGCTGGCTGAGGCCGGGTGGACACTCAAGGGCCAGCGTCTGGTCGACAGCAAGGGCCAACCGCTGCGCATGGAAGTGCTACTGGTAAACCCCAACCTGGAACGCATCCTGCAGCCGTATGTCGAAAACCTCTCCAGCATCGGTGTAGACGCGCGCTTGCGAACCGTGGACCGCGCTCAGTACAAACAGCGACTGGACCAGTTTGACTTCGACATGATTCTGATGACCCTGAACCAGACCCTGAGCCCGGGCCTCGAGCAATGGCTGTACTTCCATTCAAGCCAGGCGGCCATCAAGGGCAGCAAGAACTACGCCGGGGTCGACGACCCCGTGGTCGATCACCTGCTAGACACCTTGCTGGCGGCGCGCACTCGCGATGATCAGGTCGCAGCGGCGCGAGCGCTGGACCGCGTGCTCTCATGGCAGCACTACATGATTCCCAACTGGTACCTCGACAATCACCGCCTGGCCTACCGCAATCGGTTCGGCTTCGTCACCACGCCGCCCTATACCCTCGGGCTGAACAGCTGGTGGATCAAGACTTCGGAGAAAGCCCAATGACGCCCACGCATTCCTTGCGCCGGCTGGCTGGCAGCCTGTTGCTGGCCTGCCTGAGCCTTCCCTCGCTGGCAGCGCCGCAGCACGCACTCACGCTGTACGACGAGCCGCCCAAGTACCCGGCGGATTTCAAGCACTTCGACTACGTGAACCCGGACGCCCCCAAGGGCGGCACCTTCCGCCAGTCCAGCTTTGGCGGGTTCGACAGCCTCAACCCCTTCATCAACAAAGGGGTATCTGCCGAAAACATCAGCATCATCTACGACACCTTGATGCGCCAGAGCCTGGACGAGCCTTTCACCGAATACGGCCTGGTCGCTCGACAGATCGAGAAGGCGCCTGACAACAGCTGGGTGCGCTTCTACCTGCGCCCCGAGGCGCGGTTCCACGATGGCCATCCCATGCGTGCCGAAGACGTGGTGTTCACCTTCAATGCGCTGATGAAGGACGGTGCTCCCCTGTACCGCCAATACTATGCGGACGTGGCCGAGGTGGTCGCCGAAGACCCGCTCAAGGTCGTATTCAAGTTCAAGCACAAGGGCAACCGTGAACTGCCGCTGATCCTCGGCCAGTTGCCCGTGCTGCCCAAGCATTGGTACGCCCAGCGCGACTTCAACCGCGGCAATCTGGAAATCCCACTGGGCAGCGGCCCGTACAAGGTGGCCGAGGTCAAGGCCGGGCGTTCGGTCCGTTATGAGCGGGTCAAGGACTACTGGGCCAAGGACTTGCCCATCAACCGTGGCTTCTACAATTTCGACGCCATGACCTTCGACGCCTACCGCGACACCACGGTCGCGTTGGAGGCACTGAAGGCGGGCGCCTTCGATTATGCGCTGGAAGTCAGCGCCAAGAACTGGGCCACGGCCTACAACGTGCCTGCTGTGCGCGACGGCCGCCTGATCAAGGAGGAGCTGCCCAATGGCAACCCCACAGGCATGCAGGGCTTCATCTTCAACATTCGCCGGCCGGTATTCCAGGATATCCGCGTGCGCAAGGCGCTGAGCCTGCTGCTGGACTATGAATGGACCAACAAGCAGCTGTTCAACGGCGCCTACACACGCACCGGCAGTTACTTCGAGAACTCCGAGATGGCGGCCCGCGGCCTGCCCGGCCCTGGCGAACTTCAAATCCTCGAACCGGTACGCAGCCAGGTGCCAGAACAGGTCTTCACCCAGGCCTTCCACAACCCGGTCAGCGACGGCAGCGGCATGATCCGGGAGCAGCAGCGCCAAGCCTACAAGTTGCTGCAGGAGGCGGGCTGGAAAATCGTCGACGACAAGATGGTCGACACCAACGGCCAGCCGGTCAGCATCGAGTTCCTGCTCGCCCAGACCGAGTTCGAACGCATTTTGCTGCCGTTCAAGCGCAACCTCGCGGACCTGGGTATCGAACTCAACATCCGCCGGGTCGATGTGTCCCAGTACATCACCCGCCTGCGCTCGCGCGATTACGACATGATCGTGGGCGGCTACCCCCAGTCCAACTCTCCTGGCAACGAACAGAGGGAATTCTGGTCCAGCGCGGCCGCCGACAACCCCGGGAGCCGCAATTTCATCGGCCTGCGTGACCCCGCCATCGACCAACTGGTCGATGGCCTGATCAACGCCGAGTCGCGTCAGAGCCTGATCGACCACTGCCGTGCCCTGGACCGGGTATTGCTGTGGGGCTACTACGTGATCCCGAACTGGCACATCAAGACCTGGCGCGTGGCCTATTGGAACCACATCGGTCACCCCAAGGTTTCGCCCAAGTACGACATCGGCATCGACACCTGGTGGATCAAGCCCGGCTCAACGCCCAAGGCCACCCAGGCCACTGCTGGCGAGGCCAACTGACATGCTGGCCTATATCCTGCGGCGACTGCTGCTGATCATCCCTACACTGTTCGGCATCCTGATCATCAACTTCATCATCGTCCAGGCCGCACCTGGCGGGCCAGTGGAACAGATGATCGCCAAGCTCGAAGGCTTCGAAGGCGCCACCAGCCGGATCGCAGGTGGCGGTGCCGAGGTGTCGGTGGCCGGCTCCAACTACCGGGGTGCACAGGGCCTGGACCCTGCGCTGGTGGCGGAGATCGAGCGCATGTACGGCTTCGACAAATCGCCGCCCGAACGCCTGTGGATCATGATCAAGAACTACGCCCAGCTGGATTTTGGCGACAGTTTCTTCCGTGACGCCAAGGTCATCGACCTGATTCTGGAGAAGATGCCCGTATCGATCTCACTGGGGCTGTGGAGCACGCTGATCATGTACCTGATCTCGATCCCCCTGGGGATCGCCAAGGCGGTTCGCCACGGCAGTCACTTCGATGTGTGGACCAGCTCGGCGATCATCGTGGGCTATGCCATCCCGGCGTTCCTGTTCGCCATCTTGCTGATCGTCCTGTTCGCCGGCGGCAGCTATTTCGACTGGTTCCCACTGCGCGGCCTGACCTCCAACAACTTCGATGAGCTGAGCACCACAGGCAAGGTCCTCGATTATTTCTGGCACCTGGTGTTGCCGATCACGGCCTTGGTGATCGGCAACTTCGCCACCATGACGCTGCTGACCAAGAACAGCTTTCTCGACGAGATCAACAAGCAGTACGTGGTCACCGCCAAGGCCAAGGGCCTGAGCCGGTCGCGGGTGCTGTATGGCCACGTGTTCCGTAATGCCATGCTGCTGGTGATCGCCGGCTTTCCTTCGGCCTTCATCGGTATCTTCTTCACAGGCTCGCTGCTGATCGAGGTGATCTTCAGCCTCGACGGGCTGGGCCTGATGAGTTTCGAAGCGGCCATCAACCGCGATTACCCGGTAGTCTTCGGCACCCTGTTCATCTTCACCCTCCTGGGGCTGGTGGTGAAACTGATCGGCGACCTGACCTACACCCTGGTCGATCCACGTATCGACTTTGCCAGCCGGGAGCACTGACATGGCCTTGTCCCCCCTGAACCGTCGTCGCTTCGAGCGTTTCAAGGCCAACCGCCGTGGCTGGTGGTCGCTGTGGCTGTTCCTGATTCTGTTCGGGTTGAGCCTGGGCGCCGAGCTCATCGCCAATGACAAGCCCATTGCCGTGCATTACGACGGCCAGTGGTACTTCCCTGCCTTCAAGCGCTACCCGGAAACCACCTTTGGCGGTGAGTTCCCGCTGGAAGCCAACTACAAAAGCCCCTACGTGCGTGACCTGCTGGCCAAGAAAGACAGCTTCGTGCTGTGGGCGCCCATACCCTTCAGCTACCAGAGCATCAACTACGACCTGCGCGTGCCCGCCCCCGCCCCGCCCTCATCCGACAACTGGCTGGGCACCGATGATCAAGGGCGCGACGTGCTGGCACGGGTGATCTACGGGTTTCGCATTTCGGTACTGTTCGCCCTGACCCTGACCGTGCTCAGCTCGATCATCGGCGTGATCGCCGGTGCCTTGCAGGGTTTCTATGGTGGCTGGGTAGACCTGGCCGGGCAACGCTTCCTGGAAATCTGGTCCGGCCTGCCGGTGCTTTACCTGCTGATCATCCTGGCCAGCTTCGTGCAGCCCAATTTCTGGTGGTTGCTGGGCATCATGCTGTTGTTTTCCTGGATGAGCCTGGTGGACGTGGTCCGCGCCGAATTCCTGCGCGGACGCAACCTTGAGTACGTGCGCGCCGCGCGCGCACTGGGCATGCGCAACGGCGCGATCATGTACCGGCATATCCTGCCCAATGCCATGATCTCGACCATGACGTTCATGCCGTTCATTCTGACCGGCGCGATCGGCACGCTGACCGCGTTGGACTTCCTCGGCTTCGGCCTGCCTCCGGGCGCCCCGTCGCTCGGTGAGCTGGTTGCGCAGGGCAAATCCAACCTGCAGGCGCCGTGGCTTGGCATCAGCGCGTTCGCCGTGCTGGCCGTGATGCTGAGCCTGCTGGTATTCATCGGCGAGTCCGCCCGCGACGCCTTCGACCCGAGGAAGTGACATGAGCGAAGAAAACCTGATCGAAGTGCGCGACCTGGCCGTCGAGTTCGTGAGTGGCGAGCACACCAACCGGGTGGTCGACGGCATCAGCTTCGACATCCGCAAGGGTGAAACGCTGGCGCTCGTCGGAGAAAGCGGTTCGGGCAAGTCGGTGACTGCCCACTCGATCCTGCGCTTGCTGCCCTATCCCCTGGCGCGTCATCCCAGTGGCACCATCCGCTACCAAGGCAAGGACTTGCTGCAGCAGAACGAAAAGAGCATGCAGCGCATTCGCGGCGACCGCATCGCAATGATTTTCCAGGAGCCGATGACCTCGCTCAATCCGCTGCACTGCATCGAAAAGCAGATCAACGAGATCCTGCTCATCCACAAGGGGCTGACCGGCAAGCAGGCCACCGCTCGCACCCTTGAGTTGCTGGAGATGGTGGGTATCCCAGAGCCGCGCAAGCGCCTCAAGGCGCTACCCCACGAGCTCTCGGGCGGCCAACGCCAACGTGTGATGATCGCCATGGCGTTGGCCAACGAGCCAGAACTGCTGATTGCAGATGAACCGACCACCGCGCTGGACGTGACCGTACAGCTCAAGGTGCTCGACCTGCTCAAGGCGCTGCAGGCGCGCCTGGGCATGGCCCTGTTGTTGATCAGCCACGACCTGAATTTGGTACGGCGAATCGCGCACCGGGTGTGCGTGATGCAGCAGGGGCAGATCGTCGAACAAGCCGACTGCGCCACGCTTTTCGATGCCCCACAGCACCCGTATACGCAGATGCTGATCAACGCCGAGCCCAGCGGTTTGCCGGCTCACAACACACCCGGCTCGCCACTGCTGGCGGTGGACGACCTGAAAGTGTGGTTCCCGATCAAGAAAGGCTTGCTGCGCAGCACCGTCGACCACGTGAAAGCCGTGGACGGTATCAATTTCAGCCTGCCCCAGGGGCAGACCTTGGGCATTGTGGGCGAGTCGGGCTCAGGCAAGTCGACCCTGGGCCTGGCGATCCTGCGCTTGATCGGCAGCCAAGGCGGCATCCGCTTCCACGGCAAAGACCTGCAAGGGCTGAACCAGCAAGCCGTGCGTCCGCTGCGCCGGGAAATGCAGGTGGTATTCCAGGACCCGTTCGGCAGCCTCAGCCCCCGCATGAGCGTGGCCGAGATCGTGGGCGAAGGCCTGCGCATCCACCGTATCGGGACTGCCCAGGAACAGGAAGCAGCCATCATCGCAGCACTGCAGGAGGTCGGGCTGGACCCACAGACGCGCCATCGCTACCCCCATGAGTTCTCAGGCGGGCAGCGCCAGCGCATCGCGATCGCCAGGGCCCTGGTGCTCAAGCCGGCGCTGATCCTGCTGGACGAACCCACCTCCGCGCTGGACCGGACGGTGCAGCGCCAGGTGGTTGAGCTGCTGCGCAACCTGCAGCAAAAATACAACCTCACCTACTTGTTCATCAGTCACGACCTGGCGGTGGTCAAGGCCCTGAGCCATCAGCTGATGGTGATCAAGCAAGGTCATGTGGTCGAGCAAGGGGATGCTCAGGCCATCTTTCAGGACCCGCAGCACCCCTACACCCAGCAACTGCTGGAGGCGGCGTTCTTGCAGCCTGAGGGCCGCTGACACCCACGGCGCGTTAGTCATGTCCCGGCCCGACGCGCTCATCCACAGGGCGCATCGGGTTGGCACGCTGTCAGGCGGCGGCGGGCGTTCTACACAGCGTCTGGCGGCGCCCGGTGACGGGCATCAGTTGCAGGATCGCCCACACTACCTCCATCACCAAGATGCCCCAGATCAGCGCCGAGCCGCCGTGCATCAGCGCATACAGCTGCCAGCTACTGAACAGCACGCGACCGGCCGCATCATAACGACCGAACCGCACATGAGGATGACGTATGCGCAGCCACGCCCACACGCAGACGATCGAGCCCATGAGGTTGGCCATCAACAGGTGCATCGGCTCGAACACCGGCAGTTCACCGTGAAGCCCCAGGGAGGCGTGCATATCACCCAGCCAGCCGTGCAACCAGACAAATGTCCATGGGGTCGCGAAACCAATGGTCATCAGCAAATCGTAATAACCACTGATACGCACCAGCTTGCGGTAGTGGGGCTTGCTCCACATCGTCGAACACCTTGCTCAAGTAAAGAAGGCCCCAGGCTAAAGCCTGGGGTATGCTCCAGGGTCAAGCACCCCAAGAAGGAGATTGCCGTGCGAATTGGTCGACTTGCCGCCTGCTGCGAGGTCAGCCGCGATACCCTGCGGTTCTATGAGGCCAAGGGTTTGATCAAGGCCCAGCGCTCGGCCAACGGTTACCGGGACTATGCCGATGACACCGTACAGCTGGTCGCCTTCATCCGTACGGCGCAGCACCTTGGGTTCAGCCTCAGCGAAATTGGCAGTAACGTGCAGCAGTTGTGGAGCGCAACCGAGCCGGCACAAGCCGTTGAAGCACTGTTGCGCGATAAACTGGCGCTCATCGAGCAGCGCATGGCCGACCTGCAGGCACTGCGTGCATCCCTGCTACACCGCCTGGACCTGGCCTGCCCCCTGCGCCCGAACCTACAGGATGCTAACGCAGGTCCTTGCTGACCCGCTCGACAGCGCCGACCACACGCTTGGCACCTTCCTGGATACTGCTGATCACATGCCCCGCATGGTCAGCCAGCTGCAGGCCGTTGGCAGCCTCAGCACGGCTGCTTTGCACTTCGCCCACGGCCTGGGTCACCAACGCCTGATTTCGTGCCACCACCGCGTCGATTTCCGCCGTGGCTGCGCTGGTGCGACCGGCCAGTTTGCGTACTTCGTCGGCGACCACAGCAAAGCCACGCCCCTGATCACCTGCTCGCGCCGCCTCGATGGCCGCATTGAGCGCCAGCAGATTGGTTTGCGATGCAATGGCGCCAATGGTCTGGACGATGGCGCTGATCACCGTCGATTGCTGGCCGAGCGCGCTGATGGTATCGCCAGCCGACTGCAGTTGACGCGCGACCCCCTGCATGGACTGCCCCACTTCCTGCATGACCACGACCCCTTCACTGGCGCTGCCATCGGTTTGCAGCGACACTTCAAGCGCCACCTGCGCTGCTTGCTTGACTGCCTCTTCACGCTGCACCTGGTCGGTCACCAAGGAAGCGAACTTGACCACCCTCACCAGCTTGCCGCTGGCATCGCTGACCGGGTTATAGCTGGCCTCGAGCCAGACCTCATGCCCGTGGCGGTCCAGGCGCTTGAAACGCCCGGTCACGTAGCGACCTGCGTTGAGCGTGCGCCAAAAATTGCTATAGGCCTCGCCTTTGACCTCATCAGGGCTGCAGAACATGCGGTGATGGTGTCCCACCACTTCGTCCAGGCGGTAACCCAACGCCGTCAGGAAATTGGAGTTGGCGGACACCACCTTGCCCTCAAGGTCGAACTGGATGATGGCGCTGGAGCGCAACAGGGCCTCCAGCAGCGCCTGGCTTTCCTGCGCCGGAGCGGCCAGCCAGTTTCCGAGTGGCTGCCCTACCACCTCTTCGGGCGAAACGCCCAAGGCAGTGGCGAACGCCGAGCTGCATTCGAGGGCGCGACGTTGTGCATCAAGGCGCAGGAATGCGCCGCTTTCCAAGACGTCGAGGCGCTGGCGAAGCGCGGCCAGTTCGGTTTCGCGGGCGGCCAAGGTAGCTTTGAGTTGCCGATTGAACATAGGGGTCACCTGAGGGTGGGGTGCGTCAGCACCAGCGTCTTGTCACCACTTATGTGTGACAAATCAGTCAATACTTGTACATCCCCAAGGCACAGTCCAACGGAGTGCCTGGAGTCTGTTCGTCACGTCCCTGATGCCGTTTCGACTAGAAGATACGGTGGTCGTTCCTATAGAAGGGGTTAATAAGTGTGATTGAGCGAGGCCAGGACTCACCCTAGGATGCCATCATTAAGGCATCGTATTTCTTGTACAGGAAATTCTCGGTGTACATGATCGATGCGCGGGCCGTTGCTCCACGGCGTAGCCGCACTGCTTGTGGGGTTGTCAGAAAAACTGAAGACAATCGTCTTTCTTCATCGCTCAGAACGGGCATTAATGGCGTCAGTCCCCTTCATGACCCGGTACGACCCCATGCCTACACACCTTCATGATGCTACCACCGCCCTTCGCCACATCGCAGAACGTGTGAGCCTGCCTGCGCCCTGTCTGGCACCCTCCCAGGCGCTTGCAATGCTTTGGGAGCATTACGGCCTGCGGGGTGACATACAGCCGCTTGGCAGTCAGCAGGATCTGAATGTGCTCATGGATACTGGCCAGGCCCAGTTCGTGCTCAAGGCGTGTCACGCCAGCTATGCCGAGCCCGAGTTGCATGCCCAGCATGCTGCGCTGGGCGTGCTGCGGGACCGGGGCTTGCCGGTGCCTTCGGTGCTTGCCGCAAAGGATGGCGATACCCTGCTGACACTGCCTATCGATGGGCAGGTGCTGAGGGTCCGGGTTTTGGAGTACTTGCAAGGACAACCCCTGACCCGATGCGGATGGCTTCCCGCCCCCGTGATGAGGGCGATGGGCACGCTCTGCGCGCAGGTCGACAGGGCCCTGGCCGATTTTGACCACGAGGGTCTAGAGCGAACGCTGCAGTGGGACCCCAGGCATGCCCCGGCATTGATTGACCGCCTGCTATCACAGGTAGACGACCCCAGGCAACGCGAACGGCTGAGCGAGGCAGCACGCGCCGCGGCCTTGCGCCTGTCCCCCTTGATGGAGCAATTGCCCATCCAGGCCGTGCACCTGGACATCACCGATGACAATACCGTCTGGGCTCGCGATGCGCAGCGCGAGTGGCAACTGCAGGGGCTCATCGATTTCGGCGACTTGGTTCGCACCTGGCGCGTTGCCGACCTGTCGGTGACCTGCGCAGCCCTGCTGCATCATGCCGAAGGCGACCCCTTCAGGGTGCTCGCCGCAGTCAGTGCCTATCAGGCGGTCAATCCGCTGACCGAGGCAGAACTACGCGCGTTGTGGCCCTTGGTGCTCAACCGTGCAATTGTGCTGGTGCTCAGTAGTGCTCAACAGCAGGCCATCGACCCTGGTAACCAGTACATCCGCGATAACGCCGCCCACGAATGGCAGATTTTCGAGACTGCGCAGGCGACACCGCTGGCACTGATGGAAGTCGCCATTTTGCAGGCAGCTGGCTTGGCGTCTTGTGTACCCAGCTTCGATGATTGCGCACCGCTGCTCCCTACCGTGGCTGGCCGCCCTGTCGCCCGCCTGGACTTGGGTGTACTGAGCGTGCACTGCGACGCCGGCAACTGGGAAGTGCCAGGGTTTGACCAGCGTCTGCTGGCAGCCCAGTCAGCGCCAGCGTGCACGTTGCATGGGCAGTATCGCCTGTCTCAGACGCACATCGATCGTAGCGAAGAACCGGCAACCTGTGCGTTGGGCGTGGAGTTGAAACTGGAACCGGGCACGGTCGTGCAGGCGCCGCAGGACGGCACATGGCGGTCGGTGGGTGAACAGAGCGGATATCTGCGCACCCCCTCATGGAACCTGTGGATCGATGGCTTGGCCCACGCCCCCGTCGACGGCCAACGGTTGCAAAAAGGTGATGCATTGGGCAAAAGCGGCGAGAGGCTCAGCGTTCAGCTGTGCCTGGACAGCAGCCTGGAACCGCCATTCTTCGCGGTGCCCTCCCAGGCGCCAGCATGGCTGGCCCTGTGCCCTTCCCCTGCGGGCTTACTGGGTGTGGACTGCAACGCCGACGCCCTGCCAGATCCCCACACGTTGCTGGCTCGGCGCGAGGCCAGTTTTGCCCGGTCGCAAAAGCACTATTATGCCGACCCACCACAGATCGAGCGTGGCTGGCGCAACTACCTGATCGATCTGCACGGTCGCTCGTACCTGGACATGCTCAACAACGTGGCCGTCCTGGGGCACGGTCATCCGCGCATGGCGGCCGAGTCGGCCCGGCAGTGGTCGCTGCTCAACACCAATTCGCGTTTTCACTACGCCGCCGTCACCGAATTTTCCGAACGCCTGCTGGCCCTGGCGCCCGACGGTTTCGACCGCGTGTTCATGGTCAACAGCGGTACCGAAGCCAATGACCTGGCTATCCGCCTGGCATGGGCCTACAGCGGTGGCCGCGACATGCTCAGCGTGCTGGAGGCCTACCATGGCTGGTCGGTGGCGACGGATGCAATCTCCACGTCCATCGCCGACAACCCGCAGGCCCTGGAAACTCGCCCCGCCTGGGTGCACCCGGTAGAAGCCCCCAACACGTTCCGCGGCCGTTTCCGAGGCGCGGACAGCGCCGCTGACTACCTGCGCGACGTCGATGCTCGCCTGGCCGAACTCGATACGAACGGGCGCCAGCTGGCCGGGATCATCTGCGAGCCTGTGTATGGCAATGCCGGCGGCATCGCTTTACCGCCGGGCTACCTGCAAGCGGCCTATGCCAAGGTGCGTGCACGCGGCGGGGTGTGCATCGCCGACGAAGTGCAGGTGGGCTATGGCCGTCTAGGAGAGCATTTCTGGGGTTTCGAAGAGCAAGGCGTGGTGCCGGATATCATCACCATGGCCAAGGGTATGGGCAATGGCCAGCCGCTGGGGGTAGTGATCACTCGTCGCGACATCGCCGAGGCGCTGGAGGCTGAGGGGTACTTCTTCTCCTCTGCCGGCGGTAGCCCGGTCAGTTGCCGCATTGGCATGGCGGTGCTGGATGTGTTGCAGCAGGAGGGCCTGTGGGACAATGCCCGCGAAACCGGGCGCTATTTCAAGGCCCAGCTTCAAGCGCTGGTCGACAAGCACCCATTGGCAGGCGCGGCGCATGGTTCGGGCTTTTATCTGGGGCTGGAACTGGTGCGCGACCGGGATACGCTGGAACCTGCGACCGAGGAAACCCGGGTGCTGTGTGATCGCTTGCGCGAGCTGGGGATTTTCATGCAGCCGACGGGCGATTACCTGAACATCCTGAAGATCAAACCGCCGATGTGCACCACGCGGGCGAGTGTGGATTATTTTGTCGACTGCATTGATCGGGTGCTGTCGCAGGGGGTGTGAAGTTTCGGTGTTTGAGCAACCTCTTGAGACGACTGGGGTCGCTACACGACCCATCGCGGCCGGTCCGACGCCCCGGCGAGGCCGCTCCCACACGGGCTGTATATAGGGGCGAGAGCAATGCACGACGGGAAGTCCTTAGGCTCTGGTAACAAAACCAGTCATAGCAGACGCAAATACTTAAAATCAAATAATAGCAACCAACAGCACTGAGATTCATACATCAGCCAAACTATCATCTTGCTGTTGCTGTTGCTGTTGCTGTTGATCTTGATCTTGATCTTGATCTTGATCTTGATCTTGATCTTCGCGACTTCAGAAGGCCGAACGCAGGTCTTGCGGAGGGAGGTGACAGGCATGGATGCCTGTCAAGCGCTGGGCCCCAGGATGGGGCCTACAGCGCGGTCCTCCCGGGAGCAAGACCGGAGTGAGGGAACCCCGAAGCGCAGCGTAGGGGCCGTATGAATGGAGCGCAGCGTTTTTTGGTTACTTTTTGTCGCGTTTGACAAAAAGTGACTCGCCGTAAGGGCGAAAAGGTGATTAAGCGTCGCCATCGCAAATGGACTATGCTCTCTATCAACACCCACACCAACCCAATCAAACTTCAAACTTCAAACTTCAAACTTCAAACTTCAAACTTCAAACTTCAAACTTCAAAGCGTTGGCACATATATCGAGTTGGTATTCATTGGCGCGGGTGGCGCACAGTCACCCTTCCGCCCTTACGGCGGCTCACTTTTTGTCTTGTCAAAAAGTAAGCAAAAACCGCCTGCTCCTATCATCCGGCCCCTACGCTACGCTCCGGGGTCCCCTCGCTCCGGGCTTGCTCCCGGGAGGACCGCGCTGCAGGCCCCATCCTGGGGCCCAGCGCTTGACGGGCATCCATGCCCGTCACCTCCCTCCGCAAGCCCTGCGCTCGGCCTCCTGAAGTCGCGATCTGTGTTGCCTGGACTACCGTGCGCTTAGAAGCAAAAGCCAAAGCCAAAGCAACGGCAACGGCAACGGCAACGGCAACGGCAACGGCAACGGCAACGGCAACGGCAACGGCATCTTGGGCTAAAGCTCCAGCCCCATTTCAGGACGAATCTTATAGATGAACCCCGAAGACCCGTAAGGCGGTAGCAATCTCCCCGCCCCAGCATTACCCTCGACCCCCACCCCGCTCAGCATCAGGCACCCGCATGGCCTTCACCAGTGACTCCCTTACGATCTTCCTGGCCGTGCTGGAGGCCGGGTCCTTTTCCGCTGCAGCGCGCAAGCTAGGCCGGGTGCCATCCGCAATAAGCATGGCCATCGCGCAACTGGAGGCAGAACTGGACCTGCCGCTGTTCGACCGCACCACCCGCAAAGCCTTGCCCACCAGCGCAGCACTGGCGCTGGAGCCGCAAGCCAGGCAAGTGATCTGCCAGCTGAACCTGCTCGATGCCCAGGCCCTGCAACTGCACCAAGGCTTGGAAAAGCGCCTGACCCTCGCCATGGCACCCGAACTGCAAACCGGGCCCTGGAGCCAACCCCTACACGCCTTGGCGCAGGCCTTTCCCGGCCTGGAAGTGGAGGTGCGCTCGGCCAGCCAGCGCGAGGCCATCCGCTTGCTGCACGACGGCACCGTGCAACTGGCACTGGTCTTCGAACGCCCGGGTATCGATGAGCGCGAGTCGTTTCTCGAAGCCGGCAGTCAGCTACTGGTGGCCGTCGCCTCCCCGCGTCACCCTGCCGGCGTGCAGGGTGCCATGCCCCTGCCCGAAGAAGCCTTCGCCGAACAGCGGCAGATCATCGTCGCCTCCGGCAACCCCACCGGCTCTGACCCGCGCATGGTGCTGTCCCGACGCATCTGGCTGACCGACAGCTACCTGGCCACACTGGACCTGGTGCAATCAGGCCTTGGCTGGGCTTATTTGCCACAGCCCCTGGTAGAGCCGCTCATCGCGTCAGGCGCACTGGCAGAGGTGCGCATGGACAATATGGCCAGCCGCCTGCGCCTGTGGGTGGACATCATCTGGATCAAATCCAGACCCTTGGGCCTGGGCGCACGGCACTACCTGGACAGCGTCCGCACGCTGTTCGAGAAGGACCCGCCCAGAGCCTGAGCCAGGCCGGTCACTGCACCGGGGCGAGCAACCGGTACCCTACCCCTGCCTCGGTGGCAATGAAGCGCGGCGCCATTGGGTCGTCGCCAAGCTTTTGCCGCAGGTGCCCGACCACGATGCGCAAATAATGCGTGTCACCCACATGGGTTGGCCCCCAGATGTCCTTGAGCAGTTGCTGCTGAGTGATGACGCGCCCCGGATGGCTTGCAAGATGCGCCAACAGTGCATATTCCTTGCGGGTCAAGGTCACTTCGGCCTCATCCAGGGTCACGCGTCGCAAGGCAAGATCGACGGTCAGCGGCCCAATGCTGAGGCAGGCTGGGGCACCGCCCGTCTGCGGTATCTGCCTGAGCAGCGCACGAATACGTGCGAGAAACTCCTGAATGCCAAACGGCTTGGTCACATAGTCGTTGGCGCCGCTGTCCAAGGCGTCGACCTTCTGCGCTTCGCTGGCGCGTACCGACAAGACCACCACCGGCACCGTGCTCCACTGGCGCAGTTCGCGCAGCACCTGCTGCCCGTCCATGTCCGGCAGGCCCAGGTCCAGGACCACCAGGTCAGGCTTACCCAAGGCCGCCTGCGCCAGCCCCTGGGTGCCGTTCTCCGCTTCTAGGACTTTATAACCCTGGGAAGCCAGGCTGATGCGCAGGAATTTGCGGATCTGGGGCTCATCATCGATGACCAGCAAAGTGGCGGTCTGGCTCATGGCAGGTCGCTTCCGGTGTCCGGTTGGGTAGGCAGCGGCAAGCATAAAGTCATGCAGGTGCCAACGCCATCGATGCCCTCGCCAACCCTGACCTGACCGCCATGTGCCCCGATCATCCCCTGGCAGATCGCCAAGCCCAGGCCGGTGCCCTGACCACCGCGATCACCGCGGGCAGCGGTGTAGAACATGTCGAAGACCTTGTCCCGATCTGCCAGGGCAATGCCAGGGCCTTCATCGCTGACGGCGATGTGCAGTTGCTGGTCGCGCGCCGTCACTTCGACGCGCAGCCGCCCCTGAGCAGGCGAAAACCGCGCGGCATTCTCGAGCACGTTGACCAGGGCCTGCTCGATCAACGCGGCATGCACGAACAGCAGCGGCAAGTTGGCCGGCACCTGAGTTTCCAGGTTCAGGGGTGCCAGCACGGCGCGCAGTCGATGCAACGCGCTGCCCACGATGTCGGCAGGCGCTACCCAGTCCCGTGCCAGCTTGAGACTGCCGTGCCCCAGGCGGGTCATGTCCAGCAGGTTCTGAATATAGCGGTCCAGCCGCTCGGCTTCGTCGCGGGTGCCTTCGAGCAGCTCACGCCGGTCCGACTCGGCAAGGGCCTCGCCCAACGCCAGCAAACTGTCGATGCTGCCGCGCATGGACGTCAGCGGCGTGCGCAAGTCGTGGGATACGGAGGCCAGCAACGCACTGCGCAGTTGTTCGGTCTCACCGTGCAGACGCGCCGCCTCCAACTGCTCGGACAACTGCGCCCGCGCCAGGGCTTGGGCCACAGGCTGCGCCAAGCCACGAAGCAATCGCCGGTCGGGGCCACTGAGTGCCTGGCCTGGGCGCTCAGACACACCCATCAAGGCCAGAGGCTGGCTGTCCACGGTCAAGGGCCACCACCACCAACGCCCTTCGGGCAGGGTGTCGCTGCTGCGCCCGGCCGCCTGGTCGTGCTGCCAGGCCCACTGGGCCGCGGCGCGCTCGTTATCGGTGAAAGCAATGGGACCGCCGCTGGCTATGTGCAGTTGGCCATGCTCGTCGCGCTGCAGGATGCAGACCTGCCAGCCAAGCCGACCATCGAGGTGCTGGTGCGCAACCTCCAGCACCGCCTGACGGTCCGTGGCCCCGGTCAGGCGTCGAGACAGGTCCAACAACTGGATGGTTTGCGCCTGGGTTTCACGCAGGGCCTGCAACTGGCTGCGCTGGCGCGCGGCCAGGTTACCCGTGAGCGCGGCCATCAGCAGGAAGAACACCAGGGTCAGCACGTCCTCTTCGCGCTGGATACTCAGGGAAAAGTTGGGCGGAATGAACAGAAAATCGTACGCCAGGAATGAAAGCAGCGCACAGGCCAGGGCGGGGCCAAGGCTGGTGCGCACCGCCACCAGCAGGACCGCTGCCAGAAACACCAGGGAAATGTTGGGCAATGCCAGCACGCTGGCCACTGCCCAGGCCAGGCCCGCCGCCAGAGCGGTCGCTGCCAGCGCCAGCAGGTAATGTCGCCACACCCACGCATACCGGGCCGTTGGCTTGGGTGCCGAGCGCAGGACGTCGCGATCGAGCACATTGACCTCCAGACCCTGACTGGCCCGCAACAGCCGTGCAGCGACACCAGCGCCGAACAGGCGGCGGCGCCACCGGTCTCGGGACTGTCCGACCAGTACCACGCTGGCACGCCGCTCTCGGGCATGCTCGATCAGTGTACGGGCCACCTCCGCGGCGCGCAGCACGACCACGTCCCCACCCAGGCGCTCGGCCAGTTGCTGGGCGGCCTGTAACCGCTGGCGCCCGCTCTCGTCGCGCAGGCGACCGTTGTCCACGTGGACCAGGCTCCAGGGTAGGTGCCGGCGCTGCGCCACGCGGCTGGCATGACGCACCAAGCGCTCGGCCTGGTCATCGCCATCCACACCGACCAGCAAGCGCCCACGCAGCGCTGGCGCTGCAGCGCCGCCTTGGCGATAGCCCTGGGCCGCATCGGCATCGACCTGGGCGGCAGCGGCCTGCATGGCCAGTTCGCGCAGCGCGCTGAGGTTGCGCTGGGAAAAGAATGCGTCGATGGCTGCGCGCGCTTGCTCAGGCACATACACCTTGCCTTCGCGCAAGCGTTCGAGCAGGTCGCGCGGGGGCAAGTCCACCAGCAACAGGTCGAACGCTTCGTGCACCACCCAGTCCGGCACCGTTTCACGCACCAGGACACCGGTGATATCACGCACCTTGTCGTTGAGGCTCTCCAGGTGCTGGACATTGACCGTGGTGTAGACGTCGATGCCGGCGGCCAGCAGTTCCTGCACATCCTGCCAGCGCTTGGCGTGGCGGCTGCCCGGTGCGTTGCTGTGGGCCAACTCGTCCACCAGCACCAGGCTGCCCGGGGTACCGAGCACCCCATCCAGGTCCATTTCGTGCAAGGTCACGCCCCGGTAACGGGTGCGTAGCATCGGTCGCTGGCGCAAGCCTGCCAACAGGGCCTCGGTTTCGGCACGGCCATGGGTTTCGACCACGCCTACCAGTACCGGGCGGCCCATGCGCTGTTGGGCATGGGCGTGGGTGAGCATGGCAAAGGTCTTGCCGACACCGGGCGCGGCGCCAAGAAACACCTTCAGCCGGCCTCGCCCTGGCTGGGGGAAAGTCGCCAGCAGCGCATCGGCGCGGTCGGAGTCACTCATGGGATTTCCTTCACAGCAAGGGTCACAGGCCCTGGCCCGAACGGCTCGTCTTTTCCAGCGCCTGGTTAAGGGCCAGGACGTTGACCACCGCAGGGCCCACCAATGGGCGCAGCGTGGCGGCTTCGAGCAGACTCTGCAAGCGTTCGACGGGTAGATGCCGGGCGGCAGCTACCCGTGGCAATTGATACGCCACGGCCTGCGGCGGCAAGTGTGGATCCAGCCCACTGCCCGAGGTCGTGACCAAGGCCAAGGGGACCGGCCCTTGCCCTGCCTGGTACAACGCACCCGCCTGTGCCTGGACACGCTGCATCAACGCGGGATTGCCAGGGGCAAGGTTGCTCGCGCTGCTGGCCACGGTCGCGAAATCACCTGCCGAAGGACGGGAATGAAACCAACCGTCACCCTCGAAGCGCTGGGCGATCAAGGCAGAGCCGCGCACACGCCCCTGCTCGTCTTGCACCAGGCTGCCATTGGCCTGGTAGGGGAACGCCACCTGGGCAATACCCGTGACTGCCAAGGGGTACAGCGCACCTGTCAGAAAGGTCATCGACAGGAGCAGACTCAGGGCCGGGCGTAGGTATGCAGTCATGATGGCCTCCTCAGACCAGGTGCAAAGCGTTGAGCAACAGGTCGATGACCTTGATGCCGGCAAACGGTACGATGATGCCGCCCAGTCCGTAGATCAGCAGGTTGCGCCTGAGCAGCTGCGCAGCGCTGGCAGCCTTGATCTGCACCCCACGCAGGGCCAACGGAATGAGCACGACGATGATCAGTGCGTTGAACACGATGGCAGACAGGATGGCGCTCTGCGGGCTTGCCAGCTGCATGACGTTGAGCACGCCCAGCTGCGGGTAAATCACCGCAAACAAGGCTGGCAATATGGCGAAATACTTGGCCACGTCGTTGGCGATGGAAAAGGTGGTCAGCGCCCCACGGGTGACGAGCAGCGCCTTGCCAACGTGCACCACGTCCAGCAGCTTGGTCGGATCACTGTCCAGATCGACCATGTTGGCCGCCTCACGGGCAGCCTGGGTACCATCGTTCATGGCCATGCCCACATCCGCCTGGGCCAGGGCTGGCGCGTCGTTGGCACCATCGCCGCACATGGCCACCAGGCGCCCGTCTTGCTGCTCCTGGCGAATGCGCGCCAGTTTTTTCTCCGGTGTAGCCTCGGCCAGCACATCGTCCACGCCTGCTTCGGCCGCGATCGCGGCTGCCGTGAGCGGGTTGTCGCCAGTGACCATCACGGTCCTGATGCCCAGTTTGCGCAGTTCGGCAAAGCGTTCGCGAATGCCAGGCTTGACCACATCCTTGAGGTGAATCACGCCCAACAGGCGCTTGTCGACGCAGACCAGCAGCGGCGTACCGCCTGACTGGGCGATGCGCTCTACCTCACGGGCAAGGGCTGGCGGCATGTCCGCGCGCGGCATATCGACGAAGGCAAGGAGCGCATCGACGGCGCCTTTTCGATAACGATGTGCCCCCAGGTCGATACCAGACAGGCGTGTCTGGGCAGTGAAGGCCACCGGTTGGTAGTGCCCGGCCGGCGGTTCGACGAAATCATGAAGCTGATGCAGGTACTCGACGATCGACTTGCCCTCTGCCGTGTCGTCGGCCAGCGAAGCCAGCAAAGCCCCCTCCCCCAGCTCACGGGCCGTCACCCCGGGCGCAGCGTACAGTGCGCTGCAGCGGCGGTTACCGAAAGTGATGGTACCGGTCTTGTCCAGCATCAAGGTGTGCACATCGCCTGCGGCTTCCACGGCGCGCCCTGAACGGGCGATGACATTGAGGCGCACAAGGCGGTCCATGCCGGCGATGCCGATGGCCGAGAGCAGGCCGCCGATGGTGGTGGGAATGAGTGTGACGAGCAACGCGGCCAGGAAGATCAGCGGCAAGCTGCCCCCAGCGAAGTGAGCAAAGGGTTGCAGGGTCACCACCACGATCAGAAACACCAGGGTCAGGCCGATCAACAGCATGTCCAGGGCGATCTCGTTGGGCGTTTTTTGCCGGCGCGCGCCCTCGACCAGGGCGATCATGCGGTCCAGGGTAGAGTCACCGGGGTTGCTGGCGATGCGGATCAGCAGCCAGTCCGACACCAGACGGGTGTTGCCGGTCACCGCCGAACGATCGCCGCCTGACTCGCGAATGACGGGCGCGGATTCCCCGGTGATGGCTGCCTCGTTGACGGCAGCGATGCCTTCTATCACCTCGGCGTCGGCGGGGATCATCTCCCCAGCCTCCACCCGGACGACATCACCCTTGCGCAGGGACGCGGCCGGGACGTTGTCGAAGCTGCCATCCGGGTTGCGCCGCCTGGCCGAGAGCCCCTGGCTGCCGGCTTTGAGGCTGTCGGCACGGGCTTTACCCCGGCCTTCGGCCAGGGCCTCGGCGAAGTTGGCAAACAGCACGGTGAACCACAGCCAGGCGGCGATCTGCACCGCAACGCCTGGGGTGACGCCATTGGCTGGGGTCAGGCACAGCACGGTGGTCAGTACGGCCGTGATGGCCACCACCAGCATGACAGGTGAGCGCTTGAGCTGACGCGGATCGAGCTTGAGGAACGCCTGCAGCAATGCCGGCCGCCACAGCGCGGCCAGCCGCGTCTGGGCTGCTGCGTCTGGTTGGGCCTTGATCTCTGGAATGGGCATGTTCATGGTCATCTCTCAATAGGCCTGGCTCAAATGGTCGGCAATCGGCCCCAAGGCCAAGGTCGGCAGGAAGGTCAGCCCGCCTACCAGCAGGAGGGTCAGCAGCAGCAGGAAGGTGAACAGTGGCCCATGGGTGGGGAAGCTGTTGGGGCCTTGAGGTGCCTGTGGCTTGGCTGCCAGGCTCCCTGCCAGCGCCAGGATTGGCAGGATGTAACCAAAACGGCCGATCAGCATCGCCAGACCGATCATGAGGTTGTGAAACACCGTGTTGGCGCCAAAGCCTGCGAAGGCTGACCCGTTGTTGGCGGCCCCGGAGGTATAGGCATACAGCAACTGGCTGAAGCCATGGGCACCGGGGTTGCTGACCGCTGTGGCCGGCCCTGGCAGGCTGGCAGCGACGGCGGCCAGTACCAGCACGCCGACCGGCATCACCAACAAGGTCGCCACCAACAGCTGCACCTCACGGGCTTGAAGCTTCTTGCCCAGGTATTCCGGCGTGCGGCCGATCATCAGCCCGCAGAGAAACACCGCGATCAGCACGAACAGCAACATGCCGTACAGGCCCGCCCCGACGCCGCCGAAGATGACTTCGCCGACCATCATGTTGACCATGGCCACCATGCCGGTCAGTGGGTTGAGGCTGTCGTGCATGGCATTGACCGAACCGTTGGAAGCGGCCGTGGTGGTGACCGTCCACAACACCGATCCGGTGGTGCCAAAGCGACTTTCCTTGCCTTCCAGAGGGGCTGCCTGCTCTACCTCGCTGGCGTGCAGCGCTGGGTTGGGCTGATGTTCGGCCCACAAGGCCGAGGCGCCGCCGACCAGAAACAGTGCAAGCATGCAGGCCACAATGGCGCGGCTCTGGCGCAGGTCTTTCACGTAATGGCCGAACATGAACACCAGAGCCACGGGAATCAGGATGATCGCCGATACCTCGAACAGGTTGCTCCACGCTGTCGGGTTTTCAAACGGATGCGCCGAATTGACGCCGAAGAAGCCGCCGCCGTTGGTACCCAGCTGCTTGATCGCAATCTGGCTGGCTGCCGGGCCGAGCGGGATCAACTGCTCGGCCCCTTGCAACGTCAGGGCATGGGCATAGTCGCTGAAGGTCTGTGGCACGCCCTGCCAGACCAACAGCAGCGCCAGCAGCAAGGACATGGGCAAAAGCCCATAAAGCGTGGCCCGGGTCATGTCCACCCAGAAATTGCCCAGGGCCGCACTGCTGCGACGGGCGATACCACGGCACAGGGCTACCAGCACGGCCAGGCCCGTGGCAGCACTGACAAAGTTCTGCACGGTCAGGCCGAGCATCTGGTTCAGGTAGCTGATGGAGGCCTCGCCACTGTAGGCCTGCCAGTTGGTGTTGGTCACGAAACTGACCGCGGTGTTGAAGGCCAGCGACCACTCAAGACCGGGTAAGCGCTGCGGATTCAACGGCAGAAGGCCTTGGCCCAACAGCGCGCCGAACAGCAGGAGGAACCCAACCAAATTGAAGATCAGCAGCGCCAGGGCATAGTGGCGCCAGCCCTGTTGCTGCGATGGGCAAATCCCAGCCAGCCGGTAGCAGGCATTTTCGATCGGTCCCAGTAATGGCGTAAGCCACGTGCGCCGGCCCTCCATGACATTGAAGTAGAACCTTCCCAGCCAAGGGGCCGGTAGCAGGACTATGGCGAAGAAGGCCAGCAGCAAGGCGATATCGTAGGCATGCATGGGCGACCCCTTAACTGCGATCGGCGCGCAATAGCGCCGTCAGCAGGTACACCGCCATGGCCACCGCGATCAGCAGTGACATCCCTTCGAGCACGTTCATGAATGATTCCCCGTTGATGCGGCAGTGGCCGCTTTACGGGGATTTTCGGTCAGGCCAGCGTAAAGGCTCGAGATCGAAGCGGCAGGCCTGGCATAAAGAACACGTAAAGAAAGGTGTTCGGCCAGGCAGCAGGGCTAGGCAGTCGGGGTGGGCTGCACGTTGCGACTCCAGTCCAGCAGCAGGCTGTAGCCTATGGCCAATAACGTCGGGCCAATGAACAGGCCGATGAAGCCGAAGGCAATCAGGCCGCCGAACACGCCGAGCAACACGATCACCAGCGGTAGGTCTCCGCCACGGCTGATCAGGTAGGGCTTGAGCACGTTGTCCACGCCACTGATGACGAAGGTGCCCCAGATGCCCATGAAGATCGCCATGCCGTACTCACCCTTCCATACCAGCCAGCCGGTCACCGGCAGCCAGGCCAGCGGCGGGCCCATGGGGATCAGGCTGAGCATGAAGGTGACCAACCCAAGCACGATGGCACCCGGCACGCCTGCGATGAGAAAGCCGATCAAGGCGAGCAGGGCTTGCGCCGCCGCCGTACCGATCACACCGTTGACCACCCGTTGCACCGTGCCGGCTACCAGGTTCAGGTAATACTCGGCACGCTCGCCGGTCAGCCGGTGCAGCAGCCGCAGCACGAACGCCGAGAGCCGCGGCCCGTCGCGATAGAAGAAGAACACGAAGACCAGGCTCAGGGTGAGCTCCAGCACGCCACTGCCGATCTGCGCGCTGCGGGCCAGCAACCAGTTACCCACTTGCCCCAGGTAGGGTTTGACCGACGCCAGTAGCGCAGCACCCTGCTGGTCCAGCGACGACCACCAGCTGGCCATGCGTTCGCCTACCAACGGGATGTCGACCAGCCACACGGGCGCATCCGGCAGGCCATCGACCTGCACATCACGCACGAACAAGGTTGCATCACGAATGTGGTCGGCCAGGTTGAAGCCCAGCCAGACCAAGGGCAGCGCCACGATGAGGATCCAGGCGCTGGTCAGCAGCCCGGCGGCGAGGGTTTCGCGTCCACCCAGCACGCGGGTGAGAAAACGCATCAGGGGCCAGCTGGCGAATGCGAGGATGGCACCCCACAGCAGCGCCGAAATGAAGGGGGCCATGACCCACAGGCCGGCGCCCAGCAATGCCAGCAACAGGATCTGGATCAGCAAGCGGTCATTTTCAACCATGGTCTTGCCCGTCAACGAATCAGTTCGAGGTGCAGGCCATCGGTGGGCGAGTCGCCGACTTCCAGGCGAGCGCTGCGTACACCGGCCTTTATCAGCGCTTCACGCCAGGCCTCGGCCTGGGCGCCGCTGAGGGTGGCGCGCAAGGTGCTGTCCAGGTTGAGGCTGCGTGCAAGCAGGGTTGCCCAGGCCGGCTGCGGGTCGCTCAAATCAGGATAATCAAGCTTGCCGGTGTCACGCATCTCACGCAGCACGGTTGCAGCCGTGGGCAGCAGCTCACCCAACGGGTGGGCTGCGACGAACTCCTCCACATGCAGGTAGGCCCGCCGGTTGCCACGGGTCACGCTGTAGAGTGCGACCAACGTATCAGCCTGGTCGGCAGAGCGGCGTAGCAGGATGAACGCCTGGCGCTCATCGCCACCATTGAGCCGAGCATTGGCAAAGACTTCGTTGGCCCACAGGCTGGCCTCGCCACAATCGCGGCCTTGGCACCAGAACAACGGGTACCCGCCTTCTTGCTGCAAGCTCTCGCGCGCGCGCGTGAACGCCTCCCGCGCAGAGCGCTCAACCGGCAGTTCATAGGTCGTGGAGCTGACCTGGCCACGGCTCTCGACTTTATCCTCCACCCGCAGGCGGCCGCTGATCTTGCGCAGTGGCCCCAATGGGTAGACGCGCTCCTGCTCCACGGCCGGGCGCTGGTCGACAATCTTGGCGTCCACTGGCACGGGCAGGCCGCTGGCCCAGAGCGTAGAGCTGGCGAGCAGCGTACCGGCGGCCAGCAGGCAACGCCAGGCGACAGGCGCAGTCATAGGCAAACCACGCGGCGCCCGGCGTCAAGGTGAAGCATGTACATGTCTGGCAATTGCATGGTTGTCTCCCTGATCAACCCGCCAAGCCTCGACACTTGTCCGGTGCAAGTCAAGCAAAGCCAAAGAAGCGATTGAAACAGTCTGCTACAAGCGTTGCGCCCTGCTCATCGTTCAGGTGCAGGTGATGGCCACCGGGCAAGGTCACCTGTTCAAAGGGTAGCTGCTCAAGCAGCCCTTCGCGACGTGCCAGCATGCCCTGCGCTGCCACCACCAGGCAGCCGGGGCACTTGACGTGTCGCACGTAGGCCATTGCCTGGCCTTGCGTCAGGCGCACTGGCGAGGGCAAAGTCAAGCGGCTGTCGCTGCGCCAGCTGTACCCCCCGGCCACGGGCATCAGCCCACGCTGGGCCAGCAGCTCGGCCGCTTCGCGGCTCACCGCCACCATGCCCTTCATGCGTGCCTCCACGCCTTGGTCCTGCGTGCTGTACACCGACTTGCGCTTGGTATCGAGGCGCATCTGTGCACGCAGCGCCATCCCCAGGCGCTCGGGGGCGTCCTGCTCTTCGCCGGTGGGCGGGATGAGGCCATCGATAAGTGCCAGGTGGCTGACGCGCTCGGGCAGTGCGGCGGCCAGTTGCACGCTGATGATGGCGCCAAGCGAATGGCCCAGCAGCGCGAACTGCTCCCAGCCCAGTTGCTCGGCTGCGCGCACGATGTCGTAGGCGTAGTCGGCCAGCGCGTAGCCGGCACCCGGCGGGCGATGCTGCGAATGGCCATGACCGGCCATGTCCAAGGCCACTATGCGCAGGCCCTGAAGGCGAGGCGCGAGACGCGCGAAGCTGTTGGCGTTGTCCAGCCAGCCGTGCAACGCAATGACCGGCAGGCCGTCCTCGGGGCCGAACACGTGGCCGGCCAGTTCGATATGGCCAAGATTCAAGCGTATGTCTTCGACCTGCACGTTCATGCCTGCCCCCACCTATCGAACAGGCCCTTGATCAGGCTGGCGGTATCTTCCGGGTGCTCCAGCGGGAACATGTGGCCACCCGGAACGCTGTGGTATTCCCCCTTCGGTATGCCCCGCACCGCCAAGGCATGATGGCGGCGCACTACGGTACTGGCCTGGCCACGGACCATGGCCAGCGGCAGGCGCAACTGCCGGACAGGCGCAGGGTTCAGGTGGGGTACGTTGCGATAGATGCTGATTTCGGTAGCAGGATCGAAGCGCAGGGACAGCGTGTGCTGCTGCTCGTGCAAGCCATGTTCGACGTAGGCATCCAGGCAGTCGGGGTCGAAGTGGCGGAACAGTGATCGGCTGGCGAAATACGCGCGGGCACTGAGCCGATCTTCGAATTCGGCGCGCCGCCCTAGCGTCCGACCGGCTGGGGTAATGCGGTCGATCAAGCCCAGGTGCTTGGCGGCGCGCAGCAGCAACTGGTCTGCGCGGGTCAGCACGGGCGAGTCGAGCATGACCACGCCCCGGTAAAGTTCTGGTCGGCGCAGGGCGGCATGCAAATGCAGAACACCCCCCAGCGAATGCCCCACGCCCCAAACGGGGTCGGGCTGCTGCTCAAGATGGTACAACAGCTCGTCCACCAGGCTCTGCCAGTTGGCGTCCACCGGAAACCGCGGGTCATGGCCGTGCTGGGGCAGGCTCTGCACGTGGTAGTCCGGCGCCAGGGCGGCGAACAGCTTGCCGTAGGTGGCCGACGGAAACCCATTGGCATGGGCAAAGAATATCGGTTGCGGCATGGCGGGCTTCCGGGCGCAGAGAATGGCCCATTGTGGGTGTCCACCAGGGCTCAGGCAACGTTCGGAAAGGTCATCGGCAAGGGCGATCAGGTCATGCCGATCGATCAAAGCTGCCCAGCGAGCGTCGCAGGCACGCCTTGATGAAGACTTGATGGCTTTCCAGCGCCTCACGGGCCAGACGCTGGTCATCAGCGTCCAGCTCCAGCCTGCGCAATGCCAGGCAGCTGGTTTGCATCAGATGGGCCACGCGGGTGCAGGCTTGCTGCAAGGCGAGCAGCTCCTGCTCGGCCTGCTGACGTCGATTTTCCTCAAGCGCCGTGTCCGTCTGGATCTTGCGCATCAGATGGTAGAACTTGGCGTCGGCGACCTCCCGCAGCAAGCTGTGCTGGGCGTGATCCAGGGCGATGCCTTGCTCGACCTTCTCAGTGGTGGTTTGCAGGTCCAGCGAGCACAACAATTTCCACATTTCGCCCGTCATCGACCCAACCTTGTACATGTCCTTTGTGGCAAAGCTAGCAAACCGCAATCGATTGAAACAACTGACAAAAATGCCAGTTGCCTCCCTTGCAAACCCGCTTGGCAAAGCCACGGCAGGCAATCAGCGGGACGTGTGCAAGGCCCGTAGCGTCATCAGGCCTGCCAGGGGCCAATCACCCTCAAGTTCCGCCAGGCTGGCAGTGCCCATGGCGGCTGGCCGCTGCAGGTGACCGTGTTCGAGCAGCCCGACCAGGTGCCCGACCAGTGGCTGGTGGCTGACCAACAGCACGTGATCAAGGCCAAGGCGCTCGATCTGGCCGATCGCATATTGCACATCGCTCTCGGGGGTCAGCCACGGCACCGTGCTTACCGGCTCGCTCAACCCCAATGCCTCATGAACCAAGGCAGCGGTCTGCTGCGCCCGGACATAAGGGCTGGCAATGATCGCCTGCAAGGGCTTGCCTGCCAGGTGTGCGGCGCTGTGCAGCACCTGCTCGCGACCATGCGCGGTCAAGCGCCGCTCGGCATCGCGGGTGGCTCGCGGCTCGGCTTCGCCGTGGCGCAACACCCACAGGTTCACAGCTTGGGCTCTTGGTCAGGTTGGGCAGGCTCAGGCGCGCGCGCCACGTGGGGCGCCTCGCCGTCGGCCGGGCGTGGTGCTGGCCAATCGGCAAACGGCCAGGGTTTCTGATCCGTGTGGAAGGTGCCGAAACGTCCGATCTGTGCCAAGTACTGGCTCAGGCTATCGCCAAGGTCCATCACGCTGGCGCTGGGGGCGCCGTAGATCAGCCGATAGATCAACTGGATCACCACCAGGCCTGCGAGCACCAACTCGGCCAATTGCCAGACCACCAGGAAAACCAGCATCCAGACCACACGCAGGATGAGGGACTCGCGCTGGGCGTGTTCAGGGGTATCGTTCATGTGTCGCTCCTTGCCGTTTTGCCAGGGTTATCCGGGCTCAGTTGAAGCCGCTGGTGGAAATGAAATCGACATCGGTCTTCGGCTCGGCGCTCATCAGGTGCTCGATCACCTGGTTCAACGTGCGGCCCTCGAACAGGATGGCATGCAGGCCAGCGACCAGGGGCATGTACACCTGCGCCTGCTGGGCCTTGGCCTTGAGCACCTTGAGGGTATTGACGCCCTCTGCCACTTCCCCCAGCCGACTCACGGCCTCATCCAGGCTCAGCCCCTGGCCGAGCGCGTAGCCCACCTGGTAGTTGCGGCTCTTGGGCGAGGAACAGGTGACGATCAGGTCGCCCACGCCGGCCAGGCCCAGGAAAGTCATGGGGTTGGCACCCTGGCTGACCGCAAAGCGGGTCATCTCGGCCAGTGCCCGGGTGATCAGCATGCTCTTGGTGTTCTCGCCCATGCCCAGCGCCACGGCCATGCCAGCGATGATGGCGTAGACGTTCTTCAAGGCGCCGCCGAGTTCCACGCCAAAACGGTCACTGCTGGCATACACGCGGAAAGTCTTGCCATGCAGCACAGCCTGCACCTGCTGGCACAAAAGCTCGTCTTCACTGGCCACCACGGTGGCAGTCAGGGCGTGCTCGGCAATTTCCCGGGCAAGGTTGGGCCCGGAAAGCACACCTATGCGCGCCTGCGGGGCGATCTCCTCGACGATCTGGCTCATCAGTTTGAACGTCTGGGCCTCGATCCCTTTGGTGAGGCTGACCAGCCCCTTGCCACGCAACAGGTCGGCATGTGGCGCCAATACGCTGCGCAAGGCGCTGGAGGGCAAGGCCACGAAAATCAGGTCGCAGGCCTTAAGCGTGGCCAGCAGGTCACTGACCGGCTCCACCCCTTCGTGCAGCCCGATGCCCTTGAGGTAACGCGGGTTCTCGCGATGCTCGCGCATCGCCTGGGCCTGTGCCGGGTCGCGCATCCATTGGCGCACTGGCACACCGTTCTGTGCCAGCAGGTTGGCCACGGCCGTGCCGAAGCTGCCGCCGCCCAGAACTGCAACAGGTTGCTGATCAGTCATATCCAATCCGTTAACACCTAAAATAAATGGCGACCGGCGCATTATACGGGTCGCCTGCCCCGCGCCAAGGCCGGTCGGGCATCGCTCATCCAGGCCAGGTATGTACCCACCGGTCGGCGAGCATCAATACCGCCGCAGATCACTGGCAAAACGGCAAAGTTCATTTACCATGCCGGTTTACCCACGATACAAGGCCGCTCCGTGCTCCCTGGCTCGCCTCCCTACCCGGGGCTGTTGCTGTTGACCGCCCTGCTCGGTGCACCTGCCCTGGCAGATGACTTGTTCATCGACAACAGTGACCTGCCACAGGTTTTGACTGCAACACGCCTCAAACAATCCCCGGCTGCGGTGCCAGGGAGCATGACCGTGCTCGACAGCGCGTTGATCCGGGCCAGCGGCGCGCGTGACATTCCCGAACTGCTGAGGCTCGTGCCGGGCATGATGGTGGGCTACGGGGCGGGCAATCAACCGACCGTCAATTACCACGGCAGCAACGTCAACGAAGCACGTCGCATGCAGGTGCTGATCGACGGCCGCTCGGTGTACCGGGCAGGGCTGGCGACGGTGGACTGGAGCGATATCCCGCTGGCGCTGGAGGACATCGACCGGATCGAGGTGTTCAGGGGGCCGAACACGGTCAGCTATGGCGCCAATGCCCTGATGGCCGTGGTGAACATTCTCACTCGCAATCCTGCCGACAGCCACGGCACGCGTCTGAAAGTCACACGCGGGCAGAACGGCATCGACGACTTCTATGCCAGCCAGGGCTTTGGCTGGGACAACGGCGATATGCGTCTATCGCTGTCGGGCCAGCAGGATGACGGGTTCGACCATGACCAGTTCGGCCAGGACTACCGTGACAGCCGCCGCGCCACACGTTTGAACCTGAGCGCCAGCCATACCCTGACGGTGGACCAGACACTGGAATGGCAACTGGCCGCCAAGGAAGGCACCAACCAGCGGCCTTATACCTACCAGCCGGTATTCCCGTTCGTGACCCAGCGCGGCAAGGATGCCGACGTCAAGGCCATGGACTATGCAGGCTCGGTGCGTTGGAACATCGACTTTGCCGCTGAACACAGCCTGTATGTCCAGGGCTCGGCGCAGCATTTCGACCGCCAGCAGGTGTGGCGAGCCTGCGACGCGGCGCTGTCCTTCAGCCCCGAACTCACCCGCCTCTGGCAGATGAACCCCAATTACGCCGAGCGGGTAGCCCGTGGCGCGAACAACCCGCCACCTAGCAGCAACCCCCAGGAGCAGGCCCTGGTCGATGCGATCAAGGCACAGTGGAACAGTCAGGGCGGCAGTGACGTGGTGTGCGGCGATGTCGACCAGAGCACGCGCGAAACCCGCTATGACCTGGAAATACAGGACACCTACAGCCTGACCGACAGCCTGCGCCTGCTCAGCGGCATGAACTATCGCTATGATCGTGCCGACTCGCAGACCTACTTCAATGGCAGCGTCGACGACCAGACCTGGCGGCTTTTCGGGCAACTGGAATGGCGAGCCGACGAGCACTGGATCGTGCAGGGCGGCGCCATGTTCGAGGATTCGCGGCTCTCTGGCAGCTCGCTTACCCCACGGTTGGCGGTCAATTACCTGATCACCCCGCGCCATGGCCTGCGCGCCGTCTATTCCGAGGCGGTACGTTCGCCTGACATGTTCGAAAACAACGTCAACTGGAGCTACACCGTCAAGAACCTGATGCCCTACGCCTTTGGCCAGCAGCATGGCGAATACTTCGTCAAGACCCGCGGCCCTGGTGACCTGGAGCAGGAGCACATGCGCTCGCGTGAGCTGGGCTACAACGGTTATTTCAGCGACCTGGACCTGAGCATGGACCTGAAGGTGTTCTACGACGAGATCACTGGCATGATCAGCGAGCCGCTCAAGAACAACCAGTACATTGCCAGCAATGCGAACCGGGCGCGCTTCAGCGGCAGCGAGGCCCAGTTCGATTGGCGCCCTACCCTGCGCGACCGGCTGCGCTTGACCTTCGCCCATGTCGACGCCTGGGCCAGCAATCCTGCCGACCGCAACCTCAGCGCCAGCAACAGCGGCTCTGCCGGCTGGATGAGGGACTGGGGCCACGGCTGGTCCAGTGGCGCTTTCTACTACGGTGACGATGCCCTCAATCAGTACCGCTACGAGCGCCTGGACCTGCGCGTGGCCAAGCGCTGGCGCGTGTACGGGAGCAATCTGGAACTGGCAGCCCTGTGGCAGCAACGCCTGGATGATGAGCCCACCACCGCCGTGCAGAACCGCTATGACAGCCGGCAGCGGCTGAGCCTGAGCGCGGAGCTGGAGTTCTGATGGTTCGCTTGCTGCGCCTGTTGGTGCTATGGCTGTGGCCATTGGGGCAGTTGTCCGCCAGCGAGATCTTGCTGGTCGGCGCCCAGGACCAGCCAGGCATCCGCAGCTTCATCGCTGCCCTGGAAAGTCGACGCCCCAACGACCACGTGCATTTTCAGGCTGCCAGCGAGCTGCCTGCGCCGAGCCGGCTCGACCTGGACCTGCGCCTGGTGTTGCTGGACGACGAGGCATTACAGTGGCGCCTGTCGCAAACCGCCGGCCCACCGGCACTGGCCATGAGGGTCAGCCGGGTGCAGGTGGAACAGCGCCTGGGAAAGTCACGCCCCGGGTTTCTCACCTTGTTGTGGAGCGACCCGCCACTGGATCGGCAGTTGCGCCTGACCCGCTACCTGTTGCCGCAAGCCAGGCGCATCGGGGTGCTCTACGGTGAACACAGTGGGTTTCTGCTTGATGAGCTGCGCCGTGCCGCGCAACCGCTTGGCCTCGAGATCGTGGCACAGGCTTGGCCCGACCCACGTGACAGCCGCCCCCTGCAACACCTGCTGGGCAGCAGTGACGTGCTGCTCGGGCTTGATGATCCGGACCTGTACAATTCCAAGACAGCGAAAAACCTGTTGCTCAGCAGTTACGGCCGTCAAATGGCCCTGATTGGCCCCAATGCCGGATTCGTCCGTGCCGGCGCGCTGGCCAGCACCTACAGCGACCAGCAAGATTGGTTAAGCGTGCTCGACAGCCTGCTCGGGCAATCACCTGCGCGCTGGCCCCGCAGCCTCTACCCAGCCCATTTCGGGGTCAGCGGCAATCAGCAGGTGGCACGGGCGCTGGGCCTGGAGCCCATTGATCCCGACACCGCCGCCCAAGCCTTGGCTGATGGAGAGCGCACCCCATGACCAAGGGCCTGAACTGGGACATTCATACGCGCACGCAGATCATCAGCCTAGGCCCGGCGCTGCTGCTGACGCTGCTATTGATCAGCTTCTTCACGTTCGTGCGCATCCAGGATTTGCGTCAGGAGCTCAACCACACCGGCCAATTGATCGCCAACCAGCTCGCGCCCGCGTCCGAATACGGGGTCATCTCAGGCAACAACGAAGTGCTCGAAGGCCTGATGCGCGCCACGCTGAGCATTCCCCACGTGCGGTTCCTGGAGGTACAGGACAGTCGCAATCACATTCTGGTGTACGTCGAGCAGTCTGACGAAAGCACCAACCGTGCCCAGCAGGTGGAAGTGTTTCAAGCGCCGATTCGTCTGCAGCAGATACGACTCGAAAGCGACTTTTTGCAGGAAGGCCTGGCGGCTGCCCCGGCCATCGGCGATGACTACCTGGGCCGGGTCATCGTCGGCATGTCGGACGATGCGTTCAGCCAGCGTCAGCAGGAGATCGTGATCAAGGCCGCAGTGCTGGCGTTGTTCGCACTGCTGTTCACATTTTTGCTGGCTCGCCGTCTGGCCATGAGCCTGGCCAAGCCCATCAGCGACATGGGCCATGCCGTCAAGGCCATCCAGCAGGGTCACTACGACACGCCGGTTCCGGTGGTGGACGACAGCGAGCTAGGGCATCTGGCCCGGCACATCAATAACCTGGCGCATGCGCTCGAGCAGGCCAGCACCGAGCAGAAAAAAGCCATCGCCGAGCTGATCCAGGCACGCGAGGAAGCCGAGCAGGCCAACCGCGCCAAGTCTGATTTCCTGGCCATGATGAGCCACGAGCTGCGCACACCGCTAAACGGCGTATTGGGCATGCTGCAGTTGCTCGAAACCACCTCGATGAGCAGCGAGCAGGCCGACTACACCGCGGTGGCGAGCGAGTCGACGGGGCATCTGCTGCGGGTCATCAATGACATCCTCGATTTTTCGCGGATCGAACGGGCGGCCTTGCAGCTCGAACACATCGATTTCAACCTCGGCGAGCTCATCACCCACTGCGTCCAGTCGTTCCAGCATGCTGCACAGCAACAAGGTCTGGCGCTCGACTTGAGCCTGGCCGAGGACACCGCCCAGTTGCAGGTGAACGGCGATCCTACCCGGATCCGGCAGATTCTCCTGAACCTGATCGGTAATGCCCTGAAGTTCACCGAGCAGGGGCAGGTGCGGGTCGAAGCCCGTTGGCAGTTGATGGATGAGCAGCGCATCTGGCTGACATGCAGCGTGCAGGACACGGGCATCGGCATTGACAATGATCGTCTGGAGATGATGTTCGTCGCTTTCCAGCAGGCCGACAGCTCGATTTCTCGCCGCTACGGCGGCACCGGCCTGGGCCTGTCCATCGCGCGCACCCTGGCCGAGCGCATGGGCGGGCACCTGCACGGTCAGAGCCTTGAAGGCCATGGCTCGACCTTCACGCTGGAGATGCCACTGGCACTGCCAGCATCGGCGCGCCAGATCCGCCGCGCTGCGCCGCCCGGCCAGCTTGCCTGGACCGAACCCACCAGGGTACTGCTGGTCGAACACAATGCTGTCAACCAGAGCGTCACCGAGGCCATGTTGTGCAGCCTGGGCGTTGAGGTGAGCACGGCCGACGACGGCCAGCAGGCCGTGGAGCTGGTCAGGCTGCAACGTTTCGCCGCCGTTTTCATGGACTGTGGCCTGCCCTACATGGATGGTTACGAGGCCACGCGCCAGATGCGCCTGCTGACCCACGGTGCACACGTACCGATCATCGCCCTGACTGCCAATGCATTGCAGGGTGATCGCGAACGATGCCTTGCCGCAGGAATGGATGACTATCTGAGCAAACCCCTGCGCCGCAGTGAATTGCAGCAGGTGCTGGTGCGCTGGCTGCCAGGACAGGCAACCGCGACTGGCGATAAATGCTAAAGTGCGGCAGTCTTAAACACTGGACAGGACTCCTTTCGGACCTGAAAATAGACGTTTCAGTGCACACCTGTACTTCTTTCGACAGGTGCGCTGTGACTTTCACTACAACGCAATAGTCTACCTGTAGGCTGCCGCCCCGTTCGCGATGCGTGACGGGCTGGCCGGGAAGATTCATCCCCTGCCGCAGGGGGTTATTGAGGAGCTCGCATGACCAAACAACACGCCTTTACTCGGGAAGACCTGCTGCGCTGCAGTCGCGGTGAGCTGTTCGGCCCAGGTAATGCGCAACTGCCCGCGCCGAACATGCTGATGGTCGATCGCATCACCCACATCAGTGAAGAAGGCGGCAAGTACGGCAAAGGTGAATTGGTCGCCGAGCTGGACATCAATCCTGATCTTTGGTTTTTTGCCTGCCATTTCGAAGGCGACCCAGTGATGCCAGGCTGCCTGGGCCTCGATGCCATGTGGCAGCTGGTCGGCTTTTTCCTGGGCTGGCAAGGCCTGCCGGGCCGCGGTCGTGCACTGGGCTCCGGTGAAGTGAAGTTCTTCGGCCAGGTGCTGCCTACCGCCAAGAACGTCACCTACAACATTCACATCAAGCGCGTGCTCAAAGGCAAGCTGAACATGGCCATCGCCGATGGTTCGGTCAGCGTCGACGGCCGCGAGATCTACACCGCCGAAGGCCTGCGGGTCGGCGTGTTCACCTCCACTGACAACTTCTAAGGGTTATTCGCATGCGCCGCGTCGTTATCACTGGTCTGGGCATCGTGTCGTGCCTGGGCAATGACAAAGCTACCGTCACCGAAAACCTGCGCAACAGCCGTCCGGGTATCCGTTACAACCCGGAATACAAGGAAATGGGGCTGCGTAGCCAGGTTTCCGGCTCCATCGACCTCAACCTCGAAGAGCTGATCGACCGCAAGGTCTTCCGTTTCGTCGGGCATGCGGCTGCCTACGCCTACCTGGCGATGCAGGACGCCATCAAGGACTCGGGCCTGACCGATGAGCAGGTCTCCAGCCCACGTACCGGCCTGGTGGCCGGCTCCGGCGGTGCATCGACCCTGAACCAGATGGAAGCGCTGGATACTCTGCGCGAAAAAGGCGTCAAGCGTGTAGGCCCTTACCGGGTCACTCGCACCATGGGCAGCACCGTTTCGGCGTGCCTGGCGACGCCGTTCAAGATCAAGGGCATCAACTACTCGATCTCTTCCGCCTGCGCTACATCGGCTCACTGCATCGGCACCGCACTGGAGCAGATCCAGTGGGGCAAGCAGGACATCGTATTCGCCGGCGGCGGTGAAGAAGAGCACTGGAGCCAGTCGTTCCTGTTCGATGCCATGGGCGCCCTGTCGACCAAGCGCAACGAAACCCCGGAACTGGCCTCGCGTGCCTATGACGCGGACCGTGATGGCTTCGTCATCGCCGGCGGCGGTGGCATGGTGGTGGTCGAAGAGCTGGAACACGCTCTGGCCCGTGGCGCCAAGATCTACGCCGAGATCATCGGCTATGGCGCCACCTCCGACGGCTACGACATGGTCGCCCCAAGCGGCGAAGGCGCCATCCGCTGCATGCAGCAGGCGCTGTCGACCGTCGACACGCCGATCGACTACCTGAACACCCACGGCACCTCTACCCCAGTGGGCGACGTTGCCGAAATGAAGGGTGTGCGCGAAGTGTTCGGCGAAAATGCACCGAAGATCAGCTCAACCAAGAGCCTGTCCGGCCACTCGCTGGGGGCTGCCGGTGTACACGAGGCGATCTACTGCTTGCTGATGATGGAAAACAACTTCATCGCTGGCTCGGCCAACATCGACGAACTGGACCCGGCGGTCGCTGACCTGCCGATCCTGCGCAAGACCGAAGAAAATGCCAAGATCGATACGGTCATGAGCAACAGCTTCGGTTTCGGCGGCACCAATGCCACCCTGGTGCTCAAGCGCTGGGAAGGCAAGTGATTCGCTGACGCGCCAATAGAGAACGCCCCGACTGGTTCGGGGCGTTTTCATTTACGCGGGAAAACAGATCCGTTGGGCCCGACGCGACCTACGCTGTCATTTACCCTTGGGCAGCACAGCCAGAAAGTTGTCCTTGGCCACGCGTCTGGCTACATCTTCGGGCAAGGCATCCAGAAATGGCCTGAAACTGTCCATCTCCTCTCCCAGGCTATCGAAGCGGCCGACCACATCCGAGCCCAGCATGAACCGCGTTGGGTAGCGTTCAACGAGCGCCAGCCAGGCTTTGCGTGGGACGTCCTGCTCATCGAGCAGGTAGGGCTTGAGCACACTCCACGACAGGTCCACGTACAGGTTCGGGTAGTCCTCGAGTAATCGCGTCAGCACCGGCAGTAGAAAATCCATCTGTGTCTGATGCCGGTGAATTTCCATGCTGCTGCCGGCGTGTGCCCAGATGAAACGCGTATGCGGATGATTGCGCAGGGGCTCTTCGATCTCGGCCAGGTACAACGGGTTACGCTCGCGCTTGGAAGTGATGTTGGAATGCAACAGCACCGGCAGGTCGCGCTCGGCGGCCAGGTGGTAGACCCGTGTCATGGCTTCGTTGTTGGCACGCGGGGTTTCGCCGCTGGTCAACGCCGTCAGGTCATCGTGACGGGTGAATACCTCGCCAATACCCTGCCAGAGGCCTGGGTAAAGGTCGAGCATGCGTTCGATATGGCTCACGGCATTCTTGTCGACTGGATTGAAGCCGGTCAGGAAGGGATGGAATCGCTTGCGTTGTTCGTCCGACAATGGCTGCAGCGCCGCTGCTACATAGGTATCGGTGGCGCTGTACCAATAGGCGTCCGCATCGTCGCCGGCGTAATAGCGGGGACGCTTGGGCTCGTCTTCATGCCATTTCTTGGCAACGGGAATGCCCGAAATCATCGACTGATCGATGCCTGCAGCGTCCATGGCCTTGAGCAGCGCCGGCATACCTTCGGATTCCTGGAAGAAATCCACGTAATGCAGGTGAGCATCGCTGTAACGGTATTCACGGGCCTCGGCCCCTGGCCCCAGCCAGGCGGTCAACGCTACGCAGGCCAGTGCTCTGGCGATCATGGTGGGCTTCCTTGTAAGGGGGCAAACCTACTAGACCTGCACGCGCAGCGTGCGGTTCGCCAGCCTTGCCATCAAAGCAGGGCTGGCAATCGCTGCGGCCACCTGCGCGCTAGCGCTGGAATACCTCGGCCAGCAGGTTGTGCATCGCGCGGAAGGCGCGCTCGGACGTGCGCCGGTCATACTGCGTCTTGCCGGGCACGTTGGCATCCGGGTCGGTGAACGAATGCACCGCCCCGCCATAGCTGACCAGTTGCCAATCGACCTTGGCGGCGTTCATTTCGTCTTCGAATGCCGGTAGCTGCTCTTTGGGCACCAAGGGATCGGATGCGCCATGCAGCACCAGGACCGAGCCCTTGATGCGTTTGGCATCCTCGGGGTCAGGCGTGTCCAGCGTGCCATGGAAGGAGATCGCTGCACGAAGATCAGCCCCCGCACGCGCCAATTCGAGCGCGCAGCAGCCCCCAAAGCAGAACCCGAAGGTAGCCACCTTGCCTGGGCTCAGTGGCGCCTTGGACTGACCGAGCAACTGGGCAAGGGCACCTTCCATGCGCCTGCGCAACTCGCCGCGGTCGTTTTTGAGCGGCATCATTGCTGCGCCCGCTTCATCGGCATTCGCCGGGCGAACGGTCTGCCCATAGAGATCGACGAGCAGCACCACATAACCTTGCGCTGCCACCTCCTTGGCGATGCGCTCGGCCCCTTCGGTCACGCCCATCCAGTTGGGCGCCATCACCAGGCCAGGTCGACCCAGGGCGCCGGGCTCATAGGCCAAACGGCTTTCGAAGGTCTTGCCGGACAGGTGGTGGATCAAAGATTCGACGACTACCTTACTCATGCTGTACTCCTCAGGCTGCACCATGAAAAAAGCCCGCCGAAGCGGGCTTTAGCCATACGTCAATTCAAGCAGACAACTCGACCAACAGCTTGTTCAGGCGCCGCACATAGGCTGCGGGATCCTTCAGGCTATCACCGGCTGCCAGCGCGGCCTGGTCGAACAGGATGTGCGACAGCTCGGCGAAGCGGTCCTCACTCTGTTCGTGATCGAGCTTCTCGATCAGCGGGTGGGTTGGGTTGAACTCGAAGATAGGCTTGGAATCGGGCACTTTCTGGCCGCTGGCTTCCAGAATCTGGCGCATTTGCAACCCCAGGTCCTGCTCGCCGATGGCCAGGATGGCTGGCGAATCAGTCAGGCGATGGGAGACACGCACTTCGGCGACGTTTTCGCCCAGTGCGGTTTTCAGGCGCTCCACCAAGCCTTCCTTATCCTTGGCGACTTCTTCCTGGGCCTTCTTGTCCTCTTCGGTATCAAGCTTGCCCAGGTCCAGATCGCCACGGGCCACATCCACGAACGCCTTGCCGTCAAATTCGTTCAGGTAGCTCATCAGCCACTCGTCGATGCGGTCGGTCAGCAGCAACACTTCGATGCCTTTCTTGCGGAAGACTTCGAGGTGCGGGCTGTTCTTGACCTGCGCGTAGGACTCGCCGGTGAGGTAGTAGATCTTGTCCTGCCCTTCCTTGGCGCGGGCCAGGTAGTCAGCCAGCGACACACTCTGCTCGCCGCTTTCGTCCTGGGTGGACGCGAAGCGCAACAGGCCAGCGATCTTTTCCTTGTTGGCAAAGTCTTCGGCCGGGCCCTCTTTCAATACCTGACCGAAGTTTTTCCAGAAACTCTTGTACTGCTCGGGCTCGTTCTTGGACAGTTTTTCAAGCATGTCCAGCACGCGCTTGGTCAACGCGGTCTTCATCGAATCGATGATCGGGTCTTTCTGCAGGATTTCCCGCGACACGTTCAGCGACAGGTCGTTGGAGTCCACGACACCCTTGATGAAGCGCAGGTAAAGCGGCAGGAACGACTCGGCCTGATCCATGATGAACACGCGCTGCACGTACAGCTTCAAGCCGCGCGGGGCTTCGCGCTGGTACAGGTCGAACGGTGCACGGGCAGGCACGTACAGCAGCGAGTTGTATTCGAGCTTGCCTTCGACCTTGTTATGGCTCCAGGCCAACGGGTTTTCGAAGTCATGGCCGATGTGCTTGTAGAACTCCTGGTATTCCTCGTCCTTGATCTCGGTACGCGGACGGGTCCACAGGGCGCTTGCACGGTTGACGGTTTCCCACTCTTCGGCTGGCTGCTCTTCGCCTTCGGCGGCTGCCTGCTCCTTGGGCAACTGGATTGGCAGGGCAATGTGATCGGAATACTTTTTGACCACGTTGCGCAGGCGCCAGCCATCGGCGAATTCCAGCTCGTCTTTTTTCAGGTGCAGGACAATGCGGGTGCCGCGCTCAGGCTTGTCGACGGTCGCAACTTCGAACTCGCCCTCGCCCTTGGACGACCAGTGCACGCCTTCGCTGGCAGGCTGGCCTGCACGACGGCTGTAGACATCGACCTGATCGGCCACGATGAATGCCGAGTAGAAGCCCACGCCGAACTGACCGATCAGGTGCGAGTCTTTCTTCTGATCGCCGGTGAGGTTCTTCATGAAGTCGGCAGTGCCGGATTTGGCAATGGTGCCCAAGTGAGCGATGACGTCATCGCGGGTCATACCGATGCCGTTATCCTCGAGGGTGACCGTACCGGCCTCCTTGTCGAAGCTCAGGCGAATCTTCAGGTCGGCATCGCCTTCGAGCAGTTCAGGCTTAGCCAGCGCCTCGAAGCGCAGCTTATCGGAGGCGTCGGAGGCGTTGGAGATCAGTTCGCGCAGGAAGATCTCCTTGTTCGAGTACAAGGAATGGATCATGAGGTGCAGCAGTTGCTTTACCTCGGTCTGGAAGCCCAGCGTTTCTTTTTGAGTCTCCACGCTCATGTTCTTCAAACTCCGATCAGATGACAGTGGTCGCCAAGCGGCACAATGGCTGCGTTGGCGGCGGATGTCATGCAGATGGGGGCTGCCAAATCGATTTCAAGGGCCTGCATGGTTCGATCTTCAAATCCGAGCGGGTCATGGCGAGCCGCTGTGCCGCCCTGCTTGCCGCGGGCGGTGTAACGTTTCCGGGTTAGGACGGGCGTCGATACAGACACAGCAAAGAGCCATGCATGTTCGTACCTCGCGTACATTGTGATACCGGCTAAGTGGCAGTTGCCCGCAACGGATAACCCGCCTTAGTGCGAAACACTCGCCAGGGCCGGAAGTTCAGTTTCAAGATATTTAATATCTGTGTACTGACGGTGGAACTAATCCAGCAGGCCCCGACTCGAAGCATCAAGTCAACTTATTCCACCAAGGAGAGACACCCTCATGCGTAAACCATTTGCTTTTGCTCTGATGCTGGCTGCTGCCATGGGCCTGGCTGCTTGCGATAAAGCGAGCGAAGACAAAGCCCAGGACGCACAAGAACACCGTGAAGAAGCCCAGGAGAAGATGGGTGACGCACAGGACAAGATGAACGACGCTGCCAAGGAAAACGCCGAAGCTGCCCAAGACCAGGCCGAAGCCAATCGTAAGGCTGCCGAAGAGGCTTCCCCAGCCACTCCAGCAACCACCACGACTCCGGCCGATCCTGCCAAGCAGTAATCGAACCGATCAAAAAACCCGACAATGTCGGGTTTTTTTATGCCTGTCATTCATGGACTAATCGTTTCAGTTAGGCACAGTGGACTGGGAGGCATGCACCTCACCTGTCGAACTTTCGGTGGGGGTGAATACCATGACGTCAAGCACGTCCGAGTGGAACTCGCGGCGATAAAGAATCAGCACAACCCCTACACTTACCGCCATGAACAACCAGGGGTTGATAAACCAGCTCAACATGGCCATGCCGAAGTAATAGGCGCGCAGCCCGAAGTTGAATTGGTTGGCAGCCAACGACAACACCCTGGCCGCCCTCAAGGCAAAGGCCTTGCGTTCTAGTTCGCTGACCTGGCGCTCGCCGATCATGGGCGCCGAGCCCACCAAGACAGCAGCGAAGTTGTATTGACGCATGCACCAGCTGAACGTGAAGAAGGCATACACGAACACCGTGGCCAGGCACAGCAACTTGATCTCCGACATCCCTTGGGAGGCCTGCTGTACCAACGGCAGGTCGGCCAGCAACGACAACGCGCGGTCGGAAGCTCCCAGCACCGTCAGGATACCGGCGAGAATGATCAGGGTGCTGGAGGCAAAAAACGAGGCGTTGCGTTCCAGGTTGCCGATCACGCTGGCATCGGCAATGCGGTTGTCACGCAGCAGCATCCTGCGCATCCAGTCCTCGCGATACAAATGCAGCACGCTGGCCAGGCATGCAGTGTCCCGCCCCTTCCAGATGGCATAGCGCGTATAACCGCCCCAGCACAGCACGAACCAGCATGCCGCTATGAGGTTATTGAGATTACTCAGGATGAAGTTCATGCAGAGATCCGTAGGTGCCATGTGCCGAAAGCATAAAGACCGTCTTTCGACGCTGGCAAGCCGCAAAAGGCACGCAAACTCCGAAGAATAATTTCCAGGGCGGTTCGCTTGCGGCGTTTGGCAGGGTGCATGCGAACAAAAGCCCCGCATCCTTGCGAATGCGGGGCTTGCGCTGCCAAGCGGTGGGTCCAGCATCCCATGGCTTGTGGCCAATGCCGGACCTTGTGCTTAGCGACTCATGCCATGGCCTGACGGGGCTTGCCGAGCATGCGATCGCATACCACTGCACCCACCAAGGTCACCACCGACGGCACCAGCCAGGCAAGGCCCTGATCGCTCAACGGCAAGTGCGCCATGAAGTCCGGGAGCACGTGGGCAATGCTGCTGCCTTTAACGGCATCGACCATGCCGAACAGCAACGAGACCAGCATTACCGGGCCAAGGATGCGCGTTGGCGAGTTCCACAGGTCGTTCACGAAGCTCAACCCCACCACGACGATGCACGGCGGGTAGATGGCGGTAAGCACAGGGATCGAGAACATGATCAGCTTGGTAAGCCCCAGGTTGGACACCAGAAGCGAGAAGCCCGCCAGGATCACGACCAGTGCGCGGTAGGACAACGGCAGGATCTGGCTGAAGTACTCGGCACACGCGCAGGTCAGGCCCACGGCAGTCACCAGGCAGGCCAGCGCGATCAACACGGCCAGGAAGCCGCTGCCCAGCGAGCCGAAGGTATGTTGCACATAGGCGTGCAGCACGGCCGCACCGTTGCTGGCCCCTGCCGCGATTTCGTGACTACCGGCGCCCAGGCGGAACAGGCTGATGTACACCAGCGCCAGACCAACACCGGCAATCAGCCCGGCAATGATGGCATAGCGGGTGATCAACTTGGGCGACTCAACGCCGCGCGAGCGGATGGCGTTGACGATGACGATGCCAAATACCAGCGCCCCGAGCGTATCCATGGTCAGGTAGCCGTCGGAGAAGCCCTTGGAGAACGCAGCAGCAGCATAGGCAGGCTGCGCCTCGCCAATGGTGCCCGCTGGCCATGCGAATGCCGCGATGCCAAGCACGGCCAGCGCGATGATTTTGAGCGGTGCCAGGAACCGACCCACGGTGTCCAGCAGCTTGCCAGGGTACATCGACACCGCCAGCACCACGATGAAGTAGACCAGGCTGTAGATGAACAACGCCAGCGGGCTTTCACCCGTCAACGGCGCCACACCCACTTCGAACGATACCGTCGCGGTACGCGGTGTTGCGAACAAGGGGCCGACCGACAGGTAGCAAACGGCTGCCAGCAGGCCACCGAAGAACTTGCCAATCGGGCTGCTCAGCGCATCCATGCCGCCGCCTACCTTGGCCAGGGCGACCACGGTGATCACAGGCAGCCCTACCGCCGTGACCAAAAAGCCCAGCGCAGCCATCCATACATGCGGGCCGGATTGCAGGCCGACGATGGGCGGGAAGATGATGTTGCCAGCGCCTACGAAAAGCGCGAACGTCATAAAGCCAAGCGCCAGGATATCCTGGCCTTTAAGAACTTTCATTTGAGGTAGTACCACACTGCTGAAATCGGGATTCGTGAGGGGATTTCCCCATGGGTGAGGGAAATGCTGCCCGGCTTGGTAGGCCAGACCCGTTTAGCGTGTCGTTCCCTTTTGGGGCACGGGCACAAAATAGTCGCGTAGATTAACCGGTTTACCCTTCAAACGCACTGGCACAGTGCGTGTTGTCCGATGTGCGTACGCCATTGTCGTCTGCGTGAACGGAACGATCGGTATTATCCGCTGGCTGAACACGGCGTATGTACGAAAATTCCTATCACAGCCATCGAAAAAACCTAATCGCTTTACCCCTACCCTGCCGCGCAAAGCTTCGTCAGATGAAGCAGCCCCCTGATACGACAAAGGCCACCCGAAGGTGGCCTTTGTGCGCGTGGGGGGTGCAGCGGTATTACTTCTTCACTTCCCAACCGGTCAGCTCGGCCAAGGCCTTGCCGATGTCGGCCAGCGAACGCACGGTTTTGACACCTGCGTCCTGCAGGGCTGCGAACTTCTCGTCTGCAGTGCCCTTGCCGCCGGAAATGATGGCGCCAGCGTGGCCCATGCGCTTGCCCGCAGGTGCGGTAACACCGGCGATGTAGGAAACGACAGGCTTGGTGACGTTGGCCTTGATGTAGGCTGCGGCCTCTTCTTCAGCCGAACCGCCGATCTCACCGATCATGACGATCGCTTCGGTCTTCGGGTCTTCCTGGAACAGCTTCAGGATGTCGATGAAGTTGGAGCCCGGGATCGGGTCACCGCCGATGCCGACACAGGTCGACTGACCGAAGCCGGCGTCGGTGGTCTGCTTGACAGCTTCGTAGGTCAGGGTGCCGGAGCGCGACACGATACCGACCTTGCCTGGCAAGTGAATGTGGCCAGGCATGATGCCGATCTTGCATTCGCCGGGCGTGATGACGCCTGGGCAGTTAGGGCCGATCAGGGTCACGCCCAGCTCGTCGCACTTGACCTTGGCGTCCAGCATGTCCAGGGTCGGGATGCCTTCAGTGATGCACACGATCAGCTTGATGCCGCCGAACGCCGCTTCAAGGATGGAGTCCTTGCAGAATGGCGCTGGTACGTAGATGACCGAAGCATCGGCGCCGGTCGCCTCGACGGCTTCCTTGACGGTGTTGAACACCGGCAGGCCCAGGTGGGTGGTGCCACCCTTGCCTGGGGTGACGCCACCGACCATCTTGGTGCCGTAGGCGATGGCTTGTTCGGAGTGGAAAGTACCTTGCGAGCCGGTGAAGCCCTGGCAGATGACTTTGGTGTCTTTATTGATCAGGACGCTCATTACTTGCCCTCCGCAGCTTTGACAACTTGTTGAGCAGCGTCGGTCAGGCTGGTTGCAGCAATGATGTTCAAACCGCTTTCTGCCAGTACTTTAGCGCCCAGTTCGGCATTGTTGCCTTCAAGGCGAACGACGACCGGAACCTTGACGCCGACTTCCTTCACCGCACCGATGATGCCTTCGGCAATCATGTCGCAGCGAACGATGCCGCCGAAGATGTTGACCAGAACGGCCGCGACATTGCTGTCGGACAGAATGATCTTGAACGCTTCGGTAACGCGCTCCTTGGTAGCACCGCCGCCCACGTCGAGGAAGTTGGCTGGCTTGCCGCCATGCAGGTTGACGATGTCCATGGTACCCATGGCCAGGCCAGCACCGTTGACCATGCAGCCGATGTTGCCTTCCAGGGCAACGTAGTTCAGTTCGAACTTGGCAGCGTGGGCTTCACGGGCATCGTCCTGGGACGGGTCGTGGAAGGTTTTCAGCTTCGGCTGACGGTACATGGCGTTGGCATCGATGTTGATCTTGGCATCGAGGCAGTGCAGGTCGCCGTCGGCCTTGATCACCAGCGGGTTCACTTCCAGCAGGGCCAGGTCGTGATCCTTGAACAGCTTGGCCAAGCCCACGAAGATCTTGGCGAACTGTTGAACTTGCTTGCCTTCCAGACCCAGCTGGAACGCCAGCTCACGACCTTGGAACGGCTGAGCGCCGACCAGTGGATCGATAGTGGCCTTGAGGATTTTTTCAGGCGTGTCGTGCGCGACTTTCTCGATGTCCACACCACCTTCGGTGGAGGCCATGAACACGATGCGGCGGCTCGAACGATCGACCACAGCGCCCAGGTACAGCTCTTTGGCGATGTCGGTGCAGGATTCGACCAGAATCTTGGAGACGGGCTGACCGTTGGCATCGGTCTGGTAGGTGACCAGATTCTTGCCCAACCACTGTGCAGCGAACGCCTTGGCGTCTTCCTTGCTGCGAACCAGCTTGACGCCGCCCGCTTTACCGCGACCGCCAGCGTGAACCTGGGCTTTGACGACCCACTCGTTCCCGCCGATCTTGTCGCAGGCTTCTGCCGCTTCTTCAGGGGTGTCGACCGCGAAACCCTTGGAAACTGGCAGGCCGTACTCAGCGAACAGCTGCTTACCCTGATACTCGTGAAGATTCATGCTTTTTACCGTCTTCGTTAGGTACTGCGCTTCGGCGCTGCGCCATCACTGGCGCCGCACCACCTGTGACCGTTGACCCCGGGTTATCCCATGTGATCCGGTCCGGCGGACTTTCCGCGGTGAGTCATGCACGCAAGACTCACGACGGGCAGCCCGCCGTGGTTTCTTATGATTAACGCTTCTTACGGTTGGCGACGTGAATGGCACCGCCATTCACCGCCAGCGCTGCTTCATGCAACGCTTCGGACAGGGTTGGATGGCTGAAGACCATCATGCCCAGGTCCTCGGCACTGGTGCCGAATTCCATTGCGATTGCGCCTTGCTGTACCAGTTCGGCAGCCGATGGGCCAATCACGTGCACACCCAGTACGCGGTCGGTCTTGGCATCGGCGATGACCTTGACGAAACCACCGGTGTCGTTGGCTGCCATCGCACGGCCGCTGGCCGCGAACGGGAAGGTGCCCACGTTAACCTCAACACCCTCGGCCTTCAAGGACTGTTCGGTCTTGCCAACCCACGCGATTTCCGGGTGGGTGTAGATGACCGATGGGATCAGATCGTAGTTCATCTGGGCCTTGTGACCCTTGATGCGCTCGACGACCATGATGCCCTCTTCCGAGGCCTTGTGCGCCAGCATCAGGCCACGCACCACGTCACCGATGGCGTAGACGCCCGGCACGCTGGTTGCGCACTGGTCATCGACGTAGATGTAGCCACGCTCGTCAATGTTCACACCGCTGTCGGCAGCCAGCAGGTCGGTGGTCACTGGACGACGGCCCACGGCAACGATCAGCTTGTCGAAGGTGATCTTCTGCTCGCCTTCGGCGTTGGTGTAGGTCACCTCGACTTCGTCGCCGTTCACCTTGGAACCGGTGACGCGCGCACCCAGCTTGATGTCCAGGCCCTGCTTGGTCAGGACCTTCTGGGCTTCCTTGGAGACGGCGCTGTCGGCAGCCATCAGGAAGGTGTCCAGGGCTTCGAGCACGGTCACTTCCGCGCCCAGACGCGCCCATACCGAACCCAGTTCCAGGCCGATCACGCCAGCGCCGATCACGCCAAGGCGCTTGGGCACGGCTTGGAATTCCAGGGCGCCGGTGGAGTCGACGATCACGTTCTGGTCGACCGGAGCCGGCGGAATGTCGATCGGGCGCGAGCCGGAAGCCAGGATGACGTTATCCGCTTCGATGACTTCGCTGGTGCCGTCGGCCTTGGTCACTTCGACCTTCTTGCCCGCCAGCAGCTTGCCGTGGCCCTGGATGGAGGTCACGCCGTTGGCCTTGAACAGGGTAGCGACACCGCCGGTCAGGTTCTTGACGATGCCTGCCTTGCGGCCAACCATCGCCGGTACGTCCATCTTCACTTCGCCAGTGGAGATACCGTGGACATTGAAGCTCTCTTTGGCTTCCTTGTATTTCCAGGAGCTGTCCAGCAGCGCCTTGGAAGGAATGCAGCCTACGTTGAGGCAAGTGCCGCCCAGGGCCAGCTTGCCCTCGGCGTCGGTGTACTTCTCGATACAGGCAGTCTTCAGACCGAGTTGGGCGGCCTTGATAGCAGCTACATAGCCGCCAGGACCGGCACCAATCACTACCACGTCGAATTTCTGGGTCATAAAAGATTCCTTGTTAGCTCAAGCGGCCGCTGCAAGCCGCAAGACAGACAGGCTTCGATCTGAAGCCTGTCGCTCGCAGCTTACAGCCGCGCGATTAGATGTCCAGCAGCAGGCGGGACGGATCTTCCAGCAGGTTCTTGATGGTCACCAGGAAGGTTACCGCTTCCTTGCCGTCGATCAGGCGGTGATCGTAGGACAGTGCCAGGTACATCATCGGGCGAATCACCACTTGGCCATTGATGGCCATTGGGCGCTGGATGATGTTGTGCATGCCCAGGATCGCGGCTTGCGGTGGGTTGACGATCGGCGTCGACATCATCGAACCGAAGGTACCACCGTTGGTGATGGTGAAGGTGCCGCCGGTCATTTCTTCGATGGCCAGCTTGCCGTCACGGGCTTTCTTGCCGAAGGTGGCGATGCCGTTCTCGATTTCGGCCAGGCTCATGGACTCGGCGTTGCGCAGTACCGGAACCACCAGACCACGGTCGCTGGAGACAGCCACACCGACGTCCGCGTAACCATGGTAGACGATGTCGTTGCCGTCGATCGAGGCATTGACTGCAGGGAAGCGCTTGAGCGCTTCGGTCGCAGCCTTGACGAAGAACGACATGAAGCCCAGGCGCACGCCGTTGTGGGTCTTCTCGAACAGGTCCTTGTACTTCGAACGCAGGGCCATGACTTCAGTCATGTCGACTTCGTTGAAGGTGGTCAGCATGGCCATGTTGGACTGGGCTTCGACCAGGCGCTCGGCGATCTTGGCGCGCAGACGGGTCATCGGCACACGTTTCTCGGTACGATCGCCAGCGGCGGTCACGACCGGTGCCGCTGCAGCTGCGGCAGGCTTGGCCGCCGGGGCAGGCGCCGACTTCTTGTTGGCAACGGCAGCGACCACATCTTCCTTGGTCACGCGACCGCCTTTACCGGTACCCGAGACGCTGGCCAGGTCAATGCCATTTTCTTCTGCCAGCTTGCGGGCAGCAGGGGCAGCGACCGGGTCGTCTTCACTGGCGTCGGCAGCAGCGGCAGCCGGTGCGGCGGCCTGGGCAGGCGCAGCAGCCGGTGCAGCGGCAGCAGCGCCGCCTTCCACGATCGAACCCAGCACTTCGTCGGACAGGACGGTGTCGCCCTCGCCCTTGACGATGTCACCCAACACGCCGTCGGCAGTGGCCAGCACTTCCAGGACGACCTTGTCGGTCTCGATGTCGACGATCAGCTCGTCCCGCTTGACGGCGTCGCCTGGCTGCTTGTGCCAGGTGGCAACGGTGCCGTCGGCAACCGATTCCGGGAAGGTTGGGGCTTTGATCTCGATAGCCATTATCAGTGTTTCCTTAAATTCGGTTTCAGATGCGCGAAGGCGTTAAACGGTGAACGCGTCTTGCAGCAGTCGTTCCTGCTGCTCGGCGTGCTTGGAAGCGTAACCACAGGCTGGCGCGGCAGAAGCCTCGCGACCGGCGTATTCCAGGTTCAGCGCCTTGTTGTGGCGGCCCAGGATACGGCGCATGTGGTGCTGGCTGCTGTACCAGGCACCCTGGTTCATTGGCTCTTCCTGACACCAGACCGCATGCTTGAGGTTGGTGTACGGTGCCAGGATTTCGACCAGGTCGTCTTCCGGGAACGGATACAACTGCTCGATACGCACGATCGCAATGTCTTCGCGGCCTTCGGCACGACGTTTTTCCAGCAGGTCGTAGTAGACCTTGCCACCGCACAGCACCAGGCGCTCGACCTTGGCTGGATCGAGGGTGTCGATCTCCGGAATGACGGTCTGGAACGAACCTTCCGCCAGATCTTCCAGCGTCGAGACGGCCAGCTTGTGACGCAGCAGCGACTTGGGCGTGAGCACGATCAGCGGCTTGCGCAGCGGGCGAATGACCTGACGACGCAGCAGGTGGTAGATTTGCGCCGGCGTGGTCGGCACGCACACCTGAATGTTCTGCTCTGCACACAGCTGCAGGTAACGCTCCAGGCGTGCCGAGGAGTGCTCGGGGCCCTGCCCTTCATAACCGTGAGGCAACAGCATGGTCAGGCCGCACAAACGGCCCCACTTGTGCTCGCCACTGGTGATGAACTGGTCGATGACCACTTGCGCACCGTTGGCGAAGTCGCCGAACTGGGCTTCCCAGATCACCAACGCGTTGGGCGTGGTGGTGGAGTAGCCGTACTCGAATGCCAGTACCGCTTCTTCGGACAGGAAGGAGTCGTACAGTTCGAAGCGTGGCTGGCCCGGGTACAGGTTCATCAGCGGTACGTAGGTGCTGGCGTCCTTCTGGTTGTGCAGCACCGCGTGACGGTGGGAGAAGGTACCGCGGCCGATGTCCTGGCCGGTCATGCGGATCGGGTGCCCTTCGAACTGCAGCGTGGCGTAAGCCATGGTCTCGGCGTAGCCCCAGTTGATCGGCAGGCCACCGGCTTGCATCTTCTGGCGATCTTCGTAGATCTTGGCAACCTGACGCTGGACCACGAAACCTTCGGGCAGCTCCAGCAGTTTGGCCGACAGCTCCTGCAGGGTCTTGAGGTCGAAGCGGGTGTCGTGGCGAGCCGTCCAGGCGTGACCCAGGTAGGGGCGCCAGTCCACGAACAGCTCGCGGTTCGGCTCCTTGACCAGGCTCTTGACCACATGCAGACCGTTGTCCAGCGCGCTGCGATAGTCGTCGATCTTGGACTGGGCGCGCTCGGCATCGATGCGGCCTGCCTGGATCAAGGCTTCTGCGTACAGCTCGCGGGTGGTGCGCTGCTTGGTGATCTGCTGGTACATCAGCGGCTGGGTGCCGTTGGGCTCGTCGGCCTCGTTGTGACCGCGGCGACGGTAGCAGACCAGGTCGATGACCACGTCACGCTTGAACTGCATGCGGTAGTCGACGGCCAGCTGGGTGACGAACAACACGGCTTCCGGGTCGTCGCCATTGACGTGCAGGATCGGCGCCTGAATCATCTTGGCCACGTCGGTGGCGTACTCGGTCGAGCGCGCATCGAGCGGGTTACTGATGGTGAAGCCGACCTGGTTGTTGATCACGATGTGCACGGTACCGCCGGTCTTGAAACCGCGGGTCTGCGACATCTGGAAGGTTTCCATCACCACGCCCTGGCCTGCGAAGGCCGCATCGCCGTGGATGGAGATAGGCAGCACCTTGTCGCCGACGCTGTCGTTGCGGCGGTCCTGACGGGCGCGCACCGAGCCTTCGACCACAGGCGACACGATTTCAAGGTGGGACGGGTTGAATGCCATGGCCAGGTGGACTTCGCCCCCCGGGGTCATCACGTTCGAAGAGAAGCCCTGGTGATACTTCACGTCACCGGAGCCCAGCTCGTTCATCTTCTTGCCTTCGAACTCGTCGAACAGCTCGCGCGGGTTCTTGCCGAAGGTATTGACCAGCACGTTCAGGCGACCACGGTGGGCCATCCCGATGACGACTTCCTTGGTGCCGTAGGAGCCGGAGCGCTGAATCATCTCGTCCAGCATCGGGATCAGGCTTTCGCCACCTTCCAGGCCGAAACGCTTGGTGCCTGGGTACTTGGTGCCCAGGTATTTCTCCAGACCTTCGCCTGCGGTGACGCGCTCGAGCAGGTGGGACTGCACGTCGGCGGAGAATTCAGGACGGCCTCGCACGCTTTCCAGGCGCTGCTGGAACCAGCTGCGCTGCTCGGAATCGACGATGTGGGTGAACTCGGCGCCAATGGTGCGACAATATGTCTTCTGGAGCGCATCGAGGATGTCGCGTAGGCTCGCCTCCTCTTTGCCGATGAACAGGTCGCCGGCACGGAAGGTCGTATCAAGATCGGCATTGGTCAAGCCGTAGTGATTGATCGACAGGTCTACGGGCGCAGGGCGCTGCCACAACCCCAAGGGGTCAAGCTTGGCAGCCTGATGGCCGCGCATACGATAGGCCTGGATCAGTCGCAGCACTTCAACCTGCTTCTTCTCGTGTTCACTGCTCACGCTCCCGGCAGATACCGGCTGGGCGCGGCGCTGGTTCTTTGCCAGCAGTACGAAATGATCGCGGATCGTGGAGTGCGATACGTCGGTAGCGGTGCTGCCGTCGGCGGGCAACTTCTGGAAGTAGGTGCGCCACTCTTCTGGCACAGCGTTAGGGTCGTGCAGGTAGAGTTCGTAGAGCTCTTCCACATATGCAGCGTTACCACCTGAAAGGTGGGCGCTTTCCCACATGCGCTGCATCACGCTTTCTTGCATGCTTGGTCACCCTCGATTAGGGGACTGATCGGCGAGAGCCATGAAACCTGGAACGGTCCGAAAACAGCGACTGAACCACGCCACCTGGATCCTGCTGATTTTCCGGGTACCAGCCCGGAAAGCCCCTGCTGGTCTCATCTTCATAGGTAATGAACAGGGGCTTTGTGAGCCCCGTTCGGGTTTTACCTCGGCGCGGGTGTTACACCCGCGCGTCGGCGTACTGCAGGTACAACGTCTATCAGGTGCCGCTTTGCAGCAGCATGTTACGTACGTGGCCGATTGCCTTGGTCGGATTGAGACCTTTAGGGCAAACGTTGACGCAGTTCATGATCCCGCGGCAGCGGAATACGCTGAACGGGTCATCCAGGGACGCCAGGCGCTCCTGGGTCTTGGTGTCACGGCTGTCGGCCAGGAAGCGGTAGGCTTGCAACAGCGCGGCGGGGCCCAGGAACTTGTCCGGGTTCCACCAGAACGACGGGCAGGACGTGGAGCAGCACGCGCACAGGATGCACTCGTACAGGCCGTCCAGCTTGTCACGGTCTTCCGGCGACTGCAGACGTTCGATGGCCGGAGGCGGCGTATCGTTCTGCAGGAACGGCTTCACCTTCTCGTACTGCTTGTAGAAGATGCTCATGTCCACGACCAGGTCACGAATGACCGGCAGACCAGGCAACGGACGCAGTACCAGCTTGTTGCCCTTGACCACGCCCGACAACGGAGTGATGCAGGCCAGGCCGTTCTTGCCGTTCATGTTCATGCCATCGGAGCCGCACACGCCTTCACGGCAGGAGCGACGGTACGAGAAGCCCTCGTCCTTTTCCTTGATCAGCGCCAATACATCCAGAACCATCAGGTCCTTGCCGCCGGTATCGACGTCGAACGACTCCATCTTGGGGGCCGCGTCGGTGTCGGGGTTGTAGCGATAAACTTCGACTTTCAACATAGCAGCCACCCTTAGTAGGTCCGGATTTTTGGTTCGAAGGCCGGCACGGTCTTCGGCGCAAAGTTGACGCCACGCTTGGCAACGCGCTTGACACCCGGGTAGTACAGGGTGTGGCACAGCCAGTTCTCGTCGTCACGGTCTTCGAAGTCTTCACGGGCGTGAGCGCCGCGCGACTCTTTACGGGCTTCGGCCGCGATGGCGGTAGCTTCGGCAACTTCCAGCAGGTTCTGCAGCTCCAGCGCTTCGATACGCGCGGTGTTGAAGGCCTGGGACTTGTCGTTGATCTTGACGTTGGCGATACGCTCACGCAGGCCAGCCAGCTGCTCGATACCCTTGAGCATGTACTCGCCGGTACGGAATACGCCGAAGTAGTTCTGCATGCAGCTCTGCAATTCGCGCTTGAGGCTGGCAACGTCTTCGCCGGTGGAGCGCTCGTTGAGCTTGTTCAGGCGATTGAGGGCAACGTCGATGTCGGTGTCGCTGGCGTCGAGGTGCTCGATGCCGTCGCTCAGTGCCTTCTCCAGGTGCAGGCCGGCAGCACGGCCGAACACCACCAGGTCGAGCAGGGAGTTGCCACCCAGGCGGTTGGCACCGTGAACCGATACGCACGCCACTTCACCTACGGCGAACAGGCCAGGGATGATGTGATCCTTGCCTTCTTCGTCCATGGTGATGGCTTGGCCATGAATGTTGGTGGCAACGCCGCCCATCATGTAGTGGCAGGTTGGAACGACCGGCACTGGCGCGACGACCGGATCGACATGGGCGAAGGTCTTGGACAGTTCGCAGATGCCTGGCAGGCGACTGTGCAGCACCTCCTCGCCCAGGTGGTCCAGCTTCAGCAGCACGTGGTCCTTGTTCGGGCCCACGCCGTTGCCGGCGATGATTTCCTTGACCATGGAACGGGCAACCACGTCGCGGCCGGCCAAGTCTTTGGCGTTCGGCGCGTAGCGCTCCATGAAGCGCTCGCCATGGGCGTTGATCAGGTAACCACCCTCACCGCGGCAACCCTCGGTAACCAGTACGCCGGCACCGGCGATACCGGTCGGGTGGAACTGCCACATCTCGATGTCCTGTACCGGAACACCAGCGCGCAGCGCCATGCCGATGCCGTCACCGGTATTGATCAGGGCGTTGGTGGTGGAGGCGTAGATTCGGCCAGCACCGCCAGTGGCCAGAACGGTGGCCTTGGACTTGATGTACATGGTTTCGCCGGTTTCGATGCAGATCGCGATCACGCCGACGAAGGCGCCTTCCTGGTTCTTCACCAGGTCAACGGCATAGTACTCGTTGAGGAAGGTGGTACCGGCTTTCAGGTTGCCCTGGTACAGGGTGTGCAGCAGCGCGTGACCGGTACGGTCGGAAGCGGCACAGGTACGGGCAGCCTGGCCACCCTTGCCGAAGTCCTTGGACTGGCCACCGAACGGACGCTGGTAGATACGGCCGGTTTCGGTGCGCGAGAACGGCAGGCCCATGTGGTCCAGCTCGAAGACCGCAGCCGGGCCTTCCTGGCACATGTATTCGATAGCGTCCTGGTCACCGATGTAGTCCGAGCCCTTGACGGTATCGTACATGTGCCAGCGCCAGTCGTCGTTCGGGTCGGCCGAAGCGATGGCGCAGGTGATGCCGCCCTGGGCGGACACGGTGTGCGAACGGGTCGGGAAGACCTTGGTGACCACGGCAGTCTTGTGACCGCCCTGGGCCAGTTGCAGCGCTGCGCGCATGCCGGCGCCGCCGCCACCGATGATGATGGCGTCGAAGGAAATGGTTGGAATGCTAGCCATGGATCAGATACCCCAGAGAATCTGCACACCCCAGACGAAGTAAGCGAACATCGCAACGCCGCATACCGCCTGGAACAGGAAACGAATCGCAGTTGCCGACTTGCCGAACGACATAGGCGTCAGGTAGTCGGTAGCAATGGTCCACATGCCGACCCAGGCGTGAGCGCCGAGGGCAACGAGGGCCAGCAGACTGAAGATCCGCATCGCGTTGTTGGAGAACAGGGCATGCCACTGGGCATAGTCGATGCCTGGGTGGGCGACCACGTAGCCGATCAGGAAGATGAAGTAAGCCGCGAGAACGACCGCCGAGACGCGCTGCGCCATCCAGTCATAGAGGCCCGAACGCGACAGGTTCGTGACGTTGGTTACCATACCCAAACTCCCACCAGAACGATCAGCACCACGGAGATGACGATCACGATTTTCGAGCCCAGCTTGCCGCCTTCCAGCGTCTCGCCGACACCCATGTCCATGATCAGGTGACGAACACCTGCCACGAGGTGATAAAGCAGGGCGGACAACAGGCCCCAGGTCACGAACTTGGCCAGCGGGCTGGTCAGACACGCCTTCACTTCACCGAAACCTTCCTCGGAACCCAGCGACTTGCCCAGTGCATACAGCATGATGGCAAGGCCGATGAACAGGATGACGCCGGAGATACGGTGCAGGATGGACGTGTACGCAGTGACAGGAAGCTTGATGGTCCTTAGGTCTAGGTTTACAGGTCGTTGGCTTTTCACGGCTTTTTTCACACTGAAGAGCCCCTAGCGAATCAGGGCAAAGTTGTTGGTAAGTGTACTGGTCAGGTACCCACCACCCAGGGAACGGCGACCCCCAGCAGGTCGGGCTTGCAAGCCCCTGGCGGTCGGGTGCCGAGTATAGACAGTTAGGCTGCTCATGACAACGTGAGGGGGTAGCCCGAATAGCGCATTGCCTTTAACGAGCAAAAGGCGTAAACGGGCGAGAATTTCGGGAAAAATCAGGCTTGAACAGCTGATTCAACAAGCCTTTAGGCAAATTGACATCTGAATTTATCCCTCTATAGTGGTGCGGGCCCTGCGTGGGGGGTCTGTCTGATGATTTCAAGCATTAATAGGAGGCCACATGGCTGACAAAAAAGCGCAGTTGGTCATCGAGGGCACTGCCCCCGTCGAGCTGCCCATTTTAACCGGCACGGTTGGTCCTGATGTAATCGACGTCCGCGGGTTGGGGGCCACTGGTCACTTCACCTTCGACCCTGGTTTCATGGCAACGGCCTCGTGCGAGTCGAAGATCACCTACATCGACGGCGACAAGGGTATCTTGCTGCACCGCGGCTACCCCATCGAGCAACTGGCCGAGCAGTCCGACTACCTCGAGACCTGCTACCTGCTGCTCAACGGCGAACTGCCCAATGCCGAGCAGAAAGCCCAGTTCGTCAGCACCGTCAAGAACCACACGATGGTTCACGAACAGCTCAAGACGTTCTTCAACGGCTTCCGCCGCGACGCTCACCCGATGGCGGTGATGTGCGGTGTGGTCGGCGCCCTGTCGGCCTTCTACCACGACTCCCTGGACATCAATAACCCGCAACACCGCGAAATCTCCGCGGTGCGCCTGGTCGCCAAGATGCCGACCCTGGCCGCGATGGTGTACAAGTACTCCATGGGCCAGCCCATGATGTACCCGCGCAACGACCTGTCATATGCGGAAAACTTCCTGCACATGATGTTCAACACCCCGTGCGAGATCAAACCGATCAGCCCGGTGCTGGCAAAGGCGATGGACCGGATCTTCATCCTCCACGCCGACCACGAGCAGAACGCCTCCACCTCCACCGTGCGCCTGGCAGGCTCGTCGGGTGCCAACCCGTTCGCCTGCATCGCTGCCGGCATCGCGGCACTCTGGGGCCCGGCCCACGGCGGCGCCAACGAAGCGGTACTGACCATGCTCGATGAGATTGGCGATGTGTCCAACATCGACACCTTCATCGCCAAGGCCAAGGACAAGAACGATCCGTTCAAGCTCATGGGCTTCGGTCATCGCGTCTACAAGAACCGCGACCCGCGCGCCACTGTGATGAAGCAGACCTGCGACGAAGTTCTGCGCGAACTGGGCATCAAGAACGATCCACAGCTCGAGCTGGCCATGCGCCTGGAAGAGATCGCCCTCACCGATCCTTACTTCATCGAGCGCTCGCTGTACCCGAACGTCGACTTCTACTCGGGCATCATCCTGAAGGCCATCGGCATTCCAACCAGCATGTTCACCGTGATCTTTGCCCTGGCGCGCACCGTCGGCTGGATCTCGCACTGGAAGGAAATGCTCTCCAGCCCGTACAAGATCGGCCGCCCGCGCCAGCTGTACACCGGCGAGGCGAAGCGCGATATCGTGGCACTGACCGACCGCAAGTAAGCGTTCACCGTCAAATGCCAAAAGGCTGCCCTAGGGCAGCCTTTTTCGTCGGTCCTGTGCTGACCGCCTCTCAAGTCAGGCGGCCTTCACCAATGCAGCAGAAAAACCTCAGTTTTTCTCGGCGCGCGCGCGAAGCGCCTTGAGCGTATTGAACGGGGCTTCCACGACGAACTTGTTGGCAATCATCGCCGGCACACTCCCGCCTGGCTCGGTATGCACCTGGTACGTCACCTCCGTGCTGTCACCCTTGGGCACCAGCTTCCAGAAACCGTCTACCATAGCCACTCGAACAAAGCCCTTCTCTTCGGGCACGTAGGCAGGCTCTTCGACGAGGTTACGTGTAAGGCTGCCATCGGCACCCTTGACCGTGGTAACACGCAGCACGGAGTCGCGCGGCGTTACAGGCCAGGGCGTATTGAACTGGGTATAGGTCCAGCTCTGATCACCCTCATGCTTGAGCAGTTTCTGCAACTTGCACTCGTGAATCCAGGCACAAGCCCCAGCCACATCCTCCTGCAACGCCTGGACTTTGGCCAACGGCGCCTTGATGACGGTCACGCCTCGGTACGCCTTGTATTTGGAGCCCGGCACTTCACTGAGGGACACCTTGATGCCCTCCTCGTCCTTGGCCACCTGCCAGTTTTCAGCCAAGGCAACAGGTGCAAACAGAACACTGACGCTACACAGCAGCGCTATACGCTTGAACGATCTCATCATGTTTATCCTTGTTGTCGAAGATCCAGCCTGTCACGCCGCCGTTACCCGCTCCCACCAGCCAAGAATCCTGATCGCCTCTTCATTGTCAGCACCGCACACCTCGGGATCGGCCTTGAACCCACCACAGACCGCCGGCCGCTCGGGTTTGCCGAACAGGTCGCACAGATTCGCAGGCGTCAGGTGCAGGCACCTCACACCTGCCGGCTTGCCCTCGGGCATCAGCGGCATGGCTGAAGTAATGGATGGCGCGATGCAACAGGCGCCGCAGCCTTCGCGGCATTTCATGGCATTCAAGTGAATCAGGACTCCAGAGTACGGGATAGGGCGGCACACACGGATAGTAACCGCTCAAACAGACGTTTGAAATTGCCGCCCTGATGAAAATCCACTGACCGGCCGGTCAGCTCCCATCTACTGACGGTACTCGAAATCGATGGCGGCGCCTTCGACATCCCGGCGGCTGTCATTGCGAAGCTGCAGTTGCATTTCGTTGCTGATCAAGCGGCCATTGAGTTGAAACGGGCTGTCGGCTTCGGACTTTTCGACGAACAGCGGCGGTAGCAACGGTTTGCGCTTCCTGATGGGCGAGGGTTCACCAACGTTCGGCTGCAGGTTATCGACCAGCTCGGTGGGCAAGCTCAGGTCGAGGTTGGTTTTCGGCAACGGCTTGGCCACTTGCTTGCTGACCTTTTTGTGCGTCGACTTGGCACGCTTGCTGGCTGCCTTGCGAGCACTTTGCTGTGCCTTCGGCTTGACTTGCGCTTTACCTGAAGCGGACTGTGCCTGGCTTGCTGGCTGGGCAGCCTGAGCTGGGCTGCCCGGCAAAGCCACAGGCAGCAGACACAAGACCAACAGATACCGGCGCAGTGCGTTCATGGCAAATGGACAGAACCCCATGGAAAATGCGTATGCTCCCTGTTCCGCAGCCGCCTGGCAAGCCTCACAAAAGTGGGATGGCAGGCTCCCTGCACAATTGTTGTGCCAGTAGTCCCAAGGTGATGACTGCGCGCTCGGCCTCCTTGTTCCATGGAATCCCGCAGTTCAGGCGGATACAGTGGTTGAACTGTTCGGTATTGCTGAAAATCAGCCCCGGCGCGATGCTGATCCCCTGTTCGAGCGCTCGCACGTGCAGCTCCTGGGTATTGACCCGGCCAGGCAAGCTCACCCAGAGAATGAAGCCGCCCGTTGGGCGAGTCATCTGAGTGCCCTCTGGAAAGTGCTGCTGCACGGCCAACTGATAAGCGCTGAGGTTCTTGCGGTATTCCTGGCGAATGAAGCGAAGGTGGCGATCATAACCCCCGTTTTCCAGGTATGCCGCCACCGCCATCTGGGTCACGCTGCACGCCGAGTGGGTGGTGAAGGTCTGCAAGCGCTGGATCTCGTCCTGGTAACGGCCAGCAATCATCCAACCCACACGCACGCCTGGCGACAGCGTCTTGGAGAAGCTTGAGCAGTAGATGACCCTGTCCAGCCGGTCGAAGGCCTTCAAGGCCTTGGTCTTGCCCTGCTCGAACATCAACTCGCCATAGATGTCATCTTCGACGATCTGGATGTCGTAGTCCGATGCCAGGCGCAGCAACTGCTTTTGCCGCTCTTCGGGAATGGTACCCCCTAGCGGGTTGCTCAACCGTGCGGTCAACACCAATGCCTTGATGGACCATTGATTGGCGGCCAGTTGCAAGGCCTCGAGGCTGATGCCGGTCGAGGGGTCGCTGGGGATCTCGATCACTTTCAATCCGAGCAAGTCCGCCAGCTGCAACAGACCGTAGTAGGTCGGCGACTCGGCCGCAATCAGGTCGCCGGGCTTGGTGAGCACGCGCAGCGACATTTGCAAGGCATCGACACAGCCATGGGTGACGATTACCTCCTGCGGGTCGACCAGCACACCAGCGTCGCGCATGCGAATGGCGATCTGCCGACGCAGAGGTTCGAAGCCTGGGCTGAACATGTAGCTGAAAGCACGCGGGCTGTGAAAGCGCGTCACTTTGGCCAGTTGCTGGTGCAGGGCACGCACCGGCAGATAGTCGACGTGCGGTACGGCCGCGCCGAAGGCGAATACGCCATCGCGGCGCGCTTCGGTCAGTACCTGCTGGATGATGCTGGCCCGGGTCACCAGACCGGGACGCTCCACGCGCGCGATGTCCGGCGTGGGCGCCGTGAGCGCCGGAGTCTGGTGCACATAGTAGCCAGACTGGGGACGCGCGCGAATCAACCCCTGGTCTTCCAGGTTGGCATACGCTTGCAGGACGGTGGCATGGCTGACATTGAGCTGGGCACTCATCTTGCGCACCGAAGGCACCCGCTCCCCGGGCTGGTAGACACCGCGCCGGATGTCTTCGGCCAGTTGCTGGGCGATACGCTGGTACAACAGCAGATTGGTCATGGCTGGATCTCGACGCGCGGACAGGCTCATTATTCTTGTGTCGCTCACTGCGGCTCAGGATACCGGAACAGTTGCAAAGTGTACTGGGACAGATGACAGGATAGTCAACGGTACACTTGCTTGGAAGCGATTTGCAGCGCCCGCGTGCGTGCGGTGCACAGGTAGGCTGATCTTGAACCTACCCAACAGGTGGCGAGTGCCCATGAGTCACTCAGGCGCAGAGGCAGCAGCTGCCATGCACCGCCCGTTTCGACGGCCAGCATGGGCCACTGCCCGAGCCTGCTATCAGCCGTCAGCGTGCCGGCGCAAGCTTGCCCTTGTCGTCGGAAAACACGATCTCGACCCGTCGATTTTGCGCCCTGCCCCGCTCCGAGGCGTTGACTTCAACCGGGTACTGGTCACCGTAGCCCTCCACCTGCATTCGCTTTTCATCGATGCCCAAGTCGGCCAGCATATCGGCCACGGCCTGCGCCCGGTCGCGGGACAGCTTGAGATTCTCTTCGGGCGTCCCCGTGCTGTCGGTATAGCCTTCGATGCGCACTATCCGGCGGGGGTTGAGCTGGAGGAACTGCACGAGCTTGAGCACCGTCCGGCTGGCCGAGTTCTTGAGATCGGCGCTGCCGGTATCGAACAATACATCACCCAGCGTCATGACCAGACCACGGTCGGGCTGCTCAGACGCCAGGGCGACGATCTGCGACTCGACCCATTTGCCCTGCTGCTGCACGCTGGCCAGCTTGGCCTCGCGCAGCGCCAGTTGCAGCCGTTGGCGTTCCAGGTCGAGCTTGGCCTGGCGCTCCTGATTCAGCGCAAGCTTGGCGTGCTCACTGGCGATTTCGCTGTAGCGTTGACTGAGGTAGGCGTAATGGCGTACATCGGCACCGGTACCCATGTAGCTGGACAAACGCTCTGCACGGGACAGCGACTCGCCGGCGCGAATCACATCACGCGGCGCGCTGCGCAGCACATCCGAGTCATCCTTGACCTTCTGGAAGCTGGCAGCGGCTTGATCCAGCGCGGCCGTGCTGCGCTGGCTGGCGCAACCGGTCAGGCCTGCTGCAAGGGCCAGCACTGTCAGTGCCGTGATAGAACCACGCGCCATCATGGCTGCACCTCCAGCTGCTTGCGCAAGCGCTTGATCCTCGATTGCAGCAATTGCAACTGCTCATCACTCTTTTGGTTCAACACCTGGGCCTCGGCCAGCCGAGCATCGAGCTCAGCCTGTTCGGCGCGCATGCGAGCGTCGCGAAAGTCTTGTGTGAGCATGTTTGTACGAGCACGTCCCAGTTTGTCTTCGGCCAGCTTGAACGCTTCGACCTGGTCGGTAGCACCAACCGCTTTCGCTTGTTCCAGGGCCTGCTCGGAAAGGCGCATCTGCTCATCCGGGGCAGGGTCATTGGCGCAGCCAGCCAGGGCAAACATGGCCATGGCAAGGATCAAAGGTTGGGTTTTCACGCGATCTTCCTAGTGTTTGGGGGCGTCGCCCTGCACCTGCAATTGGGCCTTCCAGCGCTCGAGATTGGCCTGCAGCACAGCATCGGACGTACCGGAGATGGGCAATTCTGTCAGCTTTTTCGCCAAATGCCCACGCAGCCAACTGTCATTGCACGCCGAGTCATGGGACAGCGCCAAGTACAGCCCAGGTCGGTCCACGGGTAGGCCGCGGGCAATCAGGGCATCGTTCATGCCCAGGCTCTGGACCATGGCCATGCCCGAATAGCGACCGGCCAGCACATAGTCCACCTGGCCGAGTACCAACTTTTGAAAGGCCTGGGTCAGGTTCTGCGCCATCACCGGTTTCAACTGGTCTTTGGCGAACGCGGTAAAGGCAGGGGTCAAGCGCGCCCGTTCCGACAGACTGCCCCGATAACGCGCAAGGTCAGCTGGGCCATCGAAGGTCAACTCGGCATCGTGCCGCGTCCATACCAGGTACTCGTTGAGCTGCAGCGGCGGGTGGATGTAGTCCAGTGACGTCAATTGCTCCACTTGCAGCGGCGCATCGAGCAGCAGGTCCATGCGACCGCTGCGCACTTCCTCAAGGGCCTGGTCGCGCCTACCCGCGTTGAGCACTTCCACCTTGATTCCCAGCTCGCTCGCCACGTGGCGCAGCAGGTCGACGTTGGCGCCAATCAAGTGCTTGGGGTCTTTGGGGTCCTGCCACGAGTAAGGCGGCGCGTCGGGGCTGCCGGTGGCCACCAGGCGTTCGCACTTGCCTGCCGCCATCGCCAGCGGCGATACCAGAACTGTCATGCAGGCCAGCACCCTGCCCATTGCACGCAACCTCATCCCACACTCCTCGACCATAAAAAAACCCGGCCCTCAACGAGAGGGCCGGGTTCTTTATAAGTGAAGCCAGCGGATCAGACCAGCTTTTCCAGCTCCGGCACGGCTTCGAACAGGTCGGCAACCAGGCCGTAGTCGGCCACCTGGAAAATCGGTGCCTCTTCGTCCTTGTTGATCGCCACGATCACCTTGGAATCCTTCATCCCGGCCAGGTGCTGGATGGCGCCCGAGATACCCACGGCGATGTACAACTGCGGGGCGACGATCTTGCCGGTCTGGCCGACCTGCATGTCGTTGGGCACAAAGCCCGCATCGACGGCCGCACGGGATGCGCCAACAGCGGCGCCAAGCTTGTCGGCCAAGCTATACAGGTGGCTGAAGTTATCGCCGTTACCCATGCCGCGACCGCCGGAAACTACGATTTTGGCAGCGGTCAGCTCAGGACGATCGGACTTGGCCAGCTCTTCGGAAACGAACGCCGAAATGCCAGCATCGTGGGCAGCACCCACCGCCTCGACAGCGGCAGTGCCACCTTCGGCGGCCACGGCATCGAAGCCGGTGGTGCGCACGGTGATGACCTTCACGCTGGCGCTCGATTGCACGGTAGCGATGGCGTTACCCGCGTAGATCGGGCGCTTGAAGGTGTCGGCAGATTCGACCGAGATGATTTCGGAGATCTGATCGACGTCCAGCAGCGCTGCAACGCGCGGCAGGGTGTTCTTGCCATTGGTAGTGGCCGGGGCCAGCACGTGGCTGTAGCCCTGGGCAAGCTCGACGATCAACGGCGCAACGTTTTCGGGCAGCGCATGGGCGTAGGCGGCATTATCGGCGACCAGCACCTTGGCCACGCCAGCGATCTTGGCGGCGGATTCGCCAATGGCACCTACGTTCTGACCGGCGACCAGTACGTGCACGTCACCACCGATCTTGGCGGCGGCAGCAACGGTATTGAGGGTGGACGGTGCTACGGCACCGTTCTCGTATTCAGCGACAACCAGGATAGTCATTTAGATTACCTTCGCTTCGTTCTTCAGCTTCTCGACCAGTTCGGCCACCGATTTGACCTTGATACCAGCGCCACGGGCAGCGGGTGCTTCGACTTTCAGGGTCTTGTTGGTAGAGACCAGGGAAACGCCCAGCGCATCTGGCGTCAGGGTCTCGAGCGGCTTCTTCTTGGCCTTCATGATGTTGGGCAACGACGCGTAGCGCGGCTCGTTCAGGCGCAAGTCGGTGGTGACGATGGCCGGCAGGTTGAGCGCGACGGTTTGCAGGCCGCCGTCGATTTCACGGGTGACGTTGAGCTTGTCGCCAGCGACTTCGACCTTGGACGCGAAGGTGCCCTGGGCGTAACCGGTCAGTGCGGCGAGCATCTGGCCGGTCTGGTTGTTGTCACTGTCGATGGCCTGCTTGCCGAGAATGACCAGCTGCGGCTGCTCCTTGTCGACCACGGCCTTGAGCGCCTTGGCCACTGCAAGGGAGTTCAGCTCGTCGGCTGCTTCGACCAGGATGGCGCGATCGGCACCCAGCGCCAGGGCGGTACGCAACTGCTCCTGGGCGGTAGTCGGGCCGACGGATACGACCACGATCTCGGTCGCAACGCCTTTTTCCTTCAGGCGAACGGCCTCTTCCACGGCAATTTCGCAGAAGGGGTTCATGGACATCTTGACGTTAGCAAGGTCGACGCCGGAGTTGTCCGCCTTGACGCGAACCTTGACGTTGTAGTCGACCACTCGTTTGACAGCTACAAGAACCTTCATGGATTCCTCGTTACTCTCCGGTGAATAGATAGTCGCCTGGGACTAGGCCCTGCGATACGCGTGGGTACAAGGGCACCTCTGGAAACGAGCCGCAGACGAAGTTTTCATGGTGACCGCAACCAAGCGCGCCCCGACCCATCAGTCCTGTGCACATGCCTGGGGCAAAAATGCACGCGGGCCATTTGCTGTCGTGGCGTGTAGACTTCACTACAAACCGCTTGAACGCTTGAAAACCCTGCTCCACACCTGGTCTTTAGAGGTGTACCTGCGCCCGGCTGCATGCCTACGGCGAACGTAAAACCGCTCGTATCTTGACCGTATCACCCCATCCGGTCAATACGGCAAATCGGTCACCTTCCAGCCGCGTACCTTTGATTTTACTGGGCTGCGGCAAATTCAAACAAACGTTTGTATTGGACCGGTCAAGTGGTGTAGATATAATGCGCGTCCAAGACAAAACGGTGTAGTTCGTCATTTGCCCAGCTACAACCTGGTGGCTCGCCACCGCTGCGAATGCCCGCGCACCCATAAGACAAAGCAACAGCTATGAGCCTTGATGAGTAGGAGAGAACCTGTGGAACGCGAATACATGGAATTCGACGTGGTCATCGTCGGCGCCGGCCCGGCGGGTCTGTCCGCCGCCTGCCGCCTGAAGCAGAAGGCCGCCGAAGCCGGTAGCGAAATCAGCGTCTGCGTGGTGGAAAAAGGCTCCGAAGTCGGTGCCCATATTCTCTCCGGCGCCGTGTTCGAGCCACGCGCCCTGAACGAGCTGTTCCCGGACTGGAAGGCGCTGGGCGCGCCGCTGAACACCGAGGTCAAGCGTGACGACATCTACGTGCTCAAGGATGCCGGAAGCGCCACCAAGGTGCCTGACCTGTTCGTGCCCAAGACCATGCACAACCAGGGCAACTACATCATCTCGCTGGGCAACCTGTGCCGCTGGCTGGCCCAGCAGGCCGAGAACCTGGGTGTCGATATCTACCCAGGCTTCGCAGCCCAGGAAGCGCTGTTCGACGAGGACGGCGTCGTACGCGGCATCGTCACAGGCGACTTGGGTGTCGATCGCGAAGGCCAGCCCAAAGACGGTTTGTACACGCCGGGCATGGAACTGCGCGCCAAATACACCTTGTTCGCCGAAGGCTGCCGTGGCCATATCGGCAAGCAACTGATCAAGCGCTTCAAGCTTGATAGCGATTCGGACGTACAGCACTACGGCATCGGGCTCAAGGAGCTGTGGGAAATCGACCCAGCCAAGCACCAGCAAGGCTTGGTGGTGCACACCGCCGGCTGGCCGCTGGACGTCATGGCCAAAGACAACACCGGTGGCTCGTTCCTTTACCACCTGGAGAACAACCAGGTGGTGGTCGGGCTGATCGTCGACCTGTCCTACGCCAACCCCTACCTGTCGCCCTTCGACGAGTTCCAGCGCCTGAAACACCACCCGGTGATCAGCCAGTACCTCGAAGGCGGCAAACGCATCAGCTACGGTGCCCGCGCCCTGGCCAAGGGCGGCATCAACTCGCTGCCCAAGATGGTGTTCAAGGGTGGCGCCCTGATCGGTTGCGACCTGGGTACCATGAACGTGGCCAAGATCAAGGGCAGCCATACGGCCATGAAGTCGGGCATGCTCGCCGCAGAGGCCGTCGCTGACGCCCTGATCGCCGGCAGTGAGGGCGGTGACCAGCTCGACAGCTATGTCAGTGCCTTCAAGGCCAGCTGGCTGCATGAGGAGCTGTTCGCCAGCCGCAACTTCGGCCCGGCCATGCACAAGTTCGGCCCGTTGCTCGGTGCTGCGTTCAACTACATCGACCAGAACTGGTTCGCCGGCAAGCTGCCCTTCACGCTGCGCGACACCAAGCCCGACTATGCCTGCCTGAAGCTGGCCGCGGACTCGCAAAAGATCGAGTACCCCAAGCCCGACGGCAAGCTCAGCTTCGACAAGCTCAGCTCGGTCTTCCTGTCCAGCACCAACCATGAAGAAGAGCAACCCTGCCACCTGAAGCTGGCCGACCCGAGCATTCCGATCGCCAGCAACCTGCCGCTTTATGACGAACCTGCCCAGCGCTATTGCCCGGCAGGCGTCTACGAAGTGGTCACCCAGGAAGATGGCAGCAAGCGCTTCCAGATCAACGCGCAGAACTGCGTGCACTGCAAGACGTGCGACATCAAGGACCCGGCCCAGAACATCACTTGGGTCACGCCTGAAGGCGCTGGCGGGCCCAACTACCCGAACATGTAGTCACCTCGCTCTGCACGATACAAAAAGCCCCCGGTTCGAAAGAACCGGGGGCTTTTTTGCAGGGTGTGCTCCGAAACGGTGTGATTGTGAGTGTCAGGCCGTGCGCGAGAGCTCAAGCCCCGCTTCACCCGCCGCCATGGGCTCTCGTCGCCCGAAGTACACCGAGGTCATTACCCCTACCCCGCCCATCACCAGACAGAACCCGACACACACCCAAGGGCTCCATGGCATCAGTGCGATAAGCGCCAAGGGCGTGATACTGGCCCACAGCGCATAGGCCACGTTGTAGGTGAACGAAATGCCCGATACGCGAATCTGCGCAGGGAACAGCCCGACCATGACCGATGGCACCACGCCCACCACACCGCACGACAAGCCCGCCAGGGCATAGGCCACCCAGGTCATGCCCCAGTGCCCGATCAGGCTGGCATAGAGCACGCCGACCCCGAGGGGTAGCAGCGCGCTGTACAACAGCAGCGCCCGCCACGCGCCCACGCGGTCGACAAGCAACCCGGCAAGCACACAGCCCAGGTTCAGAAAAACGATGCCCACGCTGCTCAGGGCAAAGGTATCTCCCGCGCTCATGCCAAAGCGCTGCTGCATGACCGTCGGGGTGATCACCACCAGCACCACCACCGCCGAGGTCAGCACGCAGGTCAGCAGCGCCGCGGGTGCCAAAGCGCGTTTATGTTCGCCAAGCACCTGTCGCAAAGGAAACTTCACCGGCGCCTGTTGACTACGCAACGCCAGGAAAACCGGTGTTTCACTCAGCCAGCGGCGCAACCACACGCCGATGACCCCGAACACGCCCCCCAGCAGGAACGGATAACGCCAGGCGTAGCTGAGTATTTCCTCGGGCGAGAACACATGGGCCAGCAAGGTTGCCGTCAGTGCGCCCAGCAGATAGCCGAACGTGAGCCCGGCCTGCAGAAAGCCCAAGGCATAGCCGCGTCGCCCGGGCGGCGCATGTTCGGCAACGAAGGTCCAGGCACTGGGCACTTCACCACCGACCGCGGCCCCTTGCAGGATGCGTAGCGCCAGCAACAACAACGGCGCCGCGTACCCAATGTCGGCATACGTCGGCATGACGCCGATGAGCAGGCACGGCAGCGCCATCATCAAAATGCTCAGGCTGAATACGCGCTTGCGGCCCAGGTGATCAGCGAAATGCGCCATCAGGATGCCACCCAGTGGTCGGGCCAGGTAACCGGTGACGAAGATGCCGAAGCTTTGCAGCAGCCGTAGCCATTGAGGCATCTCAGGCGGGAAGAACAGCTGGCTGAGGGTCAGGGCGAAGAAGACGAAGATGATGAAATCGTAGATTTCCAGCGCGCCGCCCAGCGCAGCCAGGCCCAGCGTCCGGTGGTCACGGCGGGTGAACCGGGGTGGACGAGCGGTATCGGTGGCAGTCATGGCAGGTTTCGCAGCAATGGTCAAAGGCCGGAGGATAGCAAATAGCGACCCGATTGCCCCTACCCTGCCTGGATCAGCGATGAAAGACCGTCTGGGCCAAGTTGCCGGGTGCTCTGGGGCCTACCCTGCGCAACCCGTCCGGCATCCGTAGGGTGCCCACCACCAGGGGTGCGTCGACGATCGACATGAAGGACGCCAGGGCGGCATCGTCAGGCACGTGCGGCAGGCTCAGGCTGACCGCCTGGCGCTCGGCCTGGGGTACCGCAGGCACCTTCAGTTGGGCGCAATGGTAAAGCAGGGCATGCTGGATCTGCGTGCTGACCCGGCAAAACCGGGCCAGGTCCACGCCTGCATGGCTGGCCAACTCGATATTGCCCAACAGCAGGTGGAAGGGCTGGAGGGCACCCAGCACCAGCCGCTGTAGCTCCTCGAAACTGTCGACGGGGGCAATACGGTAATACCCCAGGCCATTGAGCATACGCTCCAGTTGCAGGCGTTGGTGCGGGTGAGCATCGGCAATCAGGATACGCAAGGACTTGTTGGCCATGGTCGAACCTGGACAGTGGAGGGGCCGCCAAGACTTGGTCGAGCCCGTCAAGCCCTGGCCAAGTCCAGCATTGATACCCCTAGATACAAGCCGGGAAACCCTCGAAAAGCAAGCGGTGGCCCGACAGAATGTGCAGTTTGCGCGGCGTGCCGTCAGGACTCCCACTGGCGCATGCGTTGCCGGCAGTGCTTCATGGCATTGACGATGTGCTTTTCCACCAGGCTGCGCGACAAGCCCAGCCGTTCGGCAATCTGCGGATGGGACAAGCCTTCGAGCTTGCGCAGCAGAAAGCTGTCACGGCATGGCTTGGGCAGTTCGTCCAAGGCACGCTTGAGCAGGTCCAGGCGCTGGGCGTGGTGCATGTCCTGGGACCAGAGCGTGTGCTGCCACTGAACGCCCTCATCGAGCACTTCCAGCGGTTCGGTCTGGCGAATCAAGTGACGCCGGTGTCGATCCACCACCAGGTTGAGCGCAGTGCGATAAAGAAACGCGCGGGGGTGCTCGATCACTTGCGCATCGACACGCTCCAGCACCCGAACGTAGGCGTCATGGGCCACATCTTCAGCAGCCTGGCGGCTACCGAGGCGTGCGCTCAGGAAATTGACCAACTCGCGATAATAGTGTTCCACGGCGGCACCCTGAATCGCCCGATGACGGCCCCGCGCAGCCCAGACGGGCGCAGGTGATATCAAATTGGAATCTTACAAATTATCATTACCCGCAGCAACCGACGTCGGTCGCCTGGCAAACCTAAATTAGCCGCCATGACCTTCGTTTAACGGGGACCTGCCTGCGCACAGGCACCGCCTGCGTTCAGGCCCAATTCGGCTGGAAGTCCCCATGAGACGTGCACCCGCTATTCGCCACCGCCTGCTTCTGGGCGGCTTAGCCCTGCTGAGCCTGGGCAGTCTTCTGGCCTGGCGTACCCTACCCTTGGGCGCGGTACCGACCAACACCGTCAGCGTGACGCGTGCAGACATCGAAAGCAGCGTCACCGCGCTGGGCACGCTGCAACCCAGGCGCTATGTGGATGTTGGCGCACAAGCGTCCGGGCAGATTCGCACGCTCCATGTCGAAGCCGGCGATACCGTGCGCAAGGGACAACTGCTGGTGGAGATTGACCCGTCCACACAGCAGGCGCGCGTGGATGCCGGGCGCTTCTCCATCGACAACCTCAAGGCGCAGCTCGCCGAGCAGCGCGCCCAGTTCAAACTGGCCAGGCAGCAGCTCGCCCGCCAGCGCAGCCTAGCCGATGCCGGCGCCACCCGCGAAGAGGATGTGCAGGCGGCCGATGCGCAGCTCAGCGTCACCCAGGCGCGTATCGACATGTACCAAGCGCAAATCCGCCAGGCCCAGGCGAGCCTGCGCAGTGACGAAGCCGAGTTGGGCTATACCCGTATCTACGCCCCGATGGATGGCACCGTGGTGGCGGTGGATGCCCGTGAAGGCCAGACCCTCAATGCCCAGCAACAAACCCCATTGATTCTGCGCATCGCCAAGCTCTCGCCGATGACGGTGTGGGCGCAGGTGTCGGAGGCCGATATCGGCAAGGTCAAGCCCGGCATGACGGCCTATTTCACGACACTGGCCGGCGGCAAGCGCCGCTGGAGCAGCCGCGTCAGGCAGATCCTGCCGATTCCACCCAAACCGCTGGAGCAAACCAGCAGCGGTGGCGGCAGCCCGGCGAGCGCGACCAATGGCGCCACCGGTACTCAGGTGGTGCAGTACACCGTCTTGCTGGATGTGGAGAACCCTGACGGTGCGCTGATGGCCGAAATGACCACGCAAGTGTTCTTCGTCGCCGGGCAGGCCAGCGGTGTACTGACCGTACCCCTGGCTGCGCTGGACGAACAGGATGGCGTGCACATTGCACAGGTGCTCGCCCCCGATGGCCAGGTGCGACCGCGTCAGGTACGAACAGGGCTGAGCGATCGCCTGCGTGTGCAGGTGCTCGATGGCCTGGGCGAAGGTGAGCGGTTGCTGATCGGCCAAGGCAGTGGAGGCTGAATGACCACGCCCCTGATCGAACTGCGCGACATCTGCAAGGCTTACGGCGGCTTCGGCACCCCCAAGGTGGACGTGCTGCGAGGTATCAGCCTGCGCATTCATCCCGGTGAGTTCGTTGCGATCGTTGGCGCTTCGGGCTCCGGAAAATCCACCCTGATGAACATCCTCGGTTGCCTGGACCGCCCCACCAGCGGCAGCTATCACTTCGCGGGGATGGACGTGGCCGAGCTGGGCAACGATGAGCTGGCTTGGCTGCGCCGTGAGGCGTTCGGATTCGTCTTTCAAGGTTATCACCTGATCCCCTCCGGCTCTGCGCTGGAAAACGTAGAGATGCCGGCCATCTATGCCGGCATCCCGGCCCAGGAGCGCCACGCCCGCGCCGCGGCCCTGCTGGAGCGGCTAGGCTTGGCAAGCCGCACCGCCAACCGCCCGCATCAACTGTCGGGCGGTCAGCAGCAGCGGGTGTCGATTGCCCGCGCCTTGATGAACGGTGGCCACATCATCCTCGCCGACGAGCCTACCGGCGCCCTGGACAGCCACAGCGGCAAGGAAGTCATGGCGTTGCTGGACGAATTGGCCAGCCAAGGTCATGTGATCATCCTGATCACCCACGACCGAGATGTCGCGGCCCGCGCGCACCGGGTCATCGAGATCCGCGACGGCCTCATGATCAGCGACTCGGCCGATGAGCGCGACGGCACAGCCCGCCACCCAGGCCTGCAGGCCGATGCTCTGCGTCAGCGCCTGGACCAGGGGGCGCAGTTGCGCGGCGCCTGGAAAGGCGAGCTGGTCGAAGCACTCCAGGCAGCCTGGCGCATCATGTGGATCAATCGCTTTCGCACGGCGCTCACCTTGCTGGGTATCGTCATCGGGGTAGCCTCGGTTGTGGTCATGCTGGCCGTGGGCGAAGGCAGCAAGCGCCAGGTGATGGCGCAGATGGCCGCGTTCGGCTCGAACATCCTTTATCTCAACGGCAAGCCGGCGACACTCGGCGAGCCGGCAGGCACCGTCACCCTGGACGATGTCGCGGCCATCGGCGAATTGCCGCAGGTCAAGCACGTCATGCCCGTGATCGGGGAAAAGCTCATGGTGCGCCAGAACAACACCAGCCAGGTGTTTTACGTGGGCGGCAACAACACTTGGTTCGAGGACATTTTCAACTGGCCCGTGGTGGAAGGCTCATTCTTCAGCCAGGCCGACGAAGCCGCCGCGGCGGCGGTCGCCGTGATTGGCCAGAAAGTGCGGGAAAAGATGCTGGGCGACCATGCCAACCCGATCGGTCAATACCTGCTGATCGGCAACGTGCCATTCCAGGTGATCGGCATACTGGCGGGAAAAGGCGCCAGCTCCGGCGACCAGGACAGCGACGGGCGTATCGTGGTGCCGTACTCGGCCGCCGCCATCCGCCTGTTCGGTCATCGCGACCCCGACTACATCACCATTGCGGCGCGCGATTCGACCCAGGTCAACGCGACCGAGGCGGCCATCGATCACCTGTTGCGCCAACGCCACCAGGGCCGCCACGATTTCGAACTGACCAACGATGCGGCGTTGATCCAGGCCGAGGCACGCACCCAGAGCAGCCTATCGCTGATGCTAGGCGCCATCGCGGCCATCTCGCTACTGGTGGGCGGCATTGGGGTGATGAACATCATGCTGATGACCGTGCGCGAGCGTACCCGCGAAATTGGTATCCGCATGGCCACCGGAGCCCGCCAGCGCGACATCATGCGCCAGTTCCTCAGTGAGGCGGTCATGCTCTCGATGGTGGGCGGGCTCAGTGGCATCGTCCTGGCCTTGGTCGTCGGCGCCGGCTTGATGCTGGCCGATATCGCGGTGGCCTTCGCGCTGCCAGCCATGCTTGGCGCTTTTACCTGCGCTGTGATCACCGGCATCGTGTTCGGCTTCATGCCCGCACGCAAAGCCGCCCGACTCGACCCGGTCAAAGCCCTTACCAGCGAATAAGCCATGCCCTTGCCAAGCCGCATCAGCCTGTTGACCCTTTGCCTGGCGTTCGCCGGGTGCAGCCCACCCACCCTGCCCCAGGCAGCGGTCGATATGCCGCGTACCTGGCAGGGCCCGACACACGCTTTCGGTGAGGCCAACCGACCGGCGCGTCAGTGGTGGCAGTCCTTCAACAGCCCCGAGCTGGACAGCCTGGTGCAACGCGCCCTGCTTAACAGCCACGATCTGGCGGCCGCCACCGCACGCATCCGGCAGGCCAGAGCGCGAGCCGCCATCGCCAACGCACCCCTGCTGCCAGCGGTCGAGCTGGGCGTGGATGCCAGCCGCCAGCGGCTGCTCAAGGGTGAGGGTTATAACGACCTCGATGCCACCCGTAGCGAGCGCACCAGTACCGCGTTCGATACCCAGCTCAGTGCCAGCTATGAAATCGATTTCTGGGGCGGCCTGCGGGCTAGCCGCGACAACGCCCTGCGCACATTGCAAGCCAGCCGCTTCGACCGGCAGACGGTGCAGTTGACCCTGCTCAGCGACATCGCCGACACGTATCTGCAGGGCCTGGCCTTAGCCGAACAACTGCGCATCGCCCAACTGAACCTGGACAATGCACGGGGCATTTTGCGCCTGGTCCAGGCACGCCAGCGCGCAGGCTCGGCAACACGCCTGGAGCTTGCCCAGCAGCGCAGCCTGGTCGCGGCCCAGGAGCGTCAGGTCCCCCTGATGGCGCAACGCGTGCAAGATACCCGCATCACCCTTGCAACATTGCTCGGCGACCCAGTACAGCAACTGCCGACCAGCCGCCAGCCGTTCGCCAGCGTGGCCTGGCCGACGGTTGACAGCGGCCTGCCCAGCGACCTGCTGACCCGTCGCCCCGATATCGCCGCCGCCGAGGCCCGCCTGGCAGCGGCCAACGCCAACGTGCAGGTGGCCCGGGCGGCCATGCTGCCCAAGGTAACCCTTGGCGCCACCCTGGGCAGCGGCGCGCGCACCTTCGCCCAGACGCTGGAAAGCCCCTATTACACCCTGACCTCTGGTCTGCTTGCGCCGATTTTCGACAACGGCAGGCTCAGGGCTTCCCGCGATCTGGCCGAGGCCGAGCAGGCCGAACTGCTGGAGCAGTATCGCAGCAGCATTCTCGCTGGCCTGAGCGATGTGGAGAAGGCGCTCAATGCCCTGGACGGTGTCGACCGCCAACGCCACTGGCAGGACGAAGAAGTGCGACAAGCTCAACTGGCCTTTGACCTGGCCGAACAGCGCTATGGCGCAGGCGCCGAGACCGTACTGACCGTGCTGGAAACCCAGCGCACGCTGTATGTAGCCCAGGATCAGCAGGCAACGCTTCGCCTGGCCCGCTTGCAAGCGAGCGTGGCGCTTTACAAGGCGCTCGGTGGTGGGTGGCAGGTGGGCGGTGATGCCCCTTAGGCGCAACGCTGGGCTGGAAAAACGCCAGGGTCGCCGAGGCCGCTGCGCGGCCTATCGCGGCATGAATCTCCATGAACCCTCACCGCAATGGCCGCGTCACCTTGAGATGCCGGGCATACCATGGCCGCTGCGGCACCTTGGGCCGTAACGCGGCGAAACGATCATCCTCGGCATAGATGATGCGCAGGGCCAGCTTCATGGTCTCCGGGTCCATCTCCACACTCCGCCCTGGGCGCAGCCCAGGCACTGTGGAGCATCCATGGGTATCAGGCCCCAGCCAGGGGTCGGCAACTTCCACCCATCGCCCCGGTGCGAACCAGGGCACGCCGTTGACGTCCAGGCGCCGCACTTCACCAGGATGAAGCCGTTCATGGGCCTGGAACCAGTCCTCGATGCGGTCGTCGATCCAGCCATGAAAGCGCCAGAACACCGGGTTCACATGGGATGAAAAAGGGTCGCCGAGAAAATCGTTCTCGGCGCCATACCAGCGTTGGGCATAGTCGTCGGGCGTGCGCGCCATCGGCACCGGCATGCCGTTGGCCGGATCGCGCGGCACCGAGGCCCAGCGCATGTGCAGCCAGTCATGCAAGCCCAGCTCCAGCTCTGAGCCAAACTGCCCCAAGGTCAAGGTACTGAGGTAATGCGGATCGCTGTAGCGCGACTCCCAGACCTGGAAGTTGCCGTAGAACGTGTCGGGGCTCTTGATGTCACGCACCCACTGGGTGTACTCCTCGTCATCATCGGCCAGCCATGTCGGCGGCAAGGCGTTGCCGTCATGGTTGTCGAAGTAGGCTGCGAACCCTACGCGGTCGCGCTCGAGCGCTGGCTGGGGCAAAGGAAAACGCGGCCACGACGGTAACGGCTCAATGGCCCTGGCGTTGCCCAGCATGTGCCGATGCATGAACAGAAAGTCCTCGCCGGAGCCGTTGCGGTCCTTGTGCCGGCCCCGTGCATCACGCTCGCGCGCCCTCGGCCCTGGCTGCCAGCCAAGCCCGCGCAACGCACCGCGCTTTTCGTCATCGAGTTTGTGCCACTTGTCCCGCGACGCATGCCAGAGCTGGTGAAACAGCCGGTGTTCCGGCGCGATCAGCTTCGCCAGCAACGGCGCCGACAATGGCGTGCGCTCCCGCGCTTCGGGGAACGTTCTTTTCAGCGCCAGGAAACGGTTGTCCTGCACGGGCAGCGCCAGTGGCCGCTCAAGCGCCGCCACGTGCCCGCTCAAGGTCGCAGGCCCTGCGTTGCCGTACGCCCCCCAGACCTCGTCAAGCACAACCTGGCACTCGTAGCGTGCCCCCAGGGGGTTGGCGTCTGTGGCCAACAGCCGCCAGCGCAGTGTCCCTGGTCGGTCGAGCAACAAGTCAGCCACCACCCGATAGCGTGGCTCCAGGGTGCTGCGCAAACGTTCAGGGGTGTCGAGGTAGCCGCGCAACCCCCGCCCGCTCGAGGCCACATCCAGGAATAGCTCAAGCTCCCCTGACGGCATGCCGGCGAGCCCGGCCTCGCGGCCTTGAGGTGTCCAGCGCCAGATACCGCGCAAGGTGTCGCCCAGCTGCCTGACAGGCGTATCGGCAAGTTCCACCACCGCCTCGCCGGGGGTCTCAGGGTATTGCTCTTCACTGGCTCGCCGCCGCTGCAGGTACCGCGCGCCTGGCACTGCCATACCCGTCAATGCCACACCGGCGATGAACCCGCGTCGAGAAATCGTCATTGCCCTACCTGTGCTTTCACTTCGGCCATGGAGCACGGCCCATCCAAGGCTAGGACGTGGCTCGGCGGGCGAAATTTAGCGCTGCAGTGCGCCCTGGCACCTGTCTTCAGTCAACGGGCGGGCGCTTAAATTTCCGCTATCGCAGCTCGTTCCCTCCAGGTAGCGGCGGCATCCAAGCCCATCCCTCGACGGTGAACCTACTGAGACCAAGATGACGACACCACGCTGGAAAAAAGCCTTGTATATCAGCCTGGCCGCGGCCGTGACCGCCGGTGCCGGGTGGGCGGCCTGGGACTATCTCGACACGCCGTCAGGCTACCCCAGGGACGTCATGCGCCAGGCCAATGACCTGCAGGAACGCCTGCTTTCGTTCGACAGCCACATCACACTGCCGCTGACCTTCGGCACCGAAGGCAGCGAAGCCGACCAAGACGGTGCTGGTCGCTTCGACCTGAACAAAGCGGCGCGCGGGCGCCTGTCTGCCGCTGCCCTGACCATTTTCGCCTGGCCCGAATCCTGGACCGGCGACGATGGCCCACACCGCCCTACCCCCGGCTTCGTCGAGGCCGCCCGCCACACGCAAGAGGTGCGCTACAACGCCATCATGGGCATGGTCCGCGACTTTCCCGAACGGGTGGGCGTTGCCTATACCCCGCAGGACATGCGCAGGTTGCACGGCGAAGGCAAGTTTGCGGTGTTGCTCAGCATGCTCAATGCCTACGCACTGGGCGACGACCTGGACCAGCTGGACCGTTGGGCTGCGCGCGGCGTGCGCCTGTTCGGCTTCAGCTACGTGGGCAACAACAGCTGGGCCGACTCCTCGCGCCCGCTGCCCTTTTTCAATGACACCGTCGATGCACTCGAAGGCCTGTCATCCATCGGCAAGCAGGCAGTACAGCGCCTGAACGATCTGGGGGTGATCATCGACGTGTCGCAGATGTCCAGCCAGGCCCTGGCCCAGGTCGTGGCGCTCAGCCGGGCACCGGTGGTGGCGTCGCATTCGGCGCCCCGGGCGATGGTCGACATCCGCCGCAACCTGTCGGACAAGGAAATGCAACTGATCAAGGACAGCGGCGGTGTCATCCAGATCGTCGCCTTCTCCACCTACCTCAAGCCCTTGAGCAACAAAACCCAGGAGCGCCTCAACGCGCTGCGCAGCGACTATGCCCTGCCGCCCCTGGCTGACCTGAACTACGCCCTCATGCCGGGCGACCCCGTTATCGCGGGCTGGCCGGAACAGAAAGTGGGCCAGTACGCCAATGCGTTGTACGCCATTCTCGACGAAGAACCGCCAGCCACGCTCAAGGACTACGGCGACGCCATCGACTACGCGGTGCGCAAGGTCGGCATCGACCATGTAGGCCTGAGTTCGGACTTCAACGAGGGCGGTGGCATTGACGGCTGGCAGGACGCCAGCGAGGCCCGCAACGTCACGGCCGAACTGATTACACGAGGTTACTCCGAAGCTGACATCAGCAAGCTGTGGGGCGGCAATTTCCTGCGTGTCTGGCAGCAGGTGCAGGCGGCAGCGGCCCCTGGCGCCACCCCCTCACGATGATGATGCGAGCCCTCAGATGAACGACCGTCGCGCCTTTCTCAAGCAGGCCAGCCTGCTCGCTGCCAGCCTGCCACTGGCAAGCCATTTGATACCCGCCGCCCAGGCAGCGCCCACACGGGCCGCAGGCTCTGACGCCTGGGCGGGCTTTCGCAGCTTGTTCGACCTCGACCCAGCCTACGCCCACTTCGCCAACTTTCTGATCACCTCGCACCCAAAACCGGTACGCGACGCCATCGAGGCTCTGCGCGCGCAATTCGATCGGCACCCGGCCCGGCTGGTGGACTGGGATAGCCAGTCGGAATGGAAGCACGAAGCGCAGGTCCGCGAAGCGGCGGCCCGTTACCTGCAAGTCGCACCACGGCAAATTGCCCTGACCGGCAGCACGACAGAGGGCTTGGGCCTAATCTACGGCGGGCTCAAGATAGCACCCGGGCAAGAGATCCTGACGACGGTGCACGAGCACTCGGCAGCGCGCCACACGTTGGACTTTCGCACCGCCCGCGATGGCACCCCGGTACGCCGGCTGCGCCTGTTCGACGAGCCGTGGAACCTGTCCACCGACCAAGTGCTGAGCACCATCAAGGCGGCCATCAACCCCAAGACCCGCGTGCTGGGCATGACCTGGGTGCACTCGGGCAGTGGCGTGAAGCTGCCGGTGGGCGCCATCGGCGAACTGGTGCGCGAGGCCAACCGGGACCGCGCCGAGCATGAGCGCATCCTGTACGTCGTCGACGGCGTGCATGGCTTTGGTGTAGAGGACATGCACTTTGCCGAGCTCAACTGCGACTACTTCATTGCCGGCACGCACAAGTGGATGTTCGGCCCGCGCGGCACAGGGATCATCTGCGCGGCCAGCACCGCACTCGACAACCTGAACCCCCTCATCGCGACTTTTTCCGAAGATGAGGATTTCGCCACCACCTTCACCCCAGGCGGCTATCACGCCTTCGAGCACCGATGGGCGCTGGGCGCAGCCTTCGACTTGCACCTGCGGCACGGCAAGGCCGCCATACAGGCACGCATTCACGGCCTCAACGACTACCTCAAACAGCGGCTCGAAACGATGCCGGGCGTGCAACTGGTCACGCCGCGCAGCACTCGCCAATCGGCAGGTTTCACCTTCTTTCGGGTAGCCGACCAGGATGCCGACGAGGTCGCCGCCTACCTCAACAGCCAGCGCATCGTCGTCGATGCGGTGTCGCGCGACGTGGGCCCGGTGGTACGCACTGCACCGGGCCTGCTCAACACCGAAGCCGAAATCGACCGGCTGATCGCTGTGCTCACTCCACGCTTGCGCCGCTGAACCCCTCATGCAGACCATCGATCACGGACTTTTCACCATGCCCAACCTGCCTTGCGTTTCATTCAAGCCATTGTCCAGCACCCTGTACAGGCTCGGCACTGCCGTGCTGCTCGGCCTGCTGGCCAGCCCTGCCGTACACGCGGGCGAAGCGATCAAACCCGGTAGCGTTTTCAAGGACTGCCCACATTGCCCGGAAATGGTAGTGCTGCCCGCCGGCAGTTACCTGATGGGTACCCCGGAGGATGAAGTGGGTCGCGAATACGATGAGGGCCCGCAGCATACCGTGACCTTCGCCAAACCGTTCGCGGTGGGCCGCTTCCCGGTCACCGCAGGCGAGCTGGATGCGTACATCCGTGAAACCGGGGTCAAGATCGCCGATGGCGACACCCGTCCTGGCCGCTTCTGCAAGGCCAGCAAACCCACCTACAAGCAGGGCCCTCGCCAGCCGGCGGTGTGCATCAGCTGGTTCGACGCCGATGCGTATGCTCAATGGCTGACGAAAAAAACCGGGCACACTTACCGCCTGATCAGCGAGGCGCAGCGCGAATACGCCGCCCGGGCCGGCTCCACTGGCTCTTTCCCGTTCCCCTTCGACAACAACGACGAGAAGGCCTACAGCATCAGCCAGCACGCCAATACCTATGGCCCTGCCGATGGCTACTCCTACACCGCGCCCGTGGGCAGCTACCCGGCCAACGCCTTTGGCGTGTACGACATGCACGGCAATGTCTACGAGTGGACGGCCGACTGCCTGAACCCAGACTACGAAGGTGCGCCTGCCGATGGCAGCGCCTGGAAAACCGGCAACTGCGAGAAACGCGTCATGCGCGGCAACGACTGGGGCGAGGCCCCGGTGTTCTCGCGCTCGGGCAACCGCAACAACCGCTCGCCCGAGGTTCGCGGCGATTTCCTTGGTTTCCGAGTCGTCCGCGAACTCTGACAGCCCCACGCGATTGAGGAGAAACACATGACCCATCAACCTCGTGGCGCCGTCAGGGAACTGTTCGGCCTGCTCAAGCCGTTCTGGCCTCTGGTCACGGTTTGCATCGTCCTGGGCATGATCGGTGGCCTGAGCGTCACCGCTTTGCTGGCCACCATCAACAGCAGCTTGCACAGCGACGCCGGCCTGACACAGGGCGTGGTACTGGGCTTCGCTGGCCTGTGCCTGCTGGCCCTGCTCAGCTCGATTCTGTCCGACATGGGCACCAACTACGTAGGCCAACACGTCATCGCCACCTTGCGTCGTCAGCTGGGTGAGAAGGTGCTGGCCGCGCCCATCGACCAGATCGAGCGCTACCGCAGCCATCGGCTGATCCCGGTACTGACCCATGACGTGGACACCATCAGCGACTTCGCCTACGTCTTCGCCCCGCTGGCCATCTCGCTCACCGTGACGCTGGGGTGCCTGGGCTACCTGGCGCACCTGTCTTGGCAGATGTTCCTGGTGATCCTGGTGGCCATCGGTGTGGGCACCGTGCTGCAGTTCATCGCCCAGGCCAAAGGCATGCGGGGCTTCGAAGCCGCGCGGGAAGCCGAGGACGACTTGCAAAAACACTACAGTGCCATCGCCGAAGGGGCCAAGGAACTGCGCATTCACCGGCCGCGCCGCCAACGGATGTTCAGCCACGGCATCCGCGACACGGCCAATCGGATCTGCGCCACCCAGGTCCGCTCGATCAACACCTTCGTGATCGCCAAGACCCTGGGCTCGATGTTGTTCTTCGTGGTGATTGCGGTGGCGCTGGCCCTGCAATCGTACTGGCCCTCGGCGGACAAGAGCGTTACCAGCGGTTTCGTGCTGGTGCTGCTGTACATGAAAGGCCCGCTGGAGCACCTGATCAGCACCCTGCCGATCATCGGCAAGGCCCGGATCGCCTTTCGTCGTATTGCTGCGCTGTCGACGCAGTTCTCCTCGCCCGAACCACACCTGCTGCTGGACGACGCACGCAAACCAGCCATGGCCATGAACTTGCTAGAACTCAAGGACGTTCGCTACACCTTCCCTGCCGTGGAGGGCGCCGAGCCCTTCCAGTTCGGGCCGGTGAGCCTGCAGGTCCAGCAAGGCGACATCGTGTTCATCGTCGGTGAAAACGGCTGCGGCAAGACCACCCTGATCAAGCTGCTGCTGGGCCTGTATGCCCCGCAAGCCGGGAGCATCGTGCTCAACGGCCAGCCCGTGACGGCCCAGACCCGTGATGACTACCGCCAGCTGTTTACCACCATCTTCGCTGACTACTACCTGTTCGACGACGTGATCCAAGGCGATCAACCGCTACCCGATGACGCCGGGCGCTACCTCAGGCGCCTGGAGATCGACCACAAGGTGAGCATCCGCGACGGGGTGTTCAGCACCACCGACCTGTCCACCGGCCAGCGCAAGCGCCTGGCGCTGGTCAGCGCCTGGCTGGAGGAGCGTCCCGTACTGGTGTTCGATGAATGGGCCGCCGACCAGGATCCGACCTTCAGGCGGATCTTCTACACCGAGCTGCTGCCGGACCTGAAGCGGCTGGGCAAGACCATCATCGTGATCTCCCACGACGATCGCTACTTCGATATGGCCGACCACTTGGTGCGCCTGCACCGCGGCAAGATCGCGCCAGCACTCCACCCCGCCTGAAGCGTTGTAACCGGACTGAAATTTTTTCTTTCCGGTTTTCCTGTGCTGGTGCGTCTCACTGAGCAACTAATACAAATCATTATCATTTAAATCTCCACCAGAGAGGATGTAATGCCAGCCCTTAGCACGCTCAACCCGATCACCCAAGCCTTCAGGCTTCACCGTGTCTTCCAGACGACGCTGCTCGGCTCGAGCCTGGGCATGGCGCTGTGCCTGCCGCTGTCGGCCCAGGTGATGGCCCAGGAAGTGGACGTGGACATTGCCGCCATGCCGCTCTCCGCTTCGCTGCAGGCGTTCGGTCGCCAGGCCGACCAGCAGGTGCTGTTCAGCCCCGATGATGTGCAAGGGCTCAACGGTCGAGCCGTCAAGGGCCACCTCACCGCGCAGCAGGCCCTGGCAACCTTGCTGGCAGGCACGGGGCTTGCGTACGACATCCAGGGCAACAGCGTGACCATTCACCGTCGTGGCAACGACACCAGCTCGCTGCAGCTGGACGCCACCACCGTGCAGAGCAACCTGGACGGCTCGAGCGAAGCCAGCCGTTCGTACACCGTCAACAGCAGCAGTGCGTCCACCAAGCTGCCCATGTCCCTGCGTGAAACCCCCCAGTCGGTCAGCGTCATGACCCGTCAACGCCTGCAAGACCAACAGCTGACCACCCTGAGTGACGTGCTCAAGCAGGCGCCGGGCCTGTCGGTGCAGAACATCGACAGTGAGCGGGTGAACATCTATTCGCGCGGCTATTCGATCGACAGCTACCAGTTCGACGGTATCCCCACGACCCTGATCGTGCAGACCAGTGCCAGCCCACAAAGCCTGATCGACACCTCGATTTATGATCGCGTCGAAATCGTGCGCGGCGCTACCGGCCTGATGACAGGCGCCGGTGACCCCTCGGGCAGCATCAACCTGGTCCGCAAGCGCCCGACCTCCACCTTCCAGGGCTCGATCACCGCCGGGGCGGGTTCCTGGGACACCTACCGCACCGAGGTGGACGTGTCCGGCCCCCTGACCGACGATGCCCGCCTGCGCGGTCGCACGGTCGTGGCGTACAAGCAGGGCAACAGCTACATCGACCACTACCAGCAGGAAAAACAGACCTACTACGGCATCCTCGAAGCCGACCTCACCGACAGCACCCTGTTGAGCGTGGGCGTGGACTACCAGAAGAACAACCCGCGTGGCGTATCGTTCGCCAGCTTCCCGCTGTTCTACAGCAATGGCGAACAGACCGACTTTTCCCGTTCGATCAACGCAGGTTCGCGCTGGAGCTACCGTAAGCAGAACACTCTTACCACCTTCGCCAACCTTGAGCAGAGCCTGGTCAACGACTGGAAGCTCAAGGTGGCGGTCAACAACATGTACAGTTCGCGCGACTATTCCCTGGCCTCGCTCAGCGGCGACTTCCCCGAGAAGCAAACCGGCGAAGGGGCCTACCTGTACGGCGGCGACGGCTCAGGCTCGCAGCGCCAACTGGGCATCGACGCCTTGGTCCAGGGCCCCTTCCAGCTGTTGGGCCGCGAGCATGAGCTGGTGATCGGCTTGAGCGGTTCGGAATTCCACGACTACAGCGACCCGGCCGACGACGACCTGGAAGGCCGTCCGGCCAACATCTACACCTGGGACAACGACACCGAGCGCCCCCTTTCCGTGGGCAAGCTGATGAACGACGACACCACCGTGCGTCAGAACGCCGCGTACATGGTGGCGCGTTTCAAACCCACCGATGACCTGTCGCTGATCCTGGGCGCACGGGTGGGCGACTACAGCTACAAGAAAAAAACCGTGGCCAACCCGTCCTATCCGGGCCTGAACAGCCGCGCCTCCACCCGCGAGAGCGGTTTCGTCACCCCTTATGCAGGGGTGGTGTACGACCTTACCGACATCCACTCGCTTTACGCGAGCTACACCAAGATCTACAAGCCGCAGTCGATCCGCGATCAGGCAGGCAAGACCCTGGAATCGCGCGAAGGTGACAACTACGAAATTGGCCTGAAAAGCGAATTTCTGGATGGGCGGGTCAACACCGCCGTCGCCCTTTACGAAATCAAGCAGGACAACCTGGGCGTGGCCACCGGCGAAACCGTCGAAGGGACCATTCGTGAGTCGGCGTACCGCGCGGTGTCCGGCGCCAAGACCCGCGGCATCGACATGGAAATCTACGGCGAAGTCATGCCCGACTGGAACGTCAGCGCCAGCTACAGCCACAGCCTGACCAAGGACTCGGACCGCGAGCGCATCATGACCGAAGCGCCTGCCAACCTGGTCAAGCTCTGGACCACATACCGCCTGCCCGGCGATCTCAACCAGCTGACCGTGGGCGGCGGCATGAACTGGCAGAGCGGCCTGAGCCTGACCACCAGCCAGGGCAAGGCGACCCAGCAGCAATACGCTGTGTTCGACCTGATGGCACGCTACGACATCACCAAGGAACTGAGCGCCACCGTCAACGTGAACAACGTGTTCGACAAGAAGTACTTCAGCGCATTGGACCCCACGTTCTTCACCGGTTACTACGGTGAGCCCCGCAACGTGATGTTCACCACCCGGTACAGCTTCTAAAGCCCCTGTCTGTGACGACAAGCCGGCTCGGCGACTGAGCCGGCTTGCCTGCGAAGTGCAGGGAGGCAGCGCGACTCGAACGCTATCAAGCATCCAGTCACCTCCCCACGTATAAGATCGGTGATGCCGAAAAACTGCATTCACTGGCCATCGAGCGTGGGTTCAAGGTCTGGTGGCTACTGATCTACTTCATCGCCTCATTGCTCGCAGCTTCACCCTTGATTTCGACCGGCCCTAGGGCTTTCCTGCTCGGTTTATGTGGTTGGCTGCAGTCACCACTCCCTGTGGCGGCTTGTATGCCTACCTGGCATTGCGGGATTTCATCAAGATCACCCGCGCGCAAGCCTTAGTTAAGAATCAGAAAAAGCACACACCTACTCTCCAAGTTGGTCGCACTACATAGGCCTGGATGTGTGTGTGCTCTGTTACGGTAACGGCACGCGAGGACTATTACGCTCGTCCCCCAACCGCGCTCAACCACGCCCCCACATCCCGATAAATCCCCCCGACCTGCCCCACCAACCCCGACATCCGCAAAAAGTCATGGCTAAGCCCCTGCGCCCGCACAAAGGTCACCGGCGTCCCGCTTGCCTGCAACCTGTCGCGATACGCTAGGCCTTCATCGTGCAATGGGTCGTACTCCGCTACCCACAGGTAGGCCGGCGCCAGCGGCGTGTCCACTTGGGCCAGCAGCGGTGAAGCGCGCCAGTCCAGGCGTTGTTCGGGCAGCGGTGCGTAATGCTGGTAGAACCACGCCAGCGTCTCGGTCTCCAGCAAATAGCCTTCGGCATGCTGGCGGTGGGAGTCGCGCAGGCACGACAGGTCGGTGACCGGGTAGAACAGTAACTGCGCCAACGGCTTGATCGCCAGCGTTTCAGGGGCCTTGACCGCAGTGATGGCCAGGACGGTCGCAAGGCTTGCGCCGACGCTGTCGCCGGCAAACACCACCCGGCGGTTGTCCAGCCCAAGGGCCAGGGCGTGCTCGGCCAGCCAGTTGGCGGCATCGAGCGCGTCGTTCACAGGGACCGGAAAACGGTGCTCCGGCGCCAGTCGGTAATCCGGGGCGAGCACTGCGAAGTCGCCCATGCTCGCCAGGCGCCGGCACACCGAGTCGTGCGAGTCGAGGCTGCCGACCACATAGCCGCCGCCGTGCAGGTAGAGGATCACCGGTTGCGGTGCAGCTGCAGGCTGCCCGTTGCGGTAGAGCCGAGCGGGCAGCTGGGCGCCGTCGCGGGTCGGGATGCTCAGTTCGCTGACACTCAGGTCACCGGGCGGGCTGGGGTCGAGCACTTGCGAGCTGGCGGCGAATTCGGCGCGGGCCTGGGCCACGTCCATCGCGTGCATGGGCTGGCTCTTGCCGGTCAGCCTGCCGAATTCGACCAGTTCCAGAAACGCTGCCAGGTCAGGGTGCAATGCCATGTTCGATCCTTACTTGAAAATCAGTGACAGGGCGCGTCACGCGCGCCCTTGGGTTTCGGTGGTCGTGTCCAGGCACTCGCACACCTCGCGCAGCAGCTGGGGCTGCTTGAGGATCTCGAAGTGCGACGCGTGGATGAGCGTTGCATCGTCCTGGCTGAACCGCCGTTGATAAGCTTGAGCCGGTGCGCCGTACCCGTCCTCTGCCCACCAGAAGCTGGCCGGGCACTCGATGGCGGGCAGCGACGCAAGGCGTCGCGACAGCGCCTTCAGGCGCAGCGCCACCGTAAAGGCATGCACCAGTTCCTCGGCAGCGAAGCGCGGTGAATCACCGCTGACCAGCACGTGGGCCTGCACTTGCGCTACCAGCGCTTCAAGGGCCGGGTGGGAGCCGTCGTCAGACAGGTCGAACGCCGGCAGGCTTTCGGGCGGCTGGTCGAGGATGATGGACAAGAAGTTGCGCAGCTCTTCGGTCAGGTCGTCTTCCGGCCCGTGGTCACCGGGCACGAAGCTGTCCACCAGCCCAACGAAGTGCACGCACTGGCCCTGCCCTTCCAGCACACGGGCCACCAGCAGCGCCAACGGCCCGCCCAGCGACCAGCCCAGCAAGTGGTACGGCCCTTGTGGTTGCTGTTCGCGGATGAACCCTGCGTAGTCCTGGGCCATGGCTTCCAGCGAGCTGTCCTGCCAGTGCTTGTCCAGCAGCATCCTGCACTGCACGCCGATGACCTGGCGCACCCCGTCCAGCCGTCGCGCCAGAGGCTCATAGTCGAACACGGTGCCGAACCCTGCGTGAAGACAGAACAGGGGCTCGCACTGCGCGACCGGGCCATTGAGCGGCAGCAGCGGTGAAAGCACTGCCACGGCGTCGTCCACGTAACCGGACAACTCGGCGATGGTGGGTTTGCTCATCATGTCGCGCAGCTTCAGCTCAACGCCCAACGCCGGTTGATTGCGCACCTTGGACAGCACCTTCAGGGTGCGCAAGGAATCGCCGCCCAGCTCGAAGAAGTTGTCCGTCACCCCAACCTGCTCCAGCTCCAGCACCTCTTGCCAGATCGCGGCAAGGCCGGCTTCGAGGGCGTTGCGCGGCGCCACGTACTCGCGACCCTTGAAGGACGGGTCTGGCAGCGCCTTGCGGTCAACCTTGCCGTTGGGGCTCAGCGGCAGGTGCTCCAGCACCAGGATCTGGCTGGGCACCATGTAGTCAGGCAAGCCCTGTTGCAATGCCATGCGCAGCGCCTCGCCTTGTAGCGCCGGGCTGCTGGTGGCCACATAACCGATCAGTTGCTTGCCGCCTTCGGTGTCACGGGCCACGACGACCGCATCGCGCACCTGGGGTTGGCTGCGCAAGCGGGCCTCGATTTCGCCCAGCTCGATACGAAAGCCCCGGATCTTGACCTGATGATCCAGGCGGCCAAGGAAGTCGATCACCCCGTCTGCCCGGCGGCGCACCAGGTCGCCGGTGCGGTACAGGCGCGCACCCTTGCCACTGGGGTCGGCCACGAATCGCTCGGCCGTCAGGCCTGGTCGAGCATGGTAGCCCCGCGCAAGCCCTTGCCCGCCGATGTACAACTCACCTGGCACGCCGTCCGGCAATGGGTTCAGGCAGGCATCGAGAATGTGCAGGGTACGCTCACCCACCCGTGTGCCAATCGGCGCATAGGCCGCCTCGCAGCGCTGGTCGGTATCGACCACCCACAGCAACGGTGTGACCACCGTCTCGGTGGGGCCGTAGCCATTGGTCAGCAGCCTTGGACGCAGGGTGCGCTTGACCAATTCGAAGTTGGCATCGGCCACGGCGTCGCCGCCAAAGCAGTAGATCTGCACCGGTGGCGGGTTATCGAAGGCCTGGCCGTATTCGGCCAACTGTTGCAGGTACGCAGGCGGGAAACAGGCGATGGTGATGGCCTGCTCATGCAGCACCTGCCAGGTTTCCTCGGGCGTCCACAGACGGTTGTCGCGCACCACCAGCTGACCACCGGCCGCCAGGGTGGACAGCCACCGCTCCTGGGCGCCATCGAAGGCGAACGACATGAACAGCAACTCGCGGGTCGCCTCGCTCATCCCATAGCGCTCGATGATGGCCTGGCAGTGCATGGCCAGCGGCCCGCGGGCGACCGCAACGCCTTTGGGCTTGCCCAACGAACCGGAGGTGTAGATCAGGTACGCCAGGTTGTCTTCGTCGATCACCACCGCCGGCAGGGCGACCTGCGCCTGCACCGGCGCGAGCGATTCGAGCAGCAGCGTGTCGACCCCTTCGGCGCTTGGCAAACGTTCGCTGACGCTGGCCTGGCTGATGAGCAGCCGCATGGCTGAGTCCTCGATGATCCACTGCACCCGCTCGCGCGGGTAATCGATGTCGACAGGCACATACGCAGCGCCGGTCTTGAGCACCGCATAGAAGGCCACGATCATGTCTACCGAGCGCTCCAGCGCCACCCCGACACGTACCTCCGGGGCAGCACCGGCGTCGATCAGGGCCACGGCCAGGCGGTTGGCGCGCGCTTCAAGCTCGGCATACGTCAGGGACTGCCCGGCGCAGCTGACCGCTACCTGCTGACCACGGGCCTGTACATGCCCGGCGATGCGCTGCAGCAGCGGCGTGCGGGTCGGGTTGGCGACCAGCCGGTTGGCCTCGGCCTGCTGCCGCTCAGCGTCGGCATCGAGCATGGGCAGGCTGCCGATGGCGGCCAGTGGGTCGCCCAGCAGCGCTTGGAGCAAGCGCTCGAAGCTGCGCCTAATGCCCTGGCAGGCAGCGTGGCTGAAGCGGCTGCGCCAGTACAGGAACTCGATGCTCAAGGTGTCATCCAGGTGCACGGCAAGGTCCATGGCATAGTTGGTCACGTCGCGGCCTTCGCTGGCGCCGAAGCGCAAGCCGTCTTCGCCGGCGTCTTGCAGGCGCTCGTCCAGGGGATAGTTCTCGAACACCACGATGCTGTCGAATAACGCCTGTCCGCTTTGCCCGGACCAACGCTGTACATCGGCCAAAGACACGTGCTCGTAGTCGCGCACCTGCACGTTGTAGTCCTGCAGGGCCTGCAACCACTGCCCCACCGGCTGTTCGGGCAGAGGCGCCTGGATGATCGGCAGCGTGTTGATGAACAAGCCCAGCATGTCTTCAGCACCCGGCAGGTTTGCCGGACGACCGGCGACGGTTGCGCCGAAGCACACGCGCGCTTGCCCGGTGTAGCGTTGCAGCAGCAGCAGCCAGGCTGCCTGGATCAGCGTGTTGGGTGTGACCCGCAGGCGCTGGGCCTGATCACGCAGTTGCCGGGTTTGCGCGGCGTCCCAGTTCAAGTACAGCGCGTCGTAGCCGTCGGCCTCGGCGACGGGCGCTGGATGCAACCCGGTGGCCAGCAGGGTGGGCCCTTCGAGCCCGGCCAGCTTGTCTTTCCAGAAGTGTTCCATCTGCGCCTGGGGCTGGGCGGCCAGCCAGGCGATGTAGTCGCGGTAGCTGCCGTGTTTGCCGGGCAGTGCTTGTCCACCGTACACGGCGAACACCTCACCCAGCAGGCGTGAGTGGCTCCAGCCGTCCATGAGGATGTGGTGGCTGCTCCAGATCAGTTGCTGGCGCCCCTCATCCAGGCGCACCAGGGTCAGGCCCATCAAGGGCGGCTGCAGCAGGTCGAAGCCGCGGGCGTAGTCCTGCTCGGCCAGGCCTTGCAGGTCGGCGGCGCTGACCGGGCGACCCCGCCAGTCGAGCTCGCGCACACGCAGTTCGGCACGCTTGGCCACCCATTGCAATGGCTCGTTGAGGTGGCTTTCGGTCCAGAACCCGGTGCGCAGAATTTCATGGCGATCGACCATGTGCTGCCAGGCCGCGAGGAAGCGGGCGTTATCCAACCCTTGTACCTGCACGCTGGTTTGGCTGACGTACAGCCCCTGCTGGGCGGCTTCGAGGGTGTGGAACAGGATGCCCTGCTGCATCGGCGACAGCGGGTACAGGTCTTCGACAGCCTCGGCCGGTACCGGCAAACGGTCCAGCTGTGCTTGGCTCAGCCCCGCGAGCGGGAAGTCGGACGGGGTCAGGCAGAGGTGTTCCAAGGCCAGGCAGTGCTCAACGACCGTACGCAGCTCGCTCACGTAGGCATGCGCCAGGTGCTCGATGATGCCCGCGGCGAACCGCTGGCGGCTGAAGGTGAAGTCTAGCTTCAGGGCGCCTTCGAACACCTGCCCGTTGATGGTCAGGGCATTGCCCAGCGGCGCCTGATCACTGACCTGGCGCCCGCCGCTTTCCGCGGCCGGGGCGAACAGCGCATCGTCCTCACCGGCGGCGCTGGCGCTGAACTGGCCCAGGTAGTTGAAGGTGATGCGTGGCTGCGACAGACCGGTCAATGCCTGGCGGGTAGCCGCATCGCCCAGATAACGCAGCACACCAAAGCCAATGCCTTTGTCCGGGATGGCGCGCAGGTGTTCCTTGACCTGCTTGATGGTGTCCCCCACTGGCCCCGCCACCGGCAGTCTCACCGGGAACAGGCTGGTGAACCAGCCTACGGTACGGGTGAGGTCGACGTCGTCGAACAGCGCCTCGCGGCCGTGGCCTTCCAGCTCGATCAATGCCGCGTGCTCGCCCGTCCAGTGGCAGATCACCCGCGCCAGGGCGGTCAGCAGCAGGTCGTTGACCTGGGTGCGGTAAGCGGCCGGGGCCTGCTGAAGCAGTTGCCGAGTCAACGCTGCATCCAGTTCAACCTGCACGGTCTGGGCGTCGCCCACCTGCTGGCTGCCTTGGGCATCTTCGCCAGGCAGCGTCTGGGCAAAGCCCTGCAGTTGGGCCTGCCAATAGCCCAGTTGCTGGCGCAGGGTTTCGCTTTGGGCGTGGGCTTGCAGGCGTTCGGCCCAGGCCTTGTAGGCGCTGGTCTTGGCCGGCAGGCTGAGCGGCTGCCCGGTCAGGCACTGCTGGTAAGCCTGCTGCAGGTCCTCGAACAGAATGCGCCACGACACGCCATCGACCACCAGGTGATGGATCACCAGCAGCAAGCGCTGGCTGCCGTCGGCCAGGGTGGCCAGCACTGCGCGCAGCAGCGGGCCCTCGGCCAGGTCCAGGCTGCGCTGGGCATCGTCGCACAGGGCAGTGAGTGCCTGGACATCGGTCACCTCGCGTTGCCACAGCAGCGGCTGGGCGTTGTCGCCGTGGCAGGCCTGCCAACCCTGATCGCCTTCACTGAAGCGCAGGCGCAGGGCATCGTGATGGTGCACCAACGCCTGCAACGCTTGCTCGAGCGCAGCCCCGTGAAGCGGCGCGCTCGGCACCAGCAGCACCGACTGGTTCCAGTGGTGACGCTGGGCGATGGCTTCGCTGAAGAAGCTGTGCTGCACCGGCAACAACGGCGTGGTGCCGGTGACCGCACCCTGATCGATCTGCAAGGCTGTGCCTGCCGTGCCAACGACCTGGGCCAAGGCCCGGAGGGTCTGGTGCTGGAACAACGCTTTCGGGGTCAGGTGCAGCCCCAGCTGCCGCGCTCGGCTGACGACCTGGATAGAGATGATCGAGTCACCGCCCAGCTCGAAGAAGTTGTCGTCCACCCCGACCCGCTCAAGCTTCAGCACATCTTGCCAGACTGTGGCCAACTGCTGTTCGAGCGCTGTCTGCGGGGCGACGAAAGCATGGCTGCTGGCAGCCTCGGGCTGGGGCAGCGCCTTGCGGTCGATCTTGCCGCTCGGGCTCAATGGCAGGCCGTCGAGCACCATCAGGTGAGCCGGCACCATATAGTCCGGCAGGCTCGCCTTGAGCGCTTCGCGCAGCGTGGCCACGTCCACCTGCGTGACCACATAGCCCACCAGTTGCGGCCCACTGGGGCCAGGCTGCGCCATGACCAGCGCCTCGCTGACACCGGCCTGGGCCAGCAGGCAAGTCTCGATCTCGCCCAGCTCGATGCGGAAGCCACGGATCTTCACCTGATGGTCCACCCGGCCAACGTAGTCGATCACGCCATCGGCGCGGTAGCGCGCCAGGTCGCCCGTGCGGTACAAGCGCCCGCCGTTGCCGGCGAACGGGTCGGGCAGGAAGCGCTCGGCGGTCAGCGCGCTGCGGCCGAAGTAGCCACGGGCCAGCAACTCGCCCCCGATCACCAGCTCACCCACGACACCGGTCGGTACCGGTTGCCCGGCATCGTCCAGCAGGTAGATCTCCCGACCAGGCAAGGCCGTGCCGATCGGCAAGGTGTGAGGTACGGGTTGTTCGCCCAGCACGTACGGGGTGCAGTCGAGCGTGGTGGAGGTGACCGTGGTTTCCGTCGGGCCGTAGGTGTTGAGCAGGCGCACATGGCCCAGGCCGGCCTTGAGCCAGGCGGCCATGCCTTCAGGGGGCATGGCTTCGCCGCCCGCATGAATCTGGCGGAGCTGCCCGTAGTCGCGTGGCCCTACGCTGGCAAACTGGGTTGCCAGCAGGTTCCAGTACGCGGTCGGCAGGTCGGCCACGCTGATGCCGTGGGCCAGCACCCGCTGGTAGAACGTCTCGCTGTCCCAGATTTCATTGCCGCGCAGCATCACGGTGGCACCGCAGACCAGCGGGGCGTACAGCTGCTCGACGAAGGCATCGAAGTTGAACGTGGCAAATTGCAGCACGCAATCGGACGCGTGGATATCGGAATACCACTGGGCCACGAAGGCGTGGCGGGTCAAGGCACCATGGCTGATGGCCACGCCCTTCGGCCGGCCCGTCGAGCCGGAGGTGAAGATCACGTAGGCCAGGTTGTCGGCGTGCACGCGGTTGAGCGGGTCGCTGCCGGAGCCGTTGCCGTCGTCAGGCGTATCCAGCAGCAGGCACTGCACCTGCGCGTCCAGTGCCAGCGTTTCGCGCAAGTGCGACTGGGTCAACAGCAACGCGACGCGGCTGTCCTCGACCATCTGCTGCAGGCGCTCTTGGGGGAATTTCGGGTCGAGCGGTACATAGCCGCCGCCTGCCTTGAGCACGGCCAGCAGGGCAACGACCATCGGCGCATCGCGCTCGACGGCGATGCCGACCAGCACGTCGGGGCCCACGCCTTGGGCGATCAAGCGGTGCGCCAGGCGGTTGGCCGCTGCGTTGAGCTGGGCGTAGGTCAGCTCGGTGGTTTCAGTGATCAGCGCAGTGTGGTTCGGAACGCGCCGGGCCTGCTGCTCGAACAGCACATGGGCAGGCGCCAGGCTTGGGTATTCACCGGCGGCCATGCCCCAGTCCTGCACCGGGGCGCGCTGACGCCCGTCGTCCAGCAGGGTCAGATCGCCCAGGCAAAGCCCGTCGGCCCCCTCGACCATTTGCAGGAGCAAGTGGGCCAGGTTGTCACCGATGCTCGCGATACCCGGGGCATCGAACGCCTCGCCCGCATAGGTGAAGTGCAGCAGCACGGTGGACCCGGCGTTTACGCTGACGGTCAGCGGGTAGTTGCTCTGCTCATGGTTATCGATGCTGCCAAAGCGCAGGTCCACGGGCGCTGCTTGCAGCGCCTCGGAAACCGGATAGTTCTCGAACACCAGGATGTTGTCGAACAGTGCTTCACCGCCCTGCCCGGCCCAGCGCTGGATATCGAAGAGCGGGGTGTGCTCCTGCTCGCGCAGCGCCAGGTTGAGCTCTACAAGCGCGTGCAGCCACGCCTGCAGCGGCTGCTCTGCCTGGGGGCTGGATACCACCGGCAAGGTGTTGATGAACAGGCCGATCTGCTGCTCCACGCCGCTGATCGCCGCCGGGCGCCCGGCGACGGTGGCCCCGAACACGACGCCGTTGTGCCCGGTGTAGCGTTGCAGCAGCAACAGCCAGGCCGCCTGGATGACGGTGTTGAGGGTGACTTTGTGACGGCGCGCAAAGGCATTCAGGCGCTGGGTGTGATGTTCGTCCAACCGGTGGAAATGATCGCGTTGACCTGTGCTGCGCGTTGCCGGCTTCAAGGCTTGTGCAAGCAGGGTCGGCGCCGGCAGGCAGGCCAGTTGATCGCGCCAGAACACTTCGCTGGCCTGACGGTCCTGGCGCAGCAACCAACCGATGTAGTCGCGGTACTGCGTAGGCCCATGGGTCACCGGCTGGCCAGCATAGCGCTGGAGCACTTCGCCCAGAAGCTGCGAGGTGCTCCAGCCGTCCATCAGGATATGGTGGCTGGTGTAGATCAGGTGATAGTCCTGCGCGTTGGTCTGTGCAAGTACCAGCCTGAGCAGCGGCGCGGTGTGAAGCTCGAAGCCTTGTTGCAGTTCGCTTTGCGCCACGGCGTCGAGGGTGGCTTTTGCAGCGGGGTCGTCGCGCAGGTCCAGCAGGCGGAACGGCAGCTCGACCCGGCTCAGGACCATCTGCACGGCCTGCTCGAACTGCCAGTTGAACCCGGTGCGCAGGATGGCGTGGGCGTCGAGGGTGGCCTGCCAGGCGCTGCGAAAACGCTGCGGGTCGAGCCCGCCGATGTCCAGGCGCATCTGATTCAGGTAATCGCCGCTGCCCTGCTCGTACAGGCTATGGAACAACATGCCTTGCTGCATCGGGGACAGTGGATAGATGTCCTCGAGGTTGGCCGCCGACACCGCAAGCTGGTCCAGCTGCGCCTGGTCCAGACCGGCCAGGGGGAAGTCGGAGGGCGTCACGCCACCTGCATCAGGGGCCAGGCAGTGTTCGATCAGCGCCTGCAGTTGTGCGCCGTAGGCATCGGCCAAAGCCTCGATGGCCTGCACATCGAACTGCTCGCGGCTGAACGTCCAGTCCAGGCTCAGGCAACCGTCGTATACGCGCCCGTTGAGCACCAGCCAGTTGTCCAGGGGTGCGTCCGGGCTTTGCTCACGGCCGCGCTTTTCTGTGGCGGGGGTGAACAAGGCGTCATCGTCGCCAGCAAAACTGCCGTCGAACTGGCCCAGGTAGTTGAAGGTGATACGCGGTGTCGCCAGCGCCGCCAAGGCCTCGCGTGTGGCAGCGTCCCCCAGGTAACGCAGGACACCGTAGCCGACACCCTTGTCGGGAATGCCGCGCAGGTGCTCCTTGACCTGGCGAAGCGTGTCGCCAAGGTCGCTGGACACGGGCAACTTCACCGGGAACACGCTGGTGAACCAACCCACGGTACGGGTGAGGTCGACGTCGTCGAACAGCTCCTCGCGGCCATGGCCTTCCAACTGGATCAGCGCGGCCTGTTCGCCTGTCCACTGGCAGATCACACGCGCCAGGGCGGTCAGCAGCAAGTCGTTGACCTGGGTGCGGTAGGCTGCAGGCGCCTGCTGCAACAGGCGACGGGTTTGCTGGGCGTCCAGGCGGGTCTGCACAGTCTGGGCGTGGTGCCCCTGCATGCCTGCATCGACCTTGACGCCCGGCAGGTCTGCGCGCTGCCCGCGCAGTTGTGCCATCCAGTAGTCCTTCTGCCCCTGCAGCGCCGGGCTGTGGGCATGCGCCTCCAGTTTCTGCGCCCAGGCCTTGTAAGCCGTGGTCTTGCTCGGCAGTTTCACGGGCTGCCCGGCCAGGCATTGCGCGTAGGCCTGTTGCAGGTCCTCGAAGAGGATGCGCCACGACACGCCATCGACCACCAGGTGATGGATCACCAGCAGCAAGCGCTGGCTGCCGTCGGCCAGCGTGGCCAGCACGGCGCGCAGCAGCGGGCCCTCGGCCAGGTCCAGGCTGCGCTGGGCATCGTCGCACAGGGCGGTCAGCGCCTGGGCATCGGCCACCTGGCGTTGCCACAGCAGCGCCATCACCGGCTCGCCATGTTCGGCCAACCAGCCTTGCTCACCTTCGCTGAAGGTAAGGCGCAGCGCATCGTGATGTTGCACAAGCGCCTGCAACGCCTGCTCCAGTGCAACGCCCTGAAGTGCTGTGCGCGGTACCAGTAGCACCGACTGGTTCCAGTGGTGACGCTGGGCAATGACCTCGCTGAAGAAGCTGTGCTGCACCGGCAGCAGCGGCATGCCGCCGAGGACGGTGCCTTGGTCGATCTGCACCGCGCTGTCGGCATTGCGCACGACCTTGGCCAGGGCGCGCAGGGTCTGGTGCTGGAACAGCTCCTTGGGCGTGAAGTGCAGCCCCTGCTGACGGGCCCGGCTGACCACCTGAATGGAGATGATCGAGTCACCGCCCAGCTCGAAGAAGTTGTCGTCCACCCCGACCCGCTCAAGCTTCAGCACGTCTTGCCAGATACGCGCCAGTTGCTGTTCGAGCGGGGTCTGGGGGGCGATGAACGCCTGGTTGCTGGAGGCCTCGGGCAGCGGCAGCGCTTTGCGGTCGATCTTGCCGCTCGGGCTCAGCGGCATGTGATCGAGCAGCATGACATGGGCAGGAACCATGTAGTCCGGCAGGCTCGCCTTGAGCGCTTCGCGCAACGCCTGCACGTCTGCATCTGCAACCAGGTAAGCAACCAGTTGCGGCCCGTTCGGACCAGGCTGTGCCACGACCAACGCCTCGCTGACACCGACCTGGGCCAGCAGGCAGGTTTCGATCTCGCCCAGCTCGATGCGGAAGCCACGGATCTTCACCTGATGGTCCACCCGGCCGACGTAGTCGATCACGCCATCGGCGCGGTAACGCGCCAGGTCGCCCGTGCGGTACAAGCGCCCGCCGTTGCCGGCGAACGGGTCGGGCAGGAAGCGCTCGGCGGTCAGCGCGCTGCGGCCGAAGTAGCCACGCGCCAGCAACTCGCCGCCGATCACCAGCTCACCCACGACACCGGTCGGCACCGGTTGCCCGGCATCGTCCAGCAGGTAGATCTCCCGACCAGGCAAGGCCGTGCCGATCGGCAAGGTGTGAGGTACGGGTTGTTCGCCCAGCACGTATGGAGTGCAGTCGAGCGTGGTGGAGGTGACCGTGGTTTCCGTCGGGCCGTAGGTGTTGAGCAGGCGCACATGGCCCAGGCCGGCCTTGAGCCAGGCGGCCATGCCTTCAGGGGGCATGGCTTCGCCGCCCGCATGAATCTGGCGCAGTTGCCCGTAGTCGCGTGGCCCTACGCTGGCAAACTGGGTTGCCAGCAGGTTCCAGTACGCGGTCGGCAGGTCGGCCACGCTGATGCCGTGGGCCAGCACCCGCTGGTAGAACGTCTCGCTGTCCCAGATTTCATTGCCGCGCAGCATCACGGTGGCACCGCAGACCAGCGGGGCGTACAGCTGCTCGACGAAGGCATCGAAGTTGAACGTGGCAAATTGCAGCACGCAATCGGACGCGTGGATATCGGAATACCACTGGGCCACGAAGGCGTGGCGGGTCAAGGCACCATGGCTGATGGCCACGCCCTTCGGCCGACCGGTCGAGCCGGAGGTGAAGATCACGTAGGCCAGGTTGTCGGCGTGCACGCGGTTGAGCGGGTCGCTGTCGGAGCCGTTGCCGTCGTCAGGCGTATCCAGCAGCAGGCACTGCACCTGCGCGTCCAGTGCCAGCGTTTCGCGCAAGTGCGACTGGGTCAACAGCAACGCGACGCGGCTGTCCTCGACCATCTGCTGCAGGCGCTCTTGGGGGAATTTCGGGTCGAGCGGTACATAGCCGCCGCCTGCCTTGAGCACGGCCAGCAGGGCAACGACCATCGGCGCATCGCGCTCGGCGGCGATGCCGACCAGCACGTCGGGGCCCACGCCTTGGGCGATCAAGCGGTGCGCCAGGCGGTTGGCCGCTGCGTTGAGCTGGGCGTAGGTCAGCTCGGTGGTTTCAGTGATCAGCGCAGTGTGGTTCGGAACGCGCCGGGCCTGCTGCTCGAACAGCACATGGGCAGGCGCCAGGCTTGGGTATTCACCGGCGGCCATGCCCCAGTCCTGCACCGGGGCGCGAAGACGCCCCTCTTCGAACAGCTTCAGCTCGCCCAGGCAACGCTGGGGCGAGCCGTCGGCCATCTGCGCCAGGAGATGGGCCAGTTGGCTTGCAACCTGGGCAATGCACTCGGCACTGAACTGCGCAGCGTCATAGCTGTAATGCAACAACAGGTCGGCCCCGGTGCTGACGCTCAGCGTCAGCGGGTAGTTGTTCTGCTCATGGCTGTGCACGTCGCCAAAGTGCAGGTCACTGACGCCGCCCTGCTGCAGCGCCTCGGACACGGGGTAGTTTTCGAAGACCAGCAAGGTATCGAACAATCCATCGCCGCCCTGCCCGGCCCAGCGCTGCACATCACTCAGCGCGCTGTGTTCGTGGTCCCGGAGTGCCAGGTTGATGCCCTGTACGGTCTGTAACCAACCCGCCAGCGCTTGTTGCGGTTCAGGCCGCGCGACCACGGGCAAGGTATTGATGAACAAGCCGATCTGCTGCTCGATGCCCTGCAATTGCGTAGGCCGGCCCGCCACCGTAGCCCCGAATGTCACGCTGTCGTGACCGGTGTAGCGCTGCAACAGCAACAGCCAGGCGGCCTGCACGAGCGTGTTGAGGGTGACTTTCTGCTGACGGGCAAAGCCGTGCAACTGTTCGGTCATCGCAGCGTCCAGGCGCCATTTGAATTCGCCTTGCCCACTCTGGCCGGTGGCGGCGCACTTGAGCGCACGGCTGAGCCAGGTCGGCTCGTCAAGGGTGGCGAACTGCGTGCGCCAGAAGGCCTCGCTGACCCGTTTGTCCTGGCGTTGCAGCCAGCCGATATAGTCGCTGTAGCGCCCATTGAGGCTGTGTACCGCCTGGCCTGCGTAGTGCTGCAACACCTCGCCGAGCAACTGCGAATTACTCCAGCCGTCGAGCAGGATGTGATGGCTGGTATAGATCAGTTGATACCGATCATCCCCCGTGCGGGCCAGCGTCAGGCGCAGCAGTGGCGCCTGGGCCAGGTCGAAGCCTTGCTCGCGTTCGGCATCGGCCAGGCGCGTCAGTGCAGCGTCGAGATCTGCATGGCCACGCAAGTCGATTTCACGGCATGGCAGCTGCACCTGCTTGCGCACCCACTGCAGCGGCTGGGCCAGCCCGCCTTGCCAGAGGAGCCCGCTGCGCAATATGTCGTGCCGCTGCACCACCGCCTGCCAAGCCTCCCGAAAACGCTCAGGCGCCAGCCCCTGGACGCTGACCGACAGCTGGTTGATGTAGTCGCCCCCTTGCTGCTCCAGCAAGCTGTGGAACAGCATGCCCTGCTGCATGGGCGAGAGCGGGTACAGGTCCTGAACGTCCGCCCAGGGCAGGCCAAGGGCGTCCAGTTGTGACGGGTCGAGCATGGCCAGCGGGAAGTCCGAAGGCGTCACCCCGGCACTGTCCGGTAGCAGACAGTGGGCGACCAGCTGGTTCAGCTCGCGTGCGTAATCCTGCGCCAGGCGTTCGATGTCGGTGCGCTCGAACATCGCTTCGCTGAAGGTCCAGCCCAAGCGCAATTGGCCTGCGTACACCTGGCCGTTGATGCTCAGCCAGTTGCCCAGCGGCGCCTCGGCGCCCTGTTCGGCGCCGGCGTCCTCGCTGGCTGGCACGAACAGGGCGCCTTGATCGCTGGCAAAGCTGCCGTCGAACTGGCCCAGGTAGTTGAAGGTGATGCGCGGCTCGGCCAGGCCGTTCAAGGCTGCCTGCGACTGGGCGCTGCCCATGTAGCGCAAGGCGCCGTAGCCGATGCCCTTGTCGGGAATCGCGCGCAGTTGCTGCTTGACGGTCTTGATCGTGTCGGTCACGTCACCTGCACTGTCCAGGCGCACCGGGAAGGCGCTGGTGAACCAGCCCACCGTGCGGGTCAGGTCGACATCGTCGAACAGGTCTTCACGGCCGTGCCCTTCAAGCTGGATCAGCGCCGAAGCCTGCCCGGTCCAGCGGCAGATCACGCGGGTCAGCGCGGTCAGCAGCAGGTCGTTGACTTGGGTGCGGTAGGCCGCCGGGGCTTGTTGCAGCAGTTGCCGGGTCAGCGTGTCGTCCAGGCGCGTGTGTACCGTACAGGCATGGCGCTTTTCAAGGCTGGCGTGAGGACGCGCGCCTGGCAGGTCGTCGACGGCGCCTTCGACCTGCGCCTGCCAGTACGGCAGCTGTTCGGCCAGGGCCGGGGTTTGGGCCAGTGCCTGCAGGCGTTCTGCCCACTGCTTGTAGGCCGTGGTCTTGGCCGGCAGCGACAGCGCCTGGCCTGCCAGGCACTGCGAGTAGGCCTGCTGCAGATCGTCGAACAGAATGCGCCAGGACACACCGTCCACGACCAGGTGATGAACCACCAGCAACAGCCGCTGACTGCCATCGTCCAGCTCCGCCAGCACAGCCCGCAGCAGTGGCCCTTGGTGCAGGTCGAGGCTGCGCTGGGCCTGCTCGCACAACGCGGTCAGGGCCTGGCCGCGCGCGACCGTGGCATGCCACAGCAGCGGCGCCTGCTCCTCGGCGCCCTGTTGCTGGGCCGCAGCCCGGTGCCAGGCGAGCCCGGCTTGGGCATCGAAGTGCAGGCGCAAGGCATCATGGTGCAGCACCAGCGCCTGCAACGCCGCCTCCAGCACCCGTGGCTGCAACGCCTGCGTCGGCGCCAGCAGCACGGACTGGTTCCAGTGATGCGCATCGGCAATGCCTTGGGCGAAGAACCAGCGCTGGATGGCCAGCAGCGGCAGGCTGCCAGCGACCGGGCCCTGGTCGATGCGGGCGACCTCGCCAAAACGGGCCACACCGGCCAGGGCCTGCACGGTCTGGTGCAGGAACAGGTCTTTGGGGCTGAGCACGATGCCGGCCTGACGGGCCCGGCTGACCACCTGGATCGAGATGATCGAATCGCCGCCCAATTCGAAGAAATTGTCGGTCACCCCAACCTGAGGGACCTTCAGCACCGCCTGCCAAATCTGCACCAACGCCTGCTCGAGCGGGCTGCTGGCGGCCACGTGCTGGCCTTGCAGCTGGGTCAGGTCGACTGCTGGCAGGGCCTGGCGGTCGATCTTGCCGTTGGGGGTCAGGGGCATGCGTTCGAGCAACTGCACGTGCGTGGGCACCATGTAGTCAGGCAGGTCCACCTTCAAACGGCGCTTGATCGATTCGCGGCGCTCAGCCTGGGCCTGATGATCGGACGCCAGTTGCGGCGCGTCGTCGCTCACCACGTAGCCGACCAGTTGCTGGCCGCTCGGGCCGGCCTGGGCCACCACCACCGCTTCGCGCACACCCGGCACCGCCAGCAGGCGAGCTTCCACCTCGCCCAACTCGATACGAAAACCTCGCACCTTGACCTGGCGGTCGATGCGCCCGAGGTAATCGATGATGCCGCTGCTGCGCAGGCTTACCCGATCACCGCTGCGGTACAGCCGGGCACCGTTGCCGAACGGGTCCGGTACGAACCTTTCGGCAGTGAGCGCCGGGCGCTTGAGGTAGCCACGGGCCAAACCCTGCCCGCCCAGGTACAACTCTCCCGGGATGGCCAGGGGCAACAGGTTCAGGTCGGCATCGAGCACATACGCGCGCCGTTCACCGACGCGATCACCAATGGGCGCATAGGCTGCGCCGCAGCGGTCCTGTTCGCCGGCTTTCCAGATCAGGGGGGTGACCACGGTTTCGGTAGGGCCGTAGCCATTGATGATGTAGGTCGGGCGCAGTGCGCGCCGGGCCATGGCGTAGCTGGCCTCGGACACCGCATCGCCGCCGAAGCAGTACACCCGCATCGGCGGTGGGTTGCCGTCGCGCTCGGCGTGCTCGGCCAGTTGCTGAAGGTAGACCGGTGGAAACGCCGCGACCGTCACCCCATGCTCATGCATGGCGGCATAGGTTTGCTCCGGCGTCCACAGCTGCGGGTCGCGGATCAGCAGCGAAGCGCCGTGGGTCAGGGGCGTGAGCCAGCGCTCGTGGGCACCGTCGAAGGCGAACGACATGAAGTGCAGTTCGCAGTCGGCTGGCGTCATTTCGTAGCGCTCGCCAATCGCCCGGCAGTGCATGGCGATGGGGCCATGGGCTACCGCCACCCCTTTGGGCAGGCCGGTGGAACCCGAGGTGTAGATGACGTAGGCCAGGTTATCGGCCTGGGCGGCGTTCGCCGGCGCGTGGCAGGGTTGCGCGGCCAGGTCCATGTGGTCCAGGGCCAGGGTTGCCAACCCCTCAGGGACCGGCAGGCGCTGCATGAGCGCGCTGTCGCTGAGCAGCAGGGCCATGCCACTGTCCTGCATCAGGTAGGCCAGGCGTTCGCGGGGGTATTGCGGATCGAGCGGCGTATAGGCACCGCCGGCCTTGAGCACCGCCAACAGGCTCACGACCATCTCAAGGCCACGCTCCAGGGCGATACCGACCAGCACTTCCGGCCCGACCCCGGCTGTGACCAGGGCATGGGCCAGGCGGTTGGCCTGCTGATCGAGCTGGGCAAAGCTCATGCGCTGCTCGCCAAACAACAAGGCGGTGGCCTGCGGGGTTTGCGCAGCCCACTGGGCAATGCGCTCGTGCACCAGCGGGCCGTCGGCGTGACGCAGGTCCGGGGCGTTGCGCACAGCGTGCAGGTGCTCATGCTCATCGACGGCCAGCATCGGCAGCGCAGCAATGCAGCGCGACGGGTCGGCGACGAGGCTGCGCAGCAGGGTCAGCCAATGGCGCCCCAGGCGCTCGATGGTGGCGGCATCGAACAGGTCGCACGCATAGGTCAGCGACGCCCACAGGCCGTCTTCGCCCTCCACGGTGTCCAGCGTCAGGTCGAACGAGGCGCTGTGGCTTTCCCAGAACAGTCCTTCGATATCGAGCCCAGGCACCTGCCGGGTGCGTTGGTCGCGGCCTTGGCGCTGGTGGTTGTACATCACCTGGAACAACGGGTTGTGGCTCAGGCTGCGGTCTGGCTGCAAAGCTTCGACCAGTTGTTCGAACGGCAGGTCCTGATGCGCCTGGGCACCGAGCACCGTCTGCTTGACCTGTTGCAGCAACGCCGGGAAGGCCAAGGCCCCCTGCACATCGGCGCGCAGCACCTGCGTGTTGACGAAGAAGCCCAGCAGGCGATCGGTCTCGACCCGGTTGCGGTTGGCGTTGGGCACCCCGACGCGAATATCGGTCTGGCCGGTGTAGCGGTGCAGCAGCACCTGGAACGACGCCAGCAACAGCATGAACAGCGTGACCTGTTGCTGCTGCGCCAGGCCTTGCAAGGCTTCGCTCAGGGCGCTGTCGATGGGCAGGTCGACACGCGCGCCGCGCAGGCTTGGCTGGGCCGCACGCGGACGGTCGGTGGGCAACTCCAGCACAGGTTGATGCGCGCCCAGTTGCTCACGCCAGTAGGCCAGTTGCTGCTCGCTGCCGCCGGCTTCCATCCAGCGACGCTGCCAGATGGCGTAGTCGGCGTATTGAATGGGCAGCGCGGGCAGCTCGACCGCCCGCCCGTGGACGAAGCCCAAGTACAGCTGCATCAGCTCATCGACCATGACCTGCATCGACCAGCCATCGGAGACGATGTGGTGCTGCACCATCACCAGCACATGTTCTTCGTCAGCCACCGTCAGCAGCCCCAGCCGTACCAGCGGACCGTGTTCGAGGTCGAAGGGCCTGGCGATCTGCTGCTCGATCAACGCCTGTACCTGGGCGTCTTGGTGCTCGGGTGCCAGGGTGGCCGGCAGGTGCAACGGCTCGATCGCGATCGGCAGGGCGCCATGCACGCGCTGGCAGGGCCGCTCCTCCTCCACCACGAAGGTGGTGCGCAGGGTCTCGTGGCGTGCCACCAGGGCATCGAACGCCTGCTGCAAGGCCTGGGTGTCGAGGTGGCCGCGCAGGCGCAGGGCGGTAGGGATGTGAGAGGCGCTGCTGCCTGGCTCCAACTGCCAGAGGAACCACTGGCGCTCCTGGGCGAAGGACAGCGGCAAGCTGTCCAACTGCTCGCGGATGACCGGAATCGGCAGGTTGCCGGGCGAGACCTTTTGTTCGGCCATCTTGGCCAGGTACTGACGGCGCTTGTCCACGGGCAAGGCGATGAAGCGTTGGGCAATGCGCAGGGCGCTGGCGTGATCCATTACACCGCCTCCATTTCGTCGAGCAAGCTTTCGAGCTGGTCAAGGGTGGAGGCATCCACCGCTCCGCCTTCGCGCTCCAGTTGGCGGGCCAGCTCGCCCAGGGTGGGGTATTGGAAAATCAATTGCGCAGTTGCCTTCATACCAAGCTCGAGTTGAATGCGTGAGACCAGGCTCACGACGAGAAGAGAGTGACCGCCCAGGTCGAAGAAATGGTCGTTCAAGCCGACCTTGTCGAGCTGGAGCAGGTCCTGCCAGATCGCTGCCAGTTGGCACTCGACCGGGCGTTGCGGGGCTTCGTAGCCCTGTTGTTGTGGCGCGGCCTGGGGCAGCGGCAAGGCCTTGCGGTCCAGCTTGCCATTGGGGCTGAGCGGCCACTGTTCCAGCAGCAGCCATTGGCCGGGCACCATGTAGCCGGGCAAGTTGGCCTTGAGGTGAGCCTTGAGGCGCTCGCGCAGCAGCGCCTGGCGCGTGGCCTCCAGGTCAGCGCCGGCGACCAGCACGTAGCCGACCAGTTGCGCACCGGCGGCGCCAGGCTGAGCCAGCACGACCGCTTCACGGACTTCGGCCACCTCCAGCAGGCGCGCCTCGATCTCACCCAGCTCGATGCGCTGGCCACGGATCTTCACCTGGTGGTCCAGGCGACCGAGGTATTCCAGTACGCCGTCGGCGCGGTAACGCACCAGGTCGCCCGTGCGGTACAAACGCTCGCCATTACCCACAGGACTTGCCACGAAGCGCTCGGCGGTCAACGCCGGGCGGCGGTGATACCCACGGGCCAGGCCCACGCCGCCCAGGTACAACTCACCGGCCACCCCCGGCACGACCGGCTGCAGGGCCGCGTCCAGTACATAAGTGTGCAGGTTGGCAATGGGGCGCCCGATGGGCACGCTGTCGCTGCCCTCCTCCACGCAAGTCCAGTGGGTGACGTCGATGGCGGCTTCGGTCGGGCCGTACAAGTTGTACAGGCCGGCCTTGGGCAGGCGTGCGAACACCTGGCTCTGGGCATCGAGCGCCAGTGCCTCGCCGCTGCAGAGAATGCGCCGCAGGCTGTGGCACCCGTCCAGGTCCGGCGATTGCAGGAACACCTGCAGCATCGACGGCACGAAGTGCAACGTGCTGATGCCATGCTGCTCGATCAGGGCCACCAGTTGCGCCGGGTCGCGGTGCGCGCCGGGTTCGGCCACCACCAGTTGGGCGCCGGTCATCAACGGCCAGAAGAACTCCCACACCGACACGTCGAAGCTGAACGGCGTCTTCTGCAGCACCCGGTCGGCGGCGGTCAGTTCATAGGCCTGTTGCATCCAGTACAGGCGGTTGGCCAGGGCGACGTGGCGGTTGCCGGCACCCTTGGGCTTGCCAGTGGAGCCGGAGGTGTAGATCACGTAGGCCAGGTGCTCCGGCGCCAGGTCGACCTGCGGGTTCGGTACGTCAACCGGGTCCGCCTGCGGGGCCAGCAGCTCGAGCGTCGCCAGCCCTTCGGGCACCGGCAGGCGCAAGCCTGGTGCATGCAGCAGCAAGGCCATGCGGCTGTCCTCGATCATGTAGGCCAGGCGTTCCTCGGGGTAGTCCGGGTCCAGCGGCAGGTAGGCGCCACCGGCCTTGAGGATGGCCAGCAGGCCGATGACCAGCTCCAGCGACCGCTCGGCGGCGATGCCTACCAGCACGTCCGGGCCAACGCCGCGATCGATCAACTGCCAGGCCAGGCCATTGGCGGCGTTGTTGAGTTGGCGATAGGTGAGTTGACGCGCGCCGAACACCACGGCGGCCGCCTCGGGGCTGCGCTGGGCTTGCTGCTCGATCAGGCGGTGGACGCAGTGCTCATCGGGGTAACGCTGAGCGGTCTGGTTCCAGGTGCGCGCAGTGTCCAGCTGCCGTGCGTCCATCAGGGGCAGCTCGGCCACTCGTGCCCCAGGGCTGGCAAGCATGCCGCGCAGCAGGGTTTGCCAATGGCTGGCCATGCGCTCAAGCGTGCTGGTTTCGAACAGGTCGGTGGCAAAGGTCCAGGTCGCCCCTAGGCCGTCGGGTGTCTCGAAGGTGTCCAGGGCCAGGTCGAACTGGGCACTGTGGTGTTCGCCGCTCAGGGTCTGGACATCGAGCTGCGGCACCTTGAAGCCGTCACCCAGCTGCTGGTCGAGCAGGTTGCGGTGGGTGAACATCACCTGGAACAGCGGATTGTGGCTCAGGCTGCGTGCCGGCTGCAGGGCTTCGACCAGCTGCTCGAACGGCAGGTCCTGATGCTGCTGGGCGCCCAGCGCGGCTTGGCGCACTTGTTCCAACAGCGCCTCTACGGTCAGCTGCCCATCGAAGCGCCCACGCAAGACCTGGGTATTGACGAAGAAGCCGATCAGACGCTCGGTCTCCAGGCGATGGCGGTTAGCGACGGGCACGCCGACACGGATGTCGTCCTGGCCGCTGTAGCGCTGCAACAGTGCTTGGAACGAGGCCAGCAGCAGCATGAACAGCGTGACGTTGTGCTGCTGCGCCAGCTGTTGCAGGCCCGTGGTCAGCTGCGTGTCCAAGGTCAGCCCCAGGCGGGCACCGCGGTAGCTCTGCACGGCAGGACGCGGGTGATCGGTGGGCAACTCCAGCACCACCGGCTCATCGCCCAGTTGCTCACGCCAGTACATCAGCTGACGCTCGCGTTCACCGGCTGCCAGCCAGTCGCGCTGCCAGTGGGCGTAGTCCAGGTACTGGACGGGCAGCGGCGCAAGGTTCGGCTGCGCGCCGCTTGTCAGGCTGGCATAGCTCTGCATCCATTCATCGACCATCACCTGCATCGACCAGCCATCGGAAACGATGTGGTGCTGAACCAAGGTCAGCACGTGGTCCTGTGCCCCCAGTTTCAGCACACCGATGCGCAGCAACGGCCCATTGACCAAGTCGAAAGGCTGGGCGGTCTGGGCCTGGATAAAGGCCTGGATCAGTGTGCCCTCCTCGTCTTCGCCCGCAACGGATTGCACCGGCACAGGCAAACGCCAGTGGGCGTGGATGACCGGACGAACCTGGGCCTGCTCCTGGATGAAGGTGGTGCGCAGGCTTTCGTGGCGCTGCACCAGCAGGTTGAAGCTGTCTTCCAGCGCTTGCAGGTCCAGCTCGCCACGCAGGCGCAGGGCCATGGGGATGTGATAGGCGCTGCTGTGCGGCTCCAGCTGCCACAAGAACCACTGCCGCTCCTGGGCGAACGACAGCTGCAGCGGCTGGTTGCGGTCCACGGGGGCGATCGGTGCGGCGCGGTGGCCTTGCAGAGCGCTCACGGCCTGGGTAAAGGCGTGCAGGGTGCTGTGTTCGAACAGCAGCGCCAGCGGCACCTCCAGGTCCAGTTCCTGGGCAACGCGCGAAATCACCTGGGTGGCGAGCAGCGAGTGCCCGCCCAAGTCGAAGAAGTGATCGGCCATGCCTACCTGGTCCAGGTGCAACACCTGGCTCCAGATGGCTGCAACGGTGCACTCGAGCTCAGTGCTCGGTGCCTGGAAGGCCTGCCGGGCCTGTTCCAGATCAGGCGCAGGCAAGGCCTTGCGGTCCAGCTTGCCGTTGGGGCTCAAGGGCATCGCCGCCAGCCAGACCAGGTGCGAAGGCACCATGTAGGCCGGCAAGGCCTCGGCCAACCGGGCCTTGAGCTGGGCTTGCCAGGCTGCTAGATCAGCAGGCGGGTATGGGTCGGCCACGTAGCCGACCAGGTGCTGACCTTGGGCATCCTCTCGGGCCACGACCACGGTTTCACCCGCACCGGCCACTTCCAGCAGGCGCGCCTCGATCTCACCCAGCTCGATGCGCTGGCCACGGATCTTCACTTGGTGGTCCAGGCGACCGAGGTATTCCAGCACGCCGTCGGCGCGGTAACGCACCAGGTCGCCCGTGCGGTACAAGCGCTCGCCATTACCCACAGGACTTGCCACGAAGCGCTCGGCGGTCAGCGCCGGGCGGCGGTGATACCCACGGGCCAGGCCCACCCCGCCCAGGTACAACTCACCGGCCACCCCCGGCACGACCGGCTGCAGGGCCGCGTCCAGTACATAAGTGTGCAGGTTGGCAATGGGGCGCCCGATGGGCACGCTGTCGCTGCCCTCCTCCACGCAAGTCCAGTGGGTGACGTCGATGGCGGCTTCGGTCGGGCCGTACAAGTTGTACAGGCCGGCCTTGGGCAGGCGTGCGAACACCTGGGCCTGGGCATCGAGCGCCAGTGCCTCGCCGCTGCAGAGAATGCGCCGCAGGCTGTGGCACCCGTCCAGGTCCGGCGATTGCAGGAACACCTGCAGCATCGACGGCACGAAGTGCAACGTGCTGATGCCATGCTGCTCGATCAGGGCCACCAGTTGCGCCGGGTCGCGGTGCGCGCCGGGTTCGGCCACCACCAGTTGGGCGCCGGTCATCAACGGCCAGAAGAACTCCCACACCGACACGTCGAAGCTGAACGGCGTCTTCTGCAGCACCCGGTCGGCGGCGGTCAGTTCATAGGCCTGTTGCATCCAGTACAGGCGGTTGGCCAGGGCGACGTGGCGGTTGCCGGCACCCTTGGGCTTGCCAGTGGAGCCGGAGGTGTAGATCACGTAGGCCAGGTGCTCCGGCGCCAGGTCGACCTGCGGGTTCGGTACGTCAACCGGATCCGCCTGCGGGGCCAGCAGCTCGAGCGTCGCCAGCCCTTCGGGCACCGGCAGGCGCAAGCCTGGTGCATGCAGCAGCAAGGCCATGCGGCTGTCCTCGATCATGTAGGCCAGGCGTTCCTCGGGGTAGTCCGGGCCCAGCGGCAGGTAGGCGCCACCGGCCTTGAGGATGGCCAGCAGGCCGATGACCAGCTCCAGCGAACGCTCGGCGGCGATGCCTACCAGCACGTCCGGGCCAACGCCGCGATCGATCAACTGCCAGGCCAGGCCATTGGCGGCGTTGTTGAGTTGGCGATAGGTGAGTTGACGTGCGCCGAACACCACGGCGGTCGCCTCGGGGCTGCGCTGGGCCTGCTGCTCGATCAGGCGGTGGACGCAGTATTGCTCGGGGTAACGCTGAGCAGTCTGGTTCCAGGTGCGCAGGCCGTGCTGTTCACTGGCAGCGAGCATCGGCAGCTCGCCAATGGCCTGTGCAGGGCAGGCAACCATGCCGCGCAGCAGGGTCTGCCAGTGACCGGCCATACGCTCGAGGGTGGCGGCTTCGAACAGGTCGGCGGCGTACACCAGGGCCACGGAAATGCCCTGCGGCGTTTCCAGGGTTTCAAGGGACAACTCGAACTGCGCGGCGCCGCCATCGAGCAGCAGTTCGCGAGCCTGCAAACCTGGCAGGCTAGTGCCGGTCGCGGTGGCGCCGACAGTGCTGAGATGGTTGTACATCACCTGGAACAGCGGGTTGTGATTCAGCGCACGCTGGGGGTTGAGCACTTCCACCAGGCGGTCGAAGGGCAGGTCCTGGTTGGCCTGGGCCGACAACGTCACCTCCTTGACCGTCTGCAGCCAATGGCCCGCCGATTGCTCAGGCTGCGGGCACAAGCGCATGACCAGGGTGTTGACGAAAAAGCCCACCACCGCCTCCAGCTCCTGGCTGTTGCGGTTGTTCACTGGCACCCCGATGCGCACGTCCGGCTGGCCGCTGTAGCGTTGCAACAGCAAGGCGAAGGTACCCAGGAACAGTTGGAACAAGGTGACGCCCTGGGCCTGGGCCAACTCGCGTACTTGACGCTCCAGGTCCTGCGGCAGGCGCAGGTCAAGGCGCCCGCCACGGTCGCTGAGCTGCGCCGTGCGCGGGTGATCGGTCGGCAGCGACAGCACCACCGGTTCACTACCCAGGCGTTCGACCCAATAGGCCTGCTGGCGCTGCATCTCGCCTTGGTCCAGCCACTGGCGCTGCCAGTGGGCGTAGTCGGCGTACTGCACCACCAGCGGTTGCAGAGCGGACGTATGGCCGGCACTGAAGGCGCTGTAGAGGTCGACGAATTCGTGCACCAACAGGCTCATGGACCAGCCGTCGGAGGTGATGTGGTGCAGCGTGAGCACCAGCACCCATTCATCAATCGCGCGCTCGATCACCTTGACCCGCATCAGGGGGCCTTGGTGCAGGTCGAACAGGCGCGTGATTTCGGCGCGCACCGCAAGCTCCAGCTGGGGTTGGCTGGCATCGGGCAAGGCCATCCATTGCAGGTCCACCGCCCCGGCCGGCTGCACCTGCTGGTAAAGCTGGCCATCCTCCTGGACGAACGTGGTGCGCAAGGCTTCGTGCCGTGCCAGCAAGGTGTCCATCGCCCGCTGCAAGGCCTGGCGATCAAGCTGGCCCTGCAGCCGCACGGCCAGCGGGGTGTGATAGGCGGTGCTCTGGGGCTGCAAGGTCCAGTACAGCCATTGGCGCTGCTGGGCGAACGACGCCGGCAGGCGCTCGCTGCGCGGCAGTGCCGCAATGGCCGCCTGTTCGCGGTAGCGCTCGCAGTGCTCCAGCGCCTGGGCCAGTTCACCCAGGTTGGCCGTGTCGAACATGGCCCGCAGCGGCAGGTCGAGCCCCAGTTGGCGGCGCACACGCGAGACGATCTGCACGGCCAGTAACGAGTGGCCGCCCAGGCTGAAGAAGTTGTCGCCAAGGCCGACTGCCGGCACTTTGAGCACCTGTTCCCAGATGCCCGCCAGGGCACGTTGGCGCTCAGTTACCGGCGGCACATGGGCATCGGCGGCACGCGCCTGGGTCGGCTGAGGCAGCGCGCGGGCGTCGAGCTTGCCGTTGGCGGTCAGGGGCATGACGGCCAGGGCCTGATAGGTGCTGGGCAGCATGTAGTCAGGCAGACGCGCTTGCAGCCACGCCTCCAGCTGCGCTTGCGCGTCAGTGTCCGCGTAGACCACATAGGCCACCAGTTGCGCATGGGCGGCTTCGCCCACCAGCAGCACGGCCGCGTCGCGCACCTGGGGCGCTGCACGCAGGGCCAGCAGCACTTCATCCAGGTCGATGCGGTAGCCGCGCAGCTTGACCTGGCGATCGACACGGCCAAGGAACGCCAGCTCGCCCGAGGGCAGGCGACGCACCCGGTCACCTGTGCGATACAGGCGCGCACCCGGTGCACCGAAGGGGTCAGGCACGAAGCGCTCGGCGGTCATGCCTGGACGGTTCTGGTACCCACGGGCAAGGCCAGCGCCACCGATGTACAACTCACCGTGGCTGCCCGGCGCCTGCAGTTGCAGGCCGGTATCGAGCACCTGGGTGCGGGTGTTGGGCAATGGCCGGCCCAGCACGATGGGGCTGTCTGCCGCGCTGAGGTTCTGGGTCAGTACGCCGACGGTGGTTTCGGTCGGGCCGTAGTGGTTGATGATGTCGCAGCGGCCCAAGGCGCGCAGGCGTTCGATCAGTGCAGGCGAACAGGCCTCGCCACCGAGCACCAGGCAGCGAGCAGGCAGCACCTGTTGCGGTTGATCGGCGCCCAGCAGCGCCTCCAGGTGCGACGGCACGATTTTCAGCACGTCGATGCCATGGCCTTGCATATAGGCGCCGAAGCGCTGCGGGTCGAGGGCCACGTCCTGCTCGATGATGTGCAGCGACCGCCCGGAGCACAATGCGCCGAACAGCACGGTATGCCCCAGGTCCGCAGCCAGGGTGGAGACCACCGCCATGTTGCTTGCGCCCTGCAGCGGCAAGGTCTGGAAAATGCCTTGCAGGTAGTTGCCCAGGGCGCCGTGGCTGACGGCCACACCCTTGGCGGTGCCGGTGGAACCGGAGGTGTAGATGACGTAGGCCAGCTCGCCAGCGTGGACGGGGCGCTGCGGGCCCTGCGCACTCATTTCAGGGCGGGCGGGGTCGAGCAGCAGGGTCGTCACCCCGGCGATGTGCGGCAGGCTGGCTTGCAACGCCTGCTGGGTCAGCAGCACACCGACCCGGCTGTCTTCGATCATGTAGGCCAGCCGCTGGGCAGGGAATGCCGGGTCCAGCGGTACATAAGCTGCCCCGGCCTTCCACACGGCCAGCAGGCCGATCACCATTTCCAACGAGCGCCCGGCGGCCAGGCCAACGCACACCTGAGCACCGACGCCCAGCTCGACCAGTTGCAGGGCCAGCGCGTTGGCGCGGGCGTCCAGCTCGGCGTAGCTCAGGCATTGGCCGGCGAATGTCAGCGCCAAGGCATCGGGAACGCGCTGCACCTGGGCCTCGAACATCTCCAGTGCCGACGGCGCTGCTGGTGCCTGCGGGCCCGTGGCCTGCTGCTGCAAAAGTGCCGTCTGGTGCGCATCGAGCAAAGGCAGTTGGTCCAGTTGCTGGTCGGCATCCTCGCTCATCGCTTGCAGCAGTTGCAGCCAGTGCCCGGCCATGCGGGCGATGGTGGCCGGTTCGAACAGCTCGCTGGCATAGGTCAGCGAGGCATGCAGACGACCGCCGCGCTCGAAGGTGGTCAGGGTCAGGTCGAAGGGCGTGGGGCGGCTGCTCGCCTCCAGTGGGCGCAGCTCCAACCCCTCGCCCACCGTCATTACCTCGATATCGGCAACGTTGGGCAAGTGGTTGTACATCACCTGGAACAGCGGGTTATGGCTGAGGCTGCGGTCAAGGTCCAGGGCCTCGACCAGCTGTTCGAAGGGCAGGTCCTGGTGCGCCTGGGCACCGGCGGTGGTCTGTTTTACGGCGGCCAGCAGGCTGGCGACCGACTGATGCCCGTGCAGGCAGGTGCGCAGCACTTGGGTGTTGACGAACAAACCGATCAAGCCTTCGACCTCGGCCCGGTTGCGGTTGGCCACGGGCACGCCGATGCGCAGATCGGTCTGGCCGGTGTGGCGGTACAGCAGCACATTGAATGCCGCCAGCAGCACCATGAACAAGGTCACGTTGTGCTGGCGCGCCAAGGCCCGCAGTTGATCAGCCAGGGCCGGGTCGATGACCAGCTCGTGACGTTGGCCGCGCTGGCTGGCCACCGCCGGGCGTGGAAAATCGGTGGCCAGCTCCAGCAACGGCTGCTCATCGCCCAACTGCTCGCGCCAGTAGCCCAACTGCCGCGCCTGCTCACCGGCTTCCAGCCACTTGCGTTGCCACAGCGCATAGTCCATGTACTGGACAGGCAAGGCCGGTAGCGCTGGTTCAAGGCCTGCGGCAAAGGCCTGGTAAGCCTGGACGAACTCGTCGATGAGCACGTTCATCGACCAGCCGTCGGACACGATGTGGTGCAGGGTCAGCAGCAGCACGTGCTCCTGCGCCCCAAGCCGCAGCAAGGTGACGCGCATCAAGGGGCCGACGGCCAGATCGAAGGGTTGCAGCGCCTCGTGTTCGGCCAGCTCGCGCACACCGCGCGCTTGGGCATCGGCGTCCAGGTCAACCAGGCTGTGCTTGGCCACGTGCATCGGGTACTTGGCCGCTACCTGCCGAGCCTGGCCGTCTTCGCCTTCGGCGAATACCGTGCGCAGGCTCTGGTGGCGTGCTACCAGGCAAGCAAAGGCCTGCTCCAGCGCCGCCTCGTCCAGAGGCCCGCTCAAGCGCACGGCGCTGGGCAGGTTATAGGCACTGCTGCGCGGGTCCAACTGCCAGAGAAACCACATGCGCTGCTGGGCATAGGACAGTGCATCACGGTCCGGGACCTGCACGTCGGCGGCGATGGGGAATTGGGAAAAGTCGATGCCTTCGGCGCGCAGGCCATCCAGAAACAGATGACGCTTGTCCACTGGCAGCTCTATGAAACGGCGGGCAAGCTTGAGGGACTTATCGGCATTCATCTGCGACCTTCCATACAGTTGGGTATCGAGCGTTGGCTCGGCTATCCCTACGGGACGTAGGACGACGCAAGAAAATTAGCCGCGCAGCTTAGGCGCTGGCGCCACGCATGCCGGTAAGGCGCCGGTTAAATCGGTGCGCGTATCGCTCGTTAACCCTGCACAACGAAAGATCGACAGGGGTTGACCGTGGACCTTCAGAGCATTCTCAGCAGGCTGTTCGCCAATGCCCATGGCGTGGGCATCGAGGGCGTCTACCAGTTCGTCTTCGCCCATGACCGGGCATTCTGGTCAGAGGTGCGCGAGCAGAGCCGCACCGGTGCGGGTCGCCACGCAGCGCCGGACGTCACCATCGAAGTGGCCGAGCGCGACTTTCTCGGGATCATGGGCGGCACGGCCAATGTCGAGGAACTGTTCGCCAGTGCGCGGCTGAAGATCACCGGCAACATGGGCCTGGCCACGCTGCTGCCGCAGATCATCAACAGCGCGCGGCAAGGCACGTCGGCCAGCAAGGTGGCCATGAACCAACGCTACCCCACGCCCGCGCGCATCAGCGAACGGATATCGGCAGCGCAGCCTGTGCTGCGTGAGGTGCCCCGCCTGCCACGGGCGCACCTGTCAGCCGAGCGTTTTGCCCGGGAGTTCCTGCCCCAGGGCATGCCGGTGGTGATGAGCGATGCCCTGCACGACTGGCCGCTGTTCAGCATGGGGCGTGAGGCATCCCTCGCGCACTTTGCCGAGCTGCAAGGCATCACCCGCCACGGCGATTACGTGAAAAAAACCTTCTCCACCGACCGCGACTTTCGCGCTACCTCCATGGCCGACTTCATTGCCTCGCTCGATACCCCGGCCAAACCGGGTGAAACCCCGGCCTACATGGGCAACAACATCGTCCCGGAAAAGCTCCTGGCGCTGATCCGCTTCCCCGACTATTTCGAACGCTCGCGCTACATCGCGCCACGCATCTGGATCGGGCCCAAAGGGACGCTCACACCCTTGCACCGGGACGACACCGACAACCTGTTCGCTCAAGTCTGGGGGCAGAAGTCGTTCATTCTTGCTGCCCCGCATCACCGTCCGGCGCTGGGCACCTGGTCGACCAGCCCTAAGGGTGGCCTGGACGGCTGCGACTTCAACCCCGATGCCGCCGACTACCAGCGTTTCCCGGCCGCCCGCGATGTGCCGTTCCTGCGCGTGGTGCTGCAAGCCGGCGACCTGCTGTTTTTGCCCGAGGGTTGGTTCCACCAGGTGGAGTCGGTGTCCACGTCGCTGTCGGTCAACTTCTGGGTGAACGCCGGTCGCGGTTGGTGATGTGCGTTTAATTTGCCTGGGCGTCAGCTCGTTTCTCAGCAAAGACGTCTGCACGAGAACGCCCCATGCCCAGCCCCGCCCGCATGACCCAAACCCTCCAGCAAGGCCTGCGCCGTCTGATTGGCGGCGCCACACGCCAGGCCCAGCCCTACCGCCTGTTCGACCTGGTGCTCAGCCGTCGCCTGACCCTTACCCCTTCGCTCACCCGGCTGGTGTTCACCGGCCCGGACGTGGCGCAGATGACGACCCTGGCCCCAGACCAGCGGGTGAAGCTGTTCTTCCCCGCGCCCGATGGCTCCGTTGCGCAACTGCCTGCCGACCAGCACTGGAAGGCCGCCCACAGCGCGCTCGCTGCCGAGCAGCGCCCACCCATGCGTACCTACACTTTGCGCGCACTGCGCCCAGAGGCCTTGGAGGTGGACGTGGATTTCGTCCTGCACGGCGTCAACAGCCCTGCCTCAGCCTGGGCTACCCAGGCGCAGCCGGGTGATCGCCTGCAGATGCTGGCACCTAATCTGGCCTATACGGGAGACCCTGGTGGGTACGAGTGGAAGCCGCCGCAAGGGGTACGTAATGTGCTGCTGGTCGGGGATGAAACGGCGCTGCCAGCGATTGCCGGCATCCTCGAAGCCTTGGCCGTGACGCAACCGGACCTGGCGGTGCAGGCGTTCATCGAGGTGCCATTGCAGGCCGATTGCCTGGATGTGCGGCATGGCAGCGGCGTCGAGTTGCACTGGCTGCCACGCGATCTGCTGAACTGCGAGCACGGCCAGGCCATGCTGCATGCCGTGCATGAACTGGCCCGCCTGCCCCAGGGGCATGCCGTGCCCAGGGCCAGGCTGGAGGATATCGATATCGACAAGCGCATCCTGTGGGAGCAGGCCAGTACCGCCTGCAGCGCGTTCCACGCCTGGGTGGCGGGCGAGTCGGCCACGGTCATGGCCATCCGTCGTCATTTGATCAAGGAGCGCGGGTTACCGCGCCAATGGCTGACCCTGATGGGCTACTGGCGTGCAGGCAGAACTTTGGACTGAAGGGGTATAGCCGGGGGCACGCGGCCCCCGGCTGGGCTCAGACCGCCGCGGCCACGGCAGCAGCGAAACGCTGCGCGACCTCGTCGACCTGTTCGTCGCTGATGATCAAAGGCGGCAGGAAACGCACCACGGCCCCGTGGCGGCCACCGAGTTCCAGGATCAGGCCTCGCTTGAGGCACTCGCGCTGTACGCGCGGGGCCAGTTCGCGGTTGGCCGGCGGGTGCCCCTGGGCGTCCGCCGTGCCGTGCGGATCGACCAGTTCCACGCCCAGCATCAACCCCCGGCCACGGATATCCCCCAACTGCGAATAGTCCGCCTGCAGGCGTTGCAAGTGCCCGCGCAGGCGCTGCCCCATGGCCTCGGCATGGTCCGCCAGGCGGTGCTCGACCAGGTATTCGAGCACGGCAGACCCTGCGGCCATGGCCATCTGGTTGCCGCGGAAGGTGCCGGCATGGGCGCCCGGCTTCCAGGTGTCGAGCCAGTCGCGGTACACCACCACGGCCAGGGGCAGGCTGCCACCGATGGCTTTGGACAAGGTGACTACGTCTGGGACGATACCGGCGTGTTCGAAGGCGAACATGCGCCCGGTACGGGCGAAGCCGCTCTGGATTTCATCGACGATCAGCGCGACGCCCGCCTGCTCGGTGATGCGCCTTACGCCCTTGAGCCACTCGATGTCGGCGGGTATCACGCCGCCTTCGCCCTGCACCACTTCCAGAATCACCGCTGCTGGCAGCGGCACCCCGCTTTCGGGGTCGAGCAGCAGGTTTTCCAGGTAGTGCAGGTTGGCCTTAACGCCCGCCTCGCCGCCCAGGCCGAATGGGCAGCGATAGTCGTAGGGGTACGGCATGAACTGCACGCCGCTGCCCAGCAATGCGCCCAGGGGTTGCTTGGGACCCAGGCTCCCCATCAGGCTGAGTGCCCCTTGGCTCATGCCGTGGTAGGCGCCCTGGAAGGTCAGGACCGTGCTGCGTCCGGTGGCGCTGCGCACCAGCTTGAGCGCCGCTTCCACCGCATCGGTACCGGTCGGGCCACAGAACTGCACCTTGGCTTCACGGCGCAGTGCTTCGGGCAGTACGGCGAACAGGTCCTGGACGAAGCGGTCCTTGACCGGGGTGGTCAGGTCCAGGGTGTGCAGGGGGAGTTCATCGGCCAGCACGCGCTGGATGGCTTCGACCACCACGGGATGGTTATGGCCCAGCGCCAGCGTACCGGCCCCGGCCAGGCAGTCGATGAACTGGCGGCCTTCGACGTCCTCGACATAGATGCCACGGGCTCGTTTGAGGGCCAGCGGGATACGGCGGGGGTAGCTACGGGCATTGGACTCCTGTTGCTGCTGGCGGTGCAGCAGCGGGGAGTCGGTGAATTCGTACAGGGGATGCGGGGTGGTGGCCGGTGGGATCTGAGCAAGGCTGGTAGCGGTGGACATGGTGAATCCTCGCAAGCAAGCGAATGGGCGGTAGTCGCTTGAGAGACGCTTGGCCGGGGGGAGGATTTAGGGGGGGGCTTGCTCTTGCTCTTGCTCTTGCTCTTGCTCTTGCTCTGGCTCTGGCTCTGGCTCTGGCTCTGGCTCTTGATCTTGATCTTGATCTTGATCTTGATCTTGATCTTGATCTTGATCTTGATCTTGATCTTGATCTTGATCTTGATCTTGATCTTCGCGACTTCAGAAGGCCGAACGCAGGTCTTGCGGAGGGAGGTGACAGGCATGGATGCCTGTCAAGCGCTGGGCCCCAGGATGGGGCCTACAGCGCGGTCCTCCCGGGAGCAAGACCGGAGTGAGGGAACCCCGAAGCGCAGCGTAGGGGCCGTATGAATGGAGCGCAGCGTTTTTTGGTTACTTTTTGTCGCGTTTGACAAAAAGTGACTCGCCGTAAGGGCGAAAAGGTGATTAAGCGTCGCCATCGCAAATGGACTATGCTCTCTATCAACACCCACACCAACCCAATCAAACTTCAAACTTCAAACTTCAAACTTCAAACTTCAAACTTCAAACTTCAAAGCGTAGGCGCATATACCAAGTTGGTATTCATTAGCGCGGGTGGCGCACAGTCACCCTTCCGCCCTTACGGCGGCTCACTTTTTGTCTTGTCAAAAAGTAAGCAAAAACCGCCTGCTCCTATCATCCGGCCCCTACGCTCCGCTCCGAGGTCCCCTCGCTCCGGGCTTGCTCCCGGGAGGACCGCGCTGCAGGCCCCATCCTGGGGCCCAGCGCTTGACAGGCATCCATGCCTGTCACCTCCCTCCGCAAGCCCTGCGCTCGGCCTCCTGAAGTCGCGATCTGCGGCGCCTGAACTACCGCGCGCTTAGAAGCAAGAGCAAGAGCAAGAGCAACTGCAACTGCAACTGCAACTGCAACTGCAACTGCAACTGCAACTGCAACTGCAATGATTATAGATCGAGAAGTCTACCAGAATAGGTAGCAGTAGACATCTTCACCGACTATAAAAGAACTAGCTTGCTCAACCACCTCTTACACTGCGTGCTTTGGGCCCCAGAATGTTCAGACAACGCCCAGGATCACCCCGCAGGCCGCGCCGGCACCTGCAATACCACCCTCAACCCATCACTTCGGCTATCGAATTTCAGGCTACCCGCACAGCGCTGCACAATTGCCTGAACGATGGCCAAGCCAAGTCCGCATCCGCTGCTCTGGCCATGACGCCAGAAACGCTCGGTCAGGTGCCCGAGGTCTGCCTCGGCGATGCCTGGCCCGTGATCGCGCACCATGAACCCCACCTGCCCCTCCACGGCCTGTACCTCCAGCTCCACCGCATCGTCACCGCCATGGCGCAAGGCGTTGTCCAGCAGGTTGCGCAGCGCCGCCACCGCGAGCGGTGCGGGCATGCTCAGGTAGACCTGGGCCGCCTCGGGCGGCAAGTTCAGGACGATCCTGCGGTTGTCACCACCCCCGGCGTCCTGCACCGCCTGACGCGCGACTTGCTCGGCACTGCACTGCACACCGTCGTCGAACGACAAGCTACCCTCCACCCGTGCCAGCATGAGCAATTGCTCCAGGGTCCGGTGCATGCGATCGGCGCCCTGTTCGGCATGCTCGAGCGCTTGTTCGCGCACCGTGCCCTCGGTCATGCGAGCAACCTGCAGGTGGGTCTTGATGGCTGTCAGCGGGCTGCGCAGCTCATGGGCGGCATCGTCGGTCAGGCGCCGCTCGCGCTCGATGGTCTGGGCGATGCGCACGAACAGCTGGTTCTGGGTCTCCAGCAACGGCTGGAGCTCACTGGGCATGCCGGCCACCTGCAACGGCTCGACACTGTCGGGGCGCCTGCGCCGCAGGGCATCGCGCATGCGATTGAGCGGCTCCAGGCCTTTGCCCAGCCCGATCCAGAGCAAGCCCAGGCTGCCCAGCAAGGCCATCAGCACCGGCGCCGAGGCAGCGAGCAGGATGGACTGGTTCAGGGCTTCGCGCTCCATGTGCCGGTCGGCTGTGGTGATGCGTACATCGCCATGGTTGTAGGTGAAGGTGCGCCATGAGGCATCGTCGATGGTCTGGTCGCGAAAACCACTGCGCCCGTCATCCATGACGCCATCGTGCTTGTGGTTGCTGGCCAGGATTTCCCCACGCAGCGAGCTGACCTGGCAGGCCATGCCGTCCGGTACGCTCAACTGGTCAGCCGCATAGTGAGTACCTTCGCCCTTGACGCTGAGCGGCTGGGGCAGCTGGTCGATCAGGCCGGCAACCATGCGTGCAGATGCCACCAGGCGCTGGTCGAGGGAGAACATCATCTGCTGGCGCAGGTCGCGCAACATCCAGGCGGCGGCCAGCGCCCAGATGATCACGAAGGCACTGCCCAGGATAAGGCTCAGGCGCACACGCAGGCTCATGATGGCGTCTCGGTGGGTGCATTGGCTGGGCCCAGGCGATAGCCTAGCCCGCGCACGGTCTCGACGATGCCATTGCCCAGCTTGCGGCGCAGGTGATGGATATGCACGTTCAGCGCATTGCTTTCCACTTCGTCGTTGAACCCGTACACGCAGTCCTTTAATTGCTCGCTGGACAGCACGCGCCCGGCGTTCTGCAACAGGGCCTGGAGCAAGGCTTGCTCACGACGAGACAGGTCCACGGGTTTGCCGGCAAGCGTAGCCTCGCAGCTGCTGGGGTCGTAACGCAGCGGGCCATGCTCGATCACGTTCACCGCACGGCCGGCGACTCGGCGCAGCAGGGTGTGCAGGCGCGCGGCCAGCTCGCGCAGGTCGAACGGCTTGAGCAGATAGTCGTCGGCCCCGGCCTGCAGGCCGTCGACCCGATCAGTGACCGCATCACGGGCGGTGAGCACCAGCACTGGCAACGTCTCACCTTGCTGACGCAGGCGGCGCAGCAGCTTCAGGCCGTCCTCGTCGGGCAGGCCAAGGTCGAGGATCATCACGTCGAACTGCGCAGCCTGGAGCATGGCCCGGGCGGCGGCGGCATTGCCCACCCGGTCGACGGTCAAGCCCTGTGCGGCAAGGCCTGCACAGATGCCAGCAGCGATGAGGTCGTCGTCCTCGCAAAGCAGAACGTGCATGGGTGGGGCTCCCGCAATGGTGTGGCCGACATTGCAGCGTGAATGGATTAAGGGGGAATTATGGACGCAGGCACAGGGTTTGGGGAGAAGGATTGGGCGGCGAAACGTGCGGATTGTCTGACAGTCAACGAGCGGTCTTGCCGGAGCGCCGGACCATGCGGTGCTTAACTTTGGGGGTCAACTGTCATGCACCACATCTGGAGTCTATCGGCTTCCCGTGTGGGAGCGGCCCTTGTGCCGCGATGGGCCGCGCAGCGGCCCCGGCACTATCAGCTGCGAAGCTGAAACCTCAAAACAGCGCCCCCCCCTGACTGATCCAGCCAGGCCCTTTTATAGAGATCGCTATCTTCCAGATACAGCGCAGCACCACGTGCCCCGCCCTGCTCAACGCCCTAAAACGCCCAGCGCCTCGGGCGTATCCACATCCATCAACACCCCCGCATCCGACACTTCGATCACCGTGCACGAGGCGCGGTTGGCATGCACCACCGCTCTGGCGCCTTCGTCACCGGTCAGCCCCAACAGCGCCGGCCAGAACGCGCGCCCGAAGATCACCGGATGCCCCTGCTGCCCAGCATGACGCGGCAGCACGATGGTCGAAGCCTGGGCGATCTCGGCCAGGTGCCTGAGGGTCGCGGCCTCTATCCAGGGCATGTCCCCCAGCAAGATAGCCACCGCCTGCGCATCGCTGTCAGCCAGGGCGGCAACGCCTGCTGCCAGGCTGTGCCCCATGCCCGAAGCTGCCTGGGCACTGACGACCCAGCCACAGGCGGTGCCCAGGTCGAAGTCCTCGCGGCCCTCGTCCTCGCGTAACACGACGCGCACATCCTCGAACACCGCCTCGGCCCGTTGTACACATTGGGCCAACAGGCTGCGCCCGTCGGGCAGCAGGGCCCGGCGCTTGTCGGCACCGAAGCGCCTGCTGCGCCCAGCGGCCAGGACCAGCGCCGCCACCTTCACAAGGCGGCCCGGTCAAGCCCGTTGCGCACCCGCAGTACATCTGCCAACACCGCCAATGCGATCTCGGCCGGCGTCTTGCTGCCCAGGTTGAGGCCGATGGGCGCATGGATGCGATCCAGCGCATCGGTATCCAGGCCGCCGATGCGGTGCAGCCGCTCGCGGCGTTTATCGGAGGTGGCGCGCGAACCCATCACGCCGATATAGAACGCCTCGGTACGCACGGCCTCGAGCATGGCCAGATCGTCGATCTTGGGATCGTGGGTGAGCGCCACCACGGCGGTGTCGGCATGACAACCGCCATTGAAGATGAATTCCGAGGGCAGCTCGCGGCGTACCTCGATACCGTCGATCTGCACCCCTTCGAGCACCTCCTCACGTGGCTCGCACAGGACCACTTCGAACCCCATGGCCTTGGCGAATTCGGCGCAGTACTGGGCAACACTGGAATACCCCGCCAGCAGCAGCCGCTGGGCGGCACCCACGCGCAGATGCACGCAGTCACCGTCGCGGTGCACGCGCGGCCCTTGACCGGCTGCGTCTGTCAGACCCTGGATGCCGCTGGGCACCTTGACCTGGCGCAGTACCCGCCGCTGACCCTGCAACGCGCTTTCCAGCTGGCGCAGGTGGTCTTGCACCTCGCACGTGGACGGCAGGCGTTCCACCAGCACGTCCAGCACGCCGCCACAGGGCAAGCTGACCCGCGAGCGCGGGTCGCTGCCATCGCCGTAGCGCACGATGGCCGCCGGTTGCACGAACTCGCCCAGGGCCACGCGTTCAAGAAAATCGTCTTCGACGCAACCGCCGGACAACGACCCCAGCCACTGGCCCTTGTCGTTGACTGCCAGCAACGAGCCCGGCGCGCGGGGCGCCGAGCCGTAAGTGGCGAGCACGGTGCACAACCACACCGCTTGACCTGTGCTAGACCACTGCAACGCCTGGCGAATCACCTGTAGATCGAGATGCTGCACGCTTTACTCCGCTTTCAGCTCGGCCAGCTGTTGTTCACTGAAATCACCGGGCAGCCCGCCCCATGCCTGACGCAGGTAGTTGACCATGTCGGTCACCTGGCGTTCATCGAGCTTATCAGCGAACCCTGGCATCGGCTGCATGCGCTCAAAGCCGGTGAACTGCTGCTCGCGGATCCCGTCGAGTATCACCTTGGCCAGGTTGCGCGAATCGGCCTGGCGCAGCACCGTATTGCCTTGCATCGCCACGGCGATGTGCGGCTTGCCCTGGCCCTCCACGCCGTGGCAACCGGCGCATACGTTCAGGTATTGCTGGCGACCGCGCTGGGCACTTTCGCTCATCTGCGTCAGCGGCACGGGCGCGATCGCCTTGGCCACCGGCGGGTTGTCGCCGAGCAGGTAAGTGGCCATGGCGGCAAGGTCGGCGTCTTCCAGGTGCTGAGTGCTCAGGTGCACCACCGGAAACATTTCGTTGAACATACTGCCCTGGGCGCTGATCCCGTGCTTGAGGAACGCGGTCAGATCCGGTTGCGACCAGCCGCGCTCGGCCAGGTCGGTGGCCAGCAGGCTCGGGGCCAGGTATCCGTTGAGCAGCCCACCGCTCAGACGCAGGTCCTGCTGCAAGGCGCCGACCGCGTTGCGCGGGGTGTGGCACTCGCCGCAGTGCCCCATGACCTCGACCAGGTACTGGCCACGCTGCCAGGCAGGGCTGCTGCCTTCGACAGGCTGGGCCTGCACGCTCTTGCCGTACAGCATGTTCCAGCCGCTCAGGCCAAGGCGCACGTTGAACGGAAAACGCAGGGCCGTCTGGGGTGCCGGGCGATGGACCGGGGCGATGGTCTTGAGGTAGGCGAAGATCGCATCCGAGTCTTCACGCCGCATCAGGTGATACGAGGTATAGGGCATGGCCGGATACAGGTTGGCGCCGTCCTTGCGCTTGCCTTGGGTGACGGCCGCGAAGAACTCGTCGGCGTTGTAGTTGCCGATGCCGTACTGCTTGTCGGGTGTGATGTTGGTGCCGTAGATGGTGCCAAACGGCGAATGGATCGGCAGGCCACCGGCGAACGGCGCTCCGCCCTCGGCCGTGTGGCACGCCATGCAGTCGGCAGCACGGGCCAGGTACTGGCCGCGCTTGATCTGGCCGTCATCACTGGCCAGCGCCGAGCACGTTGCGGCAAGGCCAAACGCTAGCGCCAGGGCGCTACGGAAAAAGCCCATGCTCAACCCTCCTTTACCAGGCCGAGGTCATCGAGCACCGTGCGCGTGGCCTGGTAGTAGCGCACATAGCCGGTGCAACGGCAGATGTGGTGACCAAGGCTGGCTTCGATACGTGCTTGCACCTCGCTCTTTTTCAGCGGCTGGCGCTGTGCGGTTTCCACCAGGACTGTGGCGGCGTTGACGAAGCCTGGTGCGCAGTAGCTGCACTGGAACGCGAACAGGTCGACGAACTTCTGTTGGATCGGGTTCAACGTAAGGTTGCCAGCCTCGTCCTGCTGGGCGTGGCCTTCGATGGTACGGACCTTCTTGCCTTCGAAGTAATGGGCGCCGGTGATGCAGGTGCGCACTTCTTCGCTGGTGCCGTCGGGGTTGTCGACGATCACCACGCAGGCGTGGCAGATGCCCTGCCCGCAGCCAAGGCGCGAGCCGGTGAGGTTCTGGTGCTCGTGCAGGTAGTCGATCATCGCCAGGTCGTCAGGGACCTGGACCGGGCCGACCGGTTGACCGTTGAGGGTCAGTTGCAGTGGACGGTTAGCCATTGAGGGCCTCCTGGATACGGGCTGGGGTAATGGGAAGATCGCGTACGCGCTTGCCGATGGCATGGGCCACGGCATTGCCGATGGCACCGACGATCGGGATCATCACCACCTCGGCGATGCCTTTGGACGGGTCGGTGGGTGAAAGCGGCGGAAGAATCTCGCTGCTTTGCGTCCATACCGCCACATCACGCGCGTGCGGCAGGCGGTACCGGTTGAAGTTCCAGTCGCCCTCCCCCGGCCCGCCTTCGTACAACGGCATTTCCTCGGTCAGTGCATGGCCAATGCCCATGGCGATGCCGCCTTCGAGCTGGCCCTTGACCAGTTCAGGCACCAGCACGCGGCCGCATTCGACCCAGCTGTGGTGATCGAGGACCTGCACCTGGTGCGTGCCTTTGTTCACCTTCACCTCCACCAGGGTGGCGACCGGGCTGTAATAGGTGACCATGGCGTTGTTCAACTGTGTATCGGGGTAGGCAGGGTTCTGACGGTCGAGCAGGTGGTAGCCGCTGCTGGTCATCTGCGCCTTCTTGGCATTGGCGGCGCCGTCGCCGTACTTCACGGCCAACGCGTCGAGCGGGAAACGCTCGCGCACGCCGTCGATGACGAAGTCGGACTCAGCCCAGCTCCAGCGGTTGAAACCGTGGACGCTCACGCCTGTTACCAGGCCCATGGCATGGGCCTTCTCGGCCAGTTGCGCAAAAGGAATAGGCGCCAGGCCGTTGCCGGTCAGCTCACCGTTGACCCACACTGCGTTTTCCCGACGCACCACCAGCGGGTTGGCCTGGCCGCCGTGCGGGCCCTGGGTCCAGATGGCCATGGCAGCAGGCCATAGGCCGTGATTGAACAACGCGCGAGCCGCCTCGCGTGTGGCATGGCTGAAATAGAACGCCGAGTTGGTCGCCGACGAGGGTGAGGCCAGCTTGCCGACCCAGCGCGGGTTGCGCAGGGCGGCGTCCTGTTCGGCCTGGCTGATCAGGTACGGGTTGCCGCTGGTGGACAGTTGAAGCTCGGGCCACTCGGTGACGGCAGTGAGCACTTCGTCGGCCGAACGGCCCAGGAAATCGCTGACCACCAGTGCCTGGGAGGTGGACATGCCGGTGCCAAGCTCGGTGCCGATGTGGCGCAGGCTGATGCGCCCGTCGCGGCTGAACTCGATGCTGGCCATGGGTGCTTCGGCGCCGGTGCCGAAGTCTTTCTGGCAGATGGCAAAGCCAGTGCCGTACCAATGATCCGGGTCGCTGGCCTCGCGCCGTTGCTTGCGTGCATCACGGTTACGCCAGCCTTCGTGCTGAGCCGCCTTGTCGAGGATCTCGTGCAGGCGCAATGCACCGGCTGGCACCGCGCCCTGGGTATTCTTCATGCCCGACTTCAGGGCATTGTTGCGCCGCAGGTCAATAGCATCGACGCCCAGGCGGCCGGCCACTTCGTCCACCATCATCTCGGTGGCGGCCATGCTTTGCAGGGTGCCGTAACCGCGCATGGAGCCGGCTTCCACTGCCCGCGAATGATAGGCAGTGACTGCCAGATCGTTCTGCGGCATGTAGTAGATCGACTGGGCAGCGGTAGCGCCTACGGCTGCAACGGAGGGGCTGTAGTTAATGCGACCACCGCCGTCACAGCTCATGTCGGCACGGAAGATCTTGAAGCTGTTGTCCTTCTTGTCCACCGCCAACTGGTAACGGATGTCGAAGGCGTGGCGCTTGATGCCGCTCTGGAATTGCTCGTAGCGGTCGTTGGCCAGGCGCACCGGCACGCCCTCGCCATACAGCGCTGCCACGGCAGCGTAGAAGACGAAGATGTTGTTGTCCTTGGAGCCGTAGCCGACGGTGTAGCCTGGGTGCATGTTCAAGTGCTTGAGGCCAAAGCGTGACGGCTTGATCATGTGCACGCATTCCTGCGCGGCCTCGAACGGGCACTGGGTCGCCACGACGAAATGCAGGGTGCCGCTGGCCTCGTCGAACCAACCGTTGCCGTTGTCCGGCTCCAAGGCCGCCGGCTCGATGGAGGGGGTCTTGAAGCGCTCGTCGAAGACCAGCCAGTGCTCGGGCGGGTTGGCCAGCTGTTCGGCCATGCGGTTGGCGTAGAACAGGCCCTGCTCGGTGAGGTCGCCATGTTGGTTGGGCGACTTGGACCACACCGGCTTGCGGTTGAGGATGGTGGGAAACAGCGGCGAATCCTTCAGGCTGGAGAATTCGTCTTCGTCGAACGGGGTGGCGCCACCCACCCGCACGAAGCGGAAACTGCCGTAGGGGTCACGCTGGTACAACGGCGCCTGGGCGCCGTAGCGAATCACCTGGTCGTTGAATTGCAGCAGGCGCTTGGCCTGACGAAAGCGCTCGAAGTCGTGCCAGATCAGCAGCGCCACCGGGTGGCCGATGAACATCGGGACCTTGCCAGGGGGCAAGAGCGGGTCTGGCGAGTGCGCCTCGGGCCAGGCGATGCCGTCGCGCTCCAGGTCGGCAGCGGTGACGATGCGGTCCGGTTGCAACTCGGCACCCAGCACACTGAGGTCGTAGCCTTCATAGAGGCGGTCGGCCTTGGTGGCCTTGAGCAACAGAGCGTGGCCTTGCTGCGCAGGCCAGCCGGGCATGTCCTTGGCACGAATGTCACGGGCGAAGACCTTGTTGCCACAGACTTTCGACAACGCGTCGTTACGAAAGCGCGCCTTGCCGTCATGGTTCATCCATTTGAGCGGCGAGGCGGTAACCCGGTCCTCCATCAACGCGGCGAACGCCTGGCTGCCAAGCGGCGCCAGGGTCACGCCGACGCCAGCGATCAGGCCGCCTTGCAGAAAGGCGCGCCGGGAAATATCACGGTTGGACATGCTTGATCCTCTGGGCAGCAGGGGGTGCTGCCCATGTGTTCTTAATTCTTGTGCAGGGGTCGAGGGGGTCGAAACCCTGTCGTGCAGGTCAGGAAAAACTGACTTGATTGTCAACTTTACCGCATTGACGCCATCACAAGCAAAGTCAAGCTGACATTGTGTCGCGGTATTTCGTCGAACCCGGAGGTCAGCCGACTTGCTTCAACCCTATTCCCGCGTTAACAGTGGGTTAATCGATCCTCGCCAGCATGGCCCCATTCAACGATCTGCCAAGGCAAACTCATGCGCGTTTTTCTGCTGTTATTGATGGTGCTGCTGGCTGGCCCAGCGCAGGCCAACCCATTCGCCACCAAGCCTGACTTTCTACCCGTCGAACAGGCTTTCGTGCTAACCCACGACCGTCAGGCCGACGGCTCTACCCGCCTGTATTTTCAGATTCAGCCGGGCTATTACCTGTACCAGAAACGCCTGAAGTTCGACGGGCTGCCCACGGCCCAGCATCCGCCCTTGCCTGCGGGCATCAATCACCACGATGAGTTTTTCGGCGACAGCACCGTCTACCGCGAACAGCTTGAGTTGACAGTGCCCCCCGGCGCCCAGGGGCAGTTGCGTCTTGGCTGGCAAGGCTGCGCCGATGCGGGCCTGTGCTACCCCCCGCAGACGACGCTGGTCGACCTGGGAGGCGAAGCCTCGGCCGCCACCCTGGAAGCTGAGCAGGCCAGCGATCAGGCGTTGGCCAGCGGCCTGCAGCAGGGCAACCTGGCCTGGGGCCTGCTGGCCTTCTTCGGCCTGGGCCTGCTGCTGGCCTTTACGCCCTGTTCGTTGCCGATGCTGCCGATTCTCGCCGGGCTGGTGCTGGGCAATGGTGCCAGTGCACGGCGTGGCTGGATGCTGGCTGGCACCTACGTGCTGAGCATGGCCCTGGTGTATGCCGCCTTGGGTGTGGTGGCTGCGCTACTGGGCGCCAGCTTGCAGGCCTGGCTGCAACAACCCTGGTTACTGGGCAGCCTGGCCGCTTTGTTCGTGTTGTTGGCCCTGCCCATGTTCGGCGCCTTCGAACTGCAATTGCCCGCTGCCCTGCGCGACCGCCTGGACCGCGCCGGACAGGGCACGCGCGGTGGCAACCTGTATGGTGCTGCGCTGCTGGGCGTGTTGTCCGGGCTGCTGCTGGGGCCCTGCATGACCGCGCCGCTGGCCGGGGCGCTGTTGTACATCGCCCAGAGCGGCGACGTGCTTCAAGGGGCGCTGGTGCTGTTCAGCCTGGGCCTGGGCATGGGGGTACCGCTGCTGCTGATCGTGACCCTGGGCAACCGCTTCCTGCCACGCCCTGGCGCCTGGATGAACCTGGTCAAAGGCATCTTCGGCTTCGTGTTCCTGGCCATGGCGCTGTACACGGTGCGCAGCCTGCTCCCGGCCAGCTTGCTGTTGGCCTTGAGCGGGGCCTGGCTGATCGCACTGGGCTGGACCGCCTGGCCTGCGCTACAGCGCCTTCCGGCGCTGCGCATTGCACCGTTGCTGGCAGCCATGTGGGGCGGCTTGCTGCTGGTCGGCGCCGCTGCCGGCGGCGATGACCTGTGGCAACCGCTGCGCCCATTCACGGGTGGGACGGTGGCCGCCACCGACTCGCCTGCCCACGACGCCTTCGTCACCGTGAGTACGCCCGAGGCACTGCAACGGGAGCTGGACGCGGCCAAAGGCCGCAACCAGTGGGTACTGCTCGATTACTACGCCGACTGGTGCGTGGCCTGCAAGGTTATGGAAAAGCAGGTGTTCAGCCGCAGCGACGTCCAGGCCGAACTGGCCGGCGTGCACCTGCTGCGCCTGGACGTCACCACCGATACGCCCGCCAGCAAGGCGCTGTTGCAGCGTTACCAGGTGCCTGGCCCACCTACCCTGATCTGGCTCGGCCCAGAAGGCCAGGAGCGCCGGGCAAGGCGCATCACCGGAGAAGTGGATGCCGCCACCTTCGTGCAACAGTGGACCCTCACCCGGAGCCAGGGCTGATGCTGACCGTGACCCTGGGGCCACTGACCATGGCCCTGAACCATCTGGTGCTGCTGTGTGCCCTGGGCATTGCCAGCGTGGTCGGCTGGTGGGTGGCACGGCGTGGCGGCGAGAGCCCCGAGTCCGCGCTGTTCAATCTGTTCCTGATCGGCCTGTTGTGCGCGCGGATCGGATTTGTCGCGGCCTACTGGTCGATGTACCGGGGCGATCTGCTCCAGATCATCGACATCCGCGACGGCGGTTTCCTGCTCTGGCCAGGGCTTGTGGGCATCAGCCTGGCTGCTGTGTGGCAAGGCTGGCGTCGCCCTGGCCTGCGCCGGCCATTGAGCTGGGCGCTGTTCAGCGGCGCCTTGTTCTGGGGGTTGGCCAGCTTGGGTAGCCACCTGTACAGCAAGGGGACCGAATTGCCTGCCATCACCCTGCGCGATGCCGCAGGCGAGTCGGTGGCGTTGCAGCGCTACCGGGGTAAGCCGCTGGTGATCAACATCTGGGCGACCTGGTGCCCGCCCTGCCGTCGGGAAATGCCTGTACTGCAACAAGCGCAAGGCGAGTACCCCCATGTGACGTTCCTGTTCGTCAACCAAGGCGAGACACCTGAAAACGTCAGCACTTTCCTGGCCACCACCGGCTTGAGCCTGACCCACGTGCTGTTCGACGGCACTGGCCTGCTGGCCCAGCGCGTCGGCTCCATGGCCCTGCCTACCACCCTGTTCTACGACGAGGGCGGCCGCCTGCTTGGCAGCCATCTGGGCGAGCTGTCGCGCGCCAGCCTGCGTCACGCCCTGGAATCCTACCAACGGGCCGCCACGCCCGAACCTGCCGCACAAGGACATTGACCATGCGATTGCCTGCACTCTTCCCGCTCACCGCTTGCTTGCTTGCCAGCCCCGCCCTGTATGCCGAAGACCTGCCCAAGGCGGTCCAGCAGTTGCAAAGCAAGGGCGCCGTGATCAAGGGCAGCTTCGATGCGCCCGACGGCCTGCGCGGCTATGCCGCCGAGTACCAGAACAACCCCCTGGCCCTGTACCTGACCCCTGACGGCAAGCACGTGCTGGTGGGCAACCTGTTCGACGAGCAGGGCCAGGACCTGAGCGCCGCCCCGCTGGAGAAGCTAGTCTACGGCCCCATGACCCAGGCGTTCTGGCAAAAGATGGAGAAGTCCGCCTGGATCGCCGACGGCAAGGCCGATGCACCGCGCAAGATCTACCTGTTCAGCGACCCCAACTGCCCGTATTGCAACATGTTCTGGGAACAGGCCCGCCCCTGGGTGGAATCGGGCAAGGTGCAGCTGCGCCACATCATGGTGGGTATCATCCGTGAAGACAGCCCAGGTAAGTCGGCAGCACTGCTCGCCGCCAAGGACCCTGCCAAGGCGCTGCAGCAGCACGAGAAAGCCGGCAAGGCCAGCACCCTCAAGGCCCTGGACAAGGTGCCGGCCGAGGTGCAGCAAAAGCTCGCCTTCAACATGGCCCTGATGCAGGAGATGGGCCTGCAGGCCACTCCTGCGATCTTCTACCGGGACAGTGAAGGCAAGGTGCACAGCCAGCAAGGGGCACCGCGGCCTGAGATGTTGGGGACGATTTTGGGTAAGCGGTGAATAACGGGAATACGCGCTGAAGTCCCTGGGAATTAGAGTCTCAAGGTGCAGTGCAAACAGCCTGGGATTTGCCCGTGATGCTTCGCACTGAATCCAAAAGCCACTCATTCCTGGGAGCGGCCTCACCGGGGCGCTGGACCGGCCGCGAGAGGCCGCACCGCAGCATCAGGACTTCAGCCCCGCAGCCCCTGCGACTTCGTTAGCCCTTGAACGGACGAACGATTGCTCATCGCCCGCCGCCCCTCACAACCCCTCCAACTCCGCCATCAAGTCACTCAACCGATCCACCTTGTCTTCATTCAGCGCACTGCCCTGCAGCCCCTCCACGTACACGGCCAGTTCCGCCACCGTGCTGCACTCGAACATCGCCCGCAGTGGCACGTTCAGTTGCAGTTGCTTCTGCACCCGCGAGGCAATCTGGGTGGCCAGTAGCGAGTGGCCGCCCAGTTCGAAGAAGTTGTCGTGCACACCGACCCGGTCGGCCTTGAGCACCTCGGCCCAGATACCGGCCAGCAGGCCCTCGAGGTCGCTGCGCGGTGCCTGATAGGCCTGGCTGTGCTGGCTGCCGATGTCGATGGCGGGCAGGGCCTTGCGGTCGAGCTTGCCGTTGGCATTGTGAGGCAAGGCCTCAAGCCAGGCCCAATGCAGGGGCACCATGTACTCAGGCAGCTCGGCGCGCAGGCGTGCCTTGAGCTGAGCGAGCACGGTGTCGTCGCCCGTGACCCCGTGGTGAGGCACCAGGTAACCCACCAAGTGCTTGCCGTTGACACCTTCCTGCACAGCGACCGCTGCATCGCGGACCTGCGGCTGCTCATGCAGCCGGGCCTCGATTTCTCCCAGTTCGATACGGTAACCGCGAATCTTCACCTGGTGATCGATCCGGCCTACGTACTCGAGCACACCGTCAGGCCGCTGGCGGGCCAGGTCGCCGGTGCGGTACAGACGCTCGCCTGCTGCACCGTAAGGGTGGGGAATGAACGCCAGCGCCGTGCGTGCCGGGTCGCCCACGTAGCCACGGCCCACACCCGTACCCGCCACGCACAACTCGCCCACGGCCCCCAAGGGCACCAGTTGCTGTTCATCGCCCAGCAGGTACAGCCGGTTGTTGTCGGTCGGGGTGCCGATGGGCAGGTAGCTGCCTTGGGTAGAGTCGGCATCGACACGGAAGAACGCCACGTCATCCGAACATTCCGCTGGCCCGTAGGCGTTGACCAGGCCGATCCGTGGGTAACGTTGCAGCCATTGCGCCGCCAACTCCGGTGGCATGGCTTCGCCGGTAGGCAGCATCCAGCGCAGGCCGTCCAGCGCCTGGTGTTCGCTGGCAAGCATGCCCTGGATCAGCGATGGCACGCTCTCAAGAACGGTGATGCCGGTGGCCTGGACATGGGTGAGCAGGCCCTGGGGATCGTGGGCAATGGCGTTGGGCACGATTTCAACCTGGGCGCCGAACAGCGGCGCGGCCAGGAACTGCCACACCGAAATGTCGAAGCTCTGCGACGCCGTCTGCGCAATGACATCGTGCTCGGTCAGCGCCAGGTAGGGCACCTTGCTCAGCTGGTTGTTGAGCATGCCGCGCTGCTCCACCATCACGCCCTTGGGCAAGCCGGTGGAGCCTGAGGTGTAGATCACGTAAGCGAGGTTGTCCGGGCCGCTGTGGACCCCAGGGTTGTGGCTGTCCATGGTGCAGGTCTGGACGGTTTCCCACACTAACAACTGGGGCCGTACGCCAGGGTTCAGGGCTTGCAGCAAGGCCTGCCCCTGCTCGGCACAGGCCGCGCTGCACACCAGCACCGGCGCCCGGCTGAGCTCAAGGATGCTTTGCAGGCGCGCAGGTGGCAGGCCTGGGTCCAGCGGCAGGTAACCAGCACCGGCCTTGAAGCTGCCAACGATCATGCCCAGCAGCGGCAGGCCGCGATCGGCCAGCAGGGCCACCGGCTGATCCAGCCGTACACCAGCCCCGATCAATGCATGGCCCAGGCGGTTGGCCGCCAGGTTCAGCCTGGCATAGTCGTACTCGGCGTCCAGGCACCGGGCCACGGTACGCTGGGGATGGGCGGCCACGCGCGCCTCGAACTGCGCGACATAACTCTGCTCCAGGGGGTAAGCCCGCTGAGTGTCGTTGCATGCCTGGAGCAAGAAACGCTGTTCCTCGGCGCCCACCAGCGGCAAGGCTTGCACCTGTTCGTCGAACCCCTGGACCAGCGCCAGGAGCAGGCGCTTGAATTCGGCCAGCAAGCGCTCGACGGTCGGGTAGTCGAAGTAGCGCTGGTCGAACGAGAGGTGCAGGCCCAGGTCATCACCTGGGTAACAGACCGCGGTGAGCGGGAAATTGGTGTGGGTGCGACCTGAGTCGGAGGTAGCATCCAGGTGCTTGGCGTGGTCGAGCACGGCGGTTTCCACCGGGGCGTTCTCGAACACGAACAGGCTGTCGAACAACGGCTGGCCCTTGGGCAGTTCGCTGCACGCCTGGATGTCCACCAGCGGCAGGTATTCGTACTCGCGCAATTCCATGTTGCGCTCCAGCAAACCCTGCAACCACTGGCGCACAGTGCACCCTTGGCCAACCGCTGGCAGCTGCACACGCAGCACCACGCTGTTGATGAACAGGCCGACGGTGCGTTGCATCTGCGGCATGCTCACCGGCCGACCCGCCACGGTCACGCCGAAGGCCACGTCGCGCTCGCCGCTGTAGCGCGCCAGCACCAGGGCCCAGGCCGCCTGGGCGAAAGTGTTGACGGTCAACTGGTGAGCCTGGGCCAGCTCGCGCAGGCGAGTGCCCTCACTGACCGCCAGGCGCGTGTAGCAATCACCGACGACCATGCCGCTGCCCGCATGCTCATGGCGCAACGGACGATCGCTTGGCAGCGCCGTGGCGCGCTCGAAGCCGGCCAGGTTGGCCTGCCACCAGGCACGCGCGTCGTCCAACCCCTGGCGCTGCAGCCAGCCAATGTAGTCACGGTAGCGCGGCGGCACCGGCAGTTGCGCCTGTCGGTCCTCGCCCAGCGCCTGATAGATTTCGAAGAAGTCGTTCATCAGCAGCGAGCGGCACCAGGCATCGATGAGGATGTGGTGGTTGCTCATCATGAACCAGTAGCGCGCATCGGCCACTCGCACCAAGCGCAGGTGGAACGGCGGCGTGTGCAACACGTCGAAGCCGGCTTCGCGCTCCTGCTTGTGCAGGGCTTGCAGGCGAGCCTCCTGGTCGGCGTCGTCCAGGTCGCGCCAGTCCTGGTAATCCATGGCCAATTGCCCGGGCTTGTGGATGATCTGCAGCATGGCCTCGCCACTGTTCCAGCTGAACGAGGCGCGCAAGGCCTCATGCCGCGCCACCACCTGTTGCCAGGCCTGGGCGAAGCGCTGCGGGTCGAGTGCGCTGCTGATGCGGTAGCGGTCCTGCATGTAGTACAGGCCCGTGCCGGGTTCGAGCAGGGTGTGCAGCAGCATGCCTTCCTGCATTGGGGTCAGGGGGTAGACGTCCTCGATCAGGTTGGCCGGCACGGGCAACGCGTCGATCTGCGCCTGGGTAAGGTGCGCCAGGGGGAAGTCCGAGGGGGTGTAGCTGCCCTGCCCGTCTGCCAGGCAATGGTCGATCAGCGCCACCAGTTCCTGGCGATAGGCATTCGCCAGCGTGGCGATGGTGTGCGGCTCATAGCGTTCGCGGCTGAATGTCCAGCGCAGTTGCAACGCACCGCCGTAGACCTGGCCATCGACACTCAGCCAGTTGGGCAGCGCCGCATCCGGGTCATGGGCCAGGCCCACCGGCGCGTCCACCGGCGTGAACAGCGCGCCGTCGTCGAACTGCTGGTCGAACTGCCCCAGGTAGTTGAAGGTGATGCGCGCTTGGGCCAGGGCCGCCATTTGCTCGCGCGCTGCCGGGTCCGCCAGGTAGCGCAGCACACCGTAGCCAAGGCCCTTGTGCGGCACCTGGCGCAACTGCTCCTTGATGCGCTTGATGGACGCCGCCCGTGCCTGGTCATCATCCCCTGCCAGGGGGGACAGGCTCAACGGATAAGCGTTGGTGAACCAGCCGACGCTGCGGGTCAGGTCCATGTCCTCGAACAACCCGTCCCGGCCATGGCCCTCCAACTGCACCAGCGCCTGCGGCTGGCCCGTCCACTGGCACAGGGTGCGGGCCAGTGCCGTCAGCAGCAGGTCATTGACCTGGGTGTGGTAGGCCGCAGGCGCCTGCTGCAGCAACTGGCGGGTCTGCTGGGCATCCAGGCCGATGGTCACGGTCCGGGCATGACGCTGCACGTTGCCGCCCTGGGGATGATCGCAGGGTAGCTCATGGCGTACCTCACCCACCTGGGCCTGCCACTGGCCCAGCTCGTCACGCAGCGAATCGCTGCTGGCATAGGCTGCCAGCCGCGCCGCCCAGTCACCTGGGGCATGGGTCTTGGCCGGCAGGGCCTGGCCTCGGTACAGCGCCTGCAAGTCTTCGAGCAGGATGCGCCAGGAAACGCCGTCGACCACCAAGTGATGGATGGTCAATGCCAGGCGTTGTTCGCCCTCCCCGTCACTCACCAGCAAGGCACGGAGCAAGGGACCGCGCTGCAGGTCGAGGCTGCGTTGCAGGTCGGTGTACAGCGCCTGGCAATCGTCCAGGTCGGCGACCGTGGCCGACCACAGCAGCTGTTGATCATCAGGCTGGGCGTACTCGGCCTGCCAATGGCCAGCAGCATCGCTGAAACGCAGGCGCAAGCTGTCGTGGTGCTCCACCAGGGCGGCCAGCGCGGTGTGCAGCCGGGTCTGATCCAGCGGCACGCGGCATTGCAACAGCACGGCCTGGTTCCAGTGCTGCGGCTGCGCCAACGCGCTGTCGAAGAACCAGTGCTGGATCGGGGTCAACTGTGCGCTGCCCTGGCGTAGGCCTTGCTCGATGCTGTCGGTGACCTGCACCGGCTGCACGATGGCCGCCAGGGCCTGGATGGTCTGGTGCTGGAACAGGTCACGCGGGGAGAATTGCAGGCCTACCTGCCGCGCGCGGCTCACCACTTGGATCGACAGGATCGAGTCACCGCCCAGTTCGAAGAAATTGTCCTGAACACCGACCTGATCGACGTTGAGCACCTCACCCCAGACCTGCGCCAATTGCGCTTGCACATCATTGGTCGGTGCTTGGTAATGCTGGCGAGCCTGGTCGAGGTCGGGCAGCGGCAAGGCCCGGCGGTCCAGCTTGCCATTGCCCATCAGCGGCAGGGAATCGAGCAGCACCAGGTGCGCCGGCACCATGTAGTCCGGCAGATGCTGATGGGCATGGGCTTTGACGGCTTCGCGCAGCTGTTGCTGGGCATGCGGGTCGCCAGCGGCGTGCTGGCTCACGAGGTAGCCGACCAGTTGCCGCACGCCCTGCATGTCAACGGCGATGACCACCGCTTCATCCACATCGGCATGGGCCTGCAAGCGGCTTTCGATTTCACCCAGCTCGATGCGGAAGCCGCGAATCTTCACCTGCTGATCGGCGCGCCCGATGTACTCCACCAGGCCATCCTGACCCAGGCGCACCAGGTCGCCGGTGCGGTACAGGCGCCCGCCGGTGTGGCTGAAGGGGTCGGCGACGAAGCGTTCGGCGGTCAGCCCAGGACGGTCGTGGTAGCCCTGGGCCAGGCCGGCGCCGCCCACATACAGCTCACCGATGCCCCCCTGGGGCAACAGGGCCAGGTCATCATCGAGGATGTAGGCCGTGCGTTGGCCGATCACCCGCCCGATGGGCACGCTGCCCAGGTCGGCCGCCAGCGATTGCGGGGCCAGGGCGGCCAGCGGCATGACCACGGTTTCGGTGGGGCCGTAGGCGTTGAACAGCTGATCAGGGGTGAAGGCCTGGCGGATGCGCTGCAGGTGCTCGCCGGTCAACGCCTCGCCCCCGGTGATCACCAGGCGCATCGGCAGGCACTCGCCCTGCACGGCCAGATGCTGAGCCAACTGGCTGCCGTAGCTGGGCGTGAAGCCCAGCACGCTGACGTGTTGCTCTCGCACCAGCTGGCAGATCTCGTCGGCGCCCCACTGCCCTTGGGCGCGGATGACCACACGTGCGCCACACAGCAGCGGCACCCACAGCCGTTCGCTGGCCGCGTCGAAGTTGATGGAATAGAAATGCAGCTCGCAATCGTCACTGCGCATGCCAAACGCCTGGATCACTGCCTGGCAGTGCATGGCGAACTCGCCATGGCTGACCACCACACCTTTGGGTTTGCCGGTGGACCCGGAGGTGTAGATCAGATAAGCCGGGTGCTGCGCCAGGCTGACATCGTCCAGCGGCGCCTCGCTATAGGCGCCCAGCGTAGGCTGGTCGTCTTCCAGGCTCCAGCAGGCCAGGTGCTCCGGCAGCGGCCCGAGGTCTTGCAGCAAGCGGCGTTGGCTGAGCAGTACGGCGACCTGGCTGTCCTCGATCATGTAGCGCAAGCGGTCCAGCGGGTACTCCGGGTCAAGCGGTACATAGGCGCCACCGGCCTTCAGTACTGCCAGCAGGCCGACGACCATTTCCAGCGAGCGTTCGAGCGCCACGCCCACCCGCACCTGCGGGCCGACACCGCGCTCGCGCAAGGCGCGGGCCAGGCGGTTGGCCTGCTGATCGAGCTCGGCGTAGCTCAGGTGCTGGCCGGCGAACGTCAGGGCCCGTGCTTGCGGGTCTTCGGCCGCCTGGGCCGCGAACAGCCCATGCAGTGTATGCCGCGCCGTGCTGACCGGCTCGCCGCGCAGTTGCGCGACCAGCCCCTGCTGTTCGGCGCTGCTGAGCATCGGCAGTTCGCACAGGCGTTGCTGCGGCTGGTCCAGCAGCCCGATCAGCAACTGCTGCCAATGCGCGGCCATGCGGGCAATGCGTGGCGCGTCGAACAGGTCCTGGCTGTAGGTCAGGCAGCAGCCCAGACGGCCATCAAGGTCCGTGACCTCCAGGTAGAGGTCGAACTTGGTGGCGGCTGCGTCGTTTACTAGGTAGTCCACCTGCATGCCGGCCAGCGTACGGCTTTGCTGGAAGGCCCAGCGCTGCACGTTGCACATCACCTGGAACAGCGGGTTGTAGGCGCTGCTGCGCGGCGGGTGCAAGGCCTCGACCAGTTGTTCGAACGGCAAGTCCTGGTGGGACTGCCCCTCGATGGCGGCCTGGCGCACCTGCTCGAGCACCTCGGCAGCGGTCATCTGGCCGTCCAGCTCGCAGCGCAGCACCTGGGTGTTGAGGAAGGCACCGATCAGCCCTTCGCTCTCGGGGCGGATGCGGTTAGCCACCGGGGCGCCGATACGCAGGTCGCGCTGACCACTGTAGCGGTGCAACAGCACCGCCAGGGTGGCGGTCATGGTCATGAACAAGGTCAGGCCACGCTGGCTGTTGAAGGTGTGCACGCGCTGCACCAGCGCAGGGTCCAGCTCGAACCTGTAGAGCTCGCCCTTGTGGCTTTGCACGGCAGGTCGAGGGCGGTCGGTGGGCAGCGCCAGTACCGGGTGCTCTTGTCCCAGCCGCTGTTTCCAGTAAGCCAGCTGGCGAGCGCCCTCTCCGCTGTCCAGCCATTGCCGTTGCCATACGCTGTAGTCCAGGTACTGGACGGGCAAGGGCGTCAGCGGCGACTCACGGTCGTCAACAAAGGCTTCGTACAGCTCGCCCAGTTCGCGGGCAAAGATATCCATGGCCCAGCCTTCGGTGACGATGTGGTGCAAGGTGAGCACGAAGACGTGTTCGCGCTCCTGCAGCTTGACCAGGCAGGCACGCAGCAAGGGGCCACTCTCCAGGTCGAACGCCTGGTGTGCCTGCTGGTCGGCCAGCTGTTGCAGGCGCTGCTGGCGGGCAGCGTCGGGCAGTGCACTGAAATCTTGCCAGGCCAGCTGCAGGTTGCTGTCGTCGGCCACGCATTGATAAGGCACGCCCTCGATGCTGGGGAAGGTGGTGCGCAGGGTTTCGTGACGCACGACCAGCGCGTGCAACGCCCGCTCGAAGGCATCTACATGCAGGGTGCCGCGCAGGCGCGCCATGCCGCCGACGTTGTAGGCCGGGCTGTTGGGCTCCATTTGCCAAAGGAACCACATGCGCTGTTGCGAATAGGAAAGCGGTACCGCCTGACGGCGATCCACGCGCGGGATGTCGCCTTGCGCATTGCGTTCACCGCTGGCCTGGATGCGTGCGACTTCAGCGCAGAAGGCGCCCAGCTCGCTGGCGTCGAACAGGGCTTTCAACGGTAGCTCGACGTCGCAGGCCTGTCGCGTGCGCGAGACGATTTGCGTCGCCAGCAAGGAGTGCCCGCCTAGGGCGAAGAAATCGTCCTGCAAGCCGACCTGGGGCAGGCCCAACACCTCGCACCAGATGGCCGCGACCTGCCGTTGCAAGGGGCTGTGTGGCTCGATGTGCTCACGCTGCTGCCACACAGGCGCCGGTAATGCCTTGCGATCGACCTTGCCGCTCGGGCCGAGCGGCATCTGCGCCAGCCACATCAGCTGTGCGGGCACCATGTAGGCCGGAAGTTGCTCGGCAAGCGCCGCGAGCAAGGGGCCCGATTCGGCAGTGCCGCTGTAGTAACCCACCAGTTGTGCGCCGACGGTGTCCTGATGAACCCGCACCACCGCCTGCTCGACGCCGGCCTGGGCCAGCAGGCAGGCCTGCACTTCTTCGGGCTCCACGCGGAAGCCACGTACTTTCACCTGGTGGTCGAGGCGGCCCAGGTACTCAAGCGCCGGGTACTGCACCAACCAGCGCACTCGGTCGCCGCTTCGGTACAGGCGCTGGCCATTGCCGCCAGGCTGGGGCACGAAGCGCTCGGCCGTCAGGCCAGGGCGGCCCAGGTAGCCACGGGCCAAGCCCGTGCCACCCAGGTACAGCTCGCCCGGCACCCCAGGTGCACTCAGGTGCAGCTCATCGTCCAGCACCTGACACAGCACATTGCCCAACGGGCGGCCCATGGGCGAATGCCCACCGTCGCTGGCGGTGCAATGCCAGTGGGTGACGTTGATGGCGGTTTCGGTCGGGCCGTAACGGTTGTGCAGCTGCACCTGTGGCAGCACCTGCAAGACCCGGTCGCGCAAGGCAGCCGACAACGCCTCGCCGCCGGAGAACAGGCGGCGCAGGCTGCTGCAGCCCGCAGCCTGGGGCTCCTGGACGAATACCTGCAACAAAGGTGGCACGAAATGCAGGGTGGTCACGCCATGGGCCTGCACCAGCGCTGCGATGCGCTGCGGATCGCGGTGCTCACCGGCACCGGCAAGTACCAGCTTGCAGCCGGTGATCAGCGGCCAGAAGCATTCCCACACCGAAACATCGAAACTGATCGGTGCCTTCTGCATCAACACGTCGTCCGCGCCAAGTGCGTAGGTCGCCTGCATCCACTGCAGCCGCTCGGCGAGCGCCCCGTGGGTGTTGCCTACGCCCTTGGGCTGGCCGGTGGAGCCGGAGGTATAGATCACGTAGGCCAGGTTGTCGGCGTCCAGGTGGAGCCGGGGCGGTTGGCTCGGCCAGTTGTCCAGGTGCAGTTGGTCCAGCGCGATCACGCCAACACCCTGCACGTGCGGCAGCGTGGCCAATTGGCTGCTGTGGCTGAGCAGCAGGCCGGCATTGCAGTCGGCCAGCATGAAGGCCAGACGCTCGGCCGGGTAATCCACGTCCAGCGGCACATAGGCGCCGCCGGCCTTGAGGATGGCCAGCAGGCCTACCAGCAGCTGGGGCGAGCGCTCAATGGCGATGGCCACGCAGGTATCGGGGCCCACGCCCTTGTCGCGCAGGTAATGGGCCAGGCGATTGGCCTGCTGATGCAGTTCGGCGTAACCGAGGCTGCCGCCCTCCCAGGCCAGTGCCGTGCGCTGCGGGTGCAGGCGAGCCTGCTCATTGAGCTGCTCGACCAGCAGCTGTGGCGGCTGCGCAGCCGGCGCTTGCCCCCAGTCCAGCAAGCGTGCACGGCTCGCCTCATCCAGCAGGGGGACTTCGCCGATGGGCAGCTGCGGCGTTTCGCAGACGTGCTCGAACAGGCTCAACAGGTGCTGAGCAAGCCGCGCCACCGTGTCCTGCTCGAACAGTTCGCTGGCGTAGTCGAACGCCAGGCGCACACGGCCCTGGTGATCTTGCTCGCTGTGCAGTTGCAGGTCGAACTTGGCTTCCCGGCTGTGCCAGGGCAGCTCTTCGGCCAGCAGACCCGGCAGGCGCCGCAGCGCCGACAGATCGCGTTGCTGGTGGTTGAACATGACCTGGAACAGGCCTTGTTCACGGGCCTGGGGCAGCGCCTCGACCAACTGCTCGAACGGCAGGTCCTGGTTGGCCTGTGCGTCAAGGGTGGCCTGGCGCACCTGGCCGAGCAATTCGGCGAACGGCAGTCGGCCGTGTACCTGAGCGCGCAGCACCTGGGTGTTGATGAAGAAACCGACCAGCCCTTGGCTTTGAAGGCGCGAGCGGTTGGCATTGGGCACACCGACCCGGATGTCGGCCTGGCCGGTATAACGGTGCAGCAGCGCCTGCCAACCCGCCAGCAGCACCATGAACAAGCTGCATTGGTGTTGATGTGCCAAGGCGTTGAGGGCCTGGGACAAGTGCGCAGGCACCTTCACGTTCAGGCGTGCGGCGTGGTTGCCACGCTGGCTGGCGCGGGGGTGGTCGGTGCACAGGTCCAGAACCGGCGCCGCATCGCCCAGCTGATCGCGCCAGTAGGCGAGCTGACGCTCGGCTGCACCCTCTGCCAACCAGGTGCGCTGCCAGTTACCGTAGTCGGCGTAGCCCAGCCCGAGCGGTGCCAGCTTGGGTTCCAGGCCCTGGCAATAAGCCGCATAAAGACGCGCCAGCTCGTCCATGAGCAAGGTGAGCGACCAGCCATCGGCAACAATGTGGTGCAGGGTTACCCAAAGCTGGTGATGCTCCTCGTCCAGATGGACCAGCGTCAGGCGCAGCAGCGGCCCTCTCTGCAGATCGAACGGCAGGCAGGCCTCGGCCTCTCGCTGACTGTCGACCTGCTCGGGCGCTTGCCCCTGCAAGTCAAGCCGCTGAAGGTTCACCGGCAGGTGAGCCAGGACGCGTTGCCATGGCTGGCCGTCGGCTTCGCTGAACACCGTACGCAAGGCTTCGTGGCGCTCTACCAGCGCCTGCAGGGCGGCTTCCAGAGCAGGTTCATCCAGGGCCCCGCGCAGTTGCAGGCCAGCAGGAATGTTGTAGGCAGCCGATTGCGGCTGCAGTTGCCAAAGCAGCCACAGGCGGTTCTGCGCCAGCGACTGGGGCAGTGGCCTGTCGCGGGGCAACAGGTCGATGGCCCCCGCTTGCTGGCCTTGGGCAAGGCTTGCAGCAACCGCCTGGGTGTAGTCGGCCAGCACTGGGGCCTCGAAGAGGGTGCGCAGGCTCAACTCGATGCCCAAGGCGTCGGCCAGCGCTGCCGTGACCTGGGTGGCGGCAATGGAGTTGCCGCCCAGCAGCATGAAATGATCGTCCGCCGCCACCGCCTCGACCTTGAGAATGTCGCACCAAAGACGCGCGATTTGCGCCTGCAACCCTTCACCGGTCACGGTCTCGGTGGCCGGCAAAGCGGGTTGTGGAAAGCGCGCGTAGCAATCGAGGGTGCCATCGTCCATGCGCAGACGACAGGCCGAGCGCTGGAGTTTGCCGCTGGAGGTCTTGGGCAAGGCACCTGGGTTGAGTAACAGGACCACGGCCGGGGCCTGGCGGCACGCATCGGCGACAACATGACGAAGCGTTTTGATCAGTGCATCGGGGGCGGTCGTCTTCTGCACGTTACGGCTGATTTCCACGGCCACGCCAATGGCTTGCTCACCCTCGTGCTCGACGGCAAACACGGCCACCCTCCCCTTGCGCAGCGTAGGGACCTCACGCTCAAGGGTCTTTTCCAGGTCCTGCGGGTAGAGGTTCTGCCCGCGCACGATGAGCATGTCTTTCAGGCGACCGGTGACGAACACCTCGCCGCCGCGCATGAAACCCAGGTCGCCTGTGCGCAGCCAGCGCTGGCCATCCATCTCGACGAACGTCTGAGCGCTGGCCTGGACATTGCGCCAGTACCCGTGGGCGATGCTTGGCCCGGCAGCCCAGATTTCCCCTACCTCATTGTCCGCCAGCACCTGGCGCTGCCGGGGTTCGACGATGCGTACCGCATGGCCGGGCTGTGGCCAGCCGCAACTCATCACCACACTGCCCTCACCGGGCTCGGCACGGTTTTCGGCGAAGGCCTGGGCATCGAGCGCCAAGGCGCCGATGCCCTCACCGCGGCGGCTGCCGCTGACGAACAGCGTGGCCTCTGCCAACCCGTAGCTGGCGAAGAAGCTTTGTGGGTTGAAGCCGCAGACCTGGAAGGTGTCGGCGAAGGTGGCCAGGCTGTCCTGGCGAATCGGCTCGGAACCCGAGTACGCCACTCGCCAGCGGCTCAGGTCGAGCCCTGCCAAGGAAGCCTTGCTGATCCGCTCGCTACACAGCCGGTACGCAAAGTCGGGGCCGCCGCTGATGGTGCCGCCGTACTCACTGATGGCCTGCAACCAACGCAGCGGCCGTGCCAGGAAATAGCCAGGCGACATCAGTACGCAGGGTACGCCGCTGAAGATCGGCTGCAGCAGCCCGCCGATCAGCCCCATGTCGTGGTAGAGCGGGAGCCAGCTGACGATCACGTCGTCTGGGTTCAGATCGATACCGAAGCCGTGGCGGATCAGCTGTTCGTTCGCCACCAGGTTGCCGTGGGTGACCTGCACGCCCTTTGGCAAGGCCGTGGAACCGGATGTGTATTGCAGGAACGCGATGTCATGGGGCTGCAATGCAGGCTCGCGCCAAGCCGCCGCCTGTGTCGGATCGAGCTGGTCAACGGCCAGCAGCTCCGGGGCCTGCGCGGCTTGCAGCGCCTCCAGGCCCTGGAGACTTTTTTGCAATGCCGCGACGGTCAGCAGCAGGCGCGGCTCGGCGTCGTCGATGATCGAAAGCAGGCGCTCCTGGTGGTGCTGGCGTGCGGACTCCGGTGGGTAGGCCGGCACCGCGATGACGCCGGCGTACAGGCAGCCGAAGAAGGCCGCCACGTAGTCCGGGCCGCTAGGGAACAACAGTACGGCACGGTCCCCGAATGCGGCCCGTGCCTGGAGCGCAGCCGCGATGGCGCGCGCGCGCTGGTCGAGCGCCTGGTAGGTGAGCACGGCCTGTTCGCCGGGCGCATCGGCCAGAAAGCGCAAGGCGATCTTGTCCGGGCTCTGTGCGGCGCGTTGCATCAGGGCCTGGACCAGCGAAGTCGGGAGTTCGAAGGCATGCGTCATGGGTGTTCCTGCCGGTGTCGAGGTGGGCGGGCCGGTGTGGCCACCTGCAGGGGCGGACAGCATCAGCGGCCGGGGATGTACAGAGGGGAACGGATGGCGGGGGGCAGAAATTAACGAAGCGCGGGCCTGTGGGAGAAAAGACGGGCGTACGCGTTAACCAGGCGCCGCGTGATGCGTGGCGCCATGCGGCGGGTACGCACGCGAGTCGGGCGCGACTTAGAACTGAAAGATACAAATACTAATTTAGTTTCGTATTTGACAATCATTATCATTCTGAATAGCTTGTCGCTCGTCCCAGGACGCGTCCTACAAATCAACGCGCTCTTTACCCTATGCTTCCAGGTGATTTCCATGGCGGAACAACTGTCCACAAGTAAGTGCGATTCACCACTGCTCCAAGCGTTCGTAGAAAACCGCAGCATCTTGCTCAAGATTGCCGCCCGCATCACCGGCTGCCGCTCGCGGGCCGAAGATGTGGTGCAGGACGCCTTCTTCAGGCTCGGCAGCGCCCCGCAGATCACCTCTTCGTTCAAGGCGCAGCTGAGCTACCTGTTCCAGATCGTGCGCAACCTGGCCATCGACCACTACCGCAAGCAGGCGATGGAGTTGAAATACTCCGGCAGCGAGGAAGAAGGGCTGAACGTCGTCCTGCAGAACGTCTCGCCCGAAGCTACCCACATCAACCTTGCGGCCCTCGACGACATCGCCCGCGCACTGAACGACCTGCCGCCACGCACGCGGTATGCGTTCGAAATGTACCGCCTGCATGGTGTGCCGCAGAAAGACATCGCCAAGGAACTGGGCGTCTCCCCTACCCTGGTCAACTTCATGATTCGCGATGCGATGGTGCATTGCCGGAAGATGACGCGCTAGGCACGGCGCGAAGGGGGAAGGATGACCCGTGTAGAGCGGCCTGGCCGGGGCGCCGGACCGGCAAGGCCGCGCCTACCCAGCCGGTGCGCATCCGCAAAATCACTGGTTTGAAGTGCGATACCGGGTAGTTGTCGAACCTCCGTCAATACCCTCCTTAAACCAGCGTGCACCGATCGAAAAAACGCTCCCGCCCCAGAATCATCAGCGCAGCCCGCTTGTGCGGGAAGTCGAACACTTTGTCGCAGTGAAAGCACTGATCCTGCATGTAGCCGATCATCCGCGCATTGTCGGCACGTGGCTCGGCGACAACGCGCTGGGTGCGCGGGTCATCCAGGAACAGGTAGTGCACCAGCGCGCAGAGCCAGCTGGCGACCTTGTGGGGGCCGCGGTGTTGCTGTTCGCCTACCAGCATGTGGATGCCACGGTCATAATCGTCGGCCTGATAGAACGGGGCGATGCGGTCTTCCTTGGCCCAATAGGCTTCGAAGTAGGCAAACGGCTGATCATCGAAGCAACCGATCAGCGTGAGGGTATGAGGGGCCGCTTCGAGCTTGGCCAGGTACTCGCGGTGCTGCGCCAGGCTACCCCCTTCCTGCCAGAACGCCTCTACCCGCGGCTCGTTCTGCCAGCGGTTGAAGCGCTCAAGATCGTGCTCGATTTCCAGGGTGCGCAGCGATACCCAGCTGCCCAGCCGCGCATCGAAGCGCCGGTACACTTCGCCTCGCGGCTTGGGCGCTCGCAACGGGTGGCGTTTGCCCGCGCTGATGCGCATCTGTTGCGGATACACCGCGGCCTGCACTTCACCCAGCCACGGCTGAGGCAACTGCCAGAACAATGCCCGCTGGCACAGGTACTGCCCCGGTTGCTCGCTGCTCACCAGCAAGCCAGAGGCCAGCGCTTGGGCGGGCACTTCATGCAGCTGCCAAGTCAACGTCTGGCAGGTGAGGTCCTGGGACAACAGCCAGTAGCACGCCGCCCACAGCGCCTGGTAGGGTCGCTGCGAGCAGACCCATTCCACCTGCACGACTGGAGTGCCTTGGGTGTGCACCCGCAGGGCGATCAAGGGTCGAGCTTCGAGCGACAGGCACAGAAAACCGTCGCGCTGCTCGGCGCTCAGGCTGCGCCAGCGTGGTGTGTAGGGTGTCGGCAAAGCGGCATCTGAGGGCATGGGCGATACTCGGTGACGTGAAAGAAAGGCTCACTCTGCAAGACGATGCCACCTCCCCCGGATTTAGCTGCTGCCCTTGAGGGGGATTACGGGCGCCCGGCAGTGACGGTGATGCCGTAGGGTTCGAAGATGCGCGCCAGCTCGCCCTTCTCGCGCAGCGCCTGCAGCAACCCGGCAAACGCGGTGGCTGACAACGGCCCACCTGCGCGCAGCACGGCATAGTGATGGTAGACCTGATCGATACGCCCCGATGCCGCCAGCCGGCCCTGGCTGGAGGGGTTACGGGCCAGAAAATCGGTGAGGTACGAGCGGGTCACCAGTGCGATGTCGGCGCGACCGGCCTGCACCATCAGCAGGTTGCTGTCGTGGGAATAGGTCAAGGTGGCGTTGAAGGCCTTGCGCAGGTAGGTGGGGTCGGGGTTGAACCCTGCGAAGGCATAGTGGTAGCCGTTGAACATGGCCAGGCGCTTGCCCTGCAGGTCATCGACATAGTGCGGGTCGGCCAGGCTGCTGGTACGCCCCACGAACACTTCGGCGTCTTCAAGGCCCATGTCCACCGCCTCGTGCGGCACGTGCGCCCAACCCCATTGCGGGTTCTCGAACACTGCCATGTCGGTACGGCCTTGCAGCAGATCGCCAAAGCGTCGTTGCACCGAGGTGGGCACCAGCACGAAGCGATAACGGGGTTGCGACAGGTTCAACGCGTCGATCAACTGCGTCAGCAGACCGGTGCCCGCACCTTGCTCGGGACGCACGGTGTACGGCGGGAAGTGAGCAGCCCCGACCCTGACTTCCACCCGCTCGACGGCCCGTGCCGACGGCGCCAACCAACAGGCGGCAGAAATAAACAGTGCGGACAGGACCTTGAGGCCGGGCGCTAGGGTCAAAACGAACACTCATCACATGCCAGAACGGGATCCGCTTACGCTAGGCGCTTTCCGGACCCGGCACAACCACCGGGTCGCGCCCTTTATGCCAAAGCAGGCGGCAAAATGCCAGGGGGTGTCGGGAGGCGGGACTTTGGCTACGCTCTAGCATGACCTGGAAGGGAGCCTGATATGGGCCATTGGTTGGTGATCGACCTGGAAGCGACGACAGACGACGGCGGATGGCCGGTCGCAGACATGGAAGTGATTGAAATCGGCGCGAGCCTGGTAACTGGCCAAGGCCGCGAGGTCGATCATTTCCAGCGCTTCGTGCGGCCACGCAGGCGGCCTCAGTTGACGCCATTCTGCCGCGAGCTGACCCACATCAGCCAGGCGAACGTGGACTCGGCGGCCCCTTTCACCGAGGTGTGGCCCAGTTTCGAACGGTGGCTGGCGCACCATCAGGCGCAGTTGCAGGCCTGGGTGAGCTGGGGCGACTACGACCGTGTGCAATTGCTCCAGGAATGGCGGCAACATGGCCTGGACAGCGCGCTGCGGGCACTGCCGCACATCAATCTCAAGCAGCGTTTTGCCAAGGCCCGCCACCTGCAGCGTCCGACGGGGCTCAACAGTGCCCTGCACATGGCCGGCATGCACTTTTGCGGCCAACAGCACAGGGCCTTGGAAGACGCGCGCAACACCGCGCGCCTGCTGCCGTTGAGCCTGCCGAGCGGCTGATGGGCGGCGCCTGTCAAAGCGGATGACGGCGCCGGTGGCCTTGGGCATACTGGCCAGCCTTTTTGCCCTCTTCTGTTACTGGAGTCGCCCATGTTCAAGGTCAACGAGTACTTCAACGGCACCGTCAAGTCGATCGCTTTCACTGGCGAAGAAGGCCCGGCCACCGTCGGTGTGATGGCCCCTGGTGAATACGAGTTCGGCACGGCCAAGCGTGAAATCATGCACGTGGTCTCGGGCGAGCTGGTCGTGAAGCTGCCGGGCAGCGATGCTTGGGAAACCTTCGCGACTGGCACCCAGTTCAACGTGCCGGCCGACAGCAAGTTCCAGTTGCAAGTCAAGGTCGATACGGCTTACCTGTGCGAGTACCGCGACTAAGCCTGCCCCAGGCCGAGTGCCTCACTCGGCCGCATGCCCTTGATGAACCCGGGGTTTGCCACCGCGCATCGTCATTGCCCATCCAGAAAGCGCGCCACCTTGTCGGCCGCTGCCTGCAAGTGCTGTTCATGACTGAACCCGGAAGCCCTCAGGGGCTTTAGGTCATGATCGCCCGTCGCCAGCCACTGCACCTCGATTGCAGGTGACAAGGCGTACCGCTCAACCGCCTCCCGATTGCCCAAGGCATCGCGCTCACCCTGAACGATCAGGGTCGGGGTCTGCAACCCGGCCAGGTGTTCGACCCGTGGCTTTTCCGGCTTGCCTGCTGCATAGAACGGATAGCCCAGGCACACTAGCGCATCGGCCCCCAACTCGTCCGCTACCAGGCTGGCCATGCGCCCGCCCATCGACTTGCCCCCAATCGCCAATTTACCCGCGACCAAAGGTCGCACGTGTTGGTACACCTCGCGCCAGCATTGCAGCAAGGCCGGCTGCGGATTGGGTGGCCTTCTGCTGCCGCCTTGCCGACGCTGGGCCATGTACGGGAACTCAAAGCGCACCACGGCTACCCCACGTGCTGCAAGCCTTTGCGCCATCTGCTCCATGAACTCGCTGTCCATCGGCGCCCCGGCGCCATGGGCAAGGATCAGGCAGGTCCGATACGGCTCACCGTACACCCAGTGTTCAGGTGTGCAGCGCAAGCCTGGGACATTTCCGACCTTGGCCCATTGATCCCCGTCAATGCAGGCATTTTGCCCATTACTCATGCTTGCCTCGCTCTATAGCCTGCCAATAACCGTGGATGGGAACCCATACATGAACACAACCAGCAGTACCGCCTATAACTACAAGGTGGTCCGCCAATTCGCCATCATGACGGTGGTGTGGGGAATCGTCGGGATGGGGCTCGGCGTCTTCATCGCCGCCCAGCTTGCCTGGCCTTTCCTGAACCTCGATCTCCCCTGGACCAGCTTCGGCCGCCTGCGCCCACTGCATACCAATGCGGTGATTTTCGCATTTGGCGGCTGTGCGCTGTTCGCCACCTCCTATTATTCGGTGCAACGCACCTGCCAGACCACCCTGTTCGCGCCACGCCTGGCCGCGTTCACCTTCTGGGGCTGGCAACTGGTGATTCTGCTGGCTGCCATCAGCCTGCCGCTGGGTTACACCAGCTCCAAGGAATACGCCGAACTGGAATGGCCGATCGACATCCTGATCACCATCGTGTGGGTGGCGTATGCCGTGGTGTTCTTCGGCACTCTGATCAAACGCAATACCAAGCACATCTATGTGGGCAACTGGTTCTTCGGCGGTTTCATCCTGACCGTGGCGATGCTGCACATCGTCAACAACCTGGAACTGCCTGTCAGCCTGACCAAGTCCTACTCGGTCTACGCCGGGGCCACCGATGCCATGGTGCAGTGGTGGTATGGCCATAACGCCGTGGGCTTCTTCCTGACCGCAGGCTTCCTGGGCATGATGTACTACTACGTGCCCAAACAAGCCGAACGCCCGGTGTATTCCTATCGCTTGTCGATCGTGCACTTCTGGGCACTGATCACTTTGTACATCTGGGCAGGCCCTCACCACCTGCACTACACCGCCCTGCCCGACTGGGCCCAATCGCTGGGCATGGTGATGTCGCTGGTGCTGCTGGCACCGAGCTGGGGCGGCATGATCAACGGCATGATGACCCTGTCCGGCGCCTGGCACAAACTGCGCAGCGATCCCATCCTGCGCTTCTTGGTGGTCTCCCTGGCGTTCTACGGGATGTCCACCTTCGAAGGCCCGATGATGGCCATCAAGACCGTCAACGCCTTGTCCCACTATACCGACTGGACCATTGGCCACGTGCATGCCGGCGCCCTGGGCTGGGTAGCGATGATCTCCATCGGCGCCCTGTACCACACCATCCCCAAGGTCTTCGGCAAGGAGCGCATGTACAGCATCGGGCTGATCAACGCGCATTTCTGGCTGGCCACCATCGGCACCGTGCTCTACATCGCCTCGATGTGGGTCAACGGTATCGCCCAGGGCCTGATGTGGCGCGCAGTCAACAGCGACGGCACGCTCACCTACTCGTTCGTCGAAACCCTGGTGGCCAGCCACCCAGGCTTCGTCGTGCGCTTCGTCGGTGGCGCGATCTTCCTCAGCGGCATGTTCCTGATGGCTTGGAACACCTGGCGCACCGTACGTTCGCCAGCGCTGGATACCGTCCCTGCGAACGCCCAGCTGGCTTGAGGAGACCTGCCTGATGAAACATGAAGTCATCGAGAAAAACGTCGGCCTGCTGGCCTTGCTGATGGTCTTCGCCGTCAGCATCGGCGGCCTTACCCAGATCGTCCCGTTGTTCTTCCAGGACGTGACCAATACGCCGGTCGAGGGCATGAAGCCCTACACCGCGCTGCAACTCGAAGGCCGTGACATCTACATCCGCGAAGGCTGCGTAGGCTGCCACTCGCAGATGATCCGCCCGTTCCGCGCCGAAACCGAGCGCTATGGCCATTATTCGGTTGCCGGCGAAAGCGTGTGGGACCACCCGTTCCTGTGGGGCTCCAAGCGCACCGGGCCAGACCTGGCCCGAGTCGGCGGGCGCTACTCGGACGACTGGCACCGCGCGCACCTGTACAACCCGCGCAACGTGGTGCCGGAGTCGAAGATGCCGTCGTATCCGTGGCTGGTGGCCGACCAGGTCGACAACAGCCACACCGACACCAAGATGCGCGTGCTGCGCACCCTGGGCGTGCCTTACACCGACGAAGACATTGCCGGCGCGCGCGAGGCGGTGAAGAACAAAACCGAAATGGACGCCCTGGTCGCCTACCTGCAGGTGCTGGGCACCTCGATCAAGAACAAGAGGTGAATGCGATGGAAATGGACATCGGCATGATCCGCGGCCTGGGCACCCTGGTGGTGTTGATCGCCTTCATCGGCCTGAGCCTGTGGGTATTCAACCGGCGCCGCGACCAGGACTTCGCCGAAGCGCGCCTGCTGCCCTTCGTCGACGACCGCCTGCCTCCTGTCGAGCAGGCACCTGAAACCCGTGCAGCTGCGAGGAGCAAAGCACAATGACCGCCTTCTGGAGTACCTACATCAGCGTACTGACCATCGGCAGCCTGATCGGCCTGACCTGGCTGTTGCTCGGCACCCGCAAAGGGCAGAGCAACAGCACGACCGACCAGACCATGGGGCACAGCTTCGATGGCATCGAGGAATACGACAACCCGCTGCCCAAGTGGTGGTTCTGGTTGTTCGTCGGCACCTTGGTCTTCAGCGCTGGCTACCTTGTGCTGTATCCGGGCCTCGGTAACTGGAAAGGCATCCTGCCCGGTTATGAAGATGGCTGGACCGGTGTCAATGAATGGCAGAAGGAGATGGACAAGGCCGATGCCAAGTTCGGCCCGATCTTCGCCAAGTACGCCGCCATGCCGGTGGAAGAAGTAGCCAAGGATCCGCAAGCACTGAAGATGGGCAGCCGCCTGTTTGCCTCCAACTGCTCGGTTTGCCATGGTTCCGATGCCAAGGGCGCCTACGGCTTTCCCAACCTGACCGACCACGACTGGCGCTGGGGCGGTGAGCCTGAAACGATCAAGGCGTCGATCATGAACGGCCGTCACGGCGTGATGCCGGCCTGGGCCGAGGTGATCGGTGAACAGGGCGTATCGGATGTGGCGGCGTTCGTGCTGACCAACCTCGATGGGCGCAAGCTGCCCGAAGGCGTCAAGGCCGACCCGGTCAAGGGCAAAGCGCTGTTCGCGAGCAACTGCGTGGCCTGCCACGGGCCTGAGGGCAAGGGCACCCCTGCCATGGGTGCGCCGGACCTGACCCATCCGCAGGCGTTCATCTATGGATCGAGCTTCGCCCAGTTGCAACAGACCATTCGTTATGGTCGCCAGGGCCAGATGCCCGCGCAGGCCGAGATCCAGGGCAATGACAAAGTGCACTTGCTGGCGGCCTACGTCTACAGCCTCTCCCAGGGCGACGCAGCCCAAGGCGTGACGGTCAAGTAACCCGCTCTTCGTCTTCTTCCCCGCCCCACAGCGCCGTTCTAGCGGCGCTTTTCATTTGTGAGCGTCCAGCACCCCAGCCGCTTGCGCATCCCACGCCCCCTCAATGCACATTCTTGCCATGCCTTGAGGCCCACTTTCTGACCGTCCGAAAAAGCCTGACCGTTCGATCAGAAAAAACCGAGAAACGGTACACATTACAAATATTTATTTGTGTACAATCCATGGCATCCCCCGTTCACTGCGTGCCACTGTCGAACAGGGCTGGACACGGGTCGGCGTACCAAAGTTGCGTTGCGGTAACCCAGGGGGTTTCCGATACTGATGCCGATTTCGACCAACAAGAACATAAAACCGTGGAACCTGAGAATGAGCACTGCAATCAGTTCGACTGCTTATAACTACAAGGTCGTCCGCCAGTTCGCCATCATGACGGTGGTCTGGGGGATCATCGGCATGGGCCTGGGCGTCTTCATCGCCTCGCAGCTCGTGTGGCCTGAGCTCAACCTGGACCTGCCCTGGACCAGCTTCGGCCGCCTGCGCCCACTGCACACCAACCTGGTGATCTTCGCCTTTGGCGGCTGTGCACTGTTCGGCACCAGCTACTACGTGGTGCAGCGCACCTGCCAGGCCAGGCTGATCTCCGATCGCCTGGCGGCCTTCACCTTCTGGGGTTGGCAGGCCGTGATCGTCGGCGCCTTGGTCACGTTGCCCATGGGCTACACCACCACCAAGGAATACGCCGAACTGGAATGGCCGTTGGCAATTCTGCTGACCATTGTCTGGGTCGCCTACGGCGCGGTGTTCTTCGGCACCATCGTCAAGCGCAAGACCAAGCACATCTATGTCGGCAACTGGTTCTATGGGGCTTTCATCGTGGTCACTGCGATGCTGCACATCGTCAACCACATTTCGTTGCCGGTCAGCCTGTTCAAGTCGTACTCGGCCTATTCGGGCGCGACCGATGCCATGATCCAGTGGTGGTACGGCCACAACGCCGTCGGTTTCTTCCTGACCACGGGCTTCCTGGGCATGATGTACTACTTCGTGCCCAAGCAGGCCGAGCGGCCGATCTATTCGTACCGCCTGTCCATCGTGCATTTCTGGGCGCTGATCACCCTGTACATCTGGGCCGGCCCGCACCACCTGCACTACACCGCCCTCCCCGACTGGGCGCAGTCGCTGGGCATGGTGATGTCGATCATCCTGCTGGCCCCAAGCTGGGGTGGCATGATCAACGGCATGATGACCCTCTCCGGTGCCTGGCACAAACTGCGCACCGACCCGATCTTGCGCTTTCTGGTGGTGTCGCTGGCCTTCTACGGCATGTCCACCTTCGAAGGGCCGATGATGGCCATCAAGACGGTGAACTCGCTGTCGCACTACACCGACTGGACCATCGGCCATGTGCATGCCGGGGCCCTGGGCTGGGTCGCGATGATCTCCATCGGCGCCGTGTACCACATGATCCCGCGCCTGTACGGGCGTGAGCAGATGCACAGCATTGGCCTGATCAATGCCCACTTCTGGCTGGCGACCATCGGCACCGTGTTGTACATCGCCTCGATGTGGGTCAACGGCATCACCCAGGGCCTGATGTGGCGCGCCATCAACGACGACGGCACCCTTACCTACTCGTTCGTCGAAGCCCTGCAGGCCAGCCATCCGGGCTACATCGTTCGCGCGCTGGGCGGCGCGTTCTTCGCCAGCGGCATGTTGCTGATGGCCTATAACGTGTTGCGCACCGTGCGCGCGGCCAACCCGGTGGAGGCTGAAGAAGCCGCCAAGATCGCTGTCGTGGGAGCGCACTGATGAAGCACGAAGCCGTAGAGAAGAACATCGGCCTGCTGGCCTTCTTCATGGTGATCGCCGTCAGCATTGGCGGGCTCACCCAGATCGTCCCGTTGTTCTTCCAGGACGTGACCAATCAGCCGGTCGAAGGCATGAAGCCGCGCACCGCACTGGAACTTGAAGGCCGGGACATCTACATCCGCGAAGGGTGCGTGGGTTGTCATTCGCAGATGATCCGCCCATTCCGGGCAGAGACCGAGCGCTACGGCCATTACTCGGTCGCCGGCGAAAGCGTCTGGGACCACCCGTTCCTGTGGGGTTCGAAGCGTACCGGCCCGGACCTGGCCCGGGTCGGTGGGCGCTATTCCGATGACTGGCACCGCGCCCACCTGTACAACCCGCGCAACGTGGTGCCGGAATCGAAGATGCCGGCCTACCCATGGCTGGTGGAAAACACCCTCGATGGCAAGGACACCGCCCGTAAGCTCCAGGTGCTGCGCACCCTCGGGGTGCCCTACACCGATGCCGACATCGCCGGCGCTCGGGATGCGGTCAAGGGCAAGACCGAAATGGACGCCCTGGTGGCGTACCTGCAAGGCCTTGGCACCCTCATCAAGAGCAAACGGTGACGGCGATGGATATCGGAATGATTCGCGGCCTGGGCACCGTGGTGGTGCTGGTGGCCTTCATCGGCCTGGCGCTGTGGGTGTTCAGCCCGCGGCGCAAGAAAGACTTCGACGAAGCGACCCAACTCCCCTTTGCCGATGATCCCCAGGCCCGCCAACACGTCGAGCACGCACAAGAAAAGGCATCCGGGAGCAAAAAACAATGACAACGTTCTGGAGTGTGTACGTCACCGTTCTGACCCTGGGCACCATCCTCGCCCTGACCTGGCTGCTGCTGTCTACCCGCAAGGGCCAACGCGAGGAGACCACCAGCGAGACCGTCGGCCATGCGTTCGACGGTATCGAGGAGTACGACAACCCGCTGCCCAAGTGGTGGTTCTGGCTGTTCGTCGGCACCATTGTCTTTGCCCTGGGCTATCTGGCCCTGTACCCGGGCCTGGGCAACTGGAAAGGCATCCTGCCCGGCTACGCTTACCTGGATAACGACAAGCAGGCCGAGTTCTCGGACGGCCAGGCCGGCTGGAGCGGTGTGCACGAATGGGAGAAGGAAATGGCCAAGGCCGACGCCCGGTTCGGGCCGATCTTCGCCAAGTTCGCGGCCATGCCCATCGAAGAGGTGGCCAAGGATCCACAAGCGTTGAAGATGGGCGGTCGCCTGTTCGCCTCCAACTGCTCGGTATGTCACGGTTCCGATGCCAAGGGTGCCTACGGTTTCCCCAACCTGACCGACAAGGACTGGCGCTGGGGCGGCGAGCCGGAAACCATAAAAGCCTCGATCATGAACGGGCGCCACGGGGTCATGCCGGCGTGGGCCGAGGTGCTGGGCGAACAGGGCGTGGCCGATGTGGCCGCCTTCGTGCTCACCAACCTGGACGGTCGCCGTCTGCCGGAGGGCATCAATGCCGATCCGGCCAAGGGCAAGGTGATCTTCGCCAGCAGCTGCGTGGCCTGCCACGGGCCGGAGGGTAAGGGCACCCCGGCCATGGGCGCTCCGAATCTCACGCACCCCCAGGCGTTCATCTATGGGTCGAGCTTTGCACAGTTGCAGCAGACCATCCGATACGGCCGCCAGGGGCAGATGCCGGCCCAGGCACAGTTGCAGGGCAACGACCGGGTGCATTTGCTGGCTGCTTATGTGTACAGCCTTTCGCACTCGCCGGAGGCAGGCGAGAAAGCCGAGTGAGGAAGTTTGGGGGTGGGCTGCTGGCAGCCAGGCCAGACATAAGCCCAGCAACCGGGTTGTTCCAACAGGCGGGCAACAAATGCGTCACCGGCTGACCTGGATCAATTGACACTTCCCATATCACGTTTCACAAGATCAACCCAATGCGGCCAAAGGTCGCACCTCGGTCTGAACGTCTGCCAGGGGCGTATCATGGCCGCGCAGCGCTAGGCTCTGTGTGAAGAGTCTTGAGACGAAGGTCAGGCAAGGCGAAAACAGCCGAGGAAGCGGAGTTTACATGTTGTAAATGAGCATTCCGACCGGGCTGGCGATCCAGGCTGTTTTCAACGCAGCATCACCGAGTATCAAGGCTTTTCACACAGGGCCTAGCAGATTGCGCGAGACTGCGGCCGGCATGCACTGGCCGCGGCATTTCTCCACTGCCGTGGGACATGATGATGAGCAAGCATATACCGGTACATGATGTAACCCCGCCTGCCAAGACAGGAAAGGATTCCGTCGACCTCTACGCCTCGCGCGAAAAAATCTACACACGTGCCTTCACCGGCCTGTTCAGGCGCTTGCGCATGGTAGGTGGTGCGGTCTTGTTCTTGCTGTACTTCGGTACCGTCTGGCTGAACTGGGGCGGGCACCAGGCCGTGTGGTGGAACCTGCCAGAGCGCAAGTTCTACATCTTCGGCGCGACCATCTGGCCCCAGGACTTCATCCTGCTGTCGGGCATTCTGATCGTGGCGGCCTTCGGCCTGTTCTTCATCACCGTGTTCGCAGGCCGGGTCTGGTGCGGCTATACCTGCCCGCAAAGCGTGTGGACGTGGATCTACATGTGGTGCGAGAAGGTCACCGAAGGTGATCGCAATCAGCGAATGAAGTTGGACAAGGCGCCCATGAGCGCCAACAAGTTCGCCCGCAAGTTCGCCAAGCACAGCCTGTGGCTGCTGATCGGCTTCGTCACCGGCATGACCTTCGTCGGCTATTTCGCCCCCATCCGCGAGCTGGTGGTCGAGTTCTTCACGGGCCAGGCAGACGGCTGGGCCTACTTCTGGGTCGGTTTCTTCACCCTGGCCACCTATGGCAACGCCGGCTGGTTGCGCGAGCAGGTGTGCGTGTACATGTGCCCCTACGCGCGCTTCCAGAGCGTGATGTTCGACAAGGACACACTGATCGTGTCCTACGACCCGCGCCGTGGCGAGACGCGTGGGCCGCGTAAAAAAGACGTGGACTACAAGGCCAAGGGCCTGGGCGATTGCGTCGACTGCACCCTGTGCGTGCAGGTGTGCCCCACGGGCATCGACATCCGCGATGGCCTGCAGATCGAGTGCATCGGCTGCGCCGCGTGCATCGACGCCTGCGACAGCATCATGGACAAGATGCACTACCCCAGAGGGCTGATCAGCTATACCACCGAGCACAACCTGTCCGGGCAGAAGACCCACCTGCTGCGCCCTCGCCTGATCGGCTACGCCGTGGTGCTGCTGGTCATGATCATCGCCCTGGCCAGCGCCTTTGCCACCCGCTCGCTGGTAGGCCTGGACGTGAGCAAGGACCGCGTCCTGTACCGGGAGAATGCGCAGGGGCGCATCGAAAACGTGTATAGCCTCAAGGTCATGAACAAGGACCAGCGCGACCACGTCTACGTGCTCGATGCCACCGGCCTGCCCGACCTGATGCTCGATGGCCAACGGGAAATCCGCGTGGCCGCCGGCGACATCGTCAGCCTGCCCGTGCAACTGTCGGTGGCCCCGGAAAAACTTCCCTCGACCACCAACGAAATCACCTTCATCCTCAAGAGCGCCGATGACAGCGACGCCCAGGTTGAAGCCAAGAGCCGTTTCATCGGCCCGCAGATTCGCTAAGAAGGATGAACACCATGCCTGCCACCGCCGCCAGCCCCTGGTACAAGCACCTCTGGCCCTGGATCATCATCGGCATCCTGACCACCTCGGTGTGCCTGAGCCTGACCATGGTCAGCATCGCCGTGCGCAACCCGGACAACCTGGTGAACGACAACTACTACGAGGCCGGCAAGGGCATCAACCGCTCCCTGGACAGGGAGCTGCTGGCTCAGCAACTGGCGCTCAAGGCCAGCGTCCACCTGGACGACCTGACCGGTGAGGTAGATGTGCGCCTGACCGGTAGCAGTGACCCGCAGACGCTGGAGCTGAACCTTATCTCCCCTACCCAGCCGGCCATGGACCGCCGGGTGCTGCTGAGCCGTGTCGAGCAGGGGCGCTATGTCGGCCAGCTGGAAGACAAGGTCAATGGCCGGCGCTTCGTCGAGCTGCTGGGCAGCGAAGGCGATCAGGTGTGGCGCCTGTTCGAAGAAGAGAAGGTCGAGCATGGTGTGATCCTGGAGTTGGGTGACGAGGCGCTGCAAGGCGCTCAACACCTTTGATCGCGCTCGCGATCGACTTGTGCAAGGCAATGATGCGATGACCCAACCCATCCTCTGCTACCACTGCGCACTGCCCGTTCCCGCCAGTCGCGGGTTCACCGCCGTGGTCCTGGGGCAGCCCCGAGCCTTCTGCTGCCCAGGCTGCCAGGCTGTGGCCGAGTCGATCGTGGCCGGGGGCCTTGAGCACTACTACCAGCACCGCAGCGACAACAGCGTCAACCCGCAAGCCCTGCCCCGGCAGTTGCAAGACGAGTTGGCGCTGTACGACCGCAGCGATGTGCAGCAGCGATTCGTGCGGCACGAGGGCGAACTGGCCGAAACCACGCTGCTGGTCGAGGGCGTCAGTTGCGCCGCCTGCGGCTGGCTGATCGACAAGCACCTGCGCAACCTGCCGGGGGTGGCCGAGGCGCGCTTGAACCTGTCCAATCATCGGCTGCTGCTGAGCTGGGATGATCGGCAATTGCCGCTGTCGCAGGTGCTGGCGGCGCTGCGCCGGATTGGCTACGCCGCCCACCCCTATCAGCCTGACCAGGCGGCCGAGCAGTTGAACCGGGAAAACCGCAGTGCGTTGCGCAGGCTGGGGGTCGCAGGATTGCTGTGGTTCCAGGCGATGATGGCAACCATGGCCACCTGGCCGGAATTCAACATGGACCTGTCCGCCGAGTTGCACACCATCCTGCGCTGGGTGGCCCTGTTCCTCACCATTCCCATTGTCTTCTACAGCTGCGCGCCCTTTTTCAAGGGCGCAGCGCGTGACCTGCGCACCCGCCACCTGACCATGGACCTGTCCGTCTCGCTGGCCATCGCCCTGGCGTTCGGTGCCGGGATCTGGACGGCTGTCACCGGTAGCGGCGAGCTGTATTTCGACACTGTCGGCATGTTCGCCCTGTTCCTCCTGACCGGGCGCTACCTGGAACGGCGCGCCCGCGAACGCACGGCCGCCGCGACGGCGCAACTGGTCAACCTGTTGCCGGCATCCTGTCTGCGTGTCGATGCCCAGGGCCGCAGCGAGCGCATCCTGCTCAGTGAACTGCGTTGCGGGGACAGCGTGCAGGTGCTGCCGGGGTCGGTGATCCCGGCTGACGGTCGCATCGTGCAAGGGCGCTCGAGTGTCGATGAGTCGCTGCTGACCGGCGAATACCTGCCCCAACCTCGCCAGGAGGGTGATCGGGTCACAGGTGGCACGCTGAACGTGGAAAGCGCCCTGCAGGTGCAGGTGCAAGCCCTGGGCCAGGATTCGCGGTTGTCTGCCATCGTCCGCTTGCTCGAACGTGCCCAGACCGAAAAGCCACGCCTGGCCCAGATTGCCGACCGCGCCTCCCAGGTGTTCCTGTTGTGCTCACTGCTCGCGGCCGCCGCCATTGGCGTGTGGTGGTGGCAGGTGGAGCCGCAACGGGCGTTCTGGATTGTGCTCGCCATGCTGGTTGCGACTTGCCCCTGCGCGCTGTCGCTGGCCACCCCGACCGCGTTGACGGCGGCGACAGGCACGTTGCACAAGCTGGGCCTGCTGGTTACACGCGGTCATGTGCTGGAGGGCCTGAATCAGATCGACACGGTGATTTTCGACAAGACCGGCACGCTGACCGAAGGGCGCCTGACCTTGCGCAGCATCAGGCCGCTGGGCCATGCAACGGCCGACACTTGCCTGGCCTGGGCCGCGGCCCTGGAAAACCGCTCCGAGCATCCCATCGCACGGGCCTTCGGCCAAGTGGCCACGCCGGCCGATGGTGTGCTGGCCGTGCCCGGGCTGGGCCTTGAGGGTGAGGTTGAAGGCCAACGCCTGCGCATCGGCCAGGCAAGCTTCGTCTGCGCCTTGAGCGGCACCCCGCCGCCGGCAATACCCGAGCCACGGGGACAGTGGCTGCTGCTGGGCGACCGCCGCGGGCCGCTGGCCTGGTTCGGGCTGGACGATCGCCTGCGTGAAGACGCCCCTGCCCTGCTCGCGGCCTGCAAGGCGTTTGGCTGGCGTACGCTGCTGCTGTCCGGAGACAGCTCGCCGATGGTCGGCGAGGTGGCCGCGCAACTGGGCATCGACGAGGCCGCCGGCGGCCTTAGGCCCGATGACAAGCTAGCGCGGCTCAAGGCCCTGCAAGAGGCCGGGCACAAGGTGCTGATGCTGGGGGACGGGGTCAATGACGTGCCGGTGCTGGCGGCGGCAGACATCAGCATCGCCATGGGCAGTGCCACTGACCTGGCCAAGACCTGCGCCGACGCGGTGCTGCTTTCCAACCGGCTTCAGGCGCTGGTGCAGACGGCCTCGCTGGCGCGGCGCACGCGGCGCATCATCATCGAGAACCTGCTGTGGGCCAGCCTGTACAATGGCCTCATGTTGCCGTTCGCGGCCCTTGGCTGGATCACCCCGGTGTGGGCAGCGGTCGGCATGTCGGTCAGTTCACTGGTGGTAGTGCTCAACGCCCTGCGCCTGACCCGAATGCCTGCTGCGGCGCCTGCCCTGGCCCCGTCAGCACCTACCCTTGCGAGGAACCTGCCATGCCCGCCCTCTATGTGATGATTCCCGCAGCGCTGCTGCTGGTCGGCGTGGCCGTCTACATCTTCTTCTGGGCGGTGGACAGCGGCCAGTACGACGACCTGGAAAGCCCCGCTCACAGCATTCTCTTCGACGATCAGGATCCCCGTCACCAAGCCGCCGTCACGCCCGAACAAACGCCTGATAACCCTTCCGAGCCCCCGGCTCGTGGCTGACTTGCTACCCCTACTGGGCTCGGCGCTGGTGCTCGGCCTGCTCGGAGGCGGTCACTGCATGGGCATGTGCGGCGGCCTGATGGGCGCCCTGACTCTGGCCATACCCCCGGCGCAGCGCGGCCGTCGATTGCGGCTGCTGGTGGCTTACAACGTCGGGCGTGTGCTCAGCTACACGGCCGCGGGCCTGATGCTCGGCATGGCGGGCTGGGCGGTGGCCAACAGCCCTGCCGTGCTTGTTTTGCGCATCATGGCCGCCTTGCTGCTGATCGCCATGGGCCTGTACCTGGCCGGTTGGTGGAGCGGACTGACCCGCATCGAAGCCATGGGTCGCGGGCTGTGGCGGCACATCCAGCCGGTGGCGTCACGCCTGCTTCCGGTCTCGAGCCTGCCTCGGGCACTGCTGCTGGGCGCCTTGTGGGGCTGGCTGCCGTGCGGATTGGTGTACAGCACCTTGCTGTGGGCCGCCAGCCAAGGCAATGCATTGCACAGTGCCGCCCTGATGGCGGCATTCGGGCTCGGGACCTGGCCCGTGCTGCTGGCCACCGGGTTGGCGGCCGAGCGGGTAAACAGGTTGTTGAGACAACGCAGCGTGCGGGTGGCCGGCGGCATGCTCGTGGTGCTGTTCGGCGTATGGACACTGCCCGGCCCTCATCAACACTGGCTGATGGGCCACTGAGGCGAGCCAGGCGGCGCAGCGTATGGCTTATGGCCAGTAACCGGCCGTACCCACCGCGCATCGCTTGAGCTAGACCTAGCGCCCTCAGGCCGTTTAGCGCTTGATACAAATCAACACAGATTCCTACAGACATCCCTAGACTCCGGAACATTGCTGCTCTTTCCGGGGACCGCCCTCATGCTCGACGACCTACGTTGGGACACCGACCTGATCCGCCGCTACGATCTGGCCGGGCCACGCTACACCTCCTACCCAACCGCCGTGCAACTGCACAGCGAAGTGGGCTCGTTCGACCTGCTGCACGCCCTGCGCGAAAGCCGGCGGGCCGTGCGCCCGCTGTCGCTGTACGTGCATGTGCCGTTCTGCGCCAACATCTGCTACTACTGCGCATGCAACAAGGTCATCACCAAGGACCGGGCACGCGCTGCCCCCTACCTGCAACGCCTGGAACAGGAAATCCAGCTGGTGGCCTGCCACATGGACAGCAGGCAACGTGTGGAGCAGCTGCACTTCGGCGGCGGCACCCCGACCTTCCTGAGCCATGTAGAGCTGCGTCAGCTGATGGCCACGCTGCGCCAGCACTTCAGCCTGCTCGATGACGATTCGGGCGATTACGGCATCGAAATCGACCCGCGCGAGGCGGACTGGTCGACCATGGGCCTGCTGCGTGAGCTGGGCTTCAACCGCGTCAGCCTCGGCGTGCAGGACCTGGACCCGGCCGTGCAGCGTGCCGTCAACCGTCTGCAGAGCCTGGAGCAGACGCGCACCTTGATCGAGGCGGCTCGCACCCTGCAGTTTCGCTCGGTGAACCTGGACCTGATCTACGGGCTGCCGCGCCAGACGCCCGAAGGGTTCGCACGCACCGTTGAAGAAGTGATCCGCCTGCAGCCCGATCGCCTGTCAGTCTTCAACTACGCCCACCTGCCCGAACGGTTCATGCCGCAACGGCGCATCGAAGCCGGGGAGCTGCCCAGTGCAGCGGCCAAACTGGACATGTTGCACGCCACCATCGAGCAACTGACCGCTGCCGGCTACCGCTACATCGGCATGGACCACTTTGCCTTGCCCGATGACGAACTGGCCATTGCCCAGGAGGAAGGCACGCTCCAGCGTAACTTCCAGGGCTATACCACTCATGGGCACTGCGACCTGATCGGCCTGGGCGTGTCGGCGATCAGCCAAATCGGCGATTTGTACTGCCAGAACAGCAGCGACCTCACCACCTACCAGGACAGCCTCTCCAACGCCCAGCTCGCCACCCAGCGCGGCCTGCTGTGCACCCCCGACGACCGTCTGCGCCGGGCGGTCATCCAACAGCTGATCTGCCATTTCGAGCTGGACTTCGAGTCGATCGAACAGGCATTCGCCATCGATTTTCGTGGCTATTTCAATGACCTGTGGCCGGAGCTCTTGACCTTGCAGCGCGATGGCCTGATTCGCCTGGACGACAAGGGCATTCGGATTCTACCGGCCGGGCGACTGCTGGCCCGTTCGGTGTGCATGGTCTTCGATGCCTACCTGGCCCTGCACAATCGCCAACGGTTCTCCCGTGTGATCTGAGCGAGGCATTTGGCCGCACTCCATGCGTCCTGGCCATGCGGCTGCTGGCACACAGGCCATCGGGTGATGCGCAGCCGGGCGTGGCAAGCCAGCCTACTGGTCGCGGCCACTGGCCTACACCCTATGTCGTGGGTTACCCTTACGACTTATGTGTGCTTTCCCACAAGGATCGAGTCAAATGTCCGAGCCAGTCAAACTGCGCCCACACAGCCAGGCCCATTGCAAGGATTGCAGCCTGGCCCCCCTGTGCCTGCCCCTTTCACTCAACCTGGAAGACATGGACGCACTGGACGAAATCGTCAAGCGAGGTCGCCCTCTCAAGAAAGGCGAGTTCCTGTTCCGCCAGGGGGATAATTTTGGCTCGGTCTATGCCGTACGCTCCGGCGCTCTGAAGACGTTCAGCCTGAGCGACAGCGGTGAAGAGCAGATCACCGGTTTCCACCTGCCCAGCGAACTGGTGGGCCTCTCCGGCATGGACACCGAGGCCTACCCGGTGTCGGCCCAGGCCCAGGAAACCACGTCGGTCTGCGAAATTCCGTTCGAGCGCCTGGATGAACTGTCGGTGCAATTGCCGCAGCTGCGTCGCCAGTTGATGCGCGTGATGAGCCGCGAAATTCGCGACGATCAGCAGATGATGCTGCTGCTCTCGAAGAAAACCGCCGATGAGCGCATCGCGACGTTCCTGGTCAACCTGTCGGCGCGCTTCCGCGCCCGTGGCTATTCGGCCAACCAGTTCCGCCTGAGCATGTCGCGCAACGAGATGGGCAACTACCTGGGGCTGGCGGTGGAAACCGTGTCGCGCGTGTTCACCCGCTTCCAGCAGAATGGTCTGCTGCGCGCCGAAGGCAAGGAGGTGCATATCCTCGACCCGATCCAGCTTTGCGCGCTGGCCGGTGGCGCAATGGAGGCCTGAGGGCGGCTTTAGCAGGTATACTGGGCCGTTCGTTTTCCCAGGATACCTGCAACAATGCACAGCGACGCCTTCGACCTCAAAGCCCTGATCCGCCCGGTAGTGGACTTTCCCAAGCCGGGTGTGATCTTCCGCGACATCACCCCACTGTTCCAGTCGCCGCGCGGGCTGCGCTATGTGGCCGATCAGTTCATCGAGCGTTATGTGGAGGCCGAATTCAGCCACATCGGCGCCATGGACGCGCGTGGTTTTCTGATCGGTTCGATCATCGCCCATCAGCTGAACAAGCCCCTGATCCTGTTCCGCAAGCAAGGCAAGCTGCCCGCTGACGTGCTCAGCGAGGGGTACCAGACCGAGTACGGTGAAGCCTTCCTTGAAGTGCACGCCGACAGCCTGTGCGAGGGCGACTCGGTACTGATCTTCGACGACCTGATCGCCACCGGCGGTACGCTTCTGGCCGCCGCCAACCTGGTGCGCCGTACGGGTGCGCAGGTGTTCGAGGCGGCAGCCATCATCGACCTGCCCGAGCTGGACGGCTCGCGCCGTTTGCAAGCGGCGGGCGTACCGACCTTCTGCCTGACCGAGTTTTCCCTCAGCGAGCGTTGAGGGGTGACGCCTGGGCGGCGATAGGGTGCGGCGACACCAGGATCAGCTTCGCGGCGGAAATCCCGGGGTCACTGCACCGCAGGTCGTACTCCATCACTGCCTCAGAGCGAGATAGGGCGACGCCCTGCAAAGGCATGGGCCAGCGTGCCGCCATCTACCAACTCCAGCTCGCCGCCCAGGGGCACGCCATGGGCGATACGCGAGGCGACCAGACCCTTCTCAGCCAGCAACTGCGCAATGTAGTGCGCCGTGGCTTCACCTTCCACCGTGGGGTTGGTGGCAAGAATGACTTCGGTGAAGGTGCCCTGCTCCTGGATGCGTGCCATCAACTGTGGAATGCCGATCGCCTCCGGGCCCAGTCCGTCGAGCGGCGACAGATGCCCCTTGAGCACAAAGTAGCGGCCGCGATACCCGGCCTGCTCGACGGCATAGACATCCGTCGGGCCCTCGACCACGCACAGTTGCGTGTCGTCACGCCGTGGGTCGGCGCACTGCGGGCACAGGTCCTGTTCGGTCAGGGTGCGGCATTGGCGGCAATGTCCTACCCCTTCCATGGCCTGAGTCAGCGCCTGGGCGAGCCGCAGCCCCCCGCTGCGGTCACGCTCCAACAATTGCAGGGCCATGCGCTGTGCCGTTTTCTGGCCAACGCCGGGCAAGATGCGCAAGCCGTCGATCAGCTGGCGGATGAGAGGACTGAAGCTCATGGGAAACGCCTGACAAGTCATTAAGAGGCGGTTTATACCCACCATGGGGTGTGGCGTCAAATCGGCACGGCGGCCATAAAAAAACCGCCGCTGTTACCAGCGACGGTTCGTGGGCGCGCAGGGGCTCAGAACGGCATCTTGAAGCCTGGCGGCAATTGCATGCCAGCCGTCATGCCGCCCATCTTTTCCTGGCTGCTCTGTTCGATCTTGCGCACGGCATCGTTCAGGGCTGCAGCGATCAGGTCTTCGAGCACTTCCTTGTCGTCTTCTTCGGTCGACATCAGGCTCTGGTCGATGCTCACGCGCTTGACGTCGTGGCGACCGGTCATCACCACGCTGACCAGACCACCGCCGGACTGGCCGGTGACTTCTGCGTTGGCCAGCTCTTCCTGCATTTTCTGCATCTTTTCCTGCATCTGCTGGGCCTGCTTCATCAGGCCGGCCATGCCACCTTTCATCATGGGGAATACCTCGATTGGGTCATGTGATGCGGCCGGGCACGGGGCTGGCCGCATGGTTATTCGTTATTGGCCCTGACTGGCCAGGGCCTCTACAGGCTCAATAGTATCGTGCCGCACCTTGGCGCCAAACAGCTTGATCATCTGCTGGATCAGCGGGTCGTGCTCGATCGACGCCTCGGCTTCATGCTGGCGCTCCAGGCGCTTGCGGGCTGCCGCCTGAGCTGGCGTTTCCTGTTCGGGCCGGATCAGCTCGATGCGCAGGTTCAAAGTACGCCCCAGGTGCTGGTTGAGCGCCTCGCTCAGGCGTCTTTGCTGGGTGGCGTTGAACAACGCGCCTTGGCCCGGGTCCAGGTGCAGGAGCCAGTCATCACCGTCGGCGGCGATCAACGTGCAGTTGGCCGCGATGTTGCCCGTCATACCAGAGACAGGCAACTGCGGGAACAATTCCAGCCATTGCAAGGCCAGCCCGGTCGCCGGCTTGGCAGCAGGCAGCGGCTCGGCGGCCGCCTGGGGCTGCTCCTGGACGTGTTCGGCCAGCTCGTCGAGGTAGCTGAAGCCCACCGGATCGCTTTCGCCAGCGTAGTAGTCTTCGTCGAGCGGCGGCTCGTCGTCGCGGTCCATGCCCACCGATGCATACGCACCCGGATCGAACGGAGGTACATCATCGTGGGTTGCAGCGGCCTGTTGGGCAGGAGCAGGGTTTGCAGCAACGGGGGCTGGAGCCGGCTGGGGCTCCTGCATGGCCGGTGCGGCAGGCGCTTCCCACGGCAGATCGATTACCGGCGCGACTGGCTCAGGCACCGAGATGGCCGTAATCTCCGCCTCGAGTTCGCGGTCACGCTCAGCTTCGGGTTCATGGTCTGCCGTTGCCGGCGCAGGCACCTCGATCACAGGCGCAGGCGTTGACGGCGCCGACGCAGCCGGCTCGCTTACCGGTTGGGCAACCGCTGCCGGGGGCGCCACCGGTTCGACGGAATCAGCTGTGGCCTGGCTGATCCCCACTGGCTTTAGCACCGGCCTCGGGGCTCCATCGGCATCGGCCGGGCGGAACGCCAGCATGCGCAGCAGTACCATCTCGAAACCACCACGCGGGTCGGGCGCCAAAGGCAAGTCGCGCCGCCCTATCAGGCCCATCTGGTAATAGAACTGCACGTCCTCGGCCGGCAATGCAGCGGCCAGGGCGAGCACGCGCTCCCGGTCACCCTGGCCGTTGTCCACGGCCTCGGGCAAGGCCTGGGCAATGGCCACACGGTGCAGCACGTTGAGCATTTCGGCCAGCACCCCGGCCCAGTCCGGGCCCTGCTCGGCCAGGTTGCGCACGGCTTCGAGCAGGGCGCGTGCATCCCCTTCGAGCAATGCCTGCAGCACCCCGTACACCTGGCCATGGTCCAGGCTGCCGAGCATGGCGCGCACATCGGCGGCCAGCACCTTGCCTTCACCGAAGGCGATGGCCTGGTCGGTCAAGCTCATGGCATCGCGCATCGAGCCGTCGGCCGCGCGGCCGAGCAACCACAGCGCATCGGCCTCGAACGGCACGTTTTCGGCCTCGAGCACGTGGCTCAGGTGCTCGACCACCCGCTCCGGGCTCATGTTCTTCAACGAGAACTGAAGGCAGCGCGAAAGGATGGTAGCCGGCAGTTTCTGCGGGTCGGTGGTGGCCAGGATGAACTTGACGTAGGGCGGTGGCTCTTCCAGCGTCTTGAGCAACGCGTTGAAGGAGTGGGTCGAGAGCATGTGCACTTCGTCGATCAGGTAGACCTTGAAGCGCCCACGGCTCGGCGCGTACTGGACATTGTCCAGCAGCTCGCGGGTATCCTCGACCTTGGTGCGGCTGGCGGCGTCGATCTCGATCAGGTCGACGAAACGCCCTTCATCGATTTCGCGGCAGACCGAGCAGGTCCCGCAGGGCGTGGAGGTGATACCGGTTTCGCAGTTCAGGCATTTGGCGATGATGCGCGCGATGGTAGTCTTGCCTACACCGCGCGTGCCGGTGAACAGGTAGGCATGGTGCAGGCGCTGGTTGTCCAGCGCGTTGATCAAGGCCTTGAGCACATGGGCCTGGCCGACCATTTCGCGAAACGAGCGCGGACGCCATTTACGTGCAAGAACCTGATAACTCATCGAAAAACCATCGTAGCCTGATCGAGCGGAAGATCGCTAATGCTAGCGGAGCGGGGGCAAAATTGCACTGCCTGACTGGCCGTGCGCGACGATGGACAGCGGATCATGGAGAACATGCGGTGCGGACCCTGCTGGCTTTGTTTCTTTTCTGGTCGGCTCACAGCCTGGCTGAACAGCCGGTACTGCGCTTTTCGGTGGCCGAGAGCTGGAGCATGCCGCTGATTCGCATCGAGAACGGCCAGCCGGTCGAAGGCCTGCTGTTCGATGTCATGGAGGCAGCTGCCAAACAAGCCGGTGCCCGACCCGAATATCATGTGATGGCTCGAATGCGCCTCGAGGAGGCGATGAACCAGGGTGATATCGATGTACGTTGCTACGTCAGCGACCAGTGGTTGATGGCGCGGCCGAAGGACTTCATCTGGAGCGTGCCGCTGATTCACCAGCGCGATGTGCTGGTAGGCCGCCTGGGCGAAGGCGGCCCGATTTCGCCACAACGGCTGTCACCCCAGCCCATCGGCACCGTTCTGGGCTACACCTACACCACGCTTGAACCCTTGCTGGCGGCACACCGGCTTTACCGGGAAGACAGCCGCAGCCAGGAGCTGGCCTTGCAGAAGTTGCAAGCGGGACGGTACCGGTATGCCGTCAGCAACCAACTGTCACTGCGGTGGTTCAACCACCAGCGCCATGCGCAATTGCAGCCACTGGCGGTGCTGGACGAGCAGGACCTGGGCTGCCTGGTCCGCAACGACCCTGACATCCCCGCCCAAGCGCTGCTGCGCGCATTGGTGCGCATCAAGCAGAGTGGGGAGATGGAGCGCTTGCTGCAACGCTACGGCAGCACCGAAGAGCCCCCACCCACCGGGACGGGCACCTGACCCCTATAGCGCCAAGGCCGTCACGTACAACCCGATACCGAATACCATGTGGTTCACCAAGCTCTTGAAGCGCGCACGCCAGGGGCTGGGCGTGCGTGAAGCAAAAAAACCCATGCCCATGGCAGGCTGCATCAGGCACATGGGCGCCAATACCGTACCTGCGCCCACGGCCAATGCCGGCCACAGGGTCGGCGCGCTCAGCCACGCGACGCCCGCCGTAGTGACCAGCAGCATCGCGAACGCCACGCCAATGGCGTAGTGCAGCGCCCAGCCCCACACCCGCTCGTGCTTGATGGGCGGGGCCTGCCGGATCGCCTGATGGCGCCAGTGCCCTTGCAGTGCATGCCCGGCCCAGCGACCTACCAAGGCGTAATCGAGCGTGGTGGCGCCCAGGCGCCTGGAGACCGCAGACCAGCCGTCCATGACCAGTGTGGCGCCAACGCCGATGCCCATTGCTGCAATCCACTGTTCGCTGTTGACCATGACGCTTCCTCTCATTTGACGTTGTTGAATACGCCGGGCAGCATGCAAGTTGAAGTCAACTTCAAGTCAAGGGCTTGTACATGGACATTGCCGATGTGGCGAGACGCACGGGCGTGCCGTCTTCCACGCTGCGTTACTACCAGAAGAAAGGCCTGCTCACGGCGCGTGGCGAGCCAGGCCAACGCCGGCAGTTCTCGGCCGACGTGGCTGAAAGGCTCGCATTGATAGCGCTGGGCCAGGCCGCCGGTTTTTCGCTGGACGAGATCAGCACCCTGCTGGTGGACCTGAAGGTCGACCGGGCGCAGCTGCTGGCCAAGGCCGATGAGCTCGACAGCCAGATCAAGACATTGCAGGCCATGAGCAAGGGCTTACGCCATGCGGCTGAGTGCCCTGCGGCCGATCACCTGGCCTGCCCGCGGTTTCGCCGGTTGATGGCAGTGGCCTCAGCACGATCAGCACATCCGAATGTAGTGCGCCGTTTGAAAAGGGCGACCCCTTCGGCAGGTAAACCTAGGCACTGAATAGGGCTAACGACATCCAGAATCGGATTCACCTGCATGCCCATGAGTGCAACGCTCAAGGCGTTTGTACTCACGTCTCGATGCACCGCGAGGCAGCATGGCATAATGATATTAATGATGGAGCGAAGCGCTGATCATTCAACATTCATTATCGACAAGGAAATCTCGATGCTGTCTCGCATCAAGCTGTTCGCTACTGTCATCAGTCTGGCTATCTTAACGGGCTGCGCCTCCGTACCCATGGAGAGCCCCGAAGCAGACGCCGCGCTAAAGACTTTTGCAGCACCGCCCGCCGACCAGGCCGGCCTCTATATCTACCGTGACAACTTCGTCGGTAAAGCCCTGAAGAAAATCGTCACTGTCGATGGCAAGATCGTGGGACAAACTGCAAACCGGGTCTACTTCTACCGCCTGGTTACCCCTGGCCCGCACAAGATCGGCACTGAGTCCGAATTCAGTGACAATGTCATCGATTTGATGGCGGTGGGCGGGAAGAATTACTACATCCGCCAATCGATCAAAGTTGGCGTTTTCGTAGGCGGTGCGAAGTTGGAGGTTGTGCCTGAAAGCGTGGGCCAGGCCCATCTGCAGAAGTGCACGTTGGCAAAATCACAGTAACCCCAGCGCCTGATGCTGCGTATGCGGTAGTGTGCGCAGCGTTATAACCAGTGTTCGCAGTGCGGGCACTTACGAAAAAACGGCACAGTTTAGGTGACTGAGCGCTTGGCCTTGTAGAATTCAGGGCCTGAAATGGAGGCGGCCCCGCCAGCCACACCCCGGCACTCGATGTTCCCGCTATGGCTGCTCCCTTCCGGGCCTGACCAGGTTAACGGGTAATCAATGCGGGAGGACCGACAGGGCCACCACTACATGTCTCGCTGAACAGCGAGTGGCGCCATTGTACCGGTCCTGAGCCCAGATACAACCTCTGCGGCAGAAAAAGTCATCATTTCTCAATGACTTGTCTGGCTAGCGCGCGCCACACGGTCAAACACCCTAACCCGCCAGCGGCCCCGGCCGCCAAGATGGACAAGTGCCGGCACTCACGCAACGGGTCAGCACAGCCCCAGGGTGATCAGACCTCGATGCCCTGCTGGGCAAGAAACGCCACGAACGCCTCTTCATCGAGCACCTTCACGCCCAGCTCGCTGGCCTTGGCCAGCTTCGACCCGGCACCCGGCCCTGCCACCACGCAGTGGGTCTTGCCAGAAACCGACCCCGCCACTTTCGCACCCAGGCCTTCGAGCTTTTCCTTGGCGATGTCGCGGCTCATGCGTTCCAGGGAGCCGGTGAGCACCCAGGTCTGGCCCGCCAGAGGCAGCCCCTCGGCCACCTTCTTCTCGCTACGCCAGTGCATGCCGAAGGCCAGCAACTGCGCTTCGATGGCGTGGGCCAGTTGCTGGTTGGCTTCATCCCTGAAGAACGCGCGTACAGCCTCTGCCTGGCGCGTATTGAGCGCCTGGCGCAGGTCGATGCCATCCGCGGCGATGATCTTGTCCAGGCTGTCCAGGCGCGCCACCAGCTTCTGCGCGCCAGTCGGCCCTACCGAGGGGATGTCGAGCTTGGCGAGCAGGTCGGCCAGGGTGGTACTGGCGGCGAATTCGGCTGCCAGCTCGCCTTCGTCCTGCAACTGCATGCCGCTGTCCAGCAACTGGCGGATGACCTTCTGGTTGTGTTCGTCTTCAAAGAAGTTGTGAATCTCATGGGCCACTTCCAGGCCGATGTCCGGCAGGTAGGTGAGCACCTGCGGCAATGCCTGTTGCACGCGTGACAGGCTGCCCAGTGAGCGGGCCAGCACCTTGGCGGTTTCTTCACCGACATCGGGAATGCCCAGGGCATAGATGAAGCGGGCAAGGGTCGGCTGCTTGCTGGCGGCGATGGCTTCGAGCAGCTTGCGGCTCGACACTTCGGCAAAACCCTCGAGGCCTACGATTTGGTCGAACGCGAGCGTGTAAAGGTCGGCTGGTGAGGCAATCAGGCCCTCGTCCACCAACTGCTCCACGCTTTTCTCACCCAGCCCGTCGATATCCATCGCCCGGCGCGACACATAGTGAATGATCGCCTGCTTGAGCTGCGCCCCACAGGCCAGGCGGCCGACGCAGCGGTACACGGCCCCTTCGCTGGTCACTTCCCTGCCCTTGCTGCGCTTGACCAGCTGGGTGCGCTCCACGTGGGAGCCGCACACAGGGCATTGGCTGGGCACCTGCACTTCACGCGCCCCTTCCGGGCGACGCTCCAGCACCACCTGCATCACCTGCGGAATCACATCACCTGCGCGGCGGATGATGACCGTATCGCCGATGCGCAGGCCCAGGCGTGCGATTTCGTCCATGTTGTGCAACGTGGCATTGGACACCGTGACACCGGCGACCTTTACCGGCTTCAGACGGGCGACCGGGGTAACCGCGCCCGTGCGCCCCACCTGGAACTCCACGTCCAGCACCTCGGTGAGCTCCTCCATCGCCGGGAACTTATGGGCGATGGCCCAGCGCGGCTCCCGGGCACGGAAACCCAGCTCACGTTGTGCGGCCAGGCTGTTGACCTTGAACACCACGCCGTCGATCTCGTAAGGCAGGCTGTTACGCCGTTCACCGATGTCGCGGTAATAGTCCAGGCATTGCTCGATGCCGGCCGCGTGCTTGAGCTCACGACTGATCGGCAATCCCCATGCCTTGAGTTGCTCCAGCGTGGCGATATGGCTGTCGGCCACAGGCGCGGACACCTGACCGACACCGTAGCAGCAGAATTCCAGCGGGCGACTGGCAGTGATCTTGGAGTCCAGCTGACGCAGGCTGCCTGCCGCAGCATTGCGCGGGTTGGCGAACGTCTTGCCGCCAATGTCGGCCTGGGACGCATTGAGCCGGTCGAAGCCGGCCTTGCTCATGAACACCTCGCCCCGCACTTCCAGCACCGCAGGCCAGCCTTGGCCGTGCAGCTTCAAGGGAATGTTGCGCACGGTGCGCACGTTGGCGCTGATGTCCTCGCCGGTGGTGCCGTCGCCTCGCGTGGCACCCTGCACCAGATGACCGTCACGGTAGAGCAGGCTGACCGCCAGGCCATCGAGCTTGGGCTCGCAGCTGAAATCCACCGCGTCTGGCTGGTCCAGCCCCTCCGTCACGCGGCGACCGAACTCGCGCAGGTCGGCTTCTTCGAAGGCATTGCCCAGGCTGAGCATGGGAACCTCATGACGAACCTGGCTGAATGCAGCAAGGGCCGCACCACCTACCCGCTGGGTGGGCGAATCGGGCGTGACCAAGTGGGGGTGCTCGGCCTCCAGCGCCTTGAGTTCGTTGAACAGCCGGTCGTACTCGGCGTCGGGCACGCTGGGTTCGTCCAGCACATAGTAGCGGTAGTTGTGCTGGTCGAGTTCGGCACGCAGTTCGTGGATGCGGGTTTCAGCGGTCATTTTTCAGCTTCTCTTGCAAAACGAAAGAGCAGCCTGGCAGCGTCTGGAGGGCCAAGTCTGGTCATCGCCTTCTGCCTTAGGCAGCGAGCCCGCTTCACAGGTTCGACACAGACTCGAAAGACTGTGGTGAACCTGTGAAGCGGGCTCGCTTGCCGAAAGCCGATTCGATGAGCAAGAGGCCTGGGCCGACCAGCACGCCCCGAGGCTGCTCTTCGTCTGGATTTATCAGCGCTTCTGGGTCAGGGCGCGGCGCTCGAATTCCACGATGCGCTGGCGGTAGTGCTCGATGGTCTGCGCCGTCAACACGCTGCGCTGATCATCCTTGAGTTCACCGTTGAGCTCATGGGCCAGCTTGCGAGCGGCCGCCACCATCACGTCGAAGGCCTGCTTCGGATGGCGTGGGCCTGGCAGGCCGAGGAAGAAGCTCACCGCACGCGTGCTGAAATGGTCGATGTCATCCAGGTCGAAGATGCCCGGCTTGACGGCATTGGCCATGGAGAACAGCACTTCGCCGTGACCGGCCATGCTCTCGTGACGGTGGAAGATGTCCATCTCGCCGAACCGCAGGCCGCTCTCCAGAATGTTCTGCAGCAACGCCGGGCCTTTGAACCCGCCCTCGTCCCGGGAAATGACGCTGATCACCAGCACTTCCTCGGCCGGTGGCAGCTCCTTGACGCTGTTGTTGGCCGTTGCTGGGGATGGGCTACGGCCATTGTCCGCGGCGAAGTCGTCTTCCTCGTCGATCACGATATCCGCTTCGCGGGAAGGCGCGCTGAAGCCTGCGTCAACGCGTGGCGCTTCTGCAGCCGTCGGGCGTTTTGGCCACTTGCTGACCTTGGCGGGCTTGGGCTCACGCTCACGGTCGCGATCCGAGGCACTGAGCGACGGCAGATCACTTTCGTCCAGCTCAGGCTCCCTGTGGGTGTCGAGCACGCGGGGTGGGCCAAGTACTTCGGCGCCACCGCCTTCATCGTCCGCCGCATTGGCATAACTGCGGTCCAGACGGAATTTCAACTTGCCCTTGCCGCCGCGCATACGGCGCCAGCCGTCGAAAAGAATGCCGGCAATGACAATGATGCCGATAAGGATCAGCCACTCGCGCAGACCGATTTCCATGTAATCCCGTGCCTCTAATAAATATGCTGAAAACAAAGGCTTCAAAGGCCTTTAACACGTGGCGCCAAGCCTATGTTCTGACAGGCGTTTTACCCACGCAGAAAACGAGTGACATAAAGCTAGCACGACCAAAGACAACTTTACACCGTCTGTCTCACATGACAGGGGCATTTCAATGAAGATTGTGCCGTTTGACTACAGGTTTCACGCATCGACCATCGCCATTGCCGCCTCCACGTCCACGGCCACCAGGCGCGAACAGCCTGGCTCGTGCATCGTGACACCCATCAACTGGTCGGCCATTTCCATGGCGATCTTGTTGTGCGTGATGTAGATGAACTGCACGCTCTCACTCATTTCCTTCACCAGCCGGGCATACCGCCCGACGTTGGCATCGTCCAGCGGTGCGTCGACTTCATCGAGCATGCAGAACGGTGCGGGGTTCAACTTGAAGATGGCAAACACCAGCGCCAAGGCGGTCAGTGCTTTTTCGCCACCGGACAGCAGATGAATGGTGCTGTTCTTCTTGCCCGGTGGTCGCGCCATGATCGTCACCCCTGTATCGAGTAGATCTTCGCCCGTCAGTTCCAGATAAGCGCTGCCACCGCCGAAAACTTTTGGGAAAAGTGCCTGCAACCCGGCATTTATCTGATCAAAGGTATCTTTGAAGCGGTGGCGGGTTTCCTTGTCGATCTTGCGAATGACATTTTCGAGTGTGTCCAACGCTTCGACCAGGTCAGCATCCTGGGCATCGAGGTAGCGCTTGCGCTCGGACTGCTGTTCGTATTCCTCGATGGCGGCCAGGTTGATCGCGCCCAGCCGCTGGATACGGGCCTCCAGTTGCTCCAACGCCTGCTCGGTGCCGGCCTCGGTAACGTCGGGCTCGACCGTGGCGAGAACACCCTGCAAGTCGTAACCGTCGGCAAGCAACTGCTCCTGCAACGTGGTACGCCGCACTTCCAGGCCCTGACATTCCAGACGCAGTTGTTCAAGTTGACCGCGCAGCAACTGGGCCTGCTGCTCGGCCTGGGTGCGGCGCTTTTCGGCATCGCGCAGTTCGCGGTCGGCCTCGTCCATCTGCAAGCGTGCCTGGCGCATTTCTTCGTCGACACCCATGCGCCGTTCCAGCAGCTCTTCGAGCTTGAGCCGCAGTTCCTCCAACGGCGCCTCCCCCTCCTCCAGGTTCAGGCTCAACTGCTCCTGTCGCTCGCTCAGACGGGCCGCCTGCAGTTCCAGGCGTTCCAGAGCCTGACGCGTGGAGTCATGCTGGGCGCGCAACGACCCCAGGCGCACCGCCAGTTGGTGGGCATGATCCTTGTGCTGCCTGGCTTCCTGGCGAATACGGTCCAGGCCCTCACGCAGCCGGTCGCGCTGGGCCAGCAGCACTTCGCGCTGGTCGGTGTCCTGGGCCATAAGTTCGAGGGCATCCTGCAACAGCAAGCGGGCTTCGCCCAGCTGCTCATGCTCAAGGGCGCGCTGCTCGTCGAGCTCCGCCAGCTCCTCTTCCAGACGGCGGCGGCGCAGCGCGACCTGTTCGGCGCGGGCACGGTTGGCTGACAAGCTGGCCTTGAGCTCGGCCTGCAAGCGGTTTTCTTCCTGGGCGCGACGGCGTACCTGCTCGCGCTGCGCTTCCAGGTGCTGCTGCTGTTCACGCAAAGTCTGCAACTGCTGTTCAAGCTGCTGCAAGGCGATGTGCTGCTCGCGCTGACTGTGCTCGAGCCGTTCGATTTCCTGACCGCGCGCCAGCACGCCGCTCTCACCGCTACCCCCGCGGCGCACACGCAGGCTGTTTCGAGAGACCCAGTAGCCATCGCGGCTGACCAGGCTCTGCCCTTCGCCCAACCCGGCACGCAAGGCCAGGGCCTCGGCCAGGTCCTCCACGGGCCTGACCTGGCCCAGCCATGGCGCCAGGTCAACAGGACCCTGCACCCTGTCTAGCAGGCTGCCGGAAGTCGCTGCCTGGCTGGCGCAAGCCGCGAGCAGCAGGCTTACATCGCCCTGCTGCAAGCCTGCCAGATCCAACGGTGCAAAGTCGTCCACCAGCACCGCTTGCAAATCGGCGCCCAGCACGGTTTCCACCGCAAGCTCCCACCCGGGCTCCACGCGCAGCGCTTGTGCCAGGCGGGGGCAGTCTGCCAACCCCTGCCCCTGCAACCACTCGCCCACACCAGCACCTGGGTCCAGGGCTGCCTGTTGCAGGGCTTCCAGCGATGCCAGGCGCCCGCCCAGGCGTTGCATATCGCCCTGGGCCTGCTGCTGAGCCAGCCCAGCCTCCTGCAGCGCCTGGCGCACCGTTTCCAGGCGCTCGATAACCTCCTCTTCCTCCTGTTGCAGTGCTTCGAGCGACAACTCGCTGCTGGCCAACTGTTCAACCTGCTCCAGCATGGCTGCGTCTTGCGGGTCTTCGCCCAACTGCGCCTGCTCGTCGGTGAGTTTGCGCTGACGCTCGGCCAGTCGCTCCAGGCCGCTTTCCAACTGCTGCAAGCGCGCCTGCTGCACCTCGGCCTGGCGACGCGGTTCAGCCGAGCGACTGTTGAAGGTGTCCCATTGCTCCTGCCACCCGTGCATGCCTGACTCGGCCTCTTCCAGCACGGCAGCGCTTTCTTCGGCAGCCTCCAGGGTCAGCGCCTGCTCGGGCTCAAGCATGGCCAGTTCTTCGCCCAGGGTTGCCAGCAGCGTACGGTCATGCCCCAGGTGCGATTCGGTTTCCTGGCGCGTGCGCTCGGCTTCCTTGAAATCGTCCTGCAACTGGCGCAGGCGTTGTTGGCCGTGCTGAATGCTCTGCTCGACCCGGGCGATGTCGCCGGCCACCGAGTAGAACCGGGCCTGCACCTGGTTGAAGCGCTCGGACAGCTCATGATGACCGTCACGCAGCCGCTCGATACTGGCATCGGCATTGCGCTGCTCGGCCACCAGTGCCTCGAAGGACACATCCTGGTTACCGATCACCGACTGGCGCTGACGAACCCGTTCATCCAGCTCGCGCCAGCGCAGCGCCGCCAGGCGTGCCTTGAGCTGGCGTTCCTGCGCCTTGTATTCACGGTACTTCTCGGCCGCCTGGGCCTGGCGGTGCAGGCGTTCGAGCTGGCGTTCCAGCTCCTCGCGAAGGTCGGTCAGGCGCGCCAGGTTCTCCTGGGTGCGGCGGATGCGGTTTTCGGTTTCGCGGCGACGCTCCTTGTATTTGGAGATACCGGCCGCTTCCTCGATGAAATTACGCAGTTCCTCGGGCTTGGCTTCGATCAGCTTGGAGATCATGCCCTGTTCGATGATCGAGTAGCTGCGTGGCCCAAGGCCGGTGCCCAGGAAAATATCGGTGATGTCCCGGCGCCTGCACTTGGTGCCGTTGAGGTAGTAGCTGTTCTGGCTGTCGCGGGTCACCTTGCGCCGAATCGAGATCTCGGCGTAGGCGGCATACTCGCCCACGAGCGTGGTTTCGCTGTTGTCGAACACCAGTTCGATGCTGGCCTGGCTGACTGGCTTGCGGCCGCTGGAGCCGTTGAAGATGACGTCGGTCATCGACTCGCCGCGCAGGTTCTTTGCCGAACTTTCGCCCATCACCCAGCGCACGGCGTCGATGATGTTGGACTTGCCACAGCCATTGGGGCCCACGACCGCCGCCATGTTGCTCGGGAAGTTGACGGTGGTGGGGTCGACGAATGACTTGAACCCCGCCAGGCGGATGCATTTGAGGCGCATCGATCAGGGCCGGGCCAGCGCCGCCAGTACCAGTTCGCAACTGCGCTGGCCATAGGCGGTGAGTACTTCACGAATGCGCGGCAAGTCGCGCAGCACCACCGCCTCGAGCAAGTGACTGAACAGGCCCAGGTAATCGACCATGTTCGCTTGACGCTGGTCCAGGGACAGGTAGTAGGCGCGGCTCATGGCGGGTTGCAGGTTCTCGACGGTTTCCTGGAGGAACGGATTGTCGGCGAAGGGATAGGCGGCACGCATTACCTCGAAGCTCTCGGCCACGAACGCCTCGATGTCACGCGCGGCGTGAGCCACCTGAAGACGCTGCTGAATGTCCAGAAACGGGCGCAGTTCGTCTTCGTTGCGCCAGCGTTGTGCAACCGCGTTGCCCAGCAGGATGTAGAACTCGCTCATGAGCGTGCACAGGCTGCGCACACTGCGCTCGTCCAGCTCGGTGACGTGGGCGCCACGGCGCGGCAATATCGCCACCAGGTGGCGGCGCTCGAGGATCAGCAGCGCTTCACGCACCGAACCCCGACTGACGTTGAGCGCCTGGGTCACCTTCTGTTCCTGGATACGCTCTGCAGGCGCCAGTTCGCCGCGGATGATGCGCTCGGCCAGGTAATCGGCGATCTGCTCGGCGAGGCTGTCCGGGGCCTTGAACGTCATGGTTTTCCTTCAAATCACTGAACGGGGCACAAGGGGGCGGATTGTAGCCTACTTGCCCCTGGGAAGCGCAGCGGTGTGTCGCGGTTTATTTGACCGCCCGGACAGCTGCCGGGTCGGCGCGATCTATGCTTGGTGTAAGCACCATCAACCAGGGTGGGCCGGCCGCCGAGCAATTTCCTGACCTTTGAGTCAGAAAAACATTGACCCGCGTGACAGGTGTTGCTTAGAGTCGGCCCAACAACAATAAAACCATTGCGAGGCCATCCCCGTGATCCAGTTTCTCGTCAACCAGGAGCTGCGCAGCGAGCACGCCCTGGACCCGAACATGACCGTGCTGCAGTACCTGCGCGAACAGTTGGGCAAACCCGGCACCAAAGAGGGCTGCGCCAGCGGTGACTGTGGCGCCTGCACCGTGGTGATCGGTGAACTGACTCAGGACGACGCCGGCAACGATGCCTTGCGCTATCGCAGCCTCAATTCCTGCCTGACGTTCGTGTCCAGCCTGCACGGCAAGCAACTGATCAGCGTCGAAGGCCTCAAGCACCAAGGCCAGCTGCACAGCGTGCAACAAGCCATGGCGGACTGCCATGGATCGCAATGCGGTTTCTGCACGCCAGGTTTCGTCATGTCGTTGTTCGCCCTGCAAAAGAACAGTCAGGGTGCCGACGAGCATCAGGCCCAGGAAGCACTGGCGGGCAACCTGTGCCGCTGCACGGGGTACCGGCCCATCCTGGACGCGGCCCGGCAGAGCTGCCGGCAGCCCTGCCACGATCAGTTCGATGCCCAGCAAGCGCAGACCATCGCCCGCCTCAAGGCCATTGCACCGTCGCAGACCGGCGAGCTGAACAGTGGCGACAAACGTTGCCTGGTCCCGCTGACCGTCGCCGACCTGGCCGAGCTGTACAGCTCGCACCCCGAAGCCAGGCTGCTGGCTGGTGGTACCGACCTGGCGCTGGAAGTCACGCAAATGCACAAGACCCTGCCGGTGATGATCTACGTGGGGCATGTGGCCGAGCTCAAGCGGATCGAGCAGACCGCCACCCACCTAGAAATCGGTGCTGCCACCCCACTGACCGACTGCTACCAGGCGTTGAATGCGCAGTACCCGGACTTCGGCGCGCTGCTGCATCGCTTCGCTTCGTTGCAAATCCGCAACCAGGGCACCCTGGGCGGCAACATCGGCAACGCTTCGCCCATCGGCGACTCACCGCCCTTGTTGATCGCACTGGATGCCCAGGTGGTCCTGCGCCAGGGCGAGCGCCAGCGCACGATGCCGCTGGAAGCCTATTTCATCGACTACCGCATCACCGCCCGGCAAGACAGCGAGTTCATCGAGAAGATCCTGATACCCCTCGCCCGGCACGACTGGACGTTCCGCGCCTACAAGGTTTCCAAGCGCCTGGACGATGATATTTCGGCGGTGTGCGCAGCCTTCAATCTGAGCATCGAGCACGGTGTGGTCAACGGGGCACGCATCGCCTTTGGCGGCATGGCCGCCATCCCCAAGCGCGCCCGTGCCTGCGAGGCGGCGTTACTGGGCCAGCCCTGGAACAAGGCCAGCGTGGAGCGCGCCTGCCAGGCATTGGCCGAAGACTTCACCCCGCTCAGCGACTTCCGCGCCAGCCAGCAGTACCGCCTGCTGACCGCGCAGAACCTGCTGCGCAAGTACTTCATCGAACAGCAAACGCCGCACATCGAAACCCGGGTGACCGCTTATGTCTAATCATCATGTGGCAAAAAGCCAGGCCGAAATGGCCGACCTGTTCCGTCAGGACCTGACCACCGGGGTCGGGCGCAGCGTCAAGCACGACAGCGCCGACAAGCACGTGTCCGGCGAAGCGCTGTACATCGATGACCGACTGGAATTCCCCAACCAGTTGCACGTCTACGCACGCACCGCAGACCGTGCCCACGCGCGCATCCTGCGCATCGACACCACGCCCTGCTATGCCTTCGAAGGGGTACGCATCGCGATTACCCATGAGGACATTCCCGGGCTCAAGGACATTGGACCGGTGGTGGCAGGCGACCCCTTGCTGGCCATCGACAAGGTCGAGTTCTTTGGCCAGCCGGTCCTGGCCGTGGCCGCACGTGACCTGGACACCGCACGCCGCGCCGCCATGGCAGCCATCATCGAATACGAGGACCTCGAACCGGTGCTCGATGTGGTCGAGGCGCTGCGCAAGCGGCACTTCGTGCTCGACAGCCACACCCACCAGCGCGGTGACAGCGCCGCGGCCCTGGCCAGCGCGCCGCATCGCCTGCAAGGCACCCTGCACATCGGTGGCCAGGAACACTTCTACCTTGAGACACAGATTTCCTCGGTGATGCCCACCGAGGACGGCGGCATGATCGTCTACTGCTCCACCCAGAACCCCACCGAGGTGCAGAAACTGGTGGCCGAAGTGCTTGATGTGCCCATGAACAAAGTGGTGCTGGACATGCGCCGCATGGGCGGCGGCTTTGGCGGCAAGGAAACCCAGGCCGCGAGCCCGGCCTGCCTGTGCGCCGTCATCGCCCGCCTGACCGGGCAACCGACGAAGATGCGCTTGCCGCGGGTCGAGGACATGACCATGACCGGCAAGCGACACCCCTTCTACGTCGAGTACGACGTGGGCTTCGACGACCAGGGTCGCCTGCACGGCATCAACCTGGACCTGGCCGGCAACTGTGGCTATTCCCCAGACCTGTCCGGCTCGATCGTCGACCGCGCCATGTTCCATTCCGACAACGCCTACTACCTGGGCGATGCCACCGTCCACGGGCATCGCTGCAAGACCAACACCGCGTCGAACACGGCCTACCGAGGCTTTGGCGGGCCGCAGGGCATGGTCGCCATCGAGCAGGTGATGGACCATATCGCCCGATACCTTGGCCGCGACCCGCTGGCTGTGCGCAAGGCCAACTATTACGGCAAGGACGAGCGCAACGTTACCCATTATTACCAGACCGTCGAGCACAACATGCTCGAGGAAATGACCGCCGAGCTTGAAGCCAGCAGTGATTACGCCGAACGGCGAGCGGCCATCGGTCGCTTCAATGCCGGCAGCCCGATCCTGAAAAAAGGCTTGGCGCTGACCCCGGTCAAGTTCGGCATCTCCTTCACCGCCACCTTCCTCAACCAGGCAGGGGCGCTGATCCACATCTACACCGATGGCAGTATTCACCTGAACCACGGCGGCACTGAGATGGGCCAGGGCCTGAACATCAAGGTGGCGCAGGTGGTGGCCCAGGTCTTCCAGGTGGATATCGACCGGATCCAGATCACCGCCACCAACACCGACAAGGTGCCCAACACCTCCCCCACCGCTGCTTCCAGTGGGGCCGACTTGAACGGCAAGGCCGCCCAGCATGCCGCCGAGATTCTCAAGAAGCGTTTGACCGAGTTTGCCGCCAGGCATTACCAGGTCACCGAGGAAGACGTCGAGTTCCGTAATGGCCACGTGCGTGTGCGCGACCAGATCGTCAGTTTCGAGCAGTTGGTGCAGCAGGCTTATTTCGGTCAGGTGTCGCTGTCGAGCACCGGGTTCTACCGCACACCAAAGATCTTCTATGACCGCAGCCAGGCACGGGGCCGCCCCTTCTACTACTACGCCTTCGGCGCGGCCTGCGTGGAAGTGATCGTCGACACCCTGACCGGCGAGTACAAGATGTTGCGTGCCGACATCCTGCACGATGTGGGCGACTCGCTGAACCCGGCCATCGACATCGGGCAAGTCGAGGGCGGATTCATCCAGGGCATGGGCTGGCTCACCACCGAGGAGCTGGTGTGGAACGCCAAGGGCAAACTCGTGACCAATGGGCCGGCCAGCTACAAGATCCCAGCGGTGGCCGACATGCCGCTGGACATGCGGGTCAAGCTGGTGGAGAACCGCAAGAACCCAGAGGACACGGTGTTCCATTCCAAGGCTGTGGGCGAGCCGCCGTTCATGCTCGGAATTGCCGCCTGGTGCGCGATCAAGGATGCGGTGGCCAGCCTGGCCGACTACCGCGTGCAGCCGAACATAGACGCACCTGCCACGCCAGAACGGGTGTTGTGGGGCTGCGAGCAAATGCGCAAGGCGGCTGCCGTGCAACCTGCGGTGCAGGAACTGGACGCAGTGAACAATTGAAGGTGCGTTGCCTGTTCGGGCCCCATTGCCGGCAAGTCGGCAGGAAGGCCTGAACTGGCATCCACAGGAGGATCTTGCATATGCACCAATGGATCAACGCCCTGGCCGAACATCAAGCCCGCGGTGAGGCCTGCGTACTGGTGACCATCATCGAGGAGCGCGGCTCCACCCCGCGCAATGCCGGTTCGAAGATGGTGGTCAGCGCGTGCGGTTCATACGACACCATCGGCGGCGGCCATCTGGAATACAAGGCGCTGCATATCGCCCGGCAGATGCTCCTTGAGCAACGCGGCACCCCCCATCTGGAACGCTTCAGCCTGGGCGCCAGCCTCGGCCAGTGCTGCGGGGGCGTGACGGTGCTGTTGTTCGAACCCATGGCCGCCGTGCAAGCGCAGATCGCGGTATTCGGCGCGGGCCATGTAGGCCGGGCTCTGGTACCCTTGCTCGCCGCGCTGCCCTGCCGGGTGCGCTGGATCGATTCGCGCGAGCAGGAATTTCCTGTCCAGATCCCTGCTGGCGTGACGCGCGTGGTGAGCGAGGAGCCGGTCGACGAAGTGGCAGACCTGCCGCCGGGCTGCTACTGCATCGTCATGACCCATAACCATCAGCTCGACCTGGAGCTGACCGCTGCCATCCTCAAGCGCAACGATTTCACCTGGTTCGGCCTGATCGGCTCGAAGACCAAGCGGGTCAAGTTCGAGCATCGCCTGCGCGAGCGCGGGTTCGATGCCGCCGTGGTGGCCCGCATGCGGTGCCCGATGGGCCTGACCGAGGTCAAGGGCAAGCTGCCCATCGAAATCGCCGTGTCCATCGCCGGCGAAATCATCGCCACCTACAACGCCCGCTTCGGCCAGCACGATGCTGCCGCCAACGCCGGCCCCATTGCCCAGTTGCTGCCGCCTTCACGGCGCAGCCAAGCCATTTGACGAGTGAGATATGACCGTTACCCGCAAAGCCTACCGAGCCGCCATCCTGCACAGCATCGCCGACCCGGCCGAGGTCGGCCTGGACGCTTCCCATGAGTATTTCGAAGACGGCCTGCTGGTGATCGACGGCGGACGCATCCAGGCCGTGGGCCATGCCAGTGACCTGTTGCCGACCCTGGACGCCGACATACCGGTAGAGCACTACCAGGACGCATTGATCACCCCAGGTTTCATCGACACCCACATCCACTTCCCGCAGACCGGCATGATCGGTTCCTACGGTGAGCAGTTGCTGGACTGGTTGAACACCTACACCTTCCCTTGCGAGAAGCAATTCGCCGATAAGGACCACGCTGACCAGGTGGCGCACATCTTTCTCAAGGAGCTGCTGCGTAACGGCACCACTACCGCACTGGTGTTCGGCAGTGTGCACCCCGAATCGGTCAATGCCTTGTTCGAGGAAGCCGAGCGCCTGGACCTGCGCCTGATCGCCGGCAAGGTGATGATGGACCGCAATGCCCCCGATTACCTGACCGACACCGCCGAGTCCGGTTACGCTCAGAGCAAGGCGCTGATCGAGCGCTGGCATGGCAAGGGTCGTCTGCATTATGCCGTCACCCCGCGTTTCGCACCGACTAGCACGCCTGAGCAGTTGGCACGGGCCGGCCAACTGCTCAAGGAACACCCAGGCGTCTACCTGCACACGCACCTGTCGGAGAACCTTCAGGAAATCGACTGGGTCAAGTCGCTGTTCCCCGAACAGAAAGGCTACCTGGATGTGTACGACCACTTCGAACTGCTGGGCGAGCGCTCGGTATTCGCCCATGGCGTGCACCTGTGCGACGAAGAATGCCAGCGCTTGGCAGAAACGGGCTCGGCGATCGCGTTCTGCCCCACCTCCAACCTGTTCCTGGGCAGCGGGCTGTTTAACCTGCCCCAGGCGGAGCGTTTCAAGGTCAATGTCGGCCTGGGCACCGACGTAGGCGCCGGCACCAGCTTCTCGCTGCTCAACACGCTCAATGAGGCGTACAAGGTGATGCAACTGCAAGGTGCACGCCTGCACCCCTACAAGTCGCTCTACCTGGCGACCCTGGGCGGTGCGCGTGCGCTGCGCCTGGATGACCGGATTGGCAGCCTGCGCCCGGGCAATGACGCGGACTTCGTGGTGCTGGACTACAAGGCAACGCCTTTGCTGGACTATCGCCTGCAGCAGTCCAGAAGCATCGAGGAGACGTTGTTCGTGTTGACCACCCTGGGCGACGACCGCACGGTTCGTGAAACCTATGCGGCCGGCCGTTGCGTGCATCAGCGCGAAGGATAAGGTTCGCGCTTGATGCGAGCCCAGGCGAGCGGTCAGTTCTTGACCGCGACCTTGGGCTTCTTCAACAGATGGGAGAACACCGCGTGCAGATCGTCCGAGGCACTCTCCTCATCCAGGTTCAGCTTGCTGTCGATGTGGTCCATGTGATGCATCATCAGGCTGACGGCCTGGGCGGCGTCACGCGCTTCGATAGCATCGATCAGTTGCAGGTGTTCGTCGTACGAGCAATGGGAACGGTTGCCGCTTTCGTACTGGGCGATGATCAGCGACGTCTGCGATACCAGGCTGCGCTGGAAGCTGACCAACGGCGCATTACCGGCCGCTTCGGCGAGCTTGAGGTGAAACTCGCCGGACAACCGGATACCGGCACCGCGATCCCCTCGAGAAAAGCTGTCGCGCTCTTCGCGGACCATCTGCCTAAGCTCGGCCAACTGCTCGGCCGTGGCGTGCTCCACGGCAAGCTCGGTGATGGCGCGCTCGACCATGCGCCGCGAGAAGAACACCTGGCGCGCCTCCTCCACGGTTGGGCTGGCGACCACGGCACCTCGGTTGGGCCGCAGCAGCACCACGCTCTCATGAGCCAGCCGTGACAGGGCCCGACGAATGATGGTGCGGCTGACGCCGAAAATCTCGCCCAGCGCCTCTTCGCTGAGCTTGGTGCCCGGCGCCAGACGTTGCTCCAGGATGGCCTCGAAGATGTGCGCATAGACAATGTCGTCCTGGGTACCACTGCGGCCGGCCTTGCCGGTACGCGCGGGTTTTTTCAGGGGTTGCAGCTGTTCGTTCATGGGCTCTCGAGGCACGAAGGAAAGTATGGCGTCATTGTACACAGGCTGAGCCGTTTCTGCAGGCGCGCTTTAACGCATATAGCGATTGTTCACCACACCCGGCATACAAAACATAAAACAGTATTTGCTTTCTTTGTACACAAAAGCATAATCGCTCAGGCAACTTCCTGACCTTACGGTCAACAATATCCAGCGACATTGCAAGCCGCTGGACAGTTGCCGCCCTCGCGGAGCCGCCAAGTGCATTGCTCAGGACCACGGGCTCCATAACAACAAGAAAGACTTGAGGAGTACTCGCTGTGGAAAGCCGCAAAACCGAAGTCCCTACGCTGGACATCGCCTCACCGCCCGCCACGGGTTGGCTGGAGCGCATTTTCAAACTCAGGCAACACGGCAGTACCGTCAAGACCGAGCTGATCGCCGGGGTGACCACCTTCATCACCATGGCCTACATCATTTTCGTCAACCCCAACATCATGGCCGATGCCGGCATCGATCATGGCGCCGCCTTCGTGGCCACCTGCATCGCCGCCGCCCTCGGCTGTCTGCTCATGGGGTTGTATGCCAACTGGCCGGTGGGCCTGGCCCCCGGCATGGGCCTCAATGCGTTCTTCACCTACACCGTGGTCGGCACCATGGGCTACAACTGGGAAACGGCGCTGGGCGCGGTCTTCATCTCCGGCGTGCTGTTCATGTTCCTGACGCTGTCCAAGGTGCGCGAGTGGCTGCTCAACAGCATCCCCGTCAGCCTGCGCCATGCCATGGGCGCCGGTGTGGGCCTGTTCCTCGGCCTGATCGGCCTGAAGACAGCAGGCATCATCGTCGACAGCCCCGCCACCCTGATCAAGCTCGGTTCGCTGCATGAACCAGGCCCGCTGTTGGCGGCGGTGTGCTTCCTGCTGATCGCCATCCTCAGCTACAAGCGGGTATTCGGGGCGATCCTGATCAGCATCATCGGCGTGACGCTGGCGGGCTGGGGCCTGGGGCTGGTGAAGTTCGGTGGCGTGGTGTCGATGCCGCCCAGCCTGGCACCGACCTGGATGGCCATGGACGTGGCGGGCGTGTTCAACGTGAGCATGATCAGCGTGGTCCTGGCGTTTCTGTTCGTGCACATGTTCGACACCGCCGGCACGCTGATGGGCGTGGCACAGCGGGCGAACCTGGTGGCCCCCGACGGCCGTATCGAGAACCTGTCCAGGGCCCTCAAGGCCGACAGTGCGTCGAGCGTGTTTGGCGCGGTGGTCGGCGTGCCGCCGGTCACCAGCTATGTGGAAAGCGCAGCGGGGGTGGCCGCCGGGGGTCGCACCGGCCTGACGGCGGTGGTAGTGGGCGTGCTGTTCATCGCCGCCATGTTCTTCGCACCGCTGGCCGGCATGATCCCGGCCTATGCTACCGCAGGTGCCTTGATCTATGTCGCGATGCTGATGATGGGCAGCATGGCGCACATCAATTGGGACGAGGCGACCGACAGCATTCCGGCGATCGTCACCGTGATCATGATGCCACTGACGTTCTCGGTGGCCGATGGCATTGCGCTGGGTTTCATCAGCTACGTGGCATTGAAGGCCGGTACGGGTAAGTACAAGGAGATTTCCGCCAGCTTGTGGGTACTGTGCGCGATCTTCATTGCCAAGTTCATATTTCTTTGACCCGATCCTCTGCGGACAAAGGCGCCTGAGCGCCTAAGTCCGCAGAGGCGGAATGTAACTCATGACCCTGGTACGAGAAATACCGCTTTGTACTACCTTCGCACACTGCCGTTTATCCAGGCGCATAAGCAATGCGAACGCTCAGCACTGGGGCGCATGCCTTATCGGTGTAAACCGCCGGCCAGTACCTCAAGGCCACCTCTCTGCGGGGTGAGCGCAACAACCGTGCACCGTATTTGGAGCTCATCGCAGTGCAAGGCCGCACCTGCTTGAGATGCGCTTGCCTACTGGCGCGGTGCAGGTCTGGATAGATTGAGAATCTGACGCGTACCCAACGCAAAAAAAAGCCCGCCAGTGTGAGAGCGGGCAAGGACCTACGAAGATTCTTCTAGCGACCAACTAGCTTCCACGATAGGTCGAATAACTGTAAGGCGAGATCAGCAGCGGCACATGGTAGTGCTCCTGCTGCGCATCGATGCCAAAGCGCAATACCACCACATCCAGGAACGGCTGTTCAGGCAGCGCCACGCCTCGCCCGCGGTAGTAGTCACCAGCACTGAACTGCAGCTGGTAAACACCGGAACGGTAGTCATCGCCTTGCAACAATGGCGAATCGACGCGGCCATCGCTGTTAGTGAGCGCCGTGGTGACCAGCGTCAGCTGGCTGCCTTCGACACGGTACAGCTCCACGTTGATTGCGCTGCCTGGGCAGCCATGGGCTGCGTCCAGTACGTGAGTGGTCAAACGTCCCATCTGCTTGTCGCCTCGTGTTTGCCAGGGGCAAGTACGCACGGCAGTGACCCGAATCGGGGCAGCGTGCGCCTTGGATGAACGCAATTAAGACATTCGCAACGTAAATTGTACACAATTTTTTTGCTTTCCAAGCCGATGCCCTTGTGGGCCATGGCACCAGCTTGAATTAAGCGGGACACTGCGTCTTCGCCTTGCTTAGCTGACCAAGTGGGCAGGTTTCTTGCAAGGTATCCAGACGCGACACCTGATCATAAATACGGAAATTCGGACTTACAAAAGAATTCATAAGTTGTATACAATCATTGCATCCGGTGGTGCGACACAGCGACGCGGCCCGCCACCCTGCCCACACGTACAAGAAGGAAGACTGCAGTGAGCGCTGACTACCCTCGCGACATGATCGGTTACGGCAATAACCCTCCTCACCCGCACTGGCCAGGCAACGCCCGCATTGCGCTGTCGTTCGTGCTCAACTACGAAGAAGGCGGCGAGCGCAACATCCTGCATGGTGACAAGGAATCCGAAGCCTTCCTCTCCGAGATGGTCGCGGCCCAGCCGTTGCAGGGCGTGCGCAACCAGAGCATGGAGTCGCTCTATGAATACGGTAGCCGCGCAGGCGTATGGCGCTTGCTCAAGCTGTTCAAGGACAGCGGGATCCCCTTGACCATCTTCGCCGTGGCCATGGCCGCCCAGCGCCACCCCGACGTCATCCGCGCCATGGTCCAGGCTGGTCATGAAATCTGCAGCCACGGCTACCGCTGGATCGACTACCAGTACATGGACGAGGCCCAGGAGCGCGAGCACATGCTCGAAGCCATCCGCATCCTGACCGAAATCACTGGCGAACGCCCGCTGGGCTGGTACACCGGCCGCACCGGCCCCAACACCCGTCGGCTGGTCATGGAAGAAGGCGGCTTTCTCTACGACAGCGACACCTATGACGACGACTTGCCCTACTGGGAGCCGAACAATCCCACCGGCAAGCCGCACCTGGTCATCCCTTACACCCTGGACACCAATGACATGCGCTTCACCCAGGTCCAGGGCTTCAACTGTGGCGAGCAGTTCTACCAGTACCTCAAGGACGCCTTCGACGTACTGTACGCCGAAGGCGCCGAGGCGCCGAAGATGCTCTCCATCGGCCTGCACTGCCGTCTGGTCGGCCGGCCGGCACGCCTGGCAGCGCTCAAGCGTTTCGTCGACTACGCCAAAAGCCACGAGCAGGTATGGTTCGCCCGCCGTGTCGACATTGCCCGCCACTGGCAAGCCACCCACCCGTACCAGAAAGAGACCGTCTGATGACCACCTTCAAGACCCTCAAGCCGTCCACCCTTGACCGTGACGCGTTCGTTCACGCCTTCGCCGACATCTACGAGCACTCGCCCTGGGTTGCCGAGAAGGCCTACGACCTCGGCCAATCGGACGAACTGGACAACGTGCACGCGCTGCACCAGCGCATGAGCGACATCCTGCTGAGCGCACCTCACGCCGACCAACTGGCCTTGATCAACGCCCACCCGGACCTGGCCGGCAAGGCTGCCGTCCAGGGTGAACTGACCGCCTCGAGCACCAACGAACAGGCCGGGGCCGGTATTCACCAATGCACCGCCGAGGAATTCGCGCGCTTCACCTCGCTCAACGAGGCGTACAAGGCCAAGTTCCAGTTCCCGTTCATCATGGCCGTCAAGGGCAGCGACCGGCACCAGATCCTGGCCTCGTTCGAACAGCGCATCCACAACGATGCGAAGGCCGAGTTCGCCGAGGCGCTCAAGCAGATCAACCAGATCGCCCTGTTCCGCCTGCAACAGCTGTAAGCGACCGACGATTCTTTACAGAACAACGCACAATAGAAGAGATAACCGCATGCGCACCCTGATGATCGAGCCCCTGACCAAAGAAGCCTTCGCCCCTTTCGGTGACGTGATCGAAACCGATGGCAGCGACCACTTCATGATCAACAACGGCTCGACCATGCGCTTTCACAAGCTCGCCACGGTCGAGACCGCCGAGCCTGAAGACAAGGCGATCATCAGTATTTTCCGCGCCGACGCGCTGGAAATGCCGCTGACCGTGCGCATGCTCGAACGCCATCCGCTGGGCAGCCAGGCTTTCATTCCGCTGCTCGGCAACCCCTTTCTGATCGTGGTCGCGCCACTTGGCGATGCACCTGTATCAGGCTTGGTCCGCGCCTTCCGCAGCAACGGCAGGCAGGGCGTCAATTACCATCGCGGCGTCTGGCACCACCCGGTGCTGACGATCGAAAAGCGGGATGACTTCCTGGTGGTTGATCGCAGTGGTTCTGGCAACAACTGCGATGAGCATTACTTCAGCGAGGAACAGATGCTGATCCTCAACCCCCACCAATAAGAAAAGGTCGGTCATGCCAGGGCACTGCCCGCGCCTGTGACCGGCAAGAGGTACATACTGTGGAAGCACACCTTCACGAGTGGCTGAACCTGAGCATTCGCTGGGTTCACATGATCACCGGCGTGGCCTGGATCGGTGCATCGTTCTACTTTGTCTGGCTGGAGAACCACCTGAATCGAAGCAACCCGCGCGATGGGTTGTCAGGTGACCTCTGGGCCATCCATGGCGGTGGTATCTACCACCTGGAAAAATACAAGCTCGCCCCGCCGAAAATGCCCGAGAACCTGCACTGGTTCAAATGGGAAGCCTACTTCACCTGGATGTCCGGTATTGCCCTGCTGTGCGTGGTGTTCTACTGGAACCCCACCTTGTACCTGCTGGCACCGGGTAGCACCCTCAGTGGCGCCGAGGGCGTGGCGATCGGTATTGGGTCGCTGGTCGTGGGCTGGTTCGTCTACGACTTCCTGTGTGACTCGCCCCTGGGCAAGCGCCCTGCCCTGCTCGGTGCGGTGCTGTTCGTGCTGATCATTGCCGCCTGCTGGGGCTTCAGCCTGGTGTTCAGTGGCCGCGGCGCCTACCTGCACACGGGCGCGATCATCGGCACCATCATGGTCGGCAACGTGTTCCGTATCATCATGCCGGCCCAGCGCCAGCTGGTGGCTGCCATCGAGAACAACCAGACCCCGGACCCGGTCTTGCCGGCCAAGGGCCTACTGCGGTCACGCCACAACAACTACTTCACGCTGCCGGTGCTGTTCATCATGATCAGCAACCACTTCCCCAGCACCTACGGCAGCCAGTACAACTGGCTGATCCTGGCGGGGATCGCAGTGGCGGCGGTGTTGATCCGTCACTACTTCAACACCCGTCACGACAGCAACAAGTACGCCTGGACGCTGCCGGTCGGTGCCCTGGCCATGATCTGCCTGGCCTATGTCACCGGTCCCAAGCCAATGCCGGTCAGCCCGGAACAGGCCGCTGCCAAGATCGAATACCAGCCATTGCCAGCCACAGCCGTGGGCGGCAAAACGGCCGCCGAGCGCCGCGCCGAAGACGCGGCCAAGCCCGCCGAACCGGCGGTGCCGGCCGAGGCGACGGCGCAGGCCGGCGGTGACAGCTTCGAGAAGATCCATCACGTGATCCAGGAACGCTGCACCGTGTGCCACTCCTCGAAACCGACCAGCCCACTGTTCAGCGCCGCTCCAGGTGGCGTGATGTTCGACACACCGCAACAGATCCAGGCCCAGGCCGCGCGCATCCAGGCGCAAGCGGTTGCCAGCCAGATCATGCCGCTGGGCAACATCACGCAGATGACCACCGAGGAGCGCAAGCTGGTAGGCGACTGGATCGCCAAGGGCGCGCCGGTCAACTGAGCGTAATTGGCTACACCGCATAACGTCGTACGCAAGCATCGAGCGCAGGCGCTGGCACAGGCTTCAAACAAGGCGATCTTCAGGTTGAAGACCGCCATTTGAAGCCTGGGCTCGCCCGCCGCTTGGATCCGAGAATAAAAACAAAACTCGAGGTGCTGCATGTCCGAGTCATCCAAGGCGTCTATTCCGGTAGCGCCGCCGCGACAGCCCCTGCCCCTGTTCCAGCTCTTTCTGGTTGGCCTGCAACATGTGCTTCTGATGTATGGCGGCGCCATCGCGGTACCGCTGATCATCGGTCAGGCTGCAGGCCTGTCCCGTGAAGAAGTTGCCTTTCTGATCAACGCCGACCTGCTGGTCGCCGGCGTCGCCACCCTGGTGCAGTCGCTGGGCATCGGCCCTGTGGGTATTCGCATGCCCGTGATGATGGGGGCCAGCTTTGCCGCCGTCGGTAGCATGGTGGCCATGGCCGGCATGCCCGGCGTGGGCCTGCAGGGCATCTTCGGGGCCACCATTGCCGCAGGCTTCTTCGGCATGCTGGTCGCGCCCTTCATGTCCAAGGTGGTGAGGTTCTTCCCGCCGCTGGTGACCGGCACGGTGATCACGTCCATTGGCCTGTCGCTGTTCCCCGTGGCGGTGAACTGGGCCGGAGGCGGCCAGCAAGCGACCACCTTCGGCTCACCGATCTATCTGCTGGTCGCCGGCCTGGTGCTGGCAGTGATTCTGCTGATCAATCGTTTCATGCGGGGCTTCTGGGTCAACGTGTCGGTGCTGGTGGGGATGGGCCTGGGTTACCTGCTGGCGGGGTCGATCGGCATGGTCGACCTCTCGGGCCTGGGGGCCACCCCCTGGCTGCAGGTGGTCACGCCGCTGCACTTTGGCATGCCCACCTTCAGCCTGGCCCCGATCCTGTCGATGTGCCTGGTGGTGGTGATCATCTTCGTCGAGTCCACCGGCATGTTCCTGGCCCTGGGCAAGGTCACCGACCGTGAAGTCACCCCAGGCATGCTGCGCCGGGGGCTGCTGTGCGACGCAGGCGCCTCTTTCATCGCAGGCTTTTTCAACACCTTCACCCATTCCTCGTTCGCCCAGAACATCGGCCTGGTGCAGATGACCGGCGTACGCTGCCGTTTCGTCACGGTGGTGGCCGGCGGCTTGCTGGTGGTGCTCAGCTTGCTGCCCAAGGCGGCCTACCTGATCGCCTCGATCCCGCCAGCGGTGCTGGGCGGCGCGTCCATTGCCATGTTCGGCATGGTCACTGCCACGGGCATCAAGATCCTCCAGGAAGCGGACATCGGCGATCGGCGTAATCAGTTGCTGGTTGCGGTCAGCGTCGGTTTCGGTCTGATCCCGGTGGTACGGCCGGAGTTCTTCGCCCAGATGCCCCAGTGGATGGAGCCCATCACCCACAGCGGCATCGCCATGGCCACGGTCAGTGCGCTGGTGCTCAACGTGCTGTTCAACATCCTCGGCGGCGCGGACCGCGCAGCGCACAACGCGCCCTGCCACCCCCACTGAGCCAACGGGCGGCGCCCTGGCCGCCCATGCTTCACGCCTGAATCACTGCTGTGCCGTCGGCCCACTGCGCGTGGGCCGCCCGGGGCGCGCACGCGCCTGACAACCCACAAGAACAACATCCGGGAGCTGTCACATGAACCACATCCCCACCGCCTTGTTGCTGGGCACCAGCCTGCTTGCCAGCGTACCGAGCCAGGCCGGCCAATGGCTGCAATGGCACGGCGAGAGCCTGACCTACCTGTACGGCAAGGATTTCAAGATCAACCCTGGCATCCAGCAGACGCTTACCTTCGAGCACGCCAACAAGTGGAAATACGGCGACACGTTCCTGTTCGTCGACAAGATTTTCTACAACGGCAAGGCCGACCCCGGCAAAGGGGTGACCACCTACTACGGCGAGTTCAGCCCTCGCTTCTCGCTGGGCAAGATCCTCGACCGCAAGCTCGCCTTCGGTCCGGTCAAGGACGTGCTGCTGGCCATGACCTACGAGCGTGGCGAAGGTGACAATGAAGCCTACCTGATCGGCCCAGGCTTCGACCTGGACGTGCCAGGTTTCAATTACTTCGTGCTCAATTTCTACGTGCGCAATACCGAGGGCAGCCGCCCCGGCGACAACGTATGGCAAATCACGCCCGCCTGGTCCTACACCGTGCCACTGGGCAAATCCGACATTCTGATAGACGGCTACATGGACTGGGTGACCGACAACGACCAGAACCGACGGGGCACCTATCACGCCAACCTGCACTTCAACCCGCAGGTGAAATACGACCTGGGCAAGGCGCTGAGCCTGGGCGACAAGCAGCTGTACGTGGGCTTGGAGTACAGCTACTGGAAAGACAAATACGGCATCGACAGCCGGGGCGCCCTGGACAGCAATCAGAGCGTGGCCAGTGCCTTGATCAAGGTACACTTCTGACAACCTGACCACATGCACAGGTTTGCTCCACCGTGCTCCATGACGGAGCACTTGAGGCCAGGCGCGCAAGCCAGTAATCTGCGCGCCCCCTCGATCAGGGCAGGACGGATTCTGCCTGCGTTTACTGACCGCTCAGTCAATGAATTCGGGCGGTTGGCCAACGTGTTGCCAGCCTGAAAGACCCTTTTCATCCGTTCAGAACGACGTCGAGCAGGACGGTTTCGCCAACCGGGAAGAAGTTGGCTCAACCCTTGCCAGACAGCTGTGGCCCATCGAAAAAAGCTGACTACAAAGACAGAAAAAGCGCCAACACCGAGCGCTGACAACAGATCAACCAAGGGAGCGACATCCGCAATGCGTACCATCAACAGCCTGATCCTCGCCGGCGGCCTGCTGGCCTGTGGCACCACCTTAGCCGGCGACCTGCTGCAGTGGCAGAGCAACAGCTTGACCTACCTGTGGGGCAAGAACTTCAAGGTCAATCCGTCGACCCAACAGACCCTGACCTTCGAGCACGCCGACGGCTGGAAGTACGGCGATAACTTCCTGTTCGTCGACAAGATCTTCTACCAAGGCCAGAAGGACGCGGGCAACGGCCCCAACACCTACTACGGCGAGATCAGCCCGCGGCTGTCGTTCAACAAGATCTTCGATCAGAAGCTGTCCTTCGGTCCGGTCAAGGACGTGCTGCTGGCCATGACCTACGAGTTTGGCGAGGGCGACACGGAAGCCTACCTGATCGGCCCCGGCTTCGACCTGGACATCCCAGGCTTCGACTACTTCCAGCTGAACTTCTACCAGCGCACCACCGACGGCAGCCGCCCTGGCGACAATGTCTGGCAGATCACCCCGGTGTGGGCCTACACCATTCCGGTCGGCGCCTCCGACGTGTTGATCGATGGCTTCATGGACTGGGTGGTGGACAACGATGAAAACCGCCGTGGCACCTACCACGCCAACCTGCACTTCAACCCGCAGATCAAGTATGACCTGGGCAAAGCCATGCACCTGGGCGAGAAGCAGCTGTACGTGGGTGTGGAATACGACTACTGGAAGAACAAGTACGGCATCAAGGATTCCGGCGCCTTCACCACTGACCAGAACACCATGAGCTTCCTGGTCAAGGTGCTGTTCTGATCACGGCATAATGACGGGGCCGCTTGGCGGCCCCTTTGCCCAAGCGTTGTCACTTAGCCGGTAGCGCGTGCGCGAACCCAAGAGAATCCGCCGACCACCAGCGCCGTCAGGCCGCCAGCGACAGCCCCGACAACTCCGAACACGACGAGCTTGGCCACTGCTTCCCAGCCTCCGCTGTGCGCGACCCAGCCTTCGATGACGTGCTCAAGTGGCGCAATGCCTTCAGCAATGAATGTACCGCCGACCAGAAACATCGCGACCGTGCCGATCCAGGACAGCGCCTTCATCAGGAAAGGCGCGGCCGACACCAGCACTTCACCCAGCTTTCTGACCGCGCGACCCCACATACCCTGGGCTTTGGATTTCGCCAGGGCGAACCCTGCGTCGTCCAGCCGCACAATGCCAGCGACCAGCCCGTACACGCCAATCGTCATCACCAAGGCGATCAAGACCAAGGTCAGAATCTGCTGGTACAGCGGGGCCTCAGCCACCACGTTGAGGGTAATGACGATGATTTCCGCGCTCAGGATGAAGTCGGTCTTGATCGCCCCTTTGACCTTGCGTTTTTCATACGCGGCCAGTTCCTCGGGGGTCTTGGGAAGCGCCTTTTTCCCTTGCCCCTTCGCGCCATGCTCGCTGCGGGAAAACTTGTCCTTGATCGCCTCGAAGCCCTCGTAGCACAGGTACAGGCCGCCGGCCATGAGCAGCCATTTGACCGCCGCCGGCAGCACCGCACTGAGGATCAGGGCGCACGGCACCAGGATGGCCTTGTTCTTCAGAGAGCCTTTGAATACGGCCCATACCACCGGCAGTTCGCGATCGGCCTTCATGCCTGTTACTTGCTCGGCGTTAACGGCCAAGTCATCGCTCAGTACGCTGGCCGACTTCTTGGCCGCGACCTTGGTCATCAACGAGATGTCATCCAACAGGGCCGCGATGTCATCCAACAACGCAAAAAAACTGCTGCCAGCCATTCCATTCATCCTTAGTAGACGCGTGCGATTTCATCATCCTGAAGCGCCTGAATAGCCAGGCGTGCTCCCAGGGCAATCACGATGGCATACAGACCGGCCGGTGGCGGAACAGTTCTGCCGGGCGCGCGCGTGCCGTGGCCTGCCGGCAGCAGATGACCCAGGACGCACACATGGGTTTCAGGGCAGCGTCAGGCACGGGGCAGCGCGCATGACGATTCGTTCATGGACGCAAACGAACAGCCGTGACCAAGCGCCTGTCTCTATCCCATCGATCACATTCTTCCATTCGCACCAGGAGTACCCATGGCAAAGCTCAACATGGCCCAGCAGTTGGCCTCGACACTCGAACAAGCCGGTATCAAGCGGATCTGGGGCCTGACCGGCGACAGCCTCAATGGCCTGACCGACGCCCTGCGTAGCATGGACAGCATCGAGTGGATGCACGTGCGCCATGAGGAAGTTGCGGCCTTTGCCGCCGGTGCCGAGGCGGCGGTAACCGGTGAGCTGACGGTGTGCGCTGGTAGTTGCGGGCCGGGCAACCTGCATTTGATCAATGGCCTGTTCGACTGCCACCGCAACCGGGTGCCCGTGCTGGCCATCGCCGCGCAGATCCCCTCCTCGGAGATTGGCCTGAACTACTTCCAGGAAACCCACCCGCAGGAACTGTTCAAGGAATGCAGCCATTTCATCGAACTGGTCAGCAACCCTGCGCAAATGCCGCAGGTGCTGCACCGGGCCATGCGTTCGGCCATCCTCAATCGCGGTGTGGCGGTGGTGGTGATCCCCGGTGACGTCTCGCTGCTGGAGGTCGAGCAGAAACCGGCGGCCTGGCCTACCCTGCAGCAGCCACGCATTTTGCCCACGGACGTCGATCTGCAGCGCCTGACCGAATTGTTGCAAGACAGCCACAAGGTGACCCTGCTGTGCGGCAGCGGCTGCGCAGGTGCGCACGACCAGGTCGTGGCCCTGGCCGATGCACTCGGCGCACCAGTGGTCCATGCGCTGCGCGGCAAGGAGCATGTGGAATGGGACAACCCCTTCGACGTCGGCATGACGGGCTTGATCGGCTTCAGTTCCGGTTACCACGCCATGCTCGGCTGCGACACGCTGGTGATGCTGGGCACCGACTTTCCCTACCGGCAGTTTTTCCCGAGCGACGCCAAGATCGTGCAGGTCGACCGTGACCCGCAAGCGCTGGGGCGACGCGCCACGTTATCGCTGGGTATCGCTGCCGATGTCGGCGAAACCCTCACCGCCCTGCTGCCACGCCTGACGCGCAAGACTGATCGGCGCTTCCTGGATGATGCACTCAAAGCCTATGACAAGGCGCGCCAGGGGCTGGACGATCTGGCGGTACCCTCCAAGGGTGACCGGCCGATCCATCCGCAATATGTCACACGCCTGCTCAGCGAACTGGCCACCGAAGACGCGATCTTCACCGCCGACGTCGGTTCGCCCACGGTCTGGGCGGCGCGTTACCTGAAGATGAATGGCCAGCGTCGCCTGGTCGGCTCGTTCAACCACGGCTCGATGGCCAACGCCATGCCCCAGGCCATGGGCGCACAGGCGGCCTTCCCGGGGCGCCAGGTGATCTCGATGAGTGGCGATGGTGGGTTCAGCATGCTGATGGGGGACTTCATCTCGCTCGCGCAGCTCAAACTGCCCGTGAAGGTGGTGGTGTTCAATAACGCGTCACTGGGCTTCGTCGCCATGGAAATGAAGGCTGCCGGCTACCTCGATACCGGCACCGACCTGCACAACCCCGATTTTGCCGCCATGTCCAATGCCATGGGCATCCTGGGGATTCGCGTCGAGCGCTCCGAAGACCTGGAGCAGGCCCTGCGCCGTGCGCTGGCCCACGACGGCCCCGTACTGGTCGACGTGGTCACCGCCACCCAAGAACTGGTCATGCCGCCAGCGATCAAGCTGGAGCAGGCCAAGGGCTTTAGCCTGTACATGCTCAAGGCCGTGATGAGCGGGCGGGGCGACGAGGTGCTGGACCTGGCGAAGACCAACCTGCTGCGCTAGCGCCTATGCGCGCGACTGGATGCAAAGGCCCTGCCCAAAGCCGCTGCCTTGAGCCGCCATTGGGCACGGTGCTACCATGCCGGCTGCCTCCTAGAGGTGGCCTGACACGAGGAAGATCCCTGACCATGAGCACCATTCGCGAGCGCAACAAGGAATTGATCCTGCGCGCGGCCAGCGAGGAATTCGCCGACAAGGGCTTCGCAGCCACCAAAACCAGCGATATCGCCGCCAAGGCCGGCCTGCCCAAGCCCAACGTCTACTACTACTTCAAATCCAAGGACAACCTGTACCGCGAGGTGCTGGAAAGCATCATCGCGCCGATCATGCAGGCCTCCACCCCATTCAACGCCGATGGCGATCCTCGCGAAGTACTGAGCGCGTACATTCGCTCTAAGATCCGGATCTCCCGCGATCTGCCCCATGCTTCGAAAGTATTTGCCAGCGAAATCATGCACGGCGCACCGCACTTGTCGCCCAGCCAGGTTGAACAACTCAACGAACAGGCGCGGCACAACATCGAGTGCATCCAGCAGTGGATAGACCGCGGCCAGATTGCCCACGTCGATGCGCATCACCTGATGTTCAGCATCTGGGCGGCGACCCAGACATACGCCGATTTCGACTGGCAGATCTCGGCGGTGACCGGCAAGGCCAAGCTGGCCGACAGCGACTACGACGCTGCGGCCGAAACCATCATCCGCATGGTGCTCAAAGGCTGCGAACCCGAGCCGGCCTGAGCAGCACCACCTTGCCGTTCGCCCTGAATGTGCCCACCTGCGCCGCAGGTTGGGGCATTGAGCAAAGACAGTTGATGCGGGTCAGGCCACCGCGCCCGCATCGGCGCGCAGCCCCAGCGCCTCGATGGCACTGATCGCGCACTGCTCGTCGATATCCGATGTATCCCCGCTGATCCCCACCGCACCTAGCACCCGCCCATCCTGATCACGCACCAGCACGCCGCCTGGCGCCGGCACGACCGGACGTTCGCCCAATCCGTTGAGCGCGGCGAAGAAAGCCGGCCGTTGCTGCGCATCCAGCGCCAGCAGACGCGAGCCCTTGCCCAGCGCTATCGCCCCCCAGGCCTTGCCCGTTGCGACCTCGGGTCGGATAAGGCTCGCGCCGTCTTCACGCTGCAAGGCAAGCAAGTGCCCACCGGCATCGAGCACCGCCACCGTCAGCGGCGCCGCCTGGATGGTCCGCCCAGCAGCCAATGCGGCGTTTACCAGGCTCAGCGCCAGGTTCAGGTTCAAAGCATTCATGGGAAGGTCCTCTTTTTATTGTGAGAAGCCCTGAGGGCAGTTGAAAACCGATACAGCAATAGAACACAACCGAAAATATTTTTGTATACAATATTTAGATCCAATCGTATTCGATAGCGCAATCACCCCATTTCACGGCCGCATCGACTTACCCGATCAAAACCCATTGACCTGATCACCTGACCGTGAATACACTGAATCGCAACACAGGTTGTATACAATTACAAAATCGATGAGGCACAAATCATGAGCAAAATGAGAGCAATCGATGCAGCCGTACTGGTCATGCGCCGTGAAGGCGTCGTGACTGCGTTCGGCATCCCAGGGGCTGCCATCAACCCGTTGTACTCGGCCCTGAAGAAAGTGGGTGGCATCGATCACGTCCTCGCTCGCCACGTCGAAGGCGCCTCGCACATGGCAGAGGGCTATACCCGTGCCAACCCGGGCAACATCGGCGTTTGCATTGGCACCTCCGGCCCAGCTGGCACGGACATGGTCACCGGCCTTTACAGCGCCAGCGCCGACTCCATCCCGATCCTGTGCATCACTGGCCAGGCGCCGCGCGCCCGCCTGCACAAGGAAGACTTCCAGGCCGTGGACATCACCAGCATCGTCAAGCCCGTCACCAAGTGGGCAACCACCGTGCTGGAGCCTGGCCAGGTGCCGTACGCGTTCCAGAAAGCGTTCTTCGAGATGCGCAGCGGCCGCCCCGGCCCGGTACTGATCGACCTGCCATTCGACGTGCAGATGGCTGAAATCGAATTCGACATTGATGCCTACGAGCCATTGCCCGTGCACAAGCCATCGGCCACGCGCGTCCAGGCCGAAAAAGCCCTGGCCATGCTCAACGAAGCCGAGCGGCCCTTGCTCGTTGCAGGCGGCGGCATCATCAACGCCGACGCCAGCGACAAACTGGTCGAATTCGCCGAACTGACCGGTGTGCCGGTGATCCCGACCCTAATGGGTTGGGGCACCATCCCCGATGACCACCCGCTGATGGTCGGGATGGTCGGCCTGCAAACCTCTCATCGCTATGGCAACGCCACCCTGCTCAAGTCCGACCTGGTGCTGGGCATCGGCAACCGCTGGGCCAACCGCCACACAGGTTCCGTGGACGTGTACACCGAAGGCCGCAAATTCGTGCATGTGGACATCGAGCCGACCCAGATTGGCCGCGTGTTCACCCCGGACCTGGGCATCGTGTCCGATGCCGGCAAAGCCCTGGATGTGTTCCTGGAAGTCGCCAGGGAATGGCAAGCCGCCGGGAAACTCAAGTGCCGGCAGGCCTGGCTTGAAGACTGCCAGCAGCGCAAGGCCAGCCTGCAGCGCAAGACCCATTTCGACAACGTACCGGTCAAGCCTCAGCGTGTGTACCAGGAGATGAACCAGGTGTTCGGCAAGGACACCTGCTATGTCAGCACCATCGGGCTGTCGCAGATCGCCGGTGCGCAGTTCCTGCACGTGTACAAGCCACGGCACTGGATCAACTGCGGCCAGGCCGGCCCGCTCGGCTGGACCATTCCTGCAGCACTGGGCGTGGTCAAGGCCGACCCCAAGCGCCAGGTCGTGGCCTTGTCTGGCGACTACGACTTCCAGTTCATGATCGAGGAGCTGGCCGTCGGGGCGCAGTTCAACCTGCCCTACGTCCACGTGCTGGTGAACAACGCCTATCTGGGGCTGATTCGCCAGGCTCAGCGTGGTTTCGACATGGACTACTGTGTACAACTGGCATTCGAGAACATCAACGCCACCGACGCTGCCAGCTATGGCGTCGATCACGTAGCCGTGGTCGAAGGCTTGGGCTGCAAGGCCCTGCGGGTATTCGAGCCGGCCGACATCGCGCCTGCCCTGCTCAAGGCACGGCAAATGGCCGAGCAGTTCCGCGTGCCGGTCGTGGTCGAGATCATTCTTGAACGCGTCACCAACATTTCCATGGGCACCGAGATCAACGCGGTCAACGAATTCGAAGACCTCGCCCTGGTCGGCAACGACGCGCCGACCGCCATCTCGCTGCTGGACTGATCGCCTGACGCCCCGGCTGGTCCGGGGCTCTCAACGCAAGGAGACAACCATGCCTCGCTTCGCTGCCAACCTGTCCATGCTGTTCACCGAGCAGGACTTCCTGGCCCGCTTCAAGGCCGCCGCCGACGCCGGTTTCAGTGGTGTCGAATACCTGTTCCCCTACGATTTCAGCGCTGACGAAATCCAGGCGCAACTCAAGGCCCATGGCCTGACCCAGGTGCTGTTCAATCTTCCCGCAGGTGACTGGTCCAAGGGTGAGCGTGGCATCACCTGCCACCCCGACCGCATCGAAGAATTCCGTGCAGGTGTCGACAAGGCCATCGAGTACGCCAAGGTACTGGGCAACACCCAGGTCAACGCCCTGGCTGGGATTCGTCCAGACGGCCTGGACTGCGCCACCGTGCGCAAGACCTTCGTGGAAAACCTGCGCTATGCCGCCGACAAGCTGCAGGCCGCCGGGATTCGTCTGGTCATGGAAATGATCAATACCCGCGACATCCCAGGCTTTTACCTCAACACCACCGAGCAGGCGCTGGCCATCCAGGCCGAGGTGGGCAGCGACAACCTGTTCCTGCAGTACGACATCTACCACATGCAGATCATGGAAGGTGACCTGGCGCGCACGCTGGAAGCCAACCTCACGCTGATCAACCACGTGCAGCTGGCCGACAACCCTGGCCGCCATGAACCGGGCACGGGCGAGATCAACTACCGCTTCCTGTTCGAGCACCTGGACCGCATCGGCTACCAGGGCTGGGTGGGGGCTGAGTACAAGCCACTGACCACCACCGAAGCAGGCCTCGGCTGGCTGAAATCACACAACGCGATCTGAGCCCCACCGGGAACGCGAACAACGATAAAAGAGGTAATTTCTCATGGCTAAAATCGGTTTCATCGGCACCGGCATCATGGGCAAGCCCATGGCCCAGAACCTGCAAAAAGCAGGGCACAGCCTGTTCGTCTCCACCCACCACGATGCGGCTCCAGCCGACCTGATCGCCGACGGCGCCGTGGCCCTGGCCAACCCCAAGGAAGTAGCCCAGGAAGCCGAGTTCATCATCGTCATGGTCCCGGACACCCCACAAGTCGACAGTGTGCTGTTCGGGGAAAACGGTGTCGCCCAGGGCGTGGGACCGAACAAGGTGGTGATCGACATGAGTTCGATTTCCCCGACCGCCACCAAAGCCTTTGCGCAGAAGATCAACGCCACCGGCGCTACCTACCTGGACGCTCCGGTATCCGGAGGTGAAGTGGGTGCCAAGGCCGCGACCCTGAGCATCATGGTCGGCGGCTGCCCGAACGCCTTCGAGCGCGCCCTGCCACTGTTCCAGAGCATGGGCAAGAACATCACCCTGGTAGGCGGTAATGGTGACGGTCAGACGGCGAAAGTGGCCAACCAGATCATCGTCGCCCTGAACATCCAGGCCGTCAGCGAGGCGCTGCTGTTTGCCGCCAAGAACGGCGCAGACCCGGCCAAGGTGCGCGAAGCACTGATGGGCGGTTTCGCCTCGTCGAAAATTCTGGAAGTGCACGCCGAGCGCATGATCAAAGGCACCTTCGACCCAGGTTTTCGCATCAGCCTGCACCAGAAGGACCTCAACCTGGCCCTGCAGGGTGCCCGTGAGCTGGGCATCAACTTGCCCAACACGTCCAACGCGCAGCAGGTGTTCAACACCTGCGCGGCCCTGGGCGGCAGCAACTGGGACCACTCGGCGCTGATCAAGGGCCTGGAGCACATGGCCAACTTCTCGATCCGCGACGACCGCTGATCCGAGCGCCGGTCCTGCCTTGCAGCCCTGCTGCCGGTAAACCGGCACGCCTGTTACGCCTCTTGACTGAACACAGCCAGGGGTGACCCCGAGCAACACCGCCCCTGGTTCGGCCTGCACGGAGGCTGTTCCAGGGGCGTTCTCGATTGTGCAGAACAACAATAAAGGGAGCCTGCCATGTCGGTCGATCCACAGAAACTGCTGCGTGAGCTATTCGACACAGCCATTGCCGCTGCCCACCCCAGCCACGTGCTCGAACCCTACCTGCCCGCTGACCGCAGTGGCCGGGTGATCGTCATCGGCGCAGGCAAGGCCGCCGCCGCCATGGCTGAGGTGGTCGAAAAGCACTGGCAAGGCGAGGTCAGCGGCCTGGTCGTGACCCGCTACGGCCACGGTGCCAACTGCCAACACATCGAAGTGGTCGAAGCCGCCCACCCGGTGCCGGATGCAGCCGGCCTGGCGGTTGCCAGGCGCGTGCTGGAGCTGGTCGGCAACCTCAGCGAGCAGGATCGGGTGATATTCCTGCTGTCCGGCGGTGGCTCTGCCTTGCTGGCGCTGCCCGCCGCCGACCTGACCCTGGCGGACAAGCAGCACATCAACAAGGCCCTGCTCAAATCCGGCGCCACCATCGGCGAGATGAACTGCGTGCGCAAGCACCTCTCGGCGATCAAGGGTGGGCGCCTGGCCAAGGCCTGCTGGCCGGCCACGGTCTACACCTATGCGATCTCGGACGTGCCGGGCGACCTGGCCACGGTCATCGCATCTGGCCCCACCGTGGCCGATCCGAGCACCTCGGCCCAGGCACTGGCGATCCTCAAACGCTACGCCATCGATGCCCCACAGGCCGTCATCGACTGGCTCAACGACCCGGCCTCCGAAACCCTCAAGGCGGGCGACCCAGCCCTGGCCCGCAGCCATTTCCAGCTGATCGCCAAGCCTCAGCAATCGCTGGAAGCTGCGGCAGTCAAGGCGCGCCAGGCAGGCTTCAGTCCGTTGATATTGGGCGACCTGGAGGGTGAGTCACGGGAAGTGGCCAAGGTGCACGCAGGCATTGCCCGGCAAATCGTCCAGCATGGCCAGCCGCTCAAGGCCCCCTGCGTGATTCTGTCCGGCGGTGAGACCACGGTCACCGTGCGCGGCAATGGGCGCGGCGGGCGCAACGCGGAATTTCTGCTCAGCCTCACCGAAAGCCTCAAGGGCCTGCCGGGCGTCTACGCACTGGCAGGCGATACCGACGGCATCGACGGCTCGGAAGAAAACGCCGGCGCTGTGATGACCCCCAGCAGCTACGCACGCGCCCAAGCCCTGGGCCTTTCTGCCAGCGACGAGCTGGACGACAACAACGGCTACGGCTACTTCGCCGCGCTCGATGCGCTGATCGTCACCGAACCCACGCGCACCAACGTCAACGACTTTCGCGCCATCCTGATTCTCGAGACCGACCCCTCATGACGCCTGACAAGAAAGTGAAAATCCTCGCCACCCTGGGCCCGGCTACCGGTGGCATTGACGATGTACGGCAACTGGTGGAAGCAGGCGTGAATATCTTTCGCCTGAACTTCAGCCATGGCGAGCACGCCGACCATGCGCTGCGCTATCAATGGATCCGCGAGGTGGAGCAGCAGCTCAACTACCCATTGGGCATCCTCATGGACCTTCAAGGGCCAAAACTGCGGGTGGGTCGTTTTGCCGAAGGCAAGGTGCACCTGCAACGTGGTCAAGCCTTGCGCCTGGACCTGGACAAGACGCCAGGCGACAGCAGCAGGGTCAACCTGCCTCACCCGGAGATCATCGCTGCGCTGGAACCTGGCATGGACCTCCTGCTGGACGACGGCAAGTTGCGGCTGCGCGTGACGGCCAAACACCGTGACGCCATCGTCACCGAGGTGCTGGCAGGTGGGGAGCTGTCCGACCGCAAGGGGGTGAATGTGCCTCAGGCGGTTCTGGACTTGTCGCCCCTGACCGAGAAGGACCGCCGCGACCTGGCGTTCGGCCTGGAGCTTGGCGTGGACTGGGTGGCGCTGTCGTTCGTGCAACGCCCCGAGGACATTGCCGAGGCACGCCAGCTGATCGGCGACCGCGCCTACTTGATGGCCAAGATCGAGAAACCGTCGGCGGTGGAGCAGCTGCAAGCGATCGCCGAGCAGGCCGACGCGATCATGGTGGCCCGGGGCGATCTGGGTGTGGAAGTGCCTGCCGAGAGCGTGCCGCAGATCCAGAAGCGCATCATCGGCACCTGCCGGCAGCTGGGCAAGCCCGTGGTAGTGGCCACGCAGATGCTCGAATCCATGCGCTTCTCCCCTGCTCCGACTCGTGCCGAAGTCACCGACGTGGCCAATGCCGTGGCGGAAGGCGCGGACGCTGTGATGTTGTCGGCGGAGACGGCCTCGGGCGATTACCCGCTCGAAGCCGTGCAGATGATGAGCAAGATCATCCGCCAGGTGGAGAACGGCCCGGACTACCAGGCCCAGCTCGACGTCGGCCGGCCGAAGGCAGAGGCCACCGTATCGGACGCCATCAGCTGCGCCATCCGCCGCATCAGCGGCATCTTGCCGGTGGCGGTGCTGGTCAACTACAGCGAGTCAGGCGCCTCGACCCTGCGTGCTTCGCGCGAGCGGCCACGGGCACCGATCCTCAACCTGACGCCGAACCCGAACACCGCTCGCCGCCTGAGCGTGACCTGGGGCGTGCATTCGGTAGTGAATGACCGCCTACGCCAGGTAGACGAAGTGGTTTCCACTGCGCTGGAAATTGCCCAGGCCCAAGGCATGGCCAGCCGTGGCGACACGCTTCTGATCACTGCCGGTGTGCCTTTCGGCAAGCCAGGGTCGACCAACACGCTGCGGATCGAGACGTTGAACTGAGATTCCCGGGGGCGCTATGCGCCCCCGTCGCGGGTCAAGCCCGCTCCCACAGGAGGCGCGCCGCTCCATGGCACAGCGCAGAGCTTGTAGGAGCGGGCTTGACCCGCGAATGGAGGGCGCAGCCCTCCCCGAACACCGATGTACCGGACCTGCGGTAAATCGAGGCCCAAAGAGGCCCACCGCCCTCCCATCCACCTCACTGACTGCCCCATGTACACCAAAAATTTCGTAAACCCTTGCCCCGACTGGGCGACGGCGATACTCAACGGTTTCAGCCAGGTGCTACTGCTGCGCAACCCCCTGTGCGGCCTGTGCTGCCTGCTGGCCATCCTGCTGACCGCGCCCAACCTGGTAGGTGGCGCCCTGCTCGGCGCCTTGGCCGGCCTGCTCACCGCGCAGCGTCGCGGCTACGACCGTGCTGACCGCCAGGCCGGGCTGTACTGCTACAACAGCGTACTCATAGGCCTGCTGATCAGCGCCGTGCTGCCCTGGTCCGCCATTCTGCCGCCGCTGATCCTCGCTGCCGGCGGGCTGTCCAGCATCATCACCCACCAGTGGCGCAAACGCGGCGGCAAGCTGCTGACTGCCTACACGGCGCCGTTCGTGCTCCTGGGCTGGGGCACGTTGCTGTTCGTACAGACGGTCACCGTACCCGCGGTGGTCGAGGCCGACCTGGCGAGTGCCCTGGCAAGAGGGGTCGGGCAGATCTTCCTGCTCGATCAACCCCTGGCTGGGCTGCTGATCATCGTCGGCCTATTGATCGCCAACCCGTATGCCTGCTTCTGGGCGGTCATAGGCTCTGCCGCAGGTGCAGGCCTGGCACTGCTCGTGGGTGATACGCCGTCGGCATGGATGGGGCTTTATGGTTTCAACGCGGCCCTGGCAGCCCTAGCCTTCAGCCGTCAGGGGGAAAAACCCTGGGTCACGTTGTTGGCCATCGGCCTGGCACTGGCGTTACACCCGCTGTTGAGCAGGCTGCCGTTCCCGGCGCTCACGGCGCCTTTCGTCGCCGCCTGCTGGCTCATCCACTTGGGCAGTCACCTGAAGCTTGGCAAACGCCAGACACCGGGGCGCTTGCATAGCTGAAAGGCACCCCATAGGCTCAGCCGACTTCACGATGGACAGAGCCAATGAACAAACCTGCAAGCCTGCGCGAGCGGCTTTACGTGATCGTCTTCCAGAGCGACACCGTGGCCGGAAGACGCTTCGACAAAACCCTGTTGCTGATCATCCTGGCGAGCCTGGTCACGGTCATCCTGGACAGCATCGATGAGGTGCATCGCGGCTACGGAGGCCTGCTGGCCGCGATCGAGTGGGGCTTCACCGCCATCTTCCTGTGCGAATACATCACGCGGCTGTACTGCTCGCCCCGGCCCCTGCGCTACGCCTTCAGCTTCTACGGCCTGGTCGACTTGCTGGCGATCGTGCCGGGCATCATCGCGCTGTACTACAGTGACGCGCAGTACCTGCTGATCGTGAGGGTCATCCGCATGTTGCGGATCTTCCGTGTACTCAAGCTCAGCCCGTACCTCAAGCAGGCCAATTACCTGCTCGATGCCCTGCGCGGCAGCAAGCAGAAGATCATCGTGTTCCTGGTCAGCGTATCGACGCTGGTCACCGTATTCGGCACCCTCATGTACGTGATCGAGGGCCCGGAGCATGGCTTCACGAGCATTCCCAAGGGGATCTACTGGGCCATCGTCACGCTGACCACGGTCGGGTTCGGCGACATCGTGCCCCGAACACCTTTGGGCCAGGTGCTGTCTTCGCTGGTGATGATCATCGGCTACTCGATCATCGCGGTGCCAACCGGGATCTTTACCGCCGAGCTCGCCAATGCCATGCGTGGCGAGCAACTGCAACACCCCTGCCCGACCTGCAGCAAGAAATCCCATGAAAGTGGAGCGGCGTTTTGTGCCCGGTGTGGAAATGCGTTGTTCCCCAAATCCGGTTGAGCGAGGCGCTCATGACGAGATCCGTAGGGCTCCCGCACCTTGGAGGGTGAGGGAGTCATTGAGTGGGCAAAGCCCGTGGACAACTGCCAACACCGCCCATCGGCCAGCACGCATAAGCAAAGACGCATTGATTCTTTAATACCTGAAGAACAAGACGCTATAGTCGCTGGCACATTGCCCCAACATTCATACCTATAAGGAATGCGTCGTGAAAAAGTTTTTCACCGTCTCGCTGGCCGCTGCCAGCCTGGCCTTCGGCACCCTGGCCCACGCTGCCCCGACCCTGCTGAACGTTTCCTACGACGTGATGCGTGATTTCTACAAGGACTACAACCCGGCCTTCCAGAAGCACTGGGAGGCCGAGCATAACGAGAAGGTCACTGTGCAGATGTCCTTCGGTGGCTCCAGCAAACAGGCGCGCGCGGTGATCGATGGCCTGCCGGCCGACGTGATCACCATGAACATGGCCACCGACATCAATGCCTTGGTCGACAACGGCAAATTGATCCCTGAAAACTGGGTCACGCGCCTGCCGAACAACAGTGCGCCGTTCACCTCTGCCACGGTGTTCATCGTGCGCAAGGGCAACCCCAAGGCATTGAAGGACTGGCCGGATCTGCTCAAGGACGGCGTACAGGTCATCGTACCCAACCCCAAGACCTCGGGTAACGGCCGCTACACCTACCTGTCGGCGTGGGGCTATGTGCTCAAGCAAGGCGGTGACGAGACCAAGGCGCGTGCGTTCGTCGGCAAGCTGTTCAAGCAGGCGCCAGTGCTGGACACCGGTGGTCGCGCCGCCACTACCACGTTCATGACCAACCAGATTGGCGATGTGCTGGTGACGTTCGAGAACGAAGCGGAAATGATTGCGCGCGAATTCGGTCGCGATCAGTTCGAGGTGGTCTATCCAAGCGTTTCAGCCGAAGCCGAGCCGCCGGTGAGCGTGGTCGATAAAGTGGTGGCCCGTAAAGGCACCCAAGCCGTGGCCGAGGAATACTTGAAGTACCTGTGGTCACCGGCCGCCCAGGAACTCGCCGCCCAGAACTACTTGCGTCCACGCGATGCGACCGTGTTGGCCAAGTACACCGATCGTTTCCCCAAGGTCGAATTCCTCTCGGTCGAGAAGACCTTTGGTGACTGGCGCACTGTGCAGAAAACGCATTTCAACGATGGGGGCGTGTTCGACCAGATCTATACCGGTCAGTGAAGCTGATGGGGCTAGGCCGGCAGTACAGCGGTCCGGGGCTTGAGCTTCGCAACACCCATGAAAGCCGGACGCGGCTGTGGTCCCCTGAATGACGGCCTGCCCCGATCAACCTAACCGAAACACCAACGCCTTCAACCCCCCAGCCGGATCCACATCCGGGAACTCCGGCGGGTTCTGCAGCCGTTCCACGAAGGCGAGGCCGGGCGCGTGCTCGGCCATGCCCTCGATCAAGAACTCAGGCCCTATGCCGGGGTCGTTCACGCAGGCCAGAACCGTCCCACCTTCATTCAACAGCTCAGGCAAGCGGCGCAGGATCTTCGCGTAGTCCTGGGTCAACACGAAGCTGCCGCGCTGGAAGGTGGGCGGATCGATGATGATCAGATCGTAAGGCCCGTATTTGCGCACCTTGCCCCATGACTTGAACAGCTCATGACCCAGGTAGGCCACACGGGACGGGTCATGCTGGTTGAGGCGATGGTTGTCGCGCCCTCGGGACAGTGCCGATTTCGCCATGTCCAGGTTCACCACCTGCTCGGCCCCACCTGCAATCGCCGCCACCGAAAAGCCACAGGTGTAGGCAAACAGGTTCAGCACGCGCTGCCCCTTGGCCTGGGCGCGCACCCACTGGCGACCATGACGCATGTCCAGGAACAGGCCATTGTTCTGACGTACCCCCAGGTCCAGCAGGTAGGTCAGCCCGTCCTCGATCACCTCACGTTGCTGACACGGCTCGCCCACCAGCCACTGACCGGGGCTGTCGGGCAGGTAACGGTGTTGCAGCAGGATCGCCTGACCCGTCCACTGCTCAAGGTGCGACAGCCGCAACAGCATCGCCTCGAGCTCTGCCAATTGCTCCTCGGGGGGCTCACGGAACAAGGCGACCGACAACACGCCTTGAAGCCAGTCCACCGTGATCTGCTCAAGGCCGGGCCAGCAACGTCCTCGGCCGTGGAAAAGGCGACGGGTTTCTGCAGGGGCGGGGTTCAGGGCGGCAAGCAGATGCTGCTCGAGGGCGGCAATCGGAGAGGTCATGTCAGGTCACATCGGTAAGCGGAGGCGTATTTTACATGGCAAGGCCGCCCAGGTGCGCCACCTTGAATTGTCTATTTTTTGTACACACTAATGTCACCTTAAGTGCCATTTTTGTGTGCACTTGCACCGCCCATGCCCCGATGTGTTACATGAAGCGCTCACTTAATGCTGACCATCTGATCAACTAAGCCCATGAATTCAAACAATTATTGACTTAATGGTCAGCTTAAAACGCTGATTTTTCAGCTTGTTACTGAAATCTGCACGCTTCCTGAGTGGTCACTGTGGCGATCGCCTGCTCAAGCTGGCATGGAACTGGCTTCCCTGTGCTTGTGTTTTGTATACAAGTTTCACCGAACATAAATACACAAGAACCCGCGACGCCGATTGACCGTCGGCCGCCGCGCCCAGAACCCCGAGATGCCAACGCTGCACCGACGAGATGGCGAGCCCGTGCGCTGCCCGCTCATCGCAGTCAACGTGCATCAGGAGCCCGCCGGAATGAGTAGCAGCCTCAACCTTGCCCCTGAACTATCCGTCGCCAGCACCCAGACCCAACCAACCCCGGCCGACACGGTGCCGGACATGGCACTGAGCCCCCGCCTGCACAACCGGGACCTGGCCCCCACCCGCATCGCCGGGCGCCGCTGGGGCCGTTACAGCATCTTCGCCCTGTGGACCAACGATGTGCACAACATCGCCAACTATTCATTCGCCATGGGCCTGTTCGCCCTGGGCCTGGGCGGCTGGCAGATATTGCTGTCGCTGGCCATTGGCGCCGCCCTGGTGTACTTCTTCATGAACCTGTCGGGCTACATGGGGCAGAAGACCGGCGTCCCCTTCCCGGTCATCAGCCGCATCGCCTTCGGCATCCACGGCGCGCAGATCCCGGCGCTGATCCGCGCAGTCATCGCCATCGCCTGGTTCGGTATCCAGACCTACCTGGCCTCGGTGGTCCTGCGCGTGCTGCTCAGCGCCGTCTGGCCGCAGATGGCAGCCTACGACCACGACAGCATCCTTGGCCTGTCCAGCCTGGGCTGGGCCTGTTTCGTGGCCATCTGGCTGGTGCAGTTGGTGATTCTCGCCTACGGCATGGAGATGGTCCGTCGCTACGAAGCTTTCGCAGGCCCTGTCATTCTGGTAACGGTTGCAGCGCTGGCGGTGTTCATGTACTTCAAGGCCGACACACGCATCGCCTGGTCGGTGGCAGAACCCCTGAGCGGTTACGAGATGTGGCGCAACATCTTTGCCGGCGGTGCCTTGTGGCTGGCCATCTATGGCACGCTGGTGCTCAATTTCTGTGATTTCGCCCGTTCCTCGCCGTGCCGCAAGACCATTCGCGTTGGCAATTTCTGGGGCCTGCCGGTGAACATCCTGGTGTTTGCCGTGATCACCGTCGTGCTGTGCGGCGCTCAGTTCAAGATCAACGGCCAGATCATCGACAGCCCAACGCAGATCGTCGCAGCCATTCCAAACACCACCTTCCTGGTGCTGGGCTGCCTGTCGTTCCTCATCGTCACGGTGGCGGTCAATATCATGGCCAACTTCGTGGCACCGGCCTTCGTGCTCAGCAACCTGGCACCGCGTCACCTCAATTTCCGTCGCGCGGGGCTGATCAGCGCCACGCTGGCGGTGCTCATCCTGCCGTGGAACCTGTACAACAGCCCCTTGGTGATCGTCTACTTCCTGTCCGGCCTGGGTGCATTGCTGGGCCCGCTGTACGGGGTGATCATGTCCGACTACTGGCTGCTGCGCAAAGGCTGCATCAACGTCCCGCAGCTCTACAGCGAAGACCCCGCCGGCGCGTATCACTACACCAAGGGCATCAACCTGCGCGCGGTCGCGGCGTTCGTGCCGGCGGCCCTGTTGGCCATCGTGCTGGCCCTGGTACCCAACTTCCACAGCGTCGCGCCCTTCTCGTGGCTGATCGGGGCTGGCATCGCCGCCGCCCTGTACCTGTTGATCGCGCCGCGCAACCGTCATTACCACGACGTCAGCGGCGAATGCATCGCCGTCGACCACAGCAGCCACTGAACAAGGAGGACTGCCCATGCGAATCCTGATTGCCAACGTCAACACCACCGAAGCCATCACCGAGGCCATCGCCGAGCAGGCCCGCGCCGTGGCGGCGCCGGGCACAGAAGTCATCGGCCTTACGCCGTGGTTCGGCGCAGAATCGGTGGAGGGCAATTTCGAGAGTTACCTGGCCGCCATTGCCGTGATGGATCGGGTACTGGCCTATGAGGGCCCCTATGATGCAGTGATCCAGGCCGGTTATGGCGAGCACGGCCGTGAAGGCCTGCAGGAGCTGCTGAACGTGCCGGTGGTGGACATCACCGATGCCGCCGCCAGCACCGCCATGTACCTGGGCCACGCTTACTCGGTGGTCACCACGCTGGACCGTACCGTCCCCTTGATCGAGGACCGCCTCAGGCTTTCCGGGCTGTACGACCGCTGCGCATCGGTACGCGCCAGCGGCCTGGCGGTGCTGGAGCTCGAAGCCGATCCGCAGCGCGCTGTCGAGGCCATCGTCGAACAAGCCGAACGGGCCGTACGTGATGACAAGGCCGAGGTCATCTGCCTGGGATGCGGAGGCATGGCCGGGCTGGACGAGCAGATCCGCCAACGCACAGGGGTACCGGTGGTCGATGGGGTCAGCGCGGCGGTGACCATCGCCGAGTCGTTGGTGCGCCTGGGCCTGAGTACGTCCAAGGTGCGCACCTATGCCACCCCTCGGGCGAAGAAGGTCATAGGCTGGCCAATGCGCGTCGGCCGCTAGGGCACCAGGGCGCAACCTGCGCGGGATCGGCAATCGATCCTGCGCAGGCACTGCTCAACCGATCATTCTGGCCAGCCGCTGGCCACTGCCGCAGGCCAGCGTGAAGCCCAGCGCGCCATGGCCAAGGTTGAGCCAAAGGTTACGGTAAGGCGTTGCGCCTATGATGGGTACACCGGTGGGCGTCGCCGGTCGCATACCGGCCCATTCCACCGCGTGGGCATAATCGGCGGCATGGGGCAGCGTCTCCAGTGCCAGGCGGCGCATGCTCTGCAAGCGGCGTTTGTCCAGCGCCTCGTCCTGCCCCACGATGTCCACCATGGCCGCGACGCGCAACTGTCGATCCAGCCGGGCATAGACGATCTTGCGCTCGTAGTCCGTCAGGCTGATCTCAAGCGCCCCCTGCCCCGGCACCAGGGGCGCAGTCAGGCTGTACCCTTTGAGTGGATAGATCGGAATGTTCACCCCTGGCACCTTCAGCGCCGCGCTGCGGTAACCTGCGCACAGCACCAACTGGTCGATTGGCAGTTCTTCATGGCCAAGGCGCAGCGCCACCACCTGATGCTCACGGTGAAGCAGTTGCGTCACCGGCTGACCGAGCCGGAACTGGCATTGGCCGCAGGCTTGCAGAGCGGCGGCCAAGCGCAGGCAGAAGGCGTGGCAGTCGCCCACTTCTTCGTCCGGGGTGAAGACGCCGCCCACGAATGGCGACGCCTGCAGCGCCGGTTCCAGCGCCCGCAGCTCAGCGGCGCCGAGTACCTGCTGGCGATCAGGGTCCGTCAGTTGCACACGGCTGCGCCTGAACTGGGCTTCGCTGCGAAACGCTACGAGCTTGCCGTTGCGGCGCCAGGCAAAATCACCGATTGCCAGGGCTTGGCGCCACTGGGCCAACACGGCCTGGCTTTGCAGGGCAAGGTCAAGCAATACGGCGGCGTTGCGCTGATTGACGCTGCGTCGGCACGCCAGTGTGAAGGCCAGTAACCAGCGCCACTGCGCCGGGTCTAGACGCAAGCGCAGGCGCAGCGGGGAGTCGCCCTGCAACAACCACCCCAGCGCCTGCCACGGCACGCCCGCATCCGCCAGTGGCGCGACGTAGCGGTAGGACAATTGACCACCGTTGGCAAAGCTGGTGGCCGCCCCCAAGGTGTCGTGGGCCTCGATCAATTCAACGCAATGGCCTTCCTGCACCAGCGCATAGGCCGTCGCCAGCCCGATCACGCCGCCCCCGATCACCGTCACCTGCCGCTTCATCGTTCATCCCTGTTCAGCATCCTGGCTCAACAGTACCAGCGGATCAGGTCGGGCAGCTATGCTCACCGTCATCGAGCCCCTGACGCACGTTGCGGCTGCGCAGGCTGGCCTTGCCATCGTGCCAGTCCAGGGTCAGGACATAGAGGGTGTCGAAGTCCCCATCCTGCCAATCTTCGGTGATGACATGCTCCTTACCGACAGCCTTCTGGGCGACGGTATTGATCAGGTCCGGCAGGTAGCCGTGAGACCATGCCGTATAGATGGTCGCGTTACGGTACTTGTCGCTGAGCAGTTCGTCGGCCAGGTCATCGGTGTCGTTGGCGCTGTAGTCGATGTTGACCGGCAGGCCGAGGCGAATGGCACTGGGGCTTATGGTCATGAGCGGACGCAGGTAGCTGTAGCTTTGGTCATCAGCGCCCTCCTCCACGTGCCGGGACGGGTTGGCAGCAAACACGTAATCGGCCTTGCCGAAACGTTCGGGTAAAACCGTGGCCAAGTCCAGCGCGCGGTTCAGGCCCTGGCAGTTCAGCTGGCCCAGGCCTTCACCGGGTTTTTCGGCATGGCGCAGAAACACCAGGGTCTGGGTGCCATCCACCGGTTGCGCGCGGCTCTCGACGGCGTCCAGCGCCAGCGGTACGCCTACGGCGGTCAGGGCCAGGCCCAGCAACCAATGACGGCGACGATGCAGGTGTGGAATCAACTTCATCAATGCAGGCTCGTGTGACAAACGGGTCACCCGCGCATCGCCTGGACGGGCACAGGGCGCCTTTTGCAGTGAGTGCCTTCCTTGACGACGGGTTCGGTTCAGAGTGCCAATAGCCCGTTTTGTTCCCCGCTGCCAGGGTGCCAGGCGTCTGGCACAGGCATTACGGGGCTATCGTGTCAGTCATCGCGCGTCAGCACTTCGAGCAGCTCGATTTCGAACGCAAGGTCCGAATCAGGTGGGATAGAACCAACGCTACGCGCGCCATAACCCAGGTGCGCCGGCACCAATAGTTTGCGCTTGCCGCCAACGCGCATGCCCATGATGCCCTGGTCCCACCCCTTGATTACTCGCCCGGTACCGATCACGCATTGAAACGGCTTGCCGCGTGACCAGGAGGAGTCGAACTCGGTGCCATCGGCCAGCCACCCGGTGTATTGGGTCGTGATCAGCGCACCTTTGACGGCCGCCTTGCCGTCACCCTCGACCAGGTCGATGATTTGCAGTTCTTGGTTCATGCGCAGGCTCCAGCCGCTACGAAAATGCCGTTCTTTTCGCAGCATTGCCCGGATTTGGCAAGCCTTGGTGTCGGCCTGCGCATCGTCGGTGACGACAGGGTCGTCTTACAGGTAGACGGTACCGCGCATGAACAACGCCGCCCGCCCACTGATGATCACCCGGCCATTGCCCGGGAGCACGCAGCGCAGCTGGCCCTTGCGCGCACCGCCTTGCTCGCATTCAAGCGACTGCTTGCCTAGCCGTTGTGCCCAGATCGGTGCGAGCGAGGTATGGGCCGAACCGGTCACCGGGTCTTCATTGACCCCCACGCGTGGCCCGAACCAGCGCGTCACGAAGTCGAACCCACGCCCCGGCGCCGTTACGGCGATACCGCGCACGTCAAAGCCAGCCAGCTCGACGAAATCTGGCGTGAGGGTATCGAGCAACTCAGGGTCATCGACCACCACCACGTAGTCATCGCTGCGATACACCGCCTGCGCCTGGCGCAGGCCCAATGCTTGCAGCAGACCGGCTGGCACTGGCTGGGCCTCAGGTTGGCGGGCAGGGAAATCCATGGCCAACAGGCCGTCCGCTTGCCGTGTTACCCGCAGTTCACCGCTGCGGGTATTGAAGCGCAGCACCTGCGCCGGTTCTTTGAGGTGTTCGAACAGCACGTAGGCCGAGGCCAGGGTGGCGTGACCGCACAAGTCCACTTCCACGGTGGGCGTGAACCAGCGCAGGTCGAACACATCGCCGTTGCGCACGAAATACGCCGTTTCCGAAAGGTTGTTTTCCTCGGCGATGCGCTGCAGCACGGCATCGGGCAGCCACTGATCGAGCGGGATGACCGCGGCCGGATTACCGCCGAAGGGTTCGGCACTGAAGGCGTCGACCTGGAAGATTTCGAGTTGCATCAATACGCTCCTTGTTGCCTGCCCTTGTGCAGGCTATTGGCGGTGTGGGGCCTAATGAAGCACCGGTGTCAGCACTGGCTTGCCGGCGAAAAAGGCATCGAGGTTACGCAGGACCAACGTCACCGTGGCTTCTGCCGCCTCTGGCGATTGCCCGGCGACATGGGGCGTCAATACCGTGTTCGGAAGCGACTTGAGGGTGTCGGGAACATCAGGTTCCTCGTCGAACACGTCCAGGGCCGCACCGGCCAATTGACCGCTCTGCAGTGCCTGGGTCAGGGCCTGGGTATCGACGACGCTGGCCCGAGCGATGTTGACCAGGTAGCCCTGGGGGCCGAGCGCCTTCAGCACCTGTGCATTCACCAGGTGGCGAGTGTCGGCGCCGCCGGGTGTGGCGACCACGAGAATATCGACTGCCTCGGCCAGGGCCGGGACGCTGTCATGGCCGGTGTAGGGCAACGCCGGTCGTGGTGTTCGGTTGTAGTAGCTCACGGGCATGTCGAACCCCTGGTGTGCGCGCTTGGCAATGGCCTGGCCAACGGCGCCCATGCCCAGAATGCCCAGGCGTTTACCTGTGACCGATGGGCTGATCACGCGCTGCCATTGGCCAGCGCGGGTACTGGCGTCGGCTTGCGGGATGTTGCGCAGCAGTGCCAGGAGCATGGCCATGGCGTGATCGGCCACGGCGTCGGCGTTGGCGCCGGCGCCGTTGGTGACGGTGATGTGGCGGGCACGGGCGGCTTGCAGGTCGACCTGCTCATAGCCGGCGCCGATGACGCAGATGATCTGCAGGTTGGGCAGTGCGTCGATTTCCTTGGCTGTCAGGCCGAGGGGGCCGCGGGTGAGGACGGCGTCGATGCGGGGGCCGTTTTGCTCGATGGCCTGGGTGCGCAGGTCGGGGGTCTGGGCGAGGATGAGGTGGTAGCCGGCGTTTGTCAGCAGGGGGAGGTAGGTGTCTACGGTTTCGACCAGGACCAGGATTGTCTTGTGCATGATGCCTCCGGGTGGGTTGGGGATTATGCGGAGGGGGTGGGTGGTGGAGTCAATGGGTATTATGGGTGGGGGCTGTATGGGAGGCGGGAGTGGGATTTGGGGGCGGGCGCTTTGTAATTAGCTTGATCTTGAATTGGACTCTGCGGCTTTTGGACTTTGAACTTTGGACTTTGGACTTGGGACTTTGAACCTGGGACTTGGGGCTCAGGTCTTTGAGGCTGGAGTTGGATTGTTAGCATGGGCATTTATATTGAGTAGGTATTCATTGGCTAGGGTGGCGCACAGTCACCCTTCCGCCCTTACGGCGGCTCACTTTTTGTCTTGTCAAAAAGTAAGCAAAAACCGCCTGCTCCTATCATCCGGCCCCTACGCTACGCTCCGGGGTTCCCTCGCTCCGGGCTTGCTCCCGGGAGGACCGCGCTGCAGGCCCCATCCTGGGGCCCAGCGCTTGACAGGCATCCATGCCTGTCACCTCCCTCCGCAAGCCCTGCGCTCGGCCTCCTGAAGTCGCGATCTGCGGGGTCTGAACTACCGCGCGCTTAGAAGCAAGATCAAGATCAAGATCAAGATCAAGATCAAGAGCGGCTATTTCAATGGACTGGCGCTCTTTGGGATGAAGTGTCTTGGGTCAAGCATTCATTTTGCTCATTGCGGTGCAACTGCTTTGCACAATATTACAAGGCAATCCCATTTAATGTAGGAGCGGTCTTGTGCCGCGATGGGCCGCGCAGCGGCCCCAGGTTGTCGGTTAGAACGCCTATATAACTAAGGCTGCTGTGCGTCGCATCGCGGCCGGCCGGGTGTCGAAAAAAACTACTGCCCAAAAGCCCGCCCCAGCCCCCCAGGCACACCACTGCTGTCGGTCTGCTGCCACGGTCCATCCGGGCTCACCGACCAGCTCCAGCCATTGTCGAACCGGTAATACGTTCGCTGGCGATAGAAGGTATTGGGCTTCTTGTCCAACACATACACGCCCAACTTGGGGTCCCAATGGCTCGCCCCGCCCGGCGGCGGCGCAAAGCTTGCCGAGGTGCGCGGCACTGGCTTGGCTGGCGGTGCAGGCTTGCTCCCAGGCCCTGTAGGCTGCCCACCCGGCAGCGGCGTGACCACCGGGCCCTTGGGCGGCAGCCGTTCGATCGGTGGTTCAGGCTCAGGCTGCGAAGAAGGCCCATGCACCGTACAGGCCGACAAACCCAGCGCCAGGGTGATCAGGGTGAGGCGTACCGTCGCGTGCATAGGAAACTCTCTTACGAATCAGGGCTGTCGATGATCAGGCGCTGCTGGGCCTGGGTCGTATTGGGCAAAGGCGCGCTCTGGCCAACCCACTCACCACGGGTCGGCTGCCCATCCTTGGAAACACGCGCAACCAGTTGGACTTCGGCGAAATCGGACAGTTTCATCTGCGCCATCATCGCATCCGCATCTGAAAGCTCGACCTCGATCGGCAATTGCGCCACCGTCACCCGCTTGGCGGCAAGCGGCATGGGCGGGCCACTGCTGGCGCGGGCGAAAATGAAGACGGTGTCCTGTGCCTTTACCTTGTCCCGCAAAGCCGGCGCCAATTCCACCCGCACCTTCAAACGCACCGCAGCAGGTGCCGGCACCTGAGCGGTCTGAGTGCCCAACCGCTCGGCCGCACGGTCAATGCCACCCTGCAATGCAGCGCGCGAAGCATCTCCTTGCGGCAACTGCGCCAACAACCGCTTCCAGTACGCGATAGCCTCCTGATAGCGCTCACCTTCAAATGCCGCAATTCCACGCAGGCCCAGGCTGGTGACCTCGTTGGGGTCGGCTTTGAGCGCTTCGTCAGTCAATGCCTGCAGTTGCGCACTCCAGCGCTTGTCGGCCGCGAAATACAGGGCCTGGGCCCACTGGCCCAGTAACTCGGGCTGGCGACCGGCCATGGCCACTGCGCGCTCGAACGTGCGGGCCGCCTCGGCAGGGCGTTGTTCGGCCATGTAGGCACGGCCCAGGAAGTACACGGCCTCGGCTGAATCAGGTTGTGCCTGGACCACTCGCTCCAGACGTGCCGTCATCTCTTCCATCGACTTCGGTGCCTGGGCAAATTCCTGGGTCAGGGCCACTTTGTCCGCCGCACCGAAGTGCAGGTACAGCCCCATCGCCAGCAGCGGCACCAGGACGGCTGCCAGCAACGGCAAGGCCTTGCCCAATTGACGCTGCCTGGCGGGTTCGGCGCCCTCGGTGTCGGCCAGCAACTCCCGGGCGGCTTCATCGCGGCCCTGACTCAATTGCAGGTCATCGAGCACACCCGATGCTTGCTGCGCGGCCAGCGCGTCGATGCGTTCCTGATAGAGCGCCACGTTGAGCGCTGTTCGGTCTTGCTCCTGCTGGCGGCGATGGCCACGCAGGATCGGGATCAGCAGAAAGCTGAGGGCCGCGAGCAGCAACAAGCCCGCGCTAAGCCAGAATTCAGTCATGGGTACGTTCTTTTTCCAGCAGGTTGGCCAGCCGTGCGCGCTCCTCGGCTGACAATTCATCAGTGCCTTGCACGGACGCCAGGCGACGACGCCGTACAATCACCGCCAATACGGCAAACCCGCCGGCCAGCAGAATGCCCGGGCCGAACCAGAGCAACCAGGTCCGGCCGCTCAGCGCCGGCTTGTAGCGCACGAAGTCGCCATAACGGTCCACCATGAAGTCGACGATTTGCTGGTTGCTCTTGCCCTCCCCCAGCATGCGGAATATTTCCCGGCGCAGGTCAGCCGCAATGGGTGCGTTGGAGTCGGCGATATCCTGGTTCTGACACTTGGGGCAGCGCAATTCCTTGGTCAGTTGCTGGTAGCGCTCACGCTCGGCCTGGTCACGAAACTGGTAGGTATCGATGGCGGCCTTGGCTACCCCACCCACGCACAGGCTCAAGGCCAGGGCTGCGAACCAGCGCTTCATGGTGTCGCCTCGTCGAGCAGCGCCTGGTAGCGTGGCGCCAACTGTTCTCGCCAAACGCTGGCATCGACCACGCCCACATGCTTGTACCGAATCACGCCATCGCCATCGATCAGGAACGTCTCCGGCGCACCGTACACACCCAGGTCCAGACCTAGGCTGCCCTGCTCGTCGCTGATGTCGAGCAGGTAGGGGTTGTGGAACTCGGTCAGCCACTTCTGCGCTGCGGCGTTGTCGTCCTTGTAGTTGACCCCGTAGATGACCACACCCTGGGAAGCCAGCTGGTTGAGATAAGGATGCTCGACTTTGCACGACGCACACCAGGTGGCCCAGACGTTGACCAGCGCAGGCCGGCCCTGCAGGTCTGCCTGGGTAAGCGTACGGTCGCCCTGGGTGGAAGCCAGCGAAAAGACCGGGAACGGTTTGCCGATCATTGCCGAGGGCAATTCATCGGGCTTGAGAAACAAACCCTTGTACAGGAACACCGCCACCAGCAGGAACACCGCCAGGGGCACCACCATCAACCAACGTTTCATGCAACTGCTCCAGACACGCCCAGGGCCTCACGCACCCGGGACTTGACCTTGACGCGGTAGCGCCGGTCGAGGGCCGCCAGCAATCCGCCTAGGCCCGTCAACAGACCGCCCAGCCAGATCCAGCGAACAAAGGGCTTGATATGCACACGCACCGCCCAGGCACCGTTTTCCAAAGGCTCCCCGAGGGCCACGTACAGGTCGCGGGTAAAGCCTGCGTCGATCCCGGCCTCGGTCATCATCGACTGCTGCACGGTATACAAGCGTTTCTCCGGGTGCAGGGTGGCCACAGGACGACCCTCGCGGCTGACCACCACTGTGCCCTTGTCGGAAATGAAGTTGGGCCCTTCGAAGTGCCTGGCGCCCTGGAACAGGAAGTGATAACCGCCCAGCTCCACGCTTTCGCCCGGAGCCATTCGCAGATCACGCTCGGCGCTATTGTTGCTCGACAGCACCACCCCGAGGGCACACACCGCAAGCCCCAGGTGAGCGACCTGCATCCCCCAGTAACTGCGCCCCAGCCCAGGCAGCCCCTTGAGCAGCCCTTTGTGGCGCGTCTTGTCGAACACATCGCGCAGCCCTCCGAGCACCACCCAGGCAGCCAGAGCGAACGTGGTCAGTACCTGCCAGTCGAAATCGTCGACGATCAGGCCCGCCACCGGCGCCAGCACGGCGCTGCCGACGAGGACCGGCGTCATCATGCCCAGCAGCCACTTGCCAGGCGTATCCTTCCACCGCACCACTACCCCTACCCCCAGCACCAGCATCAACAGTGCCATCAGCGGCAGGAACAGGGCATCGAAATAAGGCGGGCCTACCGAAAGCTTGGCGCCGGTCAGGGCGTCGAGCACCAGCGGGTACAAGGTGCCTAGCAGGATCATCGACGCTGCAACCACCAGAACCAGATTGTTCGCCAGCAGCAGGGTTTCGCGCGACCACAGGGCGAACCCCACCTGGCTCTTGACCACCGGCGCACGCAGGGCGAACAGGGTCAGCGAGCCGCCGACCACGAACAGCAGGAAGAACAGAATGAAAATGCCGCGCGAGGGGTCGGCGGCAAAGGCATGCACAGAGGTGAGCACCCCGGAACGCACCAGGAACGTCCCTAGCAGGCTCAGTGAGAACGCAGCGATGGCCAACAGAACGGTCCAGCTTTTGAACACCCCGCGCTTCTCTGTCACCGCCAGGGAGTGGATCAGCGCCGTCCCTACCAGCCAGGGCATGAACGATGCGTTTTCCACCGGGTCCCAGAACCACCAGCCACCCCAGCCCAGTTCGTAGTACGCCCACCAGGAACCCAGGGTGATACCCACGCCCAGGAAGGCCCAGGCTACCAGGGTCCAGGGCCGCGACCACCGGGCCCAGGCGGCATCCAGACGCCCGCCGAGCAAGGCGGCGATGGCAAAGGCGAAGGCGACCGAAAAGCCGACATAGCCCATGTACAGCATTGGCGGATGCACGATCAGGCCAATGTCCTGCAGCAGCGGGTTGAGGTCACGGCCATCGACAGGCACCTGAGGCAGCAGGCGCTGGAACGGGTTGGAGGTGATGATCAAAAAGCTCAGAAAGCCCACGCTGATCATGCCCATGACCGCCAGCACCCGGGCGAGCATCACCTGGGGCAATTGCCGCGAGAACACCGACACGGCAAAGGTCCAGCCCCCCAGAATCAGCGCCCAGAGCAGCAGGGAGCCTTCATGCGCCCCCCAGACTGCGCTGAACTTGTAGTACCAGGGTAATGCGCTGTTCGAGTTGCTGGCCACGTAGGCAACCGAAAAGTTGTCGGTCATGAAGGCGTGGGTCAGGCACGCGAACGCGAACGTCAGGAAGGCGAACTGCCCCCAGGCTGCGGGCCGCGCCAGGCTCATCCACAAGCTGTCACCACGCCACGCCCCGAGCAGCGGCAGGCTGGCCTGCACGGCAGCGAAACAGATGGCCAGAATCATCGACAGTTGACCGAGTTCAGGTATCACCAACGCTGCGTTCATGGCCGCTCCCCCGTCTGGGCTGCCGCCTGGCCGCTTTCCTTCAGCGCCTTGCTGACTTCGGGAGGCATGTACTTTTCGTCATGCTTGGCCAGCACTTCGTCGGCCACCACCACGCCGTCGCCGTTGAGCTTGCCCAAGGCCACGATGCCCTGCCCTTCACGGAACAGGTCCGGAAGGATGCCGCGGTACGTGATGGGCACGGACTTGTTGAAATCGGTGACCACGAACCGCACGTCCAGCGAGTCGGAGGAGCGTTGCACCGAGCCCTGTTCGACCATGCCGCCGGCGCGGATACGCGTGTCCAGCGGAGCCTCGCCATTGGCGATCTGGGTGGGGGTGTAGAACAGGTTGATGTTCTGTTGCAAGGCAGTGAGGGCAAAGCCCACGGCAACCCCCACGCCGACCAGCAGACCGATGATGAGCAACAGGCGTTTCTTGCGCTGCGGATTCACTGCGTTTTCTCCCGGCGCAAGCGGCGCGCCTCTTCTTGCAGGTAACGGCGCCGGGCCAGCACCGGTACGGCGACGTTGAGCGCCAGCACAGCGGCGCAGATGCCGTAGGCCGACCACACATAAAGGCCGTGATGACCCATGGCGATAAAGTCGCCGAAACTGGCGAAACTCATGGCACGGCCCTCCCACCCAGGCTGTTCGATACCTCTTCCTTCACCCAACTGGCACGCGCCTCGCGCTTGAGCACCTCAAGGCGCATGCGCATCAGAAGCACCGCGCCGAAAAAGCAGTAGAAGCCCAGCGCCGTACACAACAGCGGCAACCACATGTCGGCGGGCATCGCGGGCTTTTCGGTCAGGGTGAAAGTGGCGCCCTGATGCAGCGTGTTCCACCACTGGACCGAATACTTGATGATGGGGATGTTCACCACCCCAACGATGGCCAGCACGGCGCAGGCTTTCGCCGAGCTGTCACGATTACTGATTGCCTGGCCCAGCGCAATGATGCCGAAGTACAGGAACAAGAGGATGAGCATCGAGGTAAGGCGCGCATCCCACACCCACCAGCTGCCCCAGGTTGGCTTGCCCCAGATGGCCCCGGTCACCAGCGCCACGGCGGTCATCCAGGCGCCGATGGGGGCGGCGCATTGCAGGGCGACATCGGCCAGCTTCATCTTCCACACCAGCCCCACCACACCGGCCACCGCCAGCAGGACATAACAGGACTGCGCCAGCATCGCTGCCGGGACATGGATATAGATGATGCGAAAGCTGTTGCCCTGCTGGTAGTCCTGGGGCGCAAAGACCAGCCCCCAGACCGTGCCAACCACTAGCAATACAACGGCAGCGATGGACAGCCAGGGCAACATGCGCCCGCTAATGGCGTAGAACCATTTCGGAGAGCCCAGCTTGTGAAACCACGTCCAGCTCATTTTCATCAGGGTGCATCCAGGGTATTGGCCAGGCTTCAAAGCCCAGGCTCGTTATTCGCCGACGCTGATTTTCAGGCCGGCGGCGATCGCAAAGGGTGCCAGGGTCACGGCCAGGGCCGTCAGGCTGGCGAGCCAGAGCAGGTGGCCAGCGGCGGGCATATTCTGCAACGCCGCCTGCAAGGCACCACTGCCCAGGATCAATACAGGGATATACAACGGCAGGATCAGCAACGCCAGCAACAAACCGCCGCGCTTGAGGCCGACCGTCAGCGCGGCGCCCACTGCGCCCAACAGACTCAATACCGGCGTACCCAGCAGCAGCGAGCCCAGCAGTACCGGCAGGCAGTGCCCTGGCAAGCCGAGCATCAGCGCCAGCAAAGGTGCCAGCAACACCAGCGCAAGCCCGGAGAACAACCAGTGCGCCAGCACCTTGGCCAACACCATCAGTGCCAGCGGATGCGGCGAGAGTACCCACTGCTCCAGTGAACCGTCCTCGAAATCGCTGCGAAACAGGCCATCGAGCGATAACAACACCGCCAGCAATGCGGCCACCCACACCAGCCCCGGGGACAGGTTCTGCAACATCTGGGTCTGCGCGCCAACCGCCAAGGGGAACAAGGCCACCACGATGGCGAAGAACACCAGCGGGTTGGCAAGCTCCGCAGGACGGCGGAACAGCAACCGCGCCTCGCGCCGCAACAACAGGGTGAAGACGCTCATGCTGCCCATTGCCCCAGGTTGAGTTCTCGGTAGCCCGCAGGCGTGTGGGACAAGGTGTGGTGGGTGGTCAGCACCACGGTGCCACCGTGTTCGCAATGGCCGGCCAAGTGGGCCTCCAGGTCCGCGACACCCTGTTTGTCCAGGGCAGTGAACGGTTCGTCCAGGATCCACAACGGCGCAGCTGCCAAGTGCAGGCGCGCCAGGGCCACGCGGCGTTGCTGCCCTGCCGACAAAGTATGGCAGGGCACGTCCTCGAAACCACGCAGCCCAACGGCAGCCAGGGCCTGCCAGATCTGTTCGCGGCTGGCTGGACGGTGCAGCGCGCACAGCCAGGTCAGGTTCTCTTCGGCCGTGAGCAGTTCCTTGATGCCCGCAGCATGGCCAATCCACACAAGGCTGCTGGCCAACGCATGCCGCTGTTCATCCAGCGGACGGCCACCGAGCAGGATCTGACCGGCGGTCGGCTGCATCAGGCCAGCCAGCAGGCGCAGCAGGCTGGTCTTGCCGCTGCCGTTGGGGCCGCTGATCTGTAGCATGTCGCCGGGCCGCAGCTCGAAGGCAAGGTGCTCGAACAGCAGACGCCAGTCGCGCTCGCAGGCCAGGCCCACGGCTTGAAGATGAAGGGTCACGGTTTCGCCTTATCGTTCTAGGGTTCGGGTGACGGTGCCCGGAGCCCTGCCACTCAAGTCGCCCGATGCGCTGCCGTTACAGTGGCAACTACGGGCGGGCGGCATTATTACATGCACAGCCCTGCTGCCAAGAGGCTGAGCGCCTAAGGTTGTATACAATCATGACTGAAATCAATAGTCTCGGCCCGCAAACCGTCACTGGAGCCCAAGCGATCAAGGCTGCCATGACCGGCGAATTGCTGCGCCTCACCCAGGCTCAACCGGGTTTGCTGAGCCCTGGGGAGACGGCGCAGGCCGAAGTGGTTGCCATGCGCCAGACTGGCCAGGAGTTCCAGTTGGTATTGCGCTTGCTGCAAGCCAACGGTCTGCAGACTCAACTGCAAGCCAGCGCCAGCCAGCCTTTGCCCCAAGGCAGCCAAGTGACCGTCAGCCAACCTGAAGCCGGGCGTCTGGCCATTTTGCTGCAGCAGGCCAGCGCTAGCCAAATCGCAACCCTCACCCGCCTGGATACTACGCAGGTACCGGTCGGTACCCTGGTGCAGGGTAAGGTCATGACCAACCAACTACTCCCTGAAGTACCGGGTCAGCCTGCAAGCTACCGGGCGCTGGTGAGCCTTCTCAATACCGCCCAAGCCGGTGCCGTGCTGGCCGTGGACAGCCCCCGACCGTTGGCAATCGGCAGCCTGCTCAGCGCACGGGTACAGGACGACCAGTCGCTGCAGTTCGTCCCCCTGGCCGGCAGGCAGGATCAATTGGGCATCGCCCAGCACCTTGGCAGCCAGCAGAACCGTCAGGCGTCGCTGCCAGGCCTGCTGGCCGGTTTGCAACAGTTGGCACGCGACGCCGGGACTGACAGCGCGCTGCGCACGACCGTCGAACGATTGCTTGGCGCGCTGCCGACAGTCCAGCAACTGGGGGATGCCAAAGCCGTTGCTCAGGCGTTGCTCAACAGCGGCGCCTTTCTCGAGGCCAAGTTGATGACAGGGGCGACAGCCACGCTGGCCACTGACCTTAAGGCAAACATGCTGCAATTGATCAACCAGATCAGTGCCAGTAGCGCCCTCGGGACACCAGCGGCGAGCGTGGCCGCGGCCATGCCCGCCCTGGTCCGAAACGCCCTGGGCATGCTGGAGCGGGTAAGCCCCAAACCCCAGCCCGGCGCGTTCCCCCTCCCCTCCAGGTTATTGCAGGCGATGGAAGAAGAAGGGGACCTGGAACAGCTGCTGCGCCTGGCAGCAGCCGCCGTCTCTCGCCTGCAAAGCCACGCCATGAGCAGCCTGCAGCAAAGCGGCACGCTGGAAAACGGCAACCTGCAGACCACTTGGCAGACCGAAGTGCCCATTCGCCATGGACAGGATTTCGTGCCCTTGCAAATCAAGCTTCAGCGCGAAGAGACACCTCAGCAGCAAGCCGACCGCGAGCGTGAGGCGCCTGAAACGCTGCAACCGTTGTGGCGTATCGAGCTGGCTTTCGATCTGCCGCCGCTCGGGCCGCTTCAAGTCCAGGCCCAGCTGACACAGGGCCGTCTGAACGGCCAGCTGTGGGCCGAACGCGAACAGACCGCCCGCCTGATCGAAGGGCAGCTTGGCGCGCTGCGTGAGCGCCTGCTGGCCCGCGGTCTGCTGGTCGATGATCTGCACTGCTACCCCGGCAGGCCTGCACAAGGCTCACGTACCAGGGTCGAACAACGTTGGGTGGATGAAAACGCATGAGTAACCCTAACCCGCGTCAGGCCGTGGCGCTGAGCTACGACGGGCAGCAGGCGCCGACACTGAGCGCCAAAGGTGACGATGAGTTGGCAGACGCCATCCTGGCCCTGGCCCGCGAACATGAAGTGCCCATTTATGAAAACCCTGAGCTGGTTCGTTTACTGGCGCGTCTTGAACTGGGCGAACAGATCCCTGAGGCGCTGTATCTGACCATCGCCGAAGTCATCGCTTTCGCCTGGCAGCTGCGCGGCAAAGTACCACCGGGCTTCGAGGACACCCCGGCTGAGCCGAGGGACATTACCCCGGCGCACTTGCGTTTGCCTGAAGGGTAGTAGTTGGCTACGACCCAAAACTGCAGGCGCATCGACACTGTATCGGCTCTATCCACTACATGAGTCGATAACCATGGCTACTACCTTCGTCAACTCAGTCGGCCAACGGTACGTGCGTAATCACCTGCGCAACATACCGCGCCCAGATCGCCAGGCCGCCGCTGCTATACGCGAGTGGGCTCAGCGGCAAGGCCATGACCTGGATCCGGATCAGACGGATGTCGTCACCTTGCACTACCGGGGCGATGAGGCCGTCGTGATGCAACGGCTTTCGCTGACCCAGGCGGTGCTGTCGAACTGGCAGGGGGAAACCTGCAAGAATCTGTTGGGGCAGCTGCTTCCTGGCGAGTGGGCAGGTCACATGCCATCGCGCCCGTTCAAAATCGTCAACCGCCTGCCCGAGAATAGCGTGCTGGACAACAGACCTGCCTATTCGGTCTTCAATGGGCTGTTCCGCAGAACCCAACCCGCACGCTACGACAGCTCGACCCACCTGCCCATCGACGTCGAAGCCATGCAGCACGCCATCTGGGAGCTGGATTTTCACACCCGTTTCGTCGCCATGCTCGACGATTACTGGCACAACGCCCGTGACAGCCACCAGCAATGCCTGCAAATCGGCTTCGTAGCGGCTTGCAACAAGCAAGTGCAAGAGGGCTCGCTCAGCGACACGGCGCGCCAGATGCTCTGGGAAGCAGCAGGCCTGGCGCCTCGCGCTACCAGTCTCAGAATCCGGGCGCTCAATGTCTATGGCTACACAGCCACCGACCTGATCGCAATCGCTGACCAGCACAGGCGCGGGGTGGTGCTGTACCTTCCAGGTAATGCCTCGCCTTTCCATGAGTTCGCAAGCCTGGACAGCATGAAAGACTGGTTTGGTGACCAGTGCCGCGTTGCAGAGAAGCGTGAGGCACTGCGCCGATATTTCCGGCTAGCCGATACGCCAGACGGGCTGGACTTCAGCGGCTTGGATACGGCGCTCGAGGGGTTAGGCGCCTATCCTGCCGTTTATCATCGATCGCCCAATCGTTCCGGTTTCACAACCGATGGTCAGTGGCCGCCGCGGCAATACGTCTACTACAAGACCAAACAGTACAGCCCGTCGATCAAGGATGACTTGTTTGCCGTGCTTACTGAGCGTCAGCGCGTGCGCAGTTACGCCGATGCGGACTTCATCATCACCAGTGACCAAGCCGTGACCAAGGCAAAATGGCGAGGCTATGTGCTCGCCTCGATCAATTTACTGGCACCACTGGCGATCGTGATTCCTGCCCTGGCACCTATGCTTGCGTTGGCAGGCGCCGCTCAGTTTGGCCTGGGCCTGGATCAGGCCATCAATGGCAAGACACTGGAGGACAAAGCGCAGGGCGTCAGCAACACGGTTTACGGACTGTTCAACGCCCTCCCCCTGGTTGGCGAGGCCACGACGCGCGCAACAGAAGTGTTCTGCGCACAACGCTCGCGCTTCTTCACGCCCATCCGTTTGAACGACCAATTGGGCTACCCGCTGAGCCCGATAAACCCACCGCATTTTTCCGAGCCGGACATCGGCGATTTCTTCGGCGATGCGCTGCAGCCCGTGCCGGCTGACGATAGCCCGGTCGCGCGATCCATCATTCGAATACCTGTCAGTGAGCAGGGACCCGCGCAGCTGCAAGGGGAAATCGGCGGTTACAACGCAAACGTGCTGTACGACAGTGAACACGATGCTTTCATCGTCGATGATGCAGTCAACGATGTGGACCCAACCTATTACCAGGTGACCCCGGGCCATCGTGGCCTTACCCCAGTGGATATCACGACGCGCCCGGTTACCGACGAAATGCGCACGGCAACGCTCAGGGGCCTTGGTATTGATCTGCCATTACCGCTCGATATCCCTGCCGTCGACCACTCGGCGGCTCAGCCTATTCCCAAAACCATTTCCAGCCTATGGGTAGGCAACAAGATCATCGCGCCTGAGCTTGTAGACAACTTGGCCGCCAACGCAGAGCGCCTGAGCAACAGCAATTACAGTTACCGCCTGTACGTGTCCAAGGCAGAACCCCAGGCCTTTGAAGCCAATCGGCAACTGCTCAATGAACGCGCGCCCAGGCTTGAAGTGCTGCCTTTGGAGGAGCAGCCGTTCTATGCGCACTTCACTGAAAGCGTGAATTTCGAGCAATACCAGCATGCCACCAGCGATCCTGGGGCCAATTACGCTTCGGCATCGGACATCTTGCGCTATTCAATGCTCGACAGTTTGGGGGGCATCTACATGGATGTCGACGATTCGCTGCTACCCCATCCCGAGGCACCGCAGGACCCTGCTCGCGCCGCTATCGAAACCGTCGAACTGGCCACGACACAGGACGGTTTCATCCTGGGTGACCCTACAAACAACGATACGCTCGGCATGCACTGCCACTACAACACCAACATGATTGGCACTCATCCTTCAAACCCCAACCTGCAGGCGATCAGCGATCTCATGCACGAACGCTACCAGGCCATGCCAGACTTTTATCAGCACAGGCCCATCACCGGCACTGCCGGTTTCAAGGCGTATGCCAGACGCCTGAATCACTTGACGGGCCCCGCAGTGCTCAATGATGTGATCGATCAGCACCTACCCCGGCTCTACTGCTTGCGCCAACTCACCAACCTGCACACATTGCCACAGACCAAACCGCTGTTTCTGACCATTGGCAAGACGCAGGCGGTAAAGGCGGCGATTACCCACGACTTGGCACTGGGCAATGTTGCACAAGTGGGCAACTACCATTCGTGGGGCAAACCTTGAAACGCACAGGGCGACTGGCGCCGCCCTGATGTTCAGTCGTTGCGATGCAGCTTGCTCATCAGCTCGGCCTCGGCCTGGGTCAGGCCGCAGGTTTCGGTGAGTTCCGACACGCTAGCGCCCATGCCGACCAGCCGTGCAGCCTGGGTGAAGGTGACGCTGCTCGGGTCACGCTGCTCCAGCCGTTCCAGCCGGTCGGGCAGCGTGGCCACCGCACCGCGCAGCTCATGGATGGCGTCGCCCATGCGCACGGTGACGTTCTGGTAGTCATCGAGCCGCTTGCCGAGGTCCTTGATACGCTGGTCGCGCAAGGCATCGCCAATGGCCTGCTGCGCAGCCAGCTCGCGCTGACGCTTGGTGTAGTTCAGGAAGAACCACAGGCTCAAGGCCCACAGCAGGGCCAGTAAGATGACGCCGACCTCGAAAATCAAGTCAGATGTTCTCCAGTTCCGACCACTCTTCCTCGGTCATCATCTTGTCCAGCTCGACCAGAATCAGCAATTCGCCGTTCTTGTTGCACACGCCCTGGATGAACTTGGCCGATTCTTCGTTGCCGACGTTGGGCGCGGTTTCGATCTCGGACTGGCGCAGGTACACCACCTCGGCGACGCTATCGACCAGAATGCCGACCACTTGCTTGTCAGCTTCGATGATGACGATGCGAGTGTTGTCGGTGACCTCGGTTGGCATCAGCCCGAAGCGCTGGCGCGTGTCGATCACGGTCACCACGTTGCCGCGCAGGTTGATGATACCCAGCACATAGCTGGGCGCACCCGGCACTGGGGCGATTTCCGTGTAGCGCAGCACTTCTTGTACCTGCATCACGTTGATGCCGTAGGACTCGTTGTCCAGACGGAAGGTAACCCACTGCAGGATCGGATCTTCAGAACCTTGTGCGGACGACTTTTTCATTCCCCTACCCCTTGAAATCCGCCTTTGGCGGTGTGTTCGGTGTGATGTGCTGTTTGGCGTGCAACTGCTTGACGGCGCCGCTGGCGATCAACTCGGCCAGCTCCGCCACGTCCAGCAGTGCACACATGTGTTCAATGACCGTGCCGGCCAGCCACGGCCGCTGGCCCCGCTGGCTACGCCACTTGATCTCGGACGGGTCCAGGCGCAGCGAGCGGCTGACCTGATGCACAGCCAGCCCCCACTCGTAGCCCTGGACAGAAATGACGTATTGCAGGCCCTGACGGAAATCATCGCGGTAGCGGTCAGGCATGACCCAGCGCGCGGTGTCGAGCACCTTGAGGTTGCCAGCCTGGCAGGTGAGGATGCCCAGGAACCACTCGGGCTGCCCGAACAGCGGCGTCAGCTCGCGGTCGGCCAAGGTGTAGATCGAGCCCAGGCACACCAGCGGCACGGCCAGGGTCAGGCCGGCCACATCGAACAGCAGGCACTCGAACGGCTCGGCAGCCCAGGCCGGGCGCCCATCGACGGTGGCCGGCGGTACGGGCACGTCCGGTGCAGGCAGGTGGACGTCCACCAGGGGCATTGCCGGCTCCACAGCCGGGGTATCAGTCAAGACCGGGATGCTGGCCTCGGCCACCACTGCCTGTTCCACCACCGCCACCACGGGCGGCTGCACAGGTATGACACTAGGCAACACCGCAAGCCTGGGCTCGGCGAACGGCCGCTCAGGTGCGGGCGGCGCCGGTTGTGCCTGCGTGGCCTGGCCAGGCTGACGCGCATCGCGGGCCTGCTCCTGGCGCACCGCCAGGGCGAAGTCATCTGCCGCGCCTGGCGGTGGCGGCGTCTCCAAGGGCTCGGTGGCTTCCTGGAGCAGACCGTCAAGATAGGACTGCAGGGCCAACTGGGGCTTGCTGCTCACTTGCCGTGTTTGTGTCATCAGGCCACCTGCGCCGCGGGCTTGTAGGTCAACAAGTGCTTGAGCAGCGCCCGATAGGCCACCAGCCCTCGGCTCTTGTTGTCGAATTGCGACGGCGTGACGCCCTTGCGGCTGGCATCGCGCAGCCGCGTGTCCACGGGAATGTAGCCCTGCCATACCTGTTCGCCGTAGGCATCGCGCAGCAACTTGAGCGTTCCCAGGGACGCCTGGGTACGTCGGTCGAACAACGTCGGCACGATCTGGTAAGGCAGCGCCTGGCGCCGGGAGCGGTTGATCATGGCAAGGGTGCCGACCATGCGCTCAAGTCCCTTGACGGCCAGGAACTCGGTCTGCACCGGGATGACCAGTTGCTGGCTGGCCGCCAGCGCATTGACCATCAACACCCCTAGCAAAGGGGGGCTGTCGATCAATGCGAAGTCGAAGTCTTGCCACAACTGCGCCAGACTCTTGGCGATGACCAGCCCCAGACCGTTCTGACCGGGCGATTGACGCTCCAGCACAGCAAGGGCAGTGCTAGAGGGAAGCAATGAAATGCGCTCGTCACTGGTTGGCAACAGCAACTGCCCCGGCAGCCCGTCCGGAACGCTGCCCTTGTGCAGGAACAGGTCGTAGCAGCTGTGCTCCAGCGCATCGGGATTATGCCCGAAATAGCTGGTCATCGACCCATGCGGATCAAGATCGACAACGATTACACGCTTGCCGGCGTCGGCCAGAAGGCCAGCCAGGGCGATGGTGGTGGTGGTCTTGCCGACGCCACCTTTTTGATTGGCTACTGCCCAGACTCTCATCAGGCAAACTCTGTCCGTGGGTGAGGCAGGGCGCGTGGTGTGCCCGCTGCCTTGCTGGAAAATGAAAGGCGTGGATGGCTGTCGGTCAGGCGCCGTGCATGGACATCCGCCAATGGGGCGACAGAGAATTGACGAGTCACTGGCCTGCCACCGCTGCTGAGCTTGCCGGTGCACTTTGTGTGCCAGCCCGGCGCAGTGCAGCATCAGGCGTGGCATTGGCAGCACCGGTACTGGTCAGGCTGCGGCGCACCTCAAGGTTGCGGGATATCACCAGTACCACGCGCCGGTTACGGGCCCGGCCCTCGGGGGTATCATTGCCCGTCACGGGCTGATACTCGCCGTAGCCCACCGAGGCCATACGCCCAGGGTTCACGCCGCCCATGGCCAACAGCCTGACGATACTGGCGGCACGGGCCGAGGAAAGCTCCCAATTGGTCGGGTATTGCGCCGTACGGATAGGCTGGTTATCGGTGAAGCCTTCGACGTGAACCGGGTTGGCGAAAGGCTTGAGAATGGCCGCCACCTTGTCGATGATGGCGAATGCATTGTCACTGGGCATGGCATCGCCACTGCCGAACAGCAACGAGGAATTGAGCTCGATCTCGATCCACAGCTCGTTGCCCCGGATCGTCATCTGATCACCCTTGATGAGGTCACCAAAGGCGTCGCGCACTTCATCGGCGATGGTCTTGAGCGGGTCGTTGCTGGCGGCCGTCAGGCCAGCGTCGGACTGCTCGCTGTCCTTGACCAAGGGCTGGGCAGGTCGCACGGTCAGCGGACGCTCATCCCCGATGGGAATGGGCCTCATGCTGCGCTCAGGGTCGTTGAACACGCCCAACAAGGCTTGGGACACCACCTTGTACTTGCCCTCGTTGACCGAGGAAATCGAATACATCACCACGAAAAAGGCGAACAGCAAGGTGATGAAGTCGGCGTAGGATACCAGCCAGCGTTCGTGGTTTTCCGGCTCCTCGGCATGACGGCGACGACGCATGGGCTACTCCATGAAGCCTTGCAGCTTCAGCTCGATCGAGCGCGGGTTCTCGCCTTCGGCAATGGACAGCAGGCCTTCGAGGAGCATTTCCCGGTAACGCGACTGGCGCAGCACCAGCGCCTTGAGCTTGTTGGCGATGGGTAACAGGATCAGGTTGGCGCTGGCGACCCCGTAGATGGTCGCCACGAAGGCAACGGCGATGCCGTTGCCCAGTTGCGCCGGGTCGGCCAGGTTGCCCATGACGTGAATCAGCCCCATCACCGCGCCGATGATTCCGATGGTCGGAGCGTACCCGCCCATGCTCTCGAAGACTTTGGCAGCCTGCAGGTCACGGCCCTCCTGGGTCAGGAAATCCACTTCGAGGATGCTGCGAATGGCTTCGGGCTCGGCGCCGTCGACCAGCAACTGCAAGCCCTTGCGCGCGTAAGGGTCAGGCTCGCCATCGGCTACCCCTTCCAGCCCGAGCAGGCCTTCCTTGCGCGCCGTGAGGCTCCAGTTCACCACGCGATCAACCCCACCCGGCAGATCGACGCGCGGTGGAAACAGGATCCAGCGCAGGATCTGCAAGGCCCGCTTGAACGAGGAGAGCGGCGATTGCAGCAAGGCTGCCGCCAGGGTACCGCCCAATACGATCAGCGCTGCCGGCCCATTGATCAAGGCGCCCACATGGCCGCCTTCGAGGAAGTTACCGCCCACGATGGCGACAAAAGCCAGGATCAGGCCAATCAGGCTGAGCACGTCCATCAGACGCACGCCTCCACCAGGTGCCGGCCAATATCGTCGAGGCTGTACACCGCATCGGCTAGGTTGGCCTTGACGATCGCCATGGGCATGCCATAAATCACGCAGCTGGCTTCATCCTGCGCCCACACCGTGCTGCCACCCTGCTTGAGCAGGCGCGCCCCTTCCCGGCCGTCCGCGCCCATGCCCGTCAGCACCACGGACAACACCTTGTCGCCATAGGACTTGGCTGCCGAGCCAAAGGTAATGTCCACGCAGGGCTTGTAGTTGAGCCGCTCGTCACCGGGCAGAATCTTCACGGTTCCACGGCCATCGATCATCATCTGTTTGCCACCGGGGGCCAACAGCGCCAGCCCGGGGCGCAGAATGTCGCCATCTTCGGCTTCCTTGACGCTGATCCGGCACAGCTTGTCCAGGCGCTCTGCAAAGGCCTTGGTGAAGGCTGCCGGCATGTGCTGGATGAGCACGATCGGCGCCGGGAAATTGCCTGGCAATTGCGTGAGCACACGCTGCAAGGCCACCGGTCCCCCGGTCGAGGTGCCGATGGCAACGAGCTTGTAAGGCTTGCGCTTGGGCGCAGGCGAATGGGCAGCCGCCGGCCTGACGGGGGCAGCGGTGCTGCGCACCGGTGCCGACGCTGCAGCGCTGGTGGCTGTTGTGGGCGTCGGCGCAGGGGCAGCAGCGGGCGCGACCGCCGGGCGGGCGTAACTGGCCATGCGGCGATTGCTTCGCGACAGGGTATGCACCTTCTCGCACAGCATCTGCTTGACCTTCTCGGGGTTGCGCGAGATGTCTTCGAAATTCTTCGGCAGGTAGTCCACCGCCCCGGCATCGAGCGCATCGAGCGTGACCCGAGCGCCTTCATGGGTGAGCGATGAGAACATCAGCACAGGTGTCGGGCACCTTTGCATGATGTGCCGCACCGCCGTGATGCCATCCATCATGGGCATCTCGTAGTCCATGGTGATCACATCGGGCTTGAGCGCAAGCGCCTGGTCGATCGCTTCCTTGCCGTTGGTTGCAGTGCCCACTACCTGGATCGTCGAGTCCCCCGAGAGGATTTCCGAGACGCGGCGGCGGAAGAAACCGGAATCATCCACCACCAGGACCTTGACTGCCATAAACACTCCGTTAGGCGGCGCCTCCGGCCAAGGGGGCGCAGCCGAGATCAAATACGCCGCGCGGCGTAACGCTTGAGCATGCTCGGGACGTCGAGAATCAGCGCAATGCGACCGTCGCCGGTGATGGTGGCCCCGGACATCCCCGGGGTGCCTTGCAACATCTTGCCCAGAGGCTTGATTACCACTTCTTCCTGGCCCACCAGTTGATCGACGACAAAGCCGATGCGCTGGGTGCCGACCGACAGGATCACCACGTGACCTTCATGTTGTTCTTCATGCACCTGGCCCTGGACCAGCCAGCGCTTGAGGTAGAACAGCGGCAACGCCTTGTCTCGCACGATCACCACTTCCTGGCCATCGACCACGTTGGTGCGCGACAGGTCCAGGTGGAAGATCTCGTTGACGTTGACCAGCGGGAAGGCGAACGCCTGGTTGCCCAGCATCACCATCAGGGTGGGCATGATCGCCAGGGTCAACGGGACCTTGATGACGATCTTCGAGCCCTGCCCCTTGGCCGAGTAGATGTTGATCGAGCCGTTGAGCTGGGAGATCTTGGTCTTGACCACGTCCATGCCCACGCCCCGCCCGGAGACGTCGGAAATCTCGGTCTTGGTGGAAAAGCCCGGGGCGAAGATCAGGTTGTAGCAGTCCGACTCACTCAGGCGGTCGGCGGCGTCCTTGTCCATCAGGCCCTTTTCCACGGCCTTGGCACGCAGTACGTTCGGGTCCATGCCTTTGCCGTCGTCGGAAATCGACAGCAGGATATGGTCGCCTTCCTGCTCGGCAGACAATACGACACGCCCGGTGCGCGCCTTGCCCGCGGCCTCGCGCTCATCGGGCATTTCCACCCCATGGTCCACGGCGTTGCGCACCAAGTGCACCAGCGGGTCGGCCAGCGCCTCGACCAGGTTCTTGTCCAGGTCGGTTTCTTCGCCCACCAGTTCAAGGTTGATCTCTTTCTTCAACTGCCGCGCCAGGTCACGCACCAGGCGCGGGAAGCGGCCGAACACTTTCTTGATCGGCTGCATGCGCGTCTTCATCACCGCCGTCTGCAAGTCGGCGGTGACCACGTCGAGGTTCGACACGGCCTTGGACATGGCTTCATCGCCGCTGTTCAGGCCCAGGCGTACCAGACGGTTACGCACCAGCACCAGTTCGCCGACCATGTTCATGATCTCGTCCAGGCGCGCGGTATCGACCCTGACGGTCGTTTCCGCTTCGCTGACCGCGTGCTTGTCGGCACTCGCCGCTGGCGCCCGCGGGGCCGCGGCAGGCTTGGGCGCTGCAACCGGTGCCGCCGCGCCAGCAGGACGGGCGACCGCCGGCGCCTCGGCCCTGGCTGGGGCTGCGGCCTGAACACTGGCAGGTGCATCGACGGCAGCCACGTCGCCATTGAACTTGCCCTTGCCATGCAGCTGGTCTAGCAACGCCTCGAACTCGTGCTCACTGATGTCGTCGCCAGTGATGGCAGATGTTTGTTCGACAGGCGCCGCCGCCTTGGCTGCGGGCAAGGCATCGGCCTGGAACGTGCCTTTACCATGCAACTGATCCAGCAGCGACTCGAACTCGGCGTCGGTAATTTCATCGCTGGCCGGCTCGGCAGCGGCAGCCACCGGCTGGGCCGTCACTTCGGCACTGAACTGGCCCTTGCCATGCAACTGGTCGAGCAGCGACTCGAATTCGGCATCGGTGATGTCGTCACCCTGGCCGCTGACCGGCTCGGCAGGCATCTGCTCGGCCGCCGCCTGGGCTTTGACTGCGTCGAGCGAATCGAGCAGTTGCTCGAATTCGCTGTCGGTGATGTCAGCTTCGGTAGCTTGCGCAGCCTGCTGCACGGGTGCAGGTTCAACCGGCACGGGCGCAGCCGGGGCTGGGGCCGCTTCGGCGCTGCCGGGCTCTGCCAGACGCGCCAGGGCTGCCAGCAGCTCGGGCGTGGCCGGTGTGACCTCGCTGCGCTCACGCACCTGGGCGAACATGCCGTTGACGGCATCCAGTGCTTCGAGCACCACATCCATCAGTTCTGCATCGACCCGGCGCTCACCTTTGCGCAGCACGTCGAACACGTTCTCGGCGATATGGCAGCACTCCACCAGCTCATTGAGCTGGAGGAAGCCGGCGCCCCCTTTTACAGTGTGGAAACCGCGAAAAATTGCATTGAGCAAGTCGGCATCGTCAGGGCGGCTTTCAAGCTCGACCAGCTGCTCGGACAATTGCTCAAGTATTTCACCGGCTTCTACCAGGAAATCCTGAAGGATTTCTTCATCGGCGCCGAAGCTCATCAAAGGTGCTCCTTAAAAACCCAGGCTGGATAGCAGATCATCGACATCGTCCTGACCGGACACGACGTCTTCACGCTTATCGGCATGAATCTGCGGACCTTCACCCCGAGTCGGATGTTTTTCTCGATCTTTTTCTGCGCGCAACTGATCCTGGTCATGCTGGATGCCCGCAAAGCGGTCGACCTGGCTGGCCATCATCACCAGTTTCAGCAGGTTGCTTTCCACTTCGGTCACCAACGCCGTGACGCGCTTGATCACCTGCCCGGTCAGGTCCTGGTAATCCTGGGCCAGCAGGATGTCGTTGAGATGGCCAGCCACCTTGCGGTTACCTTCGGCGCTGTGCGCCAAGAAACCGTCGACGCGCTTGGCCAGGTCGCGAAACTCCGTGGCGTTCACTTCCCGGCGCATGAAGCGCTGCCAATCGGCACTCAGCGCTTTGGCTTCGCTGGCCAGGTCGTTGAGCACAGGCGTGCTTTCCTCGACCAGGTCCATGGTGCGGTTTGCCGCCCCTTCGGTGAGCTTGACCACATAGGACAGGCGTTCGGTGGCGTCGGTAATCTGCGACACCTCTTCGGCCTGGGGTATGGTCGGGTCGATCTGGAAACTGACGATGGCGCTGTGCAGTTCGCGGGTCAGCTTGCCCACTTCCTGGTACAGCCCCCGATCGCGGGTCTGGTTCAACTCGTGAATGAGTTGCACCGCCTCGCCGAACCGTCCGCGCTCCAGGCTTTCGACCAACTCCTGGGCATGCTTTTTGAGGGTCGATTCGAACTCGCCCAATGACGTGTGTGATGAACTCATGGCGCGCCCCCTGACGTGACTCAGCCGTTGACGCGTTCGAAGATCTTCTCGATCTTTTCTTTGAGCACCTGGGCGGTGAACGGCTTGACCACATAGCCATTCACGCCTGCCTGGGCGGCCTCGATGATCTGGTCGCGCTTGGCTTCCGCGGTCACCATCAACACCGGCAAGCTCTTGAGCTTGTCGCTGGCGCGCACTTTGCGCAGCAGGTCGATACCGGACATGCCCGGCATGTTCCAGTCAGTTACCAGAAAATCGTAATGGCCATTTTCGAGCATGGGCAGCGCCGTCATGCCGTCATCGGCTTCGCTGGTGTTGGTGAAGCCCAGGTCACGCAGCAGGTTCTTGATGATGCGCCGCATCGTCGAAAAGTCGTCGACGATGAGGATTTTCATGTTTTTGTCCAATTAGACCTCCAAGCAGTCTCAAACGCGCTGGGCCCCGAGCGCGCACTCAATCGATTCGGTACAACGTGGAAAACGGCAACGACGGCGGCGGGCTCAACGGGCCCGCCATTCCCCCAGGCGGCTGCGCAGGCGCGCGGCGCATTGGCTGTGCAACTGGCTGACCCGCGACTCGCTGACCCCCAAGACCTCACCGATCTCCTTGAGGTTCAGTTCCTCGTCGTAGTACAGCGCCAGCACCAGGCGCTCACGCTCCGGCAGGTTGGCGATGGCCTCGGTCAACGCGACCTGGAACCGCTCTTCCTCCAACCCACGGGCAGGCTCGGCCTGGCCGCTAACGCCGTCCTCATGCAAGCCTTCGTGCTCGCCGTCCTGCAACAGGTCGTCGAAGCTGAACAGGCGGCTGCCCAGTGTGTCGTTGAGAATCCCGTAATAATCATCGAGGCTCAACTTGAGTTCGGCAGCAACTTCATGATCTTTAGCGTCGCGCCCGGTTTTGGCTTCTACCGCGCGCATCGCGTCGCTGACCATGCGGGTGTTGCGGTGCACCGAACGCGGCGCCCAGTCGCCTTTGCGCACCTCGTCGAGCATGGCGCCGCGAATGCGGATGCCGGCATAGGTCTCGAAGCTGGCGCCCTTGCTGGCGTCATACTTGTTGGCGACCTCGAGCAGACCGATCATGCCCGCCTGGATCAGGTCCTCGACCTGCACGTTGGCAGGCAGTCGCGCAAGCAGGTGATAGGCGATGCGCTTGACCAGCGGGGCATAGCGCTCGATCAGCTCATATTGCGCGTCCTTCGAGGCGCGGCTGTACATCTTGAAGCCGCTGGCGCTCATGACATCGAACCTGCACTGGTCGGCTGTACCAGGCGTTCGACGAAGAACTCCAGGTGGCCACGGGGGTTGGCAGGCAGCGGCCAGCTGTCGACCTTCTGCGCAATGGCCTTGAAGGCCAAGGCGCATTTGGAGCGCGGGAACGCCTCGTACACGGCACGCTGTTTCTGCACCGCCTTGCGCACGCATTCGTCGTAAGGCACGGCGCCCACGTACTGAAGCGCCACATCCAGGAAGCGGTCGGTGACCTTGGTCAGCTTGGCAAACAGGTTGCGCCCTTCCTGGGGGCTCTGGGCCATATTGGCCAGCACCCGGAAGCGATTCATGCCGTAATCGCGGTTGAGCAGCTTGATCAGCGCGTAGGCATCGGTGATCGAGGTCGGCTCATCGCACACCACCAGCAGCACTTCCTGAGCCGCGCGCACGAAGCTGACCACCGAATCGCCGATGCCGGCCGCAGTATCAATCACCAGCACATCGAGGTTGTCGCCGACTTCGCTGAACGCCTGGATCAGACCCGCATGCTGGGCAGGCGCAAGGTGCACCATGCTCTGGGTGCCCGAAGCGGCCGGGACGATGCGCACACCGCCCGGGCCCTGCAGCATCACATCGCGCAGTTCGCAACGCCCCTCGATGACATCGGCCAGCGTGCGCTTGGGCGCAAGGCCCAGCAACACATCGACATTGGCCAGGCCCAGGTCGGCGTCGAGCAGCATGACCCTGCGGCCCAGCTCGGCCAACGCCAGAGACAGGTTCACTGAAACATTTGTCTTGCCGACGCCACCTTTGCCACCGGTCACGGCGATCACCTGTACGGGATGCATGCTACCCATGTCTGTTCTTTACCTTGTCTCGCTGGGACTCATGCCACACGAAGGGCAATGCTGCGTACCCCTTGGCATAGCTACCTTGCACACATTTCATTTTCAACCCGCTCGCCGTGGGTTGTGGTAGAGATCAGCGAACATGTCGGCCATGGCCTCCTCGCTGGGCTCGTCCTGCTGCTGCACATTGACCGCGCGGGTGACCAGCTGGTGCCCACGGGGCAAGTGCAGATCGTCCGGGATACGCGGCCCATCGGTAAGGTAGGCCACGGGCAGTCGGAAACTGATGGCAAGGCTCAGGACATCGCCCAGGCTTGCCGACTCGTCGAGTTTGGTCAGGATGCAGCCGGCCAGCCCGCAGCGCTTGTAGCTGTGGTAGGCCGCGGTCAGCACCTGCTTCTGGCTGGTGGTGGCCAGGACCAGGTAATTCTTCGCAGCGATACCGCGACCGGCCAGGGTATCGAGCTGCATGCGCAAGGCCGGGTCGCTGGCTTGCAGGCCGGCCGTATCAATCAGCACCACGCGTTTGCGCAGCAGCGGCTCGAGCGCCGCCGCCAACGACTGACCGGGGTCGACATAGGTGACCGGCACATTCAGGATCCGGCCCAGGGTCTTGAGCTGTTCCTGGGCGCCGATGCGAAAACTGTCCATGCTCACCAGCGCCAGGTTGTGGGCGCCGTACTTGAGCACATAACGCGCCGCGAGCTTGGCCAGGGTGGTGGTCTTGCCCATGCCGGCTGGGCCGACGACGGCAATCACGCCGCCGTCCTCGATCGGTTCGACGTCAGGCGTACGGATCATGCGCGCCAGGTGCGCCAGCAGCATACGCCAGGCGTGGCGAGGCTCCTCGATGTCCTTGGTCAGCTCGAGCAATTCGCGGGCAATGGGGCCAGACAGGCCGATGCGCTGCAGCCGGCGCCACAACGTGGCCTGCTGCGGCTTGCTACCTTGCAGCTGGGTCCAGGCCAGCGACCCCAGCTGCACTTCCAGCAATTCGCGCAAGCCGGACAGCTCCGAGCGCATGGCGTCGAACAGGCGCGGGTCCACCGAGGCCTGGCTGCTTGCGGTGGCGGCCGGCTGCGGGGTATCGACATGCGACTCGACCAAGGGCTCGGCCGCCGTGAGCGATTGACCGGCGAACAGTTGGCGATTGCTGTCGCTGCTGTCCGGGCGCTGTTCGAGCTCGGCCTTGGCCGTGGCGATGCGCGTGTGCGTCTTGCGAAGCTCTTCTTCGAGTTCGACGTTCGGTACCCGAGGTGCCAGGGCGGACAGCTTGTAGTCCAGCGCGGCGGTCAGTTCGACCCCGCCTGCGATACGGCGATTGCCGATGATGGCCGCATCAGCGCCCAGCTCATCGCGCACCAGCTTCATGGCCTGACGCATATCAGCGGCGAAGAATCGCTTAACTTGCATTATCCACTACCTCAGCCATTAGGGCCCACGGTGGCAACGATGGTGACTTGCTTGTTGTCCGGTATTTCCTGATACGCCAGCACATGCAAATTCGGTACGGCCAGCCGACCGAAACGCGACAGCATGGCACGGATCGGGCCAGCAACCAGGAGGATGGCCGGCTGGCCTTGCATCTCCTGACGCTGTGCGGCTTCGATCAGCGAACGCTGCAGCTTTTCGGCCATGCTCGGCTCAAGAAGCACTCCGTCTTCCTGACCTTGCCCGGCCCTCTGCAGACTATTGAGCAAGATCTGTTCCAACCTGGGCTCCAAAGTGATCACAGGCAGCTCGGACTCAACGCCAACAATGCTTTGCACGATGGCGCGACACAATCCGACGCGCACGGCCGCGACCAAAGCGGCGGTATCTTGACTCTTTGCCGCGTTGTTGGCGATGGATTCGGCAATGCTACGAATATCGCGCACTGGCACCTGTTCTGACAACAAAGCCTGTAGGACTTTGAGAAGACCAGACAGCGAAATGACACCCGGCACCAACTCTTCCGCCAGCTTGGGCGACGCCTTGGACAAGACTTGCAACAGTTGCTGCACTTCTTCGTGACCGATCAGCTCGTGGCAATGCTTCTGCAATATCTGGTTGAGGTGAGTGGCCACCACCGTGCTGGCGTCTACGACGGTGTAGCCAAGCGACTGAGCCTGGGAGCGCTGACCGACGTCGATCCACACCGCCTCCAGGCCAAAAGCAGGATCGCGAGCCGCAATGCCGTTGAGGCTGCCGAACACCTGCCCTGGGTTGATGGCAAGCTCGCGGTCCGGGTAGATCTCTGCTTCGGCCAGGATTACTCCCATCAACGTCAGGCGATAGGCACTGGGTTGCAGGTCCAGGTTGTCGCGGATGTGCACGGTAGGCATGAGAAAGCCCAAGTCCTGAGACAGCTTCTTGCGCACCCCCTTGATCCGCGCCAGCAGCTGCCCGCCCTGGTTGCGGTCTACCAACGGAATCAAGCGATAACCCACCTCGAGGCCGATCATGTCGATCGGGGTGACGTCGTCCCAGCCCAGCTCCTTGGTTTCGGCCGCCCTCTGCGGGGACGGCAGCAGCTCTTGCTGGCGCTGCGCTTCCTGCTGGGCCAGCACCTTGGTCTTATGCTGTTTTTTCCACACCAGGTAGGCACCGCCGCCCGCCATCAGGCCCAGGCTCAGGAACGCCAGGTGCGGCATGCCCGGCACAAGGCCCATGACGATCATGATGGCGCCGGACACGGCCAGGGCCCGGGGCGAGTCGAACATCTGGCGGTTGATCAGCTTGCCCATGTCCTCCGAGCCCGAGGCACGGGTGACCATGATGGCTGCGGCGGTGGAGAGCAGCAGCGAAGGCAGCTGCGCCACCAGGCCGTCACCGATGGTCAGCAGGGCATACACCTTGCCGGCATCACCGAAGCTCATGCCATGCTGCAACATGCCGATCAGCATGCCACCGATCAGGTTGATGAACAGGATCAGCAGGCCAGCGATGGCGTCACCGCGCACGAACTTGCTGGCACCGTCCATCGAACCGTAGAACTCAGCCTCCTGGGCGACCTCGCTGCGGCGCGCCTTGGCTTGCGCCTGGTCGATCAGGCCGGCGTTCAGGTCCGCGTCGATGGCCATCTGCTTGCCCGGCATCGCATCGAGGGTGAAGCGTGCGCTGACCTCCGAGATACGCCCCGCACCCTTGGTCACCACCACGAAGTTGATGATCATGAGGATGGCGAAGACCACCGCACCGACCACGTAGTTGCCGCCGATGACCACATCGCCGAAGGCCTGGATCACCATGCCCGCGGCGCCGTGCCCTTCCTGGCCGTGCAGCATGACCACGCGGGTGGAAGCCACGTTCAGGGCCAGTCGCAGCAGGGTCGCCACCAGCAGGATGGTGGGGAAAGCGGCGAAGTCCAGCGGGCGCAGCGCGTACACGCTGACCAGCAGCACCACGATGGACAAGGCGATGTTGAAGGTGAAGAACACGTCGAGCAAAAACGGTGGTATTGGCAACATCATCATTGCCAGCATCACCAACAGCAACAGCGGCACGCCGAGGTTGCCCCGCCCGAGACCGGCCAGGTTATGGCGAGCGTTGCTGATTAACTGAGTGCGATCCACCGCGAGTCCTCTTCTTGCAAAACTTTGACGCCTGTCAGGCGACTGACGCTGCCATTGCAAGAAGCTTTCCAACTTTGTCGGGTGGAGAATTTATATTGCCTGTGCTGGCCCTATGGCGGCCATTTCAGCCATCCCCGGCGCAAGGTCAACTGTCGCGTCGCAGATCGGGCGGAATGGGCAAGTCGGTCTTCAGCGGATCTGGCCGCTTACCCTTGCCTGCGTGGTACTGACGGATCTGGAAGACATACGCCAACACCTGAGCCACCGCCAAGTACAGGCCGGCAGGAATTTCATGCTCCACCTCGGTGGAGTAGTAGATCGCCCGAGCCAAGGCGGCGGATTCGAGAATCTGGATCTTGTGCTCAGCGCCGATCTCGCGAATCTTCAAGGCCATGAAGTTGCTGCCCTTGGCCAGCAGCAAGGGGGCCGAATTCCCGTTTTCCGGATCGTACTGCAGCGCGACGGCGTAATGGGTCGGGTTGGTGATGATCACATCGGCCTGGGGCACCGCCGCCATCATTCGCCGTTGCGACACCTCGCGTTGCAACTGGCGGATACGCTGCTTGACCTCGGGCTTGCCCTCGCTGTCCTTGTACTCGTCGCGCACTTCCTGCTTGGTCATCTTCATTTTCTTGTGCGTCTGCCACAGCTGGAACGGGGCGTCGGCGGCCGCGATCAGCAACAGCCCGGCCGACATCCAGAGTGCGCTCCACCCTACCACCTGCAGGCTGTGGATGATTGCCTGCTCCAGCGGCTCGTTGGCGATCGACAGCAGAGCTTGACGGTCGCTGGCCAGCACCGCCACCGCCACTACCAGGATCACGAAGAACTTGGCCAGCGCCTTGAGCAATTCGGTCAAGGCATTCATGGAGAACATGCGCTTGATGCCCGAAAGTGGGTTCATGCGGCTGAATTTGGGTTGCAGCAAGCTGCCGGAGAATACGAACCCACCCAGTACGATCGGCGCAACGAAGGAAATCACGAATAGCAGGATCAGAATCGGCTGCACGGCCCAGATGGCCATTTTGCCGGACGTGAGCAAGAACGCCCCCATGGATCGCTCATCGACGATGATCTCTCGGGTCAGGCTGAAGTTCATGCGCATCATTTCCAGCAGAGTCTCGGCCAGATACCCGCCAAAAGCCAATATGCCCCCGGCACCTGCCAGGGTGACCGCCACCGTGTTGAGCTCCTTGGAACGCGCGATTTCGCCTTTTTCCCGTGCGTCGCGCTTGCGCTTTTCGGTGGGTTCCTCTGTCTTGTCCTGACCGCTCTCGCTTTCTGCCATTCAACCGGCCCTCGCCAAATCCCGCAGCCACAGCAACGTTTCGCTGGCCAACGCCTGGTAATGAGACAGTATATCGGCAAGGCCGATCCAGAAAATGAGCATGCCCATGACCAAGGTCAGTGGGAAACCAATGGAAAAAATATTCAGTTGCGGGGCCGCACGGGTCATCACGCCAAAGGCGACGTTGACGACCAGCAGCGCTGCGATCACCGGCAGGATCAATATCAGCCCAGCGCCGAACACCCACGCCATGCGCCCGACCAACTCCCAAAAATGCGTGACCACCAGGGCATTGCCAACCGGTAGCGTGGTGAAGCTCTCGGTCAACACCTCGAATACCACCAAGTGACCGTTCATCAGCAGAAACAGCACGCTCACCAGCATGGTCATGAATTGACTGATCACAGTGACGTTGACCCCGTTGCCAGGATCGACCATAGATGCAAAGGCCATCCCCATCTGTACTGCCACGATCTGCCCGGCGATCACGAAGGCCTGGAAAAGCAACTGCAACCCCAAGCCGAACATGGTACCGACGATGATCTGCTCGGCGCACAGCAGCGCCCCTTTGAGGCTCAACGGATCGAACGGTGGCAGGGGCGGGAGCGCCGGCACGATGACCACGGTAATCGCCACGGCAACGTACAAGCGCACCCGCGCCGGCAACATGCGCGTGCCGAAGATGGGCATGGTCATCAGCACCGCCGTCACCCTGAACAGCGGCAGGATGAAGGTGGCCACCCAGGTGCCGATTTGCGTGTCGGTCAGCTCAAGCATTGGCGCATCAACCGATGAGCTGGGGGATGTTGGTGTACAGGGTCGTGATGTACTCCATGAACTTCTGCACCAACCACGGCCCGGCCACGATCAGTGTGATCAACATCACCAGCAGGCGCGGCAGAAAGCTCAAGGTCTGCTCATTGATCTGGGTGGCGGCCTGGAACATGGCCACGATCAAACCCACCAGCAGGCTGGGAACCACCAGCACGGCAACCATCAACGTGGTCAGCCACAAGGCGTCGCGGAACAGGTCGACGGCTACTTCAGGCGTCATGCACGGCCCTCCCAGGCAAAGTCACACACCACCGAAACTGCTGGCCAGCGTGCCCATGATCAGGGCCCAGCCATCGACCAGCACGAACAGCATGATCTTGAATGGCAAGGAGATGATCAGCGGCGACAGCATCATCATGCCCATGGCCATGAGCACGCTGGCCACCACCATGTCGATGATCAGAAACGGAATGAAGATCATGAAGCCGATCTGGAAGGCCGTCTTGAGTTCCGAGGTGACGAAGGACGGCACCAGGATACTCAACGGCACCTGATCGGGGCTGGCGATGTCGGTGCGCTTGGACAGGCGCATGAACAAGTCCAGATCGCTCTGCCGGGTCTGGGCCAGCATGAAGTCCTTGAGCGGGCCCTGCGCTCGGTCAATGGCCTGTTGGGCGGTCAACTGCTCGTTCAGGTAAGGCTGCAGGGCCGTCTGGTTGATGCGGTCGAACACCGGCGCCATGATGAACAGGGTCAGGAACAGCGCCATGCCGGTCAGTATCTGGTTCGAAGGCGTCTGTTGCAGCCCCAGCGCCTGGCGCAGGATGGAAAAGACGATGATGATCCGGGTGAAGCTGGTCATCAGGATGACGAACGCTGGAATGAAGCTCAGCGCCGTCATGATCAACAGGATCTGCAGGCTGACCGAGTACTCCTGCTGCCCATCGGTACCGTTGGACAGGGTGATGGCCGGGATTGACAGCGGGTCGGCCGCCAGTGCCAACGGCGCCGCCAACAGCAGCGCCAAGGTGAACAACAGTCGCAGCGCTGCGCTCATCGGGTCTTGTCCTTAGGGTCCTTGCCCATCAGTTCCATCAGCCGCTGGGCGAACTCAGGCGTCACCTGGCGGGCACCCTGGGGTACATCCACTGGCTCGGCCAGCACGTGCAACGCTTCGATGTTGCCAGGTGTATGACCGATGAGGATCTGCTCCTTGCCCACCTGCACCAGCAGCAGCCGATCACGCGGGCCGATGGCGCGGCTGCCGATGATGTCGATCACGTGCCCGCCCTTGACCGCCGAACCTTGCATTCGGCGCAGCAGCCAGGCGAGCAGAAAGATCAGCCCGACCACCAGCAACAGGCCAAAGACCATTTGCGCCAGTTGCCCGCCCAGGCTCCCTGGAGGGTTGACCGGCGTCGCCGCAGGCGTAGCGGCGGCCAGACACACCTGGCTGGCCAGTGCCGCGGCAACCGCCGCGATGACGCGCACCCTGGCCTTCATCAACGCAGCTTCTTGATGCGTTCACTGGGGCTGATCACGTCCGTCAGGCGGATGCCGAACTTCTCGTTGACCACTACCACTTCGCCATGGGCGATCAGCGTGCCATTGACCAGCACATCCAAGGGCTCGCCTGCCAGGCGGTCGAGCTCAATCACCGAACCCTGGTTGAGTTGGAGCAGATTGCGGATGTTGATTTCGGTACTACCTACTTCCATCGAGATGCTCACCGGGATGTCGAGAATCACATCCAGGTTCGGGCCTTCGAGGCTGACGTTGGCATTGGGCTTGGGCGAGCTGGCGAACTCCTCCATCGGCAGGCGGCCGGGCCCCTGATTCTGGCTGGTATCGCCCAGCAGTGCATCGATGTCGGCCTGGCCGGCCGCACCGGTTTCTTCCAGCGCAGCAGCCCACTCATCGGCGAGCGCCTGGTCTTCCGGGGAGGTGATCTCGTTTTCGTTAGCCATGATTTCCTCGACAGGCATTCAATTCGTTGGGAGGGCCGCCGTCAGCGGCGTTCGATCGGGTCGATGATCTGCAGCGCCAGGTTGCCCTTGTGCGAGCCCAGGCGCGCCTTGAAGGCCGGCACGCCGTTGGCGCGCAGCACAAGGTGCTCGGGCAGCTCGACTGGGATGACGTCCCCGGGCTGCATGTGCAGGATGTCCCGCAATTTGAGCTGACGCCTGGCTACCGTGGCCGTTACCGGCACGGCGACATCAAGCACGTCCTCACGCAGCGCCTTGACCCAGCGCTCGTCCTGGTCGTCCAGATCGGACTGGAACCCGGCATCGAGCATTTCACGCACCGGCTCGATCATCGAATACGGCATGGTCACGTGCAGGTCGCCCCCGCCGCCGTCGAGCTCGATATGGAACGTGGACACCACGACCGCCTCGCTGGGGCCGACGATGTTGGCCATGGCCGGGTTGACCTCGGAGTTCATGTACTCGAAGTTCACCTCCATGATCGCCTGCCAGGCTTCCTTGAGGTCGATGAAGCACTGGTCCAGCACCATGCGTACCACGCGCAACTCGGTCGGGGTGAATTCGCGGCCTTCGATCTTGGCGTGTCGGCCGTCCCCGCCGAAGAAATTGTCCACCAGCTTGAACACCAGCTTGGCGTCGAGGATGAACAGCGAAGTGCCGCGCAGCGGCTTGATCTTGACCAGGTTGAGGCTGGTGGGCACGTACAGCGAATGCACGTATTCCCCGAACTTCATCACCTGCACGCCGCCCACGGCCACATCGGCCGAGCGGCGCAGCAGGTTGAACATGCTGATGCGGGTGTAACGGGCAAATCGCTCGTTGATCATCTCCAAGGTCGGCATGCGGCCCCGGACGATACGGTCCTGACTGGTCAGGTCATAGCTTTTGATACTGCCAGGCTCGGATGCACTTTCAGTCTGCACCAGGCCATCGTCGACGCCGTGCAGCAGGGCATCGATCTCATCCTGGGACAGCAGGTCCTGTACGGCCATTGCGTGCTCCTACTGCAATACGAAATTGGTGAACAGCAACTGGTCGATCACGGGCTTGCCGACTTCTTTCTGGGCCACTTCCTGCACCACGACGGTCGCTTTCTGGCGCAGCATTTCCTGACCGACCGAACTGCTGGCCAGGGTATCGAAGCCGACCCCGGAGAACATCATCACCAAGTTGTTACGGATGACCGGCATGTGCACTCTAAGGGCATCGAGGTCAGCCTGATTGCGCCCCTGCAAGGTGATGCTGACCTGCATGTAGCGCTGGCGACCATTCTGGTTGAAGTTCACCACGAACGCGGGTGTGAGCGCTTCGTAGATGGCCGCTGGCTTGGTGGTGCTGGCGCCTTCCTGCTCAGCAGGCGCAGGCTCGCTCTTGTGCATGATGAACCATGTGGCGCCCACGGAAATGCCCACGGCCACCAGCAGGCCACCCACGGCCAGGAGGATCAGTTTGAGTTTGCCTTTTGGGGCAGGGTCTTTGACTGCTTCGGTATTCGCCATGCCAATATTCCGTCGTCCATCGGGAGTAACTGGGAAGATGGCTTGGGGTGAGCAAGTGTTATGCCAAATAGGCGAGCGTCCAGGCTGGGGCCATTACACGGCCCCAGCGGTCTTACATGAACAGCATTGGCAGCCGGGCGGTCACCCTATCTTCAGCCGCCTCAGGCGTAATAATCCACAGCGCTGTCCCCAATCACGACCTGCTGCTCCACAGGCCGTTCGCGCTCGGCTGCGTCGACCGAGCCCTCCCCTGCACGCGCAGCCACCCCGGACAGACCATTCCCCCCCTGCCCCTGCGCCGCCTGCCCTTGTTGCTGCTGACCTCGCGACTGATCGGCCACGTTGACATCCGGCTGGGCCAGGCCCTGCTGGGCAAAGAGTTCGCGCAGCCGGTGCACCTGGCTGTCCAGCGTATCGCGTACACCGACGTGGCCGCTGATGAAGGTCACCTGGGTAGCCTGGTCGGCGGCGACATTGACGCGGATGTTCAAGCGCCCCAGCTCGGCCGGCTCAAGCTGGATATCAGCCGACTTGAGGTTCTGGCTGGACAAGTACATGACTCGGTTCACCAGCCCCTCGGTCCAGGCGTTCTGGTTCATCGACAGCGGCTGCTGCAACGGGTTGGGGTTCACCGGCACGGCGTTGGCCGTCTTGGCCGTTGCCGCCTGGGTGAGGTTGGCCAGGCGGCTGGCGAAGTCATCGATTCGGGTATCGCTGTTGGCGCCCTTGGTGTCTTTCAACCCTTCTTCGAGCAATGCGCCAAATGCCTTGTCACCGGTGTCGGTGGAAGCTTCTTCGGCCCCTTGCCCCACCTGCGCCAAGGTATTGACGGACGCAGCCTGCGCCTGTTGCTGACCAGGGTCTGCGGCATGGGCCGAGGTGGCCCCCTTGGCTTGGGCACTGTGCTCCAGGGCCAGGCGCAGGGTAGGCAAGTTCGCCAGGGCATCGGCAGCAGGGTCGAAATCTGGCGCCTCTTCGGACGGCGGCTGATCATTGGCAGCCTGCAAAACAGGGGCTACCGCCTCGGCCTGGGCCTGGATCAACTGGGCGCCAGGCTGCGCGTCGGTGACTTGACCGGCAACCAGGCTGGCATCGCGCATGCCAGTGTCGGCCTGGGTGGCGTGCTCGGTGGGCGAGGCATTGCCGTCATCGGCAACGCTGCGCTTGTCGGCAGGCTTGCCTTTGCCGCTTGAGGCCGCTTCAGCCTTTTCAGCGGCCTTGCTCGAAGCGTTCTTGTCTGCAGCGCCGGCAACCTTGTCACGCCCCTGCCTGGCCATCATCTGACCGAAGCCATCACCCTGCTCGCCCAGCGTCTGCTGGGGTTTGGCGGCGGTGGCGCTAGCAGAACGGGCTGCGTCAGCCTTGATGTTGGCTTGCAGCAAAGGGTTGGATGCAACAGGCATTGAGCAGTCTCCGCGCCATAAACAAAATGATCACGGGCATTACCCAGCAAAACTCGCGCCAACTCATACGGGGGCGGCAAGCGCGTGGGCTAACCCGCCGATATCCGATGATGTTCGGCACGGTAAAAGCGCTGCACCTCGGCAAACTCCAGATCAATCCGGTTGATAAGGTCTTCGATGCCCAGCAGCGGGGGATGGCGGGCCTTGTCCTCGAGTTCCTGGCACAGAGTTGCCAGCGCAACGGCGCCCATGTTGCTGCTGCTGCCCTTGAAACTGTGGGCGGCGGCGCCGAGTTCCACTGCGCTGCGGGCAGCGTGAAGTTGGCCAAGACGCCGTTCGGAATCGTCCAGAAAGGTCTGCACCAGCTGCAGATAGCCGTCTTCCATGATTTCACGCAGGTCACTGAGTACCTTGTGGTCGATATGCATGTCAGCCACTTGTTCGCTCCTTGATCAAGTCAGATTATGGCAGAGCCCGACGCGGACTCACCAGATGAACTCGACGTGCGCACAGCGCCCGCCCTCTGTCCAGCGCGCCACAGTGGACAGGCGCCTGACCAGTGCCATTCCCCGGCCACTGAGGCCTTGCTCTGGCAATGGCTGCGCAAGCACCTGCTGCACGTCGAACCCTTCGCCGCTGTCCCTGACCTCCACTTTCAGACGCCCACCAGCGGCGAGCGGTTCAACTGCAAGATTGATGCGCACGTAGCCTTCTTCGATCACCTGCAAGCGCCTGGCACGCTCCTGATAATAATCGGCAAAGCCTGGCGCATCGCATTTGAGCCGAGAGTCCAGCCCCAGCACGCCATGTTCAAGCGCATTAGAGTACAGTTCGCTCAGCACACTGTAGAGGGTGCCGGCCGATGAACGCAGGCCATGTATTTCCTGCAACAACTGCACCAGGTAGGGTACCGGGTTGAAACGGCGCAGGCTTTCTCCTCTCACATCGAAACTCAGCGACCAGTCCATGGCGCTACAGCGGCCCAGGTCCTGAGGCAACATCGCCATGGGCTGCGGCAATTGCGCACCCAGCATGCGTATATCACACAAGCTGACATCGTCGCGCGCCCGCCCACCGAAGCGTTGTAGCGCGTCGAGCAGCTCATCGAACAACAGCGCGGGATTGCGGTTGTCGGCCAATACCGCCCGCAGGCGTTGCTCACCGAACAGACGCTCCTGATCATCGGCGGTTTCGAGCACCCCATCGGACATCAGCAGCAGCCGCTCGCCCGGCGCCAGCGGCCAGACTTCGGTCTGGTCGTCAAACTGCTCAGCACCCAGAACACCCAGCGGCAAGTGCCGGGAACTCAATGCAGACAACACCTTGCCCCCAGTGGAAAGCAGGAAGCCATCAGGCATGCCGCCATTCCATACCTCCACTGCGCCGCGCTGCATGCTCAGGTTGACCAGCAGTGCGCAGCAGAACATGTCGCCAGGCAGAATGCGCTTTAGCTTGGCATTCATCTCTCGCAATACCTGCGCCATGCCGTAGCCCTTGGCCGTCATACCGTAGAACACTTCGGCCAGCGGCATGGCCCCCACGGCAGCCGGCAGCCCGTGCCCGGTGAAGTCCCCCAGCAGCACGCGCATGTCCCCGGACGGCGTGAGCGCGGCCAGCATCAGGTCGCCGTTGAACAGCGCGTACGGCGATTGCAAAAAGCGGATGTTCGGTGCGTCCAGACAGCCAGAATGGGCCACCTTGTCGAATACGGCTTTGGCCACCCGCTGTTCGTTGAGTAAATGGTGGTGGTGCCGCGCAATCTGATCGCGCTGATCCAGCACCGTGGCCTGAAGCCGTCGCAGCCGGTCCATGGCCCGAATCTTGGCTGCCAGAATGACTGCGCTGTAGGGCTTGGCCAGAAAATCATCCCCACCGGCTTCCAGGCAACGCACCAGGGCCTGTTCTTCGTTGAGTGCCGTGAGAAAGATGATGGGCACCAGGGTTTCGCCAGCCAGGGCCTTGATCTGCCGCGCCGCCTCGAAACCGTCCATGACCGGCATCAACGCATCGAGTAGCACCAGCTGCGGGCGTCGAGCCTTGAACACGTCCACGGCTTGCTGGCCATTTTCGGCAGTGAACACTTCATGCCCTTGACGCCTGACGATCTGCGCCAACAGCAGCCGATCAACCGCGCCATCTTCAGCCACCAGCACGGTCAACCCAAGTTCATCAGCCATCGGCGCATTCAACTGATGTCGAAAAGCTTGTCGAAATTGGAGATGGCGAGAATCTTGCGTACGTCGCAATTGGCATGGACGACCCGCACATCCGCCTCGTCCCCGCCGGCATGATCGCGCAGCAGCAGGAGCATGCCCAAGGCGGAGCTGTCCAGGTAGGTCACCTCCTGCAAGTCGACGATGACCGCGTCAGGGCGGCGTGGCTGGCGTTCGTAGGCCTCACGAAAGGCCTGGTGCTTGCCGAAATCGAAACGTCCCTTGATTTTGATCGTCAGCTTTTTACCGTCCTGCGAGACATCGGTTTCCACTGCCATGCTAGCGATTCCTTCGATGATGGCGGATGCGGCTCCATGAAGGTGTAGCAGTGATGGGGCGAGGGGGCAAGCGGGGATGGGAGCCGTATTGGCCGGTGGGCAGAGACCTGGGGCTAGATCAAGCTCCCCCAGCTACAGCGGCCCCTGCCGCGGCAGCCGTTGGGACAACTCGTCGAGCAAGCGCTGCTCGCGCTTGTCCTCGGCGCGCCGCGCCTCGTCCATATAGCGTTGCACCAGCTTGCGCAAGCCCTCTACCCGCGCATACGCCTGCTGCCAGGTGCCGCGGGCATTGGCGAGGTTGTTCTGGTGCCAGGTGAGGCTCTGGCGCTGTTGGGTCATGGCCGTTTCCAGCTGGCCGAGAAAGCGCTGGTAGTTGACCAGCCAGTTTCCGTCTACACCCTGGCCGCCCCGGTTGAGCCACTGCTGTTGATAATCCTCGCCAAAGCGCTCCAGCTCCGTTAGCTTGGCCTGGGCCGTGGCCACCTGCTGCTGGAAATGGCCCAGGCGCTGGGCCGCCTTGCGCTCGGCTTCCTCGGCCATGTCCACCACGGGGGCCAGGCGCGCCGCACGTCCGGGCAATGCCATGGCCTATCAGCCCGCCGGGGGCGTGAAGATCGCCCCCAGTTGATCGCGGCTTTGCGCCATGCCCACGTTCTCACGCAGCCCTTGACGCAGAAACTCCACCAGCCTGGCCTGCAGCGCGATGGCAAGGTCGGTCTCGGGGTCCCCGCCCGCCACGTAGGCACCCACGCTGATCAGGTCGCGGCTCTGCGACAACCGAGACCAGAGCTGCTTGAATTTCTGCGCCTGGCGAAGGTGGTCGGCATCGACCACCTGGGGCATCACCCGGCTGATGGACGCTTCGATGTCGATTGCAGGGTAGTGACCCTCCTCGGCCAGCCGTCGCGACAGTACGAAGTGGCCGTCCAGCACACCCCGGGCCGAATCTGCGATCGGATCTTGCTGATCGTCGCCCTCGGACAGCACCGTGTAGAACGCCGTGATCGAGCCGCCACCCGGCTCACCATTGCCCGCTCGCTCGACCAGCTTGGGCAGTTTGGCGAACACCGAAGGCGGATAGCCACGCGTGGCGGGCGGCTCCCCGATGGCCAGTGCGATTTCCCGCTGCGCCTGGGCAAAGCGGGTCAGCGAATCCATCAACAGCAGCACGTTCTTGCCCTTGTCGCGAAAATACTCGGCGATACGGGTGCAGTACATGGCCGCCCGCAAGCGCATCAGGGGCGCATCGTCAGCGGGCGAAGCCACCACCACGGAGCGTTTGAGCCCCTCCTCGCCAAGGATGTGTTCGATGAATTCCTTCACTTCGCGGCCCCGCTCGCCAATCAGGCCGACCACGATGATTTCGGCTTCGGTGAAGCGGGTCATCATGCCCAGCAAGACCGACTTGCCCACACCGGTACCGGCGAACAAGCCCAGGCGCTGGCCGCGCCCGACGGTGAGCAGGCCGTTGATACTGCGGATGCCCACGTCCAGCGGCTTGCTGATGGGGTCGCGGTTGAGCGGGTTGATCACCGGCCCGTCCATCGGCACCCAGTCCTCGGCCTTCATGCCGCCTTTACCGTCCAGCGCGCGGCCCGCGCCGTCCAGTACCCGGCCCAGCATGCTCATGCCCATGGGCAGCCGACCACCGTCGTCGAGCGGCACCACGCGGGCACCCGGGGCGATGCCGACAATGCTGCCAACCGGCATGAGGAACACCTTCGACCCAGAGAACCCCATGACTTCCGCTTCGACCTGCACCGGGTGGTAGCTGTCGTCGTTGACCACCAGGCAGCGGCTACCCACGGCTGCCCTGAGCCCTTCGGCTTCCAGGGTCAGGCCTACCATGCGCAGCAGTCGCCCCTCGACCACCGGTTGCGCCGGCACCTCGATGGCCTCGGCATAACTGCCCAGGCGCTTGGCGAAGCTAGTACGGTCAAGGCGCATCGGCGTCCTCCACCGGCGCGTCCAGGTCAACGCTCACATCAGGCGCTGCCGGGTGCAGCGCATGGTCATGCATCTGATCGAACAACTGCGCGACGGTCTTCTCGATGCGGGTTTCCATGGTCGCATCGATACGGCTGTGGGCAGTCTCGATACGGCAGCCACCGGGAAGCAGGGTGCTGTCTTCGAGCAGGCGCCACTGCTCTTCGTGGCGCTCGCGCAAGGCCTTGGCCAGTTCGAAATCCTGCGGGTTCAGGTGAATACGGATATTGTCGGCACCCATGGGCAGGCGCTTGAGGGCTTCGCGCAGCACCTGGGTAATCTGGCTGGAATCGCTCGTGAGTTCACGGCCGATCACCTGGCGCGCCATGTGCGACACGAGGTGCACCAGGGTCCTTTCGATCTGGGTGTCCTGCTCGGCGATGGGCTCCATCAAATGGGTCATCAGCTTTTCCAGGCTGCCCAGCTTCGCCTTCAGGGCCTCGTCAGCCTCTTGGCGCACCTTGAGCTGGGTGCTGTGAAACCCATCACGCTCACCGGTTGCGAAGCCTTCGTTGTAGGCTTCCTGGCGAATAGCTTCGAGCTCTTCGAGGGTCAGCGGCTGAACGTCCTCCAGCGGCACTTCCTCGACTTCTTCCTCCACCTCGACCGGTTCGGGCTCAGGCTCGTGCGCGGGCTGGGGGTCGAAGCTGGGCAACGTCCAGACGTCCACGCCCTCGAGGTCGCGGGCCCGGATCAGGTCACTGGGGTGATGTTCTTTGGTCGACATTCAAAAACCTGTCTATCAGGGTGCCAGGCGCCATACCGCCTGCCGAAGACTGCACGCTAAGGCAGATTGCGTGGGTGACGCAATCGCCTTGCGCTGACCCATGGCGGCTCGCCGCTTAGATCATTTCCTCGGCACCTTTGCCACCGAGCACGATTTCGCCGGCTTCGGCCATGCGACGGGCGATGGTGAGGATTTCCTTCTGGGCCGTTTCAACATCGCTGACACGGACTGGACCCTTGGCCTCGAGGTCATCACGCAGCAGTTCCGAAGCACGCTTGGACATGTTCTTGAACACCTTGTCCTTGACCCGCTCGTCCGCGCCCTTGAGCGACACCACCAGCACGTCGGAAGACACCTCGCGCAGCAGCGCCTGGATACCGCGGTCATCCACATCGGCCAGGTTGTTGAAGACGAACATCAGGTCTTCGATCTGCTCGGACAGGTCGCTGTCGATTTCGCGGATCGAATCCATCAGGGCGCCTTCCACGGAGCTGTCGAGGAAGTTCATGATGTCGGCGGCACGCTTGATGCCACCCAGGGTGGTGCGCGCGGCGTTGGAATTGCCGGAGAACTGTTTCTCCAGAATCTGGTTCAGCTCTTTCAGGGCAGCAGGTTGCACGGTATTGAGCGACGAGACGCGCAATACGATGTCCAGCCGGACCTTGTGGTCAAAGTTGCTCAGCACCTCACCGGCCTGGTCAGGGTCCAGGTAAGCCACGACAATGGCCTGGATCTGCGGGTGCTCGTAGCGGATCACGTCGGCCACGGCGCGTGGTTCCATCCACTTGAGGCTGTCCAGGCCGCTGGTGTTGCCACCGAGCAGGATGCGGTCGACCAGGCCGTTGGCCTTGTCCTCGCCCAGTGCCTGGTTGAGCATCTTGCGAATGTACGCATCGGAGCCCACGCCCAGGCTGGTCTGATCGCCGACCACTTCGACGAACTCGCTCATCACTTGTTCGACCTGGTCACGGTGCACGTTGCCCATCTGCGCCATGGCCACGCCCACGCGCTGCACTTCCTTGGGCCCCATGTGGCGCAGTACCTGCGCGGCATCGGTTTCACCCAGCGAGAGCAGCAGGATGGCTGCCTTGTCGACGCGGCTCAGCTTGGCGGTAACGGCTCGGTTATCACTCATCGGCGTTGATCCAGTCTTTGACGACCTGGGCTACGCGGCCCGGGTCTTCGGCCACAAGGCCTTTGATTGCGTTGAGCTGTGCCTCGTAACCCTCGGTGGGGCTAGGCAGCAGAATGCTTGTCGGGCCACCCAGGCTGACGCGGTCGTTGGCCAGTTCGCCATCCAGACCGATCATGCCGCCCAGCTCCATGTCATTTTCAAGGGCAGGCTGCTTGCCACCCCCTGTCAGGTTGTTGAGCACAGGCCGCAATACGCCGAACACCAGCACCAGGATGAACAGCACGCCCAGCACTTGCTTGACGATATCCCAGAACCAGGGCTGCTGGTAGAACGCGATATCGGCAATCTCTTCGCCACGGTCCGGCGCGAACGGCACGTTGATCACGGTCACGCTGTCGCCACGGCTGGCGTCGAAACCAACGGCATCCTGGACCAGCCGGGTGAAGCGCGTCAGGTCCTCGGCAGCCCACGGCACATGGGTGGTCTCCCCGGTGGCGGCGTCCACCTTGACCTGATCGTCCACCACAACCGCCACGGACAGGCGCGTCATGCGCCCCTGTTGCTGGCGGGTATGGCTGATGGAGCGGTCGAGCTCGAAGTTCTTGGTGCTCTGTTGGCGCTTGTCGGACGGATAAGGCGCGAGCATCGGCTGGCCGGTGGCCGGGTCCATGATCTGCTGGCCATTGGCATCGACCAACGGCTGGCCAGGCTGGATGGCGCCCGCTGCACCTGCGGTACCGCCAGTGGTCTGTGGCGCCGAAGCGGCACCCGGTGGCTGGTTGCTCAACGCGCCCGGCACACCTTGTGGGCCCTGGCTGCTAGCGCGCTGCTCGTCGACCGACTGCTCACTGCGCAGCGCCGGTTGGTCCGGATTGAACTGCTCGGAGGTGGACTCGACCGCACTGAAGTCCAGGTCGGCAGACACTTCGGCCTTGTAGCGGTCGTTGCCCAGCACCGGTTGCAGGATGTTGTGCACACGCTGGGTCAGCATGCCTTCCATTCGGCGGCTGTAGTCGAACTGCTTACCGGCCTGGGTCAGGGCAGAATCCTGGATCTGTTCGGACAGCAGGTTGCCTTTCTGGTCGACCACGGTGACCTGGGACTTGTCCAGCTCAGGCACGCTGGTAGCCACCAGGTTGACGATGGCCATTACCTGGCCGGGCTCAAGTGCACGACCTGGATAGAGCTCGACCAGAACCGATGCACTGGGCCGACGCTCATCGCGCACGAACACCGAGCTCTTGGGAATGGCCAGGTGCACGCGAGCACCCTTGACGTTGTTCAGGCTCGACACGGTGCGCGCCAACTCGCCTTCCAGGCTGCGGCGGTAACGCGTGGCCTCCATGAACTGGCTGGTGCCAAGGCCCTGCTCCTTGTCGAGCAGCTCGAAGCCGACGTTGCCGTCGGTAGGCGCCACGCCCGCAGCTGCCAGCTTCAGGCGCGCACGGGAGATGTCGTCGGCCTTGACCAGCAGGGCCCCGGAATTGGGTTCCACGTTGTAGGCAATGTCGGCCGCCGCCAGGGTGTCCATGACCTGCTTGGTGTCCATGCCCGACAGGCTGGGGTACAGCGGACGGTAGTCCGGCTGCTGCGACCACAGCACCACGGCAAAGCCGATCGCCACGCTGGCAGCCAGGCCGACCATCAGGCCGATCTGACGCAGCATGGGCATCTGCGCAATGTTTTCCAGGAACGCCAGGCGCACCAGAGGTGCCTTGGGCGCTGGCGCGCCGCCCTTGGCGGGCGCGTTGTCGACGACTGCTTCAGCCATGGTCTACGTCTGCCCTCAAACCGGCATTTGCATGATGTCCTGGTACGCCTGGACGAGCTTGTTGCGTACCTGGGTCAAGGCCTGCATCGAAACGCTGGCTTTCTGCGAGGCAATCATCACGTCGGTGAGGTCGACCCCGGTCTTGCCGATTTCGAACGCGTTCGCCAACTGCGAAGAGGCCTGCTGGGTGTCATTCACCTTGCCGATGGCCTGGCCCAGCATGTCGGCAAAGGTACTTTGCCCTGGGGCCAGCTCAGGGGCGGCTGATACTTTCGGCAGCGACATGGCATCGGCCTGCATGGCCCGCATGTCCAGCATCAGACGATTGAATTCAACACCTTGGGTCATGAGCTTCTCTCTCCGGCGGCCGCATATTTTTGACAGTCATGCGGCGGATAGCCTTCGTAAAGCAACAAAGGTGCCAGCCTTATGAAAGGGTGAATACGTCTAGGAAAAAACGGGCGTATCAGGCTACGAAGCACCGTGAAGATCACGCACGCTTGGCGGGCGATGCCTAAAAGAGCGCTGGATTACCCGCGCTAGAGATGACGTCTGCAGGGTAAAACGCGACTGTCTTACTCGCCAAACAGACTGGCCTCGACGTCGAAACCGGCGTCGCGCATCTGCGCAAGCTTATAGCGCAGCGTGCGCGGGCTGATCCCCAGGCGCTCGGCCGCTTCCTTGCGCCGACCTCGCTCGGCCCGCAGGGTATCGATGATCTGCTGGTACTCGTGACGCCGCTTGTCGTCGCCCTGCTCGGCTGCAAGTCCACCTTGCCCAGATAGTGGCACAGCGCCACCTGACAAGGGAATGGCGCCATCAAGACAAAAATCCGCCGCCTCGATCACCCCGCCTTGCTGCAGGATCAAGGCGCGCTGCAATGCATTATCCAGCTCACGCACGTTGCCAGGCCAGGTCCAGGCTTGCAGGCAGGCCTGCGCGTCGGCGGACAGGCGCACGGGGGCATGCTGCATTTTTGCAATGTGACGAGCCAGCAAGCGCTCGGCCAGTTGAACGATGTCGCCGGGCCGCTCGCGCAGGGGGCGCCAGGCCAGCGGGAACACGGACAACCGGTAGAACAGGTCCTCGCGAAAACGACCGGCAGCCACCTCGCCCGCCAGGTCCCGGTTGGTGGTGGCCACTACGCGGATATCCAGCGCGATGGGCTTGCGCCCCCCTACCCGCTCGACCTCACGTTCCTGCAGCACCCGCAGCAACTTGGCCTGCAAGGCCAGGGGCATTTCCGAGATCTCGTCCAGCAGCAAGGTACCCCCGTTGGCCTGCTCGAACTTCCCGGGCTGGGCAGCGATCGCCCCGGTAAAGGCACCCTTCTCATGGCCGAACAGCGTGGCCTCAAGCATGTTGTCCGGAATGGCGGCACAGTTGATCGCAACGAACGGCTGGCTGGCACGGGGGGACTGCTGGTGGATGTAGCGCGCCAGCACTTCCTTGCCCGTGCCCGACTCACCGGAAATCAACACGGTCGAGCCACTGCGCGCCACGCGTGCGGCCAGCTCCAGCAACTGCCGGCTGGAGGGCTCGCGTGCAACAGGGCCCTCCTCGTCCGTCATACGCCCGGCGGCATGCCGCTGCACAAGGTTGAGCAGCGCCTTGGGTTCAAAGGGTTTGACCAGGTAATCCACCGCACCTTGGCGAATGGCTTCCACCGCCCGTTCCACGGCCGCGTGAGCGGTCATCAGCAATACCGGCAATTGCGGCTGCTGGCGGCGCAGCTGGGCCAGCAACTGGTGGCCGTCCATGCCCGGCATGTTCACGTCGCTGATGACCAGGTTGAAGGGTTCTTCATGCACCACTTTCAGGGCCTGCTCTGCGCTGTCCACCGCTTTGTAGGCGAAACCACCCAGGTCGAGGGTATCGGCCAGTGCCTCGCGCAGCACACGGTCATCCTCGACCAGCAACACATTCACCGTCATCACCGGCTCTCCGCCAACGACCCGTCGATCAAGGGCAACTCCACCCGCACGCAGGTGCCGCGCCCCACCTTCGAGCGCACCTGCACGCTGCCATGGTGGGCCTTGGCCACCGCCTTGACCACCGCCAGCCCGAGCCCCGTACCGGTCGACTTGGTGGTCAGGAATGGCTCGCCAAGACGGGCGAGCAGATCAGGTGCAATGCCAGTGCCAGCGTCACTGATGCACAGGTGCAGGGTCTGCTGGCGACGCCATAGGTGCACCTTGAGCCGCGCAGCGCCCTGGCTGGCCTGGGTGGCGTTTTCGATCACGTTCAGCAGTGCACCCACCAGCGTGTCGCGGTTGCACAGCAGCTCACCCAGGCGGCTGTCACACTGCCAGCGCACCGCGTGCCCGTGAACATGCGTCTGCGCAGCCTGCTGCAACGCCTGGAACAAGGCTTTCGGAGAAATTCGATCCGTGAGTGGCAACTCGCCACGGGCGAACACCAGCATGTCGCGGACCTGTTGTTCCAGCTCATGCAGACGCTCCTTGAGACTGCCAGCGAAGCGCTGCCGGGTCTGAGTGGTCAACGCCTGTTCAGGGTCGGCCAGGTGGCTGGCGTAAAGCATGGCAGCAGAGAGCGGCGTGCGAATCTGATGCGCCAGCGAGGCGACCATGCGCCCGAGCGAGGACAATCGCTCGTGGCGTGCCAACTGGTCTTGCAGGCGACGGGTTTCCGTCAGGTCGTTGAGCAGCACCAGCTGCCCCGGCTCGGCATCCAGCGAGCGCGTGGCAATGGACAGGCGACGGCCGTCGCGCAGGGACACTTCATGGCCGTCGTCCAGTCGCGGGGCAAAACTGCGGGCAATGACTTCACGCCACAGCTGGCCGATCAATGGCTTGCCCAACAACTCGCAGGCGGCCGGATTGGCTTCGCGAACGCTACCCTGCCCGTCGATGACGATCACCCCGCCCGGCAGCAGGTCCAGCAAATGCTGCAAGCGGTTGGCCAGGCGTTCTTTCTCGTTCAACTCCTCGATGCGCTGGGCGCTGACCACCGCCAGCTCGCCCTTGAGCTCACTGACCCGGGCTTCGAGCAGGCTGTAGGACTGGCTGAGCTGGCTGGAGACCTGGTCGAACAAAGCGAACGCCTGCTCGACACCCTGGCGGCTTTCCTGCTCGACCAGTGACTGCGCCTGGGGGGAAAGGGCTCGGGATACGTGGGCGGCCTGGGGCATCGTGCTCTCTCGCGTGGCTGACCGTCATAAAAACGGTGTGGTGGCCAGTGCGTAGCAATACCCGTGCCGCAGATAAGGGCTTACGACATTTGCCGGAGACTTTGCACTCCGGCAGAGAATCTACCGCCTATCGACGACGATCACTCCTCTGCCTGGTCTTCACCACCCTGCCGGCTCATCCCATACTTACGCATTTTCTCGACCAGCGTGGTGCGGCGAATGCGCAAGCGCTCGGCAGCGCGCGCGACGATGCCGTTGGCGTCGTCCAGTGCTTGCTGGATCAGCCCCTGCTCCAGGCTGCCCAGGTAGTCCTTCAGGTCCAGGCCTTCAGGCGGCAACATGGCAGGGTTGCTAAAGCTGGGCGCGTGCCCGTTGATGGCAATGCGCTCTTCCAGGTCGCTGCGCAGGTTATCGACCATCTGCTCGTCTTCGTCATCGATGTAGCGGAATTTCTTCGGCAGTTCCGACACACCGATCACCCCGTACGGATGCATGATGGCCATGCGCTCGACCAGGTTGGCCAGCTCGCGCACATTGCCCGGCCAGCCGTGGCGGCACAGGGACATGATCGACGCCGAGTTGAAGCGGATGGAGCCACGTTTTTCGTGCTCCATGCGCGAGATCAGCTCGTTCATCAGCAGCGGGATGTCTTCGACGCGCTCGCGCAGGGGCGCCATTTCGATAGGGAAGACGTTAAGCCGGTAATACAGGTCTTCGCGGAAGGTGCCGGCCTCGATCATGTTCTCGAGATTTTTATGGGTCGCGGCAATGATGCGCACATCGATGCTCTGTGTCTTGTTGCTGCCCACCCGCTCGAACGTACGCTCCTGCAGCACGCGCAATAACTTGACCTGCATGGGCAGCGGCATGTCGCCGATTTCATCCAGGAACAACGTGCCGCCGTTGGCCAGTTCGAAGCGACCCGCACGGCTGGTGATGGCGCCGGTAAACGCACCTTTTTCATGGCCAAACAGTTCGCTTTCCAGCAACTCAGCCGGGATCGCGCCACAGTTGACAGGCACGAACGGCGCTTCGCGGCGCTTGGAGTGGTAGTGCAGATTGCGCGCCACCACCTCCTTGCCCGTGCCCGACTCGCCCAGGATCAGCACACTGGCGTCGGTATCGGCCACCTGCTGCATCATCTGGCGTACGTGTTGAATGGCGCGGCTGGTACCCACCAGGCTGCGGAACAGGTTCGGCTCGCGCTGACGACCGCGCTCACGTGCCTGATCGTACATCTCGCGGTAAACCTGCGCTCGGTGCAGCGAATCGAGCAACTGGCTGTAGCTGGGCGGCATTTCCAAGTTCGACAGCACGCGGCGGCGCAGCTCTTCAGGCAACTCGCTCGAAGAAATATCACCTAAAAATAGAACAGGAAGGAACTCATCCCATGAAAGCACTGTCCTAAGCAGCCCGAGCAGTGTGCCGGGCGTGTTGACGGTTCCGACGAGCACGCACAACACCTCACGGCTCGAAGACAAGGGATCAACCACCTGCTGCCACTCATGGCTGGCGCAGGACAGGTTTTCTTCGCCCAGGAAGTTGAGCACCACCGCCAGATCGCGGCGGCGGGTGCTGTCGTCATCGATCAGGAGAATCTTGGTTTCACGCCACATGCAATAGCAACTTCCCTAGTCATATCGGCGCCCGAGGGCGTGCTCGACATCATTCCGACTGAATGGTCAGTGTTCGGACGTCTGGAATACGAGAACAGGCACTAGTTAAGTCAAAAAGGGTCGCACAGTCAAATTTATGGCGCCTTTTGTTCAGTTACAGGCATTTTAACTGAACAAATGATAAACCTTTGAAGCATTCTTCGCTTGATTGATCTGCATCATCTCATCGGCAATCGCCTGGCGTTCGCCGGTTGTCACCTCGATGAGGCTGCGGTAGACATCCATGACGCCTTCGAGCTTAACCCGCAGTAGTCCTTCGTCGTAGGCGTGTGCTTCGAGCACCTCGTCAATACACGTGCGACACGCCACGTCCAGCTTGGCGATGGTATCCCAATCCCGTTCGCCCAAGGCGCCGAGCAGCGCATCACAGGTGTCGTCGAGCCGTTGCAGTGCAGTCACGGTAAACTCCTTGCCGTCAATCGGCCGGCTGGATATCGGCGATGCCGTCCCAACCGCTCTTCACGGTGATCATCAGCTGGGCGACTTCATCAATGATGCGGGCGTCGTTTTCAACGTTGGCCTGCATCAGGCGGTTGGTCATGTACACGTAGAGCGCATCGAGGTTTTCGACGTACTCAGGGTTCTCGCTTTTTTCCGGCATCAGCCCATCGCGCAGGCCAATGATGATGTCGATTGCCTTGCCCAGCATGAGACCTTTCTCGGCAATGTCCCCACGCGCCATCGCGCCCTTGGCCTGGGCCATGCGATCGAGCGCCCCTTCCATCAGCATCTGCACCAGACGGTGTGGCGTGGCTTCGGAAATCTGGGCATGGGAATTGACCTTCTGGTACTGACGAAGGGCTCTCATGGGATTCATCTTGCGACCTCATTACGGGGATGCGTTGGAAGGTGGATACTTACTGTATCGGGCAGAACCCGCAGAACTTTACAAGGCTTTGCAGGAAGCCTGGCCAGGCGCCAGGCTTCAGGCGTGGCGCATGGCGTTAATCATCACTCTTCTTGTTCAGCGCATTGAGCGTGCTGAGCACCGAGCTTTGCTGCTGACGCAACTGGGTCACCAGCGTGTCCATGTTGTTGTACTTGTCCTGCAGGCTCTTTTTCAGGGCTTCCATGCGAACATCCAGCGAATCCTGCTCAGCCTTGAGCTTGGTCAGGCTTTCGCTCAAGGTCTTGGACCGTTCGGCCAAGGTGCCGGTGGAGGCCTTTGCAAAAGGTTCAGTGACCTTCTGCAGGCGTGCCAGCATCCCGTCCTTGCCATTGAAGATGCTGGTCAGGTCCGCTGCGTTCGTGCTGGCAATCTTGTCCCACTTCTTGTCATCCAGGCTCAGCGCACCGCCATCCTGGGCCGAGGTGACGCCAAAGGCTGCCAGGGCCTTGAAGGTGCCGCTGCCAGAGGCCGCGTTGAGTTCTTCACGGATCGACGTCATCAGTGCACGCATGGAGGCATCCCCCGTCAGCGCAGCAGCCGTCATGGTACCGTCGGCGTTCTTGGTCACCTTGGTCTCGGCATTGACGACCTTGAGCAACGCGTTGTATGTATCGATGAAGCCCTTGAGCCCTGACTTCAGGGCACTGCTGCTGGTCGATAGCGACAAGATGGTGGCCGGCGTTTCCCCTGACGCGTTTTTTACCGACGGCCCTATCAGCTTGATGTTCAGACCACTCACCGCATCGGTGATGTCATTGGTCTTGGACTTCATGGCAATGCCGTCCAGGGTATATTCGGCATCGGTCGGCTTATCGACCACCGTGTAACCATCCTCGATACCTGAGTTGCCAGACAGGGTGATATCAGACCCTTCGCCCATCTTGGTCGAGGTGATGATCAGTCGCGAGCCGGTGGCATCGGTCAGCACGTTGGCACTCAGGCCTGCAGGGCCGAATTGGCTGTTGATGCTGTCACGCACTTGCTGCAGCGTGGCGCCGGCCGGAATGCTCAGATCGTGCGCCTTGCCATTCTGGGTCATGGTAAGCGTGGTTGCGCCTGTACCACGGTTGATGACCGAGCCCGCCCCGTCTGCGTAAGTCTTGCTCGATACCTTGGAAGCGGTCGCCAGCTTGTCGACGATGAGCTTGAACGTGCCATTGGCGGCCCCTGCCCCCATCGTCACGGTGGCCACCTTTTCATCCGAAGACTTGAGGCTCAGCCCGCCGAAACTATTGGTATCGGTCATGTTGGTCAGCGCGCCACGGAAAGCATCCAGGGCAGCCTGAATCTTGCCGATCGAGGACAACGTGGTGGTTGCCTTCAGCGTCTGGGTGTTGATCTGCGACTGCTTGGGCGCTTTTTGCGCGGCAACCAGCGAATCCACGATCGCCTGGGTGTCGATGCCCGAGCCAATCCCACTGACTGTTGTACCTGCCATCATTGCTCTCCTTGAACGGTAGCTGCCGGATCCTTGGCGATTAAATCCTTGAAAGACCCACCAACAACAAAAAACATACCAGCCTAAGCGCGGCCTTCGAACAACAGGCTGCCCGCTTCGCTGAGGCTTTGCGCCAACTTGAGCGCCGTCTCGGAAGGCAACTGGCGGATGACTTCGCCTGAGTCGGTGGCAATGACCTTGACCACCACCTGCCCTGTCGAATCATCGATGGAAAAATCCAGCTGACGTTGGCTGGACTGTACGAATTCGCGAATATCACCGACAGCCTTTTCCAGGTCTTCGCGCGTGTGCGGCTGACCGTCAGGCGCGGCGGCTTCCTGCACTTTGGCAGGGGTCTTGGCCTCCTTGTCCACGACAGGCGACGCAGGCACGACCGAAGGATACACCTGGTTCAGCTTGACACTGATGTCCATGCTCCGAACTCCTCACGTATAAAACGGCAAAAGGGCACGTAAACGCGCCCTTTCACCTTTTACTCAGGCGCCTGAATTACTGGAGCAGTTTCAGGACCGAGGAAGGCAGCTGGTTGGCCTGGGACAGGATCGCGGTGGACGCCTGTTGCAGGGTCTGCTGCTTGGTCAGCTCGGCAGTTTCCGAAGCGAAGTCCACGTCCTGCACGGTCGAACGGGCAGCGGTGGAGTTCTTCTGGATGTTCTGCAGGTTGTCAACGGTGGTTTGCAGACGGTTCTGAGTAGCACCCAGGCCCGAACGTACGCTGTCGATGGAGCCGATGGCCTTGTCGATAACCGCCAAAGCGTTTTGTGCGCTAGTAGCATCTGTAACTGTTGTATCAGAGATTTTAGTTTTCTGCGACGTAATCGACTCAGACGCATCAAACAGGTCCTTTACACCCGTACCGTTCAGAGAATAACCCTTAGCAGAGTCCAGCGATACCTGTCCAGTCACTACAATAGCATCAGCATCGGTTAGGGTAGCAGACAAAGCAGCAGAGTCGCTATATTCCCCATCCCCTGCCTTTGCCGCAACTTTTAGATTCGCCGCGTCGGCGTTATCACTCTTAAACTTAAAATTCTCACCGGTATCGGACTTGACACTTAGGGCACCAGTAGACTCATCGAAATTTACGCTGACACCCAACTTCGCAGCATTTGACTTCAGCTGATCTGCCAGACCAGCTACATCTGTAATACCTGTGAAGCTTACCGATTTGCCGTCTCCGACTGCTAACGAGAAGCTAGCAGGCTTATCTTTAGCGAGTCCAGACGTGTCAAATTTTACTTCAGTACTAGCAGTAGCACTAAGGCCACCAATTGCGCCATTCATTTGTGCTGCAATGGCTTTTGCTGACGCGCCTTTGGCAATCGTTAAGTCTACTTCTTGGCCGTTACCCGTCACTTTCACCGCGCCACCCGCTACGCCATCTTTGACAGGTTTAAGAGCAACGCTTTTCACTTGCTGAGAGCCAATGCTCTTAGCCGAAACGTTGTCCAGTGACAGATTGATAGTTTCATTGGCGTTAGCACCTACTTGGATAGCCTTGGTGCCGTAGGAGCCGTCCAGCAGCTTCTGACCACCAAAGGTAGTAGTATCGGAGATCCGGTTCAGCTCCGCGGTCAGCGCCTGATATTCATCGTTGTTCGACTTACGGTCTTCAGCGCTCAACGAGCCAGTGGACGAAGACAGGGCCAGGGTACGCATCTTTTGCAGGATGTCGGTCGAAGCCTGCATTGCGCCTTCAGCTGTCTGCGCGATGGAGATGCCGTCGTTGGCGTTCTTCACAGCCTGGCCCAGGCCGTTGATCTGGCTGGTCAGACGGTTGGCGATCTGCAGGCCGGCAGCGTCGTCTTTGGCGCTGTTGATACGCAGACCCGAGGACAGACGCTGCATCGAAGTAGCCTGAGCGTTGCTAGCCTTGTTCAGGTTTACCTGGGTAGTAACCGAAGCAATGTTGGTGTTTACAGTTAAAGCCATGACGAAATCCTCGTTGTATGGGTGCTGCGGCTTCCGGCCTTGGCAACCGCCGGATTGGCCTAGAGAACCTTCGTAATGGTTATCGTCGGATAGCCCGGTTGCTTGAGGGGTTTTTGCAAAAAAAAATGCTGGCATGCGGCCAGCCCTGGAAAATCAAGGGGTTAAGCGCGGAATTTTGGCGTCAAAAAGCGGGGTGGGTAGGTATGAGGGGGATGACGGCGTCTGGAGCGAGTCGAGGGATGGCCTGGCGAACTGAGGGCTGAAGAGGAGGTGGCGAAGGTTCAAGGTATGCAGCTTGGCGTCAGGAAATGTCGGGGCCGCTGCGCGGCCCCAGGTTTGCGCTTAGCAGCTGATCTTGGCACCGTCCGCGATGGGCCTTTAAGCAGCCCTGGAAGTTGGGCTCAACCCATTAAGCACAGGGACCAGCCCGAACCAAGGCAGAACGCCCCTACCCCACCGCGAACACATCAATCGCGATAAAGAATCGCTGAAGCCCAGGACAACCCTACCCCGAACCCACTCACAGCCACCCGCTTCCAGCTACCGTCGAGCATGTGCTTCTGCAGCAGCAATGGCACGCTGGACGACACGGTATTGCCCGTCTCCAGCATGTCTTTCACGAATTTCTCCGGGTGATGCTCCTCGAACCGGCGAGCTACCGCATCGACAATCGCCGCACTGCCCTGGTGGATGCAGAACGCATCAATGTCCGACGACTGCAACCCACTGGCATCGAGCAGCTCGTGCAAGTGAGCCGGTACCTTGACCAAGGCGAAGTTGAAGACCTGCCGGCCATTCATGAAGAACGTGCCATCGGACACCTTCAGGTGCTCGGCGCCCGAACCGTCGGTGCCAAATCGCGCCTCGCCCAGCTTCCAGATGGCGCCATCGGCCATCCAGGTGGCCGTGGCCGCATCGCCGAACAGCATGGTGGTATTGCGATCTTCCGGATCGACGATCTTCGAGTACGGGTCGGCGGTGATCAGCAGCCCGTTCTTCAGGCCCGCCGCCTCCATGAAGCCCTTGATCGCATACAGCCCATACACATACCCCGAGCAGCCCAGGGAGATATCGAACGCTGCCACGCGGGTAGACAACCCAAGCTTGCTCTGGACGATAGCGGCCGTGTGCGGCAGGCCCTCTTCATCGCCGTTCTGGGTCACCACGATCAACGCGTCGATCGACTGCGGATCGAGGTCGGGGTTGTTGGCGAACAGTGCCCGGGCGGCCTCCACGCACAGGTCGGAGGTTTCCTGCTCCGGGGCCTTGCGTGGCAGGAAGGACGCACCGATCTTGCCGAACATGAACTCTTCGTCCTTGCCGAACTTCGCACCCTGGACGTAGTTGTCCAGGCCAGCGGTGGGCACGTAACTCGCGATACTCTTGATGCCAATCATTCTGGCTTCCCAATGAAAACAGCCAAAGACCACCACTCGATCAATTGAGGGCGCCAAAAACCGGAGCGTCACCGCCTGGGGAGGGGATAAAGCAGCGCCTGCCTGCGCACCGGTAACAAAATGCTGCAACAGCTGCTGCATAGAATACAGGGAAGATGATCGTTTTGACTCATTGGTCACATTGAAATGCAACGAAAGTCAGGGACAGACGGCCAGAACGCGCCAGATCAGGACGTGGCCGACGGGTCATCTGGGCGGGTAAGTCGCTCTTGCCGACAACGCTGGGAGCGCCCAGCCATAGGCGCTAGGACGCGATCGAAAGCGCCCAGCAGGACCCTCAGGTCCTCCTGGGTACGCGCGCTCAGATCAAAGCTTGTTGAACAGGCTCAACTGCGAGATGCGCGAGAACGCCAGCTGAGAAGCCTCCAGCATGGCCTGTTGCAGGGTCAGGGTAATGGCCGCCTGCGACATGTCGGTGTTGCCGATCGCGTTCTGCGTGGTCTTGTTGGCAACCCCCAGGCTGGTGTTTTCCTGCCGCTGGATTTCCAGCGAGCTGCCACGAGCGCCAATCGAGCCGCGGGTGATGTCGACCTGCTCGCGCGCACTGGCCAGGTTGGCGATAGCCGAGGCCACCGCATCCTTGAGACCATTGGCAACATTGGCGCCGGTAACCGGCGTGTCCAGCGCCGCACGTAGCTGGCTGATGGTCTCCAGCACGTTCTGGTTCTGATGGGTATTGGCAGTCACCGCGAACTGATCACCGGCTTCGGGCGAACCACTGACCTGATAGGTGACCCCTGCCACCGTCAGGTCAGGCGCAGTGAACGTCCCCGTGCCAACCGGCTTGCTGTCCGCGGTCAACGGCTGGGCGTAGAACTCGTAACTGCCGGGGCCGGTGAATTTGATCACCGCTCCGCCATTGGGGAACGTGCTGCGGTACGCAGCCGGATCGGTCACGGTGCTGCCCGTCATCTGGGCGGTCGAGGGGTTGCCGGCGCCGCGGGTGGTCGTGAACGAATCGGCACGGGTGGTCAGGGAAAACTCGCGACCACTCACCGCCGCATCGGCATCGGCGCCCTCCTCCAAGGTCACGGTGACCTCGAACTCCACCCCGCGCAGGGCAATGCGGTTGGCCCCTTCGGTCTTGCTGTCGAAGTGGCCATTGGTCGGGGTTTCAGACGTGATGTCGTTACCGTTGACATCGGTGATCATGTATTGATTGGCGCTGGTGAACGTGAGCTTGTAGGGCTGGCCCGCCGCGAAGCTTTCGTTGTAGGTATTGCTGGATTTCAGCAACCCAGGCGATACACCGACCACGCCATCATCGACGGCAGGCACCAGCAGGTTCGACTCGGTGCGGCTCTTGTTCTTGGCCGAATCGAAAATACTGAAACCGGTGTCGTTGGTCGCCAGGTTCAACGTGTCCGACACCTGCAGGCTCAACTGGGTCTGGTCGCCATGGTAGCTGTAGGTCCCGTCGGAATTACGCACGTAAGGCGGCGTGGTGCTCTTGGAGCCGCCGAACATGTAGTCGCCATTGGCATCGCGGGAATTGAGCAAACCGAAGATATTGGCCTCGATCTCCTTGAGCTCGGTGCTGATCGATACCCGGTCAGCATCGGTCACGCCCGCACCACCGGCGCGGATCGCCAGTTCGCTGGCGCGCTGCATCGCATCGTTGATGGTGGAGAGCACGCTCTCCTCCTGCAGCAAGGCGTTGCTGACGGTGTTGATGTTGCCGCTGTACTGGTCCAGCAGCGATTGCTGCTGTTGCAGCAGCAGCAGGCGCGCCGCGCCGACAGGGTCGTCGGCAGCGGTCTGGATACGCACGCCGGAGGTGACTTGATCGTTGGTCTTGTTCATGGCGGAGAAGTTCTTCGAGTAGCTGTTGGCGCTGGATTCGTAGAACTGGGCAGTGGAAATACGCACGGTCGCTTCTCCTTACAAGGCGTTGATCAAGGTGCTGAAGGTTTCTTGCGCCGCCTTGATGATCTGCGACGACGCCGTGTAATAGTGTTGGAACTTGACCAGGTTGGCCGCCTCGTCATCCAGGTTGACACCGGACACGGCGCTGCGGCTTTCACTGGCCGACTTGAGCACGGCCTGGGTTGCCGTGGTATCGATGCTGGCCTGGCTGGCTTTGGCGCCCACCCGCTCGACCAGGGAGGCATAGGCGGAGGTAAAGCTGGTGCCGCCGCCGGAGCCAGTGTTCACCGTGGACTTGGTCTGCAGGCCCAGCAGCGCGGTGGCATTGCGGTTATCGGCCTTGCCATCGACATTGAACGACAAGGTAAAGCTGTCGTTGGTCGCCGGGCTGCCACCCAGGGTGGTCTCCAGCGCAAAGGTGCGCGGATTGCCGCTGGGGTCGAGAATCGGGTTGCCCGATGCATCACGCATCGGTATGGACAGCGAGAGCTTGTTGTCCTGGCCTGGCACCACGGTCCCGGTGCCGATCTGTGCGCCCTTGGCATCGAACAGCTTGTAGCCCTGGGACCCACCGCTGGCTGCGTCGAACACCACGCGCACCGGCATGGCGTCCTTGATCGCCTGCTGCGTCATGGCTGTGTCGGCACCGCCGTAGATATCCAGCGCTTGCCCAAGGTTGGGTTGGGTGATGGTGCCGGTGCCGCTGTTGCCGCTGCCAACAGCAGCGCTAACAGGGCCGGCGAGCGCCAGCTTGTTGGCATCGGTGAGCACCGTGGCAATACCGGTGGCGGCTGAACGGGTAGGAATTACTTTGAAGCTGTCGCCGGCGGCCAGCGCACCGCCCTTGAGGGACAGGCTGAAGCCATCGATGACCGGCGCAGGGTCGGCATTGAGGTCGAACGAGCCCATGTCGGTGCCGTCGGAACGGCGCACGCTGTACTGATTGCCGCTGGTGAACTTCACTTCGTAGTCGTAGGTGCTCAGGGCGCCGCTGTTGGCAATGGTGACATCGAGGTTGCCCGAACCTGCGCTGTTGTTCGACGAGGCCAGGCTGCGCTGGGCGATGGCACTGGCGCTGTTGATGCTGGAGAACAGCGAGCTGCCGAACTGGCCATTGGCGTCCAGGCCCTGGCCCAGCTGGCTGTTGATGCTGTCGGCGACGACCAGCGCCACGCGGCCCAGCTCGTTCATCGACGGCGTCAACACGTCCTGACGGTAGCGCAACAGGCCACCGATGGTGCCGCCGGTGGCCACCGAGGTTACGTCCGAGCTGAACGACTCGTAGTTGATGCGCAAGGTCGCCTGGCTCTTGTCAGCCACCCCCGGCTGAACCGACAGCGGGTTGGCCCTGCTCCCGGTCACCAGCGACTGGCCGCTGCCCAGGATCACATCGTAGTTGCCTTCACGCTCCTGAACGGTCACGCCCACCAGTTCGTTCAACTGGCGAACGGCCTCGCTGCGGGCGTCGAGCAGGTTGTTGGGCGTGCTGCCGGTGCCGCTGGCGGCCACGATCTGCTTGTTATATTCGGCGATGCTGGTGGTGAGCTTGTTGACCTGCCCCGCCAATGTATCGAGCTGGGAGTTGATCACATCGTTCTGCTGTGTCAGTTGGGTGCTGACGGCGTTGAAACGGTTGCTCAGGGTCTGCGCCTGGGTCAACAGCAATTGCCGCGAAGCCACATCGCCCGGTTTGGCTGCCGCCGTCTGCAGGGCCGAGAAGAAGGCCGTGAGCACCGAGCTGATGCCGGTGTCCCGGTCAGCCAGCAATTTGTCGATGCCGGTGATCTGGTCCTGGAATGCCGTGGAATCGGCTTGCAGGGAGGTCGCCGTCTGCAACTGATTGTCGAGGTAGGCACTGTAGATACGGCGCACGTCCGCCAGTGTGGTCCCACTGCCCAGAAAACCTGCGCCCATGTACTGCGAAGCGCCGGCCACTTGCATGGCCTGCTGGCGCGAATAGCCGCTGGTGGCCGCATTGGCGATGTTGTTACTGGTGACCGACAGGTGCGCCTGGCTGGCACTCAAGCCACTCAGGCCGATCGAAATCAGGCTCGACATGATGTAGTCCTTTTAAAGGTTCGTGGTGCTGCCAGCCATGGCGTATTGCGGTGTCTTCTGCATTTGCTGGGCGATGCTGATGATTTTCTTCGCATAGCCCGGGTCGGTCGCGTAACCGGCCTTTTGCAACTCGCGTGCAAACTGCTCAGGGTTATCGGCCGACTTGACCGCTTCTTGATAGCGCGAATTGTTCTGCAACAGGCTCACCAGGTCGTGGAAGCTGTCCTGGTAGGAGTCGTAGCTGCGGAACTGGGCGGTTTCCTTGACGAACTGGCCGTCGCGGAATTCGCTGGTGATGGCCCTGGCCTGTTCGCCCTGCCAGTTGCCGGTGGCCTTGATGCCGAACAGGTTGTGGCTGCTGCTGCCGTCGCTGTTGCGCATGACCGACTTGCCCCAACCGGTTTCCAGCGCAGCCTGGGCGACCAGGTAGCGCGGGTCGATGCCGATGCGCTTGGCAGCCTGTTCGGCCATCGGCAGCATGGTGGCAATGAACGAATCGCTATCGGTGAACGCCTTTTTCGGCGCCAGCGGCGGCTGGGCGATGGCGCGGCCGGTGATGCGCAGCCCGTTCTCGGGCACGGCAAAAACCTTGGCCGGTTGCTGGCCGTCGCGCACGGGGGCAGCGGGGGCCGCGCCGACAGGCGCGGTGGCCGCAGTAGGCACGATGCCCGCCAGCAGGCGGTCGGTAAGACGGCTGGGCAGCGCCAGGCGCCGCGCATTGAGCGCGGCGACGTCGTTGCGGGTGCTGGCCGCTTGCGTGGCGTGAACCGGGTCTGCGACCTTGCTGCCCCACAGCACCGGGCCGGCCTGCCCTCGCGGGAACGGGCTGGTATTGGCGGCGGCACTGCGGCTTTTGGTCAGCTGACGTACCAGCACATCCTGCAGGCCGATACCGCCACCCTCGCGGGACATGCTCACCGACAACTGTTGGTCGTACATGTCCCGGTACTGCTTGACCGTCTCGGTGTTCATCGGGTTGTCGTCGGCCAGGACATCGCTGGCCTTGCGCGAGGCCTTGAGCATCTCGCTGATGAACATCGACTCGAACTCCTGGGCCACCTTGCGCACGTTGGCTTCGCTGTCGCGGTCACCGTGCTTGAGGGCATTTAGGCGGTTGAGGTCGGTGAAGGCACCGCTGTCGACACTGCCGGAAACCAGGCTCTTGCTGTTCATCGACGCCGTCCTCAGATCACGATCAGGTCGGCCTGCAAGGCGCCGGCCTGTTTCAGGGCTTCGAGAATGGCCATCAGGTCACCGGGCGCGGCGCCCACCTGGTTCACCGCCCGGACGATTTCATCCAGCGTGGTACCCGGGCCGAACTTGAACATCGGCTTGGCTTCCTGCTCGGCATTGACCCGCGAGCGCGGGACCACGGCGGTCTGGCCGTTGGAAAGCGGGCCCGGCTGGCTGACGATGGGGTCTTCGGTGATGGTCACGGTCAAGCTGCCGTGGGTCACCGCCGCTGGCGACACCTTGACGTTCTGGCCGATGACGATGGTGCCGGTACGCGAGTTGATGATCACCTTGGCCACTGCCTGGCCTGGGTCGATTTCCAGGTTTTCCAGGATCGACAGGTAGTCCACCCGCTGGCTGGGGTCCATCGGCGCGCTCACGCGCACCGAACCACCGTCCACGGCCTGGGCCACGCCAGGACCGAGCAGGTCATTGACCTTGTCGACGATGTGCTTGGCGGTGGTGAAGTCGGGGCGGTTGAGGTTCAGGGTCAGGGTGTTGCCCTGGTTGAAACCGCTTGGCACTGCCCGCTCAACGCTGGCGCCGCCCGGGATACGGCCGGCAGACGGTACGTTGACGGTGATCCGCGAGCCGTCGCGGCCTTCGGCATCGAAGCCGCCTACCACCAGGTTGCCTTGGGCGATGGCGTAGACGTTGCCGTCGATGCCCTTGAGCGGGGTCATCAACAGGCTGCCCCCGCGCAGGCTCTTGGAGTTACCGATCGACGATACGGTGATGTCCACCACCTGCCCTGGCTTGGCGAAAGCCGGCAAGTCGGCATGCACCGACACTGCGGCGACGTTCTTCAACTGCACGTTGCCCGACCCAGGCGGCACCTTGATGCCGAACTGCGAGAGCATGTTGTTGAACGTCTGCAGGGTGAAAGGCGTTTGCGTGGTCTGGTCGCCGGTACCGTTGAGGCCGACGACCAGGCCGTAGCCGATCAACTGGTTGGAGCGTACGCCCGAGATGCTGGCGATGTCCTTCAGGCGCTCGGCTTGCGCCGCGCAGGCACAGGTCAGCAGCAAGGTGGCGGTGAGCAGTTGCCTCAGGTTGAGCATGGTCAGGGTACTCAGAAGGGCCAAAGCGGGCTCATGAAGAAGCGGTCCAGCCACCCGGGCTGGCTGGCATCGGCAAACGAGCCGGTACCGGAATAGGTAATGCGCGCATCGGCCACCCGCGTGGACGGCACGGTGTTGTCGGTGGCGATGTCGTCGGCGCGAATGAGCCCGGCGATGCGCACCAGTTCTTCACCGGTATTCAGGGTCAGCCACTTCTCGCCGCGCACGGCGATGATGCCATTGGGCAGCACTTCGGCCACGGTGACGGTCACCGAGCCGGTCAGGGTGTTGCCCTGGGTAGCCTTGCTGTCGCCCTTGGTGGTGCGATCCCCGCTGTAGCCGGCATCGAGCGACAGGTCGCCGCCGCCGAACGGGTTGTTGGTGTTCGGCTTGGCCCCGAACAGCGACGACAGGCCAAGGCTGGCCTTGCTGTTCTTCTGAATCTGGGAGCCTGCGTTCTTGCTGGCCGACGTGCGCTCGTTCAACGTGATGGTGATGATGTCACCCACACGGAACGCCTTGCGGTCGCCGTACAGGTTCTGCTCGAACCCGGCCTGGTAGATCGAACCGTTGTTGGCCGCTGCCGGCAAAGGGGTGCGCGGGAGCACCGGCGCATAGTACGGGTCGTTGGGCTTGGCCGCCGGGGCGACGCAGCCTGCAAGCAACACCGCACCGCCCAGGGCGAAAACGGACAACAGACGATTCATGATGCATACCTCGCGGGTGCTACGGAAGTTGCTGGGATCACAGCTGCTGGGTAACGGTCTGCAGCATCGAGTTGGCGGCAGAAATGACCTTGGAGTTCATCTCGTAGGCGCGCTGGGTGGTGATCATGTTCACCAGCTCTTCCACGGTGCTGACGTTGGAGTTCTCCAAGGTTTGCTGCAAGGTGGTACCGAAGCCGTTCAGGCCTGGGGTGCCGACCTGGGGGGCGCCGCTGGCGGCCGTTTCCAGGAACAGGTTGCCACCAATGGCCTGCAAGCCCGCCGGGTTGATGAAATCGGCGGTCTGGATGTTGCCGATCACCTGGGCGGCCGGGTTACCGGCGGTGGTGATGGACACGGTACCGTCCTGGCCAACGGTGAAGGTCTGCGCGTCGTTGGGCACGACGATGGCAGGCTCCAGGGCGTAGCCGTTGGCGGTGACGATCTGGCCATCGGAGTTGAGGTGGAAGGTGCCGTCACGGGTGTACGAAACCGTGCCATCTGGCTGCAGGATCTGGAAGAAACCGCGACCATTGACCGCCATGTCCAGCGGGTTCTCGGTGGTCTGCAGGCTGCCAGCCACGAAGCTTTTCTGGGTGCCGACGATGCGCACGCCAGTACCCACCTGCAAGCCAGAGGGCAGCTGGCTGTCCTGGGTGGACTGGGCGCCTGGCTGGCGACGGATCTGGTACAGCAAGTCCTGGAACTCGGCGCGATCACGTTTGAAGCCGGTGGTCGACACGTTGGCCAGGTTGTTGGAAATCACCGTCAGGTTGGTGTCCTGGGCGGACAGGCCGGTTTTGGCGACCCATAGAGCTGGAAGCATGTAAGTTCTCCTCGCGCGCCTGTTTTACGGCACCCGTTCAAATGTCATTAGCCGATTTGCAAAACCCGCGCCATGGCTTCATCGCCTTCCTTGGCCGCGCTCATCATCTTCACGTGCAGCTCGAACTGGCGGGACAACGCCAGCACCGAAGTCATCTCCTCGACTGCGTTGACGTTGCTGCCTTCAAGAAAGCCCGATACCACGCGAACATTGACGTCGGCATCGGCCGGCTGGCCGCTGGCCGTGTGGATCAGGCCGTCTGCGCCCTTGTTCAGGCCCTTGGTGTCCGGGTTGACCAGCTTGATGCGGTCGACCTCGGCCATCACCCGTGGGTCTTCGCCCATGGAACGAATGCTGATGGTGCCGTCGGCACCCACTTCCACCTTCTGTTCAGGTGGAATGGCAATCGGGCCGCCGTTGCCGATCACCGGCATGCCGTTACCGGCACGCAACACGCCCAGGGCGTCGATGTTCAGGCTGCCGGTGCGCACGTAGGCTTCGCTGCCGTCAGGCGCCTGCACGGCGATAAAGCCATGCCCGCTCACCGCCACGTCCAGGTCGCGACCGGTTTCGATCATCGGCCCTTCGCTGAAGTCGGTGGCCGGGCGCTCGGTCAGGGCAAAGGCCCGCGCCGGGAAGCTGTCGCCAAAGACCGGCATCGAGCGGGCCTGCTCCAGGTCACGCTGGAAGCCGTTGGTGGAAACGTTCGCCAGATTGTTGGCGTGGGCCTTCTGGGCCAGCGCGTTCTGGCTGGCGCCGGTCATGGCCACGTAAAGCAATTTGTCCACAGCATCTCCTCCGCGCGCCAGTACCGCGCTGTCATCAGGCAGGGTCAAGCAATAATCGAACCAGCTTTGCACCCCGGCGAATCGGGCACTTCAGCGCGACGGCTTTAGCGTCGGTGTCAGTTTGTTGGCATCGGATCAGCACGCCTGGATCAGTGATCGCGGCAGGCGCCGTTTTTATAGGGGCCGGCAAACCGGGTCCAGCCTGAACCCGGGTTGCCTTGGACGCAGATGTATCGCCCGGTGACCAGGCTTTGCCACAGGAAGAAAGGCCTCGGGGCGGCCTCTGCCCATTGGGCACTGCCGCCCCCTATCACCAGGAGCAAGGACAACAAACCGGCATGCTTCACCGACCTTGCCCTTGAACCCCACGTATCACGCCTGAGCACGTCATCAGCTCATCTGAATGATGGTCTGCATGATGGTGCTTTCGGTGGAAATGGTCTTGGCGTTGGCCTGGTAGTTACTCTGCGCCTTGATCAGATTCACCAGCTCGCCGGTCAGGTCGACGTTGGAATCTTCCAGCGAGGAACCTGCAATCTGGCCCAGGGTGCCGGTGTCCGGCGCGCCGATCACCGGGACACCCGACGAAAACGACTCTTGCCAGTTGGTGCCGCCAATCGGCGTCAGGCCCTGCATGTTGGCGAAGCTGGCAATGGCGACCTGGCCGATGACCTTGTTCTTGCCATTGGTGAAGTTGGCGAACAGGAAACCGCCCTTGTCTACCGACAGGCTGGACAGTTCACCGGTAGCGAACCCGTCCTGATCCTTGGCGGTCACGGCCGAGGCCGCGTTGTACTGGGTCATGCCCAGCATGTCGAGGCTGACGCCGCCGGGGTTGGCGTTGGCGCCGTTGGCCGACCACTGGCCGGCAGCGTTCTTCTGCGCGGGGATCCAGTTGTCCAGGTTGAAGGTCTTGTTGGCATTGATCGACAGGCCACCGGCTACCGGCCCGGCCGTGAGGGCATCGGCGTTGAGCGTGCCGTCGGACTTGAACGGCAGATCATTGATCAGCGGCTGCGTGGAGGTCGGGTCCTGTGGGTTGCGACCGTCGATGGTGCTGTACATCTTCCAGGAATTGGACGTGTCATCCTTGATGAAGTACTGGTTCAACTGGTGCGCATTGCCCTGGCTGTCGTACACGTCGCTTGAGAACGTGAAGTTGTAGCTCTTGACGTCGGCTGGGTCGAACGGGGTGACCGTAGGCGCGCCATCGCTGGACTTGAGGTTGACCGTCTGGTCGATCTTGGACGTGGCCTTGGGGGTGAGATTGGCCGTGTCGATCTGAAGGTTGGTCAATACCCCCTGGACCACCTGGCCATTCTCATCGACGCCATAACCTTGCAGGTTGGCGCCGCCGGCATTGACGACGAAGCCCTGCTTGTCACTGTAGAAGGCCCCGGCCCGAGTATAGATCTTCGAGCCGTTGTCGTTGAGCGCGAAGAAGCCGTTGCCGTCGATGGCCATGTCCAGTGCCTGGCCGGTGCCGTTGATGTTACCGGAGCTGAACTGCTGGGAAATGGCGGCGGTTCTTACACCGGTACCAATGGTGGTGCGGCCGGCGCTGGTGCCGCGAATGGAGCTTGAGTACTGGTCGGCGAATTCGGCGCGCGAGGCCTTGAAGCCGGTGGTGGCGACGTTGGCAATGTTGTTGCCGGTTACGTTCAGGGCCTTGTTGGCTGCATTGAGGCCACTTAAGCCAATGTTGTAAGACATACGCTAACTCCTGAAGATGTGCCCTAGGCCCTAGATGCCGATGCTTTGAATGGTGGAAAGTGGAACGCTGCCCAGCCCTGCCAGGTTCAGCGACATTTCGCCGCCGTTGGTGCCCATGGTCACGCTGGTGACGGTGGCCGGCAGGTTGGTGGTCATGGCCGTGGCCGTGCCGTTGATCGAGGCGGTGGCCTTGAAGCTGTAGGTGCCGGCCGGCAGGGCCTCACCGGCGTCATCCTTGCCATCCCAGGTGAAGTCCACCTTGCCGCCAGCCTGGGAACCCAGATCGAGGGTGCGCACCAGCTTGCCGTCCTTGTCGTACACCCCCACCGAGGTGGCGGTACTCGAGCCGGTCAGGTTCACCGAGCCCTTCATGTCCTTGCTGGTGTCGACCATGGCCTTGTCGGTCTGCACGATCACGTTGCGCCCGACCAGCGACGATGCCTGCAAGGCCTGGGAAGACTGAAACGCACCGGCGATGTAATTGACCGAGCTGTTCAGGGTCTGGATACCTTCCAGGCTGCTGAACTGCGCCAACTGCGCCACGAACTCGCCGTTCTGCTGCGGGTCGAGGGGGTTCTGGTTCTTCATCTGGGTGACCAGCAGCTGCAGGAAGGCATCTTTGCCCAGCGCACTGCCGGCGGCGCCGGTCTTATCGTCGTTCTTGCTTTCTTTGCGTTGCAGCGAGTTCAGGTAGCTACTACCGACGTCGCCTGTCGCATTGGTGGTGGTCATGTCGGCGTCCTATCACTGACCCAGGGTCAGTACCTTCTGCATCATGCTCTTGGCCGTGTTCATCAACTCGGCATTGGTCTGGAACGCGCGGCTGGCCGAGATCATGTCAGCCATTTCCTCGACCACGTTGACGTTGGGGTAATACACGTAGCCGTCCTTGTTCGCCGCCGGGTGGCTGGGCTCGTAGCGGGCCTCCAGGTTGCTCTGGTCCTCGACGATGCCGGTTACCTGCACGCCCTGCCCTGCCTCGCCCTGGTCCTCGAACAGCGACTGGCTGGTGCCGGCCTGGGTGTTCTGGAACGTGGTGGCGAACACGGGGTGACGAGCGCGGTAGGTCTGGTCGATGCTCGACGAGACCGTCTCGGCGTTGGCGATGTTGGAGGCGACGGTGTTCAGGCGCGTGTTCTGCGCGCTCATGCCGGAACCGGCAATGTTGAAGACACTGGAAAGGGACATGGTCATTCTCCCCGCAGGGCTGACACCAGCCCTTTGAATTTACTGTTGAGCAACGTGAAGCTGGCCTGGAAGCCGATGGCGTTTTCGGTGTAGTTCGACTGCTCGATCTGCGCGTCCACGGTGTTCTGGTCGATCGAGGGCTGCATCGGCGTGCGGTACTTGAGGGCTTCGTCGCTAAGCGCCACGCCGTCGGCCTCGATGTGCCGGCTGTTGGTGCGCTCCAGACCGAAGCGGCCGCCGTTCTGCTGCTTGTCGCTTTCGGCGGCCAGCACAGAGGCGAAGTCCAGGTCACGGGCCTTGTAGTTGGGGGTGTCGGCGTTGGCGATGTTGTTGGCCAGCACTTCGGCGCGTTGCGCACGAAAGCCCAGGGCCTTTTCATGGATACCAAGCGCCTTGTCGAAGCTGATGCTCATGTCGGGGAAACCTTCAGCGGTTGACCAGAGTGTCGTTGCCGAAGGTTTTAGCAAAGCTTGTGCCAACATCTGCAAAGCCCGGATTCAAGGCCTTGCAGGCCTGCTCGCGAGGATGCGATGCCAGAAAAGCGGCAAACCACACGTGGCCGAATGGCCACAAGCGGCAAAAAGAAGCGCACTTGAGCGGCAAAACAAAAATTTGACGTCAGCGGCAGGGCCGACTCAGTGAAGGCCGCTGACAAGACGTCTTGTCAGCGCCATATACGACTCAGGCCTACTTGGCCTGGTAGATGATCCCCGGGCTGCATTGCACCATCTGGTAATGATCCGGCAGGCCGTTGAGGGCTTCGGATGCGCCCAGGAACAGGTACCCGCCCGGCTTGAGCGTGCTGTGGATGCGCAGCAGGATGTCTTTCTTGACCTGGGCCGAGAAGTAGATCAACACGTTGCGGCAGAACACGATGTCGAATTTGCCCAGGCTTGCATAGCTGTCGAGCAGGTTGAACGAGCGGAACTCCACCCGGTTGCGAATCGCCGGCTTGATGGCCCAGCGCCCCGGCCCCTTGGGGTCGAAGTAGCGCTGCAGGCGCTCGGCCGACAAGCCGCGGGCTATCGCCAGGCTGTCGTATTCGCCAGTCTTGCAGTTGTTGAGCATGGTGCCCGACAGGTCGGTCGCAACGATCTGCGCGCCCATTTTCAGCTGGCCCAGGTTGCTGCGTTCGAACTCGTCGATGGCCATGGAGATGGAGTACGGCTCCTGGCCCGACGAGCACGCCGCCGACCACATGCGCAGGCGCTGGCCGGGGTTGTTGCGGATGAACTCGGGGATGACCTTGTTCTTGAGCACCTCGAACGGGTAGGTATCGCGAAACCACAGGGTTTCGTTGGTGGTCATGGCGTCGACCACCTGCTCGCGCAGGCCGCCACGCGGCTGCGCCTGAATGCGCTGCACCAGCTCGCCCAGGCTCTTGATGCCCTGCTGCTCCATCAACTTGTTGAGGCGGCTGGACACCAGGTACTGCTTATTCTCGCCCAGCAAGATGCCACAGGCTTTTTCCAGAAATACCCGGAACTGTTCGAAATCCAAATTACCCGTAGACACTGCTGCCGCCTCTTTTCAATCACTGTGGCCGGGGCGAACCCCGGCGCCTTTCAATGCGCTGCCTTGATCCGGTCAACCACGCGCTGGGCCAGATCATCCGGCCGGAACTTGGCCAGGAAGTCATCGGCGCCCACTTTCTTGACCATCGCCTGGTTGAACACCCCGGACAGGGAAGTATGCAGGCAGATGTGCAGCTTTTGCATGCGCGGGTCGCTGCGAATTTCCGCTGTCAGGGTATAGCCGTCCATTTCCGGCATCTCAATGTCGGAAATCATCATCAGAAACTCTTCTTCGGGCTTCTTGCCTTCGTCCACCAACTGGCGCAGGTAGTTCAAGGCCTGGCGACCGTCATTGAGCGCCACCACCTCGACGCCGACGGTCTGCAGGCAGCGGCTGACCTGCTTGCGTGCCACCGACGAATCGTCGACGGTCAACACCCGCAGCATCACGGCCTTGTCCTGCACCTCGGCGTCCACCACACCCGCCGACACCGACTCCGAAGACGGCGCGACCTCGGCCAGCACCTTCTCCACGTCGATGATCTCGACCATGCGGTTGTCCACCCGAGTGACTGCCGTCAGGTAGTGATCGCGGCCGGTCCCCTTGGGTGGCGGATGGATTTCTTCCCAGTTCATGTTGACGATGCGCTCGACCGAGTGCACCAGGAAGCCCTGGGTCTTGGTGTTGTACTCGGTAATGATCACGAAACTGCTGCGCGTGTCCTCCTGCAACGGGCGCAGGCCGGTGGCCATCGACAGGTCAAGGATCGGGATCGTCGCGCCGCGAATGTTGGCGACGCCGCGCACTACCGGGTGCGCCTTGGGCAGAATGGTCAGCGCAGGGCATTGCAGCACTTCCCTGACCTTGAAAACGTTGATGCCATAAAGCTGTTCGCCGTTGAGGCGGAACAGCAGCAGTTCCAGGCGATTCTGCCCTACCAGCTGTGTGCGCTGGTTGACCGAATCCATAACCCCCGCCATGCCGAACTCCTTACCTGTCAGCCATTCGTTGCCACTCACTCAAGAAGTCGGCACGGGCTTTGCTTTTTTGAGCGCCATGTACATGAAAACGACAGTTTCCCGACGATTGACGCGCCTGCTGGCTGGCTTGCTGGCCGCACTGTGCCTGCTGGTACCGGTTCGCACCTGGGCGGACGCGTTCACCATGCCTGAACAGCTTATCGGTGTCACCCAGGGGTTTCTTGAGTTCACCGTCGAAGATTATCTCGCCACGACCCAAACGGCCGGCCGCTACGAGATCCAGGTCAACCCGTTGGACCCACGGTTGCGCATGCCCCTGTGCAGCCAGGCGCTCGACGCCTCGTTGGAAAGCCCGAGCGTGCCGCTGGGGCGGGTGACGGTGCGTGTGCGCTGCGACGGCGCGGCGCCTTGGACCGTGTTCGTGCCCGCCACTGTTCGCTTGTTCCGCGAGGTGGTCGTGGTCACCCGCCCGCTGCGACGGGACAACGTGGTGAGCGAAGGTGATGTGGCCCTGCGCGAACGGGACGTCGGCACGCTGGGCCAAGGGTTTCTGACCGATATGGGCCAGGCGGTCGGCATGAAGATGCTGCGCCCGACGGTGATGGATCAGGTGCTGACGCCTCAGCACCTGGAGCAGGCGGAGGTGGTGCGCAAAGGCGATCATGTGGTGATCGTTGCCCGCAGCGGCACGTTGAGCGTACGCATGCCTGGCGAGGCGCTGAGCAAAGGCGGCATCAGCGAGCAGATTCGGGTGCGCAACCTCAATTCCAAACGCGTGGTCAAGGCCATGGTGACAGGCCCGGGCCAGGTCGAGGTGAGCATGTAAGCCAGTGGGCGAAAGCCGCTGGCGCACGGGAACCGCTTTTTTTAGACTGTGTCAGAAAACGGGTAACAGGCTGTCGCTCAAGACAGCCACGCATTTGTGCCTAAAGTTTATCGTGAGTTGGCCGAAAACAAGGCAAGCGTCCATAAACCCAGAGGTTTTCTGATCATGGTCATCGACTTCAGTCGTTTGAATAATTCCCCGGCCGTCACCGGCGGCGTACGCGGCAGCAATGCCCCTGGCAGCACTGAAAAGCCGGCCGCCAGCCAGGAAACAGTAAAGGGCGCGGGTGCAAGCGGAGAAGCCGTACACCTGAGCCCAGAGGCCCAGCAGTTGCAAAAGATCAGCGACAAGCTGCGCGATGAACCCGTCGTCAACAGCGCCAAGGTAGCCCAGCTCAAACAGGCCATTGCCGACGGCAGCTACCAGGTTGATGCCGGCCGGGTCGCCAGCAAGCTGCTTGATTTCGAAGCACAGCGTTGACCGTCGGGTGCGCTGACTTCAATGGACGCTTGAAAACCGGGAGTTAGCCATGCATGACACCACGCTGCTGCAACTGATCGAACAAGACATCGCCCCCATGCAGGAGCTGCTCGAGCTGCTGCAGAACGAGGCCGTCGCGCTGCACGGTCGCGACATGCAGTTGCTCGAGCAGATCCTGGCGCGCAAACAGTCACTGATCATCCTGCTCGAACAACACGGCCAGCGCCGTGGCCAGTTGCTGACCGACCTGGGCCTGAGCGCAGACCGCGCCGGCGTACAGGCGGTGGCGGCGCAATCGCCGCACGGTGACGTGATGCTGGAGCGACTCGATACGCTGGCGCAGCTGATGGATGAATGTCAGCAGGTCAACTTGACCAACGGCCGTATCATTCAGGTTCAGCAACAGGTCACCAACAACCAGGTACGCATTCTCATGGGCGGTGACTCACCCTCGCTCTACAACAGCCGCGGCAGCACCTCGCCCCTGACCAAGCCGCGCGCCCTCAGCCAAGTGTGATTTCCCTATCAAGGCACGGCACATACTGGCAAAATGCTGTTAATTGCCTGTGTCGCTTTTGCCTGGAGAACGTCAAGCCGTGTTCAATGAATCCGATGCCCCGCAACCGCCCAAGGTGCTGAGCACACCCTTGGAAATTGCGGCCAATTTACGGCAGCTCCAGGAAAGTCACGACCCCCTGATCATCACCTTCCATGACCGAGGCCATCGCTTCCAGAGTTACGTGGTGGACGTCGATCGGGAAAACAATGTGCTGGCGCTTGACGAGCTGATCCCCCGCGACGGTGAGAAATTCATCGAAAACGGCGAGCATTTCCGGGTGGAAGGCTTTCATGATGGTGTGCGCATCGCCTGGGAATGCACCCACGGCTTGCGCATCAGCGAAGTGGACGGCCATCGCTGCTATCGCGGCGGCCTGCCACTGGAGATGACCTACCACCAGCGCCGCAACGCATTTCGTGCCGCGCTGAAGCTGTCGCAGCTGGTGGACATCATGCTTGATGGCACGCACCTCAAGGGCAATGGTGCCTTGCGTGGCAAGTTGCTGGATGTGTCAGCTACCGGGTGCAAGCTGCGCTTTGACGGTAATGTCGAGGATCGCCTGCAGCTGGGTCAGGTCTATGAACGCTTCAAGGCCGGCGCACCGCTTGGGTTGGTGGATACCATGGTCGAGCTGCGCCATCTGCATTATGAAGAGCGCATCAATACCACGTTTGCTGGGGTTCGTTTTCATAACCTCAGTGGGCCTGCCCAGCGCAAGGTGGAGAGTTTTGTCTATCAGCTGCAGCGTGAGGCGCGGCGGTTTGATAAGGACGATTATTGATTTGCAGCTGGCGGTTTGGCCCCCGCGGCCTTTCAGCAGTTTGGGTGCTATCACTGAGTTTTAAAGCGTGGGTATGGGCGCTTAAAACAGTGTAGGTATTCATTGGCGAGGGTGGCGCGCAGTCACCCTTCCGCCCTTACGGCGGCTCACTTTTTGTCTTGTCAAAAAGTAAGCAAAAACCGCCTGCTCCTATCATACGGCCCCTGCGCTGCGCTCCGGGGTTCCCTCGCTCCGGGCTTGCTCCGGGAGGACCGCGCTGCAGGCCCCATCCTGGGGCCCAGCGCTTGACAGGCATCCATGCCTGTCACCTCCCTGCGCAAGCCCTGCGCTCGGCCTCCTGAAGTCGCGATCTGCGGCGCCTGGGCTACCGCGCGCTTAGAAGCAGCAACAGCAACAGCAACAGCGCATGTCTCTGATTTCATGCTCAAGCAGCTGTCCCAAACTTCCCCCACATTCAAACCGGCTTGTCCCCCTGAAGCTCCTCCTGCGGCGACTCGCTGTCTTTCTCGGTCTCCTCCGTATCCTCGGCCGCTACCGGTGTCTGCATCACATCCTGCACGGTCTGCTCATCCACACGTGGGTCCAGCGCTGCCGACAGAGGCGAGCCGGCGGCGGGCATGGCGACGTGGCCCAGAGGGGCATCCTGGACCTGGTGCAGGCCAGTAACGGCTTTTGGACGGATGCGCCAGACCAGCACCAGGGCAAAGAATACGAAGAAGGCGTACAACATCTGCACCCCCAGCACTTTCATCAGCACGCCAGCAGCCAGTGGGCCGATGCACGCCCCCACGCCGTAAGTCACCAACAACATGGCAGTCAGCGAAACGCGGCGCTCGCTCTCCACGTGGTCGTTGGAAAAAGCCACGGCCAGCGGGTACAGGCTGAACTGCAACAGCGACACCACAAAGCCCATGGCGAACAGCAACTCCAGCGGCACGTCGGGCAGGATCGCCAGCGGCGCGGCGGTCACAGCCAGCCCCACTGCGACACTGCGAATCAGTACCGCACGGTCGTAACGGTCCGACAACCAGCCCAGCGGCCACTGAACCACCAGCCCTGCGAAGATGCAGCAGCCCATGAACAGACCGATCTGCTCGGTGCTCAGGCCCTGGCTGGCGGCATACAGCGGAGCAAGGCCGTAGAACGACCCGACGATCAAACCCGAACCCAGTACGGTACTGAGCGACTGCGGTACGCGCTTGATGAAGAACTTCGGCTCCATGGGGGCCGGACGCAGCGGCGCAGGGTGGATGCGGCGGGTCATGGCCACTGGCACCAGGCACAAGGCGAAGCACATCGCGACCAGCATCAGCAGCTCAAGCCCCAGCTCAGGGTGCACCACCAGTATCAGCTGACCCAACACCAGGCCCAGGTAGGACGCGATCATGTACCCACTGAATACCGCGCCCCGGTACTTCACGTCCGCCTGCTCGTTGAGCCAGCTTTCGATGACCATGTACTGACACATCATGCCCAGGCCCACGATCATCCGCAGCCCGACCCAGGCCGGCAGCCAGTTGGTCAGGCCATGCCCAAGCACGGCGGCGCCGACGATCCCGGCGCAGGTGGCATAGGCGCGTATATGCCCTACTCGGCCGATGAGCCGGTGGCCGACCTTGCCGCCCACGGCAAGGCCGAAGTAGTTGGCCGCCATCAAGGCACCGACCCACAGGCTATCGACGTTGTCGGCAGCCAGGCGCAGCGCCAGGTAGGTACTGAGCAGGCCCGAGCCGATCAACATCATCAATGCAGCGAAATACAACGACTGAAACGGCTTCCAGATAGTGCGCATAAATCCCTTCGGCTCCTGGGTTGAGCTGGCAGTGGTACGTGCAGAATAAAGGCTTACGACAGGCGTTGCAGGCCCCGTGCTGCAAAATCGAATAGTCCCTCGTCCGTGGCCAGGTGATAGACGGGGCAGGCCACGCCACAGGGCACCGACGAACTTGGACAGCAGTCATTCGCGCAAGGTCATACCGTTTGCCGGTAACGGCAGGGCTGTCTTGTAGCGCACCTGCTTGAGCGCGAAGCTGGAACGAATGTTGGCAACGCCCGGCAGGCGGGTCAGGTAATCCAGAAACCGCTCCAGTGCCTGAATGCTGGGCAGTAGCACACGCAGCAGGTAGTCCGGGTCGCCAGTCATCAGGTAGCACTCCATGACCTCGGGCCGTTCGGCGATCTCTTCCTCGAAGCGGTGCAATGCCTGCTCTATCTGTTTTTCCAGGCTCACATGAATGAATACATTCACATCCAGCCCCAGCACCTCGGGCGACAACAGCGTGACCTGCTGGCGAATGACGCCAAGCTCCTCCATGGCCCGCACCCGATTGAAACAGGGCGTAGGCGACAGGTTGACCGAACGTGCCAGCTCGGCGTTGGTAATGCGGGCGTTTTCCTGAAGGCTGTTGAGAATGCCGATATCGGTACGATCGAGTTTGCGCATGAGACAAAATCACCGGTTTTTTGTGTTTATGCGAAATGTTTATCTGGCCTGCTCGCCAAAGGCAATCAACTAGAGAGAAATATTCTGCGCCGAGGCAACTAACATGTAGTTAACGCTGACCTGCTGGTCACGAGCCGGCACTCAGCAGCGACCGCTTCAAAGCTCACAAAAACAAATACCCGAGCGAGCGTAAACAGCATGAACGAGTACGCCCCCCTGCGCCTGCATGTGCCCGAGCCTACCGGCCGGCCAGGCTGCCAGACCGATTTTTCCTACCTGCGCCTGAATGACGCCGGCCAGGTCCGTAAACCGCCCATCGACGTAGAAGCCGCCGATACCGCCGACTTGTCCGGCAGCCTGGTGCGCGTGCTGGATGAACAGGGCAATGCCCAAGGCCCCTGGGCCGAGGACATTGACCCCCAGGTACTGCGTCAGGGCATGCGCGCCATGCTCAAGACCCGGATCTTCGACAGCCGCATGGTCGTCGCCCAGCGCCAGAAGAAGATGTCCTTCTACATGCAGAGCCTGGGCGAAGAAGCCATCGGCAGTGCCCAGGCACTGGCGCTGAACCGCACCGACATGTGCTTTCCGACCTATCGCCAGCAAAGCATCCTGATCGCCCGTGACGTTTCGCTGGTGGACATGATCTGCCAACTGCTCTCCAACGAGCGTGATCCGCTCAAGGGCCGCCAGTTGCCAATCATGTATTCGGTACGCGAGGCTGGCTTTTTCACCATCAGCGGCAACCTGGCGACCCAATTCGTGCAAGCGGTGGGCTGGGCCATGGCCTCGGCCATCAAGGGCGATACCAAGATCGCCTCGGCCTGGATCGGCGATGGTGCCACCGCCGAATCGGACTTCCACACCGCCCTTACCTTCGCCCACGTCTACCGCGCCCCAGTCATCCTCAACGTGGTCAACAACCAGTGGGCGATTTCCACGTTCCAGGCCATCGCTGGCGGCGAGTCCACCACCTTCGCCGGCCGCGGCGTGGGCTGTGGCATCGCCTCGTTGCGCGTGGACGGCAACGACTTCGTGGCCGTCTACGCGGCCTCGCGCTGGGCAGCCGAACGCGCACGCCGCGGCCTCGGCCCCAGCCTGATCGAGTGGGTCACCTACCGTGCTGGCCCGCATTCCACGTCCGATGATCCGTCCAAGTACCGCCCTGCGGACGATTGGAGCCACTTCCCGCTGGGCGATCCGATCGCTCGCCTGAAGCAGCACCTGGTCAAGATCGGCCACTGGTCCGAAGAAGAACATCAGGCGACCACGGCCGAATTCGAGGCTGCCGTGATCGCCGCGCAGAAGGAAGCCGAGCAGTACGGCACCCTTGCCAACGGACACATCCCCAGTGCCGCTTCGATGTTCGAGGACGTGTACAAGGAAATGCCGGACCACCTGCGTCGCCAACGTCAGGAACTGGGGGTCTGAAATGAACGATCACAACAACAGCATCAACCCGGAAACCGCCATGGCCACCACCACCATGACCATGATCCAGGCCCTGCGCTCGGCCATGGACATCATGCTCGAGCGCGACGATAACGTGGTCGTGTATGGCCAGGACGTCGGTTACTTCGGCGGCGTCTTCCGATGCACCGAGGGCCTGCAGAACAAGTACGGCAAATCGCGGGTGTTCGATGCCCCGATTTCCGAAAGCGGCATCGTCGGCACGGCGGTGGGCATGGGTGCCTACGGCTTGCGGCCGGTGGTGGAGATTCAGTTCGCCGATTATTTCTATCCAGCCTCGGACCAGATCGTGTCGGAAATGGCGCGGCTGCGTTACCGCTCTGCTGGCGAGTTCATCTCGCCGCTGACCCTGCGCATGCCATGTGGCGGGGGCATTTATGGTGGCCAGACCCACAGCCAGAGCCCGGAAGCGATGTTCACCCAGGTGTGCGGGCTGCGCACCGTCATGCCGTCCAACCCCTATGACGCCAAGGGGCTGCTCATTGCCTCGATCGAGTGCGATGACCCGGTCATCTTCCTTGAGCCCAAGCGCCTGTACAACGGCCCCTTCGATGGCCACCACGACCGTCCTGTGACGCCATGGTCCAAGCATCCCCAAAGCGCCGTGCCCGACGGTTACTACACCGTGCCCCTGGACAAGGCAGTGGTAACCCGGCCCGGCAACGACGTCACGGTCCTCACCTATGGCACGACGGTCTATGTCGCCCAGGTCGCGGCCGAAGAGACAGGCGTCGATGCCGAGGTGATCGACCTGCGCAGCCTGTGGCCGCTGGACCTGGAAACCATCGTCGCCTCGGTGCAGAAGACCGGCCGCTGCGTGGTGGTACATGAGGCCACGCGAACCTGCGGGTTCGGCGCCGAACTGGTCGCGCTGGTGCAAGAGCACTGCTTCCATCACCTGGAGGCGCCCATCGAACGCGTAACCGGTTGGGACACGCCCTACCCCCATGCACAGGAGTGGGCGTATTTCCCAGGGCCATCGCGGGTGGGTGCGGCATTGAAAAAGGTCATGGAGGTCTGAATGGGCACGCATGTCATCAAGATGCCGGACATTGGCGAAGGCATCGCGCAGGTTGAGTTGGTCGAGTGGTTCGTCAAGGTGGGCGACCTGATCGCCGAGGATCAGGTCGTGGCCGATGTCATGACCGACAAGGCCACGGTGGAGATCCCCTCCCCGGTCAGTGGCAAGGTTATGGCCCTGGGCGGCCAGCCTGGTGAAGTGATGTCGGTTGGCAGCGAGCTGATCCGCATCGAGGTCGAGGGCAACGGCAACCATGTGGACGCCCCGCAGGCCAAGGCCGCCGAAACACCACCTGCCAGCGAAGCCCCCAAGCAGGCTGCACAGGAACAACCCGCGCAGGCCACGCTGACGCCCCCGGCCAACCGCCCGGCCGCACCGCTGGCGCCCCGCCAGGCCAGCGACAAACCCCTCGCCTCGCCCGCGGTGCGCAAACGCGCGCTGGATGCCGGCATCGAGCTGCGTTATGTGCATGGGAGCGGCCCTGCCGGGCGCATCCTGCATGAAGACCTCGATGCCTTCCTCAGCCAGCCCCAACGCACCGGTGAGCAAGCGCCAAGCGGCTACGGCAAGCGCACCGACAGCGAGCAAGTCCCGGTAATCGGCTTGCGGCGCAAGATCGCCCAGCGCATGCAGGACGCCAAACGGCGCGTGGCCCACTTCAGCTACGTCGAAGAAATCGACGTCACTGCTCTCGAAGCGCTGCGCCAGCAGCTCAACGGCAAGCACGGCCAAGACCGCGGCAAGCTCACCCTGCTGCCGTTCCTGGTCCGTGCGCTGGTCGTGGCACTGCGTGATTTTCCACAGATCAACGCTACGTACGATGACGAAGCACAGGTCATCACCCGCCATGGCGCGGTGCACGTCGGCATCGCGACCCAAGGGGACAACGGCCTGATGGTGCCGGTGCTGCGCCATGCCGAGGCAGGCAACCTGTGGGCCAATGCAGCGGAAATCGCCCGTGTGGCCAATGCCGCTCGCACCAACAAGGCCAGCCGCGAAGAACTGTCGGGTTCGACCATCACCCTGACCAGCCTCGGCGCACTGGGCGGCATCGTCAGCACGCCAGTGGTCAACACTCCGGAAGTGGCCATCGTGGGCGTCAACCGCATGGTCGAGCGGCCCGTGGTCATCGACGGCCAGATCGTGGTGCGCAAGATGATGAACCTGTCCAGCTCGTTCGACCACCGTGTGGTCGATGGCATGGACGCCGCGCTGTTCATCCAGGCCGTGCGAAGCCTGCTGGAACAACCCGCCTGCCTGTTTGTGGAGTGAGCATGCAACCGATCATCGAAACCACGCTGCTGATCATCGGCGGCGGCCCCGGCGGCTATGTGGCCGCCATCCGCGCCAGCCAGCTGGGCATACCTACGGTCCTGGTCGAAGGGCAAGCGCTGGGCGGAACGTGCCTGAACATCGGCTGCATTCCGTCAAAAGCCTTGATTCATGTAGCCGAGCAGTTCCATCAAGTCACCCGGTTTGCCGAGGGCTCCCAACTTGGCATCCGCGTAGCCTCCCCCGAGCTGGACATTCATCAGAGCGTTGCATGGAAAGACGGTATCGTCGACCGGCTGACCACCGGTGTAGCCGCCCTGCTGAAAAAGCACGGGGTCAAGGTCATCCAGGGCTGGGCGAAGTTGCTCGACGGCAAGCACGTGGAGGTCGACGACCAGCGCATCCGCTGCGAGCACCTGTTGCTGGCCACGGGCTCGAGCAGCATTGAGCTGCCCATGCTGCCGCTGGGGGACGCCGTCATTTCATCGACCGAGGCACTGACGCCCACTACGGTGCCGCGCCATTTGGTGGTGGTCGGTGGCGGATACATCGGTTTGGAACTGGGCACTGCGTACCGCAAGCTGGGTGCGCAGGTGAGTGTGGTGGAGGCCCGCGAACGGGTGTTGCCCACCTACGACGCCGAGCTCACCGCCCCCGTGGCCGAGTCGCTGAAAAAGCTCGGCATCGCCGTTTACCTCGACCACAAGGTGGAAGGCTATGAGCAAGGCACGCTGGTGGCCCGCAATAGCGAAGGCTCGCCCCTGCGCCTTGATGCCGACAGGGTACTGGTAGCGGCCGGCAGGCGCCCGCGCACCCAAGGTTTTAACCTCGAATGCCTGGACCTGCGCATGAATGGCGCGGCGATTGCCATCGACGCGCAGTGCCAGACCAGCATGCGCAACGTGTGGGCCATTGGTGACGTGGCGGGCGAGCCGATGCTGGCGCACCGGGCGATGGCCCAAGGCGAAATGGTCGCCGAACGCATCGCTGGCAAGCCACGTCGCTTCGAGCCGGCTGCGATCGCTGCGGTGTGCTTCACCGACCCGGAAGTGGTCGTCGCTGGCCTGACCCCTGATCAGGCGGTGGCGCAAGGGCTGGACTGCATCGTGGCGCAATTCCCCTTTGCCGCCAACGGGCGGGCCATGAGCCTGGAGTCCAAGACGGGGTTTGTGCGGGTGGTGGCACGCCGCGACAACCACCTCGTGCTGGGTTGGCAAGCGGTAGGCGTGGCTGTCTCCGAACTGTCCACTGCCTTTGCCCAGTCATTGGAAATGGGCGCGCGGCTGGAAGATGTGGCAGGCACGATTCATGCCCACCCAACCCTGGGCGAGGCGGTCCAGGAGGCCGCCCTGCGCGCGCTGGGCCACGCACTGCACATCTGACCCTTGCCGCAGCCTGGGTCAGCCAGGTCATTGGGCGACGGCGTTCTTGCCTGCGCCCTTTGCCCGGTAAAGCGCCTGATCGGCGCGCGCCAGCAGACTGTGCGGGTCGTCGTCTTCGCGCCACTGCACCACGCCGTAGCTCAAGGTCAATCGACACTCGCCAATGGGCTCCAACTGCGCTACCACCTCGCGCAGTTGTTCGGCGCAGGCGCAGGCTTGCTCCAGGCTCGTCTGGGCCAGGACCAGGACAAATTCATCACCCCCCCAACGCGCCAGCAAGTCGGTAGTGCGCTGGCGTGAGCGCAATGCCTCGGCTACGCGAACCAAGGCGGCGTCCCCCTGCGCATGGCCGTATTGGTCGTTGATAGGCTTGAAGTCATCCATGTCCATGGCGATGATCGACAGCGGCTGGCGAAAGCGCTGAGCCCGCTCGCACTCCTGCTTGAGCACATTCTCCAACCGATAGCGGTTGGCGATGCGCGTCAGGGAATCACGCTCGGCAAGCTCGCGGTTTTCGTCCAGTTGGCGCTGGAGCTGCTCGTTCACCCAGGACAATTCGCGCGTGCGCTCGGCGACCAGGCATTCCAGCGATTGGTTGCGCCGCTCAAGCTGCGCCAGTTGCCGCTTGCCGCTGTCGATGTTGCGATGGGCACCCAGCATGCGTGCCACCGAGCCGTCCGGATTGCGTGCAATGACGTACCCACTGTCCTCGACCCACAGGTAGCTGCCGTCGGCGCAGCGGCACCGGTACTCGACCAGGTAACGCTCGTTGCGCTGATGGATGTAGGCATCGAAGTGGGCCATGACACGCTGGAAATCGTCGGGGTGGATCAACCGCTCCCAGGTCAATACCGAGTTTTCCTGCGAGTGAGGCCCATAGCCAAGCATGAGGTACCAGCCAGGATTGCGATAGACATAACCCGTGTTGGCATCCCAGTCCCAAATACCGTCGCTGATCAGGTCATAGAGCGTGTGCAGCTGCTCCTGGGTAAAGCCCGTGGGCACGGGGGTGACGTGCTGGTTCATGCAAACTCCTGGATAACCAGCAACTGCGCCCCAGTCCAAGGGCTGCTGAAGGTGGACAGAGACGGCGCGCGCCCAGTGAGGGTGGCCTTTGACGGGGCAAGCATAGGGGTACGGGCGTAGGGCTGAAATACGTCTTAAGGCGTAGATTTGTAACGGGCGATTGGCGCAGGAGAACGGAGTGCTGGAGGCACTGGGGAGAAATGGCGTCCCAGGCAGGATTTGAACCTGCAACCTTCCCCTTAGGAGGGGGATGCTCTATCCAATTGAGCTACTGAGACACAACAACTGGCAGCAGGCGCTGCTCAGCGGGACGGCGTGCATGTTAACCAGCGTGTCGCCGTTTGTCATGTGTTGGAGTGCCATTTGAGCGTAATCCTTTTCCGCAGCCCTAGTTAGCCTGGATAACGCCCTCTTCTCGCAACACGCCCAGCAAGGCCTCCACTGCCGTGGACAGCGTAGTCGAGTTGTCCACCGTTCGTACGCCATCGTCGGCCGCATCACTCAAGCTGACATGCCGAGCCAGGCGCTGGTCGATCTCGGCTTGAGTCTCCCGGCCGCGGGCCTGCAGGCGTTGACGCAGGATATCGAGACTGACGTCCACACGGATGGCCAGCAAGTCAGGGTAGCGGATACGCGCCTGAGCCAGGTGACCGCGCGAGCCGTTTACCAGCACCGACCTGCCCTGCGCTAGCCACTCGTCTATCTGCCGGGGGATACCGTACTGCAACCCATTGGCCTGCCAATGCATGGCGAATGCGCCTTGCAGCTTCATCCGTTCGAACTGCTCGGCATCGACGCCTACTGCGGCCTCCCCTTTGGCCTCAGGCGAGCGTGTGATGACTCGACGGGCGATTTCGACACGCGCTGCCGCCAGCTGCGGTCGGGCAGCGTCGATCAATGAGTCTTTGCCCGCGCCAGACGGTCCGATCAACAGAATCAGCTTGCCTCTAGGCGGCGAAACGCAGCTTGCATCATGGTGCATTGCCACTATGCTCTCTGGTTAAGAACCTGTGCGTTTGACGCTACTTTCGGCGCAGGTTTCAGGTTTTTTGCAGGATTCGCGGGGATACGTCTGACGTGAGGCCGCTATTGGACATGGGAAAATTTTAACCAGTGCTCATTTCTGATAATTGGTACTGGCATAAAGCCTTTATGAAGATCACTATTTGTCACAGAATTGACGCCAAGGAAACGGCAGCATTTAGGCAAGATGAGCGTCCATCTGCACAACCGGTTGAACATTTTGGCGATAAGGCGGTCGTATTTCCACCCCGCGCGGCCAATTTGAGAACCGCTTCCCCTGAACCAAAATCTGGTCAATTTATATGCGCCCAATGAAACAGGCTATTTATTCGAGCCGCACTGCTGACAAGTTCGTCGTTCGCCTGCCAGACGGGATGCGTGAGCGCATCGCCGAGGTAGCACGCAACCACCACCGCAGCATGAACTCGGAGATCATTGCACGCCTGGAGCAGAGCCTTATCCAGGAAGGTGCCCTGGGTGAGGAATTGAGCATGCGCCTGGACAGCCCTGAACTGTCGTTGCACGAACGCGAACTGCTGCAACGCTTCCGCCAGCTCTCCCATCGCCAGCAGAATGCGCTGGTTGCCCTGATTGCCCATGACGTGGAAATGGCCGCCGACGCTTCCTGACGCAAACCTTTGCTGTCACCCACAAAAAAGCCAGCTGATGCTGGCTTTTTTGTTTTAAGGGGTAGCCGCTTATCTGCCATCTATCACCCAGGCAGGCCAGGCGTTACGCAAGGCGTAACGCCCCGAGCCGTTAGAGCAGGAACACCGTGGCGAGCCCCAGGAAGATAAAGAAGCCGCCGCTGTCGGTGACTGCGGTGATCATCACGCTCGACCCCATTGCCGGGTCGCGCCCCAGCCGCGTCAAGGTCATCGGTATCAACACGCCCATCAGGGCCGCGAGCAGCAGGTTCAAGGTCATCGCGGCTGTCATTACCAGGCCCAGCGACCAGCTGCCATAGAGCCAGAAGGCCACGGCACCGATGACGCCACCCCATATCAATCCGTTGATCAAGGACACCGCCAGCTCTTTGCGCATCAGGCGCGAGGTATTACCGGGAGATACCTGGTCAAGGGCCATGGCGCGCACAATCATGGTGATGGTCTGGTTGCCGGAGTTGCCACCGATGCCCGCCACGATCGGCATCAGCGCAGCCAGGGCAACCAGCTTCTCGATGGACCCTTCGAACAAGCCGATCACCCGGGATGCGACGAAAGCGGTGATCAGGTTCACGGCCAGCCACGCCCAACGGTTGCGCAGCGAACGCCAAACCGACGCGAAGATGTCCTCTTCTTCGCGCAGACCGGCCATGTTTAGCACTTCGCTCTCACTCTCTTCGCGAATCAGGTCGACCATTTCGTCGATGGTCAGACGACCGATGAGCCGATCGCTCTTGTCCACGACCGGTGCCGATACGAGGTCATAGCGCTCGAAGGCCTGGGCTGCGTCGTAGGCGTCTTCATCGGGGTGGAAGGACACAGGATCGGTGGCCATCACGTCGGCCACTTGCTTGTCCGGGTCGTTGACCAGCAGGCGCTTGATCGGCAACACACCCTTGAGAATGCCATCGTGATCGACCACGAACAGCTTGTCGGTGTGGTTGGGCAATTCCTTGAGACGGCGCAGGTAACGCAATACCACTTCCAGGCTGACGTCTTCACGGATGGTCACCATCTCGAAGTCCATCAGCGCGCCGACTTGTTCCTCGTCATAGCTCAGCGCAGAGCGTACGCGCTCGCGTTGCTGGGCATCGAGAGTTTCCATCAGCTCGTGGACCACATCCCGTGGCAACTCAGGTGCCAGGTCGGCCAGCTCGTCGGCGTCCATTTCCTTGGCGGCGGCCAACAGCTCGTGATCGTCCATGTCGGCGATCAACGACTGGCGCACGGCGTCTGACACTTCAAGCAGAATGTCGCCGTCACGATCCGAGCGCACCAGCTGCCAGACCGTCAGGCGGTCTTCGAGGGGCAAGGCTTCGAGGATGTAGGCGATATCGGCGGGGTGCAGGTCATCGAGCTTGCGCTGCAACTCGACGAGATTCTGCCGGTGGACGAGGTTTTCTACCAGGTCGTTGTGCGCACCCTCCTGGCGGTGGGTGACATCTTCGACCAGGCGCTGGCGCTGAAGCAGGTCAACGACCTGGGACAGGCGGTCCTGAAGGCTTTCTTGCGCTTTCTTTACTTCTACTTCAGTCATAGGCGAACTCCACTCCCAGCCGCGGAGCACGCCGGGGGAATCAATCGATTAGATCTATCTGTACGAAACGGTTTGGGGAGTAACTACTGGGTAAGTCCATGGTGGTAATCCACAAGCCCCGGCGGGGCTGACGGGCGCAATCATACACTGCTCAAGCTGACAGATCGCTTAAATTTTTGGCTATAACAATCGTTTGCGCGTCATTGCTCTGACAACGCATGAAACCATCGGTGCAATGGCATTGCGCCAGCTGGGTGTGCGCCCTGCCAAGGGCTTGGCATGCAGGCACAGAGCGCCTTAGCCGTATGTAAAACGTAGGGCGTAGGGCGTAGGGCGTATAAGCGATTGGGTGTACAAACCCTGGAAAAACAAAAAGCCCGCTCAATGAGCGGGCTTCCTGTTTGGGTATGGCGGACTCAGCAGGATTCGAACCTGCGACCGCTCGGTTCGTAGCCGAGTACTCTATCCAGCTGAGCTATGAGTCCGTTAGGTAGTTTTAGACCAGATTACCACTGGTTTTTGAAGCAGCCTTGATAACAAAACCACTTCGAAAGTGGCGGACTCAGCAGGATTCGAACCTGCGACCGCTCGGTTCGTAGCCGAGTACTCTATCCAGCTGAGCTATGAGTCCGTTTGGTAGTTTTAGACCAGGTTACCACTGGTTTCTTGAAACAGCCTTGATAACAAAGCCACTTCAAAAGTGGCGGACTCAGCAGGATTCGAACCTGCGACCGCTCGGTTCGTAGCCGAGTACTCTATCCAGCTGAGCTATGAGTCCGTGTCTTGCCGCGCATTATAGGTTGCTGAAACATTTTTGCAAGAACTTTTTCGTTTAAAATCAACTACTTAGCGTTCTTACAACTTACAGCAACCTAAGCGAATAATGGCGGTGAAGGGGGGATTCGAACCCCCGATACCCTTATGAGGTATACTCCCTTAGCAGGGGAGCGCCTTCGGCCACTCGGCCACCTCACCGCAACACGAGGCGAATATTAAACAGGTTCTTCCTCGTCTGCAACCCTTTTTTTGAAAAAAACTTCAAAAGAATTAAAGGCTTGGCTCCTCGTCCTTCTCGTTCTTGATCCGCAGGTAGATTTCCTCGCGGTGAACAGCCACTTCTTTTGGCGCGCTGACGCCGATACGTACCTGGTTGCCTTTGACGCCGAGCACCGTCACGGTGATCTCGCCATCGCCAATGATCAGGCTCTCCGCACAGCGACGAGTCAGAATCAACATAGCTTTCTCCTTACGCAAAACATTCAGGGGTAACAGTCTTTTGGGGTTTCAGCCCAGTCGTGGACGCCGACACGGGCTGTAATGCTTAATACACAGGCCTGGACGGAGCCTGCGCAACGAGCAGAAACGCGAAGGGCGCGGCAAGCCGCGCCCTCCCAGGCAGGGCCTTACTCGCTCTGTCGAGCCGGGGCGTCGAGCTCGAAGGCGGTGTGCAGGGCGCGCACCGCCAGTTCCAGGTACTTCTCCTCGATCACGACCGATACCTTGATCTCAGAAGTGGAGATCATCTGGATGTTGATGCTCTCTTTGGCCAGCGCTTCGAACATGCGGCTTGCAACGCCGGCGTGCGAACGCATGCCCACACCGACGATGGAAACCTTGGCGATCTTGGTATCACCGATCACTTCGCGGGCACCGATCTCGCGCGCGGTGTTCTGCAGCACGCTCTGGGCCTTCTCGTATTCGTTGTGCTGTACGGTGAAGGTGAAATCGGTGGTGTTATCGTGCGCCACGTTCTGCACGATCATGTCCACTTCGATGTTCGATGCACTGATCGGGCCGAGAATCTTGAACGCCACGCCCGGATTGTCCGGTACGCCGCGGATGGTCAGCTTGGCTTCATCACGGTTGAAGGCGATACCGGAAATGATCGGCTGTTCCATGGATTCCTCTTCATCGATGGTAATGAGGGTACCCGGACCCTCCTTGAAGCTGTGCAGCACGCGCAGCGGGACGTTGTACTTGCCGGCGAATTCCACCGAGCGGATCTGCAGCACCTTTGAACCGAGGCTGGCCATTTCCAGCATCTCTTCGAAGGTGATCTTCTCCAGGCGTCGTGCCAGCGGCACGACGCGAGGGTCAGTGGTATAGACGCCATCGACATCGGTGTAGATCTGGCATTCCTGCGCCTTGAGCGCAGCGGCCAGGGCAACACCCGTAGTGTCGGAGCCACCTCGGCCAAGGGTGGTGATATTGCCGTGCTCATCCACACCCTGAAAGCCCGCCACCACTACCACGCGCCCGGCCTTGAGGTCAGCGCGGATTTTCTGGTCATCAATTTGCAGGATGCGCGCCTTGTTGTGCGCACTGTCGGTCAGGATGCGCACCTGGTTGCCGGTGTACGACACGGCAGGTACACCGCGCTTGGTCAATGCCATGGCCAACAGCGCGATGGTGACCTGCTCGCCCGTGGACACGATCACATCCAGTTCGCGCGGAACCGGATGCTCGCTGATCTGCTTGGCCAGGTCGATCAGTCTGTTGGTTTCGCCGCTCATGGCAGACAGCACGACCACCAGGTCGTCGCCTGCCTCACGGTGCTTCTTGACCTTGTCGGCTACCTGCTCGATCCGCTCGATGGAACCGACAGAGGTGCCGCCAAATTTCTGTACGATCAACGCCATTTCAATGGTGCCTCAGCCCATACAGGGCCCCAAAAAACAATCCAACCTGAAGGGCAGGAAAACTCACCCCAGCAGGGCCATGAACGCCAATCGCGCTCAAGCCACCCTGCCCTTCATCTCAAAGTCCCTGCTCTGCGAACGGCACGGCCAGCGCCAGGGCCTGATCCAGGGCCGCGACGTCGACGCCGCCACCCTGCGCCATGTCCGGACGCCCGCCGCCCTTGCCACCCACTGCCGCAGCGGCTTGCTTCATCAGATCGCCAGCCTTGAGTTGGCTGGAGAGGTCTTTGGTCACGCCGGCCACCAGCACGACCTTGCCCTCATGCTCGCTGCCCAGCAGGATCACTGCATGGCCGAGCTTGTTCTTAAGCTGATCGACCAGGGCGAGCAAGGCCTTGCCATCCTGCCCGTCTACACGGGCGGCAAGCACCTTGGCACCCTTGACCGCCACAGCCGCGTTGGAGAGATCATCCCCGGCGGCACTGGCGGCCTTGGCCTGCAGCTGCTCGAGCTGCTTCTCCAGCTGGCGGTTGCGCTCGAGCACAGCCGACAGCTTGTCGATCAGGTTGTCGCGGTTACCTTTGACCAGTTGCGCAGCTTCCTTGACCTGCTCCTCGGCAGCGTTCAAATATGCCAGCGCAGCGGCACCGGTCACGGCCTCGATACGACGCACGCCCGACGCCACGCCGCCTTCGCTGATGATCTTGAAGACACTGATGTCGCCTGTGCGCTTGGCATGAATGCCCCCGCACAGCTCCACCGAAAAGTCGCCACCCATGGTCAGCACGCGCACCGTATCGCCGTATTTCTCGCCGAACAGGGCCATGGCACCCTTGGCTTTGGCCGTCTCGATGTCGGTCAACTCGGTTTGCACAGGCGTGTTGCGGCGCACTTCGCGGTTGACGATGTCTTCCAGCGCCTTCAGTTGCTCAGGCTTCACCGCTTCGAAGTGGCTGAAGTCGAAGCGCAGGCGTTGGCTGTCCACCAGCGAGCCTTTCTGCTGCACATGCTCGCCCAGCACCTGTCGCAAGGCTTCATGCAGCAGGTGGGTCGCCGAGTGATTCAGGGCGGTGGCGTGCTGCACGTCGGCATCGACCTTGGTCTGTACCGGAGAGCCTATGACCAGCGCACCGGTGGCGACCACACCGTGATGCAGGAAGGCGCCACCGGTCTTGGTGGTGTCCCGCACGTCGAAGCGCGCCGAACCTGCCTGGATGTAACCGGAGTCGCCCACCTGGCCACCGGACTCGGCGTAGAACGGGGTGCGATCGAGCACGATCACACCTTCCTGGCCTTCGCCCAGTTGGTCCACAGGCTGGCCATCGTGGTACAGCGCGATGATCCTGGCCGAGGCTTCGGTGGCCTCATAACCCAGGAACTCGGTCGCACTGTCGACCTTGACCAGGCTGTTGTAGTCCATGCCGAACGCGCTGGCAGAGCGTGCACGTTCGCGCTGGGCTTCCATTTCACGCTCGAAACCGGCCTCGTCGATGGTGAGCTCGCGCTCACGGGCGATGTCGGCCGTCAGGTCCATGGGGAAGCCGTAGGTGTCATAGAGCTTGAACACCACATCGCCCGGCACCACGCTGCCCTGCAACTGGGCCAGGTCCTGCTCGAGAATCCGCAGACCCTGCTCAAGTGTCTTGGCGAACTGTTCTTCTTCGGCCTTGAGCACACGTTCGATGTGCGCCTGCTGGCTACCCAACTCCGGGAACGCTTCACCCATCTCGGCGACCAGCGCGGCGACGATCTGGTAGAAGAAGCTGCCCTTGGCGCCCAGCTTGTTGCCGTGACGGCAAGCACGACGAATGATGCGGCGCAGCACATAGCCACGGCCTTCGTTCGAAGGCAACACGCCGTCGGCAATCAGGAAGCCGCAGGAGCGGATGTGGTCGGCCACCACTTTCAGCGAGGCCTGCCCCTCGTTGGTGCAACCGATGGCCGTGGCCGCCGCTGACAGCAGGTTCTGGAACAGGTCGATCTCGTAGTTCGAATGCACGTGCTGCAGCACGGCGCTGATGCGCTCCAGGCCCATGCCGGTATCGACCGACGGCGCCGGCAGCGGGTGCAGCACGCCGTCGGCGGTACGGTTGAACTGCATGAACACGTTGTTCCAGATCTCGATGTAACGGTCGCCGTCTTCTTCGGGCGACCCGGGCGGGCCACCCCAGATGTCTGCGCCGTGGTCATAGAAGATCTCGGTGCACGGCCCGCATGGGCCTGTGTCGCCCATGGTCCAGAAGTTGTCCGACGCGTAGGGTGCGCCCTTGTTGTCGCCGATGCGGACCATGCGCTCGGCCGGCACGCCCACTTCCTTGGTCCAGATATCGTAGGCTTCGTCGTCGGTGGCATAGACCGTGACCCAGAGCTTGTCCTTGGGCAGGTTCAGCCACTTCTCCGACGTCAGAAAGGTCCAGGCGAAGGTGATGGCGTCGCGCTTGAAATAATCACCGAAGCTGAAGTTGCCCAGCATTTCGAAGAAGGTATGGTGACGTGCGGTGTAACCGACGTTTTCCAGGTCATTGTGCTTGCCACCGGCGCGCACGCACTTCTGGCTGCTGACAGCACGGGTATAGGCGCGCTTCTCCGCTCCGAGGAAACAGTCCTTGAACTGGTTCATGCCGGCATTGGTGAACAACAGGGTCGGGTCGTTGTTCGGAATCAGCGAACTGGACGCGACTCGGGTATGCCCCTGTTCTTCGAAGAAGCGAAGGAAGGCTTCACGGATTTCTGCGCTTTTCATAGGATCTTCCACGGAAACGGCGGCCCATCAGGGCAAAGCGTCGACGAAACGACGGCAAAGGGCCGCATTATATCGGGCCTGCAGGCTTGGTGCAGTGAGTTTGTGCTATTGAAATGGCCGAATCGGCTATTGGCAGCGTCAAACGCATCAATCATTCATCACGCCTGATGCTAAATCCCCGGCTTCCCAACTGGCAACTCCTGAAACCGTTGCCTGCAACCGGTATCCCCGACAGGCGGCCTGAGCCCCGGGAATCAGCGTCCTGGCAGAATTAGCCACGCACCCCTGCGCATCACCGGCTCATTGAATACAGCGTCGGCCAAGCCTAAATAACTACCGCACCCAGCAAGCCCGGCAGCCTTAGCGTGAATGCTCTTGAACAGGAGATCATGCCCATGACTGCAGTAACCCAAACCGTCAATATCGACGGCGGCGACAATAGTGAGCGCTTGAGCTTCGGGGAACTGGACGAAGCGTTAGCCTACGACACTACAGACGGCGAAGAACGTCTGGGGTCTCGCGTCTACTTTGATTACGAGCTGTACAAACTCTATTCGGCTGGCCAGCTCAACATCCAACGAAGGGTGATCGAGGCATTCGACGACAACGTGAAGGTAGGCACCGTCGATGAAGTCCAGGTCTGGCTCGATACGGTGAACGTTAGCCTGAACCAGGAATGCGGCCTGGATCTGGAAATAGACGGCGTGCCGCTGAGACTGAACAGGTCCACACCCGATCAGCGTGTGCATCTGCTGTTCAGTGGCCAGGAGATTCCAGCGGGGCTGGCCGATAACGCCGACGGCACACTGCGCGTGGATGCCAATGCCAGCGCTGATGCGCGGTTCGAAACCACTGCCATCGACCACCTGTTCATCTACGGCACACCGCAGTTCCAGAACCGGGTGTATGAGCAGCTCGCACTGCTGTCGGGTTACCCAGAGTTGAAGAGGGCATTGGATGCTGCCCGCCAGGGCTATGCCGATGTGCCCGACATCGTGCTCATGCAATGCCATGCAGGCCCGGCGCAGCAGGGACCAGGCTTCGACCTGAGCCGCGTCATCCCAGCCAGATACGCCCATTTGCTACCCGGTGCTTACACCGCTGTACTGTACGACCCTTACCAAGCCAAGGGCCTGGACGGCCTGACTGCACTTGCCAGGCTGCTGCAGGACGCATACGAAGCCTTGACCCTAAGCGTACTGGTACCGGCACTGGATATCGACATCTAGGGCTCAGGCCAGGTTTTCACCGTCATCAGGTACCACGATGATGCCCGCCCTGAGGCCATTGCGAACCTTGGGGTTGGGGAAGATGATCCGTGCGCCCTCCTCTTCGATCACCCAGCGCACGCCGGCAAGGTCATCGGCCAGCAGGTAGCCCTTGTTCAGCGGGGAGAAATTCTGGATGTCTGCTGGCAGGTGCAAGCGGAAACCATCGCTGTGCTTGATGACCTCACGCGCCACGCTGAACAACTGCAACCCCTCAAGCGACACGTCGTCATCGGGCTCGGTGGCTTGAAGGATGCGCACTAGCCGGGCTTCGAGCTTGTCGAGATTCACCGCGTCGTTCTGGCCAAAGGGGCGGGCCTTGCCCAGCTCAAGGGTAAAGGCCTCGGCGTCGAGCTGCTCGTAGGTAAACGCACTGAACGTGATTGAAGGCTTGCACTGCAGCAGTACCGCCTCCATGCCCGCTGCTGCCAGGCGGGCCAGTTCGCGCCGGGAATGCGCACGTCCTTGCTTGAAGGGATACAGCGCGAACTGCTCGATCCTGGAGCCTCGAATGGCCGTGTGCAGGTCGTAGTGCAGGCGACTACGCCCAGGCTTGCTGAAGAAGACCCGTGCGAACTGTTCGAGCTCCGCAGCGCGCAACGCCTCCGGCCCGCTGGACTGCTCGTGGCGGCCATTGAACAGGCGGTTGATGTCCTGTTCGATGAACCGCTCACCCTTGATGATGGCCGCCGGGTTGCCGAACAGGAACAGCACGCGCGCCCTGGGCACGATATCCCCGCGCGCAACGCCATGCAGCAAACGTTCGAGCAACTCGATCGGGGCCGTCTCGTTGCCGTGGATACCTGCAGACAGCAACAGGTCCAGGCCGCAGTCGTCAGCGGCGCTGGGGCTCACTTCCAGGGCACCCTGCCCCAGCCAGCGAAGGCGCACGCCCCTGGACGTCACTTGGGTCTTCTCGGCCGGTTCATGGCCGGTGAGGGTCAGCTCAAGCAGTTTGCCAAGGGCGAGCATGGCGGGCTTCCTCAGTGATGATGGCCGCAGTCCGGGCCGTGAACGTGGTCGTCGTCTTCGCCCACGTCGGCCGGCTCCATTTCCAGTTGCAGGCTGACCAGGTTGGTCGCCAGGGGGCGCAGCAGCAGGTTGGCATACTCGGCATCGCCCTCCTCCACATCCACCCCGATCAACAGTTGGCCACGGCCGTCCTGCTGGATCCATACTTCCTTGCCTTGCCACATCACGGCAAAGCGCGTGCACGAAGTTTCCAGCTGAGTGCCGTCTTCATCTTCCAGGATCAGGCGCAGGGCGTCGGTCATTGCAATTCTCTCTTCAAGGTTGGCGTTGGAACGGGTATACCGAGCCCAACTTGAGTATCTGGGTCAATTCGTCCAGTGCCGTACGGCACTCCTGCAACAACAGAGGATCGGCCAGGTCAGCGTCGACCAGACGGTCGCGATAGTGCCGATCGACCCACTGCAGCAGTGTCTCGTACAACGGGGCGCTCATGATAACGCCTTGGTTCACCGCCGCCAGTTCCGTTTCGTTCAAGGCCACGCGAAGGCGCAGGCAAGCCGGCCCGCCGCCGTTTTGCATGCTCTGCTTGAGGTCGAACACCTGCACCTCCCGCACCGCCGTGCCCAGGCGGGTAAGCTGCTGCAGATACGCCCAGACCCGCTCATTGTTGCGGCACTCTTCCGGCACCACCAGCAGCATCGACCCATCGTCGCGGCTGAGCAACTGGCTATTGAACAGGTAGGAGCGCACGGCATCTTCTACCGATACGGTGGCACGCGGCACGCAAATGGCCTGCAACTCACCGCCCTTGGCGGCCAGCTTGATGCGAAGCTCGGTGAGCACGGCCTCGGTGTCGAGAAACGCATCCTCATGGTAGAACAGCACCTCCCCATTACCGACCGCGATCACATCGTTGTGAAACACACCTTGATCGATCACAGCGGGGTTCTGCTGAGCATAGACCACCGCGTCGGCGCTGAGCCCGTGCAGGCGGGCCACGGCCTGGGACGCCTCGAGGGTCTGGCGGGCTGGGTACTTCTGCGGAGCGGGGTAACGGTTGTCGAAGGCACTGCGGCCATAGACGAAAAATTCGACCCCAGCCTGCCCATAATCGTGGCAGAACCGCGTGTGGTTCGCGGCGCCCTCATCGCCGAATTGGGCGACGCCCGGCAAGGCGGGATGGTGGCTGAAATGCGCCTCGTCCCTGAACATCGCTGCCAGCACGCGGCTGGTGGTGGGGTGCTCGATACTGCGATGGTATTTGCAGTTGAGGTTGGCGGCAGTGAAGTGCACCCGTCCATCGGCCGTGTCGGCGCTGGGGCTGACTGTCGCGGCGTTGGCCACCCACATGCTCGACGCTGAGCAACTGGCCACCAGCAACGGCATGGCCTCCCGTGCGGCGCGCTGGATCACCTGGGCATCGGTGCCGGCGAAGCCAAGCTGGCGCAGTGCGGCCACATCGGGGCGCTCCTGAGGCGCCAGCACCCCTTGCTGGAAGCCAAGGTCGGCCAGCGCCTTCATCTTCGCCAGCCCCTGGCGCGCCGCTTCGCGCGGGTTGGACCCCTGGTGGCTGTTACTTTGAGAGGCCACGTTGCCGTAGGACAGGCCACCGTAGTTGTGGGTGGGCCCCACCAGGCCGTCAAAATTCACTTCGTATGCTTTCATCGGCAAGGCTCCGACCATCGTTATAGTGTGACGCCCGGCGCCAGGGTTGCCGGCAAGGTCAGGCCGGTGGCCTCCAGCGACGCGACGGGGTAGGCGCAGTAGTCGGCTGCGTAGTAGGCGCTTGCCCGGTGATTGCCACTGGCGCCCACCCCACCGAACGGCGCGCTGCTGGCAGCGCCGGTAAGCTGGCGGTTCCAGTTGACGATGCCTGCGCGGCTGTGGAGCCAGAAATGCTCGTAGCGGGCCTGGGAGTCGCTGAGCAACCCGGCAGCCAGGCCATAGCGGGTGTTGTTGGCTTCGGCAATGGCCGCCTCGAAATCGGGGTAGCGCAGCACCTGCAACAGCGGCCCGAAAAACTCCTCGTCCTTGCGCGGTGCCACGTCCGTGACATCGACGATACCCGGGGTCAGCAAGGCGGCGTCATGCTGCGGCTGCGTCATCTCCAGCAAGCTGACGCCGCCCCCGGCGATCAGCTCGGCCTGGGCGGCCAGCAGCGCGTGCGCCGCCTGCAGGGAAATCACCGAGCCCATGAATGGGGCTGGTTGCTGATCGAAAGCGCCCACGGCCAGGGTGCGGCTCACCTGAACCAGCCGCGCCAGCAACTGATCGCCCCATGGGCCCTGCGGCACCAGCAGTCGGCGCGCGCAGGTGCAGCGCTGGCCGGCCGAAATGAACGCCGACTGAACGATGGTGTAGACCGCAGCGTCGAGGTCCTGGACCTCGTCCACCACCAGCGCATTGTTCCCGCCCATCTCCAGGGCCAGAATCTTGTCGGGGCGGCCGGCGAACTGCTGGTGCAGCAAATGGCCAGTACCACTGGAGCCCGTGAAGAACAACCCATCGATGCCAGGGTCGGCGGCCAAGGCCACACCCGTGTCACGCCCCCCTTGCACCAGGTTCAACACCCCGGTAGGCAGGCCGGCGGCAATCCAGCAATTGACGGTCAGCTCGGCCACCTTGGGCGTCAGCTCACTGGGCTTGAACACTACGCAGTTGCCAGCCAGCAGCGCCGGGACGATATGCCCGTTCGGCAAATGACCGGGGAAGTTGTAAGGTCCGAATACCGCCACCACGCCATGTGGCTTGTGCCGCAGCACTGCAGTGGCGTCAGCCAGTGGGCCGCTCTTCTCGCCGGTGCGTTCACGGTAGCTCTGCACCGAGATCGCCACCTTGTTGATCATGCTGGTGACTTCGGTAGCCGATTCCCACAAGGGCTTGCCGGTTTCCTCACCAATGCAATAGGCCAGCGCGTCGGCATGCTGCTTTAGCTGCGCGGCAAACTGTTCCAGCACCTCGATGCGCCCCTGCAGGCTCATGTGCGCCCAGGCGGGGAACGCCTGGCGCGCGGCCTGTACGGCAGCCCGCACCTGGCCTGCATCAGCCCCTTGACCTTGCCAGACGGTCGCCTGGCTCACCGGGTTGAGCGATGCCAGGTGCTCGCCGCGCCCTGCTACCCAGTTACCGCCGATGTAATGCGTGGTCATTTACTGGCCCTCCCGGGCGGCCGACAGGGGCACGGCCCGCACGTTGTCGCCTGCACCCATGCGCAGGCGCTTGGCCGTCAGCGGGTCGACCACCAAGGTGCCCGCCGCCAGCCGAGCCGGGGCAGCCGTGATCCGGCAGTCGTCGCGCTTACGGTTGTGGATGATGAAGGGCGTGGCATCCTCACCAGGCGTACCGATGGCCAGTACCAGTGTCTGGCTGTCGCGTACCGCGCGGATGCGGGCCGTGTCGCATTCGATGGCAGGCCCTGCGTCGAAAATGTCCACGTACCCCTGATAGGTGAAGCCTTCCTGCTTGAGCATGGCCAATGCTGGCTCGGTGTCGGCATGCACCCGGCCGATCACGCTGCGCGCCGCTTCGGACAGGAAGCAGGTGTAAAGCGGGAACCTGGGCATCAGCTCGGCGATGAATGACTTGTTGCCCACACCCGTCAGGTAGTCGGCCTGGCTGAACTCCATCTTGAAGAAGTGGCGGCCCAGGCTTTCCCAGAACGGCGAGCGCCCCTGGGCATCGGACATGCCACGCATCTCCGCCATGATCTTCTGACCGAACAGCTCGGGAAACTCGGCGATGAACAACATGCGCGCCCGGGACAACAGCCGACCATTGAGCCCTGAGCGGTAGTCATGGCGCAGGAACAGCGAGCACAGCTCGGAATTGCCGGTCAGGTCGTTGGCCAGGAACAGCGTGGGTATCTCGCGGTAGATCTTCAATTCCTGGGACGCACTGACGGTGAGCCCGACGCGGTAGTTGTACCAAGGCTCGCGCAAGCCTACGGCGCCAGCGATTGCACTGATGCCCACGACCAGCCCTTCGTCGTTTTCCAGCACGAAGAGGTAGTCGGTATCACCGCGCTCGGCTTCACCGCGAAAGCTCTTTTCCGCCCACCCTACGCGATGCTCCAGGCGTTCCTCGTTGGCAGGCAGCGTGGTCAGCCCCGTGGTGCCGGTGCTGCGTGCCAATTCGATCAACGCAGGCAGGTCGCTGCTGCGTACAGGACGAACGATCATGCTATCTCCTTGTGCGGCGGCATCAACCGGCGCGAAACTCTGCTAATCCTGCAAGATGGCGGTCGGCGCTCAGGCCGCGACCAGCCGCACACTGGCACCCTCGCCCACGCCCAGGGCGTCGGCCACCTCCTGGCTCAGGCTGACGGGCTTGCCAGGTACCCAGTCCAATTCCACCAGCACGGCACGGTAATCTTGCAGCTGGCCATTGCAGACCAGGTACGGCCGCGTGCCGCGGGCCGCCACCGGCTCGACTTTCACGGGCGCCACGCGGCTTTGTGCAATCGAACGAATACCGGAGGTACGGGCATGCAGGGTCGGGCCGCCATCGAAGATGTCGATGTAGTGCTCGGTTTCGAAGCCTTCGCGCATGAGGATGTCGAAGGTGATCTGCGCCCGCGGGTGCACCTGGCCCATGGCTTCCTGCGCAGCGTCAGGCAGCAACGGCACGTAGATAGGGTAATGGGGCATCAGTTCAGCCAGGAACGTGCGGCTTTTGAGGCCGCACAGGCGCTCGGCATCGGCGTAGCTCAAGTCGAAGAAGTTGCGCCCGATGGCGTCCCAGAAAGGCGACTCGCCCTGCTCGTCGCTGAAGCCTACGATTTCCGTCACAACCGACTCGGCGAACCGCTCGGGGTGCGATGCCATGAACAACAGGCGACCCCGGGAATTGAGTTCGGCCCACCCACTGCCCACAAGCTCGGGCAGCACGTAGAAGCTGGTCAGCAAACTATTGCCGGTCAAATCGTGACACAGCGACAGGACGTGAATCTTGTTGTGGATCTTCAGTTCCCGCGAGGCGTGAACGAAGGTTTCGTTACGAAAACTGTAGAAAGGCTCGGAATAGCCTGCCGAGGCAACGATGGCCGAGCAGCCAGCCAGCTTGCCGGTCTCACTGTCTTCGAGTACGAAGAAGTAGCGTTCCTCGCCGTTGAAGCTCACCTCGGCGGCGAAGGAAGTTTCGGAGGCGGCGATCTTGTCGCCCAGCCGAGCGCTGTCGTCCGGCAACGAGGTGACACCAATGGGGCTGTCCGCAGCCATTCGCTGCACTTCGTTCAGATCAGCCATTTGCGCCGGGCGCATCACCAGCATGGTGTCACTCCTTGGAAAACGCGCTGCCAATGGCGGCGCGTGAAAAAGGCAGGCGCCAGGCGCCTGCGTTGGAATCCGGGCTCACCGGCCGGTGTTGCAACCGGCGCGGCGCCAACCCTGCGAGCCGGCTCAGCCTTGGGTCAAGGTGACCACGGCACGTTCGAAGCGCTGCAGGCCTTCGTCGATGTCGGCATCTTCGACAACCAGGCTAGGGGCAAAGCGCACCACGTCAGGCCCTGCCTGCAACACCATGACGCCTTCTTTCTCGGCGGCATTGAGCACGTCCTTGGCCTTGCCCTGCCAGGCCTCGGAAAGCACACAACCGATCAGCAGGCCCACGCCGCGGACATGACTGAACAGCCCATTGTCACGACCGATCTGCTCCAGACGGGCCTTGAATCGCTCGTGCTTGGCCTTGATGCCCGCCAGGGTCTGCGGGGTGTTGATCACATCCAGCACGGCGCAGGCCACCGCGCAGCCCAGCGGGTTGCCCCCGTAAGTCGTACCGTGGGTGCCGACAGCCAGGTGCTTGGCCAGGTCATTGGTAGTGAGCATGGCGCCAATCGGGAAGCCGCCGCCCAGGCTCTTGGCGCTGGTCAGGATGTCGGGCGTCACGCCGTAGTGCTGGTAGGCGTACAGCGACCCGGTACGACCGACACCGGTCTGTACTTCATCGAATATCAGCAAGGCATTGTGCTGGTCGCACAAGGCGCGCGCGCCTTCCAGATAGGCCTTGTCAGCCGGGACCACACCGCTTTCACCCTGGATCGGCTCGATCACGACAGCGCAGGTCTTGTCGGAAATCTGCGCTTTCAACGCTTCCAGGTCGTTGTAGGGCACGTGGCTGATCCCGGTGATTTTGGGCCCGAAACCATCGGAATACTTTGGCTGACCACCCACGCTCACGGTAAACAACGTGCGGCCGTGGAAGCTGTTGAGCGTTGCGATGATCTCGTGCTTTTCAGGGCCGAAGCGATCATGGGCTACCCGACGGGCCAACTTGAACGCCGCCTCGTTGGATTCGGCGCCGGAATTGCAGAAGAACGCGCGATCGGCAAACGTGGCCTCTACCAGTTTGTGAGCCAGGCGCAGGGCCGGCTCGTTGGTGAAGACGTTGGATACATGCCACAGGGTATTGGCCTGATCGGTCAGTGCCTTGACCAAGGCCGGATGGCAATGACCCAGTGCATTGACGGCGATGCCACCGGCAAAGTCGATCAATTCGCGGCCAGTCTGGTCCCAGACACGGGAGCCCTCGCCTCGCACAGGAATGAAGGCCGCCGGGGAATAGTTGGGGACCATGACCTGATCGAAATCGGCACGTAGCACCGGGGCTTGCTCAACGGACATCTGAGTCTCCTGAAGAGGATCGCTGACCTGAAAGTGGCGAGCGATGGGGGGATTGTAAGGAACGAAGACCGCGTGGCCTTGCGGCCAAGCGACAACTTGTTACAGCGCAAAACCGGCATTCGGGCGGGCTTTCGGCAATGCGACAAACACTGTCGCAATCGCGCAGTGTACGGCAGAGAAGAAGCTGGGTGAACGGGTGTTCACCTAGTTGTGCAGCCCGGCCGCGCTGACACGTCGACTAGCCTTTTTCAGCCGGCGCGGAGCTCAGTTCGAACGGGCTGCTGTTGCGTCGCTGATTGCGGTCTTCACGGGGCGTGGCGCCAAAGAAGTTGCGGTAGGCGCTAGAGAAATGCGGGCCGGAGGAGAAGCCGCACGACAGGCCTATCTGGATGATGGACTTGCTGGTCTGCATCAGCATCTGCCGTGCCTTGTTCAGGCGCAGCTCCAGGTAATACTGGCTCGGAACCCGGCTCAGGTACTGTTTGAAGATGCGCTCGAGCTGTCGCCGTGACACGCAGACATGCTGGGCAATTTCATCGGTGGTCAGCGGCTCCTCGATGTTGGCTTCCATCAACAGCACCGCCTGAGTGAGCTTGGGGTGGCTCGAGCCCAGCCGGTTCTGCAGCGGAATGCGCTGGCGCTCACCGCCCTCGCGAATACGCTCGACCACCAGTTCCTCGGACACCGCGCCTGCCAGCTCAGCGCCATGGTCCCGGGCCAGCACTGCCAGCAACAGGTCGGTTACCGCCATGCCGCCGCAGGCCGTCAGGCGATCGCGGTCCCAATCGAACAGGTGGCTGGTGGCGATGACCTTGGGGAACCGTTCGGCAAAATCGTCCTGCCAGCGCCAATGCACGGCCGCGCGATAGCCATCGAGCAGGCCGAGCATGGCCAGTGGATAGACCCCGGCAGACAACCCGCCAATCATGCAGCCGCTTCGGGCCAATTGCTTGAGCGCTGTCGACAGGCCAGCCCCGATGTTGCCCGGCGCTTCATCGGCCATCAGAAACAGCTTGTGGCACCCTTCCAGGCGCCCGTTCCAGGGCTCGCCCGGCATGCGCCAGCTGCCTTCGACCGGGGCTTCGGCCTGCAGGAACAGTGTTTCGTACACCACATCGGGATGGACCCGCTGCGCCACCTGCAGGACTTCTTCGGCCAGCGCCAGGGTCAGTGGCCGGGTGCTGGGCCAGATGAGAAAACCGATTCGCTGGGTGGTCATAGGGTAAGGTCCGAAACCTGAGATCGTTCGATTCGATGCGCCGGGTCAGGCTGCGCGTGACACGCAGCATGCCCTATCGTGGTGCAGAAAAGCAGCTTTTACTTCAGGCTGCCGGACAGGAACTGCTTCAGGCGTTCCGAACGCGGGTTGGCCAGCACCTCGCGTGGGCAGCCGGTCTCCTCGACCAGGCCCTTGTGCAGGAACACCAACTGGTTCGACACCTCGCGGGCAAAGCCCATTTCGTGGGTTACCACCACCATGGTCCGGCCTTCCTGGGCCAATGCCTGCATCACCTTGAGCACATCGCCGACCAGCTCAGGGTCCAGGGCCGAGGTCGGTTCGTCGAACAGCATGACCTCAGGTTCAACGGCCAGCGCCCGTGCAATGGCCACCCGCTGCTGTTCGCCACCGGACATGTGGCCTGGGAAGGCATCCTTGCGGTGGGCGACCCCGACCTTCTCAAGGTAGTGCTCGGCCTTCTCAAGCGCCTCCTTGCGGCTGACCCCCAGCACATGCACCGGCGCTTCGATGATGTTCTCCAGCGCCGTCATGTGCGACCACAGGTTGAAATGCTGGAACACCATCGCCAGGCGCGAGCGCATGCGTTGCAGTTGGCGCGCATCGGCTGCCTTGAGTGCGCCATCCTTGCCGGGGGTCAGTTTCAGCTCTTCGTTATTGAGCAGTATCTTGCCCGCATGGGGCTGCTCCAGCAGATTGATGCAGCGCAGGAAGGTGGACTTGCCCGAGCCACTGGAGCCGATGATGCTGATGACATCGCCTGCCTTGGCCGCCAGAGAAACACCCTTGAGGACCTCGTGGCTGCCGTAGCGCTTGTGCAGGTCTTGGACTTGGAGTTTGTACATGCTGTCGATTCTCACAGAGCGGTCAGTGCTTGCGCGGCGCCAGGTAGCCGAGCCAGCGGCGTTCGGCCATCTTGAACAGGCGCACCAGGATGAAGGTCAGGCACAGGTAGAACACGCCCGCCGTGATGTAGGCCTCGAAAGGCAGGTAGTACTGAGCATTGACCGTGCGCGCGGCACCTGTGATGTCGATCAGGGTCACGATCGATGCCAGGCTGGTGGTTTGCAGCATCATGATCACTTCATTGCTGTATTGCGGCAGCGCACGGCGCAGCGCAGACGGCAGCAGGATGCGTCGGTACATCTTCATGCGCGACATGCCCATGGCCTTGGCCGCCTCGATCTCGCCGTGGGGCGTGGCCTTGAGGCTGCCGGCAACGATCTCGGCGGTGTAGGCACTGGTGTTGATGGCAAAAGCCAGGCACGCGCAGAAGGTCGCGCTGGACAGCAAGGGCCAGAACACGCTGGCCCGCACGGCTTCGAACTGGGCCAGGCCGTAGTAGATCAGGAACAGCTGCACCAGCATGGGCGTGCCACGAATGACGTAGGTGTACAGCCAGGCCGGCAGGTTGACCCACGGGCGCTTCGACACGCGCATCAAGCCCAGCGGAATGGCCGCCAGCAAGCCGAAGAACAACGAGACCGCCAGCAGCTTGAGGGTGGTGAGCAGGCCGTCGAAATACATCGGCAACGCTTCCCAGACCACGTTGTAGTCGAAGATCATAGTTCGGTCACCTTGACACCCACCGAGTAGCGGCGCTCCAGATACTTCAGCGCCAGCAGCGAGACACTGGTCAGCACCAGGTACAAGGCGGCCACTGCCAGGAAGAAGGTGAAGGGTTCACGGGTGGCATCGGCCGCCTGCTTGGCCTTGAACATCATGTCCTGCAGGCCGACCACCGAAATCAACGCCGTGGCCTTGGTCAGCACCAGCCAGTTGTTGGTAAAACCTGGAATCGCCAGGCGAATCATTTGCGGCACCTGGATGCGGAAGAACACCTGCCGGGCATTCATGCCGTAGGCGACACCCGCCTCGGCCTGGCCTTTTGGAATGCCCAGGAATGCACCCCGGAACGTTTCCGAGAGGTAGGCGCCGAAAATGAAGCCCAACGTCCCGATACCTGCCAGCAGCGGGTTCAGGTCGATGTAGTCGTCGTAGCCCACCAGCGGCGCCACGCGATTGATGATGTCCTGCCCGCCATAGAAGATCAGCAGGATCAGTACCAGATCCGGTATGCCGCGAATGACCGTGGAATACAGGTCGCCCAGCCAGGCCAGCCAGCGCACCGGCGACAAGCGCAGTGCCACGCCGATCAGGCCGAGCACGATGGCCAGGGCCATCGACGAAAGGGCGAGCTGTAGCGTCAGCCACGCCCCATCGAGGATGACTGCCCCGTAGCCTTTCAACATGTTGAGGTCCTCGACCTAGAGAATGAAAAATGGTGCAAACCTCAGCGCTCCTGCTGTTTGCACCATTGCACAGCGGTTGACGGCTAACTCAGTTCGCGTCTGGGCCGTAGATGTCGAAGTTGAAGTATTTCTTCTCGATCTCTTTGTACTTGCCGTTGGCACGGATGGCATCGATGGCCGCATTGATACGATCGACGTTGGCCTTGTCACCCTTGCGCACGGCAATGCCGACGCCGTCACCGAAGTACTTCACGTCGGTGAAGGCCGGACCGACAAACGCGAAGCCCTTGCCGGCATCGGTCTTGAGGAAGCCATCTTCCAACAGGGTGGCATCGGCCACGGTGCCGTCCAGGCGGCCAGCCGCCACGTCGAGGTAGATTTCGTTCTGGGTGCCGTAGGGCACCACGGTGGCCCCTTTGGGCGCGAGCACTTCCTTGGCGAAGCGATCGTGGATCGAGCCACGCTGCACGCCAATCTTCTTGCCCTTGAGCTCATCGAGGCTGTCGGTAACCGCGGTACCCTCCTTCATGACCAGACGCGCCGGGGTGAGGTAGTAACGCTTGGTGAAGTCCACCGACTTCTTGCGGTCCTCGGTGATGGACATCGAAGACAGGATGGCGTCGATCTTGCGCACCTTGAGCGCAGGAATCAGGCCGTCGAACTCCTGCTCGACCCAGGTGCACTTGGCTTTCATCTCTTCGCACAGGGCATTGCCGATGTCGTAGTCGAAGCCGGCGATGCTGCCATCGGGCTGCTTGAAAGCGAAGGGAGGGTAAGCCGCTTCGATACCGATTTTCAGCGGTTTTTCATCGGCCTGCGATACCAGGGAAAACACGGACAGCGCCAGGGCGCCAAGCAGTGCGAGCTTCTTCATCAGGTAACTCCATCGGTACGGGGCAATACAAGGCAGGTAACAGCTGCCCGATATGCGAATGGTTACAACGCGAGCCGCGCAGGGTTCGACCAAGGTCGCAGACCACGAGCGAGTGAATGGCATTTTAACGACAGCCCGGTAGTCGAAATTTCTTCAAAGCGACAACTACTTACAGAAGCGCTTGAAACCGCTACGGGCGATGTTGACAGCCAATGCAGAATATGCAAAAGCGCAAGAAATTGAACCCATGAATCTAGCAAATCCTGGGCCTATTATTGGCAAACCCTTGTGGGACGGCAAGTGTAGCGTGATAGACCGACACACATGACAGCCCAAATGCCCTCAAACAGCGCGAAGTGTTTCCAGGCGCCCCGCTATAGCGCATTGCCGGTGACAGAAAAGTAACCGATCACTGTCGGGTAGCAGATTCAGCCGTCTATTAAAGCAAAAACCCCGCCGGTTCACCCGGCGGGGCCGATGTTGGACGCTGGCGTACTGCCGGCGCGACCCAAATTACCTTGCCATCAAGCTTGGACCTCGGGCCGCGCGCGGTGCCGTCAAGCCGTGGCCAAGCTCATGGCCTTGTGCGTGTCGATCAGGTGCTGCACGACACCTGGGTCTGCCAAGGTCGAGATATCCCCCAGTGCGTCATACTCGGCGGTTGCGATCTTGCGCAGGATGCGGCGCATGATCTTGCCCGAACGGGTCTTTGGCAACCCTGGCGCCCACTGGATCACATCCGGCGAAGCGATCGGGCCGATTTCCTTGCGCACCCAGTTCTTCAGTTCAAGGCGCAGTTGCTCGCTTGGCTCGACGCCGGCATTGAGGGTGACGTAGACGTAGATACCCTGGCCCTTGATGTCGTGCGGCACGCCCACCACCGCGGCCTCGGCCACCTTCGCATGCGCCACCATGGCACTTTCGATCTCGGCGGTGCCCATGCGGTGGCCCGAGACGTTCAGCACGTCATCCACGCGACCGGTGATCCAGTAGTAGCCGTCCTCGTCGCGGCGCGCGCCGTCACCGGTGAAGTACATGCCCCGGAAGGTCTTGAAGTAGGTATCGACGAACCGGTCGTGGTCACCGTACAGCGAGCGCGACTGGCCTGGCCATGAATCGAGGATCACCAGGTTGCCCTCGGTCGCGCCTTCGATCAGGTTGCCCAGGTTGTCCACCAGGGCCGGCACCACGCCAAAGAACGGGCGCGTGGCCGAGCCTGGCTTGAGCGCCGTCGCCCCTGGCAACGGGCTGATGAGGATGCCGCCGGTTTCGGTCTGCCACCAGGTGTCGACGACCGGGCAACGCTCCTTGCCCACGGTCTTGTAGTACCAGTTCCAGGCTTCGGGGTTGATCGGCTCGCCCACAGAGCCCAGCAGGCGCAGGCTGGAACCGTCGGCACCGTCCACCGCCGCCTGCCCTTCGGCCATCATGGCGCGGATGGCGGTGGGTGCGGTGTAGAGGATGTTGACCTTGTGCTTGTCGACGATCTTGGACACGCGGGTGATGTCCGGGTAGTTCGGCACACCTTCGAACAACACGGTGGTGGCACCGTTGGCGAGCGGGCCGTAGACGATGTAGCTGTGGCCCGTGACCCAACCGACGTCGGCGGTGCACCAGTACACCTCGCCCGGGCGGTAGTCGAACACGCGCTCATGGGTCAGCGCCGCGTACACCAGGTAGCCACCGGTGGTGTGCAGCACGCCCTTGGGCTTGCCGGTCGAGCCGGAGGTATAGAGGATGAACAGGGCTTCCTCAGCCCCCATTTCCTTCGGCGCGCAGTGGCTGGAAGCCACTTTCATCAGGTCTTCGTACCAGATGTCGCGGTGCTGGTGCCAGGCGATGTCGCCGCCGGTGCGCTTGCAGACGATGATCTTCTGCACGCTGCTGGTTTCAGGGTTGGTCAGCGCCAGGTCGACGTTGGCCTTGAGCGGTGTACGGCGACCGCCGCGCACGCCTTCGTCCGCCGTGATCACCACCTTGGACTTGCAATCGATGATGCGCCCTGCCAGGGCCTCGGGCGAGAACCCACCGAATACGACTGAATGGATTGCACCGATACGGGCGCAGGCCAGCATGGCGACCACAGCCTCTGGGATCATCGGCATGTAGATGGTGACCACATCGCCGCGGTGCACGTCCTGCCCACGCAAGGCGTTGGCGAACTTGCACACCTGCTCATGCAGTTCGCGGTAGGTGATGTTGCGGTGTTCGGAGGGGTCGTCGCCTTCCCAAATGATGGCCAGTTGATCGCCACGCTCTTCCAGATGGCGGTCCAGGCAGTTGGAGGAAACGTTCAGAGTGCCGTCGGCAAACCATTTGATGTCCACATGGTGGTCATCGAAGGAGGTCTGCTTGACCTTGGTGAAGGGCTTGATCCAGTCAATGCGCTGGGCCTGCTCACGCCAGAAGCCGTCCGGGTTGATCACCGACTGCTGGTACATGGCCTTGTAGGTGGCCTCGTCTGTCAGGGTAGTGGCCGCGATCTCGGGACGAACGGGATACAGTGGAGCCGCACTCATCGTGTTTACCTCGGTGTAATAGTTGTTTTTGTATGGGACCGATGTAACTGTACCAGAGCGATAACCGCCATTCGACGTTGGTAGTAATCTGCCAGTCGATCAGGTCGCAACCGCTCAGGCGCGGGCATTTTGCTGCCTGCCAGGTTAAAGGCCTCGCAGATTGTTACCAATTTCACCAACAGACTTTATCAAAAGCCCCACTGTTTCAGCCTGGGCCACAGTTCTAGAATTGATCTCGCCAGCAACGGCAAGAAGATTGACAACCTGTAACCGCCCCCACGAAGGCAACTGTCAATTTTCTGCAAACGTGATCAATACCTTAACGGTTGTCGTAGTGCCTGACGCACTGCGCGCACCCTGACGACTTTAAACAGGCAGATTAAACATGAAAGCTTTAATGGTAGTACTGCTGGGCAGTCTGTGCGGGACGGCCATGGCCGACGAAGCCCAGGCCGCCGAACAGGCACCGGTTGAACAGTACAGTTACTCGCAACACCTGGACATCGACCACGTCATTTCCATGAGTGAAATCCCCAATGTCTGCGGCGTAGTGCCTGCTCGCATGACCTACGCCGACTCGCAAGGCCATACCCACGTGCTGGAATACCGCGTGATGGGCAATGGCTGCTCAAACGGCTGACAGCGCGGCGACCAAGGGGGCCGAATGACCCCCTTCGCAGCCGTCTGCACACAAGTAACACTTAAAAGTTAGAAGCAACAGGCCCCTACACTTAGCACCGCCCACTCAGTGCCCTGCCGATTTGCCCAGTGAATAATCTTTCAACTTATTGGCAATGGTCGTGTGCGATACACCCAAGCGCTTGCCCAATGCTCGGCTGCTTGGAAACTCCTTGAGCAAACTTTCCAATACGGCTTTTTCAAAACGCCCGACAATATCGGACAATGCACCGTCCAGTGAAAAATCACCTAAGGGCTGTCGCACGCCATAATCGGGCAATCGCACATGTTCAGTCTTGACCACACCGTTTTCACATAACGACACAGCCTGGAACACCACGTTTTCCAACTGTCGAACGTTACCCGGCCACTCATAGCTGGCCAACTTTTGCATCGCCCCCGGCGCCAGGCGAGGCATGGCGCATCCGATCTGCCGACTGGCCTGATCGAGAAAATACTGCACCAGCCCATCAAGCCCATCCATGCACTCGCGCAAGGGCGGAATGTGCAATGACAGCACATTGAGCCGGTGGTACAGGTCCTGCCGGAACTCGCCCCGGGCACAGAGCTCGGACAGGTCCACCTGCGTGGCGCAGATCACCCGCACATCCAGATAGACCTCCTCGTCGCTGCCCACACGCCGAAAACATCCGTCTTGCAAGAACCGCAGCAACTTCACCTGAAGCCGCGGGCTCATTTCAGCCACGCCATCGAGAAACAGCGTGCCGCCGGCCGTCAGCTCCAGCAGCCCCAGCTTGCCTTCGGCGCGGGCGCCCTCGAAGGCGCCCGGCCCGTAGCCGAACAGCTCTGTCTCGGCCATCGACTCAGGCAAGCCGGCGCAGTTGAGCGCCATCAGCGGTGATTGTCCACGCGGGCTGGCCAGGTGGCACGCCCTGGCCAGAAGCTCCTTGCCGGTGCCGGTCTCCCCCTCGATCAACAGCGGTGCATCCAGCGGCGCCATTCGCCTGGCTTCACGGACAACGGCAGCCATCAGACGTGAACTCTGGAAAATGCTGTCGAACCCCCGCAACTCCTGCTTGCGCACATTGTAGATACGCTCACCGATGCGATCGGCACGGTGCAAGGTGAGCACGGCCCCAGCCAACGCTTCGCTGTCGTCATGCTCCGATTGCAGCGGCGCGATGTCGGCCAGGAACACATGGCCCCTGACCTGTACCCGCAGGCCGTTGATACGCGACTTGTTGCTACGCACCAGTTCCGGCAGGTCGAAGTCGTCCACGTAGCGAGCCAGAGGCAGGCCGGGCACTTCGTCGACTCGCACCCCCAGCAATTGGGCCGCCGATCGGTTCGCCGCCACAATGCTGCCACCCATGTCGATCGAGAGCACGGGAAACTCCAGCGCCCCTAACAGGGCATTGAGCTCCATGTGCCGGCGCTCGCTGGGCATCAGCCCCACGCGTTTGACGCCGAACACGCCCGTAATGGCCTCGAACTTGGGGCGCAGGGCCTGGAACTGAAGGTTGATGAGGTTCGGGCAGTGCAGGTAGATGGCGTTGCCATGGTCCCCACCCACTTCGCCCCGCAATACGTTGATGCCGTATTCGACCAGCAGGTTGAGGATGTCGCGCAGAATACCGATACGGTTCTGGCAGTGCACTTTGATACGCATAGAGGGTACGCCTGGCAAAAACTTCCCGTCTGAGCGGAAAACTTGTAAAGAAATGCTGACAAAATGACCGCTAACGATCATCGCAGACGCTTGATGCTGGGACAAAATAGCGGATTTGTAAAATTATCCTTACAAGGTAGCGTATTTGCCTGCGCTCTAGCCCTTGCATGAGTAGGTGTGCACCGAGCAATAACGGGTTATTTCTGATGCCTACCTGTACATAACGACAAGAGCCGACCAGGAGACCTTCATGAAGCACACCCAGTACGTGGCCCGCGAGCCGGATGCCCAGGGCTTCATCGATTACCCGCAGCAGGAGCATGGCGTGTGGAACACGTTGATCACCCGCCAACTGAAGGTGATCGAAGGGCGTGCCTGTCAGGAATACCTCGACGGTATCGAGCAGTTGAAGCTCCCTCATGACCGCATTCCGCAGCTGGGCGAGATCAACAAGGTGCTGGGGGCAACCACCGGCTGGCAGGTCGCTCGGGTTCCGGCATTGATTCCGTTCCAGACGTTCTTCGAGCTGCTCGCCAGCAAGCGCTTCCCGGTGGCGACATTCATTCGCACACCCGAAGAACTGGACTACCTCCAGGAACCAGACATCTTCCACGAAATCTTCGGCCACTGCCCGCTGCTGACCAACCCCTGGTTCGCCGAATTCACCCATACCTACGGCAAGCTGGGCTTGGCCGCCACGAAAGAACAGCGTGTTTACCTGGCGCGCCTGTACTGGATGACCATCGAATTCGGCCTGATGGACACACCCAACGGCCGCAAGATCTACGGCGGCGGCATTTTGTCCTCGCCCAAAGAGACGGTCTACAGCCTGTCCGGCGAACCGGAGCACCAGGCCTTCGACCCCATCGAGGCCATGCGCACCCCTTACCGGATCGACATCCTGCAGCCGGTGTACTTCATACTGCCAGAGCTCAAGCGCCTGTTCGACCTGGCTCATGAAGACATCATGGGCATGGTCGCGCAAGCCCAACAGCTGGGGTTGCACGCGCCGAAGTTTCCACCCAAGGTTGCCGCTTGACCGCTGCTTGCCACTCACAACGCCACATGGATAAGAACGTATGAATGCCTTGAACCAAGCCCACTGCGAAGCCTGCCGCGCCGATGCACCGAAAGTCAGCGAGCAGGAGCTTGCCGAGCTGATTCGCGAAATACCGGACTGGAACATCGAAGTGCGTGACGGGCACATGGAGCTTGAGCGCGTATTTTTGTTCAAGAATTTCAAGCATGCCCTGGCGTTCACCAATGCCGTCGGGGAAATTGCCGAGGCCGAAGGCCATCACCCAGGGCTGCTGACCGAGTGGGGCAAGGTGACCGTTACCTGGTGGAGCCACTCGATCAAAGGCCTGCACCGTAACGACTTCATCATGTGCGCACGCACCGACAAAGTGGCCGAGACGGCCGAAGGGCGCAAGTAAACTGCCCAAGGCTTCAGTCTCGGGGCTCACACGGGCGTGGCCGCCGGTCACGCCTTTTTTATGCCGCCAGAGCAGCCTTGAGCCTGCGGCACGAGCCGCCTTGATCGACCCGCTGCGGGGGCCGGGCGTAGGAAAAAAGCCAAACTGTCATCCAGACTTGTGTATCCTGCCCCAGCTTCTTGAAGCTTCACACGCGCCTGGCGCAGCCTTTTCACTCACACTTGCGAGGAACGACGAGATGCACGAGATCCCGAATCTTCCCTTCCCAAGCCTGAACCCAGAAGAGCCCACCGTTACCGCCCATGCCGACTCGGCACCTGCCCGCGAGCAGGAAGGTGACGATCAGACCAGCGCCGATCAGGACTAGACCGCGCGCACTGGCTGTGTGAAAACGGCTGATCGACACCTGGCGCTTCAGCACGTTTTCACACCGCTCGGTCGAGCAAGTCTCCCTTCAGCGCCTGGCGAACTGCAACACCACTTCCAATGGATGACGCATCGGCCGCCCGGCCATGCGCTTGACCTGACTGCGGCAGGAATAGCCGGTCGCCAAGGGCTCCCCTTCCTTATCCAGTTTCAGCGCCCACGACTGCTCGAAGATGTCCTTCGAGGTCTGCTGATTGCGCGCCTCGTGCCCATAGGTACCCGACATGCCGCAGCACCCGGTGGCCTCGGTGATCAGCTTGAGCCCCATGCGTTCGAACACCTGCTCCCATTGCCGGGTGCTGGCAGGGGCGTTGGTCTTCTCGGTGCAATGGGCCAACAGGCGGAAGGTGGACGTGCTCCCTGCCGCTTGCTCGGGCAACGCGCTCAGCAGCCACTCCTGAGGCAACAGCACGGTGGGGCACCCTTCGAGCCCAGGCACTTTCGGGTATTCCTGGCGATAGACGAGGGTCATGGCCGGATCCAGCCCGACCAACGGCACCCCGCAGTCGGCCAGCGCCTTGAGCTGGGTGGCGTTGCGCACGGCGGCCTTGGCGAAGGCACCCAGAAAGCCCTGAACATGCAGCGGCTTGCCATTGGCACTGTACGGTGCCAGGAAAACCTTGTGGCCCAGGCGATGCGCCAGGTCGATGAATGCCGACAGCAACGGCGTCTCAAAGTAGCGGGTGAATGCATCCTGCACCAGCACGATGCTGCGCTCGCGCTGGGCGGGCGTCAGTTCGCGTAGCGCCGGCACAGTGGCCACGCCCACGCCACAGCGCGTCAGGGTCGCCTGGAAGTTGAACCGGCTGATCAACGGGCTATCGACCATGCCCACCTGCTCGGCCAGCAGACGGCTGACCCATTTCGAGCCCATCACCGCGTTGTACAGACCAGGCGCATGGGCCAGGTACGGGATGGTGAATTCCAGCGACCCGATCAGGTAGTCGCGCAAGGGGCGCTGGTAACGGGTGTGGTACAGCTCGAGAAAGCGCGAGCGGAAGTCAGGTACGTTGACTTTGATCGGGCATTGTCCTGCGCAGGATTTGCACGCCAGGCAGCCAGCCATGGCGTCATAGACTTCATGGGAAAAATCTTCCTGCCCCTGGCGCCGCGCCCGCTCGTTGCGCAACCGCGCTGGCAGCCCTTTGACCCAGGACACCGGCTTGCGCGCCACCTCCAGTACATCGACCCCCGCCTCGCCTTGCAGACGCAACCATTCGCGCATGAGCGAAGCCCGCCCCTTGGGCGAGTGCCGACGTTCACGGGTCGCCTTCCACGACGGGCACATGGCGTCGTTCGGGTCGTAGTTGTAGCAGGCACCGTTGCCGTTGCAATGCACGGCGCTGCCATAGGCCTGCCAGACCCGCTCATCGATGGTGCGATCCAGCTCGCCGCGCAAGGTCACGCCATCGACCTTGGTCAGGCCCTCGCTGGCCCCGAGCGGCGTGCAGATCTTGCCGGGGTTGAGCTGGTTGTGCGGATCGAACGCGCCTTTGAGGCGCTGCAGTGCCGGGTACAGCTCGCCAAAGTACTCGGGCACGTACTCCGAGCGCAGGCCCTTGCCGTGCTCGCCCCACAACAGACCGCCGTAGCGACGGGTCAAGGCAGCTACTGCATCGGAGACAGGCTTGACCAATGCCGCCTGGGCCGGGTCCTTCATGTCCAGCGCAGGGCGCACATGCAGAACCCCGGCATCGACGTGCCCGAACATGCCGTACGCCAACCCGTAGCCGTCGAGCAAGGCACGGAACTCGGCGATGTAGTCGGCAAGTTTTTCCGGTGGCACCGCCGTGTCCTCGACGAACGGCTGCGGCCGCACTTCGCCTTCGACGTTGCCCAGCAGGCCAACCGAGCGCTTGCGCATGGCGTAGACGCGGGTCACCGCCTCAGCCCCCTCGGCCAGCGTATGGCCAAGGCGCTCGACGCTGGTGTCGACACGCAGGTGATCGATGAAGGCCTGGACCTTTGCGTTGACCTCGACGGGGTCATCACCGCAGAACTCGACCAGGTTGATGCCCAGCGTGGGGCGCTCGGGGTCGGCCGGGAAATACTCGGCGACGCTGTGCCAGACAATGTCCTTCATCGCCAGCCCAAGCACTTTGGAATCGACGGTCTCGATGGACAATGGCCGCTGCGCCATCAAGGCATTGGCATCGCGCAGCGCATCCATGAAGCTGGCGTACCGTACGTTCACCAGGGCAGCATACTTGGGAATCGGCAGCACGTTGAGCTTTGCCTCGACCACATACCCCAGCGACCCTTCGGCGCCGCACAGTACGCTGTTGAGGTTGAAGCGGCCTTGCTCGTCTCGCAGGTGCGCCAGGTCGTAGCCGGTCAGGCAGCGATTGAGCGGGGGAAAGGTGGTGCGGATGAGTTCAGCCTGGGTGTCCCAGATATCCAGGGCCGTGCGGTACACCTGACCCACGCGACCGGGCGCCGTACACGCTGCCTGCAACGCGTCTTCGTCAAGCGGCAGGCTGTGCAGGCGCTCACCCCCGAGCAGGATGCTGTGCAGCTCAAGCACATGGTCGCGCGTTTTGCCATAGGTGCAACTGCCCTGCCCGCTGGCGTCGGTGTTGATCATGCCACCCACGGTCGCGCGGTTCGAAGTGGACAGTTCAGGCGCGAAGAACAAGCCATGGGGCTTGAGGGCGACGTTGAGCTGATCCTTGACCACACCGGCCTGCACCCGCACCCAACGCTGCTCGACATTGATTTCGAGGATGCCGTTCATGTGCCGCGACAAATCCACGACCACGCCATCGGTCAACGACTGGCCATTGGTGCCTGTGCCGCCACCGCGCGGGGTCAGCTTGATCGCCTGGAAGCGCGACTCGCCCATCAGCGTGGCGACGCGCGCCACATCATCGGCGTCCAGTGGAAACACCGCAGCCTGCGGCAGACGCTGGTAGATGGAATTGTCGGTGGCCAGGACGGTTCGGGTACCGTAGTCGGCGCTGATCTGGCCACGAAAGCCACTGTCATGCAGGGCTTTGAGGAATGCCGGGTAGTCGGCGTCAGGTGCAACGGTAGGCAGCTGGGCGATCATCGAAGGACGGCCTCGGAATAGGGCGGGTTCACGGAAAAGATGTCGTGGCGGCATGGGTGGCGCCGGCAACAGTGACGAATGTGGCAATGTTCCTGTAGTTTTGCGCCAGGGGCAAACGGATAATCCTGCCGCTATCGATGACTTTCATGAATGAATTACCGCCACCTAACCCCGTCCATGTCTCTGCTGCTGGCCTTCGAGGCGGCCGCCCGGCACCAGAGCTACACCCGCGCGGCCACTGAACTGTCGCTGACCCAGAGCGCGGTCAGCCGGCAAGTTCAGGCGCTGGAACAGCAGTTGGGTCTGACCCTGTTTCGCCGCGAGGGTCGCCAGGTACGATTGACGGACGTCGGCCGCCTGTACCAACGCGAGCTCAGCGAAGCACTGGGCCGCATTCGGGGCGCGACCCTACAGGCGCTGGCCTATCAGTCCGGGGTCGGCACTTTGCGCCTGGCCACCTTGCCCACCTTTGGCTCCAAATGGCTGTTGCCGCGCCTGAACGACTTCTACAAGGCGCACCCTGGCATGCTTGTGCACTTGCATTCGCGTATCGAAGCCATCGACTTCGACACCAGCGAGATCGATGCAGCCATTGGCGTGGCCAGCGGTGACCTGCCAGGGCTGATCAGCCACCGCCTGCATGCCGAGGAACTGCTGGTGATCCTTCCGGCCCAGGCCGCAAACGAACAACCGCACTGGAGCCCCACCCGCATCAGCGAGCAGTTACTGTTGAACGTGGCCAACAACCCCCATGCCTGGGGTGAATGGTTCTCGCACCATGGCCTGCCCCACCGAAGCATGCGCCTGGGGCCAAGCTTCGAGTTGACCTCGCACTTGATTCAGGCCGTGCAGGCGGGGATTGGTGTGGGCCTGGTGCCCCGCGTGCTCGTGGAAGACGAGCTGGCCAAAGGGGCGCTGTACAGCCCAGGCCTGGCATTCGCCAGTCAACGCAGCTATTACCTGATCTATCCGCCGCGCAACGAAGCGCTACCTTCGCTACGGGCATTCAGGGCGTGGCTGCTGGAACAGATCTGACGCGCAGAAAAGAAAAACCCGAAGCGGTCGACGCTTCGGGTTTTACAGGCGACTGTACGACGCTTATTTGGCGGCGCTGCTAACGGCTTCAGTGATGACGCCCTTACGCCGTGACTTGATGACATAAGCTACGAACATGCAGAGCAACCAGACCGGGATGGCGTAGACGGACACCTGGATACCCGGAATCTGCAGCATGATGCCCAGGATCAAGACCACGAAGGCCAGCACCACGTAGTTGCCGTAGGGGTACCACAGCGCCTTGAACAGGGGTTTCTGACCCGTGCGATTGAGGTGCTGACGGAACTTGAGGTGCGAGTAGCTGATCATGGCCCAGTTGATCACCAGGGTAGCCACGACCAGCGACATCAGCAGCTCCAGCGCGCTGGAAGGCATCAGGTAGTTGAGCAGCACGGCGATCAGGGTCACGGCCGCGGACACCAGAATCGAACGCACCGGTACGCCACGCTTGTCGACCTTGGCCAAGGCAGCCGGCGCATCGCCCTGCTCGGCCATGCCCAGCAGCATGCGGGCATTGCAATAGGTACCGCTGTTGTACACCGACAAGGCCGCGGTCAGGACCACGAAGTTCAGCAGGTTGGCGGCCACATCGCTGCCCAGCAACGAGAACACCTGCACGAACGGGCTGCTGCCGTAGCTGCCGCCGGAGGCATCGATGCTGGCGACCAAGGTGTCCCACGGCGTGAGCGACAGCAGGATCACCAAGGCACCGACGTAGAAGATCAGGATGCGGTAGATGACCTGGTTGATGGCCTTGGGGATCACGGTCTTGGGCTTGTCGGCTTCTGCGGCCGTAAAGCCGAGCATCTCCAGCCCCCCGAACGAGAACATGATGAACGCCAGGGCCATCACCAGGCCACTGACCCCATGGGGGAAGAAGCCACCGTGCGACCACAGGTTGGCCACGGTCGCGTCAGGCCCGCCACTGCCGCTGGTCAGCAGGTAGGCACCCAGGCCGATCATGCTGACAATGGCCACCACCTTGATGATGGCAAACCAGAACTCAGCTTCGCCGAAGAACTTCACGTTCATCAGGTTGATGGCGTTGATCAGCACGAAGAACGCAGCGGCTGTTACCCAGGTAGGGATTTCCGGCCACCAGTAGTGCACGTACTTGCCCACGGCGGACAATTCGGACATGCCCACCAGGATGTACAGCACCCAGCAGTTCCAGCCCGACAGGAAGCCGGGGAAGCCACCCCAGTAGGTATGGGCGAAATGGCTGAACGAGCCGGCCACGGGCTCCTCGACGATCATTTCGCCGAGCTGGCGCATGATCATGAAAGCGATGAAACCACAGATCGCGTAGCCCAGGATCATCGACGGGCCGGCGGATTTCATCACGCCCGCCGAACCCAGGAACAGGCCGGTACCGATGGCGCCTCCCAGGGCGATCAACTGAATATGGCGGTTCTTCAGGCCCCGCTTGAGCTCGCCTGAATGCTTGTCGTGTCCACTCATGAACGAAGTCACCTGCATTGTTTTTATCTGTGACGGAATCGGACCCACCGCGCTCGTGGCGCAGCGGAATGGGCAAGGTGGTCACCTTGTTTCCTGAAGGTACAGCTGCGCGGTCGAGTCAACCGGGCGGGGTCAGGAGTGCGCGGTACGCAAGGGGGTCACAGGTAAAACGCGGCGCACTGTATAACCCTGCAAGCGCGCAGGCGTCAACGCGTTGCGTGGTTTCCGGCGGAAAAAACGCAGCGTTCCTGAGGTAATGGCCTTTGTGGGCGAGTTGATCGGCGTACATGGCGCCTCCATTTGTTGTTTTATCAACCGGCTCTGCGGCGGGCTGTTGCACGGGGCAATGAGGGCTATAACACCGTGGAGCGGGGGTTTAAGCAAGGGAGGTGAAGGGCTGAGGACGCAACCGGAGAGAGGGGCTTCGGCAAGCTTTCTTTACGGACGGGGACTTTTTCTGATTTGCTGCGAGAATCAGCCAAGGCTTGTAAACAAAACCTTACAAGCTGGAAATATAAGTTGCCAGACTAACGAAATGGCTTTGCGCCCAATGGGTTACGGCCGACCATGAGTTGAGTCAGATCAGCACACTCGCACCCTCTGGCAGGGTGCATCTGGCAAGGCATGCATCATTTAGCGGGCTGCACATTGGGGCCGCTTCGCGCCCCATCGTTGGCCACTGGCTCCTGCTCAGCGCGAGATATTCGCCTTTTGCAGAAGCCGGCTTGCGGGCAATGGGCTGCGTAGCAGCCCCAATGTGTTCAGCGTCGGTAATTAAGCAAGGGCCAACAATGGCTCCGAATGCCTCAGCCGCGTGGCTTGCCGCGACCACGGCCTGCAGGCTTGTCACCCTCGGGCTTGGCCGGGCGCTTGCGCATTTCGCTCGGGCGCTCGGCCACTGCGCTGCCACGGTTGCCTTTGCGCGGCGATTCTTCGCGCGCCGGGCGTGCTGGACGCTCGCCGGCCGCCGCGCCGTCCTGGGCCGGGCGCAGGCTGCGCACGCGCTCACCTCGACCCAGGGGGCGGGACGATTTGCGCTGCAGACGCTCCATCTTGTCCTTGGCCTTGAGCTTCAAGGCCGGCAACGCCACGGGCTGCAAGCCCACCTCGGCCGCCAGGATGTCGATTTCACCCTGGGTCATTTCCCGCCAGCGGCCCATGGGCAAATCCGAGTTGAGGAACACCGGGCCAAAGCGCACACGCTTCAGGCGGCTGACCACCATGCCCTGCGACTCCCACAGGCGACGCACCTCACGGTTGCGGCCTTCCATCACCACGCAGTGGTACCAGTGGTTGAAGCCTTCGCCGCCTGGTGCCTTCTGGATGTCGGTGAACTTGGCGGGGCCGTCTTCGAGCATGACACCCGCCTTCAGGCGCTCGATCATCTCGTCATCCACTTCCCCACGTACGCGCACGGCATATTCGCGGTCCATTTCGTAGGACGGGTGCATCAGGCGGTTGGCCAGTTCACCGTCGGTAGTGAACAGCAGCAAGCCGGTGGTGTTGATGTCCAGACGGCCGATGTTGATCCAGCGACCTTCCTTGGGACGCGGCAGGCGATCGAACACGGTCGGGCGACCTTCCGGGTCATCGCGGGTGCAGATCTCGCCATCGGGCTTGTTGTACATGATCACCCGGCGCGTCGCCTCGGCCGCTTCTTCACGCTTGATCAGCTTGCCGTCGACGGCAATGGCGTCATGCAGGTCGACTCGCTGGCCAAGGGTGGCTGCAACGCCGTTGACCTTGATGCGGCCCTGGCTGATCCAGGCCTCGACGTCACGGCGCGAGCCCACGCCAATACGCGCGAGGACTTTCTGCAGCTTCTCGCCAACAGGTGGGGTGATCTGGGTATCTTGCAGGTCTTGCTCACTCATCTGGGCACCTCCCGGTGTAGGAATGAAAACAGGTTTCTGGCAACGAACGCGCCAAAAGGCCGCGCATCATACGTGGTTCGCCGCCTGAATGCATGGGAGGGTAGAAGCTTTTCCACCCTCTGCCACGACTTTCTGCCAGGCGGGCCCTGCTCGACGGCCTGGCCCATGGCCACAGCAGATCGAGTTGAGGCGATCAGGCCTGCTCGCTCGGCTCCCCCTCCAACGGCGTTTCGGCATCAGGGTCGTGCTGGAGCACATCGTCGAAATCGGTCTTGAGGCCCTGCTCCATGGCGTCGAGCTCCACGAGCAGGCTGCGAAAGCTGGTCTCGTCCTTGACCGGCTCAGCCTCCTCGTCCTCGCCCAGGCTGGCGTCGGCCAGGGCCTGCAGGTGCGCCGGTACCGGGGCATCGTCCGGGTCGAGCAAGGGCTCGGGTTCCATCTCGCGCAATTCGGCCAGCGCTGGCAGCTCATCCAGGCTGCGAAGGTTGAAATGGTCCAGGAATGCCTTGGTCGTGGCAAACAGAGCCGGCCGTCCGGGCACTTCCCGGTGGCCCACTACACGGATCCACTCGCGCTCGACCAACGTCTTGACGATGTTGCTATTGACCGCGACGCCACGCACGTCCTCGATTTCGCCACGGGTGATGGGCTGGCGGTAGGCAATCAGCGCCAGGGTCTCGAGCAGCGCCCGAGAATAGCGCTGCGGGCGCTCTTCCCACAGCCGGCCGACCCAAGGCGCGTAATCCTCGCGAATCTGCAGCCGATAACCGTTGGCCACCTCCTTGAGCTCGAACGCCCGACCGGCGCACGATTTGCCTAGCACCTCGAGTGCTCGCTTGAACGTCTTCGGCTCGGGCCGCTCGGGCTCCTCGAACAGCTCGTACAAGCGCTCAAGCGATTGAGGCTTGCCAGAGGCCAGCAGGAAGGCTTCGATCAACGGGGCCAGGTCGCGGGGGTCATTCAGGTTCATGGGCGTCTTCGGCAGGAGCAGGGCGTAACCGCACATGGATGGCGGCAAAGGCTTCATTTTGCACCAGTTCGACGAGGGTTTCCTTCACCAGCTCCAACACAGCCATGAACGTGACCACCACCCCCAGCTTGCCTTCATCGGGCGCGAACAGATCGATGAAGGGCACGAAACCACCGTCTTTCAAGCGTTCCAGCACCTGCCCCATGCGTTCCCGGGTCGACAGGGTCTCTCGGCTGATCTGGTGGCTTTCGAACAGGTCGTTGCGGCGCATCACTTCGGCCATGGACGCCAGCAGCTCCGGCAGGCTGACCTGCGGCAACAGCTTGCGTACCTTTGCCTGGGGCGCCTCCAGGCACGGCACGACCAGGTCACGACCGACCCTGGGCAACCCGTCCAGGCCTTCGGCGGCCGCCTTGAAGCGTTCATACTCCTGCAGACGTCGGATCAGCTCGGCGCGTGGGTCGCCCTCCTCCCCCTCGACCGTGACGCTGCGCGGCAGCAACATGCGCGACTTGATTTCGGCCAGCATGGCGGCCATCACCAAGTATTCGGCAGCCAGCTCAAGGCGCACGGTTTTCATCAACTCGACGTAGCCCATGTACTGGCGAGTGATTTCTGCCACCGGGATATCGAGGATATCGATGTTCTGCTTGCGAATCAGGTACAGCAGCAGGTCCAAAGGCCCTTCGAACGCTTCGAGAATGACCTCCAGGGCATCGGGGGGTATGTACAAGTCCAGCGGCAGCTCGGTCACGGCCTCGCCGTAGACCAGCGCGAGCTGCAACTGGCCTGGCAGCTCGGCCGGCTCGGCCGCTGCCTGGGCGAACGGCTCGGCGGTCACGCGTTGACCATGAACGGAGTAGGGTCGCCGCAGCCTTCGCGAATCAGTTCGGGTTCATCGCCTGACAGGTCGATGATGGTCGACGCCTTGAGGTCACCGTAGCCGCCATCGATGACCAGGTCGACATGGTGCTCCAGACGCTGGCGAATTTCGTAGGGGTCGGTCATGGGTTCGGCGTCGCCGGGCAGGATCAGGCTCACGCTCATCAAGGGCTCACCCAGCTCGGCAAGCAGTGCCAGGGTAATGGCATGGTCCGGCACGCGCAGGCCGATGGTGCGGCGTTTTTCATGCAACAACAGGCGCGGCACTTCGCGCGTGCCGTTGAGAATGAAGGTGTAGGGCCCCGGCACATGGGCCTTGAGCAGGCGGAAGGTGCCCGTATCGACCTTGGCGTACAAGCCCAACTGGGACATGTCGCAGCACATCAGGGTGAAATTGTGGGTCTTGTCCAGCCCGCGCAAACGGCGCACCCGCTCGATGGCCGACTTGTCACCGATCTGGCAACCCAGCGCATAGGCCGAGTCGGTGGGGTAGACCACTACCCCACCCTTGCGGATGATCTCGACCGCCTGGCGTATCAGTCGCGGCTGTGGGTTTTCCGGGTGAATCTGGAAAAATTGGCTCACGTCGTCGTCCTGTTCAAACCGGCAATGGCTGTTCATGGCTGAAACGGTGCCACACAGGTGGCAGGTCCTCGGGCAAAGGCCGATAGGCACCGATTTCGCCCCAGGTGCCGGGGCCGTGGAAGTCACTGCCAGCACTTGCCAGCAGCCCGAACTCACGGGTGAGGATGGACAGGGTGCCCACCTGCTCGGCCGGCATCATCCCATTGACCACTTCAAGCGCCTGCCCGCCTGCCTGAATATAGTCGGCAATCAGCCGCCTGCGCTTGCTGCGCGTCAGCTCGTAATGCATGGGATGCGCCAGGCTCACCCATGCGTTGGACTGGCGCAGGGTGGCAACGGTTTCCTCCAACGATGGCCAATGTTGCTTGACGTCACCGAGCTTGCCGGCACCGAGCCATTTGCGGAAGGCCTCGCCCCGGTCTTTGACGTGGCCGGCATGCACCAGGTAGTCGGCAAAATGTGGCCGGGCCGGGGCATTGCCACTGTCACCGAGCGCCTGCTGGATTTGCCGGGCACCTGCCAGCGTCCCTGGCATGCCCTTGGCTGCCAGGCGCTTGTCGATTTCCTCGGCACGCAACCAGCGGCCACGGTGCAGGGCCTCGATCGCCGCCAGCAAGGGCGGTGCATCTACGGGGAAGTTGTAACCGAGTATGTGGATGGTTGCGCCGCCCCAGGTACAGGACAGCTCGACGCCGCTGACCCATTGCATGCCGTGCTCGCGGCAGGCCTGGCGGGCTTCGGCCAGGCCTTCGAGGGTATCGTGGTCGGTGAGCGCCAGCGTACGCACCCCATGCTCGAAGGCCCGGGCGACCAGGGCCGAAGGCGACAGGGCGCCGTCGGAGGCCGTGCTGTGACAGTGCAGATCAACATTCATGGAGTAGCGCTTTCGCTGGATTCGATGTTTGTTATTATGCCGTCACATCCCGGTTCTGGCTGCCATTGTGAAACAATTCATCGATTTCATCCCGCTGCTGCTGTTCTTCATCGTCTACAAACTGGACCCACGGCCCGTCGAGCTGGCCGGGCACAGCTTCGAATTCGGTGGTATCTACAGTGCCACTGCCATGCTGATCATCAGCTCGCTGGTGGTGTACGGCGCGTTATTCCTGCGCCAGCGCAAGCTCGAGAAAGGCCAGTGGCTGACGCTGGTCGCCTGCCTGGTGTTTGGCGGCCTGACCCTGGCCTTTCACAGCGAAACCTTCCTCAAGTGGAAGGCGCCGGTGGTGAACTGGCTGTTCGCCCTGGCCTTCGCCGGTAGCCACTTCATCGGCGACCGGGTACTGATCAAGCGCATCATGGGCCATGCGCTGACCTTGCCCGATGCCATCTGGGCCCGCCTGAACCTCGCCTGGATCGCGTTCTTTCTGTTCTGCGGCGCCGCCAACCTGTTCGTCGCCTTCACCTTCCCAGCGTTCTGGGTCGACTTCAAGGTGTTCGGCAGCCTGGGCATGACCGTGCTGTTCCTGGTGGCACAAGGGCTGTACCTGTCGCGCCACCTGCAAGATACCTCCTCTGCCTCCAAACCCAAGGACTGACATGCTCTACGCCATCATTGCCAGCGACGTCGCTAACTCCCTGGAAAAACGCCTGGCTGCGCGCCCGGCCCACATCGAGCGCCTTCAGCAGCTCAAGGCAGAAGGCCGGGTGGTACTGGCCGGCCCGCACCCGGCCATCGACAGCAACGACCCAGGCGAGGCAGGCTTCAGCGGCAGCCTGATCGTGGCCGAGTTCGATTCCCTGACCGCCGCCCAAGCCTGGGCCGATGCCGATCCCTACATCGCTGCCGGCGTCTACGACCAGGTCGTGGTCAAGCCCTTCAAGCAAGTGCTGCCTTGAAACACCTCGCCTAGAAGGCGTGCTTGGCATCGCCAGTTGGCAGCTGACCTCAAGACTGGGGTATCTTTCCGGCTGGCGGACCAACGCGTCGCCGTCAATGGTTGAATTGAGTGAGTCATGAGCGAGCTGTTACTGATTGATGACGACCAGGAGCTGTGCGAGCTGCTCAGCAGCTGGCTGACCCAGGAAGGGTTCACTGTGCGGGCCTGCCACGATGGCCAGGCTGCACGCCAGGCGTTGGCCGAACGTGCGCCAGCGGCCGTGGTACTGGATGTGATGCTGCCCGACGGTAGCGGTCTTGAACTGCTCAAGCGCCTGCGCAGCGAGCATGCCGACCTGCCCGTGGTGATGCTGTCGGCCCGCGGCGAGCCGCTGGACCGCATCCTGGGCCTTGAACTGGGCGCCGACGACTACCTGGCAAAGCCGTGCGACCCACGCGAGCTGACTGCGCGGCTGCGCGCCGTGTTGCGCCGCAGCCATCCAGCCCCGGCCACCAGCCAGCTGGAATTGGGCGACCTGGTCTACAGCCCTGCCCGCGGGGTGGCCAGCATCGACGGTCGCGAGCTGACCCTGACCCTGTCCGAGAGCCGCATTCTTGAAGCATTGCTGCGCCAACCGGGCGAGCCTCTGGACAAACAGGCGCTGGCGCAGATCGGCCTTGGTCGCCGGCTGACGCTCTACGACCGCAGCCTGGACATGCACGTGAGCAACCTGCGCAAGAAGATCGGCCCGCACGCCGACGGCCGCCCCCGCATCATCGCCTTGCGCAGCCGCGGCTACTACTACTGCCTGTAGTACTTGCGTCAGTCTGATGCCAGGAAAGGGAACTGGCCTTTACGTTCCCTTTACCGTGCCCTGACCGCGCTTGACGATCATCTCCCTAGACTGTGCTCATCCGGTGATCGCCGGCCCATGACAGGAGAGACACCATGCGCAAGACCCTTACCGCCCTGCTGTTCGCCGCCGCACTGCCCACCGTTGCCATGGCCATGCCCGACGGCGGCCCGCGCCATGATGGCCCGCATCATCGCGGCGGCCCGGCCTTCCACGAACTGGACCTGAGCCGCGAACAGCGCGACCAGATCGGCAAGCTGATGGGCGATCAGATGAAGCAGCGCCACGACATCACCGAGCGTTACCTTGGCAAGCTGCCGGCGGCCGATCAGAAAGCCATGAAAGAAGAGATGCAGGCCAGCCGCGACAAGACCGACGCTGCGGTACGCAACCTGCTCAAGCCAGACCAGCAAAAGAAGTTCGACGAACTGCAAAAGGAACGCGCCGCCAAGAAAGCGGAGTGGCAGGAGTTCCAGGCCTGGAAAGCTGAAAAAGCCGGCAAGTCCCAGTAAGCTCCACTGTCAGCGCCCGCTGTGCGCCAGGTTCGCCTGGTGCACGGCGGGCTTTCATCGTTTGGGGAGGTCTACGTGCGTTCACTGTTCTGGCGCATCCTGGCCAGCTTCTGGCTCGCCATCGCCCTGGTAGCTGGGCTGTCGATATTGCTGGCGCACACGCTCAACCAGGACGCCTGGATTCTAAGCCGTCACCCGGGGCTGAACACGTTGGCCAGCCAATGGGCCAGGCACTACGAACAGGAAGGCCCGGACGCAGCGCAGCATTTTCTCGAAAAGCGCAAGGCGCGCTACAAGATCGACGTGCAAGTGCTGGACGACAGCGGCGACGCCGTGGTGCCAGGCACCTTTCCCCGGCGCGCGGCTGCACTCGAAGCCAGGCAGCACAACGATGAGCGGCGCCTGCCGTGGCGCCGCCTGACCGAGGAATACACCAGCCCCGAGAGCAAGGCGTCCTACCTGCTGATCTACCGCATCCCTCACCCTGCCCTCGATGCCTGGCACCGCGAGAGCCTGCTCTGGCCGCTGAGCGCACTGGGCATCGCCCTGGTGGTGCTGACCCTGTTCAGCCTGTTCGTCACACTGTCCATTACCCGCCCCCTGAGCCGCTTGCGTGGCGCGGTGCACGACCTGGGGCAGAGTACCTACCAGCAGAACAGCCTGGCGCAACTGGCCGGCAGGCGCGACGAATTCGGCGTCCTGGCCAAGGATTTCAACAAGATGGGTGCTCGCTTGCAGAGCACCATCGCCAGCCAGCGCCAGTTGCTGCGCGATGTGTCCCACGAGCTGCGCTCTCCGCTGGCCCGTCTGCGCATCGCCCTGGCCCTGGCCGAACGTGCCGAGCCGCAGCAACGCCAGGCCTTGTGGCCGCGCCTGACCCGCGAATGCGACCGGCTGGAAGACCTGATCAGTGAGATTTTGACCCTGGCGCGCGTGGATGCCGACCAGGCCCATGCCGAAACGGTCGATCTCAACGCGCTACTGGGCAGCGTGCGCAAGGACGCGCAACTGACGGCACCCGAGCATGACGTGCGCCTCGAAGCGCAACCCGGGTTGACCTTGCAAGGTTGGCCGACCCTGATCGAGCGTGCGGTGGACAACCTGCTGCGCAATGCACTGCGCTTTACCCCCGCGGGTCAACCCGTGGAGCTGAGCGCCTGGCGCGAGGACGACGTGCTCAGGGTCTGCGTACGTGACCGAGGCCCCGGCGTGGCAGCTGAGCACCTGGCCCAGCTGGGCGAGCCGTTTTTCCGGGCGCCGGGGCAAAAAGCCCCTGGACACGGCCTTGGGCTGGCGATTGCACGCAAGGCGGCAGAGCGCCACGGCGGCCGACTGATACTGGCCAACCATCCACAAGGCGGTTTTGTCGCAACCCTGGCGCTGCCGGTGGCAGAAGCACCTGGCAGCTAGCGCCACCACGCAGGCCTGCGCCAAGGCCAGCGGCTTGGGTCAAACGCGGCGGGCTGGGCGGTCAGTCGCCCCAGGCGCTGACGAAGTCGGCAGTGGCGAGCACAGGCGCCGTGCGAGGCTCGGTCATGGGCGTACCCACATACAGGAAGCCAAGCAGCTCCTCGTTTTCTGCCAAGCCCAGGCCTTCATGAACATGGGCATCGAAGGCCAGGTCTCCGGTACGCCATACGGCACCCACGCCCTGGGCGTGCGCGGCAATCAGTATGCCGTGGGCGGCGCATCCTGCTGCCAGTTGCTGCTCGAGCACTGGGACCTTGGGGTGCTGCTTGTGCAAATGGGCAATGACCACGATCAGCAAGGGCGCGCGTAGCGGCATGGCGCGGGCCTTGCTCAATGCCGTCTCACTGGCATCACCGCGCTTCTGAACCGCGCTGGCGAACAGTTCACCCAACCGCTCGCGTGCTTGGCCTTCGATGGTCAGAAAGCGCCACGGGCGTAGCTGACCGTGGTCCGGGGCGCGCAGCGCAGCCTGAAACAAGGCCTCACGCTGGGCATCGTTGGGCGCAGGGTCGGTCAGGCGCGGGACCGAAACCCGGTTGAGCAATGCGTCGAGAGCCTCCATCGGCTACCCTCCTGGAACATGAATGTGCGGCCATTCTCAAGGGCCCGGCCCCAGGCTGCAAGCCCGACCTCGTCGGAGACCTGCAGCATGAAGATGCAGCTTGGCCTTGAGCCTTTGCGCCCCACAGGTAGAATGGCGCCCTTCCGTTTCGAGCCCGAGCAGAACACATGGCGTTGCCGACCTTAAGGATCATTGGTTTCATCATCGGCATCTTCCTCATCACCCTCGCCGTGGGCATGGCTGTCCCCATGGCTACCTTGGTGATTTTCGAACGCACCAGCGACCTGCCGTCCTTTCTCTGGTCGAGCCTGATCACCTTCGTGGCGGGCCTGCTGCTGGTAGTGCCCGGCAGGCCGGAGCACGTGCATTTGCGTCCGCGTGACATGTACCTGCTGACGGTGTGTTCCTGGGTGGTGGTGTGCGTATTCGCTGCCCTGCCCTTTCTGCTTACGCAGCACATCAGCTACACCGATGCGTTTTTCGAAAGCATGTCGGGCATCACCGCCACTGGCGCTACCGTACTCAGCGGCCTGGACAGCATGTCGCCCGGCATCCTGATGTGGCGCTCGATGCTGCACTGGCTGGGCGGCATCGGCTTCATCGCCATGGCGGTGGCCATTCTTCCCCTGTTGCGCATCGGCGGCATGAGGCTGTTCCAGACCGAATCCTCGGACCGCTCCGAGAAGGTGATGCCGCGCTCGCACATGGTCGCCAAGTCCATCGTCGGGGTCTATGTCGGGTTTTCCATTTTCGGTGCCCTGGCGTTCTGGTGGGCCGGCATGAGCCCGTTCGATGCGATCAACCACGCCATGTCGGCGATCTCCACCGGCGGTTTTTCAACGTCCGACCAGTCCCTGGCCAAATGGGACATGCCCGCCGTGCACTGGGTGGCCGTGGTGGTGATGATCCTCGGCAGCCTGCCGTTCACCTTGTACGTGGCCACGTTGCGCGGCAACCGCGGGGCCCTGATACGTGATCAACAGGTGCAAGGCTTGCTGGGCATGCTGGTCGCGACCTGGGTGATACTGGGCACCTGGTACTGGTACACCACCAACCTGCACTGGCTCGATGCCTTGCGTCACGTCGCACTGAACGTGACCTCGGTCGTGACCACCACAGGGTTTGCGTTGGGTGACTACAGCCTGTGGGGCAATTTTTCGTTGATGCTGTTCTTCTACCTGGGATTCGTGGGCGGGTGCTCCGGCTCGACGGCCGGCGGCATCAAGATATTCCGGTTCCAGGTGGCCTACATCCTGCTCAAGGCTAACCTCAACCAGTTGATACACCCCCGGGCGGTGATCAAGCAGAAGTACAACGGGCATCGCCTCGACGAAGAAATCGTACGCTCCATCCTCACGTTTTCCTTCTTCTTCGCCATCACCATCTGCGTGATGGCATTGCTGCTGTCATTGCTGGGGGTCGACTGGATGACCGCCCTGACCGGCGCGGCCGGGACGGTGTCCGGTGTGGGCCCCGGCCTTGGCGAAGTGATCGGGCCGTCCGGCAACTACGCCAAACTGCCCGACGCTGCGAAGTGGATCCTGGCCGGCGGCATGCTGCTGGGCCGGCTGGAAATCATCACCGTGCTGGTGTTGTGCATGCCGGCTTTCTGGCGTCACTGACGGCGTCGAGATCGGTGCCCAGGCGTGCCCGGTACTCGCTGGGCGTGACGCCAAACCAACGGCGAAAGGCCCGATAGAAGTTGCTAGGGTCGGCGAAGCCAAGCAGGTAGGCAGTTTCCAGCAAGGTCATGGTGGGCTGGGCCAGGTACTGTTCGGCCAATTCGCGCCGGGTATCGTCAAGTAACGCCTGGAAGCTGGTGCCCTCGTCTTGCAGCCGGCGCTGCAAGGTGCGCTGGGACAGGTGCAGTGCCTGTGCCAGGGTTTCACGCTTGGGCTCGCCCTGGGGCAGGATGCGGCACAGCACCTGACGCACCCGATGGGTCACCCGGCTCTCCGAGAAACGTGCCAGGTACTCACCGGCGAACCGATCGTGCAACACGGCCATGGCTTCGTTGGCCGTGGGCAGGGGTGCCTCCATGTCAGCCCGCTCGAACACCAGAGCATCGTGGGGGGCATTGAAGATCAACGGGGAATGAAAGGCTACCTTGTAGGGTTCCAGGTGCTTGGGCGGTGGCCCCTGTATCAGTACCCGCCGCGGCTGCACTGGCCGGCCGCTAAGCCATTTGCACAAGGACAGCGCACAGGCCAGCGACGCCTCGGCACTGTGCCGGGTGGGCGGCAAGTGGTCGCCGTGCACGGTCAGGATCAGCGAATAGCCTTCAGGGGTGAGGATGAAGCTCAAGTCAGAACTTTCGGCAATGATGCGCTGATAGCGCACCAGCCGTGCGAAGCCTTCGGCCAGGGTACGGCTGGACATCAGCGCGTAGCCCACCACATGAAAGGATGCAGGCCTGACCACGCGCGCCATGTTCAGGCCTATTGCTTCATTGCCCGACAGCTCCACCGCCAGTTGCCAGAGCCGGGTCATGGCGTCCTGCGGGAAGCGCGCATCCGGATCATCGAGAGCAGCGAAGTCCAGCCCCAGCTGCTTGAACATGGCCTGGCAATCGAGCCCTTCGAGCTCCAGCGCCTTGACGATCCCAGATGCCCAGCTGGCGGAGGTGGTTCTTTCGCTCATGGCACGCTTCTTATGCTGACCGCTCCTGCGGTGAACCCCAAGGATACTCAATTGGCGCCTATTGTCACTGGTACGCCTCGTCAGTGACTCTAGACTCGAATCAGGCTCCACGCCGTGTCTATCATTCGCCAGTCAACCTTCCGGAGCAGTGTCATGGACCGCACAGCGCAATTCCGAACCTTCGCCGAGTTCTATCCCTACTACCTCAGTGAGCACAGCAACCCCACGTGCCGTCGTCTGCACTTCGTGGGCACCAGCCTGGTCATTGCCCTGCTGGCCTATGCCATTGGTAGCGGCAAGTGGATGCTGCTGCTCGCCGTGCCCGTGGTCGGCTACGGCCTGGCCTGGGCAGGTCATTTCTTTTTCGAGAAGAATCGGCCAGCGACCTTTACCTATCCCTTCTACAGCCTGCTGGGGGATTTTGCGATGTTCAGGGACGTGCTACTGGGCAAGGTGCGCCTCTGACGCCAAAGGGCCAGACTGCCCGCGGTATCGACACGGCCAGGGCGGTCAGCGATCGTTGTGACCCAGGTCGCGCTGTGGATCGATCTGATCGCGTATGCGCTGCTTGAGCACCTTCGCTTCGGGGAAGCCGCCATCGGCCTTGCGCTCCCACACCTGCACGCCATCGCACGTGATGCGAAAGACGCCGCCGCTGGCGGGCTGCAAGGCCACCTGCCCCAGGTCCTGGCCAAACGTACTGAGTAGCTCTTGGGCCAGCCAGCCGGCACGCAACAGCCACTGGCACTGGGTGCAATAGGTGATGATGATTTCAGGCTTTGGCTCGGTCATGTGATACCCCTCGCAATCGATGGATCAGGGCTTTTCGAGGTTGCCCAGAATCTTGGCATGGACCCGCATGCAGACCTCAAGGTCTGCTTCGTCGACACCTGTGAAAAGCTCGATGCGTAGCTGATTGGCGATGGTCTCGATCTGCTCGATCAGGGGCTTGGCCGGGGGGCACAGCACAATCTTCTTGGCCCGCCGGTCTTCGACAACGGCCTGGCGGCGCACCAGCCCCTGCCCTTCGAGGCTGTCGAGCAACCGCGCCAGGGTCGGGCCCTCGACGCCGACGCTCTGGGCCAGTTCGCGCTGGGTGGGCGCCTCCTCGAACCGCGCCAGGTGCAGCAGCACCAGCCACCGCGCCTGCGACAGATTGAGGCCGGCCAGGCGGCGATCAAGCTCGGCACGCCAACCACGGGACATCTGGGCAAGCTGCATGCCGAAGCGGTGTTGATTGTCGGTCAGGGGCATAAAGCGACTCGTTGAACAGTTCTAATTGTTAGGCAGCTAATCATGCGCGGCGCGACGAGGCAAGCCGTCCGGTCGCGCTGCTGCAGGGGAAACATGCGCTGGCATGACACGGATCAGCAAACCGCTTGGGGCAAGGCAGCGTGCATCGTTACAGCTCGAACTCTGCCGCCAAGGCGGCGCGCACGCAGTGCAAGACGCCGTCTGGCACACGTGATCCGAACAACGGCGCAATGGTGGAAACGGGTGGCAATTCGCCTTCGCCGTCGAGGAAGGCATCCTGGATCTCCGACAGAAGATCTTCCGGCAGGTCCAGCGCCTGTTCGAGGTTAAGCTCCTGACGCCCCAACGCCTCGGCCAGCAGGCTGTAGACATTCTTTTCCGTGCAGTCGAGCTGGCCGGCGATCTGCGCCGGCGTCATGCCGGCGCGGGCCAGGCTGACCAACTCATGACGCAAGTCCAGTACCACCTTCGGCGCCTCAGGGGTACCGCCACTGCCATTGAGCACTTCCAGGAAAGCCTGCCCGTAGCGTTCCAGCTTGCGGGCGCCAACACCGCTGACCTGCGCCATGTCGCTCAGGGTCACCGGCTGGCTGCGCAGCATCTCGAGCAAGGTGGAGTCCGGGAAGATGACGTAAGGCGGGACGCGGTGCTCTTCGGCAAGCTTGCGGCGCAAGGTGCGCAGCGCTTCCCACAATTCGCGTTCTTCTGCGCGCACCAACTGGCTGGCCGGGCTGCCGCCGCCAGAAGACGATGCCTTGGCCACGGTCTGCGGCTTCAGGTCACGGCGCAGTTGCAACGTGACCTCGCCCCGCAACAGCGGCCGGCAGCTGTCCGATAGGCGCAGGCCGCCGTAGCCTTCCAGGTCGATATCCACCAGGCCACGGGCCACCAGTTGGCGGAACAGGGAGCGCCAATCGGCCTCGGCCAGCGCCTTGCCGACGCCGAACACCGACAGTTTGTCATGTCCGAAATTGGTCACTTTCTCGGTCTGCTTGCCCAGCAGCACGTCCACCAAATGCCCCACGCCATAACGCTGGCCGGTACGAAATACCGCTGACAACGCCTGACGGGCAGGCTCGGTGGCATCCCACGTCTGCACATTGTCGACACAGTTGTCGCAGTGCCCGCAGGGCTGTTCCAGCGTCTCATCGAAGTACGCCAGCAAGGTCTGGCGTCGGCAACGTGTCTCCTCGCACAAGGCAAGCATCGCGTCGAGTTTGTGCTGCTCGATGCGCTTGTGGCGCTCGTCACCTTCGGAGTTCTGCAGCATTTGCTTGAGCATGACCATGTCCTGCAAGCCGTACGCCATCCAGGCGTCCGAAGGCAGGCCGTCACGACCGGCGCGACCGGTTTCCTGGTAGTAGGCTTCCAGCGACTTTGGCAGGTCCAAGTGCGCGACGAAACGCACGTTGGGCTTGTCGATGCCCATGCCAAAGGCGATGGTCGCGACCATGATCAGCCCTTCTTCGTTGAGGAACCGATGCTGGTTGGCCGAGCGCGTTTCAGCCGGCAGACCGGCGTGGTATGGCAGCGCCGGGAAGCCTTGGTCGCAGAGGAAGGCAGCGGTTTCGTCGACTTTCTTGCGCGACAGGCAATAGACGATACCTGCGTTTCCACGGCGTTCGCCGAGAAATGCCATGAGCTGCTTGCGGGGCGCTTCCTTGGGGACGATGCGGTAGAAGATGTTCGGCCGGTCGAAGCTCGACAGGAAGCGCTCGGCCCCCTGCAGGTGCAGACGCTGGACGATTTCTTCCCGGGTACGCATGTCCGCAGTCGCGGTGAGCGCGATGCGGGGTACATGGGGGAACAGCTCGGCCAGTTGGCCCAGTTGCAAGTATTCGGGGCGAAAATCGTGGCCCCACTGGGATACGCAGTGGGCTTCGTCGATGGCGAACAGGGAAATGTCCAGGTCGCGCAGAAAATCGAGCATGCGCGGTTGCACTAGGCGCTCTGGCGCCAGGTAGAGCATCTTCACCTCGCCGCGGCGCAGGCGCCCGGCCAGCTCACGTTGCTGCTCGGCGTTGAGCGTGGAGTTCAGCGCAGCGGCCGACACCCCCAGTTCATCGAGCGTGGCGACCTGGTCGTCCATCAGTGCGATCAACGGCGACACTACCACGGTCAAGCCTGGGCGCAGCAACCCCGGCACCTGGAAACACAGCGACTTGCCGCCACCTGTGGGCATCAGCACCAGGGCATCGCCACCATTGGCTACGCATTCGATGATCGCTGCCTGGCGCCCTCGGAAGCTGTCGTAACCGAAGATGTCCTTGAGAACGCGCTGAGCCTGTTCGAGCATGTGCAACTCCAAAAACGCCGTACCACCCCGCTACAGGCTGGACGAAAAACCCGCGCCGCACACGCCGAATGCGTAAGCGGTTTTTGCCAAGGGCCCGACAACGGTGGGCCTTTGGCTGGAAACCGCCAAGTATACCGCACCCACCCCCTGCACTGGCACCGTTGCGATGGGCGTGTCTTTGCCCCGCTGACGCTGCAAGGTGCTAGAATTCGGTATCGTTTATTCCCAAGGTAGCCCCGTAATGTCCTTCGCCGAGCAACTGACCCGCCTGCAAGCCTTCCTCGACGCCGATGAGCTGCACGAAGAAGCGCTGGACTATGTCGCCGCCCACGGCTACCTCACTGCCTTGTCGATCAACGCCGAGGAGGTGCCCGAGCGCGAATGGATCGACGCCTTGTTCGCCGAAGAACCGCACTACGCCAGCGAGGCCCAGCGCGTGGAGATCGAAGCCACCCTGGTTGCCCTCAAAGGCCATATCGCGCGCCAGTTGGCCAGCGATGACGAGTTCGAACTGCCGTGCGACCTGGATCTGGGCGATGACCCAGACGACTCCGACCTGCGCGGCTGGTGCATCGGCTTCATGGAAGGGGTTTTCCTGCGTGAGGAAGCCTGGTTCGAGAACGCCGAGGAAGAAGTGAGCGAGATGCTGCTACCGATCATGGTCGGTTCTGGCCTGTTCGACGAGCAGCCTGAATTTGCCGACATCGCCAGTAATGCCAGCCTCCAGGACGACATGATCGTGCAGATTCCCGAGGCCCTGACCGCGCTGTTCCTGCTGCTGCATGCTCCGGAAGAGAAACCGGCACTGCTCAAGCCCCGTCACCACTAAGCCGGCATGCGCTACCTGTTGCTGGCCATCGGCTGGCTGAGCGTGGCGCTGGGCGTGGTCGGCGTCTTCCTGCCGGTACTGCCGACCACGCCGTTTCTCCTGCTGGCAGCGGCGTGTTTTGCCCGCAGCTCGCCGCGCTTTCACAACTGGTTGGTCAACCACCCTCGCCTGGGGCCCTGGATCAGGGGCTATCTCGGGGGCGAGGGGATGCCGCTCAAAGCCAAGGCTTATGCCCTAGGCCTGATGTGGTTGAGTATCGCCGTTTCCTGCTACCTGGTTGCGTTTCCTTGGGCACGGCTGTTCATGCTGGCCAGTGCGGTGGGCGTCACTGTCTACATTCTTCGACAAAAAACCTATACACCGCGTAAGTGACAATAATTTGTCGCCAAATATCAATTTGGCCTTCCGTGCTGGTTTTTTATCTAAATCCGTTCTGGAACTGCCTGTAGCCCACGTCCAGCGCCATCTGGACGGCGCCGAGTGGCGCCTGATTCAGCAGCAACCCTACTAATCGTTAGACAATTAATGTCGAACATGGCACGTTGATATGAATAAATCTTCTTACTCATTCCAGTGAATGTACTTAGCTGTGGGCTAAAAAACCTGCAACACTATACGGCATCAAAATATAGTCATTTTTTTGGCGATCTGCAGGAAAAACCAGGATCAGGGAGAGGTACCCATGCGTCTTTTGAACCCCATCACCAGCGCGTTGCTGTTGGCTCTGGCAAGTGCCCACGTGCAGGCGATGTCGATCACCGAAGCTGTCCAAAGCGCCGTGGATTACCACCCCCAGGTCAGCTCGAACCGCAACAGCAAGTTGTCTGCTGATGAAGATGTGAAGTTCGCCCGTGGGGGCTACTACCCGTCCGTCGACTTGGTGGCGGGCTACGGCCGTCAGCGCTCTGACAACGCCAATACGCGCGCAGAAGGCCGTCATAACAAAGAAACCCTCAACTACTCCCAGGCCGACCTGCGCCTGCGGCAGATGATCTTCGATGGGTTCAACACCTCCAGCGAAGTGGGCCGCACCCAAGCGGTCTCCACTTCCCGTGCGTACTACACCCAGGCGGTGGCTCAGGACGTTGCCTTGCGCGCCATCGAGGTCTACCTGGAAGTGCTCAAGCGCCGCGAACTGGTGAGCCTTGCCAAGAACAACCTGCAAGCCCACCTGCGAGTGAACGACCAGATCGGCCTGCGCAACGAACGGGGCGTAGGCAGCACGGCTGACCTGGACCAGTCCCGTGCCCGTCGCGCCCTGGCGGAAAACAACCTGGATACCGCAGAGGTCGACCTGGCCGATGCCGAGGCCAACTTCTTCAGCGTCGTAGGCCGTGTGCCGGATGAGCTGGAAGACCCGCAAGCGGTTGCCGTGCAGATGCCTGCAACGCTGGAAGAAGCACGCGAAGGCATGCGCCAGAACAACCCCTACCTCAAGTCGGCCCAGGCAGACGTTAACGCTGCCGAAGAGCAGTACAAGGTTGCCAAGTCGACCTTCTACCCGCGCTTTGATGCCATTCTGGCCACCGGTGCCAACAACAACACCGGCGGTGAAAAAGGCCACAGCAACAACGACTGGCAGGCAGGCGTAGAGATGAACTACAACCTGTTCCGCGGTGGCAGCGACAAGGCACGCCTGAACTCCGATGCGCACAAGATCAACCAGGCTATGGACATTCGCAACAATGCACTGCGCGAGCTGACCGAAAACCTGAGCCTGGCCTGGAACGCCTTGAACAACGCCAGCAAGCAGTTGCCTACCGCGCGCGAATACGCCGACACCACCAAACGGGTGCGTGCTGCCTACCAGGACCAGTTTGGCCTTGGCCAGCGCACCCTGCTGGACGTGCTCGACAGTGAGAACGAACTGTACAACGCCGACCGTCGTTACACCGAGGTACGCTACACCGAAGCCTATTCCCGCTACCGGGTACTGGCCACCATGGGCGAGCTGTTGAGCAAGCAGCGCATCTCGCTGCCGCCTGACGCCTATGCTGCCACCGAGGTGCGCACCGAAGCCCATCTGCCCGAGATGCGCTGATTGCACCGGGGCGCCGTTCAGGGCGCCCCTGTGTCCTTGCGATGATTACGCTGGTAGGTGCCTGCCCCCATGGCTTGGATCTGCCCTTCGATCAGGCCTTCGAACGGCGCCAGCACGGCGTCGAAGCTGACCGGTTGCTCGAGCACGTTCAAGGCCTGCACCACCGCCTCGATGGTCGATAGCGCGCCTGCCTCCGGGGCCTTGCGCAGTCGGTAGCGTGACGGCGTCACATTCCCTAGGGTTACTTTCGGCAGAGCCGCCAGCAGCGGGTTGAGGTACATCAACTTGCGCGCCTTGCGCCAGGTGCCGTCCGGCACGACCAGCAACAACGGCATGCCGTCGGTCTGCGTGTAAGGCCCGAGCGCTTGTGAGTCCGCGCCCGGGAACAACACCACTGGCCGATAACCTGGCATTGCCAGCCATTGATCCAGGTCCTTGAATACCTCACCTACGTGCAACTGGGCATTGACCAGGCCAAGCGCTGCCAGGCGAGCCGTGTTCAGCGCATGAGACGCCTCGCTTGGGTGCTGCAGCAGCAACACGCGGGTCCTGCTGCTGATCGCAGGTATCAAGGCGCAGAGGCAATGGTCGAGGGGGCGCAGGCAGCGCTCGCAGCGGGGTCTGGACATGGGGTCTCCTTGGCCGCGCAGTGTGCCACACAATCGCAGATCAACTGGCACGCCTTCAGGCCAAAGCGCGCCCAACGCAGGCATTGGCGATCAGCGATTGAAGCGCTCGGCCAAGCCATAGAGGTAGTCGGCCATGCGTTCGAGGTCCTGGCTGATTTGCGCGCCTTGCCGTGCCTGCCCGGCGCTTTGATCGCACAACTGGGCAATGCGCGTGATCTGCTGGTTGATGTCCTCGGCCACATGGCTTTGCTGTTCGGAAGCGGCAGCCATCTGCTGGCTCATGCCTGTGATCCTGCTGACCGCCTGGGCGATGCCGACCAGCGCGTTCTGCACGGCCTCGACGCTTTGCCTGCTGTCGCGCGCGATGCGTTCACCGTGGCCGGCGGAACTCACCGCCCGCTCGGCACCGGCGCGCAGGGTGGCGATGATCTGGTGAATTTCCTCGGTCGAGGTGCGGGTACGCTGGGCCAGCGAACGGACCTCGTCCGCCACCACGGCAAACCCCCGCCCTTGCTCTCCCGCACGGGCTGCTTCGATAGCAGCGTTGAGTGCCAGCAGGTTGGTCTGCTCGGCAATGGCAGTGATCACATCGACCACGCTGCCGATGGACTGGGTCTGCTGAGCGAGCGCATTGACGGCCTGGCCAATGTCACTGACCGCCTCGCTCATGCTGTCCATGGCATGCAGGCTCTGCTGGGCCAGCTCGCTGCCGCGCTGAGCGAGCTGATCGGCGTCACCGGCAGCATGGGCCGTGTTCTGAACGTTCTGCGTGACCTGCTGGATGGTGGCTGCCATCTCGGCGATGGCAGTGGCCGATTGATCCGTTTCACTGCGCTGACGGTCAAGCATCGCGGCCTGGGTGTCTGACAATTTCGAGGATTGTGACGCCCGGTCCTTGACCCCCACGCCTGCATCCTCAAGCCGGGTCAGGGCCGTTTGCAGGCGTGCTTCTTCACTCAGGATGGCCAGGTCCATTTGCCCATGCAGCCCGGGGCTGGCGCTATAGGTCAGCGCCACCAGCGGGCTGGTGAAAGCCTTGGGGTGTGCGGCCAGCGTGCGCTGGATGGCTTGGCTGTGCTGGCGTTCGATGACGTACCAGGCCAGCAGCAGACTGGTCATCAGTACCGCCAGCGCAGCGTAGGCCGGCAGGCTGGCATAGGCCAGCGCCGATATCACCCCGGCGGCGGCAAGCGGCCAGCCAGTCCCCAGGCGCTGACGCACACGTGCCACCCAAGGCAACGGTGCGCGGTCACTGCGCAGGCGTGCGTACAGGCGCTCGGCACGTGCGATCTGCGCGCGGCTGGGCACTGAACGCACTGACTCGTAACCACTGACGCGGCCTTGTTCGTAGATGGGCGTGACATAGGCACTGACCCAGTAATAGTCACCGTTCTTTGCCCGGTTTTTGACGATTCCCATCCAGGGCTTGCCCTGCTTGATGGTGTCCCACATATGGCCAAACACCGCGGCGGGCATATCCGGGTGACGTACCAAATTGTGGGGCTGACCCACCAACTCGTCATAGGTGAAGCCACTGATGGCCACGAACGCTTCGTTGCAGTAGGTGATTCGGCTATCCAGATCGGTGGTCGAGATCAGGCGCTGATCGCCGGGGAAGGTTCTTTCGTGCTCGGTGACGGGCAGGTTCGTGCGCATCTTCGGCGATCCTTGCAGGATGAAAATGTGAGAAAAATAGGCGCAAGGTTGATATGTAGCAGAGCGCTTTCAAATAGGAGGCCGTAGCCGCAGGAAATTATTGCATCCTGACGAAATACATCAACGCAATGTTTAACCCAATGTCGCAGCTGGCTGAAACAGGTCGCAATGAACGGGGATGAGCGCATGAAGCGGGAGGCATGACAGGGGGCGGAGCGGGGTTGCATCAGGCGGCATTAAGCCGCCTGAACAGACGGAACCTGGCAGCGGACGTGCCGGGAGCAGAAACGCTGATCGGAACAAAAAAGCCGCTCTACCCAAAACGGGAGAACGGGCTTCGCTCGCTCAGCGGCGTCGTGGCTGGCGAGGGCGCTGCTTTTCGTCAGTCGGTATGGGAACCGGCTGCAAGGGCGGCGGAATCAAACCCAAGGCAACCCCAAGGTCGTGGAGCCAGTTGTACAGTGCTTTATTCATAATGCCCCCTTTACGGGTAAGCCTAACGGCGAATCAGTTCGGCGCTGCCTTACACAGATCATAGCCGCATGTATCGGCTGACGCCTATATCTGATCTTACAGATGGGGGTGATTGTGACGCTGATCAAGCCGTTTGGGGGATTTCCTGGCACTGCCAATCGTTTCCCTATGTTACTGCTTGCCCCCTCATCCGACCCATTTGCGCAATTGCTGCCGTACCCAGGGCTCGGCACTTACCAGAACCACCCCCAAGAGCACCAGCACAGCGCCAAGCACGAAATTCACGGTCAGCGGCTCGCCCAGGATCAACACCCCGAAGGTGACGCCGAACAGGGGCGTGATGAATGAAAACACAGCCAGGTTCGATGCCAGGTATTTGCGCAACAGCCAGAACCAGGTCAGGTAGCTGATGAACGAGACGATTACGCCCTGAAACAACACGCTCCCAACCGCCAGCGGCGTCATGACCACATCGCCGGCCTGCCCCGTGATCAGCCCAATGAGCAGTAAACCGACGAAACCTACGGCTAGCTGATAGAACAGGGTAAGGGTTGCCGGCGCCTCGGAAAGCCGCGACCCCCTGACCACGACCGTGGTCGCGCCCCACGCCAAGCCGGCCAGTACCCCGAAGGCATCTCCCAGCAAGGTGCGCCCGTCCATGTTGGCCCATGACGTCCCACCCGCAAAGGCCATTGCAATGCCCACGAACGCCAGCAGTATACCCAGCCACTGCAACAACCTCAGCCGTTCGCTGGGCAGCATGAAATGCAGGCCAAGGGCAGTGAAGATTGGCGCTGTGTACAGGAATACTGACATGTGCGCGGCCGTGGTCAGCTTGAGCCCTTCGGCAATGAACAGAAACTCAAGCCCGAACAACCCACCCGCCAGTACACCCGCGCGCCAGGTCACCCCCATCTGCTTCCAGTCGCCGCGCCAAAGCACCATCAACCCGACCAGCACCGCAGCGATGCAATTGCGCAGGGTTGCCTGCATCACCGGGGCAATGTCCACGGCGGCCGTTTTTATCAGCACCTGCTGGCTGCCCCAGATCAGGCAGAGCACCACCATGACCTGGAACGCGAAGGCATCGGGGTTCTTGCGGGCCACGCTCATCGGCGGACCTCGAGACGGTACAAAGGCATGCGCAGTGATTCACCTGAAGAGAGGGACAGGAGATTATCGATTCACGCATGCCTCACTGGCCAGCCTTAAATGGCACCACCGGCAATCTGCGCCTTGGACGAGACGTGCTCGAAGGTGCTTTCATCCAACGCATCTTCCTGATCGTCCAGCACTTGCCGCGGGTGTTCAAAGCCTGGAATGCTGCTGTCGATCAGGCTCATCAGGCGCGACCCTCGCTCGGTTAGTACGAAGTTTTCGCCGTTACCACCCTCCTCTTCCGGGCGGCTTTGAATATAGCCTCGCTCCAGAAGCAGCTTCTCATAGTCGCAGGCCTGGGTTTTGAGGCGATCCAGGTCACCGACCGGCTCCCCCTTGGCCGCCAGGTCAGCGGCATGCGCTTCGGCATAAGGGCGGGGCGTGAAGTTTTGCCCGCTACCGTTTTGTACTTCATGCAACAAGCGTTCGATCAGGTCCCAGTTATAGACAGTACGCATGCGATTACCTCCTGGTGTGCGTCGAGGATGTACACAGGCTTGGGACCTTCCGAATCTTCGCACGTTCCACGCAAATGGCCTGAAGGTCGCGTGCATTAGCTGCAAGAAACCACGCCAGCTTCTGCCCATTCATCCAAGGCTGTGAACCAATCGGTTTGCTGCACCTCAACCGTCCATCAACAACGCCGGAGGGCTAAAGGATGAAACCACTGCTGCGTATCACTTGCCTGGTTACCTTGTGCAGCGCGTTGCCCGCCTGGGCATGCACGCCGGAAGAAGCGACGCAAAAGCGCGAGGAACTGGCTGGGCTGGTGGCTCAACTGACCGAACAGAACCCGGCGAAGGCCAAGGAAATCAACGAGGAACTGCAAGGCATGCAGCTGGGAACCGCCAGCAAGGACTTGCCGGACAAGTGTCAGTTGATCGACACGCGTATCAAGGAATTGAAAGCGGCCGAGAAAAAGGCAGGGTGATACAGGGACGTTAGGCCAGAGCAGCGCTGAGCGCTGCCCTGGCCCAGGCCCCTGGTATTACTCGGCTGAGGGCTTGCGCTTCTTCAACGGTGCGAGCCCATCGGAGCTGGTCAACGGTGCGTTGGCCTTGGGCTTGGCCGTAGGCTTGCGCTTGGCAGTGGCCTTCTTGTCACCACCTTTCTTGTCCGTCTTCTTCTTTTTGGTACTGGCAGCCTTGCCAGACGCCTTGACCTTCTTGGGCCCGCTATAGGTGCCCTTGACTTCCTTGATGACCCGGCGCTCGAACTGCTGCTTGAGGTAGCGCTCGATGCTGGACATCAGGTTCCAGTCGTTATGGGTGATCAGCGAGATCGCCAAGCCTTCGCCGCCGGCGCGCCCGGTACGGCCCACCCGGTGCACGTATTCATCGCCGCTGCGTGGCATGTCGAAGTTGATGACCAGGTCCAGCCCATCGATGTCCAGGCCCCGCGCGGCCACGTCGGTGGCGACCAACACCTTGGAGCTGCCCTGCTTGAAGCGCTCGATGGCCAGCTTGCGGTCTTTCTGGTCCTTCTCGCCATGCAGCACGAACGCCTTGACGTCCTTGGCGACCAGGTGACCGTAGATACGGTCAGCCATGGCGCGGGTATTGGAGAAGATGATCGCCTTGTCGAAGGTTTCGTTGGCCAGCAGCCATTGCACGATCTGCTCTTTGTGCTGGTCATGGTCGGCGGTGATGATCTGTTGGCGAGTGCCCTCGGCCAATTGTGACACGCTGTTGAGCATCAGGTGCTCAGGGTCCTTCAGGACCTTGCCGATCATGTCGCGCAAGGCCGCGCCGCCGGTAGTGGCCGAGAACAGCAGGGTCTGCTCGCGGTTTTCGCATTCCTTGCACAGGCGCTCCATGTCCTCGGCGAAGCCCATGTCGAGCATGCGGTCGGCTTCGTCCAGGATCAGCACCTGGACGTGGGACAGGTCGAGGTTGCCGGCGTTGAGCTGCTCAAGCAAACGGCCCGGTGTGCCGATCAGCACGTCCGGCACCTTGCGCAGCATGGCGGCCTGTTCCTTGAAGTCTTCGCCCCCGGTCACCAGGCCCGACTTGATGTAGGTGAACTGCGAGAACAGCTGCACCTGCTTGAGGGTCTGCTGTGCCAGCTCACGGGTAGGCAGCAGGATCAGCGCGCGAATCTCCACACGACGCTCGCGCAGATCGACCAGACGATTGAGCAGCGGCAGAACGAACGCTGCCGTCTTGCCACTGCCGGTCTGCGCGGTGACACGCAGGTCCCGCCCTTGCAGCGCCAGGGGAATGGCGGCGGCCTGCACCGGGGTAGGCTCGACGAATTTAAGCTCGGCCACGGCTTTGAGCAGGCGTTCGTGCAAGGCGAATTGGGAGAACACGGAGGTAACCTCAGGCAAGTACGGAAATCAGCTGCATAGGGTAACGTTTTCTAGCGATTTAGCCGAATTTCTTTTGGCATGGGCCTGCCCATCCGCGTTCTAATAACGCTTCGTTTGGCAACAAGACTGTAAGCAAGCCCATGGACATCCAACGCTTCTGGCGCGACTCCCTCGACCTGTGGGGCACACTCGACCAACACCCCATGCTGCACGCCGCCATCGGCCTAGCCGTATTGCTGGTGATATCGCTGATTCTAGGGCGCCTGGCGCGCTTTCTGGTGCTGCACGGCGCCCGCCTGCTGGCACGCCAGCCAGCCCTGAAATGGCTCGACGACTTGCGTCACAACAAGGTCTTCCACCGCCTGGCGCAGACCACACCGTCGCTGGTACTGCAGTTCGGGCTCAAGCTGGTGCCGGAGCTGTCCGACACCGCCCAGCACTTTCTGGGCAACCTGGCGTTGGCCTTCACGCTGCTGTTCATGACCATGGCCCTGTCGTGCCTGCTCGATGCCCTGCTCGACATCTATGCCCGCACCGAGCACGCCCGCACTCGCTCCATCAAGGGCTATGTGCAACTGGCCAAGATGATGCTGTGGATCTTCGCGGCCATCGTCATCGTCGCTACCCTGATCGACCGTTCGCCGTTGCTGCTGCTGTCTGGCCTGGGCGCGATGTCGGCCGTGCTGCTGTTGGTGTACAAGGACACGCTCTTGTCGTTCGTGGCCAGCGTGCAGCTGACCAGCAACGACATGTTGCACGTCGGCGACTGGATCGAAATGCCGCAGGTCGGCGCCGATGGCGATGTGGTGGACATTACCCTGCACACGGTCAAGGTACAGAACTTCGACAAGACCATCGTTTCCATCCCCACCTGGCGCCTGATGAGCGAATCGTTCCGCAACTACCGTGGCATGCAGCAATCAGGCGGCCGGCGCATCAAGCGCAGCCTGTTCATCGATGCCGCCGGGGTCCGTTTTCTGACCCGAGAAGAGGAACAGCGCCTGGGCCAGGTGCGCCTGCTGGGTGACTACCTGGCCGGCAAGCGTCAGGAGCTGCAAAGCTGGAACGAAGCCTTGGGGCCGGTGGCGGAACTCTCGGCCAACCGCCGCAAGCTGACCAACATCGGCACCTTCCGCGCCTTCGCTCTGGCCTACCTGAGAAACCATCCCGACGTGCACGCGAACATGACCTGCATGGTCCGCCAGATGCAGACCACGGCAGAAGGCGTGCCGCTGGAAATCTACTGCTTCACCACCACCACGGTGTGGGCCGAGTACGAGCGCATCCAAGGGGACATCTTCGATTACCTGTTGGCGGTGCTGCCGGAGTTCGGATTGAGTTTGTATCAGCAGCCCAGTGGCAATGACATGCGCGTAGGCCTGGCCGTGCACAATGCGCCCGTGCAGGAGCCGATGCCGCGGCATCTGGAGGAAATGAGCGAGGCTTAAGCCAGGCGGCTGTGTTCAAGGCTCGCCAGCCTCTCGAACCAGCTCCCTGCTCTTCGGTCAGATGACCTTGATACTCTTCGTCATCAACGCGCACTCACACGGATGTACCCCATGACCGAGCAAATCATCTACCCGGCCGACGACAACAGCCCTGCCCTTCAAGCCGCCATCGCCAATGCACAGGCCACGTTCAAGTTCTTCTGGCGCGAGCTCTCCTGGGAGGCGCGCCGGATCATCAAGGGCCTGGAAATGGCCGCCGTGAAGATGGCTTTCCCGGTCCAGGGCAACGACCCGGAACTGCCAACCGTCGAGAACATGTGGCTCAGCGAAGTGGCGTTCGACGGCGTCTCGATCAGCGGCGTACTGCTCAACGAACCGGAATGGGCTACGGGCTTCGATGCAGCGCAGCGTGTGACGCTGCCGTTTTCGGCGCTCACTGACTGGATGTACGTGTCTGCCGGTGAGGTCTATGGAGGCTTCACCATCGATGCAATGCGCAGCGAGATGCCCGCAACCGAACGTGCTGAACACGATGCGGCGTGGGGCCTGGAATTTGGTGAGCCCGGGTTCGTGGCGCTCGTACCGGCACCCAAAGGGCAACCTCAGGTATTGCTCTCGCGGGCCCTGGATACTCCTGCTGACGCCGAAGCGCTCAAGCGGCTGGAAGAGGCTGACCATCCAATGGCCGTGAACATGGTGGCGCAGGTGCACGATGCACTGGTGCAACATCCTGCCATGGTGACCGATCCCGATGAGGGCGGTTGGTTGCTGCTGCACCGCGAAACGCTGGCGGGCAACTACCCGGTGGTGAGCGCTCTGCTTGAGCACGGGGCCGACACCTCGGCGCTCAACCCGCTGGGTCAAACGCCGTTGCAACTGGCCGAGCAGGCAGGCTGGCCGCGACTGGTGCGATTGTTGCGCGGGGAGGAGGTGCCGCTTGCAGCGCCGCATGCCCCTGCCCCGCAGGCGCGACCCGCTGAACCTGACGAGGAGCAGACGCACACCCGGCCCCACGCCCAGGCGCAGCCACAGCAAAACAGCCGGCCGCGCTGGATGATCGTGGCTGGCGTGGTAATCGTGGTGGCCTTGATCTGGCTGCTGGTGCGCTAGCGACCTACCCGGCGGTCAAGCAGCCGTGTCGGTGAGGCGTTCTGGACCAGCGCCTCACCCTCAGTGTTCAGGTCCCGGCCAGCATGTCGCTGAACGCGATCGGAATCTCTGAGCGTTCGAACCGCTCATTCACTGCGCATACCCCAAAAGGTAAAGCAGCGCCGTCAAGGTCAGCAGTGAGACCACCGTTGACCAGAGAATGGTCCTGGAGATCAAGCCCGCATCCCGGTTGTAGTACTCCGCCAGCATGAATGGCCCAGTACCGGTGGGCAGTGCAGCCAGCAGCACGGCCGAGGCGGCCCACATGTCGGGCAGGTGAAACACCTTGTACGCCAGCACCCAGGTCAGCGCCGGCTGGCCGATCAATTTCAACGCCACCAGCGGCCAGGGGCTGGCCTGTGCGCGCGGCTGTTTCTCTGCCAGAAAGGCTCCGAGCGACACCAATGCACAGGGCGTGGTGGCCAATGCGAGCATGTCGAGCAAGTGCATCACCGGTTCGGCCAGCCCCAGCCCGGTCATGGCCCACGCTGCACCTGCCAGCGGCGCGACGACCAGCGGGTTTTTGGCCAACGCCTTGAGCACCAGACCCACGGCGCGGCCCACTTCGGGCTCATCCTGCAAGCCGATTTCGATCAGCATCAGCGACAGGGCAAATACCAGGCAGACCACAATCAACGATGAAATCAGCGCTGGTTGCAAGCCAGGCTGACCGAACAGCAGCAAGCACAAGGGAATGCCGATGTAGCCGGTGTTGGCGTAGCCGGCACTCAGCCCATCGATGCTCGACGCCACTAATCCATGGCCGCCGCGCAGCCGCCATAGCAGGGTAATCGCAAACATCGCCAGGGCCCCGGCGCCAAATGCGGCGATGAACCCAGGGTGCCAGATTTCAGCCCAGGTGGCCGTGGCGGTGACCTTGAACAGCAAGGCCGGCAGGCACAGCCAGACCACCATCTTGTTGATTTCGGCCGCTGCCTTGTCGCCCAGTTTATGGGTACGGCGGCACAGGTAGCCGACGATGATCAACGCAAAGATCGGTGCGACAATCACGAAAACGGTATGCATGTCAGGCTTTGCCGGGCATTGGGGCCTGTGCCCGTGCACTGAAACGACTCAACCATACTGATCCCAGAATGATGGCTCCGCCTGCCAGAAGCCGCCCAAGCGGTTCATGCTGGTTCCAGATCAGCAGGTTGAGCAGCAGCCCCACCGGCACGTGCAGGTTGTTCATCACGGCGAGCGTGCCACCCGATACCAGGCAAGCACCCTTGTTCCACCAGTACAGGCCCAGCGCCGTGGGGCACAGCCCTAGAAACACCAACACGCCCCACTGCACCGACGTGCTGGGCAGGTGTGCGCCGTTGCCGAACAACACAAACGCAGGTAGGACCACCATCAGTGCCCCCAGGTAGAAATAGCCGAACCGCGCATAGTGCGGCAGGTCACTGGGAAAACGGGCAACCAGATGCCGATACAACACTTGGCCCGCGGCATACGTGAAGTTGGCCAGCTGTAGCAACAGGAAGCCCATGAAGAATTCGCCACTGATGCTGTCGAAGCGAATCACCGCCGCGCCGGCTACGGCCACCAGCGCTGCCAGCAGCGCCCATGGGTTGAACCGCCGGTTCATGGCATCTTCGATCAGGGTCACGTGCAACGGCGTAAGAATGGTGAACAGCAATACCTCAGGTACGCTGAGCACGCGAAAGCTCAAGTAAAGGCACACGTAGGTGATGCCGTACTGCAAGGCACCTATCAGCAGCATCGAGCGGACAAAGCGCGGTTCTACCTGCCGCCATCGGGTCAACGGCAGAAAGACCAGGCCCGCCAGCACCACGCGTGCAAGCACGGCAAAATAGCTGTCGACGTGGCCGGCCAGGTACTCGCCTATCAAGCTGAAAGAGAACGCCTGGATAAGCGCAACGATGATCAGATAGCCCATGGTTGTCTCTCGAAAATCAAGGTCGGGACCTTAGCGGGTTGAGGCAAGCGAGTTCAACCACGAAAAACGTAGGGACACGCCCTAAACGAGGCGAAGATGACGCCCATAAAAAAGGGCGACCCGAGGGTCGCCCTTTTTACCGATCAAACAGAACTCAGTTCTGCTTGGCCATTGCTTCGCGCAGCAGCGCAGCCATGGTGGTATCGGCAGCCGCTTCCGGAGCGTTTTTCAGGCTCTGGATGGCTTCACGCTCTTCAGCGTCGTCTTTGGACTTGATCGACAGGCTGATGACACGCGATTTGCGGTCAACGCTGATGATCTTGGCTTCGATCTCTTCGCCTTCCTTCAGAACGTTACGCGCGTCTTCAACGCGGTCACGGCTGATTTCGGAAGCTTTCAGAGTGGCTTCGATGTCGTCGGCCAGGGTGACGATGGCACCTTTGGCGTCAACTTCTTTCACGATGCCCTTGACGATAGCGCCCTTGTCATTGACAGCAACGAAGTTGGAGAACGGATCGTCTTCCAGCTGCTTGATGCCCAGGGAGATGCGCTCGCGCTCTGGATCGACCGACAGGATGACGGTTTCCAGCTCGTCGCCCTTCTTGAAACGACGTACGGCTTCTTCGCCGGTTTCGTTCCAGGAAATGTCGGACAGGTGAACCAGGCCGTCGATGCCGCCGTCCAGACCAATGAAGATACCGAAGTCGGTGATCGACTTGATGGTACCGGTGATCTTGTCACCCTTGTTGAACTGGCCGGAGAAGTCTTCCCATGGGTTGGACTTGCACTGCTTGATGCCCAGGGAGATACGACGACGCTCTTCGTCGATGTCCAGAACCATGACTTCCACTTCGTCGCCAACCTGAACGACTTTCGACGGGTGGATGTTCTTGTTGGTCCAGTCCATTTCGGAAACGTGTACCAGACCTTCAACGCCTTCTTCCAGCTCAGCGAAGCAGCCGTAGTCGGTCAGGTTGGTTACGCGAGCCTGTACGCGAGTACCTTCTGGGTAACGGGCAGTAATAGCTACCCACGGATCTTCGCCCATCTGCTTCAGACCCAGCGAAACGCGGTTGCGCTCGCGGTCGAACTTCAGAACGCGTACGTCGACTTCGTCGCCAACGTTAACGATTTCCGATGGGTGCTTGATACGCTTCCAAGCCATGTCGGTGATGTGCAGCAGGCCGTCGATACCGCCCAGGTCCACGAATGCGCCGTAGTCGGTGAGGTTCTTGACGATACCTTTGACTTGCTGGCCTTCCTGCAGGGTTTCCAGCAGGGCTTCGCGCTCGGCGGAGTTCTCGGCTTCCAGCACGCTGCGACGGGAAACGACAACGTTGTTGCGCTTCTGGTCGAGCTTGATGACCTTGAATTCCAGCTCTTTGCCTTCCAGGTGGGTGGTGTCGCGCACTGGGCGGACATCAACCAGGGAGCCCGGCAGGAACGCACGGATGCCGTTAACGTCGACAGTGAAGCCGCCCTTAACCTTACCGTTGATAACGCCCTTGACCACTTCTTCGGCGGCGAAAGCTGCTTCCAGAACAATCCAGCACTCGGCGCGCTTGGCTTTTTCACGGGACAGCTTGGTTTCGCCAAAGCCGTCTTCGACCGCGTCCAGCGCAACGTGCACTTCGTCACCGACCTTGATGGTCAGCTCGCCAGCTTCGTTGTAGAACTGCTCGAGCGGGATGACGCCCTCGGACTTCAGGCCAGCGTGTACGGTAACCCAGTCGCCGTCGATGTCGACAACGATACCGGTGATGATCGCACCCGGCTGAAGATTGAGGGTTTTCAGGCTTTCTTCAAAGAGTTCTGCAAAGCTTTCGCTCATTTTAATTCCTGTAGATTCGGGCGAAACAGACGCCCATCGCCACATTCCAGACAATGTGGGTTTCGTTTAGATAAAGGAAAGCGGGCAGGACGTTGACTGGTGCCCCTGCCTGCCTTCCTGGTTATCAGAGGAGATCGCGCAAGGCGAGCTCGCTCCTGATACGTTGCAACACCTGCTCGATGGACAACTCGGTTGAGTCCAACTGAATGGCATCGGCCGCTGGTTTGAGCGGGGCCACTGCACGTTGGGTGTCGCGCTCGTCACGCGCACGAATCTCATCCAGCAGACTCGACAGACTAACATCTTCACCCTTGCCCTTCAACTGAAGGTAACGGCGGCGGGCACGTTCCTCGGCACTGGCGGTCAGAAATACCTTCAGCGGCGCGTCCGGAAACACCACCGTGCCCATGTCACGGCCATCGGCAATCAGGCCTGGGGCCTCGCGAAAGGCGCGCTGGCGCACCAGCAGCGCATCGCGCACCGCAGGCAGCGAAGCAACCATGGAAGCACCGGCACCGACGGTCTCGGTGCGAATCACGTTGCTGACATCCTCACCCTCGAGAATGATCTGCTGCAGTTTACCGGGCTCGGCGGCAATGAATTGCACATCCAGATGGGCGGCAAGCTGAGTCAGCAACTCCTCGTTGGTCAGGTCCACGCCATGGTTGCTGGCATTGAAGGCCAGCAGACGGTACAGCGCGCCCGAATCCAGCAGCCGCCAGCCCAGCTCGCGCGCCATCAGACCGGCCACGGTCCCCTTGCCGGAACCACTGGGCCCGTCGATAGTAATGACTGGCGTCAAGGCGCTCACGACTTGCCCTCTTCGGCCACGCGGACGCCAACCTCAGCGCACAGCGACAGGAAGTTGGGGAACGAAGTGGCGACGTTGGCGCAGTCATGGATACGAATCGGCGCGCTGGCGCGCAGCGATGCGACGCTGAAGGCCATCGCGATGCGGTGGTCACCGTGCCCGTGCACCTCACCGCCGCCCAGTTGCCCGCCGTCGATGATGATGCCATCGGGGGTGGGCTCACACTGGATGCCCAAAGTGAGCAGACCGTCGGCCATCACCTGGATGCGGTCGGACTCTTTCACGCGCAGTTCTTCGGCACCGCGCAGCACGGTACGCCCTTCGGCGCAGGCAGCGGCGACGAACAGCACGGGGAATTCGTCGATGGCCAGTGGCACGAGCGCCTCCGGGATCTCGATACCCTTGAGCTTGGCACCGCGCACACGCAGGTCCGCCACCGGCTCACCGCCCACCTCACGCTGGTTCTCCAGGGTGATGTCGCCGCCCATCAAGCGCAGGATGTCGATGACGCCGGTACGGGTCGGGTTGATGCCGACATGTTCGAGCACCAGTTCCGACCCCTCGGCAATGGATGCCGCCACCAGGAAGAACGCTGCAGACGAGATATCGGCCGGCACCTCGATGCGGGTGGCGGTGAGTTTGCCGCCGGACTGCAACGAGGCGACCGGGCCATCGGACTGCACGTGGTATCCGAAACCGCGCAGCATGCGCTCAGTGTGGTCGCGCGTTGGCGCCGGCTCGGTGACGGTGGTGCGCCCCTCGGCGTACAGGCCGGCCAGCAGCAGGCAGGATTTGACCTGGGCGCTGGCCATCGGCAGCGTGTAGGTCAGGCCCTTGAGCGGCTTGCCGCCGCGAATGGTCAGCGGCGGACGGCCTTCGGGGCCGGTCTCGACCACGGCGCCCATTTCGCGCAGCGGGTTGGCCACCCGGTTCATCGGGCGCTTGGAAAGCGAGGCGTCGCCGGTCATGGTGACGTCGAACGACTGGCCGGCCAGCAGGCCCGACAGCAGGCGCATCGAGGTGCCGGAGTTACCCACGTACAGTGGACCCGGCGGCGGCTTCAGGCCGTGCAGGCCGACACCATGGATGGTCACGCGGCCCTGATGGGGACCTTCGATGACGACGCCCATGTCGCGAAATGCCTGCAAGGTCGCCAGGGCATCTTCACCTTCGAGGAAACCCTCGACCTCGGTGGTGCCTTCGGCCAGCGAGCCGAGCATGATCGAGCGATGGGAAATCGACTTGTCGCCCGGTACGCGGATTCGCCCGTTCAGGCGGCCACCGGGTTGGGCCAGGAAAATCAGATCGTTGGCGTTCATAGCGTCCACATAGGCCCGGCGGGCCAGGATTTTACTGAAATGCTCGCGGGCAAACCGAGCGCGGGTGAAAACACCCAGCAGCTGGTGCCCGTCCCCTTCAGCGATCGCGTCGCGCAAGGCGTCGAGATCACTGCGATATGTATCGAGTGTGCGCAGGACAGCGTCGCGGTTGGCGAGAAAGATGTCATGCCACATGGTCGGGTCGCTACCGGCGATTCTCGTGAAATCGCGAAAGCCTCCCGCAGCGTACCGGAAGATGTCCAGGTTTTCATTGCGCTTGGCCAGCGAATCGACCAGCCCGAAGGCCAGCAGGTGTGGCAAGTGGCTGGTCGCAGCCAGCACTTCGTCGTGGCGCTCGACGGGCATATGCTCAACGTCAGCCTCCAGCGTACGCCACAGGCGATCGACCAGGGCCAACGCAGCAGGGTCGGTTTCGGCCAGCGGCGTGAGGATGACCTTATGCCGACGGAACAGGCTGGCGTTGGACGCCTCCACCCCGCTCTGCTCGGAGCCGGCGATGGGGTGGCCAGGCACGAAGCGCGACAAGCGCTCGCCAAGGACCGAACGCGCTTCGCGCACGACGTTACCCTTGGCGCTGCCGACGTCAGTGATCACGGCCTCACCCAGATCGAGCCGGGCCAGGCGCGCCAGGACTTTCTCCATGGCCAGGATCGGCACGGCCAGCTGGATCACGTCGGCGCCAAGGCAGGCCGTGGCTAGATCCTCTTCGCAGCGGTCGACCACGCCCAGGGCAACGGCCTGCTTGCGCGAAGGCGCATCGAGGTCGACGCCGACCACTTCGCGGCACAGGCCACTTTCACGCAGGCCTTTGGCGAACGAGCCACCGATCAGACCGAGACCGACCACCACCAGGCGGTCGATGATCGGGACGGGTTTGGTTTTTGCTGCTTTTACCACTGGTATGAACCCTGTACGAAAATCGAGGCAGTCCTTGAGGGCTTACGGGGCCATGCATCGGCCCGGAAGGTTGCGCTTCAAAGCACCGCCTTCGGATAAGACCCCAGCACTTTCAGCGCCACCGCCTCCTGGCTGATCTGTTCGAGCACTGCCTTGATCAACGGATCGCGGTGATGACCGACGAAGTCGATGAAGAAGACATACGTCCACTTGCCACTGCGCGAAGGCCGGGTCTCGATGCGGGTCAGGTCGATGCCGTTCTGGTGGAACGGCACCAACAGCTCGTGCAGGGCACCGGGCTTGTTGCTCATCGAGACGATGATCGAGGTCTTGTCGTCCCCAGTGGGCGGCACTTCCTGGCTGCCAATCATCAGGAACCGCGTGGCGTTGTCCGGGCGGTCCTCGATTTTCTCGGCAAGGCGGGTCAGCCCGTACAGGTTGGCCGCCATGTCGCCGGCGATGGCCGCCGAGTTCCACTCACCCTTGACCCGCTTGGCAGCCTCGGCGTTGCTCGACACCGCTACCCGCTCGACATTGGGGTAGTGGGCATCGAGCCACTTACGGCACTGGGCCAATGACTGGGCATGGGAGTAGATGCGGCTGATACTGTCGGTCTTGGTGTTCTCGCCCACCAGCAGATGGTGGTGAATACGCAGCTCCACTTCGCCACAGATCACCATGTCGTGCTCGAGGAAGCTGTCCAGGGTGTGGCTCACTGCGCCTTCGGTGGAGTTTTCCACCGGCACCACGCCGAAGTTCACGGCCCCGGCCGCCACTTCGCGGAACACCTCGTCGATGGCCGCCATCGGGCGGCTGACTACCGCATGACCGAAATGCTTCATGGCGGCGGCCTGGGTAAAGGTGCCTTCAGGGCCCAGGTAGGCGATCTTGAGCGGCTCTTCCAATGCCAGGCACGAGGACATGATCTCGCGGAACAGCCGCGCCATCTCCTCGTTGTCCAGCGGGCCCTTGTTGCGCTCCATCACGCGCTTGAGCACGGCAGCCTCGCGCTCGGGACGATAGAACACCGGCGCCTCGCCCTCGGCCAACGACGCCGTCTTGACCTTGGCCACTTCCTGGGCGCAGCGGGCACGCTCGCTGATCAGCTCGAGAATCTTTTCGTCGAGGCTGTCGATGCGCACACGCAGCGCCTGCAGTTCATGCTCGGACATCAACCGTGCTCCTTCTCGAATTCAGCCATGTAGGCCACCAGGGCTTCGACCGCATCCAGACCCAAGGCATTGTAGATGGATGCACGCATGCCTCCGACTGACCGGTGCCCCTTGAGGTTGAGCAGGCCACGGGCGTCGGCACCGGCCAGGAAGGCCTTGTCCAGACGCTCGTCGGCCAGGCGGAACGGCACGTTCATCCACGACCGGGCATTGACGCTGATCGGGTTGCTGTAGAACGCGCTGGCATCGATGAACCCGTACAGCAGGTCTTTCTTGGCACGGTTGCGCTGCTCCATGGCGTCCACGCCGCCCTGCTCCTTCAACCACTCGAAGACCAGGCCCGAGAGGTACCAGGCATAAGTCGCAGGCGTGTTGTACATCGAGCCATTGTCTGCCGAAACCTTGTAGTCGAGCATGGTCGGGCAGCTGCTGCGGGCATGGCCCAGCAGGTCTTCACGCACGATGACCACCACCAGCCCGCTGGGGCCGATGTTCTTCTGGGCACCTGCGTAGATCAGGCCGAACTGCGACACGTCGATGGGGCGCGAGAGAATGTCGGAGGACATGTCGACCACCAGCGGCACATCGCCGGTCTGTGGCACCCAGTCGAACTGCAGGCCACCGATGGTCTCGTTGGAGGCATAGTGCACGTAGGCTGCGTTGGCGGTCAGGTTCCATTCGTTCTGGCCAGGGATGGCCAGGTAGTCGTAGGGCTTGGCGCTGGCAGCCACGTTGACGTTGCCGAAGCGGCGCGCTTCCTCGATGGCTTTCTTCGACCAGATACCGGTCTCGATGTAGTCGGCGGTGCCGTCTTCAGGCAACAGGTTGAGCGGGATTTCGGCAAATTGCTGGCTGGCGCCGCCCTGCAGGAACAGCACCTTGTAATTGGAGGGGATGGACAGCAAGTCACGCAGGTCCTGCTCGGCCTTCTCGGCTATGGCCACGTAGTCGTCGCTGCGATGGCTCATCTCCATGACCGACAGGCCCTTGCCGTGCCAGTCCAGCATCTCGGCCTGGGCGCGCTGCAGCACGGCATCAGGAAGCGCGGCAGGGCCTGCGCAGAAGTTAAAGGCTCGTTTGCTCACATCCACTCTCGCTCTGCCAAATAGAACAACATCGTAATTCGGTGGCCCAGGCCTGCCTGGGGCCCTTGCAGGCCAAATGCCTGGCTTGATCAGTCAAACGGGGCGACCTTGGTCGCCCCGTTCGGGTTCAGCGCACTTACTCTTGCGGGGCTTCTTCGGCGCCCGCTGCATCTTGCTCGTCAGGGGCCTGGGCCTCCACGCCCTCCTCGTCAAGCTCGATGAGCGCATCGAGCTCTTCCTCGGACGGCTCCTGGATGCGCTCAAGGCCCACCAGCGTCTCGTCGGAGGCCAGCTTGATCAGCGTCACGCCCTGAGTGTTACGGCTCAGGCTGGACACCTCGCCGACCCGGGTACGTACCAGTGTGCCCTGATCGGAAATCAGCATGATTTCCTCACCTTCCTGCACCTGGATGGCGCCGATCAGCAACCCATTGCGCCCCTTGGTACCCATGGCGATCACGCCCTGGCCGCCACGGCCGCGACGAGGGAACTTGGACAGCGGGGTACGCTTGCCATAGCCACGCTCGGACGCGGTGAGGATCTGCGCACCGGACTCCGGGATCAGCATCGAGATGATCTGCTGCCCCTTGCCCAGCTTCATGCCGCGCACGCCGCGGGCGGTCCGGCCCATTTCGCGCACCACGCTTTCGGCAAAGCGGATGACTTTGCCGGCGTCGGAGAACATCATCACTTCCTTGGCGCCATCGGTGATGGCCGCAGCGATCAGGGTGTCACCTTCCTTGAGCTTCAGGGCGATAAGGCCGTTGGAGCGAGGACGGGCAAACTGGACCAACGGCGTCTTCTTGACAGTGCCGGAAGCGGTGGCCATGAAGATGTAGGCGCCAGTAGGCTCTGCCGCCCACTCGGGGGTGTCGCCTTCTTCCTCGTCCACTTCCTCGACTTCGACCAGCTCGCCTTCGAGCACGGCGTCATCGGCGTCTTCGAGTTCTTCTTCAAGGTCGGCGTTCTGCTGCAAGGCCTCAAGATCGACCTGCAGCATGGCGGTGATGCGCTCACCCTCTTCCAGCGGCAGCAGGTTGACCAGCGGACGACCACGGGCAGCGCGAGATGCCTCGGGGATTTCGTAGGTCTTTTTCCAGTACACCTTGCCCTTGCTGGAGAACAGCAGCAGGGTGGCGTGACTGTTGGCGACCAACAGGTGCTCGATGTAGTCCTCGTCCTTCACGCCGGTGGCCGACTTGCCCTTGCCGCCACGGCGCTGGGCCTGGTAGGCGGACAATGGTTGGGTCTTGGCATACCCACCATGGGAAATGGTCACCACGCGCTCTTCTTCGGGGATCATGTCGCCGTAGTTGAGGTCGTGGCTGGCATTGAGGATCTCGGTGCGGCGGGCATCGCCGTACTCGGCGCGAATCGCCTCGAGCTCTTCGCGGATCACTTCCATCAGGCGCTCGGCGCTGTTGAGAATGCGGATCAGCTCACCGATCTGCTCCAGGATTTCCTGGTACTCGGCCAGCAGCTTCTCGTGCTCCAGGCCAGTCAGGCGGTGCAGGCGCAGATCAAGGATCGCCTGGGCCTGTTCCGGCGACAGGTAGTACTTGCCGTCGCGCAGGCCGTATTGTTCAGGCAGGTCGGCCGGGCGGCACGAATCGGCACCGGCACGTTCGACCATGACCTGCACGGCACTCGATTCCCAGGCGGTGGACACCAGGGCTTCCTTGGCCTCCGACGGGGTGGGCGAGGCCTTGATCATCGCGATGACCGGGTCGATGTTGGACAGCGCAACCGCCTGGCCTTCGAGGATGTGGCCGCGCTCACGCGCCTTGCGCAGTTCGAACACGGTGCGCCGGGTGACCACTTCGCGGCGGTGGCGCACGAAGGCTTCGAGCAGGTCCTTGAGGTTGAGCAGGCGCGGACGGCCATCGACCAGGGCCACGACGTTGATGCCGAACACGCTCTGCAGCTGGGTCTGCGAGTACAGGTTGTTGAGCACCACCTCCGGCACCTCGCCGCGACGCAGCTCGATGACGATGCGCATGCCGTCCTTGTCGGACTCGTCGCGCAGCTCGGTGATGCCCTCGATCTTCTTCTCTTTGACCAGCTCGGCGATCTTCTCGATCAGGCGCGCCTTGTTCAACTGGTACGGCAGCTCGGTCACCACGATCTGCTGACGACCGCCCACCTTGTCGATGTCTTCGATCTGGGAGCGGGCCCGCATGTAGATGCGGCCACGGCCGGTGCGGTAGGCCTCGATGATGCCCTGGCGGCCGTTGATCAGGCCTGCGGTAGGGAAATCGGGACCGGGGATGTGCTGCATCAGCTCATCGATGGTGACGTCCGGGTTGTCGATCAGCGCCAGGCAGCCATCGATGACTTCGCCCAGGTTGTGCGGCGGAATGTTGGTGGCCATGCCCACGGCGATGCCGCTGGAACCATTGACCAGCAGGTTGGGAATACGCGTCGGCATGACCGCCGGGATCTGCTCGGTGCCGTCGTAGTTGGGCACCCAGTCGACGGTTTCCTTGTGCAGGTCGGCCAGCAGCTCATGAGCCAGCTTGGCCATGCGCACTTCGGTGTATCGCATGGCCGCGGCGTTGTCGCCGTCCACCGAACCGAAGTTGCCCTGGCCGTCGACCAGCAGGTAGCGCAGCGAGAAAGGCTGGGCCATACGCACGATGGTGTCGTAGACCGCAGTGTCGCCGTGCGGGTGGTACTTACCGATCACGTCACCGACCACACGGGCGGATTTCTTGTACGGCTTGTTCCAGTCGTTGCCCAGTTCGCTCATCGCAAAGAGAACGCGGCGATGCACGGGCTTCAAGCCGTCACGCGCATCGGGCAGCGCTCGCCCGACAATCACGCTCATCGCGTAGTCGAGGTAAGACTGTCTCAGTTCGTCTTCGATATTGACCGGGAGGATTTCTTTGGCCAGTTCGCCCATGAGAAGCCTGATTCCTTTTTCTGGTGAAACTTCGCAGCGCCATCAAGGGCCGAACGAAGCTCGCCGCCGCAGTGCACTCGCCTGCGACGACTTACGACAAATCAATGAGTTGTGCCATGGATCTGCGCAATGAAGACCGCCGCACAGCGGGGTCTTGGAAACTGCCGGATATTACCACAACGGCAGGGGTAGTGGGAGATGCGGCAAGTGGCCAGCCGGGCCGCGAATTCATGCCCTGGCCGAGCGGTGCACGCCGGGGTGAACGGTAGCCGCGAGCCCCACAGGCCCGCGCTCGACAGCGCGCCGGGCAGGTGCGCCCGGGCGCGCGTGAACACCTGCTAGGTCGGCAGCAGGCTATGGCGCACGAAGGGTCTGCTGCGCCGCCCTTCAGTGAAGGCGCTTGCGGCACATCATCTGCGCCAGCTTGGCGGTATCCGGGCGTTCGATAATGCCGCGCTCGGTCACGATCACATCAATCAGGTCCGCCGGGGTCACGTCGAAGACCGGATTGAATACCTCCACCTCCGGTGCCACCCGCGTGCCGGCATAGTCGAGCAGTTCATCCGGCTCGCGCTCTTCAAGCGGGATGTCGTCCCCCGTCTCCAGGTTCAGGTCGATACTGCTGCTCGGGGCTACCACCATGAAGCGCACACCATGGTGCATGGCGCTGACCGCCAGTTGATAAGTGCCGATCTTGCTGGCCACATCCCCATTGGCAGCGATGCAATCAGCGCCGACCACGACCCAGGTGATGCCCTTGGTCTTCATCAAGTGCGCCAGGGCCGAATCGGCGCACAGGGTGACCGGCAGGCCTTCGTTGGCCAGCTCCCAGGCCGTGAGCCGCGATCCCTGGAGCCACGGGCGAGTTTCCCCGGCGTACACCCGCTCCACCATGCCTTCCAGAAAGCCTGCGCGAATCACCCCCAGCGCGGTTCCGAAACCGCCGCTGGCCAAGGCGCCGGCATTGCCGTAGGTCAGCAGCGTCTGGGCATTGCCCTGGTGTCGGCGGATCAGTTCGGTGCCGTGCTGGGCCATGGTCAGGTTGGCCTCGCGATCGCTTTCGTGAATGGCCAGCGCCTCGGCTTCCAGTGCGCCCAGCACGTTCTCGTCGGGACGCAGGCGTTGCAGGCGCTCGCGCATCCGGTTCAAGGCCCAGAACAGGTTGGCTGCGGTAGGGCGCGCCTCGGCCAGGAGCATGAAATCCTCTTCGAGATCCATCTCCCAGTCGCCACCTTCGGCCAGACGCTCCTCGGCGGCCAGTACCAGCCCATACGCGGCCACGATACCGATGGCCGATGCGCCGCGCACGGCCATGTCGCGAATGGCGGTGGCCACCTGGGCGACAGTGTCGCAGGCCAACCAGTGCTCCTGGGACGGCAGCAGGCGCTGGTCGAGCAGATGCAGAACGCCGCCCTGCCAGCGGATTCCGGTCACCTTCTCGGCCGCCAAAAGTTGCTCGCGCATCACCTCTCCCCGTCGTTCGCGTATCAAAAGCCGGCGATTATAGCGACCCGGCGCCCCGAGCGCTCGGGTATACTTCGGCCTTTTCCAGCGCAAGCTGCGCGCCGCAGACATCCGGCAGCACAAGCAAGGTTGGGCACAGCGTCGCTGGCCGAGGCGCCATCGCCGCCCGCCCTCTGGCATGGGCCTTTACGGCCACGCACAGAAAGCCGCCGCACTGCCCGACAGGCAAAAGGCCCACGGGGTGTGCACGAGCCCGGCCTGAACGCCGTGCGAACGCTTGGGCCAACGCCACCGTCTGTATGTCATGTACCTTGCAGCTTGCCACGTGAAGCTGATTCCCACGTTTCTGAGGACTGTTCAATGAGCAACGTCGACCGCGCTGAAATCGCCAAATTCGAAGCGCTGGCCCACCGCTGGTGGGACCGCGAGAGCGAGTTCAAGCCGCTGCACGATATCAACCCGCTGCGCGTCAACTGGATCGACGAGCGCGCCCATCTGGCTGGCAAGAAAGTGCTGGACGTGGGTTGCGGCGGCGGCATCCTCAGCGAAGCCATGGCCCTGCGCGGCGCCTCGGTGACCGGCATCGACATGGGCGAGGCGCCCCTGGCCGTCGCCCGCCTGCATCAACTGGAGTCGGGCGTGGAGGTCGAATACCGTCAGGTCACGGCCGAGGCCCTGGCCGAAGAAATGCCCGGTGCCTTCGACGTGGTCACCTGCCTTGAGATGCTCGAGCACGTACCTGACCCGTCATCGGTAATCCGCGCTTGCTACCGCATGGTCAAGCCAGGCGGCCAGGTGTTCTTCTCCACCATCAACCGCAACCCCAAGGCCTACCTGCTGGCCATCGTCGGCGCCGAGTACATCCTCAAGATGCTGCCGCGCGGGACCCATGACTTCAAGAAGTTCATCCGCCCTTCCGAGCTGGGTGCCTGGAGCCGCGTCGCCGGCCTTGAGGTCAAGGATATCATCGGCCTGACCTACAACCCGCTGACCAAGCACTACAAGCTCAGCAGCGACGTGGATGTCAACTACATGATCCAGACCCTGCGCGAGGAATGAGCATGCGCCTGCGAGCGGTACTCTTCGACATGGACGGCACCTTGCTGGACACGGCGCCCGATTTCATCGCCATCTGCCAGGCCATGCTCGCCGATCGAGGCCTGCCGGCCGTCGACGACGAGCTGATCCGGGGTGTGATCTCCGGTGGTGCTCGCGCCATGGTGGCCGCCACCTTCGCCATGGACCCGCAGGCCGAGGGTTTCGAAGCCCTGCGCCTGGAGTTCCTGGAGCGCTACCAGCGCGACTGCGCCGTGCATACCCGCCTGTTCGATGGCATGAGCGAGCTGCTGGAGGACATCGAGCGAGGCAAGCTGCTGTGGGGCGTGGTCACCAACAAGCCGGTGCGCTTCGCCGAGCCGATCATGCAGCGCCTGGGCCTGGCCGAGCGTTCGGCCTTGCTGATCTGCCCGGATCATGTAAAGAACAGCAAACCCGACCCGGAGCCGCTCATCCTGGCCTGCAAGACCCTGGCGCTGGACCCTGCCAGTGTGCTGTTCGTCGGTGACGACCTGCGCGATATCGAATCCGGCCGAGATGCTGGCACCCGCACCGCCGCGGTACGCTTCGGCTACATCCATCCCGAGGACAACCCCAACAACTGGGGTGCCGACGTGGTGGTGGACAGCCCGCAGGACCTGCGTAAAGTCATCGACAGCGCCCTGTGTGGTTGCTGATCACCGCTAACGCCAAAGGATCTGACATGTTCGAATACACTGCCCGCCCCGACCTGCTCAAAGGCCGGGTCATCTTGGTCACCGGTGCCGGGCGCGGCATCGGTGCTGCCGCGGCCAAGGCCTACGCCGCCCTGGGCGCCACGGTGCTGTTGCTCGGCAAGACCGAAGCGAACCTCAATGCGCTCTATGACGAGATCGAAGCGGCCGGGCATCCCCAGCCTGTGATGATCCCGTTCAACCTGGAAACCGCCCTGGCCCACCAGTACGACGAGCTGGCGGTCATGATCGAGGAACAGTTCGGGCGCCTGGACGGGTTGCTCAACAACGCCTCGATCATCGGTCCACGCACGCCCATGGAACAGTTGTCGGGCGACAACTTCATGCGCGTCATGCACATCAACGTCAATGCCACCTTCATGCTCACCAGCACCCTGCTGCCGCTGCTCAAGCAGTCCGAAGACGCTTCGGTGGTGTTCACCAGCAGCAGTGTCGGGCGCAAGGGCCGCGCCTATTGGGGCGCCTACGGCATCTCCAAGTTCGCCACCGAAGGCATGATGCAGACCCTGGCCGACGAACTCGAAGGGGTGGCGCCGGTGCGCTCCAACAGCATCAACCCGGGCGCGACGCGTACGGCCATGCGCGCGCAGGCCTACCCGAGCGAGAACCCCCAGGACAACCCGCTGCCCGAGCAAATCATGCCGGTCTACCTCTATCTGATGGGGCCTGACAGCAAGGATGTGAACGGGCAGGCATTCAACGCCCAGTGAACGGCTCGTCTACCTGAGACCGCCTTGCGCGTTCTCGGCCGTTTCGCAGCCCATCGCCGGCGTATCGGCGATGGGCTGAGCCTGCATCACGACAGGCGCGCAATCACCCCGCCGCCAACGCCGGGCTCGCCCGCTCGTGCTGGGTGGTTTCAAGTTGCATGCACCGCTCCAGGAACAGGTACATGCAGTCATAGCTCTTGCAGATGGCCCGGCGCAATTCGGTGCGCAAGGCCGTGCTCGGGTTCTCGCCTACCAGCGTACAGATGATCTCCAGCGCCTCCCACGGGTGGGTGTCGTCATACTGCGCGTGCATCTTGAGCCACTTCATGGCCCGCTTGCGCTGCTCTTCCGGGAAGCCCATCGCGTAGGTGTCGGTGGAACACACCACCGCCGACCACTCCCCGGTGGCCCCTTCGATGGCATAGTTGGTGGCGGCCATGGCAATGGCCAGGTTTTCCGTGGCACACACACGCCAGCACCAATCGTTGAGGCCATTGAGCTCAGGCGGCACATCCTGAGCCTGCAGGTCGTGCAGGTGAATGCCGTGGGCGTGGGCCCAGTTCACCCAGTAATCGGCATGGTTAAGCTCCACGCGGATATTACGCATCAACCAGCGCCGCGCCATGTCCTCGCCTGGGTGCCGGCCATAACGGGTCTTGGTGAGGTTATGGGCCATGTACAACGAGAACTGCTCGACCACCGGCCAGCCGCCGATCAGGTACTGGCGAATGGTCGCTTGCTTCAATTTGCCGTCACGCAGACGTCGATACACCTCATGGTCAACCACTCGCTGCTTGCTCTCATGGCAATCGGCAAGCAGTTGCTGGGCCCATTTGGGGTAACTGGCCGGGTCCATCAATGGCCCGATACGAACGAATGCATCAATCACTGTCTACTCCTTGTTCCTTGTGATTTCCAGCTAACGAAAGGTGCCAGGCGCCCGCTGCAACAGAGGCCGGGCGGCAATCCGTTGGCGATGCAGACTGTCACATGTGAATACCTGGGGCCGCTCGATCAGATAGCCCTGGGCGTAATCGACACCAATTTCCTGTAGCGCTTGTTCGATCATGGGTGTTTCCACGAATTCTGCAATGGTGCGCTTGCCCATGACATGGCCAATATGGTTGATGACCTCCACCATGGCCCGATTGACCGGATCGTCCAGCATGTCCTTGACGAAGCTGCCGTCGATCTTGAGGAAGTCGACGGGCAGATGCTTGAGGTAGGCGAACGATGACATGCCTGCACAGAAATCATCCAGTGAAAAACGACAACCCAGGCCTTTTAGCTCGTTGATGAAGCGAATGGCGCTGCCCAGGTTGGCAATGGCGCTGGTTTCGGTGATCTCGAAGCAGATCATGCGCGGAGGAATGGCATATTCGGCGAACAGGCGCTGCAGGTATTCGAGGAACTTGTCATCGCCGATGCTTGCACCGGACAGGTTGATGGCGCAGGTCGACAGCGGCCCCTGGTGGCCTGCATCCAGGCATTGGCGGATGATGATGAAGACGTTGCGCACTACCCAGCGATCGAGCGCGGTAATCAGCCCGTAGCGCTCGGCAGCCGGGATGAAGCTGTTGGGGAGTATGGTGCGCCCGCTTTCATCGTGCAGGCGCAACAGGATTTCGATGTGGCCGGGCCCCTCGAAAGCCTTCAACGGCGCGATCTCCTGGGCGTACAGGCAGAACCGGTTCTCTTCCAGGGCCACGTGCAAGCGCTGAATCCAGGCCATCTCGCCAAACCGAATGGACAGCTCGCTGTCATCGGCGTGGTACACCTGAACCCGGTTGCGCCCCTTTTCCTTGGCCATGTAGCAGGCCATGTCAGCAGCCCGCAGTGATGCCTCGAGGGTGCCGGGGGCCTGAGCGATATGCACCAGCCCGATGCTGACCGTGGTCACGAACGGCCGGCCTTTCCACACGAAATGCAGGCTCTGGACGGTCTGGCGTAACTGCTCGGCAATCCGCTCGGCCTGCTCGGACGGGCAATTCTCCAGCAACACGCCAAACTCATCGCCCCCCAGCCGCGCCAGCGTGTCACCTTCTCGCAGGCCCGATTGCAGCACGGCGCAGATGTGCCGAAGCAACTCGTCCCCGGCGGCATGGCCGCACGTATCGTTGACCAGCTTGAACTGATCCAGGTCCAGGAACATCAGTGAATGCCGCCCAGGTTGGCGCGCCAGCGCATTGAGCGCCTGCTCCAGCCGGTATTCGAACTCGCGACGGTTGGCCAGGCCTGTCAGCGCATCGTGCGTGGCCTGCCAGGAGAGGTTGGCGATGTACTGGCGCTCCTGGGTCATGTCGTGCAGCACCAGCACGATGCCATTGACCTGTCCGTCATTGACAATGGACGAGCCCACCAGGTTGATCGACACCGTGCTGCCGTCCAGGCGCTGAATCAGCCGGGCATGTTCGGCGCCCCCTTTCAAACTGCCACTGAGCACCTGCTCCACCAGGCTGCGGCCCTCGTCCACGTCGCGCTCGTCCACCAGGGTGAACAGGGCCGACAACGGCAGGCCCAGGGCCTGGGCGGCCTTCCAGTGGGTCAGCTGCTCGGCCGCCGGGTTCATGTAGCCGATCAAGCCCTCCACATCCGTGGTGATTACCGCATCACCGATAGCCTGCAAAGTGATCTGCGCACGCTCCTTTTCTTCCTGCAGCGCGTTGGCAAATGCCTGGCGCTGGGCCAGCAGTTTGCTGGAGCGCCGCCAGGCGATGGTGATCAGGATCATCGCAGTCAGCAGGTTGGTGATCAGCAGCACCCACAGCAGGACGCGCGACCCCTCGCCCAGGGCATCGCTGAACGCCTTGGCAGCCGGCGTCACCCCCTCGTTGATGGTGGCAATGCGGCTTTTCCAGGCACGAATCACCTGCTCATCGACCGGCCCGCTGGCGAAGCGCTGGTGCATCTCGCCTGCCAGCACGTTCAGCTTGGCCAGGTAATCGTCGCCGATGTCCCAATAATTGATGGCTGTCTGCAGGTAGCTGACAGTACGAAAGTGGCGGTAGAACCAGATGATGCGTTGCACGTCGTCGGGGTGGTTGCCACCTTGCAGGACGGCCTGGCGCACCGCCTCCAGGTCCAGATTCGACTGATCCATGAGCTTGCGCGCGCGGTGATCGCCCTGGGGCACCACGATGGCCTGCTGGTAGCGGCCATAGGTGGCTTCGTCGCGCGTGGTGGCGTACAGGTTGAGGTAGTAGATGGCGTCTTTTTGCGCCTTTGACCACAAGCTTTCGCCCGCCACGTAGGCACGCACGGCAGAAAGCGTGTAGAGGCTGAGGCTGCCAAGGGCGACCTGGAAAACCACCACGGCGATGAATGGCCAGGTGAGCCCGAGGAGCTTGGGCGCTTCTTGAGTGCGATGTCCCTTCATGGAGTCCCTGTCACAGAGCAGATAAGGCGCGAATCAACCCAGACAAAGCACAGCGTAGGCCATCTGCCATTAACGCGATGAAAATTTAGGGGCCCGATTTCAGTCAATGATAGCCGCCGCGCCTGCTGCCTGCAGGGCGCAGCGTCTGGTTCGCCGGTTTGAGCGTGGCGCGGTGCTGGACCCATTGTCGCAGACACCGCACGGACCCCGTCAATCACGTCATGCCAGCCTGGTTTTTGGCCCACTCAAGTGCGCACCGCAGGGGCCGGGCTTGACCCGTGCGCACGGCGCGGGCCGACCGCTTGTCAGAGTTCGAGATCCAGCAGCGCCGCCCCCAGCGTCTTGCCATGGGCATCCAAGGCCAGCGATCGGGTCACACCGCCACGCAGGATGCCGGGCAGCACGAAGTTCAACGCCCCGAGCTGCGCCAGCTCGTACCGGCGAACGGGGGGGCCTGCCGGGTCCAGCAACTCGGCAAAGTGGGCCGTGACGCGCTCTACCGTCAGCCACTGGGCCAGGCGCGGGTAGTCAGCCGAATCAAAGGCGATTACCGAGATGTTCGACGTGTCGCCCTTGTCGCCAGTACGGCTGTGGGCTATATCGCGCAATTTCGTGTGGGTACTCATGCCACCTCCTCCAGATGCACCTGCAAGGCGACCGCGTCCCTGGGCAGCAACAGCGAAGCCACCGCTACCACCTGACGCACCGACTTGCTCGCTCCACCGCCGCCATAGGGGCCGTTGGTGTAGAGGGTTTCCACCTCGTTGCCGATGCGCACCGCATCATTTTTGGTGGCGCAGCGCGCCGCCACACGCAGCCGCACCTCCCAGGGCTCGCCCTGGGCGCGCTGGGCCAGGTCGTCACCGTGCAAGGCGCTGACGCCTATCAGCTCGCTGCGTATATCGTCGCAGGCCACACCGGTCAGTTGCAGGCGCTTGCGTACGATCGCTTCGGCCAGGCGCCCGCGGGCCACCGCACCAGGGCCGCCATAGGACATCTGCCCTTCGCCGATCCAACCGTCGAGAAAACCCACCGACACCTTCAACGCCTCCGGGCGCGCGCGCCCACTGGCGCCTCGCACCTGGACCTCATCTTGATCCAGGGCCTGAAACGTCACCTGACTGAAATCAGCCGTCACATCGGGCGTAAGGTAAGCGGCCGGATCATGCACTTCGTACAACAGTTGCTCGGTGCAGGTAGCGGTATCGATGCGCCCGCCGGAACCGGCCACCTTGCTGATCACCGCATGGCCCATGGCATCGATTTCGGCCAGCGGGAAGCCGAGGCGGTCGAGTTCGGGCACTTCCTTCACCCCGGGGTCGGCGAAGTAGCCGCCGCTGATTTGCCCTGCGCATTCGAGCAGGTGCCCGACCAGGGTGCCGCGCCCCAGTAGCGTCCAGTCGTCGACGCGCCAGCCGAACTCGAACAGCTGCGGTGCGAGAAACAGCGACGGATCGGCCACACGGCCGGTGACCACGATATCTGCATCGGCCTGCAAGGCCTGCACGATACCCTCTGCGCCCACATAAGCGTTGGCTGAAATCAATCGATCGCCCAGTTCAGAGAGGGTGGCACCGTTGTCGAGGGTCTGCTCGGGCCATTGCTGCAAGGTGGCGAGCACATCGTCGCCGGTCAGCGCCGCCACTTTGATACCAGGCAAGCCCAGCTCAGCCGCGATGCGGCGGATTTCAGAGGCCGCGCCCAGTGGGTTGGCCGCACCCATGTTGGTGATGATGCGCAGGCGCCGCCGCGTGCCGTCGGCCCCTGGACCTACGTAAGGCAGCACGCGGCGCATGCGCTCGCCCAGCAAGGGGTCGAAACCACCGTGCGGGTCCAGCAACCGCGCTTGCTGCGCCAGGGCGATGGTGCGCTCGGCCAGGCATTCGAACACCAGGTAGTCCAGTTCACCCTGTTGCGCCAACTCGATGGCCGGCTCGATGCGGTCGCCCGAATAACCGGCGCCAGCGCCGATGCGTATGGTCTTCATCTAGAAAACTCCAATGACCAGGGCGGTCAAGGTCATCAGAACCGAGGCCGCGAACAGGAAAGGGATGGTGAAGCGCTGGTGATCGGCCAGTTCGATCTTGCACAGGCCAACCAGCAGGAAGGTCGCGGGGGTCAGTGGACTGACCGGAAAACCCGTGGTGTGCACGCCCAGAAGCGAAGCCTGGGCTACTTGCATCGGGTCCACGCCCAGGGCTCTGCCAACCTCGGCGACCACCGGCATGATGCCGAAGTAGAACGAATCCGGGTCGAACAGCAGGCTCAGGGGCATGGAAAGAAAACCGACTACCGCAGGAATCAGTTGGCCATGCCCTGCAGGAATCTGCCCCACCGCCACCTCGGCCATCGCTTTGAGCATGCCGGTGCCTTGCATGATGCCGGTGAAGACGCCCGCGGCCAGAAGAATGCTGGCCATGGTCAGCGCGGTCTTGGCATGGGCGTCGATGCGCGCCCGCTGCGCGTCCACGTTGGGGTAGTTCAGGCACAAGGCGAGCACGGTACCGACCATGAACATCACCACCGGGTCCACCACCCCTGCGATCATTACGCCCATCACCACCAGGGTCAGCAGCAAATTGGGCCAGAACATGCGCGGCTTGCGCAGCTCGCGTTCGGCGTCAGTCAGCACACGCTGGTGAGGGGTGACGTCGAGCGCGTCCCGGCCCAGACCCAGGCGCCGTTCTTCGCGTCGCCCAAGCCAGTAGGCACAGGCGAAGACGAAGATCAGCCCGACGATCTGCACCGGAATCAGCGGCTGAAACAGGTCAGCCACCGGCACGTGCAGCGCTGCCGATGACCGCAGCACCGGGCCGGTCCAGGGCAGGAAGTTGACCCCGGCCGCCATGGCCGTGACGCAGGCCAGGATGCGCTTGTCCATGCCCAGGCGGGTGTACAGCGGCAGCATCGCGGGGATGGTCACCAGGAAGGTCACTGCGCCCGAACCGTCCAGGTGCACCAGCAGGGCCAGCAGGGCCGTGCCCATGACGATGCGCGTCGGGCGTGTGCCGACGCGCTTGAGGATGCGGTCGATGATCGGGTCGAGCATGCCGGCGTCGGTCATGATGCCGAAGAACAGGATGGCAAAAACGAACATGCCCACGACCGGGGCGACGTTCTTGATGCCGGTGATGATGAAGCCGCTGGTTTGCAGGCCGAAGCCACCGAGCAACGCCGCGATGATGGGCAGGGCGATCAGGGCGACCAGGGGGGAGATGCGTTTGCTCATGATGCTCACGAGCATGCACAGGACAGTAGCGACACCGAGGGTGGCGAGCATGGGGTTTCCTCTTCGGGCTCAGGTCCGCGGTTGCGAGAGAAGGCCCTGTTGTTGTTTTGCAAGAGTAATAACAACGGCGTTAGGCTCTGTGAATTGAAATATTCGGCAAGCCACGTTCGGAAAAACAAAATGAAGAATGCGATACAGCTCATCCGCGCGTTCCTGGCGGTGGCGCGAACCGGTAACTTTTCCAAGGCCGCCCTGACCCTGAACCTGTCGCCCTCGGCGCTCACCGTGCAGATTCGCCAACTCGAAGACTGGCTTGGGGTGACCTTGCTCGAACGCAGCCCGCGTCACGTAGGCCTCACCGCTGCGGGTCAGCATGCGTTGTTGCCGATGGAAAAGTTGCTGCTCGATCTGGACAACATCGTCGAGGCGGCCCGTGACCATGCCACCTCCCGCCGTGGTGTACTGACCATCGCGGCCCTGCCCTCGCTGTGCTCGGGGTTGCTGCCAGGCGTGGTGCAGCGCTTTCGCGAACGCTTCCCCGGCATCGAGGTCAGGCTGCGTGACGTGGTAGCCCAGCGCATCGATACGCTAGTGCTGGAGCAGGAAGTGGATTTCGGCCTGGGTGTGCAGGCACGGCCTACCCAAGGGCTGGCGTTCAAGGCCGTGCTCGAAGATCGCCTGTGCCTGTACGTACCGCACGACCACCCCTTGGCCAGGCATACGGCGGTGACGCTGGCCGAAGCGGCGGCATACCCCATGCTGCTGACCGGACGGGACAGCAGCGTGCGCAACTTGGTCGAGCGGCTGTTCGCCGACGCGCGCCTGCCCCTGGCGGCAGGGCTTGAAGCTAACTACATGTCGACGGTGCTGGCACTGGTGCGTCAGGGCCAGGGCGTGGCGTTGTTGCCCGAGTCGGCCGACGAGGGCCGTCACGAAGTGAGCAAGGTGGCGGTGGATCATCCGGGAGTGGTACGCGAGATCGGCGTGATCACGCGGGCTGAACAGGTGATGGCGCCGGCCGGTGTCGAATTCCTGCGATTGCTCAGGCCCTAGCCTGGGTGTGAAACGCTCGAATACTCGGTGAGACTGTGTTGCAAGCAGCCCCGTCTGACCGTCGCCCCAAGGCACTTCACACAGCGCTCAGAGCTGCTGCAGGTGCCCGTACAGTTTGGCGTACAACCCGCCCTCGGCAATCAACTGCTGATGGTCGCCGTCCTCGGCCACATGACCGCCGTCGAACACCAGCACCCGGTCCGCCTGTTTCACCGCCGACAAGCGGTGGGCAATGATCAGCGTGGTGCGGCCCTTGAGAAAACGCGCCAGCGCCTGATGCAGGTTGTATTCGGTGGCAGCGTCCAGCGCCGAGGTGGCTTCGTCCATAATGACCACCTTGGGTTCGGCCAGTACCATGCGTGCAATGGCCAACCGTTGACGCTGACCGCCGGACAAGCGAACACCCGAACGTCCCACCACGCTGTCCAGGCCGTGAGGCAGCGCGGCGATGGTGCCGTCGAGCTGAGCGATCCGCAGTGCCTGCCAGCAGGCATCATCGGTGCAGTCCCGGCCCATGGTCAGGTTGGCCCGCACACTGTCGTTGAACAGCGACGGGTGCTGCAAGACCACGGCCACCTGCTCACGCAGGGTTTCCAGGCCGATTTCCTGCAGGGTGGCACCGCCGAAGCGAATGGTGCCTGCATCCGCGCTGTACAGCCCGAGCAGCAGCTGCACGAGCGTGCTCTTGCCACCCCCGCTGGCGCCGACAATGGCAACCTTCTCACCGGGTGCGATGGCCAGGTTCAGGTTATCCAGCACCGGCTCGTCGGCGTAGCCAAAGGACAGGTCCCGTACCTCGATGCCCACCGTGGCGTGCCCGGCGAAAGGGTCACTGGCTGCCGGGTACTGGGGCTCGTCGGCGCGTGCCAGCAGCTCATTGAGGCGGTTGAGCGCACCGCCAGCGGCATAGTAGGCATATTGCAGGTTCAGCAACTGCTCGACCGGGCCGATCATGAACCAGAGGTAGCTGAAGACGGCAAGCATCTGGCCGATCGACAAGTCCGAGAACAACACCGTCAACATGGCCGCTGCTCGGAAGATGTCGATGCCGAACTGGAACAACAGTCCGCTGGCGCGGCCGCTGGCGTCGCTCTTCCACTGCGATTCCACGGCGTAGTCGCGCACCTCGCGCGCCTTGACGCCCAATCGACCGAGGAAATAGCCCTGGCGGTTACTGGCGCGGACCTCCTGGATGGCATCGAGCGTTTCGGCTAACGCCTGGGTGAAGCGGGCCGTGCTGTCGTTCTCGAGCTTTTTCAGGTGCTTGACCCGCTTGCCCAACTGCACCGTGAAGTAGATGACCAGCGGGTTGAACAGCAGGATCAGCAGCGCCAGTTGCCAGTGCATCCACAGCAGGATGGCGGCCGTGCCGGTGAGGGTGAGCATGGCGACCAGAAAGCGGCTGAGGGTCTCGCCCACGAACTTGTCGAGGGTGTCCAGGTCCGTGACCAGGTGCGTGGTGACCGTGCCGCTGCCCAGGTTCTCGTACTCTTTCAGGGAAATACGCTTGAGCCGTTCGATCAGGCGAATGCGTAGCCGGTAGACGATGTCCTTGGCCAATCCGGCGAACAGCCTGGCCTGGATGACGTTGAACGCCAGTGCCGCCAGGCGCAGGCACAAGGTCAGGCACAACATCAGGCCGATATAGCCTGCTGCGACCTGCCAGCCAGACGGCAGCAGCTGGTTCATCCACTTGAGCGCGGCATCGCCGTGCCCGAGCAGCACTTCATCCACCAGCAGCGGCAGCAATAATGGGATCGGGACACTGCAGCAGGCTGCCAGCACGGCAATCAGGTTCGCCGTCCACAGCTGCTTTTTGTGGTGCAGGGCAAGCCGGCGGATTTCCGACCAGCTCAGCCGGTCGGCCGAGCCCGCCGGCTTGGACGGCGCCGGGTCGGGCGACCCGGGCACATCAAGCATTGGCAGCCTGCTGCAGCCAGCGGCCAAGCAACGGTTGCAGACGCTCAAGCGGCTGATAACCGTTGGTCAGCAAGGCCAGTTGGCCGTTGCGCTCAGCGAGCAAGGTCGGGAAGCCCGCGATGCCCAAGCCTTGCGCCCAGGCGAAATCCGCGGCGGTGGCAGCGCGGGTTTCGGCGCGGGTGAACGCCTCGGCGAACGGCCCGCGCTCAAAACCCGCCTGCTCGGCCAGCTCCACCAGGTGCGGGGCGGTGGTCACGTCATGAGCCCCTTCATAGAACGCAGACTGTATGGCTGCCAGCAGAGGCCAGAGGCGCTCGCCATCCAACTCGCGGGCAGCAACCAGTGCTCGGCAGGCCGGTTCGGTGTCGTAGACAAAGCCGTCGGGCATGGCGCCCTCGAAATTGAAAGGCTGCCCCGTTGTCTGGGCCACGGCCTGCCAATGCTCGAGAATGTACTTGCGGGTGGCGCCGTCCAGCGCGGCACTGCCGCTGCGCAGCCCGCCGACCACCAGATGGGTAGGCACGCCCGCCTGACTGGCCTGATCGATCAGCGCACTGGCCACCGGTGCGAAGCCCCAGCACCAGGAACACATCGGGTCCATCACGTAGATCAGGCGCGCAGACATCACTCAGGCCTCGGCTTTGTAGTTGTGGCCAATCGGATGTGGCAGGTTGCGGGCCTTGGCCAGCTCGATCTGCTTCTGCCGGTCGATGGCGCTGCGGCGGGTCTTTTCGCTCAGCGAATCCCAGCAGTGCGGGCAGCTTACACCTGGCGAGTAGTGCTCCGAGGCACGCTCCTGGGCATTGATCGGGTGACGGCAGGCGTGGCACTGGTCATATTCACCCTCGCTCAGGTCATGGCGAACCGTGACGCGGTTATCGAACACGAAGCAGTCGCCCTCCCACAGGCTTTGTTCCTGTGGCACTTCCTCGAAGTACTTCAGGATGCCACCTTTCAGATGATAGACCTCCTCGAAGCCTTCACCGAGCATATAGCTGGACGCTTTTTCGCAACGGATGCCGCCAGTGCAGAACATGGCGACCTTCTTGTGGCGGGCCGGGTCGAAGTTGGCCTTGATGTAGTCGGGAAATTCGCGGAACGTTTCGGTCTTGGGGTCGATGGCCCCCTTGAACGTGCCGATGGCCACTTCGTAGTCGTTGCGCGTGTCGACCAGCAGCACCTCGGGGTCGCTGATCAGCGCGTTCCAGTCCTTGGGCTCGACGTAGGTGCCCACCGCCTGATTGGGGTCGACCCCAGGCACGCCCAGGGTGACGATCTCTTTCTTGAGCTTGACCTTGGTACGGTAGAAGGGCTGCTCGTCGCAGTACGACTCCTTGTGGTCGATGTCCACCAGGCGCGGGTCGCTGCGCAGCCAGGCCAGCAGGCCGTCGATGCCTTCGCGGGTGGCCGACACGGTGCCGTTGATGCCCTCATGGGCCAACAGCAAGGTGCCTTTGACATGGTTGTCGAGCATGGCCTTGAGCAGCGGCTCGCGTAGCTCGACGTAGTCTTGCAAGGTGACGAACTTGTACAGCGCCGCGACGACGATGGGGTGTGACATGAATCAGGTTCTCCAGGTGGCTGCCCTCGTAAGGGGCGGACCGGGTTACACAATGAACAAAGGGCCGCCGCACGCCCATCGCAGGCACACATGCCGCTTCAGGTGCCCGGTGCGTCAACGCAGTGGGGTTACCTGAAGCAGCTGGCGTACCAGCGATGGGCTGTGCAGCAGCCCCTTTTTGGGATGAAGCGGATTCTACCAGAACAACAGCAAGCTTTCAGTGCCCGCCGCCGGCGCAGACAGGCGATGCCGGCGCGCTGCCGACCTGTGCCCATTCATCGCCGGTATAGGTGTGAATCGCCAGCGCATGAATCTGGCCCATCAGCTCGCCCATGGTCGCATACACCTTCTGGTGCCGCTTGACGCTGTTCAAGCCTTCGAACACCTCGCTCACGATCACGGCCTTGTAGTGGGTCTGCTGACCACGGCTGTGCATGTGGCTTTCATCGAGCACCTGCAGGTGCTGAGGCGCCAGGCTCGCCAGTTGCTGTTCGATACGCTGTTGCATGTTCATGGCCGTGCTCACTTCTTGGCTGGCGCGGCTGCCTTGCCGTAGTTAGGGTCCAGCTCCTTGGTCATGTCTTCAAGCAGCTTGTTGACCACCGGCACCGCCGGTTCGAGGGTCTGCTGGGTCAGCTGAGCCGATTGCTGGGTGACCTTGGGCATCTCGCGCAGCACCTTGCGGCCAAGGGGCGACTCGTAGAACTTGACCAGGTCCTTGAGCTCTTGCTCGGTAAAGGTCTGGGTGTAGAGGTCGACCATCTTGGGCTTGAGCTTCTTCCAGCCGATGGCGTTGTCCAGCGCGGCGTTGGCCTTGGCCTGGTAGCTTTCCAGCACAGGCTGCTTGGAGGCAGGCGCCTTGGTCTGGGCAAAGCGCTGGGCGAACATCTGCTGCACTTGCATGTACACCGGCGTGCCCAGTTTGTCGGCATTGGCCAAGGTCAGGAATTTCTCGGCAGCGGCGTTGTGGCTGGGGGTGGCGGCCAGGACCTGGCCACTGGCGCAAGCCAGGGCGACAGCAGCACAGAGGACACGAAGACGGGTCATTGCATTTCCTTCAGGAGGGGGAGGCGGTACCTCAGAGCGAGCATTCTGCGCCCGCCAGGGCGAGCTGCTCAAGTGGCACGACAGGCGATTGAACCGCCAGGTCGCATGAGGGCCTAAACTGCTGATTCTGACTGACAGGGAGTGAATGCAGCATGAGCCGTATCGAAACAGACAGCCTTGGGCCGGTTGAAGTTCCTGAGCACGCCTACTGGGGCGCGCAGACTCAGCGCTCGTTGATCAACTTCGCCATCGGCCAGCAACGTATGCCGCTCGCCGTCCTGCATGCCCTGGCGCTGATCAAGAAGGCCGCTGCCCGCGTCAACGACCGCAACGGTGCACTGCCCGCCGACATTGCCCGGCTGATTGAGCAGGCCGCCGATGAGGTCCTGGACGGCAAGCACGACGATCAGTTCCCGCTGGTGGTCTGGCAGACCGGCAGTGGCACGCAGAGCAACATGAACGTCAACGAGGTGATCGCAGGTCGCGCCAACGAACTGGCCGGCCAGGTGCGCGGCGGCAAGTCGCCGGTGCACCCCAACGATCACGTCAACCGCTCCCAGAGCTCCAACGACTGCTTCCCCACCGCCATGCACATCGCAGCCGCCCAGGCCGTGCACGCGCAACTGCTGCCGGCCATCGCCGAGCTGTCCTCGGGCCTGGCTGAGCTGTCGGCACGGCACCATCGCCTGGTCAAAACCGGACGCACCCACATGATGGATGCCACGCCGATTACCTTCGGCCAGGAAGTCTCGGCGTTCGTGGCGCAACTCGATTATGCCCAGCGCGCCATCCGCGCCAGCCTGCCGGCGGTCTATGAGCTGGCCCAGGGCGGCACGGCGGTGGGCACGGGCCTCAATGCGCCCCAGGGGTTCGCCGAAGCCATTGCTGCCGAGCTGGCCGCTCTGTCCGGGCTGCCCTTCGTGACCGCACCCAACAAGTTTGCAGCGCTGGCCGGGCACGAGCCGCTGACCAGCCTGGCTGGGGGGCTGAAAACCTTGGCGGTGGCCTTGATGAAGATCGCCAACGACCTGCGCCTGCTCGGATCAGGGCCCCGTGCGGGGTTGGCCGAGGTGCGCTTGCCCGCCAACGAGCCCGGCAGTTCGATCATGCCGGGCAAGGTCAACCCGACACAGTGCGAGGCGCTGTCGATGCTGGCCTGCCAGGTGCTTGGCAACGATACCACCATCGGTTTTGCCGCCAGCCAGGGGCATCTGCAGTTGAACGTGTTCAAGCCGGTGATCATCCACAACCTGCTGCAGTCCATCGAGCTGTTGGCAGACGGTTGCCGCAACTTTCAGCAGCATTGCGTAGCGGGCATCGAGCCAGATACCGAGCAGATGGCCGCACACCTGGAGCGAGGGCTGATGCTGGTAACGGCACTCAACCCGCATATCGGGTACGACAAGGCCGCAGAGATCGCCAAGAAAGCCTATGGCGAGGGCAAGACCCTGCGTGAGGCGGCGCTTGAGCTGGACTACCTCACCAACGAGCAGTTCGATGAGTGGGTAAGGCCGGAGAACATGCTGGCGCCGGGTGGCAAGGGTTGAAGTCTGTGGGGGCGGCTTGCGTTGCCCCCTTTTATTCGGCAACGCCAAAAAGGCTCGCGCATTGGGTGTGGGAGCAACTGTCTTGCACCGCATCCGGGCCAGCGAGTCCCCGTGTGAGCGGCAGGGATAGGCTGCCGAGCGGCCGCAACCATTCCTGCTGCTCCTGCTGCCCAACCGGCGTCTGATCAGAGGCGCCACCCGCCCCCAACACCTAGGACACCTGCGCAAGCCGCGCGCGACGTGCCCGCCATCCCGCCACCAGTGAAGGCCCGAGCGCAACCAGCGCCGAGCCTGCCACCACGACCACAGCCCCTACATACCCGAGCAGGTTGATCTGCTCCGCCTGCACATACTCAGGCCACACCAGCGCAGCCAGTGCCACCGCCACGAACGTCACCAAGGGCGTCAATGCCAACGTCGCACTGACCCGGGAAGCCTCCCAATGCGCCAGGGCTTCGGCAAAGGCGCCATAGGCCACCAGCGTGTTCAGGCAGCACGCCAGCAGCAGCCAGCTCTGTACGGGGCTCAGTTGCAAGACTTCCAGCGGCTGCACCCAAGGCGTCAGCAGCGCCGCGCAGCACAGGTAGATCACCATCATCACCTGCTGCGAGTTCCACACCGTCAGCAACTGCTTCTGGCTCAAGGCGTAGAACACCCAGATACTGGTGGCCAGCACAATGGTGAGCACACCTGTGGTATAGGCGCCAAGCGAAGTCAACAGTTCTTCCAGGCGCTGGTTGAAGAACAGCCCGAAACCTGCCAGCAGGATCAACAGCCCCACCCCCTGCCCTACGCTGAATCGCTCGCGAAACACGAATACGCTGGCCACCAGCAACAGCACCGGCCCCAGCTGCACCACCAGCTGCGCCGTACCAGGGCTGAGCAGCTTCAAGCCGATCAGGTACAGCACGTAATTGCCCATCAGCCCCAGCACCGCCACCCCCACCAGGCCCCTGCCCTTGCGCGTGAGCCTGCCCAAAGACGGCAGGCGACGGTTGGCCGTCAGCCAGGCGCACAGCAGCCCACCGGACACCAGCAGGCGATACCAGGTCACCGTCAACGGGTCCATCACCTGCAACACCTGCTTGAGCTTGATCGGCAGGATGCCCCATAGCAATGCAGTCAACAGGGCAAGCAGCAGGCCGTGAACCCAACGGCCGGAGGTGGTATGCATGGTGTCCTCGATCAGATCCGTGGTGGGGGTGGCTGAATTCTACGGGGTTGCGCAGGTAACCAGCGCAGGCATGCCGGGAAAAGAATTCATCACGTCATTCTATGGGGGCATGATGCGGGCAACACACCGGAGCGCAGCCGTGTTGCACATGCCCACCTGCCTGTCAGGGGTACGCGCCCCGCCTACTTCTTGTGCTTGGCGAACGCCGCTTCCAGCGCCTCGTTGATAGTGCGCAGGACCTTGACCCGCGCCCAGCGCTTGTCGTTGGCTTCGACCAACGTCCAGGGCGCGATCTCGCTGCTGGTGCGGTCGACCATATCGCCTACGGCCTGGCTGTAGTCGTCCCACTTGTCGCGGTTGCGCCAGTCGTCCTCGGTGATCTTGTAGCGCTTGAATGGGGTTTGCTCACGCTCCTCGAAGCGTTCGAGCTGGGTCTGCTGGTCGATGGCCAGCCAGAACTTGACCACTACCACGCCCGCGTTCACCAGTTGCTCTTCGAAGTCGTTGATTTCGCCATAGGCGCGCATCCAGTCGGCAGGGCTGCAGAACCCCTCGACCCGCTCCACCAGCACCCGGCCATACCAGGAGCGGTCGAAGATGGTGAACTTGCCACGCGCGGGAATGTGCCGCCAAAAACGCCACAGGTAAGGCTGCGCGCGTTCTTCTTCGGTCGGCGCGGCAATGGGCACGATCCGGTACTGACGGGGGTCCAGGGCAGCGGCCACGCGCCGGATCGCACCGCCTTTGCCCGCCGCATCATTGCCTTCGAAGGCCGCTACCAGGGCATGACGGCGCATGTGCTTGTGACGCAGCAAACCGGCCAGGCGCGCCTGCTCGGTGACCAGTTGCTCTTGATAGTCGGCCTTGTCCAGACGCACTGTCAGGTCCAAGGCACCGAGCAGGCTGCGCTGATCAATGCTGCGCCCGAGCGGCGCGACATTGCCCACGTGCTTGCCCTTGGGATTGTTGGCCAGGGCCGCCTGCAAGCTGTCGAGCAGGATACGCCCGACGGCCAGGCTGCGGTAATTGGGATCAACCCCCTCGACGATATGCCAGGGCGCGTAATCGCGGCTGGTGCGGCGCAGCACACGTTCCCCGAAGCGCACGAAGCGGTCGTAGGTGTGCGACTGCTGCCAATCCAGCGGGCTGATCTTCCAGCTGTGCAAGGGGTCGTCCTTGAGGGATTTGAGCCGCGCCTTCATCTGCTTCTTGGAAAGATGAAACCAGAACTTGATGATCAACGCGCCTTCATCGCACAGCATCTGCTCCAGGCGTTCGGCGCCGTTGATGGCCTGGTCCAGCACCGCATCCTTCAACACTCCATGCACGCGCCCTTGCAGCATCTGGCTGTACCAGTTGCCAAAAAACACCCCCATGCGCCCCTTGGGCGGCAAGGCGCGCCAGTAACGCCAGGCCGGTGGCCGCGCCAGTTCCTCGTCGGTCTGCTGATCGAAGGTGAGCACATCGATCATGCGCGGGTCCATCCACTCGTTGAGCAGCTTGACCGTCTCGCCCTTGCCGGCCCCCTCCACGCCATTGATCAGCACGATGACCGGAAAACGCGCTTGCTGCTTGAGCTCATACTGGGCCTCGAGCAGTGCTTGACGCAGGGCTGGAACCTCGGCGTCGTAGGTTTGCTTGTCGATGCTGTGACCAATCTCGGCAGATTCGAACATGCACGGGCTCCTTCAATGGATAAACAAGACTAGCGCAAAAGCACACCTGGGGCGGGGGTTTGGGCTGCAAGAAAGCCCCAGCCATGCGACTATCGCCACTTCTTCAGTCGCTTGTCGCTGCGCACCCGCCATGACCGTATCTCCCCCTCTCCAGCACGCCCAGATCGACTGGGACGAACAGGGCCGCCCTCATTCGCGGCATTACGATGACGTGTACTTCGCCGTCAACGAAGGCATCGATGAAACCCGCCATGTGTTTCTCGGACAGACCCGCCTGGCGGAACGTTTCACTGCAATGGCGCCCCATGCCTGCGTGGTCATCGGCGAGACGGGCTTTGGCACCGGCATGAATTTCTACTGCGCCTGGCAACTGTTCGCGCAACATGCCCACGCAGACGCCCGGCTTCATTTCGTCAGCGTCGAGAAATTCCCCCTGGACCGCGATGACCTGGCCCGTGCCATCAGCCTGTGGCCAGAGCTTGCCGCTTACAGCCAGCCTTTGCTGGCGCAATACGTGGCAGTGCACCCGGGGTATCAGCAATTCACCTTCGAAGGTGGGCGCGTCACCCTCACCCTGCTGATTGGTGATGTGCTCGAGCAATTGCCAGAGCTCGACGCCCAGGTCGATGTCTGGTTCCTCGATGGCTTTGCCCCTGCCAAGAACCCCGACATGTGGACCCCGGCACTGTTCGCGCAACTGGCGCGGCTGTCCCACCCCGGTACCGTGCTGGGTACGTTCACCACCACCGGCTGGGTACGCCGCAGCCTCGTGGAGGCGGGTTTTGCCATGAAGAAGGTGCCTGGCATCGGCAAGAAGTGGGAAGTAATGAGCGGGGCGTATGTGGGCCCACCCCCTGCCCCGACAGCACCTTGGTACGCCCGACCGCCTTCAGGTGATGGGCCGCGTCAGGCCGTGGTGGTGGGTGCAGGGCTGGCCGGCAGCTGCACGGCGGCAAGCCTGGCCCGTCGAGGCTGGCAGGTCACGGTACTGGAGCGGCATGCGGCAGCGGCGCAGGAAGCGTCCGGCAACCCGCAGGGGGTGCTGTACCTCAAGCTATCGGCGCACGGCACGGCCTTGTCCCGAATGATTCTCGCCGGTTTCGGCTACACCCGCCGTCAGCTTGAGCACCTTCAGCGCGGCGAGGACTGGGACGCCTGCGGCGTCCTGCAACTGGCCTTCGACGACAAGGAGGCGGCGCGCCAGGACAAGCTGGTGCAGGCCTTCGAGCCCGGGCTGGTACACGCATTGACCAAGGACCAGGCCCAGGCCGCTGCCGGCATCACCTTACCGGCAGGTGGGCTGTTCTATCCCGAAGGCGGCTGGGTGCATCCACCAGCGCTGTGCCGCCAACAGCTTGAGCATCCGAACATCCGCCTGGTCCCGCACCAAGAGGTTCTGTCGCTGCACAAGGTCGCTGGGCGGTGGCAGGCCTGGGCCGGTGATCAGTTGCTGGCCGACGCGCCAGTGATGGTCCTGGCCAGTGCTGCCGAGGTCAAACGGCTCGAGCCTTGTGCCGGCTTGCCGCTCAAGCGCATCCGTGGGCAGATCACCCGGCTGCCCGCAACACCCCAGAGCCAAGGGCTGGGCACCGTTGTCTGCGCGCAAGGCTATGTAGCGCCTGCGCGATGCGGCGAACACACCCTGGGCGCCAGCTTCGATTTCCACAGCACTGACCTGACCCCCACGGCGGCCGAGCATGAGGGCAACCTGGCGCTGCTGGACGAGATTTCTCCTGACCTGTCCCGCCGCCTTGGCGCAACGGGGTTCAATGTGCAGGCGCTTGAAGGCCGCGCCGCTTTCCGGTGCACCAGCCCGGACTACCTGCCTATTGTTGGGCCGTTGGCCGACGACCCTGCCTTCGCCCAGGCCTATGCAGCCCTTGCCCGGGACGCACGACAAGTGCCGCAGGTGGCATGCCCTTGGCTCGAGGGCCTGTACGTCAACAGCGGCCACGGCTCACGGGGTTTGATCACCGCGCCGCTCAGCGGTGAGCTGGTGGCGGCCTGGGTCAGCGGCGAGCCGCTGCCGGTACCGCGAACGGTCGCCGAAGCCTGCCACCCCAACCGCTTTGCACTGCGCCGGCTGGTTCGGGGCAGATAGCAGGTGCCTCGTCCAGGCAGGCGCCCTGCGACAATAGGGCGCAGCTGCGACCTTTCACCCCCGAGCGCGAATAAGGCTTAATACGGGCCTTGTTCGCCTGGGGGTCGGATGACCGTACGTGCACGCTCACTTGTGTGTTTGCTTGCAGCCATTGCCGTGCTGTTCAACCTGCTGGCGATGCCGCTCGACCGCGCCTTGCAATCCCCCAGCATCGACAGCCAATCGCTGATCCTGGGCAGCTTCTGCAGCCTGCACGGTGCGCAAAGCCTGCCCAAGTCACTGCTGGCCCAGCTCAAGGCCGAACTGCCGCAGCTTGACGATCAGCCAGAAATGAAACACCAGGTCGGTGACTGCTGCTGTGGCCATGCCGGGCATGCCTTGATGGCCAGCAATTACTATCGCCACCTGTTCCCCCGCTACTGGCCCGACGCACTGCTGATTGGCGACAGCCACAAGCTGCCGTTGCCGCGTGAGCAGTGGCCCAAGCTCAACCCCCGCGCCTCTCCCCTGGCCTGACCCGTCGCCGCTTACCCAATGCTGCCCCGCACCATGCGGCGCGCAGCGCTGCTCGACTGTCTCCAGGAAACACTTCATGTCTGCGTTTCGTCATACCGCACGCGCCGTCCTGCCCGTGCTCGCTGTTTACAGCCTTAGCCCCTTGTCATCGGCCGTTGCCGAAACACGCTCTGCCGAGAACTCGATAATGACCCTCGGTGCGGTCAGCGTGACCAGTACCGAAAGCGGCCCGCTGGCCACCCGCAGCGTGCTCAGTTCGGTGGATATTCTAGGCGGTGACATCCTCGAAAAAATGCCAGTGGCCTACAGCTGGGAGCTGTTGCGCCGGGCACCGGGGGTGATGCTCACCGAGTTCAACCAAGGCACTACCTCGGGCAAGCTGTCGTTTCGCGGCTTCAATGGCGAAGGCGAAGTGAATGCGGTCAAGTTGCTGATCGATGGGATCCCCAGCAACACCAATGACGGCAACATGCCCTTCATCGACGCGGTGTTCCCCATGGACATCGACAGCATCGACGTGGTGCGCGGCACCAGCGACCCGCGCTATGGCCTGAACAACATCGCCGGAAACGTCAACATCAACACCCGCACTGGCGGCAACTACAACAAGGCGCGCCTGCGCTACGGCAGTTTCAACACCCGCGAGGTGCAACTGGCCAAAGGCATCGAGACCAGCAACTGGACGCAGAACTACTTCTTCGCCCGCCAGCAGGTCGACGGTTACCGCGATCATGCCGACACCGAACGCTACAGTTTTGGCGGCAAGTGGTTCTATACCCCTGACGATGGCAGCTATCGCCTTGGCCTGATCGCCCGCCACTACGAGTCAGAAGCTCAGGAGGCCGGCTACCTGACCGAGGATGACGCCCGCCATCATCCGCGCATGAGTAATGACTACAACGCCACGGACAAAGGCACGCGGCGAATGAATCAGGTCAGTGTGCACCTGGACGCCGACCTGGCCGAGACCCTGTCCTGGTCGGCCAAGACCTACTTCAATACCTATGACGACCGTCGCTGGACCCAGTACTGGCGCACGAGTTCACAGCAGGAGCGCGACACCTACGAGGACCAGTACGGCGCCATCACCTCGCTGACCTGGCGACCCCAGGTGGACTGGCTGCACGCCTTTGCGCTGGAAGGTGGCAGCGATGTGCAGAAGCAACAGAACCGCAGCGAGCGCTACCGCACCGTGGAGCGTGTACGCCAGGCGCAGACACGCGACCAGGACTTCGACTTCAACACGGTCGGTGCCTACGTGCAGGCGCAGATCGAGCCGTTCGAATCGTTGAAGATCGTGCCGGCCTACCGGGTGGACAAGATCAGTGGTGACTTCACCAACAAGATGACCGGGCAGGGCTACGACATCAACGACTACGGGCTGATCAAACAGCCCAAGCTCAGCATTGTCTATTCGCCATGGAAGTTCGCCAGCGTTTATGCCAACTGGGGCCGCACCTTCCAGGTCGGGACCGGCGCCGCAGCGTACAAGGTGCCGCCGCGCAACGAGGACCTGGCCCCTTCGATCAACGAAGGCTGGGAAACCGGCATCAAGTTCACCCCGGCCAGCTGGGTCGATGGCCGCGTGGCCTACTGGCGTCAGGATGCCTCTGGCGAAGTGAGCCGGCGCCTGAACGACCCCAGCGGGGAGTCAGACAATGTCGGTGAGACACGCCGTTGGGGCTACGACCTGCAGGTCAACCTGCACCCGGACGAGCGCACCGAGGTATGGATGTCGTACTCCTGGCAGTACTCCAAGATCCTCGAGCCCAGCAGCGTGTTACCAGGCAGCAAAGGCCAGGAAATCGATCACGTGCCCCACCATCTGTGGAACACCGGTGTCAGCTACCAGGCCACGCCCGCGCTGCAGCTGACTGCCTGGGCGAACGGGCAGACCCACTACTACCTGGAGCGGGAGAACACCCAAGGTACGTATGGCGGCTACGTACTGATGAACCTCGGTGCAACCTACAAGCTCAGCGAAACCATGAGCGTGGACTTGCAGTTGAAGAACCTGACCAACCGCTACTTCGAGTACGTCTGGTACGACCCGGATGGGGCAGATGCGTCACTGCACTCCCCCGGAGACGGCCGTGCGCTGTATGCAGGGCTCACCCTGGACTTCTGATGCAGGCCACGGCAAGCCCTCCAGCGTGGCTTGCCGTGGCGTCACCGCTTGAGCAACAGCATGAAGAACACCCCGCCCAGTGCTGCGGTCGCAATGCCGATCGGCAGGTCCTGCGGTGCGATCAGGGTACGGGCAGCCACATCCACCCACACCAGAAACACCCCACCCAGTAGCGCACTGACCGGCATTAGCCGCCGATTGTCCGCCCCCACCAGCAGGCGCGCTACGTGGGGCACCATCAGGCCAACGAAACCGATGGCGCCCGACAGCGAGACCAGCACCCCGGTCAACAAGGACGTGCAGATGAACACCTGAAGGCGCAGGCGCCGGCCGCAGACGCCCAGGCTGATCGCGGTCTGCTCTCCACTCATCAGTGCATTCAGGCCGCGCCCCATCACCTGTAGGGCACACAGCCCAAGCAGCACGCACAGTGCCGGCAGCCAGATGACCTCCCAACGGGCAGCCCCCAGCCCACCCAGCATCCAGAACACCACCGACGCCGCAGCGTGCTGGTCACCGGTATAGAGCAGCACGTTGACCACGGCCATGAGTACGAAGGACACCGCGACCCCCGCCAACAGCAGGCGATCGCTTTCCAGGCGCCCACTGCGACGCGCCACGCCGATCACCAGCAGCATGCTCCCTATTGCCCCCGCGAACGCAGCCAGCGGCAGGCTGAGTACACCGACAAAGTCCCCGACATAGAGCATCACCAGCACCGCGCCCAACGCCGCGCCGGCGCTGACGCCCAGCAAATGCGGATCTGCCAGGGGGTTTCGGGTGACGGACTGCAGGGCTGTGCCCACCAAGGCAAGCCCTGCCCCGACCAGTGCGCCCAACAGCACACGCGGGGCACGGATGAGCCAGACGATGTGCACCTGGCTCTTGCTGAGCGCAGGCCCCCAGTCGATGCCCAATTGCTGCGCGACGATCCCGATGACGTGGGTCAAGGGCACCGATGCCGGGCCAAATGCCAGCGACACGACCGATGACGACACCAGCAGGATGACCAGCATCACGATCAGCCAACCATAATGCACCGGGCTGCGCGCCAAGGTCACGGTGCCCCCGCTGCGAACAGCTCGGGGTGCAGGGCGCGGGCAATGTTCTCCACCGCCTCGACGTTCTCCACCGAGGGGGTGACCTGTAGGTAGGTCAGGGGTAAGAAGCGCTGCTCGCGAATGGCCCGTACCTCTTTCAACGCAGGCTGCTGCATCAGAAAATCACGTTTCTGCTGCCAGGTCCTTGGTCCATAGTCGACGATCAGGATCACATCAGGGTCGCGCTCTACCATGCTTTCCCAATTGACCTGGGTCCAACTGGCAGCCACCTCGTCCATCACGTTCACGCCACCGGCTGCGTCGATCAGTGCCTGCGGCATGCCCAGACGCCCCGATGTCATCGGACGATCTTCGCCGCTGTCGTACAAAAAGACCCGTGGTCGGTGTTGCGCCTGCCCTACCCGCGCTTGCACCGTGGCGATTCGCTGGCGCATCTGGTGGATCAGCGCTTGCGCCTGGCGCGGGTGATCGAACATGCGCCCCAGGTTGTCCAGATCGCGGTAAACGTCATCGAAACTCCCACGTTGGCCAGGCATGACCCAAGAGCAGGACTCGCTCAACTCGTAGACCGGGACCCCAAAGGGTGCCAGCGTCGCGGGGGTGACCGGCCCTCCTACGTGCATGCCATAGTTCCAGCCGGCGAAAAACAGGTCGGTATCGACTGCCAGCAGCGTTTCAATGGAAGGATACCGACTGGCCAGTTGCGGTATGCCCTCCAGCGCAGCGTCAATCCATGGGTCACGGTGTTTACTTCGGGTGAACCCTGTGTAGCCGATGATGCTGTCTCGCAGCCCCAGGTGCAGCAGCATGGCGGTCATGTTCACATCGTGCACCACCACCCGCTGGGGAGCCTTGTTGAACGTCACCAGGCGCTCACAACTGCGCACGTTCAGCGGGTACTCGCTGGCCACGGCAGGCAGCGCAAACAAGAGCGTTATCAGGGCAATCAGAAAGCGAGCGTTCATGGTCGGGTTATCCAGGTAATGCGGGGGTAAGGGTGCAGCGGATGAAGGTCGACCAGCGCCTGGACACCAAACACCTCCTGGATCAGTTCGCCGGTCAGCACCTGCTGGGGCGTGCCACTGACACGGATTCGGCCAGCGTCGATGACATACAGGCGGTCGCAGAATGCCGCCGCTAGGTTGAGGTCGTGGAAGCTGGCCAGGGTGCTCAGCCCCAGGCTGCGCAAATGCCGCAAAAGCCCAAGCTGGTAACGCGGGTCGAGGTGGTTGGTTGGCTCGTCGAGAATCAGCAGTTCAGGGGCCTGGACCAGTGCCCGGGCCAGTAGCACGCGCTGCTTCTCGCCCCCGGATAGCGAAGCGAACGTGCGCCCGTCATAACCTGCCAGCCCAACCAGCACGAGCGTGTGAGCAACCCTTTGCCGGTCCTCGGGCGAGTCGCCGTCAAACAGGGCCTTGTGCGGCGTGCGCCCCATGGCCACCACTTCGGCAACACTCAATCCAAACTCGCCAGGAAACTCCTGAAGCACCACCGCGATACGCTGCGCACACCAGCGCGGGCTGCGTTGCCAGATATCGGCACCGCTCAAGCTGACGCTGCCTGCGGTGGGTGGCGTGGCGCGGTAGGCGCAACGTAGCAGGCTGGTCTTGCCACTGCCGTTAGGGCCGATAAGCCCTACGCACTCACCGTCGTCCACATGCAGGTCCACGCCTTGCAGGATCTGGCGCACCCTGCGCCCCGCCTCGGGCACTGCCCAGTGCAGGCCCTCGATACTCAGTCGAGTCATCGGATTCACTCCAGCAAGCACCGGCCCGAAGGACGGTGCAACAGGTCAGAAGCGGTAATCCGCCGTGACGAAAAATGACCTTGGCTCGCCCAGGTACCACTGGCGCCCATTGTTGCCGGTGGTGGTCGCGTACTGGCGATCGAACAGGTTGTTGAGCTGCAAGCCCAAGGTCAGGTCCGGCTGCACGTGCCAGTCAACGTTGGCGTCGACCACGGTGTAGCTCGGCACCTGCACGGTGTTGGCATTGTCCCCATAGCGGCTGTCGACATACCGCGCACCCGCCCCGGCACTGAGCAACCGACCAAAGTCCTTGCTCAACCACAGGTTGGCCGATCGCCGGGGCACATCGACCGGCCGATTGCCGCTGTAGTTGCTGGTGCCACTGGCAAACTCGTCGTACTCCGCGCGCACCCAGGCGGCGTTGGCCGAAAGCTGCACATCGTAGGGCAGGCGCAACGCCAAGGTGGCCTCGATGCCGTCCGAGGATTGCTGGCCGACCTGTTGCTGAAGGACAGGGTTGAGCGGGTCGCTGCTCAAGAGCTTTTTCTTGACGATGTGGTAGGCCGCAAGCGTCCACTCGCCACGGCCATCGGGGAGCATCTGTTTGACACCGACTTCGGTCTGTTTGGCGGTACTCAGGTCCCAGCTTTGTTGCGCTGTACTGAGCGTCAGCAGGTTGCTCACGCCCTCGGTGCTGGTGGCGTACTGACCATAGACCGAGAGGTCCTCGGTCAGCGCGAACACCAGGCCCGCCCGCCAGTTGTCGCCACTCAGGCTGCGGTCCGAGCGGGTATCGGTGTCCAGATCGTCACGGTTCAGATGCACCTGATCACGCCGCACACCGGTGATCAGCGACAGACGCTCGGTGAGTTGCGTGCGGTTTTCGGCGAACAGCGAGAATTGCCGTGCCTGGTTGGCTTCGCGCGAGCGATAGGGGTCAGTGCTGATGTAGTCACCGCCGCCCGAGCCCGACAGTGGCACGGTGTCGGTAAAGGTATTGCCGAAATCATGTTTGCGCACGAAGCGGATCGCATTGTAGTCGGCGCCAACAACGGTCTGGCTGTCCAGGCCGAACAACGCGTGCTGCAGGGTGAACGACTGGCGATCCCCGATCTGCTCTTGGGTCTGCTTGATGCTGATGAAACTGCTGCGCTGCACCTGGTCGCCAGGCAGCCAGGTGTAGCTTTCGGCATTTCGCCACCGGCGCTGGGCCTTGATGAAGTACAGCTGATTGCTGGCGGTCAGGTTGTCGGTGATCACCCAGTCCGTGACCAGGCGAGTGGACTGATCGTTGTAATGCACCTCGGCATTGGCCACGTTGTAGTTGCGGTCACGCAGCGACTCATGGTAATGCCCATTGACCAGCGGCGTACCGAAATACTGCTGCGGGTCCTGGTCACCGTAGTCATGGCTGAGGGTGATGCTGAAATCGTCGTTCGGCTGCCAGCGCAATGAACCGCTGACAGCAACGCTGGCTGACTCACCACGGTCGACCCAGCCATTGCTGTCCAGTTTATTGAGGTTCAAGCGATAGCTCAGGGTATCGGTCAGCGAACCGCCGCTGTCCAACGCCAACTGCCGGCGATCATTGGAACCGTAGCCCAGGCGGACATGATTGCGAACCTCGCCGTCGAAGGGCTTCTTGGGCACCACGTTGATCACCGCACCGGTGGCGCCCTCCCCGTACAACACCGAAGCCGGGCCGCGCAGCACGTCGATGCGTTCCACGGACCAGGTGTCCACGGGAAACGTGACGGTGCCGGCGCCCACGTACAGGCGGGTGCCGTCATACAGCTGCATGGTCGAACTGTGTCCGGTGAAGCCACGGGCCGAAAGCGCAGTGCCACCGTTGCCAGGCGTGCCGATGAAGGTGATGCCGGGAGTGCGGGTCACTGCTGCCTGCACCGTGGCGTTGTTGCGTCCACTGATGTGCTCGGCGCTGATGCTGGTGACGCTGGCTGGCGTTTCCAAGGACGTGAGGTTCAGGCGCGAACCGCTGGTGCCAGGGGTGTGCAGGTCCATGGGAGGGTTCTGCTCGGCAGTGCCGGTGATGGCCGTGGCGGGCAATGCCAGTGCAAGGCCATCTTCGGCTGCCTGAATCGGTGCGGCCATGCACACACAGGGCACCAGGCTCGCACCCAGCAACGCCCCTTGAGGGGTATGAAAAACACTAAAGCGGGACATATCTTTCCTTTTGCAGCAGGAATGAAAGAATCCCGGAGGGAACAACGCATGGGGAACGCGCAGGCGCACGCGCCCACGGAAACCGGCCTGCGCCCGCCCACCGCGGGTTTGCCAAACAAGGCTTCAGGCCGGTCTCCGGGCTCGCGAGGGTCATGATGCCGTCACCTTCCCATGCCTGTGGCACAGTGGTCTGTCGAAAGCATCGCTCGCATACCGTTGCGGGGGCAGCGCCGGACTGATCACCCTGGGGCGACGAACCGGCTTCCCGTTTCACCCCATGCACGGCGGCAGGGGGCACCTGAAACAGGCGCGCAGATGACCACCAAAATCGTCCTGGGTCAACATCCCGTGTGGATGATTAGCCGCCGCCAAGCGTCGACGAACGGCATTGCGAAGATTAACGCCCCCCGCCTGGCGGGCTTCATCCGAGCGTGCGAAGGCGCGCTCAGGTAGGCGTAGCACTGGGTTTGAACGCGATGGATCGATGCTGGACGTCGACCCACAGAGGCGGACTTCAGCCGCGAGGAATCACCGAAATTCGCACCAAAACCAGGCGCCCACGTAAAGTTTTATTGAACGATCGGGCCTTGCACGCCCTCGAAAAACCCAGACCGCTCACCGAGGCGCGTTCAGATGACGTGTTCGCGCCCAGTGGGACAGACGACCGTTCGGCGCTGTTCATACGCCCCGAAGCGAGTCAACAACGTTACTGGCTGGCAGCTTTGCGTACGCTTGGTATCAGGCACCGCAGGCTGTACGACACGCGCCACACGTACGCGACCATGTGCCTGGTGGCCGGCATGAACCCGGCATTCATCGCCGCGCAACTCGGGCACAGCGTGCAGGTGCTGCTCTGCATGCGCCAGGTGGATCACCCCCCTCACGATTGGGCGGGGCTTGATCAGCCCTGGCGTTTGGAGGCGGTACAAATGGGGTACGAGTGAAAAGCCAGTGACGCCATGAGTGCCGAAACTCAAAGGGTTTACGTTACATGTGCGGACTAGCTGGAGAATTGCGTTTCACCCCCCTCGGTCAAGCCCCTCGCCCAGCCGACCTGGCTGCCGTTGAGCGAATCACTCATCACCTGGCGCCACGTGGCCCGGATGCGTGGGGCTTTCACAGCCAGGGGCCGATCGCCCTCGGCCACCGTCGCCTGAAAATCATGGACCTGTCCGACGGCTCCGCCCAGCCCATGCAGGACAGCACGTTAGGCCTGTCACTGGCCTTCAACGGCGCCATCTACAACTTCCCTGAACTGCGCCAGGAACTGCTGGACCTGGGCTATACCTTCTGGTCCGACGGTGACACGGAAGTGCTGCTCAAGGGGTACCACGCCTGGGGCGAGGCCTTGCTGCCCAAGCTCAATGGCATGTTTGCCCTGGCTATCTGGGAGCGCGACAGTCAGCGCCTGTTCCTGGCCCGCGACCGCCTGGGCGTAAAGCCCCTGTACCTCTCGCGCAACGGCGAGCGCCTGCGCTTTGCCTCCACCTTGCCGGCGCTGCTCAAAGGGGGCGACATCGACCCGATGCTCGACCCGGTGGCGCTGAACCATTACCTGAATTTCCATGCCGTGGTCCCGGCACCGCGCACGCTGTTGGCCAACGTGCAAAAGCTCGAACCCGGGACCTGGATGCGCATCGACCGCCACGGCGAAGTCGAGCGCAGCACCTGGTGGCAACTCCAGTACGGCCCCAACCCGGATGAGCGTGACCTGACCCTCGAGGATTGGACCACACGCGTACTGGACGCCACCCGCGATGCAGTTGCCATCCGCCAGCGCGCCGCCGTCGACGTGGGCGTGCTGCTCTCCGGCGGTGTCGATTCCAGCCTGCTGGTCGGCCTGCTGCGCGAAGTGGGTGTGGATGACCTGTCGACCTTCTCCATCGGTTTCGAGGATGCAGGCGGCGAGCGCGGAGACGAATTCCAGTACTCGGACCTGATCGCCAAGCACTACGGTACCCGCCACCATCAACTGCGCATTGCCGAGCACGAGATCATCGACCAACTGCCCGCGGCGTTCCGTGCCATGAGCGAGCCGATGGTCAGCCACGACTGCATCGCCTTCTACCTGCTGTCGCGGGAAGTGGCCAAGCACTGCAAGGGCGTGCAGAGCGGCCAGGGAGCCGACGAGCTGTTTGCCGGCTACCACTGGTACCCGCAGGTCGATGGCGCCAACGATGCATTCGCGGCGTACCGCGAAGCGTTCTTCGACCGCAGCCATGCCGAATACCGTGACACCGTGCAGCCGGCCTGGCAGCTGGAGAACGATGCCGCCGGCGACTTCGTCCGTGAACACTTCGCCCGCCCTGGCGCCGACGCCGCCGTGGACAAGGCCCTGCGCCTGGACAGCACGGTGATGCTGGTGGACGACCCGGTCAAGCGCGTGGACAACATGACCATGGCCTGGGGGCTGGAAGCCCGTACGCCGTTCCTGGACTACCGCCTGGCAGAACTGTCGGCCCGCATTCCGGCACGCTTCAAGCTGCCCGACGGCGGCAAGCAGGTGCTCAAGGAGGCGGCGCGCCGAGTGATTCCGCACGAGGTCATCGACCGCAAGAAGGGTTACTTCCCGGTGCCTGGCCTCAAGCACCTCGAAGGCGCCACCCTGGGTTGGGTCCGCGACCTGCTGACCGACCCCAGCCAGGACCGCGGCCTGTTCAATCCGGCCATGATCGACCGTCTGCTAAGCAACCCGCACGGCCAGCTCACCCCCCTGCGCGGTTCCAAACTGTGGCAGTTGGCGGCGCTGAACCTGTGGCTGACCGAACAAGGACTTTGAACCCATGAAAGCCCACGAAACGGCCTATGGCCAGCGCCTGCTGCGCGGCCAGGCGCCCTCTTACGAGCGCCTGCAGGCACGCCTTGCGGGCGATGGCAGCGAGCCTCACGATCAGCCACGTGCCCTGCACTGTGGCTGGGGACGACTACTGATCGGGCATACCTATGCCGACCCGGCCAAGCTAGCCGAAGACCTGTTGGGCGAATGCCGCGGCGAACGCGACATCGCCCTGTACGTGGCAGCGCCCCAGCAGGTGCTGGCACACGCGCCGCAGCAACTGTTCCTGGACCCCTCGGACACCCTGCGCCTGTGGTTCACCGACTATCGCCCGGCGCAACGGGTATTTCGCGGGTTTCGCGTGCGCCGTGCGCAAAACCCCAGTGACTGGCAAGCCATCAACACGCTCTACCAGGCACGCGGCATGCTGCCCGTCGACCCGGAGCTGCTCACCCCGCGCCACCTGGGTGGGCCGGTGTACTGGCTGGCCGAGGACGAAGACAGTGGCGCGATCATCGGCAGTGTCATGGGCTTGAACCACGCCAAGGCCTTCGACGACCCGGAACACGGTAGCAGCCTGTGGTGCCTGGCCGTCGATCCGCACTGCACCCGCCCCGGGGTGGGTGAAGTACTGGTGCGTCATCTGATCGAGCACTTCATGAGCCGCGGCCTTGCCTATCTGGACCTGTCGGTGTTGCATGACAACCGCCAGGCCAAGCGCCTGTACGAAAAACTGGGCTTTCGCAACCTGCCCACGTTCGCCGTCAAGCGCAAGAACGTCATCAACGAACGCCTGTTCCTGGGCCCTGGGCCACAGGCTGACCTCAACCCCTATGCGCGGATCATCGTCGATGAGGCCCTGCGCCGGGGTATCGAGGTGCAGGTGTGCGACGCGGCTGCCGGGCTCTTCACCCTGAGCCTGGGCGGTCGCCGTGTACGCTGCCGGGAGTCGCTCAGCGACCTGACCAGCGCCGTGACCATGACCTTGTGCCAGGACAAGCGCCTGACCCAACACGCCCTGCACACCGCAGGTCTGCTTGTGCCGGCACAGCAATTGGCCGGTAACGCCGATGACAACCTGGCGTTCCTCGAGGACCACGGCGCGGTCGTGGTCAAACCCGTGGATGGCGAACAGGGCCAGGGCGTAGCGGTCAACCTCACTACCCTCGAAGACGTCACGCGTGCGGTCGAACACGCCCGTCAGTTCGACAGCCGCGTGCTGTTGGAAAGCTTCCATGCCGGGCATGACTTGCGCATCGTGGTCATCGGCTATGAAGTGGTCGCGGCCGCGATTCGCCACCCGGCGCAGGTGATGGGCGATGGTACGCACAGCATCCGCGAACTGATCGACGCACAAAGCCGGCGCCGTCAAGCGGCCACCGGGGGCGAAAGCAAGATCCCCGTGGACGATGAAACCGAGCGCACGCTGGCCGCGGCCGGCTTTGGGTTCGAGGATGTGTTGCCCGCAGGTCACCAGCTGGCCGTGCGGCGCACCGCCAACCTGCACACCGGCGGCACGCTCGAGGATGTCACGGCACGCCTTCACCCTACACTCGCCGATGCGGCCATTCGTGCAGCGCGGGCACTGGAGATACCCGTGGTGGGCCTTGATTTCATGGTCAAGGATGCCAGCGAACCCGACTACGTCATCATCGAAGCCAACGAGCGCGCAGGCCTGGCCAATCACGAGCCACAACCCACGGCAGAGCGCTTCATCGACTTGTTGTTCCCCCATAGCAGGCCGCTGGCCTGATACACCCATGCTCCGCTTCGACGGGAGCCCGGCGCCAGCGCCGCTCCCGCTCGACTGTTACGACCGGATCATCCAACGATTTTTCAACCGACCGGAGGCCTGGACATGTCCGAACGACATCCCGAACCCGATCTCGAGTACCTCAAGCGTGTCTTGCTGGAGATGCTCGCCATCCCCAGCCCTACAGGCTTCACCGACACCATCGTGCGCTACGTGGCCGAGCGCCTGGACGAGCTGGGCATTCCCTACGAGCTGACTCGACGCGGCACTATTCGCGCCACCCTCAAAGGGCGTCAAAGCTCCCCGGACCGCGCCGTCTCCGCGCACTTGGACACCATTGGCGCCAGCGTGCGCCAGGTGCAGGACAACGGTCGCCTGGCCCTGGCGCCGGTGGGCTGCTGGTCCAGCCGCTTCGCCGAAGGCAGCCGCGTCAGCGTGTTCACCGATACGGGCGTATTTCGTGGCAGCGTACTGCCGCTGATGGCCAGTGGGCATGCCTTCAATACCGCCATCGACCAGATGCCCATCAGTTGGGACCATGTGGAAGTGCGCCTGGACGCTTACTGCGCCACCCGTGCCGATTGCGAGGCGTTGGGCGTGGGGATTGGCGACTTCGTGGCCTTCGATCCGCTGCCCGAGTTCACCGACAGCGGTCACATCAGCGCCCGTCATCTAGATGACAAGGCCGGGGTCGCCGCCTTGCTGGCGGCCTTGAAAGCCGTGGTGGAAAGCGGCCGTCAGCCGCTGATCGATTGCCACCCGCTGTTCACCATCACCGAAGAAACCGGCTCGGGTGCCGCCGGCGCCCTGCCCTGGGATGTCAGCGAGTTCGTCGGGATCGATATCGCCCCGGTCGCCCCCGGCCAAGCCTCCAGTGAGCACGCCGTCAGCGTGGCCATGCAGGATTCGTCCGGGCCGTACGACTACCACTTGTCCCGGCACTTGCTCAAACTTGCAGGCGAACAGGAATTGCCGGTACGCCGCGACCTGTTCCGCTACTACTTCAGCGATGCCCACTCTGCGGTGACCGCAGGCCACGACATCCGCACGGCGCTGGTCGCCTTCGGCTGCGATGCCACCCATGGCTATGAGCGCACGCACATCGACAGCCTGGCCGCGTTGAGCCAGCTGTTGTCGGCTTACCTGTTGAGCCCGCCCGTGTTCGCCAGCGACTCGCAGCCGGCCAATGCGTCCCTGGAGCGCTTCAGTCACCAGCTCGAGCACGATGCGCAGATGGAGAGCGACACTCGCGTGCCGGCGGTGGACAGCCTGGTCGGTCAGAAGACCTGACGGAATGCGCGGGACCGCCTGGCGGGCGGTCCCTGCGCCATCGAAAACGCGTAGGATGCCTACAACTCATTCAGACACGTTACCCATGCTGATACCCTACGAACACCTGCAAGCCGACACCCTCACCCGCCTGATCGAGGACTTCGTCACCCGCGACGGCACCGACAATGGCGATGACACACCGCTGGAAACCCGTGTGCTGAGGGTTCGCCAAGCGCTATCCAAGGGGCAGGCGTTCATCCTGTTCGATCCGGAAAGCCAGCAGTGCCAGCTGCTGGCCAAGCACGACGTGCCCCGCGAACTGCTGGAATGATGCCCGTGCGCGTCGACGCCAGTCGGCCTCATGAAGCCTTGTTCGCCCTGCGCGCCCTGGCACATTGCGTTTCCTTGATGCGCCTGTAGACCTCGGCGCGGTGCACCGGCACTTCCCTGGGTGCATCGACACCGAAGCGCACCACCCCGTCCCGGGTCTCTACCACCATGATTCGGATGTCATCGCCGATCACGATGACCTCGCCCCCTTCGCGTCCTATTACCAACATGTTCCGGTCCTCCAGCGAAAGGGAAAACCGGAGCGTGCAGTGTAGCCATTTGGCTACTCAATACTTCCACCCTCATTCAGAAAGACCCGACGCGCCTAGGTAACCTTTCTTACGGATCCACCCTACGCCTTAACGGGCTCGGGCCTTCGCACGCATCTTCACTGCCATGTCGGCCATTTCATCGTACAGCCGCTCAGGTGCCTGGCATTTCAACGCCCAGGCCTGACGGCCCGCTTCGTGGGGCAGGATCAGGAACTGCCCGTCAGCCACCTGGCGGTAGATGCAGTCGGCGATATCGCTGGCACTGATGGGCGAGCCTTCCAGCAGCTTGCCGACCTGCGCTTTCATGGCCGGGTCCGGCCCACGGAAGGAGTCCAGCAGATTGGTCTGGAAAAATGACGGGCAGACCACGTGCACACCCACCCCCAGTTGGCGCAGCTCCACCAGCAGGCTTTCCGAGAGCGCCAGCACCCCCGCCTTGGCGACGTTGTAGTTGCTCATGCCGGGGCCCTGCATGAGCGCTGCCATGGAGGCGATGTTGACGATGCGCCCTTTGCTACGCTCAAGCAGCGGCAGAAAAGCCTTGCAGCCTTTGACCACGCCCATGAGGTTTACCGAAATCTGCCAGTCCCAGTCTTCGAGCGACAACTCGGCGAAGAACCCGCCTGATGCCACGCCGGCGTTATTGACGATGAGATCGATGCCGCCGAAGTGCTCCTCGCAGGCCTGGGCCAGCGCGGTGAGCTGGCTGTAGTCACGTACATCGCACCGTTGTACGAACCCGTCGCTGCCTGCGGCACGCACCATTTCCAGTGTCTGACGCAGCCCAGCCTCACTGATGTCGGCCAACGCCAGGCGCCAGCCTTCGCGCGCCCAACGCAGGGCAATTTCGCGGCCCAGCCCGGAGCCTGCGCCCGTGATCATGATGCGCTTGTGCATGGCGACTGCCTTTTTCAGAGGTTGTGGCCCCAGTCTAATCAAGCCTATGCCCAGAGCGGGTGCTTATCAGGCAAGTGAATGAGCGGCCATGAATCGCCCGCTGCGCACAAAGACGGGGCGATGACCAACACGCCGATGGAATCTTTCACAAGCGGCGCCGGTCATTAGTTACAAGAGGCCGGCAACCTGGGCCCTTGACCCTCAACCACGCAAGGACTCCTCCATGACCACGATTCTCATCATCATCCTGATCCTCCTGTTGATTGGCGGCTTGCCAGTGTTCCCGCACTCGCGCAGCTGGGGTTATGGCCCGTCCGGCATCGTCGGTGTGGTGCTGGTGATTTTGTTGGTGTTGCTGTTACTCGGCATGATTTAGTGCAGCAAAAAAAACCGCGCCGAGGCGCGGTTTTTTCATGCCTGCGAATCAGTGCGATACCGCCCCTGAAGCGCCCAGGCCAGTCTGCGAGCGTACGAACTGCGGGAAGAATAGCGCCCGCTCGTTTTCAGCAGCCGTGGACTTGTCGGTGATCGAGAAGAACCAGATACCCACGAAGGCAATCAGCATCGAGAACAAGGCCGGGTACTCGTAAGGGTAGATCGCTTTCTCGTGACCAAGGATCTGCACCCAGATGGTCGGGCCGAGCACCATCAGCGTCACCGCGCTGATCAGGCCAAGCCAGCCGCCAATCATGGCGCCACGGGTGGTCAACTTCTTCCAGTACATCGAGAGCAGCAGTACGGGGAAGTTGCAGCTGGCCGCAATGGAGAAGGCCAGGCCCACCATGAAGGCGATGTTCTGTTTCTCGAACAGGATGCCCAGGCCAATGGCCAGGACGCCCAGTGCAACGGTGGTGATCTTCGAGACGCGGATTTCGTCCTTGTCGTTGGCCTTGCCCTTGCGCCACACGCTGGCGTACAGGTCATGGGACACCGCCGAGGCACCCGCCAGGGTCAAGCCTGCCACAACCGCCAGGATGGTGGCGAAGGCCACGGCCGAGATGAAGCCCAGGAACACACTTCCGCCTACCGCATTGGCCAGGTGCACGGCGGCCATGTTGTTACCGCCCAGCAAGGCGCCGGCGGCGTCCTTGAAGTCCGGGTTGGTGCTGACCAACAGGATGGCGCCGAAGCCGATGATGAAGGTCAGGATGTAGAAGTAACCGATGAAACCTGTGGCATAGAGCACGCTCTTGCGGGCTTCCTTGGCATCGCTGACGGTGAAGAAGCGCATCAGGATGTGTGGCAGGCCAGCCGTACCGAACATCAAGGCCAGGCCCAGCGAGAAGGCCGAGATGGGGTCCTTGACCAGACCGCCGGGGCTCATGATGGCCTCGCCCTTGGCATGCACCTTGATGGCTTCGGAGAACAGGGTGTTGAAGTCAAAGCCCACGTGCTTCATCACCATCAGCGCCATGAAGCTTGCACCCGACAGTAACAGCACCGCCTTGATGATCTGTACCCAGGTGGTGGCCAGCATGCCGCCGAACAGCACGTACAGGCACATCAGGATACCGACCAGGATCACGGCCACGTGGTAGTCCAGGCCGAACAGCAGTTCGATCAACTTGCCTGCACCGACCATCTGCGCAATCAGGTAGAAGGCCACCACCACCAGCGAGCCTGAGGCCGACAGGGTGCGGATCTGCTTTTGCCCCAGGCGATAGGAGGCCACATCGGCGAAGGTGTACTTGCCCAGGTTGCGCAGGCGTTCGGCGATCAGGAAGAGGATGATCGGCCAGCCTACCAGGAAACCGATGGAGTAGATCAGGCCATCGTAGCCGGAGGTGAACACCAGTGCGGAAATACCCAGGAACGAGGCTGCCGACATGTAGTCCCCGGCGATGGCCAAGCCGTTCTGGAACCCGGTGATGCGACCACCGGCAGCGTAGTAGTCCGAGGCGGATTTGTTGCGCTTGGAGGCCCAGTAGGTGATGCCCAGGGTGAAAGCCACGAACGCCACGAACATGGCGATGGCAGAAACGTTCAGCGGTTGTTTCTGCACCTCGCCGGTCAGGGCATCGGCAGCCCACACGGCGGGTGCGAAGACGCCGCAGGCCAGAACGGCCAGTGTCTTGGCATGACGAATCATTGTTGCGCCTCCTTCAGGATGGCCTTGTTCAGCTCATCGAATTCGCCGTTGGCTCGGCGCACGTAGATGGCGGTCAGGACAAATGCCGAGATGATCAGCCCGACGCCCAGGGGAATGCCCCAGGTGATCGATGACTCAGGGCTGATCTTGGCGCCCAGTATCTGGGGACCGTAGGCGATCAGAAGGATGAAAGCGCAGTACAGGCCGAGCATGATCGCCGAGAGTATCCAGGCGAACCGTTCGCGCTTGCTGACCAGCTCCTTGAAACGGGGGCTGTTTTGTATCGAGAGGTAAATGCTGTCGTTCATTGTTTTTGTCCTAGCAGCACAGAGAGGGAATGTAACCCACGTCCTTACTTTATGCGGCTGTTGGACGGCAACCAGACGACCTTAGTCTTAGATGCAACGGTGTTTTACCGATTGCGCAACAAAGCGGATGACGGAGGTGGGGTTCGAGGGGAGTTTCTGCCTGATCGTGTGCAGAGAGAGGTGGCCCTCCCTCAGAGCTCAGCACATCGCGTACCGAGCAATCGGTGAATCGGACTTCAGACTACATATACCCGGGGGTTGTACGCGTGCGACGGGTGTGGGCATCGGTGGATTTCCAGTAATCTGCTACAGGGTTTAATACTGCGCCCAGTGTTTCAATCAATCATTTTCAATATTTAATGAGTGCAACCTGGCAACCTTGGTAACTTCCAAAGATCTTGCCAAGCCACTCACTCCGCCCTACTCTGCTGTTGCTGTTGCTGTTGCTGTTGCTGTTGCTGTTGCTGTTGCTGTTGCTGTTGCTGTTGATCTTGATCTTGATCTTCGCGACTTCAGAAGGCCGAACGCAGGTCTTGCGGAGGGAGGTGACAGGCATGGATGCCTGTCAAGCGCTGGGCCCCAGGATGGGGCCTGCAGCGCGGTCCTCCCGGGAGCAAGGCCGGAGTGAGGGAACCCCGAAGCGCAGCGTAGGGGCCGTATGAATGGAGCGCAGCCTTTTTTGGTTACTTTTTGTGGCGTTTGACAAAAAGTAACTCGCCGTAAGGGCGAAAAGGTGATTAAGCGTCGCCATCGCAAATGGACTATGCTCAATATCAACACCCACACCAACCCAACCAAACTTCAAACTTCAAACTTCAAACTTCAAACTTCAAACTTCAAAGCGTGGGCGCATACAGCAAGTTGGTATTCATTGGCGCGGGTGGCGCACAGTCACCTTTCCGCCCTTACGGCGGCTCACTTTTTGTCTTGTCAAAAAGTAAGCAAAAACCGCCTGCTCCTATCATCCGGCCCCTACGCTACGCTCCGGGGTCCCCTCGCTCCGGGCTTGCTCCCGGGAGGACCGCGCTGCAGGCCCCATCCTGGGGCCCAGCGCTTGACGGGCATCCATGCCCGTCACCTCCCTCCGCAAGCCCTGCGCTCGGCCTCCTGAAGTCGCGATCTGTGTTGCCTGGACTACCGCGCGCTTAGAAGCAAAAGCAAAAACCAAAGCAACGGCAACGGCAACGGCAACGGCAACGGCAACGGCAACGGCAACGGCAACGGCAACGGCAATGATACGGCAAGGTTCGTGGGTGCGCAGATAGCGAGCTCGACCACTGAGCACTGGACCCTAACCATTTGCGCCCCAGGCAAATGTTTAGCCAATCCCGATGCAAAGGTTGCCATTCACTACTTTAATTCTCCACAACCGACATGTGAGTATCGAATGCATGATTCCCGCCCTGCCCAGCCCACCATCGTCCAAACGCCCTTCGCCGTCGAAGCCCCAGACGCTGTGCGGCGAGAATCCGCTGGTGCATGTCATCCTCGCCTTCTGGGCATTGTGGCACTGCCGTCACGCCCGCCCGCCCGACACCTCGCTCATGCCTGCATGACCTCACCCGGCCTGCGTAGGGCCGTTTGACCCAGCCAGGCCGCCTGCACAGGCAGAGGCCTGAGCGTTCGCGAGCGAATGATTATGCACTTTGCACCTGTGGATCAGGCCAGCCAGTTCCTGGCCGCCAACCCCGATATCGATCTGTTCGAACTGTTCATCCTCGACGCCAACGGCGTGCCACGCGGCAAGCTGCTGCACCGTGATGAACTGCTGGCCGTATACCAGACCGGTCGGCCATTACCCAGCACCATTCTCGGCCTTACCGTAAACGGCGACGACGTGGAAGATTCGGGCCTGGTCTGGGATGTCGGCGACATCGATTGCCGCGCCTACCCACTCGATGGCAGCCTGGTTCGCCTGCCCTGGCGCCGGGTGCCGACCGCAGCGCTGCAAGTGAGCATGCACCCGCGCCAAGGCCTGCCTGCCAGCGTGGCCGACCCTCGTCATGTACTGTTGCGCACCGTCGACGCCCTGAAGGCCGATGGTTATCACCCCGTGATGGCCTGCGAACTGGAGTTCTACCTGCTCGACCAGCAGCGCGATGCCCACGGCCATCCACAGCCGGCGCTCGACCGGGACGGCGGACGCCCTCGCAGCACTCAGGTGTATGGGCTGCGGGAGCTGGAGCAGATCGAGCCGTTCCTGGCAGACCTGTACGCAGCCTGCAAGGCGCAAGGCATACCCGCGCGCACGGCCATTTCGGAATACGCCCCAGGCCAGGTGGAAATCACCCTCGAACACGGTGATGCGCTGCAGGCGATGGATCAGGCGGTACGCTACAAGCGCTTGGTCAAAGGCGTCGCCCACGCCCACGGCATGCAGGCCTGCTTCATGGCCAAGCCGTTCGGCCACCTGGCCGGCACTGGCATGCACATGCACCTGAGCCTGGCCGACAGCGCCGGCCGTAACCTGTTCGCCAGCAAAGACCCGGCCGGCACACCGCTGCTGCGCCAGGCAGTGGCCGGCATGTTGCAGCACCTGCACGAGTCGCTGCTGCTGTTTTGCCCCAACGCCAACTCCTTCCGCCGCTTCCAGGCCAACAGCTACGCGCCCCTGTCGCCCACCTGGGGCGTGGACAACCGCACAGTCAGCCTGCGGGTGCCGGGCGGACCGGCCAACAGCCGGCATGTAGAGCACCGTATCTGCGGGGCCGACGCCAACCCGTATCTGGCTGCCGCCGCCATTTTGGCCGCCAGTCACACCGGCATACGTGATCAGCTCGACCCAGGCGCGCCGATTCAGGGCAACGGTTATGCCCAGGCGACCGAACACCTGCCAACTGACTGGCTCACCGCGCTGCAGGCCCTGGAGCAGTCCACTTGGGCCCGCGATGCATTGGGCGATGCGTTTCTTGGCGTGTACCTGAAGGTCAAGCGCGCCGAGTACCGTCAATTCATGGCCGAAGTCAGCGAACAGGACTGGCGCTGGTACCTGCACCAGGCCTGAGCCCCATACAGAACAAGGATTACCCATGAACGCAGCAGTCAACAAAGACCCGGCGCAACGTGCACCGTCCTACTACACCGCCACCCTCAACGACCCCACCACCTACCCCCAGCTCAAGGGCACCGTACAGGTGGACGTGGCAATCATCGGCGCGGGCTTCACCGGCTTGGCAACGGCTGTGGAGCTGGCCGAACGCGGCCTGAAGGTCGCGGTGGTCGAGGCCAACCGGGTGGGCTGGGGCGCCAGCGGGCGCAATGGCGGGCAAGTGACCGGCAGCCTGTCGGGGGACGAGGCCATGCGTGCACAGATGCGCAAGCGGCTGGGCAGCGACGTGGACGATTTCATCTGGCACCTGCGCTGGCGGGGCCACCAGATCATCGAGCAACGGGTGGCCCGCTATGGCATCGACTGCGACCTCAAGCACGGTCACCTGCACGCGGCCATGAAGCCCTCGCACCTGGACGAGCTACGGGCTTTCGAGGCCCAGGCACAGCGCTATGGCATGGGGGATCAGGTCGAACTGCTCGACCGCCAGGCGATGGCCGAGCACCTGCAAAGCCCCCTGTATCTGGGCGCCCTCAAGAACCGTCGCAACCTGCACCTGCACCCGCTGAACCTGTGCCTGGGCGAAGCCCGCGCCGCCCACGGCCTGGGCGCGCTGATCTTCGAGCAGACCGAAGTGCTGGAAATCATCCACGGCGCCCGCCCTGCCGTGGTGACGGCCCATGGGCGTGTAGACGCGCGCCAAGTCATGCTGGCGGGCGATGTCTACCACAAGCTGGAAAAGCGCCAGCTCAAGGGCAAGATATTCCCGGCCATGGGCGGCATCGTCACCACGGCGCCACTGGGCGAGCTGGCAGCGCAGATCAACCCGCATGACCTGGCCGTCTACGATTGCCGGTTCGTGCTGGACTACTACCGCCTGACGGCCGACAAGCGCCTGCTGTTCGGCGGCGGCGCCAACTACTCAGGGCGTGACTCGCGGGATATCGAAGCTGAACTGCGCCCCTGCATCGAGCGCACCTTCCCAGCCTTGAAGGGCGTGCCCATCGCGTTCCAGTGGAGCTGCGCCATGGGCATCGTGGTCAACCGGATTCCCCAAGTGGGCAAGCTTTCGGACCATGTCTGGTACTGCCAAGGGTATTCCGGGCACGGCATCGCCACCAGTCACATCATGGGCGAAATCATGGCGCAAGCCCTGACGGGCACGCTGGAGAAATTCGACACCTTCGCCCAGTGCAAGCATGTGCGTGTGCCGATGGGGGACGTGTTGGGCAACCCGCTCTTGGCGGCGGGCATGTGGTACTACCAGATGCTGGAAAAACTGCGCTGAAGCCCAGGCCCGTCAATCGCCCTGCGCGGCCTCATCAAAAGGGCTGCAAGGCGATTGCGGGCGGTGCACGCCAGGTCAGGCGCTTTTCTTGAGGTTGAGCTTCTTGAGCTCTTCGTCACGCAGTTCGCGGCGCAGGATCTTGCCGACATTGGTGGTCGGCAAGGTGTCGCGAAACTCGACCTGACGCGGCACCTTGTACCCGGTGAGGTTGGCACGCATGTGCTCCATCACCTGCTCCTTGGTCACGGTCATACCGGGTTTGACCACGACGAAGACCTTGATGAGCTCGCCGGATTTCTCATCCGGAATGCCGATGGCCGCACACTGCGACACGCCGGGCACCGCCGCCAGCACGTCTTCGAGTTCATTGGGATAGACGTTGAAGCCGGACACCAGAATCATGTCCTTCTTGCGGTCGACGATACGCATGTAGCCGTCGGGCTGGATCAGGGCGATGTCGCCGGTCTTGAGCCAGCCGTCGCTGTCGAGAATCTCGGCGGTGGCCTCCTCGCGCTGCCAGTAGCCTTTCATCACCTGAGGGCCCTTGACGCAGAGTTCGCCCACTTCGCCCAAGGGCAGCTCGTTGCCGGCGTCGTCGACGATCTTGCACAGCGTGGACGGCACCGGAATGCCAATGGTGCCCACCTGGTTGGCCTGCGCCGGGTTCACGGCGGCCACCGGGCTGGTTTCGGTCATGCCGTATCCTTCGCAGATGGCGCAACCGGTCACCGTACGCCAACGCTCGGCAACGCTCAGTTGCAGCGCCATGCCGCCGGACAGGGTGATCTTCAAGGCCGAGAAGTCCAGGGCGCGGAACGCATCGCTGTTGCACAGCGCCACGAACAGCGTATTGAGGCCCACGAAGCCCGTGAACTTCCACTTGCCCAGCTCCTTGACCATGGCGGACAGGTCGCGGGGGTTGCTGATCAGCACGTTGTGGTTGCCGATCAGCATCATGGCCATGCAATGGAAGGTGAAGGCGTAGATGTGGTATAGCGGCAGCGGGGTGATGAGGATCTCGCACCCTTCCTGCAGGTTCGAGCCCATCAGCGCCCGGCACTGCAGCATGTTGGCCACCAGGTTGCGGTGAGTCAGCATGGCGCCTTTGGCCACACCGGTGGTACCGCCGGTGTATTGCAACACGGCCACGTCATCGGCCTGCGGGTTGGCCTCGGTCACCGGCTGGCCCTTGCCCAGGGCCAGGGCATCGTTGAAGCGCACGGCGCTGGGCAGGTGATAGGCCGGCACCATCTTCTTGACGTACTTGATCACGCTGTTGATCAGCAGCCGCTTGAGCGGGGGCAGCAGGTCTGCCACCTCGGTGACGATGATGTGCTTGACCTGGGTCTTGGGCACCACCTTCTCGGCCAGGTGCGCCATGTTCGCCAGACACACCAACGCCTTGGCGCCGGAGTCCTTGAACTGGTGCTCCATTTCCCGGGCGGTGTACAGCGGGTTGGTGTTCACGACGATCAAGCCGGCGCGCATGGCACCGAACACCGCCACTGGGTACTGCAGCACATTAGGCAACTGCACCGCGATACGGTCACCGGGCTTTAGGTCGGTATGCTGCTGCAACCAGGCGGCAAAGGCACCGGACAGGGTATACAACTCACCGTAAGTGAGGGTCTTGCCCAGGTTGCTGAAGGCCGGTTTGTCGGCGAAGCGCTGGCAGGATTGCTTGAGTACCGCCTGGATGTTGGGGAATTCGTCGGGATCGATCTGCGCCGCGATACCGGCCGGATACTTGTCCTTCCAAAAATGGTCGATCATGCAAGCCCACTCCTTCAGCAACAGCGAAGTTCGTTTCACGCGTCGAGGCGTTTATTATTGATATGAGATGACGGCCTGATGCAAACCAGATCATCTGAAAGCGGGCCGAGAGTAGCAGCTTTGCCGAGGGTCTACTAGAGCCCAAAGCGGGCTTGACAGTCACAAAAGTGACTCAAAGAATTCTTCGGGTCACGTTTAGAGTATTTGACTTAATTTACCCTGGGCGTCCAGCAGGATGTGCCGTGCCAGAGGCCCTGGCGCACGGCACCACGTTCTCACCGCAGGCTACCGATCTAGCTGGCGTCGCGCAGTTCGCGCCGCAGGATCTTGCCCACGGGCGTCATCGGCAGCGCCTCGCGCAGCACGATGTGCTTGGGCACCTTGTAGCCGGTGAGGTTGGCCTTGCAGTAGGCCTTGAGCTCCTCGACATCCACACCACCCTCGCGCGGCACCACGAACAGCTTCACCGCTTCGCCGGAACGTTCGTCCGGCACGCCGATGGCGGCACAGTTGGCCACCTTGGGATGGCCCATCACCACCTCTTCGACTTCGTTGGGGTATACGTTGAAGCCAGACACGATGATCATGTCCTTCTTGCGGTCGACGATGCGGGTAAAGCCGTCCGGGTCGATCACGGCAATGTCACCGGTCTTGAACCAGCCTTCGGCGTCCAGTGCCTCGGCCGTGGCCTCGGGTTGCTGCCAGTAGCCCTTCATGACCTGCGGGCCTTTGATGCACAGCTCGCCGGGTTCCCCCAACGCCAGCTCGTTACCGTCGGCGTCGATCACCTTGAAGGCCGTGCCCACCACCGGGATGCCCACCGTGCCCAGCCGCGCCAGCGTGCCATAGGGGTTGGTGCTGGCCACGGGGGACGTTTCGGTCAGGCCGTACCCTTCGACGATGCGGCAGCCTGTCAGCTGTTCCCAGCGCTCTGCCGTGGCCTTGACCAGGGCGGTGCCGCCGGAATTGGTGACCTTGAGTGCGGAGAAATCGAGCTGGCGGAAGCCGGGGTGGTCCATCAGCGCGACGAACAGGGTGTTGAGGCCCAGCAACGCAGAAAACCGCCACTTGCCCAGCTCCTTGATGAAGCCAGGTATGTCCCGCGGGTTGGTGATCAATACGTTGTGGTTGCCGGTGACCATCATGCACATGCAGTTCGCAGTGAAAGCATAGATGTGGTAGAGCGGTAACGGCGCGATCATCACCTCTTCGCCATCCTTGAGCAGCTTCTGCCCGTCCGGCCCATGTTGGGAGAAGCACGCCAGCACCTGCAGCATGTTCGCCACCAGGTTGCCGTGGGTGAGCATTGCGCCCTTGGCCAGCCCCGTCGTGCCGCCGGTGTACTGCAGCACGGCGATGTCACCCAGGCCCAAGGGCACAGGCTGGGGCACGCCACCGCGGCCCTGGCGCAGCACCTGCTTGAACGACACAGCCTGGGGCAGCGCATAGGCCGGCACCATCTTCTTGACCTTGTCGACCACGGTGTTGACCAGCCAGCCCTTGAGCGTGGGCAGCATGTCGCCCATCTTCGCTTCGATCAGGTACTCAATACCGGTATCGGGCAGGACCGTCTGCACACGCTTGCCGAACAGGTTCATGTACACCAGCGCCCGGGTACCACTGTCCTTGAACTGGTGCCGCATTTCGCGCTCGGTGTACAGCGGATTGGTGTTGACCACGATCAGCCCTGCGCGCATGGCGCCGAACACCGCGATGGGGTACTGGAGCACGTTGGGCATCTGCACCGCGATGCGGTCGCCCGGCTTGAGGTCGGTATGTTGCTGCAGCCAGCTGGCGAAGGCAGCCGACAGGCGATCGAGGTCGGCGTAGGTCAAGGTCACGCCCAGGTTGCTGAAGGCCGGGCGATCGGCAAAGCGCTTGCAGGAGCGTTCGAACACCTCGACCACAGACGCGTAGGCTTGCATGTCCAAGGTGGACGGCACGCCCGCCGGGCGCTTGTCATTCCAGAAGTCGGCTTGCATTTATTGTTGTTCCTCTGCCGGGACCTGCACTGCGTCCTGATTAGTCCGAGTGCCTGCGCGCAGGCGATGCACAGGCGTTGATTCGACGTTAGCAGGTAAGCCAGGCACGGCCCAGCCGTCAGCGCCTGCCATTAACATTGTGAATCTTATTTGTGCCCTTCCTGCAATTTGCTCGACTGTGGGTACACTGACGTGGGCGCAGAATGTGATCCGGGCGACCCCGGCAAGCGTCTCACCCGTCTGGCCGACGCCCTGCGTGCGACCGGCATCCGACCTGTACTGCTTAAGGAAGCCCTGATGTCCCAGCTCAGCAACACGCCCTACGAAACCCTTGAAGTCGGCCAGAAAGCCGAATACACGAAGTTGGTCGAGGAGCGCGACATCCAGCTGTTCGCCGCCATGTCCGGCGATCACAACCCGGTGCACCTGGATGCCGAGTTCGCGGCCAAGAGCATGTTCCGCGAGCGCATTGCCCATGGCATGTTCAGCGGCGCGTTGATCAGTGCGGCGGTGGCCTGCACGTTACCAGGCCCTGGTACCATCTACCTGGGCCAGCAGATGAGCTTCCAGAAGCCGGTCAAGATCGGCGACACCCTGACGGTGCGCCTGGAAATCCTGGAAAAACTGCCCAAGTTCAAAGTGCGTATCGCCACCAACGTGTACAACCAGCACAACGAACTGGTCGTCGAGGGTGAAGCCGAGATCCTGGCACCGCGCAAGCAGCAAACCGTCGAACTGGTTTCCCCGCCGAACTTCGTGGCCAGCTGAGCACCGTCGTGCAGTCATGGCCGCCAGTGCACTGCACCCGGCTTTCAGCCCCGGAACGGCGGCTGCTCGACCACTTCTATCGCCAACAGGGCTCGCGCATGCGCGCCCCTGCGCAGGGCACGTTTTGGGTGGCCAGGTCGCCGGGCATCATTGCTGGGTTGTCCCTCAGCGAGGTGGACGGTGGTCAGTGGTTGACGGGGCTGTTGGTGGCGCCTGATCGGCGCTCGGAAGGCGTGGGTGAGCAATTGGTCGCAGCGGCCCTGGAGAACGCCTGCGCCAGCACATGGTTGTTTTGCCATCCATCGCTCGCCCTCTATTACGGACGCCAGGGGTTCGCGCCGGCTGGAGCGCTACCCCGGTCGCTGCATGACAAGTTCCAGCGCTATCAACGCAGCAAGGCCTTGATAGCGCTGGAGCGCACCGCCCAACCGGGGCAGGTCAGCGCGGGGTAGGTTCAACGCCCGCCGCTTCATCAGCACCGGGGCGTTCCTTGCCCAATACCTTGGGCTTCTCGTCGTCGCGGGTGCCATCGAAGTCTTTTTCGCCTGGGTCCTTGCCCTCGGCCGACATGTGCTCGATCACCGCGTTCATCTCTGCGCCCAGCAACAGCACAGCAGCCGAGATGTAGAAGTACAGCAGCAGTACGATGATCGCCCCGATGCTGCCGTACATGGCGTTGTAGTCTGCGAACGTCTTCACGTAGTAGGCAAAGCCCAGCGACGCGATGATCCACACCACGACCGCCAGCACCGAGCCCGGGGTGATGAAGCGAAATTTCTGCTCCACATCGGGCATGACGTAGTAGATCACCGCGACCGCGACCATCAGCAGAATCACGATCACCGGCCAGCGAAGAATGGTCCACAGGGTGACGATGAACTCTTCCATGCCAATCTGCGCCGCGATCCACTCCATGACCTGCGGGCCCAGCACCATCAGCGCAGCGGCCGCCAGCAGCATGCCTGCCAACCCGATGGTGTACAGCACCGACAGCGGGATGCGTTTCCAGACCGGGCGCCCTTCTGGTACATCATAGGCCGCGTTCATGGCGCTCATCATCAGGCGCACGCCGGCCGAGGCCGTCCACAGGGCAATGACGATACCCACCGACAGCAAGCCACCCTTGGACTGCTGCAATTGGTCGATGACAGGGTTGACCTGCTCAAGGGCCTGGGGCGGCAAGACCAGTTCTGACTGCAAGCGCAGCCAGGAAAAGAAGTCTGGCAGGTGCAGGAAACCGATCAGGGCAATGAGAAACAACAGGAAGGGGAATAACGAGAAAAGGGCCTGGTAGGCCAATGCCGAAGCATAAGTAGACATCTCGTCATCGAGGAATTCGTTGACGGTGCGCACCAATACGCGGTGCAAGGGTAAGCCCTGCAAGGCGGAAAAAATCATAGCGTCTCCTTTCGCCGCTTGATCGATCTGACGTTCAGTCTAATAGACCCTGCGCTTGGGGTGCTGCTCCCGGTAGTCATGCAACGGCTTTGAATATTTCTGCCGGTTACCGTCCCCTGCTTCGAAGCGCAGAGGACGGCTCGGCAGGCGTGAATCATTACTTGGTCAGGTCGTCGACCTTGTTTTTCACGTCGCCTTTGACCTGCTGGCCTTCGCCCTTGATTTCCTGGGCCTTGCCTTCGCCTTTGAGTTTTTCGTTGTCAGTGAGGTTGCCAACACCTTGCTTGATGTTGCCCATTGCCTCGTTGGCCATACCTTTAATTTTGTCTCCAGTACCGCTCATGGCAAAACTCCTGTGATGTAGCACGCGTATCGTGCCGACAGAAGGTTGACCCAGCCGCTTGCACAGGAGTTTCAAGAAATTTGCGTCAACAAGCCAAACAGTTGAAAGGCGTAGGCGTAAATGCGGGGATCAGGGCCTGAAACCTTGCCCGCCAAGGTGCCACCCCTCACAATGCGGCCTTTGAAGGCTTCGACCCGCAGGAACCTGCATGAAACTCGACAAACCCGCTGCCATCGCCCGACGCAACAGCGCACTGGCGCGCCCGGTGCTGACCAGTGCCAATACGCTGTTCGCCATTCTCGACCCCAAGCGCAACCTGTGGTGGTTCGAGGTCCCGGTGGCCTTGCTTCGCAAAGGCCAGCCCGACTGGGTCAACCTGCTGCTGCATACCCCGCTGACCGATGAACTTCAGCACCTGAAGGTGCCGATCAACTTCCTGCGGGCCCACCAAGAGCAGATGGAAGTGCGCAACCCTGGCAAGCGTCGCTCCACCATCAGCCTGGCCCTGAGCGCTGACCGCGACTCGTTGCTGCGCGACACGCGCCCCGGTGGCGATCAGCTGGACTTCAACACCTTCGTGCAGGGCTGATCAGGCTTTCTCGATCCGGTCGTCATGGATGACGATGCGGCCCTGCTTGAACAGCCCGCCAATGGCCTTCTTGAAATTGCCCTTGCTGACATTGAACAGCTTGCTGATCAAGGCAGGGTCGCTCTTGTCCGAAACAGGCAACACCCCACCCTCGGCGTCAAGGCGCGCCATGATCTGCTCCTGCAAGCTGTCGGACAGCGCAGCGCCCACCGGCTGCAAGCTGAGCGAAACCTTGCCGTCGGCCCGCACTTCCTTGATGTAACCCTGCTCGTGCATGCCTGAGCGCAGGAACTTGAACACCTCGTTCTTGTGAATCAAGCCCCAGTGACGGTTGTTGATGATGGCCTTGAACCCCATCGGCGTTTCGCCGGCCACCAGCAGCTCAACCGGCTGGCCAGGTTTGTAGTCTGCAGGCGTGGTGTCGAGGTAACGGTCCAGGCGCGAGGTGGCGGTGATGCGGCGGGTGCGCTTGTCCAGGTACACGTGCACCACGCAGTAGTCACCGATCTTCAGCGGCCGTGCTTCTTCGGAATAGGGCATCAGCAGGTCCTTGGACAGGCCCCAATCCAGGAAGATACCCGCACCGTTGATGTCCTTGACCTTGAGGCTGGCGAACTCGCCCACCTGCACCTTGGGCTTCTCGGTGGTGGCGATCAGCTGGTCTTCGCTATCGAGGTAGACGAACACGTTCAGCCAGTCATCGACTTCGGTCTCGGCACCCTTGGGAATGTAACGGGACGGCAGCAGGATTTCCCCGTCGGCACCGCCGTCCAGGTACAGGCCAAAGTCCACGTGCTTAACAATTTGCAAACTGTTGTAACGCCCAAGCAGAGCCATTTTCGAACATCCTCAAGTCAAGGCGGCTATTTTCCGGATAGACCCGCCCTGGTGTCAAAGCCTGCGGTCGGTTCATCGCCGCTCACGCTTCCACGTGCCATCCGGTGGAACCGCAGGTCTCGTGCTGCGTCTACCCCTTGGCTGCCACTGCAAGGACCCGCACATGCCTGCACGCCTGCTCAAAGTCCTGTCGATCTGCCTGGGTTTCGCCCTGATGCTGGGCGCCTGCAGCCGCATCGACCTGGCCTATCGCAACCTCGATCGCCTGGTGCCCTGGTCGCTGGGCGACTACCTGGACATGAACCGCGAGCAGAAAACCCTGCTCGATGATCGCCTCAGGCAGCACCTGGCGTGGCACTGCCAGACGCAACTGCCCGGCTACCTCGACTGGCTGGACCGCCTGCGCACCATGGTGGCCGATAACCAAGTCACCGACCAGGCGCTGCAGCAGCGCACCGAGGAGGCCCGCGAGGCGATTGGCCGGGTCGCGGCCGAAATCACGCCGTCGGCCACCGAGTTGCTGCAAGGCATGAGCGATGCGCAGGTGGCGGAGATGCGCGATGCGTTTCGTGACGATATTGCCGAGCGGCGCAAAGAATATGTCGATACGCCCCTGCCCCGCCAGATCAGCGAGCGCGCCGAGCGCATGGAAAAACGCCTCAAGCCTTGGTTCGGCGAGCTGACCGAGACACAGCGGCAACGGGTTGGCGCCTGGTCCCGCGCGTTGGGTGACCAGAACAGCGAGTGGATACGCAACCGGGCCCATTGGCAGCAGCAACTGCTGTTGGCGGTGGAACAACGGCACGAGTCAGGCTTCCCGGCACGGGTCGCGACCTTGCTGCAGAACAAGGAAAGCCTATGGACGGCCGACTATCGCCGGGCCTTCCAGAACACCGAGCAGCAAGCACGCAGCCTGGTGGTGGACCTGATGCAGCAGAGCACTCCCGCCCAGCGCCAGGTGCTGCTGGATCGGCTGACCAAGGTGCGCAGCGACTTCAGCGCCTTGAAGTGCCTGCGCGGGGCTTGAACAGGCTATGGCAGGACACTGACTGAACTTCGCTGGGCAAGAAAGCGCAAGAATCCGCCGGCCTGCTGACGTACACTCGCGCCCCTGCCAAGCCCCCGGAGACCGTCGTGAGCCCCACCGCCCTAGCCCGCCTGCTGACCCTTGCTGCCGTATGGGGCGCGAGCTTTCTGTTCATGCGCATCATCGCCCCTGTACTGGGCACCGTGCCAACGGCCTTCTTCCGTGTCTCCATCGCCTGCCTGGGCTTGATCGCGCTGCTGGGCGCAGCGCGCGTACGCTGGGATTTCCAGGGTAAGTTAGGCGCCTGCCTGGTGCTGGGCATGATCAACTCGGGCATTCCGGCCACCTTCTACTCGGTGGCAGCCCAGGTGCTGCCGGCCGGTTATTCGGCCATCTTCAATGCCACGACCCCTTTGATGGGCGTGCTGATCGGCGTGTTGTTCTTCAAGGAACCCATGACGTTGGCCAAGTTGAGCGGCATTTTCCTGGGCCTGTTCGGCGTGGGTATCCTGAGCGGCGCGGGGCCTGTTGCCCTGGATGCAGCCCTCTTGCAAGGCGCCCTGGCGTGCCTGGCGGCCACGACCTGCTATGGGTTTGCCGGCTACCTGGCCCGCCGCTGGGTCAGCGGCCTGGACAGCCGCCTGTCGGCCCTGGGCAGCATGCTCGGTGCGACCCTGCTGCTTACCCCGTTGTTCGCCTGGAGCGTGCTTACCCAGCCACCGGCCAGCTGGGGCGGCTGGCCGGTCTGGGGCTCGCTGGTGGGGCTTGGCCTGTTGTGCACGGCGTTCGCCTACATCCTGTACTTCCGCCTACTGGCCGAAATCGGCCCGGTCAAAGCCAGTACCGTGACCTTCATGATCCCCGTGTTCGGCGTGCTGTGGGGAGCCTGGCTGCTGAATGAGCCGTTGTCGATGGCCCACCTGTACGGCGGCCTGCTGATCGGCGTGGCTTTGTGGCTGGTCCTGCGCCCGGCACGGCGCCGGGGCGCTGCATGAACAGCGTCTACAAAAAAGTGCTGTTCCCGCTGCAGCAGGACGCCAATGGCTATCCGCCGGCATCGGTGGAAGGGCTATGGGCCAAGGCCGTCGAAGACGGTTACGTGATCGACAACATCCCGTTTCATGTCTACGGCATCGCCCCAGGTGACGTGATCTGCACCCATGAAGAGGCTGGCCAGCACTGGTTCGCCCGTTTGCTGCGCAGCAGTGGCAGCTCGGTGTTCCGGGTTCGGGTCAAGCCGCCCGAGACACTGGAGCAGGTCAGCGAAGCCTTGGTGGAATTCGGGTGCACCTGTGAAAGCGAACCTGCGGTGAAGATGCTGGCGATCGCCATCCCACCGGCACGAACGCTCGACACCCTGCTGTATTACCTGATCACCCAGCGTGAAGCGGGTTTTCTGGACTTCGAGGAAGGCGTACTGCGCCACTGCGTTGCCCACGAGTTTCGCCAGGGATAAAGGCGACTGCCTTGCAGGCGCCCCTCCCGGTCGAGGGCGTCGTCAGAACAACCAGCGGTACAGCAGATAGGCTACGACGACGGCCAGAATCGGTCGCAACACGCGGTATGCCTTGGGGTTGGCACGCTTGAACTGCTTGACGCGCGTGCTCAGCTTGTTGCTGAACCGCTTGCTCCAGGCATAAGCCTGGTTGATCCCGCCCACGCGTTCATCGTCGGTATTCTGTGGCGCGGTGGCGCGGCCCAGAAATGCGCTGACCTTGCGGTTGAGGCGGGTCATGATTGGGCTGTTCAAAGGACGCTCCACGTCGCAGAACAGGATCACACGGGTGACCTCGGTCTCATTCTTGACCCAGTGCACGTAGGTTTCGTCGAACATCACGTCCTGGCCATCGCGCCAGGCATAGGGCTGGCCGTCCACATAAATGCGGCAGGCATCGGAGTTGGGGGTCGAGAGGCCCAGGTGATAACGCAGGGAACCTGCAAACGGATCACGGTGCGGGTTCAGGTGGCTGCCGCCGGGCAACAGGGCGAACATCGCGCCCTTGACGTTGGGGATGCTGCTGACCAGCTCGACGGTTCGCGGGCACAGCGCTTCGGCAGACGGCAGGGGTTTGTCGTACCACTTCAGGTAGAAGCGCTTCCAGCCTTTCTTGAAGAACGAACCGAAACCGGCATCGTTGTCCTTTTCGGCTGCCCGGATATAACCCTCGTCGAACAGGCGCAGGGCCTCCTCGCGAATTTCCTGCCAGTTGTCCTTGAGCACGTCCAGCTCCGGGAAGCGTTGGCGGTCCAGGTACGGCTTGGACGGCACGCCCGAGAACAGGTACATCAACGCATTGTAGGGGGCGAACAGCGCCGAATGGTTGACGAACTGGCGCAACACGGGCAGGCGGGCCTTGCCGCGCAGGTGGACGAACAGCACGCTGCCGAAGAACACCAGCAGCACACCTGCCTTGGCGAGGAAGGAAACGGTCATGCAACACTCCTAGGGCGGGACACAGGCCAGCGCTGCCTGATCCGGGGAAAATCATCCGGGCATCATAAACCTATCGCGCCCAGGCACAAACCACCTGGGCGCAACGAGACGGATGAAGATTGTGCAATGAACCCCGCCGCCAGGTATTGCTTCGGGTCACCGCCAAGGCAGGTTATTGCTGGGTTTCCTGCTCGCTGAACAGGTCGCTGAACAGCATGCTGGACAGGTACCGCTCGCCTGAGTCGGGCAGAATCACCACGAGGGTCTTGCCCTGCATTTCCGGCTTTTCTGCAAGGCGCACGGCAGCGGCCATGGCGGCACCGCAGGAAATACCACACAGGATGCCTTCTTCCTGCATCAGGCGGATCGCCATGGACTTGGCTTCGTCATCGCCCACCGTCATGACCTGATCGACGATCGACAGGTCGAGGTTCTTCGGCACGAAGCCCGCGCCGATGCCCTGGATCTTGTGCGGCGTGGGCGTGAGCGCCTCGCCTGCCAGGGTCTGGGTGATCAGCGGCGAGCCGATGGGCTCGACCGCCACCGAGGTGATCGCCTTGCCCTGGGTGTGCTTGATGTAGCGCGAGATACCGGTGATGGTGCCGCCGGTGCCGACACCAGCAACGATCACATCCACGGCGCCATCGGTATCGTTCCAGATCTCAGGGCCCGTGGTCTTTTCATGGATGGCCGGGTTGGCAGGGTTTTCGAACTGCCCGGGCATGAAGTACTGCTCGGGGTTGGAGGCGACGATTTCGTTGGCTTTCTCGATGGCGCCCTTCATGCCCTTGGCAGGTTCGGTGAGCACCAGTTCGGCGCCAAGGGCCTTGAGCACCTTGCGCCGCTCCAGGCTCATGGAGGCCGGCATGGTCAGCATGAGCTTGTAACCCCGGGCGGCAGCGACGAAGGCAAGGCCGATGCCGGTGTTGCCCGAGGTGGGTTCGACGATGGTCATGCCGGGCTTGAGCTTGCCGCTGCTCTCGGCGTCCCAGACCATGTTCGCGCCGATGCGGCATTTGACCGAATACCCTGGGTTGCGCCCTTCGATCTTGGCCAGGATGGTCACGCCGCGCGGCGCGAGGCGGTTGATCTGCACCAGGGGCGTGTTGCCGATGGAGTGGGCATTGTCTGCGTATATACGGCTCATGGCAGGGTCCTTGGCATGATGAAGAACTCGGAAAGGCCCAAGGGTAAGCCCCGGCCCCAAGGCCCGTAAAGCCTGTTCGAACTCCGGCGCAGCCCCTGCGGTCAACCACACACCTTGCCTTGGAGAACTGCCATGAGAGCCCGCTATCGCTGGCCGCTGATCGCCCTGGGCAGCCTCATCGTGCTGCTGGTGGCCTTGCAGCTTGCCCTGCCCTACCTGGTGCGCGACTACCTCAATGAAAAGCTGGCCGACATGGGCGACTACCGTGGGCAGGTCAGCGATGTGGACCTGGCCTGGTGGCGCGGCGCCTATACCGTCAACGGGCTGAAGATCGTCAAGACCACAGGCAAGGTGCCGGTGCCCTTCCTCGACGCCCCGGTGATCGACATCTCGGTCAGCTGGCATTCGCTGTGGTACGACCGCGCCGTGGTGGCCGAAGTGGCGTTCCTGCGCCCGGAGCTGAACTTCGTCGATGGCGGCGACAAGCAGAACTCCCAGACCGGCCAGGGCACTGACTGGCGTCAGCAACTGGACAAGCTGCTGCCCATCACGCTCAACGAAGTGGTAATCGACGACGGGGTGCTGACCTTCCGCAACTTCAACTCCAAGCCCCCGGTCACGCTCAAGGCGACGCAGTTGCAGGCCAGCGTTCGCAACCTCACAAACATCCGTGACGAAGCCGGCCGGCGCGACGCCAGCTTCGAAGCCCGTGCCCTGGTCGCAGGCGATGCCAAGGTCGAGAGCCGTGCCACCTTCGATCCGTTCAGCGACTTCGACGACTTCGAGTTCCGCCTGCGTGCCACCGGTATCGAGCTGCGCCGACTCAACGACTTTGCCAGCGCCTATGGCAAGTTCGACTTCAAGGCGGGTCATGGCGATGTGGTCATCGAGGCCGAGGCGACCAACGGCCGCCTGAACGGCTACATCAAGCCCCTGCTGCGCGACGTCGAGGTGTTCGACTGGCAACAGGACGTGGAGGACAAGGACAAGGGCCTGTTCCGCTCGGTGTGGGAGGCGCTGGTGGGTGCCACCGAAACCGTGCTCAAGAACCAGCCGAAAAACCAGTTCGCCACGCGCGTTGAGCTCAGTGGCAGCGTGCGCAGGCAGAACATCAGCGCATTCGAGGCATTCCTGCAGATCCTGCGCAATGGTTTCGTGCAGGCGTTCAGTGCGCGCTACGAGCGCAGCGCGCCGGATTCCGACTAAGGCGCGGTGACGAGGCATTCGGGGACTGAATACTCGGTCTGCGTTTTCAGTCGTCGTACCCCCGCGTTATAGTCGGGCCACCATCACACACCCTGTGTTGGCCACTTGAGACCAGCCTGTCGCCCACCCCACCAAGGTCTGGCCTAGCAGGCTGGCTGCGCGTGGCCCGCAAGCCCAAGCAGAGGAAAGACCCAATGAAGTTCGAAGGCACGGGTGACTATGTCGCCACGGACGACCTGAAACTGGCCGTCAATGCGGCCATCACCCTTGAGCGCCCGCTATTGGTCAAAGGTGAGCCCGGTACTGGCAAGACCATGCTGGCCGAGCAGCTGGCAGCTTCGTTCGGGGCGCGCCTGATTACCTGGCACATCAAGTCCACCACCAAGGCTCACCAGGGCTTGTACGAATACGATGCCGTGAGCCGCCTGCGCGACTCCCAGCTGGGTGTGGACAAGGTGCACGACGTACGCAACTACCTCAAGAAAGGCAAGCTGTGGGAAGCCTTCGAGGCCCAGGAACGGGTGATCCTGCTGATCGACGAGATCGACAAGGCCGATATCGAATTCCCCAACGACCTGTTGCAGGAACTCGACAAAATGGAGTTCTACGTCTACGAAATCGACGAGACCATCAAGGCCAGGCAGCGCCCGATCATCATCATCACGTCCAACAACGAAAAGGAGCTGCCGGACGCTTTCCTGCGCCGCTGCTTCTTCCACTACATCGCCTTCCCCGACCGGGCCACGCTGCAGCGCATCGTGGACGTGCACTACCCCAACATCAGCCAGTCGCTGGTCAGCGAGGCGCTGGATGTGTTCTTCGACGTGCGCAAGGTACCGGGCCTGAAGAAAAAGCCTTCGACGTCCGAACTGGTCGACTGGTTGAAGCTGTTGATGGCCGACAACATTGGCGAAGCGGTACTGCGCGAGCGCGACCCAACCAAGGCCATCCCTCCGCTGGCCGGGGCGCTGGTGAAAAATGAGCAGGATGTGCAACTGCTCGAGCGCCTGGCCTTCATGAGCCGGCGCGGCAACCGCTGAGGGAGCCTGGGCCATGTTGCTCAACCTGTTCAACGAAATGCGCGCGGCGAAGGTGCCGGTGTCGGTGCGCGAACTGCTCGACTTGCACCATGCCTTGCAACGGCACGTGGTGTTCGCCGACATGGACGAATTCTACTACCTGGCCCGCGCCATCCTGGTGAAGGACGAACGCCATTTCGACAAGTTCGACCGAGCCTTCGCCGCTTACTTCAAGGGCCTGGAGAACCTGGATCGTCACATCGAGGCGTTGATCCCCGAGGACTGGTTGCGCAAGGAATTCGAGCGCTCTCTGACCGCCGAGGAGCGCGCGCAGATCCAGTCCCTGGGCGGGCTGGACAAGCTGATCGAGGCGTTCAAGCAGCGCCTGCAGGAGCAAAAGGAGCGCCACGCAGGCGGCAACAAGTGGATTGGCACCGGAGGCACCAGCCCGTTCGGCTCGGGTGGGTTCAACCCCGAAGGGATCCGCGTGGGCGACGCTGGCGAGCGCCAGGGCAAGGCGGTGAAGGTCTGGGACCAGCGCGAGTACAAGAACCTGGACGATCAGGTGGAGCTGGGTACACGCAACATCAAGCTGGCCCTGCGGCGCCTGCGCAAGTTCGCTCGCCAAGGCGCTGCCGAAGAGCTGGACATCGATGGCACCATCGACCATACCGCGCGCGATGCGGGGCTGCTGAACATCCAGATGCGCCCGGAGCGGCGCAACACGGTGAAATTGCTGCTGCTGTTCGACATCGGTGGCTCGATGGATGCCCATGTCAGGGTCTGCGAGGAGCTGTTCTCGGCATGCAGGACCGAATTCAAGCACCTGGAGTACTACTACTTTCACAACTGTGTGTATGAGACGGTGTGGAAGAACAACTTGCGCCGCACGTCGGAGCGTTATTCCACCTTCGACCTGCTGCACAAGTACGGCGACGACTACAAGGTGGTGTTCGTCGGGGACGCTGCCATGGCCCCTTACGAAATCACCCAGCCGGGCGGCAGCGTGGAGCACTGGAACGAGGAAGCCGGGTATGTCTGGATGCAGCGCATCATGGCCAAGTTCCGCAAGGTCATCTGGATCAACCCATACCCCCGCCAGGCCTGGGACTACACCGCCTCAACCCATCTGGTGCGTGAACTGATCGAGGACCGGATGTATCCGCTGACCTTGCAGGGGTTGGAGGATGGGATGCGGTATTTGTCGAAGTGAGGCAGCCAGGATAAGCGCCCTTCTATGCTCGCCAGCGTTCCAAGTACCCCTGCTGCTCCCGCCATGCCTGCTCCTGCACTACCGGTCGGAACCGCACCGTCGCGCCTGGCATGCACTGTGCCAGTTGTGCCAGTGCCAGCGGCGTCAGCGCCCCCAGGCGGGGATAACCGCCGATGGTCTGGCGGTCATTGAGCAACACGATCGGCTGCCCGTCGGGCGGGACCTGGACGGCGCCAAGGGGAATGCCCTCGGAGATCATGGCCGGGCCTTGGTAAACCAGAGGTGGGCCAAGCAGGCGTATACCCATGCGGTCGGCACGGGTATCCAGTGTCCAGTCGCGGTTGAAGGCATCGAACAGGCTGAGGCCGGCAAAGTCGCCGATCTGCGCGCCGATCACCAGGTCCAAGGTGGGCTTGGCAACATATTCAGGGCGCGCCCGATCAGGCACTTCGCCGATCGGTTTCGCTGCACCGGCAAAACTCAAGCATTGACCTTCACGCAACACACTCCCCTGGCCATCGACTCCGCCCAGCCCCTCACGCACGACCGTGGCACAACTGCCCATCACAGGCTCGGCATCGAAACCGCCCGGTGCAGCCAGGTAAGCGCGTACGCCCCGCCGGGGTTGCCGGAGAGTAAGGCGCTGCCCCTTGGTCAGGGTGAAGCTGCGCCAAGGGGCCAGGTATTGATCGTCGATGTGCGCGTCCAAGTCGGCCCCGGCCAGCGCCAGCACGCAATCATGCTGCGCCACCACGCTGAACCCACCCAAGGCAACCTCTACGACGGGAGCCTGCAGGGCATTGCCCAGCAACCAGTTGGCCCAGTGCATCGCGACCCAATCCAGAGCACCGCCCTGGGTGACCCCAAGGTGCCTCACGCCAAAGCGACCCGCATCCTGTAATGCACACAGCGGTGTGCTGGCCTCGACTCGCAAGTGCTTCATGCCTGTGCCTCTTCATCACCGCCCAACGCCAGAAATTCCTGCCGCGTCACCGCTACGAAACGGACGCGGTCACCCGGTTGCAGCAGGCTGTAGCCGTCGCGCTCACGGTCGAACAACCGTACCGGCGTCCGTCCGATCAGGTTCCAACCACCGGGTGAAACGGCCGGGTAGGCGGCGGTCTGGCGCTCGGCAATCCCGACACTGCCCGCTGCCACCTGCTTGCGCGGGGTGCTTAGCCTCGGGGTGGCCAGCCGTTCGTCCACCAGCCCCATGAACGCGAAACCTGGCGCGAACCCCAGGGCGAACACCGGGTAGTCACGTTCGCTGTGCAAGCGCACGACCTCAGCTTCGCTCAGGCCTGCCTGACGCGCTAGCACGGGCAACTCCGGACCGACGCTGGCGTGGTACCACACCGGTATCTCGTGCCGACAGCCGCTGCTGTCAGTGCCAGGCTGTAGCCCTTCAAGGGCTTGCCTGATCAGGCAGCGTGCATCGGCCGGCGCCAGGTCGAAATGCACCATCAGGGTGGTGTAGGACGGCACCAGGTCGCGCAAGTGCGCACCGAACGCTGCTTGCAAGCGCTGGCTGGCGGCAAGCACCCAGGGCATGTTGGCTTCCTCGATGCGCTCGAACAGGCGCACCATCAGACAATCGATACCGACCACTTCGATGCGCGGGGTCATGCTGATACGATCCCATCAAGCGCCTGGCGAATCTGCCGAACTGCCGCCACCGAGCTGTCGTTGTCCCCATGCACGCAGAGCGTATGGGCCTTGAGCAGCAACGCAGTGCCATCGCTGGCCAGCAATGCGTGACCGTGGGCCAGCTTCACGGCTTGCTCCACCACCTGGGCCGGGTCGTGGTGCACGGCGCCCGGCAGGCGTCGCGACACCAGGTGGCCGCTGGCGGTGTAGGCCCGATCGGCGAACGCCTCGAACCAGAGCGGTACGCCGATTTCAGCGCCCAGCGCCTGGGCGGCCGCATCGTCGGCCGTGGCCATGAGCATCAGCGGCAGGCCACTGTCATAGGCCGCCACGGCCTCCAGCACCGTGCGCAGGATCAGCGGGTCGGCCATCATGTCGTTGTACAACGCACCGTGGGGTTTCACGTAGGCGACGCGTGTGCCCAGCGCCTTGCAGATGCCATCGAGCGCGCCGATCTGGTAGTGCAGCAAGTCGCGGATTTCTTCGGCACTGCACGCCAGGCTGCGCCGGCCGAAGCCGACCAAATCCGGGTAGGCCGGGTGCGCGCCCACGGTGACGTCGTGAGCCAGGGCCAACGTCACGGTGCGGCGCATGATGCCGGGGTCGCCGGCATGATAGCCACAGGCGATATTGGCACAGTCGATGTAAGGCATGACCTCGGCATCCAGGCCCATGCGCCAGCTGCCGAAGCTTTCGCCCATGTCGCAATTGAGTAGCAGGCGTTGCACCACGGTGTACCCCTTGTCGTTATCCATGTGCCTACCTTAGCGCGCCTGCAATTGTTTGCCGCGTGTTTCTGGCAGGCTCAGCGCTGCTACGATCACCACGCCATAAGACACCGCCGAGAACAGGCCAATGCCCAGGCCCAGCGGCACCTGCTGCCCCAGCATGCCGATCAGCAGCGGGAACAGCGCCGCGACGATCTTGCCGACGTTGTAGCAAAAACCTTGCCCCGAGCCGCGAACGCGCGTGGGAAACAGCTCGGTCAGAAAGGCCCCCATGCCGCTGAAGATGCCCGAGGCGAAAAAACCCAGCGGGAAACCCAACCACAGCATCACCCCATCACTGACGGGCATTTGCGTGTACAGCAGCACGATGACGAACGAGCCTACGGCGAACAGGATGAAATTTTTCTTGCGCCCAAGCAGGTCGGACAGGTAGGCGCTGATCACATAGCCCACATAGGAGCCTACGATCACCATTGCCAGGTAGCCGCCGGTACCCAGCACGCTCAGCCCACGCTCGTTCTTCAGAAACGTGGGCAGCCAGGCGGTGATTGCGTAGTAGCCGCCCAGGGCGCCGGTGGTCAGCAGCGAGGCACGCACGGTGGTCCAGAGCATGCCGGGGGCAAAGATTTCATAGAAATGCGAGGGCGCCGCAGTGGCTTCGGTTGCCTTGGCCTGGCGGTAGACCTCCGGATCCTTGACCAGCCGCCGAACGAAGATCACGAACACGGCCGGCACCAGCCCGAGCAAGAACAGCGCCCGCCAGGCCTGCTCCGGCGGCAACCAGGTGAACAGCAGCGCGTACAGGATGGCCGTCAGCCCCCAGCCGATGGCCCAGCCCGACTGCACCATGCCCACCGCCTTGCCGCGGTCCTGGGCACGAATGACCTCGCCGATGAGCACCGCGCCTGCCGTCCACTCACCACCGAAGCCAAAACCCATCAGGGTCCTGGCGACCAGCAGTTGCTCGTAGTTCTGGGCAAAGCCGCAGAGGAAGGTGAAGAAGGCGAACCACAGCACTGTCAGTTGCAGGGTGCGGACCCGGCCGATGCGGTCTGAGAGAATGCCGGCCACCCAGCCACCGATGGCCGAAGCGACCAGGGTACTGGTGTGGATCAGCCCAGCCTCGGTGGTGGTGATGCCCCACAACATGATCAACGTGGGGATGACGAAGCTGAGCATCTGCGTGTCCATGCCGTCCAGGCCATAGCCGATCTTGCAACTCCAGAAGGTACGTCGCTGTTGTTGATCGATGTCGCGGTACCAGGCAAAAGGCCCGGAGGAGGATGGGGAACTGATCTGCTGCTGCGTGCCGGTGGGGTTCATGGATGCCTCGGCTTGTTGGTATTGTTTTATGGGGCGACAGCAAAGGTCGCGGCCTGGGCTTCATGTTCAGAGCACGCGGCGCTGGCGTCCAACGAGAAAAACCCCGGGTCTGGAACAAGAAAAACTGATCATGAACCCTCGCTTTCTCGAAACGTTCGTCTGGGTCGCTCGCCTCAAGAGCTTCCGCCTGACCGCGCAGAAGCTGTTCACTACCCAGGCGTCGGTGTCCAGCCGTATCGCGGCGCTCGAAGCCGACCTGGGCGTTAAGCTGCTGTTGCGCGACTCGCGCGGGGTCAGCCTGACCCCGGAAGGCAGCAAGGTGCTGGAACATGCCGAGCGCATGCTGGAAACCGCCAAGGCGCTCAAACAGTCGCTGGACAGCGACCGGGCCAAGGTCGGGCGTATTCGTCTCGGGGTAATGGACACGGTCATTCATACCTGGATGAGCGCGCTGGTGGCCGAATTGACCGAGCGTTATCGGCAGGTAGAGATCGAACTGGTCGCCGACACGGCGCTGAATTTGCGCGAGCAACTGCACAAAGGCTTTCTGGACGTGATCGTGCAAACAGACTTGCTGCGCGAGCCTTCGATCCGCAGCCTGGATCTGGCGCGCTATCCGATGGGCTGGGTGGTCGCTGCCGGGTCGCACCTGCACAGGGACTACGCGTCACTGGCCGAGCTGGGGCGCGAGCGCATCATTACTTTCTCGAAGAATTCCCGGCCCCACCAGGAAGTACTGGCGTTGCTGCAAGGGGCCGGGGTGCAAACGCCGCGGCTGAACTGCGTCAATTCGGTAGCGGCCATTACCCGCTTGTTGCGCGACGGTTTCGGCATCGGGGCCTTGCCACCTGCCCTAGTGGAGGCCGAACTGAACCAGGGTGACCTGGTGCTGCTGGCTGGGCTTCAGCCTCCGCCAAGCCTGGAGCTGGTGGTGGCCTGGCAGACCGGGGTGGCGTTGGTGGATGAAGTGGTTGGTGTCTGTCGGCAGGTGCTGGAGCGCTATGCGCAGGACGTGGGCGGGCAACGGATCGTGCTGGTGCCGGGGGGATGTAGCAAGGGTTTTGGCTCGATTTGGGGCAACCGCGCAAATGGCTAGGCCAACGTGTCAGCGCCCAGCCTAACGCCAACTCTCCTTAACCGCACCACGTCGCCCACCCAGTATCAACCGACCTATCCCCAGCAACAGGCTTTCTACCACGAATGCCAGCACGAACCCGGCGCCGACGCCCCAGCCGATGGCCTGCGGAACCAGCAAGACCTGGTAGCTGTAGCCGTTGAGCGTTTCTTCTCGCAGCCGCGGGTCGGCTTGCGTCAGGACATGCCAGGTACGCTGCGCCCATGAACCTTGCAGCGCCTGCCACTCGTCTTCGAGCATCTGGTTGCGAATCATCAGGCTTTCGATGCTGTTGGCATCACTGAGAAAAACGGGGTCGTCACTGCTGCGGTAGTGTCGCAACAAGGCTTGCAGGTCGCCGTTGAAAAAACGCTCAGCCGTCTGGCGAAAACCGTCCAGCGCCTCGCGAGATTCGAATAGGTGGGCCTCCACGCGCTGGCTATAGTCCTTGACCAGCCCCGGGACCTGGATGCCGGCCAACAGCCCGAGGGTGAACAGCAGCAACCGCAGGTAACTTCTGAACATGCAGCATCCTTAGCTTTGTCCGTGCGCGGTGCACTCGCCGTGCCGCCACAGGGCCCACTGACCTGGCGCGTAGCGGTTCCAGGTTTCGTTCTCGGTCAAGGCCTCGGTGGCGATCACCGTGACCACGTCGTTGGGGGTGGTTTGGGTATGGAAATCGACGATCAGGTCTACATCCTTCAGCCGTGCCGCGCCAAACGGCGCGCGGCGGGTAATGTGGACCAGTTTCGTCGAACAGAAGCAGAACAGCCAGTCGCCATCGCTGAGCATGCAGTTGAACACGCCGCGGGCGCGATAACCGGCACAGGCTTCGACCAGCACCGGCAGTAGCTGTTCCACCGGCACCGGCTCCGGGAAAGCGCCGCGGATGCGATTGAGCAGGTCACAAAACGCCGCCTCGCTGTCGGTATCGCCAATGGGCTGGTAAAAGGTTGTGGAACCGGTGAAATCACCCAGTTGGCCGTTGTGGGCAAAGCACCAGTTGCGCCCCCACATCTCGCGCATGAAGGGGTGGGTGTTGGCCAGGCAGACCTTGCCGACATTGGCCTGGCGGATGTGCCCGATCACCACTTCGCTCTTGATCGGGTAGCGTCTTACCAGGTTGGCCACTTCGGACTCGCTGCTGGCGGCAGGATCCTGGAACAGGCGCAGGCCGCGCCCTTCATAAAAGCCGATGCCCCAGCCGTCACGGTGCGGGCCGGTGCGCCCGCCGCGTTGGATCAGGCCGGTGAAGCTGAAGACGATGTCGGTGGGGACGTTAGCACTCATGCCCAGCAGTTCGCACATGGCGGTGTCTCCGTTTACAGGCGGGGCTCGACCCGGCCAGCGCCGGCAGGCAGCGCAGGCGGGTCGTCACGGTAACGATCGCTGCGTTCCGCGGCCAAGGCCTCCCCAGGCGCCAGCGCCTGCGCTTCGGCGGCCTCGCGCTGGGCGGCGGCTTGGGCACGCAGGCGGCGCTCGCGGGCGCGTTTCTCCAGCGGCCAGCGCACCAGCACGAACAGGAAATACAGCACGAAGGCGATCATGCCGTACATGGCAAAGTCCGATACTGCGCGCCAGGCGTTGTTGCCCACTTTGAAGGCGACGTCCAGCACCGTGATGGCAATGGCCGGAGCGAAGCTGTCCTTGACTGGGTCGACCACGGTCGGCGTAAGCAGCAGCACCGCCAGCACGACGCGCAGTGGTTCGCGTAGCCAGCGCCACATCCAGCCGGTGAGCTTGAAGCCCACCAGAAGGCAGCCCAGGGCGGCCACGGCGTAGAGGCCCCAGGCCAGGGTGTAGTCGTTCTCGATCATGGTAATCGTGCAAGCCAGGCAAAGAGGTGCCTATGATAAACACATTTCCTGGCGCAAACAGTGTTTGCCTGTACCGGCACGCCAACGAAGCTGCCGGCAGCGCCCTTCAAGAACCGAGAGAAATTCGATGCCAAGCACCCACTTGCCGCCCCTGGCCAGAGCCGACGAAGCGACCGACCCCTATGCGTGGCTGCAACAGCGTGACGAGCCCCAGGTACTGGCCTACCTCGAAGCGGAAAACGCCTACCAGCAAGCCTGTCTGGCTCATCAGGCCCCGTTGCGCGAGCAGTTGTTCGAGGAGATCAAGGGCCGCATCCAGGAAACCGATCTGTCCCTGCCTTCGCCATGGGGGCCCTACCTGTACTACACCCGCACCACCGCTGGCGATGAATACCCCCGCCATTACCGCTGCCCACGCCCTGGCGATGATTCCAACACGGTCGATAAAGGCCAGGAGCAACTGTTGCTGGACCCCAACGCCCTGGCAGGCGGCGGCTTTCTTTCGCTGGGGGCGTTCAACGTTAGTCCCGACCATCGCCTGTTGGCCTATAGCCTGGACACCAGCGGGGACGAAATCTACACCTTGTACGTCAAGGATCTGGCCACAGGCGATGTAACCACCCTGCCCTTCGACGGCTGCGATGGCAGTCTGACCTGGGCCAATGACAGCCGCACGCTGTTCTTCGCCGAACTCGACGATACCCATCGCCCTTGGCGGCTGTACCGGCATACGTTGGGTCAGGACGGTGCCCAGCGGGTGTTCGAGGAGCCCGATGGCCGGTTCTTCCTGCACTGTTACCGCACCAGTTCCGAACGCCAATTGGTGCTGCTGCTCAACAGCAAGACCACTAGCGAAGCCTGGGTGCTGGACGCGGCCACGCCGCAAGCGCCGTTCACCTGCCTGGCACCGCGCGTGGAAAGCCATGAATACTTCCCCGATCATGGCCTGCTCGATGGGCAGTGGCGATGGTTCATCCGCACCAACCAGGACGGCATCAACTTCGCCTTGTATCACGCCCCAGTCGACCCCGTGCCTAGCCGCGCCCAGTGGCAGCTGTTGGTAGGCCATCGCGATGACATCATGCTCGAAGGGCTGAGCCTCAATGCCAGCGCGTTGACCCTGAGTCTGCGTGACGGCGGGCTGCCGATCATCGAAGTGCGCCCACAGGGGCTGGCGCCCTACCGGGTGGCTTTACCCGACGCCGCCTATAGCCTGTACGTGCAGGACAGCCTGGAATTCGACAGTCCTCGGATACGCTTGCGCTACGAGGCGCTGAACCGGCCGGCCCAGGTGCGGCAGCTGGCGCTGGCCACTGGCGCGCAGGAAGTGCTCAAGCAGACGCCGGTGCTGGGGCCCTTCGATGCCGACGCTTATGTCAGCGAACGCCTGTGGGCCACCGCTGCAGATGGCACCCAGGTACCGATCAGCCTGGTGCGACGGCGTCAGGATGTGGGCCGCACGACACCGCTCTACCTGTACGGATACGGCGCTTATGGCGAGAGCCTGGACCCGTGGTTCTCCCATGCGCGGCTGAGCCTGCTGGAACGTGGCGTGGCGTTTGCCATTGCCCATGTGCGCGGCGGCGGCGAGCTGGGCGAGGCCTGGTACCGTGCCGGCAAGCAGGAGCACAAGTGCAATACCTTCAGCGACTTCATCGCATGCGCCGAACACCTGATCAACGAGGGCGTGACGTCCCCCGCCACCCTGGCCATCAGCGGGGGCAGTGCTGGCGGGCTGCTGATCGGCGCCGTGTTGAACCTGCGTCCCGAGCTGTTTCGCTGTGCCATCGCCGAGGTGCCGTTCGTGGATGTCCTCAACACCATGCTCGACCCTGAGCTGCCGTTGACGGTGACCGAGTATGACGAATGGGGCAATCCCGAGGTACCTGAGGTGTATGAGCGCATCAAGGCCTATGCGCCGTATGAGAACGTGAAAGCCCAGCCTTACCCGGCGATGTTGGTGGTGGCCGGCTACAACGACAGCCGGGTGCAGTACTGGGAAGCGGCCAAGTGGGTCGCCCGCCTGCGTACGCGCAAGACCGATGACAACTTGCTGCTGCTCAAGACCGAAATGGGTGCCGGACACGGGGGTATGAGCGGGCGTTACCAGGGGTTGAAGGATGTAGCCCTGGAGTACGGGTTTGTGCTGGGTGAGCTGGGGGTTGCCTGAGGTTTCGAGCTGTTTGTGTGTGTGAGGCGGCCCCAGCGGCCTTGGCGTTCGTGTTCGGTTGTGGCGCTATCGGCAACGCTAGGACAGCCGCCTTCGCTCACTCCGTGTCCCGCACCGGTTTCTCTGCATCCTGCCGCAACCCTGGTAAAGGCTGGTCCTTTGGCGGGCCAGGCACTGGCATTGGCGGTAGCAAAGGTGCCCCTTGGGAGGTGCCGGTGGCCTTGGGCGGGCTGCTTGGGGTGATCTGCGGATACGGCGTGGGGGTAGGCGTGCCCGGCGCGCCGGGTACAGGTGTGGTCAACCGGGGTGGCGTGCTGGCAGCGTGAGCCGCAGGCACGCCTGCCGCCAGGACAACGGCGAGAATCGCAGCAAGCATCGGCAACCTCCTGTTCAGAACCTTCCTACAGGCTACGCCCATATGACATTTTTCGCCTGTGCGCCGATCATGCAGCCGCGCTAGACTCGACGGCATAACCGTCATTTGCCTGATCAGAACGAAGGAAACACCATGACCTCCTCTACTTCCGCCGCCACTGCGCGCCTGGACCGCATTCTCGCCGATGCCAAGCGCGACAAGGAAATGGGCTACCGCGACAAGGCCCTGAGGATGTACCCGCATGTATGCGGGCGCTGCGCACGCGAGTTCGCCGGCAAGCGCCTGAGCGAGCTGACCGTGCATCACCGCGACCACAACCACGACAACAACCCGCAGGACGGCTCCAACTGGGAGCTGCTGTGCCTCTACTGCCACGACAACGAACACTCGCGCTACACCGATCAGCAATACTTCAGCGAAGGCTCTACCAGCACCCCTAGCATTGCCAAGGCCACCCACAATCCGTTCGCGGCGCTGGCAGGCATGCTGAAGAAGGACTGACCGGTAGCCCCCGCTATGACCGGGCAACCCGTATAATCGCGTCTTTTTTGCGAAGGGCCCCGGTTCGTGGCTAACAAACGATACAGTTGCATCGGCCTGTTCAACCCCAAGTCGGCCGAAAACGTAGGCTCGGTGATGCGTGCGGCCGGCTGCTACGGGGTAAACTCGGTGTTCTATACCGGCAAGCGGTACGAACGCGCGCGGGACTTCGTGACCGACACCAAGCGCGTGCACTACGACATTCCGCTGATCGGCATCGATGACCTGCAACGCATCATCCCGCTGGGCTGCACCCCGGTGGCGGTGGAGCTGGTCGAAGGCGCCCGCCCCCTGCCCGACTATACCCACCCAGACCGGGCCATCTACATCTTCGGCCCCGAAGACGGCAGCCTTAGCCCCGACGTCAGGGCCTGGTGCGAGGAGACCATCTACGTCCCCACTACCGGTTGCATGAACTTGGCAGCGACGGTGAACGTGGTGCTGTACGACCGTCTGGCCAAGGGCCTGAACACCCGCTCAGGCCCGAAATTCAAGTGATGCGTGCGCTGTCATGACCGCCAGGAGGCTCGCCTGGCACATGGAGTGAACGCCGCCCGCCGCCGGCAGGTCAGCTGCTTACACATCACGAAGAGGGCTTACCAATGCTTGATAATCACGCTGATGCACCGTTGCAGGAAAAGAACGTCCATGGCATCGAACGCGCCACGTCGTTGGCCGGTGGTGCTTTGCTGGTGGGCAAAGGGCTGAGCCAGGGCGGTATCGTAGGGCTGTTCAAAGTGGCCGTCGGTGGCCTGGCGCTGGTGCGCGGCTTTACCGGGCATTGCGCTACCAAGGCGTGGTTGCAGCACCACCGCGATCAGTACGATCAGCTGAAATCGGACCTCAAGCGTACTGGGGACGAGCTCACTGCACTGAAGGACAGTGCTAAAGCGGCCACCGAAGGCGTGACGGTGACTGGCAAGGACCCTGTCGCTGGAGTGTGATGCCCTGGCCAGTGTTTTGGCCTTGCCGTGGCGGCGCTGCGGCAAGGCGTAACCATGACGTCTTGCGGTTTGATTGGTAGTCGTCACACGTTCGACTTGAGGGCGGCCGGGGCGCCGGACCGGCCGCGACGGGCTGCGCAGCAGCTCCGGAATCTCAGATTCCGTACTGCTGGAATCGCTTTACGGACCCGATGGCCTTCAAAGGTTGTGCAACGCGTGGCTCCCATCGGGCATTGCGTAGCGCGTCAACGCAGCACTTTGCTCTGCAACGCCTCCGACCGACGCCCAAGTACGTTTTCACTGATCTGAACGAAGTCCTCGAGGCTGACGCTCGGTAGCCGCATCAGCCCTCGCGCCACGTCGTCGAGCGATTGCCGGGCCTGGGTGTGAATACGGATCTCCTTGTCCAGCGCCTGCAACAGCATCACCCCTCGCGCCACTTGGGCAGGCGTTGCCTGCTGCCCCTTGAGGTGCTTGACACTTGCGCCCTGCTTGCTCAGGCGCGCCTGCCAGGCCTGGTAACGGTCATCACTCAGGCCGCCTGATCGGCGCAGGAGCTCGGTGGCGTAATAGTCGGTCAAGCTCTCGATCAACCAGTCATTGCCCTCACGCCCACGCAGCTGCGTGAACAACTGGACCACTTCGCGCAGCAGTGGGCTGCTACCGCTCTCGCTGACCATGGCCTGGCCACTGTGCAGGTAGAGCGAGCCGTGAGCGGCCATCGCCCCGCGCCACATGTGATCGCGTGCGCCCACCACCAGCAGTTTGGGCGGGTTTCTTGGGAAGGTGGCCTGCAGTTGCGGCCAGATGTAGGTCAGCAAGGTCAGGTTGTCCAGGCGGCGCATCCCTTCCCCGACCGGCGCTGCCACCGTCACGTCGGTTTCGCCCAGGCGCGCACGGCGGCTACCCAGGTTGCCAGCCAGGATCCAGCCGGTGGGTCGATCAAACAGCCGCGAGACGTTGTCGATGCGGAACTTGTCCTTACCAATACGTGGCCAGGCGGTCTCGACGCTTTTCCAGCCTTCGGGCAAATCGAATGCCAGGCGGGCGACCAACTCCGTGCCGTCCTGCTGGTCCAGCCGACCGGGTGGGACCAGTTGGTCGCCCAGGAACAGTGCCCAGTGCGCCGTCATACGGGTGTTGTACACCCCAGGACCGTGGAGCTGGTTCAACTGCACGCGATAGCTCAGGCTGGTCTTGCCAGCCGCTGGCTGCCATACCCCGCGCTGGCCGCGAAGCTGCCAGTGGCCATCTGCCTGGAAGCCGCTGTAGGCCCCCGCCTTGCCCAGGTCGAAGTCCAGGCTGCGCACGGCGCTGCCATCGGCAAGCGTGAGGCGCACTTCGGCTTGCCCGGTCGCGGGCAACAACCGGACCTGATAGTCAAGATCGACTTTTTTCGCCCAGGCCGGTGCCGCCGCCAGCAATCCCAACATGGCCACCAGCACACTCAAACGGCAACGCATACCGACACTCCTTGTTCACCAGTGGGTAAAGCGCCTGGTTAGCTGGCGCGAAAGATCAGGTGGTCTTCCCAGTCGTCCTCGTGCACGTCACGCTCGCTGAGCATGCGCCCGGCCTGGGATATGCGCTGTTCATGCACTTGCTGGCGGTCACCGCATACCAGGTGGTGCCAGGCCGGCAGGTCCTTGCCTTCGCTGACCAGGCGGTAACCGCAGGTCGCTGGCAACCACCGAAACTGGTCAGCCTTGCCCGGGGTGAGCTGAATGCAGTCGGGCACTTGGGCAAAGCGATTGGGGTAGTCGCTGCACTGGCAGGTGTCGAGGTCGAGCAACGTGCAGGCGATGCGGGTGTAATAAACACTGTTGTCGTCCTCGTCCTCGAGCTTTTGCAGGCAGCACAGCCCGCAACCGTCGCACAGCGATTCCCATTCCTGCGGGTTGAGTTGCTCGAGGGTTTTGCGCCGCCAGAAGGGGGCGTTGTCAGCGATCATGACGCGAATTCCTGCAAGGGATCAGCAGCGCGTGTCCGGCATCGGGCCCGAAGCAGACAGCGCCTGAAACGGTTCGTTAAGGCGTGCAGCATGGAGCTGCTGGCCGTGGCGGCGCCAGTCTAGGGCCTGGCATGCAGCAATACCAGACCGCTTGTCAGCCATGCTCGCGCACAGGCGCGTGGTAGATCGGTACGCGTGAAGGGCCGCCATGAGGCGCTACCCGCAGGCAACGCGCTCTGGCCCAGGCCGAACGATCAATACCCGCGGTCGAAGTCCACTTCGCCGCGCAGCGCCTGGTCGGCTTCGAACGCCTGCAGGTTGTCGAGAAACAACCGCACCATGGCCGCAGGCGTGGTGGGCGCGGCGCTGTGTCCGGTGAGCAACAGGCCCCAGGCGGTCCAGAACGGATGCTGCCTGGGCAGCGGTTCCTGGCGGCATACATCGATCACCGCCCCGGCCAGGTGACCCTCCTTCAGCGCATCCACCAGGTCCGCGTCGACGACTGCCACACCGCGTCCGGCATTGATGAACAAAGCAGTCGGCTGAAAACGCCGGAACATCGCCGCGTCAAAGATATCGTGCGTGGCCGGCGTGTCGGGCAGCAGGTTCAGCACATAATCGACCTGGCCCACCAGGCGCGCGAGATCGTCCAGGGCGGCTACCTCGACGAATGGCGGCTGTTCACGGGCCTCACTGGCCACACCGTACAGCACCACCCCGAACGGACGCAGGAACTCGGCCACCGCCTGACCGATGTCGCCGGTGCCAACGATCAACACCTTGCGGCCCTGCAGCGAGCAACCGGGGCGGTCATCCCAGCGCCGCTCCACCTGGCTGACCAGGCGCGACAGGACGTGCCGTTCATGGCCCAGCATGTAGGTGAGCATGTATTCGGCCATGACCTGACCGAAAATGCCCACGGCGCGGGTCAGGCGATACTCGCGGGGCAGTCCCGCCGCCAGCAGCGGCGTCACGCCGGCCCAGGTCGACTGCATCCAGTGAGGCCGATGCCCCTGGCGCAACAGGCTCGCCAGCAGGTCGGGCTGACCGAGCCACACCGGGCACTGCGGCGCCAGCCGGGCCAGTTGCGCGGAGTCGTCGCTGGTCAGGACGTCAAGGTGCGGTGCCGCCTGGTGCAACAGGTCGGCGTAGCGGACGTGGTCATGCTCGGCAATCAGTACGCGCATGATCAGGCGGGATCGTTACGGTGCAGCAACTCGTCGGGCAGGTGCTCGATGTACTCGTCATCCGGCGGCGGCATCTGCAGGTGATACCCCTGGTTGTCGAGGTTTTCCAACACCTTGGTGATGTCTTCGCGGGCCAGCTTGCGTTCGGGGCTGAGCACCAGGTCGAAGGCGTGCTGGGGCGTGCCGAAGAACGGCAGCAAGCCTTCGGGTACGCGTTGCAGGCCATCGGCCTTGAGCACGTACAGGTACATTTCGTTCTTGCGGGGGCTCTTGTAGATCGAGCAGATGCGTTTCATTGAGGGTCTCCGGCACCGGCCAGGCTGTCCAGCAGTGCCTGGCCCATCCGCTCACGGCGCCAGCCGCGCAGCGAATCGGGCAAGGTGTAAGGGCCGTCGGGGTAACCGCTTTTAAGCAGGGCCTCGAGGGTTTTCTTGCGCAGCATCAGCTCGGGCGCGATGCCCAGCCGCTGCCCTTCGGCCTGGCCGACGGCGCGCAGTTGCTTGAGAATGCCCGAGGCTTCGATCGGCAGCGGCTCAGGCAGTGGCTCGGGCCATTGTTCGGCCGGCAGGCTGGCGGCGTGCTTGATCAGTTGCAGCAAGGTTTCGCCATCCTGGCGCAAGGTGCGCGGGTGCATGTCGTCGATGCGGGCCAAGGCCGCCAGGTTGGTCGGCTGGCTCTTGGCAATGGGCCACAGCGCATGCTCCTTGAGGATGCGGTTGCGCGGAACATCACGCAGGCGGGCCTCGCGCTCGCGCCAGGCGCACAGGGCGCGCAGCACCGCCAATTGCTGGGGCGACAGTTTCCACGCCAGCTTGACCTCGCGGTACAGGCTGTCGGGCTGTACCTCGCGGCGCAACTGGGCCACCAGTTCAGCACCGTCTTCCAACACCCAGGCATACTTGTCGTCGGACAGGCGCGCACGCAAGGCGCTGAACAGCTCGGCCAGGTGCACGGCGTCCTCGGCAGCATAGCTGACCTGGGTCTCGGACAGCGGGCGTTGCAGCCAGTCGGAGCGGGTTTCGCCTTTGGGCAGGTCGATGCCCAGCACCTCCTGCACCAACCGCGAATAGCCCATGGAGAAGCCCAGGTTGAGGTAGCCGGCGGCCAGCTGGGTGTCGAACAGCGGCTGGGGCAGCTTGCCGGTCAGGCGCAGCAACACCTCCAGGTCCTCGCTGCAGGCATGCAGCACCTTGACCACGTTACGGTCTTCGATCAGCTCGGCCAGCGGCTGCCAGTTGCCGATCAACAGCGGGTCGATCAGGAACGCGCACTTGCCATCGCCAATCTGGATCAGCCCTGCCTTGGGGTAGAAGGTGTCGACGCGCATGAATTCGGTATCGACCGCGACAAAGGGCAATTGGCGCCAGTCGCGGCAGTGTTCGGCCAGGCTCAGGTCGTCACGGATCCAGTGAATTTCGATGGCCACAAGGCTCTCCCACTAACATTGGCGCGCAGTATATACGGCGCGGGCACTGCTGGTGAAACCCGGGCCATCCTTGATGTCGATCAATGGTGCAATTTCATGGACTGTGCAACCCGGCCGGCGGCCTGCTCAACGCTTGGCGGTGAGCCAGGGCCGGCAGCTGGCGAACAGGTCCAGGGAACGCTCGTACACCTGGGTGTGAACTTGCAGCAACCCCAGCATCGAGTGGAACAGGTTGTCCTGGGACAAGGGCGCGTCGTTCAACTTGGCCAGGCAACCGGTATCGACACCGAAGTCCTGTTGATAGCTGTCGGAGAACCAGGCCAGCAGCGGTACATGCTTTTGCTGTTCCGGAGCGATGGCGTACGGTGTCCCGTGCAGGAACAGGTTGTACTCGCCCAGCGATTCGCCATGGTCTGACAGGTAGATCATGGCCGTATCGACCTTGTCCTGCCGGCTGCGCAGGGTGTCGATCAGGCTGGCCAGGACCCGGTCGGTGTAGGCCAGGGTGTTGTCGTAGCCATTGATGATCTGCGCTTGGCTGCACTGGTCCAAGGCGTTGCTCTGGCACACCGGGGCAAAGCGCTGCTCGGCCTTGGGGTAGCGTTTGAAGTAGTCGGGCCCGTGGCTGCCCATCTGGTGCAGCACCAGCACGGTGTCCTTGTCCAAATGGTCGATCAGCTCGCCCAGGCCCTGCAGCAGGATTTCGTCGTGGCACTCGCCTTCGGCGCAGAACTGCGGGTCCTTGAGCTTGCTCATGTTGATGAACTGCACGCGGTCGCAGGTGCCCTTGCACCCGGACTGGTTGTCGCGCCACTGCACGTCCAGGCCTGCCCGCTCGAGGATATCGAGCAACCCTTCACGGTTCTTGGCAACGCGTGCATCGTAGGCTTTGCGGGGCATGCCGGAGAACATGCAGGGTACCGACACAGCCGTTTCAGTGCCGCAGGAATGAACGTCCGAGAACGCCAGCAACCCCTGCTCGGCGGCAAGCCTGGGGGTGGTATCGCGGTTGTAGCCCAGCACGCCGAAGTGATCGGCGCGCGCGCTTTCACCCACGACCAGCACCGTCAGGGATTTGCGCTGGTGATGCTGCCAGTCCGGGGTGCGGGCGGCATCTTCGCCATAGTGCGCAAAGGGGCGTGCACTAGTGACCACCCGCTCGCTCACGTACGCCATGGAGGCACCGACGATATTGCTGGGGGTCAGCATCAGGCGCAGTTCATGATGATTGCGAAACAGCGACGACAGGCCCTGATAATTGGCCAACCCCACCGAGCCCAGGCCTACCACGCAGGCCGCCGTGACCACCAGCTTGCCGAACAGCTCGCGCTGCCACGGCCGGTACACCACCGGTGCTCGCCATAGCAGCACCGAGGGCAACACCCCAAGGCCAAGGATGTACAAGGCGAACTTCAGCGACAGTAGGTCGCGCACTTCTGTCACGTTGGTTTCGGCGATGTTGGCGAACATGCCCGCGTCGATCAGCACGCCGTAGCGATTCATGAAGTACGCCACCGCCGCGCCACTGACAAACAGCAGCGCCAGCAAGGGCTTGAGCACATAGCGGAAGGCAATGAGGGTAAGGATGAGGTTGAAGGCGAACAACATCAGCACCGCAAACGCGAGGGTCAGCCACAGGCCGGGCAAGCCGGGGGGCACGACTTGCTCCAGGTGCTGCCACAGGAAAACATTCATGCCGATCAACAGGTACAGGCTGGCCAGCAGCGTGACCCATTCGGTGCGCAGGGGTTTGATGTTGAGCATTCAGGTTCGCAACCAAGAGAAGTGACCACCAGCGCCGGATGGCACTGGGAGCAAGCAGGGCGAACTCTAGAAACCGGGCCATCAATTTTCTGTGAAAAATAACGTAACAATTTAGTGAAAGCGCTGATTTCGATGAGGACCTGTCAGTCGTTCAGCAGGGGTTCAGGATTCGCGGCCTCCCCCGTCGAGGCAAACGCGGCTATCCTCAGAGGTCAGGACCTTAACCAATCCCCCTGACAGAGGTGAAGAAATGCCTGTTCCGCACGATCTGCTCGCTGACTTGCACGTTACCGCTGACGCATTCCAGGCGCTCATTGACAAGGACCAGACGCTGCATGGCTTGCACAAGGAGTACAACGCCAAGGACAAGGAAGTGGTCGCCGCCGAGAAAAACGGCACCAACGACGACGCCGTCACGCGCTTGCGCCGCGAGCGGCTGCTGATCAAGGACAAGATCGAGCGCATCATCCACCCGCCCAAGTAATCACCGGCCTCTTTGCTGGCGCCAGCCCATCATCGGTCGCATGACGGGTTGGCGCTGAACCCCTCGCCAGTACAGCCTTGCCCTTGTTATCCGGCCAAAGCGCCCAGCGCCGTTTCCAGGTCATCGATCAGGTCGGCAACCGCCTCGATGCCCACTGACAGGCGCAACAGGTTTTCGCTGATGCCCATCGCCCCTTTCTGCTCGGGGCTCATGGAGCAGTGGGACATGGTCCAGGAATGGTTGATCATGCTTTCGACCCCGCCCAGCGAATCGGCCAGTACGAAAATCTGCAGCGCTTCGACCAGACGGTTTAGCGCTGCCCGATCGCCCTTGACCTTGATGGCGACCACGGCCCCGCCGCTGCGCATCTGGCGCTTGCACAGGTCATGCTGCGGGTGGCTTTGCAGCCCTGGGTAGTACACCTGCTCGACCTGGGGGTGGCCTTCGAGCCTGCGGGCCACTTCCAGCGCGTTGGCACACTGGCGTTCCATGCGCACGTCCAGGGTCTTGAGGCCGCGCAACGCCAGGTAGCAATCGAACGGCCCTTGCACCGCGCCGATGGCCATGCTGATGCGGCGCAGTTGCCGGTGCAGGTCTTCGCTGGCCGCCACCACCACGCCACCGGTGAGGTCGGAATGGCCACCGATGTACTTGCTGGCCGAGTGCATGACCAGGTCCACGCCCAGGGTGATCGGGCGCTGGTTCCACGGTGAGCAGAAGGTGTTGTCGATGCAGGTCAGGATGCCCCGGGTACGGGCAAGGTCGCACACGGCCTTGATATCGACCAGGTGCAACAATGGGTTGGTCGGTGACTCAATCCAGATCAGCCGGGTTTCGGGCTTGATGGCAGCAGCCACGGCTTCCAGGTCATTGAGATCGACGTACGTGGTGGTCAGGCCGGAAGTACGGCCGCGGTAGTCCTCCATGATACGGAAGGTGCCGCCGTATACGCCGTTCATCACCACCACGTGGGCGTCCTTGGGCAGCAGTTCCAGCACGGTGGCGGTGGCATTCACGCCTGACGCACAGGCCACCGCCCCGACGCCTTCTTCCAGGGCTGCAACACAGGTCTCGTAGGCGTGGCGGGTGGGGTTGCCTACGCGGCTGTAGGAGTAGTCCGGCGTGTCGTCCAGGCCGCGCTTGATGAACGAACTGGCCGTGACGATGGCCGGGAAAATGGCATTGTCGGCGACTTCGAACTGCTCGCCGGCATGAATGGTTCGGGTGGCGAAATGGCGCGGCTTGTCGGACATGGTCGGGCTCGTTGGCAGAGGTAAGGTTGCCACTATCGCACAACGCAAAAGCCCTGACCTTGGAGTACCCTGTGAAAACTTCTTCGCCACGGCCCATGCCCCCTATGGACAGCTTCGACCGACACATCCTGACCCTGTTGCAGCGCGATGCCGCGCTCTCGCTCAAGGCCTTGGCCGAGGCCGTCAACCTGTCCACCACCCCGTGCTGGAAGCGGGTCAAGCGCCTGGAAGACGAAGGCTACATCGTCGGTCGTGTGGCCCTGCTGGATCCTGACCTGCTGGGGCTGGGCCTGACCGTGTTCGTGCAGGTCAAGACCCAGCGTCATGACAGTGCATGGCTGGAGCAGTTTGCCGCCACGGTCACGGCGTTCGAGGAGGTGATGGAGTGCTACCGCATGTCCGGCGACTGGGACTACATGCTGCGGGTGGTAGTGGGTGATATCGCAGCGTATGACCGGTTCTACAAGAAGCTGATCACTAGCACTGATGGGTTGTCGAACATTACCTCGAGCTTTGCCATGGAGCAGATGAAATACACCACGGCTTTTCCAGTGAATCGCGGTTGACGCGGGGTTGCAGAGGTGACCCTGTCGCCTGATCAGACTCAGTCGGTCGCCAGTGCCGCTGCAATGCGATTATCCGCCTTGGCCTTCTCGACCTTGATCGCCACGAACTTGGAGGTCGGGGTATAGGTCCCTTCACCATAACTCTCCAGCGGCACCAGGGGGTTGGTTTCCGGGTAATAGGCGGCAGCCTGCCCCGGCGGTACGTCATAGGCCACCAGACGAAAACCCGACACCCGACGCTCGACGCCGTCGTCCCACAACGACACCAGATCGACGCGCTCACCCGGCTCGAACCCCATGCGCCGAATGTCGGCCTCGTTGACGAACACCACTTCGCGCAGCCCGAACACACCACGGTAACGGTCATCCAGACCGTAGAGGGTGGTGTTGTACTGGTCGTGGGAGCGCAAGGTCTGCAAGATCAAGTCTGGCTTGTCGCCACGCGCCAGCACCTGGGCGTTGACCAGTGCTGCGGGGAGCGCATTGGGGCTGAATTGTGCCTTGCCGGTGGCGGTGCGCCAGATACGGTCGGCGGCGTGGTTGCCCAGGTGAAAGCCCCCAGGTTGCTGCAGGCGTTCGTTGAAGTTTTCGAAGCCTGGAATCACATCGGCAATCAGGCTACGGATATGGGCGTAATCGGCGACTGCGTGTTCCCAGTCGATGGGGTGCTTGCCCAAGGTGGCCTGGGCCATGCCGGCAATGATCCAGGGCTCGGAGCGCATGTGGGGCGAACGTGGCCGCAACTGGCCGTGGGAGATGTGCACCATGCTGAAGGTGTCTTCGACCGTCACGCCTTGCGGGCCGCTGGCCTGCAGGTCGATTTCGGTGCGGCCCAGGCAGGGCAGGATCAACGCATCGCCACCGGTCACCAGGTGCGAGCGGTTGAGCTTGGTGGAAATCTGCACGGTCAGCGCGCAGTTGCGCAGGGCGGCATGGGTGCGCGCGGTGTCAGGGGTGGCCTGGGCAAAATTACCCCCAAGGCCGATGAACACCTTCGCCCGGCCTTCTTCCATGGCCTTGATCGCCAGTACGGCATTGTGCCCGTGGGTGCGCGGCACCTGAAACTCAAAACGAGCTTGCAAGGCATCGAGCAAGGCGGCCTTGGGCTTCTCGTCGATGCCCATGGTCCGATCACCCTGCACGTTGCTGTGGCCGCGCACTGGCGAAAGCCCTGCGCCGGGTTTGCCGACATTGCCACGCAGCAATTGCAGGTTGACGATTTCCTGCACGATGGCCACCGAATGACGATGCTGAGTAACGCCCATGGCCCAGCACATGATCACGCGTTCGGCCTTGCGGTACATGCGCGCGGCCTGCTCGATCTCGGCCTGGGTCAGCCCGGACTGCGCCACGAGGGCAGGCCAGGGTGTAGCATCCAAGGTCTGCAGGTAGGCCTCGATGCCGCTGGTGTGCTCGGCAATGAAAGCATGGTCGAACACCGCCGGTTCACCCTTGGCCTTGGCTTCGCGCTCCCATTGCAGCAGGTACTTGGCAATGCCGCGCATCACCGCCATGTCTCCGCCCAGTGCCGGGCGGAAGTAGGCGGTATTGGTAGGCTCGGAGCCATTGCTGAGCATTTCCAGCGGGTGCTGCGGGTGCTGGAAGCGCTCCAGACCCCGCTCCTTGAGCGGGTTGAAGCACACCACCTGGGCACCGCGCTTCACGGCTTCGCGCAGCGGTTCGAGCATGCGCGGGTGGTTGGTGCCAGGGTTCTGGCCAATGACGAAGATGGCGTCTGCCAGTTCCAGGTCGTGAAAGACCACGGTGCCCTTGCCCACGCCCAAGGTCTGCGCCATGCCGACGCCGCTGGCCTCGTGGCACATGTTCGAGCAATCCGGGAAGTTGTTGGTCCCGTAGGCGCGCACGAACAACTGATAAAGAAAGGCTGCTTCGTTGCTGGCCCGGCCCGAGGTATAGAACTCGGCCTGATCGGGTGATTCCAGGGCGTGCAGGTGCTTGGCGATCAGCGCGAAGGCCTCTGCCCAGCTCGTTTCGACATAGTGGTCGGTGGCTGCATCGTAGCGCATGGGATGGGTCAGGCGACCCTGGTACTCCAGCCAGTAATCGGTCTGATCGGCCAGGGCGCTGACGCTGTAGCGGGCAAAGAAGGCCGGATCGACCGAGCGCCCAGTGGCCTCCCAGTTGACGGCCTTGGCACCGTTCTCGCAAAACTTTACCGTGTCGTTTTCCGGCGACTCGCCCCAGGCGCAACCAGGGCAGTCGAAGCCGCCATTCTGGTTGGTCTTGAGCATGGCTCGCAAATTCTTGAAGGCGTTGTCACTGCCCAGCCAGCTTTTGGTCACGCTCTTGAGCGCGCCCCAGCCGGCAGCGGCGCCTTTGTAGTCGCGGATGTGTGGATCCTGGCTCATGGGTGAAGTCCTCGCCCTGCTATGGCTTTTGTCCAGCCTATGAAGCCTGGCGTAGAGCCGTCCAATCGAAAGATCCTACGAGGTGATAAGCGCCTTCGATGACCCCCGTAAACGCGGGGGCTGCACGGTGATAGAGAGCATTTATCGGTCGGTCGGTCAAAGCCATTTGACGGCCCGCCCCACCAGGCGCTAGCTTGGAGGCCAACCTCCCTGATTCGAGCGCGTACGTGGAACAGAGCAGCCGGGCACTGATCGACGGCTTCAACCGGAAAATCGACTACCTGCGGATGTCGGTCACAGACCGCTGCGACTTCCGTTGCGTGTACTGCATGGCCGAGGACATGCAGTTTCTGCCCCGCCAGCAGATCCTGAGCCTTGAAGAACTGTTCCAGGTAGCCGAGCGTTTCGTGGCGCTGGGCACCCGCAAGATTCGTCTGACCGGGGGCGAGCCGCTGGTACGCCAAGGCATCGTCGACCTGTGCGGGCGCATCGCTGCCCTGCCGGGGCTGCGCGAGCTGTGCCTGACCAGCAACGGCTCGCAGCTGGGGCGCCTGGCGCAACCGCTCTTCGATGCGGGGGTGACGCGGCTGAACATCAGCCTCGACAGCCTGGATGCCGACCGGTTCAAGCAACTGACCCGCACCGGCGACCTGCACCAGGTGATCGCCGGCATCGATGCTGCACGTAAAGCCGGCTTTCGCCGGACCAAACTCAACTGCGTGGTACTCAAAGGGCGCAATGACGACGAACTCGTCGACCTGGTGCGCTTTGCGATCGATCGCGAACTGGACATCACCTTCATCGAGGAGATGCCGCTGGGACAGATCAGCGAGCACGCCCGTGAAGAGTCGTTTTTCTCAAGCGATGAGGTACGCGCGACGCTGGCCGAGCAGTTCAGCCTGGTGGAGTCGACCGAATCTTCGCAGGGCCCTGCGCGGTACTGGCGCCTGGCCGATGCCCCGCAAACCCGGGTGGGGTTCATTTCGCCCCACAGCCACAATTTCTGCGCCACCTGCAACCGCGTACGTCTCACCGTAGAGGGGCGCTTGTTGTTGTGCCTGGGCAATGAGCACTCGGTCGACCTCAAGCACGTGCTGCGTGCCCACCCCGGCAACGCTGAACGGCTGGAAAAAGCCATTCGTGACTCGTTGCACCTCAAGCCGTATCGCCATCACTTCGAGGTGGGCGGCGACGTTCAAATCCTGCGCTTCATGAACATGACCGGCGGCTGACCCGCCGTCTCTGGATTGCCATGATCGTTCATCCCACCCAGGGTGTGCTGCGAGTGCTGTTCACCCTCAAAGGGTCGATCATCAAACAGATCGCCCTGCGCTGCCTGATGGTCACACTGCTGGCGGCGGTCATCGTCCTGGTCGAACGGCATTACCCAGCGTTCTTCTATCCGGTCAGCGCTACGCCGTTCACCTTGCTCGGCTTGTCGCTGTCGATTTTCATGAGCTTTCGCAACAACGCGTGTTACGACCGTTGGTGGGAGGGCCGCAAGGCCTGGGGCAAGTTGATCGTCGAGATTCGGTCGTTCACTCGCGAAAGCGTGGTGATCGCCGATGCCGCGCTACGCGCCGAGATGCTGCGCAGCCTGTGCGGGTTCGCACAGGCGCTCAATGCCAGGCTGCGAGACGAAGACGACCTGGCTGCCGCGCGGCCCTGGCTGGGGAATGCCGAGGCGGTCAGCCCTCACAACGTGTGTAACGGCATCCTCCTGCAACTGGGCGAGCAGTGTTCGCGGCTGACCGAGCAGCAGGGCTTGTCCGAGTGGCGCTACAACCTCCTGGCGCAGCGGTTGGCGGGCCTTGGGGAGGTTCAGGCCACCTGCGAGCGGATCAAGGGCACGCCGTTGCCCTTCCCCTATACCTTGCTGCTGCACCGCACCATCTACATCTTCTGCCTGTTGCTGCCGTTCGCCCTGGCCGAACCGCTAGGCTGGCTGGCACCGCTGTTCACGACCATCGTGGGGTACACCTTCTTTGGGCTCGATGCCATTGGCAACGAGTTGGAAGACCCGTTCGGCCGCGACGAGAACGACCTGCCTACCGATGCCATGGTGCGAACGGTGGAGCGTGATGTATTGGCCGCACTGGGGCAGACGCCGCTGCCGCCAGCGCTGTTGCCGGTGGGGTATGTATTGAGTTGAACGCGCTGCGAAGCTCGAATGAAGCGGTCACCCACAAGCGCTGATACAGGTGCCCGGGGTGAGATTCGCTGCAGTCAGGCTACCGAAGCCAGGCTTGCCCTGGCCTGGTTCAGGCCCTTTTCATGGAAATCCCCGCTCATGTTCAGGCCCTCGGCATGAATGAATGTCACGTCGTGAATGCCAATGAAGCCCAGCACCTGCCGCAGGTAGGGCTCCTGGTGGTCGCTACCAGCCCCTGCATGGATGCCGCCGCGCGCTGTCAGTACGATGGCGCGCTTGCCATTCAACAGGCCCTGAGGGCCGGTGGGCGTGTACTTGAAGGTGATCCCGGCGCGCAGCACATGGTCCAGCCAGGCCTTGAGGGTGCTGGGTATGGTGAAGTTATACATGGGCGCCGCCAGCACCAGCACATCGGCTGCCAGCAATTCGTCGGTCAGCTGGTTGGAGCGCTCCAGGGCTTGGAGCTGTGTTGCACTGCGCTGGTCTTGCGGGTTCATCCAGCCGCCGAGCAGGTCGGCGTCCAGGTGCGGCACCGGGTTGGCCGCCACGTCACGCACGGTAATCTGGTCGGTCGGGTGAGCGGCACGCCACTGGGCGGTGAAGTCCCGGGTCAATTGGCGGGAAATCGAATCCTGCTGGCGTGCACTGCTTTCGACGATCAGAACGTGGGACATGACGGCCTCCATTGGGCTGGGATAAATGCGATGGAGGAAGGTTAGCGCTTGACCTATCGATGAAAAAGCGTAAATAGTCGGTACGATTTATCGATTAATTAGTTTATTCAGCCGCGCAGTTCACGGTGACGCGCAGCTTGATGATCTGACGGGTGAACTTGGCGGTGACGTCGGCGCGTTTGCCGGCCGGCACATTTATCCGGCGCACCCGCGGGGCTTCAGGACCGTTGCGAAAGGTCACCTTGCAGGCGGCGGGCACCTGGCCGTAGTTCTCCAAGGTAATGGCGCCCAGGTCATAGGCCGTGTCGTAGGCAGTGGCGTCGACCTTTACCCCGTCCATGTGTTTTTCCATGTCGATGGGATAGGCAAAAGCGGTCACCGGCAGGCATAGCAACAATGCCGCACAATAGTTCTTCATGGGCGTTCTCCTTGTGTAGAGCGCAGCTTAGGCCAACAGGAGCAGGACATGAAAGCGCCGCGCGTGACGCTGGATCAATGGCGGACCTTGCAAGCTGTAGTCGATCACGGCGGCTTTGCCCAGGCTGCCGAGGTGCTGCACCGATCACAGTCATCGGTCAGTTATACCGTGGCGCGCATGCAGGAACAGTTGGGTGTGCCGTTGCTGCGCATCGACGGCCGCAAGGCGGTGCTGACCGAGGCAGGCAGCGTGCTGCTGCGCCGCTCGCGGCATCTGGTCAAGCAGGCCAGCCAATTGGAAGACCTGGCGCACCACATGGAACAGGGTTGGGAAGCCGAGGTGCGCCTTGTAGTCGATGCGGCCTACCCCAGCGCGCGCTTGGTACGTGCCCTGGCCGCCTTCATGCCGCAAAGCCGCGGCTGTCGCGTGCGCCTGCGCGAGGAGGTGCTGTCCGGGGTCGAGGAGGTGATGCTCGAAGGCATCGCCGATCTTGCCATCAGCAGCTACAGCATTGGCGGCTACCTGGGCGCGGAGTTGAGCGCGGTGGAGTTCGTGGCCGTGGCTCATCCAGACCACAGCCTGCACCGGCTGGGACGCGAGTTGACGTTCCAGGACCTTGAAAGCCAATTGCAGGTGGTGATTCGAGATTCGGGCCGCGCTCAGCCACGCGATGTGGGCTGGCTTGGCGCCGAACAGCGCTGGACGGTCGGCAGCCTGGGTACGGCTGCCACCTTCGTCAGCAGCGGGCTGGGCTTTGCGTGGTTGCCGCGGCATATGATCGAGCGCGAGCTGCGTGACGGTGTGCTCAAACCGCTGCCGCTGGACCAGGGCGGTAGCCGCCATCCGCTGTTCTATCTTTACGCGAGCAAGGAGAAGTCCTTGGGCCCGGCCACGCAGATCCTGATCGACCTGCTGCGCAACTTTGACACGGCGCCGTTGGATGTGCCCTTCGCAGCCCCGGCCCAGGCGTGAGGGTGATGGCCAGGGCCGGCTGCGAACGCCGGCACCGGCTGGCTGTCTGAGCGGGGTGCAACACCTTGCGACCAGGCCCTGACACACGTTCAAACGCTGCGCTTGTGCTCGGCCCGCAACCAGCACTGGCAGACGTCGAAGATTCACGGCACGCTATTGCCCTTGTTCATTGCGATGTATCCACCGTACCGGCGGCCCTCGAAAGCCGCCGCCTCCACTTTGAAGGACCTTTGCGCCCATGCTGAAAAAACTGCTGCTTACCGCCTGTTCCGTCGCGTTCGCCACCAGTGTCATGGCTTCCGACAAGACACCGCACGTTGTGCTGGACACCAGCTTCGGCCAGGTGGAAATCGAGCTCAATGCAGAGAAGGCACCTGTCAGCACCAAGAACTTCCTGCAGTACGTGGACAGCGGCTTCTACAACAACACCCTCTTCCACCGGGTAATTCCGGGCTTCATGGTGCAAGGCGGCGGTTTCACTGAACAGATGGTGCAAAAGGGCACCAAGGACCCGATCCCCAACGAAGCCAGCAATGGCCTGCAAAACACCCGCGGCACCCTGGCCATGGCCCGCACCTCGAACCCGAACTCGGCCACCAGCCAGTTCTTCATCAACGTGGCCGACAACGATTTCCTCAACCCAGGCCGGGACGCGGGTTATGCCGTGTTCGGCAAGGTAACCAAGGGCATGGAAGTGGTCGACCAGATCGTCAATTCGCCCACCACCGTCAAGAAAGGCATGCGTGACGTGCCTGCCGACCCGGTGTTCATCAAGTCGGCTAAACGCATCGATTGATCACGGGTCTCACAGGGACGTGACCCGATTACCGGTCGGTTGAACAGGAGTTTCAACGCTGATGCTGTACCGTCGTTTCGAGCAACTGATCGACATCTTCCGCGACGCCCCCAGTGAAGCGCCGCCCAGCGGCGTATGGGCGTTCTATATCTATTATCTGCGCCAGGTATGGCCGAGCTTTCTGGCCTTGCTGGTGGTTGGGCTGATCGCTTCGTTGATCGAAGTGGCCATGTTCAGCTTCCTGAGCCGCATCATCGACCTGGCCCAGGGCGCGCCCAACGCCCGTATTTTCAGCGAGCACAGCGGCGAGTTGATCTGGATGCTGGTGGTGGTGCTGTTGCTGCGTCCGTTGTTCTTCGGGTTGCATGACCTGCTGGTACACCAGGCCATCAACCCGGGCATGACCAGCATGATCCGCTGGCAGAACCACAGCTACGTGCTCAAACAGAGCCTGAACTTCTTCCAGAGCGACTTCGCCGGGCGCATCGCCCAGCGCATCATGCAGACCGGCAACTCGCTGCGCGACTCGGCGGTGCAGGCGGTGGATGCGTTATGGCATGTGCTGATCTATGCCATCACGTCGCTGGTGTTGTTTGCCGAGGCTGATTGGCGGTTGATGTTGCCCTTGGTGATCTGGATCGTGTGTTTCATTGCTGCCTTGGCGTATTTCGTGCCACGCGTCAAAGCGCGCTCGGTGGTGTCGTCCGAGGCCCGCTCCAAGTTGATGGGCCGCATCGTCGATGGCTATACCAACATTGCCACGCTCAAGCTCTTCGCCCATACCGATCACGAACAGCAGTACGCCCGCGAGGCCATCAGCGAGCAGACCGAGAAAACCCAGTTGGCTTCGCGGGTGATCACCAGCATGGACGTGGTCATCACAACGTTGAACGGCTTGCTGGTCGTCGGCACTACCGGGCTCGCCCTGTGGCTGTGGAGCCAGTCGCTGATCACCGTGGGGGCCATTGCCTTGGCGACGGGTTTGGTCATCCGCATCGTGAACATGTCGGGGTGGATCATGTGGGTGGTCAACGGCATTTTCGAGAATATTGGCATGGTGCAGGATGGCCTGCAGACCATCGCCCAGCCCGTCACCGTCACCGACCGCCCTGCTGCCCCGGCCTTGAAGGTCACCCAGGGCGCCGTGCGGTTCGAGAACGTGCGCTTTCATTATGGGGAGGCGAGGAATGTGATCGAGGGGCTGAACTTGGCGATCAGGCCCGGGGAAAAGATCGGGTTGATTGGGCCGTCGGGGGCCGGGAAATCGACCCTGGTGAATTTGCTGTTGCGTCTGTACGACGTGCAGGGTGGGCAGATTCTGATCGATGACCAGGACATTGCGCAGGTGAGCCAGGCAAGCCTGCGTGCGCAGATCGGCATGATTACCCAGGACACATCGTTGCTGCACCGTTCGATCCGCGAGAACCTGCTGTACGGCCGTCCGGATGCGACTGACGCCCAGTTGCAGGAAGCGGTGCGCCGCGCCCGCGCCGATGAGTTCATCCCTCACTTGTCGGACGCCCAGGGCCGTACCGGCCTAGATGCGCATGTGGGTGAGCGTGGGGTGAAATTGTCCGGCGGCCAGCGCCAGCGCATCGCGATTGCCCGGGTGCTGCTGAAGAACGCGCCGATTCTGATCATGGATGAGGCCACATCGGCGCTGGATTCGGAGGTGGAAGCGGCGATTCAGGAGAGCCTGGAAACGCTGATGCAGGGCAAGACCGTGATCGCCATCGCCCACCGGCTTTCCACCATTGCCCGCATGGACCGGCTGGTAGTGCTGGACAAAGGTCGCATCGTGGAAGTGGGCAGCCATGCCGAGTTGCTGGAGCAGCGGGGGTTGTATGCGCGGCTTTGGCAGCATCAGACAGGTGGGTTTGTGGGGGTTGATTAGGTGAGGCCTCGGCTTTGAGGTTTCAGGCTTGAGGAGGGAGATGAAACCTCGCGCCTGCTCAAAACCCGGGGCCGCTGCGCGGCCCATCGCGGCCGGTCCCACCCCTGATAGCGCTGGCCTTCGGGTGTCATGAAGGTGAGCAATTCTTCAAAGAGCAACTGCTTGCGCCGACTTGGAAGCTAGCAAACTTCCGGGTAGGAGCGGCCTTGCCGGGGCGCCGGACCCGCCGCGATGGGCCGCAAAGCGGCCCCACTCTGATAGTGCTGGCCTTCAGGTGTCATGTAGCTGAGCAACTCTTCAAAGAGCAACTGCCTGCGCCGACTTAGAAGCTAGCGAACGTCCGGGTAGGAGCGGCCTTGCGCCGCGATGGGCCGCAAAGCGGCCCCAAGTCATAAGCTGTAAAACTGTCTCACTCTGCCCACTTCAATGGCCAGCTACCCTTGAAATGACTACGCAAGGGGGTAGCCATGATAGGCCGAGGTTCTCATCGCTTACGTCTGGGCAGGTTCTCCGAACCTGGGCGTTTATACCTGCTGACCACCGTCATCCGAAACCGTACCCCACTCTTCAAACACTTGTACTACGCCAGGGCCGTGATCCAGCAATTGCGACTCACCGCTACGCACCGTCAGTGTCAAAGCCTCGCCTGGGTACTGATGCCCGATCACCTGCACTGGCTAATCACGCTCGGCCACTGCAGCCTCGGCGAACTGATGCGTGAGTTCAAATCACGCAGCAGTTGCGCGCTTTACAGGCAAGGCGCCGAGCACCAGCGAATCTGGCAGCCTGGCTTCCATGACCGCGCCCTGCGCCGTGACGAACAAGTGCGCAGGGTTGCTCGCTACATCATTGCCAACCCAATCCGCGCTGGCCTGGTAACGCGAGTGAGCGATTACTCGCACTGGGACTGTGTCTGGCTCAATGGCCCTCTTCCTGGCGATAAGGCAACATCTCCCGTGCCTGCGCAGCATACGCCATCACCCCTTCACGCTCCTGGAGCAGAAAATCGGCCACCGCCGTGCGCAACCCGGGATGCAGCAGGTAATGCCACGACCGGGTGATCACCGGCTCGAACCCGCGGATCAGCTTGTGCTCACCCTGGGCGCCAGCATCGAAACGTTGCAGCCCATGGGCAATGGCGAAGTCCATACCTTGGTAGAAGCACGTCTCGAAATGCAGGCGATCGAATTCGGCCAGGCAGCCCCAGTAACGGCCAAAGAAGCTGTCGCCACCTACCAGGCTCAGTGCCATTGCCACGTCTCGCCCGGCCTGGCGGGCCATTACCACGCGCAGGGCGTGGGGCATGCGCTCGGCCAGCAGGCTAAAGAACTCGCGGGTCAGGTAAGGCGCCCGGCCGCGCACGGCGTAGGTGTTGGCGTAGCACAGGTAGACGAAATCCCATTGGGCTTCGTCCAGTTCGTCACCGCGATACCAGCGAAAATCGATGCCCTGCCCCGCCACCTGCTCACGCTCCTTGCGCATCTGCTTGCGCTTGCGCGAACTGAGGGTGTCGAGAAAATCCTGAAAATCGCGATAGCCGCGGTTCTGCCAGTGAAACTGGCAACCCAGGCGCTCCATCCAGCCCGGCAGACGCGCCATCTGTACATCCAACGCAGGCTCGGTGAAGTTGATGTGGGCGCCGGACAGGGCGGCTTTGCTCAGGTACTCGGGCAAGGCTTGCAGTAACAAGTGCCCGGCTGCCGGATCGGCCGTCAGCAAGCGCGGGCCACTGACCGGGCTGAACGGCACGGCCCCCAGCCATTTGGGATAGTACGCGATGCCCGCCCGTTCGCAGGCGTCCGCCCAACCATGATCGAACACGTACTCACCGTACGAATGCCACTTGCGGTAACCCGGCAGCAGCGCTTGCACCTTGCCCTCATGCTCAAGCACCAGGTGTTCGGCCGCCCATCCGGTGGTGCGCGCGACACTGCCACTGTCTTCCATCGCACTGAGAAAGGCATGGCTGAGAAACGGCTGGCCCGCAGGGACCAAGGCGTCCCAGGTGGCGGCTGGCATATCACGTAAATGAGCAAGGCTATACAGACTGGTCACAGGGTCGGCTCGCGGCATCAAGGCCCCCAGTATCACCAAGCCGGGCGCCGGACTCAAATGACGATCGCCTGGCGGCCTTCACTTCACAACAGTGCCACTATTCCGACATTAATCTGTCACTCGCCCCCGCAATACTTGCGCCTGTTTTCCGGAACCACAGAACCTGTCTATTCAGGCCCTTTCGGAGACGTGCCAACACAGGGGCGGGCGCTCGGCGTCCCCCATCTTATTCAGTAGGGAGAACCGTATGCGTCTTGTTTCTACACTTACCGGAGCAAGCCTGACCGGCATGGTGCTGGCCATGAGCACCACTCCGGCCAGTGCGGCCGTTGACGCCAAGCTGCTCGAAATGCTCCGCGCCAATGGCTCGATCAATCAGGCGCAATACAGCGAGCTGCAGGCTGACCTGGCCCAGGAAACCAAGGAAAAGGCCGCTCAGAAAGCCCAGTCCGAGCGCATGAGTTCGTTCGAGCAGAAAGTAGCCTGGGCAGCGAAGACTCAGATCAAAGGCGACGTGCGCCTGCGTTATGAAGACGTCAACGTGGACAACCCGATTTCCCGCAGTGGCAACCAGGACCGGGAACGTGTGCGTGCCCGCGTCGGTTTCTACAGCGAAATCAACCCGCAAGTAGACGCCGGGGTACGGGTAGCCACCGGCAGCAGCGCCGATGCACGTTCGACCAACCAGAGCCTGGACAACTACTTCGAGAAGAAATCGCTGTGGGTCGACCTGGCCTACCTCGACTGGCACCCCACTGCCGTGCCGAACCTGCACCTGATCGGCGGCAAGATGATGCAGCCCTGGGTGAGCATGGGTGACATCATCTGGGACAGCGACATCAACCCTGAAGGCGTAGCCGCCACCTACAAGACCAACCTGGGCCCTGCCGAAGTGTTCGGCAGCATTGGCCACTACAACCTCAAGGACAACGTCGACGGCGACGGCGTGCAGTTCAAGCACGATGCACAGCTCTACGCCGCGCAGCTTGGGACCAAGTTCAACGCAGCCGATACCGTCAAGGTCACGGTGGGCGGCAGCGTGTACGGCTACGACAACGACAAGTCATCTGCGGCCCTGCGCTCGCTGGGCAACACCACCGACGAATTCAACCTGGTCGAAGGCTTTGGCCAGGTGGACTTCACCGGCTTCGCCATCCCGCTGTCGGCCTATGGCCAATTCGTGAAGAACACCGAGAGCACCGATGGTCAGGACAAGGCCTGGCTGGCGGGTCTGAAGAGCAAGATCGGGGCATGGAGCCTGGACTACAACTACCGCGACGTGCAGCGCAATGGCGTCGTGAGCCTGTTCACAGACTCGGACTTCGGCAACGGCTTCACCGGTTCGCGCGGCCACAAGTTCAAGGTTGGCTATGAGATCGACAAGAACTTCGCACTCGGTGCGGCCTACATGATGGCCAAAACCGACTACTCCAACCTGCCCAACAGCAACGCCGATGTGGATACGCTGCAGGTGGACCTGGAAGCCAAGTTCTAAGCATCGCCAAGCTGCAAACGGCCGCCCCCATCCGGCCGTTTGCGCGTTTATGCGGGCATCGCCCGCCTTGCCGGCTTAGCGTTTGCGCAATATCACGCTGCCAATCGAATACCCCGCCCCGAACGAGCTGAGCACCCCCAACGCACCTTGCGGCAAGTCATCTTGATACAAGTGGAATGCAATGACCGACCCTGCCGAACTGGTGTTGGCGTAGCGGTCCAGGATCACCGGTGCTTCCTGTTCACTCACTTCACGCCCGAGCAGCTTCTTGACGATCAGGTGGTTCATGCTGAGGTTGGCCTGGTGCAGCCAGAAGCGCGCCACATCGCTGGGCTGAAGGCCGTTTTCCTGCAAATGCTCGCCTACCAGCTCCGCCACTTTCGGGCACACCTCGCGGAACACCTTGCGGCCTTCCTGGATGAACAGCTTGTCTGCGGCGCCCTCGCCCTCCTCTGCTGCGCGGTTGAGGAAACCGAAGTTGTTGCGGATGTTGTTGGAAAACTCGGTCCACAGCTTGCTGCTGACCACGTCGAACTGGTGCACCGATGTGGCTCGATCGGCGCGTTCGAGCAGCACCGCAGTCGCCGCATCGCCAAAGATGAAGTGGCTGTCACGGTCGCGGAAGTTAAGGTGGCCGGTGCACACTTCGGGGTTGACCATGAGCACGGCCCGCGCCTGCCCCAGCGCCACGCTGTTGGCGGCGGTCTGGATGCCGAAGGTGGCTGACGAACAGGCCACGTTCATGTCGAACGCAAACCCCTGGATGCCCAGCGCCTGCTGCACTTCGATGGCAATGGCCGGGTACGGGCGCTGCAAGTTGGAGCAGGCGACGATGACCCCGTCCACATCGGCCGGGCTGCGGCCAGCGCGCTCCAGCGCCTGATGTGCCGCTGCCACGGCCATTTCGCACAGCACCGACGGTTCGTCGTTGGCGCGCTCTGGCAGGCGCGGCTTCATGCGCTGCGGGTCGAGGATGCCGGCCTTGTCCATGACGAAGCGGCTCTTGATACCGGAGGCCTTTTCGATGAACGCCGCATCGGACAGCGGTGCGGCTTCGACCTCGCCACGCTCGATGGCCTGGGCGTTGTCCTGGTTGAATTGCTGCGACCAGGTGTTGAAGGACGCTACCAGTTCTTCGTTGGAGATGCTCTGGGCCGGGGTGTACAGGCCGGTGCCGCTGATCACGACATTATGCACGGTCGTTCCTCTGTTCGTGGGCCATCGCCACCCGGCGCTGGCTGGAAATACACTGGATTAGTGGCACTTTAGTACTAACTTCACGACGAGGGCCAAGCCCTTGTTTGACAGTAGCCCGTCTCACTTAAGCCATCACCCCGCGAGCGGTGAATGGACAAGCGAAGCAGGGCTGCCCGCACTGGGCCGCCAAGCGGCCTGAAATTGTCTCAATAGTGCCACAACTGTGTGAGTTTAGCCTTCCACCAGGCTCCACTGCTTGCTCAATCGCTTGTCTGAAATCGGCACTTTTGTGCCCAACTGCTGGGCGAACAGCGACACGCGGTATTCTTCCAGCCACCAGCGGTACAGGGCCAGCTGCTCGTCGCGCTTGCCTTCCTGAGCATGTTTGTCGGCACGGGCCTTGTACTGCGCCCACAGATTGGCCAGTTCGCCACTCCATACCCGGTCCTTCTGCACCTGAGAACCCAACTTCTCCAGGCGCAGCTCGATGGCCTTGAGGTAGCGTGGCAGTTCCTTGAACCATACCGCCGGCGTTTCGCGCACAAAGCCGGGGTACACAAGGTTGCCCAACTGCTGCTTGATATCGTTCAGGGCCACGGCCTGGCTCAGGTCGATCTTGCCCTTGAAGCGTTTCTGCAACCCATGCCACAGCTTCAGCACCTCGAGGGTTTGCCGCGCCAGGCGCTCGGCATGTTCGGCCCAGCTGCCCCGCTTGCGTTCGGCCAGCGCCGCCAGCGCGGCACCTTCACGGGGCAATACCGGCTCACCGTCGAGGATGCAACTGTCCAGGCTTGCCAGCAGAATGTCCTCGACCAGCGCGTCGACCCGGCCCATGTCGCGGTACAACAGCCCCAGTTCAGTCAGGCCAGGCAGTTTGCCACGCAGGAACTTGGCCGGCTCGGCCAGCTGTTGCAACAGCAGGCGCTGCAAGGCGCGGCGGTGCTGGAAGTCGGCCTCGGCCTGGGTCGAGAAGCGGCCTTCACGCACCGTGCCGTTATCCTCGACCAGTGCCGGGTAAACCGTCATCGACAGCCCTGCGATCTTTTGCTGCGCCGTGGGCTTCACTTCGCTGAAGGCCTTGGCCTGCACCGGCTGCTCGCTCTTGGCATCGCCTGGCACCGCCAGGGCTGCCTGGCTGGCAGCGGCGAACCGCGCCGTAAGCTCAGCCAGGTCACGCCCTTCACCCAGGAACTTGCCCTGCCCGTCGACCACCTCGATGTTCATGCGCAGGTGACCTTCAACCAGGCTGACCGACTCGTCCCAGGCGTCATCGGGCACGCGCGCACCGGTCATGCGCAGCAGTTCATGGCCCAAGGCCTGGGGCAACGCGCCTTGGCCAAACGTCATGCGGGCCAAGGCGGCCTTGACGAAGTCCGGCACCGGCACGAAGTTCTTGCGCAGGGCCTTGGGCAAGTTGCGAATCAGCGCCACGCACTTGGCCTCGAGCAGGCCTGGCACCAGCCACTCCAGGCGCTCGCCCGGCAGGCTCGGCAACAGGGGTGCCGGCACCCGCACGGTCACGCCGTCACGGGGGTGATTGGGCTCGAAGTGGTAGGTCAACGGCAAGCGCAGTTGGCCGACCTGCAAGCTGTCGGGGTACTGCGCGGCGGTCACCTCACTGGCCTCGCGCGCCAGCACGTCTTCCTCGCGCATGATCAGCAGGTTGGGATCTTTCTGGCTGCCCATGCGGTACCAGCTGTCGAAGGTGGCCGTCTGGTGGATCTCGGCCGGCAGACGCGCTTCGTAGAAGGCATAGAGCGTTTCTTCGTCGGCCAGAATATCGCGACGGCGGGCCTTGGCCTCGAGGGCGTCGAGCGTTTCGAGCAGGCGCTTGTTGGCCGCCAGGCACTTGGCCCGCGACTGGATCTCACCGCCCACCAGGGCTTCACGAATGAACAGCTCGCGGGAGGTGGCCGGGTCGATGGGGCCAAAGTGTACCGGCCTGCGGCCGACCAGGATCAACCCATACAGGGTGATCTGCTCATAGGCCACGACCTGTCCGCGCTTCTTCTCCCAATGGGGCTCGAAGTGGTTCTTCTTGATCAGATGGCCGGCCAGCGGCTCGATCCAGTCCGGCTCGATGCGCGCGACCACGCGGGCATAAAGCTTGGTGGTTTCCACCAGTTCGGCCGCCATGACCCACTGCGGACGCTTGCGCCCGATACCCGATGACGGGTGCACCCAGAACCTGCGCTGCCGCGCGCCTTGGTAGTCACCGTCTTCGGTCTTGTGGCCTATCTGGCTGAGCAGGCCGCTGAGTACGGCTTTGTGCAGCTTGGGGTAGTCGCACGGTTCCTTGTTGACCGTCAGTTGCAGCTCGCGGCAGATCAGCGCCAGCTGGCGATGGGCGTCGCGCCACTCGCGCAGGCGCAGGTAATTGAGGAACTGCTTGCGGCACCAGTTGCGCAAGGGGTTGGCCGTCAGCGCCTGGCGCTGCTCCTCGAAGCCCCGCCACAGGTTGACCAGTGCGGCGAAGTCCGAATCCACGTCCTTCCATTGTGCGTGGGCCTGGTCGGCGGCCTGCTGGCGCTCAGGGGGGCGTTCGCGTGGGTCCTGCACCGACAGGGCGCTGGTGACGATCAGCACTTCCTGCAGGCTGCCCAGGCGCGCGCCTTCGAGCAGCATACGGCCCAGGCGCGGGTCGATGGGCAGCCGCGCCAGCTGACGCCCGACCGGCGTCAGTTGGTTTTCACGGTTGACCGCCGAGAGCTCTTGCAGCAGGTTGAAACCGTCGCTGATCGCCTTGCCGTCTGGCGGCTCGATGAAGGGAAACGCGTCGATGGCGCCCAGGCGCAGGTGCAGCATCTGCAGGATGACGGCCGCCAGGTTGGTGCGCAGGATCTCGGGGTCGGTGAAAGCCGGCCGGCTGTTGAAGTCTTCTTCGCTGTACAGGCGCACGCAGATACCCGGCTCCACCCGTCCACAACGGCCCTTGCGCTGGTTGGCGCTGGCCTGGGACACGGCTTCGATGGGCAGGCGCTGCACCTTGGCGCGGTAGCTGTAGCGGCTGATGCGGGCCGTACCGGTATCGATCACATAACGGATGCCGGGCACCGTCAGCGATGTTTCGGCCACGTTGGTGGCCAGCACCACACGCCGCCCGGCATGGGGCTGGAAGATCCGTTGCTGCTCGGCTGGCGACAGGCGCGCGTACAGGGGCAGGATTTCGGTATGGCGCAGCTGCGCCTTGCGCAGAATCTCGACGGCGTCGCGGATTTCGCGCTCACCGGGCAGGAAGATCAGCACATCCCCCGGGCCCTTGCCCTGGCCGCGCTCGTGCTGGGCCAGTTCGTCGAGGGTGGCGAGGATAGCCTGGTCGACGGTGAGGTCGTCCTCGATCGGGTTGCCCTCCTCGTCCTGTTCGCTGGTCAGCGGGCGGTACCAGGTTTCCACCGGGAAGGTACGGCCGGACACCTCGATGATGGGCGCGTTGTCGAAATGCTTGGAGAACCTCTCCAGGTCGATGGTGGCCGAGGTGATGATGAGCTTGAGTTCGGGCCGCCGGTGCAGGAGGGTTTTGAGGTAGCCGAGCAGGAAGTCGATGTTCAGGCTGCGTTCGTGGGCTTCGTCGACGATGATGGTGTCGTAGCGTTCCAGGAAGCGGTCGTGCTGGGTTTCGGCCAGCAGGATGCCGTCGGTCATGAGTTTGACCAGTGTGTTGGCATCGCTCTGGTCTTCGAAGCGCACCTGGTACCCCACCAGGCCGCCCAACGGCGTGCCCAACTCCTCGGCCACCCGGGCAGCGACACTGCGCGCGGCGATCCGGCGTGGCTGGGTGTGGGCGATCAGGCCATGGCTGCCACGGCCCAGTTCCAGGCAGATCTTGGGCAGCTGGGTGGTCTTGCCCGAGCCGGTTTCACCAGCGATGACCAGCACCTGGTGTTCGGCCAGGGCCTTTTTGATCTCGTCGCGCTTGGCGGCGATGGGCAGGCTGTCGTCGTAGCGCACCAATGGCACGCTCTGCTGGCGGGCGGTGACCTGGGCGCAGGACGCCTGCACCCGCTCAGCCCACTGCGCCAGCTTCGCCTCGTCGGGGCGCTTGCGCAGTTCGTGCAACTGGCGCCGCAGGCGGTGGCGGTCGGCGATCATGGCGTGGTCGAGGTTTTGCAGCAGTTTGTCGATGGCGTGGTCAGTCATTGGGCTTTTCGGTGATGCAGGTGGGCCTGCGGTGTGATCGGCATTCGAAAGAGGTGTGATTGTCGCAGATTTGGTTAGTGCGTGCTGGGGGTGCTTGAGCGGTTGGGCCGGCGGGTCGGTGTGAGGGTTCAGTTTCTCTCGGCGGGGGTGTAGCTGGGGGGTGCAGGGATGATGGACGGTGATGTGGGTGAGAGCAGGCGATGTGCGAACTGGCTGAGGTCGCCTGGGCCGATTTGCGCCCATCGCGGCCGATCCGCGCCCCGCCAAGGCTGATCCACGGAGCATTGGACAGCCTCGTAACGCAGCGCAATGGGGTCGTTCCCACGCCAACGAAACCGCTCGAACGCTTGAGGCTCGAACGGCTTCATTTCAGGGCATCAGCGCACAGCGTTTTACTTGCCCGTCCAGTCCTTCACGCGCTCAGGGTGCTTGGCCACCCAGTCCTTGGCAGCCGCTTCGGGCTTGGCGCCTTCCTGGATAGCCAGCATCACCTCGCCGATCTCATCCTTGGACTGCCAGCTGAACTTCTTCAGGAACTCGGCCACTTCCGGGGCCTTGGTGGCCAGCTCCTTGCTGCCGATGCTATTGACGGTTTCAGCAGCGCCATACACGCCTTTGGGGTCCTCGAGGAACTTGAGTTTCCATTTGGCGAACATCCAGTGCGGTACCCATCCGGTCACGGCGATGGATTGCTGCTTGGCGTAGGCACGGCCCAGCTCGGCGGTCATTGCAGCACCGGAACTTGCCTGCAGCTTGTAGCCGGTCAGGTCGTAGTCCTTGATCGCCTGATCGGTCTTGATCATTACACCCGAGCCAGCATCGATGCCGACGATTTTCTGCTTGAACGAGGAATCGGTCTTCAGGTCAGCGATGCTCACCGCCTTGACGTACTCAGGCACGATCAGGCCAATCTTGGCATCCTTGAAGTTCGCGCCGTAGTCGACCACGTTGTCCTTGTTCTTGGTCCAGTACTCACCGTGGGTCACCGGCAGCCATGCCGACAGCATGGCATCGAGCTTACCGGTGGCCACGCCCTGCCACATGATGCCCGTGGCCACGGCTTGCAGCTTCACATCGTAGCCAAGCTTCTGCTTGATCACCTCGGCGGCCACGTTGGTGGTCGCCACACTGTCTGCCCACCCATCCACGTAACCAATGCTGACTTCTTTGGCCATGGCCTGTGCGCCGCTCAAGGCCAGTGCCAGGGCGGTACCTACGCCCAGGAAACGACGCATTTTTGTTGAAGTAGCCATCAAAGCATTCCCTCGTCAGGTCTCGGAGATTCCATCATCTGCCTGCAACCAAGCCAGACCTGATCCAAGTACGACGCCCAGGCGCTCATACGCGACAGCACTGTGCCATTAGCGGCAGCGGCATGAACCTGCCTGCGCGATCCTTGCATGCCAAAGGTTTGGCGCCGGGCTACTATTGACCCTTTTGCCCCCGATGATGGACCGCCCGATGCCCAGTTCCACCCGCCTGCTGACACTTCTGTACACCCTTGCTTGCCTGATCGGTCTGCTCGGGCTCGGCGTGCTCTGGCACGGGCTGGGCAGACCGGTGCACCTGCCCGACGCCGCCAATGCCACGCACAAGCTGCAGTGCGCATCCTATACCCCGTTCGACAAGGACCAGTCGCCCTACGATCAACCCATGCAACTGCGCCCGGCGCGCATGGATGCCGACTTGGCCCTGCTCGCTGAGCGATTCCAGTGCATCCGCACCTATTCGATGAGCGGTCTTGAGGCTATCCCAGCGCTGGCGCGCAAGCATGGACTGAAGGTGATGCTCGGGGCCTGGGTCAATGCTCACCCGGCCGACACCGACCGGGAAGTCGCGCTGCTGATCGCCGCCGCCAATGCCAACCCTGATGTGGTCAGCGCCGTCATCGTGGGTAACGAGACCTTGCTGCGCAAGGAAGTCACCGGCAAACGACTGGCCGAGTTGATCGCGCGGGTCAAGCGCCAGGTAAGCGTGCCGGTCACCTACGCCGATGTGTGGGAGTTCTGGTTGCAGCACCCCGAGATCGCGCCTGAAGTAGACTTTCTCACCATTCACTTGCTGCCGTATTGGGAAGACGAGCCACGGGGCATCGACGATGCGTTGGCCCATGTCGCCGACATACGCCGACAATTCGGCCAGCGCTTCGCGCCCAAGGACATCCTGATCGGTGAAACCGGCTGGCCCAGCGAAGGCAGGCAGCGTGAAACCGCCCTGCCCAGCCGGGTCAACGAAGCGCGCTTCATTCGCGGCTTCGTCGCCATGGCCGAGCACAACGGCTGGCGCTACAACCTGATCGAAGCCTTCGACCAGCCCTGGAAACGCGCCAACGAAGGTGCCGTGGGCGGGTATTGGGGCCTCTACGATGCCGACCGGCAGGACAAGGGCATCCTTGAAGGGCCCGTCAGCAACTTGCCCGACTGGCCCACTTGGTGGCTGGCATGCGCGGCGCTGGCGGGGCTGATGCTGTGCATGGCCGGGCGGCCACGCACACGCCGTGGCGCGTGGGCCATGCCAATACTGGCCATGTTCGGTGCGGCGTGCCTGGGCCTGTGGGGCGAGCTGATGCGCAGCCACGCCCGTTTCGCCCCCGAATGGATGTGGGCAGGGCTGTTGGCGGGGTTGAACGTGCTGGTACTGGCCCGGGCACTGCTGCACCTGTCCCAGCCGCAAGGCGTGCGCGGGCGCTGGTCTGCCTGGCTGCAAAGGCGAGCTGGCGGGTTGCTGCTGCTGGCCGGCTTTGCTGCCGCCGTAAGCACGTTGGCGATGGTGTTCGACCCCCGCTACCGCAGTTTCCCCAGTGCCGCGCTGGCCTTGCCAGCCCTGGTGTTCGTCCTGTGGCCCGTGCCAGTGCGGCGACGGGAGGCCACCTTTCTGGCAAGTATCATCGGGCTTGGCATACTGCCCCAGCTACTCATCGAGGGGATGAACAGCGGGCAGGCGTGGCGCTGGGCAGCAGTGAGCGCGCTGATGACCGCCGCCCTGTGGCGCAGCCAGAGACTCGGCCGCGCCTGATACCTCTATTTGTCAGCGTCACGGAGCGCCCCCTGGCGGGCGCACGTTTACCTGACCAGGCGCAACCCCGCCAGGACCAATGCGAATACGGCGATGCTCGCGGTATACAGCACCAATGCTGGCACTGCGAACAGCAGGGCAATGCCGGCCAGCCATGTACCGGTCCGCCCCTGTAGCAGCCAGCCAAGCGCTGCCAGGGCCAGCCCGGTCCAGGCCAGGACCTGGTGGTGAATGCCCAACCCCAGCACTGCCCGCATCTTGCACTGCCAATAGGCGGCTGGCTCCGTGCACAACCCCACCCACTGGCCGTCCTCCATCAGTCCATAGCGCACGCCGTAGCTGGCAGCGAGCCAGAGCCCGACGAACATCAGCAGTAGTGCGCCAGGCAGCCTGCGACTCATTGACTTTTCCCACTTGATTGATCAAAAAATCAATGATCGCTTACATCACTGTCTAAGGCAAAATACCTGCCTGCAACACGGTTCAGATAACTGGCACACCAAAGGCCATCACGCCCGGCAACTTTGCCACGGCCCATGTGGTCTTAGCTTGCACACGCGCCACCTTGCGTTCTTTTGGGGGATTACATGCTTCGTTCTTTGCGCCTCGCTGCCGTTCTCGGCAGCCTGCTCATGGCTGTGGCCGCTTCTGCGCGGGATATCGATGCCGCGAGCTATGGCTACCCCCTGACCAACCCGTTCGAGGCGACCATCGCCACGACGCCGCCGGACCAGCGCCCGATGCTGCCCAGCGATGACGAGATCGACCAGTCCGACTACAGCCTCACCTTGCGCCCGGAGCGTGAATTCACGCTGCCGGACAACTTCTGGGCGGTCAAGAAACTCAAGTACCGCATGGCCCAGCAGGACCACGCTGCCCCCTTGATCTTCATCATTGCCGGCACCGGTGCGTCCTACAGCAGCAGCATCAACGAATACCTGAAAAAGCTGTACTACAAGGCCGGCTTCCACGTGGTGCAGCTGTCCTCGCCCACCAGCTACGATTTCATCAGCGCCGCGTCTCGCTTCGCCACGCCCGGCATCAGCCAGGATGACGCCGAGGACATGTACCGGGTGATGCAATCGGTCCGCGCCCAGCACCCTCGCCTGCCGGTGACCGAGTTCTACCTGACCGGCTACAGCCTGGGCGCGCTCGATGCGGCCTTCGTCAGCCACCTGGACGAAACCCGGCGCAGCTTCAACTTCAAGCGTGTGCTGCTGCTCAACCCACCCGTGAACCTCTACACCTCGATCAACAACCTGGACAAGCTGGTGCAGACCCAAGTCAAGGGGATCGACCGCAGCACCACGTTCTATGAGCTGATGCTGGAAAAACTCACGCGCTACTTCCAGGAAAAGGGGTTCATCGACCTCAACGAAGCGCTCTTGTACGACTTCCAGCAGTCGCGCCAGCACCTGTCCAACGAGCAGATGGCCATGCTCATCGGCACCTCGTTCCGCTTCTCGGCCGCCGATATCGCCTTCACCTCCGACCTGATCAACCGCCGCGGCCTGATCATCCCGCCGAAGGTCAAGATCACCGAAGGCACGAGCCTGACGCCCTACTTCAAGCGTGCCTTGCAGTGCGATTTCGACTGTTACATGAGCGAACAGGTAATCCCGATGTGGCGTGCCCGCACTGGCGGGGGCACCATCCTGGAGCTGACCAACCAGGTCAGCCTGTACGCCCTGGCCGATTACCTGCAAAACAGCCCCAAGATCGCCGTGATGCACAATGCCGACGATGTCATTCTCGGCCCTGGCGATATCGGGTTCCTGCGCAAGGTGTTCGGTGATCGCCTGACCCTTTATCCCCATGGTGGCCATTGCGGCAACATCAACTACCGCGTCAACAGTGACGCCATGCTGGAGTTCTTCCGTGGTTAACAAACTGCTCTTTGCCACGGCCCTGCTTGCCGCAGGCCATACCCTGGCCGCCGAGACCGCTCCCCGAGCCAGCGTCATCGAGGCTGATCCGCAGGTGATCGGTACCGCCCCGCTGGCACCGGAAGCCGATGGCTTCCTCGACCCGCTGCGCGAGTTGAAATTCAACCCGGGCCTGGACCAGCGTGAGTTCGAGCGCTCGACCCTCGAAGCGCTGAACGTCTACGACCCGCTCGAGTCGATGAACCGCCGCATCTATCACTTCAACTACCGCCTGGACCAATGGGTGCTGCTGCCGCTGGTCAATGGCTACCAGTACGTCACCCCGCGTTTTCTGCGCAGTGGCGTGACCAACTTCTTCAACAACCTGGGGGACGTGCCCAACCTGTTCAACAGCGTGCTGCAGCTCAAGGCCAAACGCTCGGCCGAGATCACAGCGCGGCTGATGTTCAACACGATCATCGGGGTAGGCGGTTTGTGGGACCCGGCGACCAAGATGGGCCTGCCGCGCCAGAGCGAGGATTTCGGCCAGACCTTGGGCTTCTATGGCGTACCGGCAGGCCCGTACCTGATGCTGCCGCTGTTGGGCCCTTCGAACCTGCGCGACACCACCGGGCTGGTGGTGGATTATTCCGGCGAGCAGGCGATCAATTACCTGGACATGGCCAAAGTCAGCCGCGAGCACCCGGAGTTCTTCGGCCTGCGGGTCATCGACAAGCGCTATACCACCAACTTCCGCTACGGGCAGATGAACTCACCGTTCGAGTATGAAAAGGTGCGCTACGTCTACACCCAGTCGCGCAAGCTGCAGATCGCCGAGTGAGCCGGCAGCGCCACTGCCATTACGGCAGCGGCGCACTCGCTTTCAACGCCCTTTCTTTTCGTACAGCCTTGGGGCCCCGTCCGGTCGGGACTTGAACCGGCGGTGTGCCCACAAGTACTGCTCGGGGCATTCGCGCAGTACCTGCTCGACCCATTGATTGATTCGCAGGCAATCAGCCTCTTCGCTCTCACCGGGGAAATCGCTCAGTGGGGGATGAATCACCAACCGATAACCGCTGCCGTCTTCGAGTCGCTTCTGCGTGAAGGGAATGACCTGGGCGCGGCCCAGGCGCGCAAACTTGGTGGTGGCCGTGACCGTGGCTGCCGGGATCCCGAACAAGGGCACGAACAGGCTTTGCTTGGCGCCGTAGTCCTGGTCGGGTGCGTACCAGATTGCGCGGCCGGCCCGCAGCAGCTTGAGCATGCCCCTGACATCCTCGCGTTCGACGGCCAGTGAGTCCAGGTTGTGCCGTTCGCGTCCGCTGCGCTGGATGAAATCGAACAGGGCATTGCCATGTTCGCGGTACATGCCATCGATGGTGTGACGCTGGCCGAGCAAGGCCGCACCGATTTCCAGGGTAGTGAAGTGCACCGCCATCAGGATTGCGCCCTGCCCCGCCTGCTGGGCGGCCTGCAAGTGCTCAAGCCCCTCGACATGGGCCAGGCGCGCCAACCGCGTCTTGGGCCACCACCAGCTCATGGCCATTTCGAAGAAGGCGATGCCGGTCGAGGCAAAATTGGCTTTGAGCAGCCGTTGCCGTTCGTCCGCCGACAGCTCGGGGAAGCACAGTTCCAGGTTGCGCGCGGCGATACGCCTGCGTTCACCGGCAAAGCGGTACATGATCGCGCCTAACGCCGCACCCAGCTTGAGCAATGCCCGGTACGGCAACTGCACCACCAGCCACAGCAGCCCCAGGCCCAGCCACAGGCCCCAGAACTTGGGATGAAGGAAATAGGGACGAAAACGCGGGCGATCCATTGAAGCTTCCAGCAAGACATGGGCCGCGCATTCTACAACGGATCGGCTCATGTTGCGGGCAACCGGTCTTATCGTTATAAGTCAGGGCACTTTTTCCGCAACAAGCCGTCTATGCAGACCATGAGCCCAAACCACACCCCCGACACCCCCTCCGTGTTCCAGCTCAAGGGCAGCATGCTTGCCATTACCGTTCTGGAACTGGCGCGCAACGACCTTGAAGCCCTCGATCGCCAGTTGGCGGCCAAAGTGGCGCAGGCGCCGAACTTCTTCAGTAACACGCCGTTGGTGCTGGCGCTGGACAAGCTGCCGGCCGGCGAAGGCGCGGTCGACTTGCCTGGTTTGATGCGGATTTGCCGCCACCATGGCCTGCGGACCCTGGCCATCCGCGCCAACCGCATCGAGGACATTGCAGCGGCCATCGCCATCGATCTGCCAGTGCTGCCCCCGTCCGGCGCCCGCGAGCGGCCACTGGAACCCGAGCCCGAGGCCAAGAAACCCGAGCCGGCCCCTGCCCCGCCACCGGTACTCGAACCTGAGGTGCGCCCCACGCGCATCATCACCGCTCCGGTACGTGGCGGCCAGCAGATCTATGCCCAAGGGGGGGACCTGGTGGTCACCGCCTCGGTCAGCCCGGGTGCGGAACTTCTTGCCGATGGCAACATCCATGTGTACGGCGCCATGCGTGGCCGTGCCCTGGCAGGTATCAAGGGCAATACCAAGGCGCGTATCTTCTGCCAGCAGATGACCGCCGAAATGGTCTCCATTGCCGGCCAGTACAAAGTGTGCGAAGACTTGCGCCGCGATCCTTTGTGGGGGGCGGGCGTACAAGTCAGCCTGTCTGGCGACGTGTTGAACATCACCCGTCTTTAACGGATACTTGCCAGCATTTTTAGAGCAACTTTTTTATCGTTGCCGTTATTTCAGTTATTTGCAGGGACTTGCGTCCCGATCATTTTAGGGGTGAAACACCTTGGCCAAGATTCTCGTGGTTACTTCCGGCAAAGGGGGTGTGGGCAAGACCACCACCAGCGCCGCCATCGGTACCGGCCTCGCACTGCGTGGCCACAAGACGGTTATCGTCGACTTCGACGTGGGCCTGCGTAACCTCGACCTGATCATGGGCTGCGAACGCCGCGTGGTGTACGACTTCGTCAACGTGGTCAATGGCGAAGCCAACCTGCAACAAGCCCTGATCAAGGACAAGCGCCTGGAAAACCTGTACGTGCTGGCGGCCAGCCAGACCCGTGACAAGGACGCGCTTACTCAGGAAGGCGTCGAGAAAGTCCTGATGGACCTCAAGGAGCAGTTCGAGTACGTGATCTGCGACTCGCCGGCCGGTATCGAGAAAGGTGCCCACCTGGCCATGTATTTCGCCGACGAGGCCATCGTGGTCACCAACCCCGAAGTGTCTTCGGTCCGTGACTCCGACCGCATGCTGGGCATCCTGTCGAGCAAGTCGCGCCGCTCGGAAAACGGCGAGGAGCCGATCAAGGAGCACCTGTTGATCACTCGCTACCACCCCGAGCGCGTCGTCAAGGGCGAAATGCTGAGCGTGGCCGACGTGGAAGAGATTCTCTCGATCAAGCTCAAGGGCGTGATTCCCGAATCGCAGGCGGTGCTCAAGGCATCCAACCAGGGTATCCCGGTCATTCTCGATGACCAGAGCGATGCCGGCCAGGCGTACAGTGACGCAGTCGACCGCCTGCTGGGCAAAGAGAAGCCGATGCGCTTCATCGATGTACAGAAGAAGGGATTCTTCGAGCGCATTTTCGGGAGCAAATAAACCATGAACCTTTTTGACTTCTTTCGTGGCAGACAGAAACAGACCAGCGCGTCGGTGGCGAAAGAGCGTCTACAGATCATCGTGGCGCACGAGCGCGGACAACGCAGCGAACCGGACTATCTGCCCGAGTTGCAGAAGGAACTGCTGGAAGTGATTCGCAAGTATGTGAACATCGGCAATGACGATGTGCATATCGAGCTGGAAAACCAGGGCAGCTGCTCCATTCTGGAGCTGAACATCACCCTGCCGGATCGCTGATCCGGCCAAGAGCCGGGGCTGCGCTGTAGCCCATTCGCGGCACGAGGCCGCTCCGACAAGGGATCGCGTTCCACTGTCGGAGCGGCCTTGCCGCGTATGGGTTGCAGCACAGCCCCGCTTTTTTCTCCCGATTCAACAGAGACCACGCAATGCCGCTGTCCACCCTCCAGATCCTTCACGAAGACGCCGCCATCCTGGTGATCAACAAGCCGACGCTGCTGCTGTCGGTCCCGGGCAGAGCTGACGACAACAAGGATTGCCTGATCACCCGCCTTCAGGAAAACGGCTATCCCGATGCGCTGATCGTGCATCGCCTGGACTGGGAAACCTCGGGCATCATCCTGCTGGCCCGCGATGCCGACAGCCACCGCGAGCTGTCGCGCCAGTTCCATGACCGGGAAACCGAAAAGGCCTACACCGCCCTGTGTTGGGGGCAGCCGGCCCTGGACAGCGGCAGCATCGACCTGCCACTGCGGTATGACCCACCCACCAAGCCACGCCACGTCGTGGATCATGAACAAGGCAAGCATGCGCTGACGTTCTGGCGGGTGGTGGAACGTTGCGGCGAGTATTGCCGTGTGGAGCTGACGCCGATCACAGGGCGCTCGCACCAACTGCGTGTGCACATGCTATCGATCGGCCACCCGCTGCTGGGTGATCGGCTGTATGCCAACCCCCAGGCCTTGGCCGCCCACGAGCGGCTGTGCCTGCATGCATCGATGCTCAGCTTTACCCACCCGGTGTCCGGTGAACGCCTCAGATTCGAGTGCCCGGCACCGTTTTGATGGGGTGTGGCTGTGGCTATCAGTCCACGAGCGCTGCTGGCCCTGCCCTGACGAGCTGTAATGCGAGCCGAAGCACTGGGGCCGCAGTGCGGCCTGGAGCCTGCGCTATACCTTCGCAACAACTGTCGCCTGGCCAACCGCACAACCCACAGCCCGACACCGCTCGGCGACTCAATACGCTAAACTCGCGCCACTGCTGTCTGGAGTGAACTATGCGCGATGTACTCAATGCAGGCCTGATCGATTTTCTGAAGGCCTCCCCTACTCCCTTCCACGCTACTGCCAGCCTGGCCCTGCGCCTGGAGGCCGCTGGTTACCAGCGCCTGGACGAACGCGAGAGCTGGTCCGTCGTGTCGGGCGGGCGCTATTACGTCACCCGCAACGATTCCTCGATCATCGCGATCAAGATGGGCAGGCAGGCGCCGCTGCTCAACGGCATCCGCATGGTCGGCGCCCACACCGATAGCCCCTGCCTGCGGGTCAAGCCGCAGCCGGAACTGCAGCGCCAGGGCTTCTTGCAGCTGGGCGTGGAAGTGTATGGCGGTGCCCTGCTGGCGCCGTGGTTCGACCGCGACCTGTCGCTGGCGGGGCGGGTCACCTACCGCCGTGACGGCAAGGTGGAAAGCCAGCTGATCGACTTCAAGTTGCCGATCGCCGTCATCCCCAACCTGGCCATCCACCTCAACCGTACCGCCAACGATGGCTGGCATATCAACCCGCAGACCGAACTGCCACCGATCCTGGCCCAGGTGGCCGGTGACGAGCGCATCGACTTTCGCGCCCTGCTGACCGAGCAACTGGCACGCGAGCACCAACTCAACGCCGACGTGGTACTGGACTACGAGCTGAGTTTCTACGATACCCAGGACGCCGCGCAGATCGGGCTCAATGGCGACTTCATTGCCGGCGCCCGCCTGGACAACCTGCTGTCGTGCTATGCCGGGCTGCAGGCCCTGCTGGCCGCTGACAGCGATGAAACCTGCATCCTGGTGTGCAATGACCACGAGGAAGTCGGCAGCAGCTCGGCCTGCGGCGCCGACGGCCCGATGCTCGAGCAGACGTTGCAGCGCCTGTTGCCCGACGGTGACGCCTACGTGCGCACCATCCAGCGCTCGTTGATGGTCTCGGCCGACAATGCCCATGGCGTGCATCCGAACTACGCCGACAAGCACGACGGCAACCACGGCCCGAAACTCAACGCAGGGCCGGTGATCAAGGTGAACAACAACCAGCGCTACGCCACCAACAGCGAAACCGCCGGCTTCTTCCGCCACTTGTGCATGGCCGAAGAAGTACCGGTGCAGAGCTTCGTGGTACGCAGCGACATGGGCTGTGGCTCGACCATAGGGCCCATTGCGGCCAGTCACCTTGGCGTGCGGACGGTCGACATCGGGCTGCCGACCTTCGCCATGCACTCCATCCGCGAGCTGTGCGGCAGCCATGACCTGGCGCACTTGGTGAAGGTCCTGACAGCGTTCTACCGCAGCCACGACTTGCCGTGAGCCACGCGGGGCGCCGGGGTGCTACACACTCGGCGCCAACAGGCCGCGCTGCTGCACATGGCCGACGAGTCCGCTTCCAGCAGGCCAGGCCGGGGGTTAGCGACTATGCTAAGGGCATGTCTCACTGCAAAGGACTGTCGCCATGTCACCCTTCCTGGCCCTGCTGATTCCCGTCTGCGCATCGCTGTTGTTGCTGACCCTCGGGTTCGGCCTGCGCGAGCGCGATGTTGGCGTGCTGATGATGTGGGTGGGCACCCTGGGCATCTTCGGCCTGACCTGCTGGAAGATCCTGGAGAAACTGCCGTCATAAACCTCTACACTCGGGCAATCGTTTGACCTGAGGTAGATCTGCCCGTGCCTGCCCTTCTGCGTTACCTGTTTGTTGTGCTGTTGCTGTTCATAGGTTCTGCACACGCAGCAGGCCTGCCCGGCCTTCTGGGTTCCAGTGCCCCCGCCCAGCCCCAGGCTTCCGAGCCGCTGGGCAAATCCCTGGACGAGGTGATCAAGAGCCTGGAGAACGACCAGCAGCGTGCCAAACTCCTGGCCGACTTGAAAAAGCTGCGCGACGCTACGCAAAAGTCGCAACCGAGCGTTGAGCAAGGCGTGCTCGGCTTGATCGGTGGCGCCCTGCACGATTTCGAAAAGCAGTTCACCGGGGAAGCCAACCCGTTCCAGCGCTGGGGCATGGAAATCGACCAGGCCCAGGAAGAACTGGCGGCCTTGATGGTGCCCGTTCATCAATGGCCCGCGATCCTGTTCGGCTTTGCTGCGGTTATCGCGGTGTGGAGCGTACTGGCGTTCGCGTTCAACTGGGTGGGCCATCGGGTCCGCCTGCGATTCGGCCTGAGCGAAGAACTGCCCCAGCATCCTCGCACCTGGGACCTGGTCCGCTTCGCCCTGCGCAAGCTGGGCCCCTGGTTGGTCGCGCTGGTGTTCACGGTGTACCTGAGCTTCGTACTGCCCCCGTCGCTGGGTAAATCGCTGGCCATGGTGCTGGCGTATGCCCTGGTGGTCGGCACCTGCTTCTCGGCCATCTGCGTGATCGCGTTTTCCCTGCTGGACGGCCCGCACCGCCACCGGGCATTGCACATCCTGCGCCACCGTGCATTTCGACCCTTGTGGCTGATCGGCAGCTTTGCCGCCTTCGGCGAGGCCATGAGCGACCCGCGCCTCACCGCTGCGCTGGGCATACACCTGGCCCATGGGGTGGCAACCCTGGCCAACGTCGTCGCCGCGGTGTGCACCGGCCTGTTCATCCTGCGTTTTCGCCGGCCCATTGCCCACCTGATCCGCAACCAACCCTTGTCGCGCCGCCTGACGCGACGAACCCTGAGCGACACCATCGAGATCCTGGGCAGTTTCTGGTTCATTCCGGCGCTGATTCTGGTAGCCATCTCGCTGTTCGCCACTTTCGTTTCGGCCGGTGATACCAGCACGGCGCTTCGCCAGTCACTGATGTGCACGGTGCTGGTGGTGGTGTGCATGGTGCTCAATGGCCTCGTCCGCCGCCACGCTGCCAACCCCAAGCGCGCCGGCAAGCGCCATGCGGTGTATGCCGAGCGGCTGCGCAACTTTGGCTACTTGTTGGTCCACCTGTTCATCTGGCTGGTGTTCATCGAACTGGGTCTTCGGGTATGGGGGCTGTCGATGATCAGCTTCGCCGAAGGCGATGGGCATGACATCAGCCTGCGCCTGATGGGCCTGGCAGGGACGCTGATTGTCGCGTGGCTGGTGTGGATCCTGGCGGACACAGCGGTACACCATGCGCTGGTCCGCTCGCGCCGCGGCATGGCCAACGCCCGGGCGCAGACCATGATGCCGTTGATCCGCAACGTGATGTTCGTGTTCATCTTCATCATCGCGGTGATCGTCGCCCTGGCCAACATGGGCATGAACGTGACGCCGCTGCTGGCCGGTGCCGGTGTCATCGGCCTGGCGATCGGCTTCGGCGCCCAGTCGCTGGTGGCCGACCTGATCACCGGGCTGTTCATCATCATCGAGGACTCCCTGGCCATCGACGACTACGTGGATGTCGGCGGCCACCTGGGTACGGTGGAAGGCCTGACCATCCGCACCGTGCGTCTGCGGGACATCGATGGCATCGTGCACACCATTCCTTTCAGCGAAATCAAGAGCATCAAGAACTACTCCCGCGAATTCGGCTATGCGATCTTCCGCGTGGCGATCCCCTACAACATGAACATCGACCAGGCGATCACACTGGTGCGCGAGGTCGGTCAGAAGCTGCGCAGCGATCCGCTGATGCGCCGCAACATCTGGTCGCCGCTGGAACTGCAAGGGGTGGAGAGCTTCGAGTCGGGTTCAGCGGTGTTGCGGGCACGCTTCAAGACGGCGCCGATCAAGCAGTGGGAAGTGTCGCGGGCCTTCAACCTGGCACTCAAGCGCCAGCTCGACGAAGCCGGGCTGGACTTGGCAACGCCCAGGTTGTCGGTGCAGGTGGTAACGGCCGGCGCAGGCGCCATGACACAAACCGAGCCGTCCGGTTGAAGCCGGTTGGCCATGGATCGCGTCCTCGCTGGCGCCCTCAAGAGGCCGCCCGGCTAGCCTGCCTGTGCCCTGATGCAGATGGCGTCATGGCGCCAGTATTCAAGGTCGCAGTCGATCAGTTGCCCCTGCTGGTCGCTGTTGACCCGGGTGATTTGCAGCCCAGGGCTGCCTGCTGACACCTTCAACGCACCGGCCGCCTGCACGGGCAATGCGGTGGGCAGGATCTCGAAGCACACCTGCCCGTAGTGCAGACCGTACTGGCGCGCGTAGATTTCGGTCAATGACTGGGCCAGGTCGTGCTCGAGGATGGCCGGAAAGTAACGCGGGTTGAGGTAGTGCTCGGCGTACAGCACCGCCCTGCCGTCGATGCGCCTGAGCCTGCAGATGCGCACCACACTGGATAACGCCGGCAGTTGCAACCGCTCGCAAATGGCCGCCGACGCCGGCTGCAGCCGAGCCGACAGCAACTCGGTACTGGCGGCCCGCCCCTGCTCACGCACCATTGCATGAAAGTGGCTGCGCGCGATGAGGTCATAGCTCAAGCGTTCGGGGGCGACGAACCAGCCCCGCCGCTCCTCGCGATAGATCAACCCCCTTGCCTCCAACTGCACCAACGCTTCGCGCAGGGTGATGCGCGTGGTGGCGAAGAGTTCGCTGAGCCGGCGTTCGGCAGGCAGCTTGCCGCCAGGCGCCAAAAGGCCGTGTCCGATCTGCTCCTCAAGGGCGTTACAGATGGCTGTTACCGCGCGCGGTGGCATCGGCTGCATCAAAGGTTACCTATCTGGACTAGGCCAGCCCCACTACAGGGCACGGGGCACTGGATACAAGCCTAGGCAGGGCTGATGAACATCCCGTGACAAGACTGCCCGGCTGGTGCTGCCAGAAACGGGCCAGGCCTTGTGAAGCCCCGCTCGCAGGTGGTCTACGCTGTATTGCCAGAGGCCGCGATCAGGCAGCTGGACCTGGGGCTACATCAAATTGTCACGCTACCGGCCTACCTTGGCTCAAGGTTTGCTGACCTAGACCAAGGCTGCAGACAACGGCTTCATACACAACAGCGTTCGGTCGATGCACCCACCCAAGGAGCTACGGATGAAAAAGTTGTTCATGGCGTCACTGCTCGGTTCGGCAATCGCGTTCTGCACGTCGGCCATGGCCGCAGATGACCTCAAGGCACTGGAGGATGCCGCCCGCAAGGAAGGCATGGTCAACAGCGTGGGCATGCCCGACGCCTGGGCCAACTGGAAGGACACCTGGCAGGACCTGGCCAGCAAGTACGGGCTCAAGCACAGCGACACCGACATGAGTTCGGCGCAGGAAATCGCCAAGTTCGAGGCGGAGAAAGACAACGCCAGTGCCGACATCGGCGATGTGGGCGCAGCGTTCGGACCCATCGCCATCGCCAAGGGCGTAAGCCAGCCGTACAAGCCAAGCACCTGGGACCAGGTGCCAGAGTGGGCCAAGGACAAGGACGGCCATTGGGCGCTGGCCTACACCGGCACCATCGCGTTCATCATCAACAAGGACCTGGTCAAGGAGTCAGAGCGGCCCAAGACCTGGCACGACCTGGAGCGCGGCACGTACAAGGTGGCCATCGGTGATGTCGGCACCGCCGCCCAGGCCGCCAATGGTGTGCTGGCCGCCGCCATCGCCTACAAGGGCGATGAGAGCAACGTGGCCCCAGGCCTGCAACTGTTCACCAAGCTGGCCCAGCAAAAGCGCCTTTCTCTGGCTAACCCGACCATCCAGACCCTGGAAAAGGGCGAGGTGGAAGTGGGCGTGGTCTGGGACTTCAATGGCTTGAGCTACCGCGATCAGATCGACCCCAAGCGCTTCGAAGTGCTGATCCCATCGGACGGCTCGATCACCTCGGGCTACACCACCATCATCAACAAGTACGCAAAACACCCCAATGCCGCGAAGCTGACGCGTGAATACATCTTCAGCGATGCCGGGCAGATCAACCTGGCCAAGGGGCATGCACGCCCGATCCGCGCCGAGCACCTGAAGTTGCCGGAAGATGTGCAGGCCAAATTGCTGCCCAACGAGCAATATGCGCCTGCGCAGCCGATCAAGAACGCCGAGGTGTGGGAAGCGACCTCCAAGAAGCTGCCGCAGATGTGGCAGGAGCAAGTGATCATCGAGATGGAATGAGGCATGCAGACGGGCCTGCCAGCTGCCACGCTGGCCGTCCCGCCTGTATGGCAGCCCCAGCGAGCCGGCGTCGCGCCAGCAGTAACTCCCCGGCGCGGCGCCGCGCAATGCGAGCGCCCCCTTCCCCGATGGTTTTTTGCGGAGTCATCAATGAGCCACAACGTCATCTTGGTGCTGTTGGACGGGCTGAACTATCAGGTTGCCCACCACGCCATGGGCCACTTGCACGCCTATGTCGAGGCCGATCGCGCCGCGCTTTACCGCATGGAGTGCGAGTTGCCGTCGCTGTCCCGTCCGCTGTACGAGTGCATTCTCACGGGTGTGCCCCCTATCGACAGCGGCATCGTGCACAACAACGTCAACCGGCTTTCCAACCAGCGCAGCGTGTTCCACTACGCCCGCGAGGCCAACCTGGGCACGGCAGCGGCGGCCTATCACTGGATGAGCGAGCTCTACAACCGCTCCCCGTTCGACCCCCAGCGTGACCGGCATACCCACGCCCCCAAGTTGCCCATCCAGCACGGGTTGTTCTACTGGGACGATCGCTACCCCGATTCACACCTGCTGGCGGACGGCGAATACCTGCGCCGGCGCCATGCGCCCAACTTCCTGCTGGTGCACCCGATGAGCATCGACGATGTGGGCCACCACCATGGGCTGGACAGCAGCCAATACCGCAATGCTGCCCGCAGCGCGGACATCCTGCTGGCCGATTACCTGCCCAGGTGGCTCGACGAGGGCTATCAAGTGCTGGTGACCGCCGACCATGGCATGAACAACGATCGCTCGCACAACGGGCTGCTGGCCGAAGAGCGCGAAGTACCCCTGTTCGTGTTCGGCGCAGCCTTCAGCCTCGACCCATCGGCCAAGCCACTGCAGACCGACCTGTGCGGGACCATCTGTGAGTTGCTTGGCGCCGCTCACGACAAATCGGTCTGCCGGGAGTTGCTCAAATGAGCCAATCGCCTCGTGGCCGTTACCTGGCGTTGCTGTGCCTGGTGCCCTTCGCTGCCGTTTTCGTGATCTTCCAGATCGCCCCGCTGGCCTGGGTGGCGCTGAGCAGCCTGCAGTCGGAGGCGGGTTGGGGCATGGACAACTTCAGCAAGGTGTTCGCCTCCAAGTTCTACCTGCAAGCCCTGCAACGCAGCCTGGAGATCAGCTTCTGGTCCAGCCTGTTCGGCATCATCATCGCGACCCTGGGCGCCTATTCGCTGCGTCAGGTGGACTCGCGGCTGCGCGACTTCGTCAGTGCCTTTGCCAACATGACCAGCAATTTTGCCGGCGTGCCGCTGGCGTTCGCGTTCATCATCCTGCTCGGCTTCAACGGCGCATTGACCTTGTTGCTCAAGCAGATGGGCCTGCTGGAAGACTTCAGCATCTACTCCAAGAGCGGGCTGATCCTGGTGTACACCTATTTCCAGATCCCCTTGGGTGTCCTGCTGCTGTACCCGGCCTTCGACGCGCTGCGCGAAGACTGGCGCGAGTCGGCTGCGCTGCTGGGCGCCAATCACTGGCAGTTCTGGCGGCACATCGGGCTGCCGGTGCTGGCCCCGGCGCTGCTGGGCACCTTCGTCATCCTGCTGGCCAATGCCCTGGGCGCCTACGCCACGGTCTATGCCCTGACCACCGGTAACTTCAACGTACTGCCCATACGCATCGCGGGCCTGGTGGCCGGCGACATCAGCCTCGATCCGAACCTTGCCAGTGCCCTGGCAATGGTGCTGGTAGGGCTGATGACGGTGGTTACCGTGGTGCATCAATGGTTGTTGAAAAGGAGCTACCATGCGCGCTGACCCCAAAGGAGGCGGCTGGTACCACCGCGCCGTGGTCTACCTGCTGTTTCTGATTCTGCTGATGCCACTGGCCGGCACCCTGCTCTACTCCCTGGCCACCAGTTGGTCGGCCACCCTGCTTCCCAGCGGCCTGACCCTGAAGTGGTACGTGGCGTTGTGGAGCGAGCCGCGCTTTCTGGCGGCATTCGGCCAGTCGCTGCTGGTGTGCGTCGGCGCGCTGCTGCTGTCGGTCGTGCTGATCCTGCCACTGCTGTTCGTGGTGCACTATCACTTCCCCCGGCTCGACGCGTTGATGAATGTCCTGATCCTGCTGCCGTTTGCCGTACCACCTGTGGTGTCGTCGGTGGGGTTGCTGCAACTGTATGGCAGTGGGCCGATGGCCATGGTGGGGACACCGTGGATTCTGATCGGCTGCTACTTCACCATCGCCCTGCCCTTCATGTACCGGGCCATCACCAACAACCTGCAGGCCATCAATCTGCGCGACCTGATGGACGCGGCGCAGTTGCTGGGCGCCAGCACCTGGCAGGCGGCTTTGCTGGTGGTACTCCCCAACCTGCGCAAGGGCCTGATGGTGGCCCTGCTGCTGTCGTTCTCGTTCCTGTTCGGGGAATTCGTGTTCGCCAACCTGCTGGTGGGCACGCGCTACGAGACCCTGCAGGTGTACCTCAACAACATGCGCAACAGCAGCGGCCACTTCAACAGTGCGCTGGTGATCTCCTATTTCGCCTTCGTGCTGATCCTGACGTGGGTCGCCAACCGCTTGAACAAGGACAAGACCTGACATGAGCTACGTCAGCGTACGCAACCTGCAAAAAAGCTACGCCGGTAGCCCGGTATTCAGCCAGATCGATTGCCAGATCGAACGGGGCGAGTTCATCACCCTGCTCGGCCCCTCAGGGTGCGGCAAGTCCACGCTGCTGCGCTGCATCGCCGGGCTCACGCCCGTTGACAGCGGGCAGATCCTGCTCGACGGCATCGACATCGTGCCGCAGAGCCCGCAGAAGCGCGGTATCGGCATGGTCTTCCAGAGCTACGCGCTGTTTCCCAACATGACGGTGGAGCAGAATGTCGCCTTCGGGCTGCGCATGCAGAAGGTCAGGGGTGATGAAAGCCAGGCACGGGTGCGCGAGGCATTGCAGCTGGTGGAATTGAATGACTTCGCCGCACGTTACCCTCACCAGTTGTCTGGCGGGCAATGCCAGCGCGTCGCCCTGGCCCGCTCCCTGGTCACCCGCCCCCGACTGCTGTTGCTGGACGAGCCGCTTTCGGCGCTCGATGCGCGTATTCGCAAACACCTGCGTGAACAGATCCGCGCCATCCAGAGGGAACTGGGTTTGACCACGATCTTCGTTACCCATGACCAGGAAGAGGCCTTGACGCTGTCAGACCGCATCTTCCTGATGAATCAGGGCCGTATCGTGCAAAGCGGTGATGCAGAGACTCTCTACACGGCCCCGGTGGACCTGTTTGCCGCCGGTTTCATCGGCAATTACAACCTGCTGGACGCCGACAGTGCCAGCCGCCTGCTGCAGCGGCCTGTCACCGGGCGCCTGGCCATACGCCCAGAATCCATCACACTGGGTCTGCACGGCGAACTCGACGCCCAGGTGCGCAGTCACAGCCTGCTGGGCAACGTGATACGTTATCGGGTGCAGGTACGCGAGGTAGAGCTGGTGGTGGATGTGCTCAACCGCTCACCCGCCGACCTGCATGCCGACGGTCAGCGGGTCAGCGTGTCGATAGACCCCAGTGCGCTACGGGAAGTGGCTTAAGGAGATGCATGTATGGCGCTAGCCATTTTCGATCTGGACGAAACCCTGATTCACGGCGACTGCGCGTCACTGTGGAGCGAACACATGGCCCGGCTGGGGTGGGTGGATGGTGACACGTTCTTGCGCCGTGACCGCGCGCTCATGGAGGCCTACAGCAAAGGCGAGCTGGCGATGGAAGATTACATGGCGTTCAGCCTGGAGCCGATTGCCGGGCGGACCCTGGAAGAGGTCGCACACTTGGTCGAGCCGTGGGTGGAAGATGTCATCGAACCGATCATTTTAGGCGATGCCTGCCGCTGCATCGCCGAACATCGCAAGCGCGGGGACCGGGTGCTGATCATTTCTGCGTCAGGGGTACACCTGGTTGGACCGATTGCTGCACGCCTGGGCGTGGACGAATACCTGGCAATCGACTTGGAGGCCCGCAATGGCGTCTATACCGGGGCTACCCATGGCGTACTCACCTACCAGGAAGGCAAGATCACCCGCTTGATGGCCTGGCTGGACCAGGAGCAGGAAAACCTGGAGGGCGCGAGCTTCTATTCCGACTCGCGCAATGACCTGCCCTTGTTGCTGAAGGTGGATCACCCTTGTGCCGTGAACCCGGACCCTGTGTTGCGCGAGCATGCGCAAGCCCACGGTTGGCCGATCTTGAGCTGGCACTGAACCCGCGTTCGCTGTTCAGTGCCAAGGCTTGCCCTGCCCCCGTGGGCCTGCGTTCACGCAGGCCCGCAGGGACTATGAGGGCGCCATGAGGCCAGTACCCGAGCAGGCAAGCGGGCCCGACACTAGGCCAGGCTCGGGTCGATGATCATGACCAGCTTGCCGGACACCTGGTTGGTCTCGAGTTCGGCGTAGGCTGCCTGGGCGAACTCCACCGGGTAGGTATCAACCAACTGCGGTGACAACCGCCCCTCGGTAAACAGCGGCCAGACTTGCTGGTGCAAGTCACTCAACAGTTCGGCCTTGAACGCATCGTCACGGTTGCGCAAGGTCGAGCCCGTGATCTGCGCCCGCTTGCCCATGACCTGGGCCAAGTCCAGTTCGAACGTGCGTCCACCCATCACGCCGATGATCACCCAGCGCCCGTCGCGGGCCAGCAGCTTGAGGTTCAGCTCGCCATAGCTGGCGCCGACCGGGTCGAGAATCACATCGAATGGGCCGATGGCTTCCAGGTCATCGAGGTTCTGGTTGCGCACCACGCCACCTGCCGCGCCCAGGGCCTGGCAATACGCCAGTCGCTCGGCCGAGCCGACGCTGACCCAGACGCTGTTGCCGAACGCCTTGCACAGTTGAATGGCAGCCGACCCCACGCCGCTGGCACCGGCGTGCACCAGCACCTTCTCGCCGGCTTTGACGCCGCCCAGCTGGAAGATGTTCAGCCACGCCGTCGCGTAGACCTCCGGCAGGGCTGCCGCTTCATGCAGGCTAAGCCCTTCGGGCACAGGCAGCACGTGCCGCGCATCGACGATCACTTCCTCGGCCATGGCACCGCTGGCCAGCAGTGCGCACACCCTGTCGCCCACCCGCCAGGCTGCCCCGGCCCCCACTTCTGCGATCACGCCGGCACATTCCAGGCCCATGTAGGGGCTGGCGCCGGGCGGCGGCGGATAGAGCCCTTTCATCTGCAGCAAATCGGCACGGTTCAACCCCGCAGCCGCGACCCGGATGCGTACTTGTCCTGCGTCACACGCCGGACGTTCGGCTTCGACCCAGGTGACATGTCCGTCAACGCCTTGCAATGCCTTCACAGTGCCTCCATAGTTGAATCATATGACCGAGCCTGGGCCACCCGTGCCCAGGCTTTTTGCAGTATGCGCCCGGTTTTTATGGAACCGGCGAACGGAAAAGACGGCCTACTATGCGTGATCAATTGCCCCCACGTCGAATCAGCATGAAGCATTTCCTACCCAGCACCGCCCTGGCACTGATGATCGGCCTTGGCAGCCTTACGCTCGGCGGCAATGCGGCGGCCGCCAACAAATGGGACAGCCTGCAACCGGACCGCGACGAAATCGTCGCCAGCCTCAACGTGGTGGAGCTGCTCAAACGCCATCACTACAGCAAGCCGCCCTTGGATGACGCCCGTTCGGTCATCATCTACGACAGCTACATCAAGCTGTTGGACCCGGCGCGCAGCTATTTCACCGCCGCCGACATCGCCGAATTCGACAAGTGGAAGACGCAGTTCGACGACTTCCTCAAAAGCGGCAACCTCGACCCTGGCTTCACCATCTACAAGCGCTACCTGGACCGGGTCAAGCAGCGCCTGGACTTCGCCTTGGCCGAGCTCAACAAGGGCGTGGACAAGATCGACTTCACGGTCAACGAGACCTTGCTGATCGACCGCAAGGACGCGCCTTGGCTCAAGGACCAGGCTGCCCTGGACGACCTGTGGCGTAAACGCGTCAAGGACGAGGTGCTGCGCCAGAAGATTGCTGGCAAAGAGCCCAAGCAGATTCAGGAAACCCTGATCAAGCGCTACAAGAACCAGCTGGCACGCCTGGATCAGACCCGCGCCGAAGACATTTTCCAGGCGTACATCAATACGTTTGCCCAGTCCTACGACCCGCACACCAACTACCTGTCGCCGGACAACGCCGAAAACTTCGACATCAACATGAGCCTGTCGCTCGAAGGGATTGGCGCGGTGCTGCAAAGCGACAACGATCAGGTCAAGATCGTGCGCCTGGTACCGGCGGGGCCTGCGGCCAAGACCAAGCAGGTCGCACCGGCCGACAAGATCATAGGCGTTGCTCAGGGCAACAAGGAAATGGTCGACGTCGTCGGCTGGCGCCTGGACGAAGTGGTCAAGCTGATTCGCGGCCCCAAGGGCTCGGTGGTACGCCTGGAAATCATCCCGGCGAGTAACGCCCCCAGCGATCAGACCAGCAAGATCGTGTCGATCACGCGTGAAGCGGTCAAGCTCGAAGAGCAGGCGGCCAAGAAGTCCGTGCTCAAACTCAAGCAGGACGGGCGTGACTACAAACTCGGCATTATCGAGATCCCGGCGTTCTACCTGGACTTCAAGGCCTACCGCGCAGGTGATCCGGAGTACAAGAGCACCACGCGTGACGTGAAGAAGCTGCTGACCGAGCTGCAGAAAGAGAAAGTCGACGGCGTGGTCATCGACTTGCGCAACAATGGCGGTGGTTCGCTGCAGGAAGCGACCGAGCTGACCAGCCTGTTCATCGAAAAAGGCCCTACTGTGCTGGTGCGCAATAGCGATGGCCGTGTGGATGTGCTTGAAGATGAAAACCCAGGTGCCTTCTACAAGGGGCCGCTGGCCTTGCTAGTCAACCGCCTGTCCGCCTCGGCATCGGAGATTTTCGCTGGCGCCATGCAGGATTATCACCGCGCGTTGATCATTGGTGGCCAGACCTTCGGCAAGGGCACCGTGCAGACCATTCAGCCACTTAACCATGGCGAGCTCAAGCTGACCCTGGCCAAGTTCTACCGGGTTTCCGGGCAGAGCACCCAGCACCAGGGCGTATTGCCGGACATCGACTACCCGTCGATCATCGACACCAAGGAAATCGGCGAAAGCGCCCTGCCCGAGGCGATGCCATGGGACACCATCCGTCCTGTCGTCAAGCCTGCGGTAGACCCCTTCAAGCCTTACCTGGCCCAGCTCAAGGCTCAGCACCAGGCACGCAGCGACAAGGATGCCGAGTTCATCTACATCCGCGACCGCCTGGCATTGACCCAGAAACTGATGACCGAAAAGACCGTCAGCCTCAATGAGCAAGAGCGTCGGGCGCGTCACGATGAAGTCGAGGCCAAGCAACTGGCGCTGGAAAACATCCGTCGCAAGGCCAAGGGCGAGGAACCGCTCAAGGAGCTGAAGAAAGAAGATGAGGATGCACTGCCGGCCGAGGATGAAGACACCAAGCCGGAAGACGACGCCTACCTGTCGGAAACCGGGCGCATCCTGATCGATTACCTCAGCGCCAGCACCAAGGTGGCTAAGAAGTAAGCGGCAGACCCTGGGGAGGGACGATCCATTCGCCACCCTCCCCTGATGTGTAAAGAAAAGCCGGGCTCATTGATGCCCGGCTTTCTTTTTGGGTCATTGGTAGGAGCGCCTGGAGAAGGGTTGGAGGGCTCAGCGTTGCTGGGTCTGATCAGGCGGGATCGGGATACGTGTATTCGAATACGCGTGCGACTTCAGAGGCATGCCAGGAAGCGGCCTCCATGCCATCGACAGGCCCTGTGAAGCGCCCTAACCGCTCGACGCACTCAAAGAAGCCTGTGCGCGGCAAGCGGCTGGCACCCTGGCTGATCACCAATGAACTGCGCAGGGGTTGTTCGGCACGCGCATCCAGCACTGCCAGGTACTCAAGCGCTGCGGTCAGTGTCTGCATGGCAGGACTTGGCAGTTGCAGGCGCTCGATGAGCGCTCGGTAGGTCAGCAAATGACGTTGCCGTCGGGCCAGATCCAGCTCGCCCAGCAGGTTGTCCCAGTGCTGGCGGCTGATCCTGACCTGACTCATGAAGCCTCGCTCCAGCCAGGCACACCCAAGTGCCAGGCCAGGGCACGGCGAATGGCGGCATCGGGCTCCCGCTCGCCCGACTCGATCATCGCCAGGTAAGCCGGGCTCACCCCCACATTGCGGGCCAGGTGCTCGGCGGCGATGCCTTTGTCCCGGCGTATGGCACCTACTTCGCTAAATGCGGGCAAAGCGGCATGTGAGGCGGCTTCTTCGACAGGTGACTGTACTGGGGTATTCGCTGGGGCCTGCCCTGCTGCCTTGAGCAGCGCCTGGTAGTCTTCCCACGGTACGACGGCATACTCGGGTTGACCGTCGCGGCTGATGACCTGAATATCCATTGCAAAAATCCCTTCGAGAGGACTACTGAAGGTAATCCATTGGCGTGTTTCATGTGCCAATTATATGACCAAGTTCAGGATCTTTGCAGTCGAGCGCCGGCAGGGTTCTACCGTGTCACTGACGCCTCAAGGGATTTCACGCTCCAGACGCAGGTCTTCGGGGGTGGCTGGAAGACGCTCAACTACCTGCAGCCGTTCTGGCGACTGGGTGTCCCGCCAGGCCTTGAAGCGCTCCAGTTCATCGGAAACGGTCTTGAGCACCCACCCCAGCACGGCGATGTCATCCAGAAAACCTACGCCCAGCAACCAGTCCGGGATGGCGTCGATGGGGCTTACGAAATAAAGCAGACCGGCAACGATCGTAATCAAGGCCTTGCGGTTGATCGCCCGGTACTCGCCTCGCCACCATGCCAGGCACAGGGCCTGCATCAACTTCACGTCTTCGCGCAGTTTGCCCAAGCGTGGCCCTTTGCGGGCCACCGCGAACAGCAGCGCCGGCAAGCGCCCACGGCTGAGCAGGCGCTCTGCCAGGGGCAGGAAGCGGGCGAAATTCCAAGGTGCCTTCATGGTGCCTCCAGACGGAAAAGGTTATCCACATTTATTGTGGATAACCTTGTGAACAGGGGGACATTTCCGAGCCCGCTGGCCCATAAACAGGGCACCGGACAAGATCGGGCATTTTTTACACAGCGGTTACAGAGCACTGCGCGGGCCCGCCCTAGGACAGTTATTTCAGACGCAGCTTACACCCAGCGCCCGTCCTTGTTCGGACCGTGGGCGCCAGAGCTGGTTCGAACGGGATGCCCAAATGCGAACGTCCTGTAAGGCAGCTCCGCCACAGGTTCAGCACGGCTCTGAATGTCATCAGATACCCGTGTAGGCGGAGTACGCTGTACCCGCGCAGTTACGGCCTTGCCGGGGCTGCGGATCGGCCGCGCAGCCTCCCCAGGATTTAGCTTTGCCGCAGATACTATTAGGGCCGCATAGCGGCCCCAATGGTATCAAGTGAACCGAACGCTCCGTGATGACAGCGCGCTCGTTTCAATCGAAACACGCCTTACTTGGCAGGTGCTTCAGCCGGTGCGTCGGCAGGCGCTTCGGCCTCAGGCTCACCACCTTGCAGCTGCGCTGGGTCCTTGATCGCGATCAGTTCCAGGTCGAACACCAGAACCGAATTGGCCGGGATCAACGGGCTCGGACTCTGGGCGCCGTAGGCCAGGTCAGCAGGGATGAACAACTTGTACTTCTCGCCAACGTGCATCAATTGCAACGCTTCGACCCAACCTGGGATCACGCCGCTGACCGGCAGGTCGATCGGGCTGCCGCGCTCGACGGAGCTGTCGAAGACCTTGCCGTCGATCAACTTGCCTTCATAGTGAACGGTCACCACGTCGGTTGGCTTGGGCTGCGGGCCATCGGCCTTCTTGACAACTTCGTACTGCAGACCCGAGGCGGTGGTCACCACGCCTTGCTTCTTGCCGTTTTCTTCAAGGAACTTCTTGCCCGCAGTGGCCGCCTCTTCGCTGGCCTTGGCCAGGCGTTCTTCGGAACGCTTCTGCAAGGCAGTGAAGGCTTCTACCAGTTCTTCGTCCTTCAGGCGCTGCTCTTTCTTGCCAACGGCGTCCTCGATACCCAGCGCTACCGCCTTGGAATCGAGGTCGTCCATGCCTTCCTGCGCCAGGCTCTTGCCCATGTTCAGGCCAATGCCGTAGGAAGCTTTCTGCGCAGGCGTCTTCAGTTCGGGGCTGCTGGCCTGCTGATCACAACCAGCCAGTACCAGGCCTACCAGGGCAACCGCAGCCGCCAAACGATGCTGTTTCATGCTAATTCCTTGTTCATGCGCCATAAGGGCAATCAGGGTAGAGGCCGCGAGCTTAGCAGGCGGCCCTCACCAATGGCTACCGGCATAGGAGCGGGTTTGAGTAAGTAAGTTCAGCAAGTGAATCGTTATTCATCAACCAGGTAACAGCTTCATGCCATGACCTGACAGATCCCCCGCGCCAGCGCTAAAGTCATATTTAAAACAGCAGGTACCGACAAAGAAATCATCCACGATCAAGTGACGCATCGGTGCTCGACGGTGGCATGTGGGTATGCCGTGGGTCTATGCTTTGAGGCATTCTAGCTGGAGTGATTATTCGCGTTTATGTCCAAGGTCATCATCAAATCCCCCGCCGAGCTCGACCTGATGCGCCGCGCAGGCCAACTGCTGGCACAGGTGTTCGCCGAACTCGACAGTTTCATCCGTCCAGGCATCACCACCCTGCAGATCAATGACCACGCAGAAGACTTCATCGTCCAGGCCCTTCGGGCAAGACCGGCCAGCAAAGGCCAGTACGGCTTTCCCTATGCGCTCAATACCTCGGTCGATCATGTGGTGTGCCATGGCATGCCTGACGCCGATGAAGTACTCAAAGAAGGTTCGATCGTCAACGTCGACATCACGCTGGAACAAGGCGGTTACATTGCTGACTCTTCTAAAATGTACGCCATCGGGCAGATCGATGATGAAGCCCGGCGCCTGATCGACACCACCTATGCGGCGCTGTGGAAAGGCATCGAGCAAGTACGACCTGGGGCCACCCTGGGTGACATTGGCCATGCCGTGCAGGCGCATGCCGAGGCCGCAGGCTACAGCGTGGTCCGAGAGTATTGTGGGCATGGCATTGGCCAGCAGATGCATGAAGCGCCAGAGGTGCTGCATGTCGGTCAGCGCGGCATGGGCATGAAGCTCAAGCCAGGCATGGTGTTCACCATCGAGCCCATGATCAACCAGGGCGGGCGCGGCACCCGCACGCTCAAGGATGGCTGGAGCGTGGTGACACGTGACGGCAGCCTGTCAGCGCAATGGGAGCACACGGTGGCCGTGACGGACGAAGGGTTCGAGGTACTGACCCTGCGGGCCGAGGAGCGCCCAGGCCTCAATGGCCAGGCGGCCCGGGCCTGAAAGACGACTATAAAACTGAAATGCAGGCATAAAAAAAGCGACCCTAGGGTCGCTTTCTTATTGCTTCAGGGTGTTCAGTGGGCCCTTGAAGCTGAATATGGCGCAGCGGACGGGACTCGAACCCGCGACCCCCGGCGTGACAGGCCGGTATTCTAACCGACTGAACTACCGCTGCGCTATACATCGAGTGGTGGGTGATGACGGGATCGAACCGCCGACCCTCTGCTTGTAAGGCAGATGCTCTCCCGGCTGAGCTAATCACCCATGTCTCTCGGTGTGGCGCGCATTCTACGGACAACTTTCAATGCTGGCAAGCACTTATGGCTTTTTTTTATACCCTGCACGTTCGCATGAAATTCAAGGCATAAAAAAAGCGACCCTAAGGTCGCTTTCTGTTTGCTTCAGGGTGTTCAGTGGGCCCTTGAAGCTGAATATGGCGCAGCGGACGGGACTCGAACCCGCGACCCCCGGCGTGACAGGCCGGTATTCTAACCGACTGAACTACCGCTGCGCTATACATCGAGTGGTGGGTGATGACGGGATCGAACCGCCGACCCTCTGCTTGTAAGGCAGATGCTCTCCCGGCTGAGCTAATCACCCTTCGTCTCGGTGTGGGGCGCATTCTACGGACGGCCCTGCCCCCTGGCAAGCACTTTCTTTCACTTTATTTCGAAAAAAGTACAGATCTTTCAACGACCTAGCGTAACGGCCCGATTTCGTCCGGTTTGTGCACTGCTGGCCCTCTGACAGGGTTGGCCTTCCGGGGCTGGTAGGAGAATAATGCCCGCCTTATGCATTAATGAGAGACTTCCCCGATGTGGTTCAAGAACCTGCTGACCTACCGCCTGACCCAGGACGTGCCCTTCGAGCCTGAAGCCCTGGAGGCTGCCCTGGCCAGCAAGCCAGCCCGTCCGTGCGCCAGCCAGGAGCTGGCCACCTACGGTTTCGTCGCCCCGTTCGGCAAGGGCGAAGATGCCCCGCTGGTGCACGTCAGTGGCGATTACCTGCTGATCGCTGCACGCAAGGAAGAACGTATTCTGCCCAGCAGCGTGGTCAATGACGCGGTCAAGGAAAAGGTCGAAGAGATCGAGACCGAACAGATGCGCAAGGTCTACAAGAAGGAGCGTGACCAGATCAAGGACGAGATCATTCAGGCCTTCCTGCCTCGCGCCTTCATTCGCCGCTCGATGATCTTCGCTGCCATCGCCCCGCGCCTGGGGGTGATTCTGGTCAACTCGGCCAGCGCCAAACGCGCCGAAGACCTGCTGTCCACGCTGCGCGAAGTGATGGGCTCGCTGCCCGTGCGGCCGGCCACCGTCAAGATCGCCCCGGTGGCCACCATGACCGACTGGGTCAAATCCCAGAATGCCGCCGAAGGCTTCTATGTGCTGGACGAATGCGAGCTGCGCGACACGGCCGAAGATGGCGGCATCGTGCGCTGCAAGCGCCAGGACCTGACTGGCGAGGAAATCCAGCTGCACCTGAGTACCGGCAAGGTCGTGACCCAACTCGCCCTGGCCTGGCAGGACAAACTGTCGTTCGTGCTGGACGACAAGATGGTCATCAAGCGCCTGAAATTCGAGGAACTGCTGCAGGAGCAGGCCGAGCAGGATGGCGGTGACGAGGCCGCGCAGCAGTTCGACGCCAGCTTCCAGCTGATGATGATGACATTTGCAGAGTTCCTGCCCGTGCTCTTCGAAGCTTTGGGCGGCGAAGAAATCCCGCAAGGGGTGTGAGCCCGCTGCGGGTTGGCAGTACCCACGACACTTGAGTGCGGCACCGTTGCCGCACTTGACCCCCTGCCTGCAGCGACAATGCCCGGGCATGCAGTCGAACTGGAGATAACCCCATGCGCGCCCTCGCCGCCTTGAGTCGATTCGTCGGCAACACCTTTGCCTTGTGGGTATTGGTGTTCGCCGTGCTGGCCTTCCTGCAACCGCAATGGTTCATTGGGTTGAAGGTGGCCATCGTGCCCTTGCTGGGGCTGGTGATGTTCGGAATGGGCCTTACCCTCAAGCTCGACGACTTCGCTGCCCTGGCCCGCCAACCCTGGCGGGTCATGCTGGGGGTGGTCGCGCATTTCGTGATCATGCCGGGCATGGCCTGGCTGCTGTGCCAGCTCTTCGAGCTACCGCCGCAGATCGCCGTGGGCGTGATCCTGGTCGGCTGCTGCCCGAGCGGTACGGCCTCGAATGTGATGGTGTGGCTGTCGCGCGGCGACCTCGCGCTGGCCGTGGCCATCGCAGGCGTCACCACGCTGCTGGCGCCACTGCTGACCCCTGCGCTGATCTGGTTCCTGGCGTCGGCCTGGCTTCCGGTGTCCTTCATGGATATGTTCTGGTCGATCCTGCAGCTGGTCATGCTCCCGATCGTACTCGGCGTGCTGGCCCAACGCCTGCTGGGTGAGCGCGTGCAGACCGCAGTTCAGGTTTTGCCACTGGTATCGGTGGTGAGCATCGTACTGATCGTATGCGCCGTGGTGGCCGCCAGCCAGGCGAAAATCGCCGAGTCGGGGCTGTTGATCATGGCGGTGGTCATGTTGCACAACAGCTTCGGTTATTTGCTGGGGTACATCACCGGCAAGCTGTGCAAACTGCCCTTGGCCCAGCGCAAGTCGCTGGCGCTGGAGGTCGGCATGCAGAACTCCGGGCTAGGAGCAGCCCTTGCCGCTGCGCACTTCTCGCCCCTGGCGGCCGTGCCCAGTGCGCTGTTCAGCGTGTGGCACAATATTTCCGGGGCGCTGCTTTCCACCTGGTTCCGGCGGCTGGAGGACACCTCCTCCGACGTCGAGGGCGCAAAACGTGTCAGACGCTGACAGGCGATTGGCCCGCAGGCTTGCCCGGCAGACCGTAGATGTGCACCATGGGCTCACGGTGAGGACGACCTCACGACGCCCAGCGTGATCATCCAGGGGACGGCCCCATCACTTGCAACGATGGAGACGCATCATGTCCTGGATCATCCTGTTCTTCGCCGGCCTGTTCGAGGTCGGCTGGGCCGTTGGCCTCAAGTATACCGACGGCTTCAGCAAGCCACTGCCCACCGCGCTGACGGTTGCCGCCATGGCCGTCAGTCTCGGCCTGCTGGGCCTGGCGATGAAAGAGCTGCCGCTGGGGACGGCCTATGCCATTTGGACCGGCGTCGGCGCGGTGGGCACCGTGATCGCCGGCATCATCCTGTTCGGTGAGTCCATGGCGTTGGTTCGACTGGTCAGCGTGGCACTGATCGTATGCGGCCTGATCGGCCTCAAGGTCAGCGCCAGCTGATACCGGTCAGCTGGCCAGGTTTGCTCAGCGAATGCCTGCGCGCAGGCCAATGACCTGCTCGCGCAGCCGCTCTGGTAGCGCCTCCTGTGCAGGGATGGCGCTGCCTGCCACGACGGTCACCCGGGACCACATTCTTCTGAAAAACCCTTTGGCCGGGTCGCGACTGAAGAAACTGCCCCACAGCCCTTGCAGCGCCAGGGGAATCACCGGCACCGGCGTCTGTTCAAGGATATGGCTCAAGCCGCCCTTGAACACGTCGACCTCACCATCCCCTGTCAGCTTGCCCTCGGGAAAGATGCACACAAGCTCGCCGTCAGCCAGGTAACGGGCAATGCGGGTGAAGGCGCGTTCGTACGTCGCCAGGTCCTCGCTGCGTCCGGCAATCGGAATGGCGCCTGCGGTGCGAAACACGAAGTTGAGCACGGGCAGGTTGTAGATCTTGTAGTACATGACGAAACGAATGGGACGGCGTATCGCGCCAGCGAGCAACAAGGCATCGACGAACGACACGTGGTTGCACACCAGCAATGCCGCGCCTTCGTCGGGAATGTGCTGCAGCCCCTGGTGCTTGACGCGGTACATCGAGTGACTGAGCAGCCAGATGAGAAACCGCATGGTGAATTCAGGCACGATGCTGAAAATGTAGGCGTTGACGGCGATGTTCAGCAGCGAGACGACCAAAAACAGCTGCGGGATGTCCAGCCCAGCCACGCCCAGCAGCACCATGGTCAACAGGGCCGATACCACCATGAACAACGCATTGAGGATGTTGTTGGCAGCGATCACCCGCGCGCGCTCGTCTACGGCGGTGCGTGCCTGAATCAATGCGTACAGCGGCACGATATAGAAACCGCCAAACACCCCGAGCCCGACGATGGACAGCAGAATCCACCACGCCTGGCTCAGGCCCAGCAGGTCGAGCCAGTCATGGGCGCTGGCAGCGCTGGGCACATCCCCGGAATGCCACCACCACAGCAGGCCGAACACGGTCAGGCCAAAGGAGCCGAACGGCACCAGCCCGATCTCCACCTTGCGCCCGCTCAGACGCTCGCACAACAAGGAACCCAGGGCGATGCCCACCGAGAACAGCGTCAGCACCAGGGTGACCACGGTGCCATCGCCGTGCAGCCAGTCCTTGGCATAGGCCGGGATCTGGGTCAGGTAGATGGCGCCGACGAACCAGAACCAGGAGTTGCCGACGATCGAGCGCGATACCGCAGGCGGCTGGGCAAGGCCCATGCGCAGGATAGTCCACGACTGCCTGAAGATGTTCCAGTCCAGCCTCATGTGGGGTGAGGCAGCGGCGGCACGGGGAATCCAGCGGCTGGCCAGATAGCCCAGTACGGCAGTGCCCACTACGCCACCGGCTACCACCGCGGCATAGCGTTCGGTCGACATCATCACCCCGGCGCCGATGGTGCCGGCGAGGATAGCCAGGAAGGTGCCCGTCTCCACCAGCCCATTGCCGCCTACCAGCTCTTGCTCACGCAGCGCTTGGGGCAGGATCGAGTACTTCACCGGCCCGAACAGCGCCGAATGGGTACCCATGCCGAACAAGGCCACCAGCATGAGGGCCAGGTGATTGGTCGCAAACCCCAGCGCGCCGATCGACATGATGCCGATCTCCGCCAGCTTGATCACACGAATGAGCGCGTCCTTGGGAAACTTCTCCCCGAACTGTCCACCCAGCGCCGAAAAAAGAAAGAACGGCAGGATGAACAGCAAGGCACACAGATTGACCCAGATGGATCGGTCACCGTCCCCAAGGCTCAGCTTGAACAGGATGGCCAGGATCAGCGACTGCTTGAACAGGTTGTCGTTGAACGCACCGAGCGACTGAGTAATGAAGAAAGGCAGGAAGCGCCGCTTGCCGAGCAAGGTGAATTGCGAGGAATGACTCATCGTCCTTGGTCCTGGGTGAAGCCGCGAGGGCACGGGTGAAGGAAGGTCGTGGGGATTGCACAGATATCGGGGATAGGCAACTGGTAGATCTGCGAGTAGCGAGCTTGATCACTCAGGTGGCAATGTCAGGGAAATTCGACCAGGAAGTCAATGGAATGACCCCTCCCCGCAAGCGAGCAACCCGCTCACCTGCACTCACGGCCATGTTGATGCTTTGCGCAGCGATAGGGCCTGTCACCGCCCTGGCTAACAAGCCTGACGCGCAGCAAAAGACGTTCATCGACAATTTGCTCTCGCAGATGACCTTGCAGGAAAAGATCGGACAGTTGCGAATGGAATATGCCGCTCAAGGTGATGCGCCTCAAGACATGAACACAGCCATCGCAGCCGGGAATGTGGGGGCGATGTTCACCCACCCGGCTGCCAACAGTACGGATTTGCGCAGGCTACAGGCCATGGCGGTCGAGCGTAGCCGGCTGGGTATCCCGCTGTTCTTTGCAGGTGATGTAATCCATGGACGTCGCACCATTTTTCCCATCAACTTGGGTCAGGCGTCCAGCTGGGACCTGCGCGCGGTGGAAAAAAGTGCACGCGTTGCAGCAATCGAGGCGACCAACGATGGCTTGGACATGACCTTCGCTCCCGTCTTGGATGTCAGTCGCGACCCGCGGTGGGGACGCATCTCCGAAGGCTACGGCGAAGACACGCACCTGGCCTCGCGCATGGGTGAGGCTGCCATCCGCGGTTTGCAACGACCGCATCTGGCAGCACCGGACAGCCTGATGGTTTGTATCAAGCATTTTGCCGGGTATGGAGCCGTTGAGGGAGGGCGCGACTACAACACAGCTGACATGAGCGAACAACGCCTTCATCAGGATTACCTGCCCCCCTTCAAGGCTGCCATCGAAGCCAAGGCCGGTGCCGTGATGACTGCACTGTCCAGCCTTAATGGCATCCCTGCAACGGCCAACGGCTGGCTCTTGAAAGACCTGCTTCGCACACAGTGGCAGTTCAAAGGCTTAGTCATCAGCGACCACGGCGCAGTGGCAGAGCTGATAGACCATGGCGTGGCCCGTGATGGCACCCAGGCGGCCAAGGCAGCGCTGACCGCTGGCACACAAATGAGCATGAGCGACCGTCATTACCGTGACCAGCTGGCTGGCTTGATCAAGCAAGGACAGGTCAGCGAAGCCGAGCTGGACGGCGCGGTTCGCCAGGTGCTCACAACCAAGTACGAATTGGGCCTGTTTGATGCCCCTTATCAGCGCCTGGGTGCCGACGCCGCTAGCGAGCAGATCGGACAGCATCGTGCCCAAGCGCGGGATATGGCGCGCCGCTCCTTGGTGCTGCTGAAAAACCGAAACCGCACGCTGCCGCTGCATAAAAGCATGAACATCGCCTTGATCGGCCCATTGGCCGATAACGCGGCGGACATGCTTGGCAGTTGGTATGCCAATGGCAGACCCGAGGAGGTGGTCACGCTTCGCTCCGGCATGCATCAGGCTCAGGCGGGCAAGGGTCGATTGCGCTATGCCAAAGGGGCCAACATCATTGACGATCCATCGGCCCTGATGCTTCTTGCGGACAAACACGTCGACATCGATCCAAGCCCTCCCGCAGCGATGCTCAAGCAGGCCCTGGCGGTGGCTCGGCAAGCCGATGTAATCGTCGCGGTGCTTGGCGAGGCGCGCGGCATGTCCCATGAGGGTGCGAGCAGGACCGAGCTGGGTCTACCCGGCGGACAACGTGCGCTGCTCAAGGCATTGAGCGATACCGGCATTCCAGTGGTACTGGTTTTGATGAATGGCCGCCCGCTTGCCCTCGACGACGAAACCAAGTGGGCCGATGCCGTACTGGAAACCTGGTATAGCGGGAGCGAGGGGGGTAATGCCATCGCTGATGTGCTGTTTGGCGACTACAACCCCTCCGGGAAACTCCCAGTGACGTTCGTGCGCAACGTCGGCCAGATCCCCCTGTATTACAACCATCTGAACACCGGCAGGCCGTTCGACGCCATCAACCCCGCACCTTACCGGTCGCGCCACTTCGACGTCGATGACACCCCTCTTTTTCCTTTTGGCTTCGGGCTGAGCTACACCCAGTTCGATGTCTCAGCCCCACGCTTGTCCACCGACCGTCTGCGTCCGGGTGAGCGCTTGAAGGTTCGAGTCACTGTTACCAATCAGGGACCGTTGGCGGGCGAAACAACCGTGCAACTCTATCTTCGGGACCTGAGCGCCTCTGTCAGTCGGCCCGTCAAAGAACTCAAAGGCTTCCAGAACATCTTCCTGGAGCCTGGCGCTGCCAGAGACCTGACGCTGGAGATTGCACCCACCGCGCTAGCATTCGTGGACCGTAACCTGCAATGGGTGACCGAGCCCGGTAACTTCGAAGTGATGGTCGGACTGGACTCGCACCACGTCAAAACAGCCACATTCGAACGCCTGCCGTGACTGCTTGCCCCGACGACCCCGCTACAGGATCGCTATAGGTTGACCGAAGCCTTGCGTACCCATTCTTTGGCTCAATTGAAACGGTACAAGTCCTTGGCCGTCTCCAGCAACAGCGCCTTGCGCAACTCGCTGGAGCAGCCTAGGGCCTGCAATTGCTCGAGCGCCTGGCCATAACTCATCGTGCGTTCGTGCTGCGTATGCGGCCAATCGCTGCCCCACATCAGGCGCTCGGCCCCATAGTGCGCTTCCAGCGCGCCCAGCGCCTGGCGGGCGAACAGCTCGTTCTGCTCGGGCGAGCCTTCCAGGCGGTAGATACCGGAAACCTTCACCCAGACATTGCCCTGCCCGCCCAGGGTCAATAGGTCGGCGAAGCCTCCCTGCCCCAGCCCGCTGCGCGCATCGGGCCTTCCCAGATGGTCGATGACGATATCCAGCCCGTACGGTTGCAGCGCCCGCACCAGGGTGGGAATGTCCGCCAGTTGTCGATGCAGCTCGACGTGCCAGCCCAGTTCGGCCATGCACGCGAAACGATGGCGCCACTGCGGGGCCGCAAGGTCCGGCAGTGGTTGCCCCATCAGGTTCAGGCGCACGCCTCTGACCCCAAGCTGGTCCATCTGTATGAGGGTTTGGCGCGCAACGTCCGGCTCAAGCATCACCACCCCCCGCAGGCGCCCCTGAGCGGCTTGCAGGGCACCCAGCAGATAGCCATTGTCGGTCCCCAGGAAACTGGGCTGCACCAGAACGCCGTGACTGAAACCGTGCGCCTGCAACTGGCTGAGGTAATCCGCCAACGATGCATCGTACGCGGGGGCATAACGGCGCTCGCGCGCCAATGTCAGCCCTTGACTGAACACGTGGGCATGGCTGTCGATGGCAATCATGGATGAAGCAGGGTTGTGAGGCATGTCTTTGATCTTTCGGTCAGGTTACTGGGCGGCCACACCGGGCGCTTGCGGGGCAGGCTCGAGGTTGCGGCCGCGCGTTTCAGGCAGGCACAGTGCAGCGATCACCGCCACGCCGTAGGCGATGCCGGCATCAATGCCGATGGCGGTACCCAGCGACATGGATTCGCTCATGTGCCCGACCAGGAAGGGGAAGACCGCCGAGAGCACACGGCCAAAGTTGTAGCAGAAGCCAACCCCCGCTCCCCGCACATCGGCAGGATACAGCTCGTTGAAGAAGGCGCCGAGGCTTGCTGGAATGCCGGCTGCGAAGAAGCCCAGCGGGAAACCCAGGAACAGCATCTGCGTATTGCTCAACGGGAAGAAGACATAGGCCTGAACCGTCAGCACGCAGCACAGCGCAAACAGCAGGATGTTGCGACGCCTGCCGATGCGATCGATCAACAACCCGCTGACCACGCAGCCACACCAGAACGCAAAGATGATCACCGCCAGGTAGCCACCGGAATTGAGCACCGACAAGTTGCGTTCGGTCTTAAGGAAAGTCGGCAGCCAGGTCATCACCGCGTGGTAGCCACCATGCGCCCCCAGGCCCAGCAAGCCGCCCAGCAACGTGACGCGCAGCAATTCAGGGCGAAAGATCCCCGCCATCGAGGCGAAGAAACCCTGGGGAATGGCGTTCTGTTTCTGCAGGCGTTGAAAGCTGTCCGGTTCTGGAACGTTGCGACGCACCCAGATGATCAGCAGCGACGGCAACAGGCCCACGAAGAACATCACGCGCCAGGCGAATTCCTGCGGCACCAGCGAATAGATCAAGGTGAACAACGCTACCGCCAGGCCCCACCCTACCGCCCAGGCGCTTTGCACCGTACCTATGACCTTGCCGCGGTACTTGGGGTTGATGGTCTCGGCCATCAGCACGGCCCCGGCCGCCCACTCCCCACCAATGCCAAAGCCTTGCATGGCCTTGACGAACAGCAGTGGATAGAAGCCTGTGACGAAAGCCGAGAGGAATGTGAAGCAGGAGAACCACAGGATCATCCACTGCAAGGTGCGCACGCGGCCGTACCGATCCGACAGGGTTCCGCCAAGCCAGCCGCCGATCGCCGAGGTCACCAGGGTCAGGCCACTGATCAGGCCCGCATCGCCTTTGGACAGCGAGAAAGCCGCGATCAGCGCGGGAATGGCCAGGCCGAACATCTGCACTTCCAGCGCATCGAGCGACCAGCCCCCAAAACAGGCCCAGAAGGTCTTGCGTTCGCGCGATGTAATTTGGCGGTACCAGCTGAACATGATTCTTATCCTTTTAAGGGTGAAGGGTACGCTGGGTTGCCCTCAACGCAGACAACCGAGCAGGCGAAGCCACTGCGCCCTGGTGACGGGGCGCAGGCAGGTAAAGAAGGTTGAAACGGCGCGGTCAGCGAATATCGATGCGGTAGCGGAAGTGCTGCGCGTGTCCCCGCGACCGGCGCCACTCCAGGGGTTTGCCGGCGTAGTCACGGGCCAGCCGTTCGATCACCACAATAGGGCTGCCGGCCGGTACCTGCAGAAGGCGCCCATGCACTTCATCCACGGCCTCGGCAGTCAGGGCTTCTTCGGCGGCTGCGACCACTTGCCCACACAGCTGTTCGTAGATCGGGTAGAGCAATGGGCCCTTGTTATCCAGATCAGTCTCCAGCAGCAACTGGAACGGCTGGCGGGGCAGCCAGATGTCCTCGGCCAGCACGGGCTGGGCATCGAGCAGACGAAGCCGCTGCAGATGGATCACATCGGCCCCGGGTACGAGCCCCAAGGCCTGAGCCACGGCAGACGGTGCCGCCACGGCGTTCATGCTCAGGATGCGACTCATCGGCACGACGCGCTCGCCGTTGACAGCTTCGAAGCGGAAGAAGCGAAACAGCGAGGATTGGAACTGTGGACGGCGGATGAAGGTACCTCGCCCCTGCTGGCGCTCAAGCACGCCTTCGGCGACCAGCGCATCGATGGCCTTGCGCACCGTGCCCACCGACAGGTCGAATTCACTCGCCAGTGCAGCCTCGGTGGGGATCGCCTCACCCGGGTGCCAGCGGTTGTTGGCGATCTGCGCTACCAGATGGTCGCGTAGCTGTTGATAGCGTGGCAGTCGTGTGTCGCTGGCGAGTGGAAGCATGGCTGTATTCTCGTCTTGTTATATAGACATCTATATGAATTTTTCGAGAGTATTTGCTTCCAGGCATCGCCTGTCAATCCTCCACCCGTCTGCTGGGCCCCGCACGAGCCCGCAATTTGGGTGCGTCACGCTGCGACCACCTGCCACTGCGACCATCGTCTGCGCTGACGGCGCGCCACCTGTCGTGCCAGACTGGCTGACCGGGCCTCGTTATCCATTTAGCTTCGGAGTCACCATGTCGTTGTCCAGCGGGCTGATCGCCGCGGTCGCCCTGGCCTATATGGCCGTCATGTTCGCCATCGCCTTCTATGGCGACCGGCGCAGCACCCCTTTGCCGCCCAAATTGCGTGCCTGGGTGTACAGCCTGTCGCTGGCGGTGTATTGCACCAGCTGGACGTTCTTCGGCGCGGTCGGACAAGCGGCCGAGCAGCTGTGGGCATTCCTGCCGATCTACCTGGGGCCGGTATTGCTTCTGGTCTTCGCACCCTGGGTGGTGCAGAAGATGGTGCTGATCAGCAAACAGCAGAACATCACGTCCATCGCCGACTTCATCGCTGCCCGTTACGGCAAATCCCAGACGCTGGCCGTGGTCGTGGCTCTGATCTGCCTGGTGGGCGTGCTGCCCTACATTGCCCTGCAGCTCAAAGGCATCGTGCTGGGCGTCAATCTGTTGATCGGCGCCAGTGCAGACGCCACCGGCACGCGCGTACAGGACACTGCGCTGGTGGTGTCGCTGGTGCTGGCGCTGTTCGCCATCGTATTCGGCACGCGCAGCCTGGACGTCACCGAGCACCACCGGGGCATGGTGCTGGCGATCGCGTTCGAGTCGTTGATCAAGCTGTTGGCGTTTCTGGCCGTGGGGATCTTCGTCGTCTTCAACCTGTACGATGGGTTCGATGACCTGTTCACCCAGGCGCGCCAGTCCATCGAGCTGCACGATTACTGGACAGAGACCATCAACTGGCCGTCGATGGTGGTCCAGACGGCGGTCGCCATGATGGCCATCATCTGCCTGCCTCGGCAGTTCCACGTGACCGTGGTGGAAAACATCGAGCCACAGGACATGCGCCTGGCACGCTGGGTGTTCCCGATGTACCTGGCCCTGGCTGCACTGTTCGTGGTGCCCATCGCCCTGGCGGGGCAGATGTTGCTGCCAGGGACGGTGATGTCGGACTCGTTCGTGATCAGCCTTCCCCTGGCCGAGGCCCACCCCAGCCTGGCGCTGCTGGCATTCATCGGTGGCGCGTCAGCGGCTACCGGCATGGTCATCGTAGAAGCGGTCGCGTTGTCGACCATGGTGTCCAACGACATGCTGCTGCCCTGGTTGCTGCGTCGCAACAACGCCGAGCGACCGTTCGAGGTGTTCCGGCACTGGATGCTTTCGGTCCGGCGGGTCACCATCGTGGTCATCCTGCTGCTGGCGTACGTCAGCTACCGCCTGCTGGGTTCTACGGCCAGCCTGGCGACCATCGGCCAGATCGCGTTTGCTGCCGTGACCCAACTGACGCCCGCCATGCTCGGGGCGCTGTACTGGAAACAGGCCAACCGCCGGGGTGTATTCGCAGGTCTGGCGGCGGGCATCTTCCTGTGGTTCTACACCCTGGTGCTGCCCATCGCCGCCCACAGCCTGGGCTGGTCGTTGCAGGTGTTCCCAGGGTTGGCGTGGTTGCACGGCAACCCCCTGAATCTGCCGATCAGCCCGCTGACCCAAGGCGTGGTGCTGTCGCTTGCCGGCAACTTCACCCTGTTTGCCTGGGTCTCGCTGCTGTCGCGTACCCGCGTGTCCGAGCACTGGCAAGCGGGCCGCTTCATTGGCCAGCAGACCAGCGCCCGCCCCAGCAGCAAGCCCTTGCTGGCGGTGCAGATAGACGACCTGCTGACCTTGGCATCGCGTTTCGTGGGTGAGGAGCGCGCGCGCCAGAGCTTCATCCGTTTCGCCTACCGCCAGGGCAAGGGCTTCAACCCCAACCAGAACGCCGACGGTGACTGGATCGAGCACACCGAGCGGTTGTTGGCCGGTGTCCTGGGCAGTTCGTCTACCCGTGCAGTGGTCAAGGCAGCGATCGAAGGCCGCGACATGCAGCTCGAAGACGTGGTGCGCATCGCCGATGAAGCGAGCGAAGTGCTGCAGTTCAACCGGGCACTGCTGCAGGGCGCCATCGAAAACATCAACCAGGGCATCAGCGTGGTCGACCAGAACCTGCATCTGGTGGCCTGGAACCGGCGTTACCTTGAGCTGTTCAATTACCCGGACGGGCTGATCAGCGTGGGACGGCCCATTGCCGACATCATTCGCTACAACGCCGAGCGCGGCCTGTGCGGCCCAGGGGAGGCCCAGGTGCACGTAGCCCGGCGTCTGCACTGGATGCGCCAGGGCCGGGCCCACTCGTCCGAGCGGCTGTTCCCCAATGGGCGCGTGATCGAGTTGATCGGCAACCCGATGCCCGGTGGCGGTTTCGTGATGAGCTTTACCGACATCACGCCGTTCCGCGAAGCCGAGCAAGCGCTGCGCCATGCCAACGAAAGCCTTGAGCAACGCGTGGCAGAGCGCACCTACGAGCTGTCGCAACTGAACCAGGCGCTGACCGAAGCCAAGAGCCATGCCGAAGCGGTCAGCCAGTCCAAGACTCGCTTTTTGGCTGCGGTCAGCCACGACCTGATGCAGCCTCTGAACGCCGCCAGGTTGTTTTCAGCGGCCTTGTCGCAGCAAGCCGAAGGCATGACCGAGGAAGCCCGGCAACTGGTTCAGCACATGGACACTTCACTGCGTTCGGCCGAAGAACTGATCAGCGACCTGCTGGACATCTCGCGCCTGGAAAACGGCAAGATCACCCCTGACGCCAAGCCATTTGCCTTGAACGAGCTGTTCGACACCCTTGGGGCGGAATTCAAGGTGCTGGCGGCAGAGAAAGGCCTGGCGTTCCGCCTGCGCGGCAGCCGCCTGCGGGTCAACAGTGACATGAAGCTGCTGCGCCGCGTGCTGCAAAACTTCCTGACCAACGCCCTGCGCTATGGCAAGAGCCCGATCCTGCTGGGTGCCCGCCGCCAGGGCGAGCGCCTGTGGCTGGAAGTCTGGGACAGGGGCCCTGGCATCGCCGACGACAAGCTGCACGTGATCTTCCAGGAGTTCAAACGCCTGGACAGCCATCAGACCCGCGCCGAAAAAGGCCTGGGCCTGGGCCTGGCGATCGCGGACGGACTGTGCCGAGTCCTGGGCCACACACTGGAGGTACGTTCCTGGCCAGGCAAGGGCACCGTGTTCCGTGTGAGCGTGCCGATCTCTCTACAACCAGCCCCTGTCACTTCGGCGGTGGAGCAGCGCAGCGAGCCGCTGGCCGGGCTGCAGGTGTTGTGCGTGGACAACGAAGACAGCATCCTGATTGGCATGAACAGCCTGCTCAGCCGCTGGGGCTGTCAGGTGTGGACCGCACGCAGCCGCAGCGAGTGCGAGGCCCTGCTGGCCGAGGGCATGCGCCCACACCTGGCCTTGGTGGACTATCACCTGGATGAAGGCGACACCGGCACGCGCCTGATGGGCTGGCTACGCACCCGATTGGGCGAACCGGTGCCCGGGGTGGTCATCAGCGCCGACGGCAGCAAGGAAACCATCGCCCTGGTGCATGCCGCAGGCCTGGACTATTTGCCCAAGCCGGTCAAGCCGGCTGCATTGCGGGCCCTGCTCAACCGTCATCTGAGCCTGGTGCAGTAACTGCCTGGTCGGGCACTTCATCGGCGAAGGCGCGCTCGAGCAAGTCGGGCGACAGGCTTTTGCTGGCCCGGGCGCCGAGCAGCTTGAGCTGCTCGCTGCGACTGACGAGATTGCCGCGCCCTTCGCACAGTTTGTTACGTGCTGCCGCATAGGCCTTGTCCACCTGTTGCAGGCGGCTGCCCAGCTCATCCAGGTCCTGGATGAACAACACGAACTTGTCGTACAGCCACCCGGCACGTTCGGCGATTTCCCGGGCGTTCTGGCCTTGGCGTTCCTGCTTCCACAAGCTGTCTATCACCCGCAAGGTGGCCAGCAAGGTGGTGGGGCTGACGATGACGATTTGCCGGTCGAAGGCTTCCTGGAACAGGTTGGGCTCGGCCTGCAGCGCCGCCGAGAACGCGGCCTCGATGGGCACGAACAACAGTACGAAATCCAGGCTGTGCAGGCCTTCGAGGCGGCTGTAGTCCTTGCTCGACAGGCCCTTGACGTGACTGCGCAGCGACTGGACGTGCTGCTTGAGCGCCGCCTCGTCGTTGCCTGACACGAACTGCTGATACGCCGTCAGGCTGACCTTGGCATCGACCACCACCTGCTTGTTGCCCGGCAACATGATCAGCACATCTGGCTGGAAGCGCTCACCGTCAGCGCTCTTGAGGCTCACCTGCGTCTGGTACTCCCTACCCTTCTCCAGCCCTGCGTGTTCGAGCACGCGCTCCAGGATCAGCTCGCCCCAATTACCTTGGGTTTTCTGCCCCTTGAGCGCCTGGGTGAGGTTGGTCGCTTCATCGGACAGACGCAGGTTGAGTTGCTGCAGGCGCTCGAGTTCCTTGCCCAGCGAAAAACGCTCGCGGGCCTCTTGCTGGTAACTTTCCTCGACACGCTTTTCGAACGCCTGGATACGCTCCTTCAATGGGTCGAGCAGTTGGCCAAGGTGCTGCTGGCTGGTTTGAGCAAAGCGCTGCTCACGCTCATCGAAGATCTTGGTGGCCATGTCGGCAAACTGGGCGCGCAGCGTATCGCGGGCCTCCTGCAGGTCTTCGAGACGCTGCTGGTGGCTTTCCTGCTGTTCTCGCAGCTCGGCTTCGAGGCGTGCGGCCTGGGACTCCAGACGGCGCTGCTCGGCCTCGCGAGTCGCGCGTTCCAGGTTCCAGGCGTGAGCGGCATCACGGGCGTTGTCTCGCTCGATCTGCAGCAGCTCCAGCTCTCGGCCCTGGGCTGCCAGTTGCGTCTGCTTGAGGGTATTGGCTTCGCTGAGATCACTGACTTCATCACGGCTGGCTTCGAGTTGCGCCTGCAAACCGGCCTGGGCCAACTGCGCTGCGTTCAGACGCTCGTCAAGCAAAGCACGCTCGCCATCACGTGCTGCATGCCGACGCTGAAGCTGCATGACCCACACCAGGCACGGCACCGCGCCCGCCACCAAGCCCAGCAGAATGCTGGCCAGATCCACTGTCATGCCTACCCCGGTCACTGTTGGCAAATTCGCTGAAGCTTAACAGCCTGACCGGCAGGTTGCCCGTGCCGCCGTCACCTGCAGGGGTCGTCAGTGCCCAAACCACTGACGCAGCAATCGACGGGCCTCATGGGACCCCTTCCCGGCCGCCAACTCCAGCCAGCTGCGGGCCTGTTCGGGCGCAGACGCCCGGCACGCCCGTGCATACTCCACCTGGGCACGACAATCGCCAGCGCGTGCGGCCTGGCGTAGCAGGTCATGGCCGATACGCCGATCACGGGCGCTGCCACAATCGCGGCAAAGCATCTGTCCCAGGCGGCTTTGAGCCACCACCACACCCTCGCGGGCTGGGCGCTTGAGCAACCGCCCAGCCAAGTGCTTGACCTGAGGCTTGTCACCCAGACGCGAATTGTCGAGTAGCCACAGGGCAACCTTTAGGGTGAACCGTCCGGAACGCTCTGCAGACGAGGGCATGGGGCTGGCAAGTTGTTTACTGCGAGACTTCATGAGCGGCAGGTCAGGCAAATCGAAAAGCGCGCCACTCTACCGGTTTTCGACGTGCGGGCCTAACCCTGAGGATTTTTTTTATAAAAATTTCATGTGATTGTTTCTTGACGTTTGCAAGACGATGGATGGTCATTCGAACTGGTCTGATTCTTGGCGAGATCCCAGGCAGCTTGGCGCCAACCCCGCACTAGAGCAAGCGGCGGCGACAATCCACAGTTCCTGTGGATAAGTCGGTGGACAACACCCTATTCCCCCCCGCCAAGCCCCGAATTACGGGGGCTGCTGTCAAACTGACGATTTTTTCACCAACGAAAAATAGTGTTTTTTTTCATTGACTTAACTGGCTAGTCAAGTCATTGGCGACTGGAGCGAAAGGTGGGACAGGTTTGATACACGTCCTCCTTTCGGTGTGAACAAACATCAACCGCGCATCCGTTCGTGTGTGAGCAAGGCGGCCAGGACACCCTTCGAGCACGCTCGGCCCCTTCCCACCGCCGGCATTAAGCGCCATACTGCTCGGCTACCCACGCACAATCAGGGCTTGCCTTCACCGAAAGGCTCAGGTAGGATGCGCCTCGTTAGTACCAAGCTGAAAGTCAATTCTGGCCCACAGTGTCCTTGCAGACTCGCTCTCCCAATAGCGCGCTGCTGAAACCAGGACCGGCCCTTTCGATGATTCGCCCGCAGCCGATACGCTGCCGCGACATCCATCACGAGCCCAATTGATCAGGATCCCGCGCGAAGGCCTAGAACCTTGGCTCCGCGTGCTGCCTGCCCTCTGAAGTACCTACCAGTCAGCCCAAGCGCCCACCATTGATTGCGCTCCCTCTGGCTGCTTTGTTCCAGCAGGTTCTCTCGTCCCTTAATAAAGACGTCACTGGAACGTTTCTATGATGCACGGATCTACTCCCCGTGTTTAATGCAGGAACCTCCAATAATATGCAAACTCAACATCAAATCCAGGCTGCAATCGGTACCCTTTCCCAGGCGTTCTCGCCGTTGAAATGCTTGCTCGTCGCACCCCGCAAGGGCAGCTTCAGCTTTACGCTGGTGGACGAACACGGTATCGCCTGCCATACCGAACGCCTGTACCACGAGCAGTACAGCCGCAGCGAACCGCTGCAGGCCGTCATCGCCCGTACCCGCCAGTCACTCACCGCGTGAGCGGTGAATGCTGCGGCATTCACCCATCAGATACACCCCCTCCCAGCTTGCCTGCACAAATCCAGCGTAATTGCCTTCGGGTATATCGCTCGGCTTGTCAGGCAGCAATCGATTTAAAAACAGCCTTTTACGTCACCCTTATCACACTACACTTCAACTCGAGCGGTGCACGCCGCTTCCGGCGGGCCTGACCGTTCACACAGCTGCCAAGCGCCTGCGCCCGCCGGTCCCTTACTGCTCGGGGGCACCATGGGTATTGCGGCCAAAGAACTATGTCAGCATGTCATCAGGCCCACACTGATCTACCTTGACCGTCACTGCGCCAGCGCCGAAGTGTTGTTGCTCGGCATCGCTGCCTGCCAGTCGGCTTTGGGTTCGGCGCTGCACGGCAGACGCGGGCATGGCCTCTTTCGCATAGATGATCAGCGTCATCGGGCGCTCTGGGACGACTACTTGGCACGCGATCCAGACTTGGCCAGCCGTGTACGCGGCCTGGCCAGCTAACATGCCTTCCTGGGCGGACCCGACCTGGAACTCACCGTCAACCTGCGCTACGCCACTGCCATTGCCTGGCTGCTTGTGGAGGCCCAGGTGGTGACCTTGCCTGCCGTGGACGACCGGATGGGCCAGGCGCGTATCTGGCGGCAGATTTTCAACCCTCAGGGTCGCTTGCGAGACTTCACCGAAGCCTGGCAAGCCTGCATTGATCAGAAACTGCCAGTAGCTTCTTGAGACGGTTCTTACAGACTCAACTGAGAAAAGGAATTTTAGTCGGATTGTCCTACAAAACCGCTCTATCTCCTGCGATTGCGCCTATAGCGCGACGCGTGATTTGTTGGTAGCTTTTCGCCTCGGAGATCCCAAGGAGTTCTAATAATGAAAAAAGTAATGCTCAAAACCTCCCTTGGCGTTGCTGTTGCGCTCGCATCGAGCCAACTGTTCGCCAGCGGCTTCGCGTTGAACGAACAAAGCGTCAGCAGCATGGGGACAGGTTTCGCGGGACGTTCCTCTTCTGCCGAGGATGCCAGCACCGTATACGGCAACCCGGCCGGCATGTCCCGCCTCAAGCGCCAGCAGGTCACCGTCGGTGGCGCAGCGGTCATCGCCAAAACCGATATCTCGGGGCCTGGCAGCAACCTTGGGGGGGAAACTGACGGTGACATGGTACCGGTCGTCGGCGTACCCATGGGTTACTACGTCAAGCCCATCGACGACCACTGGACCGTCGGCTTCGGTGTCTACGTGCCCTTCGGCCTGGTGACCGATTACGGCAGTGACGACGCGGCGCGCTATTGGGGCAAGAAAAGTCACGTGGAAGTGGTGACGTTCCAGCCTACCGTCAGCTATGCCTTCAATGACAAGGTATCGATCGGCTTCGGCCCGACCTTCAACCGGATCAAGGGCGAACTGGGTTCCAACCTGATCAACCCGGCCACCCCTGGGCGCAACGACGGTGAAGTCAAGATCAAGGGTGACGACACGGCAGTCGGCTACAACATCGGCCTGATGGTGCAAGCCACCGACCGCACGCGCATCGGCCTGACCTATCACTCCATGGTCGACTACAAGCTCGAGGGCAAGACCAAGGTCAACACCCCACTGATCGGGCCATTCAACGGCAGCAAGTTCGATGCCTCGCTCAAGATCAAGACGCCGGAGTCGGTTGACCTGTCGGTCACGCATGAACTCGACGACCAATGGACGCTGTACGCTGGCAGCACCTGGACGCGCTGGAGCCGCCTGAAGGACATCACTGTACAGAACGATGTCCCGCGCCCATTGATCGGCTCTGCCTTCCAGACCATTTCGGAAGAACAGAACTGGCATGACACCTGGGCCCACGCCGTGGGTGCGTCGTACAAGGTCAACAAGGAGTGGGTGCTGCGTACCGGCTTCACGGTCGACCAATCGCCGACCAACAACCAGGACCGTTCGCCGCGCATCCCCACGGGCGATCGCAAGATCTTCAGCCTGGGCGCCGGCTGGAGCCCGAGCGAGGACATGACCATCGACGTGGCGTATTCCTACCTGTGGGAAGAAGACACCAAGGTCAATCAGGTCAGCGCCACCAAGGGCGCCTACCGTGCCAAGTACGAGAACAGCGCGCACGGTGTAGGGGCATCGCTCACTTACCGCTTCTGATCGTTACCGTTACCTTGAAAAACCGCCCTTGTGGCGGTTTTTTCATGTTGGCACTTGCCACTCTTCGCCCAGGTGGTCGCGCAGGTAGTGCATGAAGGCGTGTACCTTGCTCGTGAGTGCGAAGCGGTCGGCCACGCAGAGATAAACGTCCATGGGTGCTGTCTGCGCGTACGCCTGCCCGTCAGGGCCATGTTCGAACAGCGGCACCAGGGCACCGCAAGCCAGGTGCGGCCGGGCAATGAATGCTGCCAGGCGCGTGATGCCGCCGTCATGCACCGCCATCTGCGTCAGCGCATCGATGTCGTCGCAGATGAGCACGTCGCCAAATTCGGGCTCCAGGCGCTGCCCATCACGCATGAATCCCCAACGCAACAGACGGCCATCGACCGGGTAGCGAAACACCAGACAGCGGTGATTGCGCAGCGCCTCCGGCGTCTGTGGTACGCCGGCACTGGCCAGGTACCCTGGTGCGGCACAGCAGACGAAAGGAATGCGGGCGATGTGCTTGGCTATCAGGTGCTCGTCCAACTGGGGCGTGATGCGCAGGCTGACATCGATACCTTCACGTGCGTGGTCAACCTTTCTGTCGCTCATGACCAGTTCTATCGAAATGCGCGGGTACAGCACGCTGAACGCGGGTATCAGGGGCGCCAGGACGTGACGACCGAACGCAGAGGTCGACGCGATGCACAGGCGACCTTGAGGTTCGCTTTCGGGGGTCATCACCGCTTGTTCAGCGCGCGCCAAGTCACGCTCTATCAGCCTGACATGCTTGTAGTACTGGGTGCCGGCGGGAGTCAGCGTCATACGCCGCGTTGTGCGGGTCAGCAAACGGACCTGCAAATGCCCTTCAAGCCGGGCCAGGTTCTGGCTCACAGCTGCTGGGGTAATGCCCAGGCTGCGGGCACCTGCTGCAATACTTCCGGCTTCGACGACCTTGATGAAGCTGCGGATGGCGTTGAGCAGGTCCATGCTGTGCCCTTGGGATTCGTAAGTTTTGCTTTATAAAGGAGTTAGGCGGAGCGGTCTACTGGTGAAGCGCAGTGGGTTGATAGGGTAAGGCCTCAATCGGACTCCAGGAGGTCGCATGACTGATGTCACTCAAAGCCGTCGTCGCAGGTTGCATGTGAATGCCACGCCGTATGTGTTTGCCTTTTACATGTCGGCCATCATGGCATTGCTGATGTGTTTCGTGATCACGGCAGCTAATGCCGGAATCGATCAGGATTATATGAGCAACGTACTGAAAGCTTATCGATTGGCGATGCCGGTAGCCTTTGTGTGCGTGTTGATTGTTAGGCCGATTGTGGGAAGGCTGGTTGCGATGACCGTGCATACGGCTTGAATGGCCGTGCAGCTGCTATCGTGGATAGGTAGATTAATCATCAGCAATCGCTATGCAGGGTACCCTCTTCACTAACCCCCTACCTGTAAATAACGGTCACTGCTATCGTTTTGGCTGTTGATCTTGATCTTGATCTTGATCTTGATCTTGATCTTGATCTTGATCTTGCTCTTGCTCTTGCTCTTGCTTTTGATCTCCGCGACTTCAGAAGGCCGAACGCAGGTCTTGCGGAGGGAGGTGACAGGCATGGATGCCTGTCAAGCGCTGGGCCCCAGGATGGGGCCTACAGCGCGGTCCTCCCGGGAGCAAGACCGGAGTGAGGGAACCCCGAAGCGCAGCGTAGGGGCCGTATGAACGGAGCGCAGCCTTTTTTGGTTACTTTTTGTGGCGTTTGACAAAAAGTAACTCGCCGTAAGGGCGAAAAGGTGATTAAGCGTCGCCATCGCAAATGGACTATGCGCTCTATCAATACCCACACCAACCCATCGAACTTCAAACTTCAAACTTCAAACTTCAAACTTCAAACTTCAAACTTCAAAGCGTGGGCGCATATATCGAGTTGGTATTCATTGGCGCGGGTGGCGCACAGTCACCCTTCCGCCCTTACGGCGGCTCACTTTTTGTCTTGTCAAAAAGTAAGCAAAAACCGCCTGCTCCTATCATCCGGCCCCTACGCTGCGCTCCGGGGTTCCCTCGCTCCGGGCTTGCTCCCGGGAGGACCGCGCTGCAGGCCCCATCCTGGGGCCCAGCGCTTGACAGGCATCCATGCCTGTCACCTCCCTCCGCAAGCCCTGCGCTCGGCCTCCTGAAGTCGCGAGCTGTGTTGCCTGGGCTACCGCGCGCTTAGAAGCAAGAGCAAAAGCATTAGCAAGAGCAAGAGCCAAAACAGCGCATTTCTCTGAACTTGATAGTTGAGCAGTTGCCCAACTTTCTGGATTACACATCACCCCTGTAGGAGCGGTCGGCCCGGTACCCCAGGAAGGCCGCCCCTACAAGCTACTGTGGGTAATTGGCCAAGTACACTTAAGCACCTTATATATACTTGCCACAGATCACCTATACAGTTCCATCACTGGAAGCCCCCATGCTCTAACAGGGATCGCTACTTGATCAAACCAAAAAGATCAGGGCTGCGAGGCGATAGCCTTCTCAATCGCTGTTCTAAACTCGACGTCATCCGGTTTCGTCAAACTCGAAAAACTACCAATCACCTTGCCCTGGCGATCAATTACATACTTGTAGAAGTTCCACTTGGGCGCACTGCTCTGCCTGGCCAATTCAGCGAACATCGGAATCGCATCCTTGCCCCGTACCGCCTGCTCCTTGGTCATGGTGAACGTCACACCATAATTCGCATAACACACCTTCGCCGTCTTCTCGCTGTCCGCATCCTCCTGCTTGAAGTCGTTCGAAGGCACACCCAGCATCTCCAACCCACGGCCATGGTACTGCTTGTACACCGCCTCAAGCCCCTCGAACTGCGGCGCAAACCCACAATAACTGGCCGTGTTGATCACCACCAAGGGCTTGCCGGCAAACCGCTCGCACAAAGCGACCTCACCCTTGCCCCGCAACTCCGGCAACGAACCCTGCAACACGGCCGGGCATTCGGTCGCCCAGCTGGACGCGCTGGCCATCAACGCCAATACCGGCACCACCATCCACTTCACGCTCATGACATCTCGCTCCTGCTCGATCAACCTTGAACTGGCAGCGTAGTGCCTAACAGGCGCCCATGCCCAATTGCATGAGCGCCATGCCGCCCTCGTGCCACCCCCACCAGACCAGCGTCAGCACCAAAAGCGCCGCCACCGCGAGGGCGATACGGATCAGTCCAGGGCTCATGCCGCTGTTGCCTGCAAGCGTGCCACAGGCCGTTCACGAACCGGCCAGTTGAGCGCCGCAGCCAAGACACTCAGCAGGATCGCGATCTGCCAGACCAGGTCATAACTGCCAGTACGGTCATACACCACGCCTCCCAGCCAACCGCCCAGAAACGCCCCAAGCTGGTGGAACAGGAAGACGATACCGCCAAGCATCGACAAGTTGCGCACGCCAAAGACCGTCGCGACGGTACCGTTGGTGAGCGGTACGGTGGACAGCCACAACAGGCCCATCGCAATACCGAACAGGTACGCGCTGAAGGCACTCACCGGCGCCCAGAGAAACAGCACGATGACGACTGCACGCAGCAGGTAGAGCCCGGTCAGCAACCGTGGCTTGGACAGGCGCCCGCCCAGCCAACCGGCCGTGAACGTGCCCACGATATTGAACAGGCCCACCAGGGCCAGCACGGTCGTGCCCGTGGTGGCTGGCAGATGCTGGTCTACCAGGTACGCCGGCAGGTGCACCCCGATGAACACCACCTGGAAGCCACACACGAAAAAACCTAGCGCCAGCAACCAGAAGCCGGCATGCCCACAGGCCTCACGCAGCGCCTCGCCCAGGGTCTGCTCGTTGCCGTACGCGGGCAAAGGCCGGTCGCGCAACAGGCCTACCAACGGCACGATGAAGGCGACCAGCAGGCCCAGTACCAGCAAGGCGGCCGACCAGCCCAGCCATTGGATCAGGCCGAGGGTGCCGGGCAGCATGGCGAACTGACCGAACGAACCGGCGGCACTGGCAATGCCCATGGCCATGCTGCGCTTTTCAGGCGGCACGGCCCGGCCGACGACGCCCAGGATGACCGAAAAGGACGTACCCGACAGGCCGATGCCGATCAACAGACCCGCGCTCAGTGACAACGACCAGGCAGAATCGGCCATCCCCATCATCGCCAGGCCCACCGCATACAGCACGCCGCCCACCATGACCACCCGCGAGGCGCCAAGACGATCGGCCAACGCCCCGGCGAACGGCTGGGCCAGGCCCCAGATCAGGTTCTGCAAGGCGATGGCGAAGGCAAAGACCCCTCGACCCCAGCCGAAATCGGCGCTCATCGGCGCCAGGAACAGGCCAAAGCCGTGCCTGACGCCCAGTGACAGCGCGAGGATCAGCGCCGCCCCAGCCAACACCCATCCACTGGTTCGCCATACAGACGTCATTGTTATTGTCTCCAGCCCATCGCAAGGTCGTCAGGTGCTGCCGCTGATAAAACCTGATATTCCAGGGACGGTGACCGCCCTGTACGTCGAGTTATCAAGGAAGCATTTGGTTACAGCATGAACGCTGGAGCCGACTGACAGCAAGCAGGACATCAGCAGACGTCGCCATTGGTCTATGGCCAGTCGTTTGCGTATCGGTTCGAACGCCGGCGTCGCCTGCCGTGGCAGCGGGTCGGGCAACCCCTGGTCGATCGCCTGCCAGTAACGCCAGGGCACTTTGGCGGTACCCAATTCGTAATCCATCCCGTCCCAGCTGTCTTCGCGGAAACTGTAGAACGCCCAGTGCACGCGGTGCTGATCGAGCACGCCCAGTACGTCCTCCAGGTACTGCCGGCAGCCGGACTCGCCCACCACCAGGCGCGAACGGGGCACGTTCGTGGCTTCGGCCCTGTTCAGCGGGGCCTGCAGGTACTGCGCCACGCGCTGGCCGTCCCCTTGCTGAGGCTGGCCGGAAGACCGCGCTGCCGCGATTTGCTCAGCGGATCACGACAAGGCCCAGCAGGACGGTGAGCTCAAGCAGTTCCAGCAGTGCACCTGCGGTGTCGCCCGTGGTGCCGCCCAGACGATTGCACATCACCCTGCGCAATGCCACGAACACGACCGCCGTCAGCACCATTGCCCAGCCGGTCAAAGCCAGGCCCAGGCCAGCACAGGTCAACAGTACCCATCCCGCTGCGCGGCGGGGCATGTGATCGGCCAGTGCCTGGCCTAACCCGCCAGGGCGCACATAGGGAGTACACAGGAACAACCCCAGCATCGCTGCTCGACCAATGACCGGTGCAAGCATCAGTTGCAGGCCAGCCCCCTGCTCGATCAGTGCCCACAAGGCGCAGAACTTGAGCAGCAGCACCAAAACCAGCGTCACCACCGCTGCCGGCCCGCTGCGCGGGTCCTTCATGATCTGCAGCGTGCGTTCACGATCACCAAACCCGCCTAGCCAGGCATCTGCGCTGTCTGCCAGGCCGTCCAAGTGCAGCGCGCCACTGAGCAGCACCCAGAGGGTCAATAGCAAGGCAGCATGCAGCGCCGCCGGAACGCCTTCGAGCCAGTGGCTGGCCAGCCACAGCACCAGACCGAACAGCAGCCCGACCAAGGGGTAGTACAACAACGAGCGGCCCACTTGGCGTGGCGTTGGCATGCCAGGCAAGGTGACAGGCAGGCTGCTTAGAAACTGCAGGGCAATCCAGAATGGCTGCATGCTAACCCTCCTCAACCAGCTGGCCATCCTCGCCGACTTGCAAGCGCACCCGTGCGCCATGGCCGACTTCCACCTGCAACAGCTGCGCCCTGGGCAGGCCCCGGGCGCGGGCCAGCAGCAGGCGCATGACACCCCCATGGGTGACCAGCAGTACGCGCTTGCCGGCATGCTGGCGGTACAACCCCTCGATGGCTGTCAGGACGCGCTGCGCAAACGCCTGGACCGGCTCGCCATTGGGCGGCGTATAGCCATAGGGGTCAGCCCAGAACTGCCCAAGCGCCTGTGCGTCGTGTTCCATGATCTGCAACGCCGTACGCCCTTCCCAATCGCCGAAATGCAGCTCTTGCAATGCAGGCTCGCGCTGCACGGGCAGGCCCAGCCTGGCGCCCAATTCATCGGCGAATCGGCCACAGCGCTGCAACGGCGAACTGACCAATGCCTGCCAAGGCCCTGCGTCGGCCACGGCAGCGCGCATTTGGGCCCAGCCCTTTTCGGTCAGGGCGTCATCGAGGCTGCCACGCAGGCCACCTTGCTCGGTTTCCCCGTGGCGCAGCAGGTCGAGCCTCATGCCGGGCGGTCCTCCACGGCAGCCTCGGCAAAGGTCGCCATCTGCGCGTGTAGCGCGCAGGCCAGCCGCAGCAAGGGCACGGCCAGCGCGGCACCGCTGCCCTCACCCAGGCGCAGCCCCAGGGCCAACAGAGGCTCGGCCTGCAAGGCGCTCAGCACCGCCTGGTGACCAGGCTCCGCACCTTGGTGGGCGAACAACAGCCAAGCGCGGCACTGCGGGTTGAGGCGCACGGCCACCAAGGCCGCCACGGTGCAGATGAACCCGTCCACCAGCACCGCCACACCCGCCTGGGCGCATGCGAGATAAGCGCCGACCAGCGCCGCCAGCTCGAAGCCCCCCACACAGCCCAGCGCACGCAGCGGCTCATCGGCCGCCAGGCGGTGCAAGGCCAGGGCTCGCTCGATGACGTACGCCTTGTGCTGCACGCCGGCGCTGTCCAACCCGGTGCCTGGCCCGCTCAATGTGGCTGGCGGACAGGCGAGCAGTACGCTGGCCAGCGCCGCCGCTGCGGTGGTGTTACCGATGCCCATTTCGCCGCCGATGAACAGCTGTGCACCGTGGGCCGCCGCCCGCAGCGCGCTGTCACGACCTGCCTGCAGGGCGGCTTGCAGTTGTGCCTCGCTCAGGGCGGGCTGTTGGGCAAAATTAGCCGTACCGGGGCCAAGGTGCATGTGGCGAACGCCCGGCAATGCGAGCGTCGGGTCGACAGTGCCGAGGTCGACCACCTCCAGGGTGGCGTGCAGTTGGCGCGCCAGTACGCTGATGGCTGCACCCCCACCGACGAAATTGCGCAACATCTGGCCTGTCACGGCCTGAGGGTACGCCGAAACGCCCTCCTCGACCACGCCGTGGTCGCCCGCGAACAGGCTGATGGCGACGTGCTCCAGCGACGGCCGTTCGCAGCCCTGCAGGCCTGCCAACTGAATGGCGAGCGCTTCGAGCTGGCCGAGCGAACCGGCAGGCTTGGTCAATTGTTGCTGCCGCTCGCGTGCTGCGGCCATGGCCGCCTCGTCAAGGGGCTGGCAGGGCATCTGCCACCAGACAGGGTTCATGATGCAGGTCCTTTGAGCGTGAGTGGGAGGCCGGCGACCGTGAGGATCACCTGCTGGCAGCGTTCGGCCACCGCCTGATGCACGACACCGGCCAAATCGACGTAACGTCGCGTCAGCTCGCCCATGGGCACCACGCCCAGGCCGGTCTCGTTACTGACCAGGATGATGTGGCCGGGCAGGTGCTCAAGGCAGCCCAACAAGGCATCACGCTCCTCGGCCAGCCGGCGCGGGTCGTCCAGCATGAGCAGGTTGGTCAGCCATAGCGTCAGGCAGTCCACCAGCAGGCAGCGGTCAACGGCCGCTTCGGCCTTCAGTACGGCGGCCAGGGCCAAGGGTTCTTCGATCAACCCCCACTCCACTGGCCGGCGCTGGCGGTGCAGCTGCACCCGCTCATCGAGTTCGCCATCCAGCGGTTGACTGGTGGCGATATAGGTCACGGGCAGGCCGCAGGCGGCTGCCCGCTGCTCGGCCAGGCGGCTCTTGCCAGACCGGGCTCCGCCGATCACGAACGTACGCACGTCAAGGTACTCCACACAATTGGCGCAGGCGCTGGGTGTCCAGGTGCTTGTCCACCAGGTCAGCCAGGCGTTCGATGTCGCGCTCGCGCAACGCCTCGTAGTCGATCAGTTGCACGTCTTCAAGCCCAGCCCAGCGCAGCAGGGCCGCGCAGGAGGCGCTGCCCTCGAACAACCCGTGCAGGTAAGTGGCCAACACCTGGCCGTCCGTGCTGATGGCACCCTCGCAGCGACCGTCGGCCAGGCGTATAGCTGGTTGCGCCAGCGCAGGGCCAGTGGTGACACCGGCATGGATCTCGTAACCGGTCACAGGCGATGCATCCAGGTGCAAGGTCCCGGCGACGTTGCGCAACTGCTTGTCGGCTTCCAGCACCGTGGCGTAGTCCAGCAGGCCGAGCCCGGGGCTGGAGCCTGCAGCGCCTTCCAGGCCCAGCGGATCGTGCACCTCGCGCCCAAGCATCTGCAGGCCGCCGCAGATACCGATCACCTTGCCGCCATAACGCAGATGGCGTTCGATGGCCTTGTCCCAGCCGCGCGCACGCAGTTGCGCCAGGTCGCCACGGACACTCTTGGAGCCTGGCAGGATGATCAGGTCCGCTGGCGGCACCGGTTGACCGGGGCCGATGAACTGCAGGTCGACCTGCGGGTGCAGGCGCAGCGGGTCGAAGTCGGTGTGGTTGCTGATACGTGGCAGCACAGGCACGATCACCTTGAGCACACGCTGCTGCTTTTCGCCCTGGCGCCGGTCGATGCCGTCCTCGGCTTCAAGGTGCAGGTCGGTGACGTACGGCAGCACGCCGAGCACGGGTTTGCCGGTGCGCTGCTCCAGCCAGTCGAGCCCGGGTTGCAACAGGGCGATGTCGCCCCTGAAGCGGTTGATGACGAACCCTTTGACGCGCGCCTGCTCGCTGGGCGACAGCAGTTCGAGGGTACCGACCAGGTGGGCGAACACACCCCCGCGGTTGATGTCGGCGACCAGAATCACCGGGCAGTCCACAGCCTCGGCAAACCCCATGTTGGCAATGTCGCCAGCCCGCAGGTTGATCTCGGCCGGCGACCCTGCGCCCTCCACCATGACCACCGGCCAGCCCTGGCTCAGGCGCTGGTGCGAGGCCAGCACGGCCTGCATGGCGATGGCCTTGTAATCATGGTAGGCAACCGCGTTCATGCTGGTCACCGCACGGCCATGGATGATCACCTGGGCGCCGGTGTCGCTGTTGGGTTTGAGCAGCACCGGGTTCATGTCGGTGTGCGGCGCCAGGCGACAGGCTTGGGCCTGCACCGCCTGGGCCCGGCCGATCTCGCCGCCGTCGGCGGTCACGGCGCTGTTGAGGGCCATGTTCTGCGGCTTGAACGGCACCACGCCGATGCCCTGGCGCAGCAGCCAGCGGCACAGGGCAGTCACCAGGGTGCTCTTGCCGGCGTCGGAGGTGGTGCCTTGCACCATCAGGGTCGTCATGTAAGGTCCTTGCGGTAGGCACTGAGGGCTTGGGCCAATCGTCGTTCGTCCGCCTGGCTGGGCGGTAACCCGAAACGCAGGGCCGCCGGCTGCTCGAACAGGCGCACCAGCACCCCGTGTCGTGCGAGGTGATCGTGCAACCGGGCGGCATGCTCGCACCGCACGTACTGGAACAGGTCACAGCCGCCGGCGGGCGCCAGCCCTGCATGGGACAGCAAAGCCGCCAGGCGTTCGCTGGCGCCTGCACAGCGCTGGCGCTGCAGCTGCTGCGTGGCCAGGTCGGTCAGGCTGGCCTGGGCCAGCACCCGGCTGGGGCCGTTGATGGTCCACGGGCCGAGCAATTCGGCCAGGCGCTGCAGCACGCTGTGCTCTGCGGCCACGAAGCCCAGGCGCACACCGGCCAGGCCGAAGAACTTGCCGAACGAGCGCAGCACTATCAAGCCCGGGCATTCGGCACGTTTGATCACAGTGTTTGCGGGGCTGTTGTCCATGAAGGCTTCATCGACCACCAGCCAGCCGCCGCGTGCTGCCAGGCGCTGATGCCACCCCAGCAGTGTGGGCGCAGGCACGACGCGGCCGGTGGGGTTGTTCGGATTGACCAAGACCAGCACGTCGAGGTTGTCGATCGCGTCGTCGACCTGGTGCTCATCCAGCTCAAGCAACGTGTGCCCAGTCCGCTGCCAGGCATAGGGGTGCTCGGCATAACAGGGTGTCAGCACTCCGACTCGGCTCGGGCTGCGTAACAGGGGCAGGGCCTGGATGGCAGCCTGTGAGCCCGCCACGGGCAGCAGTCGCGTGGCGCCGTAGTAGCTGCACGCCGCCTGCTCAAGGCCATCGTCTGTTTCCGGCAGGCGTGCCCAGGCTTCGATAGGGATCGGCGGTATCGGGAAGGACCAGGGCGCAATGCCACTGGACAGGTCCAGCCACTGCTCGCGGGCGATGCCATATTGCCGAACCGCACGCAGCAGCCGGCCTCCATGTTCAAGCATTCAAGTAAGCTCCCAGACACAACACCAACAGCCACAGCCATACCCCACGCTGCACCAGTGTCCAGCCGCCCTCGATGGCATCGGGGCTGGCCGCAGGGCCGTCGCCCAGGCGCGGGCGGTCGTGCAGTTGGCCGTGGTACACCGCCGGCCCGCCCAACTCGACACCCAGTGCCCCTGCCCCGGCCGCCATGACCGGGCCAGCATTGGGGCTGTCCCATAGCGGCCCCTGGCGGCGCCAGCAGGCCAGCGCCAGGCGGGTTTTGCCCAGCACTGCGTAGGTGAGTGCGACCAGGCGCGCCGGCACATAGTTAAGTACGTCATCGATACGCGCCGCGCACCAGCCGAAGCGCTCGAAGCGTTCGTTTCGATAGCCCCACATGGCATCGAGGGTGTTGCTCAGTCGATAAAGCACCACCCCTGGCGCCCCGGCCACGGCAAACCAGAACAAGGCGGCGAACACGGCATCGCTGCCGTTTTCCAGCACCGACTCGGTGGCCGCCCGCGCCACCGCCGTCTCGTCCAGCTCACGGGTTTCACGGCTGACCAGATACCCCACTCGCCGCCGTGCTTCTTCCAGATCGCCCTGGCGCAAGGCCGTGGCCACCGGCAGCACATGTTCGCCCAGGCTACGCAGCCCCAGGGCGCAGTACAGCGCCAGCACATCGACCAGCCAGCCGATCACCGGCAGCCAGGAGAGCATGAGGGCCAGCAAGGTCAGCGGCACCACGGCCAGGAACCAGGCGCTCACGCCATGACTGCGCCAACCGCGCCCGCCGGCATTGAAGCGCCGCTCCAGGCTGCTGGCCATGTTGCCGAAAGCAACCAGCGGGTGGCGCCGCCGCGGCTCACCGAGCAACGCATCCAGGGCCACACCGGCCACGCTCAGCAACGCCACGCTCATGCGCCTTCTCCCCACCGGTTTTCAAACAGCATCTCGTGCAACGGTCGTTCTTCGGCCCAGCTCTGCATGACCAGCATGGGCGCAGGATAGAATGCCGCCACCGGCCCCAGGCACAGCACGGCCACGGGTTTGGCGCCGCTGGGCATGCCAAGCAACGCTGCCAGCGCCTGGGGATCGAACAGCGATACCCAGCCCATGCCCAGCCCTTCGGCACGGGCGGCCAGCCACAGGTTCTGGATCGCGCAGGCGAGCGAGGCCAGGTCCATTTCAGGCAGGGTGCGGCGCCCGAAAATGTGAGGCTCACGGTTGTCCATCAAGGCGGCGACCCACAGTTCGGCGCAATCGTTGATGCCCTCTACCTTGAGCTTCATGAATTCGTCCGAGCGCTCGCCCAGCGCTTGTGCAGTCAACGCCCGCTCGGCCTCCACCAGGGCCTGAATGCGCCCACGCAGGGCCCGCTCGGTGATGCGGATGAACCGCCATGGCTGCATCAAGCCCACGCTCGGTGCCTGGTGGGCTGCGCTGAGTAACCGTGTCATGACCTGCGGCGCCACCTCCCCTTGAGCGAAATGGCGCATGTCGCGCCGCTCGCCGATGGCGCGATAGACCGCGGCACGCTCCTGGTCGCTGAACGCATGCTCGTTCATGGGCAGAGCAGCGCTGCGGCTGCCTCCGGGTTGGAGGGGAAGTAGAAGTGCACGTAGGACGCGGTCAGGCGGCCCAAGCGATAGACCGCTTCGTTGCCGCGCCCACCGTTGGGGCTCAACCCACGTGCCAGCGGCTCGAGCGCGGTGCTGGTCAAGGAGTGGTGGTAGGTATGGCCGCGCAGTATGCCCTCGGGCAGTTCGACCGCCTGCAGAGCCAGGGCCGCCAGGCGCTTTTGCATGGTCGCCTCCCCCGGCAGCAACCCAAGCAACTCGACCCTGTCCCCGGCCACGTCGGTCAGCGCGTCGAGCAGATACAGCATGCCGCCGCATTCGGCGAGCAACGGCTTGCCCTGGGCATGATGGGCGCGGATGGCCTGGCACATCGAGGTGTTGCGCGCCAAGGCATGATGGTGCAGCTCGGGGTAACCGCCGGGCAGGTACAGGCTGTCCACTGGGGGCAATTCGACGTCATGCAGGGGGGAGAAGAACTGCACCTGTGCGCCTAGACGGCGCAACAGGTCCAGGTTAGCGCCATAGAGGAAGGCAAAGGCTTCGTCGCGGGCCACACCGATACGTACGCCCGCCAAGGTGGCCTGGGCGGGTAACGGATCGGCCGGTTCGAAGGTGACCGCCGGTGGCAAGGCGGCATCGCAACTGGCGCCCAATGCCTGGGCGGCAGCGTCCAGGCGTGCGTCCAGGTCGTTCAACTCGCTGGCCTGCACCAACCCCAGGTGACGGCTGGGCAGTTCGATGCCGCGCTCGCGGGACAAGCCGCCATACCAACGCAGGCCCTCGGTGAGGCTGCCTTCGAGCAGTTGCGCATGACGCAGGCTGCCCACCCGGTTGGCCAGCACCCCGGCGAACGGCAGATCCGGCTGATAACGCGCCAGGCCCAGGGCCAGCGCGCCAAAGGTCTGGGCCATGGCCGTACCGTCGATAACCGCCAGCACCGGTACGCCGAAGTGACGTGCCAGGTCGGCGCTCGAAGGGGTGCCGTCGAACAGCCCCATCACCCCTTCGATGAGGATCAGGTCGGCTTCACCTGCCGCCTCCCAGAGCAGCCGGCGGCTTTCCTCGGCACCGATCATCCACAGGTCCAACTGGCAGACGGGGGCACCGCTGGCGCGTTCGAGAATCATGGGGTCGAGAAAGTCAGGCCCGCATTTGAACACCCGCACCTTGCGGCCCAGATTGCGGTGCAGGCGCGCCAGCGCGGCAGTGACCGTGGTCTTGCCTTGGCCAGAAGCCGGCGCGGCAATCAGGACGGCGGGGCAATGGCGGGCCTGGCTCACAGCTCGACGCCCTTCTGGGCACGGATACCGGCCTGGAAGGCGTGCTTGAGCATGCCCATTTCGGTCACGGTGTCGGCCAGCTCGACCATTTCCGGCTTGGCCGCGCGACCGGTGACGATGACGTGCTGCATGGGGGGGCGAGCCTGGATGTCCGATAGCACCTGGTCCAGATCAAGGTAGCCGTGCTTGAGCGCAATGTTGAGCTCGTCTAGCACCACGAACTGCACCGCAGGATCCTGCAGCAGTTGCCTGGAGACGGCCCATGCCGCTTCTGCCGCCGCAATGTCACGCTGGCGGTCCTGAGTTTCCCAGGTGAAACCCTCGCCCATCACGTGATAGCGCACCTGTTCGGGAAAGCGCCTGAAGAACAGCTCTTCGCCGGTACTGTTGCGGCCCTTGATGAACTGCACCACCCCGCACTGCATGCCGTGGCCCAGGGCCCGGGCCAGCATGCCGAAGGCCGAGCTGCTCTTGCCTTTGCCATTGCCGGTGAGCACCAGCAGCAGGCCGCATTCGTTGGGGGAATTGGCAATGCGTTCGTCGATGACCGCTTTCTTGCGCTGCATCCGTGCCAGATGGCGTTCGTCGCGCTCGGTGGCGTCGCTCATGGGAGGTTCTCCGCTGGCTGACACCACGATCGAGCGCCGTGTCAGGGAATGGGCAGGCAAACGGAGCGCGCGCAGGGGCATTGGCCAAGGCCAGTGGTCACCGCGCATCACCCTCCGTGATGCCGTTGGCAGTATCAGGCCGGTCTCCGGGCTCGTGAGCGGGCCGCTGGCCCTGACCTGCGCGCCTTCCCGGGTATGGTCACCCAGTGGCCCTGCGCGGCCGTCACTCACTTACCGTTGCGGGGGCAGCGCCGGAATCGCACCCTGTGGGCACTCACCGACTTCCCAGTTTCACCCTGGCCAGACGTTGCTGGCGGGGCACCTGAAACACGCGCGAAGGTTAGAGGGTTGCACCCGGAGCGTCAATCGACGCGGCTCGCCTGGCGGCGCAGGAGGGATGGCCGAGCCACCCGCGTCAGCCCCGCCGCCTGTGCGACTGAACCCGCCGCGTTCCACAGCCTCTGAATCAATAGAACCTGCCGAGGACGTCGACCATGAACCGCGTGGCACTGCCTGTTGCACTTCTTGTAAGCCTGGGCTTGGGTGGCTGCGGCGAAACGGCGCGCCTGACAGTGGCCGACGGCACCGGTCCTGCGCCGCAGTTGCCCTCCCCCGCCAAGACCCTGCTCCCCACCGTGAACATCGCGCCAGCCGTCGGCTGGCCCGCCGGGCGCATGCCTCAGGCTGCACCCGGGTTACAGGTGTCGCGCTTTGCCGGTGACCTCGACCATCCGCGCTGGCTGTACGTGCTACCCAATGGCGACGTGCTGGTGGCAGAAACCAACGCACCTGCCAAGCCCGAAGACGCCAAGGGTATCCGCGGATGGGCCATGAAGCGGGTCATGGCACGCGCGGGGGCTGCCGTGCCCAGCCCTGATCGCATTACCCTGTTGCGCGACGCTGACCAGGATGGCGTTGCGGAAATCCGCCATACCTTTGCCGACGGGCTGAACTCGCCCTTTGGGATGGCGCTGGTGGGCAATGATTTTTACATAGCCGATACGGACAAGCTGCTGCGTTTTCACTACCAGCCCGGGGCACGCCAGGTAACCGGCCCGGCAGAAGTAGTTACCCTGCTGCCAGCCGGCCCGTTGAATCACCACTGGACCAAGAATGTCATCGCAAGCCCTGATGGGCAGCGCCTCTACGTCACCGTGGGCTCAAACAGCAACGTGGGTGAAAACGGACTCGACCAGGAGCAGGGTCGCGCCGCAATCTGGGAGATCGACCCCAGCACCGGCAAGCACCGCCTGTTCGCCACCGGCCTGCGCAACCCTAACGGGCTCGCCTGGGAGCCTAACAGTGGCGCACTGTGGACGGCGGTCAACGAGCGTGACGAAATCGGCAGCGATCTGGTACCGGACTACATTACCTCGGTACACGCGGGTGGATTCTATGGGTGGCCCTACAGCTACTACGGCCAGCACGTGGATGAGCGCGTGCAGCCCCAGGACCCCGCCAAGGTCGCCCGAGCACGGGTACCCGACTATGCCGTTGGACCGCATACTGCTTCACTGGGATTGGCCTTCGCCGGGCCGGATGTGCTACCTGCTCGTTTTGGAGCAGGCGCATTGATTGGCCAGCATGGGTCCTGGAACCGCAAGCCCCACAGCGGCTACAAGGTGATATTCGTACCCTTCGACGCCTCAGGCAAACCGTCGGGCCGGCCCATGGACGTGCTCGACGGTTTTCTGGATGAAGGCGGCCAAGCCATGGGCCGCCCGGTGGGGGTTGCCCTGGAGGGTCGCGGGGCCGTGCTGGTCGCGGACGATGTGGGCAATGCCATCTGGCGCGTCAGCAAAGCTCGGTAACCCGTCTCAGGGGTTCTGTGCCAGGTGCCCCTGAGGGATGACCCGCTTGGCCTGCAGGTAGGCCTTGGCCCAGTAGCTGTTGGACAAATAGTCCAAACGCACCGTACCGCCAGTGCGAGGCGCATGCACGAAGCGCCCGTCCCCTACATAAATGCCGGCATGGCTCACCTGCGAGCCGCCACTGGTCGCGAAAAACACCAGATCACCCGACTGCAAGGATTTCACATCCACGGTAGGCGCACGCATGCCGATCATCTCGCGCGTGGAGCGCGGCAGGCTGATGCCGGCGGCATCGCGGTAGACGTACTTGATCAGACCACTGCAGTCGAAACCTGAATCGGGCGTATTGCCGCCCCAGCGGTAGGGCGTGCCAACCAGACCAATGGCGCGAATCAGTACGTCATCGGCAGTGGGCGAGAAGCTGGGTTGGCTGTAGGTAACCTGGGGCTGCACAACCCGCACAGGGGCAGGCGCCTGAGGTTGGCTGGAGCAGGCCGCCAATAAGGCTGCCAGGGAAATGAAAGCGAAGCGCGCCATCGTTGTCATGGCCAAAACATCCTGTATGGGAACGCTGGGCCGCAGCGGGATAGAGTTGAGAAATTAGATTAGACGCTTTCTGTAAATACGCACGGCGTCGAGCTTTTTTGCAAAGCAGCGACGCCGTGGTTAGGACACATCAGATTGCCATTAGTTGCGCGCGATATGCGTCGGCGCCATGGCCAAGGCACGTTTGGCCTCGAGGAAGGTCTTGCTCCAGTAACGGTCACCGAGGCTATCGATGCGCACGCCCCCGCTACGGCGGCTGCTGGAGTGAATGAACTGGTTGTCGCCCAGGTAGATGCCAGCATGACTGACACGACCACGGCCGTTGGTGCTGAAGAACAGCAGATCGCCAGGCTTGAGTTTGTTGCGTGCCACCTTCGGCGCATCGACGTTGATCATCTCGCGGGTAGAGCGCGGCAAGGTCATGCCTGCCTCTTCGCGGAACAGGTAGCCGATGAAGCCGCTGCAATCGAAGCCGGACTGCTCCGAGGTACCACCGAAGCGATAGCGGGTGCCGATCAACGACATGCCGCGCTCCAGAATGCTGTCGGCCAGCACTGGCAGCTGATAGGGCTTGCTGCTGGAGAAGACCTCCAGTTCATCGTCAGTAGCCACTTCCTGGGGTTCGCCAAACACTGGCGAAGACGAGGCCTTGGCCTTGATCGCCGGCTGTACGGCGACCGGGGTGTGATCCTGGGGCTGGGATACCGGGCCTTGGGCCGCGCAGCCAAAAAGCAGGGTCACGAGTGCGAGTGGCACGAGGGGTGCGAAGCGCTTGAGCATGGGCACAACCGTGTCTGTAATCCTTTAGTGGGGTGGAACTATGCCCACTATAAGTTCCATTTGCAAATTTTATCGAAAAAGATGTGACTTTTCCGTGGGATGGCTCTGGCCCTGTGTTTTCAGGGGGTCACCAGCCCAGGGTTTCCTTGAGGAAAGGAATGGTGAGTTTGCGCTGGGCTTGCAGAGATGCCTGATCGAGCCGTTCCAGCAGATCGAACAGCGCACTCATGCTGCGCGCGCCGCGGGTAAGGATGAAGTGACCCACTTCGTCGGTCAGGTGCAGGCCGCGCCTGGATGCCCGCAATTGCAAGGCACGTAGCTTGTCTTCGTCGGACAGCCCGCGCATCTGGAACACCAGGGCAAGGGTGAGGCGGGATTTCAGGTCAGGCAGCTTCACCGGCAATTCCCGCGGGGAAGCGGATGCTGCCAGCAGCAGCCGACGGCCACTGTCGCGCAAGCGATTGAACAGGTGGAACATGGCCTCCTCCCAGTCCGGCTTGCCGGCGATGACGTGCAGGTCATCGATGCACACCAGTTCGTACTGGGCCAGGTAGTCTAGAAGACCGGTACCGCGTTCGAGCAGCTGCGCCAAGGGCAGGTAGACGGCAGGCTCGCCCCGTTGCTGGAAGCGATGGGTGGCTGCTTGCAGCAGATGCGTGCGGCCCACGCCTTGTTTGCCCCACAGGTAGATGAGGCTCTCGGTCCAGCCGGCGTCGGCTTCGCAAAGCCGCTCGACATACCCCAACGCAGCGGCATTGGCGCCCGGATAGTAGTTGATGAAGGTGGCGTCGTCGCGCAGGCGCACACCCAGGGGCAACTGGATCGGTGGTTTCATGCTCGCGGGCGGTCGACAGGACCGCAGGGGGCCTTTTGTGGACAATCTGCAAAGTCTATACCTGCCAAGCGGGGTGCACAATGACGCCGCTGCAGAGTCCAAGCAAAATCAATGGGTTGCACTCTCCCAGCGCCAACCCGAGACTCACCTGCCGCCCTGTCACGGCTGATCGGGTGCGGGGGGATCGAGGGGGACTGGGACTGGAGCATCCCCTGCATACATGTCCGACTCCTTGTACAAGCCGTGCACGTGGCGCAGCAGCACCATGATGACCGCCGCCACCGGCAACGCGAGCAGCACGCCCGTGAAACCGAACAGCTCACCGCCGGCCAGGATGGCGAAGATCACCGCCACAGGGTGCAAACCGATCCGGTCGCCTACCAGTAGCGGTGTCAGCACCATGCCCTCGAGTGCCTGACCGACCATGAAGACCGCAACGATGCCGAGCATGGGATACAGATCGCCACCGAACTGAAACAGTCCTGCCACCAGCGCCGCGCCGATGCCAATGATGAAGCCCATGTAGGGGACGATGGCCGCCAGACCGGCCAGCATGCCGATCAACAACCCCAGTTCAAGCCCGACCAGCATCAAGCCTGCCGAGTAGATGATGCCCAACGCGACCATCACCAGCAGTTGCCCACGCACGAACGCACCCAGCACCTCGTGGCACTCGCTGGCCAGCTCGACGACTTTCGGCTCGCTCTGCCGCGGCAACAAGCTGCGCAACTTGGCCATCATCAAGTCCCAGTCACGCAACAGGTAGAACCCCACCACGGGGATCAGCACCATGTTGGCCACCCAGGCCATCAACGCCAGGCTGGAGGCCGTTGCCTGGGACAAGAGCATGCTGACGATATCGGTGGTCTGCCCCATGTGAGCGCCGATGGCCGCCTTGATCTTGTCGAATTTCCAGAACCCGTCGGCAAGGCCCAGGCGCCCCTGCACCCAAGGCAAGGCGACGTGTTCGAGCCAGTCAAGCACTTGCGGCGCCAGCGCATACAGGCGCACCAACTGCTTGGCCAGCATGGGGATGAGCACGAGCAACAGTGCAAGCATCAGCAACGTGAACAGCCCGAACACCACCACTACGCCCCAGGTCCGTGACAACCCCAGGCGCTCCAGGCGATCGACCAGCGGGTCGGCCAGATACGCCAGCAGAATGCCGACCAGAAAAGGTGTGAGAATGTTGTGCAGGCTATAAAGCAGGGCGATGACGATCAATGCCACGCCCAGCCAGATCCAACGACGCATGTCAGTCATGAACGACCCTCTTACCAACCAAAGCGCAAGCCATCGAACGTTTCGGCACCAGCCGCAGGCGACACTGGTGGCTCGTCTGGGGATGTACCCACTGGCCCAGGGGTCACCTGCGGCGCAGGTATCTGCTCGGCCGGGACTTCCCTGAGCTTGGCCAATGCCAGCTGAGCCCGTAGTTGTTCGCGGCTGGCGGTGACCGAATAGGTCAGCACGTCGCCGTCGACCCGCTTCAACTGCGCGCCGTAGGACTCCAGAACCCGGGCCAGCTCAGCGTAGCGCGGCAGGTTCATGCCCTGGACCTGCATCTGCACTTGGCCACCGGCCCCGGGTCGCGTCACGTAACGCGGTGCCAGCCGCGTACTCACCGCAAGCATCACGGCGTCGGCCAGCGCTGCCGGGTCCGCTCCTTCGGCGCTGCCCTGCTCGCGCTCACCGCCCAGCCACAATTGCCATTTACCTTGCCATTTGCCGTCGACCTGCTGGGCGTGCACAGCCAGCAGAGCATCGGCGCCGTAGCGCTGGGAGACTTCACGCAGCGGCCCCGGGTCCTTGGCGTCGATATGCTTGGCATCGGCCACCAATTGCTCTTGCAGATCGGCCAGAGGCAGGCGCAGCGGCAAGCCCCGGTGACGGGCCGCGCGCCGCAACGGCTGGGCGCTGGGCTGGCCGTCCCCTACCAAGCTGGTGCCGTCAACGCTCTCGACGAGCCACCAACCCAGAATCGACGGGCGATTGCTGCCCCACAGACTAAGGCCCGCCTTGCGCAGGGCACGTTCGGTGCTACCGGGGTCGAACTCGACCCGCACGGTTTCGGGCGGGCCAGCGTCGCTGCCCACCTGGTTGACGATCGGTTGCGGGTCCTTGCGCAGTGCGGCCAGCGCCGGGCTCTGCACGGCCTTGGAGTCGCCGGTCAGGCGCAGCACCAAGGTGTCGAAGGCCTGGCTGGTCGCCGCCGCACGCGCCTCGGCGCCCTGCCCGGCCACTGGCTCGCGTACCTGATAGAGGCCGGAGACGTTTTCGGCCTGGGCCGCGCCTGCGATCAACGCCAGACATCCCATGACCCAAGTAGTGAAGAAGCGCATCGTTGTGTCCTTGTGATCTGGAACGGCGAGTTTCAAGCTTCAGCGCTCACACCTCAAGCGGCACGGTTAAAGGTAGCACCGGCAAGGCCAGGCTTCTGGCGATCTTGCAGGGGCAAGGGCCCTAAATTCACCTGCCCGTCGGCCGGAGGATGGCCGCTGCCCGGCAACCCTGATAAAATCGCGCGCCTTCACAGACCACTGATGTCACGGTTAGCCGCTGCATGGCTGCCGGCCCTTGCCGTCAGGGTCGTTTTTACGAATCCCTCCCTCCTAAAGGCCTGGATCAATGAGCAAGCAACCCTCCCTGAGCTACAAGGACGCCGGTGTAGACATCGACGCCGGCGAAGCACTGGTCGAACGCATCAAGGGCGTGGCAAAACGCACCGCACGCCCTGAAGTCATGGGTGGCCTGGGCGGCTTTGGCGCCCTTTGCGAGATCCCGGCCGGCTACAAGCAGCCGGTGCTGGTCTCCGGCACCGACGGCGTGGGCACCAAGCTGCGCCTGGCGCTGAACCTGAACAAGCACGACAGCATCGGCCAGGACCTGGTCGCCATGTGCGTGAACGACCTGGTAGTTTGCGGCGCCGAACCGCTGTTCTTCCTGGATTACTACGCCACTGGCAAGCTGAACGTGGACGTGGCGGCTACCGTGGTCACCGGTATCGGCGCAGGTTGCGAACTGGCGGGCTGCTCGCTGGTTGGTGGCGAAACCGCCGAGATGCCGGGCATGTACGAAGGTGAGGACTACGACCTGGCGGGCTTCTGCGTAGGTGTAGTGGAAAAGGCCGAGATCATCGACGGCTCGCGCGTGGCCACCGGTGATGCGCTCATCGCTCTGCCATCCTCGGGCCCGCACTCCAACGGTTACTCGTTGATCCGCAAGATCCTCGAAGTCTCGGGCACCGACGTCGAAAGCACCCAGCTCGACGGCCAGCCACTGACCGACCTGCTGATGGCGCCAACGCGCATCTACGTCAAGCCGCTGCTGCAACTGATCAAGAACACTGGCGCAGTCAAGGCCATGGCCCACATCACCGGTGGCGGCCTGCTGGACAACATCCCGCGCGTATTGCCGGCCAATGCCCAGGCGGTCATCGACGTGGCCAGCTGGCAGCGCCCAGCCGTCTTCGATTTCCTGCAGGAAAAGGGCAACGTCGACGAGCATGAAATGCACCGCGTACTCAACTGCGGCGTGGGCATGGTGATCTGCGTAGGCCAGGACCAGGTCGAAACTGCCCTGAGCGAACTGCGCAACGCCGGCGAACAGCCTTGGGTCATCGGCCATATCACCGAGGCCGCAGAGGGCGCTGCTCAGGTCGAGTTGCAGAACCTCAAGGCACACTGATGCCGAGCAAGCCCTGTAATGTCGTGGTACTGCTGTCGGGTTCCGGCAGCAACCTGCAAGCGCTGATCGACAGCAGCGCCATCCCGGACAGCTCCGTGCGCATCGGCGCGGTCATCTCCAACCGCGCCGATGCCTACGGCCTGCAGCGCGCAGCCGCTGCCGGTATCGAAACCGCAGTACTCGACCATACCGAATTCGAAGGCCGCGAAGCCTTCGATGCGGCCCTGGTGGCGTGTATCGATGGGTTCGCCCCGGACCTGGTGGTGCTGGCGGGTTTCATGCGTATCCTCAGTGGCGGCTTCGTGCGCCACTACCAGGGTCGCCTGCTCAACATCCATCCTTCGCTGCTGCCTCGCTACAAAGGGTTGCACACCCATCGACGCGCCCTGGAAGCAGGGGATGCCGAGCATGGGTGCAGTGTCCATTTCGTCACCGAGGAACTCGATGGGGGCCCGTTGGTCGTACAGGCTGTCGTGCCGGTGGCACCCGATGACACGGTCCAAAGCCTGGCTCAGCGGGTTCACGCACAGGAACACGTCATCTACCCAATGGCTGTTCACTGGTTCGCCAACGGCCGCTTGCGTCTTGGCGAACAAGGTGCATTACTGGATGGCCAGCCCCTGTCGGCCAGCGGTCATTTGATTCGATCCTAGGAGATACTATGCGTCGCGCCCTGCTCTTGGCTCTTGCCGTGCTTGCCCTGCCCCTCCAGGCAGCAGACCTGAAGCCGTTCTCGGCCAGCTACACCGCCGACTGGAAGCAACTGCCCATGAGCGGCACCGCCGAACGTAGCCTGGTCAAGAATGCCGATGGTACTTGGGACCTGAACTTCAAGGCGTCAATGATGATCGCCAGCCTGACCGAGCAAAGCTCGTTGCGCCTGGAAAACGATACCTTGCTGCCGCAGCGTTACCACTTCGAGCGCGGCGGTCTTGGCAAGGCCAAGAAGGTCGACTTGAACTTCGATTGGGCTGCCAAGAAAGTGACCGGCAGCGACCGTGGCGATGCCATCACCCTGCCGCTCAACCGTGGGGTGCTCGACAAGTCGTCCTATCAACTGGCGCTGCAGCACGATGTCGCCGCAGGCAAGAAGAGCATGACTTATCAGGTGGTCGATGGTGACGAGATCGATACCTATGACTTCCGCGTGCTGGGCACCGAAAAAGTCACCACCAAGACCGGCCAGGTGGATGCCGTCAAGGTCGAACGTGTGCGTGATCCAAGCCAGAGCAAGCGCATCACCGAGCTATGGTTTGCCAAGAACTGGGACTACCTGCTGGTGCAATTGCGCCAAGTGGAAACCGATGGCAAGGAATACGTGATCGTCCTGCAGGACGGCACGGTCGATGGCAAGTCGGTCAAAGGTAACTAACGTTCGAGGTTGTCGGCGTTTAGCCGTAATCAACGCAAAGCCCCGCCCTGTGCGGGGCTTTTCTTTGGCCGGGCATAAGGCAGTCGCGCCAGGGCATGCCATGGCTACATGAAACTTGTTTCATGACCGTTTTATTTACTTAGGCTGCTAACAAACTCTATAAATAAGGCGTGCGACAGACTGTCGCACCCAACCCGAAAAAGTGGAGTTTAACGATGACAGTTCAAGTGACCGAACGCGACGAATCGAAAATGTCCCACGAAGGCCTGGCCGCAGGCGTGCGGATCTGGGATGTGCACCAGCAGGGCCAGTTGGTCGGGATGTTCCACAACGAGCACGAGGCGCAACAGTACCGTGTCGAACTGGAAGACCTGGAAAAGCAGCGCACGCCGCAGTGACAGCGATCTTCAGAAAAACCATGACGTGAATAGTCGTCGTGGTGCCAGGGGCCGCCTCGCGGCCCAGCGCACACAATGCGGCCCTGCCTAACCGATTCACGATCAGACAGGGCCTTGCAGCGTTACCACATCAGATCGTCAGGGATCTTGTACGCCGCATACGGATCGTCGTCATCGGCTTCCTCGACATGGGTATTGAGCAGTAATACCCGGCCCGGGTCGCGTTCCTGAATCTTGACGGCAGCCTCGCGGGGAATGACCTCATAGCCGCCCCCGTAGGACACCACCGCCAGCGCACCATTGCTCAACTTGCTGCGCATCAGGGCGTTGACCGCGATACGTTTGACCTTTTTGTCGTCGACGAAGTTGTAGTAATCCTCGGTCGTGAGCTTGGGCAGGCGGGTCGCTTCGATCAGTTGCTTGATCTGCGCGGCGCGTGCCTTCTTTTCGGCTTTTTCCTGCTGTTCACGGTTGAGCGCCTGATCACGCTTGGCCTTTTCAGCCATGGCTTCCTTGGCCAGCCGCTGCTGGGTATCGTCCACGTCGACCTGGCCTTTGTGCTCCAGGCGCTTCTGTTTCTTTTCAGCCTTGTTGGCCTGAGAAACCTGTTTCTGGTTGACCAGCCCGGCTTTGAGCAATTGGTCGCGAAGGGAAAGGCTCATGAATGTTCACTCACTTATGCAACAGCTCAGCCGCAGCTGGGCAGGTTCTTTTCCTGACGCTTGGCTTCACCCCAAAGGGTGTCCAGCGCATCAAGGTTACAATCTTCAATGGCAGTGCCGCTGTCACGCAACGCCTGCTCGATAAAGCGAAAACGTCGCTCGAACTTGCGATTGGCTCGGCGCAAGGCGTTTTCAGGGTCATGTTTCAAGTGACGCGCCAGGTTGACCACCGCGAACAGCAAATCGCCTACTTCGTCTTCCAGCGCATCGTTGTCCCCGTCGGCCATGGCCTGCAACACTTCGCCGAGTTCCTCACGCACCTTGTCCACAACCGGCAAGGCCTCGGGCCAGTCGAAACCGACGGTGGCCGCACGTTTTTGCAGTTTGGCCGCCCGGGACAAGGCAGGCAATGCCGTCGGCACATCGTCGAGCAACGACAGCTGCTCTGGTCGGCTTTTTTGCGCCCGCTCCTGCGCCTTGATTTCTTCCCAGCGTGACTTGACCTGCGCATCGCTCAGGCTGGGCGTCTCCAGCGGCGCATACAGGTCCCCGGTCGGAAAGACATGCGGGTGGCGACGAATAAGCTTGCGGGTGATGCCATCCACCACGCCGTCGAACGCGAAACGGCCCTCCTCCCGAGCAAGCTGGCTGTAGTAGACCACCTGGAACAGCAGATCACCCAACTCGCCTTGCAAGTCCTCGAAATCGCCGCGTTCGATGGTGTCCGCCACCTCGTAAGCTTCTTCGAGGGTGTGCGGGACGATGCTGGCATAGTCCTGCTTCAGGTCCCAGGGGCAGCCGTAGTGCGGGTCGCGCAAGCGAGCCATGAGGTGAAGCAGGTCCTGGAGGGTGTAGGTCATTCAGGCAAGTCCTTGACGGTCGGGCTTGGCGGGCAAACCGGCCCCACAGGTGAGGCGGTCTACCCGCAAATCGTGCACACGTGGTTCAGGGCGTACGATTACGCCGTGTCTCGATGATGTTCGGCAACTGCGAGATACGCCCCAGCAAGCGCCCAAGGGCGTCCAAACCGGGAATCTCGATGGTCAGCGACATCAGCGCCGTGTTGTCTTCCTTGTTCGAGCGGGTGTTGACCGCCAGCACGTTGATCTTCTCGTTGAGCAGCACCTGGGAGACATCGCGCAGCAAACCGGGGCGGTCATAGGCACGGATGACGATATCGACCGGATAGGTCTGTACCGGTATCGGCCCCCAGCTGACCTGGATCATGCGCTCTGGCTCTTTGCCGGCCAGCTGCAACACCGAGGCGCAATCCTGGCGGTGGATGCTCACCCCGCGCCCCTGAGTGATGTAGCCGACGATGGCATCGCCAGGCAAGGGCTGGCAGCAACCGGCCATCTGCGTCAGCAGGTTGCCCACGCCCTGGATCTGGATGTCGCCACGCTTACCCCCACGCGGCCCACTGGGCTTGCGCGGCACCAGTTCGATCTGCTCGATGCGCTCAGGCTCCAGCAGCTGTTGCGCCGCGTTGACCAGGTGCGCCAGGCGCAGGTCCCCAGCCCCCAGGGACGCAAACATGTCCTCGGCCGTCTTGACGTTGGTCTTCTCGGCCAGGCGCTCGAAGTCGACCTGCGGCAGGCCCAACCGGCTGAGCTCGCGTTCGAGCAGCGTCTTGCCGGCGGCAACGTTCTGGTCGCGCGCCTGCAGCTTGAACCAGTGCACGATCTTGGCCCGCGCGCGCGAGGTGGTGACATAGCCCAGGTTCGAGTTCAGCCAGTCACGGCTCGGGTTGCCATGCTTGCTGGTGATGATTTCGACCTGCTCGCCAGTCTGCAGGCTGTAGTTGAGCGGCACGATGCGCCCGTTGATCTTGGCACCCCGGCAGTTGTGGCCGATCTCGGTGTGTACCCGGTAGGCGAAGTCCAGGGGCGTCGCCCCTTTTGGCAGGTCGATGGCGTGACCGTCCGGGGTGAATACGTACACCCGGTCGGGCTCGATGTCGACCCGCAGTTGCTCGGCCAGCCCCCCGATGTCGCCCAGTTCTTCATGCCACTCCAGTACCTGGCGCAGCCAGGAAATCTTTTCTTCGTAGTGGTTTGAGCTGGGCTTGACGTCGGTGCCCTTGTATCGCCAGTGGGCACAGACGCCAAGCTCCGCTTCCTCGTGCATGCCGTGGGTGCGGATCTGCACTTCCAGCACCTTGCCTTCCGGGCCGATCACAGCCGTGTGCAGGGAGCGGTAGCCGTTTTCCTTGGGGTTGGCGATGTAGTCGTCGAATTCCTTGGGGATGTGACGCCACAAGGTGTGCACGATACCCAGGGCGGTGTAGCAGTCGCGTATCTCGGGGACCAGAACCCGCACGGCGCGCACGTCGTAGATCTGGCTGAATTCCAGGCCCTTGCGCTGCATCTTGCGCCAGATCGAGTAGATGTGCTTGGCGCGGCCACTGATGTCCGCCTTCACCCCGGTGGCCAGCAGTTCGTTCTGCAACTGGTTCATGACATCGCTGATGAAGCGTTCACGGTCCAGGCGGCGCTCGTGCAACAGCTTGGCGATCTGCTTGTACTGCTCGGGCTCGAGGTAGCGGAACGACAGGTCTTCCAGTTCCCACTTGATATGCCCGATACCCAGACGGTGGGCCAGGGGGGCGTAGATGTCGAACACTTCCCGCGCCACCCGCAGGCGCTTCTCGTCGTCAGCGGACTTGACCGCCCGAATGGCACAGGTGCGTTCGGCCAGCTTGATCAACGCCACGCGAACGTCGTCGACCATCGCCACCAGCATCTTGCGCAGGTTCTCGACCTGCGCCTGGGAGCCGAGCACCAGCGACTGGCGGGGGCTGAGGCTGGCACTGATCGCAGCCATGCGCAGCACGCCATCGATCAGCTTGGACACGACCGGCCCGAAGCGCTGGCTGACTTCGGCCAGGGTGACCTTGCCTTCTCGCACAGCGCGGTAGATGACCGCCGCTACCAGGGAGTCCTGGTCAAGCTTGAGGTCCGCGAGGATCTCGGCGATCTCAAGCCCTGCCTGATAGCTCGACGTACCATCGGCCCAGGAATGCTTGGCCGGGTTGCCCTTCTTCTCGACTTCCTGGGCAAACTCGCAGGCCTCTTTGAGCGCTGCGCGGTCGAGCGCCGAATCGACGCTGACCACATGGTCCAACCACGCTTCGAGATTGATACTGCCGTCGGTATTGACCGGCTGGTGCACTCTCACCTGTACCATCTTTGTTTTACCTTTCCATACAGCGCACCCTGCGGGTGCACTGGCAATCACCGCACGGCTGCCATTCCCTGGAAGCCGCACCAAGGGGCCAGCTGGCTAGCCCACTTCGAATAACGCCATGGCTTCGACATGCGCCGTTTGAGGAAACATGTCGAGAATCCCGGCCCTTGTTAACCGGTACCCCTGCCCGACCAGCACTTGGGCGTCTCGCGCCAGCGTGGCCGGGTTGCACGATACATAGACCAGCCGCTTGGCCCCAAGACGGGCGATGCCTTGCACCACCTCCCATGCACCGTCGCGCGGTGGGTCCAAGAGTACCGCAGAAAAGCCCTCGGCGGCCCATTCCATGCCCGTCAACGGCTGCGATAAATCGGCCTGAAAAAACTGCGCGTTATGCACATCGTTGCCGCGGGCGTTGGCCGCCGCGCGATCGACCATGGCCTGCACGCCCTCTACCGCCACCACCTCACGAGCGTGCCGTGCCAGCGGCAAGGCAAAATTGCCCAGGCCGCAGAACAAGTCCAGTACCCGCTCTCCGGGCTGCGGAGCGAGCCAGGCCAGGGCCTGCTCGATCATGGCGGTATTGACCTGGGCATTGACCTGCACGAAGTCGCCGGGGCGCCAGTCCAGCTGCAGCTGCCAAGGCGCCAGGACGAAACCCAACCGCCCAGTGGCATCCACCGGCTGCGGCTCGCCTTCACCCTGCAACCACAGCTGCGCGTTGGCCTCGGCGCAGAACGCCTGCAAGCGCGCTACATCGTCGGGCGGCAACGGCGCGACATGACGCACCAGCACCGCCTCGGCCGTCCCGCTGAACAGTTCCACATGGCCCAGGGCCTGGGGCTTGACCAACGAGCGCAGCACCGTAGGCAAGTGACGCAGGATCGACTGCAAGGGCTGTACCAGCACCAGGCAATCATCGATGGCAACGATGTCCTGACTGGCCTGCGCCCTGAAGCCGACGGCCAACTGGCGGGTCTTGGGGTCCCAGCGCACGGCCACACGGGCGCGACGACGGTAGCCGAAAGCGGCCCCGGTCAAGGGCGCGGCCCACTGCTCGGGCTGCACACCGGCCACCCGTTGCAGTTGCTCGGCCAGGGTGCGCTGTTTGAGCGCTAGCTGGGCCTCGTGGGGCAGGTGCTGAAGGTTGCACCCCCCGCACTGGCCGTAGTACTTGCACGGGGCTTCGCGGCGCTCGGGACTGGCCTGGAGCACCCGCTCCAGCCGCGCCTCGACCACTTTGCCACGGGCATTGAGCACCCTCGACTCGACCTCCTCGCCTGCCAGGGCGCCGGTGACGAACCAGGTGCGCCCTTCATGGAAGGCAATACCGCGACCGTCCCCTGACAGGCGCTCGACGACCAGGCGTTGCTTCTTGCCCACGGGAACCTGGGGACTACGATTGCCACCGGCTGGCTGAAAGCGCAGGCCGCTGTTGGTTTTCTTCTTGGACATTTAGCTCGGATCGAACAGGCCAGTGGACAGGTAGCGGTCGCCGCGGTCGCAGATGATGGCCACCAACGTGGCATTTTCCACCTCCCGGGACAGGCGCAGCATGGCGGCGACTGCACCACCGGAAGACACGCCGCAGAAAATGCCCTCTTCACGAGCAAGCCTGCGCATGGTCTGCTCGGCCTCGTCCTGGGACATGTCGACGATGCGATCGACCCGGGCTGCGTCGAAGATTTTTGGCAGGTATTCCTGGGGCCAGCGGCGAATACCCGGAATGGCCGCGCCTTCCATCGGCTGCAAGCCGACGATCTGCACCGCAGGGTTCTGCTCCTTGAGGTACTGCGAGCACCCCATGATGGTCCCGGTAGTGCCCATCGAACTGATGAAGTGGGTAACGCGTCCCTGGGTCTGCTGCCAGATTTCCGGGCCGGTACTGGTGTAGTGCGCAATCGGGTTGTCACCGTTGGCGAACTGGTCGAGCACCACGCCACGGCCATCGGCTTCCAGCTGCTGGGCCAGGTCGCGGGCCCCTTCCATGCCCTCTTCCTTGGTCACCAGGATCAGCTCGGCGCCGTAGGCTGCCATCGCCGCCTTGCGTTCGGCCGTGGAGTTGTCGGGCATGATCAGGATCATCTTGTAACCCTTGATTGCCGCCGCCATGGCCAAGGCGATGCCGGTGTTGCCGGAGGTGGCTTCGATCAGCGTATCGCCGGGTTTGATCTGACCGCGCGATTCTGCACGGGCGATCATCGACAGCGCGGGGCGATCCTTGACCGAGCCGGCAGGATTGTTGCCCTCGAGCTTGAGCAGCAAGGTATTGCTGGTCTGGCCAGCCAGGCGCTGCAGGCGAACCAGGGGCGTATTGCCGACGCAATCGGCGATGGTTGGATACTGCAAGGTCATGGTGTCTTTCACAATCCGGACGGCAGGGGCGACCATCATACCGGCAAACCCTGCTTCGCCATATCACGCAATCTGAGGTGCATATAGCTGCAAGCTATAAAGCCTGTGCAATGCCTTGCCCACGCACTGCGCAGGCCCTGTAGACCCATGCCAATGCGCAGGCTGCCCATGCGCACGGAGTTAACTCGTGCAATGGCTGGCGAGGCGGAGTAACGTCCCCGCTTGGCCGCCTTGCAAGGCGGCATCCAGGCACATTGACAGGAGGCGAGTGTGCTCGACCGTTTGGGAATTCGCAGCCGTGTGCTGTTGCTGGCGCTGCTGCCAGCCGGATTGATGGCCTTGGTACTGGGCAGCTATTTCACCTGGCTGCAACAGAGCGACCTGCGCAAGCAATTGCTGCAACGGGGCAAGATGCTGGCCGAGCAGCTGGCGCCGCTGGCAGCCCCGGCCATGGCCCGCAAGGCGCCTGCACAACTGGAGCGCATTGCCGCGCAGACCCTCGAACAGGCCGACGTACGCGCCGTCGCCTTCCTGACACCGGACCGTAGTCGGCTGGCCCATGCCGGCCCGAGCATGCTCAACCAACCGCCCAGCGGCGGCAGCGGCACCCAGTTGCTACAACGCAGTGGCAACGATGCCACTCGCTACCTGATGCCGGTGTTCGGCCACCACCGCGACCTGGCCACCGACGCCGTGCCTGCCGAAGCCGAACGCTTGCTGGGCTGGGTGGAAATCGAACTGTCCCATGACGGCACCTTGCTGCGCGGCTACCGCAACCTCTTCACCACGCTGCTCCTGATCCTGGCCTGTTTGGTGGTCAGCGGGCTGCTGGCCCTGCGCATGAGCCGTGCCATCAACACCCCGATCGAGCGCATCAAGCATGCCGTCAACCAGCTCAAGGACGGCCACCTGGAGGAACGCCTGCCGGCCATGGGCAGTCACGAGCTGGACGAACTGGCCCACGGCATCAACCGCATGGCCGAGACCCTGCACAGTGCCCACGAAGAGCTGCAGCACAGCATCGACCAGGCCACCGAAGACGTCCGGCAAAACCTTGAAACCATCGAGATCCAGAACATCGAGCTGGACATGGCCCGCAAGGAGGCCCTGGAAGCCAGTCGGATCAAGTCGGAATTTCTGGCCAACATGAGCCATGAAATCCGCACGCCGCTCAACGGCATTCTGGGCTTTACCCACCTGCTGCAGAAAAGCGAGCTGATGCCACGCCAGGTGGACTACCTGAACACCATCGAGAAGTCAGCTGACAACTTGCTCGGGATCATCAACGAGATTCTCGATTTCTCCAAGATCGAGGCGGGCAAGCTGGTGCTCGACAGCATCCCCTTCAACCTGCGCGACCTGATCCAGGACACCTTGACCATCCTGGCGCCGGCGGCCCATGCCAAGCAGCTTGAGCTGCTGTGCCTGATCTACCGCGATACGCCCTCCTCGCTGATCGGTGACCCGCTGCGGCTCAAGCAGATCCTCACCAACCTGGTCAGCAACGCGATCAAGTTCACCCGCGAAGGCACCATCGTCGTGCGTGCCATGCTCGAGGACGAGCACGAGGACAGCGCCCAGTTGCGCATCAGTGTCCAGGACACCGGCATCGGCCTGTCGCCTCAAGACGTACGTACGCTGTTCCAGGCCTTCAGCCAAGCTGACAACTCCCTGGCCCGCCAGCCAGGTGGCACTGGCCTGGGGCTGGTGATCTCCAAGCGCCTGATCGAGCAGATGGGTGGCGAGATCGGCGTCGACAGTACCCCTGGCGAGGGCTCGCAATTCTGGATCAGCTTGAACCTGCCCAAGGCGCACGACGATGCCGAGGAGCTCCCTTTGCAGCCCTTGCTCGGGCGTCGCGCCGCCATCGTCGATGGCCACGAACTGGCGCGACAGGCTCTGGAGCACCAATTGCAGGACTGCGGCCTGAGCGTCTGTGTCTTTACCTCCTACGAGCAACTGGTGCAGGCGGTGCAAGCTGCCAGCCAGGCGGGGCAGCCGTTCGACTTCGCCGTGCTGGGTGCCAACGTGGGCTCCCTGGCGCCCGAACAACTGGGCCAGTACTACCAGCACCTGGAGCGGCATCATTGCCAGTGCGTGGTGCTGTGCCCCACCACCGAACAGGCGCTCTATCACCCTTACCTGTCCAATGGCCACGGTCAGCTGTTGTCCAAGCCATCCTGCACACGCAAGCTGCGCCGCCTGCTGCTGGAAATGGTCCAGCCCCGCCGGTTGCAGGGCGAGGTCAGCGCCATGGCGGGCCAGCAGCGCCAGCCAAAGGTGCTGTGCGTGGATGACAATGCGGCCAATCTCTTGCTGGTGCAGACCTTGCTGGAAGACCTGGGCGCCCGGGTGACGGCTGTCGACAATGGTTACGCGGCGGTACAGGCCGTGCAGAGCGAACCGTTCGACCTGGTACTGATGGACGTGCAGATGCCTGGCATGGACGGACGCGCCTGTACCGAACAGATTCGCCTCTGGGAAAACACCCAGAGCGGCAACCCGTTGCCGATCGTTGCGCTGACCGCCCACGCAATGGCCAATGAAAAACGCGCCTTGCTCCATGGCGGCATGGACGACTACCTGACCAAGCCGATCAGCGAGCGGCAGCTGGCACAGGTGGTGATGAAGTGGACCGGCCTGAGCCTTGGCCCGTCGCCGCAGATGCCGTCGGGCCTGCCCACCGGGCCTGACGAGTTGAAGGTGCTTGACCATGACGAAGGCCTGCGCCTGGCGGCAGGCAAAGCCGATCTGGCCGCCGACATGCTGAGCATGCTGCTGGCCTCGCTGGAAGATGACCGCGCCGCCATTCTGGGTGCGCGTGAAGCGCATGACCGTCATACGCTCATCGAGCAGGTGCACCGGCTCAACGGCGCTTCTCGCTACTGCGGTGTACCTCAACTACGTGCCGCCTGCCAACGCAGCGAAACCCTGCTCAAACAGGACAGCCCCTTGGCTGGGGAGGCGCTCGATGAACTGGACAACGCGATCAGCCGGCTGGCAGCCGAGGCCAGGCTGAGTATTTGAAGGCACCCGCCCTTTCCACCGACCAGTGCCCATGCACAAGGAGCCACCATGCGCGCCCTGCTCTTCAGCAGTCAGCACTATGACCAGGAGAGTTTCACCCAGGCCGCCCTAGGCGGCGGCGTGGCACTGCACTTTCAGTCCGCCCGACTTACAGCCGATACCGCGCCGCTGGCCCAGGGCTTTGATGTGGTCTGCCCCTTCATCAACGACGAGCTCGACGCGACGGTGCTGCAATGCCTGGCGCGCGGTGGTACGCGCCTGGTGGCGTTGCGTTCGGCGGGGTACAACCATGTCGACCTGGCTGCGGCCAAGCGACTGGGGATAGACGTGGTGCGCGTGCCGGCCTACTCGCCCCAAGCCGTGGCCGAGCACGCCGTGGCGCTGATACTGGCGCTCAATCGGCGCTTGCATCGGGCCTACAACCGCACACGGGAAGGCGACTTCACCTTGCACGGCCTGACCGGTTTCGACTTGCATGGCAAGACCGTCGGGGTGGTCGGCACCGGCCAGATCGGCGCGGCCTTCGCGCGCATCATGGCTGGCTTCGGCTGCCAACTGCTGGCTTACGACCCCTGCCCCGACCCGCAGCTTGAGGCCTTGGGCGTGCGCTACATGAGTTTGCCAGCGTTGCTGGGCCAGGCACGCATCATCAGCCTGCACTGCCCGTTGACGCCAGGCACCCGGCACCTGATCGATGCGCAGAGCCTGGCGCACCTGCAACCTGGCGCCATGCTCATCAATACCGGGCGCGGGGCGCTGGTCGATACGCCGGCATTGCTCGATGCGCTCAAGAGCGGCCAGCTGGGCTACCTGGGCCTGGACGTCTACGAAGAAGAAGCCAAAGTGTTCTTCGAAGACCGTTCGGACCTGCCCCTGCAGGACGATGTGCTGGCGCGCCTGCTGACATTCCCCAATGTGATCGTGACTGCCCATCAAGCCTTCCTCACCCACGAGGCCTTGCAGGCCATTGCCCAGACGACCCTCGAGAACATTGCCTGCTGGGCGGCAGGCAGGGCGCAGAACCTGGTGACCGGTTAATGCTAGGATACGCGGCATTTAGGGAGGACCCATGGTCGAACACGATTTTCGTTACACCCTCTTCAACCCGCAGCACACGCTGATCGAATGCCGCGCCCTGGTGCCTGGTCGCTACCAGGTCACAGGCAACGGCGGCTCGATGCACAAGGGCGATACCCTGCTGGTCACCCTCAAGGGCAGCAAGGACTTGACCATGCGCCTGACCGTGGACAGCGTCCGGCACCTGATCAACCCGCTTGGACAGTGGGTTGCCGTGGCCAACGGGCCGGTCTTCCACGAACTGGAGATTCTGGCCTGGCAAGTGGCGTGCGACAGCTGCGATGCGGTACTGGATTTCGAATTTGCGGTCGATGCCAAGCTGGGCAAAGCAGCGCGTCAGCCTGCAGCCAACGCCCGCATCGCCGAACTGGGCTGGGCAAGCCAGGACGCCCGGCACCTCTGCCCCCGTTGCCAGGAGCCTGCACAATGAAACACCTGCTCACCAGCGCACTGATCGTCACCGGCCTGCTTGGCTGCGCGACAGCCCCTTCGGACCTGCAGCAAGACCGCAGCTACGTACTGGAGTGGATCGGGGAGCGCCCCCTGCTCGACGACAGCCACTTGAGCATGACCCTGGGCAGCGACGGGCGCGCCTACGGCAATGCAGGCTGCAATCACTGGTTCGCGGCCTACACCCTCGACGGCGGGCGCTTGAGTTTTGGCAGCGTCGGCAGCACCCGCAAGCTGTGTGCACCGGCCTTGATGGAACAGGAAAAACGCTTCCTGCAGGCCCTTGGCAAGGTGACGCGCTGGGACTTGGCGCCCGATCAGCAACTGCGCTTGTGGCCAACCGACGGCAAGCCGCTGCGCCTGTGGCCTGAAGAGGGCTGATCAGGCAGCCCGTTACCCATGGGGCCTGGCCTGGCGTGACAGGTCAGGCCCCGTTCGCACCGCCCGTGCCAGTGTCAGCCCTGTTTCAGAGCCTTGATTTTGGCCTTCAAGCCTTCGAGCGTCTGCTCACCGAGCAACTGCTCACGCACCTTGCCCTTGTCATCGATGATGTAGGTCACCGGCAGCGCTTCGCTGCGGGGCAGGTCGTAGCGCTCGGCGGGGTCCTGGGCCAGCACGGTGAAACCGATGCCCAGCGTGTCGGCCGCCTGCTTGAGGTCCGCGCCTTGCAGGCCATCGAAATTCACCCCCACCACCTTGATGCCGTCAGCGGCCCATTGCTTGGCAGCGGCATTGAGCTCGGGAATTTCGGTGCGGCAGGGCCCGCACCACTCCGCCCAGTAGTTGAGCACCAGCCAGTGCCCATCCAGGTGTTCGGCCTTTACCGTGTTGCCATGCTGGTCCACGCCATAATCGGCACCGCAGCCACCAAGCAACAGGCTCGCGGTGATGGCCATTACTGCTGCCAGACGCCTTGCCATGGGTCAATCCTTCTCGAGTTTTAGAGCAAATGGGACAGTCGCTGCGGTTAGAATACCGGTCACACCTTGCCGGATGCGACCCCACATGACTGACCTGACGCTCTATCATAACCCGCGCTGCTCCAAATCCCGCGGCGCGCTGGATCTGCTCGAGGCCCGCGGCCTGGCGCCTACCGTGGTGCGCTACCTGGAAACACCCCCCGATGTGGCCACGCTCAAGGCGCTGTTGGACAAGCTGGGCATGCCGCCCCGTCAACTGTTGCGTACGGGCGAGGACGACTACGCTCAACTGAACCTGGCCGACCCGACACTCAGCGACGCCCAGCTGATCGACGCCATGGCGACCCATCCCAAGCTGATCGAGCGGCCAATTCTGGTAGCCGGCGACAAGGCCGTGATCGGCCGCCCACCCGAAAAAATCCTGGAGATCCTGCCGTGAGCGAACCTTACATCCTGGTGCTTTACTACAGCCGCCATGGCTCGACCAGCGAGATGGCCCGGCACATCGCCCGTGGCATCGAGCTGGGCGGCATGGAAGCACGCCTGCGCACCGTACCGGCAGTGTCCAGCGAATGCGAGGCGGTCGCGCCCGACGTGCCGACCAGTGGCGCACCCTACGCCACCCTCGACGACCTGCGCCACTGCTCGGGGCTGGCCCTGGGCAGCCCTACCCGCTTCGGCAACATGGCCGCTGCGCTCAAATACTTTCTGGACGGTACCAGCCCCTTGTGGCTGGGCGGCGAGCTGGTGGGCAAGCCCGCCGGTGTGTTCACCTCCACCGCGAGCTTGCACGGTGGCCAGGAGAGCACCCTGCTGTCGATGATGCTGCCCTTGCTGCACCACGGCATGTTGGTACTGGGCCTGCCCTACAGCGAGTCAGCCCTGATCGAGACCCGTGGCGGCGGCACACCTTACGGGGCAAGCCACCACGCCGGCGCCGACGGCAAGCGTGACCTCGATGAGCACGAAATCGCCCTGTGCCGCGCCTTGGGGCAACGCCTGGCGACCACGGCCAAAGCTTTGGAGACCACGCGTGGCTAAGGCGCGAAAACCGCTGCCTGCGCAAGCATGGCTGGCACCCCGGGTGCGGGTGACGCGGGCGCTGAGCTTGGCCTTCGTGCTGGGGTTGATCGCGCTGCTGGTGGTTAACAACCTGTGGTTCGCCAACCTGCATGGCGCGCGGGTGAGCGTGATCCTGGCCATCGAACTGCTGCCACTGCTGCTGGTATTGCCAGGCATGTTAAGCGCCAGCGCCCGGGCTCATGCCTGGGCCTGTTTCGTGGTCAACATCTACTTCATCAAGGGGGTGGTGGCAGCGTTCGATCCTGCCCGGGCGCTGTCTGGCTGGCTTGAGCTGTTGCTCAGCCTGGGGCTGTTCACGGCTGCGCTGCTGTATGTGCGCTGGAAGTTCCAGTACCAAAGGCGCCTGGCCGGCGAAGGCAACTGATGGGGGCGGGCCCGCCCCGTCGGCTCAGTGATTGACGGTGTGGGCCAGCATCACCGACAGCTGGCACAACGGCCGGCCGCTTTGTTCTTGCCACTGGTTGAAGGCGTCCTGCACCAGGGCCAGGTCGCGCTGGCTGGTGGGCTTCTTATCGATGACCTTCTGAGCGATCAGCGCTGCCGACATATCGTCGGTAGGCACGAAGGTGTCCTTGCCGACCATGCGCAGGAAACGTGGCGCGGACAAACCGCCCAACTGGTTGCCGTGCTTGGTCAGGTATTTCCACAAACCCACGATATCGGTGACTGGCCAATCGGCGATGAAGTCGCCGAAGCTGCCCCACTGTTTTTCGATGTCCAGCACCATCTGGGCGTTGCGCGGCACGCTCTTGAGCTTGCCCAGGTGCCGGATGATGCGGGTGTCCTGCATCAGCCGCTCAAGGTGCTCGGCACTCATCAGCACGACCTTTTCCGGGTCGAAGCCGAAGAACACCTGCTCGAAGGCCGGCCACTTGGCGTCCACCAGGCTGTGCTTGAGCCCGGCGCGAAATACACGCAGGGCAAGGGTCGACAAGTAGCGATCAGCGCTGGTCGCCCTTAGCTGCTCCGGGCTACGGGGGTGCGGCAAGGCCGCCTCCAAGGCGCGGGCAGAGCCGAAGCGGTTCAGGCAGAACTCGTGCAACCACTGATAATCACGCATGAGTCAGATGTTCACCACGTCAAGAAAACGCGGGGTGGCGTTTTCATCGATCGTCAGGCTGGTGAAATCGAAGAGATTACGGTCGGCCAACTGCGACGGCGCAACATTCTGCAGGGCGCGGAAGATGCTTTCGGTACGACCTGGGTGCTTGCGCTCCCATTCGACCAGCATGTCCTTGACCACCTGACGCTGCAGGTTCTCCTGCGAGCCGCACAGGTTGCAGGGGATGATCGGGAACGCCTTCATGTCCGAGTACGCCTGGATATCTTTCTCGCTGCAATAGGCCAGCGGACGGATCACCACGTTACGGCCGTCGTCGGCACGCAGTTTTGGCGGCATGCCTTTGAGGGCACCGTTGAAGAACATGTTGAGGAAAAATGTTTCGACGATGTCGTCACGATGATGGCCTAGCGCCATCTTAGTGGCACCAATTTCATCGGCGAAGGTGTACAAGGTACCGCGGCGCAGGCGTGAGCAGAGCGAGCAGGTGGTCTTGCCTTCCGGGACCAGCTCCTTGACCACCGAGTAAGTGTCCTTCTCGACGATGTGGTACTCGACGCCCAGTTCCTTGAGGTAGGCCGGCAGCACGTGCTCGGGGAAGCCCGGCTGCTTCTGGTCCATGTTCACCGCCACGATCTGGAACGAGATCGGCGCCACCTTCTGCAGGTGCAACAGAACATCGAGCATGGTGTAGCTGTCCTTGCCGCCGGACAGGCAGACCATGACCTTGTCGCCATCCTCGATCATGTTGTAGTCGGTGATGGCTTCGCCGGCGAGACGACGCAGACGTTTTTGCAATTTGTTCTGGTTGACCGAAAGGGTGCCCATAGCGCTTGAATCCGCGAGGTGTGACAAAAGCCGGCTATTTTACGCACAATTCCAGCTGGGCTGTAGGCATTCCGACAAAGACTTCAGGGCGATCACGCTCGAATAACCCGCCGTGTGACCAATGGCTGGGTGAGCGCACTGCCGCTGCGGCATAATGGTCGCCAGAGGATTCATTGCCCCATGCCCGAACTGCTCATCCAACGCGTTGAAACCTGCTATCAGCAAGCTGAACGGTTTTTCGATCGCGCCTTCCCCCGCCCGCAGATCAGTTTCAAGCTGCGCGGGCAAAAAGCCGGGGTCGCTCACCTGCACGAAAACAAGCTGCGTTTCAACCTGCAGCTCTACCGCGAGAACCACGAAGACTTCCTGCGCCAGACCGTGGCGCACGAGGTCGCCCACTTGGTCGCACACCAGGTCTTCGGCGAAGGTATCCAGGCCCACGGGCAGGAGTGGCAGTTGATCATGCGCGGCGTCTACGAACTACCGCCCGCGCGCTGTCACAACTACGCCGTCAAGCGCCGCGTGGTGACCCGCTACCTCTACCGCTGCCCCTGCCCGCAAAGCGAGTTTGCGTTCACGGCGCAGCGGCACGCGCTGGTAGGGCAAGGCCGTCGGTACCTGTGCAAACGTTGCAGGCAGCTGCTGGTCTACAGCGGCCAGACGCGGGTCGAATAGCGGCCTGAGTGATGAAGCAGGCAAAAAAACGGTCCGTTGACGCGGGGTCAACGGACCGTCTGGTCATGCTGAGCGCGCCTTACTTCTCGACGAACGCTCGCTCGATCAGGTAATCGCCCGGCTCGCGCATGCGTGGGGAGATTTTCAGGCCGAAGCTGTCCAGCACTTCGCTGGTCTCATCGAGCATGCTCGGGCTGCCGCAAATCATCGCGCGGTCATCCTGCGGGTTGATCGGCGGCAGGCCGATGTCGCTGAACAACTTGCCGCTGCGCATCAGGTCGGTCAGACGGCCCTGATTCTCGAAAGGCTCGCGGGTAACGGTCGGGTAATAGATCAGCTTTTCGCGTACAGCATCGCCGAAGAATTCGTTCTGCGGCAAGTGCTCGGTGATGAACTCACGGTAGGCCACTTCGTTCACGTAGCGCACGCCGTGGACCAGGATCACCTTCTCGAAACGCTCGTAGGTTTCAGGGTCCTGGATCACGCTCATGAACGGCGCCAGGCCAGTGCCGGTGCTGAGCAGGTACAAGTGCTTGCCAGGGTTGAGGTCGTCGAGCACCAGCGTACCGGTAGGCTTCTTGCTGATGATGATCTCATCGCCTTCCTTCAGGTGCTGCAGCTGCGAGGTCAGCGGGCCGTCGGGCACCTTGATGCTGAAGAACTCCAGGTGCTCCTCCCAGTTCGGCGAGGCGATGGAGTAGGCGCGCATGAGCGGACGGCCGGAGTCCTGCTGCAGGCCGATCATCACGAACTGACCGTTCTCGAAGCGCAGCCCCGGATCACGGGTGCACTTGAAGCTGAACAGCGTGTCGTTCCAGTGGTGCACACTGAGGACACGTTCGTGGTTCATGTTGCTCATCTAATGGGGCTCCTGAAAAAAGTCGCAGCGCGCACGAGGCGCAGAGTTGCGCGATAGTTTAGGGGCAGCGACAATATCTGTTAACTGGATTATCAAGATATGTGTTATCGGTTATATCGATATGCGATTCACACTACGTCAACTGCAGGTCTTCGTGGCCGTCGCCCAGCACCAGAGCGTTTCACGCGCTGCCAGCGTGCTCGCGCTGTCGCAGTCGGCTGCCAGCACCTCCATCACCGAGCTTGAGCGCCAGAGCAGTTGCCAGCTGTTCGACCGCGCGGGCAAGCGCCTGAGCCTCAATGCCTTGGGTCACCAGTTGCTGCCACAAGCTGTGGCGTTACTGGACCAGGCCAAGGAGATCGAGGACCTGCTCAACGGCAAGTCAGGCTTCGGCTCCCTCGCCGTGGGCGCTACGCTCACCATTGGCAACTATTTGGCAACCCTGCTGATCGGCAGCTTCATGCAGCGACACCCCGAAAGCCAGGTGAAGCTGCACGTACAAAATACCGTGCATATCGTGCAGCAAGTTGCCCACCACGAAATTGACCTGGGTCTGATCGAAGGTGATTGCAATCATCCGGACCTTGAGGTGCAGCCTTGGGTGGCGGATGAACTGGTGGTGTTCTGCGCCCCTCAACATCCATTGGCCAGGCAGGGCCGCGCCGACATCGCCACGCTGGCCCGTGAGGCCTGGATCCTGCGCGAGCAAGGCTCGGGCACGCGCCTGACGTTCGACCAGGCCATGCGGCACCACCGCGCACAGCTGGACATCCGCCTGGAACTGGAGCACACCGAGGCCATCAAGCGCGCCGTGGAATCGGGCCTGGGCATCGGATGCATTTCACGCCTCGCCTTGCGCGATGCCTTTCGCCGAGGCAGCCTGGTGGCAGTGGAAACACCCGAGCTGGACTTGATGCGCCAGTTCTACTTCATCTGGCACAAGCAGAAATACCAGACCTCGGCGATGCGCGAGTTTCTGGAACTCTGTCGCCACTTCACAGCTGGCGTCACGCGCAGCGACGAGATCGTGCTGCCGCCCATCGCCTGAGCCGTCCAGGCGCTGCGCCCCACGGTGCCGCTCTACAGCAGGATCACGCCCCACACGATCGCCACCATGCACAACGACACCAGCTGGGCAGCGCTGCCCATGTCCTTGGCGTTCTTCGACAACGGGTGGCGTTCGAGAGAAATGCGATCGATCGCCGCCTCCACCGCCGAATTGAACAGCTCGACGATCAGTCCAAGCAGGCACACCGCGATCATGATCGCCCGCTCCGCACGGCTTACCGGCAACCAGAATGCAACAGGCACCAGCACGACGTTGAGCAGCACCAGCTGGCGGAACGCAGCCTCGCCCTTGAAGGCGGCGCGCAGCCCGTCCAGGGAATAGCCTGCGGCGTTGAGGATTCGTTTCAGGCCAGTCTGGCCCTTGAAAGGTGATGGCGTCATGAGGTTCGCTTAGCTACAAAAAGGCCGGCAGACTAGGCTGGCAAGGGTCAAAAAAGCGTGAAGCCACGTACAGTCAGGTGCTTGCAACCGATTCAAGTTGTTGCAGCAACAAAGCGGCCTGGGTGCGCGTGCGCACGCCCAGTTTGCGGAAAATGGCCGTCACATGGGCCTTGATGGTAGCTTCGGACACACTCAGCTCGTAGGCGATCTGCTTGTTAAGCAAGCCCTCGCAGACCATGGTCAGCACCCGAAACTGCTGCGGCGTGAGGCTAGCGAGGCCTTCGCTGGCAGCCTTCGCTTCGGCAGGCACATCGACCTTCTCGAACGCCTGCGGTGGCCACCACACGTCGCCATCGAGCACTTTGCGCACCGCATCCTGAATCACTTCAAGGGTGCTCGATTTGGGAATGAACCCGCTGGCGCCGAACTCGCGGGACTTGACCACGACCGCAGCCTCCTCCTGCGCCGAAACCATCACCACCGGTATCTGCGGGTACTGCCCGCGCAGCAGGACCAATCCGGAAAAACCATAGGCACCCGGCATGTTCAGGTCCAGCAGCACCAGGTCCCAGTCTGCCTTCTCGCTCAGGCGGTTTTCCAGCTCGGCGATACTTGCCACTTCCACCAGGCGCACGTCCGGGCCCATGCCCAGGGTTACGGCCTGGCGCAGTGCACCGCGAAACAGCGGGTGGTCATCGGCAATCAGGATTTCATATGTGGCCATCGATCTAAGGATCCTGTTCTGTACCAAGGGCCCGTCGACACGGGCACGTTGGCGGGAATCGGCGCCAAGGATGCCGAGCGGCAACGGCAAAGGTCAAGCCAGCCTGCCAGTCGTTCAACCCGCCTCGGCGGCATGCCGGCCATTATGAACCAAAGCCGGTAGGCTGCCCCTTGGACTATAGGAAGGTATGCAGGCGCTGGTGAACAGCATCCTGCTCATCCAGAGGCAGGCGACGCTTGCCACTGAGGTAGTGCAAGCTGAAGACGTCCAGATAGGCATCCAGTGCCTGTGAGGCGAGGTGGTCCCCAGCCAGGTCCAGGCACATGGCGGCTACTTCCGCCGTGCAGAAGTGGTCATCGCGCCGCGAGCGGCGCAGGCGGTAGCGCGACATCTGCTCGGGCTGCAGGCTGAGCACCGGAAAACGCTCCAGGTACGGACTTTTGCGGAACATCTTGCGCGCCTCGGTCCAGGTGGCGTCGAGCAGGATGAACAATGGCCGCTTCTCAGGCGAGCGCACCACGTCCGTCACGACGCGCTCCGGCGCCACGAATTCACCCGGGAACACGATGTACGGCTGCCATTGCGGGTCATCGAGCAACGCCAGCAAGCCTTCGTCCACCGAGGTTCGCAGCCAGCCGAAGGCTGATGTGTCTTCGATCAGGTCAGCGATGAGCCAGCCGGTGTTGGTTGGCTTGAGCGGCTCGGTATCGTGCATCAACAGGCAGATGCCCGACTCGGCACTGACACTGGGCTTCCAGTCACACAGGCAATGCGTGGCGATGACCCGGCAGCCCGGGCAACGCTCGGCACGTGAGCCGCGTGCGACGAAGGGTTTGTTGCTGCGTGCCAGGCGTTCGGCGCGCAGCCGTGCGACGGCATGACTCATGCCGGCACGCGGTGCAGAAGAGAGGTGGCAGTCACAGCAATTGCTCGATTGAAAACGGCCGGCAGTTTACCAGAATGCTGGCCAGTTGCTGTGCAGACGACCAGTGCGCCCCTATACTCGCGATTTCAAGCGCCATACGGGCGGCAGCGATTACGGAACGCCGCCTGTCCTTGCCTGTCCAAGCGCCAGTCACCGAACCAGGAGAGATCCATGCTGCGCCTTATCGCCCCCGCCCTGAGCTTGCTGCTCGCATTGCCACTTGCAGCCCAGGCGGCTTCCAAGCAGGACTATGACCTGAACACGATGCTGCAAAAGGTTGCCAAGGAAAGCAGCGTCGGCACACCCCGCGCCATCAACGAAGACATTCTCGACCAAGGCTATACCGTCGAAGGCAAGGCCCTGATCAATCACCTCAGCGTACGCGCCGACCATGCTGCGCGCATGCAGGCCAACCCTGAGCAGGTGCGTAGCCAGTTGGGCGACAGCGTTTGCCGCAACAGCGGGTTCCGCAACCTGATGTCCAAGGGCGCAGTGATGGTGTACCGCTTCACGGTCTACAAGACCAATCAGCCGTTGATGGATCAGGCCTTCGACAGCGCCAGCTGCGTTGCCGGTAACAAGAAGAAGTAAATCTTCGACTACCGCTCAAGCCCCGTCCGGGCGCCCTCATGCGCCCGACGCCCTGATACGGGCTGGGCGTGACCGGTGCTAAAGGGCTAGATTGATGAGGTGCAGAAGGAGAAGTTGCATGCCCTATCAATCGAATGACCTGCTTTACAGCCACTTCCGCGATCATGACATCGACCTGAGCTACATCGACGCGCAACTCGAACGCGTGGCCCCCGATAGCCCCAACCTGCCCCTCTATCGCGACATGATGCTGACGGTCCTGCGCATGGCCCATGACGATGCCGACCGCTGGAGCACCAAGATCACCCTGCAAGCACTGCGCGAACTCGACCAGTCCTTTCGCGCACTGCGTCGCCACAAGCATCGCCGCAAGGTCACCGTCTTCGGCTCGGCGCGTACGCCGCTGGAGCACCCCATGTATGCCCTGGCCCGTGAGCTGGGTGCTGCGCTGGCCCGCTCGGACCTGATGGTCATCACCGGGGGTGGTGGCGGTATCATGGCCGCCGCCCATGAAGGTTCAGGCGCCGACAACAGCCTTGGCTTCAACATCACCCTGCCCTTCGAGCAACATGCCAACCCAACGATAGACGGCACCGACAAGCTGCTGTCGTTTCACTTCTTTTTCATTCGCAAGTTGTTTTTCGTCAAGGAAGCGGACGCGCTGGTGTTGTGCCCCGGAGGGTTCGGTACGCTCGATGAGGCACTGGAAGTGCTGACGCTTATCCAGACAGGCAAGAGCCCGCTGGTACCGGTGGTGCTGTTGGACTCGCCGCAGGGTACTTTCTGGCAGGACTGCCTGACGTTCATTCGCCATCAGTTGCAGGACAACCGCTACATCCTCCCAGGCGACCTCAAGCTGCTGCGCCTGGTGCACAGTGCTGACGAAGCTGTCGAGGAAATCAATCAGTTTTACCGAAACTACCACTCCAGCCGCTGGCTGAAACGCCAGTTCGTCCTGCGCATGCACCGGCCACTCACGCCCGAAGCGTTGCACGCAATTGGCGAGCGGTTTAGTGATCTCTGCCTGAGCGGCAGCTTCGAGCAAACGCCTGACAGCAATGTCGAAAACGAGACCGGGGATTTTGGGCACCTGACACGCCTGAGCTTCGCTTTTACCGGCCGTGATCAAGGCCGACTGCGAGAGCTGGTGGACTTCATCAATCTGCCGCAACATTGGGCTGTTGCGCCACCGACCTGCCTTGAACAGCGTTTGCCGGATCTATCCTAGGCGCAGGCTGTGCGCTCAGTCGTCCCAGCCTCGACCACTAAGCAGCCTGCCAATCATGTCCATGGGGAAACCGCGATAGGCGAGGAAACGCATTTGCTGCGCACGCGCCTTGGGGTCTTCAGGGCGTTGCCCGGCATATTTGCGCTGCCATACTTCAAACAGCCGCTCGCCCCAGTCGATTTGACTCTCGCGAAGCGCCGCGTCGATATCACCACGCGCCAAGCCGCGCTGCCCGAGCTCCTCACGGATTCGGGCAGGGCCATAACCTGAACTGGATCGATAGCGAATGAAGCTTTCCAGATAACGAGCTTCACTCAGCAGGCCTTCGTCGCTCAGCCGATCGAGCTCAGGCTCGATCAGCGTCTGCAACGCCCCGCGCTGAAGTAACTTGCGGGTCAATTCCACGCGACCATGCTCACGTCGCGCAAGCAGGTCCATGGCTGCCCGCCGAATGGCGACGGGAGTGTCGAGTACGGCAGGCATGTTCGGCTACGGTCGCGTGATCAATAGCCAGCTTCGGCTTCGGCCACGTCACCCGCATCGGCCTGTGCGGCTGCAGCCTTGGCAGCAGCGGCTACAGCACCGGCATTGAGCAGCTTGTCGCGGATCTGCTTCTCGATTTCGCTACCGATAGCGGGATTCTCATGCAGGTACTTGGCAGCATTCGCCTTGCCCTGACCGATCTTGTTGCCTTGATAGCTGTACCAGGCGCCCGATTTCTCGACCAGGCCCTGAGACACGCCCAGGTCGATGATTTCACCGTTACGGTAGATACCCTTGCCGTACAGAATCTGGAATTCCGCTTGACGGAATGGTGGCGCCACCTTGTTCTTGACGATCTTGACGCGGGTTTCACTACCCACCACCTCGTCGCCTTCCTTGACTGCACCGGTGCGGCGGATGTCCAGGCGAACCGAGGCATAGAACTTCAGTGCGTTGCCGCCGGTGGTGGTTTCCGGACTACCGAACATCACGCCGATCTTCATACGGATCTGGTTGATGAAGATAACCAGGCAGTTGGCGTTCTTGATGTTACCGGTGATCTTGCGCAGCGCCTGGGACATCAGACGAGCCTGCAAGCCCACGTGCATGTCACCCATTTCGCCTTCGATTTCAGCCTTGGGTACCAGCGCCGCCACGGAGTCGACGATGATGACGTCGACCGCGTTGGACCGTACCAACATGTCGGTAATTTCCAGCGCCTGCTCACCCGTGTCAGGCTGCGAAACCAGCAGGTCGTCTACGTTGACGCCCAGTTTGCCAGCGTACTCCGGATCAAGAGCATGCTCGGCATCGACGAACGCACAGGTGGCGCCACTTTTCTGGGCTTCGGCGATGACCGAGAGCGTGAGCGTGGTTTTACCTGACGATTCCGGACCGTAGATTTCAACGATACGGCCTTTTGGCAGACCGCCGATACCCAGGGCGATGTCCAGCCCCAGAGAGCCGGTGGAAATGGAAGGGATGGCTTGGCGCTCATGGTCGCCCATGCGCATGACCGCGCCCTTACCGAATTGACGTTCGATTTGACCCAGGGCCGCAGCCAAGGCGCGCTTCTTGTTGTCGTCCATTGAAATCCTCACGTGTTCGACTTGGCCCTGATGGCCGGATAACTGTATAAGTAGCCAGTATTATTCCACAGGCGAGCGTTCGAGCAAACCCCCGATTTCGATTTAACCGATGCCAAGCTGTAACAAGCCTTCTAAGGCGGCGATGACGGTCTGGCGCCGCACGGCCTCGCGGTCGCCGTCGAACTGACGACGCTCGCTGACGACCTGCTGGCCATCGCTCCAGGCCAACCATACAGTCCCCACGGGCTTGTCGGCCGAACCGCCGCCGGGGCCGGCCACTCCGCTGACCGCCACGGCAAAGCGGGCGCCGCTGGCCAGCTGCGCGCCCTTGACCATGGCCTCGACCACCTCCTGACTTACGGCGCCCACCTGCCCGAACAACGCTTCGGGCACCCCGAGCTGACGCGTTTTTTGCCGGTTGGAATAGGTCACGTAGCCGGCTTCGAACCAGGCCGAGCTGCCGGCAATCCGGGTAATGGCCTCGGCAATGCCGCCGCCGGTACAGGATTCGGCGGTGCTCACATGCGCCCCCAGGCGTTGAAGGTGGTCACCCAGGCGAGTGGCGAGTGTGGTAATCGGGTCCATGCGAGGGCTCCTTGTAGACTGACTACTACCCTATCACCCCAATAGAGAAGCTTGCCCGGCAAACGTTCAGGTTTTCCAAGCCCCTGACGCAGCACCCATGGTGGGCAGGCACGGCGTTCGGCGCCTGCATCGCACCGAAAAAGCCTGTACCATTGCCGGTTTACCCTTGCCAACCAGATCACCCGCTGTAAGGCCGACCATGTCCGATCTCTCCGCACATACCCCAATGATGCAGCAGTACTGGAAGCTGAAAAACCAGCATCCGGACCAGCTGATGTTCTATCGCATGGGCGACTTCTACGAGATCTTCTATGAAGATGCGAAAAAGGCCGCCAGCCTGCTGGACATCACCCTGACCGCGCGCGGGCAGTCCGCCGGCCAGTCCATTCCCATGTGCGGGGTGCCGTTTCATTCCCTCGAGGGTTACCTAGCCAAGCTGGTCAAGCTGGGCGAATCGGTGGTCATCTGCGAGCAGATCGGCGACCCGGCCACCAGCAAGGGGCCGGTCGAGCGCCAGGTCGTGCGCATCATCACGCCAGGTACCGTCAGCGACGAAGCGCTGCTCGATGAGCGCCGTGACAACCTGATCGCAGCGCTGCTGGGCGACGAGCGCCTGTTTGGCCTGGCCGTGCTCGACATCACCAGCGGTCACTTCGGCGTCCAGGAGATCAAAGGCTGGGAAACCCTGCTGGCTGAACTGGACCGCCTCAACCCGGTCGAGCTGCTCATCCCGGATGACTGGCCACGCGACCTGCCTGCCGAGAAACGCCCCGGTGCGCGTCGCCGAGCGCCCTGGGACTTTGACCGCGACTCGGCGCGCAAAGCGCTCTGCCAACAATTTGCCACCAAGGACCTCAAGGGCTTTGGCTGTGACAAGCTGACCCTGGCCATCGGCGCCGCCGGCTGCCTGCTGGCCTATGCCAAGGAAACCCAGCGTACGGCCCTGCCGCACTTGCGCAGCCTGCGTCACGAGCGCCTGGACGACACCGTCATCCTCGACGGGGCCAGCCGTCGCAACCTGGAGCTGGACGTCAACCTGGCAGGTGGGCGTGACAATACCCTGCAATCGGTCGTCGATCGCTGCCAGACGGCCATGGCCAGCCGCCTGCTGAGCCGCTGGCTGAACCGTCCGCTGCGCGACCTCAAGGTCATACAGGCCCGCCAGGATTCGATCCGCTGCCTGCTCGACAGCTACCGGTTCGAAAAGCTGCAACCCCAGCTCAAGGAAATCGGCGATATCGAGCGCATCCTGGCCCGTATCGGCTTGCGCAACGCCCGCCCACGCGACCTGGCGCGGTTGCGAGACGCACTGGGCGCCCTGCCCGAGCTGCAGAATGCAATGACCGAGCTCGAGGCGCCGCACCTGGCACGCCTGGCCGCGATCACCGGCACCTACCCGGAGCTGGCCAGCCTGCTGGAGCGTGCGGTGGTCGACAACCCGCCTGCCGTGATCCGTGATGGAGGCGTGCTCAAGACCGGCTACGACAGCGAGCTCGACGAGCTACTGGCCATCAGCGAAAACGCCGGGCAGTTCCTGATCGACCTCGAGGCGCGTGAGAAGGCGCGCACCGGCCTTGCCAACCTCAAGGTCGGCTACAACCGTGTGCATGGCTATTTCATCGAGCTGCCTTCCAAGCAGGCTGAGCAGGCCCCGGTCGACTACATCCGCCGGCAGACCCTCAAGGGCGCCGAGCGTTTCATCACGCCGGAACTCAAGGCATTCGAGGACAAGGCGCTGTCGGCCAAGAGCCGCGCCCTGGCCCGGGAAAAGATGCTCTACGACGCGCTGCTGGAGACCCTGATCAGCCACTTGGCGCCACTGCAGGACAGTGCCGCCGCCCTGGCCGAACTGGACGTGCTCAGCAACCTGGCAGAGCGTGCCCTGAACCTGGACCTGAACTGCCCACGCTTCGTCGACGAGCCGTGCCTGCGCATCGAGCAGGGGCGTCACCCGGTGGTCGAGCAGGTGCTCACCACGCCGTTCGTGGCCAACGACCTGGGCCTGGACGACAGTACCCGGATGCTGATCATCACCGGGCCGAACATGGGTGGTAAGTCCACGTACATGCGCCAGACCGCACTGATCGTGCTGATGGCGCACATCGGCAGCTTCGTTCCAGCAGCGCGCTGCGAGCTGTCGGTGGTCGACCGCATCTTCACCCGCATTGGCTCGAGCGACGACTTGGCAGGCGGGCGCTCCACCTTCATGGTGGAAATGAGCGAAACCGCCAATATCCTGCACAACGCAACCGACCGCAGCCTGGTGCTGATGGACGAAGTAGGCCGCGGCACCAGTACCTTCGATGGCCTGTCGCTGGCCTGGGCAGCAGCCGAACGCCTGGCGCGCCTGCGGGCCTACACCTTGTTCGCTACCCACTATTTCGAACTGACCGTGTTGCCCGACAGTGAGCCGCTGGTGGCTAACGTGCACCTCAATGCAACGGAGCACAACGACCGTATCGTGTTCCTGCACCACGTGCTGCCAGGGCCTGCGAGCCAGAGCTATGGCCTGGCGGTTGCGCAACTGGCAGGTGTACCGGCGGTGGTCATCCAGCGCGCCCGTGAGCACCTGTCACGCCTGGAAACCACCAGCCTGCCGCACGACTCGACTCAGGTCACGAAAGCGCAGGATGCACCACAAGTGCCGCACCAGAGCGACCTGTTCGCCAGCCTGCCTCACCCAGCCATCGAGAAACTGGGCAAGCTGCAGCTTGATGACATGACACCGCGCCAAGCTATCGAAATGCTATATCAACTAAAGAACCTGTTATAACGGCAGCCATGACAAGCTGGTAGAATCCGCCGCGGTTTGCTGGTACTGCACGGTTATTAGCCTGGCCTGCAGCCAAAACCCGCAAACCGCGCGGCCCGAGAGGAAGGGCCGCCGCCGTCGCCTGAGGAGAGAACTAGAAATGACCTTCGTCGTCACCGACAACTGCATCAAATGCAAATACACCGACTGCGTGGAAGTCTGTCCGGTGGACTGCTTCTACGAAGGCCCGAACTTCCTGGTCATCCACCCGGATGAGTGCATCGACTGTGCACTGTGCGAACCAGAGTGCCCGGCACAAGCCATTTTCTCGGAAGACGAAGTGCCATCGGGCATGGAGAACTTCATCGAGTTGAACGCCGAACTGGCTGAAATCTGGCCCAACATCACCGAGCGCAAGGATGCCCTTCCTGATGCTGAGGAGTGGGACGGCAAGCCAGGCAAGATTGCCGACTTGCAGCGTTAACGTCGCATGAAAAAACGAAAAGGCCCGCAAGGGCCTTTTTGTTTAGCGCGAAAAACCTGCATGCAGACGTGGCCGCCGCCACGCGGGTTCTGGCAGAGCTGTTCACAAGCGTCATGCAGTCTGGCGCTGGTATCGAAAAGCTCAGATCCTGAAAAAAAGGCAAAAAAAAGGGGCGGTTTGACCCGCCCACATTTTTTTCCGTAGTCCCTGCTTGTCCTGTACATCGTCCTGATGAAATCGCTTCTTGCGATGTCCTTGGCGCTCTTCCTGAGTGCCTGTGCGTGTCCGTGTGCACAGTTCGAATACTAGCGATCTGAGCAGGATGTGCAACGCGTCCTCCTCACAGAATGTTGCGACCTACAAACTTTCACACATCTAAATACTTCAGCTTTTTCAATGACTTAAGAAAAGGTTGCTTTTGAAAACGACAATGATTTACCGCCACACCCTTCAAAGGCTTACGCAACGAGTAAGCAAAGGCTTACAGGCCGAACTGTCAGGGTGAGCACATCGCTGAGTACGCCTGTGAATCTGCAAACCGGGCCGAGCACCGCTCACCGCAGAGAACGGATCGACAGCACGGCTCCCCAAACCCCAAACGCAAAAACGCCCCTTTTTATCGGGGCGTTTCTGTACGCAGCGTAAGACCAGGGACTAACGAAAAAGCGACTCGCTGGATAAGCCGTTCTTTTCCAGAATCTCACGCAGGCGCTTGAGCCCCTCGACCTGTATCTGCCGCACCCGCTCGCGGGTCAGGCCGATTTCCAGACCGACGTCCTCCAACGTACTGCTTTCGTGTCCACGCAAGCCGAACCGGCGCACCACCACTTCACGTTGCTTGTCGGTCAGTTCACCGAGCCACTGATCGATGCTCTGCGACAGGTCATCGTCCTGCAGCAACTCGAACGGGTCAGTGGGGCGATCATCCGTCAGGGTGTCGAGCAGCGTCTTGTCCGAGTCAGGGCCCAGAGACACGTCCACGGAGGACACCCGCTCGTTGAGACCCAGCATGCGCTTGACCTCGGCAACCGGCTTCTCAAGCAAGGCGGCGATCTCTTCGGGCGAAGGCTCGTGATCCAGCTTCTGGGTCAGTTCGCGCGCCGCGCGCAAGTAAACGTTGAGTTCCTTGACCACATGAATGGGGAGGCGAATGGTGCGGGTCTGGTTCATGATCGCCCGCTCGATGGTCTGCCGAATCCACCAGGTGGCATAGGTCGAGAAACGGAAGCCCCGCTCAGGATCGAACTTCTCCACCGCGCGAATCAGCCCAAGGTTGCCCTCCTCGATCAGATCGAGCAATGACAACCCCCGGTTCACGTAGCGGCGAGCGATTTTCACCACCAGGCGCAGATTGCTTTCGATCATGCGCTTGCGGCCGGCAGGGTCGCCCTTTTGCGACAAGCGCGCAAAATGCACTTCTTCTTCCGGCGAAAGCAGAGGCGAAAAACCAATCTCGTTGAGGTACAACTGAGTCGCATCGAGGGCGCGGCTGTAATCGATGTACTTGTGTTGTTTAAGTGAAGAGCCTGATTTGGCCCTGGTCCGAACCGAAGGTACAGCAGGTTCGTCTGACACCACATCCGTTTCCAAAACGATGCCCGTCTCCATGAGGAGGACGTCATCGTCGATGTCAAACTCCGGCGCTTCTTTGCTGAGAGCCATTGTTATAGTCCTTTGCTGAGTTCGAACTCAGACTCAAGCGGCGCCTTTCTCCTTGGCAGCGCTGGAGCCTGTCCCCTCCATGTCAGCGGAACAGACCGGAAACAACAATCAACGGCGTGGCAGGAACTGGAGCGGATCGACGGGTTTGCCCTGACGGCGAATTTCGAAATGCAACTTCACCCGATCTGTGCCTGTAGACCCCATTTCAGCAATCGACTGCCCTGCCTTGACCTGCTGCCCCTCCCGTACCAAGAGCCTGCGGTTGTGGCCGTAGGCACTGACATAGGTATCGCTGTGCTTGATGATGATCAGCTCGCCGTAGCCCCTCAAACCACTCCCGGCGTACACCACTGATCCACTGGCCGCAGCAAAAACAGGCTGTCCCAAATCACCGGCGATATCAATGCCTTTATTCAAACTACCGTTTGAAGCAAATTTGCCGATCAAAACCCCGTTCGCCGGCCAGGTCCAGCCACCGGCCGCACGTTCGGCGGCAGGCACGGTAGCGACTACCGGCGTGCTCGCCGAGCTGGATGTGGTGACGGTCTTGGTGGTCGTGGCAGGAGTAGAGGCCGTGGCACCCACAGGACGGCGGGTGACCGTGGTTCGGCTGGACGAGGACGGGCTGGCCACTACGGTGGTGCTGCCCGAGGCCCCGCTACTGAAGCGAATTGGCTGGCCAGGGCGAATGGTATACGGCGGGGCGATACCGTTGCGGGCCGCCAACTCCTTGTAGTCCCAGCCATAGCGAAACGCGATGGAGAACAGCGTGTCGCCTGGCTTGACCACATACTGACCGGAGGTCACGGTAGGCCGTTTGGGCGCGCTGCTGTTGCGGTCGACGACACGCGCACTGTTGCTGCCGGAGCTCGAGCACCCCACCAACAGTGTGCCCATGGCCAGTACCAGCACCAGGAGCCTGAGACCCGAGCTGTCCTTGCGCTGCCGAAAGACTGTGTGACCCACCCGCGCTCCCCTCATGGTGCCGAAAACGTTTCAAGACATGAATGCAATATTGTTGCAATTATAACGAAGCTCGCCAGTCTTGGCAGGCGGCTGCAACACACTTGCGCAACGTGCGTGCACCGCCAGATAGACAGGTCGATCCTGCAAGAATTCGACGCAGGTGCAAAAATAGCCCGTCGATGCCCAGATGAATCAGGTTACCGGTCCATTGAGCAGAGGCACGAAGCGTACCGCCCCAAGCACACGGCGTGAAAACCCATGCTCTTCTCGGACGATGAGCATCAGCTGCTGCACTTCACCGGGTGAACCCACTGGAATCACCATCCGCCCACCCGGCGCCAGTTGGTCGAGCAGCGCCTGGGGCACTTCCGAAGCAACGGCGGTCACGATGATGCCATTGTAGGGGGCCAGTGCCGGCCACCCCTCACACCCATCGCCCCAACGAAACACCACGTTGCGCAGGTTCAGCTCCACCAGGCGTTCCTTGGCGCGGTCCTGCAAGACCTTGATGCGCTCGACCGAGAACACCCGCTCGACCAGTTGCGCCAGCACGGCGGTCTGGTAGCCAGAACCGGTGCCGATCTCCAGGACTTTATCCAGCGGACCCGCCTCGAGCAGCAATTCGCTCATGTGCGCCACCATGAACGGTTGCGAGATGGTCTGGTTGTGGCCGATGGGCAGCGCGGTATCTTCATAGGCGCGATGGGCCAGTGCCTCGTCCACGAACAGATGGCGTGGCGTGCGGCGAATCACATCGAGCACCTGGGGGCTGGACACGCCCTCCTCGCACAGCCGCTGGATCAGACGCTCGCGGGTGCGCTGGGACGTCATGCCGATGCCCCGACGCAACATATCGTCCTCACGCATCAAAGCAAGCCCTCCAGCCAGCCATCGAGCTGCTCGAAAGCGTCGTTGAAGGTGCGGTCGAGCTGCAACGGGGTGATGGAAACGTAGCCTTGCATCACGGCATGGAAGTCGGTGCCCGGGCCGCCGTCCTCTGCATCGCCGGCGACTGCGATCCAGTAACCTTCCTTACCACGCGGGTTGACCACTTTGGTGGGTGCCGCGGCCCGCGCCCGATGGCCGAGTCGCGTCAGCTGGATGCCACGAATGCGCTCAAGCGGCAGGTTGGGTATGTTGACATTGAGCACGGTGCGCGGCGGCAGCGTCAGGCGCGACTGTGCCTCGACCAGGCGACGGGCGATATGAGCCGCGGCGGGAAGGTTGTCCGGCTGGCGCGAAAGCAGTGAGAACGCCAGCGACGTACCGCCCAGGAAACGACCCTCCAGCGCAGCGGCCACGGTGCCCGAGTACAGCACGTCATCGCCCAGGTTGGCCCCCAGGTTGATGCCCGACACGACCATGTCTGGCGTATACGGCAACAGCCCGTTGAGCCCCAGGTGCACGCAGTCGGTCGGCGTGCCATTGAGGCTGATGAAGCCGTTGGCCAGCGTCTGCGGATGCAGCGGCCGGTCCAACGTCAGCGAGCTGCCGGCGCCGCTCTTGTCTTGGTCAGGTGCAATGACCGCGCACTGCGCGTAATCGGCAAGCGCAGCGTGCAGCGCGGCGATGCCTGGTGCGGTCACACCGTCGTCGTTCGAAATCAGAATACGCATGGGCTGTCCGTCTGCCCTGCCGACACCAGATCCACCACCTCGCGCACCACGACGGTGGCGAAGCATCCGGCCGGAAGGACGAATTCCAGTTGCAGGATATCAGGCTCGGGATAATGCCACGTAAGGCCAGCAATAGGGAGCCGCAGAATACGCCGTTCGTGATCCATGCCCGCCTTTGCCAACCACTGGCACAGCGCGGGCTGGGCAGCACCGACCGAATTTTCCAATGCCCGGGTTCGACCGCTGGCTGGCGAATCGCCCTCGCCCCACAGGGGGCCTGTAGGGTGCAGGTCGAGAACGGCTAGGCGAGGATCAGCGCATTCAGCTTCAGCAGCCGGAAAAAAGCTGCGGCTGTCGGTGAATGCCAGCAGATCGCCCACTTGCGCACTGGCCCAGCTGCCATCGGCTACCCGTGCGGCCAGGACCTGGTTGAACAGGTAGCTGCGACCGGCTGAAAGCAGGCGCGAGCGAACGTTACGTTGCTCAGGCAAGGCCTGGCGCTCGGCCCAGGCCAGGGCGTCATGCACATTGCCGCCGGCATGCCCGAAGCGCTGGGTACCGAAGTAATTGGGCACGCCGTTCGCTTTGAGCTGGGCCAGGCGCGCGTCGACTGCCTGATGATCGGCTGCCAGCTGGGTCAGGCGCAGCGTGAAGCCATTGGACGAATGCGCGCCGCGCTGCAACTTGCGCTGGTGGCGCATCTGCTTGAGGACGCGCAGATTGGCATCCTCGGCCCGCGACAGGTCGGGGTCGGCCTTGCCCGGCAAATGCAGGCTGAACCACTGGCGGGTCAAGGCCTGGCGGTCCTTGAGCCCGGCGTAGCTGATCGCGCGCGCAGGCACCCCCGCGGCCCTTGCAAGCCGGCGGGCCGCTTCCTCGGTATTGAGCTCACGCTTTTCCACCCATAGCCACAGGTGCTCGCCCTGGCCAGACAGCGGGATATCAAGCACTTCGTCGACCTGAAAATCTTCGGCAACGGCCTTGAGCACAGCCGTACCGAGCGCTTGCCCCGAGGCCCTTGGGCCCAGCAGATCCAATTCGGTCATGCTGGCAGCAACAGGGCAACCGCATGCACGGCGATCCCCTCCTCGCGCCCGGCGAAGCCGAGCTTTTCGGTGGTGGTGGCCTTGACGTTGACCTGGTCCAGGCCCACTTTGAGGTCGTCGGCGATGCGCTGGCGCATGACCTCGATGTGGGGTGCCATCTTCGGCGCCTGGGCAATGATGGTGGCGTCGACGTTGCCGACTTGCCAGCCCTTGGCCCGAACGACATCCAGCACATGACGCAGCAGCACGCGGCTGTCGGCGCCCTTGAACTGCGGGTCGGTGTCGGGGAAGTGCTTGCCGATATCACCCAGCGCGGCGGCGCCGAGCAATGCGTCGCTCAGGGCATGCAGCAGCACGTCACCATCGGAATGGGCCAGCAGGCCGTACTTGTGGGGGATACGCACCCCGCCCAGGGTAATGAAATCACCGTCGCAAAACCGGTGCACATCGTAGCCGTGGCCAATACGCATAAGAAAACGCCCTGAATGAGTCAGGGCGTGATTCTACCTGCATTTGCAACGCCAAGGTGCAGAGCCGGCCAACGTCGCCGGCTGGCTGCCCTGCGGCTACACCCGGCCCAAAGCCACCGCGTGATGACGCAGGTGTTCCTCGATGAAGCTGGCGATGAAGTAGTAGCTGTGATCGTAGCCCGGTTGCAGACGCAGGGTCAGCTCATGACCGCCTTTGCGCGCCGCCTGCTCCAGGGCTTCGGGCTTGAGCTGCTTTTCGAGGAAGTCGTCGCGATCGCCCTGGTCCACCAGCAACGCAGGGCACTGCCCCGACGGGGTTTCGGCCAACAACACGCTGGCATCCCACTCACGCCAGCGCGTGCGCTCTTCACCCAGGTAGCGGCTGAAGGCCTTTTCGCCCCAAGGGCAATCCATCGGGTTGCAGATCGGCGAAAACGCCGACACCGAGCGATAGCGGCCTGGGTTGCGCAATGCGCAGACCAGGGCGCCGTGCCCGCCCATGGAATGCCCACTGATGCTGCGCTCGCCGGAGGCCGGGAAATGCGCCTCGATCAGGGCTGGCAGCTCCTGCACCACGTAATCGTGCATGCGGTAGTGCTGAGCCCAGGGTTGCTGCGTGGCATTGAGGTAGAAGCCAGCACCCAGGCCAAAGTCCCAGGCACCGTCGGGATCACCGGGTACCTGCTCGCCGCGAGGGCTGGTATCGGGCGCCACGATGATCAGCCCCAGCTCTGCGGCCAGGCGCTGGGCGCCGGCTTTCTGCATGAAGTTCTCGTCGTTGCAGGTCAACCCGCTGAGCCAGTACAGGACCGGCAGCTTTTCGCCCTGCTCGGCCTGGGGTGGCAGGTAGACGGCGAAGACCATGTCGCAACCCAGCACCTTGGAGGTGTGGCGGTAACGCTTGTGCCAGCCGCCGAAGCTCTTCTGGCAGGAAATATTGTCCAGGGTCATGGCAAGCCTCAGAAGTGGATGACGCTGCGAATGCTCTTGCCTTCGTGCATCAGGTCGAAGGCCTTGTTGATGTCCTCCAGGCCCATGGTGTGGGTGATGAAGGTATCCAGCGGAATCTCGCCCTTCTCGGACATTTCCACGTAGCTAGGCAGTTCGCTGCGGCCACGCACGCCGCCGAACGCCGAACCGCGCCAGACGCGTCCGGTGACCAGTTGGAATGGCCGGGTGGCGATTTCCTGACCGGCGCCAGCGACACCGATGATGACCGACTCGCCCCAGCCCTTGTGGCAGCACTCCAGGGCCGCACGCATCAGTTGCACGTTGCCGATGCACTCGAAGGAGAAGTCCACGCCGCCGTCGGTAAGGTCGACGATCACTTCCTGGATGGGGCGATCGTACTCCTTGGGGTTGATGCAATCGGTAGCGCCCAGCTGGCGAGCGATTTCGAACTTGGCCGGGTTGATGTCGATGGCGATGATGCGCGAAGCCTTGGCCTTGACTGCACCAATGATGGCCGACAGGCCGATGCCGCCCAGGCCGAAGACGGCGACGGTATCACCCGGCTGCACCTTGGCGGTGTTCAGCACGGCGCCAATACCCGTGGTCACGCCGCAACCCAGCAGGCAGACCTTCTCCAGCGGCGCTTCTTTCTGGATCTTGGCCACCGAGATTTCCGGCAATACGGTGTATTCGGAGAACGTCGAGGTGCCCATGTAGTGGAACAGCTGCTGACCCTTGTAGGAGAAGCGCGTGGTGCCGTCGGGCATCAGGCCCTTGCCCTGGGTGGCACGGATGGCCTGGCACAGGTTGGTCTTGCCAGACAGGCAGAATTTGCACTTGCCACACTCGGGCGTGTACAGCGGAATCACATGATCACCCACCGCCACCGAGGTCACGCCCTCGCCCACGGCTTCGACGATGGCACCGCCTTCGTGGCCCAGGATGGACGGGAAGATGCCTTCGGGGTCAGCACCGGACAAGGTATAGGCATCGGTGTGGCACACGCCGCTGGCGACCACGCGCAGCAATACCTCGCCAGCCTTGGGCATGGCCACATCGACTTCAACGATTTCCAAGGGTTTCTTGGCTTCGAATGCTACGGCAGCGCGGGACTTGATCATCGCAGGGGCTCCAGACAGGTCAATGAAATCGGCAGACAGTGTAATTCACCCGCAATTGCTGAATAATCGGGTGAAAGACAAAACATTATTGCTGTGCAGGGATAATCATGAGCAACCGCTGGGAGGGCATCGATGAGTTCGTGGCGGTGGCCGAATTGGGGCAGTTTACGGCGGCGGCTGAACGGCTGGGCGTATCCTCGTCCCATGTGAGCCGGCAGATAGCGCGCCTGGAAGAACGCGTGCAGACACGTTTGCTGTACCGCAGCACGCGAAGGGTTACGCTCAGCGAGGCCGGTCAGACGTTCCTGCAGCACTGCCAGCGCCTGCAGGATGGGCGTGAGGAAGCGCTGCGGGCAATGGGCGACCTGGCCAGCGAGCCCAAGGGGCTGCTGCGCATGACGTGCGCCGTGGCCTACGGCGAGCGCTTCATCGTGCCGCTGGTGACCCGTTTCATGGCGTTGTACCCGCAGTTGAGGGTGGACGTCGAACTGAGCAACCAGACCCTGGACCTGCTGCACGAAGGCATGGACCTGGCCATCCGCCTCGGTCGCCTGGCCGACTCGCGCCTGATCGCGACGCGCCTTGCGCCCCGGCGCATGTACGTGTGCGCCTCGCCGGGCTACCTGGCGCGCTATGGCAGGCCCCACAGCCTGTCGGAACTGGCCAGGCACAACTGCCTGATAGGCAGCTCGGATGTATGGGCATTGCAAATGGAGGGGCGTGAAATCAGCCAGCGTGTTCAGGGCAACTGGCGGTGCAACAGCGGCCAGGCGGTGCTGGATGCGGCGCTCCAGGGCATCGGTTTATGCCAACTGCCGGATTACTACGTGCTCGAACACCTGCACAGCGGCGCATTGGTCCCGCTGCTGCAAGCCCACCAACCCCCCAATACGGCAGTATGGGCCTTGTACCCGCAACAGCGGCATTTGTCGCCCAAGGTGCGGCGCCTGGTGGACTATCTGAAAGAGGGCTTGGCAGGTCTGCCTGAGTACCGGGCATGACCGGCGCTCAGTCAGAATGGCGGGTGGTGGGAGCCTGACTCAATCACCGGGGAGTTGAACGGGGCCCTGTCAACGCCGCCCATTCCAGCGTTGGCGCAGCCACTCCAGGTCTTCGGGGCGCGTAACCTTGAGGTTGTCACTGCGGCCTTCGATCAGCCGTGGCGACTGACCGGACCATTCGATGGCCGACGCCTCATCGGTCACCACCACATCCGAGACCAGGCACTCGGCCAGCGCCCGATGCAGCGCCCCTAAACGGAACATCTGCGGCGTATAGGCTTGCCAGATGGTGCTGCGGTCAACCGTGGCGCTGACGCGCCCATGGCCGTCGGATTTTTTGAGCGTATCGCGAGCAGGTACCGCCAACAGGCCGCCCACCGGATCATCTGCCAATTCGGCCAGCAGCTTGTCCAGGTCACTGCGTGCCAGGTTGGGCCGCGCCGCATCGTGCACCAACACCCAGTCATCATCTTGCGCGCCCTGAGCGTGCAACAGCAGCAAGGCATTGAGTACCGAGTCAGCACGCTCGCGCCCCCCGGCAGCCCGGCGGATGCGCGGGTCGCTGGCGCACCCAAGGCCGGGCCAGTAAGGGTCATGTTCAGCGATGCTGACCACGACCCCCTTGAGGGCGGGGTGATCGAGAAAACACGCCAGGCTGTGCTCGATGATGGTCTGCCCCGCCAACGACAGGTATTGCTTGGGGCGATCGGCAGCCATGCGGGCGCCCACTCCCGCCGCAGGGATCACGGCCCAGAAGGCCGGCAAGCGCTCACTCATTTCTGTGGCAACTGAAAGAGGGTTTCGCCTTCCTTGACCATGCCAAGCTCGTGGCGGGCACGTTCTTCGACGGTTTCCATGCCTTTTTTCAACTCCAGTACTTCGGCGTCGAGCACACGGTTACGCTCCAGCAGCCGCTCGTTCTCGGCATGCTGCTCGTCAATCTGCTGCTTGAGCTCGGCCACCTGCGCCAGGCTGCCATTGCCTACCCACAAACGGTATTGCAGGCCGCCCAGCAGCAGAAGCAGGACCAGGAACAACCAATAAGGACTGCGCATCAAGATATCCAGGTTGAAAGACCCTGTTGGTTCAGGGTCTCAGATAGCACGAAGCCTGGCCGAGGCCAGGCTTCTCAAACAGAAACCCGATGGAACGTAGGAAGTTACGGTACGAACGTTCCTACAGCTCCGGCTGCTGTCTTTTTACCATCTCTTGCTTAGCCGCGAAACTCGGTACGGCCACGGTAAACCGCCTTGGCACCCAGTTGCTCTTCGATGCGCAGCAATTGGTTGTACTTCGACACGCGGTCGGAGCGGCACAGCGAACCCGTCTTGATCTGACCGGCCGCAGTACCCACAGCCAGGTCGGCGATGGTGGAGTCTTCGGTTTCACCCGAGCGGTGGGAGATCACGGCGGTGTAACCGGCAGCCTTGGCCATCTGGATGGCTTCCAGGGTCTCGGTCAGCGAGCCGATCTGGTTGAACTTGATCAGAATCGAGTTACCGATGCCCTTCTCGATGCCTTCCTTGAGGATCTTGGTATTGGTCACGAACAGGTCGTCACCGACCAGTTGCACCTTCTCGCCGATCTTGTCAGTGAGGATCTTCCAGCCAGCCCAATCGGACTCGTCCAGGCCATCTTCGATCGAAATGATCGGGAAGCGCTCGGTCAGGCCTTTGAGGTAGTCGGCAAAGCCTTCGGCGTCGAACGACTTGCCTTCGCCGGACAGGTTGTACTTGCCGTTTTCATAAAACTCGGAGGCGGCGCAGTCCAGGGCCAGGGTCACGTCGGTGCCCAGTTTGTAGCCGGCTTTCTCGACGGCTTCGGCGATGGCGCCAAGGGCGTCTTCGTTGGAGGCCAGGTTAGGGGCGAAACCGCCTTCGTCACCCACGGCAGTGTTCAGGCCACGGGCCTTGAGCACGGCCTTGAGGTGATGGAAGATCTCGGTCCCCATGCGCAGGCCGTCGGAGAAGGTCTTGGCGCCCACTGGCTGAACCATGAACTCCTGGATATCGACGTTGTTGTCGGCATGCTCGCCACCGTTGATGATATTCATCATGGGTACCGGCATCGAGTACTGGCCTGGAGTGCCGTTGAGGTTGGCAATGTGGGCGTACAGGGGCAGGTCCTGATCCTGGGCTGCCGCTTTGGCAGCCGCCAGGGACACGGCCAGGATGGCGTTGGCGCCCAGCTTGGCCTTGTTCTCGGTACCGTCCAGCTCGATCATGGCGTGGTCCAGGGCCTTCTGGTCGGAAGGGTCCTTGCCCAGCAGCAGGTCGCGGATTGGGCCATTGATGTTGGCGACAGCCTTCAGCACACCCTTGCCCAAGTAACGGCTCTTGTCGCCATCACGCAGCTCCAGCGCTTCGCGCGAGCCGGTGGAAGCACCGGACGGCGCGCAGGCGCTGCCGATGATGCCGTTGTCGAGCAGTACATCGGCTTCCACGGTGGGGTTGCCACGTGAATCGAGAACTTCACGACCTTTGATGTCGACGATTTTTGCCATTGTTGTAAGCACTCCAGAATTGACGAAAACAACGCAGCTTAGAAAATTCTTGCCGTTCACCGGACGAGGATGCAGAGGCAGGCCCGGCGAAGGGAGCCCCTGACCGAGTGGTCAGGGGTGAATCGGACGGTACTTTACCCGAGAAAAGTGCTTTACGCGGTTTCTACCGTCGGAAAACTTTTCACCAGGTCATCCAGTTGCTTGAGCTGAGCCAGGAACGGCTCCAGCTTGTCCAGGCGCAAGGCACACGGGCCGTCGCACTTGGCGTTGTCCGGATCGGGGTGAGCTTCGAGGAACAACCCTGCCAGCCCCTGGCTCATGCCGGCCTTGGCCAGGTCGGTCACCTGAGCGCGGCGCCCGCCTGCGGAGTCGGCACGACCACCCGGCATCTGCAGGGCATGGGTCACGTCGAAGAACACCGGGTACTCGAACTGCTTCATGACACCGAAGCCGAGCATGTCCACGACCAGGTTGTTGTAACCGAAGCTCGAACCACGCTCGCACAGGATCAATTGGTCATTACCGGCTTCCTCGCACTTGGTCAGGATGTGTTTCATCTCCTGGGGTGCGAGGAACTGCGCCTTCTTGATATTGATCACCGCGCCAGTCTTGGCCATCGCCACCACCAGGTCGGTCTGGCGCGACAGGAAAGCCGGCAACTGGATGATGTCGCAGACCTTGGCCACCGGCTCGGCCTGGTAGGGCTCGTGCACATCGGTGATCACCGGCACGTTGTAGGTGCGCTTGATCTCCTCGAAGATCTTCAGGCCCTCTTCCAGGCCAGGGCCGCGGTAGGAAGTGACCGAGGACCGATTGGCCTTGTCGAAGCTGGCCTTGAACACATACGGGATACCGAGCTTTTCGGTAACCCGCACGTATTCTTCGCACACCTTCATGGCCAGGTCGCGGGACTCCAGAACGTTCATGCCACCGAACAGGACGAATGGCTTGTCGTTGGCGATATCGATGTGACCGACGCGGATGATCTTCTGGGGCATGGGTCAGGCCTTGTTCTTCTGGGCGAGCGCTGCCTTGACGAAGCCACTGAACAGCGGGTGGCCATCGCGTGGGGTGGAGGTGAACTCCGGGTGGAACTGGCAGGCGACGAACCACGGGTGGTCCTTGGACTCCACCACCTCGACCAGGGCACCGTCTTCGGAACGACCGGAAACCACCAGGCCTGCGCCCACCAGCTGCGGCAGCAGGTTGTTGTTCACTTCGTAGCGGTGACGGTGACGCTCGGTGATGATGTCCTTGCCATAGCACGCATGCACGTTGGAACCGGCAGCCAGCTGGCAGTCCTGGGCGCCCAGGCGCATGGTGCCGCCCAGGTCCGACGCCTCGCTACGGGTTTCGACCGCGCCGGTGGCATCGGCCCACTCGGTGATCAGGCCGACGACCGGGTGGCCGCTGTCGCGATCGAACTCGGTGGAGTTGGCGTCGCTCCAGCCCATCACGTTGCGGGCGAACTCGATGACGGCCACTTGCATGCCCAGGCAGATACCCAGGTACGGCACCTTGTTCTCACGGGCGTATTGCACCGCCGTGATCTTGCCTTCGACACCGCGCAGGCCGAAACCACCGGGTACCAGGATGGCATCGGCGCCCTGGAGCAGGCTGGTGCCCTGGTTCTCGATGTCTTCGGAATCGATGTAGCGCAGGTTGACCTTGGTGCGGTTGGTGATGCCCGCGTGGCTCATCGCTTCGATCAGCGACTTGTACGCATCGAGCAGCTCCATGTACTTGCCGACCATGGCGATGGTGACTTCATGCTCCGGGTTGAGCTTGGCGTCGACCACCTTGTCCCACTCGGACAGGTCGGCACTGCTGCACTGCAGGCCGAAACGCTCGACGACGAAGTCGTCCAGACCCTGGGCGTGCAAGACACCTGGAATCTTGTAGATGGTGTCGACGTCTTCCAGCGAAATCACAGCGCGCTCTTCAACGTTGGTGAACAACGCGATCTTGCGGCGCGACGATGCATCGACAGGGTGGTCGGAGCGGCAGATCAGCACGTCAGGCTGCAGGCCGATGGAGCGCAGCTCCTTGACCGAGTGCTGGGTCGGCTTGGTCTTGGTTTCACCGGCGGTGGCGATGTAAGGCACCAGCGTCAGGTGCATCAGCATCGCGCGCTTGGAACCCACTTCCACGCGCAGTTGGCGAATGGCTTCGAGGAACGGCTGGGACTCGATGTCGCCCACGGTGCCGCCGATCTCGACCAGGGCCACGTCGGCATCGCCTGCACCCTTGATGATGCGGCGCTTGATTTCATCGGTGATGTGCGGGATGACCTGGATGGTCGCGCCCAGGTAGTCACCACGGCGTTCCTTGCGCAGCACGTGCTCGTAGACGCGGCCGGTGGTGAAGTTGTTGTTCTGGGTCATGGTGGTGCGGATGAACCGCTCGTAGTGGCCCAGGTCCAGGTCGGTCTCGGCGCCATCCTGGGTGACGAATACTTCACCGTGCTGGAACGGGCTCATGGTGCCTGGGTCGACGTTGATGTACGGATCCAGCTTGAGCATGGTGACCTTCAGGCCCCGCGCCTCCAGGATGGCCGCCAGGGAAGCCGAGGCAATGCCTTTCCCCAATGAAGAAACAACACCGCCCGTGACGAATATGTAGCGCGTCATGAAAAACCCTAGAAGTCTGCGTTAAAGCGGCCAGCGCCGCCGGAGATAGCGAAGGAGGGCAAACGCCCCCGATCACCTGCGTCAATCACAGTGCATCTCGAAAAACTGCCGCGTGTGTACAGACCAGGGGTAACCCTGGCAGGGCGCTCGCTCGTCATTTCTAAGAATCAGCCCAGCAAAAAACTGCTTGGTAATCGGCAACTCCTGTGTTTTCGCGGAACCCACAGAAGCTGTATCAAGAAGGGAGGGTAGTCTACCCGAATGTACCCACTAGCTCAAACCTTGCGCGCGCGTCGGCAACTGCCAATGCAGCCGGTAATCCCCCTGAGCCAAACTGGGCAGGTTGGCCACCGCCAGCAGCCGCTCACCTTGGAAAAGCAGAGGCAGGCGCATGCGCAGAAAATGCGGCACTTGCAGCTCATTGAGCAGGCGCTTGAGATCACGCCGCCCGCGTCCTGGGATGTCCAGCCACTCCCCGCCCTGACGGTAGCCGATACGCAGGCCCGTCAGCGAGCCTGCGCCAACAAGTCGCACACTGCCGTTGCCCGGCAAGGCCAACGGCTCATCGGCGTTTTCCCAAGCCATGGCCTGACGCGGCGTTTGCAACCAGTCGCCGCTCAGCCACCAGATGCGCCCTTGGCTGCGCACCAGTTGGCCATCGCTCAGTTGCCACACGGGGCAGGCATCGCCAGCGGCGTCGCGCAGGTCCGCCCAGCCGGCCCAGTGGCGCGTGTCGGGCAAGCGGGTTCGGTGGCTGAGCCAATACTGCAACGCATTGCGTTGGCGTGCAGGTGAAAGCGCGAGCAGGCCGGCCAGGTCCAGCGAATCGAGTCCAGGCCAAACAGCAGGGGCATTTTGGCGTACCGGCGCCAGGTCGCTCTCGGCCAGCTCGTCCAGCAGGCTCAGGGCTTCGCCCAGGTGGTCGGCGGCACGGGCCAGGCTCTGCCCGGCGTGCGGCCAGCGCTGCCGAAGGGACGGCAGAACCTCCCTGCGCAGATAGTTGCGGGCAAACCGGGTGTCGGCATTCGAAGGGTCCTCGACCCAGCCCAACGCGTGCGCCTGTGCATAGTGTTGCAACTGTCGCCGGGAGCAACCGAGCAAAGGCCTGACCAGCCTGCCCTGCCCCATCGCCCGCTCCCTCGGCATCGCCGCCAGGCCGCGCAACCCCGCGCCCCGCAGCAGGCGAAACAGCAGCGTTTCAGCCTGGTCGTCGCGGTGCTGGCCAGTGAACAGCATGTCATCTGCCGCCAACACCCGCTCGAAGGCGGCGTAACGGGCATGGCGGGCAGCCTGCTCCAGGCTCGGGCCCGGGGCGACGTCGACCTCGATGACCTGCAGCTCGATGCCCAGGTCATCGCAGACGCGTTGGCAATGGGCAGGCCACGCCTGCGCGACCGGTTGCAGGCCATGCTGGATGTGAATCGCGCGCAGCGGCGGTGCACGATGGCTGCGGGCGTAGGCGGCGAGCCAGTGCAGCAGAACGGTGGAGTCCAGGCCGCCAGAGAGGGCGACGTACCAGGTGCGGGCGCAAAGCCAGGGGGCGGGATCAATCATCAAGGCTTCCATCAACCTGAGTGACGGATGCGGGTGAGCCTGGGTTCCAGGCTCACCCGAGGGGCCGACAGACGGCCCCGAAGGCGATCAGACGCCGTAGCTCATCAGACGATCGTAACGGCGAGCCAGCAGTGCGTCGTGGTCCAACCCGCTGAGCATGTCCAACTGCTGCACCAGCTCGGCGCGGATGCTTTCGGACATGGCGGCAGGGTCACGGTGAGCGCCACCCAGTGGCTCCGGGATAACCTTGTCGACGATGTCCAGGCTCTTGAGGCGCTCAGCCGTGATGCCCATGGCCTCGGCGGCATCGGCAGCCTTGTCGGCCGTCTTCCACAGGATCGAAGCGCAGCCTTCGGGCGAGATGACCGAGTAGGTGGAGTACTGCAGCATGTTCAGCTGGTCGCACACGCCGATGGCCAGCGCGCCGCCCGACCCGCCTTCACCGATCACCGTAGCGATGATTGGCGTCTTCAGGCGCGCCATCACGCGCAGGTTCCAGGCGATGGCCTCGCTCTGGTTACGCTCTTCGGCGTCGATACCTGGATAGGCACCCGGCGTGTCGATGAAGGTCAGAATCGGCATGCGGAAACGCTCGGCCATTTCCATCAGACGGCACGCCTTGCGGTAGCCCTCAGGGCGCGGCATGCCGAAGTTACGGCGAACCTTCTCCCGCACTTCGCGGCCCTTCTGGTGCCCGATGACCATGACCGGCTTGCCGTCCAGGCGTGCGGTACCGCCAACGATGGCAGCATCGTCGGAGAAGTGGCGATCGCCGTGCAGTTCTTCGAATTCGGTGAAGATGTGCTGCAGGTAGTCCAGGGTATAGGGACGACGCGGGTGACGTGCCAGGCGAGCGATCTGCCAGCTGGTCAGGTTGCCGAAGATGCTTTCGGTCAGGGTATTGCTCTTGTCTTGCAGACGGGCAATTTCATCGCTGATGTTCAGCGAATTGTCGTTGCCTACCAGGCGCAGGCCTTCGATCTTGGCTTGCAGGTCGGCAATCGGCTGTTCGAAGTCGAGAAAGTTCGGGTTCATAGTCATCCGTCTTGGGTCTACGGCCAGGCGGCCGGCCGGTTGATCCGTTTGGCGCCATACCTTAAGGGATCAGGCGCCTTCAGGTCGAGATTAAATGTTGAGCGGCTCAACGGTATTGCAAAAAGACGTTCTCACGTCCGAACTGGTCACGCAGGGTCTGAATCAGCCCGTCTGCGGGGTCGATGGCCCACTGGTCGCCAAATTGCAGCATGGCCTTGGCATCGCTGCCGGTATATTCCAGCGTGATCGGGCAGGCGCCGCGGTGACGGGTGATCAACTCACCCAACCACTTGAGGCGATCGCCCTTGAGCGCCTCGTGGGCGACCTTCAGGCGCAGGCTCTCGGCCAGCTTGGTACGGGCATCCTCCAAGGTCATCACCTGCTTGACCCGCAGCCGCAGGCCGCCTGAGAAATCGTCGTTGCTGACCTCCCCTTCGACCACCACCATCGCATCGTTCTGCAGCAGTGACTGGGCCGTGATATAGGCATCGGCAAACAGCGAGGCCTCGATGCGGCCAGACCTGTCATCCAGGGTGACGAACCCCATCTTGTCGCCCTTTTTGTTCTTCATGACTCGCAGGGCGATGATCATGCCGGCGATGGTCTGGGTTTCGCGCGAGGGCTTGAGGTCGATGATGCGCTGGCGCGCGAAGCGGCGGATTTCAGCCTCGTATTCATCGATCGGGTGACCGGTGAGGTAAAGCCCCAGCGTGTCCTTCTCGCCCTTGAGCCGCTCCTTGAGCGTCAGTGGTCGCGCTTTGCGATAACTGGCATACACGTCGGCGTCCGGCTCGTCGAACATGCCGCCGAACAGGTCGATGTGACCGCTGTCGGCCGTGCGGGCCGTCTGCTCGGCCGCCTTGATGGCATCGCCCAGTGCCGCCAGCAGGATGGCCCGGTTGATGTCGATGTGGGCATGGTAAGCCTTGATCTCGTCATGAAAATGCGGGCCGAGCCGGTCCAGCGCGCCACTGCGTACCAGCGCATCGAGGGTGCGCTTGTTGACGCGCTTGAGGTCGATACGCTCGCAGAAGTCATACAGGTCCTTGAACGGGCCGCCCTCGGCACGGGCCTCGACGATCGCCTCCACAGGCCCCTCACCCACGCCCTTGATGGCGCCGAGGCCATACACAATGCGGCCATCGTCGTTGACGGTGAACTTGAAGTCCGAGAAGTTCACATCTGGCGCGTCCAGACGCAACTTCATGGTGCGCACTTCCTCGACCAGCACCACCACCTTGTCGGTGTTGTGCATGTCCGCCGACAACACCGCGGCCATGAACGGTGCCGGGTGGTGGGTCTTGAGCCAGGCTGTCTGGTAGGACACCAGGCCATAGGCGGCCGAGTGAGACTTGTTGAAGCCGTAACCTGCGAACTTCTCTACCAGGTCGAAGATGTTGCCCGCAAGATCCCCATCGATTCCATTATTGGCACAGCCTTCAATGAAACCGCCGCGCTGCTTGGCCATTTCCTCGGGCTTCTTCTTGCCCATTGCCCGACGCAGCATGTCGGCGCCACCCAAGGTGTACCCCGCCATCACCTGGGCGATCTGCATCACCTGCTCCTGATACAGGATGATGCCGTAGGTCGGCGCCAGCACCGGCTGCAAGCCGTCATACTGATAGTCCGGATGCGGGTAGGCCAGCTCGGCACGTCCGTGCTTGCGGTTGATGAAGTCGTCCACCATGCCCGACTGCAGCGGGCCGGGGCGGAACAGCGCCACCAAGGCGATGAGATCTTCGAGGCAGTCGGGCTTGAGCTTCTTGATCAGCTCTTTCATGCCGCGCGATTCGAGCTGGAACACCGCTGTGGTTTCGGCCTTCTGCAACAGCTCGTAGGTCTTGCGGTCATCGAGCGGGATGAAGTCGATGTTCAGGTCGGGCAGGTCTTTCTTGGCCTGCTCACGGTTGATGATCTCCATCGCCCACTTGATGATGGTCAGGGTGCGCAGGCCCAGGAAGTCGAACTTCACAAGGCCCGCCGCCTCCACGTCGTCCTTGTCGAACTGGGTGATCAGGCCACCGCCTTCTTCGTCGCAGGCGATGGGCGAGAAATCAGTAAGCTTGGTCGGCGCAATGACCACGCCACCGGCGTGCTTGCCGGTACCGCGCGTGACGCCTTCGAGCTTCAGGGCCATGTCCCAGATTTCGCGAGCGTCCTCGTCACCCTTGAGGAAGTCGCGCAGGATTTCTTCCTGCTCGTAGGCCTTCTCCAGGGTCATGCCCACTTCGAACGGAATCATCTTCGACAGACGATCGGCCAGGCCGTAGGACTTGCCTTGCACGCGTGCCACGTCGCGCACCACGGCCTTGGCCGCCATGGTGCCAAAGGTAATGATCTGGCTCACGGCATTACGCCCGTAGGCCTCTGCCACGTAGTCGATGACCCGGTCCCGGCCGTCCATGCAGAAGTCGACGTCGAAGTCGGGCATGGACACCCGCTCAGGGTTCAGGAAGCGCTCGAACAGCAGGTCGTAGGCCAGCGGGTCGAGGTCGGTGATCTTGAGCACATAGGCCACCAGCGAGCCTGCACCCGAGCCTCGGCCAGGTCCCACCGGTACGCCGTTGTTCTTGGCCCACTTGATGAAGTCCATCACGATCAGGAAGTAACCGGGGAAGCCCATCTGGATGATGATATCCAGCTCGAACTTCAGCCGATCGAGGTAGACCTGGCGCTTTTGCTCGTAGTCGGGCGTGGTCTCTTTAGGCCACAGCACCGCCAGGCGCTCTTCCAGCCCTTCGTGGGACACGTGCCGCAGGTAATCGTCGATCCCCATGCCATTGGGCGTGGGGAAGTCAGGCAGGAAGTACTTGCCCAGTTGCACCTGGATATTGCAGCGCTTGGCGATTTCGACGGTGTTGGCCAGGGCGTCCGGCAGGTCGCTGAACAGCTCGGCCATTTCCTCGGCCGATTTCAGGTATTGCTGGTCGCTGTACAGGCGCGGGCGACGCGGATCGTCCAGCGTCCAGCCTTCACCGATGCATACACGGGTTTCGTGGGCGTCGAAATCGGTCTGTTTGATGAAACGCACATCGTTGGTGGCCACCAGCGGCGCACCCAGCCGATCGGCGAGGGCCACGGCGGCATGCACATACTCTTCGTCCCTGGGGCGACTGGTGCGCTGGACTTCGACATAAAAGCGCTCGGGGAACATGGCCATCCAGTCCTCGAGCAGCGCTTGCGCCTCCTCACTACGCCCCCCCAGCAACGCCATGCCGATGTCGCCTTCCTTGCCCGCCGAAAGCGCGATCAAGCCTTCGCTGGCCGCGGCAATCCAGTCACGCTGGATGATGACCAGGCCATTGCGCTGGCCCTCGGTCCAGCCCCGGGAAAGCAACTCGGTCAGGTTGCGGTAGCCCAGAGGGTTCATGGCCAGGAAGCAGATACGCGACAGCGGCGCCTGCGCATCTTCACCGGCCAACCACAGGTCCGCACCACAGATCGGCTTGATGCCCGCCCCCATGGCCGCCTTGTAGAACTTGACCAGCGAGCACATGTTGCTCTGGTCGGTGATCGCCACCGCAGGCATGTTCATCCCGACCAGCGCCTTGGCCAGCGGTTTGATCCGGACCAGACCGTCGACCAGCGAGAATTCGGAGTGGACGCGCAGGTGAACGAAGGAAACCGACATGAATGATCCTGTAGCAGTGCTTAACGACAAGGGCGCGATTGTAGCTCAATTGGGCAGGGGTTTTGAGGGCCGGTTGCCCCTGCGCGACGGCAGGGCGGCCTGAGCAAATGCCCGGGAACGTGGTCCAGCCCGACCCCACAGGGCCTCAAGCCCCTGGATACGGCAGGGTTGGGTATCAGATCAGCGAGGCGGTCACAGCCTCACGCACACCCCAGGCGGCACGCACGGGCGCAAACGATCGACGATGAATGGGCGTCGGCCCGAGCCGTGCCAGTGCCTCCAGGTGGACCGGCGTCGGGTAGCCTTTATGCGCGCCTATGCCGTACCCGGGGTAGATCAGCTCGAAGGCGCCCATTTCGCGATCCCGCGTCACCTTGGCCAGGATCGAAGCCGCCGCGATGGCGGGCACCTTGGCATCCCCCTGCACGACCGGTGCCGAGGGCACCGACAGCTGCGGGCAGCGATTGCCGTCGATCAAGGCCATGTTCGGGGTGATGTGCAAGCCTTCCACCGCGCGCTGCATGGCCAGCATGGTGGCATGCAGGATATTGAGGCGGTCGATTTCTTCGACTTCAGCGCGGGCAATGAAAAAGCTCAGGGCCTTGTCGCAGATTTCGTCGAACAAGGCCTCACGGCGTGCCTGGGTCAGCTTCTTCGAGTCGTTCAGCCCCAGGATCGGGCGTGCTGGGTCAAGGATCACGGCAGCCGTCACCACGTCGCCACACAGGGGGCCGCGGCCCACTTCGTCGACGCCGGCGACCAAGTCTTCGACCAGGTTGAAATCCAGACCGAACTGCATCTCAGCGTTTCTCCAGCAGGGCCAGCACGGCGTCGGCGGCCTGATTGGAGGCATCCCGGCGCAACGTGCGGTGAATCTCGTCGAACGAGTCGGTTTGCCCGCTACCGTCGCGCAGCAAGGGCAGCAGCGCATCGACCAGCGCTTCGCTGGTCGCGGCGTCTTGCAGCAACTCGGGCACCAGTGCACGGCGCGCCAGCAGGTTGGGCAAGGACACGTAGGGGCTTTTCACCAGCCGTTTGAGTATCCAGTAGGTAAGCGGCGCCAGGCGGTAGGCGACTACCATGGGTCGCTTGAACAGCAGCGCTTCCAGGGTGGCCGTACCCGATGCGATCAGGACGGCGTCACACGCGGCAAGCGCCTCGTGCGAGCGGCCATCGAGCAGGGCCAACGGCAAGTTGCGGCCCTCGAGCATTTGCTCGAGCTGCGCGCGGCGAGCGGCGTTGGCACAGGGCAGCACGAAGCGCACACCCGGCACCTGCTGCTGCAGACGTTGCGCTGCATCCAGGAACAGCGCACCCAGGCGCCCGACTTCGCCCCCACGGCTGCCTGGCATCAGGGCGACCACCGGGCCATCGCCCAGGCCCAGGGCGGCGCGCGCCGCGGGCCGATCCGCCTGCAGGGCAATGGTATCGGCCAGCGGGTGGCCGACGAATCGCACCGGCACGCCCTGCTCTTCATAGAAGCGGGCCTCGAACGGCAACAATGTCAGCATCAGGTCGCAACCCTGACGTATCTTCAACACGCGCTTTTGCCGCCATGCCCACACTGAAGGGCTGACGTAATGGACGGTCTTGATCCCCGCCTGGCGCAGTTTGAGTTCGATCTCCAGCGTAAAGTCGGGCGCATCGATACCGATGAACACGTCCGGCTTCTGCTCGATGAGTGTCTGGACCAGCAGCTTGCGGCGCTTGAGCAATTCACGCAGGCGACCGAGCACCTCGACCAGCCCCATGACGGCCAAGCGCTCCATGGGGAAGTAGGATTGCAGGCCTTCGGCCTCCATGAGCGGGCCACCGACACCGATGAAGCGCACATCGGGATGGCGCGCCTTCAAGGCGCGCATCAAGCCGGAACCGAGGATGTCGCCGCTGGCTTCACCGGCGACCAGGGCTACGCAGAGCTGGGCCATGTCAGCGAGTGATGCCGCGGGCCGAACTCACGATCGACTGGCGGAACAGCTCGACCTCGGGATGCTGCGCCGCCGGCGCTTCGAGTTCGCGCAATGCATCCTCCACCGTCAGGCCCTGGCGGTAGACGATCTTGTAGCAGCGACGCAGCACATGGATGACCTCGTCGCTGAAACCACGGCGGCGCATGCCTTCGAAGTTCATGCTGCGCGCTTCGGCGGGGCTGCCGAAAACGGTGACGAACGCGGGTACGTCCTTGCCGATGGCCGTGCCCATGCCAGAAAACGCATGGGCGCCGATGTGGCAATACTGGTGCACCAGGGTGAACCCGGACAGGATCGCCCAGTCGCCCACATGCACATGGCCCGCCAGCGCAGTGTTGTTGACCAGAATGCAGTGGCTGCCGATCACGCTGTCATGGCCAATGTGGGCATAGGCCATGATCAGGTTATGGTCGCCGACGGTGGTTTCGGCGCGATCCTGCACGGTACCGCGGTGGATCGTGACGCCTTCACGGATGACGTTGTGATCGCCGATCACCAGGCGGGTGGGCTCACCCTTGTACTTGAGGTCCGGGGTGTCTTCGCCAATCGAGGAAAACTGAAAGATACGGTTGTGCTTGCCGATCCGGGTCGGCCCCTTGAGCACAACGTGTGGGCCGATGACGGTGCCCTCCCCGATTTCGACATCGGGGCCAACGATCGACCAAGGGCCCACCTCGACGCCTTCGGCCAGCTTGGCCGAAGGGTCGATGATGGCCCGAGGATCAATCGAATTCATAGGGAGCGTTCCGCACAGGTGATTTCGGCCGAGCATACTGCCTTGCCGTCGACCAGGGCACGGCATTCGAATTTCCAGATCATGCTTTTGCGGCTCAGGAACTTCGCTTCCAGCACCAGCTGGTCACCCGGCAGCACCGGCTGACGGAAACGCAGCTTGTCGGAGCCTACGAAGTAGTACAAGGTGCCGTCGGCAGGCTTGGCATCGAGCATCTTGAAACCGAGGATGCCGGCCGCCTGGGCCATGGCTTCGATGATCAGGACGCCGGGCATGATGGGGTGCGCCGGGAAGTGACCGTTGAAGAACGGCTCGTTGATGCTGACATTCTTGTAGGCACGAATGCTCTGGGCCTCGTAATCCAGATCCGTCACGCGGTCCACTAGCAGGAACGGGTAACGGTGAGGCAGGTATTCGCGAATCTCGTTGATGTCCATCATTTCGGGGGGGAAGCCTGTATAAGAATAGGGAGCGCAGGTGCTGACCACACGCTCCTTTTGCAATCCAAAGAGGAGCCAGCTAGCGACTGTTCACTCTTGCTCAGGAAATGGTATCAGCCTTCTGATGTCGGCTGCCCACCTGAGGTCACGGTATCGACGCGTTTTTCCAACTGCTGGAGACGCTTGGCCATGTCGTCCAGGTGGCGGATACGCGCGGCGCTCTTGCGCCAGTCAGCCAGAGGCTGCATGGCAGTCCCGGAAGAATAGCCACCCGGCTCGGTGATCGAGCGGGTCACCATGGTCATTCCGGACACGAAAACGTTGTCGCAGACATCGATATGACCGACCATGCCCACGCCACCGGCGATGGTGCAATGCTTGCCGATACGCGTGCTGCCGGAGATACCCACGCACGCGGCCATGGCCGTATGCTCCCCGATCTGCACGTTGTGGGCAATCTGGATCTGGTTGTCGAGCTTGACGCCGTGGGCGATGCAGGTGTCGGACAAGGCGCCACGGTCCACGGCCGTGTTCACACCAATCTCCACATCGTCACCAATGCTGACCCCGCCGATCTGGGCGATCTTGCGCCACACGCCTTTCTCGTTGGCAAAGCCAAAGCCTTCACCACCGATCACTGCGCCGGACTGGATGACCACCCGCTTGCCAATGGTGACATCGTGATACAGCGTGACCCGCGGCGCCAGCCAGCCCCCTTCGCCGATCACGCAGCGGGCACCGATGAAGCAGTGGGCACCGATGGTGACATGGGCGCCGATACGCGCACCGCTTTCAACGACCGCGAAAGGCCCGACACTGGCCGTCGCGTCTACCTGGGCATCCCCGGCCACCACGGCGCTGGGGTGAATCCCCGCCACAGCCTTGGGTTTGGGGTCGAACAGGTGGGAAATGCGGGCATATGCCAGGTAGGGATCGGCAACGATCAGGGCATGACCGGCGAACGCCTCGGCATCGGCGGCCTTGAGCAGCACGGCAGCCGCCTGGCTCTCGTCCAGGTATTTGCGGTACTGCGGGTTGGCAAGAAAGCTCAACTGACCCGGCCCGGCCTCCTGCAAGGTGGCAAGGCCTGTGATCTGCAGCGTCTCGGGGCCCTTGAGGGTGGCCCCGAGGGTCTCGGCCAGTTGGCCAAGCGTCATGGTCACGGTCATATCAACGGGCTTGGTTCATACGCTCGATAACCTGGCGGGTGATGTCGTACTGAGGCTTGACATCAATGACCGCACCGCGCTCGAGCACCAGGTCGTAACCGCCCTTCTTGATCACTTCCTCGACGGCGCCGTCCAGCTTGGGCTTGAGCTGCTTGAGCATGTCGCGGTCGGCAACAGCCTTGGCTTCGTTCAGCTCCTTGGACTGGAACTGGAAGTCACGGGCCTTTTGCTTGAACTCGAGCTCCAGGCGCTCACGCTCCTGCTGCTGCATCTTGTCACCGCCCTTGATCAGGCGATCCTGGATGCCCTTGGCGCTGCTTTCCAGGCCTTTGAGCTTGGTCAGCTGAGGGCCGAACTTCTTTTCGGCATCCACGGCGTACTTCTTGGCGGCATCGGACTCGAGCAGTGCCATCTGATAGTTCAGAACGGCAACCTTCATTTCGGCGAAAGCCGGGGTGGCGACCAGCGCCGCGGCCACTACGGCCATTTGGGTCAACTTGCGCACGATGAACTCCTGGATAAACCGTTGTCGTTAAGCAAGGGCCGACCTTAGAAGGTCTGGCCCAGAGAGAATTGGAACACCTGGGTGTCTGCCTCGTCCGGCTTCTTGATCGGCATCGCCAGGCTGAAGCTCAACGGGCCCAAGGCCGTGATCCACGTCACGCCAAGACCGACCGAACTGGCCATGTCGGAGAAACCGACCTTGGTGCAGTCCGGCTTGTTGCCGCAGTTGGTGTCGAACACGTTACCCACGTCCCAGAAGACCGAGGTGCGCAGGGAACGCTGGTCCTTGACGAACGGCAGCGGGAACAGCAACTCGACGCCGCCCTGGACCAGGACGTTGCCGCCGAATGGAAGCGGGTCTTGGTCGGGGTCAAGCAGAGTTCCGTTCTTCTCGTTAAGTTTACTTGGCGTACTGCGCGGCCCCAGGGTGCTGTCCTTGAAGCCGCGAACCGAGTTGAAGCCGCCCGCGTAGTAGTTCTCGTAGAACGGCAGACCGGAGGTACCCCCGAAGCCGTCACCGTAACCCAGTTCGGTGTGCAGACGCAGGGTGTAGTTCTGGCTCAATGGCTTGAACAGCTGGCCGCGGTAGTCCAGTTTGTAGAACGACAAGTCGCTGCCTGGAATCGTGGTTTCGAGACTCAGGCTCTGAGAGTGACCGCGTGTCGCCAGCACACCTTTGTTCAACGTCGATTCGGACCAGCCGATCGAGGCTTTGAAGTTGGTGAAGTTCTCGCCTTCCTTGTTGATGAAATCAAAGATCTCGTCAACGGTGTACTTACCGGTCTTGAGCTTGTCCTGCTGCACACTCAACCCATAGGTCAGGCGCGACGTCTCGCTGATCGGGTAACCCAGGCTCACACCGGCACCCAGGCTGTCCACCGCGTAGCTCGCCACGTCGACATCGAGGTCGTCGTAGTTGGTGCTGCGGTAGAAGGCGTTGTAACCCAGGCTCACGCCATCGGCAGTGAAGTAGGGATCGACGAAGCCGAAGTTGTATCGCGACTGGTACTCGGACCGGGTCAGGCCAACGGAAACCTTGTTACCGGTACCCAGGAAGTTGCTCTGGCTGATCGAGCCACCCAGGATCAAGCCTGCGCTCTGGGCAAAGCCGACGCTGGCGGTGATCGAACCGGAGGCCTGCTCTTCGACGCTGTAGTTCACGTCGACCTGATCGTCGGTGCCCGGCACCGGTGGGGTCTCGACGTTCACGTCCTTGAAGAAGCCCAGCCGTTCCAGACGGGTCTTGGACTGGTCGATCAGGTAGGTCGAGGCCCAGCCGCCTTCCATCTGACGCATTTCGCGGCGCAGCACTTCGTCTTCGGTCTTGGTGTTGCCGCGGTAGTTGATGCGGTTGACGTAGGCACGCTTGCCCGGATCGACCACGAACATGATGTCGACGGTGTGATCCTGGTCGTTTGGCTGAGGCACACCGTTGACGTTGGCGAAGGTATAGCCTTCGTTACCCAGGCGGCGGGTGATCAGCTCGGACGTGCTGGTCATCACCTTGCGCGAGAACACCTGGCCCGGCTGCACCAGCAGCAGCGACTTGACCTGGTCTTCCGGCACCTTGAGGTCACCGGAGAGCTTCACGTCACGGACGGTGTACTTCTCGCCTTCGTTGATGTTGACGGTGATGTAGACGTGTTTCTTGTCAGGCGTGATGGACACCTGGGTGGACGCGATGTCCATGTTGATGTAGCCGCGGTCCAGGTAGTAGGAACGCAGACGCTCCAGGTCACCGGACAGTTTTTCGCGGGCATACTTGTCGTCATTCTTGAAGAACGACAACCAGTTGGTGGTCTTGAGCTCGAACAGCTGACCCAGGGTGTCGTCATCGAACACGTTGTTGCCAACGATGTTGATGTGCTGGATGGCAGCGACGGTGCCCTCGTTGATCTTGATCTTCAAGGCCACACGGTTGCGCGGCTGAGGCACCACCTCGGCGTCGACCTCGGCCGAGTAGCGGCCCTGGGCCACGTACTGGCGCTGCAGCTCGTTACGCACGCCTTCGAGGGTAGCACGCTGGAAGATCTCGCCTTCGGCCAGGCCCGATTGCTTCAGGCCCTTCATCAGGTCTTCGGTACTGATCGCCTTGTTGCCTTCGATCTCGATGCTCGACACCGACGGGCGCTCGACCACATTGATGATCAGCACGTTGCCATCACGGTTCAGCTCGATGTCCTGGAAGAACCCGGTCTTGAACAGCGAGCGGGTCGACTCCACCAGGCGCCGGTCATCGGCCTGGTCGCCCACGTTCAGGGGCAAGGCACCGAAGACGCTGCCGGCGGAAACCCGCTGCAGGCCATTGACGCGGATATCGGAGATGGTGAAGGACTCGGCGTGAACTTCAGCGATCATCAGTGCGGAGAGCACCGCAGTTAGCAACAGACGTTTCATGAAGTCCTTTTATTCCAACTGGCAATAAACAACCTGCCGTCATGAACGACAGGTTTCGCAATTGAGCGAAGCTTTTATAGTCGACCCAGATCGTTGATCAGGGCGAGCAACATCACCCCCAAGACCAAACTGATACCGATCTGGACCCCCCAACCTTGTACCCGGTCAGACAACGGACGACCGCGCGCCCATTCAACCAGGTAGAACAGCAAGTGCCCCCCATCCAGTACCGGGATGGGCAGCAGGTTAAGAACCCCCAGGCTTATGCTCAGGTAGGCCAGGAAATTCAGGAAATCCCCCACGCCGGACTGGGCTGAAGCGCCCGCCACTTTAGCAATGGTTATCGGTCCACTCAAGTTTTTTACCGAGAGCTCACCGAACAGCATTTTCTTCAGTGACCCAAGCGTGAGCACGCTCATGTTCCAGGTGCGCGACAGGCCTTCACCCACCGCCTCCAGCGGCCCATAGCTGACTTCGCGCAGCATCGAGGCCGGCCATTGACCGCCTTTGACGCCCGCCCCCAGGTAGCCTGCCGCCGCCTCACCCTCGCCCTTCACGCCCAGCGTTACCGGTACGTCCAAGGGCGCACCGTCGCGCTCCACACGCACTACCATCTGGGCGCCGGGCCGCGCGCGCACGCTATCGACCACCTGCTGCCATTCGTTCACCGACTGGCCGCCGATGCCCAACAACCGGTCGCCGGTCTTCAAGCCCGCCGCCCCGGCCGGCCCCTTGGGGTCGATCTCGGCCAGCACCGGCTCGATGGCCGGGCGCCAGGGTTGAAGCCCCAGCGAGCGAATCGGATCGGGCTCATCGGCACCTTTCAACCACTGGTCGAGTTTCACCTGGCGCTGCTGATCGGTACTGCTGCCTTCATCGCGCACACCGATGTTCAGCGTGCCGCTCTCACCCAGGCGGCGAACCAATTGCAGGTTGACCGCCGACCAACCGTTGGTCGGCTTGCCATCCACTGAGACGATTTCCTGGCCGGCCGTCAGCCCTGCTGCTGCCGCCGGGCTGCCATTCTCGACGGTGCCGATTACCGGTCGGATCTGCTGGCTGCCGAGCATCGCCAGCACCCAGAAGAAGAAGATGGCCAGCAAAAAGTTGGCGACCGGCCCCGCGGCAACGATCGCGATGCGCTGGCCGACGGGCTTGCGATTGAATGATTGACCCACCAGTGCAGGGGGCACGTCGCCTTCGCGCTCGTCGAGCATTTTCACGTAGCCACCCAGTGGAATGGCTGCAATGACGAACTCGGTGCCCTGGCGATCATGCCAGCGCACCAGCGGCGTACCGAAGCCCACGGAAAACCGCAGCACTTTCACGCCACAGCGACGCGCCACCCAGAAGTGGCCGAACTCATGGAAGGTGACCAGCACACCCAAGGCGACGAGCGTACCGATGATCATGTAGAGCGCTGTCATGTCCATCTCCGAATGATGAGCAATGGGTCAATAGGGGTGCTGTCGTCGATGACCGGGCGAGCCCGCCTCAGCGGCCGTTGAGGTCCAGCCAGGCCCAGGCCAGCTCGCGCGCGCGCTGGTCGGCGGCAAACACTGCTTCCAGCGAAGTCAGCGGCACCACGGGCTCCTGGTCCAGTACCTGTTCGATCATACTCGCGATCTCCGGGAAGCGGATACGGCCCTGGAGGAACGTCTGCACCGCCACTTCGTTGGCCGCATTGAGCACGGCTGGGGCGCTGTTGCCTGCCTGCGCCGCCTGTCGTGCCAGGCGCAGGCAAGGGAAACGCTGCTCATCGGGCGCCTCGAAATCCAGGCGCGCAATGCTGAACAGGTCCAGCGGCGCGACCCCGGAATCGATTCGCTCTGGCCAGGCCAGGGCATTGGCGATGGGTGTACGCATGTCCGGATTACCCAACTGTGCCAGCACCGAACCGTCGACGTAATCAACCAGGGAGTGGATCACGCTCTGCGGGTGCACCACCACCTCAACCAAGCTGGGCGGCGCATCGAACAGCCAGCATGCCTCGATCAACTCCAGGCCCTTGTTCATCATGCTGGCCGAATCGACGGAAATCTTGCGCCCCATCGACCAGTTCGGGTGGGCGCACGCCTGTTCGGGCGTGACGTCCTGCAGGGCCTGGGTCGATGTCTGGCGGAACGGTCCACCCGAGGCCGTCAGCAGAATGCGGCGCACACCCACAGCGCTCAGCCCGCGCGCGTAGTCGCCGGGCATGCACTGGAAGATGGCGTTGTGCTCACTGTCGATGGGCAACAACACGGCGCCCGACTGACGCACGGCGTCCATGAACAAGGCGCCCGACATGACCAGGGCCTCCTTGTTGGCCAGCAGCACCTTCTTGCCGGCCTGCACGGCGGCCAGGGTCGGCCGCAGGCCGGCGGCGCCGACGATGGCGGCCATGACCGCATCCACTTCGCTGGCGCAGGCGACCTGGCACAACCCGGCTTCGCCTTCCAGCACTTCGGTAGCGCACCCTGCCGCTGCCAGGCCTGCACGCAGGCGCCCCGCCGCGTCGGCGCTCGGCACCACGGCGTAGGCCGGGCGATGCCGCACACACAGGGCCAACAGCTCCTCGACGCGGGTGTAGCCGGTCAAGGCGAAGGCCTGATAGCGCTCAGAGTGGCGGGCAATCACGTCCAGGGTACTCAGACCAATGGAGCCGGTGGCCCCCAGCACGGTAATGCGTTGCACTTGACTCACATCACACCCCATTCAGCCGCCCACAACAGCACGGCGAACAATGGGATGGCCGCCGTCAGGCTGTCGATGCGGTCGAGCACGCCACCGTGGCCAGGCAGCAGATTGCTGCTGTCCTTGATGCCCGAGCGGCGCTTGAACATGCTTTCGGTCAGGTCGCCGATCACCGAGGCCATGACCACCAGCGCAGCGCCTGCCAGACCCAGCAGCAGCTGACCAATGCTCCAGTCTCGGCTGATACCCACCACCAGGGTGATCACCAGGCTGACCGCCAGCCCGCCGTACACGCCTTCCCAGCTTTTGCCAGGGCTGACCTGCGGCGCCAGCTTGCGCTTGCCGAAGGCCCTGCCGGAAAAGTACGCACCGATGTCGGCGGCCCAGACCAGAGCCATGACCGACAGGATCAGCCAGTTGCCCAGCGGCCAGTGCTTGAGCAGCACCAGGCCTTGCCAGGCCGGCAGCAACACCAGCAGGCCGATCAGCAGCCGGCAGGCAGCGCTGGCCCACAGTTCGCTGGTGCGTGGGTACGTTAGCACCAGCCAAGTGGCCAACCCCCACCAGATGACGGCAGCCCCAAGCACCCAGGGTGCAAGCTCCGGCAGGATGTACAGCAGCATCAACGCCCCGGCAACGACCAAGGCATAGGCGACACGCAGGGGCTGAGCCATCAACCCCGCCAACCGTGCCCACTCCCAGGCGCCGAGCGTTACCACCAGACCGATGAACAGGGCGAAGTTGCCCCCCTCGAGCAGGAAGAACCCACCCAGCGCTATGGGCAACAGGATCAGCGCGGTAATGATGCGTTGTTTAAGCATTAAGCACGCGCTCCAGCCTCGACCTGCTCGCTGGTCTTACCAAAGCGGCGCTGGCGCGAAGCGAAATCAGCCAATGCACTGCGCATGGCCTCGTGTTTGAAGTCCGGCCAGTAAAGGTCGGAGAAATACAACTCGGCGTAGGCCAGTTGCCACAACAGGAAATTGCTGATGCGATGCTCGCCGCCGGTGCGGATGCACAAGTCCGGCAAAGGCTGCTCGCCGGTCGCAAGGCACGCCTGCAACAACCCTGGGGTGATGTCGTCGGGGCGAAGATGGCCAGCCTGAACTTCACGCGCCAGCCGCTGCGCGGCCTGGGCGATGTCCCACTGCCCACCGTAGTTGGCGGCGATCTGCAGGATGAAGCGGCTGTTGCCTGCGGTCAGCGCCTCGGCTTCGCGCATGGCAGCCTGCAACTCCGGGTGAAAGCGCGAGCGGTCGCCGATGATGCGCAGGCTGATGTTGTTGTCGTTCAAGCGACGCGCCTCGCGGCGCAGCGCCGAGAAGAACAACTCCATCAATGCACCGACCTCATCGGCAGGTCGCTGCCAGTTTTCACTGGAGAAGGCAAACAGGGTCAGCACTTCGACGCCGGCCTCGGCGCACACTTCGATGACTGCGCGCACGGCATCGACGCCCGCCTTGTGCCCGGCAACGCCAGGCAACAAGCGCCGTTTCGCCCAGCGATTGTTGCCGTCCATGATGATCGCGACGTGACGCGGCACCGAGGGAGGCACCGCTGGCTTGGTCTTTTCCATTAAAAAAACCCGGCCTTAGACGGCCATCAGGTCCTTTTCCTTGGCCTTGAAGGCTGCATCCACCTCGGCGACGAACTTGTCCGTCAGCTTCTGGATGTCATCGGCAGCGCGGCGCTCTTCGTCTTCGCTGATGGACTTGTCCTTGGTGAGCTTCTTCAAGTCCGCCAGGGCATCACGACGCACGTTGCGCACGGCGACCTTGGCGTCTTCGGCAACGCCGCTGGCCTGCTTGGTGTAGTTTTTGCGGGTTTCTTCGGTCAGAGCAGGCATCGGCACACGGATGGTGGTGCCGGCGCTCGACGGGTTCAGCCCGAGGTCGGAGGTCAGGATGGCCTTTTCGATGGCAGCGCTCAGGTTCTTGTCGTGAGCGACGATCTTCAGGGTGCGCGCGTCCTCGACGCTGATCGCAGCGACCTGATTCAGCGGCATCTCGCTACCCCAGGCAGTGACCTTGACGCTGTCCAGAATGCTTGGGTGCGCGCGACCGGTGCGGATGGCCGCCAGGTTGCGGCCCAGGGCCTCGATGGACTTGGTCATGCGCTCCTGCGCGTCTTTCTTGATGTCGTTGATCATGCTTGGCCTTCCTCGATCAGAGTGCCTTCAGCGCCGCCCACCACGATGTTCAGCAGGGCGCCTGGCTTGTTCATGTTGAATACCCGCAATGGCATGCCGTGGTCACGGCACAGGCAGATTGCGGTCAAGTCCATCACGCCGAGCTTACGATCCAGGACCTCGTCATAGGTCAGGCGATCGAACTTCTCGGCGTGCGGGTCCTTGAATGGATCGGCAGTGTACACACCATCGACCTTGGTCGCCTTCAGCACCACGTCGGCATCGATTTCGATGGCTCGCAGACAGGCTGCCGAGTCGGTGGTGAAGAACGGGTTGCCGGTACCGGCGGAGAAAATTACCACATCCCCGGAATTGAGGTGGCGAATCGCTTTGCGACGGTCATAGTGATCGGTAACGCCCACCATGGAGATGGCCGACATGACCAGTGCCGGAATGTTCGAGCGCTCCAGCGCATCGCGCATGGCCAAGGCGTTCATCACGGTAGCCAGCATCCCCATGTGGTCGCCGGTAACGCGGTCCATGCCGGCGGCGCTCAGCGCAGCCCCTCGGAACAGGTTGCCACCACCGATGACCAGGCCGACCTGCACACCGATACCGACCAGCTGCCCTACTTCAAGGGCCATGCGATCGAGCACCTTCGGGTCGATCCCGAAGTCTTCGGAGCCCATCAGGGCCTCGCCGCTAAGTTTGAGCAAAATGCGTTTATAGCGAGGTTGGCGACCACTCACCTGCTGAGCCATTGCGAGTCTCTCCTGCGGCGTACTGTAGAAAATTCGTGCGGGCTGTTTGCAGCCTGCTAACTGTAGCGTGGCACCGTTTCGGCGCCAGCGGCGGCAGCGTCGTGTAAACGCCTCGCCGCTTTGACAAAGAGGCTGCGCGCGTGAGCGGGCAGCCTCTTTGGGGCGACAGACGGGGCTGTCTTACTGCTTGGCAGCAGCAACCTGTGCGGCAACTTCGGCAGCGAAGTCGTCGACTGGCTTCTCGATGCCTTCGCCAACCTTAAAGTAGGTGAAGGAAACGATTTCAGCACCGGCTTTCTTGGCCAGCTCGCCGACCTTGACTTCCGGGTTCATGACGAACGCCTGCTCTTTGAGCGAGGCTTCAGCCTTGAACTTGGTGATACGGCCGTTGATCATGTTTTCAACGATGTTTTCCGGCTTGCCGGCAATCTTGTCGGCGTTCAGCTGCAGGAAGACACCCTTCTCGCGCTCGATGGCTTCGGCGGAGATTTCCGACGAGTCCAGGAACTCGGGGTTGGACGCTGCAACGTGCATGGCGATGTTCTTGGCCAGCTCGACGTCACCGCCTTTCAGGACAACGACAGCACCGATCTTGTTGCCGTGCAGGTAGGCGCCGACCACGTCGCCTTCCACACGTACCAGGCGGCGGATGTTGACGTTTTCGCCGCACTTGGCGACCAGGGCTTCACGGGCAGCTTCACGCGAGGCGATCAGCGGAGCGGCGTCGGTCAGCTTCTGGGCGAAGGCTTCTTCCAGGCTTTCGGCGACGAAGTTCTTGAAGTCGTCTTGCAGGGCCAGGAAGTCGGTCTGCGAGTTCACTTCCAGCAGTACGGCGGCCTTGCCGTCGGTCTTGACGGCGATAGCGCCTTCGGCAGCCACGTTGCCAGCCTTCTTGGCGGCCTTGATGGCGCCCGAGGCACGCATGTCGTCAATGGCTTTTTCGATGTCGCCGTCAGCCTTTTCCAAGGCTTTCTTGCAATCCATCATGCCTTCGCCGGTACGCTCGCGCAGTTCTTTGACCAGCGCTGCAGTAATTGCTGCCATTTCAAAATCCTCTTGGAAAGTTTTTCAACCATTCCACCCGTTTGTGACGGGCGTTCAATTCTGCTAATCCGCTGTCTGTGCCTGCATGCCCATGAAAGGGACGGCTGCCGACAGCAGGATTTCAAGGTGGCAAAAAGGGGGCATAGCCCCCTTTTCGCGTGCCAAGTCGACGCTAGCGTCTATTACTCGGCAGCAGGTGCAGCCGCTTCTTCAGCGTAGACTTCGGTGCCGCCAGCAACGTTGTTGCGGCCACGGATGACAGCGTCAGCCATGGAAGTCATGTACAGCTCGATAGCGCGAATGGCGTCATCGTTACCTGGGATGATGTAGTCAACACCTTCCGGGCTGCTGTTGGTATCGACAACGCCAATGACCGGGATACCCAGTTTGTTGGCTTCGGTGATCGCGATGCGCTCGTGATCAACGTCGATGACGAACAGAGCGTCAGGCAGACCGCCCATGTCCTTGATGCCGCCCAGGCTGCGGTCCAGTTTTTCCAGATCGCGGGAGCGCATCAGGGCTTCTTTCTTGGTCAGCTTGGCAAAGGTGCCATCTTCGGCCTGAGTTTCCAGGTCGCGCAGACGCTTGATCGAAGCACGGATGGTCTTGTAGTTGGTCAGCATGCCGCCCAACCAACGGTGGTCAACGTACGGCGAACCGCAACGAGCAGCTTGCTCGGCGACGATCTTGCCGGCGGAACGCTTGGTGCCGACGAACAGGATCTTGTTCTTGCCCTGGGCCAGGCGCTCAACGAACGACAGGGCGTCGTTGAACATCGGCAGGGTTTTTTCCAGGTTGACGATGTGGATCTTGTTGCGCGCACCGAAAATGTACTTGCCCATTTTCGGGTTCCAGTAACGGGTCTGGTGGCCGAAGTGCACACCGGCCTTCAGCATATCGCGCATGTTGACTTGGGACATGATAGTTCCTTGATAAGTCGGGTTGGGCCTCCACGTATCCCAATGACCAACCCGCGAACCCTGAAGCTCGGGGCACCCAGGCCATCGTGTCGACACGTGTGTGGGTTTGGATGCAGACGGAGCTGGCTCCGAAAGCGGCGCATGTTATACCACAGGCTGCGCGCAAACAAAACACGAAACTCACCCCCCAACCGCCGGACGGCAGGGCATGTGCGCCAGCGCACGACCAGCGACGGTGCAGGTGTGGCGTGTTTGCAAGGGCCGCGTGCCGCTACGAGCCCGCACCTCTGATAGAATGACGCCTTTCCCGATTTGAACGCGCCGCCTGCGGCGCCGAGTAGAGAGCCTGTAATGACCGTCACCATCAAGACTGCAGAAGACATCGAGAAGATGCGCATCGCCGGCCGCCTGGCAGCCGACGTGCTGGAAATGATCGAGGAGCACGTCAAGCCCGGTGTCACCACCGAGGAGCTCGACCGCCTGTGCCACGACTACATCGTCAACGTCCAGCAGGCCATACCGGCGCCGCTCAACTACAAGGGCTACCCCAAGTCGATCTGCACGTCGATCAACCACGTGGTCTGTCACGGCATCCCCAATGACAAGCCCCTGAAAAACGGCGATACCCTGAACATCGACATCACGGTGATCAAGGACGGCTACCACGGCGACACCAGCCGCATGTTCCACGTCGGCACCGTGCCGGTGTGGGCCCAGCGTCTGTCCCAGGTCACCCAGGAATGCCTGTACAAGGCCATCGAACTGGTCAAGCCGGGCTGTCGCCTGGGCGACATCGGCGAAGTCATCCAGAAGCATGCCGAGAAGAACGGTTTCTCGGTGGTGCGCGAGTTCTGCGGCCATGGCATCGGCAAGGTATTCCACGAAGAGCCGCAGATCCTGCATTACGGCCGCGCCGGCACCGGCATGGAACTCAAGGAAGGCATGACCTTCACCATCGAGCCGATGATCAACCAGGGCAAGGCCGACACCAAGGTGCTGGGCGATGGCTGGACCGCGATCACCAAGGACCGCAAGCTCTCGGCGCAGTGGGAGCATACCCTGGTGGTCACGGCGACCGGGTACGAGATCTTCACCCTGCGCAAGGACGACACCATCGCCCGCACCTCGGCCTGAGCCACCCCAGCAGCCTTCGATGACAGGAACCTGACCCCATGCTCCAGCTCGACCCCGAACTGTTCGACCGTGGTCAGTTCCAGGCGGAACTGGCCCTCAAGGCCAGCCCCATACCCGCCTTCAAGAAGGCCATTCGCCAGGCGGGCGAGGTGCTGGACAAGCGCTTTTGCGCAGGCCACGCCATCCGCCCACTGATTCAAGCTCGGGCCTGGCTGGTGGACAACGTCCTGCAGCAGGCCTGGAACCAGTTCGACTGGGGCGAGCAGGGCGGCATTTCCCTGGTGGCGGTCGGCGGCTACGGGCGCGGTGAGCTTCACCCGCACTCGGACATCGACCTGCTTATCCTGCTGGGAGAGGCCGAGCACGAACGGTATCGCGATGCCATCGAGCGCTTTCTGACCCTGCTGTGGGACATCGGCCTGGAGGTCGGCCAGAGCGTGCGCACCGTCGATGAGTGTGCCGAACAGGCCCGCGCCGACCTCACCATCATCACCAACATGATGGAAAGCCGCACCATCGCCGGCCCGGAAGCCCTGCGCCAGCGCATGCTCGAGGTCACCAGCACGGCGCACATGTGGCCGAGCCGCGAGTTCTTCCTGGCCAAGCGCGCCGAGCTGCAGGCGCGCCACCACAAGTACAACGACACCGAGTACAACCTCGAGCCCAACGTCAAGGGCTCGCCTGGGGGGCTGCGCGACATCCAGACCGTGCTGTGGGTGGCGCGCCGCCAGTACGGTACCCTGAACCTGCATGCCCTGGCCGGCGAAGGCTTCCTACTGGAAAGCGAGAATGCGCTCCTGGCCTCCTCCCAGGATTTCCTGTGGCGGGTGCGCTACGCCCTGCACATGCTCGCCGGCCGTGCCGAGGATCGCCTGCTGTTCGACCACCAGCGCAGCATTGCCGCCCTGCTGGGCTACAGCGACGAAAACCCCAAGCGTGCCATCGAGCAGTTCATGCAGCAGTACTACCGGGTGGTGATGAGCATCAGCCAGTTGTGCGACCTGATCATCCAGCATTTCGAGGAAGTCATTCTCGCCGACGACGACAGTGGTACCACCCAACCGCTCAATGCGCGCTTCCGCCTGCATGACGGCTACATCGAGGCCGTGCGCCCGAACGTGTTCAAGCGCACGCCGTTCGCCATGCTGGAAATATTCGTGCTGATGGCCCAGCACCCGGACATCAAGGGTGTGCGTGCCGACACGGTACGCCTGCTGCGCGAGCATCGGCACCTGATCGACGACACCTTCCGCAACGATATTCGCAACACCAGTCTGTTCATCGAACTGTTCAAGTGTGAAATCGGTATTCATCGCAACCTGCGGCGCATGAACCGCTACGGCATCCTCGGGCGCTACCTGCCGGAGTTCGGGCTGATCGTCGGGCAGATGCAGCACGACCTGTTCCACATCTATACCGTCGATGCCCATACCCTCAACCTGATCAAGCACCTGCGCAAGCTGCAGTACACACCGGTGTCGGAGAAATTCCCGCTGGCCAGCAAGCTCATGGGCCGCTTGCCCAAGCCCGAGCTGATCTACCTGGCCGGTCTCTACCACGACATCGGCAAAGGCCGTCAGGGCGATCATTCCGAGCTCGGCGCGGTCGATGCCCTCAAGTTCTGCGAGCGCCACCAGCTCCCAGCCTGGGACAGCCGGTTGATCGCCTGGCTGGTGCAGAACCACCTGGTCATGTCCACCACCGCCCAGCGCAAGGACTTGTCCGATCCGCAGGTGATCAACGACTTCGCCCTGCACGTGGGGGATGAAACACGGCTGGACTACCTCTATGTGCTGACGGTGGCGGACATCAACGCCACCAACCCCACCTTGTGGAATTCATGGCGAGCCAGCCTGTTGCGCCAGTTGTACACCGAGACCAAGCGTGCCCTGCGCCGTGGGCTCGAAAACCCGCTGGATCGTGAGGAGCAGATTCGCCAGACCCAGTCCTCGGCATTGGACACGCTGGTGCGCGAAGGCACCGACCCAGATGACGTGGAGCAGCTGTGGTCGCAGCTGGGGGATGACTACTTCCTCAAGCACACCGCCTCCGACGTGGCCTGGCACACCGACGCCATCCTGCAACAGCCGGCTGACGGTGGCCCGCTGGTACTGATCAAGGAAACCACCCAGCGCGAATTCGAAGGCGGGACTCAGATCTTCATCTATGCCCCTGACCAGCACGATTTCTTCGCCGTGACGGTGGCGGCCATGTCGCAGCTGAACCTGAACATCCACGACGCCCGCATCATCACCTCCAGCAGCCAGTTCACCCTGGACACCTACATCGTGCTGGACAACGACGGCGGTGCGATCGGCGACAACCCGCAACGGGTCAGGCAGATTCGCGACGGCCTGACCGAGGCGCTGCGCAACCCCGAAGACTACCCCACGATCATCCAGCGTCGGGTGCCGCGCCAACTCAAGCACTTCGACTTCCCGCCGCAGGTGACCATCCTCAACGACGCCCAGCGCCCGGTGACCATTCTCGAAATCACCGCGCCCGACCGGCCGGGCCTGCTGGCGCGGCTGGGGCGCATCTTCCTGGAATTCGACCTGTCGTTGCAGAACGCCAAGATTGCCACCCTGGGCGAGCGTGTGGAGGACGTGTTCTTCATCACCGACGCCGACAACCAGCCCCTGTCCGACCCGCAACTGTGCAGCCGCCTGCAGGAAGCCATCGTGCAACAACTGCAAGCAGGGCAGGCCAGCGCCAGCCCTGCCCGCGTGACCTTTTGACGACATGATTGACGAGACCTTGCGCCAATGAACCCTGCCTTGAGCCAGCTTCAGCCCTACCCTTTCGAAAAGCTTCGTGCCCTGCTGGGCAGCGTTACGCCCGCTGCTGACAAACGCGCCATTGCCCTGTCGATTGGCGAGCCCAAGCACGCCTCGCCACCCTTCGTGGCCCAGGCGATGGCCGACAACCTCGACAAGCTGGCGGTATACCCCAGCACGCTGGGCCTGCCTGCCTTGCGCCAGGCCATCGGGCAGTGGTGCGAGCGCCGCTTTGGCGTGCCTGCTGGCTGGCTGGATGCCGATCGTCATATCCTGCCGGTGAACGGCACCCGCGAAGCGCTGTTCGCCTTTACCCAGGCGGTGGTCGACCGTAGTGCCGATGGCCTGGTGTTGAGCCCCAACCCGTTCTACCAGATCTATGAAGGGGCTGCGCTGTTGGCCGGTGCCACCCCGTACTACCTGCCGTGCCTGGAAAGCAACGGCTTGAACCCCGACTTCGACGCGGTGCCCGACCACGTCTGGGCCCGTTGCCAGGTCCTGTTCCTGTGCTCACCCGGCAACCCCACCGGCGCCCTGGTGCCCATGGACACCTTGAAAAAGCTGATCGCACTGGCCGATGCGCACGATTTCGTGATCGCTGCCGACGAATGCTACAGCGAGTTGTATTTCGATGAGGATGCACCGCCACCGGGGCTGTTGTCGGCCTGTGCGGAGCTGGGGCGTAATGACTTCAAGCGCTGCGTGGTGTTCCACAGCCTGTCCAAGCGTTCGAACCTGCCGGGGCTGCGCTCGGGCTTCGTGGCCGGCGATGCCGACATCATCAAGCCGTTTCTGCTGTACCGCACCTACCATGGTTGCGCCATGCCGGTGCAGACACAGTTGGCCAGCATCGCCGCCTGGGAGGATGAGGCGCATGTGCGCGCAAACCGCGACCAGTACCGCGCCAAGTATGACGCCGTGCTGGCCATCCTCGAGCCGGTCATGGATGTGCAGCGCCCGGACGGCAGCTTCTACCTGTGGGCCAAGGTGCCGGGTAGCGATGCCGACTTCACGCGCGATCTGTTCGAGGCCGAGCACGTGACCGTGGTACCCGGCTCGTACCTGTCCCGTGAAGTGGGCGGGGTCAACCCCGGCGCCGGACGCGTGCGCATGGCGCTGGTTGCCCCGCTGTCCGAATGCATCGAGGCGGCCGAGCGTATTCGCGCGTTCTTGCACACGCGCTGAAGCCTTTTAGGCAAGACGGGGCCAGTTCACTTGATCTGGCCCAGGTTAGCCTCGCTCATGTCCAGGTCGCCCAGCACATGCCGCACCACCTCGTCGCCGAGCAGGTGCTGGCGGTGCAGGTTGTAGAGCTCCAGGCGCTGGGCCCGCAGCGCACGCAAGCGCAGGCGGCGCTCGAGCAGGTCCATCTGCTCGGCCAAGGCCCTGGCCTCCTCACTGTCATTGTGCCGGTCCAGCTGGTCGCGATACTCAGCCATCAGCCGAGCCTTCAATTCTGTAGCCAGTGTGGCCTGGGCGGCATCCTGCGGCGCGTTGGCATCGACCACCTCCTCGGCCTCCAAGGCGTGAATCGCGGCCTCAGCGGTGCGTCGCCAGGCTTCATGCACCTCTTGCTGCATGCGCTCGTCAGGGCTTTTGGTCACGCCGCGCAGTAAAAGCGGCAGTGCGACACAGGCACCGATCAACGACAGCAGGATGACACCGGCGGCAATGAAGATCAGCAGATCGCGCTCTGGAAACGCCTTGTCCGCGCCCATCAGCAACGGAATCGACATCACACCCGCCAGGGTGACGGCCCCTCGCACACCGCCCAGCGTGAGCAACCAGCACGAGCGTGCGGTGGGCAACATCACCAGCGCAGGCTTGCCGCGCCAACGGCGCAGAACCCCCACCAGGCGCCAGATACTCTGCACCCAGATGAACCGCAGCACGATCAGCGCCGCGAAGATGGCGACCACGTCCAGGCAGCGCCAGGCCAGGGTCGGCCACAGCGTGGTTTCATGGCTGACCACCGCCTTGACGATGTCGGGCAGTTGCAAGCCCAACAACAGGAAGATCAGCCCATTGAACGCGAACTCCAGCAGCGACCACACGCTACGATTGAGCAGGCGGGTGCTGGTCTGGCGTGGCAGCAGGTCGAGCCAGCTCTGCATCATGCCGGCCGCCACTGCCGAGAGGATGCCCGACACCCCGAGGCGCTCGGCCAGCACATAGGCCGCGAACGGCAGCAGCAGCATGAACACCACATGGGTGGCCGGGTCGTCCCAGCCGCGGCCGATCATCCAGGCACGCAGGCGGCCGACCAGCCAACTCAGCGCCACCCCCACGGCCAGACCGCCAAGCGCCACCAGTGCGAAGCTCAGGCTGGCATCGGTCAGTGAAAAGACACCGGTGATGGCCGCAGCCAGGGCGAACTTGAAGGTAACCAGGCCCGAGGCATCGTTCATCAGGGCCTCACCCTGGAGCATGTGCATCAACGGCGTAGGCAGGCGGTCCTGGGTAATGGCCGACACGGCCACCGCGTCAGTCGGCGACAGTACGGCTGCCAGCGCGAATGCCACCGGCAACGGGATGCTCGGCAACAACCAGTGGATGAAATAGCCCGCACCGACCACGGTGAACAACACCAAGCCCACCGCCAGGGCCACCACCGGGCCGCGAATGCGCCACAACGCGCGTTTGGGAATGCGCCAGCCATCGGCGAACAACAGCGGCGGCAAGAACAGAAACAGAAACAGTTCGGGGTCGAGGGCGACATGCAGCCCCAGTGTCGGCCAGGCCAGCAAAGCGCCAGCTGCGATTTGTACCAGCGGCAGAGGCAGGGGAATCAGGCGGCCGACCAATTTCGACACGCTGACCAGCATCAGCAGGATAAGGACGGTATAGGCGGACTGCATCCAGTGGGTCTTCCTTCTTCAAACGGCCCCGTACCCGAGGACAAAACGTACACCTGGATCAGCATGGTAACGGGTGACAAGCGTGCCTGGCCGCTGCACCAAGGTCGCAGGTGGCGAACTAATGTGTAACATGAAGATACATCTACCGCCCAAGGGTTCAGCCGGTATCGGGAAATGACCGGTGGTTTCGCTCAATTGGACGCACGTTCCCGCCCATGAAGGAAGGCAGCACGCGTTTGCAGAAGCAACCGCTGCCCGTTCAGGACAACCTCCCGTGGCGCCGTGCGGAGGGTTATCGCATAATCGCGCGACTGACATTCGGAAATGGAGAGATTGGGGCGACACGTATCCCCGATGCACACAATGACCTACACGCTCTACGGCATCAAAGCCTGCGACACCATGAAAAAGGCTCGCACCTGGCTCGACGACCAGGCCATCGCCTACGAATTCCATGACTACAAGACTCAAGGCATCGACCGTGACAGCCTGAACCGCTGGTGCGACGAGCACGGCTGGGAAACCCTCCTCAACCGCGCCGGCACCACGTTCCGCAAGCTCGACGACGCCAGCAAAGCCGATCTCGACCAGGCCAAGGCCGTCGAGCTCATGCTGGCCCAGCCTTCGATGATCAAGCGCCCGGTACTCGACCTGGGTACGCGCACGCTGGTGGGCTTCAAACCCGACCTGTACGCCGCCGCCCTGGCCTGAGTCCCTACCCTATTTAGCAAGAGGTAACCACATGTCCAATTCCCTGTTCAGCCTGGCCTTTGGTGTCGGCTCCCAGAACCGCCAGGGCGCCTGGCTGGAAGTGTTCTACGCACAGCCCCTGATCGACCCGAGCCCCGAGCTGGTCGCGGCCATCGCACCAATCCTTGGCTATGAGGGTGGCAACCAGGCCATCACCTTCAGCAACGCCCAGGCCGCGCAACTGGCCGACGCCGTCAGAAGCGTCGATGCCGCACAAGCCGCCCTGCTCACGCGTCTGGCAGAAAGCCACAAGCCGCTGGTGGCCACCCTGCTGGCTGAAGACGCCGCACTGGCCTCCACGCCCGAGGCCTACCTCAAGCTGCACCTGCTGTCCCACCGCCTGGTCAAGCCGCACGGCGTGAGCCTGGCCGGTATCTTCCCCCTGCTGCCAAACGTGGCCTGGACCAACATCGGCGCCGTGGACCTGGCCGAGCTCGCCGAGCTGCAACTCGAAGCGCGCTTGCGTGGCGAGCTGCTGGAAGTGTTCTCGGTGGACAAGTTCCCGAAGATGACCGACTACGTGGTCCCGGCCGGCGTGCGCATCGCCGACACTGCACGGGTACGCCTGGGCGCCTACATTGGCGAAGGCACCACCATCATGCACGAAGGTTTCGTCAACTTTAACGCCGGCACCGAAGGCCCGGGCATGATCGAAGGTCGTGTGTCGGCCGGTGTCTTCGTCGGCAAAGGGTCGGACCTCGGTGGCGGCTGCTCGACCATGGGTACCCTGTCCGGCGGCGGCAACATCGTCATCAAGGTCGGCGAAGGCTGCCTGATCGGTGCCAACGCCGGTATCGGCATTCCACTGGGCGACCGCAATACCGTCGAAGCGGGCCTGTACATCACCGCCGGGACCAAGGTGAACCTGCTGGACGAGCACAACGAACTGGTCAAGGTCGTCAAGGCACGCGACCTGGCGGGCCAGGCCGACCTGTTGTTCCGCCGCAACTCGCTCAATGGCGCCGTGGAGTGCAAGACCCACAAATCGGCCATCGAGCTGAACGAAGCCTTGCACGCACACAACTGAAAACCCCACCGGGTATGAAGTGTTAAGATCGGGTCTGGCGCCTCAGCGCCAGACCCGATTTTCATTCCAGGCCCCGCGAATATGTTCCAGCCCTCCCCCTGGCGTGCCGATTTTCCTGCCATCGACGCCCTGCAACGCCAGCACCAGACCTACCTGGACAGCGCCGCCACCGCTCAGAAACCCCAGGCGCTGCTCGACGCTCTAGGCCATTACTATGGCAGCGGCGCGGCCAATGTCCACCGTGCCCAGCACCTGCCTGGCGCGCGGGCAACCCAGGCCTTCGAAGCCAGCCGCGACAAGGTCGCCCGCTGGTTGAATGTCGGACAGACCGGCCAGATCGTGTTCACCCATGGCGCCACGGCTGCGCTGAACCTGCTGGCCTACGGCCTGGAGTCTCGTTTCGAGGCCGGCGACGAGATTGCCATCAGCGCCCTCGAACACCATGCCAACCTGCTCCCGTGGCAGCAGCTGGCACACCGACGCAACCTGCGCCTGGTGATATTGCCGGTCGATGCACGCGGTTTCATCGACCTGGAGCGGGCGCTGCAGATGATCGGGCCACGCACCCGCGTCCTCGCCGTCAGCCAGTTGTCCAACGTGCTGGGCACTTGGCAGCCGCTGCCGGCCCTGCTCGCCCATGCCCGCGCACAGGGTGCACTGACGGTGGTAGACGGCGCCCAGGGTGTGGTGCATGGGCGCCAGGACCTGCAGCAACTGGGGTGCGACTTCTATGTGTTCTCCAGTCACAAACTGTACGGGCCGGACGGGGTGGGCGTTTTGTACGGGCGCGACCAGGCGCTGGGGCTGCTGCGCCATTGGCAGTTCGGCGGAGAGATGGTGCAACTGGCCGAGTACCAGCGCGCGAGCTTCAGGCCGGCGCCGCTGGGCCTGGAAGCCGGCACACCGCCCATCGCCGGGGTGATCGGCCTTGGCGCTACGCTCGATTATCTGGCGAGCCTGGACGCGGCGGCGGTGCTGGCTCACGAGGCCGGGTTGCATGCCCGGCTGATCGAGGGCCTCACGCAACGCGAAGGTATTCGCCTGCTAGGCCTGCCGCAGTGTGCGTTGGCCAGCTTCGTCGTGGAAGGGGTGCACAACGCCGATATCGCGCACCTGCTCACCGAACAAGGCATTGCCGTGCGGGCAGGCCATCACTGTGCGATGCCCCTACTCCAGGGGTTGGGCCTGGACGGGGCGATCCGCGTGTCGCTGGGCCTCTACAATGACCAGGCCGACCTGCAACGCTTCTTCGAGGCGCTGGACCAGGCGCTGGAGTTGCTGCGATGACCTTGCCAGCACAAGCCGATCAGGCACTGGAGGCCTTTGCGCAGAGCAAGGGCTGGGAGCAGCGCGCGCGGCTGTTGATGCAGTGGGGGGACCGCCTGGAACCGCTGACTGAAGCCGAGAAGACCGAAGCCAATCGCGTTCACGGGTGCGAAAGCCTGGTCTGGCTGGTGGCCGATGCCGTGGACGGCCACTGGCGATTCAAGGCCAGCAGCGATGCACGCTTGCTGCGCGGTCTGCTGGCGCTGCTGCTGGTGAGGGTGCAGGGCTTGAGTGGTGAGGCGCTGCTGGCGCTGGACGTGCAGGACTGGTTCGGGCAACTGGGCCTTGAACGCCAGCTGTCACCCTCACGCAGCAACGGCTTGCATGCCGTGGTGCAGCGAATGGCTGTGCTGGCTTCTGGGCGTTGATGCCACCGCGCATTCACTCCGGCCGGACACGCTCCGATGGCCGCCTGGCGCCCGCTACCAGCTTCTCCACGGCTTTGCTGGCGGCAACCATGCCGAACGTGGACGTCACCATCATCACCGCGCCAAAGCCGCCGGAGCAGTCCAGCCGTACGCCCTCGCCCACGAAACTCTTCTGCAGGCACACACTGCCATCCCCCTTGGGATAACGCAGCTGTTCACTGGAAAACACACAGGGCACGCCATAGTTACGGCTGACATTGCGCGAGAAGTTGTAGTCGCGGCGCAAGGTCGAGCGCACCCTTGAGGCCAGCGGGTCGTTGAAGGTCTTGTTCAAGTCCGCGATCTGGATCTGGGTCGGGTCGATCTGGCCACCTGCACCACCGGTGGTGACGATGCCGATCTTGCGCCGCCGGCACCAGGCTATCAGGGCTGCCTTGGCCATGACGCTGTCAATGCAGTCCACCACGTAGTCGAACTGTTCGGTGATGTACTCGGCCATGGTCTCGCGGGTGACGAAATCGGCCACCGCGTGGACCTTGCACGCCGGGTTGATGGCCCGCAGGCGCTCGGCCATCACCTCGACCTTGGGCCGGCCCACCTGCCCTTCCAGCGCATGGGCCTGACGGTTGGTATTGCTCACGCACACATCATCCAGGTCAAACAGGGTGATCTCACCCACCCCCGAGCGGGCCAAGGCTTCGGCCACCCACGAGCCCACCCCGCCAATCCCGACGATGCCCACGTGGGCCTGCTGCAGGCGCTGCAGGCCCTGGTCGCCATACAACCGGGCCACCCCTGCAAAACGTGGATCTTCTGTGCTCATGTCAATACCCCAAAAAACCGGCGCGCATTATAGGCCAGCCAGGCCATGCCCTGCACGGTTATGAAAGACACCTTAACCCTGCTTTAATGTCGTAACACTTCGACACTTATGGACGACAATGTCTTCACGTAAATTCGGCCTGAACCTGGTAGTGGTCCTGGCCATCGCGGCGCTGTTCACCGGTTTCTGGGCGCTGATCAATCGCCCGGTATCGGCACCGGCCTGGCCCGAACAAATCTCCGGCTTTTCCTACTCGCCGTTTCGCCTGGGTGAAAGCCCGCAGAAGGGCCAGTACCCGGACGACAACGAGATGCGTCAGGACCTGGAGCAGATGAGCAAGCTCACCGACAGCATCCGTATCTACACCGTCGAAGGCACCCAGGCGCACATCCCGAAGCTGGCCGAGGAATTCGGGCTGCGGGTAACGGTGGGGATCTGGATCAGCCCGGACCTTGAGCGTAACGAGCGCGAGATCGCCACGGCCATCGAACTGGCCAACACCTCGCGCAGCGTGGTACGGGTGGTGGTCGGCAACGAAGCCTTGTTCCGCGAGGAAGTGACGCCGGAAAACCTCATCCAGTACCTGGACCGTGTACGCGCGGCCGTGAAAGTGCCGGTGACCACCAGCGAGCAGTGGCACATCTGGAAACAGAACCCGCAACTGGCCAAGCATGTGGACCTGATCGCCGCCCACATCCTGCCCTACTGGGAATTCGTGCCCATGAAGGACTCGGTCGAGTTCGTCCTCGACCGTGCGCGGGAGCTGAAACACCAGTTTCCCCGCAAGCCGCTGCTGCTTTCGGAAGTGGGCTGGCCGAGCAATGGCCGGATGCGCGGTGGTGCCGATGCCACCCAGGCCGACCAGGCCATCTACCTGCGCACCCTGGTCAACACGCTCAACCGACGCGGCTTCAACTATTTTGTGATCGAAGCCTACGACCAACCCTGGAAAGCCAGCGATGAAGGCTCGGTCGGGGCCTATTGGGGCGTGTTCAACGCCGAACGCCAGCAGAAATTCAACTTCGAAGGCCCCGTGGTCGCCATTCCCCAATGGCGAGCCTTGGCAGTGGCCTCGGTGGTGCTGGCGATGATTGCACTGATGGTGCTGTTCATCGATGGCTCGGCCCTGCGCCAGCGTGGGCGCACCTTCCTGACGTTCATCACGTTCCTGTGCGGATCGGTGCTGGTGTGGATCGCCTACGACTACAGCCAGCAGTACAGCACCTGGTTCAGCCTTACGGTAGGCGTGCTCCTGGCCCTTGGCGCACTGGGGGTGTTCATCGTGCTGCTGACCGAAGCCCATGAGCTGGCCGAGGCAGTATGGACGCACAAGCGGCGGCGCGAATTCCTGCCGGTGCACGGCGACAGTGCCTACCGACCGAAAGTGTCGGTGCATGTGCCGTGCTACAACGAACCGCCGGAAATGGTCAAACAGACCCTCGATGCCCTGGCCGCGCTGGATTATCCGGACTACGAAGTGCTGGTCATCGACAACAACACCAAGGACCCGGCCGTGTGGGAGCCGCTCAAGGCCCACTGTGAAAAGCTCGGCGAGCGCTTCCGGTTCTTCCACGTCGCACCCCTGGCCGGTTTCAAGGGCGGCGCGCTCAACTACCTGCTCCCGCACACGGCCAAGGATGCCGAAGTGATCGCGGTGATCGACTCGGACTACTGCGTCGACCGTAACTGGCTCAAGCACATGGTGCCGCATTTCGCCGATCCGAAGATCGCCGTGGTGCAGTCGCCGCAAGACTACCGCGACCAGCACGAGAGCGCCTTCAAGAAGCTGTGCTACAGCGAGTACAAGGGCTTCTTCCACATTGGCATGGTCACCCGCAACGACCGCGATGCGATCATCCAGCACGGCACCATGACCATGACCCGGCGCAGCGTGCTGGACGAACTGGGCTGGGCCGAGTGGTGCATCTGCGAAGACGCCGAACTTGGCCTGCGGGTGTTCGAGAAGGGCCTGTCGGCGGCCTACGCCCACAACAGCTATGGCAAGGGCTTGATGCCTGACACCTTCATCGACTTCAAGAAACAGCGCTTCCGCTGGGCCTATGGCGCCATCCAGATCATCAAGCACCACGCCGCTGCCCTGCTGCGCGGCAAAGGCAGTGAATTGACCCGCGGCCAGCGTTACCACTTCCTGGCCGGCTGGCTGCCGTGGATTGCCGACGGCATGAACATCTTCTTCACGGTGGGGGCCTTGTTGTGGTCTGCCGCCATGATCATCGTGCCGCACCGGGTGGACCCGCCGCTGATGATCTTCGCCATCCCGCCGCTGGCGCTGTTCTTCTTCAAGGTCGGCAAGATCGTGTTCCTGTATCGCCGCGCCGTTGGGGTCAACCTCAAGGATGCACTGGCCGCTGCGCTGGCCGGGTTGGCGTTGTCGCACACCATCGCCAAGGCCGTACTGTACGGGTTCTTCACCAGCAGCATGCCGTTCTTCCGCACGCCGAAAAATGCCGACAGCCATGGCTTGCTGGTGGCGATTTCCGAAGCGCGGGAAGAACTGTTCATCATGCTGCTGTTGTGGGGCGCTGCAGCCGGAATTTACCTGGTGCAGGGCTTGCCGAGCTCGGACATGCGCTTCTGGGTCGCCATGCTCCTGGTGCAGTCGCTGCCCTACCTGGCCGCGCTGGTGATGGCGTTTCTGTCATCACTGCCCAAGCCTGAAGCAAAGGCTACGGAAAAGGCTGTCGAGACGCCCTAGGCGTGAGGCCTTGCAGGCCGACTTGCCGGCCATCACCGGCAAGTCGCCTGCAAAAGGACTGCGTGTTGTGCGAATGCGTGCAGGGGCCGGCTTGTCGGCGATTGGGCCGTGAAGCCCGACATCATTTGATATAAGATAACGCCCCTCAGCTTTCCCGCCTTGCCTTGCCCCGGAGTTCCCCATGACGGCCCCTGCCGAGCTCTCGCCTACCCTTCAACTGGCCTGCGACCTGATACGTCGTCCCTCGGTCACCCCCATCGACGCCGATTGCCAGGCGCAGATGATGCAGCGCCTGGGCGCCGTGGGCTTCGAGCTTGAACCGATGCGCATCGAGGACGTCGACAATTTCTGGGCCACCCATGGCACCCAGGCAGGCCCGGTGCTGTGCTTTGCTGGCCATACCGATGTCGTGCCTACCGGCCCGGTCCAGCAGTGGCAACACGAGCCGTTCCAGGCGCTGATCGATGCCGACGGCATGCTCTGCGGCCGTGGCGCGGCCGACATGAAGGGCAGCCTGGCGTGCATGGTGGTGGCCAGCGAACGCTTCGTGCGTGACTACCCAGGCCACCGGGGCCAGGTTGCCTTCCTGATCACCAGTGACGAGGAAGGCCCGGCCCATCACGGCACCAAGGCCGTGGTCGAGCGCCTCAAGGCGCGCAACCAGCGCCTGGACTGGTGCATCGTCGGCGAGCCCTCCAGCACCAACGTGCTGGGCGATGTGGTCAAGAATGGCCGTCGCGGCTCGCTCGGCGCCACGCTGACCGTACGCGGCAAGCAAGGCCACGTCGCCTACCCGCACCTGGCGCGCAACCCGATCCACCTGGCCGCGCCAGCGCTGGCCGAACTGGCAGCCGAGCATTGGGACCAGGGGAACGCCTTCTTCCCCCCGACCAGCTTCCAGATTTCCAATCTCAACGCCGGGACCGGTGCAACCAACGTGGTGCCCGGCGAACTGACGGCGCTGTTCAACTTCCGCTTCTCCACCGAGTCCACCGTGGAGGGCCTGAAGGCTCGGGTCTCGGCGATCCTGGACAAGCATGAACTGGATTGGTCGGTGGAGTGGGCGTTGTCCGGCCTGCCGTTCCTGACCGAGCCGGGCGAGCTGCTCGATGCGGTTTCGGCCAGCATCAAGGGCGTCACCGGCCGCGACACCCAACCCTCGACCAGCGGCGGCACCTCCGATGGCCGCTTCATTGCCACCATGGGCACCCAAGTGGTCGAACTCGGCCCGGTCAACGCCACCATTCACCAGGTCGACGAGCGCATCCTAGCCAGCGACCTGGACCTGCTGACCGAAATCTACTACCAGACCCTGGTACGGTTGCTCGCCTGATGCTGACCTGCCCACTCTGCCAGGCTGCCCTGAGCCCGCTGGACAACGGTGTGGTGTGCCCAGCGGGCCACCGCTTCGATCGCGCGCGCCAGGGCTACCTGAACCTGCTGCCGGTGCAGCACAAGAACAGTCGCGACCCAGGTGACAACCAGGCCATGGTCGAGGCACGCCGTCATTTTCTGGACGCTGGCCATTATGCACCGGTGGCCGGACGGCTGGCGCAATTGGCGGTCGAGCGCCAGCCAGGTACTTGGCTGGACATCGGTTGCGGCGAAGGCTACTACACCGCGCAATTGGCCCAGGCACTGCCTGATGCCCAAGGCTACGCCCTGGATATCTCCCGCGAGGCCATCAAGCGTGCCTGCCGCCGCGCACCGGACGTCACCTGGATGGTAGCCAGCATGGCGCGCGTGCCGCTGGCCGATGCCAGCTGCCAGTTCATCGCCAGCGTCTTCAGCCCGCTCGATTGGGCCGAAGCCAGCCGTGTGCTGAGCCCAGGCGGTGGCCTGATGCGCGTAGGCCCTACCAGCGGCCACCTGATGGAGCTGCGCGAAGTGCTCTACGACCACGTGCGCCCCTATGCTGACGACAAGCACCTGGCCCTCGTGCCCCAGGGCATGTATCACGCCCATGGCGAGGTCCTGGAATTTCGCCTGAGCCTGGCCGAACCCCAAGCCCGCGCTGCCCTGCTCGCCATGACCCCGCATGGCTGGCGCGCCAGTGCAGAGCGTCGGGCGCGCGTGATCGAGCAGCCGGAACCGTTCGAGGTCACCGTCTCCATGCGTTTTGACTATTTCGTGCGCCAAGCATGAGCACACCCGGAGGTGTTATGCGCCAACCTGATATCGAGATTTATCTCAAAGACGCCGAAGTCGACCACAAGCAGATTGCAGCCTGGCTGACCCAGGCCATCGGCCCGTGCACCGAATGGAAGCAGAAAGGCCAGACCTACAAGTGCCAGGCCGGTAACATTCCGGTCACTTGGTTACCCAAGGCTGTAGGGAAATGGAACAGCCTGTACCTGGAAAGCGACCAGACGCCCTGGGCCGATGATATCGCCTGTGGTCGTGATGCCCACGCGGCTCTGGGTGTGGAAGTACGCTGTGCACCCGGCGGCTGGGTAGAGGAAGACGGCGAGGAAGATGCTGACCGCTGGGTGCGTATCAGTGCCGACGGCGAAGAGGAAATCACCTGGCGCACGTCGCCCTGATGGGCGTCCCTGAAGCTGCAAGCACAGCCGGCTTGCAGCTTCAGGCTTGAGCCTGGTCGCTCAGAGACCCACGACATCCTCGGCCTGCAGGCCTTTCTGGCCCTGCACGCAGGCATACTCGACCTGCTGGCCCTCGACCAGGCTACGATGCCCCTCACCCCGGATGGCCCGGTAGTGAACGAAGACATCTGCGCCCCCTTCCCGTTGAATGAAGCCATAGCCCTTGGCATCGTTGAACCACTTCACGTTCCCAGTCTCACGAGACGACATCTGCACTACTCCGGATTTTTATTGTGAAAATCGCCTTGCAGACACGAGACAATCGCCCCGAATCAGCGCCGCGTGCGTAAATCTCCTGCAAGCGGCAGGCCTGATCGGTGCTGGCGCATAAAAAAATTGAAGACAGGCCACGTGCACGTCAAGCTAGGCGCAATGCGAACGACTGGCCTATCTGGGCTAACCGCGCAGTGATCGCTGCGCTCGGCACTCTTCACCCTCAACCAGGGCTCTTTTCATGACCCGTTCTCCCCTGCACCGCTTGGTATTCGGCGTTCTGCGCCGGTTCTTGTACCTGTGGGTGCGCTCCGAAACCATCAATCAGTCAGCCCTGACCCTCAAGCTCGACCGCAGTCGCCCTGTGTTCTACGCCTTGCCTTCGCCTGCGCTGACGGACCTGGCGGTGCTCGACCACGAGTGCACCAAGGCAGGGCTGCCACGCCCGGTACTGCCAGTGGTCGTCGGCCCCCTGCACGAGGCGGCTGCGTTCTTCTACCTCACCCCCGACCCGGACTGGCTGGGGCGCCATGACAAAAGTGGCGCCCCGCCTACCCTGGAACGTCTGGTCGAAGTGCTCGGCCAGCACGCCGAGGAAGATGCGCAGATCATTCCGGTCAGTGTGTTCTGGGGGCAATCGCCCGACAGCGAGTCGAGCCCGTGGAAGCTGCTGTTTGCCGACAGCTGGGCGGTGACCGGCCGCTTGCGCCGCTTGCTGACCGTGCTGATCCTGGGACGCAAGACCCGGGTGCAATTCTCCACCCCGATTCACCTGCGCGAACTCGTGCAGCACAACAAGGGCCACGCCCGCACCGTGCGCATGGCCCAGCGCCTGATGCGCGTGCACCTGCGCAACCTCAAGACAGCGGTCATCGGGCCGGACATCTCCCACCGACGCAACCTGGTCAAAGGCTTGATCCATGCGCCGTTGGTGCGCCAGGCCATCGCCGAGCACGCTGAGCGCGAGCACGTGCCCCAAGCCAAGGCCGAGGCACAGGCCCACCACTACGGTAACGAAATCGCCTCGGACTACACCTACACGGCCATTCGCTTTCTCGAAGTGGTACTCAGCTGGTTCTGGCACAAGATCTATGACGGCATTAAGGTCAACCACATCGAGCAGGTCCAGGGCATCGCCCCGGGCCACGAGGTGATCTACGTCCCTTGCCACCGTAGCCATATCGACTACCTGCTGCTGTCGTACTTGCTGTTCAAGAACGGCCTGACACCACCGCATGTGGCGGCCGGCATCAACCTGAACATGCCCGTGGTGGGCAACCTGTTGCGCCGTGGTGGCGCGTTCTTCATGCGCCGGTCGTTCAAGGGCAACCCGCTCTACACCGCCGTGTTCAACGAATACCTGCACACGCTGTACACCAAAGGGTTCCCGGTGGAGTACTTCGTCGAGGGCGGCCGCTCGCGTACCGGGCGCATGCTCCAGCCGCGCACGGGAATGCTGGCCATCACCCTGCGCAGCTTCCTGCGCTCCTCACGCACGCCGATCGTGTTCGTGCCTGTCTACATTGGGTATGAGCGCGTACTCGAAGGCCGTACCTACCTCGGGGAGTTGCGCGGGGCGAGCAAGAAGAAAGAATCCATTTTCGACATTTTCAAAGTGCTAGGTGCGCTCAAGCAACGCTTTGGCCAGGTCTACGTCAACTTCGGCGAACCCATCCGCCTGGCCAGCTTTCTCGACCAGCAGCAACCCGGCTGGCGAGACCAGGACCACGGGCCACAGTACCGCCCGGCTTGGCTCAGCGAAACCACGACGCGCCTGGGCGATACCGTCGCCAGGCACCTGAACGGCGCAGCGGCCATCAACCCGGTCAACCTAGTGGCGCTGGCCCTGCTTTCCACCAGCAAGCTGGCCCTGGACGAACGTGCGCTGGTGCGCGTGCTCGACCTGTACCTGGCGTTAATGCGCCAGGTGCCCTACTCCGCACATACCACAGTGCCCGAAGGCGACGGTCAGGCCCTGATCGAGCATGTGCGCGGGATGGACCTGGTGGCAGAGCAGAAGGACGCGCTTGGGCGCATTCTGTACCTGGATGAAAACAACGCGGTACTGATGACCTATTACCGCAACAATGTCCTGCACATCTTTGCCCTGCCTGCCCTGCTGGCAAGCTTCTTCCTGAGTAGCTCGCGCATGAGCCGCGCCTTGCTTGGCCAATATGTCCATGCCTTGTACCCCTACCTGCAGGCGGAGCTGTTCCTGCGCTGGGAACCTAAGCAGTTGGACGAGGTGATCGACCTGTGGCTTGGCGCGCTGGTCGAGCAAGGCCTGCTTCGCCAGAACCACGACATCTTTGTCCGTGCAGCGCCCAGTTCTCGTCAGTTCGTGCTGCTGACCCTGCTGGCGCGCAGCATCACCCAGACCCTGCAGCGCTTCTACATGGCGACTTCGCTGCTGCTCAACAGCGGCCAAGGTACCCTGAGCGCCGAAGCGCTCGAAGCACTGTGCGTGATGATGGCCCAGCGCCTTTCGATCTTGCATGGCCTGAACGCACCGGAATTTTTCGACAAAAGCCTGTTCCGCCACTTCATCCAGACGCTGATCGACCAAGGTGTGCTGCGCGAGAATGCACACGGCAAACTGAGCTACAGCAACAAGCTAGGCGGGTTGGCCGAAGGCGTGGCCAAGCGCGTGCTGTCGGCCGAGTTGCGCTTGTCGATCCGCCAGGTTGCCCTGCACGGGGATGATGGCCTGGCAACGGCGACCCTATGAACCTTTTTCTGAATACAAGGACACTGCCATGACCCGCTCCTCCCTGCGTCTGACCACCCTGTGCGCCGGCCTGCTGCTGTCGGCCAGCGCCTTTGCCCTGTCGCTTGGCGACCTCAGCCAGAAGGACGCCACCGGTGGCCTGAAAGACGCACTGACCCAAGGCGCGCAGTTGGCCGTCAAGCAGCTGAGCACGCCGGGCGGCTTCAGCAACAACCCGGACGTGCGTATCGAGCTGCCCGGCAACCTGGGCAAGGCGGCCAAGGCCATGAAAATGTTCGGCAAAGGCGACCAGGTGGACGCGCTCGAAGCCGGCATGAACAAGGCCGCTGAGGCGGCCGTGCCGCAGGCCCAGGCGATTCTCGTCAACGCCGTGAGAAACATGACCGTGACCGATGCCAAGGGCATTCTAAGCGGCGGTCAGGATTCGGCCACCCAGTACCTGAACAAAAGCAGCCGCGAGCAGATCCGTGCCAAGTTCCTGCCAATCGTCAAGCAAGCGACCGACCAGGTCGGCGTGGCCCAGCAGTACAACGCCTTCGCCGCACAGGCCAAAGGCCTGGGGCTGATCAAGAATGACGCCAACATCGAGAACTACGTGACGGAAAAGGCAATGGACGGTTTGTTCGAGATGATCGCCAAGCAGGAGCAGAGCATTCGGCAGAACCCTGCCCAGGCCGCCACGAGCCTGGCCAAGAAGGTATTTGGCGCACTCTGATCGCTACCTGAAAGGGGCCCCGCCGCGGGCCCTTTTTACACCGCAGCAAAAAGGCCGCTAGTCGCGTTCCCTGACCTTGAACCAGGCGGCGTACAACGCCGGCAGAAACAGCAGGGTCAAGGCGGTGGCGACGATCAGCCCGCCCATGATCGCCACGGCCATTGGCCCGTAGAACACGCTGCGCGACAACGGGATCATGGCTAGCACGGCCGCCAAGGCCGTCAGCACGATAGGCCGGAAACGGCGCACCGTGGCTTCGACGATGGCCTGCCAGCGCCCCAGCCCGGATGCGATATCCTGCTCGATCTGGTCCACCAGAATGACCGAGTTGCGCATGATCATGCCCGCCAGGGCAATGGTCCCCAGCATGGCGACGAACCCGAACGGCTGGTTGAACACCAGCAGGAACAGGGTCACGCCAATCAAGCCCAGCGGCGCCGTCAGAAAGACCATGACCGTGCGAGAAAAACTGCGCAGCTGAATCATCAGCAGGCTCAACACGACCACGATGAACAACGGCATGCCGGCATTCACCGATTTCTGCCCACGTTCGGCATCTTCCACCGTGCCACCCACCTCTAGCAGATAGCCATCGGGCAACTTGGCCCGGATGCCTTGCAAGGTAGGCTGTACCTGCTTGACCACAGTGGCCGGCTGTACCTTGTCGTAGATATCGGCCCGCACGGTCACCGTCGGCAGACGGTCGCGGTGCCAGATGATGCCTTCCTCGAAGCCGTAGGTCAGCGTGGCCACCTGTGACAGGGCCACGCTACGCCCGTTGTCCGTGGGCAGCGACAAGCTGGCGAGCTGGCTCAGGTCGTTGCGTTCCTGTGAGGTGCCTCGCAGCAGGATTTCGATCAGCTCATCGTCTTCGCGGTACTGGCTGACCGCGGTGCCTGTGAGCGAGCTTTGCAGGAAACTGGACAACTGGCGGGTGCTGACGCCCAAGGCGCGGGCGCGGTCCTGGTCGATTTCCACGAACACGGCTTTGCTGGGCTCTTCCCAGTCCAGGTGCACATTGACCACATGGGGGTTCTCCCGCACCTTTTCTGCCACTTCCCGGGCCAGGGCGCGTGCTTGTTCGATGTGCTCGCCTGTCACTCGGAACTGCACGGGGTAGCCCACCGGTGGGCCGTTTTCCAACCGGGTGACGCGCGCGCGCAGATCAGGGAACTGCTGCTCGACCGTGCTGATCAGCCAACTGCGCAAGTCTTCGCGTGCTTGCATGGAGTCGGCCAATACCACGAATTGGGCGAAGCTGGCAGCGGGCAGTTGCTGATCCAAAGGCAAATAAAAGCGCGGCGACCCTGAACCGACATAGGCGACATAGTTGACGATGCCCTGTTGCTGCTTGAGCAACTGCTCAAGCTGCCGGACTTTCTCGCCCGTGTTGACCAGCGATGCGCCTTCGGCAAGCTTCAGGTCGACCATCAGCTCAGGACGCCCGGAGGCCGGGAAGAACTGCTGCGGTACGAAGCGAAACAGGAACACGCTGCCCACGAACGCGGCGATGGTCAGCACGATAACGGTCTTGCGGCGCCGCACGCACCATGCCACCACACGGCGCACACGCTGGTAGAAGGGCGTGGCATACGGGTCCGGTGCAGCGCCGCCGTTACCGTGGCGAGCGGCGTGTCGCTTGGCCAGATCCGGCAGCAACCGCTCGCCCAGGTAGGGCACGAAGAGCACGGCGGCCACCCAGGAGGTGAGCAACGCAATGGTCACCACCTGGAAGATCGACCGTGTGTACTCGCCGGTGCTGGAGGCAGCCGTGGCAATGGGCAGGAACCCGGCTGCGGTGATCAGGGTGCCGGTCAGCATGGGGAATGCCGTGCTGGTCCACGCATAGCTTGCCGCTTTCAGGCGGTCGAAGCCCTGCTCCATCTTGATCGCCATCATCTCCACGGCAATGATGGCGTCATCGACCAGCAACCCCAGGGCGAGCACCAGCGCACCCAGTGAGATCTTGTGCAGGCCGATGCCAAAGTAGTACATGGCGGCGAAGGTCATGGCCAGCACCAGGGGGATGGCCAGCGCCACCACCAACCCCGTGCGCACGCCCAGCGAAAAGAAACTGACCAACAACACGATCACCAGCGCCTCGCACAGCACCTGGACGAACTCGCCAACCCCTGCCTTCACCGCAGCGGGCTGGTCGGACACCTTGCGCAGCGACAAGCCGGCCGGCAAGCCGCGGGCCAGACGCTCGAATTCCGCTTCCAGGGCCTTGCCCAAGGTCAGGATGTCACCCCCATCCTTCATCGACACCGCCAGGCCGATGGCGTCTTCGCCCATGAAGCGCATCCGCGGCGCAGGCGGATCGTTGTAGCCCCGGTACACGCGCGCCACATCGCCCAGGCGAAACGTGCGCTCGCCCACGCGCAGTGGCAACTGGCGAATCTGCTCGACACTGTCGAATCGCCCACTGACCCGCAGTTGCACACGTTCGCTGGGCGTTTCGAAGAACCCGGCCGTGCTCACCGCATTCTGCTCCTGCAACGCCTGCTGCACCGCCTGCAAAGGGATGCCGAGGGTGGCCAGCTTGACGTTGGACAGTTCGATCCAGATCTTCTCGTCCTGCAAACCGATCAGCTCGACCTTGCCCACATCCTTGACCCGCTGCAGCTGGATCTGAATACGGTCCGCATAGTCCTTAAGGACCGCGTAGTCGAAACCCGGCCCAGTCAGCGCATAGATGTTGCCGAACGTGGTGCCGAACTCATCGTTGAAGAACGGGCCCTGCACCTCGGGTGGCAGCGTGTGGCGGATGTCGGCGACCTTCTTGCGTATCTGGTACCACAATGTGGGGATATCGGCCGAGTGCAGAGAGTCGCGGGCCATGAAGGTCACCTGCGATTCACCGGGGCGCGAGAACGAGACGATCTTTTCGTACTCGCCGGTTTCCATGAGCTTTTTCTCGATGCGCTCCGTGACCTGGCGCGCCACCTCCTCAGCGGTGGCGCCGGGCCACAGGGTGCGGATGACCATGGCCTTGAAGGTGAAGGGCGGGTCTTCGCTCTGACCCAGCTTGGTGTAGGACAGCGCGCCAACGCCCGCGAGCAGTATCATCAAAAAGAGTACGATCTGGCGGTTGCGCAGCGCCCAGGCAGAGAGGTTGAAACCCATCCCGAGTTACTCCTTGCCCGTCAGGTCGACTGTACGGTTGGCGCGGTCCACGGGTCGCACCTGCTGGCCTTCGCGCAGCACATGACCGCCGGCTGCCACCACCCAGTCGTCAGCCGCAAGCCCCGCGAGCACAGGCACGCTGTCAGTCCCATAGGCGCCAAGCTGCACCGTGACCCGCTGCACACGGTGCTCGCCAGTGACCCGCCAGACGTACGCCTGGCCGGCTTCAGCCGTGACGGCCGACAGGGGAACCGACAACGGCACCTGCCCTGGGTGGGCGACCAATACCCTGGCGCTCTGCCCCAGCGTTGCCGGCACCTCGTTGGAGGTAAAGGCAACCCGAGCCGCGTAGGTTCTGGAGCGCGGATCGGCGGCCGGCGACAGCTCGCGGATCCGCCCCTCGAAGCGCCGCCCCGGGTGCGACCACAGCTCCACGGTGACCGGTTGGCCCACGGCGAAGCGGGCGTATTGCTGCTCGGGGACGGCGATGGCCACTTCGCGCTCGCCGTCAGCTGCCAAGGTCAATACCGTCTGACCCGCAGCGACGACTTGACCGACTTCGACCAGGCGCCTGGCTATCACCCCTGCCTGAGGCGCGCGCAACACAGCGTAGTCGGCCTGGTTACCCGCCACGTCGAACTCGGCCTTGGCCTGCTTGAGCCGGGCGACCCCAGCGCGATAGAGGTTTTCGGCGTTGTCGTACTGCGAGTGGCTGATCATCTGCTTGTCGAGCAACTTCTGGTAACGGTCACGCTCGGTGCGCACCAGCGCCAGGTTGGCCTCGGCACCGGCTACCTGCGCGCGGTTAGCCTCCAACTGCAGGCGCACATCCTGCGGGTCCAGTTCAGCCAGCGGCTGGTTGAGCTTGACCCGTTGCCCTTCTTCGACAAGCCGCTTGCTGACCTTGCCACCAATGCGAAAAGCCAGTTCCGGCTCCAGTCGCGCCCTCACCTCGCCTGGGTAGTTATCGGCCATCGCCTCGGCTGGCCGCGGCTGAACCACCAAAGCAGGGCGAACCACCGCAGGTAATGCAGGTTCCTGATTGCACGCCGTAAGCATCAAGAGGACCATGGGCAGGGCAAGGCTGAGGGCACGGGGCAACATCGGGAATCCCTTCGCAAAATGCTGATCGAATATTTGAACTGGCCGGTATAGTAAGTCAGCCATCAAGGCACGGGAAGAGCGTCCCGAGGTTTTTTTGGAGCGTTTGCGCGCTATTGCGGTCAAGAACAGCGAGCCACGCTCAAGCCGTATAAGATAGGCAACCTTCAAGGCAGATGCAGATCCCAATGTCCAACGACGTCTCCAGCGGCCCAGGCCGCCCAAAGGACCTTGCCAAGCGCCAGGCCATTCTCGAAGCGGCCAAGTCGCTGTTTCTGAGCCTGGGTTACGCAAGTACCAGCATGGATGCGGTCGCGGCGGCAGCGGGTGTATCGAAGCTCACGGTGTACAGCCACTTCACCGACAAACAGACACTGTTCTGCTCGGCGGTCATGGCCACGTGTCAGTTGCAGTTGCCCGATCAACTGTTCGAATACCCCGAGCACGCGCCGATAGAAGAAGTGCTCTTGACCATCGCCCGCAGTTTCCAGGCCCTGATCAGCAGTGACGAAGCCGTCAAGCTCAGTCGCCTGATCATGGCCCAGGGCAATAGCGATCCAGGCTTTGGCGAGTATTTCTACGAGGCCGGGCCCAAGCGGGTGCTGGCGGGAATGGAGGCCTTGCTGCGCGGGGCCGACGAGCGCGGGCTGTTGCGGATCGATGACCCGCTCAGGGCAGCGGAGCATTTCTTCTGCCTGGTAAAAGGCGCGCCGGATTACCGCCTGATGCTGGGCTGCGCCGAGCCGCTGTGCGGCGAAGCGGCCGAGGCGCATGTGTGCGAGGTGGTCGAGGTGTTTCTGCGCGCATTCAGGCCCTGAGTCGGACCAGACTCGACAACCCACGTTGATCGTCCAGGGTTGCCTGCGGCGCAGGGCCCGGCCACTCTCATGCGGTGCTCAGCCTTTCAAGGCCTTCTTGGGGTAGATGTCATAGCGGCTCGACTTGCCCTCAAGGCCGTGGCTGGGTTTGGGTCCGTCGATGATCGGCGCCTTGCGCGGTCGCTTGACCACCACGCGGTGGGTCGCCAACGCCAGCGCCGCTTCGAGCAGCGCCGGGGCGTCCAGGTCGTCGCCGACCAACGGGCGGAACACGCGCATTTCCTTTTTCACCAGGGCGCTCTTGTCCCGGTGGGGAAACATCGGGTCCAGGTAGATCACCTGCGGCGGCTCGCCTTCCCAGTTGCGCATGCACTCGATGGCGTTGCCCGTCAGCAGGCGCATGCGCGCGACGATTGGCCCGACGTCCTCATCGGCACGGGCCCGCGCCAACCCGTCTTCCAGTAGCGCAGCCACAAGCGGCTGGCGCTCGATCAGGGTCATGTGGCAACCCAGACTGGCCAGCACGAAGGCGTCCTTGCCAAGCCCTGCGGTAGCGTCGAGTACCACCGGCCTCACACCCTGGGCGATGCCCACGGCCTTGGCGATCATCTGCCCGTTGCCACCGCCGAACTGGCGCCGGTGGGCAGCCTGGCCTTCGACGAAGTCGACCCGCACCGGGCCGGGGGCCTGGGGCCCCAACTGCTGGACCTGCAAACCCTCGGGGCCCAGCTGAACGGCGAACTGCGCGTCGTCATCCTGCAAGGGCAAGCCCAAGCGCTGCGCCCATGCCTGCGCCTGGCCCGCATACTCCTCGGACATCGCCTCGACCCTGATCCCCACGCCTTGCTCTTGCATCGCTCACACCTGAAAAAAACAACCTGGCCCTTAATGAACCGGCCAACGCGGCCGATACAGGCAATATCCCGCTATTCTGCCAGAGCACAACGCGCGCGACTGCCATGTCAGAAATTCTTCCTATCGGCTTGACCTACCTGTCGCCTGTCGACAACTACAGTCAGCACAACACCCAGGCACTGGGGGGCGTCAGCCACCTGTGGCAGGATTTCTTCGCCCGGGCAATGGCGGAGCAATCTGAAACGCCCGTCGACAGCGTCAGCCAGTCATTCGTGCAGTACGACCAGGCCAGCGGAGAACCTGTCGGCGGCGCCCGTGCCCTGGCCTTGATCGACGCGCAACGCGCCTGCCCGGTGCAAGACACCGTGGTCGCGCCACCCGAGCCGTTGTTCCTGCCCAAGGCCGAACTGGAGGCCAACCTGCTGCCGCCCGCCCCCGAGCCGTTCGGTGCGCTGGAAATGATCGAGCAGCAGCGTCAGCTTGATATCGACAACAGTTGGGTTCGGCCCGTGGTCGCCCGTCAGGGCCAACCCTTAGCTGAACCGGGTCCCGGCCCTGCACCACGGCCTCTGTTCCTGCCGATCGCCGAGTTCGACAGCACGTTGCTGGACCCGGCCCCCGAACCGTTCGATGAACCGACCCTGGCACGCCAGCAGCACGACCTGGCCTTCGACATGCACTGGGCGCGCCCAGTGGTGTTGAACAACGTGCGCGCTTACGCCTGAGGCTAACGGCACACCTGCCAACGGCCCATGTCTACATGAAAGTGATCGCGGTGCGCAGCATTGTACTCCGGCCCCAGCACCGTGCTGAAGTGCTCGCACGCCGCCTGACGTACCTCACGCAAGAACATCGCCTTGTCCCCGGTCCCCTGCCAGTCGCGCGCCAGGACGATGCGTTGGCCGTCCCGCAGACGAAAACCTGCAATGTCCAGGGCGTTGGCGCTGGCATGCTGGCTCAAGCGCCCTGCCTTGCGGTTGTAGACGTTGCGGCAGGCAAAGCTACCCAGGTGATCGACCTGCACCACCGACTGGCCCAGCACGCGCTGAGCCACCGGCTGCAGGCCGTGGCGCTCGAACAGGGCGTAGGCGACCGCCAGCGGGCAGCTGGCCAGGAAACTGCTGCTCAAGCGGGCCTGCCCACCTTCGATACGCCAGACATTGCTCAGTGGGCATTTGGCCGAGGCTGGGCTGTCAGCCTGCGCCCGGTAGCGCAGTTGACTGCTTTGAAGCGCCTGTTGGCAAAGCGCCGGGTCGTCGCGCAGACGCTTGAGCTTGAAGCCAGTCAGCCAGTTGGGCGGCTGGCTGACGTCCAAGGGGGCAAGCGGGTTCCACTGCGCAGGCGGGCGCCAGCCCAGGTGCCACGCCTGGCCGGCGGCCAGCACCAGCACGCCCAGAAGCAGCAGAACGACTTTCATCCGCGGCGGAACAGCTCATTGAGCTGATCGAACGGCAAGGCCTGCTCGGCGTAGCCAAACGTACCCTGTTCACGGATTTCCTGCGCAGCCCGCTGTAAGGCGCCAAAGGCCGCACGCGCCATCGACGAACCGACGCTAACGCGCCGTACACCCAGGTCCTGAAGCTGGTTGACGCACAACGGCACCCCCGCCATGCCCATCAGCACGTTCAGTGGGCGAGGCGCCAGCGCCTGCACCACTGCCCGCACTTCCTCGGCCGTACGCAGCCCAGGGGCGTAGAGCACATCGGCGCCCGCCTCGGCGAAAGCCTGCAGGCGCTCGATGGTGTCGTCCAGGTCCTGGCGCCCGTGCAGCAGGTTTTCCGCGCGCGCGCACACGGTGAAGGGAAAAGGCAGGCTGCGCGCCGCCTGCACGGCAGCACGAACACGCTCCACCGCAAGGCCCTTGTCGTAGATAGGTGACGCGGCGCGGCCACTGGCGTCCTCGATGGAGCCACCGACCAGCCCTGCTTCAGCAGCGCGCAGAATGGCCTGGGCGCAATCCTCGGGCAGATCCCCGAAGCCGTTCTCAAGGTCCGCAGCCACTGGCAATGCGGTGGCGTCGACGATTTCGCCTGCGTTGTCCAGCACGTCATCGAGGCTTAGCGCCCCTTCGGCATCCGGGCGCCCCAGGCTGAAGGCAAGCCCGGCGCTGGTGCTGGCCAAGGCCTCGAAACCCAGGCTGGCCAGCAGCTTGGCTGAACCGGCGTCCCAGGGGTTGGCCATGACGAAGGCGCCATCGCGTTGATGCAAGGCCTTGAAGGCTTCGGCTCGCAGGGTTTGCACATCCATGATCAAGCACTCCGGCAATGGGGAAGAAATCAGAGCAGGCCCAGCTGTTCGACCTCCGGCGCTCGCGGCAATTCCGGCAGTGCGGCCAGCCCGGGCAGGCGTAGCATGAGCCGCTGGTGGAAACGTCGCGCCAACGCGGCCGCCAGGCGGTTGTCAGCAGTGTGCAAGAAGATGTACGGGCTGCGCCCCTCTTCGATCCACGCAGCCAACTTGTCCACCCAAGGGGTCAGGAAGGGTTCGTTGTACTCAAGCGCCGGATGGCCGATGAAGCGCACCTGCGGACGCTGACTGAACGCCGCTGGTCGCGGCGGAACGTTGGGCTTCTTGGACTGGGCATGCACGATGGCGGGGTCAGTGGAGGTACAGCTGAACAGCGCCCTGGGATCGAGACACACCCGCTCGACACCCAAGTCGGCCAGCAGGCGGTTGAGCGCGCGTTCATCCTCGCCCTTGGCGAAGAACGCCGGATGGCGCACCTCCACTGCAACGTTCACACCCACCTGCTGCAGGAACTGGCTCAGCTCTGCCAGTCGCCCCGGGCCGTACGAAGCGGGCAACTGCAGCCAGTAAGGGGACACGCGCGGCCCGAGCGGCGCCATCAGGCGAATGAAGTCAAAGGCAGGTTCGAGATGGTCGCGCAGGTCGCCACCGTGGCTGATGTCGCGGGGGAACTTGGCCGTGAAGCGAAAATGCGCTGGCATCGTTGCCGCCCACCGGACCACCGTGGCAGGCGATGGCCTGGCATAGAACGTGGTATTGCCTTCGACGGCATTGAAGACCTGGCTGTACAGCCCAAGCATTTGCGCGGCGCTGGCGTCGGCAGGGTACAGGTACTCACGCCAGGCGTTTTCGCTCCACGAGGGGCAGCCAATGAAATAGGGGATGGACGGCAGGCTCATCCGTCAAATGTACAGGTCGAGCCCCAGTACTTCCATGTCCCAGTCGGTAAAGCCTGCTGTGCTCAGGTAACTGGCAAGTGCCGAGGCGGTGCGCCGGTCACGGGCGCGGGGGAACACCATGTCCTGCTGACGGGCTGGCAGCGTCCCGGTACGGCGCCGAGCAGCAGGCTCCTGGGCTGCCATGGCGACCTCTTCCACCAGTTCGCCATCATCGGCCACGTCATCATGCACCGCTGCCTTGCGCGGCGTACGCTTGATCGGAAAGGACTGTGATGAGAAACCGTCGACACGCATGGCATGAGCACCCAGGACCAATGATGGCAATTTAGCAGCATTGATGGCCCGCCGCTAATGCTCGATTGAGAACTTGACCACACTTTATGCAAAAGGTTGTAGCACTATCGAGCGTGCCCGACGAACAGCCTTACTGCTTTTTGGGCGTTGCCACGTTATCGCGCAGGTAAATCGGCTGAGCCTGCTCAGCTGCGATGGCTTCACCCCGGGCCCAGGCAAAGCGCGCCAGGCTCAGCACATCAAGGGCACTGGGCAAGGCCGAGGGGTCGCTTGCGTCAGCAGTGACCGCCAGGCGCTCGGCATAGCCCCAACCCGTACCTGCTCCGAACCATAGTCCTTGCGCCCCTGCTGGCAACGCCACACGTTCGGGTGGCAGCACCGCTTCAGCGCCTTGCAGGCGCATTTCCCCGGCTATGGCCTGATAGCAGCCCCAGTACACTTCGTCCATACGCGCATCGATGGCGGCGGCCACTTGCTGGGCACCCTGTTGACGCAGTGCGCCCTGGGCCAGCGCTGCGAGATTGGACACCGGCAACACGGGCCGCTCCAGGGCAAAAGCCAGCCCCTGCACCACGCCGATGGCAATGCGCACACCAGTGAACGCACCCGGGCCACGGCCGAACGCAATGGCATCGACCGTGCCCAGGGCTACGCCGGATTCGGCCAGCAGTTGCTTGATCATTGGCAGCAACTTCTGAGCATGCATGCGTGGGATCACCTCGTAATGGCTGGTTACCTTACCGTTATGCAGCAGTGCAACGGAACAGGCTTCGGTGGCGGTATCCAGGGCCAACAAGGTGGTCATCGAACAGGTATCCAGGTGTGAGTGGGAAAGAGCGCGAGTATAGAGCAGCCGCGCCTTCGTGTCCCAAAGGGCCGCCGTGTGGGCTGCCGGGGATGCGCCCACACCGCACAAGGCCAAAAACGACAACGGCCCGCAAGCGGGCCGTCGTTCAATGACAACGTGCCGATCAGCTCAGCGCGGCCAGTACCTTGGCAGTGATCGCTTCTACCGAGCCCACACCTTCGATGTGGCTGTACTTGGGCTTGCCATCGTTGGTCGCCGACAGCTTCTGGTAGAAGTCTACCAGTGGCTTGGTCTGGCTGTGGTAGACCGACAGGCGATGGCGAACGGTTTCTTCCTTGTCATCATCGCGCTGGATCAGGTCTTCGCCAGTGACATCGTCCTTGCCTTCGATTTTCGGCGGGTTGTACTGGACATGGTAGGTACGGCCCGAGGCCAGGTGCACACGACGGCCTGCCATGCGGCCAACGATCTCTTCGTCGTCCACGGCGATCTCGACCACGGCATCAATGTCCACGCCTGCAGCGACCATGGCCTCTGCCTGCGGGATAGTGCGCGGGAAACCGTCGAACAGGCAGCCGTTGGCGCAATCAGGCTGGGCGATGCGCTCTTTGACCAGGCTGATGATCAACTCGTCGGAGACCAGTTGGCCGGCATCCATGACTTTTTTCAGCTCCAGGCCCAGGGGCGTGCCGGCCTTGACCGCCGCACGCAGCATGTCACCGGTGGAGATCTGTGGAATACCGAACTTCTCGGTGATGAACTTTGCCTGAGTACCTTTACCGGCCCCGGGAGCTCCCAGCAGAATTACGCGCATCTTGTGCTCCTCAAATTTTTGTATGCAATTCAATGGATTCGGCAACCAGGGCCAAGTCCGGAAATTAGGTATGACCATGAATCGGTCAGAAGGCTGCTCAAGATACACAGCGCCTGCCAGCCCGACAAGCGTCCCAAAGTTGCATGAATGCACCACTTCAGGTCGAGCGGGTCAGTGGTTGCGCCCAGCGCAACCCCCGTGCCGTCGCTGTTCGATGCACCCCTGCACCTTTCTGAAGCAGCCCCGCCCCCTCCCCTCAACCGGTGTTGCGCAGCCCCGCGGCGATACCGGCGATGGTCACCAGCAACGCCTGCTCCAGCGGGCTGTCCAGAGCGGCCTGGCGGTCACGCGAACGCGCCAGCAGTTCTGCCTGTAGCCGATGCAGCGGGTCCAGGTAGGTATTGCGCAGGCGGATGAATTCCAGGGTTTCGGGGCTATGCGCCAGTAGCACCTGCTGCCCGGTCAGGCTCAGCACGACCTGGCACGACTGCGACAATAGGTCGCGCAGCTGTGTACCTAAAGGTAGCAGGTGCGGTTGCACCAGACGTTGGTCGTAGGCCTCTGCAATTTGGGCATCGGCTTTGGCCAGGACCATCTCCAGCATGTCGATGCGCGTGCGGAAGAACGGCCACTGCTCGCGCATCTGCGCAAGCAACGGGCCCTGCCCAGCAGCCAGCGCGTTGTTCAGTGCCGTCTCCCAACCCAGCCAGGCTGGGAGCATCAGTCGAGTCTGGGTCCAGCCGAAGATCCAGGGGATGGCGCGCAGGCTTTCGATACCGCCGGCACGTCGCTTGGCCGGGCGACTGCCCAGCGGCAGGCGCCCCAACTCCTGCTCGGGGGTCGACTGGCGGAAGTACTCGACGAAGTCCGGGTGCTCACGCACCACGTCGCGGTAGGCCTTGACCCCATCGGCAGCCATCTGATCCATGAGGTCGCGCCAGGCCGGCTGCGGGGGCGGCGGTGGCAGCAGCGTGGCTTCGAGCACGGCGGCCAGATACAGGTTGAGGTTCTGCTCGGCAATGCCAGGCAAGCCGAACTTGAAGCGGATCATCTCCCCCTGTTCGGTGGTGCGGAACCGCCCGGCGACCGAACCCGGCGGTTGCGACAAAATGGCGGCGTGAGCCGGGCCGCCGCCGCGCCCCACCGTACCGCCCCGGCCATGGAACAGCAGCAACTCGACCTGGTGCTCGGCGCAAATGCGCACCAGGCTTTCCTGGGCGCGGTACTGGGCCCAGGCCGCGGCCGTGGTGCCCGCATCCTTGGCCGAATCGGAATAGCCGATCATGACCTCCTGAGGGCCATGCAGGCCGGCGCGATAACTGGGCAGCGCCAGCAGACGCTGCATCACCGGGCCCGCGTTATCCAGGTCAGCCAAGGTTTCGAACAGCGGCACCACCCGCATCGGACGGGTCAGGCCGGTTTCCTTGAGCAGCAATTGCACCGCCAGCACGTCCGACGCAGCACCTGCCATCGAAATCACGTACGAGCCCAGCGAGGCGCCTGGCGCCGCGGCGATCTCCCGGCAGGTGGCCAACACCTCGGCCGTCTCGTCCTGAGGCTCGAAGTGGGCTGGCAGCAGCGGCCTACGGTTGGCCAGCTCCTGTTCCAGGAAGTCGATACGCTGTTCCTCATCCCAGTCGGCATACCGGCCCATGCCTAGGTACTCGGTGATTTCGCTCAGCGCATCACGGTGACGCGCGGCGTCTTGGCGCACGTCCAGCCTGACCAGGAAGAGGCCGAAGGTCACGGCCCGGCGCAGGCAGTCCAGCAGCGGGCCATCGGCGATGATGCCCATGCCGCAGTCATGCAGCGACTGGTGACACAATTGCAACGGTGCAACCAGCTCGCGGTTGTCCACCAGCACGTCAGGCCCAGGCGGTACGTTGGCAGACAGTGCCGAATGGGCCCAGCTGCGAGTTGCCCGCAAGCGCTCGCGCAGTTGCTTGAGCAGCGCACGGTAAGGCTCCGGGCTGTCGCCCACGTGCTCGCGCAAGGCCGTACTGGCCTGTTGCATGGAAAGCTCGGCCGCCAGCGCATCGATATCGCGCAGGAACAGGTCCGCTGCCATCCAACGCGCCAGCAGCAGGACTTCCCGGGTGACCTTGGCGGTAACATTGGGGTTGCCGTCCCGGTCGCCGCCCATCCACGAAGCGAAGCGGATGGGGGCCGCCGTCAGTGGCAGCCGCTGGCCGGTCGCCTCCTGCAGGGCGTGATCGACTTTGCGCAGGTGGTTGGGGATGGCGTGCCACAACGAGTGCTCGATCACGGCGAAGCCCCATTTGGCCTCATCCACGGGCGTGGGGCGTGTACGGCGGATTTCCTCGGTATGCCAGGCCTCGGCAATCAGACGGCGCAAGCGGTCGCGGATCTGCGCGGTTTCGGCGGGGGTCAGGTCGCGATGATCCTGGGCAGCCAGCTGGGCGGCGATGGCGTCGTACTTCTGGATCAGGGTACGCCGCGAGACTTCGGTAGGGTGCGCAGTGAGCACCAGCTGGATATCCAGGCCAGCCAACTGCCGCGCCAGGTCCTGATCGTCATGGCCGGCCTGCTTGAGGCGGGCCAGCAGCTCCGGCAGCACGCGGGCCTCGAAGGGCTCGGGCTGGTCGGCATCGCGGCGTCGTATCAACTGGTATTGCTCGGCCATGTTGGCCAGGTTGAGGAACTGGTTGAATGCCCTGGCCACCGGCAACAGTTCGTCATCGTCCAGATCACCCAAGGTCGAGCTGAGCTCTTCGCCGGCATTGCGTCGATCAGCTTTCGCGCTGTGACGAATATCCTCGATCTTCTGCAAAAATTCATCGCCATACTGGTGACGAATCGTGTCGCCGAGCAGCTCTCCCAGCACATGGACATCTTCACGCAAACGCACATCGATATCGGTCATTGGCCCTCTCCGTGGCGCAGCTCAAGCGCCTGGCATGCCTTGTTAGGCTCATCGCGCTGCCTGTGAGGCCGCGACCTCATGCCAGAGTGCCAAGAGCAAGGCGGCGATGGCAAGCCATGCACACCCAAAGCAAACTAATGTCGATGCTCACCACTCTCATGCCTTGCGTGCCCTAGCAGGCGCTAACAGAGGTCATCATGAAAATTCGTGAACTCGCCCAGCACTGGGAACAGAACGCGGCCGGCACCCTCAGCCGTACCGAACATGTGTTGCACCTTGATCTGGAGTCCGAAGCGCGCCTGGCGGCGCTCATCGACATGTACCCCAAGCGAACCGCCGAAGCGCTACTTGGCGAACTGGTCGGTGCGGCGCTGGAGGAGCTGGAGGCAAGCTTCCCCTATGTCCAGGGACGCCAGGTCATCGCCACCGATGAAGAGGGTGATCCCTTGTACGAAGACGTAGGGCCCACGCCCCGCTTCCTCGCACTTTCGCGTCAGCATTTGCATGCGCTGAACGGGGCGGGGGGAGATGAGAAATGACCGTCGCCCGACCAAGACTTCGGTTGCTGGCCGTAGCGAAAACCGCTTGGGCAGGCAAAAGTTCCGCTGAATTTCAGCTGACCGATTAGTCAGAAAGAGTTACTCGTAATCTGGACTTTTTACTGAACTATTCGAAAATTCTTCCAGTCGGAGCCAATAGCCATCACGCTAAAACCCTGCACACCGGTACTTGTGCGCCATTCAGCTGAAGCGCATGAAAACGGTCCGGGGAATGAGCGATGGACTGCTACGGACATCGTCATTATCAGGAGTGATCCAATGGAGCTGACCACCATGAAAACCCGCACTGTCAAACCTTCATCCACTTACGTGCGCGGGTTCAAGCTGGCCGCGCTGGCCCTGGGCAGTAGCCTGGTCCTGGCTGGCTGTGCAGGCAACCCGCCAACCGAACAGTATGCTGTGACCCAGTCCGCCGTGAACTCTGCCGTCAGCGCAGGCGGCACCGAGTACGCTGCTGTCGAAATGAAAGCAGCTCAGGACAAGTTCAAGCAGGCCGAAATCGCCATGCATGACAAGAAGTACGACGAAGCCAAGCGTCTGGCCGAACAGGCCGAATGGGACGCGCGTCTCGCCGAACGTAAGGCCCAGGCGGCCAAGGCCCAGAAGGCCGTACAGGACGCCCGTCAAGGCGCCCAGGACGTACGTGAGGAAGGCCTGCGCAGCGCTCAATGAGCCCTGCCCTGTCTCCCTTAGCCTTCGCACTCGATCAAAGGATGAACACTATGCGCAAACACGTCATGATTCCCGCCCTCCTGGCCCTGAGCGTCGGTCTCGCTGCCTGCTCGCACGACCCGAACGCCAACCTGGAAGCGGCTCGCACCAACTTCTCTTCCCTGCAGAGCGATCCGCAGGCCAGCAAAGTGGCTGCCCTTGAAACCAAGGACGCCCAGGACTGGCTGAACAAGGCTGACAAAGCCTACATGGACCGCGAAGACGAGCAGAAGGTCGACCAACTGGCCTACCTGACCAACCAGCGTGTTGAAGTGGCCAAGCAGACCATCGCCCTGCGCACTGCTGAAGGCGACCTGAAAAACGCCGCCGCGCTGCGCGCACAGGCCAAGCTGGACGCCCGTGACGCCCAGATCGCCAAGCTGCAGCAAAGCCTGAACGCCAAGCAGACCGAGCGCGGCACCCTGGTAACCTTCGGCGACGTGCTGTTCGACTTCAACAAGGCTGAGCTCAAGAGCAATGCCTACCCGAACATCACCAAGCTGGCTCAGTTCCTTCAGGAAAACCCTGAGCGCAAAGTGATCGTCGAGGGTTACACCGACAGCGTCGGCTCGGCCAGCTACAACCAGTCCCTGTCCGAGCGTCGCGCCGGCAGCGTACGCATGGCACTGGTCCGCGCAGGCGTAGACCCAGCGCGCATCGTTGCCCAGGGCTACGGCAAGGAATATCCGGTTGCGGATAACTCCAGCAACTCGGGCCGTGCGCAGAACCGTCGTGTGGAAGTGACCATTTCCAATGACAACCAGCCAGTTGCACCGCGTTCTTCGATGAAGTAACGCTGCACGGCAGGAACAAGAACCCCGCGCTGGAGCGTCCCTTCAGCGCGGGGTTCTTTTTTGGTGCTACCGGTTAGCCACGTAGGCCCTATCGCACCTGCTGCGGCGTATCGGCGCCCACGCAGCGTACGGCGCGCTTGCGGCTGTCGACGAGCACGCCACTGAGGCCTTTTTGCTGGGTATCGAACAGTACCAGCACGCCATCGGCGCACTGGGCTACCTGCGCTGCGGGCTCCAGTGACACCTTGTAGTCTTCGCCCGGTACCGTCTTGAGCATGGTGAAATCCTGCAGCAACAAGGCATCCTCAGGCTTGGCGAAGTGCAGGTAGCCGTAGTACCACAGGGCCCCCACCGTCACGATAATGCTGCCGACTCCTGTCAGGATCAGCGGTATGGCGTTGCGTTCTTCGCTCATTGCGGGTTCTTCTCGTCATAGGCATTGGGCACTTCGGCGAGCCGCCGCAGGCCGGTGAAGTGGCTGGGGTCATCCAGAAAACGCAGCATCACTTCACGCCAGGTAGGGTCGGCGAACGTCTGCACGTGTCCACCTCGGGTCAACTGCAGCACCCGTGGAGGGGGTGCCTGCTGATACAGGCGGATGACGTTGTTCATGGGTACCAGGTCATCATCGATGCTGTGGAAAAAGAGCTTGGGCGGGCTGGTCAGCTGCCCGACGGACTCGATGGCGCTATCGGCATCGGGCACCAGCCAGGACAACGGCACCTGAAGCGGCCAGGTCATCCACGAGGTGCTCAAGGCGTATCGGCCCACCGCCCGGTAGCTGGCCGGAACGCCGTCGAACACCAGAGCGCTGAAGCGTTCGCGCTGCTCGGGATGGGCCGCCAGGTAGTGGATGGCCATGGCACCGCCCAGGCTCTGCCCCAGCAAGACCAGGGGCTTGCCCTTGACCTGCGGAGACTGGTCGAGCCAGGCCATGGCGGCGGCGATATCCTGATAGACCTCAGGTAGCCGCGGCTTGCCATCGGACAGGCCGTAGCCTCGGTAGTCGATCATCAGCACTTGGTAACCCTGCTCCGGCAACCAGTAGCTGCCGCCCAGGTGACCGGGCAGATTGCCCCCATTGCCGTGCAGGTGCAGTACCGTGCCCTTGACCGCCACCCCTTGCTTGGCCGGCAGCCACCAGGCATGCAGGCGTACACCGTCGGCGGCGACCAGGGTGACATCGCTGTAGGCGAGCCTGGCGCGCTCTGGCGTGAACGCTTGGCCCCGCTCAGGGTAGAACAGCAAGCCGCTGCAACCGCCCAGCAGCACCAGCACCATGCCCGCCGTCAGCAGGCGGAGCCCGTCAAAGGATATTCGCGTAGTCGGTTTCAATACGGTCCAGGCTCAAGTGGTTGAGGAAGTTGGAAAAGCACATCCAGGCCGACAAGGCGTTCAAGTCGCGGAATTGCTCAGGCAGGTACTTGGGCGGCTCCACCAGGCCCTCCTCGACAAGCTGGCGCAGGGTGCGCATGTCTTCGAGGGTGGTCTTGCCACAGAACAGCAGCGGTATCTGCTCCAGCTTGCCCTTCTTCACGGCCAACTGAATGTAGTTGTAAACCATGATGAAGCCCTTGAGGTAGGACAAGTCCTTGGTGAATGGCAAGCCATTGGGCACCGACCCACGGAATACCCGGCTGGCATTGCTGTAGCTCTGCCCCATGTCGAAGCCCTGCTCCTGGAAGAACCGGTACACCTGCATGAAGTCCGCACCGTCCTCGACCATGTGTATGGCGCGGGTGCGGTTGGTCAGTTTGCGCAGGCGGCTGGGGTAGGAGGCGAAAGCGATGACTTCCATCAGGATGGCCAGGCCTTCCTGGGTCACCGTCGAGGACGGCGGGCCCTTGGCCAGGAACGTGCAGATAGGCTGGTTCAGGCCATTGAGGGTAGTGCCCACGTGCACCAACCCCTCGTGCACTTCCAGGGCCCGTACATCGCGCGCGTTGAACATGGCATCGGCACGCACCTTGATGTAGTCGGCACCGGCGGCGGCATCGGCCACGATACCGTCGGACTCGAACACGCGAATGGTCCCCTCGGCTTCACCGAACACCTTGTTCAACCGGCACTGGAGGATTTCCACCGCCTGCTTGGCCGTCAGGTCCTTCGGCTCGTCCTTGAGGTCACCGCGTCCATCGATGTTGTTCAGGTAGTCCGACAGCATCAGGCCAAGGTCGGCCAGGGTCGGGTCACCGGCATGGAAAACATCGGAGGCAGCGCCGTACAGCTCCTGGGAAATCAGACCGAAATCTTGCGTACCCCTGGCCTCGAGCATGCGCACGACCATGCGGTACTCGCGGCACATGCGTTTCATGATCTGCCCCACGGGGCTGAACTGGCCAAGCTGGCGAATGATGTCACGCTCGATGGCCTGGAACTCCGCCTTCACAGCGCTGGAGTCGAACCCCAGTGAGCGCGCCTGATAATAGGCACGGTCCACGGCAGGCGGGATCTTGCCCTTGGCCTCGAAGAAGCCGCGACGGATGCCATCGTCCCACTTGACTGCATCGAGCACGCGAATCGGCGTTTGCGCAGCCACGATGCGGTCGGACAGTGCGCGAATGGTTTGCTGGTACTCGTCCACAAAGAAATCCTTATCGGCCATCAGGCCAAGCCATGTCCCGCTCGTGTCGGCCGACTCAAGTGTCGAGCAGCCGAGGCGAGAGTGCGCCCTTGGCGCATCCGCGAATCACCAGAGACTTGCCCTGTCACTGGCCAGCGCGTTTGAAGCGCACTGCCTCCACGAACAGGTCCGAATTCGCTGGGTCGTTGAGGTAGGCCAGGACACGCGCTGGTGGGCTGTCGACCAGCAGACCCTCGCCGTTGTCCTGCGCCACCTCGGTGCTGTGCCCGCTCAATTCCTTGCTGTTCACGGCCTGCTGCACTTGCTGCAGATCGAGGTTATAGACCACCAGCTCCTTGCCATCGACGATATCGAAACCACCGATCACGTAGTTGCCGCCCAGGTCGCCAGGCACTCGCGCCGACAGGTACCAGCGGTTACCCTGCTGGGCCACATTGAATACATAGGTTTGGGCAGATTTGCCCTTGGGTGTGGCCACCGCTTTGTAGGCACCTGCGTCGGCACGCGTGATGACCAGCTTCAGCGGCTCGCCCCAGGCGTCCTTGGTGGTCCAGCTGCCCACCAGCCCCTTGGGGGCCGAGGACTTACCGGGTAGCGGTTCGGAAAAGGTCACCAGACAACCGCCCAGCATCAGGAATGACAGCGTCAACAGCACCACACGCCAGGCTTTCATCAGGTTTCTTCCTCGAAAAGGTCGGGCTCAAGCCGACGCCAGCACCAACTGCAAGTATCGGGTAAGCATCGCCAGCATCGGCCCATCGGCCTGCGCCTCGGCGTGCTTGAGCAGGCCCTGATATTCCATCTGCTCGATAATCGCCGTCAACATCTGTGCATCCTGTTCGGGCTGTCGCGAGCCAACGACCTGCAGCAGTTGGCGCGTACCGTGCAGCAGAATCTGCTCGTGAGCACAGACCAGATCGGCCAGGCGTGGGCACAGCAGCGCTTCCTGGCGAAACGCCTGCTCGGCCATCATGAAATCGCGGCGGGTGAGCAGTTGGCGCTGCACGTAATCGGCCGTCATGCGCGCCACTTCATCGGCCAGTTTTGCCCGTGCCTGGGGACTGCCGTCACCTTGGGCCAGCAGTTGGCGCAACACTGCTTCGGTGTTGAGCCAGAGCTTGGCCATGTAGGCGGCGCTGCGTTCGACGTACTGGGCGAACGTGTCGGTGAGCAGGTCCTCGATGTCCTTGAAGTAGTAGGTGGTGGCCGACAGCGGCACCCCTGCCTCTGCGGCGACGGCACGGTGTCGCACGCCCCGCACGCCATCGCGCACCACGATGCGCATGGCGGCGTCCAGAATCAGTTGGCGACGCTGCTCACTGCCTTGCCGGGCCGTCTTGCGGCCCTGGTAGCGCACGCTTTCGGCAACGGCAGTGGCGATGCCTGCAGCCCCTTGTTGAGCCATGGCGGTTGTCATGGAGTACCTCATGTACGGTGTCTGGTCGGAGCATGCCCGTTCGCGTCCGATCTGCCCCCAGGCCTTGGAATCGCAGATTGCTTCGCAGGCGCTTGGATCGCGAGCGGGCCGGTAATGACAACATAATGCTTCAGGCAAGAAAAAGCCGCCTGAAAAGGCGGCTTTTTCGACTTCACTCAGCCCTGCGGACGCATGTGCGGGAACAGGATCACATCGCGGATCGATGGCGAGTTGGTCAACAGCATCACCAGGCGGTCGATGCCGATGCCCTCGCCCGCCGTTGGCGGCATGCCGTATTCCAGCGCGCGCACGAAGTCGGCGTCGTAATGCATGGCCTCGTCGTCACCGGCATCCTTCTCGGCCACCTGGGCCAGGAAGCGCTCGGCCTGGTCTTCGGCATCGTTGAGCTCGGAGTAGGCGTTGGCGATTTCGCGCCCGCCGATGAACAGTTCGAAACGGTCGGTCACCGCAGGGTTCTCGTCGTTGCGACGGGCCAGCGGCGAGACCTCGAACGGGTACTCGGTGATGAAGTGCGGCTGCTCCAGCTTGTGCTCGACCAGCTCTTCGAAAATCATCACCTGCAGCTTGCCCAGGCCTTCATGGCCCAGCACCTTCGCACCGGCCTTGCGAGCGATGTCGCGGGCGCGGTCGACATCCTGCAGATCGGCAGCGGTGAGCTCCGGGTTGTATTTGAGGATCGAGTCGAACACCGACAGGCGCACGAAGGGCTCGCCGAAGTGGAAGACCTTGTCACCGTACGGCACATCGGTAGATCCCAGCACCAGCTGCGCCAGCTCGCGGAACAGTTCCTCGGTGAGGTCCATGTTGTCGCGGTAGTCGGCGTAGGCCTGGTAGAACTCGAGCATGGTGAACTCGGGGTTGTGGCGCGTCGAAACCCCTTCGTTGCGGAAGTTGCGGTTGATTTCGAAGACCTTCTCGAAACCACCGACGACCAGACGCTTGAGGTACAGCTCAGGCGCGATACGCAGGAACATGGCCATGTCCAGCGCATTGTGGTGGGTTTCGAACGGCTTGGCCGCTGCACCGCCCGGGATGGTCTGCAGCATCGGCGTCTCGACTTCGAGGAAGTCGCGCTCGATGAGGAACTTGCGAATGTGCGAGATGACCTGGGAGCGCACGCGGAAGGTGTGGCGTGTCTCTTCGTTGACCATCAGGTCGACGTAGCGCTGGCGGTAGCGCTGCTCGGTGTCGGTCAGGCCGTGGTGTTTGTCGGGCAGCGGACGCAGCGACTTGGTCAGCAGGCGCACCTGGGTCATTTCGACGTACAGGTCACCCTTGCCCGAGCGAGCCAGGGTGCCCTCGGCGCTGATGATGTCGCCCAGGTCCCAGGTCTTGACCGCAGCCAGGGTTTCTTCGGGCAGGGTCTTGCGGTTGACGTAGACCTGGATGCGGCCGGTCATGTCCTGGATGACCATGAACGAGCCACGGTTGAGCATGATGCGGCCCGCCACCTTGACCGGGATCGCGGCTGCTTCCAGCTCTTCCTTGGTCTTGTCCGCGTACTGTTTCTGCAGGTCGTTGCAGTAGCTGTCGCGACGGAAGTCGTTGGGGAAGGCATTGCCCTTGGCGCGTTCTGCTGCAAGCTTTTCCTTGCGCAGGGCGATCAGGGCGTTTTCTTCCTGTTGCAGGTCTTGCGATTCGGTCTTCAGGTCGCTCATGTCGTCTTTGTTTCCATCAGGTATTCGTTGCCCTTGGCGGGCAGGGCGCGCGCTACCGGCACGAGGCCGGTGGCGCGGCGATAGGGTGTGGCTTACAGCCCCTGTTTGAGGCTCGCTTCCAGGTACTGGTCAAGGTCACCGTCCAGCACTTTCTGGCAGTCGCTGCGTTCCACGCCGGTACGCAGGTCCTTGATGCGCGAGTCGTCCAGCACGTACGAGCGGATCTGGTGGCCCCAGCCAATGTCCGACTTGCTGTCTTCCAGCGCCTGCGAGGCCGCATTGCGTTTCTGCATCTCCAGCTCGTACAACTTGGCCCGCAGCATTTTCATGGCGGTGTCCTTGTTGGCATGCTGGGAGCGTTCGTTCTGGCACGCCACCACGGTGTTGGTCGGCACGTGGGTGATACGCACTGCCGAGTCGGTGGTGTTCACGTGCTGGCCGCCGGCGCCCGAGGAGCGGTAGGTGTCGATGCGCAGGTCCGACGGGTTGATCTCGATTTCGACCTTGTCGTCGATTTCGGGCGAGACGAACACGGCCGAGAACGAGGTGTGGCGGCGGGCGCCGGAGTCGAACGGGCTCTTGCGCACCAGGCGGTGCACGCCGATCTCGGTGCGCAGCCAGCCGAAGGCATATTCGCCCTTGATGTGCACGGTGGCGCCCTTGATGCCAGCCACTTCGCCCTCGGAGAGTTCGATGATGGTGGCGTCGAAACCACGCTTGTCGGCCCAGCGCAGGTACATGCGCAACAGAATGTTGGCCCAGTCCTGCGCCTCGGTCCCGCCGGAGCCGGCCTGGATGTCGAGGTAGGCGTTGTTCATGTCCATCTCGCCGCTGAACATGCGACGGAACTCGAGCTGGGCCAGGTTTTCTTCAAGGCCATGCAGTTCGGTCACGACGTCGCCGACAGCGCCCTCGTCGCCCTCTTCGACGGCCATGTCCAGCAGGTCCTTGCAATCGGCCAGGCCGTTGGACAGCTTGTCCAGCGTCTCGACGACCTGCGCCAGCATGGACCGCTCACGGCCCAGGGCCTGGGCGTACTCGGGCTTGTTCCAGACGTTGGGGTCTTCCAGCTCGCGATTGACTTCGATCAGGCGGTCATGCTTGAGATCGTAGTCAAAGATACCCCCGAATGGACTGGGAGCGGTCGGAGAGGTCCTTGATGGTGTTCAGGATCGGTTGGATTTCCATGGGCAGGCTACTCGTGCGAATTCGGTGAAAAGCCTGCGAGTATAACCGAGTCGGCCGCGTGGCGGCAGACCCGCCTGGCAGGCATCGACAACCAGCCGCCGGGTGCAGCCGCTCGAAAGGAGCACCCCTCGCCCAGCGCGCTAGGCGACACCCACCTGGTTGCGGCCACCGTTCTTGGCCTGGTACAGCCCTTTGTCCGCCGCCGAGATCAATTGCCGACAGAGGCTGCCGATAGCGGGAACCTGCGTGGCCAGGCCCACGCTGACGGTCAGGTACGCTCCGGCAGCCGGTGCCGTGTGCTCGATCGCCAGGCCCAGCACGCTCTGGCGCAGTTTCTCGGCAACCAGCCTGGCGCCACCTGGGGAGGTGTTGGGCAACACCAAGGCGAACTCCTCGCCGCCGTAGCGGGCCGGAAGGTCGCTAGGCCGCGAGCACGAGCCACGGATGGCTTCTGCCACGCGCCGCAGAGCTTCGTCTCCGGCCAGGTGGCCAAAGGTGTCGTTGTAGGCCTTGAAATAATCGACGTCGATCATCAACAGCGACAACTGTTGCTGCTCGCGCATCGCCCGTCGCCACTCAAGCTCCAGGTACTCATCGAAATGGCGTCGATTGGACAGGCCCGTCAAGCCATCGGAGTTCATCAGCCGTTGCAGCATCAGGTTCGAATCGAGCAACTGCTGCTGGCTGACCCGCAGGGCGCGGTAAGCTTCGTCGCGCTGCAACAAGGTCAGGTAGGAACGCGAGTGATAGCGAATGCGCGCCACCAGCTCGATGGTGTCGGGCAGTTTGACCAGGTAATCGTTGGCCCCGGCCGCGAACGCGGCGCGCTTGACCAGCGGGTCTTCCTTGGTCGACAGCACGATGATCGGGATGTCCTGGGTGGCCGGGTTGCTGCGGTACTCACGCACCAGCGTCAGGCCATCGAGCCCGGGCATGATCAGGTCCTGCAGGATCACCGTGGGCTTGATGCGCATGGCCTGCTGCACCGCCTGGTGCGGGTCGGCGCAAAAATGAAAATCGATGTTGTCCTCATGGGCCAGGCCCCGCCGCACGGCTTCCCCGATCATGGCCTGATCGTCGACCAGCAGCACCATCGCCGAATTTTCATCGGCGGCGGTGAACCCTTCGATGGGGAGCTCATTCATGGCTGTTCACCTGAACACTGCCGGCCGGGCGGCATGATTCGTTACGCTTCATCATTGTGAAAAAATTTCCGTCAGACGCCCGGCTATGCCTTCAAGCGGGCGGATTTCCACTGCGGCATCGATCGCCGCAGCAGCCTTGGGCATGCCATAGACAGCACTGCTGGCCTGGTCCTGGGCAATGGTCAGAAAACCCCGTTGGCGCATCATCTTGAGCCCCTGTGCTCCGTCACGCCCCATGCCGGTGAGCAATACCCCCACTGCCTCGCCTGACCAGTAGCGCGCCACGCTTTCGAAGAAAACGTCGATGGAGGGGCGGTAGATTTCATTGACCGGTTCGGCAGTGTAGGCCAGTTGCCCGTTCTGTAGCAGGCGCAGATGGTGGTTGGTTCCGGCCAGCAGCACCTGCCCAGGTTGCGGTGGCTCACCTTCGCGCGCCAGGCGCACCGGCAGCCCGGCCGCACTGCTGAGCCATTCGGCCATGCCAGCGGCAAAGACCTGATCCACATGCTGGACCAGCACGATCGCGGCCGGGAACCCGGCTGGCACTCTTTTGAGCAGTATTTCCAGGGCCGCCGGACCACCTGCCGAGGAACCGATGGCCACCAACCCTCGTCGCTGGCTCGCTTCACGCAGCGGTGCGGCAACCGGCCTGGGCGTCGGCGGGCGCTGCTGTCCAATCAGCCAGCTGATATTGAGAATCTTGCGCAGCAATGGCGCGGCGGCTTCGCGGGCGTCGCCCGCACCCAGCGCCGGTGTGTCGACCACATCCAGTGCACCATGCCCCATGGCTTCGAATACCCGGTGCACATTCTGCTTGCGATCGACCGTAACGATGACGATGGCGCACGGGGTGTCGGCCATGATCCGGCGAGTCGCTTCCACGCCATCCATCACCGGCATGATCAAGTCCATCAGGATCAGGTCCGGTTGCTGCTCCTGACAGCGTTGCACGGCTTCGGCGCCGTTGCTGGCCACCCACACCACCTCATGGGCAGGTTCCAGCGCGACGGCCCGGCGCAAGGCCTCCACTGCCAAGGGCATGTCATTGACGATGGCGATCTTCATCCGTGAGCACCTCCGATCAGTTCGACTACAGCATCCAGCAACGCATCGTCGTGGAAACTGGCTTTAGCCAAATAGTAGTCGGCCCCGGCATCCAGGCCGCGCCGTCGGTCTTCCTCCCGGTCCTTGTAGGAAACCACCATGACGGGCAGCGATTGCAAGCGTTGGTCACGGCGCACCAGGGTGACCAACTCGATGCCGTCCATGCGCGGCATGTCGATGTCGGTGATCAGCAAGTCGAAATCGTCGCCGCGCAGAGCGTTCCAGCCATCCATGCCATCGACCGCCACCGCGACGTCATAGCCGCGATTGCCCAGCAGCTTGCGCTGCAGCTCACGCACGGTCAGCGAGTCGTCGACCACCAGGATGCGTTTGCGCGCCAGGCCAGAGGCGCCGGCACCGCCGCGCTCGACGCGCTCGAGCGTACCGGTGCTGAGCAGTTTGTCGACCGAGCGCAAAATGTCCTCCACATCGACAATCAGCACCACCGAGCCGTCGTCCAGCAGCGCCCCTGAAGAAATGTCCTGCACTTTGCCCAGACGCGGATCGAGCGGCATCACCACCAGCACCCGCTCGCCGATCAGCCGCTCGACCGCCACGCCATACAAGCGCTCGCGCTCGCGGATGACCACGACCCGCAGGCTGTTCTGATCGGTTTGCCCGGCCGGCCGGTGCAGCAACTGGCTGGCGGCTACCAGGCCGATGTGCTGGCCGTCATGCCAGAAGTGCTGCCGCCCTTCTATCTGCACGATGTCGTTGGCGTCCACCGCCAGGGTGTGTTCGATATGCGCCAGAGGGAAGGCATAGGCCTCCCCGCCGACTTCCACGACGAGGCTGCGCACGACCGACAAGGTTTGCGGTACCTGCAGGTGGAAGCGGCACCCCAACCCAGGCGTCTGGGTCAGTTCGATTGCCCCGCGCAATTCGCGGATCATGTGCTGCACGGCGTCAAGCCCCACACCCCGCCCGGACACTTCGGTCACCGTATCCCGCAGACTGAAACCCGGCAGGAAGAGGAAGGTGAGCAATTCATCGTCACTCATGCGCTCGACGGTTTCGGCCGGAGACAGGGCACGTTCCACGATACTGGCACGCAGGCGATCCAGGTCCACGCCGGCACCGTCGTCCATCAGCTCAAGGCTCAGCATCCCGGCGTGGTGCGAGACGCGCAGGCGGATCAGCCCTTCTTCGGGCTTGCCCGCCAACAGCCGCCTGTCTGGCAGTTCGATGCCATGATCGACCGCGTTACGCAGCAAGTGGGTCAGCGGCGCTTCGAGTTTTTCCAGGACGTCACGATCGACCTGGGTTTTCTCCCCTTCGATGATCAGGCGCACCGGTTTGCCCAGGGCGCGGCCCAAGTCGCGCACCATGCGGCTCTGCCCGGCCAGCACATCGGCAAATGGTCGCATACGGCAGGCCAGGGCGGTGTCGTAGAGCAGTTGTGCACGCTGGCTGGCCTGCCAGCCGAACTCGTCCAGGTCGGCCGCTTGCTGACGCAGGATCTGCTGGGTTTCGGCCAACAAGCGTTGGGTCTGGGCCAAGGCCTCGAGCACCTCGCCACCCTGGCCGCTGTCTTCGAGTTGCAGGCGCAGCCCATCGAGCGCCTGCATGCCCTGGCCATGCATGCGCTTGAGACGCTGCAAGGTGGCCAGGTAGGGCTTGAGACGCTGGGTTTCCACCAAGGACTTGCTGGACAGGTCGAGCAGGCTGTTGAGCCTGTCGGCGGTCACCCGCAGCACCCGCTCGCCCCCCTCTACTGTGCGCTTGCCGGCCTTGCGACGCGGCGCGGGCTCAGCATCGTCTGGCGGCTCAGACGCTGGTACAGGCGCCGCCGCCGGTGCCTGGCTCGCCACCGGCGGCGGCGCCATCGGTGCACCGGCCTGTGCGGGAACGGCAGGTGCTGCGCTCGGCCCCCCGGGCTCCAATACGGCGGCCATCAGCACCAGGAAGCCGGGCACATCGTCCTGGGCGGCGGTGTCGCCAGGTGTGGCAATGCGCATCAACAGGTCGGTGCCCTGCAGCAGCGCGTCGATATGCTCCGCGCTCAGGCGCAGGCGACCTTCCTGGGCTGCCACCAGGCAGTCCTCCATCACGTGCGCAACGGTGACACCGGCATCCACCCCAACGATGCGTGCAGCCCCTTTGAGGGAATGGGCCGCGCGCATGCAGGCTTCTAGCTGGTCGGCCTGCGTGGGGTTGCGCTCAAGGGCCAGCAGCCCGGCGTTGAGCACCTGCGTCTGGGCCTCGGCTTCAAGGCTGAACAGTTCGAGCAACGAGGCGTCGCGCATTTGCTCAGGTGTCATGACAGGCTCCGCTGTACGGCAGACAACAGCTGTTGTTCATCCAGCACACGCACGCTGCGCCCGCGCCATTGCAGCACCGCTGCCGTGAAGCGCATGGCGTCGTGAGCAGGGTCCATGGGCCGATCAAGCCGATGAATGCCGTCGATTTCCTCGACGGCCATGACCACCGGGCCACCCTCGGCCGCCAGGATCAGCATGCGCGGCAAGCCACGAGTGCTGCGCTGTTCAGTCACGCTGCCAGGCGTACCCAGCAGCTCCTGCAACGACAGGCACGGCACCAAGGCACCGCGTACATTGGCAACGCCCAACAGCACGCGCGAGCGCTGATGGGGTAGCGAATGCACGGCCTGCAAGGGCGCGATCTCGGCCAGGCATGCGGTAGGCAACGCCAGCCACTCCTCCCCCAGGCGGAACAACAGCATCGAGCGCCCTGTACAGGCCTGCTCGACTGGCTCCAAGTCCGGCTGGGCATCGGTGTCCTGCACCAGTGCATAGCGGTCCAGCAGACGCGTGGCAGCGGCGGCGTACACCTCGCAGTTGCGGCAATGGACATGACGCTCAAGCAGCGGGCACTGCTTGTTGCCATGCACACCGATGCGATTCCAGCAGTCGTCGATGCGCACATCGGTTTCGGCGAGCAGGTCGGTCACAGCCTCATCGTTCATCGGTCAGCCTCCCGACCGGCACGCATGGCACGGCTCTGCAAACGCAGGGCCCCGGCCTGGTCACCTTGGGCCTGCAACAGCGCGGCCAGGTGAACGAGCGCTTCTGGGTGCTGCGGCTCAAGGTACAGCGCCTTGCGGTAGTGAACCTGTGCTTGTTGCAAATCACCTTCGGTGTCGCTGAGCAGGCCCAACCAGTAGTACACCTGGGCCGACGGCGGGTACTGGCGAAGGTAGCGCTGGCAGGCATCACGCGCCTGCTGGCTATTGCCGGCATTGGCATGCTCGGCAATGCTTGCCAGCAATTCGTGGGGGCCGGTCCGGGGGGCTTCGACGGTCTGCCGGTCAGGCACAGGCCCAAGGGACCCGCGCAAGCGCGGCACCGGGGCGCTGGCCGAGCGGTAGCCGGTCAACGGCTTGATGGGGTCGCGTTGAATCGGCACGGCCGGCGCCGGGCGTTGCTGGGTCACATCGTCCTGGCGGACATAGGCAAACGACTGGGCAATACCCACCGGGCGCATGCCAAGGCGAGCCAGCAGGCTGCCTTCGGCAGGCCCGATGAACAGCACGCCTTGAGGATGAAGCAGGCGCTTGAGGGTTTCGAACACCCGTTGCTGAGTAGGCACATCGAAATAGATGAGCAGGTTGCGGCAGAACACGAAGTCGTAGAGGCCCTCCCGGTTGGCCAATGCCGGATCGAGGACATTGCCCACCTGCAGGGTCACTTGCTGGCGCACACGGTCATGCACGCGATGGCCTTCGTCAGCGACATCGAAATAACGTTCGCGAAAACCCAGGTCATCGCCACGAAACGCATTGCGCCCGTAGAGACCCTGGCTGGCCTTGGCCACGGACGCAGGGCTGATGTCCATACCGTCGATCAGGAAGGATGCCGGGGGAATGCCGGCATCGAGCAGCGCCATCGCCAGTGAATAGGGCTCCTCCCCTGTCGAACAGGGCAGGCTGAGCAAGCGCAGTGGGCGAGCGGCGGCCAATTTGGCCAGGCGTTTGTGCGCAAGGCCTGTCAGCGCAGTGAAGGACTCGCGGTAGCGGAAAAACCACGTCTCCGGCACGATCACCGCTTCGATCAGCGCCTGCTGCTCGGCCAGCGATTGCTGCAGGCGCACCCAGTAGTCGTCCAGGCCGCTGGCACCCAGTGCCGCGCTGCGCTGACGCAGGGCACGCTCGACCATCGACGCGCCTACCGATTCGACATCCAAACCTATGCGCTCACGCAGAAAATGAAAGAAATGCCGTTCGTTCATGTGCAGGTCCCGCCCTGTGGGTCAGGGTACAGCACTCGGTGCACGGCCTCGGGCAACACCTGGTCGACCTCGATGCGCTGCACCAGACCCAGGGCATCCTGGCGGACCGGCCCCAGGTAAGGTGCGGGGTCATTGTTTACGCCATAGGGTTTGAATTCATCAGCACGGCAGCGCAGGGTTTCAGTGGCATGCTCCAGAATCAGGCCCAGTTGCAGTGCGCTGCGATAGCGCACCAGCACCAGGCGGGTACTGGTACGCTGCAACGCCGGCCGCCCCACGCACAGGGCAGCCAAATCCACCACCGGCACCAACTGCCCCCGGTAGGCAAGAATGCCCGCCACCCAGTGCGGCGCTTGCAGCACTGGCTTGAGGGGCTGACGGGGCAGCACCTTGATCACGTCCTGCACAGACAGGGCAAAACGCTGGTCACCCAGGTGAAACTGCAGGTACAGCGCACCGTTGTCGTGGCCTGCCGGCACGGCGCGCGGTTGCATGTCGATCATCGCCTTCAGACTTTGAAGCGCGACACGCCGCCGCGCAGGCCGGCGGCGACCTGGCTCAGCTCGTCGATGGCAAAACTGGCCTGGCGCAGCGACTCCACGGTCTGGGTACTGGCGTCGCTCAGTTGCGCCAGCGCCTGGTTGATCTGCTCGGCACCGGTGGCCTGGGCCTGCATGCCTTCGTTGACCATCAGTACACGCGGCGCCAGTGCCTGGACCTGATGAATGATCTGGCTCAGTTGCTCACCGACCTGCTGAACCTCGAACATGCCGCGGCGCACCTCTTCGGAAAACTTGTCCATGCCCATGACCCCGGCCGACACGGCCGACTGGATCTCGCGCACCATCTGCTCGATGTCATAGGTCGCCACCGCCGTCTGGTCAGCCAGGCGGCGCACTTCGGTGGCCACCACGGCGAAACCGCGGCCGTATTCCCCGGCCTTCTCGGCTTCGATGGCCGCGTTGAGCGACAGCAGGTTGGTCTGGTCGGCCACCTTGACGATGGTGACGACCATCTGGGTGATGTTGCTGGCCTTCTCGTTGAGGATGCCCAGCTTGGCGTTGACCAGGTCGGCCGCACCCATGACCTGGTGCATGGTTTCTTCCATGCGCGCCAGCCCTTGCTGCCCGGAGCCGGCCAGGCTCGACGCCTGATCGGCGGCCGAGGTGACTTCGGTCATGGTGCGCACCAGGTCGCGGGAAGTGGCGGCGATTTCACGCGAGGTGGCACCGATTTCGGTTGTGGTGGCGGCCGTCTCGGTGGCGGTGGCCTGCTGCTGCTTGGAGGTGGCCGCGATTTCCGTCACCGAGGTGGTGACCTGCACCGACGAGCGCTGCGCCTGCGCCACCAGATTGGCCAACGCCTCGGCCATTTCATTGAAGCCACCCTGAACCGCGCCGAACTCGTCCTGGCGATCCAGGTTCAGGCGCATGCTCAGGTCACCCGAGCGAAGCCTGTCCAGCGCAGTCACGATGAGGCTCATGGGCGAGGTGATGGCGCGCAGCAGCAGCAAGCCACAGATACCGGCGGCCACGATGGCCAGCAACAGTGACACAACCATGCTGCCCTTGGCCGTGTTCACCGCGCTGACGATTTCTCGGGTGGCCGCGTCGGCGGACAGGCGATTCTGTTCGATCACCTCGTTCAGGTGCTTGCGCCCTTCGACCCAGGTGGGGGTCAGCACTTGGGCGATCAAACGCTGGGCTTCGGCATAATTGCGTTCGCGATACGCACTGAGCACCTGGTTGACGTTCTGCATGTAGGCTTGTTCGAGCTTCACGAAGGCGTCGAAGCGGGCCTGGTCCTCGCCATCGCGAATGGTGGTCTGGTAACTGGCCATGTGTTGCTTGAGCCGGTCTTCGAAACTCTTGAAGAGTTCCATGTCGGCCGAGCTGATCTCGCGCCGGTCAGAAAGCCCGACCAACTGTTGGCTGGTGACGTAACTGTCCACCCATGCGCTGCGGATCATCGAGCTGTAGTAGACCCCTGGAATGCTGTCGGCCCCAACTTCCTGCTCGGCAGATTCGATGGTCACCAAGCGCGAATAGGCCGCCACGATCATCAGCAGCATGATGGCGATGATCACGGCGAAACTTGCCAGGATCCGTTGGCGCAACGTCCAGTTCTTCACATTCAGCCCTCAGGGATTCACTACGAGCAGGAAAAATCGCCGAAGTATAGCCCAGGCGTCCTACAGAATTGCGTGTCATGTTCTGACAGAACGCCCAGACAACGCAGTGACCCTCCCGATCAGGCCAAAACTGCACGCGCGGCTCAGACCTGCCGCGCCTGCTTTTCCAGCTCCTCGCGCAACCCTTGGGCCAACCCCAGCTGGCGCGCCAGTTCGTCCAGATAAGCACGTTCCATGTAGTTTTCCTGATCGACCATCATCACGCTGGCCAGGTACATCTCGGCAGCGATTTCCGGCGTCTGGGCCGCCCGGGCCACCTCGGCCGGGTCCAGCGGCTTGTCGAGCTCCGCATGCAGCCACTGCTGCACTTCACGGTCACCGTCCAGGCGGGTGAACTCCCCCTCGATCAGCGCGCGTTCGCGCTCATCCACATGACCATCGGCCTTGGCCGCAGCGACCAGTGCACGCAGCACCGCCTGGCTGTGCTGCTCCACCTGGGCCGCAGGTACGCGGTCTACCGTCTGGGGCTCTGGGGTGGGGGTCTGTTGGTTGGCCTGCTGGGCCTGCCAGTTGCCATAGGCCTTGTAGGCAAGCACGCCAAGCGCGGCGAGCCCCCCGTAGGTAAGCGCCTTGCCACCAAACTTGCGGGCTTTCTTGCTGCCGAGTAACACGCCCAGCGCACCGCCGCCAAGCAGGCCACCACCTGCGCCTGACAGCAACCCGCCGAGCCCGCCGGCGCCTGCACCCGTCTTGGCCCCGCCTGCCTGCTTTTCTAGCAGTTGCTGGCCGGATTTGAGCAATTGATCAAGCAAACCCCGGGTATTCATCATGCGCATCTCCACATCATGGAAGTCAGCAGCCAGATTAAGACTTGCCCCACAACACGGCACAGAGGATTTGCTTCCAGATGTTGCATCGCCGGAGGCGGCTTGCCGGTGCCTGCACACCCGCCGCCGGCATCCACGTCCTTTCAGTCGCGCAGGTCCGATTCGTGAATTGGGCTCGACCGGCTGGTGGCCCGCTGGTATTGCGCCGGCCAGGTGGCCTGGTGCCCGCCCAGGTCGTCGTCTGCATGCAACGGCCAGTACGGGTCGCGCAGCAGCTCCCGGGCCAGGAAAATCAAGTCGGCCTGGCCTGTGCGCAGGATGTGCTCGGCCTGGGCAGGCTCGGTGATCATGCCCACGGTGCCCGTGGCCATCTCCGACTCCTTGCGCACGCGCTCGGCAAAGCGGGTCTGGTAGCCAGGGCCGGTCGGAATCTCGGCATTGCTGGACGTGCCACCTGAAGACACATCGATCAGATCCACGCCAAGCACACGCAGGCGCCGGGCCAGCTCGACGGTTTCGTCCGGGTTCCAGCCGTCTTCCACCCAGTCGGTGGCCGACACCCGCACGAACAATGGCAACTCGGCCGGCCAGACTGCGCGAACCGCTTCGACCACCTGCAAGGTCAGGCGGATGCGGTTCTCGAAGCAGCTGCCGTATTCATCCTGACGCTGATTGCTCAACGGCGACAGGAACTGGTGCAACAGGTAACCGTGGGCAGCGTGCACCTCGACCACTTTGAAGCCCGCGTCCAGCGCGCGCCTGGCCGAGGCGACAAAAGCCTGCACCACGTCCTGGATCTGCGCATGGGTCAGCTCACTGGGCACGGTGTGCTCAGGATCGAACGCGATCTTCGACGGCCCGACCGGCTGCCAGCCGCCCTCCTCCAATGTGACGCTGCCATGCTTGCCCAGCCAAGGGCGGTAGGTGCTGGCCTTGCGCCCGGCATGGGCGAGCTGGATACCCGGGATGGACCCTTGAGCGGTGATGAAACGGGTGATGCGCTGCAAGGGGGCGATCTGCGCGTCCTCCCACAGGCCGAGGTCTTCAGCGGTGATGCGCCCGTCGGCCGTGACCGCCACGGCCTCGGTGACGACCAGGCCCGCACCGCCGACAGCGCGACTGCCCAGGTGCACCAGGTGCCAGTCGTTGGCCAGGCCATCGACCGAGGAATACTGGCACATCGGTGATACGGCGATACGGTTCGGCAGGGTCAGCTGACGCAGGGTGTAAGGCTCGAGCAGCATGCTCATGAGGGCACCTCCCAATGGCTGCAAAGTGATCCGGCCGGGCACTCGTTCACACATTCCTGGCCCGGTACCGGTCTGTGTTCAGACTAGACCAGATTGGGTAGGGGGAAGGTTCCATGGGATTTGGCAGTGATGCCCTGGGCGCTGTGTGAAAAGCCTCGATACGCGGTGAGGCTGGGTTAAATACAGCCAGGCCTCTTCTCGAAACGTTTCACACAGATCCTGGCTCAGCGCGGCTCCATGTGGGCGATCATCAGTTGCACGCTTTCATTGCCGCGGAACTCGTTCACATCCAGCTTGTAGGCCAGCTCCACCCAGCGCACGGTCGGGTTGGGCCAAACCTCGCGGTCGATACCGAAGGCGATGCCGTCCAGGCGCACCGTGCCGCACTCGCTTTTGAGCACGACTTTCAGATGGCGCTCACCCACCACGCGCTGCTCGACCAGCTGGAACACACCGTGGAACAGCGGCTCCGGAAAATGTTGCCCCCAAGGCCCGGCTTGACGCAGCGCCTTGGCCAGGTCCAGGTGGAATTCCTCCACCGCCAGACTGCCATCAGACAGCAGTCGCCCGGTGAGGTCGTCCTCGCACAGTTGGCGGCGGACCTCCTGGTCGAAGGCCTCGGCGAACGCGGGATAGTTGGCTTCGGGCAGGGACAGCCCCGCCGCCATGGCATGGCCGCCGAACTTGCTGATCAGCTGCGGATGGCGCGCGGCCACCGCATCGAGCGCGTCGCGGATGTGAAACCCCGGCACGGAGCGCGCAGAGCCCTTGAGCATGCCGTCACCGGCATCGGCGAAAGCGATGGTTGGGCGGTGATACCGTTCCTTGAGGCGAGAAGCCAGGATGCCAATGACGCCCTGGTGCCACTCTGCATCGAACAGGCACAGGCCATAGGGCATCGATTCGACCGGCAAGTCCCGCAACTGGGCCAGTGCTTCACGCTGCATGCCCTGTTCGATGGACTTGCGGTCCTGGTTCAGGCCATCCAGTTGCTGAGCCATGTCCAACGCCAGGGCATAATCCTCGCAGAGCAGGCACTCGATACCCAGGCTCATGTCGTCCAGGCGCCCGGCGGCGTTCAGCCGCGGGCCCAGAATGAAACCCAGGTCGGTGGAGGTGATGCGCCGGTGGTCGCGCTTGGCTACCTCCAGAATTGCCTTGAGGCCAGGCCGGGCGCGCCCGGCACGAATGCGCTCCAGGCCCTGATGCACCAGGATGCGATTGTTCGCGTCCAGCGGCACCACGTCAGCCACGCTGCCCAAGGCAACCAGGTCCAGCAGTTCGCCAATGTTCGGCTGCGGCCGGGTGTCGTAGCGGCCCAGGCTGCGCAAGCGCGCGCGCAGGGCCATGAGCACGTAGAAAATCACCCCGACGCCTGCCAGCGACTTGCTCGGAAACGGGCAGCCTGGCTGGTTGGGGTTGATGATGGCATCGGCGTCCGGCAGCGCCTCGCCAGGCAAGTGGTGGTCGGTCACCAGGACCTTGAGGCCAGCCGCCTTCGCCGCCGCGACGCCGTCGACGCTGGAAATCCCGTTGTCAACCGTGACCAGCAGCTGCGGTTGGCGCTGCAATGCCACTTCGACGATTTCCGGCGTGAGGCCGTACCCGTATTCGAAGCGGTTGGGTACCAGGTAGTCCACGTGGGCCGCACCGAGCAGGCGCAAACCCAGCACGCCGACGGTACTGGCCGTGGCGCCATCGGCATCGAAGTCACCGACGATCAGAATGCGCTGGCCTTGGTCGATGGCCTGCACCAGCAGGTCGACGCCCGCGTCCATGCCCTTGAGCTGCTGGTAGGGCAGCAGGCGCGCCAGGCTCTTGTCCAGCTCGGCCTCGCTTAGCACGCCACGGGCGGCGTACAGGCGCGTCAGCAAGGGTGGCAGGTTGCCAAGAAACGGCAGGGTCGGGGGCAGCGGGCGAGATTCGATACGCATGGGATGCTTCAGCCACGCTCCCCCAGCAGCCACTGCAATTGCACTTCGTGCTGGCCACGGTCATCGGTCACGAACACCGTGCCTTCGCTGATCATCACATCCCATTTGATGCTGCGGGGCATGTCGGTGGCCAGGGTCTCGAGCACCTCCTGAGGCACGGCCGCGATGCTGAGGTTCTTGAGGTTCTTCACCGCGCTCACCACCTTGCCTTCCCACACACGCAGACTACCGTAGGCCAGCAGGCTGGTGCGTTCGGTACGGCGCGAGCACCAGGTCAGGCGATCGGCATCTGGCTGGCCTACTTCGATCCAGTGCAACACGCGGTCGTCCAGGCTCTTTTCCCAGAGCGCCGGCTCATCGACGTCCGACAGCCCCCGGCCGAATGTCAGGTTTTCGTTGTACCACAGCGCATAGGCCAACAGACGAACCGCCATACGCTCCTCGGTTTCCGACGGGTGCCGCGCGATGGTCTGCTTGACGTTCTCGTAGACATTGCGGTCGAGGTCGGTCAGGTTCAGTTCGAATTTGTAGGTGGTGGACGGCTGGGCCATGGTCGGGGTGCTTCTTGCCTGAAGAAAAGTCGCACAGTCTAACCGATCCAGTCCACGGTTGCGCCGCGGCAGTATCTGCCGCATCGCAGCTGTGATAAAAACACCGCTCTTCATAGCTGCCACGGATGCCCCATGTCGACGTCAAGCAAACCCCTCGCCGGCCTTAAAGTGGTCGAGCTCGGCACCTTGATCGCCGGGCCATTCGCATCGCGCATCTGCGCCGAATTCGGCGCCGAGGTGGTCAAGGTGGAATCGCCCGACGGCGGCGACCCGTTGCGCAAGTGGCGCAAGCTTTACGAGGGCACCTCGCTGTGGTGGTTCGTGCAGGCGCGCAACAAGCGCTCGCTCACCCTCAATCTCAAGCACCCCGACGGGCGCGACGTCCTGCGCAAACTGCTGGCCGAGGCGGACATCCTGATCGAAAACTTCCGTCCGGGCGTGCTCGAGAAGCTCGGTTTTGGCTGGGACGTGCTTCATGCGCTCAACCCACGGCTGGTCATGGTGCGCCTGTCAGGCTTCGGCCAGACCGGGCCCATGAAGGAGCAACCAGGCTTTGGCGCGGTGGGCGAGTCCATGGGTGGCTTGCGTTACATCACTGGGTTCGAGGATCGCCCGCCCGTGCGCACCGGTATTTCCATCGGCGACTCCATTGCGGCGTTGTGGGCGGTGATCGGCGCACTGATGGCCCTGCGTCATCGCGAGGTCAACGGGGGTTTGGGCCAGGTGGTCGACGTGGCGCTGTACGAAGCCATCTTCGCCATGATGGAGAGCATGGTGCCGGAGTTCGACGTCTTCGGTTTCATCCGCGAGCGCACGGGCAACATCATGCCGGGCATCACGCCCTCCTCCATCCATACCAGCGCAGACGGCAAGCATGTACAGATCGGCGCCAATGGCGATGCCATCTTCAGGCGCCTGATGTTGACCATCGGCCGTAGCGACCTGGCCGAGGACCCGAGCCTGGCCACCAATGACGGGCGAGACCTGCGCCGCGATGAGCTGTACGGGGTCATCGATCGCTGGGCCAACGGATTGCCACTGGAGCAGCTTATGCAGGCCCTGACCGCAGCCGAGGTGCCGGCCAGCCGCATTTACTCGGCCGAAGACATGTTCAGCGACCCTCAGTACCTGGCGCGCGAGATGCTTCTGGAGGCGCGCCTGCCCGATGGCAAGGCAGTGCGCATGCCGGGCATCGTCCCAAAGCTATCCGACACCCCAGGCTCTGCCGATTGGGTCGGGCCAGCACTGGGCGAACACACCGACGAGCTGCTAAGCCAGCTGGGCTATGATGCGGCCGCCGTCGCCGCCCTGCGTCAGGCGGGCGCTGTCTGAGCCTGTCGCTGTTCCATTGCCTGCGCCCCGTTAGGTTGGCATGGACGGGTGCCCTACTGGCTGCACTGCTGAGCGTGCCATCAAGCGCTCAGGAGCGGTTGCTGTGGCTGGTGCGCGATCTGCCACCGTTCAGCGTATCCGAGGGCCCGGAAGAAGGTCGTGGGGTGATAGACCAGCTGTTACCGCAGCTGATCCAGCAGATGCCCGAATATGCCCACAGCACCGTGCGGGTCAATCGTGCGCGTGGCTTGCAGATGCTGCAGGACAGCAGCAGCCTGACCTGTGATCCGATGCTGCTGTGGACTGCCGAGCGCGCTCGCTATGTGCGCTTTTCCATCCCGTTGCTGGGCGTGCAAACCAGCGGCCTGGTCGTGCGCAAGGAAAACCACGCCCTGGTGGCGCCCCACCTCGACGGTGAGGCGGTCGATCTTCAAGGCCTGCTGAGCGACCCATCGCTACGCCTTGGGGTAGTGGCAGAGCGCAGTTACGGGGCTGTGATCGACGATACGCTGAGCCACTTGCCAGATGCCTCCGTCAGCCGGCACTACGGCACGCAGGCCACCGCCAACCTGCTGCAGATGCAACGCTTGGGCCGACTGCGCCTGGTGCTCGGCTACTGGCCGGAAGTTCGCTATCTGATCCAGCAACAGGGCGGATCGCCTGCTGACTACCAATTTCACCCGGTTCAGGGTGTGAAGCCCTACCAATTCCTGCATGTAGGCTGCTCGGCCAGCCCGCAAGGGCAAGCCGCCATGGCCCACATCGATCAGGTCTTGACCCAGCTGCGCCAGACGGTGCTACCGAACCTGTATGCGCATTGGCTCGACCTCGCTCAGCGGGCGGACTACCTTGAACACAGTCGCGCTTTCTTCAGCGAGCACACGGCGGCACACGCCGAACGCCCTGAACAGGACGAGCGCCACGCCGCTGGGCCGATCAACCTTCAAGATCCCCAACCCAGATAAAAAGAAACCCCGGACGCTGGGGAAGAACGTCCGGGGTCAAGCGAAAGCCCTTGGGCTTCCAGCGACAGCAGTGGCCATGCGGGAGCAAAGCAGTGGCCGGCTGTACTGATCAATCTGATGACTCGCTCAGGCAAAGGTTCCCTGAGGTTGCTGACGCTGCTGCAATGCAGCAATCACGCAAGGTTGCAGCCGCCCTTCGGCGATCTGCAGATCACGGTGCAGACCATCGACCATGTCCACCAGCAGACGTTGCTCCTGCAATTGACGCTCGCTGACCGTGCGCTGTAATACCACCCTGGCCAGGTGGTCGTGGACGGTCAATTGCCGGTTACCGTGGCTATCGGCCAGGCCCAAGTGCGCCTGGTAAGGGGTGAGGGCTTGATTGAGCAGTCTGCAGATTCGTTCCATCCGGATTACTCGCTTGCTTGATGAGTTGTAAGGAGCAGACCTGCAAGCGAAGCGGAAAGTTCTAACCCTTCATGCTGTTGAATGCGCCGTCGGTGCGTTGATGGGTTGCGACCTTTCACGTTCGGACGGGCTTGGCAGTATTTGCAACACCCTTTGCAGGGCCGGGGAAGACAATGGCCATGGCAACTCCGCAATGACTTGCAAGCCAAAACCGCGGGCCTGATCAGCCAGGTTGCGTCGCCGGGCACCTGCCTGACCGACGAACAGCACCGGGCAGGCCAGCGGTAGCCGCTTGAGTATCGCAATGCCTGTGCGGGTGGGCATGGCATGGTCGAAAATCAATAAATCCGGGGAGAATGCGCCCGAAAGGCACGCGTCGAGCTCGGCCTTGTCCTGACAGACCCGCACCCGAAACACGCCCTGGGCATTGAGGGCCTGGTGCAGAAGGATCTGGTGGGACGGGCGCACCTGATGAATCAGTACATGGGGCTGTTGCATGAGCCGCTCCTGCTGGGAGGACCGGCTAATCTAGGCGCGATGACGATCGGCCAGAATAGGATTTTTCTGAATTAATGCATCGAAACCACTGAGGCTCCGGATCGGCCCGACCCGGAGCCTGCAAGGTCAGAGCGGCTTGCCGCGATTGCCGTGCTGGCTGACGAAGCCTTGTACTGCCTTGAGGTCATTGGGCAATACGGTGCATCGCTCTTCACGGCTGAACAGGTCGCTCATGTGCACGGGCAATTCAAGCGCCTTGCCAACGCCTGCCTGCTCGACCGCTTCAGGGAACTTGACCGGGTGTGCGGTACCCAGCACAACCATGGGCGTATCCAGGCTACGGCGGCACTCGCGACCGGCCTTGACGCCGATGGCCGTGTGCGGGTCCAGCACCTCGCCGGTCGTCTCAAACACCTCGGCGATGGTCTGGCAGGTCTGTTCATCGGTGACGGCCAGCGAATCGAAGAGCTTGCGCGCCTCGGTCCAGCGGTCCTGTTCGACGCTGAAGCCGCCGCCTTGGCGGAAGTTGGCCATCAACTCGGCAATCGACGCGCCGTTGCGACCGTGCAGATCGAACAGCAGGCGCTCGAAGTTGGACGAAACCATGATGTCCATCGACGGCGACAAGGTGGCGTGCAACTGCTCCTTGACGTACTGGTTGCCGCTCATGAAGCGGTGCAGGATGTCGTTGCGGTTGGTGGCCACCACCAGCTGGCTGATCGGCAGGCCCATGTTGCGTGCCAGGTAGCCTGCGAAGATATCGCCGAAGTTGCCGGTGGGCACCGAGAAGGCCACCGAACGGGCCGGGCCGCCAAGCTGCAGGGCTGCGTGGAAGTAGTAGACGATCTGGGCCATGATCCGCGCCCAGTTGATCGAATTGACAGCTACCAGGCGGGTGCCCTTGAGGAACGACTGGTCGGCGAAGCTCGCCTTGACCATTTCCTGGCAGTCATCGAAATTGCCTTCGATGGCGATGTTGTGGATGTTCTCGCCGAAGAGGGTCGTCATCTGCCGACGCTGCACTTCCGAAACCCGCTGGTGCGGGTGCAGGATGAAGATGTCGACATTGTCGCACCGACGGCAACCTTCGATGGCCGCAGAGCCGGTGTCGCCGCTGGTGGCACCGATGATCACCACACGTTCGTTACGCTTGGCCAGCACGTGGTCGAGCAAGCGACCGAGCAGTTGCAAGGCGAAATCCTTGAATGCCAGGGTCGGCCCGTGGAACAGCTCAAGCACCCACTCGTTGCTGTTGAGCTGGCGCAGCGGGGCAACGGCAGCATGGGCGAATTCGCCGTAGGTTTCTTCGAGAATTTTCTTGAAGTCGGCATCGGCGATGCTGCCCTCGACGAACGGGCGCATGACGCGGAAGGCCAGCTCGTGGTACGGCAGGCCCGCCCAGGATGCGATTTCTTCCTGCGTGAAACGTGGCAGGTTTTCCGGGACGTACAGGCCACCGTCGGTAGCCAGGCCGGCGAGCAATACGTCTTCAAAGTTCAGGGCCGGTGCCTGGCCGCGGGTACTGATATAGCGCATGGGACAAACCTTTGGTTTGAGCGGCAAGCCTGGTTTACCCGCAGCAGAAAAGGGCCGGAGGCCTCGTTCCTGGGCGGCACGCCTTGGCTTGCCGTGACTATAGGGTGTTCTAAAGCCCCTTCGCTGCGTATGGCTGCAGCGCCGGGGGTGTCGCTGGGGCTCTGTGCGAGAAGCCCCGGTACTCGGTCACGCATGTCCGAAAACAGCATTGCCGGACGTTCGTCACAAGGCTGTTCAGGCCAACCCTAGTTGAGCTGCTCGACGCGAATGCGCACGACCTGGCCTACCACATCCTGCAGGGCCTCGAGGGCAACGATAGCGTCGTTGATGCCCTGCTCCACCACCCGGTGGGTCAACAGGATCATCGGCACCAAGCCGTCTTGCTCTTCGGCTTCCTTTTGCATGATCGATTCGATGTTGATGCCACGCTCGGACAGAATGCTCGCCACCTGGGCCAGCACCCCTGGATGATCCTTGGCCTGAATACGCAGGTAATAGGCGCTCTCGCAGGCTTCGATCGGCAGGATCGGGTGCGCTGACAGCGAATCGGGCTGGAACGCCAGGTGGGGTACGCGGTTTTCCGGGTCAGAGGTCATGGCACGGACCACGTCCACCAGGTCACCCACCACCGAGGACGCGGTTGGTTCCATTCCTGCGCCTGCACCGTAGTACAACGTCGAGCCGGCGGCGTCGCCGTTGACCATCACGGCATTCATCACCCCATTGACGTTGGCAATCAGGCGGTCGGCCGGAATCAGCGTCGGGTGCACGCGCAACTCGATACCTTCGGCGGTACGGCGTGCCATGCCCAGGTGCTTGATGCGGTAGCCCAGGGCTTCGGCGTAGTTCACGTCCGCCGTGGTCAGCTGGGTGATGCCTTCGGTGTAGGCCTTGTCGAACTGCAGCGGAATGCCGAACGCGATCGATGCCAGGATGGTCAGCTTGTGCGCCGCGTCGATGCCTTCGACGTCGAACGTCGGGTCGGCTTCGGCATAGCCAAGCGCCTGGGCTTCGGCCAGCACATCCGGGAAGGCACGGCCTTTTTCGCGCATTTCGGTGAGGATGAAGTTGCCGGTACCGTTGATGATCCCCGCCAGCCAGTTGATACGGTTGGCCGACAGGCCTTCGCGAATGGCCTTGATTACCGGGATGCCGCCGGCCACCGCTGCTTCGAAGGCGACGATCACGCCCTTTTCACGGGCTCTGGCGAAGATTTCGTTGCCATGCACGGCGATCAGCGCCTTGTTGGCGGTGACCACGTGCTTGCCGTTCTCGATGGCCTTGAGCACCAGGTCGCGGGCCACGGTGTAGCCCCCAATGAGCTCGATGACGATATCGATCTCGGGGTTGCTCGCGACTTCGAACACATCAGCGGTAATGGGGGTACCGGTAATCTGGCAGTTCGGGTTCTGCGAGCGCATGGCGATCTGTGCCACTTCAATACCGCGCCCGGCACGGCGGGCAATCTCCTCGGCGTTGCGCTGAAGTACATTGAAGGTTCCGCCACCGACGGTCCCCAACCCACAGATGCCTACTTTGACCGGTTTCACTGTGAACTCCCCATTGAACGGCCGACACCTTTGCCGACCGTGAAACATGCCGTCACCCCATGACGACGGCGTATAGAACTGTATTACTTGGCAAGCGCCAGCTTGGCGACCTGCGGTGCAGGCTGGTAACCCGGAATCACCTGGCCATTTTCGAGCACGATGGCCGGTGTACCGTTGACGCCGATCGACTGCCCCAGCTGGAACTGCTTGCTGACCGGGTTGGTGCACTTGGCTGCCTTGATTTCATCACCCTCGACCATCTTGTCCATGGCTTTGCGACGGTCGCTGGAGCACCACACCGCCTGCAATTGCTGGTCGCCGGCCGAGCCCAGGCCCTGACGCGGGAAGGCGACGTAACGCACTTCGATACCGCGGCGGTTGAGTTCGGGCACTTCGGCATGCAGCTTGTGGCAGTACGGGCACGTGGTGTCGGTGAAGACGGTGATATGGGACTTGGTTTCGCCCTTGGCCGGATACACCACCATCTCACCTGCCGGAATGCCATTGATGAGCTTGGCTATGCCCAGGCGCTCGGCTTTTTCGGTCAGGTTGACGGGCTTGCCGTCCTGGATCTGGAACAGGTAGCCCTGCATCACGAACTGGCCATCAGCGCTGGCGTACAGCACACGCCCGCCTTGCAGCTTGACTTCGTACAGGCCGCTGACCGGGCTGCTGGCCACGCTCTCGACAGGCACTTCCAGGGACAGGTTCTGCAATGACTTGCGAATGGCCTGCTCGGCGCCGACTGGCGTATCGGGCGCCGCAGCCACGGCAAAGGTGCTGGCCAGCGCCAAGGCGGCGGCGGCGAAAAACGGGGTCACGCGCATGGATACTCCTGAGGGCGGACAGGGGCCGCAGAGCGTCACCTGAGTAAAACGACGAGGTGACTGGGCGGCCCTTGGTGCTAACCGCCCAAGCCTACCACATCACGCCTGGCTTGAAGCCGCCGCAGACTGCCGGTTGGGCGAACATGAAAAACATTCATCCGCGTGGATGGTGCTCGGCGTGCAGTTGCTGCAACCGTGCCTTGGCCACGTGGGTGTAGATCTGCGTGGTCGACAAATCGCTGTGGCCCAGCAACAGCTGCACCACGCGAAGGTCCGCACCGTGGTTGAGCAGGTGCGTGGCGAATGCGTGTCGCAGCGTGTGCGGCGACAAGGCCTTGTCGATGCCCGCCATCTGGGCATGGTGCTTGATGCGATGCCAGAAGGTCTGCCGGGTCATCTGCTCGCCGCGCAGGCTAGGGAACAGCACATCGCTGGGACGGCCGTTGAGCAATTCGGCACGGCCGTGGCGCAGGTAGCGCTCCAGCCACACCACCGCCTCCTCGCCCATGGGCACCAGCCGCTCCTTGCTGCCTTTGCCCATCACCCTGAGTACGCCCTGGCGCAGATTGACCTGATCGAGCGTGAGGCTGACCAGCTCGGTGACGCGCAGGCCGCAGGCATACAGCACTTCGAGCATGGCGCGGTCGCGCTGGCCGATGGCCTCGCCAAGCTCCGGGGCTTGCAACAAGGCTTCCACATCGGCCTCGGACAGCGACTTGGGCAGCGGTTTGCCCAGTTGTGGCATGTCTACCTGAAGCGTCGGGTCGATGGCGATGAGCTTTTCGCGCAGCAGGTAGCGGAAGAAACCGCGTAGCCCGGACAGGAAACGTGCGGTCGAGCGCGGCTTGTAGCCTTGGTCCAGGCGCCAGGCCAGGTGGTCGAGAATCAGTTCGCGGCCCGCATCGGGGAGGTTGACCGAGTGTGCTTGTAGCCAGCCGTTGAACAGGGCGAGGTCGCTGCGGTAAGAGGTGCGAGTATTGTCGGACAATCCCTTTTCGAGCCACAGGGCGTCCAGGAATTGATCGATGAGCGGGTGGTCCAGGGCGGGCATGCTGGGGGCTATTTGCGGCTGTGGGGGCGGTAGTGTTTCATAGCGATTGGCGGGTTGTCTGTATTTGGGGTGGGCTGGCTTGCAGTGCTTATCGAGGTTCGCGGTTTTTATGGACCGGCGGCGAAGGGGGCGCGGTGAGATTAAATAATCGGTATGAACGTTTGAGCGCCTTGGGGCCTTGGCGCCTTAGCTTGGGCGTATGTGGCAAGTTGGTATTCATTGGCGAGGGGGGCGCACAGTCACCCTTCCGCCCTTACGGCGGCTCACTTTTTGTCTTGGCAAAAAGTAAGCAAAAACCGCCTGCTCCTGTCATCCGGCCCCTACGCTGCGCTCCGGGGTTCCCTCGCTCCGGGCTTGCTCCCGGGAGGACCGCGCTGCAGGCCCCATCCTGGGGCCCAGCGCTTGACAGGCATCCATGCCTGTCACCTCCCTGCGCAAGCCCTGCGCTCGGCCTCCTGAAGTCGCGATCTGCGGTGCCTGGGCTACCGCGCGCTTAGAAGCAAAAGCTAAAGCAACGGCACTGGCACTGGCACTGGCAAGAAGCCTGTCGAATTTCGTGCGGGAGCGGCGCTCCGGCGACGCCTTGCCTATGCAGGTTTTGATATTTCCTGCAGTACCGGCACCGGACGCTTGTCCTCGTCGATGGCAACGAAACTGAAGACGCCGTGAATCGCCCGCTCCCGGCCATCGAGATACATGTTTTCGACGAAGACATCCACCTGCACCTGCAAGCTGGTATTGCCTACCTTGATCACCGTACCCACCAGCTCGACGATTGAGCCCGCCGGGATCGGGTGCTTGAAGTCGATGCGATCGGTGGAAACAGTCACCAACGGCAAGCGGCAGAAACGCGTGGCCGCGATGAAGGACACTTCGTCCATCCACGCCAGGGCCGTGCCACCGAACAAGGTGTTGTGATGGTTGGTGGTGTTGGGGAACACCGCCTTGGTCACGCGGGTGACCGAAAGCTCGGTGCGGCGCTGAATTTCCTGGTCTCGGGTGGTCATGGCTGTCACCTGTACGAAGTTCAAAACGCAAAAAAGCAGCCCGAAGGCTGCTTCTTTCTCGCTAGGCGACCTGGGCCGCCGGGCAAACTGTACTCAGGACAGTTTTTCCTTGATGCGAGCGGCTTTGCCGGACAGATCGCGCAGGTAGTACAGCTTGGCTTTACGCACGTCACCACGACGTTTCACGGCCAGGCTGTCGATCTGTGGGCTGAAGGTCTGGAAGGTACGCTCTACACCAACGCCGCTGGAGATCTTGCGCACGGTGAAGGCGCTGTTTCAGACCACGGTTGCGCTTGGCGATAACGACGCCTTCGAACGCCTGCAGACGGGAACGCTCACCTTCCTTCACTTTAACTTGAACGACAACGGTGTCGCCGGGTGCGAAGGTCGGGATTTCCTTGCTCATCTGCTCGGCTTCGAGCTGCTGGATGATCTTGTTGGTCATGCTGTGCTCCTAAGATGGATCGTGATCCACCATCGATACGTTTAACTATCGTCCCGCTCGTGGAGGTATTCCTCGAGCAGCTTCTTCTCTTCTCCAGAAAGCGAGCGACTTTCCAGAAGATCGGCGCGTCGTTCGAAGGTCCTACCAAGGGACTGCTTCATTCTCCAACGCCGGATGTGTGCATGGTTGCCACTAAGCAACACGTCGGGAACACGCTGATCCGCATACACCTCAGGTCGGGTGTAGTGCGGGCAATCAAGCAGACCATCGGTGAAAGAGTCTTCTTCCGCCGAGTCCACATGCCCTAAAGCTCCGGGCAGCAGCCGTGTAACCGCATCGATCAGTACCATGGCCGGCAGCTCGCCACCGGAAAGCACATAGTCGCCAATCGAACCAACTCCTCATCGACATGAGCTTCAATGAAAACGCTCGTCGATGCCTTCATAACGACCGGCGATCAGGATCAATGATTCCTGTTCGGCCAGGCCTTTGACCGCCTGCTGAGTCAGCTTGCGGCCTTGTGGCGAGAGATAGATCACCTTCGCCGCAGCTCCGGTTGCCTGCCTGGCGTTGACCAGGGCATCTTCCAGAGGCTTGATTTTCATCACCATGCCAGGACCACCGCCAAACGGCCGATCATCTACCGTATGGTGACGATCTGTGGTGTAGTCCCGCGGGTTTCCAGCACGTTACCTGAAGCAACCCCTGTTTCACCGCGCGGCTGGTAATGCCGTACTCCGTGATGGCCGAAAACATCTCGGGGAACAACGTGATGACGTCTACGCGAAGGTTACCCATCGATTAGAAGTCCGCGTCCCACTCAACCCGCATCACGCCTGCATCCAGGTCGATATCGAGCACGCATTGCGCAGTATAGGGCAACAAACGCTCGCGATCATCCAGGCTGCCTGCACACGGCTTGACCACCATTACATCGTTCGCACCGGTCTCCAACAGATGATCGACCTTGCCGAACAGGTGTTCGTCCTGGTTGATGACCTTCAGAACCTACCAACTGGTACCAGTAGTACTCATCGGCGGCCAGGTTGGGCAAAAGGCTCCGCGCAATGCAGATTTCGTAACCGCTCAGAAGACGGGCTTCGTCACGATCCTCGAGACCTTTCAGTTTCACGACCAGGCCCTTTTGGGAGCCACGACCGCTGACCAGCTCGACCTGCTTTACCTTGCCTTCGTGCCGAAGCGTCCAGCTTGGATAATCCAACAGGTTTCAATCGGATCGGTAAAGGAATACACCTTCACCTCGCCGCGAACGCCGTGAACCGAAAAAATCTTGCCAACGACGATGAGGTCGTCAGCCTTTTCTGGCGTCGCGTTCATATTGCTCAGGCGGCAGCCTTGGCAGCGTCCTTCAGCAGCTGAGCAACACGCTCAGACGGCTGTGCGCCCTGGCTCAGCCAGTAGGTGACGCGCTCTTGGTTGACCGACAGCTTGACTTCGGCGCCAGCAGCGATCGGGTTGAAGAAACCTACGCGCTCAACGAAACGGCCGTCACGGGCGTTACGCGAGTTGGTCACGGTCAGGTGGTAGAAAGGGCGCTTTTTCGAGCCGCCACGGGCCAGACGAATGGTTACCATGTGAACATCGTTCCTATAGTCGGTGCTGCAGTTGGTACTGCAAATCTGAATGCCAAATAGGCACACGGGTGCCCAAAAGGCCGCATATTCTCAAGGAATACACGGACATTTGCAAATGACTTTTTCGGTCGAAGCTTGCCCGACCGTCCAGACTTGCTGCGTAAGCCGCGAAAATCGCGACCGTTGTCCCGCTTGCGCGGGGTGAGGGGCCGGCACGAAGACGGTCTGCCCCGAAAACTTCACAGCTTGGGCATGCCGCCGCCCGGCAGCATGCCGCCGAGCCCTCGCATCATCTTGGCCATGCCGCCTTTGCTGGAGAACTTCTTCATCATCTTCTGCATCTGCTTGTGCTGCTTGATCAGCCGGCCGATGTCCTGCACCTGGGTACCGGAGCCTAGGGCAATGCGGCGCTTGCGCGAGCCGCTGATCAGGTCGGGATCGCGGCGCTCGGCCGGCGTCATGGAGTTGATGATCGCCTCCATCTGCTTGAACTGCTTCTCGGCAGCGCCCTGGGCATTGCCCATCTGCGACAGGTTGACGCCGCCGATGCTCGGCAGCTTGTCCATCAGCCCGCCCAGGCCCATGTTCTTCATCTGCTGAAGCTGGTCACGGAAGTCTTCAAGGTCGAAGCCCTTGCCCTTCTTCAGTTTCTTGGCCAGCTTGTCGGCCTTGGCCTTGTCGATGGTCTGCTCGGCCTGCTCGATCAGGCTGAGCACGTCGCCCATGCCCAGGATGCGCGAGGCCACCCGGTCGGGGTGGAACGGCTCGAGCGCTTCGCTCTTCTCGCCCATGCCGATGAATTTGATCGGCTTGCCGGTGATGGCGCGCACCGACAGCGCCGCACCACCACGCGCATCACCATCGACCTTGGTCAGCACCACGCCGGTCAACGGCAAGGCTTCCCGAACGCCTTGGCGGTGTTGGCGGCGTCCTGGCCGGTCATGGCATCGACCACGAACAACGTTTCGATGGGCTTGACCGCGGCGTGCAGGGCCTTGATCTCGTCCATCATGTCGGCGTCGATGTGCAGACGGCCTGCGGTATCGACGATGACCACATCGATGAACTTGAGCTTGGCTTCGCGAATGGCGGCTTCGGCGATGGCGACCGGCTTCTGGCTGATGTCGGACGGGAAGAAGGTGACGCCGATGTCGTTGGCCAGGGTCTCGAGCTGCTTGATAGCCGCGGGACGATAGACGTCGGCAGACACCACCATCACGCTCTTTTTCTTGCGCTCTTTAAGGAAGCGCGCCAGCTTGCCGGCGGTGGTGGTCTTGCCCGCACCTTGCAGGCCGGCCATCAGCACCACGGCAGGCGGGGCGGCATTGAGCGCCAGGTCCTCGTTGGCGCCCCCATCAGGCTTTCGAGTTCGGCCTGGACGATCTTGACGAAGGCCTGGCCTGGGGTGAGGCTGCGCGACACTTCTGTGCCGACGGCACGTTCCTTCACGCTGTTGACGAAATCCTTCACCACCGGCAGGGCAACGTCGGCCTCGAGCAGGGCCATGCGCACTTCGCGCAGCGTGTCCTTGATGTTGTCTTCGGTCAGCTTGGCCTTGCCGGTGACATGGCGCAGCGTCTGTGACAGGCGGTCGGTCAGGTTTTCGAACATGATGATCCTTTCTGGCCCAGTAAAAGCCGAGGTTGTCAGGCGCCCGCGGGGAAATGCACACCCGCCAGGCACAGCAAGGCGGCGATTATAGCGAAGTGAAGCGACCGCGCACACCTTCAGTGGCACTCGCCAGTCGCGACGTGGGTTTGCCCCGTGCCTGCGCCGCCTCCGCCTTGCGCGCCCGTCAGTCTTCCTAGAGCGGCGCGGTTTATGCCAAACTCCGTCTCTTTAAGGCTCGCCCACCAGGACTTATGGTCTCCTCTCCCAGCCTCATCCCCAACCTGATTGCCGCTGCGCTCTACATCGTCGCGGCCATCTACCAGGGCTCATCCCTGGCCAAGGGCCGCAAGATCGACAAACGGCTACCCGGTCTGTTGGCACCATTGCCGTGATCGCCCAGGGCGGTGCGCTGTTCTTCCAGCTGATCACCCCGCTTGGCCTGAGCCTGGATTTCTTCAGTGCCGCCAGCCTGATCGCCGTGGCCGTCATCGCCCTGACCTTGCTGGCATGCCTGCGCATCCGGTGGAGAACCTGCTGGTGCTGTTCCCGCTCGGTGCGGTCACTGCGCTGCTGGCCCAATTCGCGCCGCCGGGGACCGTGCCGCTGATCGATGAGGAACCGGGCATTCTTGCCCATATCCTCTTGTCGATTCTGGCCTACGGGCTGTTCACCATCGCCGTGTTCCAGTCGTTGCTGTTGCTGGTCCAGGACCATCAACTCAAGCACAAGCACCCCTCAGGCCTGATTCGAAACTTCCCGCCACTGCAAACCATGGAAAGCCTGCTGTTCGGCTTTCTCTGGGCAGGCTGGTGCCTGCTGTCCCTGTCGCTGGTGTCCGGCTGGTTGTTCCTTGACAACCTGTTCGCCCAGCACCCTGGTGCACAAGACGTTGCTGGCCTGCGTGGCCTGGGTTGTGTTCAGCGTATTGTTGTGGGGCGTACCCGCCTGGGCTGGCGGGGCCACAAGGCCATCCGCTGGACCCTGGCAGGCTTCTGCCTGCTGATGCTGGCCTATTTCGGCAGCAAGCTGGTTCGCGAATTCATCCTGCACATCTGACGGCCTTACATGAACATCCTGCCGTACGCACCTCTTCTCGGCACCTCGGCAATCGCCTGCTGTGGTCTGCACTGCTCACCGCCATCGAGACCGCACGCCTGCACACGATGGTGTCGGGCGGCGAGAATGACAGCCCACCCAAGCTCTCGGGCCCTGCCCTGGTCCTGGGCGCCAGCCTGGGCAAATGGCTGGTGCTGGCGCTGGCCTGCCTGATCGGGCTGCGCCAAGGCGGTGACAATGGCCTGTGGCAGGCAGGCCTTGCTGCCGCTGCCGTTCTGTTGGTGTTCGCCGAGTACCTGCCGCGTCGCCTGGCCAGACGCAACCCGCACGTCTTCGTCAGCCTGGGCGCCTTGCTCAAGCCGCCACTGGTACTGCTGCAACCGCTGGCCGGTGTACTCGACGGCTGCGCCAAGCTGCTGCTGCGCCCACTGCGCAAGCAGCCCGCCGCAGTCGCCCTGCACCCGAGCAAGCCGACGCCTTCGAGGACGACGAGCACCCGGAAACACCACGACGGGGCTTGCTCGACGGCATCCAGTCGCTGGACAAGATCACCGTCAACGACATTCTGGTGCCGCGCAACG